>NZ_JBYQPR010000002.1:0-3856 GCF_057839885.1 Brevundimonas sp. KH_025 | reverse complement strand
TTCCGTCTGCCCAAAAGGCGGTCCAGAACGCTCCGCTCCTTCTCGGCCTCGATAGCTTTCAGGCGGTCCTGAATGTCAGCCAAGAGGGCTGGAAACTCGGAGGGCAAGGGCATGGCGGGGACGTTCGCGCCGCCGTCTGCCGAAAGGCCGGAACCGTCAGACGAAACCTTCCCCCGGCTATAGGCGATTACCGCCTCGGCCAGCCAATCACCTACCGTCAAACCCTGTCTGTCAGCCGCTTTCGTCGCCATCGCCCGGACGTTCAACGGGACGCCCCGCACGGTCCAACGCGCGTCAGCCGCGTCTGACGACGTAGCCGCGCCCCTGCCCTTCGGAGGACGCCCTACAGGCTTCCGGGGAGCCTTCGGTGCGGGTGTGTCTGCCATCGGCGTCTGCCGTCCAGTCTGCCGTTAAATCGTCTGCCAAGCCGTCAGACAGAAACCCGCTCAAGAGCGCGCTGGACGTTGGCCGGATACCACGCCCCGCCCCCCGGCGATGACACGCCTTCATCGTTGAGGGTGGTGGCGATTCGGCGCAGGGACAAACCCTCGCCCCGGAGAGCCTTCAGACGGCCAGCCATCGGCGCGACACGTTCGACGGCCTCGGCCCGGTTCCGCACCGCCAGCGTCTTACCGTTGGCCCCCAGAACCACGCCCCGGCGCTTCGCAGCGGCCAGCGCAGCCTTCGTCCGTTCGGAGATGACGCGGGCCTCCCGCTCGGCCAGCGCCGCCTCAAGGTGAAGCGTGAACCGGTCCGCATCGGGACGGTCGGCGGCGACGAAATCCACGCCGGTTTCCAAGAGGCCAGACACGAAATGGACGTTGCGCGCCAGCCGGTCCAGCTTGGCGATGACGAGGGTAGCCTTGTGCTTCCGGGCGTAGTCCAGCGCGGCCCTCAACTGGGGACGCATGGCGAGGGCGTTGGCCCCCTTGGCGGTTTCAATCTCGGTGAACGCCTCGATCAGATCCCATGAGCCGCCGTTGAGATAGCGGGTGACGGCCCCCTGCTGGGCCTCAAGCCCCAGACCCGACTGGCCCTGTCGCGCGGTGCTGACGCGGTAGTAGGCGACGAATCTTCCCTCGGCCATCGGTGGTCCTCCCGTAACAGGCAGACGAACCTTTACCTGTTACGCCTCCCCCCAGTCCACTATTATTTTCCAACGCGGGGAAGGTGGTAGAACGCCGGTCAAGATGATATGTTTTCCAACAGGTTAACGGGCAGGTTCGCCCCGGTCCCTCGTGCGCGCGCGAGCATCCAGTTAGGCTTAAATAGCTGTTCTTAGAGACACAGGGACTAAATCTAGTGGTCGAGCCGTCCAAAATCCTACGTGGTCCCGCCGGTCGCCCTCGCAAGGTTCCGGGTGCTCCGACCCATCGCAAGGTGACGGAACAGATTGAATACGGGGTGGCATCAAACTGGCATCACGGGGTCAACTTCGCGGACGGCGTGCTTGGCTGCCCCCTCAACCTTCACGTCACGGTCCATTGGCGGTTCGCCCCGTCATCGGTCCCGGAGTTTGATCGGGTCCAGCACCTCATCAACGTCATGGGCCAATGGCTACGGCGGCGAACCGATAGCCCGCCGGTCTGGGCCTACGCCCGAGAGAACGGAACCGCCCGCACCTTCGACGGCCTCCACCTTCATCTGCTGGTCCACGTCCCCGGCGGAGAGAGCGGCGGAATGGGGAAGGACTTCATCGCAGCCGTTCGCGGCTGGGTGGCCGGAGCCTCCGACGATTACGAGGACCGGGCGGTCAAGTCGGTCTGGGTCTGGGACAAGGGTTTCGCCAGCTATCTGCTGAAGGAAGGGACGGACCGCGTGCACGATGCCTTTGGCGTTTTCGCGGTCCATCGGGCCAAGCGAACCGGCTACCCGGTCCCCGGAAAGCGGCTGGGCCTTAGTCACTCAATCCAAGCAAAGGCCAGAGCGAACCATACGATGCCATTTCCAGCCGTTTCTAGCGGCCACTGACGGACAAGTCGGGGGTTTTGATGCCCAGACAGCCAAAGACAGAGTTTGCCGCCAGTGATGACAAAAAGGGCCTTAGCGGCGAAACAGCCTTTTTGATTAAATGACAGCCTAACGCAAAAGCGTTCGGAAAATCTGGGAGGCCATCATGGGCGGAAGCGCGTCAGGACGATACCGGACCCGGAACCGGGGAACCGTGGACGCAGCCTGTCGGATAGACCTTCGGTTCCTCCGCAAACAGGGGGCGTTGAGGGAAGGCCATAGGGCAAGCGGGACGTTGCGCTGGACCCGTCGCGGCGAGCCATCGGGGAGCATGGGCTACACGGTGGTCATGGACGGCGAGGATCGCCGCCTGATCCTGTCCTACAGCACGAGCGGCGAGGACCGCACCGTCACCGTCCAGCTTGAGGCGGTCCCTATGCGGTTCGGCGGGTTCCGCTACTACGCCCTATGTCCCCGCACCCTTCGCCGGTGTCAGGTTCTCCCGGTAGTCGGCGGCGTGGTCGCTTGTCGTCAGGCGCACCGGCTGACCTACGCCAGCCAATCTATGGACCGGCTCGATCGGACGCGGGAGCGCATGGAACGATGCGAGAAGCGCCTTCACGAAAAGCCCCGGCGCGGTCGGAATCGGGAACGGCTGACGCAGGCATGGATCAGGGCCTCGGAGGACTTCGAGGGTCTATTCGCCTCGGAGGCCATGCGCCGCTTCGGCCATCTATTTTAGGTCCGAGTAGATCGAGGTTTCAGGAGGTTTCCGCCCGCATCGCGCACGCACGCACGCGAGGGGGCAGGGTCAATCCTCAAGCCGTCCAGTCTGGACACCGGCCCCATTGGGCAAGGCGTTCGCTAATCCAGCTTTCTCGCGCGCGGGACGTGTTATCGCGAACCGGACAGGACGTGTTATCGCGGACCGATTGCCGTGTTATCGCGGACCAATCCACAGGGTAAGGGCTTGATTAAGTAGGGAGTTTTCAACCCTGAAACCCTTAAACCCCTCTCCTACGGAGAGTCTTAAACCCTACAGGGCGGGGTCCAGACGGCGAGATTTGAGGGGTATCTCCCGCCCCGGATGATCGAGGGCCAGCTTTGATCGGCGGGTGACGTGGACGCACTCGGTCCCGGTGTCATCGGCGTAGGCTGTCAGCCAATATTCCGGGAGCGGGTTCGCCTCGATCAGCTTCCGCAGGTCATAGGCAAACCCCTTCAGGGGGCGGGTGACACCGGACCGCTGGTGAAGGTCGGCAAGGGTCCAGCGCCAGCCGTCAGGACGGTCGCCAGCCTGTTTCCGCGACACGCGGTAAAGCCATCGGGCCAAGCCCCCGGAGAGATCGAAATAACGGCTGTCGAGAGACAGAACGCGGTGGTCCAGAACGGCGCGATAGAGCCACTGGGGGAGCGTGATGCTGACGCCCAAGGGCTTTCCGAAAGCATCCTCGGCCCACTGGACGTGCTCGATCAGGCTGAAAGTCTCGCCCCGTTTGCCGTTCGCTCGGATCGTGGTGCGGATCGTGGTCGCCTTCAGGCGGTCCAGCGCGTCCCGTAGGCCCTGATACTCCCGCCCGCTGGTCCCCCGGCGCACGGCTCGGAGAATGTCATAGGCGGGCGCCCTGATCGTCGGAGGCGGTGTTTCGCCCCGGTTCACGGCCTCATTCAACTGGGACACGGCGTAGAGGACGAAATCAAAATCCCAGATCGTGGCAATGCCGATATGCGGAGGCGCGGACACCTCAACCGACATATCGCCCCGCTTGAACCTGATCGGCTCCGCGCGCCGCCCCTTCGCCAGCGACACAACCGGAATCGCCATCAGGTCCAGACCATCCCGGAAGGGCGCATCACCGACGACGGCGAGGAACAGGTCGGGCTGGGCCTCGGTCCCGCGCGTCAC
>NZ_CM174501.1:2662500-3077539 GCF_057839885.1 Brevundimonas sp. KH_025 | reverse complement strand
TCTCAGACACCCGCCAGAGTTAGTTTTGTCCACCGAACGAACGCCCTTCGAAGCCGCCGATCCGGGACGACTTCTCCTGCCCCGCGAAGCCAGGCTTCGCGAGTGGGGTCGTACTCACAGACAGACATCTCCCGCCGAGGGAAACCGTTGATTTCCCTCGCCTTCATCCAGATTGGATGGAAGTGCGTTACCCCTCGAACTTACGCGCCGCGCGGCGGAGATCAACGCTGATTCGAGTCGAGATTCGCACTTAAATTGTTTGACTCCGGCAAACCCCGGCAGCGCTTGGGAAAATGGCGGTTTCGCCCCATTTCCCAACGCTGGATTCCGCCGGCGACTTAGCGCCGGACAGCAAGACGGCGAGGGAGCTTGCGCTTCCTCGCCGTTGAAATCGTTAGATTTTCTTGCGACAACCCTGTTACGGGTCGTCCGAACGCATCAAATGACGTCGTTTGACAAAGGCGTGAAACCCCGTCCGCGACGCCCCTTGATCAGGCGGCCGACAGCTTCTTCAGCTGGGCGGCCAGGCGCGAAACCTTGCGCGAGCCGGTGTTCTTGTGAACCACGCCCTTGGACACGGCGCGCATCAGTTCCGACTGAGCCGTGATGAAGGCGCCCTTGGCGGCTTCGACGTCTCCGCCCGTCAGGGCTTCCTGGAACTTGCGCAGGTAGGTGCGAACGCGGGTGCGGCGGGCCTTGTTCACTTCGGTCCGCGCTTCGATCTTGCGGATCGCCTTGCGGGCGCCTGCATTGTTGGCCATCGGGTAAAAACCTTCGAACGAAAACGCCGCGAACCCACGTCCACGGCGAGGAAATCTCAAGAGCGGGCGGCTATAGCGGAAAGGCTCCGGCCGGTCAACGCGACCCGGCCGGAATTGAGTCGGAGCCTAGGTTTGAGCGAACCTCAGCGCCCCGTGAAGGCGGGCTTCCGCTTCTCGACGAAGGCGGCCATCCCCTCCTTCTGGTCCTCGAAGGCGAACAGGGAGTGGAACAGGCGGCGCTCGAACACCACCCCTTGCGTCAGGGTCGTCTCGAAGGCGGCGTTGACCAGTTCCTTGTTGGCCATGACGGCCAGGATCGACTGCCCGGCGATCTTGGCCGCCGTCGCCCGCGCCTCGTCCAGCAGGGCGTCAGACGCCACCACGCGCGAGACCAGACCGGCGCGCTCGGCCTCGGCGGCGTCCATCATCCGGCCGGTCAGGCACATGTCCATCGCCTTGGCCTTGCCCACAGCGCGGGTCAGGCGCTGCGAGCCGCCGATGCCGGGGGCCACGCCCAGGTTGATCTCGGGCTGGCCGAACTTCGCCGTGTCCGAGGCGATGATGAAGTCGCACAGCATGGCCAGCTCGCAGCCGCCGCCCAGGGCATAGCCCGAGACCGCCGCGATGATCGGCTTGCGGAACCCAGCCACCCGGTCGTGGGCGCGGGCGAAGAAGTTGCCGCGATACATGTCGGCATAGGCCTGGTCCGCCATCTCCTTGATGTCGGCGCCGGCGGCGAAGGCCTTCACCGAGCCGGTCAGGACCACGCAACGCACGCTGTCGTCGTCGGCTGCGCTCTCCAGGAAGTCGCCCAGTTCGCCGGTCAGGGTGGTGTTCAGCGCGTTCAGCGCCTCGGGCCGGTTCAGGGTGACGACCGCATAGCCGTCGGCGTGACGTTCGATCAGCAGGGTGGAATAGGCGTCGGCCATCAGGCGCTCCTCTATATCGTTCGAGCGGAGGTCTAGCGCCTCAGCCCTCCCACTGGAACACCTCGCCGATCTCGACGCCAAAGACCTGGGCGATGCGGAAGGCGGCCTCCAGACTGGGCGAGTACTTGCCCTGCTCCATGGCCACGATGGTCTGGCGCGTCATGCCGATCCGCGCGGCCAGATCGGCCTGGGTCATCTCGCCTGCGTGAAAGCGCAGTTCGCGGATGCGGTTCTTGATGGGGGGCGGGGCTTTTCCCATCACCGCCCCCGCCGCAGCAGGACCACCGTGAAGACGAAGCGGATCATCTCGGACACGACGATCGCGCCCAGCAGGACATTGGCGATCACCACCATGGCGTTGGCGTTGGTGGTCAGAGCCTTGCCCGCGCCCGGCGCGACGACGTCGCCCAGGCCGGCGAAATAGGCCACGCCGCTCAGGGTGATGATGATCGCGATCAGGGCCATCAGCGACACATGGCTGGCCTTGAGCGCCGCCAGGGTCTCGCGCTCGTCGCGCGCCTCGCGCTCGGCCTTGGACGTGGTCAGATGGGCGATCAGGGTCAGGACCAGCTCGATCACGACGACGACAGCCGTCGCCCCGGCGAACATCAGCCCCATGTCCCAGGCGAAGGAGGACTGACGCAGCCCGCCCTCCAGCACCCGCTCGCCGAACCGCCAGTAATAGACGCCCCAGATCACTACCGTGGAGACGATGCTGATCCACAGATGCTTCTCACGAAAGGTCATGACACGCTCCTCTGTGTTCGGACTTCAGCCGACCCGGCGCAGCAGGGTGATCTGGGTGGCGTGGCGCACCACTTCGGCCAGGGCCAGGGCGAAGATCACCCCGTTGGCGGCCAGCAGCATGGCCGGGGCCAGGGCGTCCGCGCCCAGCAGGTCCGGATGCTTGCGGGCATAGACATAGGCGAAGGCCGCCAGACCGCCGATCACCACGCTCATGGTCATGAAGGCCGCCTGACTGGCCTTCAGCGCCACGCCCTGCTCGCGCTCGTCGACCACGGCCAGATCAGCCTTCGACGAGCTGACCGTGGCCAGAATGGAGAAACCCACATGGGCCGCCACGCTGAAGGCGACGCAGATCCCCAGCGTCCACAGCACCAGGTCCTGGGTCAGCAGGCCGTCGGCCGCCTTCAGCCCCAGCCGCACGAAATAGAAGCTCCACACCGTCGAGGTGGTCAGCAGAACGCCCCACGACAGCTTTTCCCTGAACGACATTCCCGCCTCCTCCTTGATCCCAAGCGATGAGGCGATGTCGCATGACGCAGACATCGTGTCTATAATTTTTTACATCGCGTCGGATTTTTCCGACACATCACTTCTTCTGGCAGACCGGACAGAAGAAGGTCGAGCGCCCGCCCTGGACCACGCGCGCCACCGTGCCTGCACAGCCCTCGGTCCGGCACGGCTCGCCTTCGCGGCCATAGACGTCGAAACGATGCTGGAAATAGCCCTGCCCGCCCTCGACATTGGCGAAGTCTTTCAGGGTCGAGCCGCCCGCCACGATGGCGTCAGCCAGGACCTGTCTCACCTCGGTCGCCAGCCGCTCCAGCCGGGGCCGGCTGACCTTGCCCGCAGGGGTCAGCGGCGAGATGCGGGCGCGATAGAGCGCTTCGCACACATAGATATTGCCCAGCCCCGCCACGATCCTCTGGTCCAGCAGACTGACCTTGATGTTCTGCGCCTTGCCGGCGAAGGCCTCGGCCAGATGGGCGGCGGAGAAGGCGTTGCCCAGCGGTTCCGGCCCCAGTTCCGAAAACCAGGCGTGGCCCTCGACCGCCTCGGTCGGGATCAGCCCCATGAAGCCGAAGCGCCGCGCGTCGGCGTAGCCCAGCCGCGTTAGCACCCCGCCCCGCTCGGCGATCAGGCTCATATGTTCATGCTTGCCCGGCGCCGCCTCCTGCAACGTAAAGCGCCCCGTCATGCCCAGATGCGTCACCCAGGTCTCGCCGGTCGACAGCGGGAACAGCAGATACTTGGCCCGCCGGTCGAGCCGCAGCACCATCGCCCCGTCCAGCCGCTCGACGAACCGCTCGGGGAAGGGAAAGCGCAGATCCGGCCGGTTCTGACGCGGCTGCGTCAGCCGCGCCCCCTCCAGCACCGGCTCCAGGCCGCGACGCACGGTTTCGACTTCGGGCAATTCAGGCATGGGAAAAACCTAGCCCTTCTCTCCTTGCGGGAGAAGGCAAGCCGCGCGCCCCGTTGTCACGGCGCCGCTTTCCGGCTTACCTCCGACGCGACAACGGAAAGAACCCCGCATGACAGACAAACCCGCCGGGACCGGCAAACGCATCGAATTGACCATCCGCGCCCTGATCCTGGGCTGTTTGCTGGCGGCGGTCTTCACGGCGGCCAACACCTATCTGGGGCTGAAGGTCGGGCTGACCTTCGCCTCGGCCATTCCGGCGGCGGTCATCTCGATGGCCCTGCTGCGCGCCTTCAAGGGTTCGACCATCTGGGAGAACATGACGGTTCAGACCGTCGCCTCGGTCGGCGGCGCAATGAGTTCGATCATCTTCGTCCTGCCCGGCCTGGTCATGATCGGCTGGTGGATGAACTTCCCCTTCTGGGAGTCGGTGGCCATCTGCGTGCTCGGCGGGGTGCTGGGCGTGACCTTCTCCATTCCGCTGCGCCGCACCCTGGTGGTGCAGGGCGGCCTGCCCTACCCCGAAGGCGTCGCCGCCGCCGAGGTGCTGAAGGTCGGCTCGCCCGGCGCGGATGAATCCGAAAGCGCCGTGCGCGAGAACCGTTCGGGTCTGGTCGTCGTGATCGGCAGCGCCGTCGCCTCGGCCTTCTTCGCCTTCCTGGCCTCGGCCCGCGTCTTCGCGGCCGAAACCGTCGCCTTCCTGCGCCTGCCCGCCGCGCTGGGCGGCGGCGCCACCGGCGTCGGCTTCTCGATGCAGTTCGCCCTTCTGGGCGCCGGCCACCTGATCGGCCTGGCCGTCGGCCTGACCCAGCTGTTCGGCCTGGTCCTGGCCTGGCTGATCTTCGTCCCCATCCTGACCTCGCCCGAGTTCGTGGCCTGGGCCACGGCCCACGGCGTGCCCTCGATCGCCGCCGGCCTGCCCGCCGGCGCGCCCGCCGAAGAACTGGCCATGACGGTCTGGGCCAAGGAAGTCCGCTTCATCGGCGCCGGGGTCATCGGCGTCGCCGCCCTGTGGACCCTGGCCAAGCTGGCCAAGCCCCTGGTCGCCGGCCTGGCCTCGGCCATCGCCGCCCAGTCCAAACGCGCCCAGGGCGAGGTTCTGGACCGCACCGAGCAGGACATTCCGATCAAGATCGTCGGCCTGCTGTCCATCGCGGCCCTGGTCGGCATCGCCGTCCTGCTGGCCGTCTTCGCCCAGGGCACGGCCCTGGCCGGTTCGACCCCGCTGCTGGTCGTCGGCGGGCTGATCTATGTCGTGGTCATCGGCTTCGCGGTCGCCGCCATCTGCGGCTACATGGCCGGTCTGATCGGCTCGTCCAACAGCCCGGTCTCGGGCGTCGGCATCCTAGCCATCATCATCGCCTCGCTGCTCATGCTGGGCGTCATGGCCATCTCCGGCGTGCCGGCTGATCCGTCGATCATCGCCTTCGCCCTGATCGTCACCGCCGTGGTCTTCGCCGTGGCCGTCATCTCCAACGACAACCTGCAGGACCTCAAGACCGGCCAGCTGGTCGAGGCCACGCCCTGGCGTCAGCAGACGGCCCTGCTGGTCGGCGTCGTCGCCGGCGCCCTGGTCATCCCCTTCGTGCTGGACATGATGAACCAGGCCTTCGGCTTCGAAGGCGGCCCGCCCGCCATCGTCCAGGGCGCCCAGACCCTGGCCGCGCCCCAGGCCACCCTGATCTCGGCCCTGGCCAAGGGCGTCATCAGCGGCGAGCTGCGCTGGGACCTGATCGGCATCGGCGCCGCCGTCGGCGTCGGCGTCATCATCCTGGACGTCGTCCTGCGCGGCGCGACCAAGGACAAGGTCAAGCTGCCGCCGCTGGCCGCCGGCATCGGCGTCTATCTGCCGGCCGCCGTCACCACCATGCTGGTCGTCGGCGCCGTCTGCGGCTGGGCCTACGACAGGTGGATCGCCACGACCCGCTTCGCCGACGTCGGCCGCCGCATGGGCGTGCTGCTGGCCTCGGGCCTGATCGTCGGCGAAAGCCTGTTCGGCGTCTTCACCGCCGCCGTCATCGTCAGCACCCGGGACGAAGCCCCGTTCGCCCTGCTGCCCGAAGGCAGCGCCTGGCCCGCCATGTGGGCCGGCCTGGTCGCCTTCGCCGTCCTGACCTTCGCCCTCTACTCGTGGATCCGCAGCCGCTCGGCCAAGGTCTGACCTGACTAGTGCGCGGAGGCGAAAGCCTCCGTTCTCCCTCTAAAGCGCGGAAGCAAAAGCTTCCGCGGCGCGGCTGGGCCGCCGTTCGCGGTGACGCAGCAGATGAAACGGCCGCTCGGGCAGATCGAGCGGCAGACGAACCAGCCGCCCCGCCTCGATCAGGGGCTGGGCGGCCAGTTCCGAAATCGCCGTGACCAGCCCCCCCGCCGCCACCGCCGACAGAATGGCTTCGTTTGACGGCAGGGTCAGCACGGCGCGCAGACTTCCCGCCACGCCGCGCGGCAAGGCCGCCTCGAACTCGCTGCGGGTGCCCGACCCCTCTTCGCGCAAGGCCCAGTCCAGCGCCTTCAGCTCCGCCGCCGACAGGGGCTCGTCCCGTCCCGCCAGCGGATGCCCCGGCGCCGCGACCACGACCAGCCGGTCCGCGTCCATCCGCACCTTCTCCACCCTTGCCGCCTCGAACGCCCCCTCGATCAGGCCCAGTTCGGCCTCGCCCGCCAGCACCGCCTCGACCACCCGGTGCGTATTGCCGATCGACAGGTGCAGCTGGATTTCCGGATGCGCCCGCGCAAAGGCCGCCATGCGCGGCGGCAGCCAGTAGGCGGCGATGGTCTGGCTGGCGAACAGCCGCACTGAACCGCGCCTCAGCCCCGCCAGATCGTCCAGCGCCTGCTCCGCCGCCTCGGCCTGGGCCAGGACCGCGCGGGCCTCGGGCAGGAAGGCCGCGCCCGCCGCGTTCAGCGCCAGTCCCCGCCCGACCCGGTCGAACAGCTGGGTGCCGTGCCGCGCCTCCAGCGCCGCGACCGCCGCGCTGACCGCCGACTGGGTCAGATTCAGCGCCTCGGCCGCGCGCGTCATGTGCAGACGCTCGGCCACGGCGACAAAGATGCGAAGCTGTTCCAGCGTCATGGCCAATCAATCGCTTTTATCGATCGTTAAATCCAGAACTATCCGTTGGAACGATCAGATGACGGAGCAGAGAATGCGCCGTCATGACGACCGCCCATCATCCCGCCCATGCCCGCCCCAGCCTGACCGCCCCGCAGCAGGCGCTTGCCCGCCTGCTGCCCGGCGTCCTGCTGAGCGCCGGGATCGGCGCGGTCGCCTACGGCCTGCAACTGATCGAGACCTCGCTGTTCGGCCACCCGTGGATCGAGGGACTGGTCCTGGCCATCCTGATGGGGGCGGGTCTGCGGCTGTTCTGGACCCCGTCCAGCGTCTGGACGCCGGGCATCGCCTTCAGCGCCAAGACCCTGCTGGAGGTGGCCGTCGCCCTGCTGGGCGCGACCGTCTCCGGCGCCGCCGTCATGGCGCTCGGCCCCGTCATGCTGCTGGCTATCGTCGGCGTGGTCGCCCTGGCCATCGTCGGCGGCTATGCCCTGGGCCGGGCCTTCGGCCTGCCGCCCGCCATGGCCCTGCTGGTCGCCTGCGGCAACGCCATCTGCGGCAACTCGGCCATCGCCGCCGTCGCTCCGGTCATCGAGGCCGAGGGCCAGGACGTGGCCGCCGCCATCGGCTTCACCGCCGTCCTCGGCATCCTCGTGGTGCTGCTGGTCCCCGTCGTCGGGGCGTTGGCGGGCTACGACGCAACCCGTGTCGGCGTCCTGGCCGGCCTGACCGTCTATGCCGTGCCTCAGGTCCTGGCCGCCGCCGCCCCCGCCGGGATGCTGGCCGTCCAGACAGGCGCGATCGTCAAACTGGTTCGCGTCCTGATGCTGGGCCCGGTCTGCCTGGTGCTGGGCCTGATGCGTTCGGGCCGGGTGGAAGGCGCCAAGCGGCCCAGGCTGCACCACATGGCCCCCTGGTTCATCATCGTCTTCCTGATCCTGATGGGCCTGCGCTCCGCCGGCCTGATCCCGGAAGTCGTCCTGCCGCCGCTGCAGGCCGGGGTGACGTCGATGACCCTGATCGCCATGGCCGGTCTGGGGCTGATGGTCGATCCGCGCGCCGTGGTCCGCGCCGGGCCCCGCGTGGCGGCCGTCGCCGCCCTGTCAGCCCTGCTGATCGGCCTGCTGGCGCTGGCGACGATCGTGCTGATTCTGCCGGGCTGACGCACAATCGTACCGCCGCGCTGGCCTTTCGGACGATAGGGCTGTAAGAGGCGCCGCTTCCTTCCTGCTTTCCGCATCTTGCAGCGGCCCGGACTTCCGTGGCCGAACACAGTCCGCCCGAGCCCGAAATGAACCTTCGTAACGTCGCTATCATCGCCCACGTTGACCACGGCAAGACGACCCTGGTCGACCAGCTGCTGGCCCAGTCCGGCGTCTTCCGAGCCAATGAGGCGACGACCGAGCGCGCCATGGACTCCAACGACCAGGAAAAAGAGCGCGGGATCACCATCCTGGCCAAATGCACCTCGGTCCTGTGGAACGGTGAAGCGGGCGAGACCCGCATCAACATCATCGACACCCCCGGCCACGCCGACTTCGGCGGCGAAGTCGAGCGCATCCTGGGCATGGTGGACGGCTGCGTCATCCTGGTTGACGCCGAAGAGGGCGTCATGCCCCAGACCAAGTTCGTTCTGACCAAGGCGCTGAAGATGGGCCTGCGTCCCATCCTCTGCATCAACAAGGTCGACCGCGCCCACGCCGATCCCGACCGCGTGCACAACGAAGCCTTCGACCTGTTCGCCGCCATCGGCGCGACGGACGAACAACTGGACTTCCCGCACATCTACGCTTCGGGCCGCGCCGGCTGGGCCACGCTGGATCTGAACCAGCCCAACGACACCCTGGCCCCGCTGTTCGACCTGATCGTGCGCCACGTGCCGGCCCCCGCCGTCCAGGCCAACAAGGACAAGCCGTTCCGCATGCTGGACGTGCTGATCGAAAGCGATCCCTTCCTGGGCCGCCTGCTGACCGGCCGTATCGAAAGCGGCAAGGCCGTCCCCGGCATGGCGATCCACGCCCTGGACCGCGAAGGCAAGGAAATCGAGCGCGGCCGGATCACCAAGGTCCTGGCCTTCCGCGGCCTGAAGCGTCAGGCTCTGGACGAGGGTTCGGAAGCGGGCGACATCGTCGCCATCGCCGGCATGTCCAAGGCGACCGTGGCCGACACCCTGTGCGCCATGGAAGTCACCGAGCCGCTGGACGCCCAGCCGATCGACCCGCCGACCATCTCCATGACCGTCTCGGTCAACGACAGCCCCCTGGCCGGCCGTGAAGGCGACAAGGTCCAGTCGCGCGTCATCCGCGACCGCCTGCTGAAGGAAGCCGAAGCCAACGTCGCCATCCGCGTCACCACGACCGAAGGCGGCGACGCCTACGAGGTCGCCGGCCGTGGCGAACTGCAACTGGGCGTTCTGATCGAAAACATGCGCCGCGAAGGCTTCGAGGTCTCGATCTCGCGTCCGCGCGTGGTCTTCCAGACCGGCGAGAACGGCGAGAAGATGGAGCCGATCGAAGACGTCATGATCGACGTCGACGACGAGTTCTCGGGCATCGTCATCGAGAAGCTGTCGGCCCGTAAGGCCGAAATGACCGACATGGGCCCGTCGGGCGCCGGGAAGACCCGCATCAGCCTGAAATGCCCGTCGCGTTCGCTGATCGGCTATCAGGGCGAGTTCCTGACCGACACGCGCGGTTCGGGCGTGCTGAACCGCGTCTTCAGCCACTATGAAGGCTACAAGGGCGAGATCGCCGGCCGTCTGAAGGGCGTGCTGATCTCGAACTCGGACGGCGATACGGCGGCCTTCGCCCTGTGGAACCTGGAAGACCGCGGCGTCATGTTCGTCGGCGCCGGCGAGAAGACCTACGAAGGCATGATCATCGGCGAGAACGCCCGCTGGGACGACCTGGACGTCAACCCGATCAAGGGCAAGCAGCTGACCAACGTCCGCGCCGCCGGCAAGGACGAGGCCGTTCGCCTGACCCCCCCGCGCCAGATGTCGCTGGAACAGGCCATCGCCTATATCGGCGACGACGAACTGGTCGAGGTCACGCCCAAGTCGATCCGTCTGCGCAAGCAGATCCTGAACCCCTCGTTCCGCAAGAAGCGCCAGCGCCCCGACTGAGGCTGACGACAACCGAAATGAAGAGGGCGATCCGCAAGGGTCGCCTTCTTTTTGGGGGCCTACCACGCTTTCCCTTGGGCCTACCGCCCTTCGGGCTACTTGAGGCCCGCTCCTTTTGGCTTGCTGCGTGAGTTGGAGCCGCTCCCTTTCACGTCATCCCGGCCGCAGCGTAGCGGAGAGCCGGGACCGCCCAGCACACAACCGTTGGAGCTTCCTGCGGTCCCGGATCGCCCTTTCAGGTCGTCCGGGATGACAGCCAGCGTGGGGGCGAGCGTCCTACTTCCTCAACCCCAGCAGGCCCAGCCAGCCGCCGCTGGTCAACAGGGCCACGTCCAGCAGAGCCAGGGCCAGCGGGGTCGTGGTCGAGGCGGCGATGAATTTCGGCCGCCAGACCGGGCCGAACTTGGACTTGTAGGCGCGCAAGCCCTGGAAGCCGTAGACCGCGCCGCCCTCCTCGAACACCAGGGCGCCGACGCGGGCGAAGACGGGGGCCAGACGCCGGTCCTGCAGACCCGACAGGGGCGCCATGCCCAGATCCAGCCGCTTGAAGCCCTCGGCCCGCGCCCACTGCGCCGTGCGTGTGAACAGATAGTCCATCACCCCGTGCGGCCCGTCCGGCGCGTGGCGCATCAAATCGATCATCGCCTCTTCGCCGCGCGCCCCAAGCAGCAGGTTGGCGAAGGCGACGATGCGGCCGCCTTCCCACGCCACGGCGACCGGCGACCGATCCAGGTAGTCGATGTCGAAGCGGCCCAGCGAGAAGGCCTTTTCCGATCCGTTGTGGTGGTCCAGCCAGGCGTCGGAGACGGCGCGCAGCTCGGCTTCCAGCGGACGGGCGGCGCCGGGCGCCAAGACCTCGAAGCTCGTGCCCTCGCGCTCGGCGCGGTTCACCGCGGTGCGCAGGTTCTGCTTGCCCTTGCCCTCGGTCGAGAAATGTTCGGCCTCGATCACCGCCGCCTCGCCCACCTTGCGCACGGCCAGGCCCAGGGTCGCCAGATCGGCTAGCATCCCCTCGCCGACCGAATAGAAGACCGGCGCCCCGCCGTAGCTGTCGGCCAGTTCGGCGAAGGCCCACAAAAGCTCCAGCCGCTCCTCCCTCAGGCCGGCGGCCTCGCCCATGGCGATCCAGCGCCGCCCCTGCACGCGATAGGCGATGAAGCTGCGGCCTGACGGACTGAACAACAGGGCCTTGTCGCCCAACAGCGCCAGACCGGCCTCCGGCGAGGCCGTATCCGCCTCGGCCAGGGCGGCGCGGGCCCGCTCGATCTCGTCGGGTCCGGCCGGCGCGTGGCTGCGGGCGCCCGGCGCCGTCAGCAGGGAACGCACCGCCACCGCCAGGGTCAGGATCGCCAACACGGCGCCCGCCCGCAGGAAGCCCGAGGCCTGGGTGTCGGTCAGGAAGGTCCACCACAGCTCGTCGGTATAGGCCGTGTCGCGATAGGCGAAGAAGCCCAGCCACAGCATGGCCGCCACGGCCGCCGCCAGCATCAGCAGCCAGCCGGGCCGCAGCGGTTCGCCCAGCCGCGAGCGCCGGTTGAAGGCCGCCCGGCACGGCAGCAACAGGGCCGCCGCCAGGGTCAGCTCCGCCGCCTCCTCCCAGTCCAGGCCCTTCATCAGGGAGAAGACCGCCCCCAGCATCAGACCGAACAGGGCGGCGTAGTAGGCGCCGCGCCGACGCCGCCACAGACCCGCCGAGACCAGCAGCAGCATGAAGCCCGTCACGCTGGCCGCGAAATGGGACAGGTCGATCAGGATGGGCGCCGAGAACTGGTTCAGCGCCTGCAGCCGCCCGCTGAAGGCCGGCGTGACGGCCGACAACAGCATGACGGCGCCCAGGGCGAAGGAGGCCACAGCGAAGACCTGCGGCGTCAACTCATAGACCAGCCCGCCCAGTCGCTGGAGGATCCGCGCCAGTCCACCCCGGCCCTGGCCGCCCGGCCGCTTCGTCGCTGTCATTCGCCCTCTCGGTGTCATCGCCCCTCATAGAGCAAGAATCGGCCGTTTGCGGCGCGGAAAAGGTCATTTCAGGACGCCTGAAACAATCCGAAACGCCGCGAGTTCACCTTTTCGCGAGCGCCAGACTCGTTCAACCAGAGTGACCCCATGATCCGCAAGACCGCCCTGCTGACCGGCATCGTCGGCGCCTTCCTCTTCGCCGCTCCTGTGCTTGCTCAGGACGCCACGACGCCGCAGACGCCCGAACCGGCTCCCGCTGAGGCGGCTCCGGCTCAACCCCAAAGCCTGACCCTGACGCCGGGCGCCATGGTCAAGAGCGCCGATGGTTCGGAGCTGGGCAAGCTGGTCGGCGCCCGGAACGGCGCCGCGGGTCAGGAACTGACCGTGCGCGGCGCCGACGGCGCGGTGCGCGCCGTGTCGGTGGCCGGCATCCGCCAGGACAGCGACGCCATCGTCGTCAACGCCAGCCTGTCCGACTTCCAGGCCGCCGCCGCCATCGCCGACGAGGCTCCGGCTGAGGCGACCCCGCCCACGGACGCTGTCGATGCGCCCCCGCCTGCCGAGCCGGTGGAGCCGCCGGCTGACGAACCCAACGCCTGATCCGCCAGGCCGGAATGAAGAAGGGGCGGCCCGTCACGGGCCGCCCCTTTGTCGTTTCGATGTCGCGATGATCAGGCGCGCTTCTTGATCAACCCCAGCAGGAACAACAAGACCACCGCGCCGATGGTGGCGACGATGACGCCGACGATCCAGTTTCCAGCCGCGTCCACGCCCAGCAGGTTATTGGCCAGGAACCCGCCGATCAGCGCGCCGAAGACGCCCACCACCAGATTGGTCAGCAGGCCGTGGTTCCGCTTCATGATCTTTTCCGCCAACCATCCGGCGATGACGCCGATGATGATCCAGGCGATCCACCCAAAACCGCTCATTCCCATGCTCCCTTTCAGTCAGGCTTGACTGCCTTGGCGGTAATGCGCCGCTCGCCCAGGGGTTGCGTCCGCGCGCCGCCCAAGCGTCGCTATTCCCCGGAAAGGCGAATACGGCACGGCGCTTGCGGCGCGACGGGCGAGCCGTGTCGTTTCGACACAGCGCCCGTAGGACAGAGAAAGGGGCCGTCATGGCCGCCGACATCGATCTTCATCTGGGCCGCCGCCTGCGCCGCCGCCGCCGTCTGCTGGGCCTGACCCAGCAGCAGCTCGCCGTTCAGGTCGGCATCCGGTTCCAGCAGATTCAGAAGTACGAGTGCGGCGCCAACCGCATCTCCGCCGCCCGCCTGTGGGAGCTGGCCGAGGCTCTGGAAACCCAGGTCAGCTATTTCTACGACGGCCTGGCCGAGGCGCTGGAACCCCGCGAGGGCGCGGGCGCCGCCGCAGAGAGCTTTTCCCGCAAGGAGACCCTCGACCTGATCCAGGCCTATTATCAGCTGGACGAACGACCGCGTCGCCGCCTGCTGGATCTGGCCCGGTCGCTGCACACCGACAACGAGGCGGCCTGACCCCTCGCCCCGGCAGGGCGGGCGGTGTATGCCGCCGCCATGACCGAGCTGGAAGCCTTCGCCGTCGAACTGTCGCATGAGGCCGCGCGCACGGCCCTGCCCTATTTCCGGAGCGACAACGCCGAGGAAAACAAGGCCGGACCCGGCGCCTTCGACCCCGTCACCGAGGCCGACCGCGCCGCCGAGGCCGCCATCCGCCGCCTGATCGCCGCCCGCTACCCGCACCACGGCGTCATCGGCGAGGAATACGGCGAAGACCGGCCCGAGGCCGAGCATGTCTGGATTCTGGACCCCATCGACGGCACCCGCGCCTTCATCGCCGGCCTGCCCTTGTGGACCACCCTGATCGCCCTGCGCCATGAAGGCGCGCCGGTGATCGGCGCCATCGGCCAGCCCTATCTCGCCGAGGTGTTTCTGGGCGGCCCGTCGGGCGCGCGGCTGCTGCGGGACGGGAGCGAGACCGCCCTGAAGACCCGCGCCTGTCCGGCCCTGTCCGACGCCCTGATCGCCACCACCGACCCCGACATCTTCGTCGGCGCCGACCGCGAGGCCTGGACGCGGCTGCGCGCCTCGGCCCGACTGGCCCGTCTGGGCTGCGACGCCTACGCTTACGCCATGGTGGCGGCGGGCCGCATCGACCTGGTTGCAGAGACGGAACTGAAGGTCTGGGACTGGTCCGCCCTGCTGCCGGTCATCGAGGCGGCGGGCGGCAAGGTCACAAGCTGGAGCGGCCAGGCGCCCGACGGCGACGGCCGCATCCTGGCCGTCGGCGACGCCGCTCTGACCGACCAGACCCTCGCTGTTCTGAACGCCTAGAGCGAAATCGGTTCAGATGCGATCGCATCTGAACCCAGATCTTCGCTCCAGCATCAATCCTGGAGCCTGATTCACGGCATCAGTGGAATCGCGAAGCGATTCCACCTCAACCGATCAGGCTCTAGGCCGCGCCCTTCACAGGCGCAGCGGTCGCCGCCTGTCCCTCGGCGGGGGCGACATAGCCAGCCAGGGCGTCGAACTCGTCCAGGAAGACGCCGCGCAGCGGGTCCGCCTCCATGATGACTTCGTGCAGGGCGCCCGGCGCCTCGACATAGCGGCCGCGGCCCAGACGGCGCGCCGCCCAGCGGTTGGTCTGTTTCCAGACCTTGTCGTCCTCGGAGGCCTGAACCACGCAGACGGGGATCTTCACCGCCTTCAGCGCGCGCGGCTTCAACGCGCGTTCGCCCGCGTCGAGCGCAAAGGCCAGCCAGCCCCAGGTCGGGCCGCCGATGGCCAGATGCGGGCAGGCGTAGAGCTGCTGACGCCACAGGTCGTAGCGCGCGCGGTCGGACGTCAGGCCGTCCTTCTCGAAGGTGTGGTCGAAGGGATCGTCGGGATTGTCCAGCACATAGTCGCCCGCCTTGCCGTGGCGCAGGTTCCAGCGCACCGCCAGCTTGACCGACCACATCGACCGCTTGCCCGTCTTGATGCGCAGCATGGGGCTGGACAGGACGGCGCCGGCGAAGCGGCTCTCGCCCGCCTCCAGCGACAAGAGGTTGAGGCAGCCGCCCATGGAATGGCCGACCATGATCCAGGGCTTGGGCGCCTTGGTCTCATAGGCGTCCAGCAGGCGGGCGTAGTCGTCCAGGAACTCCTCGACCGCGCGGGCATGGCCGCGCAGCCGGTCGGGCAGCAGCCGGGCCGACAGGCCCTGACCGCGCCAGTCGTGGGCCAGGACGCAGAAGCCGCGCGCCAGGAAGTTGCCGATGACTTCGAAGTACTTCTCGATCGGCTCGGTGCGGCCGGGGCTGAGCACCACGGTGCCGCGCGGGGTCTTGGCCACCATGGCCGACGGCGTCCACAGGGCGGCGCGCAGGCGAAGCCCGCCCGCGCCGCGGAACCAGTCGCCCTCTCCGCCGGGAGGGGAGGCGGCGCCGGGAACCCCCATCAGGGGCGCATGGGCGGCAAAGGCGGTGGCGCGGTTCACTCGGGCTTCCTGAACTTCAAGGTCATGCGATCACTCTCGCCGATCGCGTCGTATTTGGCGCGGTCGAAGGCCGGGTCGACGGGCTGGCCCGCCGGAGCCGTCAGGCGCGTCGGCGCCAGGGTGTCGGCTCCGAAGGGGTGGTCCTTGGTGTCGGCCGGGTTGGCGTTGATCTCGGACGCCTCGACGAAGACGAAGCCGGCCTCGGCGGCCAGTTGCTTGACGAAGGCTTCCTGCACATAGCCGTTGGCTGCGGCCGGATCCTGATCCTCGTCCGGCTGCAGCCGGTGCTGCTCGACGCCCAGGACGCCGCCGGGGCGCAGGGCCGCATAGGCATCCGCGAAGGCCTTTTCGGCGATGCCCGCAGCCATCCAGGCGTGGATGTAGCGCATGAACAGCACCAGGTCGGCCGTCCCGGCGGGCGCCACCGGCCCCGTGCCCGCGCCAAAGGCGCTGAACTGGACCGCGCCATACAGCTTCTTGTCGCCCTCCAGCCTGGCCTTGAGGGCGTTGTTCACGGCGATCTGGGCCGGATTGACCGCGGGCCCCTCGGCGAAGCCCGCCAGATGGAGGGCGCCGCCGCCCTTGTTCAGATAGGGGGCCAGGATCTCGATGTACCAGCCGCTTCCGGGCCAGAAGTCGACCACCGTCATCTTCGGCTGCAGGCCGAAGAAGCGCAGGGTCTCGATCGGGTGGCGCCAGGCGTCGCGCGCCTTGTCCGCCGCCGAGCGCCAGGACCCGGCGACCGCCCATTCCAGCGAGCCTTCGGGCGGTCCGGCGGGCGCGGCGGGCGTCGTGGCTGAAGCCTTTTCTTCCTTCTTGCCGCAGGCGGCCAGGCCGGCGAAAGCGGCCATGCAGGCTCCGGCCAGGACAGCGCGACGGGTCGATCGCTCAGACATCCGCGCCTCCTTCCATCCGCTGGGTCACGCCCTTGGGCTTAAGGCGCTTCTGCGCCAGCGTCAAAACCGCAAACGGCATCAGTTGGCGGTCTCGGGCTTGCGGAAACGCAGGGTCATCCGGTCGCTCTCGCCCACGGCGTCGAAGGCCGCGCGCTCCTCGGTCGTCAGGACGCGCCCGTCCTTCTGCGAGGTGCGCGTCGGGGCCAGGGTCCAGACGCCGAAGGGATGATCGCGGTCGTCCTTGGCGTTGGCGTTCAGCTCGCTGCGCGCCTCCAGCTCGAACCCGGCGCGGCGGGCGGCGTGGATGACGTAGCTTTCGGGGACGTAGCCGGTCGAGGCGGTGTCGGCGACGTTCAGACCCTCATTGCTGCGGTGCTGTTCGACGGCCAGGACGCCGCCGGGCTTCAGCGCCTTGAAGAAGGCGGCCAGATAGGGGTCGGTGCGGCCGTCGCTGGACCAGTTGTGGAAGGCGCGCGCCACCACCACCATGTCGGCCGTGCCGTCGGCCACGCCCATGCCCTCGGTCGGGCGGCTGACCGCGACGTAGCGGCCGCCGGTCGCGGCCGCATAGGGCTCCAGGATGTTGCGCCACCAGCCGGCGCGGCCCGGCTCGATCTCCACCACCGTCTGGGCGGGCTGCAGCCCCCAGAAGGTCAGGGTCTCGAACGGATGACGCTGGCTGTCGCGGACGCGATCGGCCTCGGGTCGGGTCGTCGAGGCGATGGCGGCCTGAAGGGCGGCGTCCTCCTCGACTTTCGGCATCTCCATCGACAGGCCCTGGCGGTGCGGCAGCGCGGGCTCGGGCGGCGCGCCCCCCGGCGTGCTTTGAGCAAGGGCGGGCGAGGCGAGGGCGGACGCCAGGATGGCGGCGAGGACGAAGGGTCGCATGGGGGGCTCCGGTCGATCCTGAAAGAAACAATCCGTAACCCATACGGCGCTTCGCGGCCTCGGCAAGGCGCGGATTGGGCCAAGCGACGATTTCGCGCGCTCCTTCGCTCGCCGGGGGCGTCCCCCTTGCGCCGTGAAAAACGCCGCCTACCTGTTTCTCCGAGAGCGCCGATCCCGGGCTCTCCAGACCTGACGGGGCCGATTTCGGACCGCCGGGCCTGAAACCCTCCGCCGTCCGGGGCCAAATCGCCGGGCGGCTCAACCTTGCTGAATGTCAGAAGGATGATCCATGCGTACCTATGATTTCTCGCCGCTGTACCGTTCCGCCGTCGGCTTCGACCGTCTGGCCCGCCAGTTGGAAAGCGCCGCGCGCTCCAGCCAGGAAAACGGCTGGCCCCCCTACAATATCGAGACGACCGGCGAGAACGCCTATCGCATCGAAATCGCCGTCGCCGGCTTCACGCCCGACGAGCTGAACATCGAGGCCAAGGAAAACTCGTTGACCGTGACCGGCAAGAAGGCCGCCAATGACGACGCCTCGGCTCAGAAGACCTATCTGCATCGCGGCCTGGCCGAGCGCGACTTCGAGCGCCGCTTCCAGCTGGCCGACTATGTGGTGGTCAAGGGCGCCGACCTGTCGAACGGCCTGCTGACCATCGACCTGCAACGCGAACTGCCCGAGGCCCTCAAGCCGCGCCGCATCGAGATCGCGACCGGCAAGCCCCTCATCGAGGGCAAGACGGACAAGGCGAAGAAGGCCGCCTAAGCGCGGCCGACGTCTGAAAACTGGAGAAGGGGCGGCGTTCGCGTCGCCCCTTTTTTCGCGCCTAACACCCCCCGGAAACGGCGCAGCCGTTATCCGGGACCGCTCAAGGCGCAGACGGTGAGTGTGTGGCGGTCCCGGCTCTCCGCCTGACGGCTTCGGCCGGGATGACGAACGCGCTGCGCAGACTTAAGCCGCCGCGGCCTTGAGATCGGCCGGATCCAGCCCGCGCGCGCCGCCGATCTGGGCGCCGCTGAAATCGGCCTGCTTGGTCTGGGCCCCGTGCAGAACGGCGCGGCTCAGATCCGCCCCGGCCAGTACTGCACGACGCAGGTCTGCGCCCGACAGGTCCGCCCCGCGCAGCACCGCGCCCGACAGATCCGCCGGCAACAGCCGCTCGGGTCCCAGCATCAACGGTCCCAGCTGGGCCTCGCGCAGATCCGATCCGTTCAGCTTGGCTCGCCCCAGCCGCGCCCCGCGCAGGTCGGCGCGGCGCAGATTAGCCGAGCGCAGGTCGGCGCCTTCCAACTGCGCGCCCTGCAGCTGCACGCCTTCCATATCCAGGCCGTAGAAGACCGCGCCCTTGGCCGACAGGGCCGTCAGGTTCAGGCCGCGAATGGACTCCAGCGGACGCAGGTCGACCCCGTCGAACACCGAGGGCTGGCCCTCGGCCCCGCCCGTCTCGCACCACTGGGCGTGGTCACGCAGCATTTCGGCGGCGGGCATGCGGCTGACCGGCTCGCCCGCCGGGCGGTTGTCGGTCAGGGCGCCTTCCATATTGGCCCCGTCGGTGCGCCACATGGCGGCCTTCACCCCGACCAGGATGGCCCCCGACAGGTCGGCCCCCGACAGGTCGGCCCCCGAAAGGTCCGCCCCGGCCAGATCCGCCCCGCGGAAGCTGGCCTGTTTCAGATTGGCCCGGACCAGCTTGCAGTCCTTCATGATGGCGTCGGTGAAGTCGGCGGCCACGGCCACGACCCCGGTCATGCGCGAGCGCTGCAGATTGGCCCCGACCAGGCTGGCGCCCTGGGCCTGGGTGTCGGCCCGCTTCTGGGCCTCGATCACGCGAAAGCCCAGCTTGCCGTCCGCCGCCGCGATGGTGCCTTCGCGCAGGTCGGCCTCGAACAGGTCGGCGCCCGACAGGTCCGCGCCGCGCAGGCAGGCGCCGCGCAGGTCGGCCCGGCGCAGGCTGGCGTCGGTCAGGACGATGTCCTGCATGTCCGCGCCGAAGAAGTTGGCGTTGTCCAGCTTGGCCCCGGTCAGGTCGCAGTTGTGCAGACGGGCGGCGGCGAAGTCGGCGTCGGCCAGGTTGCGGCCGCGCAGGGTCAGACCCGACAGGTCCATCCAGGCGAAGACGGCGCGGGCTCCGCCGGGCCGCGCCTGCCACAGACGGTCGTGCTTGACGCAGATGGCGTCCACCTCGGCCTGGGTCGGTTTCTTGCGGACAGGATCGGCGGCGTCACTCATCGCGCCAACATGGCTGACGGCCCATTAAGGAAGCTTTGCAGAAACAGGCGTTTCCGGCGCATCAGAGGCCGAGCAGACCCTGTTCGCGCAGGGCCTCGGCCAGTTCGCCCTCGTTGGTCCACAGCCGGGTGTAGCCCGCCTCGCCCAGGCGGTTCAGCTCGGTCGTCAGGTCGGCGCGCGGCGCGGCGACGAAGCGGCCGTCGAAGCCCGTTCCGTCCTCGCTGACGCGGACCATCGGCCGCCCCGTCTCCAGTCGATGCAGGAAGCCCTCGCACAGGACGGCGGCGTCCGCCGCCAACAGGCCGGTCTCGACCGTCAGGCCCGACTGGCGCAGCCGCTCGGTGCCCCGGCCCGAGGCGAAGGGCGAGGGGTCCAGGGCGGCGATCACCACCCGCGTCACCCCGGCCTCGGCCAGGAAGTGGGCGCAGGACTTGCGGCCCGACGAGCGCGCGCCGCACGGCTCCAGCGTGACATAGGCGGTCGCGCCCTTCACGGCCTCGCCCGCGGCGGGCACGGCCTGTTCCTCGGCGTGAGGACGGCCGCCCGGCGCGGTGGCGGCTTCGGCCAGCACCACCCCGTCCTTGACCAGGACGCAGCCGACCGCCGGATTGGGCCAGGTCTCGCCCATCCGCGCCAGCGCCAGGTCGATGGCGCGGCGCATGTGGACGGCGTCGTCCTTCGAGGACGTGCTCACGCAATCACCGGCAGGGCTTGCGCCCGCGCTTGGTCCAGATAGCGGGCGGCGACCGGCTTCAGGTCCGCGTCCAGATCGATCTCCAGCGGATTGCCGGTCGGGATCTCGACGCCGACGATCTGGTCGTCCGGCACCGCGAACAGCAGCTTGACGATGGCCCGCAGCGAGTTGCCGTGGGCGGCGATCAGCACGTCCTCGCCCGCCTTCAGGCGCGGCGCGATCTCGGCGTCCCAATAGGGCTGGACCCGGTCCAGCGTGGTCTTCAGGCTCTCGGTGTCGGGGATGGCCTTGCCCTCGTAGCGGGGGTCGGCGTCGAAATCGAACTCGCCGCCCGCGGCCAGGGGCGGCGGCGGCACGTCATAGCTGCGGCGCCAGATCTTGACCTGGTCCTCGCCGTGCTTGGCCGCCGTCTCGGCCTTGTCCAGCCCGGTCAGGCCGCCGTAGTGGCGCTCATTCAGACGCCAGTCCTCGACCACCGGCACCTCCTTCAGGCCCGCCGAATCCAGCGCCAGGGCGCCGGTGCGCTTGGCCCGCGTCAGGACCGAGGTGAACATGACCGCCGGCTTGAACCCGGCCTCGGCGATCAGTTCGCCGCCGTGACGCGCCTGGGCCTCGCCCTCGGCGGTCAGGTCGACGTCGACCCAGCCGGTGAAGCGGTTTTCCAGGTTCCACTGGCTCTGGCCGTGGCGCAGCAGGATCAGGCGGGGCATGGGCGTCTCCGTAACGTCGTCCTTCGCCTAGGCCGTGGACGCGGGGGCGGTCAAGGTTTTGCGACCGCGAACACTATGCAGCGCGAAGCGTCGCCGCGCGTTGTTGGCCTCGTGGGGGACGCCCGCTATACCGCGACGCCAGGGTGCGGCTGGTTCGCTCCGCCCGCCTATCCGCGCACGCTCAGGAAGCCTCATGTTGAAACCGCGCCAGGACATCCGCCCCAATACGGCGGAGTATGAAACCATCCCCCTGGTGAAGCCGACCGGCTTCCGCGAATACGATGCGCGCTGGATCCTGGAAAAAGAGATCAACCTGCTGGGCATCCAGGCCCTGGGTCTGGGCCTGGCCACCTATGTCCACGAGATCGGCGTGCGGCCCCGCATCGCCGTCGGCCACGACTTCCGCGCCTACTCCCTGTCGGTGAAGCAGGCCCTGATCCTCGGCCTGCTGGAAGGCGGGATGGAGGTGGTCGACATCGGCCTGGCCCTGTCGCCGATGGCCTACTACGCCCAGTTCGCGCTCGACTGCCCCTGCGTGGCCATGGTCACGGCCAGCCACAACGAGAACGGCTGGACCGGCGTCAAGATGGGGGCCCAGGCGCCGCTGACCTTCGGCCCCGACGAGATCGGCCGCCTGAAGGAAATCGTGCTGAACGGCGAGGGCGTGGCCCGCCCCGGCGGCCGCGTCGAGCGGGTCGAGGGCTTCCGCGAACAATACATCCGGGACGTCGCGTCCAAGGTGCAACTGACCCGTCCGCTCAAGGTCGTCGCCGCCTGCGGCAACGGCACCGCCGGCGCCTTCGCTCCCGAGGCCCTGCGCCTGATGGGCGCCGAGGTGATCGAGATGGACACCGAGCTCGACTGGACCTTCCCCAAATACAATCCGAACCCGGAAGACCACGCCATGCTGATGCAGATGGCGGCCAAGGTGCGCGAGACCGGCGCCGACCTGGCCCTCGGCTTCGACGGCGACGGCGACCGCTGCGGCGTGGTGGACGACACCGGCGAGGAGATCTTCGCCGACAAGATCGGCCTGATGCTGGCCCGCGACCTGTCGGCGCTGCATCCCAACGCCACCTTCGTCGTCGATGTGAAATCGACCGGCCTCTACAAGACCGACGCGGTGCTGAAGGCCAACGGCGCCACCACCGTCTACTGGAAGACGGGCCACTCCTACATCAAGCGCAAGACCGCCGAACTGGGCGCCCTGGCCGGGTTCGAAAAGTCGGGCCACTTCTTCCTCTCGGGCGATCTGGGCCACGGCTATGACGACGGCCTGGTCGCCGCCGGCGCCGTTCTGGCCATGCTGGACCGCAATCCGGGCAAGAGCCTCAGCGAGTTGAAGTCCGCCCTGCCCGACGCCTGGACCTCGCTGACCATGTCGCCGCACTGCGACGACGAGCTGAAGTACGACGTGCTCGCCAAGATCGTGAAGGAGTACGAGGACCTGGCGGCGTCCGGCGGCTCGATCCTGGGCCGCAAGATCGTCGAGGCCATCACCGTCAACGGCGTGCGCGTCCACCTCGAGGACGGCTCCTGGGTCCTGGTGCGCGCATCAAGCAACAAGCCGGAACTGGTGGTGGTGGTCGAGAGCATGCGTTCCGCCGACGACATGCGCGACCTGTTCAGGAAAGAGGTCAAGCCGCGCCTCGCCGCCCATCCCGAGATCGGCGCCTTCAATCAGGAAATCTGACCCGGTTTGACCGCGCAGGCCCATTCAGGCGAAGTGACGGCGTGACCTCCGCCTCCTCAAAATCCGACCGGCCCGTCGTCATCGTCGGCGGCGGCTTTTCCGGCGCCATGCTGGCCGCGCGGCTGGCCGAGCGCGGACAGGCCTCGGTCCTGATCGAGCGCCAGGGCGAGGCCGGCCCCGGCGTCGCCTATTCCGCCGTGCTGGACGCGCACCGGCTGAACGTGCGCGCCGGACGGATGAGCGCCCTGGCCGACCGGCCCGACGACTTCGTCGACTGGCTGACGACGCATCGTCCCGATCAGGCCGATCCGGACGGCTTTGTGCCGCGCCGGCTCTACGGCCTCTATCTGCGCGACCGTCTGGCGGCGGCCGAGCGGGCCTGTCCGGGCCTGATCCAACGCATCCACGGCGAGGCGACGACGATCGAAGGCCAGGCCGTGCGTCTGTCGGACGGGCGCCGGATCGAAGGGCGGGCGGTCGTTCTGGCCAGCGGCAACCCAGCCCCGCGCACGACGCCGCAAGGCCAAAGCCCGCGCATCCTGTCCGACCCCTGGGCCATCGCCGCCCTGGCGCCGATCCAGCCCGACGACGCCGTGCTGATCCTCGGCACAGGCCTGACCATGGTGGACGTGGTTCTGGCGCTCGACGCCCAGGGCTGGCGCGGCCACGCGACCGCCCTGTCGCGGCGCGGCCTGCTGCCTCGCGCTCACGGCGAACACCACGACGCCCCGGTCGCCTTGCCGAAAGACGCGCTGGAGGGGCCGCTGTCGCGCCGCCTCGCCGCCGCCCGCCGACTGGCCGACCGCCACGGCTGGCGCGGCGTCATGGAGGGCTATCGCCCGATCACCGCCGCCCTGTGGGGCGCCGCGTCAACGACCGAGCGCGCCCGCTTCCTGCGCCATCTGCGGCCCTGGTGGGACGTCCACCGACACCGCATCGCGCCCCAGATCGAAACCGCGCTGAACGCCCTGATCGCCGAGCGCCGCCTGAGCGCGCGTGCGGGCCGCATCCGCGCTGTCACCGCTGACGCCGACAGCGTGACCGTGCAACTTGATCCGCATACAGACAAAACCCCGCAAGCCCTGCCGGCCGCCTGGCTGATCGACTGCACCGGCCCCGGCCATGACGCCGCCTCGACGCCGCTGACCGCCGCCCTGATCGCGTCGGGCCGCGCCCGAATGGACCCCACGGGCCTGGGGCTGGACCTCGACGAGGCCGGGCGCGTCCTCGGCGCCGACGGCGCATCGGATCCGGACCTCTACCTGCTCGGCCCGCCCGCCCGCGCCGCCTTCTGGGAGACCATCGCCGTCCCCGACATCCGCCAGAGGATCGAAGCCCTCGCCCGCGTCCTGACGGCCTGATCCCGCCGCCCGGCGCCGTGGTTGAAACTTCCAACAGTTCGCGACTTCCTCTAAGCGACTTAGCGTCTGGCGGGCGTTTCCCGGGTCGGCTATCACCGGGACAGGAGAGGAAACACAAAAAATGAACCGTCACCGCACCCGCGTGCTGGGGGATCGCCCCCTCGCGCCTGAAACCCTGATGATGGGCTATGGCTATGATCCGGCCCTGTCCGAGGGGGCGATCAAGGCGCCCCTGTTCCAGTCGTCCACCTTCGTCTTCAAGTCGGCCGAGGACGGCAAGCGCTTCTTCGAGGTCGCCTACGGCCTGCGCCAACGCGACCCGGACGAGGCCCTGGGCCTGATCTATTCGCGCATCAACAACCCCAACCTCGAAATCCTCGAGGACCGCCTGGCCGTCTGGGACAAGGCCGACAAGGCCCTGGTCTTCTCGACCGGCATGGCCGCCATCTCGACCGCCATGCTGGCCGTGGTGCGGCCCGGCGACGTCATCCTCTATACGGCCCCGGCCTATGGCGGCACCGAATACCTGTTCGACCGCATCCTGCCCCGCTACGGCGTCAAGGCGATCAGCGTCCCCGCCGCCGAGGGCGCCGACGCCCTGGACGCGGCCATGATCGCCGCCGCAGCCCAGGCCAAGGCGACGGGCGGTCGCCTGGCCGCCGTCTATCTGGAGACCCCGGCCAACCCGACCAACCAGTTGGTCGACATCGCCCGCGCCGTCGCCGGAGCGAAAGCCGTGGATCAGGTCGAGCCGCCGGTCGTGGCGGTGGACAACACCTTCCTCGGCCCGTTGTGGCAGAGCCCGCTGGAGCTGGGGGCGGACCTGGTCCTCTACTCGCTGACCAAGTATGTCGGCGGTCACTCCGACCTGATCGCGGGCGGCTGCATGGGCGGGGCCGAGATCATGGCGCGGGTGGGCGAGATGCGCACCATCTGCGGCACGACCACCGATCCGCACACGGCCTGGCTGCTGCTGCGCAGTCTGGAGACCCTGCACATCCGCATGGAGCGGGCGCAGGAGAACGCCCTGATCCTGGCCGAGCGCCTGCGCGCCGACCCGCGCGTCAGCGCCGTCCTGACCGCCGGGGGGCCGGACGCCTCGCCGGAGCAGCAGGCCATCTTCGCGGCCCAGTGCAAGGGTTCGGGCTCGACCTTCTCGCTGGAGCTGCCCGGCGGCGAGGCCGAGGCCTTCCGCATGCTGAACGCCCTGCGGCTGTTCAAGCTGGCGGTCAGCCTGGGCGGGGCCGAGAGCCTGGCCTCGCACCCGTCCAGCATGACCCACTCGGACTATACGCCCGAGGCCAAACAGCGCAGCGGCATCGGCGATAATCTGGTGCGCCTGTCGGTCGGCATTGAGAACGTCGAGGACCTGTGGGCCGACCTGCAACAGGCCCTGGCCGCGATCTGAGGTGGAAGGCGGGCGCCGTTCGCGGCGCCCGCCGATCCCGTCAGCCCGCCGCCTTCACCGCCGCCGCCACGTCGGCGACCACGCGCTTGACCAGGGCCTCGTCGTCGCCCTCGGCCATGACGCGGATCAGTTTTTCCGTGCCCGAGGGGCGGACCAGCAGACGCCCCGAACCGTTCAGCGCGGCTTCCGCCTCCACGATGGCCGCCTTGACCTTGGCGTCTTCCAGCGGCTTGCCAGCGGTGTAGCGGACGTTCTGCAGCAGTTGCGGCACCGGCTCGAACTGCCGCGCCAGGTCGCTCATCGGCACGCCGGTCTCGACCAGGACGGCCAGCACCTGCAGCGCCGCCATCAAGCCGTCGCCGGTCGTGGCGTGGTCCTTCAGGATGATGTGGCCCGACTGTTCGCCGCCGATGTTGAAGCCGCCGGCGCGCATCCGCTCCATGACGTAGCGGTCGCCCACCTTGGTGCGCTCCAGCGTCAGCCCCTCGGCCTTCAGCTTCCGCTCCAGCCCCAGGTTGGACATGACGGTGGCGACCACCCCCTTGCCGTTCAGTCGACCGCGTTTGGCCCAGTCCAGACCGATCAGGGCCATGATCTGGTCGCCGTCGACCACGTGGCCCTTTTCGTCGCAGATGATGACCCGGTCGGCGTCGCCGTCCAGGGCGATGCCGATGTCGCAGCGATAGCGCTTCACCGCCTCGGACACGGTTTCGGGATGGGTCGAGCCGCACTCGGCGTTGATGTTCAGGCCGTTCGGCTCGACGCCGACGGGGAAGACCTCGGCCCCCAGCTCATAGAGGGTGGTCGGCGCCACGCGGTAGCCGGCGCCGTTGGCGCAGTCGATGGCGATGCGCAGCCCCTTGAGGCTGAGCCGCTTGGGGAAGGCCGACTTGGCGATCTCGATGTAACGCGGCGGGGCGTCGTCGATGCGCTTGACCCGGCCCAGCTTGTTGGCGGGGGCCAGGTCCTGATCCAGCCCCTCGTCCATCATGGCCTCGATCTTCAGCTCGATCTCGTCCGACAGCTTGTAGCCGTCCGGCCCGAACAGCTTGATGCCGTTGTCCGCATAGTCGTTGTGCGAGGCCGAGATCATGATGCCCAGGTCGGCGCGCATCGAGCGCGTCATCATGGCCACGCCCGGCGTCGGCAGGGGACCGAAGGTGCGCACGTCCATGCCCACGCTGGCCAGACCGGCCACCAGGGCCGGCTCGATCATATAGCCGGACAGGCGCGTGTCCTTGCCGATCACCACCAGATGGCGGCGGTCGTCGTCGGTGCGGAACAGCTTGCCCGCCGCCAGCCCCACACGCAAAGCCACCTCGGCCGTCATCGGATGGGTGTTGGCCCGGCCGCGGATGCCGTCGGTGCCGAAGTATTTTCTCTCGCCCAAGGGCGTCGTCCTTCGCTGGCGGCGCCGGAGGATTTGCAAAGAAACCTTCCGAAACCCATTTTTTGATGTCGCCGGCCTGCGCTTCCCCTAGACGAAAATCAAAGGGCGAGACGGGCGGAACCCTCTCGCTTACCTCTTACGGCGGCGTCGCGCAAAGCGCGACCGCCCGGCCCCTTCACCGGAGCAGACCATATGTGCGGCATCATCGGCATTACGGGCGCAGGCGCCGTCGTTCCCCGTCTGATCGACAGCCTGAAGCGGCTGGAATACCGTGGCTATGATTCCGCCGGGATCGCCGCCGTCGTCGACGGCCGCATCGAACGCCGCCGCGCCAAGGGCAAGATCCGCGAGCTGGAGGCCGTGCTGACCGCCGAGCCCCTGGCCGGGACCATCGGCATCGGCCACACCCGCTGGGCCACCCACGGCGCGCCGACCACCGCCAACGCCCACCCGCACAAGGCCGGCCGCGTCTGCCTGGTCCACAACGGCATCATCGAGAACTTCGCCGAGCTGAAGGCCGAGCTGGAAGCCGAGGGCCGCGTCTTCGAGAGCCAGACCGACACCGAGGTCGTCGCCCACCTGCTGGATCACAAGCTGGCGGCGGGTCTGGCCCCGCTGGACGCCTTCAAGGCGACGCTGGACCGGTTGACCGGAGCCTATGCCCTCGCCGTCCTGATCGAGGGCGAGGACGGGCTGATCCTGGGCGCCCGTCGCGGCAGCCCGCTGGTGGTCGGCTGGGGCGAGGGCGAGATGTACCTCGGCTCGGACGCCCTGGCCGTCGGCCCCTTCACCCAGAAGATTTCCTATCTGGAAGAGGGCGATTACGTCGCCATGACCCGTTCGGGCGCGCGCATGTTCGACGCCTCGGGTCATCCGGCCGACCGCGCCGTGGTCCAGGTCTCGGCTTCGTCCGCCATGGTCGAGAAGGGCGCCTATCGCCACTTCATGGAGAAGGAAGTCCACGAACAGCCCGACAGCGTCCAGCACACCCTGTCGGAATACCTCGACCTGGTGACCGGCACGGCCAAGCCGCAAGCCGTGGACTTCGCCGCCGTCGACCGCATCCAGATCATCGCCTGCGGCACCGCCTTCTACGCCGGCCAGATCGGCAAATACGCCTTCGAGAAATATGCGGGCCTGCCCTGCGACGTCGAGATCGCGTCCGAGTTCCGCTACCGCTCGCCGGCCCTGACGCCGGGCACGGTCGCCGTGGCCGTCAGCCAGTCGGGCGAGACCGCCGACACCCTGGCCAGCCTGACCTGGTGCAAGGCGCAAGGGCTGAAGACCGCCGCCGTGGTCAACGTCCACACCTCGTCCATGGCGCGCGAGGCCGAAATCCTGTGGCCGACCCATGCCGGGCCGGAAATCGGCGTCGCCTCGACCAAGGCCTTCACCGCCCAGGTCTCGGCCCTGCTGGCCCTGGCCGTCGCCGCCGGCGTGGCGCGCGGCCGCATCGACGCGACGCGCGAGGCCGAACTGGTCAAGGCCCTGTTCGAAGCGCCGCGCCTGATCGCCGAGGCCCTGCAGATGGACGGCCAGATCCGCACCATCGCCCACGACCTGGCCAAGGCCACCGACGTGCTGTTCCTCGGCCGGGGCGCCATGTTCCCCCTGGCCATGGAGGGCGCGCTGAAGCTGAAGGAGATCAGCTACATCCACGCCGAGGGCTATGCCGCCGGCGAGTTGAAGCACGGCCCCATCGCCCTGGTGGACGAAAAGACCCCGATCATCGCCCTGGCCCCGCTGGACGAGGTGTTCGAGAAGACCGCCTCCAACCTGGCCGAGGTCGCCGCGCGCGGCGGCCCCGTCGTCATGATCGCTCCGGCGACCGCCCCCGACCCGCACGGCGCCGGCATCCGCCGTGTCGACGCCCCCGACTGCCACCCGCTGATCGCGCCCCTGGTCTATGCCGTGCCGGTGCAGTTGCTGGCCTATTACACCGCGGTCCAGAAGGGCACGGACGTCGACCAGCCCCGCAACCTGGCCAAGTCCGTCACTGTCGAGTGACGTAACCCGCAGGTGGGCGGCGTTTGGAACCGTCACGATTTCCGCCTATGAAGGCCGGCTAACGGCTGTTCAGGACGACCGATGACGACTTCTCCCGCCCGCCTTCGCAAGGCGGTTCTTCCCGTGGCCGGCCTGGGCACCCGCGTCCTGCCCGGCACCAAGACCACGCCGAAGGAGCTGCTGAACGTCGTCGATCGGCCGATCCTCAGCTACATCGTCGAAGAGGCGCGCGAGGCGGGGATCGAGCACATCGTCTTCGTCACCGGCCGCGCCAAGCAGGCGATCGAGGACTATTTCGACCACCAGATCGAGCTGGAGGCCCAGCTTCTGGCCAAGGGCAAGACCGAGCTGCTGGCGGCCATGAACGCCGAACTGGCCACGGCCGGCGAGATGAGCTTCACCCGCCAGATGCAGCCCAAGGGTCTGGGCCACGCCGTATGGTGCGCCCGCGACATCATCGGCCACGAGCCCTTCGCCGTCATCCTGCCCGACGTCATCGTCGATTCGCAGCCCGGGGCCCTGAAACAACTGGCGGACCTCTACGCCGAGGTCGGCGGCAACGTCATCGGCGTAGAGGCCGTGCCCGAAGCCGCTGCCCACAAGTACGGCATCATCGACCCTTCCGCCCAGGAAGGCCGCCGCTTCGCCATGAAGGGCATGGTCGAGAAGCCCGCGCCGGGCACGGCCCCGTCCAACATGTCGATCTCGGGCCGCTACATCCTGCAGCCGGAAATCTTCGACCTGCTGGAAACCCAGGAGCGCGGCGCCGGCGGCGAGATCCAGCTGACCGACGCCATGGACCGGCTGATGAAGACCCAGACCTTCACCGCCTATGAATACGAGGGCGTCACCCACGACTGCGGCGACAAGATCGGCCTCTTGCGCGCCAACGTCGCCCTGGCCCTGAAACGCCCCGACCTTGGCGAGGCGACCCGCGCGGCGATCACCGCCCTGCTCTGAGCGTCCACGCCGGACCCGGACCGGGAACGCGCTTGTGAAGGTCCCGGCGACTGAACGAGGCGTTTCCCTCAGAACAAAGACCGCGCTGGCCTGTTGTCAGGCATCAGTCGGTCGCTGGTCTTTTTGAGGAGGGACAAGCGCAGCGGAAGGGCGATCAGGAGATCGCAAGATGCAATCGACGATCATAGGGGCAGCCTTGCTGCTCGCCATCGCCGCCCCGAGCGGCGCCGAGCCGCAAGCGACACGGCCCGCAAGAAACGCCGAAACCGTCATCGTTTCGTACGCCGACCTCGACCTGAGCCAGCCGCCGGGGTCAAAAATTCTGGACCACCGCCTCAGGGCGGCGGCGCGACGCACCTGCAGCGACGCCAATCTCGTCATGAGCCACTATCTGGTGCGCCACGCCTGCATCAAGGACGCCGTGGCGGACGGTTGGGCGCAGGTCGCCGCCCGCCGCTCGACCCAATCCGCCGAGAGCCGCACGGTCACGCTTGCGGCCCTGCGCACCCCGGACCAGCCCTAGAGGCCGCCGCGCGCTCCCACCGTCGCGGAGCGCGCGCCGCGCTTTCGCCCGCCTTCGCCATCAGCTAGGCAGGAAGGAGAGAGAGACGACACAGGGTTCGACCGATGCGCGTGATGATTCTGGGCGGCGACGGCTTCTGCGGCTGGCCCACGGCGCTGCATCTGTCGGCGCGCGGCTGGGAGGTGCTGATCATCGACAACCTCAGCCGCCGCAACATCGACAATGAGCTGGAGGTTCAGTCCCTGACCCCCATCCGCACCATGGGCGAGCGCATCGCCGCGTGGCGCGAGGTCTCGGGCCGCACGATCGACTTCGTCAACCTGACCGTGGGCAAGGAGTTCGACCGCCTGGTCGCCCTGATCCGCGACTGGAAACCCGACAGCGTCGTCCACTTCGCCGAGCAGCGCGCCGCCCCCTATTCGATGAAGTCGGCGCGGCACAAGCTCTACACCGTCGACAACAATCTGAACGCCACCAACCACCTGCTGGCGGCCATCGTCGAGAGCGGGCTGGACGTCCACCTGACCCACCTGGGGACCATGGGGGTCTATGGCTACACCACGGCCGGCCTGCGCATCCCCGAGGGCTATCTGAAGGTCACGGTGGACACCGACTTCGGCCCTTCCGAACAGGAGATCCTGTTCCCGCCGAACCCCGGCAGCATCTATCACATGACCAAGACCCAGGACGCCCTGCTGTTCCAGTTCTACGCCAAGAACGACGGCCTGCGGATCACCGACCTGCACCAGGGCATCGTCTGGGGCGCCCAAACCGAGGAAACCCGTCAGGACGAACGCCTGATCAACCGTTTCGACTATGACGGCGACTACGGCACGGTGCTGAACCGCTTCCTGATGCAGGCTGCGGTCGGCTATCCGCTGACGGTGCACGGCTCGGGCGGCCAGACGCGCGCCTTCATCCACATCCAGGACACGGTGCGCTGCGTCGAGCTGGCGCTGAAGAACCCGCCCAAGTCGGGCGACCGGGTCAAGATCCTGAACCAGATGACCGAGAGCCGCCGCGTGCGCGACCTGGCGCATATGGTGGCCGACATGACCGGCGCCGAGGTCCACAACGTGCCCAACCCGCGTCAGGAGGCTGACGAGAACGAACTGGTCGTCGCCAACGACCAGTTCCGCGACCTGGGGCTGAAGCCCATCACCCTGGCCGAGGGCCTGCTGGCCGACGTGACCGACATCGCCCGCCGCTACGCCGACCGCGCCGACCGGACCAAGATCCCTTGCGTCTCCAGTTGGAACGGCAAGCGCGCCCAAGCGCTGCAGTCTCAGGCGGCGGACATCACGCCCCCCGCCGCCGCCAAAACCGCCTGACTGCATCGCCTGACCGGACCGCCATGACCCAGCCTGCCCCCGCCGCCCTGTCCCTGCTGGTCTTCGGCGGCGGCTATCTGGGACTTGAGGCGGCGCGCGAGGCCATCCGACGCGGCGGCCGCGCCTTCGCCACCTCGCGCGATCCGAGCCGGCGCGCGGAGTTGACGTCGGCCGGCGTCGTCGCTGTCGACCCCGCCGACGCCAAGGCCCTGCAAGCCGCCGTCGTCGCCGCCTCGGCCATCCTGATCACCGCCGCGCCCGACAGCGCCGGCTGCCCCGGCCTGAAGGCCCTGATCCCGGCCATCACCGCCGCGGGCGCCTATCCCGACTGGATCGGCTATGTCTCCTCGACCGCCGTCTATGGCGACCGGGCGGGCGGCTGGGCCTTCGAGGACGACGAACTGAACGCCGCCAGCCTGGAGGGCGCGCGCCGGGTCCGGGCCGAGCGGGACTGGCTGGACGCCGGGCGCGGCATGGGGCTGACGGTGCAGATCTTCCGCCTGCCCGCCATCTACGGCCCGGGCCGCTCGCCGGTCGATCGCCTGCGCGACGGCGCGGCGCGGTTGGTGCGAAAGCCCGGCCAGGTGTTCAACCGCATCCATGTCGAGGACGCCGTCGCCGGCGTCTTCGCCTCCATGGCCCGACCGCATCCGGGCCGCGCCTACACCCTGGCCGACGACGAGCCGGCCCCGGCGGACGTGGTGATGGAGTGGACGGCGGCGCGCCTAGGCCTGCCCAACCCGCCCGAGGTGGCGCTGGACGACCCGTCGGTGTCGGACGCCATGCGGCGCTTCTACAACGACTCCAAACGCCTCTCGAACGCCCGCGCCAAGGCCGAACTCGGCTGGCGACCGAAATACCCGACATGGCGCGAGGGGATCGAACCCCTGCTGCCGACGCGTAATTAGACCCTTGCCCCACACATGCCGTCACCCTCGGGCTTGACCCGAGGGTCGGGGCCGGCGCGAGCGCCTCCAACCAAGTGCCCGCTGAACGCTCGATCCTCGGGTCAAGCCCGAGGATGACGGCATGAAGTCGGACACGCCCGTCTTCGGCGCTCAAGCAGCGAGCGACCGCGTCGCGCGCGTTAGCGCCCCTTCCCTCTTAGAAAGGAAGAATGTTCCGCTGGCGGCTGTAGCTCATGGTGCCGACGTTGGCGCCCAGGCGCAGGCCGACGCCGGTGCGGATGGGGGCCAGGACGATGCCGTCGGCGCGCTGATAGTTCACGCCCAGGCCGGCGACCAGATAGGCCGAGCCCTCGACGCCGGGGTAGCGGCGATAGAGCATGTCGGGGTGATAGAGGCCGTAGACCAGGGTGAAGACCCGGCTGGCGTTGCCGCCCACGTCCCAGCCGATCGAGATGCCCTGCCAGAAGACCTCCTGCGAGGCCGACAGGTCCTTCATGTGCAGGGCGCCGCGGCCGTAGCGAACGCCGATGGCGGCGGCCCCGGCGGCTTCCTCACCGGCGATATAGGCGGTCGGACGGTCGCCCTGTTCGGCGAAGACGCGCTCGAGGGCCGAGCCCATGGCCTCGGCGGCGATGCCCATTTCACGCGAGCCGGCCGAGACCAGTTCCTCGAAGGTGTAGGCCTGGGCCGTCTGGTCCGAAGCGATCGGGTAGTTGGGGTCGGTCGGCTGGCGCGTCGTGGCGCAGGCGCCGAGGCCCACGGGAAGCGCGCCGGCGGCGGCGAGACCAAGGCTGGAACGGATCAGTTGGCGGCGATGCATGTCGAGGCTCCTGACAGAGGACGGGGCGCCCATCGTCGCGGGCTTGGCCTACCGTCCGTGTCTTTTGCGGCAGCCTTGGGGCTTCAAGGTTAACGGAACCTTGCTTGGCCGTATTCGCGGCGGTCCCAGCCGATCAAGGCTTCGTCAGCAGGGCTCAGGCAGCCCGAGGCGCGGCCCATAGCGGCCTCAAGCAGCGCAAAGCGCGATAGCCCCCCAACAAAGAAAGAAGCCGGAGCTTTCGCTCCGGCTTCGTATCAGCTCCTCAGGACGCCGCCGGCCTTGGCCGCAGCGGCGACGACCTTGGCCGTCAGGGCCTCGATCTCGGCTTCGGTCAGGGTGGCGGCGCGCGGCTGGATCTCGACCTCCAGGGCGACCGACTTCTGGCCCTCGGGCACGCCCTGGCCGCGATAGACGTCGAAGACGCGCACCTCGGCGATCAGGGCCTTGTCGGCGCCGACGACCGCGCGGGTCAGATCGCCCACGGCCTTGGCCTCGTCCAGCAGGAAGGCGAAGTCGCGGCTCAGCGGCATCAGGTTGGGCAGGTCCGCCGCGCCCCGCGCCTTGCCGCCTTTTCCACGCGGTTCCGGCACGGCGTCGAGGATGATCTCGAAGGCCAGCATGGGACCGTCCGCGTCCAGGGCCTTGAGCACGCGGGGGTGCAGGGCGCCGAACTCGACGATGACGTTCTTCGGACCCAGTTGCAGGCGGGCCGAGCGGCCGGGGTGCCACCAGTCCTGGTTGCTCCCTTGCGCCAGTTGCAGCGAGGCGACCGGGGCGCCGATCTCTTCCAGCAGAGCGAACAGGTCGCCCTTGAGGCCGAACAGGGCGTCCTCGCCTGCGCCGCCCCAGTGGCGGTCGGGGTGGGGCGCGATCAGACCGGCGATGGCGGTGCGCTGGCCGTTCGGCTGATCGTTCAGATAGACGGGGCCGATCTCGAACAGAGCCGCGTCGGCGTGGCCGCGCGCGGCGTTGCGGGCCGCCGCCTGGATCAGGTTGGGCAGGATCGACGGCCGCATGCAGTCAAGGTCGGCCGCGATGGGGTTTTCCAGCACCAGGCGATCATCGCCGCCGCCGAACAGGACGGCGGTGGACTGCTTGGTGAAGGACCAGGTCACGGCCTCGGCGTAGCCCAGGGCCGCCAGGGCGCGACGGGCGACGCGGACGCGGGCCTGACGCGGATTCAGCACGCCGCCGGGGGCGCGGGCGACCTCGGGCAGGGGCGTATGCGGCAGGGCGTGGAAGCCCTCGATGCGCGCCACTTCTTCCACCAGATCGGCCGGGCCTTCGACGTCGCGGCGCCACGACGGCGGCACCACGGTCCAGGCCGCGCCGCGCATGACGGTGAAGCCCAGCGCGGTCAGGATTTCGAAGATGCGGTCGTCGGTCAGGCTCAGGCCCGACAGGCGCTTCACATAGGCCGGGTCGAAGGCGAAGCCGGCGGGGGCGGCCGGGGCCTGACCCGTCACCGTGATCTCGGACGGCTCGCCGCCGCACAGGTCGAGGATCATCTGGGTGGCCAGCTCCAGGCCCGGGACGACCGAGGCCGTGTCCACGCCGCGCGCGAAGCGGTACTGGGCGTCCGAGCTGATGCCCAACGAGCGGCCCGTCTGGGCGATGACCAGAGGGTCGAACCAGGCGCTCTCGACGAAGACATCGACCGTCTCGTCCGAACAGCCGGTCGACTCGCCGCCCATGACGCCGCCCAGACCGATGGGACGCTCGCCGTCGGCGTCGGCGATGACGCAGTCGGCGTTTGAGGCGGCATAGGTCTTGCCGTCCAGGGCGATCAGGTGCTCGTGCTCGCCCGTATCCTTGGCGACCAGACCGGCGCGCACGACGATCGTCTGGCCCGACAGCTTGGCCACGTCATAGACGTGCAGCGGCCGCGCCCGGTCGTAGGAAATCAGGTTGGTGATATCGACCAGACGGTTGATCGAGCGCAGGCCGATGGCCGTCAGACGGTGCTGCAGCCAGGCCGGCGACGGCCCGTTCTGCACGCCGCGGATCACGCGCCCGGCGAAGACCGGGCACAGGTCAGCGTTGTCGATCCGCACCGTGATCGGCGAGGCGAAGCCGCCGGCGACCGGCTGGATCTCCGGCGTCGTCAGCTTGCCCAGACCCGTCGCGGCCAGGTCGCGGGCGATGCCCGCCACGCCCAGCCAGTCGGGGCGGTTCGGCGTCACCTCGAAGTCGATCACCGGCTCGGCGCCGAAGACCCCGGCGGCGGGCATGCCGACCTGCAGATCGTCGCTCAGCTCCAGGATGCCGTCGCTGTCGTCGGCCAGTTCCAGCTCGGCGCCCGAGCACAGCATGCCGTGGGACACCACGCCGCGCACCGGCTTTTCGACCAGAGTCACGCCCAGGCCGGGCACATAGGCGCCGATGGGGGCGTAGATGGTGGTCAGGCCCGGCCGTGCGTTCGGCGCGCCGCAGACGATCTCTTTCAGACCGTCGACCGTTTCGACCTGACAGACCTGAAGCCGGTCGGCGTTGGGGTGACGCTCGGTCGAAAGGATCTTGGCCACGGTGAAGGGCGCCAGCGCCGCGATGGGGTCATGGACTTCCTCGACCTCCAACCCGGCCATGGTCATGGCGGCGGCGACCGCTTCGACGTCGGCGGTCGTGTCGAGGTGTTCCTTCAGCCAGGAAAGGGTGAACTTCATGCCGCAGCTCCGTCGCCGAGCGCCTGGACCATATTGTCGAGAAAGCCCGATGCGCCGGTGAAGCCGACGCCGAGGAAGCGACAGTTGATGAACTGGCAGTTCTTGAACGGCACCACGCCGACGACCTGACGCGGCCCCAGGGGCGACAGCATCAGATTGCGCGGATCGCCGTTGGAGACGCCCATGTCGCAACCGTCGAACGAGCAGCCTTCCACCGGCAGGATCACGGCGGGTCCCTCGATCAGGCAGCCTTCGAAGCGGCGGTTCTCGATCATCTGCGAGCCGGCGCGCGCCGTCTCGAGAAACAGCTGCGGCAGCCAGACGTTGACGTTGGCGTAGGTCGGCCCCGCGCCGAGGGGCTCAAGGGTGATGGCGGCGTTGTTGTTGACGTCGGTCATGCCTGAGCCGCCTGTTCGCGCGCGCTGAGAAGGTCCTGTTCGATGCCGTCCAGCAGTTCCGACGATCCGGTAAAGCCGACCTGCACGAACCGGCACCGCACGAAGCGGCAATTGCTCACGCCGACCGCGCCCGCGATCAGTTCGCCACGCGGCTCGAGCAGCAGGGTGCGCGGGTCCTTGGCCACGCCCATGTTGCAGCTGTCGAAGCTGGTGCCGTTCATCACGGCCATCACCGCCGGCCCCTCGATCAGGCATTCTGTGAAGGTCTTGTCGGCGATAGAGGTCTGGCCGGCGTTCATATGATGGACCGCCAGCGAAGGCAGCCAGACGGCCTCCTTCTCGAAGCTTGTGCGGGCCACCAGTTCGCGGCCGAACTTTTCTTCGGCGGACATCGGGGTCTGGTCGGTCATGTCAAAGCTCTCGAAAATCAGCTGAGGCCGCTGGCCGGGTTCGGCGCGGCGAAGGCGGAGAAGCCGTAGTGCGCCAGCCAGCGCGTATCGGCGTCGAACATGGGGCGCAGGTCGGAGACGCCGTATTTCAGCATGGCCAGGCGATCGACGCCCATGCCGAAGGCGAAGCCCTGATACTCGTCCGGGTCGATGCCGCAGTTGCGCAGCACGTTCGGGTGAACCATGCCGCAGCCGAGGATCTCGAGCCAGTCCTCGCCCTCGTTCAGCGTCAGCTTGCCGCCCGAGCGGTCGCAGCGAATGTCCATCTCCGCCGACGGCTCGGTGAAGGGGAAGTGGTGGGGGCGGAAGCGGGCGTTGACGTCGTCCAGCTCGAAGAAGCGGGCGATGAAGGTCTCCAGCGTCGTCTTCAGATGACCCATGTGGATGTCGCGGTCGATCACCAGGCCTTCGATCTGGTGGAACATCGGCGTGTGGGTGGCGTCGGAATCCTTACGGAAGGTGCGGCCGGGCGCGATGATGCGGATCGGCGGCTTCTGCGACATCATGGTCCGCACCTGCACCGGGCTGGTGTGGGTGCGCAGGACCTTGCGCTCGCCCGTTTCCGGGTCGGGCTTGAGGAAGAAGGTGTCGTGCATTTCCCGCGCCGGGTGCTTGGGCGGGAAATTCAGGGCGGTGAAGTTGTGGAAGTCGTCCTCGATGTCCGGGCCCTCGGCCACGGCGAAGCCCATCTCGGCGAAGATGGCGATCATCTCGTCCATGACCTGCATGGTCGGATGCACCCCGCCCTTGCGGCGCGGGCGGCTGGGCAGAGTCAGGTCGACGCGCTCGGCCAGCAGACGGGCGTCCAGCTCGGCGGCCTCCAGCGCGGCCTTCCTGGCGGCGATGGCGGCGGTCACGCGGTCGCGCAGGCCGTTGATGATCGGCCCCTGTTCGCGGCGTTCATCGGGGCTGAGCGCGCCCATCCCCTTCAGCAGGGCGGAGACGGTCCCCGTCTTGCCGAGGGCGGCGACGCGCACCTCTTCGATCGCAGCGACGCTTTGGGCCGCTCCGATGGCGTTGATCAGGTCGAGTTCTAGCTGGGCGAGATCGGTCATGGTCCGCAGCGTCTAGCCCGCCACGGCCGTCTCGCAAAGCCTTCAGCGTCGATCAGGCTCAGTCGGCCCCTCAATCCGCGAGGACGAAACTGATCTTCATGTTGACCCGGTATTCGGCGATCTCGCCGTTGCGGACCACGATCTTCTGATCCTGGATCCAGGCCCCTTCGACATGACGCAGGGTCTTGTCAGCCCGGGCGATCCCCTGGGCGATGGCGTCGTCGAAGCTGACGGTGGATGACGCGGTGATCTCGGTGACGCGAGCAATGGACATCGGCGAAGCCTCCTCAACCGCCGGATCGCCATTCGACCCGGCCGTCGAACCCCAACGCCTGATCCGACCAAAAGGTCAGGCTTGGCCATGAAAAACGCCCGCCCCGAGAGCGGGACGGGCGTTTTTGTCTTCTTGCTTCAGCGCCCGGCTCCTGGAGCCATGAGCGCGATCGCGAGACTTAGGCGGCCAGAGCGGCGCGGACCTTCTCGGCGATGGCCTTGAAGCTGGCTTCGTCGGCGGCGATCGTCGACAGGACCTTGCGGTCCAGCACGATGCCGGCCTTGTCCAGACCGTGGATGAACTGCGAGTAGGTGAAGCCTTCCAGACGGGCGGCGGCGTTGATGCGCTGGATCCACAGGGCGCGGAACGAACGCTTCTTGTTGCGACGGTCGCGGTAGGCGTACTGGCCTGCGCGGTCGACGGCGGCCTTGGCCGTGCGGATGGTGTTCTTGCGGCGGCCGTAGAAGCCCTTGGCCTGCTTAAGAACCTTCTTGTGTTTGGCGTGGGACGTTACGCCCCGTTTGACGCGAGCCATGTGTCGCTATCCTTTCAAATTCTTACGTAGAGATCAGATCGAAACGCGCGCGCCTATCAGGCGTACGGCATGTAGGATTTGATCTTCTTGGCGTCGGCGTCGGCCATGACCGAGGTGCCGCGGTTCTGGCGGATGTACTTGGAGTTGTGGCTGATCAAGCGGTGACGCTTGCCCGCAACGCCGGCCTTCACCTTGCCAGTGGCCGTGAATTTGAAGCGCTTTTTGGCGCCAGACTTCGTCTTCAGTTTCGGCATTTTCACTCTCTATCTTTTTAGTGGGCTACCGCCCCTTGGGCTGCTTGAGCCCATGAGACGGTGCTGAAACGAACTGCCCAGGCATGCCTGTTAGCCCGGCGGTTCGGTACGCGAAGGGGCGGCTTTTACGGCGCCGCCCCCCCAAAAGCAAGACGCCCGGCCCAGACATCTGTCCGGAGCCGGGCGTCTGAACTGGATCCAAGACCCCTGCTCAAGTCGCGAGCCGCCGCGCGGCGAGCATAGCGACCTGAAAAGCCTCGCCGAGAGGCTCGGCCGCTTAGCGCGGCGCCAGGATCATGATCATCTGGCGGCCTTCCATACGCGGAGCGTATTCGACCTTGGCGACTTCGTCGAAGTCGGCCTGCACCTTGTTGAGCAGCTTCATGCCCAGTTCCGGGTGCGCCATTTCACGACCGCGGAAGCGCAGGGTCACCTTGACCTTGTCCCCCTCCTCGAAGAAGCGATGCATCGACTTGGCCTTGACCTCATAGTCATGGGTGTCGATGTTCGGACGGAGCTTGATTTCCTTGAGCTCGACGACCTTCTGACGCTTGCGCGCCTCGGCCTTCTTCTTCTGCTCCTGGAAACGATGCTTGCCGTAATCCAGGATCTTGCAGACCGGAGTCTCGGCGTTGCCGACGATCTGGACCAGATCGAGGCCGGCCTCTTCGGCGGCTTCCAGGGCGGCGGACAGCGGCATGACGCCCTGTTTCTCACCGTTCTGATCGATCAGCAGAACGCGGGTGGCGCGGATTTCCTGGTTGATGGGCGGCCCGTCCTTGACGGGCGGCGCTTGCATGGGACGGCGAATGGGCGTCGTTTCCTTATGTGATCAGAAGATAGTTTGGTTGGTAGGCGATAATCTCGCAGGGATCAGCGCGCGACAGAGCGGCGCGTTCCCGGCGGCGGGAATATGACGACTGAAGCCCTGTAATTCAAGGCTGGTCGGGGTTTGCGCCGCCGATGTAGGCGTCGTGCAGCGCCAGCACCCCTTCAAAGACATGATCGACCGTCAGGTCCTCGATCGGCGCGAACTGGCCGCGCGTCTCGTTGGAGGCGACCGTGCGCGTCTTCGGCCCCCAGGGTCCATAGAGCCACCACTCGGTCGGACCGAACAGACCCAGCGTCGGTCGACCCAGCGCCGCCGAGACGTGCATCAGCCCACTGTCATTGCCCACGAACAGGGCCGCCCGGTCGATGACGGCGGCCGAGCAGAGGATGTCGCCCTTGCCCACGCAGTCGATGCCGCGCTCTCCGGCGGCTTCCAACGCCGGGGTCGCGGGCGGCCGGTCGCCGGGGCCGCCGACGGGCATGAAGCGCCAGCCGTCGAAGCGCGGCTCCGCCTTCAGCTTCTCGACCAGCTGACCCCAGCGGTCGGCGGGCCAGGACTTGCCCGGCTGGTGGGCGATGGGCGCCAATGCCAGGATAGGAGGCGCGATGATCGGGCCGGAGCCCGGCCCTTGCGCCAGTTGCGGGTCGATGACGGCGGCGGCCTCGGCGCGGGCCTGATCATCAAGGAAGATTTCGGGGGCCAGGGGTGTGTCTGAGCCCATCAGGCGCGACACCATCTCGACCTTGCGCAGCCCGGTCTCCCAGCGGCGATTATAGACGACGCGGCGCTTGGCCGGGATCAGGTAGGCCAGGGCCGAGCCGCGGATGTCGACGACCAGATCCCACTTCGTGCCGCGCACCTGCTTCCACAGATCGACCCAGTGCCCGGCGGCCTTCTTCTTGTCGAGGATGATGACCCGCTCGACGTTGGGCGCGGAGCGGAAGAAGGGCGCGGGCGGACGGCCGCAGGCCACCGTGATCTGCACCCCCGGCAACTGGCGCGCGATCTCGCGGATCACCCCCGAAGAGATGACGCAGTCGCCGATGCGGTTCGAGGAGACGAAAAGGGCTTTGGGTGCGGACAAGCGGGGCCCTCGCGGCCTGTGAAGAAACGCCGTCTCTGCTAAAGCCATTCCGCGCCGAATGACAGTCCGAGGAGCCTTCATGTCCGACTTCGACACGCTGAACCGCCCCGACGGCGAGACCCTGGCCTTCAAGACGGTGAAGGGCGCAGGTCCGACGGTCGTCTGGGTCGGCGGCTTCCGCTCGGACATGGAAGGGACCAAGGCCCTGACTCTGGAGGCGGCGGCGCGCGAGCGCGGCTGGAACTACGTCCGCTACGACCACTTCGCCCACGGCCAGTCCTCCGGCGACTGGAAGCAGGCCACCATCGGCCGCTGGCGCGAGGACGCCGTCGCCCTGATCGACAGCCTCGACGGCCCCGTCATTCCCGTCGGGTCGTCGATGGGCGGCTGGGTGTCGCTGCTGGCGACGCTGGCCCGGCCGGATCGGGTCAAGGGTCTGGTGCTGGTCAATCCGGCCCAGGACTTCACCGAAAAACTGATGTGGCCGGGTCTGGCCGACCACGAGCGTCAGGCCATCCTGCGCGAGGGCGAGACGGTCATCACCGAGGAGGGCCTGGGCTCCTACGTCCTGACCCGGCGCATGTTCGAGGAGGCCCGCGACTGGCTGCTGCTGGACGGGGTGATCGACATCAGCGCGCCGATCCACGTGCTGCAGGGCCGCGCTGACGACGTGGTGCCCTGGCGCCATCAGGTCGAACTCGCCGAACGCCTGACCGGCGGCGACCTGCGCCTGGACCTGATCGAGGGCGGCGACCACCGGCTGTCGTCGCCGCGCGATCTGAACCGGCTGGTCGAAGCGGTGGAGGCGATGCGGGGCTAGCACAGCTTTCCTCCCCACTTTGTGGGGAGGGGGACCGCGTAGCGGTGGAGGGGCCTGCCCGGCTGAAGCGGCCCCTCCGTCACGTCGGCTGCGCCGCCGCGCCACCTCCCCATTGCATGGGGAGGAGAAGCTCAGGTCGTCACAGAATAAACCGGCTCAGGTCGATGTTCTTGGCCAGTTCGCCGACCTTGTCGCGCACCATGTCGCCGTCGAAGGTCAGGGTCTGGCCCGACAGGTCCGAGGCCTTGAAGCTGGTCTCCTCCAGCACCCGCTCCAGCACGGTCTGAAGCCGGCGCGCGCCGATGTTCTCGACCGTGTTGTTGGCGGCCACGGCGGCGTCGGCCATGGCCTCGACCGCATCATCGGTGAAGACCAGGGTCACGCCCTCGGTCTCCAGCAGGGCCTGGTTCTGGCGGATCAGGTTGGCTTCCGGCTCGGTCAGGATGCGCTTGAAGTCGTCGCGGGTCAGGGCCTTCAGCTCGACCCGGATCGGCAGGCGGCCCTGCAGTTCGGGCAGAAGGTCCGACGGCTTGGCGACGTGGAAGGCGCCCGAGGCGATGAACAGGACATGGTCGGTCTTGGCCGGCCCGTACTTGGTCGAAACCGTCGTGCCCTCGATCAGGGGCAGCAGGTCGCGCTGCACCCCCTCGCGTGACACGTCGGCGCCCGATGCGCCCTGACGCGCGGCCACCTTGTCGATCTCGTCGAGGAAGACGATGCCCTCGTTCTCGGCCAGCAGCAGGGCTTCCTTGGTCAGGCTTTCCTGATCCAGCAGCTTGTCGCTTTCCTCGGTGACGAGGGGCGGGACGGCCTCGGCCACGGTCAGCTTGACCGTCTTGGTGCGGCCGCCGCCCATCTTGCCCAGCAGGTCCGACAGGTTCAGCAGGCCGACGTTGCCGCCGCCCTCCAGCCCCTGGATCGGCGAGGCCGTGTCGGCCAGGGCGATCTCGATCTCCTTGTCGTCCAGTTCGCCGGCGCGCAGCTTCTTGCGGAAGGCGTCGCGGGTGGCCGCTTGCGAGCCTGCGCCCACCAGGGCGTCCAGAATCCGCTCCTCGGCCTGGCCTTCGGCGCGGGCCTTGACCCCGGCGCGGCGCTTGTCGCGCACCATGACCAGGGCGCTCTCGACCAGGTCGCGCATGATCTGATCCACGTCGCGGCCGACGTAGCCGACCTCGGTGAACTTGGTCGCCTCGACCTTGAGGAAGGGCGAGCCGGCCAGCCTGGCCAGACGCCGGGCGATCTCGGTCTTGCCGACGCCCGTGGGGCCGATCATCAGGATGTTCTTGGGCGTGACCTCGTCGCGCAGGTCTTCCGGCACACGCTTGCGGCGCCAGCGGTTGCGCAGGGCCACGGCCACAGCGCGCTTGGCGTCGTCCTGGCCGACGATGAAGCGATCCAGTTCGGAGACGATTTCGCGGGGGGAAAGGTCGGTCATGGGTCAGGCTGTCCAGAAATATTCAGATGGCGCTCAAGCAGCGAGCCGCCGCGCGGCGAGCGATAGCGCCCTACAAACTCTCGATGGTCAGATTGCCGTTGGTGTAGACGCAGATGTCGGCGGCGATCTGCATGGCCTTGCGGGCGATCTGTTCGGCGTCCATCTCGGTATGCACATCGATCAGGGCGCGGGCGGCGGCCAGGGCGTAGTTGCCGCCCGAGCCGACGGCGGCCACGCCGTATTCCGGCTCCAGAACGTCGCCTACGCCGGTCACGGTCAGGATGGTGTCCTTGTCGGCGACCAGAAGCATGGCCTCCAGGCGGCGCAGGTAGCGGTCGGTGCGCCAGTCCTTGGCCAGTTCGACGCAGGCGCGGGCCAGTTGATCCGGATACTGCTCCAGCTTGGCCTCCAGCCGCTCGATCAGAGTCAGGGCGTCGGCCGTGGCCCCGGCGAAACCGGCCAGCACCTTGCCGCCCGCCAGGGTGCGCACCTTGCGCGCCGCGCCCTTGACGATGGTCGGCCCCATCGAGACCTGACCGTCGCCGGCGATGACGGTGCGGCCGTTCTTGCGCACCGCCAGGATGGTGGTGCCGTGCCAGTCGGGGAAGCTTGAGGTCTGGGTCATGACGACCAGATGGCGAGGATTGATGGCCCTCGCAAGACGCCCATACGCCACATGGGGCCGCACGAGCGTCCGCACAGCTTGCCTGTCGGCCGCGCCCGTGACACGGAGCCTTCCCCCTGCAGTCGCGTCGCTTTCGCGTTTAGTTTGAGTACCGCCTTGCTTCTTCACCGCGCCATCTACGTCAGCGACGCCGTCGACGACGCCGCGACAAGCCTCCTGATCCTGGCCGAGATCCTCGGCCAATCGGAGCGCCACAACCGCCGCGACGGCCTGACCGGCGCGCTGATGCGCCATGACGGCCGGTTCCTGCAGGCCATCGAAGGGCGCCGCGCCGACGTGGATCGGCTGATGGACCGGCTGCGCGCCGATCCGCGCCATGAGAACCTCCGCCTGCTGTCGGACCTGGATGTGGCCGCGCGTCTCTTCCACGAATGGCCGATGACCCTGGCCCAGCTGACGCCCGAGGCCGCGCGCGGGCTCAACGGGGCGTCGCTGGACCAGCTGAGCCCCGACCGCGCCGAGGCGCTTCTGGTCGCGGCGGCCGAGGCCCTGCCCGTTCCGGCCTGACGCCGCCCGCTGACGGCCCGTCCCGACTGCGCTAGACAGGCGGCGTGACCCAGCCCTCCGCCCCCGCCGCGCCCGTTCGCTTCTCCGACGAGGAGGTGGACCGCTACGCCCGCCAACTGGTGCTGTCCGAGATCGGCGGCCCCGGCCAGCAAGCCTTGAAGCGGGCCCGCGTCCTGATCGTCGGCCTAGGCGGCGTCGGCGCCCCTGCCGCCCTCTATCTGGCCGCCGCCGGGGTCGGGACCCTGGGCCTGATCGACCATGACGCGGTGGCCCTGTCGAACCTGCAGCGCCAGATCATCTTCACCACCGCCGACGCCGACCGGCCCAAGGTCGAGGCGGGGGCCGCGCATCTAGCCGCCCTCAACCCCCATGTCGCCGTCGAACCCTTCGCCCGGCGGCTGACGCCCGACAACGCTCGCGCCGTGATCGAGCGGTTCGATGTGGTGCTGGACGGCACCGACGACTTCGAGACCCGCTTCGCCGTCAACGCCGCCTGCGTCGCGGCGGGCAAGCCCCTGGTGTCCGGGGCCCTGGGCCGCTGGAACGGTCAGGTCGGGGTCTTCGCCGGCCGCCCCTGCTACCAGTGCCTGGTGCCCGAGACGCCCCCCGACGCCGAGACCTGCGCCCGCGTCGGCGTCGTCGGCGCGCTGGCCGGCGTCATCGGCGCCATGGCGGCGCTGGAGGCGATCAAGCTGATCACCGGCGCGGGGGAAGCCCTGACCGGCCGGCTGATGCTCTACGACGGCCTGGCCGGAACCAGCCGGGTCGCGCGCATTGCGGCCGACCCGGCCTGTCCCGTCTGCGGCGATCAGGCGAAGGCGGTGCGCAGCAGCCCGACGTAGCGGCGCATCAGGCTGCGTTCGATGTCGTCCTCCCAGTCGGCGTGGCCGGCGCCGGACACCTCGACGTAGTCGACGCTCTTTCCCGCCGCCTTGAGGGCGTCGTTCATGCGCCGGGACTGATGCACCGGCACCACCGCATCATCCTCGCCGTGGACCAGCAGGACGGGGCAGGCGATCTCGGCGGCGCGACGGCGCGGCGACGCCGCCTCGATCATGGCCCGGTCTGCCTGCGGATCGCCGATGCGATCGACCCAGAGCTGGAAGACATAGCTGTCGGGGCTGTCGTCCTCGCGTCGCACATAGTCCAGCATGTCGCCCGGATCGCCCACGCCGCAGATGGAGATCGCCGCCTTGTAGAGATCCGGCCGCCGCACGGCCCCCATCAAGGCCGCGTAACCGCCGTAGCTGGCGCCCATGATCGCCACGCGGTCGGCGTCCAGTTCGTGCCTCCGCACCGCATGGGCGACCGCGTCCTCGACGTCCTCCTGCATCCGCTCGCCCCAGCGCCGGTAGCCCTCGCGGGCGAAGGCCTTGCCGAAGCCGCCGGAACCGCGGAAATTCGGCTGCACCACCCACCAGCCCTGGGCCGCCAGGACCTGGGCCTGACGATCCCAGCCATAGATGTCGCGCACCTCCGGCCCGCCGTGCACCAGGGCCACCAGAGGGCCGGGTCGGCGGGACGGCGGCGCGGTCAGGAAGGCCTCGATGACAGCGCCGTCCCGCGTCGGCACGGCCAGGACTTCGACCGGCCCCAGCCGGTCGGTCTCCATGCCTGTGCGCGACCCGATATAGGCGAAATTCCGCGCCCCCTTGTCGTAGAGATACCAGGCGCCCGGCTCTCGAGGCCCGGTCACATGGACGACGAAGCGGTTGCGCGCGCGATCCGCCGTTCCCAGCATGACGTTGCATTCGTCGTCGAAGAACTTGTTCATCGCCTGATGGTGGGCGGCCATGTCGGCGTCGATGAAGTCGTACTGGGCGCGCGGGGCGTAGAAGAGGCCGCCCATGAAGTCGCCCTTGGCGTCCAGCAGTGGCGCGCTGATGTCGAGGCCGGCGCGGGACGCCTTGGGCGCCCCGAACTCGAGGCTTTCGAGGTCAAGTTCTCGGATCGACATGACGTCTTCGCCGTCCAGCCGGGCCGCCACGAGGGCGACGCCGGGCCGCTCGGTCGGGGCGATCCAGAAGAAGGACCGCGCCTGTTCGATCGACTGGCGCCAGACGCGCTTCCATGAGCCTCGCTCGTCGGCGCGGACGAAGACATTGAACATCGACCCGCGCGCATTGGCGTCCACGCGCATCACCGGCACGCCGTCGCGCGTCGCCCAGGTCAGGGTGTTGGTGTTGCCGGTGTCGACCAGGCTGGCCCGCCCCGTCTCGACGCTCACCCGATGCAGGGCCAGCCGGCCGCTGTATTCCCGCGCCGCCATCAGCACATGATCGGGATCATTCGGCAGATAGTCGACGACCGCGCCCAGGTTCAGGGATTCACGCTGCCGGTTCCGCTCGTTGCCGAACAGAACCACGGCCCCGCCGGTGTCGAGATCGACCGAGATCATCCGGCGGCTGTGCAGATCGACCTTTCGCGACACCAGCTTGCTGCCGATGGACGCGGTTCCGCCCGCCGTCAAAGGGATGGCCAGGCGCATCAGCACGCGTCGGTCGTTGGCCCAGGCCAGGGTCTCGACCTCCTGATCGCCGATCGGCACGACCCGGCGCGGCCCGGTCGGGTCGGCGGCGTCGACCACCTCGACCGCCAGCCGGCGCGCGCCGTTCTCGCCGATGTTGCGCAGGACGGCCACGCGGTCGCCGGCCGGAGACAGCGCCGCCGCCACCACCACGTCAGGCGTGAAGAAGGCGTCGAGAGAATGCGGCTGGCGCTCCTCGCGGGCCTGCGCCGCGCCGCCCCCGAACACAGTCCCGAACGCGCCGCCGATCGCCAGACCGGCGCCGAAGCCCAGCAGGCCGCGACGGCTCAGATCCGCGATCAGACGATCGTGACGAACGTCCGCGCGCCATCGGCGCCCGACCTTGGATCCGTGTCTCATGCATCCCCCGCTGGCGACATCGCGTCGCTGCCGGGATCAGATGCGAGAACGACGTTCTTCGTCAATCCTGCAAATGGCGGCCTTGCGCCTAAAGCATGGCCGGGATGACCCGGTCCGGCGGACGGTGGCCGTTCTGATAGGTCATGATGTTGGCGATGACGCGGTCGCCCATGTCCTGACGGGCCTCGATCGTGGCCGAGCCGAGGTGGGGCAGCAGCACCACGTTCGGCCGGCCGACCAGGCCCGGATGCACCGCCGGTTCGTGCTCGAACACGTCCAGGCCGACGCCGAACAGGGCGCGGCGGTCCAGGGCCTCCACCAGCGCCGCCTCGTCGATCAGCTCGCCGCGCGCGGTGTTGACCAGAATGGCGTGGGGCTGCAGCCGGGCCAGACGCTCGGCCGACAGCAGGTGGTGGGTGTCTTTCGTGGCCGGGCAGTTCAGCGAAACGACGTCCATCCGCGCCAGCATCTGATCCAGATCGTCCCACCAGGTGGCGCCCAGCTCCTCGGCGATCATGTCCGAGATCGGTTTGCGGTTGTGATAGTGGACCTGCATGCCGAAGGCCTTGGCCCTACGAGCCAGGGCCTGGCCGATGCGGCCCATGCCGACGATGCCCAGGCGCTTGCCCCACAGCTTGCGGCCGCACATCCAGGTCGGGCTCCAGCCCTCGAACTGGCCCGCCGCGACGACATTGGCGCCTTCGACGATGCGGCGACTGACGCCGAGGATCAGGCTCATGGCCAGGTCGGCGGTGTCCTCGGTCAGGACGCCGGGGGTGTTGGTGACGATGAGCCCGCGCCCCACGGCGGCGTCGATGTCGATGTGATCCACGCCCGCGCCGAAGTTGGCGATCATCTTCAGCTGCTCGCCCGCGCTCGCGATCAACTCGGCGTCCAGATGGTCGGTGATGGTCGGGACCAGGACGTCGGCGCGCTGCAGGGCGGCGGCCAGGGCCTCGCGGTCCATCGGACGGTCGGTCAGGTTCAGCTCGGCGTCGAAAAGTTCGCGCAGACGCGTTTCCACCGCGTCGGGCAGGCGTCTGGTTAATACGACCTTAAGCTTGCGAGCGGACATAGGGGGCCTGGGTTTCAACGGGCGGAAGCGCCCGTGCGGGACGGGTCGATCCGGTGTCTAGCAAAGCTGTGGTCAGGTTCAAAAGTTTCCGGCGTATCGCCGTCATCGCCGCGGTTCTGGGATCGGGCGTCTTCGCGGGCGCCAGCGCCCGCATGCCTGACGGTCGGCCGACGCCGACCGGGCTGGAAGTGCCGCGCTGGGTCACGCTCAAATCCTCTCAGGTTCGCGCCCGCCAGGGACCGGGTCTCGATTACGAGATTCTGTGGGAATACCGCGCCGCGGGCCTGCCTGTCCAAGTGATCGCCGAGACCAAGGAGTGGCGCAAGATCTGCGACCCCGACGGCTCGGTCGCCTGGATCCACCGCACCGTGGCCTCGGGCCGCCGCAGCGTGTTCAACCGCTCGGCCGAAGAGATCATGATCCACTCCGGCCGCTCGACCGCCTCGTCGGTGCGGGCGCGCCTGTCGCCGCGCTCCATCGTCTCGCTGGACGAGTGCGAAGAGGGTTGGTGCCGGGTTCGCGCGCGCAAGATCCGAGGCTGGCTGCCCGAGCGCGCGGTGTTCGGAACCCAGTCGCGCGCCTTGTGCAACGCCGCCCGGCCCGCCGGCGCCGGACGTAGCTAGGCTTCACAACAGTTGAGCGGGCGCGCAGGGTCGTGTAACCCGCCCGCAACACTTCCGGAGCGTCAGCCTTGAGCCAGTCCCAATATCCGTCGTCGTTCGATCACGAAGGCCTGCTGGCCTCGGGCCGTGGCGAACTGTTCGGTCCGGGCAACGCCCAGCTTCCGGCCCCGCCGATGCTGATGTTCGACCGCATCAAGACCATCACCGCCGACGGCGGCGACTACGGCAAGGGCTATGTCGAGGCCGAACTCGACATCAATCCGGACCTCTGGTTCTTCCAGTGCCACTTCATCGGCGATCCGGTCATGCCGGGCTGCCTCGGCCTGGACGCCATGTGGCAGTTGGTCGGCTTCTACCTCGGCTGGATCGGCGGCCCCGGCAAGGGCCGCGCGCTCGGCGTCGGCGAGGTCAAGTTCACCGGCCAGGTGACGCCGGACGTCAAGAAGGTGGTCTACAAGGTCCACCTGAAGCGCGTCATCAACCGCAAGCTGGTCATGGGCATCGCCGACGGCGTGCTCGAGGCCGACGGCGAGGTCATCTACACCTGCGCCGACATGCGCGTCGGCTTGTTCGGCGGCGTGGTGGCGCCGACCGAAGCCTGACCCCATTTAACGCAGACCGCGGTCAACGCGGCGCCTGAAGACTGAATGTTAGGAAACACCATGCGGCGTGTCGTCGTCACCGGATTGGGCATCGTCTCCTCCATCGGCACCGGCCAGGACGAGGTCACGGCCTCCCTGCGCGAAGCCAAGTCGGGCGTCCAGCACGCCGCCGACCATGCTTCCCACGGCTTCCGCTCCCAGGTCTGGGCGCCGCCGGCGCTTGGCGTCACGGCCGAGGACTGGGCGCCGCTGGTGGACCGCCGCGCCGCCCGCTTCCTCGCCAACGGCACGGCCTGGGCGCACATCGCCTTTGAAGAGGCGCTGAAGGACAGCGGCCTGACCGCCGAAGAGATCAAGGACGAGCGCATCGGCCTGATCGTCGGCGAGGGCGGCCCCTCGACCCAGGTCATCCTCCAGGCGGCCCAGACCACGATCGAAAAGGGCTCGCCCAAGCGCATCGGCCCGTTCGCCGTGCCCAAGGCCATGGCCAGCGGCCCCTCGGCCGTCCTGGCCACCTGGTTCGAGCTGAAGGGCATCAACTATTCGATCTCCTCGGCCTGCGCGACCTCGGCCCACTGCATCGGCGCGGCCGCCGAACAGATCGCCTGGGGCAAGCAGGACGTGGTCTTCGCCGGCGGGTGCGAGGACATCGACTGGTCCATGTCGAACATGTTCGACGCCATGGGCGCCATGTCCTCCAACTTCAACGAGACGCCCGCCAAGGCCAGCCGCGCCTATGACAAGGACCGCGACGGCTTCGTCATCGCCGGCGGCGCCGGCATCGTCGTGCTGGAAGAATACGAACGCGCCGTGGCGCGCGGCGCGACCATCTACGCCGAAGTCACCGGCTACGCCGCCAACTCGGACGGCTATGACATGGTGGCCCCCTCGGGCGAGGGCGCTGAACGCTGCATGAAGCTGGCCCTGAAGATGGCCGGCGACCCCCGCATCGACTACCTCAACCCGCACGGCACCTCGACGCCGGTCGGGGACTCCAAGGAAATGGGCGCGGTGCGCAACGTCTTCGGCGACGACCTGCCGATGATCTCCTCGACCAAGTCGCTGACGGGCCACTCGCTCGGCGCGGCGGGCGCTCAGGAAGCCATCTACTGCCTGCTGATGATGAAGCACGGCTTCGCCGCGGAGAGCGCCCACATCGAGAACCTGGACCCCGAGTTCGAGGGCATGCCGATCCTGCGTCAGCGCCACGACGGCGAACTGAAGCACGTCATGTCCAACAGCTTCGGTTTCGGCGGCACCAACGGCACCCTGATCCTGTCCAAGGTCTGATTTCGGCCCGGCGAGCGAAAAATCTCGCAGAACACGAAAAGGCCCCCATTCGGTCCTTCGCCCGCCCGGAACGGATGCCAGAGATACACCATCGGCCTGTCGGAGTTCGGAAGAGTCCCGGATCCTGAACAGCCCCCCCAGCCCCCCAGGATTTTTCCGCTAAAGGGCTTCGACGGGTCGATGCTTCCTCCAAGCGAGACGCCCGCGCCAGCCTCCCCTCCCCCTCCTGGCAGCGCGGGCGTTTTGCTGTCCGGCCCCCGAAAACCGAAGCGCGGACCGAGGATCAGCCGGGCAGGCTGACCGCCGTCCGCTCGCCGTCCCGCAGCACGGTCAGCTCGATCGGCCCGCTGGCGCCCTGCAGCGCGCGGGCCAGCGCCGCCATGCCGTCCACGCCCGCGTCGCCCGCCGCGACCACCACGTCGCCGGCCTGCAGTCCCGCGACCGCCGCGACCGAGCCGCCCTCGACCACCGTGATCTGAGCGCCGGCGCCCTCTCCGGCGTTTCTGAAGGTCAGGCCGCGCGCCATCGCCGCGCCGGCGCCGAGGCGCACCGCGACGGGATCGGCCGAGGCGACCGTCAGGCTGGCCGTCGTCTCGCGCCCGCCGCGCAGATAGACGACCGGCAGGGTCGCGCCCGGCCGGGCGATGCCGACCGTCGCCTGGACCGAGCCGGCGTTGGCCACGGGGCGGTTCTGGATGCGAGTAATGACGTCGCCGGGGCGCAGGCCCGCCTGTTCGGCGGGCGATCCCGGCTCGGCGTCATAGACCACCGCCCCGCGCACGATGCTCAGGCCCAGGTCGCGCGCCCGCTCGGCCGTCAGCGAGCCGACGGCCGCGCCGATCCGGCCGCGCTTGACCTCGCCCGAGGCGCGCAGCTGATCGACCACGAACATCATGATCCGCGTCGGCACGGCGAAGGCGATGCCGTCGTTGCCGCCGCCCATGCCGCCCGAAAGGATGGCCGTGTTGATGCCGATCAGCCGTCCCCGGCTGTCCAGCAGCGGCCCGCCCGAGTTGCCCGAGTTCACCGCCGCGTCGGTCTGGATATAGTCCTCGATGGCGTCGCCCATGCCCGAGCGGTTCAGGCCCGAGATCACGCCCATGGTCAGGGTCTGATCCAGCCCCAGAGGATAGCCGACCGCGAAGGCCAGGTCGCCGGTGCGCAGGGTGTCGGAATCGACCGTCTGGACCTGGGACAGGCCCGACGCGTCGATCTTAAGCACGGCGATGTCGGTGGCCTTGTCGGCGCCGATCAGGGTCGCGTCGAACAGGCGGCCGTCGATCAGATCGACCGTGAACTTCTGGCCGTTCTCGATGACGTGGTGGTTGGTGATGATGATGCCGGCGGCGGCGTCAATGATGACGCCCGATCCGCCCTGGGCCGGCTTGGGGTCGCCTTCCGAACTGGGACCGCGCGACTGGCCCAGCGTCGTGACCTGCACCACCGCGGGCAGGGAGGCGTCCAGACCGGCGGCGAAGGTGAAGACCCCGCGCCGCGCGTCATAGGGCAGGCCCTGCACCGCAGGGGTCTGGGCGGCGGTCGCGGCCGGGGCCGCGACAACCGGCGCCGCGCTCAGGATCAGGACAAGGGCGGCGCCGGTCGAGGCCAGCATTGTGTGTCGCGTCATGGTCGGTCCCTTCGCAGGCAGTCAGCCTAGCGCGAGAAGTCCGCCGTGACGACAGCCTCGACCGTCGGGAAGCGAACCTGTCCCCTAGAAGGCGCTCTGGCCCGTGATGGCCCGGCCCAGGATCAGGGCGTGGACGTCGTGGGCGCCCTCGTAGGTGTTGACGGTTTCCAGGTTCATGGCGTGGCGCATGACGTGCAGTTCGCCGGTGATGCCGGCGCCGCCGTGCATATCGCGGGCCTCGCGCGCCACGGCCAGGGCCTTGCCGCAGTTGTTGCGCTTCATCAGGCTGATGGCTTCCGGCACCCAGGCGCCGGTGTCGAGCAGACGGCCCAGGGCATAGGCGCCCTCGAAGCCGAGGAAGATCTCGGTCTGCATGTCGGCCAGCTTCTTCTGCACCAGCTGGCGCGACGACAGCGGGCGGCCGAACAGCATCCGCTCGCCGACATAGTCGCGGCTGGCGTGGAAGCAGAACTCGGCGGCGCCCATGGCGCCCCAGGCGATGCCGAACCGCGCCTTGTTCAGGCAGGAGAAGGGACCGCGCAGGCCCTGCACGCCCGGCAGGATGTTGGCTTCCGGCACGAAGACGTCGTTCAGGCCGATGTCGCCGGTGATCGAGGCGCGAAGCGACAGCTTGTCGCCGATCTTGTCCGTGGTGAAGCCGTCGAAGTCGCGCTCGACGATGAAGCCGCGGATCTTGTCATCCAGCTTGGCCCAGACGATGGCCAGGTCGCTGATCGGCGAGTTGGTGATCCAGTATTTGGCGCCGTTCAGGCGATAGCCGCCGTCAACCTTGACGGCTTTCGTCTTCATCGAGGCCGGGTCCGAACCGCCGTCGGCCTCGGTCAGGCCGAAGCAGCCGATCAGTTCGCCCGCCGCCATCTTCGGCAGAAATTTCATCTTCTGCTCTTCCGAGCCGAAGGCGTAGATCGGGTACATGGCCAGCGACGACTGGACGCTCATGGCCGAGCGATAGCCGCTGTCGACGGCCTCGACCTCGCGCGCGATCAGGCCATAGGCGACGTGGCTGGCTTCCGAGCCGCCGTATTGTTCCGGCAGCATGGCGCCGAGGAAGCCCATCTCGCCCATCTCAGTCATGATCGCGCGATCAAACACTTCGTCACGGAAGGCCTCGACCACGCGCGGCAGCAGGGCCTCGCGGGCATAGGAGCGCGCCGCGTCCTGGATCATCCGCTCATCGTCGGTCAGGCGGCCGCGCAGGTCGAACGGGTCGTCCCAGCGGAAGGTCTGTTGCGAAGCGTGCGAGCCGTCGGCCATCGGTGTTTCCTGCGCGAGTGTGCGGGGTTCTGTGGTCGTCACGCGCAATCGAGGGGCGTGACGATGCGACCCCTGTTCCGGCGGCGGGTTTAGGCCAAAATGCATCGGACGGGTAGAGGGGCGCGGGGAACCGCGTTAGGTTGAGGCCATGTCGAGCACGTTTTCACGTCTGTTCCGCGATCACCCGCGCGAGGTCAGCGAGACCTATCTCGAGCACATGGCCGCCTCGGCGCGTTTCGGCTTCAAGCTGATCCGGCTGGCCGGTTGCGCCTTCATGCACGCGGTCGTGCCGGGTGTGCACAAGAGCACGGTGTCCGACGCCATTCGCGGCATGGCCCGCGACATGGGCGGCCGCGCCGAGGAAGCGCGCGAATGCCGCATGAAGAACGCCGGCGTCTGGGACGTCGGCCTCTAGGTCTTCTCGACGCGCCGACGGCGGGCTAGTCAGGGCACATGACCCAGACTCAAGGCCCCCTCTCCGGCGTTCGCGTTCTCGACCTTTCCCGCGTTCTGGCCGGTCCCTGGGCGACGCAGACGCTCGCCGACCTCGGCGCCGAGGTCATCAAGATCGAGCGGCCGGGCGAGGGCGACGACACCCGCCACTGGGGCCCGCCCTTCACCACTGCGACCGACGGCTCCAAGGGCGACGCCGCCTATTTCATGTGCGCCAACCGGGGCAAGAAGTCGGTCGAGCTGGACATCGCCAGCCCTGAGGGCGCCGAAGCCGTGCGCCGACTGGCCGCGACCTGCGACGTGGTGGTCGAGAATTTCAAGACCGGCGGGCTGAAGAAGTACGGCCTCGACTACGCCGGTCTGTCGGCCGTCAATCCGCGCCTGGTCTATTGCTCCATCACCGGCTTCGGCCAGGACGGGCCTCGCGCTACCCACGCCGGCTATGACTACATGATCCAGGCCATGGGCGGACTGATGTCGATCACCGGCCAGCCGGACGGCGCGCCGGGCGCCGAGCCGATGAAGGTCGGGGTGGCGGTCGTGGACCTGTTCACCGGCTTGTATGCCTCCAACGCCATCCTGGCCGCCCTGTGGCACGCCCGCGCGACCGGCGAGGGCCAGCAGGTCGACATCGCCCTGTTCGACGTCCAGGCGGCCATGCTGGCCAATCAGGCGACCAACTTCTTCGTCTCCGGCAAGGCGCCGACGCGGATGGGCAACGCCCACCCCAACCTGGCCCCCTATCAGCCCTTCCCCTGCTCGGACGGCATGGTGGTCATCGCGGTCGGCAACGACGGCCAGTTCCGCGCCCTGGCCAAGGCCCTGGGCGTCGAACCCATGGGCGCCGATCCGCGCTTCGCCACCAATGCCCTGCGGGTCCAGCACCGGGTCGAGTTGTCGCCCACCCTGTCGGCCCTGACGGCGGGCTTCACCATGAAGGGGCTGATGGCGGCGCTGGAGGCGGCGGGCGTGCCCTGCGGCCCGGTCAACACCATCGACCAGGTGTTCGAGGCGCCGCAGGCCCTCCATCGCGGCCTGACCGTCGAACAGTCGCGCCCCGACCTGGCGACCCCGATCCGCACCGTCGCCTCGCCCATCCGCCTGTCCAGGACCCCCGTCCGCTACGACGCCCCGCCGCCCAAGCTGGGGCAGGACACAGCGGCCGTGCTGGCCAGCCTCAAGGGCGACTGAGCCGGAATTGAAAACGGCGGCTCCCGAGAGAGCCGCCGTCGTCAGTCTTCGCAACGCTTACAGACCTTACAGGTCCAGCAGGGCGCGCGCCGGGTCTTCCAGCAGTTCCTTGATGCGGACCAGGAAGGTCACGGCTTCCTTGCCGTCGACGATGCGGTGATCGTAGCTGAGGGCCAGGTACATCATCGGGCGGATCTTGACCTCGCCGTTGATGGCCATCGGGCGCTGCACGATGTTGTGCATGCCCAGGATGCCCGACTGCGGCGCGTTCAGGATCGGCGTCGACATCAGCGAACCATAGGTGCCGCCGTTGGTGATGGTGAAGGTGCCGCCCTGCATCTGATCCATGGTCAGGGCGCCGTCACGGGCGGCCTTGCCCAGGGCGCCGATGCCCTTTTCGATGCCCGCCAGCGACAGGGTGTCGGCGTCGCGCAGGACCGGAACCACCAGACCCTTGTCGGTGCCGACGGCCACGCCGATGTCGTAGTGGTTCTTGTAGATGATGTCCGTGCCGTCGATCTCGGCGTTGACGGCCGGGATTTCGTGCAGGGCCTGAACCACGGCCTTGGTGAAGAAGGACATGAAGCCCAGCTTCACGCCGTGGCGTTTCTCGAAGACGTCCTTGTACTGGGCGCGCAGGGCCATGACGTTGGTCATGTCCACCTCGTTGAAGGTGGTCAGCTGGGCGGCCGTGTTCTGGGATTCCTTCAGGCGACGGGCGATGGTCTGACGCAGGCGCGTCATCTTCACCCGCTCCTCGCGCGGCTGGTCGGCGCGCGGCGCGGCCGGGGCTGCCGCGGCGGCCGGAGCCGGAGCGGCGGCGCCGATGGCGGCGATGGCGTCAGCCTTGGTGATGTTGCCCTTCGGACCCGAGGCCGACAGCGAGGCCGGGTTCAGGTTGTTTTCCGACACCACGCGCTGGACGGCGGGCGACAGGTGAGCCGAAGCCTGGGCCGAACCCGTGTTGGCCGGAGCGGCGGCGACGGGGGCTGCAGCGACCGGAGCTGCGGCGGCGCCCGAAGCGGAAATCGAGCCGATGACCTGACCCGGGGTCACGGTCGAACCATTGTCGGCGACGATGGTCAGGACGCCGGCGGCCGGGGCCGAGACTTCCACCGCGACCTTGTCGGTCTCGATCTCGACCAGCAGTTCGTCCTTGGCGACGGTGTCGCCCGACTTCTTCAGCCAGGTGCCGATCGAACCCTCGGCGACGCTCTCGCCCATGGTCGGGACGGCGATCGAGACCGAGGCGCCGCCCGAAGCGGCCGGAGCGGCAGCGGCCGGGGCCACAGCAGCGGCGGGCGCAGCGGCCGGAGCCGAAGCGCCTTCGCTCACCGAACCCAGGACCGTGCCGGGAACCACGGTGTCGCCTTCAGCGGCGTTGATCGCCGCCAGGACGCCGTCGGCCGGGGCCACGACTTCCAGCGAAACCTTGTCGGTTTCCAGCTCGACCAGGACTTCGTCCTTCTTGACGGCGTCGCCGACCTTCTTGGTCCACTTGGCGATGGAGGCTTCGCTGACGGATTCACCGAGGGCGGGGGTGAGGATATCGGCCATGGTTCGGTCCAGTGTCTTTTTGTGTCTTGGCGTATCTATAGGTCAGGCAAGGCCGATCAGGCCATGGCCTCGGCGAGGAAGGTCTCGAGTTCCTTCAGGTGGCGGCTCATCAGGCCGGCCGCCGTGGAGGCGGAGGCCGGACGCCCGACGTAACGCGCGCGCTTGGCCTTGATGTCCATCTTCTCGAGGGTCAGCTCAATCCACGGATCGACGAAGGTCCAGCCGCCCATGTTCTTGGGCTCTTCCTGACACCAGACCAGGTCGGCGTTGGGGAAGCGGGCCAGCTCGGTCGAGATCGACTTGATCGGCCACGGATAGAACTGTTCGAGGCGCAGGATGTAGATGTCGTTGATCCCGGCCTTCTCGCGCGCGTCCAGCAGGTCGTAATAGACCTTGCCCGAGCAGACGACGACCTTGCGGATCGCCTTGTCGGCGACCAGCGAGACGCCGGCCACTTCCGGACGCAGCTGGGCGTCGTCGCGCAGCACGCGGTGGAAGGACGAACCCTCGGCCATGTCGGCCAGGCTCGACACCGCCTTCTTGTGACGCAGCAGCGACTTGGGCGTCATCAGGATCAGCGGCTTGCGGAAGTCCCGGTGCATCTGGCGACGCAGGATGTGGAAGTAGTTGGCCGGGGTGGTGCAGTTGGCGACCTGCATGTTGTTCTCGGCGCACTGTTGCAGGAAGCGCTCGAGGCGGGCCGAGGAGTGCTCGGGGCCCTGGCCTTCATAGCCGTGCGGCAGCAGCATGGTCAGGCCGCTCATGCGCAGCCACTTGCGTTCGCCCGAGCTGATGAACTGGTCGATGACCACCTGGGCGCCGTTGACGAAGTCGCCGAACTGGCCTTCCCACAGGGTCAGGGTGTTCGGGTCGGCCAGCGAATAGCCGTACTCGAAGCCCAGCACCGCTTCTTCGGACAGGGCCGAGTCGATGACCTCGAAGTGAGCCTGGCCGTCGCGCAGGTGGTTCAGCGGGATGTAGCGTTGCTCGGTCGTCTGGTCGGTGATGCCCGAGTGACGCTGCGAGAAGGTGCCGCGCACCGAGTCCTGGCCCGACAGGCGAACGTTGTAGCCCTCGTCCAGCAGCGAGGCGAAGGCCAGGCTTTCGGCCGTGGCCCAGTCGATGTTCTGGCCGCTGTCGATGGCTTCGCGGCGGCCCTCGACGACGCGTTTCAGCGTCTTGTGGATGTCGACGCTGTTGGGGATCTGGGTCAGGCGGTGTCCGTAGTCCCGCAGCTTGTCAGCCGGGACGGCGGTGTCGCCGCGTTGGGCGGCGTCGTCGGTCTTTTCGGCGCCCAGGCCCTGCCACTGGCCGTCCAGCCAGTCGGCCTTGTCGGCCTTGAATACCTTGCCGGCCTCGAACTCGGCGTCGAGGAAGGCCTCGAAGCGAGCGACCTCGGCGTCGACCTCGGCTTGCGTCACCACGCCCTGTTCGACCAGGCGCTTGGCGTAGATCTCGCGCGTCGAGGGCTGGGCGCGGATCTTCGAATACATCAGCGGCTGGGTGAAGGTGGGATCGTCGCCTTCGTTGTGGCCGAAGCGGCGGTAGCAGAACATGTCCACCACCGCGTCCTTGTGGAACTTCTGACGGTATTCCGTCGCCACCTTGGCGGCGAAGACGACCGCTTCCGGATCGTCGCCGTTGACGTGGAAGATCGGGGCCTGAACCATCAGCGCCACATCCGACGGATAGGGCGACGAGCGCGAATTGCGCGGGCTGGTGGTGAAGCCGATCTGGTTGTTGATGACGAAGTGCAGGGTGCCGCCGGTGCGGTAGCCCTTCAGTCCCATCAGGGCGAAGCACTCGGCCACCACGCCCTGGCCGGCGAAGGCGGCGTCGCCGTGGATCAGCAGGGGCACGACCTTGGAGCGGTCCAGCGCCCATTCGGCCTCGGGCTTGCCGGCGTTGGCGTCGCGGATGTCGAAGGCCTGCTTGGCGCGCGCCTTGCCCAGGACGACCGGGTTGACGATTTCCAGGTGCGACGGGTTGGCGGTCAGCGACAGGTGGACCTTGTTGCCGTCGAACTCACGGTCCGACGAGGCGCCCATGTGGTATTTGACGTCGCCCGAACCCTCAATGTCCGACGGCACGGTCGAACCGCCCTGGAACTCGTGGAAGATGGCCTTGTAGGGCTTGCCCATGACGGCGGCGAGCGTGTTCAGGCGGCCGCGGTGGGCCATGCCGAAGACGATCTCGTCGACGCCCAGGTTGCCGCCGCGCTTGATCACCTGCTCCAGCGCCGGGACCATGGCCTCGCCGCCGTCCAGGCCGAAGCGCTTGGTGCCGGGGAAGCGCTTGTGCAGGAAGCGTTCGAAGCCCTCGGCCTCGATCAGCTTGTGCAGGATGGCCAGCTTGCCTTCCTTGGTGAAGGCGTTCTGCTCGAACTTGTCGGGGCCTTCGAAACGCTGCTGCAGCCAGGATTTTTCTTCCGGCTCGGCGATGTGCATGTACTGCACGCCGATGTTGCCGCAGTAGGTGCGCTTGAGGATCTCCAGCACCTGGCGGATCGAACCCGTCTGCAGGCCCAGGACGCCGTCAAGGAAGATCGGGCGGTCCAGATCGGCGGCGGTGAAGCCGTAGAATTCGGGGGTCAGCTCGGCGTTTTCGACCGGCTGTTCGATGCCCAGCGGGTCCAGCGTCGCCTGCAGGTGGCCGCGCACGCGATAGGCGCGGATCAGCATCAGGGCGCGGATCGAGTCATGGGCGGCGGCGCGCACGTCGGCGGCGGTCAAGGCGCCGGAAGCGGCTTCCGCCGGAGCGGCCGGACGCGGGCCGGGCTTGCCGGCGGCGGCCTTGGGGTCGACCTTGGGGGCGGGCCAGCGGCCGTCGAAGACAGCCGTTTCCTCGGTCGGCTCGGTGGCGGCGCCACGGCCCCAGGCGCCGGCGCCGGCGGCCTGTTTCACCTGGGCGGCGTTGTCCTTCAACTGATCGAAGAAGGCGCGCCATTCCCCCGACACCGAGCCGGGGTCTGCGGCCCATTTTTCGTGCAGGTCCTCAATGAAGGCGGCGTTCGCGCCATAGAGGAAGCTGGTCTCGGCAAAGACCTGGTTCAGCCGACCTGCATCGTCCGCCATTTTTCTCTCGTCGTCCTACAATTCCGGCCGCGCGCGCACGCCTGCGCGGTGAGCGGCGCCGCTCATATAGGCCGTGTTTCCTTACTGGTCATGACCGAAGCGGGGCGGACAGGGTGGAAATTGGTCGAATCCGCAAGAAAAAACGCCTCCGGACGAATCCGGAGGCGTTTCAAAAGGTCACAGGGCGCGAAAATTCGCCCCGGAACGTCGTTCGGTCGCGCTCACCGTCCTTTTCGCCACCGTAGAGGGTGACCCCGGCGAACTCGCTCAAGCAGCGAGCCGCCGCGCGGCGAGCGTAGCGACCTTGCTGCGCTCAAGAAGCGAGCGACCGCGTCGCGAGCGTAGCGCCCTGAAAGGCCTTAGCCCTTCAGCACTTCCAACAGCGTGTGGCCCAGGCGCGCCGGCGACGGCGAGACGCGGATGCCCGCGGCCTCCATCGCAGCGATCTTGGATTCCGCGTCGCCCTTGCCGCCCGAAACGATGGCGCCGGCGTGGCCCATGGTGCGGCCGGCCGGAGCCGTACGACCGGCGATGAAGCCGGCCATGGGCTTGGAGCGGCCCTTCTTGGCTTCGTCGATCAGGAATTGAGCGGCGTCTTCTTCGGCGCCGCCGCCGATTTCACCGATCATGATGATCGAGGTGGTTTCCGGGTCGGCCAGGAACATTTCCAGGACGTCGATGAACTCGGTGCCCTTGACCGGGTCGCCGCCGATGCCGACGGCCGTGGTCTGGCCCAGGCCGGCGTTGGTGGTCTGGAACACGGCTTCATAGGTCAGGGTGCCGGAGCGCGAGACGACGCCGACCGAACCCTTGGAGAAGATGTTGCCCGGCATGATGCCGATCTTGCACTGGTCCGGGGTCAGGATGCCGGGGCAGTTCGGGCCCAGCAGGCGCGAGTTGGAGCGGTCCAGGCGAGCCTTGACGCGCACCATGTCCAGCACCGGGATGCCTTCGGTGATGCAGGTGATGAAGGGGATCTCGGCCTCGATGGCTTCGATGATGGCGTCGGCGGCGCCTGCCGGCGGGACGTAGATGACGGTGGCGTCGGCGCCCGTGCGGTCCTTGGCTTCAGCGACCGAGCCGTAGATCGGCAGGGTTTCGCCGTGCGAGCCGGTCCAGTTGGTGCCGCCCTTGGTCGGGTGCACGCCGGCGACCATCTGGGTGCCGTGATAGGCCAGGGCCTGTTCGGTGTGGAAGCCGCCGGTCTTGCCGGTCAGGCCTTGCACGATGATCTTGGTGTTCTTGTCGACGAGAATGGACATCTGATGGCTTTCTTTAAACAGTCAAATCGTTGAATTATTGGGAATAATCAGGCCGAACGAGCGAAGGAGAAGGGTCTGCAGGCCGTTGACGACATAGATCCGCCTGAACAACTCGACCTCGGCGCCCTGGCGGCGCGCCCGGCCGTAGATCGTCGATTGCAGGCGCCTCTTGCGTCCCATCTCGTGGGTGTCCTGAACCGCCAACCGCCGATCCCACTTGCAGCGCCATTGCTCCAGGCAGATGGCGTCGTAGTGGGCCAGGAGCAGTGACTTGGCCACCGCAGCCTGCAACGGAACGCCGCCCCGCTTCGATTCATGGATATCGACCGAAATGTCGGCGATACCGGCTCGAATCGCATGCTTGCCCATGTCGTGACCCAGCAGCCCCTTGGTGAAGAAGCCGCCGCTCCCCGGATAGAAGAGGTGGGGCAGGATAGCGCTGAAAGGCCGTCCATAGGACTTTCTGAAGAAGGCCGCGCCGTACTCCTGGGACAGGTCGTGCCGCTCGTCATAGATCGCCTCGACGGTGCGGAAGATCACCGATTCCCTCTCCGGCTCTATCGAAGAAAGAAGCTCGGCGATCGCCCCGTCACCCAGAATGAACTCGTCCACATCCACGAACAGGAGCCAGTCGGCGCTGGCTTGCCGATAAGCGAAATTATAGACGGCCCGCTGCCGGTCCTCGACGCTTTCCGGCCGTGAAACGCCCAGCTCGCGCCAGAAGTTCTCGTCGCAGGCGATGACCTCGCCGCCGGCGAGGTCGGTCGCCATCGTCACCGGGCCGTCGAAGAAGACGCGGATGCGATCCGCGCCCCGACGACGATGGTGCTCGATGAAAGCTGCGATGTGTCGCTCCGGCGCAAGCGCCAGAGCGACGACTTCGAACTGGGCCAAGGCCTCTCTCCGACCGAACCTGTTCAGGGACGGTAAGCGAACGAACTCAGCCGACCGCCGCGACGATCTTCTGGGCGGCGTCGTCGAGGTCGTCCGCGGCCGTGATGGCCAGGCCGCTCTCGTTCAGGATCTTCTTGCCCAGCTCGGCGTTGGTGCCTTCCAGACGCACCACCAGCGGCACCTTCAGGCCCACTTCCTTGACGGCCGCGACCACGCCTTCGGCGATGACGTCGCACTTCATGATGCCGCCGAAGATGTTGACCAGGATGCCCTGGACGGCCGGGTCAGCGGTGATGATCTTGAAGGCCGCCGCGACCTTGTCCTTGCCGGCGCCGCCGCCGACGTCGCAGAAGTTGGCCGGCTCTTTGCCGTACAGCTTGATGATGTCCATGGTCGCCATGGCCAGACCGGCGCCGTTGACCATGCAGCCGATGTTGCCGTCGAGCGCCACGTAGGCCAGGTCCCATTCCGAGGCTTCGATTTCCTTGGCGTCTTCCTCGGTGACGTCGCGCAGTTCCTTGATGTCGGGGTGACGGAACAGGGCGTTGCCGTCGAACGACACCTTGGCGTCCAGAACGCGCAGGCGGCCGTTTTCCATGACGATCAGCGGGTTCACTTCCAGCATGGCCATGTCCTTCTCGACGAAGGCTTTGTACAGGGCCGGGAACAGCGACTTGCCGTCTTCGCGGGCGTCGCCGTCCAGCTTCAGCGCGTCCGACAGGGCAGCGCAGTCGGCTTCGGTCACGCCGGTCGTCGGGTCGATGACGACGGTGATGATCTTTTCCGGGGTGTCGTGAGCGACGGCTTCGATGTCCATGCCGCCTTCGGTCGAGACGACGAAGGCGATGCGGCCGTAGGCGCGGTCGACCAGGATCGACAGGTACAGTTCGCGCGAGATGTCGGCGCCGTCTTCGATGTAGAGGCGGTTGACCTGCTTGCCGGCGTCCGTGGTCTGGGCCGTCACCAGGGTGTTGCCGAGCATTTCCTGGGCGTGCTTGACCACGTCCTCGATCGAGAAGGCCAGGCGCACGCCGCCCTTGGCGTCAGCCGGCAGTTCCTTGAACTTGCCCTTGCCGCGGCCGCCGGCGTGGATCTGCGACTTCACGACGTAGAGCGGGCCAGGCAGTTGCTTGGCGGCGGCTTCGGCCTGGTCGGCCGAGGTGATGGCGACGCCTTCGGCGACCGGAGCGCCGAAGGCCTTGAGAACCTGCTTGGCCTGATACTCGTGAATGTTCATGTCTGATCCGCGCCGTTGGGAGGAGGGTTGTGGAAACTTTGGTCGCGCTTATAGGCGTCGCGCCTTCGCCTGCGCAACCGTCCCTCTTCTTATGGCCGCATGAGGCTTTTCTTATGCCCCAAGCTGGGCTGGATCAGTCGACCCAGTCCTTCTTGAGCGTGCGCGAGGCCCCGAACAGCAGCGCCGACGACAACAGGTAGAAGCCCATGCCGGTGTAGATGGCCCAGCGCAGGCTCTCCTCGCCGAAGCTCGGGCGCAGCAGATCCGACATCCAGCCGAAGTAGTAGATGCCGACGGCGATCCCCAGCAGGTTGTTGATCAGCAGGAACAGGGCCGAGGCCGTGGTGCGCATGACCGGCGTCGCCAGGTGCTGCACCGCCGCCGTGATCGGCCCCAGCCAGGTCAGGTTCAGGCCCGTCGGGATCAGGAAGATCAGGAAGGCCAGGGTCAGGGCCGCGGCCCCGTTCGGGTTCGCCCCCGGCATGATCGCCCCGACCAGCGCGCCCGAGTTCATGGCCAGGATGAAACAGGGCACCGAGATCAGGAAGGCGATGGCGGGCGTCAGCGGATAGGCGGCCTTGGACTTCTTGCCCAGGCGATCAGCCATGACGCCGCCCAGCCAGATGCCGGCCACGCCGCCGACCATGACGATGGCCGAATAATACCAGGCCGTCTGCGACAGGCTCAGGCCGAAGCTGCGCATGAAGAAGCTGGGCAGCCAGGCGGCGACGCCGTAGCCGCAGACCGACGACGAGGCCGCCCCGAAGGCCAGCAGCCAGAAGCTGGGCTTGGGCGCCAGGGTCCTGATCACCTCGCCGAAGGGCGGGGCCTTCTGCACGACGGGGGCGGCCCTGGGCGTTTCAACAGCGGGCGCGTCCATGCCGCCGCGCCTGGGGTCCTTGACCGTCAGACGCAGGATCGGCGCGACCAGCACGCCCAGCACCCCGACCACGATGAAGGCTGTTTGCCAACCATATCTGGCCGCAAGCAGGCCGCCGACCAGGGTGCCCGCCGCCATGCCCAGGGGAATGCCGAAGGCGTAGGCCGCCAGGGCCCGTGCGCGCTGCGACTTGGGGAAGTAGTCGGCGATCAGGGAATAGGCCGGGGCCACGCCGCCCGCCTCGCCGATGCCCACGCCCATGCGGCACAAGAACAGTTGGCCGAAGCTGCCCGCCACGCCGCACAGGGCGGTGAAGCCCGACCAGATGGTCAGGGCCGCCGTCATGATCCAGACGCGGCTGACCCGGTCGGCCAGCCAGGCGATCGGGATGGCCAGGGTCGAATAGAGCAGGGCGAAGGCCAGGCCGCCCAGCAGGCCGAACTGGCTGTCCGACAGGCCGAACTCGGCCTTCAGCGGCGCCGCCAGGATGCCGATGATCTGACGGTCGAGGAAGTTCAGCATGTAGATGAGGATCAGGACCCCCAGCACATAATAGCGATAGCCGGGCGAGACGGCCTTCTCGACGGCCTCTTGCGGCGCTGCGGCCTCGGACGTGGTCATGGCTTGCCCCCTCGGACTGGCTGTCCCGTTGTTGCGAACGGTAGCGGCGTCGCCGGGCGGTGCCAAAGAAAAAGGGCGGCGGTTCGGTCTGAACCGCCGCCCGCGATCAGATGATCAGGCGTTCAGGAGAAATTTCTCGATCAGAACTTGTATTGCAGCGAGGCCGTCACGGTGCGCGGCGGGCCGTAGTAGCCGATCAGCGAGTTGTTGAAGGCGGCGCCGAGGAAGTTGTAGCCGCCGACGCGATACGCCTCGTCCGTCAGGTTCTTGCCGTAGACGCCGACGGTCCACTTCTGGCTCGGGTCCGTCCAGACCGCCGACAGGTCGACCAGGGCGAAGGCTTCCTGATCCAGCACCGGGTTGGGGAACTCGAACTGGCTGTAGTCGTCGCGATAGCTGACCGACGGCGTCACCGCCAGCGAGCCGCCCGCCACGTCGCCGCGCCAGGTCAGGCCCAGATAGCCGGTCCACTTCGGCGCGTTCTGCAGCACCACCAGGTTCGAAATGTCCTCGAACTTGCCGGTGGTCAGGTTGAAGCGCAGGAATTCCTCAAACTTCGAGTCGAGGTAGCCGATGGCGAAGTTGGCCGTCAGGCTGTCGGTCACGACGACCGAACCTTCCAGTTCCGCCCCGAAGAATTTCGAGGAGCCGACGTTGTCGACGAAGCTGGCGATGCCGCCCACGGCCGGGACCTGGGTGGTGACCTGCTGGTCCTGATACTCGTTGTAGAAGACGGCCGAGGCGAAGCTCAGACGACGATCGAAGGCCGAGCCCTTCAGCCCGATCTCATAGGAATCGACCGTTTCCGGCTGATAGCCGTTGACCGTGTTCGGCGTCAGGATGGCGTCGCCGCGCATGTCGAAGCCGCCCGACTTGAAGCCCTTGGAATAGGAGGCGTAGCCGGTGATGCGGTCCGAGAAGTCATAGGACAGCGAGGCCTTGGGCGTGAACTGGTCGAACTGGTTCGAGCGGGTGTAGTCCGTGCGCAGCAGCAGGGGGTTGCGCGCCGTGCCGCCCAGCAGCGGACTGCGGGTCGCGCCCAGATAGTTGGCGCGGAAGACGTGGCCGGTCTTGTCGTCCAGCGTGTAGCGGGCCCCCAGGCCCAGGTGCAGGCGATCGGTCAGGTCGAGGTTGACGTCGCTGAACAGGGCGACGCTGGTCGTCTTCACATAGCCGGCGGTGCCGATGACGATGCCCAGGTTGCCCAGGATGGTGTCGAAGGCGCCCGAGGCCGTGCCGTCCAGATAGAAGATGCCGGCCACGCCCTGGATCCGGTCGGTGCTGAACAGCGCCTGGAATTCCTGGGTGAACTGGTGGTCGCCGTAGACGGCGGGGATGTCCAGCGTCGGCGCCGGGGTGTTGTCGAAGTCGATCAGGGTGTCGGTGTCGCCGGTGCGATAGGCGGTGATCGACTTGACCGACCAGACGTCGCTCAGGTCGATCTGGGCGGTCAGCGACACGCCTTCGGTCGTCACCTTGTTCTTGTCGCCGAGGCCGGCGTGGGTGTCGTAGACGCTGCCGGGGATGCCGGCGCCCGGACCGACGCCGGCGACTTCGCGGTGGCCGTGACGCGGGTTCGACTTGTCCTCGACCCGGTCATAGGCCAGGCGGAAGAAGGCGTTGTCGTAGGGCTGGAACTCGACGCTGGCGCGGCCGGCCAGAACGTCCTTGTCATAATGTTCGGCGCCCGTGTTCAGGTTCTCGCCGTAGCCGTCGCGGTTGTAGCTGGCGATCGCGCCGCCGATGCGCAGCTTGTCGCTGACCGGCATCGAGCCCTGGGCCAGAAGATCGATCTGGTTGTAGCTGCCGTAGGCGCCGCGCAGGGTCAGTTCGGGCGACTCGGCGTCCAGGCGCGAGGTGACGTACTTGATCGCCCCGCCGACGGTGTTGCGGCCATAGAGCGAGCCCTGCGGCCCGCGCAGGACTTCGATGCGCTGAATGTCGAAGATGTCCAGGACGGCGCCTTGGGGACGGGCGACATAGACGTCGTCGATATAGAGACCGACGCCGGGCTCGAAGCCCCACAGCGGGTCCTGCTGGCCGATGCCGCGGATGAAGGAGATCAGCGTGGAGTTCGATCCGCGCGCGACCTGAACCGTGGCGTTCGGGGTCTGCTGCTGCAGGGCGGTGATGTCGGTCGCGCCGGTTTCCTCCAGACGCTCGGCGCCCAGGGCCGAGACCGAGACCGGAACGTCCTTCAGGGTTTCCTCGCGGCGGCGCGCGGTGACGATGATGTCGTCGACGTTCGAAGCCTGGGTTTCGGTCGAGGCGTCCTGCGCCACGGCGGTGGCCGAGAGCGCGCCCCAGGCGGCGCCCGCCAGCAAGACGGTCTTCACGAGTCTGTTCATTTGGATCCCAATCCCTGTTTCCAGCCCAATCGACGCTTTTATTCAGCGTTCAATGATTTTCATGGACCGTGCCGATGTTTCGCCGGTCTGTCAAACGGCCACGCTGGAAGCGCCGCAAATGGCCTGCGCCTGTGGCGCCGTTGCACTGAGGGTCGAAGCACGACTAGCTTGCGCGCATGAAACCTGACGACGACACCGCCCCGACCCTGCCGCCCGTCGTCGCCGCTCCGGCCCGTCGCGGCCGGCCCAAGAAGACCAAGACCGCCGCCGCCGGCGAGACCCGCGACGCCATCCTGAACGCCGCCGAGGACCTGTTCTCGAAACATGGCTTCTACGGCGTCACCATCCGCGAGGTGGCGCGCGAGGCGGGCGTGGATACGGCCCTGGTCCACTACTACTTCGGGGCCAAGAAGGAGTTGTTCGACGCCGTCTTCACCCGCCGCGCCGAGGTCTGGAACAACGAGCGGGTCGCCGCCGTGGACCGCTACGCCGAGGCGGCGGGCGAGGCCATGACGCTGGAGGGTCTGTTCGAGGCCTTCCTGCGCCCGCCGTTCCAGTGGTCGCTGAAGGGCGGGCCGGGGTGGAAGCACTATGCCGCCCTGGTGGCCCAGACCAACGCCAACCCGGCCTTCGGCGGCGAGACCATGGCCCGCTATTTCGACCCGGCGATCCGGCGTCTGCTGGAGTTGGTCAAGCGCGTCCTGCCCGAGGCCGAGGAGACCGATCTCTACTGGGCCTACCACAACCTGTCAGGCGCCCTGACCCTGACGCTGGGCGAGACCGGGCGCCTGGACCGCCTGTCCGGCGGCCTGTGCAAGTCCGGCGACCTGGACAGCGCCTGCGACTACATGGTGCGCTTCGCCGCCGCCGGCTTCCGCGCCGTCTGCGGCCCGAAATCGGGCGGCTGATGCGGTTTCGGGGGCAGTTGGGAGCCAAGGGCCGCGACTTCCTGCGCGGCCTGGTCGTGGCCGTCGTCGCGGGCCTGTTCCTGGCCGTCAGCGGCGCCTTCGGCTCGGGCGGCGCGCCCCTGACGCAGCGGCTGCTCTACTGGATCCCCATGCTGGTACTGGGCGGACTGTGGGGCCATGCCTGCGGCGCCCTGATCACCCGCTTCATTGATCAGGACGCCCGCCCCTGGGCCGTGACGGCGGCGCTGACGGCGATCATCAGCGGCCCCCTGACCGTCGGCGTCTGGGCCGCGACCGGCCTCTTCTTCGAGGGACGGCTGTTCCCGCTGGAGGCCCTGATCAACTTCCTGCCGCCGGTGATGCTGATCACCGCCGTGCTCAGCGCGCTGAACGTCTTTCTCGGCCGCGAACGCCCGGTCGAGACCCACGCCGCCGCCCCCGGCGCCGCGCCCGCCCGCTTCCTCGACCGCCTGCCGCCCAAGCTGCGCGGCGCCCGGCTGATCGCGGTTCAGGCCGAGGATCATTATCTGCGCCTGCACACCGATCGAGGCTCGGACCTGATCCTGATGCGGCTGGCCGACGCCCTCAATGAACTGGAAGGGCTGGAAGGCGCCCAGACCCACCGCAGCTGGTGGGTGGCCAGGGACGCCGTGGCCTCCGTCGCCCGCGGCGACGGCCGCGCCGCCCTGACCCTGGAAGACGGCCCCGTCGCCCCCGTCAGCCGCCGCTACGCCCGGGCGCTGCGGGAGGCGGGGTGGTGGTGATCACGCCTGACGCCAGCGGATCGTCGCCGGACAGATCACACAGCATCCTGTTGACCATTTCGCGACGCTGGACGTCGAAGGGCCGATCAGGGCTGACGGCGTAAAGAGCGCTGACGAAGGCGCGGTCCCAGCGACTGAATTCTCTCGGCGCCTTCCCTTCGGCGGCGTCGAAAAGACCGAGAATACTATCGTCCGCCGGGCGGTGTTCCGTCGGCAGGTCCGTGACCGCCGCAAACGCCACATAGCGCGCCAGCGCATCCGCCGGGACATCGGCGGCTCTGCGGCCGTCCACCACCAGAAGGGTTCGCGAGATCGCTTCCGACGTGCTGTAGCGCAATCGCGAGTCCACCAGTTTGGTAGAGCCGGCGTCAGCGTTCACCGCCGAAGCCGCCCCGGCGCTCTCGACCGCCCCCTCGCCTCCGCCCCTGGATGTAACGACATGCGCCCAGCGGACCGGGGTCCTCGCCTCGCGGAAGGCGCGCAAGGCCTCACCCTTGTTGGCGAAGAAGCCGATGCGGCGTTGTTCCGCGAACAGACGGGCGAACCCTTCGGCGTCCTCCGCCAGGACCACCACGACATTGGCCCGGCATCGCGTCGTCGCAGCCGACAGTCCCAGTTCGCCGACCGCCGACGCGACCTGCGTGGCGAAGGCGCGGTTCGCGCCGGGCGCTCCGCCAATGACCTGCACACAGATCGGCTGTGTCCAGCGCGCCAGCTGGCCGCGCGCCTGTCCGACGCGGCTGGGTTCGGTCAAGGCCTCGACCGTTCGCGCCACGGCTTCGGCGCGGACGCCGTGAACGACGATTTCGTCAACGGCGTAGGGAGGCTGCGTCTGCGGCGCTTCCTGCCAGCTGGCGGCCATGCCCAGCGCCAATAGCCATGCGCTCACCGTCAAGGCCGCCTCCTCTATGCGCAGCACTCAAAGAACAACGATTCTCCATTCTGCTTCTTGGCGCAAGGGCGGCCTGGTCACACCCAGTTCCCGTGGAAGGCCGCCGGCAGGGCCACGTCGGCGCGCCAGGTGGCGACGGGGCCGTCCTCGACGCGCATCAGGTCCAGCACGTGCAGTTCGCTGACCCCCGCCTTCAGGTTGATGCTCGGGCCGACCAGCCAGGCGTCGGCCTCGTGCGCGCCGCCGGGCTTGGGGACATAGACCATCTCGTCCGTCACATGGTCGGGGCCGAAGGCGAAGGACCGGGTGCGGCCTGACGACCAGTCGGTGACGGCCACCCCGCCGGCCAGGGGGCGGTCGGCGCGCTCGCCCGTCGTGTGCAGACTGAAGCGTCGGGCCAGACCGGCGCGCCGCGGATCGCCGCGCGGGAACTCGGCCACCACCCCGGTCCGCTCCAGCCGGCCGCGACCGCCGGCCTCCAGCACCACCATGGCCAGTTCGGCCGGTTCGCCGCCGAGGGGCACGCCGTTCAGGATGTCATGGGCGCCGCGCGCGGCGAAATCCATGTCCTTGTGGGCGCACAGGTCGAAGCGGATCGTGCCGTCGGCCTCCTCCCAGGCGTCGCCGACGTGGAAGAAGCCGAAGGGCGGCAGGTCGAACACCCGGCGCCGGCTCAGGTCCGCCTTGTCGATCACCAGCACCTGCGTCCCCTCCTCGGGCCGCCAGGCCATGGCCGCCGACAGGGGCATGACGTTTCGCGCATGGACCCAGGGCTGCAGCACGATGACCAGATGCCGAGCCGTGGCGGTGAAGTCGTGGACATAGCTGGCGCGCGGCAGGGGGATGACGTCGGCCGCTTCCAGCGCTCCGTCCGCCGCCAGTCGCCACACCACCGCCTGCTTGCCGTTCATCCCCAGGTTCCAGATGCGGCCGTCCGGCTCGATGCGTGGATGGGCCAGGAAGGGCATGCCCTTCAGATCCGGACGCAGGGCGACGAACTCCTCGGTCTCAAGCGTCTCGGGATCCATGGCCAGGGGCGAGCCGGCCTCCCACAGCGCCCAGAGCTTGTCGCCGACCCTGTGCACCGAGGTGTTGGCCGCGCTGGCGTCGTCGGCCGAGCCGATGCGGGCGCGCGGATCGGCCGCCGTGCCGAAGCCCGGCATCAGCATGGCCCCGACCTCGGCCTCCTGCCGCCGCTTGGGCGTGTCGGCGAAACGGGCGGCCAGCGACGCCTGACCGTCCTGAACCCGCCAGCGGCGGATCAGGCCGTCGCCGTCGAACCAGTGCTGGGCCGAGCCGCCCGGTCGGCGGAACCTGGCCGGGCCGTTGCGATAGAGGCTGCCCGACAGCCCCTCAGGCGCCCGGCCGTGGACCAGCCTCAGGGCGCGCGGCGCCACGTCGCCCTCGATGTCGGCCGTGGCCAGCGACCAGTCGGCGGTCGCCGCCAAGGCTTGCGCAGCATAGGCCCGGTCGGGGGTCAGGACGCGAGCAGCGGCCAGGGCGCCGGAAAGCGCGGCGGCGCCCATGAACAGGGTGCGGCGGGACGGGGTCATGTCGAGGGCTCCGGACATCTGGGCTTAGCGGAGACGGATGGTCTGGGCCGTCGCGCCCGAGACCTCGAACCGGGCGCGGTCCCACCTGGCCGGCCCCATGTTGCCGACCGCGTTGTTGGAGAAGGCGTAGGGTTCGGTCGGCATGCCGAACGGATTGACGTTCATCTTCCCGTCGCCGTCCACGTCGTGGAAGGCCTTCATGCCGTAGGCGCCGGCGGGCAGATTCTCGAACACGGCGTCGCGCCCGCCCGCCGCCACGTCGACGCGGGCGACCCGCGTCGGGGCGCCGCCCTCATAGGCGGCCTCGGCGTCGTAAAGGGCCACCATGACCGCGCCGGTTTCGGCCCCGGTCTCGAAGGTCAGGGTCAGGCGGTTGTCGGCGGCCTGAGAGGCGGACTGAGAAGCAGACTGGGCGAGGGCCGGCGAAGCGAAAGCCAGCAAGGCGGCGACAGCGAGGGTGCGGATCATGGCGGGTCCTTTCGGGACGGCTGAAGAAGTCGCCGCCTTCCTCCGCCTCACCGCCGGGCCTTGCCAGCGGCCTTGCGTCCGCGACCGCCGCGCCTTCGCCAACGACCACCGCCGACCGCTCGCGAAGCGCGAATGAACAGCTTGTCCTCGCGCGCGTCGCGCCCTGCGTCAGCAGTCCGGCTTGCCCCCCGCGCGCCATGGCCGTAAGTCGCAGAACCATGACCCAGTCCGCCCCCGCCGCCGTCGCCGCCCCGCTGATCTGCCCCTCCATCCTCGCCAGCGACTTTTCCAAGCTGGGCGAAGAGGTCCGCGCGCTGGAGGCCGCGGGCGCCGACTGGATCCACGTCGATGTGATGGACGGCCACTTCGTCCCCAACCTGACCCTCGGCCCGGACGTGATGAAGGCCCTGCGCCCGCACACGACCCTGCCGTTCGACGTTCACCTGATGGTCGCCCCGGTGGACCCCTGGCTGGAGGCCTTCCGCGAGGCCGGCGCCGACGTGCTGAGCATCCACCCCGAGAGCGGCCCCCACGTTCACCGCACCCTCGGCCGCATCCGCCAGCTAGGCGCCAAGGCCGGTCTGGTCTTCAACCCGGCCACGCCGCTGTCGATCCTCGAGGAAGCCGTCGACCTGGTCGACCTGGTGCTGATCATGTCGGTCAACCCGGGCTTCGGCGGCCAGAAATTCATCCCCTCGGCGCTGAAGAAGATCGAACGCGCCCGCGCCATCCTCGACCGCGCCGGGTCCAAGGCCCACCTGCAGGTGGACGGCGGCGTCATCGCCGACAACGCCGGGGCCTGCCTGTCCGCCGGGGCCGACGCCCTGGTCGCCGGCTCCTTCGTCTTCAAGGGCGGGCCGGACGCCTATGCCGCCAACATTCAAGCCCTGAAGGCCGCCGCCGCGTGAGCCCCCTCGCCCCCTTCGCCCCGCGCGAAACGGAAGGCGGCCTGAACGAGGGTCATATCCCCGGCCTGCGCGGCGCCCCGGTTCGCACCCCGGTGCGCGCGGGCGGCGGGCCCAAGACCGATCCCGCCCTGTGGGCCGCCGTCGCCGGACAGCTGGCGGCGCGCCAGCTGTGGATCGAGCTCTACGGCCTGCCCGGCTATATGCTGACGCTAAGGGGCGCCCGCGCCGACGGCTTCGCCGTCAGTCCGCGCGACTTCCGTCCCCTGCGTGAAGAGGCGCCGCGTCCGCTGCTGTCGGGCCGTTTCACCCTGGCCGGGCTCAGCCTCGACGCCGAGGGTCCCGCCGACCTGTGGAACCGCCCCACCCCCAGCCGCGCCTTCGCCGTCGAACTGCACGCCTTCGTCTGGATGCCCGAGATGATGGCCCACGGCGATCGCGGCGTGCGCGAGGCCCTGGCGCTGACATTGGCCTGGGACGACATCTTCAACCGCTGGTCGCCCTTCTCCTGGGACCCCGACATTCTGGCGCGGCGCACCTACAACCTGGCCTGCGCCGGGCGGCGCCTGGCGGGGGTCGCGACCGAGGCCGAGCGCCTGCGCCTGACCGACATTCTGGCGCGGCAAGCCCGCCAGTTGCTGCGTCCGCCCGGCGGGCCGATGGGCCGGGCCGAGCGCCTGACCGCCGCCGCCGTGGCCGGCTGCGCCCTGGCCGGCAAGGCGGGCGAAGCCATCCGCCGCACCGCGCTGAAGCGCCTGCCCCACGCGCTGGAAGCTGCCGTCGCCGCCGACGGCCATCACGCCGCCCGCGCCCCCGAAATGGGGCTGGAGCTGCTGCTCGACCTGCTGACCCTGGACGACGCCCTGGCCCAGTTGTCCGAGCCGACGCCCGAGGCCGTCGCCGCCGCCATCTCGCGCCTGACCACCAGCCTTCGCGTTCTGGCCCTGCCCGACGGTCGGCTGGCCGCCTTCCAGGGCGGCGGTTCCTCGACGCCCGAGCGCGTCTCCGCCGCCCGAGCCCATGACGAGACCCCGGCCCCGCCCGCCAGCGGCGCCGTCGGCGGTCTGGTGCGCATTTCCAGCCCCTTGCTGACCGTCATGGTCGATGTCGAGGCCCCGGCGCGCGGCGCCTGGTCGGCCGCCGCCTGCGGCCAACCGGCTGCACTAGAAGTCGTCTGCGGCCGCGACCGCCTGTTCACCTCGGCCGGCTGGACCCCGCGCGCCCTGGACCGTCAGGCCCTGCGCCTGACGCCGGGCGCCTCGACGCTGACGCTCGGCGAACAGCCGCTGGGCGAACCCCTGTCCGGCTGGAAGTCCGAGCTTCTGGGTCCGCGCCTGGTCGGCCCGACCCTGCACGTCAGCCGCGACCACCGCGAAGGCGACGGCGCCGTCTGGCTGGAGGTCGAGCACGACGGCTGGATGCCCGGCTACGGCCTGATGCATCAGCGCCGCCTCTATCTGGATCAGCGGATGGACGAACTGCGCGCCGAGGAGCGGCTGCATCCGCCGGAGAACCGCCCCGACGTGACCCGCGCCCTGGCCGCCCCCTACGCCCTGCGCTTCCAGCTGGAGCCCGGCGTCCAGGCCTCGCTGGCCCGCGACCGCCGCTCCATCCTGCTGCGCGGCCATTCGGGACGCGGCTGGTGGTTCCGCAGCGACGGCCCCGACGTGGCCATCGAACCCGCCGTCCACGTCGACGAGGGCCTGACCCGACGGTCCCTGCAGATCGTCGTCCGCGGTTCCGCCCGCACCGACGCGGACACCAAGATCCGCTGGAAGCTGAGCCCCGCAGGCGCGGCGGGCGACCCGCACTAGTGCTGATGATCTGTCAGCGTTGGACCTACCGGGTCGGCAACTCGACCGTGATGGTGGACAACGCCTTCAACTGGCTGGGCTGGGCTCAGGAACGGTTGAGGGTCAACGACGAGACCGTCCAGGACAGCCAGGGCATGTTCCGCACGCACCAGGCCTATGCTGAGCCCTGGTTGACCATGATCGGCGAGGGCGAACTGTCGGTTCGCATGTCGGCACGCATCCTGAGCATTCAGTGCGTGCTTTTGTTGAATGGCGAGCGGCTAGAGCCTGAGACCTACATGGCGGCCCGATGGTCGGGACCCAAGAACAGCTGGCCGCCAGAAGCGGACTGGCGCCCCGCGCAACGGGGCGACTTCATGGTCGTGCCCAAGGCTGAGGCCGCCAAGGGCTGACGCCGCGCCCCGATGGTGCTAGAGGCCGCGCCATCTCCCCGCCCCAGCTGTTAACGGACGCCGCCCATGCCCGCCGCTCCCGACTTTCCGCCCGCCCCGGACGCGATCAAACCTGTCCGTGCCCTGATTTCATTGTCGGACAAGGCGGGGCTCGAGGATGTCGCGCGCACCCTGGCCGGTCTCGGCGTCGAGCTGGTCTCGACCGGCGGCACCAAGGCGGCGATCGCGGGCTATGGCCTGCCGGTCAAGGACGTGGCCGATCTGACCGGCTTCCCGGAAATGATGGACGGCCGGGTCAAGACCCTGCACCCCGTCGTGCACGGCGGCCTGCTGGGCGTGCGCAACGCCCCGGCCCACGCCGAGGCCATGACCGAGCACAAGATCGGCGCCATCGATATCGTCTGGATCGACCTCTATCCGTTCGAGAAGACAGTGGAATCCGGCGGCGGTTTTGAAGCGGCCATCGAGAACATCGACATCGGCGGCCCGGCCATGATCCGCTCGGGCAGCAAGAACCACGGCCACGTCGCCGTCGCTGTGGACGCGGAAAGCATCGGCCTGATCCTTGAGGCGCTGAAGGCCGACGGTTCGACCACGCTCAACCTGCGCAAGCAACTGGCCGCCCGCGCCTTCGCCCGCACCGCCGCCTATGACGCCGCCGTGTCGTCGTGGTTCGCCGCTCAGCTGAACGACGCCGCCCCGGCCCGCAAGTCGATCGCCGGATCGCTGGCCCAGACCCTGCGCTATGGCGAAAACCCGCACCAGACCGGCGCCTTCTACCGCACCGGCGAGAAGCGCCCGGGCGTGGCCTATGCCGAACAGGTCCAGGGCAAGGAGCTGGGCTACAACAACATCGCCGACGCCGACGCCGCCTATGAGCTGGTGGCCGAGTTCGAGGCCCCGGCCTGCGTCATCGTCAAGCACGCCAACCCCTGCGGCGTGGCCGTCGGCGCCACCCTGTCGGAAGCCTACGCCCGCGCGCTGGAATGCGACGCGGTGTCGGCCTTCGGCGGCGTCATCGCCGTCAACCGCCCGCTGAACGGCGAGGACGCCCGCGCCATCACCGGCATCTTCACCGAGGTCGTCATCGCCCCCGGCGCCGACGAGGAGGCCAAGGAGGTCTTCGCCGCCAAGAAGAACCTGCGCCTGCTGATCACCGACGGCCTGCCCAACCCCCACGGCGCGGGCGAGGTCTTCCGCTCGGTCGCCGGCGGCTTCCTGGTCCAGTCGCGCGACCGCTCGCTGATCAAGCCCGAAGACCTGAAGATCGTCACGCGCCGCCAGCCGACGCCGACCGAGATCCAGGACATGCTGTTCGCCTTCACCGTGGCCAAGCACGTCAAGTCCAACGCCATCGTCTACGCCAAGGACGGCCAGACGGCCGGCATCGGCGCCGGCCAGATGAACCGCCGCGACTCGGCCCGCATCGCCGCCATCCGCGCCAAGGAAGCCGGCGAGGCCAAGGGTCTGGCCCATTCGCTGGCGCAGGGCTCGGCCTGCGCCAGCGAAGCCTTCTTCCCCTTCGCCGACGGCCTGCTGGAAGCCATCGCCGCCGGCGCCACGGCGGTGATCCAGCCGGGCGGTTCGATGCGCGACGCCGAGGTCATCGCCGCCGCCGACGAGAACAACATCGCCATGGCCTTCACCGGCGTCCGCGTCTTCCGGCACTAAGCACTAAGAGCGCTAACGCGAGCCGCGCGGCGGCTCGCTGCTTGAGCGCAAGAAGGGCGCTGCCGGTCGTCGGCAGCGCCTTTTCTTTTGCCCGCGTCAGTCCTCGATCACCTCGTGCGAGCCGGCGCGGCCCAGACGCCAGTAGCCGGCGACCTTCATCCATTTCGGATTGAAGGCGCGAGCGGCCAGCAGGGCGGCGCGCATCGACCGCGCCACCGAGGACTCGCAGGCGACCCAGACATAGGCGTCGCTCGGGTCGATCCGGCCCGCCGCCTCAACCGCCGCCGCTGTCAGGGCCTCGGGCCGACCGCGCGGGCCGCCGTTGCGGTGCACCCAGACGATTTCAACACTCGCAGCGCTGGGCAGAACCAGTTCGCCCAAGGCGTCCGCGACCTCGATGCAGGCGACCGCCCGAGCCCCGGCGGGCAGTTCCTCCAGCCGCCGGGCGATGGCGGGGATGGCCGCCTCGTCGCCGACCAGCAGGTGCTCAGCGAAGCTGGTGGGCACCAGGAAGGAGCCGCGCGGCCCGCCCAGACCCAGTTCGTCCCCTACCTGCGCAGCCTCGGCCCAGGCGGTCGCCGGACCGCCGTGACCGACCGCAAAGTCGATGGTCAGCCGCCGGTTCGCGGCGTCAAAGGCGCGCGGGGTGTAGTCGCGCGCCACCGGCTTCGGCTCCGAAAACACCGGACCGTCCGGCCCAAGCGTCGGCAGGATCACCGCCTGACCGCGCGGCGCGGGAAAGATCTTCACATGATCGTCGAAGCCGGGGCTGAAGAAGCCCTCCAGTTCGTCGCCGGTCAGGACGATCCGCTTCAGCACCGGCGTCAGTTGTTCGACCGTCTCGACGCGGGCGCGGCGGAACTTCAGTTCATGGCGGACCCGGCGCGGCAGGCGCAGAAGCGTCTCGGTCATGCCTGGCGCACCTTTTCCGCCGCCGCCTCGATCAGATCGGCGATCGCCTCGACCTCGGCCTCGCTCAGCGGCGGCTCCTGGGTCAGGCGCTGGTGGGTCGCCGTGCGGAAGGCCTCGATGGCCTGGGCGATGCGAGCCGGACGGTCGGGCCGGCCGCGCAGGGCCTTCATCTTCATCTCGATGTGCGCCAGGGCCTCGGCGTTTTCCGTCAGCAGACGACGGCCCTCGTCGGTGACGGCGTAGCGCTTCTTGCCGCCCTCGGCGGCGACGCTGACGGCGCCCATGTCCTCCAGCAGAGCCAGGCTGGGATAGATGACGCCAGGGCTGGGCGCATAGGTCCCGCCCATGCGGCTTTCGATCGCCTTGATCAGCTCATAGCCGTGGCTCGGCTTGTCGGCGATCATCGACAGCAGCACCCAGCGCAGGGCGCCGTGCTCGAACATGCGTCCGCCGCCGCCGCGTCGGCCGTGGCGCTCGCCGCGCATTCGGCCTTCGCCCATGCCCGGTCCGCGCCCGCCCTCGGGTCGCATGTGGCGGCCATGCCCACCCCGGCTGAACCCGCCGCCCATGCCATGTCCGCCGTGACGGCCGCGTCCCAGACCGCCGCCTGTTTTCTCGATCCCCTTGGATTCTCTCATGTCGCTTCCCTCACTCAGATATATCGAATTGATGCATAGATATATCGATATATCGAAACCGCAAGACCCTTCCCTCACGACCACGACCCATTAAGTTGGGAGAATGGATACGCTCAAAGCCCGCTGGGCCATGCTGGAACCGCACACGACCGTGGTCGGACCCGACGACGACCGGCCGCGTCCGGCGGTGCTGCTGTTCCACGGCTGCGGGGGTCTGCGGGACCATCTGCCGCGCTACGCCGAGGCGGCCAAGGCGGCAGGCTGGCGCGCCTTCATCATCGATTCCTACGCCCCGCGCGGCTGGAACCGGGCCTTCACCCTGACCACGGTCTGCACCGGTCTGGTACTGCGCGGCTATGAGCGGGCGGGCGACCTGCTGGCCGCCATCGACGGGATTTCAAAGCGTCCCGACGTCGATCCGACCATGCTGTCGCTGGCCGGCTGGAGCCACGGCGGCTGGTCGATCATGGAGATGATGAGCGAGGACCCGCAACCGGGCCGCATGGGCGTGGCCGACCCCGGCGCCGCCGATCTGTCAGGGGTCAAGGCGGTGTGGCTGGCCTACCCCTATGTGGGCTTCTGGGCCTTCAACCGGATGAAGCCGTGGCGGCACTGCCCCCGCGTCCTGGCCATGACAGCCAAGCGCGACCACCTGACCACGGTGTCGAACGCCGAACGGGTCAACGCCATGATCCGCGATTGCGGCTCCGAGGTCGAAAGCTGGATCGCCGAGGGCACTCACGCCTTCGACGAACCGACCAGCAACGGCCCCATGCGCCACCACCCCGAGCTGACGCTGGAGGCCCTGCGCCGCTTCGCCGCCTTCCTCAAGGACGTGGCGCCCGACGCCTGACGATCAGCCCAGGCGGGCCGTCACCGTGATCTCGGAGCGCACCGTATGGGCCATGTCGCAATGCTCGTGCGCGGCGTGGTGCAGGGCGTCCAGTTCGGCCTGATCCGGCTGACGTCCGCTAAAACTCGTCAGCGGGTTCAGGGCGACGCGCGCCAGATAGCGCTTGCCCGCCGCGTTCTTGTCCAGTTCGCCCGAGGCCTCGTCCAGATAGCGGTCGACCGTCAGACCGGCGTTGGCGGCGAAGGCCAGGAACCACAGCATGTGGCAACTGGACAGGGAGGCGATCATCGCCTCCTCCGGGTCCACGCCCGCCGGGTCCGACAGCGGGATCGGCACGCCCGAGGGCGCCGAGGAGCCGGGCACCACCGCCCCGCCGTCGAAGCGCCAGACGTGGGCGCGGCTGTATCGCTTGTCGACGAAGGCCTGATCGCCCCGCGTCCATTCCACCACTGCGCCGTGTCCGCTCATCTGACCTCTCCTCTAGCCCTCGCCCAGCGAGGTATAGATCATGCGCGCCCGCGCCTGAAATCCCAGCCCCCGATAGAAGGTGATGGTCGCCTCGTGATCGGCGAAGGCGTGCAGGAAGGCCGCTTCCCCTGTCGCCAGAATTTCGCTGACCACGATGCGGGACAGGGCGGCGGCGTAGCCCTTGCCGCGATGATCGGGGCGGGTGCAGACCCCGCTCAGTTCGGTGAAGCCGTCGACGCGCAGCCGCCGCCCCGCCATGGCGACCAGTTCGCCGTCTTGCTTGATCCCGACAAAGGGGCCCAGTTCGCGGGTGCGCGAGCGGAACGGGCCGGGCCGCGTCAGGGTGGCCAGAGCCAGCATGGCGGGGGCGTCCGCCTCACCCAGCACCTCGATCACGCCGTCCAGCGGCGCGGTCAGCCCGACCGGCGTCAGAGCCGTCGCCGTCATCTGCACCAGAGCGACCTGTCCAGCGATCGGCGCCCCCTCGGGCAGGACCCCGGCCATCGGTCCGTCCTCACGTTCGACCAGTCCGGCGCCGGGGTATCGCCGCGCCAGTTCGGTCAAAGCCTTACGGCTCTGCGCCGTGGCGTCGGCCGCCGCCAGAAAGACGCCGACCTCCGGATCGAGACGCACGGCGGCCGCCCCGGAATCGGGTGTCGTAAACCGCGACAGGCGTGTCGTCAGGGCGTTGAAGACGGCGCGATCAAGAGGATGGGTCATGACCCGACGATCTAGGCGCGAAGACCCCGCGGCGAAAGCCGCCGCGGCGCCGTCACGTCCGAAAGCCGCCGATCAGCCCTGCCAGAAGCCGACGATCTTCTTGACCTCGTCCACCACCGGCTGAGCAACCTCGCGGGCGCGCTCGGCGCCGACGGCCAGGGCGCGGTCGATCTCGGCCGGGTCGGCCATCAGGCGGCGCATCTCGGCTGTGACCGGGGCCATGGAGGTGACGGCCAGCTCAGCCAGCCTGGGCTTGAAGGACCCGAAGCCCTGGCCGCCGAACTCGGCCAGAACGGCCTCGCGCGTGGTGTCCGACAGGGCGGCGTAGATGGCCACCAGGTTCTTGGCCTCGGGCCGGCCGTCCAGACCCTCAAGCGTGTCGGGCAGGACATCCATGTCCGACTTGGCCTTCTTGATCTTGGCGGCGATGGTGTCGGCGTCGTCGGTCAGGTTGATGCGCGACAGATCCGACGGATCGGACTTGCTCATCTTGGCCGAACCGTCGCGCAAGGACATGACGCGGGTGCCCGGTCCCTGGATCAGGGGCTCGGGCTGAGGGAAGAAACCCGGCGCGCCGAAGTCGTTGTTGAACTTGGCGGCGATGTCGCGGGTCAGCTCCAGATGCTGCTTCTGGTCCTCGCCGACCGGCACCTCGGTCGCCTTGTAGAGCAGGATGTCCGCCGCCTGCAGCACCGGATAGGTGTAGAGGCCGACGCTGGAGCGTTCCTTGTGCTTGCCCGACTTCTCCTTGAACTGGGTCATCCGGTCCAACCAGCCGAGGCGGGCGACGCAGTTGAAGATCCAGGCCAGCTCGGCGTGGGCCGGCACCGCCGACTGCGGGAAGATGGTCGCCTTGGCCGGATCAAGGCCCGAGGCCAGATAGGCCGCCGCGATCTCGCGCGTCTGGGCCGCCAGCTTCTCCGGCTCCTGCCAGACGGTGATGGCGTGCATGTCGGCGACGAAGACGAACAGGGGCGCGCCCGTGTCCTGCAATTCGGTGAAGCGCTTCAGCGCGCCCAGGTAGTTGCCCAGGTGCAGGGCGCCGGAGGCCTGGATGCCGGACAGGATGCGGCGCGGACCGGCATAGGCAGGCGCAGCCGGGGCCGAAGCGACGGGGGCCGGGGTCTGGTCAGTCATGGGATGGTTTCTCGGGAAGCTTGAAGGCTGGGTTCGGCGCACGCGCGGGCGTGCGGGGTCAGGCGGTGAACAGTCAGCCGCGCCATCGCCGAGCGGCGAAAGGATGTCCCGAAAGAGCCATGCCCTCGCGCTTATCGGTTCAGGCGGGGAAGGGCAAGGCTGCGGACGCCGTCCCTAGCGTGCGCGCCGGATCAGGCCCTTGACCTCGGCCACCGTGACCGCGCGGGTGGCGAAGGCCAGGACGACATAGGTCAGGCCGCCCGCCGCCACGACCGCCAGCAGGGTCAGCTCCTTGGCGCCGTGATCCGAACCGATCGCGCCCAGCAGGGCCTCAACCGGGGCCTGCAGCATGGGGCGCGCCCAGGAGGCGACGCCGACCACCAGGCCTAGACCGACGCTGGCCAGCAGAATGCGCACCAGCCGCGAGGCCGCCGCCGGACTGGGGCGGTAATGGCCACGCCGCCACAGGGTCGCGCCCAGCAAGAGGACGTTGACCCAGGCCGAGGCGCTGACGGCGGCGGCGATGCCCGAAATGCCCATGCCTAGGTTGAACAGGGCGATGGCCAGCACCGCGTTCACCGCCACCGAGACCAGGGCGAAGGCCATGGGCCGCCGAGTGTCGCCGCGCGCGAAGAAGGCCGGGGCCAGGATGCGGATCAGGACGAAGGCCGGCACGCCCCAGCCGAACTGGAACAGGGCCTGGGCCGTGTTGACGGCGTCCACCTGCAGGAAGGCCCCGCGGGTGAACAGGGCGTCGATCAGGAAATAGGGCATGGCCATCAGGGCCGCCGCCGCCGGCAGGGTCAGGGCCATGGACAGCGCCACAGCCTCGTCCATCGAGGCCTGCTGCTGGGCATGATCCTGCGACGCCACCGCCGAGGACAGGCGCGGCAAGAGAGCGATGCCGATGGCCACGCCGACCAGGCCGAGCGGCAGCTGATACAGCCGGTCCGCCGTCGCCAGCCAGGTCCGTCCCCCGGCCACGAAGCTGGACAGGTTCTGCGAGATGAAGACGTTGATCTGGGTGGCGCTGTTGCCGATCACGGCCGGGATGGCGGTGATGATGATGGCCTTCACCGCCGGGGTCAGTTTCGGCAGGGTCAGGCGGATATTGGCGCCCGCCTTCCTCGCCGCCCACCAGCACAGGCCCGCCTGGGCGAAACCGGCGACCAGAACCGCCCAGGAGGCGGCGTAGGCCGACTGGATCTGATCCCCCTTCACCGGAATGACGGCGGCCAGCATGATCAGATTGAGCAGGATGGGATAGGCGCCCGAGACGATGAAGCGCCCGCGCGCGTTCAGCACCCCGTTCAGCAGAGCCGCGACGGCCATGCAGGGCAGGTAGGGCATGGTGATCTGGGTCAGGATCACGGCCAGCTTGAAGCGCGCCGGATCGTCGAGGAAGCCGATGTTGATGACCGTCATCAGCCACGGCATCGACAGCTGGGCGATGATGGTCAGGACCACGGTCACGGCGGCGACGGCGGCCAGGGCGTCGGTGGCGACCTGGTCGGCTGTGGCCTCGCCCTCGGTCTTCAGCGTCTTGGCGTAGGCCGGCACGAAGGCGGCGGCGAAGGCCCCCTCGGCGAAGATGCGGCGGAACAGGTTGGGGAAGTTCAGGGCGGTGTTGTAGGCGTCGGCCGCCGGCCCCGCCGAGGCCCCCAGCGCCGCCGAGATCACCACGTCGCGCGCGAACCCGGCCAGCCGGCTGAGCAGGGTCATGGCGCTGAAGATGGCCGAGGAGCGCATGACGCCCCCGCCCTTGGCCGCAACCTCGCCGTCCAGCGTCGCCGAGGCGGCCGGGGGCTGAACGATGGGCTCGACGGTGGCGTTGGCGGCCGGGACCGGGGCTGCCGGTTCGATGGGGTCGGTCTTGTCGTTCACGGCTGTCTCTGTGTTCGCCCGGACAAACGCCTTAGCGCGCCCGCGACCCGCTGGATACGGGCTTGCGGCCAAGCGAGCCTTCCAGATCGGAGACGTCGCGCACGCTGGCGCGCACGGGAACGATGCGACGGCCCGCCGGGCCTTGCGGCGCGCGGTCCAGAACCTCAAGCAGACCGGCCTTCAGCCCCTCCAGCCGCGCCTTGTCGGTCGGCTTCGCGCCGTCCGCGTCGGTGATGTAGAAGCCGTCCACCGCCCGCTCGCCGAAGCTGGCGATATGCGCCGAGCGGGTCGAATAGCCGTGCGCCGAGATGGTCCGCGCCAGGTCGGCCAGAAGGCCGGGTCGGTCCGCGCCCGAGACCTCGACCACCACGGCGCTGGTCCCGGCCTCCGTGTCGATGCGCACCACCGGACGCACGGCGAAGACGGCGCGGCGGGCGCTGACGCGCGGCGTTTCGACCGCCGAGGTCCGCGCGCCCTTCTGCGCCGCCCGTTCCAGCGCCTTGACCAGAATGGCCAGCCGACGCGGCTCGCGCCGGCCATAGGCCTCGCCCGCCCCGTCCTGAAGCTCGAACACGTCCAGGGCCGTGCCGTCCTCGGCCGTGGCCAGCCGCGCCCCGACCACGTCGGCACCTGCCAGCGCCAAGGTCGCGGCCAGGTCGGCGAACAGGCCGGGCCGGTCGGCCGCCGCCACCGCCACCCGCGCGGTGGACTCCAGCAAGGTGTCCGGCGGCAGGGCCTCGACCGCCGCGCCTTCGCGTCGCGCGCGCTCGACCAGGGCCGGGTGGTCGATCAGCGGGTTCTCGCGCGTCACCGCGTCGCCGCGGAACAGGGCCTCGGTCGCCTCGAACAGGGCGCGCATCAGTTGACCCTTCCAGCCGTTCCACACGCCCGGCCCGACGGCGCGGATGTCGGCCACGGTCAGGACCATCAGCATCCGCAGACGCTCGGGGTCGCCCACCGCCTCGGCGAAGGCCCGCACCGTCGAGGGGTCGGATACGTCGCGCTTCTGGGCGTAGTCGCTCATCAGCAGGTGATGGCGCACCAGCCAGATCACCAGCTCGATGCGGCGCGGGTCGACGCCCAGCCGCTCGCAGGCCCGCCGCGCGGCGATAGCCCCGTCCTCCAGTTGCCCCCGGTCGCCGCCCTTGCCCACGTCGTGCAGCAGCATGGCCAGCATCAGCACCTCGATGTCGGCGATGCGGTGGATGATGGCGGTCGAGGCCGGGTGGTCGGCCTCCAGCTTGCCGCGCGCGATGTCGTTGATGATGCCCACGGCCTGCAGCGTGTGCTCGTCCACCGTATAGGCGTGGTACATGTTGAACTGGGTCTGGCCGACGATCCGCCCCCACTCGGGCAAGAAGCGGCCCAGCAGTCCCGTCTCGTTCATGATCGACAGGATGCGATAGGGCCTCTGACCATGCGCCAGCACCGTCAGCAGGGCCTCGGCGGCGCTCGGGTCGCGCCGCAGCGCCGGCGTCACCAGAGGCAGGGCGCGGATCACGGCGGCGAAGGCGTCGGGGTGCAGATCCAGATCCAGCCGGTCGGCCTCGACGAACAGCAGCAGCAGCCGCACCGGGTCGTGGGCGAAGACGCCGCCCCCCGTCACCGTCAGCCGCCCCCCCTCGATGGCCAGACCGTCGAAGGCCAGTTTCGCTCGCCGTCGCGGGATCAACCGCGACAGGCCGCGCGTCAGGCCTTGCGCCTTCTTCTGCTGGCGGGCCTCCAACTGGGCCGAAATGGCGCGGGTCAGGGCGCCGACCTCGCGCGCCACCTGGAAATATCGCCGCATGAAGCGCTCGACCGCCAGTTCGTCGCCGCGCCCGCGCCAGCCCATGCGCCGCGCGATCTCGGGCTGGAAGTCGAAGGTCAGCTTCTCCTCGGCCCGCCCCGCCGCCAGATGCAGGTGGATGCGCACGCTCCACAAAAAGCCGATGGCCTCGCGGAAGCTGCGCAGCTCGCGTGCGCTCAGCAGGCCCTCCAGCGCCGCCTGCCCGCGCTCGCTGTCGGGCGCCAGCGAGCGAGCGATCCAGAACAGGGTGTTCAGGTCACGCAAGCCCCCCTTGCCGTCCTTGATATTGGGCTCGACGCGATAGCGCACCGCCCCCGTCTTCTGCAGACGAACGTCGCGCTCCTCCATCTTGGCGGCGATGAAGGGGCGGGGGTCGGCCTTGGCCACTTCAGCGCGAAACCGCTTCAGCAAGCCTTCGCCCAGACCCGCGTCGCCGGCCAGAACCCGCGCCTCCAGCAGGGTGGTCCGCACCGTCATGTCGCTGCGAGCCAGATCCAGCGTCTCGCCGACCGAGCGTGAGGCCGAGCCCACCTTCAGGCCCAGGTCCCACAGGACGTAATGGACGAACTCGATCACCGCCGTGGCGCGGGCGCTGGCCCCCTGGCCGGGCCGCAGGAACAGCAGGTCGAGATCGGAGAAGGGCGCCAGCACGCCCCGGCCGTAACCGCCGACGGCCAGCAGGCTGAGACGATCCTGCGGCGCCGGATGCAGCACCTCGGTCGCCACCCGCCACAGGCTGGTCAGCATGACATCGGCGGCGGCGGCGTAGAGACGCGCCGCCTCGGCCCCGTCGACGCCGCCCTCCAGCCGCCGGGCGATGCGGGCGCGGTCGATGCCGAAACTCTCGCGCAAAAGGTCCGTGACGGCGGCGCGCGCATCGGGCGCCGAGGCGGCTTCGACGAGACGCGCGTCCAAGGCCGCCGGGGAGGTCACGGGCGGGACAGGCCCTTCAGCCGATAGAGCGCCTCCAGCGCCTCGCGCGGGGTCAACTCGTCCGGGTCGATGGCGGCGACCGCGTCATCCAGCGCCGAGTTCATTGGGGGAGGCGGCGGCTCGGCCACAGCGGCGAACAGGGGCAGGTCGTCCAGTCGCGCCGTCGCCGCCTTCTCGCTCTCCAGCCGCTCCAGCACCTCGCGGGCGCGGCCGACCACGGCCGTCGGCACGCCGGCCAGCTTGGCCACCTGCACGCCATAGGAGCGGTCCGCCGCGCCGGGCGCCGCCTCGTGCAGGAAGACCAGGTCGCCGTTCCACTCGCGCGCCTTCATCGACAGGTTGCAGACGTGGTCCAGCCGTTCCTCCAGCCGCGCCAGCTCGTGATAATGGGTGGCGAACAGGGTGCGGGCGCGGTTGGTCTCGTGCAGGGCCTCGGCCGTGGCCCAGGCGATGGCCAGACCGTCATAGGTCGCCGTGCCGCGCCCGATCTCGTCCAGCACCACAAAGCTGTGCGGCGTCGCCTGGGTCAGAATGGCGGCGGTTTCGACCATCTCCATCATGAAGGTGGAGCGGCCGCGCGCCAGATCGTCGCCGGCGCCGACGCGGCTGAACAGCCGGTCCACCACGCCCAGCCGCATGGCGCGGGCCGGGACAAAGGCCCCGGCCTGGGCCAGCACCACCAGCAGCGCGTTCTGGCGCAGGAAGGTCGACTTGCCGGCCATGTTCGGCCCGGTCACGATCGACAGGCGCGAGGCCCCGGCGCCGTCGCCGGCCAGTCGGCAGTTGTTCGGCGTATAGGGATCCCCCTGCGCCGTCACCGCCGCCTCGACCACCGGGTGACGTCCGGCCTCGACGTCGAAGCACAGGCTGTCGTCGACCACGGGGCGGACGGCGCCGACCTCCTCGGCCCATTCGGCCAGGGCGGCGTGGGCGTCCAGTTCGGCCAGGGCCTCGGCCACGCCCTGCAACAGGGCGGCCAGCCGCGCTGTCTCGCGCCGCCAGGTCTCGAAGGTCTCGCCCTCCATGGCCAGGGCGCGATGCCCGGCCTGGCTGATCCTGGCGTCCAGTTCGGAAAGCTCGATCGTGGTGAAGCGGACTTGGTTGGCCAGAGTCTGGCGGTGGATGAAGGGGCTGTCGGGGCCCGCGCGCAACAGGTTTTCCGCCGCCTTGGCCGAGGCTTCGAGGAAGTAGCCCAGGACGGCGTTGTGGCGCACCTTGAAGGCGACGCCGCTCTCGGCCACGGCGCGGGCCTCCAGATCGGCGACCACGCGGCGGCTGTCGTCGCGCAGGGTGCGGGCGGCGTCCAGTTCGGGCCGGTGGCCAGGGTTCACGAAGCCGCCGTCGCGCGCCAGATGCGGCGGCTCCTCAATCAGGCCGTCGATCAGATCGGCCAGCAGATGCGACAACTCGCCGTCCAGCGTCAGCCGGTCGAGACAGGCCAGCACGCGCGTCGGCGGCCCCGCCAGCGGATCATGGGTCGAGGCGGCGAACAGGCCGGCCAGCCCCTGCGCCGTCGTCAGGCCCGAACGGATGGCCGCCAGGTCGCGCGGCCCGCCGCGTCCCAGGGCCAGCCGCGAGGTGGCCCGCGCCACGTCGGCCGAGGCGCGCAGCCCGTCGCGCAGATCGCGCCGCAGATCGCGCCGCTCCAGCAGCCATTCCACCGCGTCCAGCCCGGCGTTGATCGCCGCCGGATCGCGCAGGGGCCGCGATATGCGTTCAGCCAGCGCCCGCGCCCCGCCCGAGGTGACGCTGCGGTCGATCGAATGCAGCAGGCTGCCGTCGCGCTCGCCGCGTTGCGTCCGGTCGATCTCGAGGCTGAGGCGCGTCGCCGGGTCGATGGCCAGAAAACCGCTCTCGCCCGAGCGGCGCGGCGGGGCCAGGGCCGGAATCTTGCCGGCCTGGGTCGTCTCCAGATAGGCGGCGATCAGACCGAGCGCCGAGACCTCAGCCTCCTCGAAGGCGCCGAAGCCGTCCAGCGCCGAAACCCCATAGAGCCGCTGCACCCGGTCGCGGGCACCGACCGGCTCGGCCAGGGCCTGCGGCATGGCCTGAACCACGCCGCCGGAACCGTCCAGCGCGCCTTTCAGCGCCTCGTCCGAGAACAGACGGTCGGGCACCAGCACTTCCGACGGCCTGAACGCCGCCAGCGCCGCGCCCAGATCGCTCAGGTCGCAAGCCACCGAGTCCACCGCGCCCGCCGACAGCTCGACCACAGCCACGGCGGCTCTTCCTTTTCGCACCGCCACCGCCGCAAGACGGTTGGCCCCGCGCGCGTCCAGCAAAGTGTCCTCGGTCAAGGTGCCGGGCGTCACCACCCGCACGACGCCGCGATGGACCACCGCCTTGTGGCCCCGCTTCTTGGCCTCGGCCGGGTTCTCCAACTGCTCGCAGATGGCGACCTTGAAGCCCATGCGGATCAACCGCGCCAGATAGCCGTCCAGCGCATGGACCGGCACCCCGGCCATGGGGATGTCCTCGCCCTGATGCTTGCCGCGCTTGGTCAGGGTGATGCCCAGGGCCGCCGCCGCCTTTTCCGCGTCCTCGAAGAACAGCTCGTAGAAGTCGCCCATGCGGAAGAAGAGGATGGCGTCCGGCTGACCCGCCTTGGCCGCCAGGAATTGCGCCATGACCGGGGTCGTTCCGGCGTCGGGCTTCAGATCGGCTTGCGGGGGATGGGACAGGGGCGCGTTCATACGCCGGACAGGGTGACGGATCGCCCCGTTCGTCTCAAGCAGGATCGGCGGCGGTCATGCACAGGCGGGCGTGGAAAGCCTTCTGGCCTGTGGATCAGGCCGCGTTGCTGACGTGCACACGCAGGCGCGAGGCGACGGCGGCCGGGGCTTCGTCCAGCGCCAGGGCGTCCCAGTCGATGTCGGGCTTGGCGGCGTGCGAGGCGGCCAGGATGGCGCGCAGTTCGGCGGCCGAGGCCACGCTGGCGATCACCGAGGCCACGCCGGGCAGGTTCAGGGCATAGGCGAGCGCCGCCTGCATCGGATCGACCCGCGCTTCGGCCAGACGCCGGCGCGTGCGCGACAAGGCCATGCCGTGCGCCGCCAGTTCGGGCGGCAGGCTCTCGCGGTTGGCGAACAGCAGGCCCTGGGCGAAGACCGAGGCCAGATGCACCTCGACGCCCTGGCCGGCCAGATCCTCGATCACCCCGCCGCGCGCGGCGCGCTGGTCCAGGATGTTGCCGGCGACCTGCACCACGTCGGGCTGGAAGCGGCGGGCGATCAGGGCCGGGCCGTCCTCGACGGTGGCGACGAAGCCGATCTTGCGGAAGACGCCGCGTTCCTTCAGCGCCGTCAGCCGGGCCCACAGGGCGCGGCCCTCGGCCCCGGCCAGATCAGACGCGTTCTGAACCAGCACGGCGTCGCCGCGCGGCAGGCCCATGCGTTCCAAGGAGCGACGGGCGCGGGCCTCGACCCGGTCCAGACCGTCGGCCAGGGGCACGGTGCGCACGGTGACGCGGAAGGGCGAGGGGAAAGGCCAGGCCTGACCCAGCAGGCGCTCGACATCGCCCTCGGGCCGGGTCGCGACCAGGCCGACGCCCGCGTCGCCCGCTGTCTGCAGCAGATGACGCATGGCGTCCTCCCGCTGGCCGGGCGGCAGCGGTCGGGACCGTTCAGGCTCAGTCACCACAGCGATGGCGAGCCGGTCGGCCGGAGAGGGCGGGACGGCGAATCTCACGCCGTCACTTTCGCCGCCAAAGCTTAAGGGAGATTGACCGAAATCAACGCCCTTGGTGAACGAACAGGCTTAATCCGCATCCGGCTGCCCATCTGGCTGTCTGGCCGGATGCGCGGCGACGAAGGCCGGATGCAGATCCGCCCGCATTTCGATCTCCAGCAGACGCGGAAACGGCGTCAGATCGACGTTGAAACGCCGCGCCGAATAAATCTGCGGGATCAGGTAGCAGTCGGCCAGGGTCGGGGCACCGCCGAAGCACCAGCCCTCGCCGTGGCGCACCACCAGAGCCTCCAGCGCAGCGAAGCCGTCGAGGATCCAGCGCCCGGCCCAGGCGTCCACGCCCGCCTGATCGGCACCCAGATCGCGCACCGCCTTCAGCACCCGCAGATTGTTCAGCGGATGGATGTCGCAGCCGATCAGGGCCGCCATGGCCCGCACCACGGCGCGGTCGCCCGCCAGCGACGGCAGCAAGGCCGGGCTCGGATGCGTCTCCTCCAGCCATTCCAGAATGGCCGGGCTCTGGGTCAGGACCTGGCCGTCATCGGTCTCCAGCGCCGGGACCAACCCCTGCGGGTTCAGCGCGAGGTAGGCGTCGGACTTCTGTTCGCCCGTGCGCAGGTCGACCGCCGCCGTCTGATAGGCCAGGCCTTTCAGATTGAGGGCGATGCGGGTGCGGTAGCTGGTGCCCGAGCGCCAATAGCCGTGCAGGATCATGGCTGCACCGTGAAGCTCAGCGAGGCCAGGCCGTCGATGGTCGCCTCGACCCGGTCGCCCGGAACCAGAGGCCCGACGCCTTCGGGCGTGCCGGTGAAGATCAGGTCGCCGGGCTGCAAGGCCCACAGCTCATTGGCCTTGGCCAGGATGCCCGCCGGATCCCAGATCATGTCGGACAGACGGCCCGACTGGCGCGTCTCGTCGTTGACCTTCAGTTCGATGACCGCGCCCGCGTCAGGCAGGACGCCGAGCGTCAGGGCGCCGCACGGGGCCGACTGGTCGAAGCCCTTGCCCGCCTCCCACGGCCGCCCCTTGGCCTTCGCTTCCGCCTGCAGGTCGCGCCGCGTCAGATCGACGCCGACGGCCCAGCCGGCGATCCTTCCGCCCTCGCCGACGGCGACGACCAGTTCGACCTCGTGATGCAGGTTTTCCGTCGCCGATGGATAGGCCGGATCGGCCCCGTCCACGACCAGGGCGTCGGCCGGCTTGGCGAAGAAGAAGGGGGCGGGCTTGGACGGATCGGCCCCCATTTCGCGAGCGTGGGCGGCGTAGTTCTGGCCGACGCAGAGGATGCGGCGAACCGGGAAACGACGCGTGTCGCCGAGGATGGGCAGGGAAGGCGCAGGCGCGGGTGGGAACAGCCATTGGGTCATGGCGTTCCTTCTAGGACGCCGTCCCGTTCGACGCCAGAAGACGGGTCGCGGTGCGGCTGGAACCATGCTGCATTGCAGGAACCTTGATCGTCGGTGTGGCGTTCGGGGCAGGGGTTCTCTATTTAATCGTCAAGCTTACACACCCAGCGGAGCGCGCATCATGGCCACGACCAAGGCTCGGGAAGACATCAAGAACGACCTGAAGACCCTCAAGGAGGATCTGAAGACCGGCGCGCGCGAGGAAACGCAGCGCCTGAAAGAAAAGGCCGCCGACGCCGAAGCCCGCCTGCGCGAGCAGGGCGAGGAGCTGCGCGAAAAGGCTAGAGGCTATTACGACGACGCTCGCGTGCGCGGCCGCGAATATTACGACGAAGCCGCCGAGCGCTTCGAGGAAGCCCAGCGCTACGTCGTCGAGCGGGTTCAGGAGCGCCCGGTGCAGTCGACCGCCATCGCGCTCGGCGTCGGCTTCGTGCTGGGCCTGCTCATCGCCGGTCGTCGCCGCTGATGATCGGGCGGGGGCTGATCAATCGCGCGGTCGCGACCTTCGTCGCGGCCGGCGCGGGCTTCGTGGCCATGGTCGCCCTGGGCGCCACGGTCTATTATCTGCTGGCGCTGGTCGTCTCGCCCTTGGCGGCGGCGGCCATCACCTCGGCCCTGTTCGCGGTGATCGCCCTGATCATCGCCCTGGTCTTCGTGCGCCGCGCGCACGGCGAGGACGAGGAAGAAGAGCAGGAGCCCGAGAGCCTGGGCATGCGCGCCTTCCACCTGTTCCAGGAACGCCCTCTCCTGGGCGCCGCGGCGGCCCTGGCCGGCGGCTTCATCTTCCTGCGCAATCCGGCCCTGGCCACCATGGTGGCGGCCGCCTTTACCGAAAAGAGCCGCTCGCGCCGTCGCTGATCGGCGCGCCTGACGGACAAGAGGCCTCGGCGGATCGCCGGGGCCTTTTTCGTGGCCGAAAGCCTGGTTGGCTGAAGGCCTGACGGATCAAACGATCGCCGCCTCCTTCTCGCCGGGCGTCGCGGGGTCGGGCGCCGTCTCGGCGCGGCGGGTGTCCTGCCGACGCGGCAGGCGCCAGGTCTGGTGATCCTCGAACCGGCGCCCGGTCCAGACCACCGCCGTCACCACGATCTCGGCCGCATCCCATTCGATCCGGTTGAAGCTGGGCGGCGCGCCCCGCTCGCGATGCGACAGGGTCCCGCAGCCGACGGCGTAGGAACAGCGATCCGGCAGGTCGACGCCCAGCTCCACAGGCAGGGCGAAGGGCACATGCACATGGCCAGTCGTGATCAGGTCCACGCCCGCCTCGGCGAAGATCAAGGCCGCCTGGTCGCCGCGCTTGACCTCGCCGGTCATCGGCGTGCCGATCATCTCGATCAGAGGGTGGTGACAGGCCAGTATCCTCAGCGCCCCGATCGGCGCATGGCGCAGGGCGCCGGCCGCGCGGCGGGTCTGGTTCAGGTCGATCACCCCCTTGGACCAGTTGGCGCGCGCCTGCCAGCCGCGCGCCGTCGTCACGCCGCGCACCATCAGATGGCCGCGCCGGAACTCATGGTCGTGGGCCGGATGGCCGATCGCGCGCTCGAACGCCCGCCAAGGCCAGAACAGCCGCGCCATCACGTCCCAATAGGGCACGTCATGATTGCCGACGGTGACGAAGACCGGCTGGGGCATGGCCCGGACCCAGGCGCCCGCCGCGGCGAATTCGTCCGGAAGCCCGCGCTGGGTGATGTCGCCGGTGATCAGCACCAGATCGTGCGGCGTCACGTGGGCGTAGTCGAGCGCGGCCGCGACGGCGTGGACGTGCTCGCAGCCGAAATGCACGTCCGAGAACTGGAGCACCCGGCCCATCAGGCGCCGTCCTCCGCCGCCTGCGGCCCGGTCCCGGAAAGTCGGGGCGCCAGAGCCATGAAGGCGCGCGGCAAAAAGGTCACGCTGGCGTCGCGGCCCAGCAGCATGGGCTCGCCGTCGATCACCGCCGGAATCTTCGAGCGCGCCGAAACGGTGATCCAACGCGCCGGCATGGTCGTGACATTGGGGTCGTGCCGCCAGTCGTCGAACAGGGCGTGGGCCGCCAGACGGAAGGCCTGGGCCGCGTCCGACGGGTTCATCGCCGCCGCCTCCAGCCCGTCGCACTTCACCATGGCCTTGGAGATCAACGGGCTGATCAGCACCAGGGCCTCGGCCCGGCGCAGCGCGGCGCCGTCCAGGCTGAACCGGATGCGGCCGGTGAAGGCCCGCTTCAGGGCGCGTCGCCCGTAGATCCAGGCCAGCTTCAGCTTTCCGGTCCGCATCGCCTCGCGCGCCGGGGCCCACAGGGCGGGCGAACCCAGAATGGCGGCGCAATAGAAGGCCTCGCCCTCGACCACCCCGCCGGAGACCACCTGGGGCGCGCCTTCCTCCAGCGCCCGGCGCAGGGCCAGCTTCCAGTCGCCGGTGCCGTAGAGCGCCTTGGGCAGCATGTTCATGGTGCCGCCCGGCAAGGGGGCGATCAACGGCCCCTTGGCCCCCGCCCGCGTCGCCACCGACCGCGCCGTGCCGTCGCCGGCGAGGACGAACAGGACGTCGGGCTTGGCCTCCAGCGCCGCCGCGATCTGATCGGGAATCTTCGCCCCCTCCAGCGTGATCACGGTCGCCTCGAAATCATAGAGCGACAGGATGGCCTCGGCTTCGTCGGCGGCCTGCGGCCCCACGCCGCCGGACAGGGGATTGACCAGGATCGTCACCCTTTTCATCGCGACGCGCGGCGTGAGACGCGGCGTGTCGGGGTAAGCGGCGGGCGCAGAAGCGTCAGTCATGGGCGGCGAACGTCTCGTTTCACGCCCCGGTTCCGCTGAACGGCGACGCTCGAACGAAATAATGTGAAGCTTGACGCCTCCATCCCGGAACCGCCGCCTTTGCGCAGCGTTCTGTCGGTTTCAGGGGAGCAACCCCGGATGAAGGACAGACCCATGAACAAGGCGATCATCGCCATCGCCGGCGCCGGCCTTCTGGTCACAGCCTGCGCCAGTGATCCGTATTACGGCGGCGGCTCCAACGAAACCGTGCGTCAGGGCGCCATCGGCGCCGGCATCGGCGCTGTGGCCGGCGCCATCATCGGCAACCAGGTCGGCAGCGGCAACGCCGCCACCGGCGCGGCCATCGGCGCCGTGGTGGGCGGCGCCGCCGGCGCCATCCGCGGCTCGAACCAGGACCGCGCCAACCAGCAGCGCTATCGCGACAACCAGGGCCGCTACTACTACTGCTACGATAACCGCCAGAGCGAATGCTACTGGGAGAACGGCCAGCGTCGTTACTAAGAACGCTGGCGCCCGAAGGCTTTTCGGGTCAGGTTTCAGGGGCGGTCCGTTTGCGCGGGCCGCCCTTTTTGCTTTCTGCCGCTAACCTGCTGTTCGTGATGTCGCGCCCGGGGCTGGGCGTTTGTTGAGGGGCTTTTCATGAAACCGATCCTGCCTGTCGCCGTCGTCGGCGGCTTGACTCTCGCGCTGGCCGGCTGCTCGACGCCCGGCGCCTATAAGGAGCGCAGCGATCTGGTCAGCAATCCCGCCGCCTGCGCCGCCAAGCGCTTCGAGGTCTATTTCGACCAGGATCAGGCCCGTCTGACCATGGCCGCGCGCGAGGCCATCAGCCTGACCGCGACCCAGCTTCAGGGCTGCGACGTCACCAAGGTTCAGGTCCTCGGCCTGGCCGACGCCCGCACAGGCACGGCGGCCTCGAACCAGTCCCTGTCCGAACGCCGCGCCCGTTCGGTGGCCGAGGCCCTGGCCGGAGTCGGCCTGCCCGCCCCCGCCTTCGAGGTCGCCGCCGCCGGCGCCGACGGCGCCGTGGTCAACGGCGTCAACGATCCCTTGCGCCGTCGCACCGAGGTGGTGATCGAGGCCCAGCCCCGACGCTAGACCCAGGCGCCGATGCGACCGGGCGTCGCGGGACGGTGGCTGTAGGCGCGCGCGGCGGCTAAGGTCGCGGCACGTCCTCCATCGTCCGGTGCCGTCTTTTGCGTCTTCTCGCCGCCCTCCTCGTCTGGCTGACCTTCGCCGCCGCCTCGGCTTCGGCCGCTCCGTCCGCCCTGGACGAAGCCTTGAAGGCGGGCGCAACTGCCCCCTCAGGCCCCCAGCGCACCGAGCGGATCGAGGCGGAACTGGTCGCCATGAGCGCCTGGGCTGCGCCCGGCTCGACTGCGGTCGTCGCCGTGCGCCAGAAGATCCAGCCCGGCTGGCACACCTATTGGCGCAATCAGGGGGATTCCGGCGGCCCGACCACCCTGGACTGGACCCTGCCCGCCGGGGTCAAGGCCGGAGAGATCGTCTGGCCCCTGCCCGAGCGTCAGCGGCTCCAAACCCTGATGAACTACGGCTATTCCGACGCCGTCTTCCTGCCCGTCCCCGTCGAAGTGCCCGCCGACGCCCGGCCGGGCCAGGTCCTGCGACTGAAGACGACCGCGCACTTCTTCGTCTGCAGCGATCAGATGTGCGTGCCCGAAGACCTCGACCTGACGCTGGACCTCAAGGTTCAGGACGGGGCCGCCCCGCTGGACCCGCGCTGGGGCGCGGCCATCCAGTCCGTGGTCCAGTCGGCCCCGCGCCCCGCCGGGATCGAGGCCCGCGCCGCCTTCGTCGACGGCCAACTGACCCTGACGGCGACCGGCGGGCCGCTGGCCGGCGCCGCGCCGAAATGGGCCTATTTCTTTCCCTTCGAAGGCGGCGTCGTCGACCATGCCGCCGTCCAGACCGGCCAACGCGGTCCCGACGGCCTGACCCTGTCCGTCGCCGCCGGGCGCGGCCTGAGCGCCGAAGGACTGAAGGGTCCGGTCGCGGGCGTCCTGGCCACTGATCTGGGCGCCTGGGAGATTTCTGCGACGCCCGGCCCGGCCCTGCCCGGCGCGACCGGAAACGGCCCCCTGGCCAGCGGGGAAACCCCGGCTAAAGCGCCCGTCAGCCTGAGCGCCTTTGCTCAGGCGGCCCTGTTCGCCCTGCTGGGCGGGCTGATCCTCAACCTCATGCCCTGCGTCTTCCCCATTCTGGCGATGAAGGCGGCGGCGCTCAGCCGTTCGGCCCATCACCCGGCCGAGGCGCGCCGCGACGGTCTGGCCTTCCTGGCCGGGGTGCTGGCGACCTTCCTCATTCTGGCCGGGGCGCTTCTGGCCTTGCGCGCGGGCGGTCAGGCGCTGGGCTGGGGCTTCCAGTTGCAGTCGCCCGGCGTGGTCGCGGGCCTGTCGCTGCTGATGCTGGCCGTGGCGCTGAACCTGTCGGGCGTCTTCCACATCGGGGCGGGCTTGCAGGGCGCCGGCCACGGCCCGCTGGCGCGTCTGCCGGGCGCGCTGGGCGCCTTCTTCACCGGGGTTCTGGCCGTGGTGGTGGCGGCGCCCTGCACCGCCCCCTTCATGGCCTTCGCGCTCGGCGCCGCCCTCTTGATGCCGTGGCCGATGGCGCTGGCGGTCTTCCTCATGCTCGGCCTCGGCCTGGCCCTGCCCTATCTGCTGATCAGCCTCAGCCCCGGCCTGCTGGCCCGCCTGCCGCGCCCCGGTCCGTGGATGGCGACGCTCAGGAACCTGCTGGCCTTCCCCATGTACGGCGCGGCGCTGTGGCTGGCCTGGGTCTATGGCCGCCAGACCGCAGACGCGCTCGCTCTGCTGTTCGGCGCCGGCCTGATGCTGGCCTTGGCCCTGTGGCTCTACGGCCAGTCGCAGGCCGCCTCAGGAAAGGGCCGGCTCGCCGCCGTCGCCGCCGCCCTGTCGCTGGTCGCGGCGCTGGGCCTCGGCGTCCTGGCCGCCCGCGCCGCGCCCGCCTCAGACGACCGCGCGCAGACCTCTGGCCACCTGCCGTCGCAGCCCTGGTCCCAGACGGCGACGCAGGCAGCCCTGGCCGAGGGCCGTCCGGTGCTGGTCAACTTCACCGCCGACTGGTGCGTCACCTGCAAGATCAACGAGGGCGCCGCCCTGTCCTCGGCCAAGACGAGCGCCGCGCTGAAAGCCCATGACGCCGTCTATCTGGTCGCCGACTGGACCCGCCGCGACGACGCCATCACGGCGGAACTGGAGCGCCACGGCCGCTCGGGCGTGCCGCTCTACCTGCTCTATACGCCCGACCAGCCCGAGCCGCGCATCCTGCCGCAACTGCTGACCGAAGGCGTGATCGTCGACGCCCTCGGCGAGCGTTGAGCCGAGCGCGGCTCAGAAGCCCCCAGATCAAGCGGCCTCAGGTAGCCCGACGGGCGGTCAGCTCTCAAAAATGGGCCTCAAGTAGCCCGAAGGGCGATAGGCCCCCAAAGAAAGCCTAAACCGACCGTCTTCAGACGGCCGGTTTAGGCGGCGAGGTGATGACCTCGACGTTGTCGTTCAGCAGATAGGCCAGTTCTTCCAGCGCGATCTTGCGTTCGGCGGCGTTGGGGGCGGCCTCGAGGGCGGCGACCCTCTTGGGCATATCCTCGGAAATGCCGCGCAGGATGCATTTCAGGTCGTTGTCGGCACCGCGTTCCTTCAGCACCAGATGGCCCTGCAGGTCGCGGGCGGCCAGTTCGGTCGCCTGGGCCTTGAAGCCGGTGAAGGCGGCGCCGGCCAGGAAGCCCTCGGCGTCCGCCGCGCCCGAGGCGATCCAACCGTCGACGATGGCTTTCAGCGAACCCGAGCGCTCCACCAGATCGGCGAACAGGGGTTCATGCGCGACCGAGACGGGGGCGTCGGCGGCGACCGGCGGCTGAGCCGCAGCCTCGGCCACGGACGGGTCGCTGAGCATCAGGGCGGCGGCGAGGGCGAGACCACAGGACATGGCGCTTCCTTTTTCAGATCGCGCGCGAAAACCTTGTTAAAAGCTATGCTGCACGCATTCGATTGAATCCTCATACGCCTGAGCCGTAAACGAGGGCTTGCAGATCGCCGCTTTTGGAGACGACCGTGCCCCACGCCGCCTGGACCGAACTGGAAGCCGTCGCCCGCCGCGACGCGGAGGCCCGCATCCGTGACCAGTTCGCCGCCGATCCCGACCGGCTGAGCCGGATGTCCGTGGACGCCGCCGGCCTGCACCTGGACCTGACGAAACAGAGCTGGACCCGGGGTGGGTTCGAGGCCGCCCTGGATCTGGCCCGCGCCGCCGATGTCGAAGGCCGCCGCGCCGCCCTGTTCAACGGCGAGGCCGTCAACGCCTCCGAGCGACGCGCCGTCCTTCACCCCGCCCTGCGCGCCGCGCCGAGCGCCGATTTCCGCGCTCTGGGCGAAGCGGTTTCAGCCGAGGTCGATCGGGCGCGCGGCCAGATGCGCGACTACGCCCATGCCGTCCGCTCCAGCCTGGAGACAGGCGCGACCGGCCGCCCCTTCAAGGCCGTGGTTCACGTCGGCATCGGCGGCTCGGACCTGGGGCCGCGCCTCATCTGGGACGCCCTGCGTCCGCTCGATCCGGTGATCGACGTGAGGTTCGTCGCCAATGTCGATCCGCGCGACATGGCCGAGACCCTGATCGGGCTGGAGCCGGAAACCACCCTGGTCATCGTCGTCTCCAAGACCTTCACGACGCAGGAGACCCTGACCAACGCCGAGGCCGCGCGGGCCTGGCTGGCCGCGTCCCTGCCGGCCGAGGGCATGGACAAGCATTTCATCGGCGTCACCGCCGCCCCCGAGAAGGCCGCCGCCTTCGGCTGCGGGCGCACCTTCGCCTTCCGGGACTGGGTCGGCGGCCGCTATTCCCTGTGGTCAGCGGTCAGCCTCAGCTGCATCATCGGCCTGGGCTGGGACGTGTTCCAGGGCTTCCTCGACGGCGCCGCCGACCTGGACCGGCATTTCCTCGAAGCGCCGCTGGAGGCCAACGCCCCGGTGCTGCTGGCCCTGGCCCAGATCTATAATGTCGACGGTCTGCATCGCCCGTCGCGCACCGTCGCGCCTTACGCCCACGCCCTGCGCCGCCTGCCGGCCTTCCTGCAGCAGCTGGAGATGGAATCGAACGGCAAGCGCGTGCGCCGCGACGGCTCCCCCGTCGGCCGCCAGACCTGCCCCGTCGTCTTCGGCGAGCCCGGCACCAACGGCCAGCACGCCTTCTTCCAGCAGATCCATCAGGGGCCGCAGGTGGTCCCGGCTGAGTTCATCATCGTCGCCAGAACTCTTGAGAAGGATGGGCGCTGCGAGACCTCGGAAAGCCCGCTGTGGGCCAACGCCCTGGCCCAGGGCCAGGCCCTGATGCAGGGCAAGACCGAGGCCCAGGCTCACGCCGAACTGATCGCCTCGGGCGCGTCGGAGGCCGAGGCCGACCGCCTGGCCCCGCACAAGACCTTCCCCGGCAATCGGCCCTCGACCGCCATCCTCATGGACCGGCTGACGCCGCAGGCGCTGGGCGCCCTGATCGCCCTCTATGAGCACAAGACCTTCGTCGAGGGCGTGATCTGGGACATCAACAGCTTCGACCAGTGGGGCGTCGAACTGGGCAAGGTGCTGGCCAAGGCCGTGCTCAGGGACGTCGCGGCAGGCGCGCCCTCGCCCGACCTCGACCCCTCGACGGCGGCCCTGCTGACCCGGCTGCTGAAGTGACCGTCGTCGCCCCGATCTGGCAGAGGCTGGAGGGCCTGGCCCTGCTGGCCGTCTCCGTCCTGGGCTACGCCCGGTTCGGCCAGGGGTGGCTGCTGTTCGCCGCCCTCTTCCTGGCGCCCGACCTGTCCTTTTTCGGCTATCTGGCCGGGCCGCGCCTCGGCGCCTGGGCCTACAACCTCGCCCACAGCCTGATCGGGCCGCTGCTGCTGGCGGCGACGGGCCTGCTGACCGGCGGCGGCTTCGTGACCGCCCTTGCCCTGATCTGGCTGGCCCACATCGGCTTCGACCGCGCCCTCGGCTACGGGCTGAAGTCGCCGGACGCCTTTGGCGTCACCCATCTGGGCCTGATCGGAAAAGCGCAAAGAGCCGCTGCCTAAGAACCAGCGCGGCGGAACCTCGAGGCCAGCTTCACCGTTCCACGGCCTCAACCTGGAAAGCTCCCATGCTCAAGCCCCTTCTCCTCGCCGCCCTGATCGCCACAGCCCTGCCGGCCGCCGCCCAGGACCACAGCCGCACTGAAAGGGTCCAGTTCGCGCGCGGCGCCTCTTCGGCCACGCTGCACGGCAATCTGCACGGCTATGACTCGGTCGATTACGTCGTCGGCGCGCGTCGGGGCCAGACCATGACCGTGCGGATGCAGACCACCAACGCCTCAGCCTATTTCAACGTCCTGCCCAGCCGCGGCGACGGCACGGCCCTGGACGGGGCGGCCAATGTCGTCGACTGGCGCGGCGTTCTGCCGTCCAGCGGCGACTACGTCGTGCGGGTCTATTTGATGCGCAACGCCGCTCGCCGCGACGAGCACGCCAACTACACATTGACCGTCGGCGTCCGCTGACGCCGGCCACGAAAAAGGCCCGGCGTTGCGGCCGGGCCTTCATTCGCCGCGGCGCTGGAGCCTACCAGCGGCGGTCGTAGCGATAGTCGCGGTCGTGGCGATGGTCGCGGCGGTTCTGGTGGCTGCGCCACTCGCCGTGGTTCCGCCAGTAGCGGCCGTCGCGGTAATAGCGCCCGTTGTCACGGCCTTCGTAGCGGTCGTTGTAGTAGCCGTCGCGGCTGTTGACGCCGTGCTCGCGCTCCCAGTGGCCCTGGTTCCGGTAGCAGCGGCCGCCGCGGTAATAGTTGCAGTTGTCGCGGTCGCTGTCGGAAGACACGGCGGCCAGGCCGGCGCCGGCCAAGGCACCGCCGGCGATATAGCGTCCGTCGCCCTGGCCGATGAGGGCGCCGGCGACGCCGCCGACGACGGCGCCGATCACGGCGTCGCGGCCGGTGTTGTCGCGGTCACGGTCGCGATAGTTCTGGGCGGCGGCGGGTGTGGCCGCCAGCATCGTCAGAGCCATCGCGCCGACGCCGATCTTGGAAATGGTCTTCATGGCGGGGGCTCCTTTCGAAAGCCGGTTGATCCGTTGTCCCCTTTTTAGGAGGCCCCCGCTGAACGACCCCAAGGGGGTTTGTTCATTTTCCAGTCATCTTGCACCCCCGCCGAAATCGGCTCCCGGTCATGCGCCAGGAGCCGTTTCGCCCGTCCGGCTCAGCCCCCGGACGGATACTGCATGGCCACGCTCACGTCGGCGCCCCCGCTCGCGGGCACGGTGAACTTGACCTGATCGAAGGTCGGGGCGGCCCTCAGGGTCTCGCCGCGGAACATGGCCCAGCCCTCGGCGGGCATGCCGTTCGACAGGGCCATCTGCTGGTCGCCGTTCATGTCGTGCAGGACCGAGATGGAATAGTCCCCCGGCGCCACGTTCTTCAGGATGACGACCTGGCGCCCGGCCGTGGGCGCCTTGATGATCTCGCCGTGGTCGCCCTCATGCTTCAGGAACTGGGCGGACGTCTGCAGCCCGACCAGCAGGTCGCCGCCGCGCGCCTGAACGCCGGTCACGGTGATGACGACATCGCCGGCGAGGGCCGAACCGGCCCCCATCAGCACGAAGGACGACAGGGCGGCGGCCAGGGCCGCCTTTTGAACCGCTTGCATCTTCTCTCTCCTCCCCTCGTGACCGGAGCCGGAGCGGCCCCTCGGGTTTCACAAAGACAATGAACTTTGTAATTTAAAGCTCTTGGAGTCAATAGGCCAGAATCCGCCCCTCTTTCGCAGCCGTCGCCTTGACGCCTTGGACCGGCCCTCCTACTTGCCCCAAGCGTTAGCACTCTCGCCGACCGGCTGCCAAAGCGGCGGTCGCGGGGGCGCCGCCCACCATTTCAAAACGCCCCGCTTCGGGGGTTTAAGGGAGAAGTCCGATGGCGTTTCGTCCGCTCGGCGACCGCGTGCTGGTCAAGCGCGTTGAAGAAGAATCCAAGACCAAGGGCGGGATCATCATCCCCGACACGGCCAAGGAAAAGCCGCAAGAAGGCGAAGTGATCGCCGTCGGCAAGGGCGTCCGTGACGAAGACGGCGAGTTCGTCGCCCTGGACGTCGCTGTTGGCGACCGCATCCTGTTCGGCAAGTGGTCGGGCACGGAAGTGAAGATCGAAGGCGACGACCTGATCATCATGAAGGAATCCGACATCCTGGGCGTGCTGGCTTAATCGCCTCCCCATTTGTCGTAGAATTCTTTCAATAAAAACATTCAGATAGGAGCAGGCTCATGGCTGCTAAGATCGTAAAATTCAACACCGACGCCCGCGACAAGATGCTGAAGGGCGTCAACGTCCTGGCTGACGCCGTCAAGGTGACCCTGGGTCCGAAGGGCCGCAACGTCGTGATCCAGAAGTCGTTCGGCGCCCCGCGCTCGACCAAGGACGGCGTCTCGGTCGCCAAAGAGATCGAGCTGGAAGACGCCTTCGAGAACATGGGCGCCCAGATGATCCGCGAAGTCGCCTCCAAGGCGAACGACAACGCGGGCGACGGCACCACCACCGCCACCGTCCTGGCTCAAGCCATCGTGCAAGAGGGCCTGAAGGCCGTCGCCGCCGGCATGAACCCGATGGACCTGAAGCGCGGCATCGACCAGGCCGTCGCCGTGGCCCTGGACGAAGTGAAGACCATCTCCAAGCCGGTCTCGAACAACTCGGAAATCGCCCAGGTCGGCACCATCTCGGCCAACGGCGACGCTGAAATCGGCGAGCTGATCGCCCTGGCCATGGCCAAGGTCGGCAACGAAGGCGTCATCACGGTCGAGGAAGCCAAGACGGCCGAAACCACCGTCGACATCGTCGAAGGCATGCAGTTCGACCGCGGCTACCTGTCGCCCTACTTCATCACCAACGCCGACAAGATGGAGGTCGCCCTCGAAGAGCCCCTCATCCTGCTCCACGAGAAGAAGCTGACCTCGCTGCAGCCCATGCTGCCGGTGCTGGAAGCCGTGGTTCAGTCGGGCCGCCCCCTGCTGATCATCGCCGAGGACATCGAAGGCGAAGCCCTGGCCACCCTGGTGGTCAACAAGCTGCGCGGCGGCCTGCGCGTCGCCGCCGTCAAGGCTCCGGGCTTCGGCGACCGCCGCAAGGCCATGCTGGAAGACATCGCCATCCTGACGGGCGGCCAGGTCATCTCGGAAGACCTCGGCATCAAGCTGGAAACGGTCACGCTCGACATGCTCGGCAAGGCCAAGAAGGTCCAGATCACCAAGGACGACACCACCATCGTCGAAGGCGCCGGTGAGAAAGAGGGCATCGAAGCCCGCGTCTCGCAGATCAAGCGTCAGATCGAGGACACCACCTCGGACTACGACAAGGAAAAGCTGCAAGAGCGTCTGGCCAAGCTGGCCGGCGGCGTCGCCGTCCTGCGCGTCGGCGGTTCGACCGAAGTCGAAGTGAAGGAAAAGAAGGACCGCGTCGACGACGCCCTGAACGCAACCCGCGCCGCTGCCGATGAAGGCATCGTCCCGGGCGGCGGCGTGGCCCTGCTGCAAGCCTCCAAGAAGCTGGTCGACCTGAAGGGCGCCAACGCCGATCAGAACGCCGGCATCGCCATCGTCCGTCGCGCCCTGCAGGCTCCGATCCGTCAGATCTCGGAAAACTCGGGCGTCGAAGGCTCGATCGTGGTCGGCAAGGTCATGGAGTCGAAAGACGCTTCGTTCGGCTTCAACGCCCAGACCGAAGAATACGGCGACCTCGTCCAGATGGGCGTGATCGACCCGGCCAAGGTCGTCCGTTCGGCTCTGAAGTCGGCCGCCTCGGTCGCCGGCATCATGATCACGACGGAAGCCGCCATCGCCGACGCCCCCAAGAAGGGCGGCGCCGGCGCCCCCGACATGGGCGGAATGGGCGGCATGGGCGGCATGGACTTCTAAGTCCAAGCCAACCAACGCTAGAACCAAGGAAGGGCGGGATCGAAAGGTCCCGCCCTTTTTCTTTAGGCCCCCGCTTCCCCCACCTCGCGTCCCGCCAACCTCGCGCCCTCGACCACCGCCGGGTCCGACCGCGCCGTGTCCAGCAGCCAGTCGCGGAAGCGGGCGATCTTGGGGGTCAGGCGGCGGGCGGGCGGGTAGCAGATCCAGTAGCCCTCGGCCAAGGCGACGGTCTGAGAAAAGGGGCGGACCAGCAGGCCGCGCTTCAACTCGCGGGCGTAGAGGATGGGCGAGCCCAGGGCCACGCCCTGATCGCCGAGGGCGGCCGCCACCTCCATGGCCTGATTGTCGGCGGTCAGGCGCGGGGGCGGGGCCGCGTCGGCGGGGGCCACCCCGGCGGCGGCGAACCAGGCGGCCCACTCGCCCTTGTCTCCGACCAGATGGGCGCGCTTCAGATCGGCGGGGGTCTTCAGATCCAGTTGGTCGCGCATGGCCGGGGTGCAGACCGGGGTGAAGACGGCGGGCATCAGGAAGCGGCTCTCCAGGCCCGGCCACTGACCCGAACCGAAACGCAGGGCCACGTCCAGCCCGTCGGCGCTGAGGCTGGACAGGATGGAGCTGGTGTCCACCCGCACCGCCAGATCGGGGTTGGCCAGTTGGAAGGCCCCTAGCCGCGTCGCCAGCCACTGGGTCGCCAGGGTCTGCAGGGTGGTGATGGCCAGCACCCCCTGATCCGCCTCGACCACGTCGGCCACGGCCCGCCGCAGCAAGGTCATGGCCTCGGTCGCCGCCGTGGCCAGCCGCTCGCCCTCGGGCGTCAACGACACCTGCCGCGTGCCGCGCACGAACAGGGGCCGATCCAGCCTCTGCTCCAGGTCGCGGATGCGCCAGCTGACCGCCGCCTGGCTCATGCCCAAGGCCTCGGCGGCGCGGGTGAAGCTGAGCAGGCGCGCGGCGGTCTCGAACACCCTCAGGGCGTCGACGGGAATGCGGGACAGGACGTCAACCATAAGCAAGCCTTATGCGTGAACTCCATCGTCTCGTTTGTGCACGCCCCGCGTCAACCGCATATTCGGGTCACACGAAAGGAGGACGACTGATGGAAGAAATGTATCGCACTCATAAGGAACCCGCGTGGGGCTGGATCGGCGCCCTGCTGGAAGCGCGCAAGCCCGTCGCGCCCGTCAGCGCCAAGGCGCGCCGCCCCGCCGCGGCCTCGGCCCGACGCGCGGCCTGCTGACCCTCGACGCAGCCTAGTCGACGGCGACGATCTCGACCGACTGGCCCGCCACGCTTGCCTCGTCGCCGACCCGCTTGCCCATCAGGGCGCGGGCCAGGGGCGAGACGTGGCTGACGCTGCCCTTGGCCGGGTCGGCCTCGTCCTCGCCGACGATGCGCCAGGTCTGGGTGCGGCCGTCCTCGCGCTCGATGGTCACAGAGCCGCCGAAACGCGCCCGGCCGTCCGGCGCCGTCTCCAGCAGTTGCGCCGTGGCCCGCCGCGACGACCAGTAGCGCAGGTCGCGCGTGGCCCGCGCCATGGCGGTGCGGTCGGCCTCGATCGAGCCCTGGGTCTGGGCCTTGGTATAGGCCGCGCGCGCCGAGGCCAGTTCGGCCTCGATCATCGCCAGCCCCTCGGCCGTGACATGATTGGGATGGGGCGAGATCGGCCGGTCCACCAGGTCGGCGGCTGTGGCTTCCAGATCTTCTTCTCGGGTGAAGGCGACGCTCATGAGGACAGAGCGTATGCCGTTCGCGGACGTTCCGGTCTAGGAAGGCGTCATGAACGACGCGCCTTCCTCCACACCCTTCACTGTCGCCGTGATCGGCGCCGGCCCCGCCGGGCTGATGGCCGCCGAGCGGCTGGCCTCCGCGGGCCTGCGCGTCGTCGTCCACGAGCGGATGCCGTCCGTCGGCCGCAAGCTGCTGATGGCCGGTCGCGGCGGGCTGAACCTGACCCATTCGGAGGCGCTGGTGCCCTTCCTCGACCGCTACGGCCCGGCGCGGGACCGTGTCGCCGGCTGGCTGGACGCCTTCTCTCCCGCCGACCTGACCGCCTGGGCCGAGGGCCTGGGCCAGGAGACCTTTGTCGGCTCCTCGGGCCGGGTCTTCCCGAAAGCCATGAAGGCCTCGCCCCTGCTGCGGGCCTGGCTGGCGCGGCTGGAGGGCCTGGGCGTCGAGGTCCGCGTCCGCTCGCGCTGGACCGGCTGGAAGGATGGGGCGCTGACTTTCGACACGCCAGAGGGCGAGACGCTGGAACGGCCCGAGGCCGTGGTTCTGGCGCTCGGCGGGGCCAGCTGGGCCAAGCTCGGCTCAGACGCCGCCTGGGTTCCGGGGCTGACCGAAGCGGGCGTCGCCGTCGCCCCCTTCCGACCCGCCAACGTCGGCTTCGACGTGGACTGGTCGCCGCTGTTGCGCGACCGCTTCGCCGGCCAGCCGGTGAAGGGCGTCGCCGTGACCCACGCCGGACTCACCGTGCGCGGCGAGGCCATGATCGCCGCCTATGGCGTCGAGGGCGGGGCCGTCTACGCCCTGTCGGCGGGCCTACGCGACGCCATCGCGCGCGACGGGTCGGCCGAGCTGAAGCTGGACCTGCGGCCCGACCTCAGCCGTCCCGCCCTGACCCAGAAGCTGCTGAAGCCGCGCGGCAAGGACAGCCTGTCCAACTGGCTGCGCAAGATCGTCCACCTCGACCCCGCCGCCATCGCCCTGCTGCGCGAGGGCGGACCGCTGCCGAGCGAGCCCGGTCCTCTGGCGGCGCGCATCAAGGGCGTGACCCTGACCCTGACCGGGGTTCAGGGCCTGGCCCGCGCCATCTCCTCAGCCGGGGGCGTGACGCTGGACGCCGTGGACGAGCGGCTGATGCTCACGGCCAAGCCCGGCGTCTTCGTGGCTGGCGAGATGCTGGACTGGGAGGCCCCGACCGGCGGCTATCTGCTGCAGGCCTCCTTCGCGTCCGGCGTGGTGGCGGCGGGCGGCGTTCTCGACTGGCTCAAGACCCGCTGATCGACCAAGGCTGGGGTCGACAGGCCGGGCGCGAGGGCGCAGCCTGTCGCCCTCCCCTTCGCTGTCGTTCGAGTACGCCTGATGTCGATGTCCCGTTCCGCCGCCGCGCTCGGCCTGATCGCCGCCCTGATGACCTCGACCTCGGCGCTGGCCCAGGTAGCGACCCAGACCGCGCCGACCGGCCGCGTCGATCCCGCCCGGCTGAACGAGGCCACCCGGGTTCTGGCCTCGGACGCGTTCGAGGGCCGCGCCCCGGTCACGCCGGGCGAGGACAGGACCATCGAATGGCTGTCGCAACAGTTCCAGGCCCTCGGCCTGGAGCCCGGCGGACCTGACGGATCCTGGGTTCAGGTCGCACAGGTCAGCCGCACCAGCCAGGACGGCCCAGCGGCCATCAGCGTCACGGCCAAGGGCCAGACCACGGCCCTGCAGCGCGCCACGGACGTCATCGTTTCGTCCGACCGGCCGGTCGATCACGTGACCCTGACCGACGCGCCCCTGGTCTTCGTCGGCTATGGCGTGGACGCGCCCGAGCGCGGCTGGGACGACTACAAGGGCGTCGATCTGCGCGGCAAGATCATGCTGGTCCTGGTCAACGATCCCGACTTCGGCGCGCCCGAGGGCCATCCTGTGGCGGGCAAGTTCGACGGCCAAGCCATGACCTTCTACGGCCGCTGGACCTACAAGTTCCAGGTGGCGGCGGCGCACGGGGCGGCAGGCGTCCTGGTCATCCACGACACGCCGGGGGCGGGCTATCCCTGGTCGACGCTGCAGAATTCCTCGGTCGCGCCCAAGTTCGACATCGTCCGCGCCGACCCGGACAAGGAGCGCGTCGCCGCGCAGGGCTGGATCCAGGGCGCCGTGGCCGAAAAGCTGTTCCAGGACGCGGGTCTCGATTTCGCGGCGCTGAGGGCGCAGGCGCGCACGCCCGACTTCCGCCCCGTGGCGCTGGACGGCGTGACCATGTCCATCGACTTCGGCCAGACGGCTGATCGGGTGCAGACCCGCAACGTCATGGCCCGCCTGCCGGGCGCGACCCACCCGGACGAGACCGTCATGTTCGGCGCCCACTGGGACGCCTATGGCCGGGCCACGCCCAAGAACGGCGACGACATCTATAACGGGGCCGTGGACAATGCGACGGGCGTGGCGGCGGTGCTGGAGCTGGCCCGCCTGTTCGCCGAGGGGCCGCGCCCGGAACGCTCGACCGTCTTCGTCAGCTGGGCCGCCGAGGAGACGGGCCTGCTGGGGGCCGAATACTACGCCGCCAACCCGGTCTGGCCGCTGGAGACCACGGTCGCCAACATCAACATGGACAGCCTGCTGCCGGGGACCGAGATCGATCCCAACATCGTCGTCATCGGCGCGGGCAAGAATGATCTGGACGACCGTCTGGCCGTGCTGGCGGGCCGCGAAGGCCGCCGCCTGATCCCCGATCCGGCGCCCCAGGCCGGGGCCTTCTATCGCTCCGACCACTTCCCCCTGGCGAGGAAGGGCGTGCCCGCCCTGTTCGCCGCCGCTGGCTTCACCGGCCACAACGCCGCCAGCCGCGACTATGTCGCCAACCGCTATCATCAGCCCACGGACGAATGGACGCCTAAGTGGAAGATGGACGCCGCCGCCGCCGACGTGCAGCTACTGTACGAGGTCGGCTACGCCCTGGCCAACTCGCGCGACTGGCCGGCGTGGAAGCCGGGCGACGAGTTCGAGGCCGCGCGCCAAGCCTCGGCCGATGCCCGCAAGTGATTGGGCGCAAGCCGTGACCTCAGCCGACTGACGCGCTAGACCGCCCGCATGACCGACCTGCCCGAAATCCACGGCCTCTGCCCCGCCCGTTTCAACGCGGTGAAGGACGCCTTCGTCGCCAACTTCGTCGATGCGCCCGAGGGGCTGAACGAGCTGGCGGCGCGCTTTTCCGTCGTCATCGACGGCGAGGTGGCGCTGGACCTATGGGCCGGGTCGGCCGATCTGGCGGGGACCAAGCCCTTTACCGAGGACACGCTGGTTCCGGTCTTCTCGACCGGCAAGGCGGTCATGGCCCTGATGATCGCGCGCTGCGTGGACAAGGGCCTGCTGTCCTATGAGGACCGGGTCGCCGACCACTGGCCGGCCTTCGGCGCGGCGGGCAAGGAGCAGCTGACCGTCGGCCAGCTGATGAGCCACCAGTCGGGCCTGCCGGGCTTTTCCGACGGGGTCGAGCCGGCCATCTGGTTCGACCGTCAGGCCGTGCTGGACAGGCTGGCGGCCCAGGCTCCGTTGTGGGAACCCGGCACCGCGTCAGGATACCATCCGATCACCATCGGCTATCTGGCGGGCGAGCTGTTCCGCATCGTCGACGGGCGCAGCATGGGGACGGCGCTGCGCGAAGACTTCGCCGCGCCGTTTGATCTGGACCTGTGGATCGGCCTGCCCGAGAGCGAGCACGGGCGCGTGGCGCAGATGAGGAAGCCCGCCGCCGCGCCCGACCTCGGCCCCATCGACGCGGTCAAGAAGGCCGCCTTCCTCGACCGGGGCTCGGCGCCGGGCGGGCGCGGATCGACCGAGTGGCGGATGGCGGAGATCCCCTCGGCCAACCTGCACGGCACGGCGAAGGATCTGGCGCGGATCATGTCGATCATCGCCACCGGCGGCGGCCTGGGCGGCCGGGCGGTGCTGTCGGCCGAGACCCTGGAGCAGGCCACGCGCGAGCGCATCCGCGGCCTCGACAAGGTCGTGCCCTTCAACATGAACTGGGCGGCGGGCTTCATGCGCAATGAGGGTCTGAACGTCTTTGGTCCCAACCCGCAGACCGTCGGCCACACCGGCTGGGGCGGGTCGATGGCCTTCGCCGATCCGGGCGCGCGGGTTTCAGCCGCCTACGTCATGACGCGCCAGTCGCCGCACCTGATCGGCGATCCGCGCGCCCTGCGGCTGGTCGAGGCGCTCTACGCCGCCCTCTAGGCGTCAGGCCTCAGCGCCCCAGGCCAGCTGGTCGTGGACGATGCGCCAGCCCTCGGGCGTGCGGCGCAGGACGCGGGTGAACAGGCCGCGCTGGGTCTTGCCCTCGCGCCGCACCACCACCCGGCCCGAGGCCACCGTGGTGTTGACGTCGAACTGCAGGGTCTCGAACCACTCATAGGTCATCAGGCCGAGGCCGCCGGGCTGGGCGGCGCGGGCGGCAAGGGCGGCGCGCACGGCGTCCGGCCCCTTCAGCGGCGCGTCGCCGAGGAAGACCAGCAGGGGTTCGTCAGCGACATAGGTGGCCATCACCGCCTCGACGTCGCCCGACGACCAGGCCTCGGCGGCGGCGTCCAAGGCAGCGCTGACGGCGTCGAAGGTCTCGGCCGTGGTCGGGACGACGACCGGCGGGGTCGAGGCGGCGGGCGCCTCGCTGCGCGCGGTGCGGATCACTTCGTCGCCGTCCCCCTGCATCCCGATGCTCTGGGCGCAGGCGGACGAGCCGGCCGCCAGGGCGACGGCCAGGACCAGGGAACGGGCAAGGGCGGCGAGGGAGCGGGCGCGGATCATCGTCCCTTCTAGGCTGGAACGGCGCCCGACCTCAACGCGGCTTCAGCGCGGGCGTTCGCTCTCTTGGTCCAGCGTCGCCATACGGTCCTCAGCGGGGTCGTCCAGCAGGCCGGGTTCGGGCGCGACGATGGTTTCCGCCGTGCGGCTGGACCGGCGCACCTTGAGCACCGCCCCGACGGCGAAGACGGCGGCGCCCAGCCAGATGAAGGCGAAGGAGGCGATGCGCAGCCCGCCGAGGGCCTCCCCCTGCATGGCGCCGATGAAGAAGACGATGGTCGGGGCCAGGAACTGCAGGAAGCCCATGCTGGACAGGGGCATACGCCGCGCCGCCCAGGCGAACAGGGCCAGCGGGATGACCGTGGCCGGACCGGCGAACAGCAGCCAGAAGGTGGCGGCGGGCGAGGCGGTGAAATGGCCCTGCCCCGTCGCCTCGATGAAGACGACCCAGGCCAGGCCGGGCGCGGCCAGCAGCAGGCACTCCATGAACAGGCCGGTCTGGGCGTCCACCGAGACGCGCTTCCTGATGATGCCGTAGCCGGCGAAGCTGAAGGCCAGCAGCAGGGACACCCAGGGCGCATGACCCAGGGCCAGGGTCTGCAGCACCACGCCGACGGCGGCCAGGCCGATGGCGGCGGCGCCGAAGCGGTCGATCCGTTCCCGGAACAGCCAAGCCCCGGCGGCCATGTTGAGCAGGGGATTCAGATAGTAGCCAAGCGAGGCGTCCAGGGTCCGGCCGTTGTTCACGGCCACGACATAGGTGGTCCAGTTGGCAGCGATCAGCACCGCCGACAGGGCCAGCCAGCCCAGCACCTTGGGCTGGCGGAAGACGGCGAGAACTTGCGTCCACTGACGCGCGATCAGCACCAGCAGCAGGGCCCACAGCACGCCCCAGACGGCGCGGTGGCCCATGATCTCCCAGGCGTCCGCGCCCTGATGCGCCATCTGCTGGAAGACCAGGGGGATGAAGCCCCACAGCAGGTAGCAGCCCACCCCCGCCATCAGGGCGGCGCGAGCTTCGGACGAGTTCGGGGAGGGGGACGCGGTCACGGCGGACCTTTCGGCCTCCGCCGCGCCACAGGCGCGACGGAGGCTTGGAGAGGATACGAAGGGCCTCAAGCAGCCCCGCGCCGCGCGCGGGGCGTTAGGCCCCCTTCACTTAGACCGTCAGGCTGCGATAGCCGCTGGACGGGGTGATGACGCCGGTTTCGTCCAGCAGCTGGGCGATCTGGACGGCGTTCAGGGCCGCGCCCTTGCGCAGGTTGTCCGAGACGACCCAGAACGACAGGCCGTTCTCGACGGTCGGATCCTTGCGGATGCGGCTGACATAGACGGCGTGTTCGCCAGCGGCGTCGACGGGGGTGATGTAGCCGTCGTGCTCCAGCTTATCGATGACCTGGACGCCCGGGGCTTCGCGCAGGATCTCGCGGGCCTCGTCCGGCTCGATCGGGCGATCGAACTCGACCGTCACGGACTCCGAGTGGCCGACGAAAACCGGCACGCGGACGCAGGTCACGGTCAGCTTGATCGAGGGGTCGATCATCTTGTGGGTCTCGTCCCACATCTTGGCTTCCTCGTCGGTGTAGCCGTCGTCGCGGAAGGAGCCGATGTAGGGGATGACGTTGAAGGCGATCTGCTTGGGGAACTTCTTGGGCGTGGCGTCGCCCAGGCCGTAGATGGCCTTGGTCTGGTTCCACAGCTCGTCCATGCCTTCCTTGCCGGCGCCCGACACGGATTGATAGGTCGAGACCACCACGCGCTTGGCCTTGGCCGCGTCATGCAGCGGCTTCAGCGCCACGACCAGTTGGGCGGTCGAGCAGTTGGGGTTGGCGACGATGTTCTTCTTGCGCGCCAGCTTGACCGCGTCGGGGTTCACCTCGGGCACGATCAGCGGCACGTCCGGATCCATGCGGAAGGCCGAGGAGTTGTCGATGACGATGGGACCAGCCTTGCCGATCTTCTCGGACCAGGCCTTGGACACCGTGCCGCCCGCGCTCATCAGCACCAGGTCGACGGTGGAGAAGTCGAACTGCTCCAGGTCCTCGCACTTCAGCGTCTTGTCGCCGAAGGACACCTCCACGCCCTTGGATTTTCGCGAGGCGATCGCATGCATTTTATCGACCGGGAAGTTCAGTTCCTCGATGATGTTCAGCATTTCCCGGCCGACGTTGCCGGTGGCGCCAACGATGGCGACGCGATAGCCCATGATGAAAATATCCTTGTAGGGGCGCTGGGGAGAAAAGCGGTTCTGCATTTGGGTCTTTCGCAAGCGCGAAGCAACCAGTTTCACCCAATTTCCTGACTTCGCGGCCAGAGCAAGGCCGCCGCCTTTCCTGATCGCCCCCTTGGCGCTATGCCGCTGGGCATGACCTCCCGCATCCGCAACGCCTACGACATCCGCGTCGAAGAGGGCGTGATCGCCCCCGATCCGCAGCAACTGGACCTGCTGGCCGCGCTGGAGCGGCTGGAGGCGGATCTGGCGAAAAAGGGCCTGTTCGCCCGCCCGCCCGAGGTGAAGGGCATCTACATCTGGGGACCGCCGGGACGCGGCAAGTCCATGCTGATGGACCTGTTCTACTCGGCCACGCCCGAGCAAAAGAAGGTCCGCGCCCACTTCCACGCCTTCATGGCCCGCATCCACGACCTGGTGAAGCAGTGGCGCGAGGGCGACGCGCGGAGCCGCAAGGCGGTGTTCGGCACCAGCAAGGGCGATGATCCCATCCCGCCGATCGCGGCCCTGATCGCCTCGGAAGCCCGGCTGCTGTGCTTCGACGAACTGCAAGTCACCGACATCGCCGACGCCATGATCCTGGGCCGGCTGTTCGAGGCCCTGTTCGAGAAGAAGGTGGTCCTGGCCGTCACCTCGAACCGCGCGCCCGAGGACCTCTACAAGCACGGCATCAACCGCCAGCTCTTCCTGCCCTTCATCGACATCCTGCGCGCGCGCTGCGAGGTGGTGGAGACGGCGGGCGCCCGCGACTTCCGCCTGGACCGGATGGCCGGCGCCCAGGTCTGGTTCTCGCCGCTGGACGACGCCGCCCGCGACGGGTTCGAGACCCTGTGGTCGGACCTCAAAGGGGGCGAACCCGAGGAACCCGCCGCCCTGCCGGTCCTGGGCCGTCAGGTGCGGGTCAAGCGGACGGTCGGCGGCATGGCCCGGGCGACCTTCAACGAACTGTGCGGGACGCCGCTGGGGCCGCAGGACTATCTGGCGATCGCCCGGCGCTTCCACACCCTGTTCCTGTCGGACGTGCCGACGCTGTCCCCCGCCAACCACCACGAGGCGCGCCGTCTGGTGACGCTGATCGACGCCCTCTACGAGGCCAAGACCCGGCTGGTCGTTCTGGCCGAGGCCGAACCCGAAGCCCTCTACGCCGAAGGGGTCGGCGCCTTCGAGTTCGAACGCACCGTCTCGCGGCTCAATGAGATGCGCAGCGCCTCCTGGCTGGCGCAGAGAGGCGACGACGAAGAACAGGACAATCTGGCGTCCGCCCACGCCTGAGGTAGGGTGGGCGAAATCAAACGGAGACGCCCGTGACTTCCACCCTCAGCGCCCTCGCCTTCGCCGCCGCCCTGACCGCCAACCTGGCGGCCAGCCCGACCACCACCCTGGCCCAGACGCCCGCCGCCCAGGCCGCTCCCGCCGCGGCGCCGGCCACGGCGGCGACCGGCCTGCCCGTCGCCGCCGTGATCGACTGGTTGAAGGCGCAAGGCCTGACCGTCGGCGAGGTGCAGGGCGGCGGCCAGCCCTATGTCCAGGTGCGCGAGAATGAGAACCTGTCCTGGACCGTCACCTTCAACAGCTGTGAAAATCAGGTCTGCGGCGACCTGCAGTTCGGCGCCGGCTTCAGCAACCCTCAGGTGACGCTGGACAGGGTCAACGCCTGGAACGCCGAGCGCCGCTTCACCAAGGCCTTCTACGAGGCCCCGTCGGGCGGACGGCCGAACGGCGCCGCCATCTTCCAGCAGGACGTGGTGCTGCTGAACGGCATCGGTCCGTCGCAGCTGACCGACAGCGTCGCCATCTGGCGCAGCCTGCTGCCCGTCTTCGCCCTGCACGTCGGCTATTTCACGCCCAGCGCAGCGACCCCGGCCAACTGACACGAAAAAAGGGCCGCACCCGAGGATGCGGCCCTTCTCATTTGTTCGGCCGCGGCCAGAAGGCTCCGCCTTCTCGACCCGACGCGGCCGGAGCGCCTAGGCGCTCAAGCAGCGAGGCTCCGCGAGCCGAGCGATAGCGCCCTTAAGCGAGCGAGGGCTCGATGTCCTTGCAGGCCTGGATCAGGCCGTTCACCGACTCGACCGACTTGGCGAACATGGCCTTTTCTTCGTCGTTGGTGGTGAACTCGACGATCTTCTCGACGCCGGCGGCGCCGATCAGGGCCGGGACGCCGACGTAGAGGTCCGACAGGCCGTATTCGCCCGACAGCCAGACGGCGCAGGGCAGGACGCGCTTCTGGTCCAGCAGGTAGGAGCGGGCCATGGCGATGGCCGATTCAGCCGGAGCGTAGAAGGCCGAGCCGGTCTTCAGCAGGGCGACGATCTCGCCGCCGCCCTTGCGGGTGCGCTCGACGATGGCGTCCAGTTCGGCTTGCGTCAGGAAGCCGGCGGCGACGGCGTCCGGCAGCGGCAGGCCGCCCACGGTCGAGTGGCGCACCATCGGCACCATGTCGTCGCCGTGACCGCCCAGGGTCCAGGCGTTGATGTCCTGCACCGAGACGCCGGTCTTTTCAGCCAGGAAGTAGGCGAAGCGGGCCGAGTCCAGCACGCCGGCCATGCCGACGACCTTGGCCTTGGGCAGGCCCGAGAACTTCTGCAGGGCCCAGACCATGGCGTCGAGCGGGTTGGTGATGCAGATGACGAAGGCGTTGGGGGCGTGTTGCTTGATGCCCTCGCCGACGGCCTTCATGACCTTGAGGTTGATGCCGATCAGGTCGTCGCGGCTCATGCCTGGCTTGCGCGGCACGCCGGCGGTGACGATGCAGACGTCGGCGCCCGCGATGTCGGCGTAGTCGTTGGCGCCCTTGAGGGACACGTCCTGACCGAAGACGGCCGAGGCCTCGGCGATGTCGAGGGCTTTGCCTTGCGGCGTGCCTTCGGCGATGTCGAACAGGATGACGTCGCCCAGCGCTTCGCGCGCAGCCACGTGGGCCAGGGTTCCGCCGATCATTCCGGCGCCAATAAGGGCGATCTTCGCGCGAGCCATACAGGTCTCTCCAGTCGATGTTGCGTGTGCGAAACGGTACTCGATGGCGGGCGGTCTAGACCCGCAGCGGAGCGGGAGCAAGCGTCGGGCGTTGCGCCTTTGGTCGGCCCCTGCGAGGGTCGTCTGATCCAGAGAGGCATGATGACCGCCGCAGAAGACGATCGACAGTATGAGGCGCGCGTCTTGGCCGAGGCCGAGGCCTGGCGCGAGCGCCAGCTGCGCCGTCCAGGCCTGTGGGACATGACCACCCGCGCGACCCAGGACCGGATCAACAAGGTCATCCCCGAGCGGATCCACCAGATCGTGACGTCCGGCGTCGAGCTGGCGACGCGCGGCATCATGACCGGCGCCGACTGGACCACGGCCAAGCCTCTGCTGCACGGCAGCCTGCGCAAGCGCGAAGAGCTGATCCAGACCCGCGTCGACTTCTACCGCACCACGGCCAGCGTCGAGGGCGGGGTGGCGGGGGCCGGCAGCTTCCTGCTGGCGGCGGCGGATTTCCCGGCCCTGCTGGCCATCAAGATCAAGCTGCTGGCCGAAATCGGCGCCCTGTACGGCCATTCGGGCAAGACCTTGGGCGAGCGGCTGTTCCTGCTGCGCATCTTCCAGATGGCCTTTTCCAGCGCCAAACACCGCCCCAAGGCCCTGGCGGCGCTGGAGGCGGCGGGCAAGGGACTGCACCAGCCCGAACGCATCCAAGACTTCGACTGGCGCAGGTTCCAGCTGGAGTACCGGGACTACATCGACCTGGCCAAGCTGGCCCAGCTGATCCCCGTCATCGGGGCGCCGGTCGGGGCCGTGGTCAACTGGCGGCTGACGACCCGGCTGGCGACGACGGCGATGAACGCCTATCGCCTGCGCTGGTTCGAGGACGAGCATCTGACATGACTGACTTCAAAGCTGATCCCGCCTTCGAGGCCGGGTCGCTCTTCGCCGCCGACTGGCCCCTGTGCCAGGTGCGGCTGCAGGACGACGCGCGTTTTCCCTGGCTGATCCTGCTGCCACGCATCGAGGGCGCGGTCGAACTGGACGATCTGACGCCCGAACAGCGCGCGGTGCTGACCGAAGAGATGGTGCGGGCGGGCGAGGTCGTCCGCGCCCTGGGCCAGGCGGCGGGCCGCCCCATCGACAAGCTGAACACGGCGGCGCTCGGCAACGTCACCCGCCAGCTGCACGTCCATGTCGTCGGGCGACGCCGCGACGACGGCCTGTGGCCCGATCCGATCTGGGGCCGTCCGGGCGCCGTTCGCCTGTCCGAAGCCGATCGAGCCGCCTTGTTGCGAGCGATTCGCGAAGCCTGATCAGGAAAATGCGATCCGCGGCGCTTATCCGCCCCGGTTCGTTGACACCCGGCCTTTGCGGTCACTAAAGCCTATCGCACTGCAACCGGCCCTGTTTTTCCACAGGTTTTTTGAGAATCATTCGCATGTCGAACCTTCCCCAGGATGCGGGCGACCCGACTGGCCGCTACGTCCGCCATCCCAACGGCCATGTCGCGCCGATGTCGCCCTTTACCGACGTCTGGCGGTGGCACGTGACCATGACGGCCTCCATCCTGTTCCGGGTCACCATCGGCGCGGCCACGGTCGGCGCCGTCCTGCTGCTGGGCTGGGTCGCGGCGGTCGCCGCCGGACCTGAGGCCTACGCCAAGGTTCTGGCCTGCTCGGCCTCGCCGTTCGGCCTGTTCATCTGGTTCGGCCTGTCGCTGGTGCTGTTCTCCTTCCTGCTGAACGGCACGCGCCACCTGATCAACGACGCCGGCAAGGGCCTTGATCTCAAGTCCGCCAATCTGATGGCCAACATCGCGGTCTGGGGCCCTCTGGTCGTGACCGTCCTGTTCTGGGTCGTCCTGTTCGCCGCCGGAAAGGTTTCGCTGTGAGCGCCGCCCCCAAGTTCAAGAACCATGTGAAGATCTCCGAGCGCCACGGCGCCGGTGAATGGAAGATCGAGAAGCTGGCCCTGCTGGCCCTGATGCCGCTGGGCCTCTGGGTCCTGTCGTCGGGCTTCACCCTGGCCGGCGCCGGCTATGAGGCCGTGGTCGCCTGGTTTAGCAATGCGCTGAACGCCGGCCTGCTGGGCCTGACGGCGATCGTCTTCTTCCTGTTCGCCAGCCTGGCCTGGAAGGTCATCATCGAGGACTACGTCCCCGCGCCGTCGGCCCGGACGACCCTGATCAACCTGTCGAACCTCGTCTTCCTCGTGCTGGCCGCCGCCAGCATCTTCTTCATCGTGCGTGTGGCGATGGGCTCCGCCCCGCTGCCCGCCGGAGTCTGATCCCGCCATGGCTGCTTACGAGCTTATCGATCACGAATACGACGTCGTCGTCGTCGGCGCGGGCGGTTCGGGCCTGCGCGCCGCCTTGGGCGCGGCCCAGCAGGGCCTGAAGGTCGCCTGCGTCACCAAGGTCTTCCCCACACGGAGCCACACGGTCGCGGCGCAGGGCGGCATCTCCGCCTCGCTCGGCAACATGGGCGAGGACTCCTGGCAGTGGCACATGTACGACACCGTCAAGGGGTCGGACTGGCTGGGCGACCAGGACGCCATCGAATACCTGGTCCGTAACGCGCCCAAGGCCGTCTACGAGCTGGAACACTGGGGCGTGCCCTTCAGCCGCACCGAAGAAGGCAAGATCTACCAGCGCGCCTTCGGCGGCATGACCCGCAACTTCGGCGAAGGCCCGGTGCAGCGCACCTGCGCCGCCGCCGACCGCACCGGCCACGCCATCCTGCACACCCTGTACGGCCAGTCGGTCCGTCGGGAAGTGAAGTTCTTCGTCGAATACTTCGCTCTGGACCTGATCATGCAGGACGGCGCCTGCACCGGCGTCACCGCCCTGCAGCTCGACACCGGCCAGATGCACCAGTTCCGCGCCAAGATGGTGGTGCTGGCGACCGGCGGTTACGGCCGCGCCTACTTCTCGGCCACCTCGGCCCACACCTGCACCGGCGACGGCAACGCCATGGTGCTGCGCGCCGGCCTGCCGCTGCAGGACATGGAGTTCGTGCAGTTCCACCCGACCGGCATCTATGGCGCCGGCTGCCTGATCACCGAGGGCGCCCGCGGTGAAGGCGGCTACCTGACCAACTCGGAAGGCGAGCGCTTCATGGAGCGCTATGCGCCGACCGTGAAGGACCTGGCCCCGCGCGACATGGTTTCGCGCTCCATGACCATCGAAATCCGCGAAGGCCGCGGCGTGGGTCCGAACAAGGACCACATCTTCCTGCACCTGGACCACCTGGATCCCAAGATCCTGCACCAGCGCCTGCCGGGCATTTCGGAGTCGGCCAAGATCTTCGCCGGCGTCGACGTGACCAAGGAGCCCATCCCGGTCCTGCCGACCGTCCACTACAACATGGGCGGCATCCCGACGAACTATCACGGCGAAGTCCTGACCCTGCGCGACGGCAACCCCGACAGCGTGGTTCCGGGCCTGATGGCCGTGGGCGAAGCCGCCTGCGTCTCGGTGCACGGCGCCAACCGCCTCGGCTCCAACTCGCTGACCGACCTGGTGGTGTTCGGCCGCGCCGTCGGCCTGCGCTGCGGTGAAGTGGTGGACAAGGCCTCGGCCGTGCCGTCAGCCTCCAAGGCCCAGACCGACGAACACCTGGCCCGCCTCGACCGCTTCCGCAACGCCTCGGGTTCGACCCCGACCGCCAAGCTGCGCCTCGAAATGCAGCGCGCCATGCAGTCGGACGCCGCCGTCTTCCGCACCGGCAAGACGCTGGACGAAGGCGTGGCCAAGCTGCGCCAGATCGACGCCGCCGGCACCGACATCAAGACCACGGACCGCGGCCTGATCTGGAACACCGACCTGATCGAGACGCTGGAATACGACAACCTGATCGCTCAGGCGCTCGTGACCATCGAAGGCGCAGCCAACCGCACGGAATCGCGCGGCGCCCACGCCCGCGAGGACTTCCCGGATCGCGACGACGTCAACTGGATGAAGCACACCCTGGCGTGGAAACGTCCGGGCGAAGGCGTCCAGATCGATTACCGCCCGGTGCACAAGTACACGATGACCGACGAAGTCGCCTACATCGAGCCCAAGGCTCGGGTTTACTAAGGGAGCAGGCAGATGGTTCAACTCACCCTCCCGCGCGGCTCCAAGCCTTCGAACGGCAAGGTCCACAAGGCCCCGGCCGGCGCCAAGAACGTCAAGACCTACAAGGTCTATCGCTATGACCCGGAAACGGATTCTGATCCGCGCTGGGACAGCTTCGAGGTCTCGTCCGACGATCACGGCCCCATGCTTCTGGACGCCCTGATCCACATCAAGAACGAGATCGACCCGACCCTGTCGTTCCGTCGCTCGTGCCGTGAAGGCATCTGCGGCTCGTGCTCGATGAACATCGACGGCCGCAACACCCTGGCCTGCACCAAGGGCATGGACGAGTGCTCGTCGCACAACATCACCGTGGCCCCCCTGCCCCACCAGCCGGTGGTCAAGGATCTGGTGACGGACCTGTCGCTGTTCTACGCCCAGTATGACTCGATCCAGCCCTACCTCCAGTCGGACACGCCCGACCCGGAGAAGGAGCGCCTGCAGTCGCCCGCCGACCGCGAGAAGCTGGACGGCCTGTACGAGTGCATCCTGTGCGCCTGCTGCTCGACCTCCTGCCCCAGCTACTGGTGGAACCAGGAAGAATACCTCGGCCCGGCGGCCCTGCTGCAGTCGTTCCGCTGGATCTCGGACAGCCGCGACGACGCGACCCAGAAGCGCCTCGACGACCTCGAGGACCCCTTCAAGCTGTATCGCTGCCACACGATCATGAACTGCGCCCAGGTCTGCCCCAAGGGGCTGAACCCGGCCAAGGCGATCGCCGAGACCAAGAAGCTGATGGTCGCGCCGAGCCGCAAGCGCACGGCGGCCTAAGGCTCGAAGCCTTCCGATCCGAACAGCCCCCGGCGCCGTCAGGCTCCGGGGGTTTTTCATGGCCGCCGCGCGCCGGGGCTTGCCTCCGGCGCGGCCTGGGCTAAGACGCCTGCATGGCCAAGATCACCTACATCGAGCACGACGGGACCGAGCACACGGTCGAGGTCAAGAACGGCCTGTCCGTCATGGAAGGCGCGATCCGCAACAATGTGCCGGGCATCGACGCCGACTGCGGCGGCGCCTGCGCCTGCGCCACCTGCCACGTCTATGTGGACGAGAATTTCGCCTCCGAGACCGGCCGTCCCTCGGCCATGGAAGAGTCGATGCTGGACTTCGCCGAGAACGTCGAGCCGAACAGCCGCCTGTCCTGCCAGATCCGCGTCAGCGACGACCTGGACGGCCTGATCGTGCGTCTGCCGCAAAGCCAGCACTGAGATGATCGACGCCCGGCTGCTGGACGCGGTCGGGGCTTTGATCGCCGCCCATGCCAGGCCGGGCCACATCCCGCTGATCGGGATCGCCGGGGCGCAAGGCTCGGGCAAGACCACGCTCGCCCGGTTGGCCGCCGAGCGGTTGGGGGCGGCGCATCTGTCGCTGGACGACGTCTATCTGACTAGGGGTGAGCGCGCGGCCAAGGGCAGGGCGGTCCACCCCCTGTTCGCCGTGCGCGGCCCGCCGGGCACGCATGATCTGGCGCTGCTGGAGGCGACCGTCGCCGCGCTGCGCGCCGCCGGACCCGACAGCCGCACGCCGCTGCCGTCCTTCGACAAGCTGGCCGACGACCGACGACCGCAGGCGGAATGGCCCATGTTCGCGGGCCGCCCGTCGGCGGTGCTGATCGACGGCTGGTGTCTCGGGGCGACGCCGCAGGCCGAGGAAGAGCTGACAGCGCCGATCAATGGGCTGGAACGCGAGCAGGACGGGCAGGGGGTGTGGCGCCGCGCGGCCAATACGGAACTGGCTGGTCCCTACGCCGAGTTGTTCGCCGGGTTCGACGCGGTGCTGTTCCTGAAGGCGCCGTCGTTCGACGCCGTGCTGGACTGGCGCTGCGAGCAGGAGGCGGGGCTGATGGGCCTGGCCCCCGCCGAGCTGCCGGCTGAACGCCGCGCCGAGCTGGCCGTCTTCATCCAGGCCTTCGAGCGCATCACCCGCCATATGTTGGCGGGCGGGTTGCGGGCTGATGTGACCTTTGCTCTGAACCGCGACCGCACCCTCAGGCCCTAGATCCAGGCTTCACGCCTCCCTCAGCCCACTCATCCCACTCATCCCACTCACCCCGGCCTTCGCCGGGATGAGCGGTGAATGTTCCTGCCTCAGTCCGCCGGCATCCGCCCATAGTTGACGGCGATGCGGCCGATCAGGCCCTTGACGATCAGGTCGACCGGCGTGCCTTCGCGATAGTCGCCTTCGGCGACGAAGTTGACCCGGTCTTCCGAGATCAGACGGTGGATCTTGTTGTGGTCGCGCGGGGTGTTGTCGGGGTCATAGACGGCGATGGAGAAGCCGCCCTTGGTGTGCATCATCTTCATGGTCGGGACGTCGGTGTCGCCGTCGCCGAGGAAGATCATCCGGTCAAACGGGATGGGGCGTTCCTCGTCGGGGATGAAGCGGTTGATGCGCTCGTCGTCCCAGTGGTTGTGCACGCCCTTGTTGATGCGGAACAGGTACTGGGTCTTGGTCGTGTAGTTGACGCCGACCGCCGGCCAGACCGCCACCTCGTCAGCGTCATAGGCGTATTTCGAGGCGAAGACGTGGGTGAAGGCCTCGGCGATGGGGCAGCCCTGGATCATCTCCTCAAGGCCCGCCGAGATGATGTAGTGCTCGATCTCCAGGCCGTACTGGGCGCCGAATTCGTTCATCCGGTCGAACCAGGAGCCGTCGCGCAGGCCCTCGAACAGGGCCACGTCGCGGCCGTGGTCCTGCAGCGTCTGGCGCGTCACCGGCGCGCCCTGGTCGCGCGCCGTCTGCAGCATCATCTGCATGTACATCAGGATGCCGTCGCCGTCGGAGGCGATGGTCCGTGGACGGACGGTCTCGTTCCAGAACTGGGCCGGCGTCATCCCGATCGAGGGAATGAAGCTGACCTCCTGCATATTGCCCCGCGCCAGGGTGCCGTCGAAATCATAGATGATGGCGGTCTTGAGCAGGGGGCGGGTCGTGTCGGCCATGAGAGCGTCCTGAAGGCTTGGACAAGCCCTCTAGCACGACATCAGGCGAACATCAGCCCAGCAGCAGTTCCGGGGCCGCCGTCGGGGCCGTGGCCTCGACCGGCAGGTGCAGGATGAAGGCCGCGCCCTTGCCCGGTTCGGACTGGACCTCGGCCCAGCCGCCGTGCAGCTCGACCAGGGCCTTGACCAGGGCCAGAGCCACGCCTGGCCCGCCGCGTTCGCGCCGCACGAAGCGGTCGAAGACGTGGGCCTGCAGGTGATAGGGGATGCCCCGCCCGGTGTCCTCGACGCGAATGCGGACCTCGCCCGGCCCGGCTTCCGCCGTCAGGGTCACGGTTCCGCCCTCGGACACGGCGCGACAGGCGTTCTCCAGCAGGTGATCGACGGCCTGGCCGATGCGGCGGGCGTCGGCGCGCACCGGCTTCAGACCAACGGGACAGGCGACGGTCAGCACGGCGCCGCGGCCCTCGACCTTGGCCCGCACCTTGTCGGCGGCGGCTTCCAGCAGGTCGCAGACCCGCATGTCGCCGAGCGTCAGCTCCATCTCGCCGGCGTCGATCTGGGCCATGTCCAGCACGTCGTCGATGGAGCGGGCCAGATGGCTGGCGGCGACGCGGATGGCGCCCGCGTGCTGGCGGCTGCGCTCGGGCAGGTCGCCCATGGCCTCCAGCAGTTCGGAATAGCCGACGATGGTCGTCAGGGGCGTGCGCAGCTCATAGGAGACGCTGCCGACGAACTCGCGCTTCAGCGCCTGGCTTTCGGCCAGGGCGGCTTCCTTGGCCGCCAGGGCCTGTTCCAGCTCGCGCCGGGCGGTGACGTCGGAGAAGGCGACCAGGGTGGCGCCGTCGGGCAGGGGACGGGTCTGCCAGGCGACCACCCGCCCGTCGTCGGTGCGGCCCTCGCCCGAGATCGGCACACGGCTTTCCGGATCGGGATCGGCCACCCGCGCCTTCAGCCCCAGCCACAGGGCGGCGTCGTCCAGCACCGGACGGCACAGGGCGGCTACGGCGTCGAAGTCGCCGGCCTCGGCCAGCCGTTCGGCCGACACGCCCCAGAAGCGTTCGAAGGCGTCGTTGTTGAGCCGCAGACGGCCGTCGGAGCCAAAGACCGCGACGGCGTCGTTCAGCTTGTCCAGGGTCGCCGTCTGGACCTGGATCTGGGCGTTGTAGCGGCTGCGCAGCTGCAGCTCGTCGGTGATGTCCGAGAAGATCAGCAGGATGCCGCCCAGCGGATGCGGCTGGCGCACCACCCGCAAGGTCCGCCCGTCGGGCAGGGACCAGCTGTCGTCCGGCGAGGCCGTCGCCGCGCCATAGAAGTCCAGCTCGCGCGCCTTCCACCCGGCGTAGTCGACCACCTCGGGCAGCTGGCGCTTCTGGCGCAGCCGGTCCAGCAGTTCGGCGTGGGTCGGGCGCTCGTCCAGCCAGGCCGGGTCGATGGCGAACAGCGACTGGAAGGCGGTGTTGTGGAAGGCCAGCCGTTTCGACGGGCCGAAGATGGCCACCGCGTCGGCCAGGTGGTTCAAGGTCTCGTCGTGGGCCTCGACGTGGCGGCGCAGGGTGTCGCGCGTCTCCTCGGCCTCGGTCATGTCGATGGCGAAGGCGATGACGGCGCCGCGCCCGCCCGCCAGCGGCTCGGCCAGGATGCGCCAGGCGCGGCGACGGCCGTCCGAGGAGACCCAGCGGAAACCCTCCTGCCGGGCGTTCAGACGCGAGGCCTCGGCCACCACGGCGTCTGCGCCGCGATCGAAGCTGAGGCCCGTCTCGCGCGCTTCGGCCAGGGTTTCAGCCCGGGTCTCGGTCAGCCAGGCGCGGTTGGCCCAGATCAGTTGTCCGGCCCCGTCGACCACCCAGGTCGGGGCGGGAGAGGCCTCGGCCAGGGCGCCCAGGCCCGCGTCCGCCGCCGTCTCGGCCCCGCCCAGCTTCGACAGCCGCAGCCAGGCCGAACCGCCGAGGGCGCGCCCCTCGACCGCCCAGGCGCCGTCGGCGGATTCCAGCAGGGTCTCGAACGGCTCGCCGCGCTGGACCAGCCCCTCCATCCGCGCCGTGTGGGTGTCGTGCAGGGCCTGGGCGATGGCCGTCGCCGCGGCGTCCCCGGCCCGACCGGGGGCCAGAGCGGCCAGAGCCTCGGGCGCGCCGAACACCGCCTGGGCCGCGCCTTCCGGCGTCAGGGCCAGACGCACGTCGTCGAACACGTTCAGAGCGCCTTCGCAGGCCGCCGCCTGGCGCCGGGCGTCGGCCAGCCAGGCCTCGACCTCGCCTTCGCGCGCGGTCAGACGCGCGCGCAGCCGCCAGGCCCAGGCGCTGATCGCCAGCGCCAGACCCGCCGCGCCTGCGGTGGCCACATAGGCGATGTCGGCCTCGGCCATGCCTGCCCCAAGAAGAAACGTCGAACGAACGGCGGGCCCGCGCTGGCAGGCGCCGACCGATTCGCATTTACCATACCCTGATTGCGCGATTTGCGATGCGGCGAGACAGCTGATTGCGGCGCGGCGGCGCACGGGCGATATCCAGCCCATGACCCAGACCTGGAACGACCAAGCCGCCCCTTCCCTCGATGACTTCGCGCGCCTGGCCGAAGCCGCCTTCGCGGCCCTGCCCGACCTGTTCCGTCAGGCGGCCGGAGAAGTGGTCATCCGTGTCGATGACTTCGCTGACGAAGAGACCCTGGCCGATCTGGAGATCGAGGACCCGTTCGACCTGACCGGCGTCTATTCCGGGGTCCACATCGGCGAACGCGACGCCATGGGTCCGGCGGCGGAACCCTCGCGCATCTTCCTCTACCGCCGTCCCATTCTCGACGAATGGTGCGAGCGGGCCGACGTCGGTCTGGCCGAGATCATCGCCCACGTCCTGATCCACGAGATCGGCCACCACCTCGGCCTCGACGACGACCAGATCCACGCCATCGAGGACGACGAGGACTGAGGCGGCGGCCGCCGTGATTTAGCGCACAGGGAAGCCCGTGCGATCAAAGCTGTCCTTCTGACTGTTCGGCAGGATCACCAGGGCGTCGAAGCCGTAGATGAAGTCGCGCAAGGCTGGCCGTTGCTCGACCGGAACCTGGTCAACGAACAGCTTGGCGGTCGGCTGCAGCGCCCGCAGGTCGATCACGACCGGCTGATCTGGCGTGGACAGCAGGGGCGCCATCCACGCCGGCTCGCTGACGTCCTCATAGCCCTGCGCCACGACATAGACGCCGTAGGCCTCGGCCCCGTTGCTGATGGCGAACTCGTGGACGAAGTTGCCGATCGGGAAGGCCTGGTTCGGATTGCGCCCCCGGTACATGTGCAAGGCGCCCATCTTGAACAGGGCGCGCGGCGTGCGGCCCGCGGCCTCGGCGGCCCGATATTGGCGCAGGAACAAGCGCTTCATCAGCGCCTCGCGCACCGTGTTGTTGAACAGGCCGACTGGCTCGCCCGCCCGAGCGCGGCGGTAATAGGAATAGATTTCGGCCGAGGTCGTCATCGTCTCCAGCAGGAAGGCCGCCCGCGATCCGGGTTCGGCGGCGAAGGCCGTCGTCAGCGCCTGGAGCCGGGGCAGGGTTTCCGCGTCCCCGTGAAGGAAGGCCCCGAACTGATCGCGCCGTGTTTCGAGGGATTTCACCTGGGTCAGCAGGGTCTCGACCTGACCGCGCACGGCATCGTCAGGGGCCAGGGCTGTCAGTTCTTCCAGCAGGGGTTGGGCGCCCTGCACCTGTTCGACGCCCCACAGGTCGGCCACGCCCGCCGCATGGGCCATCAGCTCCAGATCCTGGTCCGAAGCGAAGCCGATATGGTTAGGATAACGCCGGGCGAGATCGGCAGCCGCCTCGGCCTTGCCGCGATTGGCGGGCTGTTTGAGGGTGTCGACAGCAACCGGATCGATCTCGACCACCAGTGTGTCAAAGGCGCGCCAGTCCCGCAGACTGTCGAACAGCGCCCCGGTGAACAGGGGAGTATCGCGATCATTGTGGCTCTCGCCCAACAGGACGAACTGAGCCTTCTGCGTCTGGTCGCGAAGGAAGTCGGCGCCGGCACCGGACAGGCCCCCGTCAAAGGCGATCGGTCGAGTGTTGGCCTCCAGCAGGGCCGAAGCCCGAGTGGCGGACGCGGCCGCAGCGGCGGCGACTTCTTCCGGGGTCTTGTCCTGCGCGAAGGCCGCACCAGCAGTGCAGGCGAGAGCGGCCAGGGCCGCGATCATCAATTTCATACTGAGGCGAATCCTGCGGAATCAAGGGTGCGATCCAGTATGAATTCAGGCCCATCGCGAGATCGAACCAAAGCTTAGCCATTCGACCGAACCGTGTCATCCGCCGTGATGACACGGACGCGTTCAGCCTATGGTTCAACCGCCGCCCTTGCCCGGGCCGCACCGTAATGCGATCCAGACAGGCGAGGGGATGCAAGATGACCGACCAGGACAATTCGCGGTCTGCGCGAGCGCAGACGATTGACGATCTGTCGGAAGACGCCCTGGGCGTCGGCTCGGCGGACGTTCGCACCGTCAGGGACATTCTGCTCAGACCGCGCCGGGTGCTCGAAGCCTGGATGACGCAGGGGCCGACGGCCAACGGTCGCTATGCGCGCCCTCTGCGCCTCTATCTGGCGCTGAACGGCGTCCTCATGCTGGTGCAATTTCTCAAGGGCGGAGCGGGCTACCTGCTTGAAGGTCTGCCGCCGGAAATCCTGAACCCGATTCTGGAAGCGTCCGGCAAGACACGAGACGCCTTCGTCGCCGACGCCGACGGCTGGATGAGCCTGATCACCGTGCCGTTGCTCGCCTTCCTCTACGTCGTCGCGGCTACGCCCCTGCTGCGCTGGTGGGACCAGGAGAATCTGGGCTGGCGGCGCGGGTTTCGCGCGGCGTGCGCCTATCTGAACGCGTGGACCGTCCCGCTGCTGCCGATTTCCTGGTTCCTTTACGGCACAGGGCCGCTGGCCACCCTGGCCGGGCTGGCCATGCTTCTCCTGGGCGTGGTCGCCTTCCTGAGGATGGGTCGGGGCCGCTGGTATCAATCACCGCTGGCGGGCGTCGCCAAATCGCTGGTCCTGACGACGACCGTCGGGGCCGCAGGCCTGCTCGGCACTGGCGTCGTCACGGTCGTGGGCCTGGTCGCCGGAGCGGCGGCCTAGCCCGCGATCCGCTCCAGCCGGGCGACGAAGAAGCCGTCGACGCCGCCGCGCTCGGCCCATTGCGAAGGCAGGATGCGCAGCCAGCCTTCTGGCGTCAGGGCCTCGTCGGGCGCGCCGATCTCGGCCGGGACGGCGGCGACGGTGCGGAAGGCCGGGTTGCGGCGCAGGAAGGCGATCACCTGGGTCTCGCCCTCTTCGCGTTCCAGCGAGCAGACGCAATAGACCAGACGGCCGCCCGGCTTCACCTTCTCGGCGGCGACGTCCAGCAGGCGGTGCTGAACGTCAGCCAGCTTGGCGACCTCGGCGGGGCGGGTGGCGCGCAGCACTTCCGGGTTGCGGCGATAGGTGCCGGTGGCGGTGCAGGGGGCGTCCAGCAGGACGGCGTCGAAGGTGCGGTCGTCCTCCCAGTCCTCGGCGGGCACGGCGACGACCTCGACCGGCAGGCCGGTGCGGTCGAAATTCTGGCGCAGGCGCTTCAGGCGCGCCGGCGAACGGTCGAGCGCTGTCACCTCGGCGCCGGCGGCGGCCAGTTGCAGCGTCTTGCCGCCGGGCGCGGCGCACATGTCCAGAACCGTCTCGCCGGCCTTGGCGCCCAGCAGGCGGGCGGGGACGGCGGCGGCGGCGTCCTGGACCCACCAGTCGCCGGCCTCGAAGCCGGGCCAGGCGGCCACGTCGCCGCGCTTGCCGGTGCGGACCGTGCCGCCGGGCAGGACTTCGCCTTCGACGTCCTGAGCCAGGGCGGCGAGATCGACGCCGGGCTTGGCGCTGAGGTCGGTCGCGGGTTCGTCGCGGGTGGCCAGGGCCAGACCCAGAAGTTGAGCCTCGCCATAGGTCGCCTTCCAGCGCGCGGCCAGCCAGTCGGGCAGGTTGGATTCAGCCGTGGTCAGGCCCGGACCGTCGCGGTCGACGCCGCGCAGGACGGCGTTGACCAGGTTCTTGTAGGGCCGGGTCTTGGCGTCGCGCTCGGCCAGCTTCACGGCGGTCGAGACGGCGGCGAAGGCGGGCGTCCCCAGCACCAGGGTCTGGGCCAGGGCGACGCGCAGGATGGTGCGAACCGGGGCCGGCGGCGCCTTCTGCAGGCGGCGGTCCAGGATCTGGTCGATCTCGCCCAGGCGGCGCAGAGCGGCCATGGCCACGGCGCGGGCGAAGGCGCGGTCGGGGCCGTCCAGGTCCTTGGCCGGGGACTGGCTGAGCGCCTCGTCCAGACCCGTGCGCTTCTCCAGCGCGGCGTTCAACAGGATGCCCGCGACCAGACGGGCCTCGACGCCGATATCCGCATGGGGGTCGTCGGTGATCACCTGGGGCTGGGCCTCGCGGCGCGGACGCGCCTTTTCAGCCATGCGACGGCCGCGCGCGGCCGAGCTTTTGCCCTTGGGCGTTCCACCACTCATACGGATACCTGTGTGCCCAGTTCGACCACGCGGCCGGGCGGGATGTGGAAGAAGTCGGTCGGATTGGCGGCGTTGCGCATCAGGAAGATGAACAGCTTGTCCTGCCACAGCGGCATGCCCTGACGCGCCGAGGCGACCACCGAGCGACGACCCAGGAAGAAGCTGGTCGACATGATGTCGAACTTCAGCCCCTGCTTGCGGCACAGGCCCAGCGCGCGCGGCACGTTCGGCGTCTCCATGAAGCCGTAGGTGATGGTCAGCCGCTTGAAGTCGTCGCTGATCGGCTCCATCGCCACGCGCTGATCGTCGGGCACACGCGGCCGGTCGGCCGTGTGGACGGTCAGGATGACGTTCTTCTCGTGCAGCACCTTGTTGTGCTTGAGATTGTGCATCAGGGCCACCGGCGCGACCTCGGGGTCCGAGGTCAGGAAGATGGCCGTGCCCGGCGCGCGGTGCGGCGGACGGGCCTTCAGCATCTCGATCAGATCGCCCAGGGGCAGGCTGTCCTTGTGGGTCTTCTCGGTCAGGATCTGGGTGCCGCGCACCCAGGTCCACATGATCAGCACCAGACCGCCGCCCAGCACCAGCGGCATCCAGGCGCCGTCGGGGATCTTGAGCAGGTTGGAGGTCAGGAAGACGCCGTCGATGAGGCCGAACGGCACCAGGGTCCCCAGCACCGCCCACATGGGCCACTTCCACTTCTTCGTCACCACCGACCAGGCCATCAGGGTGTTGACCAGCATGGTGCCGGTCACGGCCACGCCATAGGCGGCGGTCAGATTGTGCGACGACTGGAAGGTCAGCAGCAGGAACAGCACGCCGATCATCAGCAGGCTGTTGACCGCCGGGACATAGATCTGGCCGGCCAGGGTCTCGGAGGTGTTGCGGATGTCGATGCGCGGCAGCAGGCCCAGTTGGACCGCCTGCTGCGTCACCGAGAAGGCGCCGGTGATGACCGCCTGGCTGGCGATGACCGTGGCCGCCGTGGCCAGGATCAGCATCGGCCAATAGACCATCTGCGGCACCATGTTCCAGAACGGGTTGTCGGCCGCGCCGGGGTTGGCCAGCAGGAAGGCGCCCTGGCCCAGATAGTTCAGCGTCAGACAGGGCAGGACGACATAGAGCCAGCCCTGGCGGATCGGCGCCTTGCCGAAATGGCCCATGTCCGCATAGAGGGCCTCGGCCCCCGTCACGGCCAGGAAGACGCTGCCCAGGATGACGAAGCCGAGGAAGCCGTCCTTGAGCAGCAGTTCGATGCCATAGGTCGGCGACAGGGCGCGCAGGATCGAAATGTCGTCGAAGATGTGCGTCAGGCCCAGCACGCCCAGGCTGAGGAACCAGACGGCGGTGATCGGGCCGAAGAACCTGGCCAGGCCGGCGGTGCCGCGCGACTGGAACAGGAAGAGGACGATGAGAATGCCCGCCGAGATCGGCAGGATGAAGGGATCCAGTTCGCCGTTCAGGCCGGGCGCGTCCTTCAGACCTTCGACCGCCGACAGCACCGAGATGGCCGGGGTGATGATCCCGTCGCTGTAGAACAGCGCCGCGCCGCAGACGCCGAGAATGAACAGCCAGGCGCTGCGTCGGCCGACCGCGTGCTGGGCCAGGGCCATCAGCGACAGGGTGCCGCCCTCGCCCTTGTTGTCCGCCCGCATCAGGAACATGACGTATTTGAACGTCACCACGACCATCAGGGCCCAGAAGGCCAGCGAAACCACGCCGATGATGGCCAGCTCGCCGCCGACGCCCTTCTGGGCGTGGCCGATGGCCTCGCGCAGGGCGTAGATCGGACTGGTGCCGATGTCGCCGAAGACCACGCCGATGGCGCCCACGATCAGGGCGCGATGGGTCGCCTTGCCGTGGCCCGCGCCGTGATTGGGCGGCGACGGATTCCCGGCGTTCGACTTTTCGGAAGCGTTTGCGGCGGACTGAGCGTCGCCGCGGGGTGTGTCCCCGGCCATGCATAACCTCCGGGTCGCGCGGAGAGCGCGCCCATCAAGAGCGGCGGGCCTTTAGCCGCTTTCCGTCAGCGGTTCAATCGGCCCTCGGTTCCGCCCGCCGGGCGGCCGACAGAATGCGACGGTCCAGCTTGGACTGAACCAGGACTACGACGTTGTCTTCAGAGGCGGAATCGGCCGGCAAGGCGAACAGGACCGGACGGCCGGTCCAGTCGCCGAGACGACGCACCTCGCGCACCACATTGACGTGACGAACCGCCTGGCCGCGGTTGTCGCCCTGGCGCACCTCGACGGTCTGCAGGCCGGGGCGATAGATCACCGCCGTCACCTCGGCGCCGCCGCGCGGGGGGCGGCCTGAGCCGACGCCGACCCGGTCGCCGGTCTCGCGGAACTCGATCTCGGGCGGCCACAGCCGGGCGGCGGCCTCGGCGACGATGGCGGCCTGAAGCTCGGGCGGGCGGGCGCCGGACAGTTGACGGCGGCCGTCCACCACCACCTGGGGCGTCGAGACGTTCCGCAGCTTCATGGCCTGGCGATAGGCCTGCTGACGGGCGGCGAATTCCGGCTTGGCGAAGGTGTCAGGCCAGCCGAGATAGTCCCAGTAGTCGACGCCGTAGGTCAGGGCGATGACGCCCGGCTCGCCGGCCACCGCCTCCAGGGTGCGGTTGGCGTCGGGGCAGCCGGAACAGCCCTGGGCGGTGAACAGTTCGACCACCACCGGCTGAACGACGGCGTCGCGCTCACGTGCAGAGGCGGCGGCGGCGGTCAACAGGCCGACGCCTGCGACCGCCGCCGCGATCATCCCGAACCTGATCGAACCCCGTGCTGTCATCTGGCGATCCTAGCCCCTCGATCCGTCCACGCCGCTCATAAAACCGTGAAGGGCAGGAACCTTGGCCATCTTGCTTGGCCTATCGTCCTTCGGACTACTTGAGGCCGCTCCCCTTCACGTCATCCCGGCCGGAGCCGGAGGCGGAGAGCCGGGTCCGCCCAGGACGCAGACGTCGGCGTCTGTCGCGGTCCCGGATAGCGGCTGCGCCGCTTCCGGGATGACGCCGACAGGTCAGTCCATCAGCTGCTGGCTGAGATAGACGTAGTGGCGGGCCCAGCGGCGGGCGTTGGCGACCGGGTCGGCGTCGTTGGAGTGGCCGCCGGCCGTGTCCTCGAAATAGAGATGGTCGTGGCCCTGATCGCCCAGGCGGGCGGCGAACTTGCGGGCGTGGCCGGGGTGAACCCGGTCGTCGCGCGTGTTGGTGGTGATGTAGACGCGCGGATACTTCACCTCGGGCCGCAACTGCTGATAGGCCGAATAGCGGGCGATGAATTCGGCGTCGCCGGGAATGCGCGGGTCGCCGTACTCGCCGATCCACGAGGCGCCGGCGGGCAGGTCCGGATAGCGCAGCATGTCGATCAGCGGGCTCTCGATCACCGCCGCATTGAACAGTTCCGGGTGCTGGGTGATCGACACGCTGGTCAGGACCCCGCCGTTCGACCGGCCATAGATGCCCAGATGACGCGGGCTGGTGATCTTGCGCTGCTCCAGATCGCGGGCCACGGCGGCGAAGTCGTCGAAGGCGCGCTGGCGGTTCTCGCGCAGCGCCGCCTGGTGCCAGCCGGGGCCGAACTCGCCGCCGCCGCGGATGTTGGCCTGGACGAAGACGCCGCCGTTCTCGAGCCACAGCTTGCCCATCTCGGGCTTGTAGGCGGGCGGGAAGCTGGCCTGGAAGCCGCCGTAGCCGAACAGGATGGTCGGCCCCGTGCCGTCCATGGCCAGGTCACGCGGGCGGGTGACGAAGTAGGGGATCTTGGTCCCGTCGGTCGAGATCGCCTCGAACTGCTCGACCACATGGGTCGAGGCGTCGAACTTGGCCGGGGCCGACTTCAACTCGGTCAGGGCGCCGGTCGAGACCTCGGCCAGGCTGAGGGTCGGCGGCGTCAGGAAGCCCTGGGTGGAGACGAAGACCTGGCCCTTGGCCTTGGAGCTGTCGCCCAGGCCCACGGCGCTGTTGGCCGGGACGGCGATGTCGGTGCGCGCCCAGCCCCACTCGCCTTTGTTCTCGAACACAGCGAGACCGCCAACGACATTATCGTTAATCGCAACGACAACCCGGTCGTCCATCACCCTCACGCCGCTGACCGACTGTCGCGGACCCGGCGTGAAAATCACAGGTGCGCCGTTCGATACGACAATCTCATCCTGCGCCAGAGGACGCAGGCAGAGGAAGCAATAGGCCAACAGCGACCCGGCCTTGTAATTTTCGTTCCGGAAGTTCCAGTCCTGCTCGTTCGAAAAGACCAGTCGATCGCCGATAACGCCTTCGACGGAAACCCGCTCCGGCAAGTTCAACCTGACCGTCTTGCCGTTGAGGAACTCCCAGATTTCCGAACGGAAGGTGTCCAGCGGGCGGCTGAACAGGACGGCCTCGACCGCGCCGGCCTTGTCGCGGAAGACCATGGGCGAGACGCCGTAGCCGCCGTCGGACTGCTGGCCGCGATAGACCTCGGTCGCGTGGGCCAGCGGGTGGCCGCGCTTGAGGGATTTGACGATGAAGGGATAGCCCGACTCGGTCATCGTGCCGGGACCGAAGTCGGTGGCGATCAGCAGGGTGTCGCGATCCAGCCAGGTCAGGCGATGCTTGCCCTCGGGGATGACGAAGCCGCCCCCATTCTCAGGAGTGACAAAGGTTTTCGTCGTCAGGTCGAACTCGCGGACCGTGACAGCGTCCTTGCCGCCGTCCGACAGGTTGATCAGGCAGCGCGTCTCGTCCGGGGCCAGGCAGTTGGCGCCCTTGAACACCCAGTCGCGGCCCTCGGCCTTGGCCAGGGCGTCGATGTCCAGCAGGGTCTCCCACTGGGGCTGAGCGGTGCGATAGCTTTCCAGCGAGGTCCGGCGCCAGACCCCCTTGGGGTTGGCCGCGTCCTGCCAGAAATTGCCAAGGCCCTCGCCCAGGAAGCTGACGCCCGGAATGCGGTCGGTCGCCGTCAGGATGGCCTCGGCCTGCCGGCGGAAGGGTTCGTAGCGACGGTCGCCGGTCAGGGCCGACAGGGCCTTCTCGTTCGAGGCGGCGACGAAGGCCCTGGCCTCGGCCCCGTCCACCGCTTCCAGCGCCAGATGATCGTCGGCGGCCTTCACCCCCTCGGGCGACAGGTCGCGCGGGAAGTGCGGAGCCGGCGTGGTCGCGACGGCGGCGGCCGGATCAACCGGCGCCAGGGCCAGGGCCGGACCGGCGGCGAGAATCAACACCGGCAGGGCGGCGGACAGGAACAGGGACTTCATGAAGACAAGCTCCGCTTTCAAAATCCTCCCCTGCGTCAGCGGGGGAGGGGGACCGCCGTCAGGCGGTGGAGGGGGCGGAACCAGCTCCGGCGTTCGGGGTCGCCCCCTCCACCACTTCGTGGTCCCCCTCCCCCGTTCGCCGAGGCTCACAGGGGAGGATCGGATACCGCCTACGGCTGCGCCGCTTCGTCCATCAGGCGACGGGTCAGATAGGTGTATTCCAGCGCGATGCGGCGGGCCGTTTCGCGCAGGTTGGCGCCGGCTGCGTGGCCGCCGTCGGTGTTTTCATAGAAGAGCACCGGATAGCCCAGCTCCTCCATCCGCGCCGCCGCCTTGCGGGCGTGGCCGGGGTGGACGCGGTCGTCCTTGGTCGAGGTGTGGATGAAGACCTCGGGGTAGGGCTGGCCCGCCGCCAGACGCTGATAGGGCGAGTATTGCTCGATCCAGGCGCGCTGTTCGGGGATGTCCGGGTTGCCGTACTCGCCGATCCACGAGGCGCCGGCCAGCAGCTTGTGGAAGCGCAGCATGTCGAACAGCGGCACCTGAATGATCGCCGCATTGATCAGGTCCGGACGCTGGGTCAGCATGGCGCCCATGAACAGGCCGCCCTGCGAGCCGCCCATGACGCCGAGGTGGGGCTGCGAGGTGATGCCGCGCGTGATCAGGTCCTGGGCCACGGCCTGGAAGTCCTCGTGGGCGCGCTGGCGGTTTTCCTGCTGGGCCGCCTGGTGCCACTTGGGTCCGAACTCGCCGCCGCCGCGCGTATTGGCGATGACATAGACGCCGCCGCGCTCCAGCCACAGCTTGCCGACCGTCGGCGAATAGCCGGGCAGCAGCGACGACTGGAAGCCGCCGTAGCCATACAGAAGCGTCGGGTTCGAGCCGTCCATGGCCATGGCGTCCTTGTGGACGACGAAATAGGGGATCATCGTGCCGTCGGCGCTGCGGGCCTCGAACTGGTCCACCTTCATGCCGGTCGCGTCGAACTTGGCGGGCAGGGACTTGGTCAGGGCGACCGCGCCGGTCGCCGCATCGGCCAGATAGAGGCTGGACGGGTTCAGGTAGCCGGCGACGCTGACGAAGATCTTGTCGTCCTGCTCCGAGGCCGAGCCGACGCCGACGGTGACGTTCTGCGGCAGGTCCAGACGGGTGCGGCTCCAGCCGGCAGGGTCGTAGACGTAGACCGAGCCGCGCACGTTTTCATACAGGGCCACGACCAGACGGTTGCGGGTGGCGCTGATCCCCTCGATCGCCTCGCGCTCGCCGGGACGGATCACCAGTTGAGCCGGCGTCTTGGGATCGGCCAGCCAGGCTTGCAGGTTCCAGGCGATGACGTCGCCGGTCTTGAATTCCTGACCCGAGGGCGCGGTCCAGTCCTGATCCGTCGTCACCACCATCTGGCCCGCGACCAGGGCGTTGATGTTGGACTTGAGCGGCAATTCCAGCTTGGTGGTCGTGCCGTCGGCGTTCAGACGCCAGGTCTCGCTCTCATAGAAGTTGACGCCGCGGTTCAGCAGCACCGCCTGCACCACGCCGTCGGCGTCGCGCAGGGTGTAGCCGGAGACCGAGACGTCGGTCTTCTGGCCCGCGAAGACCTCGACCGCCTGACCGACGCTCTGGCCGCGCTTCAGCAGGCGCACCGTGCGCGGATAGCCCGAGTCCGTCAGCGAGCCTTCGCCGAAGTCGCGCGAGATCAGGACCGTGTCCTTGTCGATCCAGGCGGCGCCGCCCTTGGATTCCGGCAGCGAAATCCCGCCCTCGACGAAGGTCTTCGTCACGCTGTCGAACTCGCGGATCGTCACCGCGTCCTTGCCGCCGTTCGACAGGGACAGCAGGCAGTAGCGTTCTTCGGGCGGCAGGCAGGTCGCGCCCTTGTAGACCCAGTTGGCGCCCTCAGAAGCCGACAAGGCGTCGATGTCGAGGATGGTCTCCCAGGTCGGCGTCGCGGTGCGATAGCTGTCCAGCGTCGTGCGGCGCCAGACGCCGCGCACGTGCTCGGCGTCCTGCCAGAAGTTGTCGACGTGGCCGTCGTGGGTGAAGCCGGGCGAGGGGATGCGGTCGCGCGACTGGACGATGTCCAGCGCCTGCTGGTGCAGGGTTTCATAGCGCGGGTCGCCCTGCAGCGTCCCCAGCGAGGTCTGGTTGTGGGCCTTGACCCAGTCCATGGCGCGCTCGCCCTCGACCTCTTCCAGCCAGATATAGGGGTCGGTCGCGTCGCTGGTGGCAAAGCCCGGCGTGGCGGCGGCGGCGGGCGTATCAGACGGATGGGCCATGGCGACGGGTGCGGCTCCGGCGGCGAGAAGAAGGGCGGCGGCGGACGCCAGCGAGCGGATCATGTGTTTCATTCCCCAAAAAATTTGACGGCACCTTGGCGAGAGGAAAAGCCGGCGGCAAGCGGCTGGAATCTTACAAGCCTGTCATCTTTCGTCGCAGAGAGGGCCGTCGCGCGCCTCAGCCGCCGTCGTCGGGAATGCACAGGATCTGGCCGCAGGCCTTGCAGTGGACGGCGTCGGGATCGTGCTTCTGCAGGCCGCAGGTGGGGCAGGGGAATTTCACCTTGTGCGGCCGGATCAGGGTCTGGGCCAGGCGGATGAACAGGGTGATGCCCACCAGCATGACGACGATCGAAATGACCCGCCCCCAGTTGCCAGGCAGGGTGATGTCGCCGAACCCGGTGGTCGTCAGCGTCGCCACGGTGAAATACAGCGCGTCCAGATAGCCGTCGATATGTTCGGCCCGCCCCCGGAAGGCGGCGTAGACGAAGCCGGTGACGACGAAGACGAAGGTGACCAGAGAGGCCAGGGCGCGGGTGATCTCCTCGACCCGGGTGTCGTCGAACTTGCGGCCGATGGTGCGCCAGAAGAAATCCGAATTGAGCAGGGTCCACAGCCGCAGCAGCCGCAGGAAGCCCAGATTGGCCAGCCAGATCGGGAACAGCAGGGTGGCCAGAACGAACAGGTCGATCCAGACGATCGGCCGCTTCAGCCAGTCGCGCACGTCGGACCAGGCATAGGCCCGCGCCGCCAGGTCAAGCGCCAGGATGGCGGCGATGACATAGTCCAGCACATAGAAAGCCCAGCCCGCCTCCTTGAGGATCGGCGTGGCCAGGAAGAAGCCGATGATGGCCAGGTCGATGACGATGACCCCCAGGCGGAACTTCACCGCCGCCGGCTGGGTCCCGTGATAGAGGTAGCGCAGGCGCGCCCTCAGTCGCAGCCCCTGGTGCTTGCCGCTGTCGCTGTGTTCGGACGTCATCGACGCCAGCGATACATGAATGCCGGAAAAATCCTATATGAAGGCGGACATGACCCAAGCCGCCCGCCCCTACATCCGCATGAACGGCGCCGGAAACGCCTTCATCGTCGTTCAGGCCTTCGAAGAGGGCTTCCATCCGAGCGAGGCCGAGGTGCGCGCCCTGTGCGATCCCGCCTCGCCAACCGGGGGCTGCGACCAGTTGATCGGGGTCGAACCGTCCGAAAGCGCCGACGCCTTCATGCGGGTGTGGAACGCCGACGGCTCGATGGTCGAGACCTGCGGCAACGCCCTGCGCTGCGTCGGCTGGCTGCTGCTGGAAGCCACCGACAAGGAAGAGGTGGTCATCGACACCCTGGCCGGGCCGACGACGGCCAGGCGGGCCGGCGATCATCAAGTAACAGTCGACATGGGGGCGCCGCGCCTGGACTGGAGCCAGGTGCCGCTGGCCGAGGAGATGGATACGCGCGGCATCGAGTTGCAGGTCGGGCCGATCGACGCCCCGGTGCTGCACACGCCCGCCGCCGTCTCGATGGGCAACCCCCACGTGGTCTTCTTCACCGACCAGCAGGACGACGCCTTCGTGCGCGGCTCGGGGTCGCTGGTCGAACACCACCCCCTGTTCCCCGAGGCGGTCAACGTCGGCTTCGCCAAGGTCATCGACCGCAACCATATCCGGCTGCGGGTGTGGGAACGCGGCGCGGGCCTGACCCTGGCGTGCGGCACCGGCGCCTGCGCCGCCCTGGTGGCCACGGCCCGGCGCGGCCTGACCGAGCGCAAGGCGACGGTCGTGGTCGACGGCGGCGAACTGACCATCGACTGGGACGAGGCCTCCGGCCACGTCTTCATGACCGGCCCGGTCGAGGTCGAACGCACGGGGCTTTTGCCACAGCCTTGAGCAATCTGCCCCGATCCGCGGGCTGACGTAGCGTCAGCGGTTGTCCCCATCGGCCCCACGATCTAGGAACAGGGGGCGCCTGCCCTTCCCGAGATCGAAATGCCCGAATTGACCGACAAACAGACCTTCTCCGACGACGACGCTCTGGAGTTCCACAGCGCTCCGACGCCGGGCAAGATCTCCATGGCCCCGACCAAGCCGATGGCGACCCAGCGCGACCTGTCGCTGGCCTATTCGCCGGGCGTGGCCGTGCCGGTCCTGGCCATCGCCGCGGACGTGGACAAGGCCTACGACTACACCTCCAAGGGGAACATGGTCGCCGTCATCTCGAACGGCACCGCCATCCTCGGCCTCGGCAACCTCGGTCACATGGCGTCCAAGCCGGTGATGGAGGGCAAGTCGGTCCTGTTCAAACGCTTCGCCGACGTCGACAGCTTCGACGTCGAGGTGAAGACCACCGACCCGGACGAGTTCGTCACCGTGGTCAAGAACATCGGCGACACCTGGGGCGGCATCAACCTGGAGGACATCAAGTCCCCGGAATGCTTCGAGATCGAGGCCCAGCTGCAGGACCTGCTGGACATCCCCGTCTTCCATGACGATCAGCACGGCACGGCCATCATCTCGACCGCCGGCCTGATCAACGCCTGCCATATCGTCGGCAAGAAGCTGGAGGACGTGAAGGTCGTCCTGTCGGGCGCCGGGGCCGCCGGCCTGTCGTCCATCGCCCTGATGAAGGCCGCCGGGGTCAAGGCCGAGAACACCGTCATCTGCGACCGCCAGGGCGTGATTTACAAGGGCCGCGACAACGTCTCGCAATGGCAGGCGGCGCACGCCACCGACACCCCGCTGCGCACCCTGGCCGAAGCCATGGTCGGCGCCGACGTGGTGCTGGGGCTGAGCGCGAAGGGCGCCATCTCCAAGGACATGGTCGCCTCCATGGCGCCCAATCCGATCATCTTCGCCATGGCCAACCCCGACCCCGAGATCACCCCGGAAGACGTCAAGTCGGTGCGCTCGGACGCCATCATCGCCACCGGCCGCTCGGACTATGTGAACCAGGTCAACAACGTCCTGGCCTTCCCCTATCTGTTCCGGGGCGCGCTGGACGTGCGCGCGCGCCAGATCAACCACGAGATGAAGATCGCCTGCGCCCACGCCCTGGCGGCGCTGGCCCGCGAGGACGTGCCGGACGAGGTCGCCGCCGCCTACCGCGGCCGCAAGCTGAAATTCGGCCCCGAATACATCATCCCGACCCCGTTCGACCCCCGCCTGATCTGGTACATCCCGCCCTTCATCGCCCAGACGGCGATGGACACCGGCGTGGCGCGCAAGCCGATCGCCGACATGGACGCCTATCGCATCGCCCTGAAGCAGCGGGTCGATCCATCCGCCGCCCTGATGCAGAAGATCTCCTCGGCCGTGCGCTCGGGGCCGAAGCAGCGCGTCGTCTTCGCCGAGGGCGAGGAGCAGTCGGTCATCCGCGCCGCCTGGGCCTTCAAGCAGGGCGACCTGGGCACCCCCATCCTGGTCGGCCGCGAGGACCTGATCCGTCAGAACGCCGCCGAGGCGGGCCTCAACTTCGACGACCTGGGCATCGACATCGTCAACGCCCGCACCTCGGGCCACAACGCCGAATACACCGACTGGCTGTATGAGCGCCTGAACCGTCGCGGCTATCTGCGCCGCGACGTGCAGCGGATGATCAACCAGGACCGCAACTACTTCGGCGCCACCATGATCGCGCGCGGCCAGGCCGACTGCATGGTCACGGGCGTGACCCGCAACTTCAACATGGCTCTGAAGGAGGTCCGCCGCGTTCTGGACGTCAAGGACCGCATGATCGGCCTGTCGATCCTGCTGGCCAAGGGCCGCACTCTGTTCGTGGCCGACACCTCGATCCACGAACTGCCCAACGCCGCCGAACTGGCCGAGATCGCCGTCAAGGCCGCCGCCACGGTCAAGAAGCTGGGCCGCAAGCCGCGCGTGGCCTTCCTCAGCTACTCGACCTTCGGCGATCCGCCCGGCGACCGCGGCGAGAAGGTCCGCGAGGCCATCCGCATCCTGGACGCCATGGACGTGGACTTCGAATACGAGGGCGAAATGCCGCCCGAGCTGGCGCTGAACCCCGAGGCGCGGGCCAACTATCCCTTCATGCGCCTGACCGGCGACGCCAACGTCCTGGTCATGCCGGCCATCCATTCGGCGGCCATCTCGACCCGCCTGGTCCAGTCGCTGGGCGGCGCCACCGTGATCGGCCCGCTGCTGGTCGGTCTGGAGAAATCGGTGCAGATCGTGCCCCTGGGCGCCTCGGTCAGCGAGATCATCACCGCCGCCACCTTCGCCGCCTATGCCGAAGGCGCCGAAGTCGAGGACTGACGGTTCACGTCCGCGAACGCTTCGAGAGGCGGCCTTCGGGCCGCCTCTTTGCGTTTCAGCCCTGGGTTTTCCGATTCAGGCGACGACGCTCGAAGGTCAGCCGGACCCATTCCGCCGCGCAGAAGACGACGGCGATGACGCCCAGCCAGGCGGCGATGACGAACATGGCGGCATAGCCCTCACGTTCGACCAACTCGCCCAGGGCGCCGCGCCCCAGCGTCCCGATCAGCAGGGCCAGCGAGGTGAAGACCGCGAACTGGACCGCGCCGAACATCTTGTTCGACAGGGCCGACAGATAGGCGACGAAGGCCGCGCCCGCGAAGCCGCCGGCGATGTTCTCGCCCGCGATGGCCAGCATCAGTCGCGCCAGTGGCTCGCCCGCTCCGAGCAGGCCGAACGCCTTGTAGAGCCCCGTCGCGCTCATGAAGGGGTGGATCACGGGCGCGCCCATGGCCAGATCCATCATCAGCAGATTGGTGGCCGCCGACAGCACCGCCCCCAGCAACAGGCTGGCCATCCGACCGATGACCAGCAGGGCCCAGCCGCCCAGGCCGATGCCGAGGATGGTCATGACCACCCCGAAGGTCTTGGAGGCCAAGGCGATCTCGGTCTTGGTGTGGCCCAGGGCCCCGCCCGTGTCGCCCATGTAGAAGGGGAAGGCGAACGGTCCCCAGACCCCGTCGGTGATGCGATAGGTCAGGATCAGGCCCAGGACGATGATCGCCCCCCACCCCAAACGCCCCATCAGTTCGACCAGGGGCGCCAGGATGGCGTCATAGAGGGTGTTCGCCAACGGCGGAGCGTCGCGCTCCGCCGGCGCCGGCCCGGTCTTGCCGCCGCGCCAGACGATCAGTCCGGCAAGCGCCGCGGGCAGCAGCACCGCCCCGCCGACGATCCACGGCCCCCAGGCAGCGGTGAACTCGCCCGCGCTCGGCGCCGGGGTGACGCTGAGCGCCGTGACCATGAAGCGGATCAGCATGAAGGCGGCCCAGGCCCAGGCGACCAGGGTGGCGGCCAGAGCGGCCATGCGCAGGCGCGGCGAGCCGATCCGTTCGCGCGCGATGGCCTGCTTCGGCGCCGGCTTGGGCTCCGGCGCGATCAGGGCGCCCAGCAGGCCCAGCCCCATCAGGCCGGCGCCGATGACGAAGGTCGCCGACCAGCCCAGAGTGTCCGCCAGAACCAGGGCGCCCGCGCCGCCGACCAGGGCCGCCGTGCGGAAGCCCAGTTGATAGACGGTCGACAGCAGGTCGACCGGGGCGCGCTCGTCGGCAACCTCGATCCGCCAGGTGTCGATGACGATGTCCTGCGTCGCCGAGGCGAAGGCGCCCAGCGCCGCCGCTCCAGCCAGAAGTCCGATGGCGCCCGTCCCCGGATGCGACAGGGCGATGGTCAGCAGGGCGCCGACCAGCACCAGCTGGCACAGGATCAGCCAGGCGCGCCGTCGCCCCATCCGCCCGATGATCGGCGGCGTCAGGCCGACCGAGGGCGACCAGAGGAATTTGAAGGCGCCGAACAGGCCGACCCAGGACAGGACGCCGATGGTCGCCACCGAAACACCGGCGTCCGACAGCCAAGCGTTCAGGGTGCCGAACAGCATGGCGAAGGGCAGGCCGGCGGAAAAGCCCAGCAGCAGCATGGCCAGGGTGCGCCGTTCGCGGAAGGCCGCCTTCAGCACGCCCAGGCCTTTCGGCGACGGCTGCAGGGCCGCGACCTCGGAAGCGGGCGTCTTCGTGTCGGTCATGTAGGTCTCCGGCGGGCGCCGCCGGAAACAGGCGGTCGTGGCAACTAGGCCCCGACCTTGGCGCGGTTGCCCGCGTTCGTCCAGCGGGCCAGGGCCGCGCGCAGGGCGTCGGCCTCCAGCGGCTTGGTCAGATGGTCGTTCATGCCCGCCTCCAGACAGGCGATGCGGTCCTCGGCGAAGGCGTTGGCGGTCAGGGCCACGATGGGGGCGCGTTCGCCCCGCGCCCGCAGCGCCCGCGCCGCGCCCGGCCCGTCCAGCCGCGGCATCCGCATGTCCATGAAGATCAGGTCGAAGCGGGCGTCCTTCAGCGTCAGCAGCGCCTCATGCCCGTCGGCGGCGGTCTGCACCACGCAGCCCTCGCGGCGCAGCAGGGTCCGGGCCAGCAGGGCGCCGACCGGATTGTCCTCGACCAGCAGCACCCGCACGCCCTTGAAGGCCACCGGCACGACGCGGTCGTCGTCCTGGCTGCGCCCGACCGCCATGGCCAGACCCTTCCTACGGCCTGCGGCGGCCTGCACCCGTTCGGCCAGGGAGGCCCGGCGCAGGGGCTTGATCAGGTAGCCGTGGAAGCCGGCGGCCCGATAGCGGTCGATCAGATCGCGCTCGCTGGGTTTCAGCAGAATGATGGCCTCGCCCTGGGCCGGCTTGACGGCCAGCACGCCGTCCTCGGCTATGGCGTGGTCGATCAGGGTCACGCCCGCCTGACGCGCGACGCGGCCGCCAGAAGCCTCGATCTGGGCCGTCGCCGCCTGACGCACGAAGGGATCGGGCGTGCGCACCGCCACGACCGCGTCGTCCAGGGGACGGGCGCGCGGTTCGGAATCGGCGACAGGGAAGTCGGCTTCGAAGCGGAAGCGGGCGCCGGGGCCGTCGGGCCTGTCGGACACGGTCACGGTTCCGCCCATGGCCTGGGCCAGGCGCCGCACCACGGCCAGGCCCAGACCCGCGCCGTCGAAGCGGGCGGCGTCGGAGACGTCGGCGTGGCCGAACTCGTCGAAGATGCGCACCCGCGCCGCTTCCGGCACGCCGGGGCCGGTGTCGTCGACGACGAAGGCCAGGCGCGGACGCGACGCGGTTCCGCCCGCGCGCTCGACCGTCAGGCGGACCCCGCCCCGGTCGGTGAATTTCACGGCGTTGCCCGCCAGATTGAACAGGACCTGACGCAGACGGCCCTCGTCGGCGATCACGTCGGGCGCGTCGGCGGCGACGGACCAGACGATCTCCAGCCCCTTGTCGTGGGCCTTGGGACTGAGCAGTTCGGCCACGCCGCGCGTCAGGCCTTCCAGATCGACGGGGGCGGCGTCGAACTCCAGCGCCCCGGCTTCCAGCCGGGCGAAGTCCAGCAGGTCGTTGACCAGACCCAGCAGATGCTCGGCCGACTTCTGCGCCGCCTCGGCGTAGGCGCGCTGGGCGCCGTCCAGCTTGGTCCGCGACAGCAGGCCCAGCATGCCGATCACCCCGTTCAGGGGCGTGCGCATCTCATGGCTCATCAGCCGCAGGAATTGCTGTTCCGGCGCGGCGGCTTCCGCTGCGGGGGCGATGTCGGTCGGTGCGTGCGTTCTGCGTGCCTGTCCCATGGCGACGACCCTAGCGCCCAAGGGTTAAGCGTGGCCGAACGACGATTTCAGCCTTTCAGAAGGCGGGGGCCTCGCTGCGATGGGCCGTCTGGCGATCGAAATCGCCCTGGGCCCCGACGGTCGTGCGGCGATACATCAGGGCCTCGGCCACGTGGCGGCGAAGCACCCCGGTCGAACCGTCCAGATCGGCGATGGTGCGCGCCAGCCGCAGGGTGCGGGTCCAGCCGCGCGCGGTCAGCCCCCCGGCCTCGCCCGCCCGCATCAGCAGGGCGCGGCCCGCGTCGTCGGGCGCGGCGAAGCGGTCCAGGGTCTCACCCGAAGCGCGGGCGTTGATCGCCTGATCGCGCGCCTTGTCCGGGTCGAAGCCCGCCGCACGGACGCGCTCTTCCTGCTGGGCGCGGGCGGTCGCCACGCGGACGGCGGCCTCGGCCGTGCCCTCGGCGGGCGGCGGCAGGGCCATGTCGGCGGCGGTGACGGGCGGGGTTTCGACCGTCAGGTCGATGCGATCAAACATCGGGCCGGAAATGCGGTTCTGATAGTCCTTCTGGCAGCGTGGGGCCTTGCCGCAGCCGCCGCGTCCCGATCCGCCCAGACCGCAGCGGCAGGGGTTCATCGCCGCCACCAGTTGGAACCGCGCCGGATAGCGGACATGGGCGTTGGCGCGCGCCACCACGATCTCGCCCGTCTCCAGCGGCTGACGCAGACTGTCCAGCGCCTGGGCCGAATATTCCGGCAGTTCGTCAAGGAAGAGGACGCCGTTGTGCGCCAGCGAGGCCTCGCCCGGCTTGGCCCGCAGACCGCCGCCGGTCAGGGCGGCCATGGAGGCGGAATGGTGCGGCGAGCGGAAGGGCCGGTCGCGGGTCAGGGCGCCGCGCTGGATCAGGCCCGCCACCGACCAGACCATCGAGGTCTCCAGCAGTTCCTGCGGCGTCAGCGGCGGCAGCAGGCCGGGCAGACGCTGGGCCATCATCGACTTGCCCGATCCCGGCGGGCCGATGAAGAGCAGGTTGTGGCCGCCCGCCGCCGCGATCTCCAGCGCGCGCTTGGCGCTTTCCTGGCCCTTGACCTCGCGCAGGTCGGGCGCGAGGCCGCCCGCCGTCACCGGACCCGGTTCGGGCGCGCGCAGCACCTGCGTGCCCCGGAAATGATTGATCAGGCCAATCAGGGAGCGGGGCGCCAGGATGGCCGTGTCGCCGGCCCAGGCGGCCTCGGGCCCGTTGGCCTCGGGGCAGATCAGGCCCAGCCCCATGGCCCCGGCCGCCATCGCCGCCGGCAGCGTGCCTCCGACCGCCGCGATCTGGCCGTCCAGCCCCAGTTCGCCGACCGCCGCCCAGCCGTCCAGGGCGTCCGGCGCGATCACCCCCATGGAGGCCAGCAGGGCCAGGGCGATGGGCAGGTCGAAATGGCTGCCTTCCTTGGGCAGGTCGGCGGGCGCCAGATTGGCGATGACCTTCTTGGGCGGCAGGGCCAGGCCGATGCCGGCGAAGGCGCCGCGCACCCGCTCCCTGCTCTCGGCCACCGCCTTGTCCGGCAGGCCGACGATGGCGAAGGCCCCGGCAGGAGTCGCCACCTGCTGCACCTCGACATCGACCCGTCGCGCCTCGACCCCGTCGAAAGCGACCGTCACCACCCGCGCGACCATGACTTCCCTCCCGCAGTCCGAAAGAGAACAAATCACGAACTCATCGCAACTGCAAGAGCGACGTTATGCGGCCTTGGGGCCTAGGCAGCCTCGCGCTTCTTGCGCTCGATCACGTCCCACATCAGGGCCGTCGCATCGACGCCCGAGAACTTCAGCATCTGCTGGGCGCCGGTGGGGGAGGTGACGTTGATCTCGGTCAGGTAGTCGCCGATCACGTCGATGCCGACGAAGACCAGGCCGCGTTCCTTCAGATAGGGACCGATGGCGGCGCAGATTTCGAGGTCGCGCGGCGTCAGCTCGACCGGGGCCGCCGTGCCGCCGACGCGCAGGTTGGAGCGCACCTGGTCCTTGGCTGGAATGCGGTTGATGGCGCCGACCGGCTCGCCGTCGATCAGGATGATGCGCTTGTCGCCCTTGGAGACCGCCGGAATGAATTTCTGGATCACCAGCGGGTCGCGCGAACCGGCGGCGTGGATCTCGATCAGGGCTTCCAGATTGGGGTCGTCGGCCTTGAGCCGCACCACGCCCGAACCGGCGGCGCCGTGCAGGGGCTTGAGCACCACGTCGCCGTGACGGCGGTGGAAGTCGACCAGGGCGAGCGGGTCCGAGGACACCAGGGTCGGCGGCTGCAGGCCGGGGAAAAGGGTGGCGATCAGCTTCTCGGGCGCCGAGCGCACCTCGGCTGGGTTGTTGACCACCAGGGTGTGCGGATGCACCCGCTCCAGCAGATAGGTGGCGGTGACATAGGCCATGTCGAAGGGCGGGTCCTGACGCATCAGGATGACGTCGACGTCCTCGGCCAGATCGAGGACGACCTCGGGGCCGAAGTCGGCGTGCTCGCCCTGGACCGTGTTCACCGTCACCGGCCGGGCGCGGCAGAACAGGCGGCCGTCCTCCAGCGCCAGGGTGCGGAAGTCGTAAATCCACAGCTTGTGGCCGCGCGCCTGCCCCGACAGGGCCATCAGGAAGGTGGTGTCGGACTCGACGTTCACCGCCTCGAGCGGATCCATCTGGATGGCGACCTTGAGCATGGAAGTCCTTTCACGGCGTCAGAGCGTTGCAGATGCGCGGCGAGGGGCCCGGACGCAAGGGCGCGCCCCTCTCTTTGCCGCTGCCATGCCCTTTCAGCCGTCATCCTCGGGCTTGACCCGAGGATCGGGTCAGCCGTCTGCGCGACACAGGAAAAATCGACCGCGCCGCTCCGCTCGATCCTCGGATCAAGCCCCAGGATGACGGGGGTTAGTTCAGGCGCAACCGCATCCGGTCCGCGCTGGCGCGGTGCGCGTCGGCGGGGTCGCCCAAGGCGCGAGCGCGCGACAGGGCCTCCAGCGCGCCGGTCAGGGCCCCCTGCTTCTCGCGGGCGGCGGCGACGTCCAGCCAGGGCCGGTGATCCTCGGGGTCCAGCAGGGCGCGGCGCAGCGCCGAACGCTCGGCCCCCTGATAGTCCTCGACCATCAGGGCTCGCGTGAACAGGACGTTCTGCAGCCGGACCAGGGCCTGACGGTCGCTGACCGGGGCCATCAGCAAATCCAGCCGATCGGCCACGTGCGGCGTCAGCCCCGCCAGCAGGGCGCGCCGCGTCAGTTCGCTGGGCAGGACCAGACGGCCCTGACTGAAAGGGTCCAGCGCCACCGGCCCCTCGGGCGTCTCGACCCGCAGCAGGATATGGCCGGGGAAGTCCACCGCCGCCGCCTTCAGCCCCGCCCGGCGCGCCGCGTCGAGGTAGAAGACCACCAGGGCCGCCGACAGGCCGCGCCGCCGCTCGGCCACGTCGATGACGTCGGTGTTGCCGGGATGATCGTAGTTGAGCAGGTCGCCGTTCAGCCGCAGGTCCGCGGCCATGGTCTCGGCCAAGGCGTCGTCGGGACTTTCGTTCGCCGCCCGCTCCTTGACCCTCTGGGCGGCCTGGTCGGCCAGCAGGCGGACCGGCTCGGGGTCGCGGAACGGATAGTCGTGGATGGCGCAGGCGATGGCGCATTCGAGCAGCGGAAAGCCGTCGTCCTCGGCGGTTCCCGCCTGGGCCAGAATGATCTCGGCGTCCTCGCGGGTCACGCGATGTCCGTTCCTGTCGTCGTCACCCCGCGAAGATGACGCGGAAACCGCCCGGGAGCCAGCGCCACCATATCGATTCTCAACACCAGCCCCTGCAGCGATGGCCGACTGCGGGCCGCGGCCTGCCCGGCGGCGGCCAGTCGGCCGTGCTGTTCCGGCCCCAACGACAGGATCGCCGCCTCGATCGTGCGCCGCCGTTTGACCTCGACCACCGCCAGGATGCGGCCGCGTTTGGCCAGAATATCGATCTCGCCGCCCCGCCCCTTCAGACGGAAGGCCAGAATCTGATAGCCCTTGAGCATCAGCCAGACGGCGGCGATCCATTCGGCGGCATGACCCTCGCGGTGCGACCGCCCGCCCAGCGCCTGACGCCAGCCCGATTTGGACCGACGCGGCGACGGGCCGGGCCGCAGGCGGGGCTTCACCCCCGGCCCTGCATTTCCAGCGCCCGCTTGTAGAGGGGCTTTCTGGGCAGGTTCAGCGCCTTGGACACCTCGGCGGCGGCCTCGCCCGGCGGCAGGCGGGTCATGGCCTCGGTCAGGGCCGCATCGGCGTCGGCGGCGCTGGCGACCTCGGCCTCGCCGGGGCCGACGACGACGACGATCTCGCCCTTGGGCGCATCGCAGCGCGGGTCGAGCGCCAGTTCGGCCAGGGTGCCGCGCACGGCCTCCTCATAGAGCTTGGTCAGTTCGCGGGTCACGGCGGCAGGGCGGTCGCCCAGCACCTCGGCCATGTCGGTCAGGCTGTCCTTCAGACGCGGGCCGCTCTCGAAGAAGACCAAGGTCTGACGCCCGGTGCGCAGTTCCTCCAGCATGGTCTTTCGCGCCCCCGACTTGGGCGGCAGGAAGCCGGCGAACAGCACCCGGTCGGCGGGCTGTCCGGCCAGACACAGGGCGGCCAGCAGGCTGGAGGCGCCGGGAATGGGATGGACCGGCAGGCCCTCGTTGATGGCGGCGCGGGCCACGACATAGCCGGGGTCCGACACCAGCGGCGTGCCCGCGTCCGAGACCAGGGCCACGACTTCGCCCGCCTTCAGCCGTTCGACGGCGATCTCGGCGGCGCGCGCCGAGGCGTGGTCGTCGCAGCGTTCCAGCTTGGCCCGCAGGCCATAGGCGGTCAGCAGCTTGGCCGTGACGCGGGTGTCCTCGGCCAGGACCAGATCGGCGGCGGCCAGAACGTCCAGCGCCCGCAGCGTCATGTCCCGCAGATTGCCGATGGGGGTCGCCACCAGATAGAGGCCGGGCGCGACGGAGCGCGCGGGCGGGGCGGTCGGCGGGAACAGCGGGGCGTCAGGCATGAGGCCATCCTAGAGGGCGTCACGGTGTCGTGAAACCCGCCGTGTCGAAGGAACGCGGTTCCGGTTGAGGCGCTCCGGCCCCATGCGGCGCACGACGCCGCCAAGCTTGGGAAACCCACCATGTCCAAATCGACCGCCATCGTCCTCGTGCACGGCTTCTGGGGCGGCGCCGCCCACTGGAGCAAGGTCATTACGGAGTTGAGTCGGCGCGGCTACACCTCGCTGCACGCCGTCGAAATGCCGCTGACCTCCCTGGCCGACGACGCCGAGCGGGTCCGCAAGATGGTGCGCCAGCAGGACGGTCCCGTCATCCTGGTCGGCCACTCCTACGGCGGCGCCGTGCTGTCGGAAGCGGGCGATCTGCCCAACGTGGCGGGCCTGGTCTATGTCGCCGCCTTCGCCCCCGACGCCGGTGAAAGCCCCGGCGCCATCACCCAGCAGGACCCGCCGTCCGCCGCCGCCAACCTGGCCCCGGACAGCGACGGCTATCTGTGGGTCAAGCCCGACAAGTTCCACGAAAGCTTCTGCCAGGACCTGACCGCCGACGAGGCCCTGGTCATGGCGGTGACGCAGAAGGCGCCCCTGGCCGGGACCTTCGGCGACGCCGTCACCGATCCCGCCTGGCGCAAGAAGCCGGTCTGGTATCAGGTCTCGAGCCAGGATCACATGATCGCTCCGACCAATCAGCAACGGATGTCGGCGCGGATGAACGCCCGCAAGGTCATCACCCTGGACGCCAGCCACGCCTCCCTGGCCTCGCGTCCGGTCGAGATCTCCGACCTGATCGAAGAGGCCGTCGCGACGGTCTGATCTAGGTCAGAAGGGTCCGCAGCACGGCGTCCAGCACCGGACGGCCGGCCGCTGTCGCTGCAACCCGGCCCTCAACCAGCGTCAGGAAGCCGTCGGCGATCAGTTCGGCCAGCGGACCCGTCTGGGCCGACAGGCCCAGCGTCATCAAAGTCGCCAGCGGCACGCCCTCATTGGTGCGCAGACCCAGCAGCACCAGCTCCTCGGCTTCGCCCAGCGGGTCCAGCGTCTCGCGCTCGGCCCAGGGGGTTCCGGCGGCGACGCCGGCGACATAGTCGGCGATGCGGCGGTGGGCGACGGTGGCGGTGCGCTGCCCCGCCAGGGTCAGCCGTCCGTGGGCGCCGGGGCCGAGGCCCAGATAGTCGCCGCCGCGCCAGACATGCAGGTTGTGGGATGATCGGGCCGCCACGTCGCGGGCGTGGTTGGACACCTCATAGGCCTCGAAACCCGCGGCCTCGAGCACGGCCTGCGTCGCCTCATAAAGGGCGGCGGCCAGATCCTCGTCCGGCGGGGTCAGGGTCCCGCGCGCGAAGGCGCGGCCAAAGGCCGTCGTCGGCTCAATGGTCAGCTGATAGGGCGAGACGTGCTCGAACCCCAGGTCCAGCGCCGTGCTCAGCTCCGCCGTCCAGTCGGCCACCGACTGCCCCGGCCGGGCGTAGATCAGGTCGATGGACAGGCGCGGGAAGGCGCGACCCGCCGTCTCGACCGCGCGCCGCGCCTCAGCCGCCGAATGGTCGCGGCCGAGGAAGGTCAGGGCTGCATCGTCGAACGACTGCACCCCCATCGACAGGCGATTGATGCCGGCGGCGGCCAGGGCGGCGTAGCGGCCCGCCTCGGCGTCGGTGGGGTTGGCCTCCAGCGTGATCTCGATCTCGCCGCCATTCTCGTCCATGGGGGGAAAGAGCGATTTGGCCCGCGCGATCACCGCCGCCACGGCCTCGGGCGGCATCAACGAAGGGGTGCCGCCGCCGAAGAAGATCGAGGCCAGACGACGCGGCCCGACGAGCGTGGCCTGCGCCTCCATGTCCGCCAGTATGGCCTGGACCAGTCCGGCCTGCTCCTCGACCCGCCCCCGGTCGCGCACGACGTTGAAGTCGCAATAGGGGCAGATGCGGGCGCAGTAGGGCCAGTGAACGTAGAGCGCCACATCCTTGGGGTCCCTATCGCCTCCCTCGCGGAGGGAGGCTGCTTGAGGGACCCGCGAGCCTGACGGGGCCTCAGTCAATCAGCGCCGCCTTGAGCCGGGCGAAGGCAAGGGCGCGGTGGCTGATGGCGTCCTTCTCGGCCGGGTCCATCTCGCCGAACGTCAGCTCCGAGCCCTCGGGCTGGAAGATGGGGTCGTAGCCGAAGCCCCGGTCGCCGCGCGGCGGGAAGACCAGCTCGCCGTCGATGCGTCCCTCGACCACCACGCAGGGGCCGTCGGGCCAGGCCACCGCAAGCGCAGACGTGAACCAGGCGCGGCGGTCGGTCGATCCGACCTCCTCCAGCCGCTCCTCTACCTTCTTCATGGCCAGGGCGAAATCCTTGCCCGGCCCGGCCCAGCGCGCCGAGAAGATGCCCGGCGCCCCGTCCAGGGCCGCGACCGACAGGCCGGAGTCATCGGCCAGGGCCACCTCGCCCGAGGCCTCGGCCGCGTGGCGCGCCTTCAGCATGGCGTTGCCGACGAAGGTGCTCTCGGTCTCGTCCGGTTCGGGCAGGTTGAGGCTGCCGGCCGTGACGATCCTGTAATTTCCGTCCAGCAGCGCTTCGATCTCGCGCGCCTTGCCCGGATTGTGGGTCGCGGCCACCAGCCGCATCCCTTTGATCAGCTTGAGATTCATGCGGCCACCTTAGTCCCGTCCGATGCATTGCGGAAGTTTAACATCGTTAAACGATATGTAACGTGCTTTTCGAGGGGGCATGGCGCATCTTCAATCTCAAGAACGGGGGTCGCACCGTTCAGACGAAGCGAGAAAGACGCAACGTTCACCCAGCGACACCACAGAAACGCACGAAAATCGTGCAACAACGGAGAGATACGATGCAAGCGATGAAAACCTCGATCTGGATGGACCGCGTCGGCCATGGCTTCCTCAACGCCCTTCTGCTGGCTGCTCTGCCTACCGCCGCCATCGCCATGATCATCCAGAGCCTGTGATCCGACATTGGATCGCTCTGGGGGCTTTGACGATCAGCATGAACACCGCGAAGAATAGCGCCGCGTGAGGGTTCGCCGGACCCCGCGCGGCGATCGCCGCCTGAACCACCCGGCCTGAGACCTGACTTCATGCGCCTCCCGAAACTGCCTGCCATCGGGATAAGAGCGCCGCGCCTGCCGGGCGCCAACCTGCGCACCCCCAATCTCAGGACTCTGGGTCCAGGTTCCGTATCCAGCCTGCTGAAGATCGCGCTGGATGTCGCCTATGTCCTGCTGGCCCTAATCACCGGCGTGCTGCTGCTGCTCTGGGTCGCCTCCATCGTCATTCCCATCGACCATTTGAACCTGACGGTAGCCGACGAATCCAACGGCCGTCAGATGCCGCTGACCCGTCCGCTGCTGCTGTTCGGCGTTGGGGCCATGACCGCCTATTTCGGCGGCTTCCTGATGATCCTGCGCGGCCTGCGAAAGATCTTCCGCACCCTGACCCTGGGCGACCCCTTCCAGCCCGACAACGTGCGCCGCCTGCGCCAGATCGGCCTGATCCTGGCCATCGTGACCGGCGGCGTCTGGCTGGCGCAGGGCCTGGTGGCCGCCCGACTGGCCCCCGGCGTCATGGAGCCTCAAGGCGTCAGCGACCTGCTCACCCCCGTCTTCTCCATCCTCGTCGTCTTCGTCCTGGCGGAGGTGTTCCGCGAAGGCGCGCGCCTGCGCCGCGAATCCGAACTGACGATCTGATCTTGAAACGTTAAGCTGACCCCATGGCCATCCGCGTCCAACTCGACCGAATCCTCGCCGAACGGCGCATGTCGCTGACGGAACTCGCCGACCGCGTCGGCGTGACCGTGGCCAATCTGTCGATCCTCAAGACCGGCAAGGCCCGCGCCGTGCGCTTCTCGACCCTGGACGCCCTGTGCCGCGAACTGGACTGCCAGCCCGGCGACCTGCTGGCCCACGAGCCTGGGCCAGGTTCCGATCCGGGCGACGCCTTCGACGACGCCGAGGACTGAGGTGGCCCGAAAAGGCCCGCCTGCCTCTTCCGACGACGACAAACGCATCTGGGCCCGCGTGACCGGCACGGTGACGCCGCCCGCGCGCCGCAAGGCCGCCCGCGTCACCCCCGGGGCCGTCCTGCCCGATCCTGAAGCGGCGCCCGTGCCAGCGGCCAAGCCCGCGCGCGGCGTCGCCGGCAAGAAGCGCAACGCGACCGATCAGACCCCGAGCTTCGAGGCCCTGGGCATCGTCGCTCCTGTTCGCCCGGCGCCGACCCGCGCCCGGCCGACGCCCGAAGAGCTGGAGCCGCGCCGCCAGCGCCGCCTGTCACGCGAACGCGATCCGATCGAGGCCCGCATCGACCTGCACGGCTTCGGCCGGTTCGAGGCCGAGGACCAACTGCGCGGCTTTCTCATCAGTTGCCAGATGCGCGGTCTTCGCTCGGTTCTGGTCATCACCGGCCAGGGACGGCGCGGCGGCGGGGTGATCCGCAGTTCGGTGCACGACTGGCTGACCGGACCGCATCTGCGCGGCGTGGTGTCCGGCTTCGCCTCGGCCCACCGCCGCCACGGCGGCGACGGCGCCCTCTACGTCACGCTGAAGCCGCGCTGAAGCTTAACTCTGGGCGTTGCGCACCGCCGCCGCCCCGGCGACCGGCGCGATGACCACGGCGAACAGGACATAGGCGCTCAGCAGGGCCAGGGCCGACAGCGGATCCTGACCGTTCGCCGCCCGCGTCAGGGCGCCCGCGCCGAACACCACCGGCGGGATGAACAGCGGCAGCACCACCACGGCGATCAGCAGACCGCCGCGCCTGGCCCCCAGCGCCAGAGCGGCCCCCAGCGCGCCGGTGAAGGCGAAGCCGAGACCGCCGATCGCCGCCGCCAGCGCCGTCAGACCGATCAGATGCGCCGGCTGGCCCAGGGCCAGGGCCGCGACCGGGGCCGCCAGGGCCAGGGGCAGACCCGTCGCCAGCCATTGCGCCAGGGCCTTGATCGCCACCGTCGCCTCCAGCGGCAGGGGGCCGAGCGCCAACAGGTCCAGCGCCCCGTCCTCCAGATCGCGCTCGAACAAACGCTCCAGCGACAGCAGCGAGGCCAGGGCCAGGGCCATCCAGCTGGCGCCCGAGGCCGCCGGGGCCAGGACGCGCGGATCGCCGCCCGCCGCCAGCGGCAGGATGGCGGTCAGGCACAGCATGAAGCCGCAGGCCAGCAGCGGCCCGCCGCCCCCGCCCCAGGCCAGCGACAGTTCGCGGCCGAACAGGACGCGCGCCGCCCTCACGCCAGACCCCCGACAGGAAGGCCGCCCAGATCGAGATTGCGCGCCGGGACGGGCAGGGGGTCGTGCACCGCCGCCAGGATCATGCCGCCGCTCGCCAGATGCGCCGCCATCAGCTCGGCGGCGACCGCGCGCCAGCGCTCGTCCAGCGGGGCCAGGGGCTCATCCAGCAGCCACAGGGCGCGCGGCGCGGCGACCAGCCGGGCCAGCGACAGGCGCCGCTTCTGGCCCGCCGACAGCTTGCGCGTCTCCAGATCCAGCAGGGGCGACAGCGACAGCCGCGCAATCGCCGCCTCGCGCGCCGCGCTGTTCCCGCCCAGCCAGGCCGTCTGGAAGTCGAATTCCTGACGCGCCGTCCGCGTCGGCTTCAGCCCTTCAAGGTGGCCGAGCAGATGAACGCCCTCGCGCCGCGCCGCCTCGGGCTCCAGCGTCTCGCCGTCTCCGCCCGGGCCTGCGCCGGAGAATGTGATCGCGCCCGCATCCGGCCGGATGAAGCCGGCCACGGCCCGCAGCAGACTGGTCTTGCCCGCCCCGTTGGCCCCGGTCAGGGCTGTGGCCTCGCCCGCCGAAAGGCGCAGCGACAGGCCCTGGAACAGGACGCGCTCGCCGCGCGACAGGCTCAGGTCCTGGATGTCGACCGTCTTCAGCATGGCCCCGCCGATTTGCGAACCTCTCTCAATGTCCACGACCGCGTTGTGGATACATGGACGGCTCTCGCGCACGGGACTATATGCGCAAGCGCCGCAGCAGGCTTTCGCCGCGCGCGCCTGGGACCTGTGCGCCCCGGCGTCCAGCGCGCGAAGGCGCAACCGAATTGTCGGGCGGCGTTTGTCAGAGGACCCTCTCCATGCCGTCGATTGACAGCCTCAAGACCCGTCAGGACCTTTCGGTCGGGCGCAAGAAGTACGCCTATTACAGCCTTCCCGCCGCCGAGGAAGCCGGTCTGACCGGGATTTCCCGTCTGCCGCGCTCGATGAAGGTGCTGCTGGAGAACCTGCTGCGCAACGAAGACGGCGTCTCCGTCACCGAGGACGACCTGAAGGCCGTCGCCGCCTGGATCGAGAACAAGGGCGCCGTCGAGCACGAGATCGCCTTCCGTCCGGCCCGCGTGCTGATGCAGGACTTCACCGGCGTTCCCGCCGTGGTCGACCTGGCCGCGATGCGCGACGCCATGGCCAAGCTGGGCGCCGACGCCGCCAAGATCAACCCGCTGGTCCCGGTCGACCTGGTCATCGACCACTCGGTCATGGTCGACCACTTCGGCACCGCCAAGGCCTTCGGCGAGAACGTCGAGCGCGAGTATGAGCGCAACATCGAGCGCTACAACTTCCTGCGCTGGGGTTCGTCGGCCTTCAACAACTTCCGCGTCGTCCCGCCCGGCACCGGCATCTGCCACCAGGTCAACCTGGAGAACCTGGCCCAGACCGTCTGGACCCTGGACGAAGGCAAGAAGACCGTCGCCTATCCCGACACCGTCGTCGGCACCGACAGCCACACCACCATGATCAACGGCCTGGCCGTCCTGGGCTGGGGCGTCGGCGGCATCGAGGCTGAAGCGGCCATGCTGGGCCAGCCGATCCCGATGCTGATCCCGGAAGTCATCGGCTTCAAGCTGACCGGCAAGCTGCCGGAAGGCGCGACCGCGACCGACCTGGTGCTGACCGTCACCCAGATGCTGCGCAAGAAGGGCGTGGTCGGCAAGTTCGTGGAATTCTTCGGCGACGCCATCGCCGGAATGACCATCGAAGACCAGGCCACCATCGCCAACATGGCCCCGGAATACGGCGCCACCTGCGGCTTCTTCCCGGTCTCGGCCGCCACCATCGGCTACCTGACCGCCACGGGCCGCGACAAGGCGCGCGTCGCCCTGGTCGAAGCCTACGCCAAGGCCCAGGGCCTGTGGATCGACGAGACCTCGGAAGATCCGGTCTTCTCCGACGTTCTGGAACTGGACATCTCGACGGTCGTGCCGTCGCTGGCCGGCCCCAAGCGTCCGCAGGACCGCGTTGAACTGACTGTCGCCGCCCCGGCCTTCCAGACCGCCCTGGCCGACGTCTTCGGCCGTGCGACCGACGCCGAGCGCGTTTCGGTCGACGGCGAGAAGTTCACCGTCGGCGACGGCGACGTGGTCATCGCCGCCATCACCTCGTGCACCAACACCTCCAACCCGTCGGTCCTGATCGCCGCCGGTCTGGTGGCGCGCAAGGCCCACGCCCTGGGTCTGAAGGTCAAGCCCTGGGTCAAGACCTCGCTGGCCCCCGGCTCGCAGGTCGTCACCGACTACCTGACCGACGCCGGCCTCCAGAAAGACCTGGACGCCATGGGCTTCAACCTGGTCGGCTACGGCTGCACCACCTGCATCGGCAACTCCGGCCCGCTGGACCCGGCCATCTCGAAGGCGATCAACGACAACGGCCTGGTCGCGACCTCGGTCCTGTCGGGCAACCGCAACTTCGAAGGCCGCGTGAACCCCGACGTCCAGGCCAACTACCTGGCCTCGCCGCCGCTGGTCGTGGCCTACGCCATCGCCGGTTCGATGCGCATCGACATCACCAAGGAGCCGATCGGCCAGGACAAGAAGGGCAACGACGTCTTCCTGAAGGACGTGTGGCCGACCTCGCAAGAGATCGCCGACATCCAGAAGAAGTCGGTCACCCCGGCCATGTTCGCCAAGCGCTACAAGGACGTCTTCAAGGGCGACAAGCACTGGCAGGCCATCAAGGTCACCGGCGGCCAGACCTATGAATGGGACGACAAGTCGACCTACGTCGCCAACCCGCCCTACTTCGAGGGTCTGTCGATGGAGCCTTCGGCCGTCACCGACATCGTCGAGGCGCGCATCCTGGGCATCTTCGGCGACTCGATCACCACCGACCACATCAGCCCGGCCGGTTCGATCAAGAAGGCCGCGCCCGCCGGCGTCTATCTGACCAACCACGGCGTCGACGCCCTGGACTTCAACAGCTACGGCGCCCGCCGCGGCAACCACGAAGTCATGATGCGCGGCACCTTCGCCAACATCCGCATCCGCAACAAGATCACCCCGGACATCGAGGGCGGCGTCACCAAGCACTTCCCCTCGGAAGACACGATGTCGATCTATGACGCGGCCATGCGTTACCAGTCGGAAGGCCGTCCTCTGGTCGTCTTCGCCGGCAAGGAATACGGCACCGGCTCGTCGCGCGACTGGGCGGCCAAGGGCACCCGCCTGCTGGGCGTCCGCGCCGTCATCGCCGAAAGCTACGAGCGCATCCACCGCTCGAACCTGGTCGGCATGGGCGTGGTTCCGCTGCAGTTCAAGCAGGACGGCTGGGCCAAGCTGGGTCTGACCGGCGAGGAGATCGTCACCATCCGCGGCCTGACCGACGCCAACATCGGCAAGCTGAAGCCGCGTCAGGACCTGTGGGTCGAGATGTTCCGTCCGTCGGACGGCAAGATGGCCCGCTTCCCGGTCCGCTGCCGCATCGATAACCAGACCGAGCTGGACTACTTCAAGTCCGGCGGCGTCATGCCCTACGTCCTGCGCAACCTGGCGCGCGGCGACGCAGAATAGGTCTCAGGCAGCAGTCTGAAACGGAAAGGCCGGCGGAGCGATCCGCCGGCCTTTTTGTTGGCGGGGACGACGAGGCCCTCAGCCCCGCGTGGCGTTGTGCGGGCCGGGGCGGCGCGGATTGCGGCCGAAGGCGATGTCGCACAGGGCGCGGCCGAACTCCTCGGACACCATCATCTGGCGGTCCCCCAGCACGCCGATCACGCGGCCGCCCGCCTGGGTGCCGACCTCGATCGGGTAGCGGCCGACGATCTGGCCGCCGCGCGCCGGATCGACCAGCTCAGCCGTCGCCCGCAGCCGGTGCACGCCCTCGCCGCGCAACAGCACCTCCAGCCGTCCGGCGCGATCCACATCCTCGACGTGGACCCTGAGCTGCAGGGGGTAGGCGCCGTAGGCGCAGGCGCTCAGTTCCTCCTGCACCTCGTCGACGAAGGTGTCGGCGAAGTCGCTCTTGGCGTTGACCCAGTCGCTCGACATGACCACCGACGTCACCTGGGCCGTTTCCATCAGGCCCGGCGGCAGATCCAGCGGTCCGCCGCCCTGGACCACCGGCGCGCAGGCGGCGGTCAGGGCGCTGAAGCCCAGCAGGGCCAGGCCTGGAATTCCTCGTCTCATCGCATCTCTCCCTTTTTGGAGAGCATTCAGACGTCAGACGATGAACGCCCGCTGAACCGCGATATGCGGGAGATTAAATCGCCGTATGGGTCAGTCCAGCTGCATCGCCTCGGCCAGCAGGCGGGCTTCGGCCGCGCGGCTGGAGCCGGCGCGCCAGGCGACGACGATCTCGCGGCGGGGGGCGTCGGCGGAGATGGGGCGGACCACGACGCCGGGGTTGTCGGCCAGGCCGGCCTGCACCGCCATCTGCGGCAGGAAGCTGACGCCCAGGCCCGAGGACACCATCTGGACGAGGGTGTGCAGCGAGGTGGCGGCGAAGACGTCCTCGCCGCGCGGGGCCTCGATATTGACGGCGGCCAGGGCCTGATCGCGCAGGCAGTGGCCGTCCTCCAGCAGGATCAGGTCGTCGGCCTTCAGCATCCCCTCGGGAATGGGTCCCAGACCGGCCAGCGGATGACCGACGGGCGCGGCGGCCAGAATCTCGTCGTCGCCGATGCGGGCGTGGTCGATGCCCGGCGCGTCATAGGGCAGGGCGATGACGGCGGCGTCCAGCTGTCCCGCCTTCAGCCCGGCAATCAGGCGCGGGGTCAGGTCCTCGCGGATGAAGAGGCGCAGGGCCGGGTATTTCTCTCGAAGCCCGGGCAGGGCGGCGGGCAGCAGGAAGGGGGCGACGGTGGGGATGATGCCCAGGCGGAACCGTCCCGACAGGGGCTTGCCGGCGTTGCGGGCCGCCTCGACCAGGTCCTCGGTGCGGGCCAGAACGTCCTCGGCGCGCTTGACCGCCTCGGCCCCCACGGCGGTCAGTTGCACCGCGCCGCGGGTCCGTTCGACCACCGGCGCGCCCAGGATCTTCTCCAGTTCCTGCACCCCGGCCGACAGGGCCGGCTGGCTGACGTGGGCGGCCTCGGCGGCCCGGCTGAAGGAGGCGTGCTCGGCCAGGAGCTTGAGATAGTGGAGCTGTCGCAGGGTGGGGAGCATCCGCCCCACATAGGCGCTCCCTATGGAGTGTTCAAAGACAATCGAGCGCATTGATGCAGGAAAGGCGACGCCGCGGGCACCAAGTCCGCGGCGCCGCTTGGCCTTTTTCTGGCGCCTATTTCAGATCGAACCGGTCGCCGTTCATGACCTTGGTCCAGGCCGCGACGAAGTCCCGCACGAACTTCGCGCCCGCATCGGCCGAGGCATAGACCTCGGACAGGGCGCGCAGCTGGGCGTTGGAGCCGAACACCAGGTCGGTGCGGGTGGCGGTCCAGCGTTCCTCGCCGCTGATCCGGTCCGTGCCGACGAAGGTCTCGTCGCCCTGATCATCGACCTGTTTCCAGCCGGTCTTCATGTCCAGCAGGTTGACGAAGAAGTCGTTGGTCAACTGGCCCGGACGGTCAGTGAAGACCCCGTGCTTGGACCCGCCATGGTTGGCGCCCAGAACGCGCAAGCCGCCGACCAGCACCGCCATCTCCGGCGCGGTCAGACCCAGCAGCTGGGCCCGATCGATCAACAGTTCCTCGGTCGGGACGTTGAAGCGGACCTGCAGATAGTTGCGGAAGCCGTCGGCGCGCGGTTCCAGAACCGCGAAGCCCTCGATGTCGGTCTCTGCCTGCGAGGCGTCGGTGCGGCCTGGCGTGAAGGGAACCGCCACGTCGTGGCCGCCGGCCTTGGCCGCCTGCTCGACGCCGACCACGCCGCCGAGGACGATCAGGTCGGCGATGGAGACGTTGGCCCTCGACGCCGCCTGAATGTCCTCATAGGCCTTGAGAACCCGAGCCAGCTTCGCCGGTTCGTTGACCGCCCAGTCCTTCTGCGGGGCCAGGCGCAGACGCCCGCCGTTGGCGCCGCCGCGATGGTCCGAGCCGCGATAGGTCACGGCCGAGGCCCAGGCCGTCGACACCAGGTCGGCGACCGACAGGCCCGAAGCGGCGATGCGATCCTTCAGCGCCTTCACGTCGGCGTCCGACAGGGCCGGTCCCGTGTGGGCCGGGATCGGGTCCTGCCAGATCAGGTCCTCGGCCGGGACGTCCGGGCCGAGGTAGCGGGCTTTCGGCCCCATGTCGCGGTGGCACAGCTTGAACCAGGCGCGGGCGAACTGATCGCCGAAATAGGCCGGGTCGGCGCGGAAGCGCTCCATGATCGGGCGATAGATCGGGTCGATCTTGAAGGCCATGTCGGCGGTCGTCATCATCGTCGGCACGCGCTTGCCCGGGGTGTGGGCGGCGGGGGCCAGGGTGTCCGCGGGGTTGCCGACCGGCTGCCACTGCTTGGCGCCCGCCGGGCTGCGGACCAGCTCGTAGTCGTGGTCCAGCAGCATGTCGAAATAGGTCATGTCCCAGGTGATGGGCGTGGGGGTCCAGGCGCCTTCGATGCCCGAGGTGATGGTGTGATCGCCCATGCCGCTCTCGTGGCCCGAGATCCAGCCCAGGCCCTGCTGGGCGATGTCGGCGGCCTCAGGACTGGCGCCCACCTTGGCGGCGTCGCCGGCGCCATGGGCCTTGCCGAAGGTGTGGCCGCCGGCGGTCAGGGCGGCCGTCTCCTCGTCGTTCATGCCCATGCGGGCGAAGGTCTCGCGGATGTCGCGGGCCGAGGCCAGGGCCTCCGGCTCGCCGCCGGGGCCTTCGGGGTTGACGTAGATGAGACCCATCTGGATCGCCGCCAGCGGCTCTTCCAGCGCCATGCCCTTGTCCGGCTGGATGCGGGTCTGGTTGCCCTCGTCGCCGACCCAGTTCTCCTCGGTGCCCCAGTAGACGTCCTTTTCCGGCTCCCAGACGTCGGCGCGGCCGCCGCCGAAGCCGAACACCGGCCCGCCCATCGACTCAATGGCGACGTTGCCGGCCAGGATCATCAGGTCGGCCCACGACAGCTTGGCGCCGTACTTCTGCTTGATCGGCCACAGCAGGCGGCGCGCCTTGTCCAGGTTGCCGTTGTCCGGCCAGGAGTTGAGCGGGGCGAACCGCTGCTGGCCCGCGCCGGCGCCGCCGCGGCCATCCCCCGTTCTGTAGGTCCCGGCCGAGTGCCAGGCCATGCGGATGAAGAAGGGGCCGTAGTGGCCGTAGTCCGCCGGCCACCAGGGCTGGCTGTCGGTCATCAGGGCGGTCAGGTCGCGCTTCACCGCCTCATAGTCGAGGCTCTTGAACGCCTCGGCGTAGTCGAAGTCGTCGCCCATCGGGTCGCCCGACTTGCCCTGCTGATGCAGGATGTCCATCGCCATCTGGTTGGGCCACCAGTCGCGGTTGGTGCGCCCCAGCAGCGAGCGCAGCGCGCCCGGCTCCTTCCTGGGATCGTGGAGAGGGGTAGGGCCGCCTGCTTGTCCGTCCATGACTTTCCTCCTGGTTGGCAGATTATGCTCGAGCCTACGCCCGGTTCCGCGCCGAAGGAAAATCGATAAACTTTGAGATGATCAGTAGGAAAACTTATGGCGAGGCTTGAAGCCTCCCGCTTGAACACGCGTCCGTCGCCATAATGAAAATCTATTCGCGACCGCGAAATGATCGATTTGACTTCCGGGCCTCCACAGCCCATCTGAGGCCCATCGGCGATGCGTCTCCCCGCGGCGCCGGATGTCTTACATGGTCAAAATGGAGCTCCAGTATGCTGGGCGTCGGTCAAAAACTGCCTGAATTCAAGATCACTGGCGTGAAGCCGGGCTTCAACAGCCACGAAGAGAACGGCGTCTCGGCGTTTGAAACGCTGACGCAGGACAGCTTCGACGGCAAGTGGAAGGTCATCTTCTTCTACCCGAAGGACTTCACCTTCGTCTGCCCGACCGAAATCGCCGCCTTCGCCAAGCTGGGCAAGGATTTCGAGGATCGCGACACCGTCGTCCTCGGCGGCTCGACCGATAACGAATTCGTCAAGCTGGCCTGGCGCCGCGACCACGCCGACCTGAACAAGCTGCCGATCTGGCAGTTCGCCGACACCGGCGGCAAGCTGGCCCGCGACCTGGGCGTCCTGGACGAAGAAAACGGCGTCGCCCTGCGCGCCACCTTCGTCGTCGACCCGCACAACGTCGTCCAGCACGTCTATGTCACCAACCTGAACGTCGGCCGTTCGCCGGAAGACACGCTGCGCGTCGTCGACGCCCTGCAGACCGACGAACTGTGCGCCTGCAACCGCCCGGTCGGCGGCGAGACCCTGGCCGCCTAAGTACTGGCCCAGGAAGGCCCGGACCGCGTTCGTACTGGTCCGGGCCGCCCCTCTTGAAGAGGCGGCGGCGGGCGACTGTCGCCGCCTTTTTCTTTTTAGGGCGCTATCGTCCTTCGGACTACTTGAGCGCGTTTTGAATACGCTGCTTCAATGCCCCTGGCGCCACCGGCCTGCAGTCGGCCCTTATCGGAGATTTCCCATGTCCCTCGACGCCCTGCGCGACCTCATCCCGGCCTACGGCAAGGACATCTCGCTGAACCTATCCTCGCTGGCCAATGAGACGGTCCTGAACGACCAGCAGAAGTGGGGCTGCTTCCTGGCCTCGGCCCACGCCATCGGCGTCGCCCCGGCGGTCAAGCTGATCGAGGCCCAGGCCGCGACGGTGCTGTCGCCCGAGGCGATGAACGCCGCCAAGGCCGCCGCCGCCATCATGGGCATGAACAACATCTACTACCGCTCGCTGCACCTGATGAAGAACAACGAGTACACCACCCTGCCAGCCAAGCTGCGCATGAACGTCATCGCCAACCCGGGCGTCGACAAGCTGGACTTCGAGCTGTGGTCCACCGCCGTCTCGGCCATCAACGGCTGCGGCGCCTGCCTGGACGCCCACGAGGGCGAACTGCGCAAGCACGCCGTGCCGAACGTCCAGGTCCAGGCCGCCCTGCGCATCGGCGCCGTGGTCCACGCCGCCAGCCGCATCGTCGCCTCGGAAGCCGCCCTGGCCGGCTGATCTGGCCGGCTGATCCGCCCGGATCGCCCGACAGCAGAAAGGCGCGGAGCGATCCGCGCCTTTTTCGTATCCGGCCTGAGGATGCCTAGTCCTTGTCGCCGCCCGATGCGGCGGCCATCTCGCGCATCATGTCCAGGATCAGCTTCTGCTGCCGCACCGACAGCTGCGGCGCCAGGCGGCCGATCTCGATCGTCTGACGCGTCGCCGGGAAGTCATGCACGAAGGGCGCAGCCTCGTCTTCGGCCATGCCCGGCCGGGGCGCGGTCAGCCCCTCGAAGAAGTAGCTGATGTCGACCTTGAAGAAGCGGGCGATGTCCCAGAGCTTGGACGCCGAAATGCGGTTGGCGCCCTTTTCGTATTTCTGGATCTGCTGGAAGGTCAGGCCCAGGGCGCGCCCCAGGTCGCTTTGATTATAGCCGAGCGCGATCCGCTTTTCGCAAACTCGCCGTCCGACGTGCCGGTCCACCGGATGGGGGCCGTCTTCTGCAGAGCCTCTGACCATGCGTCCGCTCTCGTCCATATCAACGCCTGCTCTCAATTGTTCCGAAATGCGACAGATAGCCAGCACTGTCATCACAATTCGCGCGGCAGGCGTGCCCGGCGCCGACGAACTGTCTAGTCGTCGTCTTCGGTCCTCAAGGCGCGGATTACGGCCAGGGCGGCGCGCTGACGCGCTGGCGACAGGTCGCGCGCCGCCGCGCCGATCCGCTGCACCAGGGCGCCCCGGCCTTCCTGCGGCGCCGGATCCGAAGCATCGCGCCAGACGGCCCCGGGGTCCTCCATGCCAAGCATCGTGCGCGGCTCGCCCCCGGCGCCGCGGACCGGCACGACCCTCGCCGCCGCAAAGGGCTGGTCCTTGAACACCGCGGCGATGTCGATGTTCAGCGCTTCGCAGAACTGCCACAGCCGGGCGGCGGGCACCCGGTTCGCGCCGCTTTCATGCCGTCCCCACTGGTTGGCGGAGATATCCAGCTTGCGGGCCATGTCGGCCTGGCTCAGGCCGCGGTCTTCACGGATAGATCGAAGACGCGCCCCTAGCGGCACATCAATATGGCGTGTGCGCCTGTGGTCGTCGTCCTCGCTCGCCGTCACGCCGCGCCCCCCGCGCGACGACGGATCGACGCGCCGCCCGCCAGCATCAGGACCAGCAGGAGGCCGAACAGACCGTCGCCCCAACGGCCATAGAGGGTCGGCGCGGCCGGTTTCGGCAGGCGCACGTCGATGACCCCGGCATGGCCCGGGTCCAGCCGCTTGCCGTTCACGATCCGGCCCCAGGGGTCGATCATGGCCGAGACGCCGGTCGGGGTGGCGCGAGCGATGGGCAGGCCGGTCTCGATGGCGCGATAGCTGGCCAGGTTCAGGTGCTGACGCGGGCCGGAGGTGGCGCCGAACCAGGCGTCGTTGGAGACGTTGACGATCCAGGCCGGGCGCGCCGCGCCCCTGGCCGGAGTGAAGCCCGGATAGAGGCTCTCATAGCAGATCAGCGGCTGCACGTTCGGGGCGTTGACCAGGCTGATCGGCGCGGGCTTCGGCCCCGCGCTGAAGTCTGCCGGGACGTGGACCAGGCTGCGCACGCCGATCTTGCCCATCAAGCGGCCCATAGGCAGATACTCGCCGAACGGCACCAGCCGGTGCTTGTCATAGACGGCGCCGATGCGCAGCCCGGCCGCCCCTTCGTCGTGCAGGGAGAACAGGCTGTTGTAGTAGCGGGCGCCGCCCTCGGCGGTCGGATCGGCCTCGCCCCGGCTGATCCCCATCAGCAGGGTCTGGCCGGTCTGAAGGGCGCCGGCGATGGCCTGGGCGTCGGGCGAGTTGAAGACGTCGTTGGCGGTCGCGGGCAGGGCGCCCTCGGGCCAGATCACCACGTCAGGCAGGACCGGTCCCGCCTGGACCGTCAGGGCGACATAGCGGTCGACGATGGCCTGATAGGCCTCGGGCGACCACTTGGATTCCTGCGGAATATCAGCCTGGACCAGCCGCACCAGGGTCGGGCCGTCGACCCGTTTCGCCGACGACAGGCGCAGGGTTCCAAAGCCGAACAGGCCCGCCAGAACGGCGACGCCGAGGCCCGCCGCGATCAGCCGCGAGCGACGCGGCCCGCCTCCCGCCAGCAGGCCCAGCGCCGACACGGCCGCCAGCGTCACCAGGCCCAGACCATAGACCCCCGCCACCGAGGCGAACTGCGACATGGCCGAACCGGCCCGCCAAGTGGCGCCCGTCGGGTTCCAGGGGAAACCCGTCAGCACATGGCCGCGCAGCCATTCCAGCAGGGCGAACAGGGCGGCGAACAGCAGGACGCGCCGCGCGCCCTTCGGGGCGAACCGACGATAGAGGGCCGTCGCCGCGCCGAAGAACAGCCCCAGCCCCATGGGCAGCAGGCTGGCGGCGAAGGGCGCCATCCAGGCCTGATCCTTGTTGACCAGAAAGGCCTCGGCCACCCACCAGCAGCCGATGAAGAAGTAGGCGAAACCGGCCAGCCAGCCGACCCAGAAACCGCCCTTCACCGTGCGCGACCGCTCGGCCAGCAGCATCAGCAGCGGATAGCCCAGCAGGCCCGGCAGGATCCCGAACGGCGGATGCGCCAGGGCGGCGCCCGCTCCGGCCAGCAAGGCCAGGGCGATGCGGCCCCAGCGGTTCGTCAGCACGCCTCCCCCCAAGGCCCTTAGGCCCTGCGCCGACAAACGCTCGCTCATGCATCAGCCTCATGTTCAGTCTTGTAGGGATCGGCGACGCCGAGCGTGGCCAGGATTTCGCGCTCCTCGGCCTCCATCTCCTCGGCCTCGGCGTCGTCCTCGTGGTCGCGGCCCAAGAGGTGCAGGACGCCGTGGACGACCAGATGGCTCAGATGGTCCGACAGGGTCTTGCCCTGCGCCTCGGCCTCCGTGGCGCAATAGGCGAAGCCCAGCACCACGTCGCCCAGATGCGGAAAGGCGCTTTCGGCCGCAGGGAAGGACAGGACATTCGTCGGCCGATCCTTGTCGCGAAAACGGGCGTTCAGGTCCTGCACCCCGGCGTCGTCGGTCAGCAGCACGACCACGTCGCCCTCGACCGTGCCCAAAGCCGCCGTCGCCGCGCGCAGGACCACGGCCTCGGCGTCAGGCAGCGCAGCCGTCCAGGCCGCGTCCTCGACTTCGATCTCGATCATCAGTCTTCATCGTCCTCAAGATCAGGGGTCGGCCGCCCCCGGGCCGCATCGGCGTCATAGGCGCGCACGATGCGTTCGACCATGGCGTGGCGCACCACGTCCTCGGCCTTGAAGGCCTGAACGCCGACCCCCTTCACGTCCTGCAGGATGCGCAGGGCGTGGCGCAGGCCGGAATCGCGCGGGTTCAGTAGGTCGATCTGCGACGGGTCGCCCGTCACCACCATCCGCGCGCCCTCGCCCAGACGGGTCAGGACCATCTTCATCTGCAGCCGCGACGTGTTCTGCGCCTCGTCGACGATGATGAAGGCGTGGCTCAGGGTGCGGCCGCGCATGAAGGCGATGGGGGCGGCTTCGATCTCGCCCTTCTCGCGGCGGCGGCGCACGTCGTCGATCCCCAGGATGTCGTTCAGCGACTCCCAGATCGGGGCCAGATAGGGATCGACCTTCTCGTTCAGGTCGCCCGGCAGGAAGCCCAGCTTCTCGCCCGCCTCGACCGCCGGGCGGGTGATGACCAGCCGGTCCACCTGTCCGCGCCGCAGCAGGGAGGCGCCGTAAGCCGCCGCCAGGAAGGTCTTGCCCGTGCCCGCCGGACCGACGCCGAAGGTCAGTTCGCAACGGCTGAGCAGGTCCAGATAGCGCGCCTGAGCCGCCGTCTTGGGCGCGATCGCCCCGCGCCGCCCAACCGGCAGGGCGACCGCGTCGGGCACGACCCGACCGTGGTCCGGCCGGGGCTGCGACACGGCGGCGCCCAGGGCCATGCGTACGTCGGCCTCGGTGATCTCGGCGCCCGTATCCGCCCGCTTGGCCAGGATCTCGACGACGCGCTTGGCCTGGGCCCGGTCCCGCGCCGAGCCGTTGATCGACACGCCCCCGCCCGGCGCCTCGACCAGCACCTTGAAGGCGTCCTCAATCAGGGCGACGTGGCGGCTGTTGGGGCCGATCACGGCCCGCAGCGCCTGATCGCTCAGGGACAGGAATTCGGACTCTCGCGCCATCAGGCTTCCTTCTTTGTGTTCCTAACGCCTCGTTCGCGGAGCGAGGCTGCTTGAGGGACATGTCCTTCGGGTCCCTATCGTCTCACCCGCGGGGCGAGACTGCTTGAGGGACACAGTGTCAATAAGCCGCCTCGTCGGGAAGCGTATCGAGTTAGATAGTGCCTAGGTCGATCAACCGCCCGTTCAAACTGTTCTGGGCGCCGCTGACGATCTCGACCGGAACGATCTGGCCCAGCAGATGATCCGCCGCCTCGACGTGGACCGCCTGCAGATAGGGCGAGCGGCCGATGGCCTGGCCGGCGTACCGGCCCTTCTTTTCGAACAGGACGTTCAGGGTCTTGCCCGCCTGGGCGGCGTTGAAGGCGGTCTGCTGTTCGAACAGCAGGGCCTGCAGACGCTGCAGACGCTCCAGCCCGACCTTCTCCTCGATCTGACCGGGCATGGTGGCGGCGGGCGTGCCCGGACGCGGCGAATAGACGAAGCTGAAGGCGCCCGCATAGGTCACCTGCCGCACCAGATCGAGGGTGTCGTCGAAATCGCGGTCGGTTTCGCCGGGGAAACCGACGATGAAGTCCCCGGCGATGGCCATGTCGGGCCGCGCCGCGCGGATGCGGGCGATCAGGTCGATGTATTTCTGACGCCCGTGCTTGCGGTTCATCAGCCGCAATACCCGGTCCGACCCGGCCTGAACCGGCAGGTGCAGATAGGGCATCAGGGCGTCCAGATCGGCGTGAGCGTGTATCAGGTCGTCGCTCATGTCGTTGGCGTGGCTGGTCGTATAGCGGATGCGGTCCAGGCCCGGGATCTCGGCCAGGGCGTAGGCCAGCCGGGCCAGGGTGAAAGGTTTTCCATCCGGCCCTTCGCCGTCATAGGCGTTGACGTTCTGGCCCAGCAGGGTGACTTCGCGCACGCCCCGGTCGGCCAGGGACCGGGCCTCGGCCAGGACCGCCGCGACCGGGCGCGACCATTCGGCGCCGCGCGTATAGGGGACGACGCAGAAGGTGCAGAACTTGTCGCAACCCTCCTGCACCGTCAGGAAGGCGGTCGGGCCGTCGCCGCCGCGCATCGCGGGCAGGGCGTCGAACTTCTCATGCGGGGCGAAGTCGGCGCCGATGCGCTCGCCGCGCGCCCGCGCCGTGCGGGCCAGCAGTTCCGGCAGCTGGTGGTAGGCCTGCGGTCCGACCACCAGGTCCACCGCCGGCTGGCGCTTCATGATCTCCTCGCCCTCGGCCTGAGCGACGCAGCCGGCCACCGCGATGGTCATGCCGCCGTCGCCGCGCGCGACCTTGCGCTCGCGCATCTGCTTCAGCTTGCCCAGCTCGGAATAGACCTTTTCGGCGGCCCGTTCGCGGATGTGGCAGGTGTTGAGGATGACGAAGTCCGCCGCCTCGGGGGCGTCCGTCGTCGCATAGCCCAGCGGACGCAGCACGTCGGCCATGCGCTCGCTGTCATAGACGTTCATCTGACAGCCGTAGGTCTTGATGAACAGGCGCTTGGGCGCAGCGGTCTGCGCTGCGCCGTCCGCCGTCGCTACGGGCGTTTCGAGGGTATCGGTCATGCCCGGCTTATGATCGCCGAAGCCGGCGACGGCAAGGCGAGCGAAACGCCGCGATCAGGCTCAGTTGTCGGCCGTTTCAGGCTCGATCCGCGCGGCGTGGCGCTTGTAGATCAGGCCCTCGCGCTCGACCGGCTCGGCGCCGGGAATGGCGTGGCCGTAAAGCTCCAGCTTGTGACCGACCAGTTCGAAGCCCAGGCGCTTGGCGATCTCGGTCTTCAGGCGCTCGATCTCGGCGTCGAAGAACTCGATGACCTCGCCCGTCTTGGTGTCGATCAGGTGGTCGTGGTGGTCGTCGCCGGCCTCTTCATAGCGGCTGCGGCCGTCGCCGAAGTCGTGCTTCTCGACCACGCCCGCCTCTTCGAACAGGCGCACGGTGCGATAGACAGTGGCGATCGAGATGTGCGGATCAATCGCCGAAGCGCGGCGATACAGCTCCTCGACGTCGGGGTGATCCTCGGCCTGCGACAGGACGCGGGCGATCACGCGCCGCTGTTCGGTCATACGCATGCCGCGGTCGGCGCAAAGTTTCTCGATCCGTTCCATGCGCCGGAAGATAGGCTGAGCCGCCGACTTATGGAAGCGTCGCGGTAAAGTTGAGCGCCAGAACCAGCGCGTCCTCGCGGCTTCCGTCCGCACGCGCATAATAGCCGCGCCGACGTCCCGCCTCATGGAAGCCCGCCCGGGCGTAGAGGGCGCGGGCCGCGACATTGTCCTCAGCCACCTCCAGGAACATCCGTTCGGCCCCGAGCGCGGCGGCGCGCACCACGGCGGCCTCGACCAGCCGGGCGCCCTGGCCGCCCCGCCGCGCGGCGGGCCGCACGGCCAGGGTCAGGATCTCGGCCTCGTCGGCCACGACGCGGACCAGGATGAAGCCGCCCGTCTCCTCCACCGCAAAAACGCCGGGCGAGGCCAGCAGGGCCGACAGGCTGGCGGCGTCCCACGGCGTCTCGAAAGCCTCGGCGTGGATGGCGGCGAGGGCCTCGGTCACGACGCTTGGGGGCGCGGCTGCCCCGGCAGTCGGCTGGGCGGCGTGGCGTCCGGCGCGCGCAGATAAAGGGGGCGGGGCAGGGCCGTCGCCGGATCGACCACGGCGGTCATATAGGCCAGGGCTTCGGGCGAGGGGGCGGGCAGGCGGGCGAGGATGGCCGCGCCCAGGCGCTCGGGATAGGCCTCGGCCAGGACCGGCCCGCCCGAGCCGACCAGGATCGGCGGCGCGCCGGCGGCGGCGTGGAAGATGCGATCCGCCGCCGCGTCCAGCGACAGGGCTTCCGGTTGGCCCAGCGGGCGGCCGTCGCGGAACAGCCGCGCATAGACCTGCCCCCGGCGGGCGTCGATGACGGCGGCCACCAGTCCCGAAGGCTTGATCGAGACGGCCAGGCCGTCCAGCGTCGACAGGCCGACCACCGGACGATCCAGCGCCGCGCCCAGGCCTTGAGCGAAGGCCAGGCCGACCCGCAGGCCGGTGAAGGAGCCCGGTCCGACGGTGACGCCGATCCGGTCCAGCGCCTCGAAGCCGCCGCCGGCTTCCTTGGCCGCGTCGGCCACGGCGTCGCGGACCATGCCGGCCAGCCGCTCCTGATGGCCCTTGGCCATCAGTTCGGAGCGGACGCCCAACAGGCGCCCGTCCTCGACCACGCAGGCCGTACAGGCGCCCAGCGCCGTATCCACGATCAGAACTCTCATCGCGGCCTTCCTATCGGGGCGGTCAGGCCGACGCCAGCGCCGCGACCACCCGGCTCACCGCCTGACGCAGCGCCGGATCGCTGATCCGGGGAAAGGCCTCGGCCAGGGCGCGCCCGTCCGCGGTCGCGGTCAGGGCCCGCAACCCGGCGACCGGATCCAGTTCGTCCCCCCGCGCCGGAAAGAAGTAGGCCACCGAACAGCCCAGGGCCGTCGCCACCTGATGCAGGCGCGAGGCGGAGACGCGGTTGGCGCCCTTCTCGTACTTCTGCACCTGCTGGAAGCTGACGCCCAGCTGTACGGCCAGGGCCGTCTGCGACAGGCCCAGGGCCGAACGGCGCGCGGCCATCCTCAGGCCCACGGCGGCGTCGATGTCCTGAGTGCGGCGAGGCATGGGCGGCGTCTCCCTGACAATGGCGACGCCAGGGTTTCACATGAAACAATGAAACATAACCGTTTCGTTTCATCAGTCGTCCAGTCGAGCGATCACCGCCGCGACGGACCGGGCGCGGGACCGGGGTATCCGCTCGATCGTCAGCAAGGCGCCGGCGCCGCGCACCACCAGCTCCGCCTCGTCCGACCGCACATAGAGACGCGCGCGCAGGCTTCCGTCGTCCATCTCGATGACGCAGCCCTGATCGCGGCGCGGCCAGCGGCCCGGCGCATACTCCAGCACCGTCCCCGCCGCCGCCCAGGGCGCCAAGTCGTCGGTCGACAGTTGCAGCCGCCGCCGCTCCCCGGGAGGCGCGGCTTCAAAAGCGCGGCCGCGGGCCTCCAACCCGTCGGAGGGCGGTTTCGGCGATGAAACAGGGGCGGGGGCGGCGCCGACCAGAAGCGCCAGATCCTCGGGCGTGGCGTCCAGGGCGCCGGTCAGGCGGCGCTGGACGTCAGGGCGGAACAGGCCGGGCCGCTTGCCAGCCTCGTACAGGCCCCAGCCCTGGCTGGTCATGCCGATCCTCTGACCGGCCTCGGCCTGGCTCAGGCCCCGCTCGCGACGCAGGGCGGACAGGGCTTCGCCGAGGGCGCGCCCCTCGGCTCCGGCGTCATCGTCAGAAGTGAAACGGGCCATGCGGCGATCATGCCCCACGGCCCGTTCGGACGATAGTGTTTCATGTGAAACATCTTGGTGGGCTGCGGTCAGAAGGCTTCGCCTTCTCGACCCGACGCGGCCTGGCGCTTCGCGCGCGCTCAAGCAGCGAGCCGCCGCGCGGCGAGCGATAGCGCCCCTTACTTAGATCACCTGTTCGACGCTGGTCACTTCGGGGATGTAGTGGCGCATCATCTGTTCGACGCCCGCCTTGAGGGTGGCGGAAGAGGAGGGGCAGCCCGAACAGGCGCCGCGCATCCGCAGACGCAGGACGCCGGTTTCCTCATCGAAGTGGTCGAACAGGATGTCGCCGCCGTCCTGGGCCACGGCCGGGCGGATGCGGCTGTCCAGCAGACCCTTGATCTCGGCGATGATCTCGGTGTCCTCGCCGGCGTCTTCGGCCGCCGCCTCGACGCCGCGCGTCAGCGGCGCGCCGGAGACGAAGTGATCCATGATGACCGACAGGATCGGCGCCTTCATCACGCTCCAGTCCGGGGCCTGGGCGCCGCGCGTGACCGAAACATAGTCGGCGCCGAAGAAGACGCCCTCGACGCCTTCCAACTCGAACAGGGCCTCGGCCAGGGGCGAGGCCGCCGCTTCGTCGATGGTGCGGTATTCCAGCACGCCTTCGGGGGCCACGTCGCGGCCCGGCAGGAATTTCAGGACATTGGGGTTCGGCGTGGGTTCGGTCTGGATGAACATGGCCGGGAGATGCGCCCCCTGAGCGGCATCTTCAAGACCCCACGCGCGGCGCCAATCGTCGCTCAAGCAGCGAGGCCCGCGAGCCGAGCGATAGCGACCCCAAAAAATCGCTCAAGCAGCAAGCCGCCGCGCGGCTTGCGGTAGCGACCCCTGGCGTCACGCCAGGTCTTCGATGTCCGCTTCGGTCAGTTCGCCGGGCACGATGGTGACGGGCAGCTTGCGGCCGGTGAAGGCGCCGCCCTGTTTCAGCACCGCCGAGACCAGAGGCCCGGGGCCGCGCGAACCGGAGCCGGCGGCCAGGACCAGGATCTTGATGTCGGGATCGGCGCCGACGGCCTTGCGGATGGCGCCCTGGGGGTCGCCTTCCTCGATCAGGAAGACCGGGGCGGCGCCCGATTTCTCGGCGGCCTCCTCGCCGATGCGGGTCAACAGGGCCTCGGCCTCCTCGCGCTGCTGACGGCGGATTTCGTCGCGGACGCCGGACCAGTGCTCGTCCGAGCCGCCGGGCAGGGCGCGCAGCAGGACGACTCGGCCGCCCGTCGATTTGGCCCGCCGAGCGGCATAGCCCAAGGCGGCGCCGAACTCGGGGCTGTCGTCGACGACGACAAGAAACTTCCTGGGCATGGGTCTTGCGGCCTTGCGGATCTCTGAACAGCGGCGATCACCTAACGCCAAGCCGCCCCAAACGCCAAGGCCCGCCCGCCTCGCCGAGAACGACGAAACGAGCGGGCCCCATTCAGGCAGAAGTTACGCGGCTGCGCTCAAGCAGCGAGCCGCCGCGCGGCGAGCGATAGCGCTCTTAACTACCCAACACTTCCCGAATAGCACCGTTGGCGATGGTCAGCTTGGCGAAGGTCCAGCCGGCGCCCGAGGTCTCGATCTCGTCCACCGCTGCGCGCAGGGATTCGACCTGGCCCATGCGGGCGCCGATCCAGGCGTCGACGGCCTGTTCGGCGGCTTGCTCGCTGGCGCCCGCCGCCTCGGCCGAGGCCTGGGCCACGGCGCGGGTCAGCTGCTGCTGCTCGGCCATCAGGTCCTGGATCAGGCGACGCACGGCCAGACGGTCGAAGTGGTCGCCCGACGGCACCGAACCGGCCGCGACGCGCAGGCGGTCGAAGTCGAAGGCGGCGCCGACCTGGTGATAGAGGCGGGCCATGGCCGGGGCGCTCCAGCCCAGTTCATTGGCCAGATCGCCGATGTCGGCCGTGGCCACCATGGGCCGCAGCAGGGCGATGTCGCGCGCCAGGTCTTGCGGCGCGCCCAGGCCGACGAAGGTGGCGACGCGAGCCTCGAACTGCTGCTGCTCGAAGCGCGACAGCACGGCGGGACCGGCGGCGCGCAGGGCGTCGGCGGCCGGTTGATAGGCGGCGATCATGCCGCCGACCGTGGTTTCCGTGCGGGCGGCGCGACGGGCCAGCCAGTAGGTCTGGCGACGCAGGACCTTGGCGATCTCGCGATACAGCGCCGTCTGGGCCTCGGCCGGGATCTTCAGGTCCAGCGCCGAGACGGCGTTCCAGGCCTGATCCAGACGGAAGACCTGACGCGCGGTCTCGAAGGCCGTGACCATGGCGGCGGTGTCGCATTCCGCCGCCGCGCGCAGACGGTCGGGGAAGGTCGGCCCGGCCATGTTGACGATCTCGTTCGACAGCACGGTGGCGATGATGTCGCGACGCAGGCGGTGGCCCTTCATGTCCTCCTCGAACTTCGCCAGCGGGGCCGGGAAGTAGTGGACCAGCAGGCGCTCGAAGAAGGCGTCGTCGGGGGCCGAGGAGCCGACGATCTCGTCGAACAGCTCCAGCTTGGAATAGGCCGTCAGCACCGCCAGTTCGGGACGCGTCAGAGCGGCGCCCTGCAGCTTCATCTCGGCCATGCGGGCGTCGTCGGGCAGGTATTCCACCGCGCGGTTCAGCTTACCCAGGGCGGTCAGGTGCTGCATGAAGGCCTGCTGGGCTTCGAGCGCCTCGGCGCCCTCGGCCTGCTGCAGGCTGACGGCCAGGGTCTGGTCGTAGTTATGCGCCAGGACCTTGAGGCCGACCTCGTCGGTCATCGACTTCAGCAGGGCGTTGCGGTCCTCGGCCTTGAGGTGGCCCGAGGCGATGGCGCCGCCGGTGAGGATCTTGATGTTCACCTCATGGTCGGAGGAGTCCACGCCCGCCGAGTTGTCGATGGCGTCGGTGTTCAGGCGCATGCCCGCGCGCGCCGCCTCGATGCGGCCCAGCTGGGTGGCGCCCAGGTTGGCGCCTTCGCCGAGGACCAGGGCGCGAACCTCGCCGCCGTTGATGCGGATGGCGTCGTTGGCCTTGTCGCCGGCCTGGGCGTTGGTCTCGCCCGCGCCCTTGATGTAGGTGCCGATGCCGCCGAAGTAGAGCAGTTCGGCGCGCGCCTTGAGGATGGCCTGCATCAGGGTGGTCGGGTCGACGCTGTCGGCCTCGATGTCCAGCAGTTCCTTGATCTGCGGCGTCAGGGCGATGGTCTTGGCCGAGCGCGAGAAGACGCCGCCGCCCTCCGAGATCAGGCTCTTGTCATAGTCCTGCCAGCTGGTGCGCGGGGTTTCGAACAGACGCTGACGCTCGGCCCACGACTTGGCCGTGTCCGGGTTCGGGTCGATGAAGATGTCGCGGTGATCGAAGGCGGCGACCAGCTTGATCGCCTTGGACAGCAGCATGCCGTTGCCGAAGACGTCGCCCGACATGTCGCCGACGCCGACCACGGTGAAGGGCTCGGACTGGATGTCCTTGCCCATCTCGCGGAAGTGACGCTTGACCGCCTCCCAGGCGCCGCGCGCCGTGATGCCCATCTCCTTGTGGTCGTAACCGACCGACCCGCCCGAGGCGAAGGCGTCGTCCAGCCAGAAGCCGTAGGACTGGCTCACGCCGTTGGCGATGTCCGAGAAGGTCGCCGTGCCCTTGTCGGCGGCCACGACCAGATAGGGGTCGTCGCCTTCCCAGGCGACGACATTGGCCGGGCGGACGGGCGCGCCCTCGCCGACGATGTTGTCGGTGATGTCCAGCAGGCCGGACAGGAAGGTCTTGTAGGCGCGGATGGCCTCGGCCTGGACCGCATCGCGGTCGCCGCCTACCGGCAACTGCTTGGGATAGAAGCCGCCCTTGGAGCCGACCGGGACGATGACCGAGTTCTTGACCTGCTGGGCCTTCACCAGACCCAGGACTTCGGTGCGGAAGTCGTCGCGACGGTCCGACCAGCGCAGGCCGCCGCGCGCCACCGGGCCGAAGCGCAGGTGGACGCCCTCGATGTGCGGCGCCCAGACGAAGATCTCGCGGAAGGGCTTGGGCAGGGGCAGGTCCTCAAGCTCGCGCGAGGCGATCTTGATCGAGATGTGCGGCTTCGGATTCCCCTCGGCGTCGACCTGATAGAAGTTGGTGCGCTTGATCGCGCCGATCAGCAGGGCGATGCGGCGCAGCACCCGGTCGTGATCCAGGCTCTTCACGTCCTGCAGCAGGGCGACGATCTTGTCGTTCAGCTCGGCGACCAGGGCTTCGCGTTCGGCGACCGAACCGCCGTGGGCCGGATCGAACTTGGCCTTGAACAGCGACAGGATGGCGCGGGCCACGGTCGGATACTCGCGCAGGGCCGCTTCCTGCACCGCCTGCGACGGGTCCAGGCCGGTCTGCTGGCGATAGCGGGCCAGGGTGCGGATCAGGGCCGCCTCGCGCCAGTCGACGCCCAGCTCCAGCACCAGGCGGTTGAAGCCGTCGCTCTCGGTGCGGCCGGTCCAGACCGCCGAGAAGGCGGCCTCGAACGGGGCCTGGATGTCGGCGAAGGTCAGGGCCTCGCCGCGCGGGTCTTCCAGCAGGAAGTCGTGGACGAAGATGGGGGCGTCGCCGACCGGACGCACGACGTGGTCCGACTCTTCCAGCGTCTTCAGGCCCATGTCGGCCAGGATCGGCAGGACGTCGGACAGGGGCACGGCCGAACCGCGACGATACAGCTTGAAGCGGAACTGCAGCGAGGTCTCGTCCGCCGTGCGGAAGGCGCGGACCGCCACCGGCTCGGAATGGACGCCGTCGCCGGCCGAGCCGTCGTTCAGGCGGTCGAACTGCTCCAGATCGGCCACGGCCTCGGCGGCGTCATAGCGGTCGCGATAGGCGACGCCGAAGCCTTCGGCCCATTTGGCGCTGGTCGGGCCGACGGCGACCTCGTCCACCTCGGCGGCGCGCAGGGCGGTTTCGATGCGGTCGATCCAGCTGCGGCCGGCTTCGGCCACCTCAGCCTCCAGGGCCTTGGGATCGGGGTTCAGGTGAGCGCCCGGCTCGACGCCGATGATGTAGTGGACGCGCGTCAGCGGCTGGTCCGTCAGCTGCGGATACCAGGCCGAGACCCGACCGCCCCAGGCCTTGGCCAGGATGCCGCCGATGCGCTGGCGCAGACTGGCGTCGAAGCGTTCGCGCGGGATGAAGCAGAGCACCGAGACAAAGCGGTCGAACGGATCGCGGCGCGTGAACAAACGGATGCGCGGGCGGTCATAGAGGTGCAGGATGCCCAGCGCCGTCGCCAGCAGCTCGTCCTCGCTGATCTGGAACAGCTCGTCGCGGGGGTAGTTCTCGAGGATGTTCTTCAGGCGCTTGTAGTTGTGGCTGCCCGGCGCCTTGCCGGCGCGCTCCAGGGCGTTGGCCACCTTGCGCCGGATCAGCGGCACCTCCTTGGCCATCTTGTCATAGGCTTCGGCGGTGAACAGGCCAACGAAACGGGTCTCGCCCGAGGCCTTGCCATCCGCGCCGTAACGCTTGACCCCGACGTAGTCCATGTAGGCGCGGCGATGCACGCGCGAGCGGATGTTGGCCTTGGCCACCGTCACCGGTTCGCTGAGGTCCAGCTGGCGCTGCATGGCGGCGGTCAGAACCGCCGGCTCCGAGGCGCGGCGCAGGACGCGGCGCTCCGGGTCGCCCAGGACGCCCAAGCCCTGATCCGAGACGTCCAGCGGGGCCTCGGGCGCATAGCCGCCGTCGGCGCTGCGCGGATAGGCGTAGTCGCGGGCGCCCAGGAAGACGAAATGATCGCTCTTGGCCCAGCGCAGGAAGGCGATGTTCTCTTCCAGAACGGCGGGATCGATGGCGGAAGGCGGCGTGGCCTCCAGTTGCTCGACGGCGTCGCGCATCAGCTGGACCATGGCCCCGTGGTCCGAAACCGCGGCGCGCACGTCGGCCAGGGCCTGGGCCAGGCCCTCGCCCAGGGCGTCGCGGCGCTCCTGCGGCAGGGGGTCGATGACGGCGATGATCAGCGAGTCGCGGCGGCCGGCCTCGATCTCGACGATCGGGTGGAACAGGGCGCGCACGGTGACGCCGGCGTCGGCCAGCTCGCCCAGGACGCTGTCGACCAGGAAGGGGGCGTCGTCCTGAAGGATGAGGACGCTGTCATAGCCGGTCGGCGCGCCGTCGGCGCCGGCCAGGGGGCCGACGGTGACGCGGGCCGGCTCGCCCGCCTGGCGGGCCTGGGCCGAGCGCCAGACCAGGGCCAGCAGGGCAGCCAGGTCGTCGCCGCCCAGTTCCGGCGCCTCATCGGCGGCGTAGTCGTCGAAGGCCTGGGCCAGCAGCGACTTTTCAGCGGCGCCCGGCGGGCCGTCGACAATCCGCGCATAGGCCGCCTCCAGCGCCTCCAGAACTGCTGGGGTGGCGGAAACTGTGCGCGGAGCGGCGGACATGATGAAGTCTCGAACAGCACGGCCTGGGGCCGCAGGGATTTGACCGCGACACATTAGCGCCGCTGGCGAAACTGGCTAGGCCGCCCGGGGCGGCGAACCCCCTGAATTTCAGTGTGCAGCGCACCATGTTGCGCCCGAGGCCCACTGTTGAGCAGTTTCTCGCTGGCACAGCCACATTGACGACAACAACCGCCCCATTTCCGCCCCGATCGGACGCAGCCCGCCAGCTCAATCAGGGGGCCAGAAACGAACAAGGCCGCCGAGCGCGAACGCTCGACGGCCTGCTCGGGTCCCGGCGCAGGAGGGGGAGGGAGCGCCGGTCCTTGGACTTCGCGGCCAGGAGGGGGAGGGGAGGCCGCGTCGTCTGATTGGGTAGATAGTCGCCAGATATGGCGGATCAAGGGCAGGATCAGTCTTCGTTCGCCTCATTTTCATGCGACCGCTTGCCGCGCCCCAGCCAACGCTTGAATCCGCCGCCGGCGGTGGGTCGCCGCCTGTCCGCATCGCTCTTTCGCGGCGCATAGGGCTCGCCGTCGCCCGACAGCAGCACCGCCATCCAGCGCGAGCCCTTGAACTCGGCCAGGATAGCCATGGCCATGACCGCCAGGGGCGTCGACAGGAACATCCCGGGCACGCCCCACATCTTGCCCCACAGGGCCAGGGCCAGCAGGACCACCACGGGATCAATGTTCTGATTGTCCCCCTGCATCCGGGGCTGGACCATGTTGCCGACGACGAACAGCAGGGTCTGCAGCCCGACCAGAAGGATCAGAGCGGGCCAGTAGCTCTCGAACTGGACCAGGGCGAACAGGGGCGGGGCGCAGCCGGCGATGGCGCCGCCCAGCACCGGGATGAAGCCGACGATGAAGATGACGAAGGTCCAGAACTCGGCGTTCTGAAGCCCCACGGCCCGCATCAGCATCCAGGCCACGAAGCAGATCATGGCCCCGGTGACGGCCTGAACCCACAGATAGCCCTCGACCCCGCCGCGCACCCGGTTGAACACCTCCAGCGCCTCGCTGCGGGCGCCCCGGTCGGGGAACATGGCGACGATCTTCTTCCGGAAGCCCGCCTGCGACGCCAGCAGGAAGCCCAGGTAGACCATGACGAAGAAGGCGCCCGAGGCCACCCCCTGCGCCTGCAAGGCCGCCTGGGTCAGCCAGCCGCGCACGTCGATCCCGGCGATCAGGTCCTGCAGCGTCGGCGGGTCCTTGATCCCGACCAGGCCGCTGACGTCGGCGATGATGTGATCCAGGCGCGGCCCGATGCTGGCCGAGACCCCCGAGGCGTCGGTGAAGAAGCCCGCCGCCCCGTCGACGATGATCCAGATCGACAGCAGGAAGCCCAGCACCACCGCGATCAGGGCCGCCGCCCCGGCGAATCGCGACGGCACGGGCGTGCGGTGTTCAATGGCCCGCTTCACCCCGTCGATCATGATCATCAGGAAGATGGCCATGGCCAGGGGCGTCAGGATGTCCCGCAGCCAATAGAGAGCCGCCCCGCCCGCCACGACGGCGATCAGGACCAGGGCGTTGCGCGCGACCGAGGAGGTCGGAACCGTAATGGGCAGTTTCATGAGCGGGACTGTCGGGGCCGAGGCGACGGGCGTCAATCGCCGCCGCCGTCGCGGTTCCGCCTTGCGGCCCGGTCGCGGTCGGATAACCATGGCGGCGACACGCTGGAGATCGCCTGTATGACCGACGTCCCCGCCGCCCTCTTCCTCGGCCAGTCCTTCGAGGGCGCCGCTGAAAACCTGCTGTTCAAGCGCGCCAACCGCCACGGCGTCGTCGCGGGGGCCACCGGCACCGGCAAGACGGTGACGCTGCAGATCATGGCCCAGGGCTTCTCGGACGCCGGCGTCCCGGTCTTCTGCGCCGACGTGAAGGGCGACCTGTCGGGCATCAGCCAGTCCGGCAACGTCGAGAAATTCGCTGAACGCGCCGGGACCATGGGCCTGACCCTGAACGGCCGCGCCGCCCCCGTCGTCTTCTGGGACCTGTACGGCCAGAAGGGCCACCCGGTGCGCGCCACCGTCACCGACATCGGCCCCGTGCTGATGGCCCGGATGCTGGAGCTGAACGACGTGCAGGAAGGCGTGCTGACCGTCGCCTTCCACGTCGCCGACAAGGAGGGCCTGCTGCTGCTGGACCTCGAGGACCTGCGCAGCCTGCTGGCCTATGTGGCCGAGAACGCCCAGACCATCGGCCGCGAGGTCGGCAACGTCTCGCCCACCTCGGTCGCCGCCATCCAGCGCGCCCTGCTTCAGCTGGAGCAGCAGGGCGGCAAGGCCTTCTTCGGCGAACCGGCCCTGCGGCTGGAGGACATGATGCGGACCGGCCTGGACGGCCGCGGCCAGGTCAACGTCCTGGCCGCCGACCGGCTGATGAACAGCCCGCGCCTCTACGCCGCCTTCCTGCTGTGGCTGCTGTCGGAGCTGTTCGAACAGCTTCCCGAGATCGGCGACCCAGAAAAGCCGCGCCTGGTCTTCTTCTTCGACGAGGCCCACCTGCTGTTCAACGACGCGCCCAAGGCCCTGCTGGAAAAGGTCGAGCAGGTGGTGCGGCTGATCCGCTCCAAGGGGGTCGGGGTCTATTTCGTCACCCAGAACCCGGCCGACATTCCCGACAGCGTCCTGGCCCAGCTGGGCAACCGGGTGCAGCACGCCCTGCGCGCCTACACCCCGGCCGAGCAGAAGGGGCTGCGCGCCGCCTCGCAGAGCTTCCGCACCAACCCCGCCTTCGACACGGCCGAGGCCATTCAGGGCCTGGGCGTGGGCGAGGCCCTGGTCTCGACCCTGGACGAAAAGGGCGCGCCGACCGTGGTGGCGCAAACGAAGATCCGCCCGCCGGACTCGCGCCTCGGCCCCGCCACCGAAGCCGAACGCGCCGCCGTCATGAGCGCCAGCCCGGTGCGCGGCCTCTATGACGCCGTGGTCGACCGCGAGTCCGCCGAGGAAATCCTGGCCGCCCGTCAGGCCCAGGCCGACCGCATCGAGGCCGAAACCGCCAGCGCCGCCGCCGAAGCCAAGGCCGCCGAGAAGGCCGCCCGCTCGGTGCCGGCCCCGACCCGAGAGCGCGCCGCCCCGCGCCCTCGCGCCTCCAGCCGCCAGACCCCGATGGAGGCCCTGACCAAGTCCGTCCTGCGCACCGCCGGCTCGACCATCACCCGCGAACTGCTGCGCGGCGTGCTGGGCAGTTTGAAGCGACGGTAGGGAGAGTCAGCTAAGGGTGGAAAGCGGCCCTAGTGGGTAGAGAAGTTTATAACTGCAGCATCCGCAGGCAACGCGGTTGAAACCGAGACAAAGTTCCGAAACCGACCCGAGTTTATCCACACCGAGTATGAGTGCGCGGGAGCGACAGTGCACTTCAGAGAATACGTGCGCCCGTCAACCGATTGCTCCGGAACGCCTTTGCAGGCCGGAAACTCGTGGCCGTCTCTGGACACAAACGAGTAGCTTCGTTCGCGCATCGGCTGATCGAACGTTACCACAAGCGTTACTTCACCGGCTGGCACCACAGAGCCGGAAACGGGTGACATCGACACGATACGCGGTGCCGCAGGTTCGATGTTCGACTGAGTGGTCAGAACTGTGGCGATTAACAGCGCGATCATCGTGAACCTCCCGGGAGCGTCTCGGAATGAAGTTTAGACGTTGGCGTGCGGCCTGCAACTCTAAGTGATGCTCTCCCTCAGCATGGCAGAGGTGACCGTCCGCTATGGGTCGTAAGCAGACTCAGATCGCGTCGCCTCAGCCCCTCGGAACCAGCCGCCACATCCGCAGCGGATGGCGCACAGCTCCCGCTTCCTGACCCGCCGCGTCGCCGCGGCCGATGTAGAGGTCGGCGCGGACGGGGCCGCGGATGGCGGAGCCGGTGTCCAGGGCCATGACCAGGCCGCGATAGCTGGCGCGGGCGCCGATCAGATTGCCGCCGTCAGCCTCGATCCAGACGGCGTCGCCATAGGTCCAGCGCGACGGGTCCACGGCCACCGAGCGGCGGGCGGGCAGGGGGACGCCGGCGGCGCCGGTCGCCTCCTTGCCGTCGTCGGGACTGACCCCGAAGAAGATGTAGCGCGGGTTCAGGGCCATGACCCCCCGCGCCTCGGCCCCGCGACGGGCCGACAGCCAGCCGCGAATGGCGTCGCCCGAGGTTCCGTTCGGGGGCAGCAGGCCGCGCTCGGCCATCGGCCGGGCGATGCCGACGAAGGGCTTGCCGTTGTCGGCGGCGTAGGCGGCGCGCAGCCGAGCGCCGTCCGGGAAGGTCAGGGTGCCCGACCCCTGGATCTGCAGGAAGAAGAGATCCTCGGCCCGCATCCAGGCCAGGGCGGTCGACTGGGCCGATCCGGCCTCGATGGCGGCGCGGTCGCCGACTTCGGACAGGTTGGAAGGGCGGCTCAGGACCGGGGCGTCGAACTCGGCGTCGGGCGTTCGGCGGGCCGCATACTCGGGCGCGAAATAGGCCGTCAGCAGACCGGCGCGGCCGTCATCGGTGCGCGCCTCGGTCGCGACGAAGTTCGTTTCAAGAAAGGCGCGGGCGTCGCTGGGCGACGGACGTTGGCCCGCCAGGGCGCGGGCGCGATCACAGACGAGACTCGCCGCCGCCTTGGCCGGACGACAGCCGGCGACATAGGCGCCGAAGGCCGCCAGATGGTCCTCCTCGGCCCAGCCGGGCAGGGCGCTGAGGCTCAGGCCTTCGACCGGGGCGGGCGGCGCAACCGGCCCCGGTCCAGGGCGCGGCGGCGTCGTCGGAGCAACGACCGGCGGCGTCGAGGCGCAAGCCGCCGCGAACAGCAGCAGCGACAGGACGCCGACCCTCTTCGCCCCTGGCCCGGCCGCGCCCGACCGGTCGAGCGGCGGGGCGGACGGCAGGGCGGCGGCGCGCATCAGGCGCTGGCCGGCTCGACGCGGGCCAGGGCCCAGTTGGGATCGGCGGCGCCGAGGGCGCGCTCGAAGGTCCAGAGTTCGGCGGTGCGGCGCTCCTCGGTCGCGGCCTCGCCTTCGGCAGGGGTCACGACGCTGCGCATCTCGGCCAGGAAGCGGACCTTGGCGACGGCGCGGTCGTCCTTGACCGTGGCCAGCTCCAGATCGGCGCGGGGCGGATGCAGGAACTCGGCCTGCTCGCGCTCGCCGCGCGCTTCACGCGCCGCGATGCCGGCCTCGAACGAGGTCATGACCGACGGGGTCAGCAGGGGCCGCAGGGCCTCGCGGTCGCCCGAGGCGTAGCCGCGCACGATGGTCTCATAGGCCTGACGCGCGCCCTCCAGAAAGCGAGCGGGGTCGAAGGCCGGATCGCGGGCCTTCAACCCGGCGACGGCGGCGGCGGTGGCGGCGTCCACGCCCGGCGTGACGGCCGCCGGCGTCTGGCCGCCGACGGCTGCGGCCTGAGGCAGACGGGCGTCCTCCTGGGGCTGACGACCGACCTTCTTGCCCAGAACATTGTAGAGCATGAACAGCAGCACCGCGGCGACGATGGCGAACATGATGATCTGGAATTGCACGGGCACGGGCTTCACCTGATTGGCGCGCGCCCAGGGGGATCTGGCGGGCGCGCATCTGTTATGGTGAGGATTAGGGGGCGATCCCGCCGGGCGCAAGGCGAGGGCGGTCCAGAACGCGGGTCTCGCCGTTGCGGCCAATAGCCTCGCCGTGGTAGTCGCGGGCCCTTCACCCCGGGCCCGGAGCGGTCCGGCGTCCCTTGTTTTCAGACTGACGGCTTTCCTTCATGACCGACGCCACCGCCCCCGCCGACACCGCCCCCAACGGCCAGACCGAGCCGACGGAAGGCCAAGGCCAGCCCGCCGGTCCCGGCTTCCGCATCCTGGCGCAATACGTCCGCGACCTGTCCTTCGAAAACCCGCGCGCGCCGGAAAGCCTGCGCATCGAGGGCAAGCCCGCCATCGACATGGGCGTGGAAATGAACGCCGCCGGCCGCCCGGACGGCCTGTTCGAGCTGGACCTCAAGCTGTCGGTCAAGGCCACGGGCGAAGACAAGAACGCCGTGTTTCACGTGGAACTCGTCTACGGCGGCCTGTTCGCCCTGAGCGGCGTCGCCCCGCAGGACATCGAGCCCATGCTGCTGATCGAATGCCCGCGCTACCTCTTCCCCTTCGCCCGTCAGGTCATCGCCCAGGCCACCTCGGACGGCGGCTTCTACCCGCCCTTCATGGTCGACCCGATCGACTTCGCCGCCATCTACGTCGCCCGCCAGCAGCAGATCGCCAGCGGCCCGGCCGAGACCGGCCAGGCATAATTCAAGAAGACCGCTAACGCGAGGCGCGCGGCGCCTCGCTGCTTGAGCGGAAGGAAGGGGCGTCCGCGGGACGCCCCTTTTCTATGTCTAAGGGAGAGCCAGTCGCTGTGCTGAAGGTCATCGCCGAGGACTTCATCAAGCCCGAGCACGTCGAGACGGTGATGCCGCTCTATCGCGAACTGGTGCGGCTGACGCGCGAGGAGCCGCTATGCGTCGCCTATGATCTGTTCACGGATCAGCGCGCGCCCGGCCACTTCGTCTTCATCGAGGAATGGCCCGATCAAGCCGCGCTGGACGCCCATTGCGCCAGCGAACATTTCCGCCGTCTGGTCCCGCAGATCGACGCCTTTCAGGCAAAGCCCGGGACCTACATCCTGATGGACCCGGCGGTTTAGGCCGCCGCCTCGTCCTTGGCTTCGACCTCGACGGTCACGCCATAGCCGGCCCACAGGCTGTGGTCCTTCAGCGTCGCTTTCAGGAAGGCCTGATGCGCCGCCTGCTCCGCCTCGGTCGAACGGAAGGGCAGGGGGTTGGGCCGCGCGCCGTGGTCCACCGAAGCGGCCGCCGCCATGGCCTGAGGGCTGCGGGCGCTCGTCAGGTCCAGCGCTCTTTCCTTGCCGCCGCGCAGCTCCAGATAGACCTCGGCCAGCAGGCGGGAGTCGATCAGGGCGCCGTGCAGGGTGCGGTCGACCAGCGAGATCTTGAACCGCTTGCACAGGGCGTCCAGCGAGTTCGGCATGCCCGGAAAGCGCTTCTGGGCCAGCTGCAGCGTGTCGATCCACCGCTCCTGATGGGGCGGCTTCTGGCCGATGCGGCTGTATTCGAAGTCGATGAAGTTGCGGTCGAAGTTGGCGTTGTGGGCGATCAACGGGGCGTCGCCGATGAACTCCAGCAGGTCGGCCGCGATCTCGTGGAACTTGGGCGCGTCCTTGACGTGGTCGTCAGTGATGCCGTGGACCCGGATCGCGTCCGGCGGGATCAGCCGTTCGGGATTGACCAGACGGTGAAAGGTCCGGCCCGTCGGCAGCAGGTCGTGGATCTCGATGCAGCCGACTTCGATCAGACGGTCGCCCGTCTTGGGGTCGAATCCAGTGGTTTCGGTGTCGAGGACGATTTCGCGGGCCATATCCCCTTAATGGGGCAAGGCGAGCCGAGACGAAAGAGCCGGCTCAGCCGCGACGCGGCGGCGTCCACGACGGCGCCAGGACTGTCCCCACGATTTCGCGCACCTGATCCCGCGCCGCCTCCAGCCCTCCCCCGGTGTCGACCAGAAAATCGGCGCGGCGGCGTTTCTCGGCGTCGGGCGTCTGGCGGGCCAGAATGGCGTCCAGACGTTCGCGAGTCATGCCGGGGCGGGCCAGGACCCGCGTCGCCTGCACCTCGGGATCGGCCGTGACCACGACCACCGCGTCCACGAAGGCATCGCTGCCGGTCTCGAACAGCAGGGGAATGTCGAGCACGGCCAGCCGAACGCCCTCGGCCCGGGCCGCCGCCAGATCCTCGGCCCTGTCCTGCGCCACCAGCGGGTGAACGATCCGCTCCAACCGGCGGAAAGCGTCCTCGTCACGGCCCAGAGCCTCAGCCAGACGGGTGCGGTCCACGGCGCCGTCCACGACCACGCCGGGGAAGGCTTCATCCAGCGGCCCGACCGCCGCTCCGCCGCGCGCATAAAGACGATGGACGGCGGCGTCGGCGTCCCACAGCAGGGCGCCTTCGTCGGCGAACATCCGCCCCGTCGTCGACTTGCCCATGCCGATCGAGCCGGTCAGGCCGAGGATGATCATGCCGTCTTTCCCAAATGGGACTCTCCCAGATGGGCCAGCAGCAGGGCGCGCAGGTCCAGCGCCTCATCATTCAGGGGCGGCGGGCGCCGGAACAGGGCGGCAAACGAGGGCGCCGCCTGGCCGATCAGCATGGCCAGGCCGTCCACGGTCGTCAGACCTCGCGCCCGGGCCGCCGCCAGGAAGGGGGTGACGACGGGCTTGTAGGTCATGTCCATGACCACGGCCCCCGGTTTCAGCGCCGACAAATCAATGGAGGGCTGCACGCTGAGCGCGTTGATCACCAGATCAGCCTCGGCCAGAGCGGCTTCGTCGGCGACGCTGACCGACGGACCCAGATCGGCGGCCAGGGCCTCGGCCCGGTCGCGCGAACGGTTGAGGATGCGGATCTGCGCCCCCGCCTCGATCAGGGCGCCCGCGCCGGCTCTTGCAGCCCCGCCGGCGCCCAGCATGACGACGACGGCGCCCTTCAGGTTCAGCCCCGGGGCCTGTTCGGCCAGGGCGTAGAGAACCCCGACGCCGTCGGAACTGTCGGCGCGGACGCGGCCGTTGTCGAACACCAGGATGTTGGCCGAGCCGGTCGCCTGGGCCGCGTCGCTGGCCTCATCGGCCAGGGCGAAAGCCTGTTCCTTGAAGGGGGCGGTGACGTTCAGGCCCTGGATCAGACCGGCGCGGCCGGCGGCGACCAGGGCGTCGAACCCGGCGGCGTCCTTCGGCGCGAAGGGCACATAGGCGCCGTCGATGCTCCCGGCCTCCAGCCAGGCATTGTGGATGACGGGGCTGAGCGAATGGGCCACCGGCTGACCGGCGATGCCCGCCAGCAGGGCGGCGCCCGTGATGCGAGAAGGGGAGGGGCTCACGACAGGATCACTCCGGCGCGGCGCAGTTCGGCCAGCACCAGCCACAGCGGCAGACCCAGGACGGTGAAGTAGTCGCCCTCGACCGCCTCGAACAGCTGCGAGCCCAGCCCCTCCAGCCGGTAGGAGCCGACGCAGGTCAGAAGCGCCTCGCCCTCAGCCGCCAGATAGGCGTCGAGGAAGGCGTCGGAGAAGTCGCGCATCTTCATCTCGACCGTGTCGACGCCCGACCAGACCACCTGGCCGTTGCGGGCCAGGGCCGCGCCGGAATGCAGCTGATGGGTGCGCCCGCGCATGGCGATCAGGCGTTCGCGCGCCGCCTCAAGCGTCGGCGCCTTCGAAACCAGGCCGCCGTCGAAGGCCAGGGTCTGATCGGCGCCCAGGACCCAGGCCTCCGCGTCGTGGCGCGACACGGCCAGGGCCTTGGCCCGCGCCAGTTCAACCGCCAGTTCGACCGGATCGACGCCGGGGGTCTTCAGCGCGTCCTCGTCCACGTCGGCCACCTGAACCGTGAAGGGCACGCCCGCCTCGGTCAGGATGGCGCGCCGCGCCGCGCTCTTGGAGGCCAGGATCAGCCGTTCGCCGTCGTTTTTCACCAGACAGTCCCCACGCGATGCGTCCGCCGCTCGCTCAGAAGGTTGATGATGGCCGCCGCGGTCTCCTCGACCGAGCGGCGGGTCACGTCGATGGTCGGCCAGCCGCGCCGTTCGAAGGCGCGCCGCGCCTTGACCGTTTCCTCGCGCACGGCGTCGTGGTCGACATAGTCAGAGGCGTGGTGGGCGTTCAGCCCCTCCAACCGGTTGCGGCGGATCTGCACCAGCCGATCGGGCGACACCGTCAGGCCCACGACCAGAGGATTCTTCAACTGGGTCAGCCGCTCGCCGTCTTCCTGACCCGGCACCAGGGGCACGTTGGCGGCGCGGATGCCGCGATTGGCCAGATAGATGCAGGTCGGGGTCTTGGACGTCCGGCTGACGCCGCACAGAACCACGTCGGCGTGTTCCAGCTGATCCAGCGTGCCCTGGCCGTCGTCGTGGGCGATGGCGAAGTCCAGGGCGCCGATCCGGTTGAAATAGCCGTGGTCCAGGGCGTGCTGGGCGCCGACGCGGGTCGAGATATTGGTCCCCAAATAGCCCGACAGGGCCCCGACCAGGGGATCCAGCGCCCCGATCTGCGGCGTCTGCAACCGACGACAGCCTTCCTCCAGCTGTTCGCGCAGTTCACGGTCGACCAGGGTGTGCAGCACCACGCCCGGCGCCCCGGCGACTTCTTCCAGCACCCGCTCCATCTGCTTGGGCGAGCGGACCAGGGCGTAGATGTGTTCGATGGGAATGACGCCGTCGAAACGAGCGATTACCGCCTTGGCCATGGCGTTCAGGGTCTCGCCGGTCGAGTCCGAGACCAGGTGGACATGGAAATAGGTGGCCAGACGCGACGACGGGCGGGCGGGGCTCATGGCTCTGATCGTCTCCTCAACCTCAAACGCGGCGCGGATAGCGTCGGACTCTTTCCCCGTAGCCTGTGCAAAAGCCGGGGCGCCGTTCGACATCGCCTGGGCGCCGACTGGGCGCCGAATCCTCTAGCAAGCTCAAGAGGCGGTCGCGAGCGGGGATCACGGGCGCCGATTGGCGAACGGCGCCTGGAGTCGTTCATACAGGCGCCGAATTTCTATCCTCACCCGGGGATAAGGCGCCTTGTCCAGAATTGGCGCCCGGCGCCTTTCCCACAACGGCGCCCAGCTCGGACTCCCGTCACAGCGGACTCAGAGCCGGTTATCCCCACAATCAACACACCATGATCGAGGTCGCGGGATTCATTCGCGCGAAAACGGGGAGAAACCTGTCGATCGACGGTATGGCCGGATTCTATCCCCGCAGTTCAGCGCCCTGCTTCCATCCTCCAATTTCTTTCAATTCTTAAATCTGAATAGGGATTGAGGCTTGGGGGTGTGCATCCTAAAGCCCAAGGCATGAGCACTCCTCTCCTGATCCAGGCTCTCCAGGGCCAGACTACGACCCGTCCGCCCGTGTGGTTCATGCGTCAGGCGGGGCGCTACCTGCCGGAATACCGCGAGCTGCGGGCCAAGGCGCCGGACTTCATCGCCTTCTGCATGAACCCGGAAATGGCGGCCGAGGCGACGCTTCAGCCCATGCGCCGGTTCGGCTTCGACGCCGCCATCGTCTTCGCCGATATCCTGCTGATCCCGGGCGCCCTGGGACAGAAGGTCTGGTTCGAAGCCGGCGAAGGTCCGCGCCTCGGCGCCCTGCCGTCGGTGGAGTCGATGCGGGAGCTGGCCTCCGGGGCGGGGGAAGCCCTGAAGGCGGTGGGTCAGACCCTCAGCCTGGTGCGCGCTGAACTGGAGCCGGAACGGGCCCTGATCGGTTTCGCCGGCGCGCCCTGGACGGTCGCCACCTATATGCTGGACGGCGAAGCCCGCACGATCGTGAAGGGCGAGCGGGCGCAGGCCCGCACCTATGCCTATGCCGAACCGGAAAAGGTCGCGGCCCTGCTGGACGTCCTGGTCGAGGCGACCGCCCATTATCTGAAGATGCAGCAGGACGCCGGCGCTCAGGTGTTGAAGATCTTCGAGAGCTGGGCCGAGGGCCTGCCCGACGATCTGTTCGAAAGTCTGGTCCTGAAGCCTCACCAGGCGCTTGTGGCCCGCGCCCGAGCCCTGGGGGTCACTGTGCCGCTCATCGGCTTCCCAAGGGGCTCTGCGGCGCTTGCGGAGCGTTATGCGACTGAGTGCGATGTTCAGGCCGTGGCGCTGGACACCGCCTGTCCTCTGGAGGTCGGCAAACGGGTTCAGGCGATCAAGCCGATCCAGGGCGCGCTGGATCCCCTGTTGCTGCGCGCCGGCGGCCCCGCGCTGGACCGCCGCGTCGATCAACTGATGGAGGCCTGGGGCCAGGGACCGTGGATCTTCAACCTGGGCCACGGCATCCTGCCGGACGTGCCGATCGCCCATGTCGAACAGGTCCTGCGCCGGATCGGCGCCCAATGAGCCTGACCGCCGAGAACAGTCGTCCGAACCGGCGCGTGGCGGTGGTGCTGACCAATCTCGGCGGACCGGACGGACCGGACGCGGTCAAACCCTTCCTGTTCAACCTGTTCAATGACCCGGCCATCATCGGCCTGCCGGGCATCGTCCGCACGCCCCTGGCCCGGCTGATCTCTTCGCGTCGCGAGAAGGCGGCCCAGGCCAACTACGCCCTGATGGGCGGCGGCTCGCCCTTGCTGCCCGAGACGCTGAAACAGGCCGCTGCGCTTTCAGAGGCGCTGGCCGACGCCGCGCCGGGCGATGAGACCGAGGTCTTCATCGCCATGCGCTACTGGCATCCTCTGACCGAGGATACGGCGCGGGCAGTGGCGGAATTCCAGCCCGACCATGTCGTGCTTCTGCCCCTCTATCCGCAGTTCTCGACCACCACGACGGCCTCGTCGCTCAAGGCCTGGCGCGAAGCCTATCAGGGGCCGGGCGAGGTCCACGCCGTCTGCTGCTATCCCGACGCCGAGGGCTTAGTCGAGGCTCAGGCCCGGCTGATCCGTGAGACCATGGACAAGGCTGAAGGCCAGCCCGTGCGCGTGCTGTTTTCGGCCCACGGCATTCCGGAAAAGCTGGTCGCCGCCGGTGATCCCTATCAGGCCCAGGTCGAGGCCACCGTGGCCGCCGTTGTCGCCCGCATGGGTCTGACCGACTGGGCCATCTGCTATCAGAGCCGGGTCGGGCCGCTGAAATGGCTGGGTCCGGCCACGCCCGAGGCCATAGAACAGGCGGCGAAGGACGGCGTCGGCGCCGTGATCGTGCCCATCGCCTTCGTCTCCGAACACGTCGAGACCCTGGTCGAGCTGGATCTCGAATACGGCGAACTGGCCGCTTCGGTCGGCTGCGCCCCCTATCTGCGGGCGCCGGCGGTCGGCGTGGAGCCGGCCTTCATCGCCGCCTTGGCCCAGGCGGTCGAGGCCGCGCTGGAAACCTCGGGCGTGGCGCCGCAAGGCGCGTCCAAGGGGGGACCATGCGCCCACTTGAAAGCCTGTCCCGGCGGTTGTTCAAAGGCGGCCTGATCGGCCGAGGGGAGCGACATGGACTATTACAATCTCGCGCGCGGGTTCCACATCCTGGCGGTGATCGCCTGGATGGCGGGGATGCTCTTTTTGCCGCGCCTGTTCGCTTATGACGCCGAGCAGGCGAACAAGCCCGAGCCCTTGCGCGGCGAAATGCAGGCCCTGCTGCGGGTCTGGCAGACCCGACTGCTGCGCATCATCATCAATCCGGCCATGATCCTGGCCTTCATCTTCGGCGGCTGGCTGCTGTGGCTGCGCAGCGGCGAGGGCGCCGACTGGAGCTTCGCGCACCAGCCCTGGATGGCGACCAAGCTGACCGGCGTCTTCCTTCTGGCGGCCTGGCACGGCTTCCTGGCGGGGCAGAGGAAGAAGATCGCCGCCGGCACGTCGAAATATTCGGGTCGCTTCTGGCGCATGACCAACGAGATTCCCTTCCTTCTCGCCATCGTCATGGTTCTGTCCGTGACGCTGGAATGGACCTTCTAGGGCGCTAACCTCGCGACGCGGTCGCTCACTGCTTGAGCGCGCGAAGCGTCAGGCCGCGTCGGGTCGAAACCCGTAGGGCGGCGCGAAGCAGTCAAGACGGAGCCTTTTGACCGCGGCCTAGAGAAAAGGCCGTGCTTGACGGCGCCACGGGTTTCGTGGTTCCGCTGACGGCGAACCGTCCGGCGCAAGCTGCAGGGCGGTCCCTCTCTTCTCGCGACGCCTGCTGGTTCGATCCTGCGGGAGCCCGTCGCCCTCCCTCTGGCCGCAAGGCCGCGACATCGACAGACGAACCGCCCTCGACGCCCTCTCGCGTCCGAGCGCGTGAGCGAGCACGCCATGACCGACACGCCCGAAAACAACGACCAGTCCTCGGAAGTGGTTGAAACTGTTGCGGAACGTCCGCGCAAGACGCTGACCCTGGGCGGTTCGCGCGCCGTCGCCGAGCCCGCGCCGGAACCGGAAATCGAGATCGAAGCCGTCGCTGAAATCGTCAACGACGACACTGGCGTCGACACCACGGCCGACGACGAGGACGAGGACGGCGAGCCGATCGTCCCCAACGGCCGCATCACCCTGCAGGAACTGAACGAGAAGACGCCGGAAGACCTGGTCGCCTTCGCCGAGAGCCTCGAGATCGAGAACGCCGGCAACCTGCGCAAACAGGACCTGCTGTTCGTCATCCTCAAGACCCTGGCCGATGAAGAGGTCGAGATCATCGCCTCGGGCGTGCTCGAGATCCTGCCGGACGGCTTCGGCTTCCTGCGCAGCCCCGACGCCAACTATTTGCCGGGTCCGGACGATGTTTACGTCTCGCCGTCGCAGATCCGCCGCTTCGGTCTGCGGTCGGGCGACACGGTGCACGGCGCCGTGCGCGGCCCGCGTGAAGGCGAGCGCTACTTCGCTCTGCTCAAGGTCGACACGATCAACTTCGAAGATCCGGAGATGGTCAAGACCAAGGTCCTGTTCGATAACCTGACCCCGCTCTATCCCGAAGAGCGGCTGCACATGGAAATCCAGGACCCGACGCTGAAGGACCGCTCGGGCCGGGTCATCGACATCGTCGCCCCGCTCGGCAAGGGCCAGCGCTGCCTGATCGTCGCCCCGCCGCGCGTGGGCAAGACGGTCATGCTGCAGAACATCGCCAAGTCGATCGAGCGCAACCACCCGGAAGTCTTCCTGATCGTTCTGCTGATCGACGAACGCCCGGAAGAAGTCACCGACATGCAGCGCACGGTGAAGGGCGAGGTCGTCGCCTCGACCTTCGACGAACCCGCCACCCGCCACGTCGCCGTCGCCGAAATGGTGATCGAAAAGGCCAAGCGCCTGGTCGAGCACAAGAAGGACGTGGTGATCCTGCTGGACTCCATCACCCGCCTGGGCCGCGCCTACAACGCCACCGTCCCGTCGTCGGGCAAGGTGCTGACCGGCGGCGTCGACGCCAACGCCCTGCAACGGCCCAAGCGCTTCTTCGGCGCCGCGCGCAACGTGGAGCAGGGGGGCTCGCTGACCATCATCGCCACGGCCCTGATCGACACCGGCAGCCGCATGGACGAGGTCATCTTCGAAGAGTTCAAGGGCACGGGTAACTCGGAAATCGTCCTGGACCGCAAGGTCGCCGACAAGCGCATCTTCCCGGCCATCGACGTGCTCAAGTCCGGCACCCGCAAGGAAGACCTCATCACGCCGAAGGATCAGCTGGCCAAGACCTATGTCCTGCGCCGCATCCTCAACCCGATGGGGCCGCAGGACGCGATCGAATTCCTGCTCGACAAGCTGCGCCAGTCCAAGAACAACGGCGATTTCTTCCAGTCCATGAACACATAATTCCGGCCCTAGCGCCGCCCGCGCGGCGGGCGGCTGCTTGAGGGCGTGTTTCACGTGAAACACGCTCCGGTCTGAAAGGCGAACGTCATGAAGCTGAACATCGAGATCGACTGCACCCCGGCCGAGGCCCGCGCCTTTCTCGGCCTGCCCGACGTGACCGTGCTGAACGACCATCTGGTGGCCGAGATGCAGAAGCGGATGGACGCCAACATGGCCTCCCTGCAGCCGGATGAACTGATGAAGACCTGGACCAGCTTCGGCGCCCAGGCCCAGGATCAGTTCCGTCGTCTGATGGAAGCCGCCGTCACGGGCGCGCCCAAGGGCTGACGATTTGACTGCCAAGGCCGACACCATCTTCGCCCTGGCTACCCCGCCGGGGCGGGGCGCCATCGCCATCCTGCGCCTGTCCGGCCCGGGGGTGGACGTGGCGCTGACCGCGCTGGGGGCAGGGGGACTGACGCCGCGGCTGGCGGCGCTGCGCACCCTGCGCCATGACGGCGAAATGGTGGATCAGGCCCTGGTCCTGCGCTTCCCCGGCCCCAACTCCTACACCGGCGAGGACTCGGCCGAGCTGCATCTGCACGGCGGCCGGGCCGTGATCGAGGCCGTCAGCCGCGCCCTGATCGCCCTCGGGGTTCGTCCGGCCGAGCCGGGCGAGTTCACCCGTCGCGCCTTCCAGAACGGCCGCATGGACCTGGCCCAGGCCGAGGCCGTCGCCGACCTGATCGACGCCGAAACCGCAGCTCAGAAAGCTCAGGCCCTGGGCCAACTGGACGGCGCCCTCAGCGCCGCCTACGCCGGATTCCGCCGCGACCTGCTGAAAGCCCTGTCCCTGGTCGAGGCCGAGATCGACTTCCCCGACGAGGAGGTCCCGGACAATCTGGCCCGCACCGCCGGCCCGGTCCTGGATCAACTCGCCGCCGACCTGCGCGCCGCCCTGGCCGATTCCGATCGCGGACGGCGGGTGCGCGAAGGCTACCGCATCGTCCTGATCGGCGAGACCAACGCCGGCAAGTCGTCGCTGTTCAACGCCCTGACGGCGCGCGAGGCGGCTATCGTCACCCCTATCGCCGGCACCACCCGCGACGTCCTGGACGCCGAACTGATGATCGGCGGCTACGCCGTGACCCTGTCCGACACCGCCGGTCTGCGCGACAGCGACGACGTGGTTGAGGCCGAGGGCATCCGCCGCGCCCGTCTGCGGGCGCAGGAGGCGGACCTGCGGCTCTGGGTCCGGGCGCCGGGCGTGGGGCAGGGGGAGGGGATGGGCGAAGATCCCGCCGCCGCCTTCGCCCAGGCCGACGACCTGCAGATCCTGAACAAGGCCGACCTCGGCGCCGCCGCTCCGGCCTCTGGGCTTGAGGCCCTGACCGTCAGCACGACGACGGGACAGGGGCTGTCCGAGCTGCACGACTGGATCGCCGCCCGTCTGGCCCGCGACCTGTCCGGCGCCGACTTCCCGGCGGTGACGCGCGAGCGCCATCGCCGTCGTCTGGACGAGGCCCTGGCCGCGGTCGAGGCGGGGCGCCGCGCCCTCGATCTCGCGCCGGAGATGGCGGGCGACGATCTGCGCCGGGCCGCCGACGCCCTGGCCCGGGTCACCGGCGCCATCGGCGTCGAGGACATCCTGGGCGAGGTCTTCTCGACCTTCTGCATCGGCAAGTAGTCGCCGATCAGCGGTGTTTCACGTGAAACACCGACGTCGTTCCAGTGGCGATTTCGGCCGGGATAGACTATGTCCTCGGCCATGAGTTCCTCCCCCTCGACCTCTTTCGACGTCATCGTCATCGGCGGCGGCCACGCCGGCTGCGAGGCTGCGGCCGCCTCGGCGCGCGCGGGCGCCCGCACCCTGCTGCTGACCCAGAAGCTCGAAACCGTCGGCGAGATGAGCTGCAACCCGGCCATCGGCGGCCTCGGCAAGGGCCATCTGGTGCGCGAGATCGACGCCCTGGACGGCGTCATGGGCCGCCTGGCCGACGTGTCCGGCATTCAGTTCCGTCTGCTGAACCGCTCCAAGGGCGCCGCCGTGCGCGGGCCGCGCAGCCAGATCGACCGTCGCCTCTATCGCGAGGCCATGCAGGCCGAGCTGGCCCAGACGCCGAACCTGACCCTGATGGCCGGGACGGCCGAGGGCCTGATCCGGAACGGCGACCGCGTCGTCGGCGTCACGACGGGCGAGGGGACCGAGCTGCGCGCCGGGGCTGTGGTCCTGACGACCGGCACCTTCCTCAACGGCGTCATCCATCGCGGCGAGGAGCGCATCGCCGCCGGCCGTCACGGCGAGGCGCCGTCCGTCGGCCTGGCCGTCGACCTCTATGGCTCCGGCCTGATGATGGGCCGATTGAAGACCGGCACGCCCGCGCGTCTGGACGGCCGCACCATCGCCTGGGACCGGCTGGAGATGCAGGCGGCGGACGACCAGCCCGTGCCGTTCAGCTTCCTGACCGACCGGATCGAAGTGCCCCAGATCGCCTGCGGCATCACCCACACGACCGAAGACACCCACCGCATCATCGCCGAGAACCTGGGCGAGAGCGCCGTCTATGGCGGCAAGCTGTCAGGCCGCGGCCCGCGCTACTGCCCCTCGATCGAGGACAAGGTGGTCCGCTTCGCCGACAAGACCAGCCACCAGGTCTTCCTCGAGCCCGAAGGTCTGGACGATCCGACCGTCTATCCCAACGGCATTTCGACCTCGGTGTCCGACGCGACCCAACTTGCATTCCTCAAGACGATGCCCGGGCTGGAAGCCGTCGAGGTCTTTCGCTTCGGCTACGCCATCGAATACGACTATGTCGATCCGCGCGAACTGACTCCGGCGCTGGAGGTCAAGAAGCGGCCCGGCCTCTATCTGGCGGGTCAGATCAACGGCACGACCGGCTATGAGGAGGCGGGGGCCCAGGGCCTGATCGCCGGCCTCAACGCCGCCCGCGCCGCCGCCGGCTCGGACCCGATCATCCTCGGCCGCGACCAGGCCTATATCGGCGTCATGATCGACGACCTGGTGACGCGCGGCGTCACCGAGCCTTATCGCATGTTCACCAGCCGGGCCGAGTACCGCCTGACCCTGCGCGCCGACAACGCCGACGTGCGCCTGACCTCGCTCGGCATCGACGCCGGGATCGTCGGCGGCGACCGCGCCAAGGTATGGCTGGAGAAGGCGGACCAGTTGGACCGGGCGAACCGTGTTTCACGTGAAACGCAGTTCACGCCCAAGGAGGCCGGCGCGATCGGCATCAGCGTCAACGCCGACGGCCAGCGCCGCTCGATCCGCGACCTGCTGTCCTTCCCCGGCGTGACGCTGGACCAGTTTGTCGCCATCCGGCCCGAGATCGCCGACTGGGCGCCGGGCGTGCGCGAACAGGTCGAGATCGACGCCGTCTACGCCGGCTATCTGGACCGTCAGGCCTCGGAGGCCGAGGCCCTGCGCCGGGAGGAGGGGCTGACCCTGCCCGAAGGTCTCGACTACGCCGCCATCGGCGGCCTGTCGCACGAGGTGCGCGAGAAGCTGATCCTGGTCCAGCCCCGCACCCTGGGGCAGGCGGGACGGATCGAAGGCATGACCCCGGGCGCCCTGACGGCCCTGCTGGCCCATGTGAAGAAGGCGACGTCGCTCGCCGCAGAAGTCGAGACCATCGTCGCGTGAGCCTGGACCCCGTCGCCGCCTTCCGCGCCCATACCGGCGCCAGTGAAACCCAGATCGCCGATCTGACCGCTTTCCTCGGCATGCTGACCGAGGCCAACGAGGTGATGAACCTGGTCGGTCCGGATTCCATTCCGGACTTCTGGAATCGGCACGCCTGGGACAGCGCCCAGCTGCTGGCCCTGGCGCCCGATGCCCTGACCTGGGCCGATCTGGGCGCCGGCGCCGGCTTCCCCGGCGTGGTCCTGGCCATCCTGCTGAAGGACCGGCCCGAGGCTCATGTCTGGTTGATCGACAGCCTGGGCAAGCGCTGCCGGTTCCTGGACCAGGTGGTCGAGGCCCTGGATTTGCCGGCGACCGTGATCAACGGCCGGGCCGAGGAGCAGGACATCGAAGTCGACGTCGTCACCGCCCGCGCCGTGGCGCCGATGGAGAAACTGCTGGCTTATGCACAGCCTTACTTCCAGCACGGTGCACAAGGTCTGTTCCTGAAGGGGGAGAAGGCCGAAGCTGAGTTGAAAGATGCGGCCAAGGTCTGGCAGTTTAAGAGCGACCTCTCCGTCTCGCGCAGCGACCCGCGCGGACGCATCGTCCATATCCGGAGTCTTCGCCGTGTCCGCTGATCGCGAGAAACAGACCCGCGTGCATGAGACCAGAGTCCTGGCTGTCTCCAACCAGAAGGGCGGGGTGGGCAAGACCACGACCGCCATCAACCTGGGCACCGCCCTGGCCGCCATCGGCGAGAAGGTGCTGATCGTCGACATGGATCCGCAGGGCAATGCCTCGACGGGTCTGGGTGTTCCACGTGAAACACGCCGAGCGACGATCTATGACGTCATCGTCGACGGCCGTCCCATCGACCTGTCGGCGGTCGAAACCGCCGTTCCCGGCCTGTTCATCGTTCCCGCCGACGCCGACATGTCGGGGGTCGAGATCGAACTGAGCCAGGCGGATCGCCGCTCCTATCGTCTGCGCGACGCGCTGGCGGCGCAGGGCGGCAACGGCCATACGCGGTATGACTATGTCCTGATCGACTGCCCGCCGTCGCTGAACCTGCTGACGCTGAACGCCATGGCCGCCGCCGATGCGGTTCTGGTGCCGTTGCAGTGCGAGTTCTTCGCGCTGGAGGGCCTGACTCAGCTGATGCGGACCATCGACATGGTCAAGCAGAGCCTCAATCCGGCGCTGGAAATCCAGGGCCTGGTCCTGACCATGTACGACCGCCGCAACGCCCTGTCGGGGCAGGTGGCGGCCGATGTGCGCAGCCACTTCGGCGACAAGGTCTATGACAGCGTCATTCCCCGCAACGTGCGGGTGTCCGAGGCGCCGTCCTTCGGCAAGCCGGTGTTGATCTACGACCTGAAATGCACCGGCAGTCAGGCCTATCTGAAGCTGGCGCGCGAGCTTGTGGCGCGCGAACGCCAGCGTCGTCAGGCGCTCGCCGCCTGATCGGCGGCTTTCCCAGTAAGTAGAACGGAATCAGCATCTTGTCCGAACGTCAACGTGGTCTGGGCCGGGGCCTGTCGGCCCTTCTGGGAGAAAACGTCGCCGAGAGCGCGCCGGTCGACGGCGGCGTTCAGCCGACGGGCGTGCGCGCCGTGCCGATCGAGAGCCTGAAGCCCAATCCCGACCAGCCGCGCAAGCAGTTCGGCGCCGAGCATCTGGAAGAACTGACGGCCTCGATCCGCGACAAGGGGGTGCTGCAGCCCATTCTGGTGCGGGCTCAGCCCGGCGAGGACGGCGTCTGGCAGATCATCGCCGGCGAACGCCGCTGGCGCGCCGCCCAGGCCGCCCGGCTGAAATTCGTGCCCATTATCGAACGCCCGATGGACGACGTCGAGGTGATGGAGGTCGCCATCATCGAGAACGTCCAGCGCGCCGATCTGAACCCGGTCGAAGAGGCCATGGCCTATGGTTCGCTGATCTCGCGCTTCGGCCGCACCCAGGACGCCCTGGCCGGCGTGGTCGGCAAGAGCCGCAGCCACGTCGCCAACACCCTGCGCCTGCTGCAACTGCCCGACAGCGTGCTGAACCATGTCATGGAGAACCGGCTCTCGGCCGGTCACGCCCGCGCCCTGATCACCGCGCCCAACCCCGAGGCCCTGGCCGAGCAGGTCCTGTCCAAGGGTCTGAACGTGCGTCAGACCGAGGCCCTGGCCCGTCGCGCCGCCGATGGTCCCAAGGCATCGAAGGCCAAGCCGGTCCTGAGCGGGGAGGGCGCCGCCGACGTCGCCGCCCTGGAGCAGGATCTGGCCGACGCCCTGGGCCTGAAGGTCCTGCTGGCCGACAAGGGCGGTAAGGGCGAGATCACCATCAAATACGGCACCCTGGAACAGCTGGACGACCTGTGCCGCCGCCTGATGCGCGGCTGACGGGCGTTTCCGGTCAGGTCGTGCTAGGGTGCGTTCATGACTGAACCGACCGACAAGACCAGCGCCACCGAAGCCCTGAAACGCGCCCTCGCCGCCAAGAAGGCGGGCTCGCAGCCGGGCCCTGCCGGCGCCAAGGGCGGGGCGCGCGGCGCGGAAAAGACGATGCAGCGCCAAGCTGCTGCGGCGAACAAGCCCGCCTTCCGCAAGGCCTCGAAGCGGGGCTGACTGAGGCTTTCCTCCCCATTTGACGGGGAGTGGCGCGCGCTATAGCGCCGTCACGGAGGGGGCGTCTCGACGCCTACCCATAGCGTCGCCCCCTCCACCGCTACGCGGTCCCCCTCCCCACAAAGTGGGGAGGAAAGAGGGGGCCAAGCCTCAAGTAGGCCGAAGGCCGGTAGGCGCCTAAATTAAAGACCCATGCGGCGGGCGCGGGCGGCGATTTCCAGCAGCAGGCGCTCGGCGATCAGGGCCTCGGGCATGCCCGTGGTCTTGGTGGCGATGTCGGCGGTGTTGACGCTGTCCTGGACCTCGTCGAGCAGTTCCAGCCGCCAGGCGCGGGCCTGACGCAGGATCTCGGCCTCCTGTTTCCAGAAGACGCCGGCGGCCTTCGCAGCCTCCTTGGCGCCGGCGCCGGAGGCCTGCAGGACGTTGATGCGGCGCAGCTTGCCCAGATGGATGGCCGCCATGCGCACGGCCATGACAGCGCTTTCGCCCTCGGCCAGGGCGCGGCGCAGACCCGATTGCGCGGGACCGGGGCGTCCGCCGAAGGCCTGCAGCGCGGCGTCGGACAGGGAGGCGTCGGGCTCGACACCCAAGTGCTCTTCCAGTTCCGGCACGTCGATGGTGCGGCCCGAACCGGGGCCGATATAGAGGACCAGTCGCTCGATCTCCTGACGCATCAGGCCGCGTTCGCGGGGCAGGCGGGCGACGAAGCGGTCCAGGGCGTCGCCGGTCAGGCCGACCTTGTCGGCGCCCAGGGCCTCGCGCGTCATGCGGGCGACGTCGCCGACCTCGTCCTCATAACAGGCGATGCCGACGGCGCCGGGCGACTTCTCGGCGGCCTTGCGCAGGGCGGATTCGCGCCCCAGGGCCCCGGCCTCGATGACCAGCATGGCGTCGGGATTGTAGCCGCCGTCGGCGTGGATGGTCAGGGCGGCGGCGATGGCCTTGTCGACGCTGGGCTTGCCGTCCGACAGGCGGATGCGCACCAGACGCCGCCCGCCGATCATGCTCAGCGCCGTCAGGGCCTCCTCCAGCTTGACCGCGTCGCCGTCGATGTCGGCTTCGGTCAGAAAGGTGACGTTGAACGGGTCGTTCAGGTCGGGCGTGATGGCCTTGTAGAGGGTCAGGGCGCGCTCAGTGACGCCCGAGCGGTCCTTGCCGTGGATGACGGCCGCGCGAATGTTCGCGTCCGGCGCTTTCAGGAAACGGTCGACCTCGGGCCGCTTGGCCAGGATCACGCGGACATCCCCTTCAGAACAGGCTTCACTGGCCCGCCAGGGCGCGCATCATGTCCAGCCGGATCAGACGCGCCAGATCGGCGGCGGCGCGGTCCTCGCCGTCCTGCTGGGCGGCGATGGCGGCATAGGGCTGGTCGGCGGCGGCATAGGTGGTGGTCGTGGTCTGCGAGCCCTTGATCGGGGCTCCGCCGCTGACCGGGGTCAGGGTCCAGTCGGCCTTGACGGTCAGTTCGTAACGGCTGGCCGTGTCGTCGATGCGTCGGCCCAGGGAGCGGCGTCTCTGCACCACCTCGGTCGACAGACGATAGAGGGGCTGGGCCGACCCGTTCCAGCCGAAGACGTCCTCCAGCTGCTCGCGCAGCCGGTAGCCCAGGCGGTTGTCGGGGGTGGAGACCGCGATGCGCGACAGGCCCGCGCCCACGCCTGTCTCGCCGTACAGGGGCGTGAAACCGCAGCCGGACAGCAGGGCCGCGCCTGCGACGGCGATCAGGGCGAGGGCGCGGCGCATCAGCCGGCCACCAGATTGACGATACGGTCGGGCACCACGATCACCTTGCGGACGCTCAGGTTGTTGGCGGCAAGGTAGGCCTGAACCGTCGGATTGGCGAGAGCGGCGGCCTCGACCGTCGCATTGTCCGAGCCGCGCGGCAGGACGACCTCGCCGCGGCGCTTGCCGCCGATCTGGACGGGCAGGACGACTTCGTCGTCGGCGGCCAGGGCGGCGTCAAAGACGGGCCAGGGCGCGTCCAGGACCATGCCGTCCTGACCCAGACGGGCCCAGGCTTCTTCGGCCAGGTGGGGCGTGAAGGGGGCGATCAGGCGGGCCATGGTCGTCAGCGCCGTCTTCCGGGCCTCGCCGCCCGCCTTGTCGTGCTGACGCAGGGTCGCCAGGAAGGCGTAGAGCTTGGCGATGGCCGAGTTGAAGCGGAAGCCTTCGACGCCTTCGCTGACGGCCTTGATGGTCTTGTGCGTCTCGCGGATCAGGCTGGCGTCCACGTCGGCGTTGGCCGGGGCGGCGGGGTCGAAGCCGTCGAACTCGGTCCAGACGCGCTGGACGAAGCGGCTGGCCCCCTCGACGCCGCCGGCCGACCACTGGACGTCGCGCTCGGGCGGGCTGTCGGACAGGACGAACAGGCGTCCGGCGTCGACGCCATAGGCCTCGATGATGTCCTGCGGCGCGACCACGTTCTTCTTGGACTTGGACATCTTCTCGATGTCGCCGATCGTCAGGGCCGCGCCGTTGGACAGGCGGGTGGCGACGCGCTGGCCGTCCACGGTCTCGATGCGCACATCCGAGGGCTCGACCCAGCGCGGCTTGCCGCTGGCTTCATGGCCTTCGTAGTAGGTCTCGTGGACCACCATGCCCTGGGTGAACAGGCCGGCGAACGGCTCCTTCACGTCCATCAGACCGGCGTCCGACAGGGCGCGGGTGATGAAGCGGGCGTAGAGCAGGTGCAGGACCGCGTGTTCGACGCCGCCGATATACTGGTCGACCGGCAGCCACTTCGACGCGGCGGCCTTGTTGATCGGCTCGTCCGCCTTGGGATCGGCGAAGCGGGCGAAATACCAGCTGGAATCGACGAAGGTGTCCAGCGTGTCGGTCTCGCGACGGGCTTCGCCGCCGCACGTCGGGCAGTTGACGTGCTTCCAGGTCGGGTGACGGTCCAGCGGGTTGCCGGGCACGTCGAAGGTCACGTCCTTGGGCAGTTCGACCGGCAGCTGCTCCGCCGGCACCGCCACGGGACCGCAGGCCTCGCAGTGGATGATGGGGATGGGGCAGCCCCAGTAGCGCTGGCGGCTGACGCCCCAGTCGCGCAGGCGATAGATGGTCTTGGCCTCGCCTTGGGCCGCCGCCTCGATGCGGGCGATGGCCTCGGCCTTGGCCGTCTCGATGTCCAGGCCGTTGAGGAAGTCGGAACGGAAGATCGAGCCGGGGCCGGTATAGGCCTCGGTCCCCACGGCGAAGTCGTCGCCGGCGCCTTCGGGGCGGACGACCGGGATGACCGGCAGGTCGTATTTGCGGGCGAAGTCCAGGTCGCGCTGGTCGTGGGCCGGGCAGGCGAAGATGGCGCCCGTGCCGTATTCCGACAGGATGAAGTTGGCGATCCAGACCGGAACCTCGGCGCCGGTGAAGGGATGGACGACCTTCAGACCGGTGTCCCAGCCGATCTTCTCGGCCTGTTCGATCTCGGCCTGAGAGGCGCCGCCCTTGCGGCATTCGGCGACGAAGGCGGCGATCTCGGGGTCAGCGTCGGCCAGCTGTTTCGAGATGGGATGATCGGGGGCCAGGCCGACGAAGCTGGCGCCGAACAGGGTGTCGGGACGGGTGGTGTAGACCTCGACCGTCTCATGACCGGCGGGCGCCGCGTCGGGCGCGAAGGCCCATTTCATCTGCAGGCCCTTGGAGCGGCCGATCCAGTTTTCCTGCATCAGGCGGACCTTGTCGGGCCAGCGGCCCTCCAGTTCGGACAGGCCGTCGATCAGATCGTCCGCATACTGAGTAATGCGCAGGAACCACTGGTTCAGCTTGCGCTTCTCGACCAGGGCGCCCGAGCGCCAGCCGCGCCCGTCGATGACCTGCTCGTTGGCCAGGACCGTGTTGTCGACCGGGTCCCAGTTGACCACGCCGTCCTTGCGATAGACCAGACCGCGTTTGTACAGCTCCAGGAACCAGGCCTGCTGCTTGCCGTAATAGGCCGGGTCGCAGGTGGCGAACTCGCGGCTCCAGTCCAGCGACAGCCCCAGAAGCTTCAGCTGGTCGCGCATGGTGGCGATATTGGACCAGGTCCAGTCGCCGGGGTGGACGCCGCGCTCCATGGCCGCGTTCTCGGCCGGCATGCCGAAGGCGTCCCAGCCCATCGGATGCAGAACGTCGAACCCCTGCGCCCGCTTGTGACGCGCCACCACGTCGCCCATCACATAGTTGCGGGCGTGGCCCATGTGGATGTTGCCCGACGGATAGGGGAACATCTCCAGCACATAGTATTTCGGACGGCCGGTGTCGGCGTTGGGCACCGAAAAGGCGTCAGCGGCCGCCCAGCGGGCTTGCTGGCGGGGTTCGGCGGTCTTGGGCTCGTAACGAGTGGCCACGGCGTATCCTGAGGTATCGCCTCAGGCGCGAAGCTTGAGGCGGCCCTGAGGTCTGCGTTGGGGTGGCGGGTGAGAGGCGGCTCTTAGCGAGCCGCGTTGGCGAGATTAAGTTGGCGGGCGCGGGTCAGGATGGCGTTTTCCAGATCCGTTTCCGTCTGGGCCGCGACCGGGGCGGCCGACCAGGCGCCGGCGGCGTCCTTGACTTCCTTGGTCACCGACACGTTCAGGGCGTCGGCGCGCAGGCGGCGGTCCAGGATGAAGACGGTGGCCTTGAAGCGCTCGTTCGGCGCCTGCGGATTGACGTACCAGTCATAGTTGACCACGCCGCCCCACGGGTCGGCGCTGGCCAGGGGCATGAAGGCCAGGGTGTCCAGGGTGGCGCGCCACAGATAGGCGTTCACGCCGATGCCGAGCTGGGCGTCGGCCTTGGGGGCCTTCTCCTTGGCGCCGACGAAGGGCAGGCTGGAGCAGCCGCCGAGCAGCAGTCCCGACGCGATCAGGGCGACCGCAGCGCCGCGAACAAATGCCATTCCGAGAATCTCCGTAAGGGTTCGAGGTCGAGCCGTGATGCGGACCCCGAGCGCGCACGCCCGAAGCCGCGCACGTCTGCGCCGCAGCGAAGCTCTATAACACGGTGAAAAGGGGCGATGACAAGGCGAACCCGTGTTCGGGCGGCGCAAGCCGACTTATTGGCGTGCTGTCAGCGCCACAGGGCGGCACCAGAGTCGCGTGGAACCGTGTGCGCACGGCCACGTTGCGTTGACCGGGTGGACCAGCGGTGTCTAATCGCTGCGTTCCCGGGCTTCGGCTCTGGGTTCAGGAACAAGGACCGGCGCGTGAACGCCGCTCCAAGGGTTGGAAGATGCGTTTCGTTGCGATCATCGCTGCGACTGTGAGCGTTCTGGCTGTCGCCGGGATGGCCGTTGACGCTTCGGCGCAAGCCCGCCGTGCGCCCGCCGTCTCGCTGACCGAAGCCGCGGCCCAGTCGTCGACCTCCCCGGTCGCGCCGCAGCGCCGGGGATTGCGCTGGAACGACAGCGGCCGTTGGGGCCTGAATTTCAACCTGAACCAGCCGGTCGGCCGCGAGACCGACTGGGGCGACGTCGAGGCCGGCGCCTACTACCGCCTCAGCCCGCGTCTGCGCGTCGGCGCCGCCGCCAACCTGGCCTCGCCCGAGATCGACCCAGCCCGCGCCCCCGAAAGCGGCGCCGATCGCCGCGCCGCGCCGCGCGTGCGTCTGGAAACCATCTTCAAATTCTGATCGCGACCGGCTTTTAGGCCCTGAAGGCGGTCTGAACGGCGTCCACACCCGCGATCCCGCACGCGCCGGATCCGATCAGGGCCGCCGCATTGGCCGCGTTGACGCCGCCCAGGGCATAGACAGGGCAGGGCGCGGCCGTCGCTATCGCCCTGAAGCCTTCGATCCCCAGCGCCGCCCTGGCCGCCGAGGCGCCGCCCGCCGCGAACACCGGCGACAGGACCAGGGCGTCCAGATCGCGCGCGGCCTTCACGGCCTGCAACGAATGCGCCGCTCCGGTCAGCAGCCAGTCCGGCCGTCGTCCTGACAGGGCGTAGGCCGCCGACAGCGCCCGTTCCGGCAGATGCACCCCGTCCGCCCCGATCCGCTCGGCCAGATCGGCGTCCAGCCCGACCAGCAGCTTCACCCCTGCCGCCTTCGTCGCCGCCCGCAGACGGAGGCCCGTCTCCAGGGCGTCGGCCGCCCCGAAATGACGGAACACCACGCCTGCGCCCGCCGGCAATCGCGCCGCCGTCTCCCACGGCCGGGGCGTCCGCGCCGGGTCGGTGAAGAACAGCAGAGGGGGCAGGGACTTTCGGGGCGGGCTGACAGCCGCCGCCGCACGGGCTAGAGCCGTCGCCGTCCGCCACAGGGCGTCTGCGTCTTCGGTGAGGGTCATGACCGCCTCTAATCCCGCTTCCGTCGTTCCGTCCATCCATGATCGCTTCGCCGCCGTGCGCGACCGCATGGCCCGGGCCTGCGTAGAAGCGAGCCGAGACCCGGCGTCCGTGACCCTGACCGCCGTGTCCAAGACCCAACCGCCCGAGGCGCTGGACGCGGCCCTCGCCGCCGGCCAGCGCGTCTTCGGCGAGAACCGGGTGCAGGAGGCGCAAAGCCACTGGGCCGAGCGCCGCGCCGTTTTCCCCGATCTGGAGCTGCGCCTGATCGGCCCGCTGCAGACCAACAAGGCGGTCGAGGCGGTCGAACTGTTCGACGTCATTGAGACCCTGGACCGCGAGAAGCTGGCCGCCGCCCTGGCCGCCGCGATGGCGAAGACCGGCCGTCGCCCCCGCGTCCTGGTCCAGGTCAACACCGGCGCCGAGCCGCAGAAGGCCGGGGTCCTGCCGGAGGACGCCGACGCCCTCATCGCCGCCGCGCGCGACGTCCACGGCCTGACCGTCGAGGGCCTGATGTGCATTCCTCCGGCCGATGAAGCGCCCGAACCGCACTTCGCCCTGCTGGCCGAGATCGCCGCGCGAAACGGTATGCCGGTCCTGTCGATGGGGATGAGCGGCGACTATGAAACCGCCATTCGCAGCGGCGCGACCCATGTCCGGGTCGGTTCGGCCCTGTTCGGGGAACGAAATACGCCGCTGAAGCCCTCTTAAAGCGATGAAATAGCGGAGCGCCCTTGGCGAACCCCTCAAGCCTCGCCATTCTCTACCCATGCCGACGCCCAAGACCATCCTGATCATCGACGACGACGACGACCTGCGCGAGGCGCTGGCCGAGCAGTTGGCCCTGCACGAGGAGTTCCGTCCCGTCCAGGCCTCCACCGCGACCGACGGCGTGCGTCAGGCGCGCGAGGTCCGCGCCGACCTGATCCTGCTGGACGTCGACCTGCCCGACATGGACGGCCGCGAGGCCTGCCGCCTGATCCGCAAGGCGGGGGTTTCGACCCCGGTCATCATGCTGACGGCCCAGTCCTCGGACTCCGACGCCATCCTGGGCCTCGACTCCGGCGCCAACGACTATGTCACCAAGCCCTTCCGTTTCGCCGTCCTGCTGGCCCGCATCCGCGCCCATCTGCGCAGCCACGAGCAGTCCGAGGACGCCGTCTTCCAGATCGGCCCCTACGAGTTCCGCCCGGCGTCGAAGATGATGCTGGACGACAAGGGCAGGAAGGTCCGGCTGACCGAGAAGGAAACCAACATCCTCAAATACCTCTATCGCGCCGGGGCCAAGCCCGTGTCGCGCGAGGAGCTGCTGACCGAGGTCTGGGGCTACAACGCCGGCGTCACGACCCACACCCTGGAAACCCACATCTATCGCCTGCGCCAGAAGATCGAGCCCGAGCCGGGCCAGGCGCGGCTGCTGCTGACCGACGCGGGCGGCTACCGCCTCCAGCCTTGACGCGGGCATGAGCGAGCGTCGCCCGACCCCGCCTCTGGTGGCGCTTCGGGCGTTCGACGCGGCGGCGCGCCTCGGCAGCTTTCGCGAGGCCGCTGAGGAACTGGGCGTCACCCCCGGGGCCGTCAGCCGCCACATCAAGGCGCTTGAGATGCGGCTGGGTCTGCGTCTGTTCGACCGCTTCAACCGCTCCGTGGTCCTGACCGCCGACGGCCGTCGTCTGGCGCAAGGGGTGGCCGACGCCTTCGAACGCCTGGAAAGCGCCCTGGAGGCCGTGCGGCCGGGCCGTAGCCGTCAGCTGCGGATCTCGGCCCTGCCGTCGCTGGCCGGCAAGTGGCTGTCGCCGCGCCTGCACCGCTTCAGCGAGGACAACCCTGACCTCGACCTGATCGTCTTCGCCGAGGACCGGGTCGTCGACCTGTCGAACGGCGAGGCCGACGTCTCCCTGCGCTACGGCGAAGGGCCCTATCCTGGCCAGACGGCGCGTCGGTTGATGAGCGAGCGTCTGATCCCGGTCTGCGCCCCCTCTCTGGCGGCCGCCCGTCGGGTCAGCAAACCCGCCGATCTTCTGGACGCGGTGCTGATCCACGAGACCTGGCACGACATGCCCTACGCCGACCGCATGGGCTGGAAGGCCTGGTTCGAAAGCGCAGGGGTCGAGGACCCGCGCGTCAACCATCTGCGCGGTCCGGTCTTCAGCCACAGCCATCTGGCGCTGGAAGCCGCCCTGTCGGGCCGGGGCGTGGCCCTGACCTCGGCGCCGCTGGCCGCCGATGACCTGAGAGAGGGGCGCCTGATCCAGCCGGTCGATCACGCCCTGACCAACAACCTGGCCTATTGGGCGGTGGTCCTGCCGGAACGCGCCGACGAACCCAAGCTGCGGCGCTTCCTGAACTGGATCGAGGCCGAGGCTCATGCCGACCCGATCGAGTGATCTGAACTCACTCGACCAGGCCTAAGCGTGGTTTGTCCACAGCGGCTCGATGGACCATGTTCGGCGGGTTCGGATCTCCCCGCCGAAAAGGACCCAAGTCATGAAACTCGTGCATCCCCGCGCCGACGCTCTCTCGTTCGAAGCCGTCGTCGTCTTCACCGGCAGCGTCACCCTGATCCTGCTGGGCGTTCTGGCCGGCGCCAAGCTGTTCGGCGCCGCCTGACGCAGTAGAGGCAGGCGGTCGCTCCCCCGACCGCCTGTCGTCCGCTCATCTGAAATTTTCTAGACGTCCAGGTCCATCACGACCGGGGCGTGGTCGCTGGGCCGCTCCCATTCGCGCACCGTGTCGAGGATGCGGGCGCTGCCCTTGACCACGGCGGGCGTCAGGCCGGGCGAGGTCCACAGGTGGTCCAGCCGCAGGCCGCGGTTCGAGACGCGGAAGTCCTTGGCGCGATAGCTCCACCAACTGGCCAGCTTGACCGGGTCCGGGATCTGGTCGCGCACGACATCCGCAAAGCCGCCGGCGTCCTGCAGTCGGCGCAGGGTCTCGATCTCGCCCGGCGTGTGGCTGACCACCTTCAGCATGAACTTGTGATTGAAGACGTCGTTGTCGCCCGGCGCGATGTTGAAGTCGCCCGCCAGGACCAGGGGCCGCTGCTGATCACGCGTCTTCATCTCGGCGGTCAGGCGCTCATAGAAGTCCATCTTGTGATCGAACTTCGGGTTCAGCTTGCGGTCGGGGATGTCGCCGCCGGCCGGAATGTAGAAGTTCTGCACCTCCACCCCGCCGATCAGGCCCGAGACGCAGCGGGCATGGCCCTCGCGGCAGACGTCCAGCTTGGGGTTGTCGAGGATGGGCAGGCGGCTGGCGATGGCCACGCCGTGCCAGCCTTTTTGGCCGCCGATGCGCAGATGGGGCAGGCCCATCTCCTCGAAGGCTTGGCGCGGGAACTGGTCCTCGGTGCACTTGATCTCCTGCAGGCACAGGACGTCGGGCGCGTATTCGGCGACGAAGCGGGCGACCTGATCAATGCGCAGGCGGACCGAGTTGATGTTCCAGGTGACGATACGAAGGGTCATGCCGGGGGCTTAGCATGGCCGGGAGATGAAAAAAGCGCCCGGAACGGATCCGGGCGCTGTTCAGTTCGTCTCTCTCGCCGCCGGGAGGGGATGATTCCATGGCGGACAGAACGGCCGCCGCCGTTCTGTGGTCAGAATGTCACACGATCGAAAAAAGTCAAATCAACAAAAGGCGTCAAGGCTGTGCAGCCCGCGTGACGCCCGTTCCGGTTGCGGCCTCTAGTTGCGGCCGGGACGCCGCGTCGGGTCGCGCAGCTGGAACAGGCTGGCGGCCAGACCCGAGGCCGGCTGCAGCGAGGTCAGCTGGATGCGGGTGCGCGAGCCTTGGGCGTCGGTGATGCTCCATTCCTGCAACCGCAGCGGCGACCCGGCGAAGGCCAGGATGACCGAGCCTTCGTTGGGCTTGGAGGCGTCGCGGGCGGTGATGGCGAAGGCGCCGGACGCCATGCGGGTGACGCGGTCGACGCGCACGCCCTGATCCAGTCGGACCTCGCGGGCCAGGAAGGTCGACAGAGGCGTGGCCCGCAGCGGCACCTGACGGAAGACGTTGAGGCGCGGGTCGTAACGTTTGACGTTGTTGCCGTCGGCCACGACCAGAAGGCCCGCCGGTTCGGTGTACTCAAAGCGCATCTTGCCGGGGCGCTGCAGCCAGAACCGACCGGAGCGTTGCTGGCCGCCAGGGCCGGTCTCGACGAAATTCCCCTGCGCCGCCGTCAGGGCGGTCAGATAGGCCTGGGCCTGCCGCAGGGTCGCCTGGTCCTCGGCGGACAGGGTGGACTGGGCCGAGGCGGGCGCGGCGGCGATGATGGCCAATGCGGCGGCGCTGAAGCCGAAGGCGCGGCGTGAAAGGGTCATGTCTTGTCTTCTCCCGTTCGGGATGAGGGTTCGGATGGTCATCAAGCCGGATGCAGACGGCGACCCCATGACGCCAGCCTGACCATATTTCGGCGGCCCGATGAAGCGCTGTTCATTGTTTTGGGTCCTAACGCTCGCGACGCGGTCGCTCGCTGCTTGAGGACCATCGCAGAAACAGGCGGCGCTGAAGCAGCGAGCGACCGCGGCGTGAGCGATAGCGCCCGGCAGCGAAGCTGCCGCCTCGGCTGACAAGCCGATCACACCATAGGCGGAGGCCCGGCCAGGATGTCGCGTTTTCCGGCGTGGTTGGCGGGGCTGACGACGCCTTCCTGCTCCATGCGCTCGATCAGGGTGGCGGCGCGGTTGTAGCCGATCTGCAGGCGGCGCTGGATGTAGGAGGTCGAGGCCTTGCGGTCGCGCGTCACCACGGCCACGGCGCGGTCATAGAGGTCGTCGCCCGACATGCCGTCGCTGTCGCCGCCCATGGCCCCGTCGCCGTCGCCGTCCGGCTCGTCGGTGATCAGGTCGAGGTAGTCCGGCTCGGCCTGGAGACGCAGGTGTTTGCACACCTCCTCGACTTCCTGGTCCGTCACGAACGGGCCATGCAGGCGGGTGATGCGGCCGCCGCCGGCCATGTAGAGCATGTCGCCCTGACCCAGCAACTGCTCGCCGCCCTGCTCGCCCAGGATGGTGCGGCTGTCGATCTTGGACGTGACCTGGAAGCTGATCCGGGTCGGGAAGTTGGCCTTGATGGTGCCGGTGATGACGTCCACCGACGGGCGCTGCGTGGCCATGATCAGGTGGATGCCCGCGGCGCGGGCCATCTGGGCCAGACGCTGGACCGCGCCTTCCACGTCCTTGCCGGCGACCAGCATCAGGTCGGCCATCTCGTCCATGACCACGACCAGATAGGGCATGGGCTCGGGGCGGATCTTCTCGCTCTCGTAGACCGGGCGGCCCTGTTCGTCGAAGCCGGTCTGGACGGTGCGCTCGAAATGCTCGCCCTTTTCCTGGGCCTCGCGGGCGCGCTCGTTGTAGCTGGCGACGTTGCGGACGCCGAGCTTGGACATGCGCCGATAGCGGTCCTCCATCTCGCGCACGGTCCACTTCAGGGCCACGACCGCCTTCTTGGGATCGGTGACGACCGGCGCCAGCAGGTGCGGGATGCCGTCATAGACCGACAGCTCCAGCATCTTGGGGTCGATCATGATGAAGCGGCACTCGGCCGGCGAGTGGCGGAACAGGATCGACAGGATCATGGCGTTGACCCCGACCGACTTGCCCGAGCCGGTGGTGCCCGCGATCAGCAGGTGAGGCATGCGCGCCAGGTCGGCCACATAGGGCTCGCCGCCGATGGTTTCGCCCAGCGCCAGCGGCAGGAGATGGCTCTTCTTGTCGTATTCGCCGGACGCCAGCAGGTCGCGCAGGTAGACGGTCTCGCGCTTGGCGTTGGGCAGTTCGATGCCGATGGCGTTGCGGCCCTGCACGACCGAGATGCGGCAGGCGCGGGCCGACATGGAGCGGGCGATGTCGTCGGCCAGGGCCACGACGCGGCCGTGCTTCACGCCCGGCGCGGGGACCAGTTCGTAGAGGGTGACGACGGGGCCGGGGCGGATCTGGTCGATCACGCCGCGCACGCCGAACTCCTGCAGCACGCCCTCCAGCATCTTGGCGTTCTGCTTCAGCGACTCCTCGTCCACGGCGCCGCCGCGCTGGCCGGGCTTGGCCAGGATGCCGAGCGAGGGCAGGTCGAAGCCCTCGCCGGGCTCGAAGTCGAAGGCCTGCTGGTCGGCGTCCGAACGGGGCTTGGGCGCCTTGACCGCCGCCACGCGCGGCTCGACCGTTTTCGGCGCGCGGGCCGAGGGCGGGGCGATCGGGGCGGGGGCCGCGTCCTCCCACGGCGGGGCATAGGCGGCGGGTTCGTCGTCGGCGTAGGGATCGGCCGCATAGGGGTTGTCGTCGGCCTCGAGGTCGGGCGACGGGGCGGCGGGCGCCTCCGGTTCATGAACGCGGCGCGGGCGGCGCGCGGCGGTCGCGGCGGCGGGCGCAGCCTCGGCGACGGCGCGGGCCGGCTTGGCCGGGCGCTCGGCCTGCTGGGCGCGGCGGGCGGCGTTCTTCTCGGCGGCCCAGCCGGCGGTGTCGGTGAAGTCGCGCAGACGAAGGCCGACCGCATAGCCCAGCGCCCACAGGCCGAGGATCAGGAACAGGCCCCCGGCGATCCAGCGCCCGCCCGGAACGTGCAGGGCGGACAGCCCTTGCGCCGACAGACCCGTCACCCCGTCGCCCCACAGACCGCCCAGACCGGCCGCCAGGCGCCAGGCGGCGGGCGCGGCCAGGGCCGACAGGGCGGCGGACAGCAGCAGGACGCCGGCGATCGAGCAGAAGATCTTGAAGGCCGTCGGCTGCAGCCGGTGCTGCAGGGCGTCGCCGATGGCGGTGGCCAGACCGAAGGCGATCAGCAGCAGGACAGCGGGCCAGGCCGCCAGCCCCAGCGACTGCATCATCAGGTCGGCGAAGACGGCGCCGGTCCCGCCCAGCCAGTTGGTCGCCCCCTGCGTCGAGGCGGCGTTGAGGCTGGGATCGGCCGGGTTCCACGAGATCATGGCGACCAGCAGCAGGGTCGCCAGCAGGGCTTGCAGCACGCCGCGGAAACGCACGGCGAAGGGCGCCGCCCAGACGATGCGGGCGGTGGACCAGGCGCGTTGGCCGAGCGCGAGGGCGGCGGACATGAAGGCGAACCTCAGAAGACTAGTCCCTCCCTTGTCGCGCGACAGGGTTAAGGGGCTGTTTACCAGGGCGGCCGGATCAACCCTTCAGACGACAGGATTGATCAACGATGGCGGATCGAAAGCTGGAAGGACCCGGCAGCGCTGAAAGATTGAAGTCTGTGCGGAGGGGCTTTCAGCAGGTTTCGCGACGGCTAAGCTGGCGCGATCGGTTGCAAGGATGGGCCGCCTTGGGCCGCTCCTTTGTCGCATGGTTCATCGGGTTGGCGCTGTTCGCCCTGGCTGTGCTGATGATCGCCGATCGGCTGGCCTGAGCACTTGCGACCTCTCGCCTCTGGACGCGGGCGATCATCGGCGCGACACAGGCGGCATGGCTCAGACGGACTACGACATCATCATCGCGGGCGCGGGACTGGCGGGGGCGACGTTTGCGCTCGCCGCGGCGCAGGGCGGGCTGAAGCCGGTGCTGGTCGATCCCCAGCCGTTCGACGCCCAGCTGGCGCCGACCTTCGACGGGCGTTCCACCGCCATCGCCTATTCCACCTTCCGCATGCTGGACGCGCTCGGTTTGGGCGAGAGCCTTCGCCCGCACGCCTGCCGCATGGACCGCATTCTGGTGACGGACGGCAAGCGGCCGGGCGCCGCCAGCCGGCCGCCGTCGCCCGCCTTCATCCGCTTCGACGCCGACGAGATCGGCGACCGCAACGGCGGCGAGCCTCTGGGCTATATGCTGGAGAACCGCCGCATCCGCACGGCTTTGGCGCAGGCCGTGACCGCCGCGGGCATCGAGGTCCGGGCGCCGGCCAGCGTGGCCTCGGTCGACGTCGGGCCGGGTCTGGCGACCGTGACGCTGAAGGACGGCTCGACGATTCAAGCGCCTCTGGTTGTCGGGGCCGAAGGCCGCGGCTCGACCGTGCGTCAGGCGGCCGGGATCGACACCCTGGGCTGGGGCTATGGCCAGAGCGGCGTGGTGGCGACGGTCAGGCTGGGCCGCGACCACGGCAATGTCGCCCACGAGTATTTCCTGCCCGACGGCCCCTTCGCCATCCTGCCGCTGACGGACCAGCGCGCCAGCCTGGTCTGGACCGAGAGCACGCGCCGGGCCGAGGCCCTGAAGGCGGCCTCGGACGAGGCCTTCCACGCCCACCTGATGCGGCGCTTCGGCGAGTTTCTGGACGGGGTCGAGGTGGTCGGGCCGCGCTTTGTTTATCCGCTGTCGCTCAGCCTGGCCGAGAAGCTGGTCGCGCCGCGCATCGCCATCCTCGGCGACGCCGCCCACGGGGTGCACCCGGTGGCGGGGCAGGGGCTGAACATGGGGCTGAAGGACGCCGCCGCCCTGGCCGAGGTCCTGACCGACGCCGTGCGCATCGGTGAGGACATCGGCTCGGAGCTGGTGCTGGAGCGCTATGCCCGCTGGCGACGCTTCGACAATGCGGCCCTGGCGGCGGGCTTCGACGGCTTTGTGCGGCTGTTCTCCAACGACTTGCCGCCGGTGCGGCTGGCGCGCGATCTGGGCATGGCGGCGGTCAACCGCATCGCCCCCCTGCGCCGCGCCTTCATGCACGAGGCCGGCGGCGCGACCGGGGACCTGCCGAAACTGCTGAGGGGCGAGCGCCTCTAGACGCCATGCCGGAGATGCGAACCGACCTGGCGACGCTGGCTTTTTCTTCTGCCGAGGCCTTGCGCGCCTGGCTGGAGACGCATCACGCGACCTCGCCCGGCCTCTGGATCAAGTTCGCCAAGCCGGCGGCGAGCGCGCCCTCCGTCTCCAAATCCGAGGCGATCGACGCCGCCCTGTGCTTTGGCTGGATCGACGGCCAGCTCGCGCAGCATGACGACAAGTGGTGGCTGACGCGGTTCACGCCGCGAAAGGCGCGCAGCAAATGGTCAGCGATCAATGTGAAGCGGGCCGAGGCGCTGGTCGCTTCCGGGCGCATGCGCCCGGCGGGTCAGGCGCAGATCGACGCCGCCAAGGCTGATGGCCGCTGGGACGCGGCCTATGCACCGGCCTCGAGCGCCGTGACGCCGGACGATCTGGCGGCGGCGCTGGCGACGAATCCGAAGGCCCGGGCCTTCTTTGAGACGTTGAGCGGCGCCAATCGCTACGCCATCCTCTACCGTCTGCAGGACGCCAAGAAGCCCGAAACCCGGCAGCGGCGGCTGGAGACCTTCGTCGCCATGCTCGAGGCCGGCGAGACCCTGCACTAGTCCCAGGTCGCCGCGCCGCCTCCCTGCCGCTGGGCGACAGGGAGGACGGACGCCTAGTCAGTCGTGGGTGTGCAGCAGCACGTCGCCGCCGTCGCGGCGGTCGGCTTCCTCGACGGCGCAGCGCAGGGCCGAGGCGCGGTTCTGGAACAGGCCGAAGAAGAGGCCGTCCGAGGAGGCCAGGCGCCAGACCCGGCCCATGCGCTGGATTTCGAACAGCACCGGATGGGCGCGCCTGGCGCCCGAGGGAGAGAGAGGTTCGGCGGTCATGCTTTGGTCTCTGGCTCGGCGTGGTTCAGGCCGTCGGCCTGGCGCTGAAGCTGGCGGGCGATGCGAAGCGCCGCCGCCTGGTCGGGGAAGGGCCGGGTGGCGCAGCTGTCCAGGGTGACGCACCAGCCGCCGTCGCGGGCGACGACGCCATAGGTGCGGCAGCGGTGCGGCACGGCGACAGACTGGGCCTCGGGCACCGAGGCGTCGGGATAGCCGGTCATCATCGCGAGCGGCTCCGGTCGCCGGGGTCGCGCGGGGTGCAGCCGAGATAGAGGGCCAGAACGGTCTGGGTCATACGCCAAACACCGGGAGATGTGGCGCTGGGCGGCGGCGCGGAGGCGGGGTTCAGGGACTGGTTCAACAGGGCGCGGCGGCTCATGGGGGTCTCCTTCAGAGCCTGAAGAAGACGCCCAAATCGCATAAGGGCGCGATGAGGAAAGCGAGCCGCCGCCTAAGCGCGGCGTAAACTCAGTCCCCCTTGAATCAATCCAGGGGGCGGGCGTCCTCGACCAGCATGATCGGCACGCCGTCGCGGATGGGGAAGGCCAGCTTGGCCCCGGCCGAGACCAGTTCGTTGCGCTCGCGGTCATAGGTCAGGCGGCCGCGCGTGACCGGGCAGACCAGAACCTCCAGCAGACGGGGATCGACCGAGACGGGGGTGTTGAAGGCGTCGCTCATAATTTTAGACCCTATCGCTCGCCGCGGCGGCGGCTCGCTGCTTGAGGGGGTTTAGGCCCTATCATTCGCGACGCGGTCGCTCTGGGCTTTCTTAGTGGGCTATCGCGCTTCGCGCTACTTGAGCCCGTTGGCGCAGCGGGTCTTCACTGCATCGCCGGGCTGTCGTCGTCGCCGGGGTCGGCGGCGTCGATGCGGAGGAGGGCGGTCAGGGCCTCGGCGCGGTCCTCCAGCGTCATGGCTTCCAGCAGGGCCTGTTTCTCGGGCGGTTCGAAGGGCAGGGCCATGGCCAGGCTGTTGATCAGGGCCTCCTGCGGCGCGATCCCGGCCGTGTCCCAGTCCACGTTCAGCCCTCGATGCTCCAGATAGGGGCGCAGGGCATCGAGGAAATGGTCGCGGTCGAACTCGGCGGTCGGGTCGGGGGCGCGCAGATCGGCCTCGAACGGGGCGAAGTCGGCGCGGACCTGGCGATAGGGCGTCTTGACCTGCAGCTCGCCGGTCACGCGATAGCGGCAGACCCCGGTCAGGGTGATCAGATAGCGCCCGTCCGAGGTCTCGTTGAAGCTGGTGATCCGACCGGCGCAGCCGACGCGGGCCAGCGGCGGCTGCGGCTCGGCGGCGCCGGTCAGGGGCTGGATCAGGCCGATGATCCGATCCCCGGCCATGGCGTCGTCGACCATGTTCAGATAGCGCGGCTCGAACACGTTGAGCGGCAACTGGCCGCGCGACAGCAGGATCGAGCCGGGCAGGGGGAAGACCGGGATCACCTGGGGCAGTTCAATCGCCTTGATATAGCCCTGGGCCATCGCCGGTCTCCGATCAGGCGAACAGGATGGACGACAGGCGGCGGCGGCCGTCGCGGGCCACCTCGCTGGTCGCGCCCGCGGCCTCGAACACGGTCAGCAGCTGCTTGCGCGCCGCCTGGTCGTTCCAATCGCGGTCGGCCTTGACGATGGCCAGCAGTTGATCGACCGCGCCGTTCAGGTCGCCCGCCGAAGCGAGCGCCAAAGACAGGTCGTAGCGGGCCTGATGGTCGTTGGGATCGGCGGCGATCTGGGCCTGCAGTTCGGCGGTCGGGCCGGTCGGGGCCGAGGCGGCCAGCGCCAGCTGGGCGCGAACGCTCTGGACCATGGGGTCGGTCGAGTCGGCGGGGGCCATGGCGATGGTCTGGCGGGCCTGTTCCGCATCGCCCTCGGCCAGATAGACGCGGGCCATGCCGGCGATGGCCTTGGGGTTGTCAGGCTCCATGGTCAGGACGTGGGCGAAGGCCTGGGCCGCGCCGCCGAGGTCGTTCAGCGACAGGGATTCCTCGCCCAGCGACAGCAATTGCTCGACGTCGGTGTTGACGCCGGCCCCGCCGGTCAGCTTGTCGATGAAGGCCTTGATCTGGCTGTCGGGCACGGCGCCCTGGAAGCCGTCGACCGGCTGGCCGTTGACGAAGGCATAGACCGTCGGGATCGACTGGACCCGCAGTTGCCCCGCATAGGCCGGGTTCGCATCCACGTCGATCTTGACCATCTTCACCGCGCCGGCGGCGCCGCGCACGGCCTTCTCCAGCGCCGGGCCCAGGGTCCGGCACGGGCCGCACCAGGTGGCCCAGAAGTCGACGATGACCGGCTGATGTTTCGAGGCCTCGACCACGTCCTGCATGAAGCTGGCGTCGGTGCCGTCCTTGATCAGGTCGTCGGAAAGCTTGGGGTCGGCGAAGGTCATGATCGGGTCCGCGTAGGGGTCGAAGAATCGTAACGGATCAGATGGCGTCGGGATGCCTCGCCATCAAGCGCCAAGTGCAGGAAGTGAGGCGTCTGGCCGCAACCGCGACCGGTCCGCGAGAAAAACAGAGTCCAATTCGTCTGAATCGTCTGAAATCGGCGATCAGATTCAACCTGCCTATAGTGGATCGCTGCGTCAGAAGAGGTCGCTTCCGAAGGAAAGCCCTCCCCCTCGAGGGGGGAGGGTTGGGTGGGGGTGGAGGCAGATGATGTGACCGGGGAACGCAGGGGGCGCGGTCGCGTCTCGCGCGCCTTCATGGTCAGGGCAGCGTCCACACCCCCATCCCCGGCCCTTCCCCCCTCGAGGGGGAAGGGGGCAAGGAGACGATTCTACAGCCGGTCCATGCGCAGCCAGCGGCGGTCCCCCAGCCAGGCGGCGCGCAGGGCCGCTTCCGCCGTCGCCGCCGCGTCGGCGTGACCTTGCGCCGCTTCGCTGCGGGCCAGGCCGTAGAGGGCCCAGCCGTTGTTGGGCGTCTGGGCCAGGGCGTAGCGGAAGGCGACGGCGGCCTCGGCGGGGCGACCGGCCTGATAGAGGGCCGCGCCCAGCGACTGGTTGACCGGATAATACCAGTAGGGCGGCTCCTGATAGGGCAGGCCCGCTTCGATCTCGGCGGCGCGGCGATAGTGGCCGGCGGCTTCGAGATGGCGGCCGCGCGCCGCAGCCAGCCGACCGCGCGCCACGGCCTCGGCCAGGCTCAGCAGGTCGGGGGCCGGCACGCCCTGGGCGACCATGTCGGCGAAGGCGTCCGAGGCCTTCAGCGCGTTCAGCGCCGCCAGCTCGCGCTCGAAGCCCCTCTGGTCGCGCAGCCGGGCGTAGGCGACGGCGCGGGCGTAATGGCGCATGGCGACGGCGTAGGGCAGACGGGCGTCAGGGGCGGGCGCGGCCAGGATGGCGCGCGGCGCGGCGAACTGGGCCAGGGCCTGATAGGGGGCGGCGTCGATGACCTGAATCCAGGCGATCCTGGCCGAGGTCGCCGGGTCCAGCACCGTGCGCAGGCGCCGCGCCTCGGTCAGGGCGGTGGTCATGTCGCCGGCCATCTGGGCCGAGGCGACGATGAAGTGGATGTTGTGCGGATAATAGCCGTAGCGGACCAGGCTCTCGTCGCCGGCGTCGCGGATGAAGGCCTCGTCGGCCCGCGCCGCCGCCACGTTCAGGCGGATGGAGTCAGCGTAGCGCCCGCGCCGCACATAGATGTGGCCGGGCATGTGGACCAGATGGCCGGCGCTGGGCGTGGAGGCCGCGGCCAGGCGGTCGGCCGCGGCCTCGGCCCGCTCAGGATCGGCGGCCTCCATCAGGTGGATGTAGAGGTGGGCGGCCTGCACATGCGCCGGGTTGCGGGCCAGGACCCCCTCGACCAGACGCACGGCCTCGCCGCTGCGTCCGATCGAAGTGCGCTTGTCGGCCTCCCAGTAGTTCCACGGGGTCGTGTCCATCGCGGCCTCGGCGGCCAGGACGGCGATGTCGCTGTCGTCAGGAAAGCGGCGGGCGACCGCCAGCATGGCATCGGCGTAGGCGGCGTCCAGCGCCGCCCGGTCCGCATTGGGATCGCGGGAGTAGCGCAGCGCCAGGGCCTCGATCAGGGCCTGCTCCTGCGGCGTGGCCAGCGTCCGCAGGGCCATGGCCCGGCCGAGGGCCTTGAGCGCGGCGGCCCGGTCGCGCTCGTCCATCGGGGCGTTGATGTTGGGGCCGAGCGCCACGGCCTCGCCCCACCAGCACAGGGCGCAGTCGGGATCCAAGCCTTGCGCCTCGCGGAAGGAGCGCACGGCGCCGGCGTGGTTGAAGCCATAGGCCAGCATCAGGCCCTGGCTGAAATAGGCCTGGGCCCGCGCATCGCGCGTCGTCGCAATCAGCGGGGAGGCCGTCAGGTCGGGATAGAGGGGAATGGGCTGGGCCTGGCTGGCCGGGGCGGCGACGGCCGAGGCGATCAGCAGCTCGCGGACCAGGGCGCCGCCCGCCTTGGCCGGGCCGCACAGGGCGCCGAACAGGCTGTTCGTCTCCAGGGTCGCGGCCGACAGATGCGGCGTCGCCGCCGAGCCCGTCAGGACCAGTCCGGCGCCGCCCACGGCCAGGGCTTTCCACAACAGTCGCATGCACCGTCCCCCTTGAGGGTCTGACGCGATAAACGCCCGCGGCGCCGTCCGGCGCAGAGATGAAGAACGGCGATATTATTCGTCGCGGCGCCGGATAAAAGGGCGATTCCGGGAAACGGGACTTTTCCGCGTCCGGGGTTGCTCCACGAAAGAGCGCCGTCCGATCCAGGGTTCGCCTCGGATGGGGCCGACCCTGAACACGGACCCGAGCGTCACCCCCTCGCCGGAAGGGGGCGCCGCAGATCGTCTAGGCCGTGAACGGGCGCCGCTGGATGTAGAGGGCGGCGCCGCCCGCCAGCGCGAGGCCAAACAGGATCATCGCCCATTCGGACATCGTTGGGACAGGGGCGGGCGCGCTATAGGTGATCGAAACCAAGCCATCACCAGCACGCGCACCGGCGACCGTGGAACCGCCCGTCACGCCCCCCAAATAGGACGACCCGCCGCCGGCCCCGGAGTGAGCGCTTGAAACGCCGCCGCCGTAGTAGCCGCCGCCGCCGCCGCCGACCCAGGGCGTGCTCGCCCCCGTTGCATGGCCGCCGACACCCAAGGCCCCGCCGATGGAGCCGCCGGCGGACTGGGTTCCGCCGGTTCCGATGCTGCCGCCGCAGCATACAGAGCCATCCGCCCCGACGAGCCCGCCGCCGTTGCCGCCTGGCGTTCCATTGCCTGTGGACCCGCCGCCGCCGGCGCCGACGATCTTACGATCAGCCAGCGTGGTTCCGCCCTGCCTGACATCGCTAGCGCCGCCGCCGCCGCCGACAAAGCCGTTGCCTGACCCGTTGTTCACGCCGTTGCCGCCGCCGTTGAAGCCGCCGCCCATGATGACGCCGGCGCCGATCGCCGCCACGCCGCGTCCGCCGACGTTGATCTGCAGCGTCTGGCCTGGCGTGACCGCCAGCACGCCGGTCGCTCGGCCGCCCCGTCCGCCCAAGGTCCCACCACTGTCAAATCCCTGGGCGCCCTCGGCGACGATCGTCACCGAGGTCACGCCCGCGGGCACGACCCATGACTGCGACGCGCCGGTATGGCTGAAATTCACCGTGGTCTGCGCCTGAGCGGTCTGGGGGGCCAGGAGTGAGCCTGCGACCATGGCGACGGCGACAGCCAAGGCCCGGCCCTGGCGTGCGAGCAGAAATGAGAACATGGAACCCCCGAGGAGCCTGAGAATGCTCAAGCTTAAAGAACACGGTTAATCGAATCTTACTATCCGAGTCCAGACTTATCTGCTGGGCCGACGCCGCCATCGGTTCGCGGGGGGCCGAACTCAGTCCAGGGCGTTGAAGTTCACGACCAGCGGCTTGCGGTCCAGCAACTCAAGCATCCGACGGAAGCTGTCCTGATCGAGCGCGGTGGTCGCCGTGTTGGTCAGGGGGTGGAAGTTGACGATGTCGGCGTCCCACAGGCGCTGATCGAGGACGAAGGTCACGCGGCGATCTGCGTCGTTGATCAGGCCGAGCGCCGTGACCGAGCCGGGGCGGACGCCAAGCGTCTGCCACATCAGGATCTCATTGCCGAAGGAGAGGCGGTCCGAGCCGAGCGTCCGGTGGGCGCGTTTCAGGTCGATGACCGTGTCCTGGGCGGCCGAGATCAGCCACAGCCGGCCCTTCTTGTCCTTGAGAAACAGGTTCTTGGTGTGGACGCCGGGCAGGGCGGTCTTCAGCTCCAGCCCTTCCTCGACGCGGAAGACGGCGGGGTGGTCGTGGGTGGTCTGGTCGATGCCGTTTTCGGCCATCCAGGCCAGCAGGCGGGCGCGGTCATACTCGGGGACGGACTCTGGGACGATCAGTTCGGCGGCGGTGTCGGTCATCTCGGCCTTGTCGGGCGGGCGGCGGGGGCGATAGGGGAGGAGAACACCCTTCGTTACCCCCTGTCCGTCCAATTTGGGAGCCGCGTCTTGGAACTGGAATGCTATCCGATGACCGCTCGGCCGTGCGACCTCGTGCCGGGCCGCCAGTCGCGCAACTGGATGGACGCCTTCGCCAGTCGGCATCCCTATCGCTGCCTGCCGCTGAATATGGCCAACACCACGGGGTGGGAGATCCTCTGCCCGTTCGGCTTCACCGCCGAATGGAACGGCGGCCCGGCCCAGTCCGACATCAAGATCACGCCCGACCGGCACCAGCCGGAAATGGACCACTTCGTCACCTCGCACTTCTCGCGCGGGGTGCTGACCATGCACCCGCAGTATCTGTTCCGCACGCCGCCGGGCTGGGGCATGCTGGCGCAGGGCTCGCCCAACCACGTCAAGGACGGCATCCAGCCCCTGGTCGGCCTGATCGAGACCGACTGGCTGCCCTTCCCCTTCACCATGAACTGGATCTTCACGCGGCCGGGCAAGGTCCGGTTCGAGAAGGGCGAGCCCTTCTGCTTCATCCTGCCGATCGAGCATCGCAAGGTGGAGGCCTTCGAGCCGGTGATCCGCTCGCTGGAGTCCAACCCCGGCATGAAGGGCCAGTTCGAGGCCTGGAACCGGGCGCGTACCGACTTCAACACCCGCCTGGCCTCGGGCGATCCCGACGCGGCCAAGGAGGCCTGGCAGCGCTTCTACTTCAAGGGCGAGGTGCCGGAGGCTCTGGGCACGGCGCCCGCGACCCACTCAAACAAGCGCCGTTTGAAAACGCCTCGGGTCGGCTGACATTTTCAGAGGCCTATCGCGCTTCGCGCTACTTGAGGCCCTGACTAGAGACAGCAGAACGCCCGCCCCCATCGCTGAGGCGGGCGTTCTTAGTTTTGCGCTCAAGCAGCGAGCGACCGCGTCGCTCGCGTTAGCGCTCTTGCTTCCTGCTAGGAAGCCGGCCGCGTCACGCGCGGGCCGAGGTTGTTGATGACCTCGCGGGCGTCGAAGGCGTTGGGATCGCCGGCGGGCTTGGGTCCGCGGCCCATGACGATCTCGGCCGAGGCCTCGTAGCGGTCGACCTGGCGGATGTCGCGGTCACGACCCCAGTAGGGATCCCAGGTGCTCCACATGCCGCGCTGGTGGAAGCGCCACTGCGGACCCCAGAAGGGACCGTAGCGGTCGTAGTAGAAGGGGTCCGGCGTCGAGTAGAAACGGGTGTCCCGGTCGGTGGCGCGGTTGACGGTGGCGAACCAGTCGTAGCCGTTCTCGACCGTCAGTTCGGCCGAACGCAGCAGCAGCGACATCTCGACCTGATCGCGCGAAGTGACGGAGTTGCCCGAGAAGCTGACGCGGAAGCGGTTGGCCTCCAACCGCTGCTCGGCATAGCCGCCGCGCTCGCCGTTGTAGCCGGCCGGTTGATACGGGGTGGCGGTGGCGCAGGCGCCCAGGGCCAAGGCGCCGGCGAGAGCGACCAGAACCGACGTTTTGCGAAGGTTTTTCATGGGAGGTTCTCCTTGAACATCCATTGAACGTCCGTGGTGCTGAACGAGGCGTGAACGGTAAAGCTCCTCATCACGGCTGCAGATGACCTACCCGTGCAATCTGGTGACGATCAGGACGGCCGCAAGGATCAGCAGGCCGCCGACGAAGATTCCGAAGCCGCGCTTGAAGCGGGGCTCGTTCATCCGGTCGGCCAGGGCCGCGCCGCTCAGGCCGTAGGCGCTCATCGACAGGACGTCCATGCCGATGGTGGCCAGGGCGAACAGGGCCAGCTGGGGCGCGACCGGGCGGTTCACGTCGAGGAAGGGCGGCAGGACGGCGGTGAAGAAGAGGATGGCCTTGGGGTTGGCGATCTGGACCGTGAAGCCGTCGATCAGGGCGCTGCGGCCCTGCCTGACCTCGACATGATCGGGCTGGGCCTCGGTCTGGAAGGCGCCGCGCAGGGCCTTGATCCCCAGCCAGGCGACATAGAGGGCGCCGAGGACGGCGATGAGGCGAAAGACCTGCGGGAAGGCGGCGACCAGGGCGCCGAGGCCCAGGGCTGCGGCGGCGAACCAGACCAGGGTGGCGGCGTTCATGCCGACCACGCCGATCAGGGCCGAGGCGCGGCCCTTCTCCATGCCCGTCGCCACGGCGAACAGGTTGGCCGGGCCGGGGGTGACGGCCATGACGGCCATGACGCCGAGAAAGGCGGCGTAGAGATGCGGATCGACGGGAAGCGCGGCCATACGAACCCCTTTCCGGCGGGGGGCCGGTCAGGTCAAGCGCGCTGAGCCTCGGGGATCAGATCTCCGCGGGCGGAGCCGGGGGCGCGGGCGGCGCGGGCATGGCCTCAACTCCTTCGAGCGCGGCCTTCATGCCCTCCATCGACTGGCTCAGGGCGTAGTCGGCGGCCAGGCCGTAGGTGACCAGTTGGTCGGGGTCGGGGTTGGCCCAGGCGCTGTTGACCGCCAGGCCCTGAATCAGGGGGGCGACGCCGGCCATGGCCTCGGTCACGACGGCCTCGATGTCCACCTCGGCGAGGGCCTGCTCGGCGATCTCGCCGGCCTGGCGCGCGGCCATGTCGGTGAAGGCGGCGACGTGGGGCTGGTACTGCGACCACAGGGCGGCGACGCGCAGGCCCTTGGTCGTCTCGTCGAGGGCGTCGTCGTCCTGGATGGCCTCGGCGCGTTCGCCGAACTCCTCCATCTTCTTCTCGAAGCGGGCGGCCGCGGCTTCGAGCTGGACCTCGGCCGAGGTCTTCTTTTCCTCGGCCACGGCGGCGGAGACCGGCAGCAGGGCGAGGGCGGCGGCGAGCGACAGGGCGCGGATCATCACGAGGCTCCTTTGAGCGGACGCCGCACGGTCGACCGAACAGGCCGCGGCCTCAAGTGAAATCGCGGTAAGGCGAGGGGCGGCGCGAGGGCCGCCCCTTCCTCGGGGTCTTAGTTGGGCGACGCGACGACCGTGGCGGCCGGGGCGGCGGCGGCGGCCGTGATGGCCTGCTGCACGGCCAGACGGATCTGCGGGGCGATGCCGCGGATGGCGGGGCCGACCTTGGCGCGGGCCGCGGTCAGTTCCTGGCGCTCGCTGTCCTCGGTCGCCGCCGCCAGCTGGCCGTCGAGGAAGGTCTCGAAGGCGGAGGCGAAGGCGTCGAAGTCGGGCTGATAGCGGCCCAGGATGACGTCCGCGGCGGCCATGCGCTTGGCTTCGTCGCCGCCGTCGGGGCCGTCGACCACGGCGGTCAGCTCGGTCTGCAGGCTCCCCATGCGGGCCTGGAAGGCCTCGGCCTTGGTCTCCATCTCGACCTCGGCGGGCGACTTGGGCTTGGCGGGGGCGGGGGCGGGAACAGAGGCGGGGGCGGCCGGGGCGGCCTCCTGGGCGAAGGCGGGCGCGGCGAAGGCGAGCGTCGCCGCGGCGGCGGCGAGGGTCAGACGCAGGGACATGGGGGAGGCTCCGGCAGGGCGGGAGAATGAAACTCGCCGCAAGACAACACCGACCGTATCGGTCGATCACATCTCAAGGTTGGCCTTGTCAGAGGCCGAGGGCAAGCGCCAGCATGGCGACATGAAACCCTCTTTCGCTCTTTTCGGCCTGTCTGTCGCGCTCGGCCTGCTGTTTGGCGGCTCCCAGGCGGAGGCTCAGACGCGCGCCTACGCCGCCTCCGGCGACTGCGGCGGGCGACCCGCGACCACGGTGCGGATGACGCCGGGTCTTTGCCTGGGTCTGGTCTGGCAGGGGGCGGGCGCCGAAGGGCCGCGGATGCCGCGCGGTCTGATGCAGTTGCCGAACGGCGACTGGCTGGTCACGGACCTGGGCGGCTGGGAGGCGGGCCGGGGCGCGGTCTGGCGGCTGTCGGTCGCCAGCGACGGGGCTGTGCGCTGGCGACGGCTGGCGCGCGGCCTGTCGATGCCGCACACGGTGGCGCGGGGGCCGGACGGGCGCGTCTATGTGTCCGAGATGAACCGCATCCTGACGCTGGACCCGGATTCGGCCGATCCGGGGGCGAGCGTGCGGACCGTGATCGGCGGCCTTCCGGACAACCGGCTGCACGACAACCGCCACCCGCTGTCGAGCTTCGTCTTCGACGGGAACGGCGACCTGCTGGTCAATGTCGGGGCGCCCAGCGATCGCTGTCTGGACGCGGCGGGCAAGCCCAGGACGGACGCGCGCGGGGCCTGCGTCGAGGAGGCCGCGACCGCCCAGGTGCGGCGTCACGCCTATCTGGGGAATGGGCGCTGGGCCGAGGAGAGCACAGTCTTCGCCTCGGGTCTGCGCAACTCCATCGCCCTGGTGCGGCACCCGTCGGGAACCATCATGCAGGCCGAGAACTCGGTCGATCTGCCGACGGCGGAGCATCCGTTCGACGAGGTCAATGTCTTGCGGCAGGGCGGCCATTACGGCTGGCCCTATTGCGTGGATTTGCAGACGCCGTTGCCGGGTTGGCCGGCGCGCCAGGCGCGCTGCAGCGAGCGGGACAAGCCCGTCGCCCTGCTGCCGCCGCACGCGGCGCCGCTGGACATGATCTATTACGAGGGGGCGATGTTCCCGGAGCTGCGCGGGCGGCTGCTGATGACCTGGCACGGCTATCGCCGCACGGCGGGGCGGATCACGGCGGTGGAGACGGATGCGCAGGGCGTTCCCCTGACCGACATAGGCGGGCGCTACGCCGTCTATCCGCGCGGGTCGCTGGCCTATCCGGCGGGGGCGCCGAGCGTGAAGGGCAAGGTGCTGACGCCGGGCTGGGATCGCGTGGCCGGGCGTCAGCCGCGCGGCTCGCCGGTGGTCATGGCGGTCGCCGCCGACGGGTCCATCTGGGTCACGGACGACCGCAGCCGGGCGATCCTGAGGATCGCCCGGCCTTGAGGCTTCTAGGGCTTAGCCCTTGGTGCGGGCGTCGCGCTTGGCCAGGACGCGCAGGCGCAGGGCGTTCAGCTTGATGAAGCCGGCGGCGTCCTTGTGGTCATAGGCCTGGACGCCTTCCTCGAAGGTCACCAGGTCCTGATCATAGAGGCTGTTTTCGCTCTCGCGGCCGATGACGGTGGCGTTGCCCTTGTAGAGCTTGACCTGGACCGTGCCGGACACCTTCTGCTGGCTGTAGTCGATGGCGGCCTGCAGCATCTCGCGCTCGGGCGAGAACCAGAAGCCGTTGTAGACGAGGTGGGCGTATTTGACCGCCAGTTCGTCCTTCAGGTGCATGGCGCCGCGATCGAGGGTGATCGACTCGATGCCGCGGTGGGCCGCCAGCAGGATGGTGCCGCCCGGGGTCTCATAGACGCCGCGCGACTTCATGCCGACGAAGCGGTTCTCGACCAGGTCCAGACGGCCGATGCCGTTGTCGTGGCCGTACTGGTTCAGGGCGGTCAGCAGGGTCGCCGGGCTCATGGCCTCGCCGTTGATTGAGACGGCGTCGCCCTTTTCAAAGCCGATGGTGATGACGGTGGCCACGTCCGGGGCGGCTTCCGGCGACAGGGTGCGCTGGTGCACGAACTCGGGGGCCTCGACGGCGGGATCTTCCAGCACCTTGCCCTCGGACGAGGAGTGCAGAAGGTTGGCGTCGACCGAGAAGGGGGCCTCGCCGCGCTTGTCCTTGGAGATCGGGATCTGGTGCTTCTCGGCGAAGTCCAGCAGGGCCTCGCGGCTGCGGAACTCCCACTCGCGCCAGGGGGCGATGACGTGGATGTCGGGGTTCAGGGCGTAGTAGCCCAGCTCGAAGCGGACCTGGTCGTTGCCCTTGCCGGTGGCGCCGTGACAGACGGCGTCGGCGCCCAGCTGGCGGGCGATTTCGATCTGGCGCTTGGCGATCAGCGGACGCGCGATCGAGGTGCCGAGCAGATACTGGCCTTCATACAGGGCGTTGGCGCGGAACATCGGGAAGACGAAGTCGCGCACGAACTCCTCGCGCAGGTCGTCGATGAAGATGTTCTCGGGCTTGATGCCCAGCTTCAGCGCCTTCTCCTTGGCGGGGGCCAGCTCTTCGCCCTGGCCCAGGTCGGCGGTGAAGGTGATGACCTCCGCGCCGTATTCCGTCTGCAGCCACTTCAGGATGATCGACGTGTCCAGCCCGCCCGAATAGGCGAGGACGACTTTCTTGGGGGCGGGCGAGGTCATCGGTCGAAACATCCTTTCAGGAAACGCGGGGAGGCGTGTTCGGCTGGCTTAAAGGACCAGACGCCCCGTGATGCAAGGGCATGATTGCGGCGGGGCCGCCGCATACGAAAAGGGCGCCACGGCTGAAACCGCGACGCCCTCCGTTTTTCAGGCGCTTACAGGCCTCAGGCGAGGGCCTTCAGCTGGTCGACCAGATCGGTCTTCTCCCAGCTGAAACCGCCGTCGGCGTCGGGCGTACGGCCGAAGTGGCCGTAGGCGGCGGTGCGGCGATAGATGGGCTTGTTCAGGCCCAGGTGCTCGCGGATGGCGCGCGGCGAGGCGCCGCCGATCAGCCTGGGCAGTTCGGTCTCCAGCACCGCCTCGTCGATCTTGCCGGTGCCGTGCAGGTCGACGTGGACCGACAGGGGCTTGGACACGCCGATGGCGTAGCTGATCTGGATGGTGCAGCGGTCGGCCAGGCCGGCGGCGACCACGTTCTTGGCCAGGTAGCGGCAGGCGTAGGCGGCCGAGCGGTCGACCTTGGTCGGGTCCTTGCCGGAGAAGGCGCCGCCGCCGTGCGGGGCCGCGCCGCCGTAGGTGTCGACGATGATCTTGCGGCCGGTCACGCCGGCGTCGCCGTCAGGCCCGCCGATGACGAAGGTGCCGGTCGGGTTGATGTGCCACTCGGTCTCGTTGGTGATGAAGCCGGCGGGCAGCACCTTCTCGACATAGGGTTTGACGATGGCGGCGACCTGATCCTGGCTCAGGCCGTCCTTGTGCTGGGTCGAGACGACGATCGAGGTCGCGCGCGTCGGGCGGCCGTTCTCGTAGTAGAGCGTGACCTGGCTCTTGGCGTCGGGCTCCAGGCCCGGCTCCTGGCCGGAATGGCGGGCGGCGGACAGGGCCTTCAGGATGTTGTGGCTGTACTGCAGGGTGGCCGGCATCAGCTCGGGCGTCTCGTTCGAGGCGTAGCCGAACATGATGCCCTGGTCGCCCGCGCCCTCGTCCTTGTCTTCGCCGGCGTCGACGCCCTGGGCGATGTGGGCCGACTGCGGGTGCAGGTTGTTCTCGAAGCGGAAGGTCTTCCAGTGGAAGCCGTCCTGCTCATAGCCGATGTCGCGCACCACGCCGCGCACCGTATCCTCGATCTCCTGCTCGACGCCGGGGGCCCAGTTGCCCTCCGTGTCCATGATGCCCTTGCCGCGGATTTCGCCGGCGATCACCACCAGGTTCGTCGTCGTCAGGGTCTCGCACGCCACGCGCGCCTCGGGGTCTTTCGACAGGAACAGATCGACGATCGAGTCGGAAATCTGGTCCGCGACCTTGTCAGGATGGCCTTCCGAGACGCTCTCGGAGGTAAACAGAAACGACGAACGGGCCAAGGCAGGCTCCTGCAAGACGGTGAGGCCGACAGACATATAAAGATATGCTTATACGTTCAAGGGATGTCCGCAGCGCGGCGCGAAATCACAGACGCGCAGGGACGCGCACAGACGTGCGACGGCCGCCTGCAAGGGCGAACATCGGCGGATATCCATGTCTGGAAGGAAGTGGTGCCGCTTAGGTGACTCGAACACCTGACCCCATCATTACGAATGATGTGCTCTACCGGCTGAGCTAAAGCGGCTCCGGTCGGCGGCCCAACAAAGTGTCGGAGAGCCGCGCGAGGTGGGGTCTTTATACGGGTCCGGCGGACTTGCCAAGCGCTGTCAGCATGGATGTTTCTTCGGGTGCGTCGGCGGTGCGGATTTCGGCGAAGCCGAGGGCGGCGAGGGGGGCCGCGGCGGCGGCGGAAATGCAGACGGCGAGGCGCTGTGCGGCGGCGTCGGGCGTCAGGACCGTCGCGAGCGCGCGGGCGGCGCGAGGGGAGTGGAGCAGGACCGTATCGAAATCGGCGGGGGCGACGGCGCCGGTTTCCTCGGCGGCGTAGACCGGCAGGCGCTGGACGTCGTGGTCGGGCAGCAGGGCGGGCAGGTCGCCGGCCGGCTCGCGGGCGCCGGGGGCGAGGATCAGGCCCTTGATCGGGCTGGCGTTGATGAGGCGGGCCAGGGCGTGGATGTCGCCGGCGGCCGAGCGGGCGTCGGCGAAGCCCGCCGCGCGGGCGGCCTCGGCGGTGGCGTCGCCGACGGCGAAGACGGGGCGGTCGCGCAAGTGAGGCGTCAGGGCGGCGAAGGCCTCGACGCCGTTGGGGCTGGTGAAGGCCAGGGCGGCGACCGTGGTCAGGTCGGGGGCGTCGGCCAGGGCCTCGGGCAGGGGGCGGATGGTCAGCAGCGGCGCGACCACGGGCGCGAACCCCAGCGCGGTCAGCCGGGCGGCGGTGCGCGCGGCGCCGGGCTGGGCGCGGGTGATCCAGACGCGGCGGATCGGCCGCATGGCCTAGAGGTCGATCTTCTGGTCGCCGGCTTCGGCGTGAACCTCGGCGCCGAGACGCTGGCCCAGGACGCGGGCGTGGTCGAGGGCGGTCGTGGCCGTGACGCCCGAGATTTCTCCGGCGCGGCGCCAGCGGGCCGAGCCGTCGGGGCTGAGCATTTCGGTGGTCAGGCGCAGGACGCCATGCTCGATCACGGCGTGGGCGCCGATGGCGGTGCGGCACGAGCCCTCCAGCGCCGACATGGCGCCGCGCTCGGCGGCGACGGCCAGGGCCGTCAGGTCGTGGTTGAGGACGCGGGTCCAGTCGGCGTCGGCGTCGTCCTCGCGGGTCTGGATGGCCAGGGCGCCCTGGCCCGGCGCGGGCAGGAAATCGTCGAGCGACAGGCGCTCGCGGATCACCTCGGAGAAGCCGAGGCGGTTCAGGCCGGAACAGGCCAGCAGGATGGCGTCGAAGTCGCCGTCCTTGAGGCGACGCAGGCGGGTGTCGACATTGCCGCGCAGCATCTCGATCTGCAGGTCGGGACGCAGGGCCAGGGCCTGCGCTTGCCGGCGCAGCGAGGCGGTGCCGAGGCGGGCGCCGTGGGGCAGGTCGGCGAAGGTCGCGAAATACTCGCTGATGAAGCCGTCGCGGGCGTCTTCGCGTTCGGGCACGGCGGCGATGGCCAGACCCTCGGGCTGTTCGGCGGGGACGTCCTTCATCGAATGGATGGCGACGTCGACGCGGCCGTCCAGCAGGGCCTCCTCGATCTCCTTGGTGAACATGGCCTTGCCGCCGATTTCCAGCAGGCGGCGGTCCTGAACCCGGTCGCCGGTGGTGACGATCTCGACCAGGGGGACCAACTGTTCGATGTCGGCCTCAGCCACGCCGAGCGCGCGGCCGATGGCGCGCTGCATCATGCCGGACTGGGCCAGCGCCAGCTTGGAGCGGCGGGTGCCGATGCGAAGAAGCGGGGTCATGAGGTCGCGCAGCCGTTGCGAAAGGGGGGACGGGCCGCTACCTCGACCCGATGAACACTGGCGCGGACTATAGCAGCGGAACGACGGGGGCAACCAAGCCCGCGTCCCGGCCCACTGGGACTGAAGGCCGCGCCCCCGGCGCCGTGCTGACGGTTCTGGGTCTGGAGACCAGCTGCGACGAGACCGCCGCCTCGGTGGTGCGCCTGTCGGCGGCCGGGGCCGAGGTCCTGTCCAGCGTCATTCACAGCCAGATCGAGGAACACGCGGCCTTTGGCGGCGTGGTGCCGGAAATCGCCGCTCGCAGCCATGTCGAGATGATCGACGGGGTGGCGCGCCGGGCCATGCTTGAGGCCGGGATCGACTACGCCGCCCTGGACGGCGTGGCGGCGACCGCCGGGCCGGGTCTGGTCGGCGGGGTCATGGTGGGGCTGTCCTACGGCAAGGCGACAGCCCTGGCGCGCGGCCTGCCGCTGATCGCGGTCAACCATCTGGAAGGCCACGCGGTTTCGGCGCGGCTGGGGGCGGAGACGACCTATCCCTTCCTGCTGCTGCTGGTCTCGGGCGGGCACTGCCAGCTGTTGGAGGTGCGCGGCATCGGCGACATGAGCCGGCTGGGCACCACCATCGACGACGCGGCGGGCGAGGCCTTCGACAAGATCGCCAAGGCCATGGGGCTGGGCTATCCGGGCGGGCCGGCGCTGGAGAAGCTGGCCGCGTCCGGCGACGGGTCGCGCTTCGACCTGCCGCGGGCGCTGCTGGGCCGCAAGGACTGCGATTTCTCTTTCTCGGGACTGAAGACGGCGGCCTCGCGGCTGGCCCAGACCTGCGAGACGGATCAGGACAGGGCCGATCTGGCCGATGCGGTGCAGAAGGCGATTGCTCGTCAGCTGTCGGAGCGGACCGAGCGGGCCATGCTTGCCTATGCCGAACAGCATGAGCAGCTTCTTTTCGTGGTGGCCGGGGGCGTCGCTGCTAACAAGACGGTCCGGCGCACGCTGGAGGACCTGGCGACCAGGCATGGCTTCGCCTTCCTGGCCCCGCCGATGGCCTATTGCACCGACAACGCCGCCATGATCGCCCTGGCGGGGGCGGAACGGCTGGAAAAAGGCCTGACCTCGGACATCGATGTCGCCGCCCGGCCGCGATGGCCTCTGGACGAGGCGCGCGCGAACGCCGATCCTGTGCACAAGAAAACGGGCCGCAAGGGCGCGAAGGCCTGACGGCCCTTCGTCCGCGCGGTGGTCGGGGGACCGGAGAAGACATGGAATTTCATACGGCAGGCGTAATCGGCGGCGGCGCCTGGGGCACGGCCCTGGCGCAGAGCGCAGCGGCGGCGGGCCTCGCGGTCGTGCTGCAGGCGCGCGAGCCTGAGGTGATCGAGAGCATCCGCGCGCGGCGGGTCAACGAGGCCTTCCTGCCGGGCATCGAGCTGGACGCGGCGATCAACGTCACCGCGGATCTGGCGGATCTGGCCGACTGCGACCTGATTCTGGCCGTGCCCCCGGCCCAGCACATGCGCGCCACCCTGGCCGCCTTCGCTCCCTACGCCCGGCCCGGCCTGCCCATCGTCCTGTGCGCCAAGGGCATCGAGCGCGGCTCGCTGAAGCTGATGACCGAGGTTCTGGCCGAGACGATCCCCTCGGCCACGCCCGCCGTCCTGTCCGGTCCCAGCTTCGCCGCCGAGGTGGCGCGCGGCCTGCCCAGCGCCGTGACCCTGGCTTGCGAGGACGAGGACATGGCGGTCGCCCTGGCGACGGCCCTGTCGGGTCCGGTCTTCCGCCCCTATCTGGCCGACGACCTGATCGGGGCCGAGACGGGCGGGGCGCTGAAGAACGTCCTGGCCATCGCCTGCGGCATCGTCGAAGGCCGCGAACTGGGCCGCAGCGCCCACGCCGCCGTCATCACCCGCGGCTTCGCCGAGATCGTCCGCGTGGCCCAGGCCCTGGGCGGCAAGGCCGAGACGGTCGCCGGCCTGTGCGGCCTGGGCGATCTGGTCCTGACCTGCTCCAGTCCGCAGTCGCGCAACATGAGCCTGGGCCTGGCCCTGGGCCAGGGCATGAGCGTCGAACAGGCCCTGGCCGGCAAGCGCTCGGTGGCCGAGGGCTATGAGAGCGCGCCCGCCGTGCGCGAACTGGCCCGTCGCCTGGGCGTCGAGACCCCCATCTGCGAGGCCGTCGCCGCCGTCCTGGCGGGCGAGACCACGGTGGACGCCGCCATCGAGGCCCTGCTGACCCGGCCGCTCAAGCCCGAACGCGAATAGTGTCCGAGCCAGGGGAAGCGGCGCCGGAGGAGCGCAAGCGCGTCTGGACGACGCCGCCGAACGTGGCCCTGTGCGCCGAGGACGACATCGCCGACCCCGGCTCGCGCGGCTTCGTGCTGCAGATCGGCGAGGCCTTCTTCCACGGCTTCGTGGTCAGGAAGGACGGCCAGGTCGCCGGCTGGATCGACCGCTGCCCGCACGCGGGCTTCCCCATCGCCATGGAGCTGGACCGCTATCTGACGCCGGACGGGTCGCTGATCATGTGCGGCTGGCACGGAGCGATCTTCGAGCCGCTGTCGGGCGCCTGTGTCGGCGGACCGTGCGCAGGCGGCAAGCTGACGCCCTGGCCGGTCGAGGCCAGGGGCGGGATCATCCGTACCGCCTGAAGCGGTCTATTTCCGGGGGACGATCTTCGGATCCTTGGTGAAGGCCTCGTCGACCTCTTCTTCCGTGATCCGCTTGGACGGATCGCCGGGCTGGTTGAGGTTCTGCTCTTCAGTGCCGTCGCCCATCATGCCGGGGTGCGGGTCGGTCTTCTTGGGGTCTTGCTCGGCCATGTCAGGCTCCTTGCTGGACTACAGCAAGCAACACCGCAGGTCGGGGCGGCGTTCCATCACGCCGCTCATCATCTTGCCTTGAGCTAGGGTTTCAGGCGCTTGGCGTTGGCCACGGCGGCGGCGTGGATCGGCGACAGGGCCTGGGCCTGCAGCTTCAGCATGGCGTTCCCCATGTCCCAGCCGTCGGCGACTGCGCGCGACCAGACGCCCATGCCCCAGGCGGCCTGCAGCGCCGCCGCCCCGGCCAGGCTGTCGGTCTGCGACAGCCGCGCCAGATGGGCCGAGGCCTCAAGGCCCTCGCGGTCGGCGATGCGGCGGCCCTGATCGGCAAGATCCAGCGCGCCGGCCGCCACGGCCCCGGCCGAGGCCGTCAGGGCCTCGACCTTTTCCACGCCCATCCGACCCAGTTCGGCGTGATCGGCGCGCAGGGGATCGGCCAGGGCCTCGCCCATGATGGCCAGACGGCGGGCGATGACCTGGGCCGAAGCCTCGGCGGTCTCCTGTCCGGCGCGGGCGGTGCGGGCGGCGCGATCGATGGGGTTCATGCGGGGACCGTGGGCCTGTTCCACTGACAGGGCAAGCGGATCAGGCCCCCAGGCTCAAGGAAGGACTTCGGCGGCGAAGGCCGAGACGTCCTGAATCAGCGCCGGGATCGAGGCGTCGATGATGCGCTGGCCGGTCTCGGGGCTGGCCTGGGCCGGGTCCGAACCGATGCGGCCGTCGGGGAAGCGGGCGCGGTAGTCGAGCGCGTCGCGGATCGGACCCATAGGGGCGATCTTGGGGCTGTAGTCGGCGATCTTGATGTGGTCGGGATAGGCGGCCTGGGTGACGGCGATTTCCGACGGGGTGGCGTGGGCGCCGTGACCGACGGGGAAGATCTCCTCGCACAGCTTGTGCACGCCGGGCAGGTCCCACCAGTTGCGCAGCTTGAGCACGAACGGGGGCTGTTCCTCGACGAAGGACCATTCGGCGTAGATCTCGGCGAAGGTCGCCTCGATGGTGGCGATGTTGCCGCCGTGGCCGTTGAGGAAATAGATCCGCTCGAAGCCGTGACGGGCCAGCGACGACACCCAGTCGGTGATGGCGGCCATGAAGGTCGAGGGGCGCAGGGAGATGGTGCCCGGGAAGGCCAGGTGATGCTGGGCCATGCCGATGTTGAAGGTCGGGGCGATGATCAGGCTCTCGTCGCCCTTCTCGGCGGCGTGGGCGATGATTTCCGGGCAGAGCCAGTCGGTGCCGAGAAGGCCGGTCGGGCCATGCTGCTCGTTCGAGCCGATCGGCACGATGACGGTCTTGGACAGGGCGGCGCCGGATTTCAGGCGCGCGTCGATCTCGGGCCAGGACGACAGGTGGATCAGCATGGGGGACTCCGAAGGGGCAGGGCTTGCCGGGCCTTTACGCCGATCCGGCGAAAGGGCCAAACCGGAGACGGCTAGTCCGGGGCGAAGGCGCGGAAGAAGCGCCGCGCGATCTCCCGGGCGCGGGCGTGCACGTCGGCGACGGGCGGGTGGGGCACGCCGAGGATGGAGCGCAGATGGCCGTGGCCCAGGGTCATGCCCGAGAACATCTCGGCGGCGTGGGCCGGGTCGGGCACGGCCAGGACGCCCAGCCGGTCCTGTTCGGCCAGCCAGGCGGCCAGACGGCGCAGGGATTCGCCCGGCCCGGCGTCATAGATGGCGGCGGCCAGGTCCGGCGCCTCGGGCGACATCAGGGCGACGCCGCGCAGGGAGGCGCCCTTGTGCCCCTCGCTGACCTTGGTGATCAGGGCCTCGGCGACGGCGGCCAGAACCGCCTCGGGCGCGTCGTGGACCCGCAAGGGGGCGGTGACGGCGTCCGACCGGCGCGCGGCAAGAGCGCGGCCGATCTCGGCCTTGGAAGGGAAGCGGTTGTAGAGGGTCTGTTTCGACACCCCCGCGCGCCGGGCGATCTCGGCCATCGAGGCCCCGGCGCCCTTTTCCACGAACAGGTCCGAGGCGGCCTGAAGAATGGCCTCGCTCTTGCGCTCGTCGATCTGACCGGGAATGCGCGGCATCAGTGCATCTCGGACGGTTCGGCCGAAGGGTTCGGCTTGCCGGGCTTGGACAGCAGGGTGACGAAGGCGGCGGAGGCGCAGGCCACGGCCAGCAGGGCGAAGGCGTCGCCGAAGGCCAGGGTCGTCGCCTGTTTCTGCAGCATGCCGTAGAAGGCCTTCATCGCTGAGGCCTGCGGGTCGATGGAGCCGGAGAAGCGCTGGGCCAGGCCGGCGATCATGTTTCTGACCGCCACGTCCGACTGATTGATGGCGCTGGTCAGTTCGACCATGTGCAGGGCGGTGTTCTGGGTCAGGGAGGTGTTGAGGATGGCCAGGCCGAAGGCGCCGCCGACGTTGCGCGACAGGTTCACCAGGCCCGAGGCGTTCTTGACCATGTGCGGCGGCAGGGTGGACATCGTCACCTGCTGCGAGGCGATCATGGCCAGCATGACGCCGGCCCCGCGCACGGCCTGGACCCCGGCGAACTCCCAGAAGCCCCAGTCGCCGGTGAGGGCGCGGGCGTCCCACATCCCCCAGGCGCACATGCCGAAGCCCACGAACATCAGGACGCGGGGGTCGAACGCCCGCACCAGCCGTCCGGCGAAGGGGGCCATGGCGAACATGGCCAGACCCGAGACGACCATGGTGGTGCCGACCTCGGCCGCTGAATAGTCGCGCACCCGACCCAGGAACAGCGGCAGCAGGAAGGTGCCGCCGAACAGGGCCGCGCCGACGATGAAGGTCATGACGACGCCGACCACGAAGTTGCGGTTGGCGAAGGCGCGCAGCTCGACGATCGGATTGTAATAGACCAGCGAGCGCCAGATGAAGGCCGGGCCGCAGACCGCCGCCACCAGGCTGAGCAGCAGGATGTGGTCGTCGGCGAACCAGTCGTTCCTGGCGCCTTCCTCCAGCACGAATTGCAGGCTCATCAGGAAGGCGGCCATCAGGCCCAGGCCCCACCAGTCGAAGCCCTTGGCCAGCGACGGATCGCCCTTGTCGAAATGGGCGTAGCGGCCGACCAGGAAGAGGACGACGACGCCGGGGAAGATGTTGATGAAGAACAGCCAGCGCCAGCTGAGCCATTCCGTCAGGTGGCCGCCCAGGGTCGGGCCGACGGTGGGGGCCAGGGTGACGATCAGGCCCATGATGACGCTGGCGGTGACGCGCTTCTCGGGCGGGAAGGCGGTGAAGGCCACGGCGAAGACGGTGGGGATCATGGCCCCGCCGAGGAAGCCCTGCAGCGCGCGGAAGAAGATCATCATCTCGACCGACGACGACAGGCCGACGGCCACGCTCATGATCAGGAAGCCGATGCAGGAGGCCAGAAACAGCTTCTGCGTGCCCCACAGGCGCGACAGGTATCCCGACAGGGGGATCATCACGACCTCGGGGATCAGATAGGCGGTCTGGATCCAGCTGATCTCGTCGGCCGAGGCCCCGACCCCGGCCTGGATCTGGGGCAGGGAGGCGGCGACGATCTGGATGTCCAGAATGGCCATGAACTGGCCGATGACCATGCCGGCGAAGCCGAGCAGCAGCACCGTCCAGTTGATTTCGGGTTTGGCCTCCGCGACGGCGGCGCCGTCGGCGGGAAGGACGCCGTCTCTCACCGGACCGGGACCAGGGACGCGACGGCGACCTGACCCAGATGGGCGTCGGCGAAGGCGGCGCCGCCCTGGCTCTTCAGGTCGACCTTGACCTCGACCGACAGGCCGGGGCGCAGGGCGATGGGGTCGCCCGAAGCGCGGCGGTCGACGACGATGCGGACGGGCACGCGCTGGGTGATCTTGGTGAAGTTGCCGGTGGCGTTCTCGACCGGGATCAGGGCGAACTCGGAGCCGGTGGCCGGGGCGAAGCTGTCGACGCGGCCGACGATGGCCTGGCCGGGGAAGGCGTCGGCCTTGATCTCGACCGCCTGGCCCAGACGCATGCGGCCGACCTGGGTCTCCTTGAAGTTGGCGACCACATAGGTGTCCTGCAGGGGGACGATGGACATCATCTGCCCGCCGGCCTGCACCACCTGGCCGACGCGGACGCCGCGGGCGCCGACGACGCCGGCGACGGGGGCGCGGATGACGGTGCGGTCCAGGGTCAGCTGGGCCTGTTCGACCAGGGCTCTAGCCTGCTCGACGGCGGCGACGCTCTGGTTGCGGGTCGAGCCGAGGACGGCGGCGGCGCGCTGTTCGGCGGTCAGGGCGGCCTGGGCCTGCTCGACCGAGGCGGCGGCGGTTTCGGCCGAGGCGCGCTCGGTCTGGATGCGCTGCTGCGACACCCAGCCCTCAGCTGCCAGCTTGCCGTAGCGGTCGACCTGGGCGCGGGCCAGTCCGGCCTGGGCGCGGGCCTGGGTCACGGCGGCCGCCTTCTCAGCAATGGTGGCCTGTTCCTGGGCTGAGCGGGCGTCGACGTTGTCGACCGCGGCCATGACCGCCGTCAGATTGGCCTGGGCCTGGGCCAGGGCCGCCCTGGCGTCGGCGTCGTCCAGACGGGCCAGGATCTGACCTGCCTCGACGCGCTGGTTGTCCCTTACCAGGACCTCGATCACCGAGCCGCTGATGCGCGGGCTGACCAGGACGGTGTCGGCCTGGACGAAGGCGTTGTCGGTCGCCTCCCAGCGCTGCTTGCCCTGCCACCAGACCACGCCTCCGACGATCAGGGCGACGCCGACGATGCCGCCGACGATCAGCGGCAGGCGTTTCTTCAGGGAGGCGGGGAGGGCCATGGGGAGACAGCTCGCTTCGATTTCGGCGCGTAAAATGGACAGGTCCGTCCAGAATACAAGGGGCGCCTGCGCGATTTCGCCGCAGCGTGTCGGCGGCGCCCGGTTGACGCCGCGCGCGGGGAAGGCGAAGCGGGGACATGACCGTCCGCAAACGTCCCGCCGCCAAGGCTGTCCGCGCCGCCCTGACCCCGCCGCCCGGCAAGCGGTCGCGCGCGCCGAAGAAGGCGCCGGTCGGGGCCGTGATCGGCTGGCCGCCGGACGAGGACCGGGTCGAGGAGATCTTCGTCCGTCTGTCGGGGGTCATGCCCGACCCCAAGACCGAGCTGGAATTCGTCAATCCCTACACCCTGGTGGTGGCCGTCGCCCTGTCGGCCCAGGCGACCGACGTGGGGGTCAACAAGGCGACGCGCGCCCTGTTCGCCGTCGCCGACACGCCGCAGAAGATGCTGGCGCTCGGCGAAGAGGGGCTGATCCCCCTGATTTCCTCCATCGGCCTCTATCGCACCAAGGCGCGGAACGTCATCGCCGCCGCGCGGATGCTGGTCGAGCAGCACGGGGGAGAAGTGCCGCTGAACCGCGCCGACCTGCAGGCCCTGCCCGGCGTGGGGCGCAAGACCGCCAGCGTGGTGCTGAACGAACTGGGCATCGAGCCGGCCATCGCGGTGGACACCCATGTGTTCCGCGTCTCGCACCGACTGGGCCTGGCCAATGCGGCGACGCCGGACAAGGTCGAGGTGCAACTGCACAAGGTCGTGCCCGAGGCCTGGCTGCCCAAGGCCCACCACTGGCTGATCCTGCACGGCCGCTACACCTGCCTGGCGCAGCGGCCGAAATGCCTGTCGTGCGTGATCGCCGACCTGTGTCCGTCGCGGGCGAGTTTCGTCGGGGTCTAGGCGCCTTACTACGTTGAGCGCAGGCGGGCCCTCACGTCTGCTGCCTCCCTTCCCCCTCGAGGGGGGAAGGGCCGGGGATGGGGGTGTGGAACGCGACATGGCCGATAGGGCGCATGAGGCGAAGCCCCGGTCTCCAGCGCTCCAGTGGACAAGGCCTGCAAACACCCCCACCCAACCCTCCCCCCCTCGAGGGGGAGGGCTACGGAAGTACCGACGGATTTACAGCCCCAGCCGCTCCGCCACGGCGCGGCCGAAGCGGGCGCCGGCTTCGGGGACAGCGCTGAGGTAGAAGTCCGGCTCGATCAGTTCGGCCTCCATCAGCAGCCAGCGGCCGTCGGCGTCGGGCACCATGTCGATGCGGGCGTAGAGCAGCGGCTCCTCGATCGCCGCCAGCGTCCGTTCGGCCAGATCGAGCGCGCCCTCGGGGGCCTGATCCAGACGCCGGTACTGGCCGCCGTACTGGACCTGGATGCGGAACTCGTCGGCGTGGGCGGGGCGCTTGTTGACGACGTGGCTCAGTTCGCCGCCGAAGAAGAGCAGCGAGGTCTCGCCCGCCGTGGCGATGGTCGGCAGGAAGGGCTGGATCATGGCCCCGCCTTCCGGCGCGTCGGACAGGACGTCTTCCAGCAGGTCGCCCGCCGCGACTTTCAGCGTGCGCCAGGCGCCGCCGGACACGGTCGGTTTGACGATCAACTGCTCGGCGCCCGTCGCAGCAAAGGCGGCTTCGACCACGGCGGGACTGGCGTGGTCGGTCCAGATGGTCGGCGGGATGGCCACGCCCTTCTCGGCCAGCCTGGCCAGATAGCGCTTGTCGGAGTTCCAGCGCAGCACCTCGGCGGGGTTGGCGAGAGGCGCGTCCGCCTCGGCCCAGGTCGCGCAGGCCTGGATCCAGCGCTCATGGTCGCGGTGATAGCCCCAGACGATCAGCGGCAGGACCAGGGGAAAGTCCATCAGGCCGTGGGCGCTCTCGACATGATCAGTCCACGGCGTCGGCCGGGCCTTGATCCCCGCCGTGGCCAGGGCCGCCGCCAGACGATCCAGCACGCCCGGCCATTGCCCGGCATAGGAGGGGTCGGCGGGATCGGGGGTCAGGACGGCGACTTCGGTCATGCAGCAAACTCCTCGGCGGCGACCTGCATAGGCTGTTTTCGAGGGCGGCGAAAAGCCCGGCGCTGGCGTCGTCGCCCCTGGCCCGCTATGGGGCGCGCATGACCCAGACCGCCATCTCCACCGCCCGCTTCGACGTCTGCGCCGTCGGCAACGCCATCGTCGACGTGCTGAGCCCGTGCGAGCCCGCCTTCCTCGAGGCGCATCATCTGGTCGCCGGCTCGATGCAGCTGGTCGACGAGGATCAGAGCGCGGCCCTCTATGACGCCATGGCGGCGGGGGTCGAGGCCTCGGGCGGTTCGGCCGGCAACACCGTGGCCGGCGTCGGCTCGTTCGGCGGCCGCGCGGCCTATATCGGCAAGGTGGCCAAGGACACCCTGGGCGAGGTCTTCAGCCACGACATCCGCGCCGCCCACGTCCACTTCGACACCCCGGTTCTGGAAGACGGCGCGGGTTCGGGCTTCGGCACCGGCCGCTGCCTGATCAACGTCACGCCCGACGCCCAGCGCACCATGTGCACCTTCCTGGGCGCCGCCAACCAGCTGACGACGGCGGACATCGACGCCGAGCTGATCGGCGCCAGCGAGATCGTCTATCTGGAAGGCTATCTGTTCGACCCGGCCCCGGCCCGCGCCGCCTTCGAGGCCGCCGCCGCCGCTGCTCACGCCGCGGGTCGCAAGGTCGCCATCACCCTGTCGGACGCCTTCGTCGTGCATCGCTGGCGCGCCGAGCTGCTGGCCTTCATCGAGGCCTCGGCGGACATCGTCCTGGCCAATGAGTCCGAGCTGCACGCCCTGTTCGAGACCGAGGACTTCGACCACGCCGCCGCCCACCTGGGCCGCATCGTCGAGGTCGCCGCCGTGACGCGCGGGGCCGCCGGCTCCGTCATCTTCCGCGGCGACGAGCGGGTCGAGATCGCCGCCTTCCCGGTCGACAAGGTGGTCGACACCACGGGCGCGGGCGACCAGTACGCCGCCGGGGTCCTGCTGGGTCTGGCGCGCGGTCTGTCGCTGGCCGAGGCCGGAGCCCTGGGTTCGCTGGCCGCCTCGGAAGTCATCGCCCACTGGGGACCGCGCCCGATGGTCAAGCTGGAGGCTCTGGCCGCCGAGCACGGGCTCAAGCTCTGATCGCGACCCAAGTTCTGATCGGGACCAAGGGCCACGCGCGGGGGGCGCTTGCCGTTCCCCGCCGCGCCGCGTAATCGGCGGACCATGTTCGGCCTCGCCAATCCCGACCGCTTCATGCGCTTCACCCGCCCGCTGACCCCGGTGCTGTGGGGGCTGGCGCTCGTCCTGCTGGTGGTCGGAACCTGGCTCAGCTTCACCGCGCCCGCTGACTATCAGCAGGGCGATACCGTGCGGATCATGTTCGTCCATGTGCCGGCTGCGACGCTGGGGCTGGGCGCCTATGCGGCCTTGGGCGTGTCCAGTTTCTTCGCCCTGGTGTTTCGTCACCCGCTAGCCGACGCCGCCGCCCGCGCCGCCGCCCTGCCTGGTGCCGTGCTGACGGGCCTGGCCCTGATCACCGGTGCGCTGTGGGCTCAGCCCATGTGGGGCACCTGGTGGGTGTGGGACGCGCGGCTGACCTCGGTGCTGGTGCTGTTCCTCTTCTACCTCGGCTACATGGCCCTGCGCGCCTCGATCGACGACGAGGCCAAGGCGGGACGCGCCGCCGCGGTGCTGGGTCTGGTCGGCTTGATCAACCTGCCCATCGTCAAGTTCTCGGTCGACTGGTGGAACACCCTGCATCAGCCGGCTTCGCTGCTGCGCGCCGGCGGGACCAGTCTGGACCCGGCTTACCTTACGCCCCTGCTGACCATGATGGCGGCCTATGGGATGCTGTTCGGGGCCGTCTGGCTGACGTCGATCCGCACCGAGGTGCGCCGTCGCCGCGTCCTGTCCTTGCGCGCCCGCGCCGCGCAAGAAGCCTGAGGAGACGCCGATGCTCGATCTCGACATGAGTCCCTACAGCGTCTTCGTCTGGTCGTCCTGGGCGATCAGCGCTGTGGCGCTCGCCGCCATTTCGCTGCGCGCCCTGATCGCCGCCCGGCGCTGGAAGCGCGAACTGGCCCGACTGGAAGAGGCGCGCAAATGAACCGCTGGTTCGCCCTGATCCCCATCGCCGCGCTGGCCGCCCTGGGCGTCTTTCTGATGGTCCAGCTGAACACCATGTCCGGCGCGCCGGGCGAGGGGCGGGAGTACAAGCCCGACGCCCTAGTCGGCCAGCCCATTCCCGAGACCGTGTTGCCCATCATGCAAGGCGACGTCGAGACCGATCAGCGGCTGGACCTGAAGACGGCGGGCGTCGGCAAGCCGATGATCGTCAACCTGTTCGCCAGCTGGTGCGCCCCGTGCCGGCTGGAGCATCCGCAGCTGATGAAGCTGAAGGCGCAGGGCATCAACGTGATCGGCGTGGCCTACAAGGACGACCCGGTGGCCACCCGCGCCTTCCTCGACGAACTGGGCGACCCCTTCGCCCTGGTCCTGGTGGACCGCGAGGGGCGGGCGGGGCTGGACCTCGGCGTCTCGGGCGTGCCGGAGAGCTTCGCCGTCGACGCCTACGGGACCATCGTCGCCAAGTCCTCAGGGCCGGTGCTGACCGACGCCGACCTGCAGAAGCTGACGGACGCCCTGAAGGCGCCGGTTCGTTAAGCGCGCGGTCGTCGCCAAACACGGTGAATCGCGCATTAACCATATCTAGACCGTTTGGGCGGATCGTCGGCCCATGTCCGCGATTCCTTCAGACCGTCCGGCCTTCCCGCCTTCCGCAGGCGGCGCGGCCCATACGCTGAGAACCTCCCAGTCCGCCTTCTTCCGTGCGGCCATGGGCCTGAGCGCGCCGACGCCCGCCGCCGCCGCCGTCGAGACGCGGGCGGACACGCCGGTGAGGTCGGTTGCGACGCAGGAAGCGGCGTCGCCCGCGCGCTATCAGCGGCCCGGCTCGCTGCTGGATATCCGAGTCTAGAGCCTGATCGGTTGAGGAGGAATCGCTTCGCGATTCCGCCGATGCCGTGAATCAGGCTCCAGCATTGATCCTGGAGCGAAGATCTGGGTTCAGATGCGATCGCATCTGAACCGATTTCGCTCTAGGCCTTCGCCACGTCCTTGAGCGGGATGATGACCGCCTCGGTCACGCCCGCGTCCGCGTCTGCGTGAGCGACGGCTTCGACGACCTTCTTCTTCTTTTTCGACTTGCCACCGTCGAGCGCCTTCTTCGCGGCCTTCTCGGCCTTGCGCGCGTCCTTGGCCGCCTTCTTGGCCGCCTTGGCCTCGGCGCGGGCCTGCTCCGGCGCGGCGTCGGCGGCGTCGGTCAGGCTGGTCAGCAGGTCGAGGAAGCCCTCGCGCTTCGTCTTGGGCAGCAGGGCCAGGATGCGCTTGTCGGCGGCCGCGACGCGGGGCCGGGCGGCCTCCAGCGCCATCTGACCGGCTTCGGACAGGCGCACGGCCTTGGCCCGGGCGTCCAGCGCCGAGCGCTCGCGCTCCAGCAGCCCCTTGGTCGTCATGCGGGCGACCAGATCGGCCAGGGTCGAGCGGTCGATGCCGGTGGCCTTGACCAGATCGGTCTGGGTCAGGCCCGAGCGGACCGAGACCGCCTCCAGCACGGCGAACTGGCGCTGGGTCAGGCCGTCGGGTCCGGCCTCCTCGGCGTAGATGTCGAGCGCGAGCTGCAACACCCGGTGCATCAGGTGGCTGGGCGATTCCGCCAGCCCGCCCTTGATTTTCGCCTGCTTGCCTGACTTGACCATCGTCCTCGATCCCCGTTCCGGCGTCATTGAAGACGGCCGAACATGGCGTGACAGCTAACAGCCGCGCTTTACGCTTTGACGACGGAAAGCCTGACGGTTTGAAGACATTTTATCAGGGGGCCTACCGCGCTTCGCGCTACTTGAGGCCCAGGCAGGACAGGCTGGACAAGAAGCCGTCGTCATCCCGGAAGCGGCGTAGCCGCTATCCAGGACCGCTACAGACACGACGTCGGCGCTTTGGGCGGTCCCGGCTCTTCGCCCTCGCTGGCGCGAGGGCTGCGGCCGGGATGACGGAGGGGGCGGCCCTCAGAGCCCCGTGTCGGGCGAGATCGGGCCGGACTCCTCGTCCTTGATCATGTTCTTCATGATCAGCGGCACCTGGCACAGGCCGAAGATGGAGGCGGCGATCCACAGGACGCCGCGGAAGGCGGTCCAGACGCCGTTGGGATCGGGGGCACCGAGGTTCAGCGCCGACCAGATGGCGGTGACGGCCTCGGGGCTGCGGAAGACCTCGTTGGCGGCGGCGACGCAGAGGAAGTAGATCCCGTAGCGGAAGGTCAGCTTGCGCCAGGCCGTGTCCGTCACCTGAATGGCCGAGCCGAGCAGGGCCTTGAACGGCGACTTGTTCAGCGGGATCGAACCCAGCAGGACGGCGGCCAGCAGGCCGTTCTGCACCGTCAGCTTCAGCTTCACGAACAGGTCGTCGTCGGTGAGGATGGTCAGGGCGCCGAAGATCAGGGCGAAGCCGCCGGTGATCAGCGGCATGGGCGCCAGCCGGCGCTCCAGAATGAAGCCGACGGTCAGGGCGATGGCCGAGGCGATGACCAGGACCCAGGTCGCCTTGATCATGTCGCGGGTGATGAAATAGGCGGCCATGAAGGCGATCAGGGCGCCGAAATCGACGGCCTGACGGATCCACTGCGGACGCTTGGTCTCGGTCGCTTCACTCATCACTCAGTCCTCGAGCCCGACCAGGGATCGGGAAAACGCACGTGCGTCGAAGGGTTGCAGGTCGTCGACGCCTTCGCCGACGCCGATCAGCTTGATCGGGGCGTCCGAGGCCTGGGCCACGGGGACCAGGACCCCGCCGCGCGCCGTGCCGTCCAGCTTGGTCATCACCACGCCCGAGACATAGGCCGTGCGGCCGAAGACCTTTTCCTGCTCCAGCGCGTTGCGGCCCACGGTGGCGTCCAGCACCAGCAGGGTCTCGTGCGGGGCCTCGGCGTCGATTTTCTTCAGCACACGGACGATCTTGAGCAGTTCGTCCATCAGGGCCGACTTGTTCTGCAGGCGCCCGGCGGTGTCGATCAGGACCACGTCGTAGCCCTCGGCCTTGGCCTTGGCATAGGCGTCGAAGGCCAGGCCGGCGGCGTCGGCGCCGTCGCGGCGGCTCTCGAAATCGGCTCCGGCGCGTTCGGCCCAGACCTTGAGCTGTTCGCGGGCGGCGGCGCGGAAGGTGTCGCCGGCGACGATCATCACCTTGGCGCCCTTGGCGGTCAGGTCCGAGGCGATCTTGCCGAGCGTCGTGGTCTTGCCCGAGCCGTTCACGCCGACGAACAGGACGACATAGGGCTTGGGTCCGCCGAGGGGGTCAAACGTCGCCTGACGCGGCAGCAGTTCGGCGGCCACGGCCTCGGCCAGGGCCTCCTTGATCTCGCGCTCGTCGGACGACTTGCCGAAGCGCAGCTCGCGGAAGCGCTCGACGATGCGGGCCGAGGCGGCGGGGCCCAGGTCGCTCTCGATCAGGTGCTCTTCCAGACGCTCCAGCGCCTCGTCGGACAGAGGCTCCTTCACGAAGGTCGAGACGACCTGTTCGGTCATCTGTTTGGAGGAGCGGGACAGACCCGCGCTCAGTCGCTGGAACCAGCCTTTTTTGGGCGTATCGCTCATGGCCTGAGCCTTAGCCGACGCCGGTTCGCAGGTCACTACAAACCGCTAGTCCTTTGGCTTCACCGCGCAACCCTATATTGATCCATCAGCCCTAGGGTTCTGGAGCCCGCATCGCGGGATGAGCGGAAAGATTGATGGCGAAGTCCGAGACGCATCCCTTCCACGCCCCGCGCGCCCACGGCTTCGTCCGCGTCGCCGCCGCGACCCCGGTGGTCCATGTCGCCGACCCGGCCGCCAATGCGGACGAGCATAAGCGGCTGATCCGTCAGGCGGGCGAAGCGGGCGTGGACCTGCTGGTCTTCCCCGAGCTGTCGCTGAGCGCCTATGCCATCGACGACCTGCTGATGCAGGCGGCGCTGCTGGAAGAGGTCGAGCGTCGCATCGCCGAGCTGGCCGAGGTCGCGGACCAGGCGGGCGTGATCGCCGTGGTCGGCGCGCCGATCCGCAACGGCGACGCCCTGTTCAACTGCGCCGTGGTGCTGGGCGGCGGCGAGGTTCTGGGCGTCGTGCCCAAGACCTACCTGCCCAACTACCGTGAGTATTACGAGAAGCGCTGGTTTGCGCCGGCCGCCAGTCGGTCCGAGGACAGTGTGGTCCTGAACGGTGAGAGCGTCGATTTCGCTCCGGGTCTGGTCTTCGAGGCGACCAACCGGCCGGGCTTTGTCTTCGCCGTCGAGATCTGCGAGGACTTCTGGGCGCCGCAGCCGCCCTCGACGCGGGCGGCGCTGGCCGGGGCGCGCATTCTTTGCAACCTGTCGGCCTCCAACATCGTCATCGGCAAGGCCGACGAGCGCGCCTTGCTGTGCGCCAGCCAGTCCAGCCGGACCCTGTCGGCCTATGTCTTCGCCGCCTCGGGTTGGGGCGAAAGCACGACCGACCTGGCCTGGGACGGTCAGGCGACCATTCATGAATTGGGCGCGAAACTGGCCGAGGGCGAGCGGTTCGCGCTTGAAAGCCATCTGACGGTGGCCGACGTGGACGTCGAGCGGATCGGGCTGGACCGGCTGCGTAACGGCACCTTCGCCGACTGCGCCCGGCTGGAAGGCGAGGCCGCGACCGTGGTCCCGTTCGAGACCGGGGAGGGGCCCGCCGGCGCCCTGATCCGACCGCTGGACCGCTTCCCCTTCGTGCCGGACGATCCGGCGCGTCTGGATCAGGACTGCTTCGAGGCCTTCAACATTCAGGTGCAGGGCCTGATGCGTCGGATGACGGCGACGGGGTCCAAGACCCTGGTGATCGGCGTCTCGGGCGGGCTGGATTCGACGCAGGCGCTGCTGGTGGCGTGCCGTGCTTTCGATCGGCTGAAGCTGCCGCGCACCGGGATTCTGGGCTTCACCCTGCCGGGCTTCGCGACGTCTGACGGCACCAAGTCCAACGCCTGGGCGCTGATGCAGGCCCTGGGCGTCACGGGGGCCGAGATCGACATCCGTCCCGCCGCCGAACAGATGCTGCGCGACATCGGCCACGCCTTCGCCGACGGCCAGCCGGTCCACGACATCACCTTCGAGAACGTCCAGGCGGGTCTGCGCACCGATTATCTGTTCCGCCTGGCCAGTCAGAACCAGGGCTTCGTGCTCGGCACCGGCGACCTGTCGGAGCTGGCGCTCGGCTGGTGCACCTACGGCGTCGGCGACCACATGAGCCACTACAACGTCAACGGCGGGGTGGCGAAGACCCTGATCCAGCACCTGATCCGCTGGGTCGCCGACGGCGAACTGATCGGGGCTGAGGCCGCGCCCATCCTGCACGCCATCCTGGCCACCGAGATTTCGCCCGAGCTGGTGCCGGCGGGCGCCGACGGGGCGATCCAGTCGACGCAGAGCATCGTCGGCCCCTATGCGCTGAACGACTTCTTCCTGTTCTACATCAGCCGGTTCGGCCTGAAGCCGTCCAAGGTCGCCTTCCTCGTCCATCAGGCCTGGGGCGACGCGGCGACCGGGCATTGGCCGGTCGGTCTGCCGGAGGCCGAGCGGGTCGCCTATGATCTGCCGACCATCAAGGCCTGGCTGAGGAAGTTCCTGATCCGCTTCTTCCAGACCAGCCAGTTCAAGCGCTCGGCCGTGCCGAACGGGCCGAAGGTGGTGACCGGCGGCTCGCTGTCGCCGCGCGGCGACTGGAGGGCGCCGTCGGACTCCTCGGCCCGCGTCTGGCTGGATGAACTGGGCAACAATGTTCCCGACGCCTGACGGCGCCGGATTTGAGGCCTATCGCGCTTCGCGCTACTTGAGGCCGATTCTATTTCTGCGGGTTCGCCGTCGTGCGCGCCCGGCTACTGCGAGACGACCATGACCGACGACGTGACCAAGGACTCCAACGGCAACATCCTGGCCGACGGCGACAGCGTGACCCTGATCAAGGACCTGAAGGTCAAGGGCTCGGGCGGGGTGACGCTGAAGCGTGGGACCATGGTCAAGAACATCCGCCTGACCGGCGACACCGACGAGATCGAGGCCAATGTCGAGAAGGTGCGCGGCCTCGTGCTGCGGACGGAGTTCGTCAAGAAGGCCTAAGCCACGCCGTCATCCCGGAAGCGGCGTCAGCCGCTATCCGGGACCGCAACAGGCTCGACCTTCAAACGACTGCGCTTCCGGCGGTCCCGGCTCTTCGCTGCGCTGCGGCCGGGATGACGGGCTAGGCGACCCCCGCCAGGAACTCGAAGATGGCCGCTCTGGCCTCCGCCTCGTCCAGCATCGGGGCGTGGCCGATGCCCGGGACCTCGGCGTAGGCCATGGTCGGCGCGGCTTTGCGCATCTTGGCGACGATGGCCGGGCTGAGCAGGTCCGAGGTTCCGCCGCGCAGCAGCAGGGTCGGCTTCTTGCGCGCCAGGGCCCGGAAACAGGACCAGAGATTGGGGATCAGGGCCTTGGCCCCCGCCGCCTTGATCGGCGCCGAGATGTCGGGGTCGTAGTCCAGCACCGGCGCGCCTTCGGTGCCCTCGCGGAAGATGCGGCGGGCGAAGGCGGCCCAGTCGGCGTCGGTATAGTGGGGCAGGGCCGTCTCGTTGATGCGTTTGGCGTAGGCGGCGGCGTCGTCCCAGGTTTCGATGACGACCGGCTGGCCGGCATAGGCGGCGATGCGGGCCAGGCCCTCGGCGGCCAGCTCCGGCCCCACGTCGTTGATGACGGCGGCGGCGATGGCCTTGGGCTTGATCGCCGTCAGCGCCATGGTGATCAGCCCGCCCATCGAGGTGCCGAGGAAGACGGCCTTCTCGATCCCCAGCTGTTCCATCAGGGCGACGACGTCCTTGGCGTAGACGTCGGGCGTATAGGTCATGGGGTCGGGCGCGCGGTCGGACCGGCCGCGGCCGCGCACGTCCACCGCCAGGACGCGGCGGCCGCTCTGGGCGATCAGGGCGGCGATGACCTCGAAGTCGGCGCTGTTGCGGGTCAGGCCGTGGATGGCGATGACGGGCAGTTTCGCCGGGCCGTCGGCGGGGGCGTAGTCGCGGGCGTACAGGCTCAGCCCGTCCGGCGAGGTCCAGCGGCGTTCAGCATATCCGGCGGTCATCAGGCGTTTCTCCCGGCTGCGTGTCCAGCTTGGCGGCTAGCCTAATTCACCAGATGCAGAATTGCGATCAGGACGACAGGGCGGCGGCGACCAGATCGTCCAGATTGCCGCCCTCGAAGCGATAGCCGGCCACGCCCGCGCGCCGCGCCGCCTCCATGTCCGAGGGCTGGTCGCCGATCATCAGCGAGCGCGCCGGGTCGAGGTCGTGCTCGGCGACGGCCTTCAGCAGCATGCCCGGATTGGGCTTGCGGTCGGGGTGATCGGGATGGCGATAGCGTTCGTCCACGGCCTCGGCGTGGAAGGGGCAGGCGTAGACCGCGTCGATGCGGGCGCCGGCCTCGGCCAGACGTTCGACCAGCAGGGCGTTGAAGCCGTGCATGGTGGCCTCATCGAACATGCCGCGCGCCACGCCCGACTGGTTGGTGACGATGACCGTGACGTAGCCGGCCTCGTTCAGTCGCTTCACCGCCTCGGCGGCGCCGGGGATCAGGACCAACTGGTCGGGGCGGTGCGGATAGCCGCTGTCGACGATCAGCACGCCGTCGCGGTCGAGAAAAGCAGCAGGCCGGCTCATGCAGGCTCCGTCAGCAGGGCCGAGAAGGCGGTCATCAGGTGGTAGAGGGTCGAGGCGGGAACCGAGGCGTCCTGCGGGCGCCCTTGCGCGTCGTAGCTGTCGATCCACAGGCCGGGCGTGGGGGCGGCCAGATGGGTGGCGAAGACGCCGTCGATAAGGGCGAGGGCGCGGGGGGTCTGGTCGCGCAGCAGAAGGGTGCGAATAGCCTCGGTCTGGCCCCACAGGCGACGCCCGCCGTCGCGGACAACGCCGATGCGGTCGACCTCGCGGATCATCATGCCCTGGCGGTCGAAGCCGTTGGTCAGGGCTGAGGCGAAGAGCGCCTGGGCCTGCCGGTCATGCCCGTCGAGGCCAAGGCGGCGGGCCTGGTCCAGCAGCCAGATCCACTCCATGTGATGGCCGGGTTCGACCACCTGCCCGGCGCCGCCGGGCGCGATCGCCCAGTCGGCGGCGAAATATTCGCCCAGCACGGCGGCGCTCGGGTCGAAGAAGCGGGCGGCGAACAGGTCCAGCACGCGCCGCGCCGCCGCCTCGAAGGCCGGATCGGGCGCGACGGCCCGCCAGGCCAGAAGGGCCTCCAGCATGTGCATGTGCGGGTTCTGGCGGCGCGGCAGGACGGGCGGCAGGGCTTCCTGCCAGCCGCCGTGGACCGGGTCGGCCATCTGCGCCTCGACGGCGGCCAGGGTCGACAGGGCCAGAGGCAGGGCGCGTTCGTCCTTCAGCACCCGATGGGCGGCGGCCAGGGCGAACAGGACGAAGGCCAGGTCGTAGAGGTCGGGCGTGGCGTCGATGACGGCGCCCGCGTCGTCGGTCGCGCGCACCCACAGGCCGTCGTCTCGGCGGTGGTCTCGGATCAGGGCGTCCAGCCCGCGCTGCGCCACGGATGCGCCTTCGGCCCAGCCCAGGGCGGCGGCTTCGGCGAAGACATAGATCTGGCGCGCCTGCACCCGGGTGCGGCGGGGGACGCCCGTGACGGGGCGGCCGTCGAAGTCCAGCTTCTCGAAGAAGCGGCCCTCGGCGTCGATCCCGGCCTCCGCCCACAGCGGCAGGGCCTGGCGGAACAGCCAGTCGCGGACCCGATCTTGTGCGGTCGAAAACGTCATCTTCCGTCGGGCTTAGGCAGGCTTGCGGGCTTTGCCAAGCGCGGCTTTCGTTGCAACCGGCAACGCGAAGTGACCCTCGCGGGTTTGTCTAGCAGCCCCGGGCTTTGGTAGGACGCGCTCAAGATAGTTGATCCGCCTTCGCGCCCGCGCGCCGAACCCGAGTTCCGCCAGCGCGGCCCCCACCGAGAGAGCGACCCTTCATGACCATTCCCTTCATCGACCTTCAGGCCCAGCGCCTTCGCCTCGGCGGCAAGATCGAGGCCGCCGTTCAGGAGGCCGTCGTCGGCGGCGCCTGGGTCATGGGCCCGCAGGTGCGCCAGTTCGAGGCCGACCTGGCCGCCTTCGGCGCCGCCAAGCACGCCCTGGGCTGCGCCAACGGCACCGACGCCCTGGCCCTGCCGCTGATGGCCTGGGGCGTGGGACGCGGCGACGCGGTCTTCGTGCCCAGCTTCACCTTCGCCGCCACCGCCGAGGTGGTGCCGTGGTTCGACGCCGAGCCGGTCTTCATCGACGTGGACGAGGCCACCTACAACATGAGCCCCGCCCATCTGGAGGCCGCCGTCGAGGCGACGCTGAAGGAGGGCCGCCTGACGCCGCGCGTGGTCATCGCCGTCGACCTGTTCGGCCAGCCCGCCGACTATCCGGCGATCAAGGCGATCTGCGACAAGTACGGCCTGAAGCTGATCGCGGACTCGGCCCAGGGTTTCGGCTGCACCATCAACGGCGAACACCCGCTGAAGTGGGCCGACATCACCACCACCAGCTTCTTCCCGGCCAAGCCCCTGGGTTGCTACGGCGACGGCGGGGCGGTGCTGACCAATGACGACGACCTGGCCCAGCTGATCGATTCCATCCGTGTTCACGGCAAGGCGGTGGCGGTCGATCTGAAGGACAAGACCTTCGACCACGACCCCAAATACCTGAACATGCGCGTCGGCCTGAACAGCCGCCTGGACACCATCCAGGCCGCCGTCCTGATCGAGAAGCTGAAGGTCTTCGGCCAGGAGATCGAGTGGCGCAACCGCATCGCCGCCCGCTACAACGCGGGTCTGCGCCCCCACGTCGCCGCCGTGCCGGACGTGCCGGCCGGCAATGTCTCGAACTGGGCGCAGTACACCATCGAGCATGAGGACCGCGACGGCCTGGCCGCGCACCTGAAGGCACAGGGCGTGCCGACGGCGGTCTATTACCCGATCCCGCTGCACCTGCAGCCGGCCTATGACATGTATCCGCGCGGGCCGCAGGGTCTGCCGGTGACGGAGCGTCTGATGCAGCGCGTCATCAGCCTGCCGATGCACGCCGACCTGGACGAAGCGACCCAGGACCGCATCATCGCCGCCGTCGCCAGCTTCAAGGCCTGATCCCCATGACCCAGCAAGCCCCCCTCAAGATCGGCGTCGCCGGCGCCGGCGTCATGGGCCGCAACCATGCGCGCGTCCTGTCCGATCTGCGCGGCGTCGAACTGACGACCGTCTTTGATCCCGACGCCGTGACGGCCGAGGGCGTCGCCGCCGCCTATGGCGCGACCGCCGTGACGACGGCGCAAGCGTTTGTCGCCGCCGGCCTGGACGCCGCCGTCATCGCCACGCCGAACCGCTATCACGCCGACCTGGGCACAGCCCTGCTGAACGCGGGCGTCCATGTCCTGGTCGAAAAGCCGATCGCGGCCACGACCGCCGACGCCCAGGCCATGATCGACGCCGCCAAGGCCAACAACCGCGTCCTGATGGTCGGCCATGTCGAGCGCTTCAATCCGGCGGTCGAGACGGTCAAGCGCGCCGTCGAGGGCGACGAGATCATCTCCATCCAGATCACCCGCGTCGGCCCCTTCCCGCCGCGCATGGGCGAGGTCGGGGTGGTCATCGACCTGGCCGTGCACGACATCGACATCATCCGCCACCTGACCGGCTCCGAGATCATCGAGGTCCAGCCGCAGCTGGTCCGCACCCGCGCCGAGCGCGAGGACACGGCCCTGCTGCAGTTCCGCACCGAGAACGGGGTGATCGCCCACATCACCACCAACTGGGTCACGCCCTACAAGACCCGCACCCTGCAGGTGGCGACCAAGACCAAGTTCATCGTCGCCGATCTGATCACCCGCCAGGTGACCGAGTATTTCGGCCAGCAGCCGGACGGCTCCTACTCGACCCGGATGCTGCACTCCTGGCCCGCCGAACCGCTGCGCAAGGAGCACGAGGCCTTCGTCCACGCCATCCGCACCGGCGAGACGGCGGCGGTCACGGGCGAGGATGGTCTGCGCAATCTGGAAGTCGCCCTGCGCTGCCTGGGCGAGGGCTGATCAGGAGGCGGCAGCGCCGGGCCGGAACACCAGCCGGCAATGCAGGCGGCCGTCGGCGTAGTCCATGCTCGCCGCGCCGCGCAGCGTGCCCCGGATGCTGGTGTTGATTAGGCGTGAGCCGAAACCGGACTGGGTCGGCGCCGCGACCACGGGGCCGCCGTGCTCGATCCAGTCCAGCGTGACCATGCCGTCGTCGTGGACGCCGCTCCAGGTGACTTCGACCCAGCCGCCAGACTCGCCCGGATTGCTCAGGGCGCCGTACTTGGCGGCGTTGGTGACGAGCTCGTGCAGGACCAGCCCCATGGACAGCGACTGCTCGGCTTCCAGGGTCACGTCGGGCCCCTCCATACGCAGCTGATCCTCGGCGAAGGGGCGGAACTCCTGCCGCACCAGATCGCGCAGGCCGGCCCGTTCCCAGCCGTTGGCGGTCAGCAGGTTGTGGGTGTCGGACAGGGCGATCAGCCGCGCCTCGAACAGACGCATGAAGTCCTCGACGCTGTTCGAGCGTCGGGCGGTCAGGGCGGCGATGGACTGGATGGTGGCCAGGGTGTTCTTCACCCGGTGATTCAGCTCGTTGATCAGCAGGCGCTGGCGATGCTCGCTGGTGGCCAGGGCGGCGAAGGCCTGGCGCCGATCGGTGACGTCGGTGACGACCCCGGCCAGCTTGAGCGGCCGCCCCGAGCGCGAGCGGATCAGTCGGCCGCGCAACTGCAACCAGCGCCCGCTGTCCCGCATCTGATATTCGGCGGCGTATTCGCCGTCGCCCTTGAGGGCGCGCTCCAGCATCGCCGCGCGCCGGGGCAGGTCTTCTGGCTTCAGCTTGCGAGCGAAGTCGCGCGCGGCGAACGGCTCGCCGCGGGCCAGGCCGAGGAATTTGCGCGCCCGGCCGGACAGCCAGAGGGTTTTTCCCGGAAGGGACAGCTCCCAATAGCCCACCCCGCCTGCGTCGATGATCGAGATCAGCTTGTCGCGCTGGCCGATCATGGAGGCCGCCAGCGCCAGGAAGAGGATGATGATGGTCACGGCGGCGATCCCGATGGCGAGCATCAGGGGCGGGGCGCCGGTCGGGTGAACGGTTGCGGCCGTATCGATCGAGGTCAGCCGCAGGGCCGCCATGGCGAAATAGTGCATCCCCTCGACCGCCAGCCCCAGGACCACCGCCGCCGTCAGACGCCATAGGGGCGAGCGATCGCGGTCGGCCGCGAACAGGGCGGCGATGGAGGCGAACAGGGCGATGGCCGCCGAGACGATCACCAGTCCGGGCGCATAGGTCATGGTGACTGTGGTTCTGAGCGCCGCCATGCCGACATAGTGCATGGCGCAGATGCTGGCCCCCATGACCACGCCCGCCCCGACGGTGCGGCGGACGCCGCGTCCCCGGGCGGCGATCAGAAAGGCGAGGCTGGAGCCGACGACGGCCAGCAGGAAGGAGGCGACGGTCAGCGTCAGATCATACCGCACCGGGGCGCCGGGATCGAAGCCCAGCATGGCGATGAAATGCATCGACCAGATGCCGCCGCCCATGGCGGTCGCCGCCGTCGCCAGCCAGGCCAGCCGTGCGGCGCCCTGACGCCCGCGCACCTGCTGGAACAGGTCCAGCGCCGTCCAGGCCGCGAAGACGGCCACCAGAACGGACAGGCCGCCGAAGGCGGAGACCATGTGTAGGTGCACGAGCCTCTCCCGTCCCGATCCGTATGGCGATGCGTCTTGAGCTATAGAAACGACGTTCCGTGAATAATCCGTGCCCGGCGCCGCATCGTCGGGCGAGCCGGGTTCAAGCCGCGACCACCTGCATCCCCAGCCATTCGGCGATCAGGGCGGGCTTGTCGCCGTTCTCGATCTCGACGGTCAGTTCGTGTTTCAGCAACCAGCGGGTCACGCCGTCCTGGGCCCCCTTGTCCTCGGCGGACAGCAGCTTGAAGCGGCCGCGGACCTTCGACCCAGCGGGAACGGGCGACAGGAAGCGCAGTTTGTCGAAGCCGTAGTTGACGCCCATGACCACGCCCTCCAGCGGCGCGACGGCGTCATAGCTCATGGCCGAGGCCAGGCTGAGGGTCAGGAAGCCGTGGGCGATGGTCCCGCCGAAGGGGGTGGCCCTGGCCCGCTCGGGGTCGACGTGGATGAACTGTTCGTCCTCGGTGATGCGGGCGAAGGCGTCGATGCGGGCCTGATCGACTTCGATCCAGCGGCTGACGCCGACCTCCTGGCCGATCAGGGATTGAAGCTCGCTCGGTTTCGTCATGACGCCCTCCCGTTTTGCCCAGCCTTGCCCGCGTCGCGAGGGGGCGCAAGAGGGCGCGCGTCAGCCGTTGAAGCGCCCCTCGATGATCGCGCTGAACAGGCCCGGATCGACGTTGCCGCCGGACAGGACGACGCCGGTGGTCAGACCTTTCGCCGCGACCTTGCCCGACAGCAGGGCGGCCAGGGACACGGCGCCGCCCGGCTCGACGACCAGCTTCAACCAGCGGAAGGCGAAGCGCATGGCGTCCGCCACCTCGGCGTCGGTGACGGTGGCGGCCTGCGCCAGCCGCCGGTTGATCGGCCAGGTCAGCTCGCCGGGCATGGGCGCCATCAGGGCGTCGCAGATCGACGGGGCGCCCTGCGGACAGGCGAGCCGCTCGCCGGCTTCCAGTGAGCGGCGGGTGTCGTCGAAGGCTTCGGGTTCGACGACGACGACGCGGGTCTCGGGGCTCTGTTCGGCCATGACCAGATTGAGCCCGGCGATCAGACCGCCGCCCGAGGCGCCGCACAGCAGCTGGTCCATCGGGATGCCCGCCTGCTCCAGCATCTCCAGCCCGACCGTGCCCTGGCCCTCGATGATGAAGGGATCGTCGAAGGGCGGGACCAGCACTGATCCGCGCTCGGCCGCGATCTCGGCGCCGATGGCCTCGCGGCTCTCGCTCCAGCGGTCGTAGAAGCGCACCTCGCCGCCGAAGGCGCGCACCCCCTCGACCTTCACCGTCGGACTGTCGGACGGCATGACGATCAGGGCGCGGGTTCTGACGGCTTGGGCCGCCGCCGCCACGCCTTGCGCGTGGTTGCCGGAAGAATAGGCCACGACGCCGCGCGTCTTCTCCTCGGCGCTCAGGCGGCTGATGCGGTTATAGGCCCCGCGAAACTTGAAGGCCCCCGCCACCTGCAGGGTCTCGGCCTTCATCAGCACGCGGCCGCCGACGGCCGCGTTCAGGGCCGGGTGTTCGATCAGCGGCGTGCGCACGGCGGCGGGGGCGATCTGGCGGGCGGCGTCGAGGACGCCTTGGAAGCTGGGCGTATGCATAGGTTCCCTCTTACGCTCAGGCTGCGCCTCTGCATAACTCTCCTCATGCAAGCGAACATGATCCTCGCCATCGACCAGGGCACGACCTCGACGCGGGCCATCGCGTTTGAGGTTTCCCCCCAGGGCGCCTTCCATTCCGTGGCCGTCAGCCAGATCGAGCTGGCGCAGCACTTCCCGCAGTCCGGCTGGGTCGAGCATGACGCGGCCGAGCTCTGGCGCGCGACGCTGCAGACCTGTCGCGAGGTGGTGAGGAAGGCCGGCGGCGTGGATCGCTTCGCCGCCGTGGGCATCACCAACCAGCGTGAGACCTCGGTGCTGTGGGACGCGGCGACGGGCGAGCCGCTGCATCGGGCCATCGTCTGGCAGGACCGGCGCACGTCTGACGTGACCACGCGGCTGGCGGCGGCCGGGCATGAGGCGGCGGTGCAGGCGGCGACCGGCCTGATCCTCGACCCCTATTTCTCGGCCTCGAAATACGCCTGGCTGCTGGACGCCGTGCCGGGGGCGCGCGAGCGGGCGGCGCGGGGCGTGGTCAAACTGGGCACCATAGACGCCTGGCTGATCTGGAAGCTGACGGGCGGGCAGAGCCACGTCACCGACGCCACCAACGCCAGCCGCACCAGTCTGATGGACCTGTCGACGCTGCAATGGCGGGCGGACCTTTGCGACCTGTTCGACGTGCCGATCGAGGCCCTGCCCGAGATCCGGGGCTGCGCCGATCATCTGGGCGATTGCGACGCCAGCCTGTTCGGGCGCGCCCTGCCGATCCACGGCGCGGCGGGAGACCAGCAGGCGGCCCTGGTCGGGCATGGGGCGCTGCAGGCCGGGGACGCCAAGATCACCTATGGCACAGGGGCTTTTCTGGTGGCCAATGTCGGGGCCGCGCCGGTGGTCTCGACCTCGCGGCTGCTGGGGACGCTGGGCTATGCGGTCGGCCAAAAACGTAATGATCAGGTCGCCTATGCGCTGGAAGGCTCGATCTTCTCGGCCGGGTCGGCGATCCAGTGGCTGCGCGACGGGCTGAAGGTGATCTCGGACTCGCGTCAGTCCGAGGCCATGGCCCAGACGTTGAAGGACAATGGCGGGGTCTATCTGGTGCCCGGCTTCACCGGCCTGGGCGCGCCCTGGTGGAAGCCCGAAGCGCGCGGCACGGTCATCGGCCTGACCCGCGACAGCGGCCCGGCCCACTTCGTCCGCGCGGCGCTGGAGAGCCTGGCCTATCAGACCCGCGACCTGCTGGACGCGCTCAAGAAGGACGGGGCGCCGTCGCTGACGCGGCTCAAGGTCGACGGCGGCGTCACCGCCAACGCCTTCGCCATGCAGTTCGTCGCCGACATCTGCGAGGTCGAGGTCGAACGCCCCGCCTTTCAGGAGATGACGGCCATGGGGGCGGCCAGGCTGGCGGCCTTCGGCGTCGGCCTGACGCTGCAGCTTTGGACCGCCCCCGCCGAGGCGCCCGCCGTCTGGCGCCCGCGCATGGGCGAGGCGGAGCGGGCGCGGCTGCTCAAGGGCTGGCGCGGGGCGGTGAGGGCCGCCATCATCGCCGCCGGGGGAGACGAGACATGACCGATAATCTGGACGCCCAAACACTGGATGCTCAGGCCGCCTTTTCCGGCACGCGCGAGGTGGACGAACGCTATCGGCTGGACGAGGCGGCGCTGGACGCCTGGCTGAGCGCGAACGTCGCGGGCTACGCCGGGCCGCTGACGATCCGCCAGTTCAAGGGCGGTCAGTCGAACCCGACCTATGAACTGACCACGCCGGGGCGGGCCTATGTGCTGCGTCGCAAGCCGCCGGGCGTCCTTCTGGCCAGCGCCCACGCCGTGGACCGCGAGTTCACCGTCATCTCGGCCCTGCACGCGCAAGGGTTCCCGGTGGCGCGGCCCTACGCTCTGTGTACGGACGAAGGCGTCGTCGGCTCGATCTTCTATGTGATGGACAAGGTCGAGGGGCGGGTCTTCTGGGACCTGAAGCTGCCGGGGCTGGCCCCCGCCGAACGCCGCGCCATCTATGAGGCGCAGACGGATGCGCTGGCGGCGCTGCACGCCTTTGATCCCGCCGCCATCGGCCTGTCCGACTACGGCAAGCCGGGCAATTATTTCGCCCGGCAGGTCGGGCGCTGGACCAAGCAGTATCGGGCCTCGGAAATCGAGCCTATCGCCGCCATGGACCGGCTGATCGCCTTCCTGCCCGACAGCCTGCCGCCGGAGGGGCCGACGCGGATCGTCCACGGCGACTTCCGTCTCGACAACCTGATTCTCGATCCGGTCGAGGCGCGCGTGCGGGCCGTGCTGGACTGGGAGCTGTCGACCCTGGGCGATCCTATGGCCGACTTCTCCTATCTGCTGATCGCCTGGGTCATTCCGGCCAGCTTGAGGAACGGTCTGGCGGGGGCGGACCTGAAGGCGCTGGGCATCCCCTCGGTCGAGGAGACGGTCGAGCGCTACGCCGCAAAGACGGGGACGGCGGCCCCACAGAACCTCGACTGGCTGTTCGCCTACAACCTGTTCCGGCTGGCGGCCATCTGTCAGGGAATCGCCGGGCGGGTGCGCGACGGCACCGCCGCCAGCGCCCACGCCAGGACCATGGCGGCCCAGGTCGGACCCCTGTCGGACGCGGCCTGGAGCTTCGCCCGCAAGGCCGGCGCGTGAAGCTTGGCAATAATTAGAACAGTTTTTGTTGCGGATCGATTTGTGAAACCGCGTCGGAAGCCCTACCTTCCGGTCTGGAGTACAAGCCGAGATGTCTGACAGCCAAAGATTCCCCGTTGCCGCCCACGCCTTGGCCTATCTGGCCCATAAGGGCGCCTATTCGGCTGCGGACGCGGCGCCCAGCGCCGTGCTGGCCGCCTCGGTGCCGACCAATCCTGTGGTCATCCGTCGGGTGACGGCCCTGCTGGCCAAGGCCGGACTGATCGCCACGCGCCCCGGCGCCTCGGGCGGGTCCTGGCTGCTGCGTCGCCCGGAAGACATCTGCCTGGACGAGGTGCTGAAGGCGGTGAACGGCTGCGCCCACCTGGGTTCGCCCCCCGCCGGGGCCAAGGGCTGCCCCATCGGCGAACATATCCCCCGTCAGGTGTCCAAGGCCCTGACCGCCGCCGATCAGGCCGCGGGCCAGGCCCTGTCGAAGATCACCATCGCCGACCTGCTGGCCCCCGACGCCGCCTCGCTGCGCGATTTCGCGCCGCATCCGGCCTGCGCCAGCGTCGTCGGCTGACGCGCGCCGCTTGGGGGAGCATCGCATCCTGATCACGGGGGCCTCCGCCGGCATCGGCGCGGCCTTGGCGCGCGAGTGCGCCGCGCGAGGATACGACCTGATCCTGACGGCTCGGCGCGAAGAGCCGCTGCTGGCCCTGGCCGAAGAACTGACGGCGAAACACGGCGTCACTGCGAATGTCGTTCCCGCCGATCTGGCCGAACCGGGCGCGCCCGCCGCCCTCGTCGAGGCCGTCGCCGCGCGCGGTCTGAGCGTCGACGGCCTGATCAACAACGCCGGATTCAGCCGCACCACGGGCTTTTTGGCCACCGATCCCGCCGACCACGCTGCCATGATCCGCGTCATGCTGACTGCGCCGGTCGAGCTGAGCCGTCTGCTCCTGCCCGGCATGGTCGCGCGCGGCTGGGGCCGGGTGCTGAACGTGGCCTCGCTGGCGGGGCAGATGCCGGCGACCGGCGGCGACACCCTGTACGGGCCGATCAAGAGTTTCCTGATCAAGGCGTCGCAGGGGTTGTGGCTAGAGGCGCAGGGGACCGGGGTGCACGTCACCGCCCTGTGCCCCGGCTACACCTATACCGAGTTCCACGACGTCAACGGCTCGCGCGCGCAGGTGTCGAGCGCCTATCCGGCCTGGATGTGGATGGACGCCGACCGTGTGGCCCGCATCGGCTGGGAGGCGGTCGAGGCAAATCGGCCCCGCGTCACGCCGGGGTTGGCCAACAATGTCCTGGCGGGGCTGGGCGGTTTGTTGCCCGACGCCCTGGCGTTGCGGATGGTCGGCGGCCACGCCAAGCGGCTGGACCGCCTTTAGGTCCCCCTCGAAGGTCTAGTGGCCGCCGGCGGGGTAGGGCGCCGTGACCCCGATGCTGAACATGCCGGGGATGGCCTCGCCCAGACCGGCGATGATGAACTGGATCGCCAGGGCGCACAGGATCAGGCCCAGGACGCGCACCACGATGGCCATGCCGACGTCGCCGAGGATGCGGCTGATCGGTCCGGTGGCGGCGAAGCAGAAGAAGGTGACGACGCAGGCGGCGATCATGGCGATCAGCGACGAGGCCGTGCCCGCCGCGCCCAGCTTCTCGGCCTCGCCCGCATTGATGATGATGGCCGAGATGGCGCCCGGGCCGATCATCAGCGGAATGGCGAAGGGCACGATCAGGCGCTTGAAGCGGCGCTTGGCGTAGCCGCGCACGTCCTTGGCGTCGGTCACGGCGTCGGCGTCGGCGAAGATCTTGAGGAAGTCCTCGCGCGCCATGTCGAGGCCCAGCAGCAGCAGCAGGATGCCGCCGGCGATGCGGAAGGCGGCCAGCGAGATGCCGAAGAACTGCAGCAGGCCCAGGCCCGTGAAGAAGAAGAAGCCGAGGAAGACGGCGGCGAAACCGCAGATCATGGCCGAGACCGTGATCCGTTGACGCAGCGAGGCCCCGGCGGTGGCGGCGGCGAAGATCGGCACATTGCCGATGGGGTCCAGCAGCGCGAACAGCGCCACGAACAGGTTGACCCCCAGATCGACCGCGTTCATTGCTTCGCCCCGCCCTAAAATCCGCCGCGCGACCCGCGACCCTTCGTCCCACCTATCGGGGCATCCGCACGCGCCTGCAACCCGCCGAGAGCCGGAAATGTCTGAAGCCCATCCTATTGACCTGGCCAATCGCCCCTTCGATCCGCGCGTCATCTGCGCCCTGGACGTGCCGACGACCGACGAGGCGCGGGCCCTGGTCGAGCGGATCGGCGACGCGGTCGGCTTCTACAAGGTCGGGCTGCAGCTGTTCGCCTCGGACGGCATGGGGCTGGCGCGCGAACTGAAGGCGGCGGGGCGTCAGGTGTTTCTGGACTGGAAGCTGCACGACATCGGCGCGACGGTGGAGAAGGCGACGGCGGTGCTGGCGGGCGCGGGCTGCGACCTGCTGACCGTCCACGCCCGGCCCCAGGTCATGGCGGCGGCGGCGCGCGGCGCGGCGGGTTCGGACCTGAAGATTCTGGGCGTCACCGTCCTGACCAGCCTGACCGAGGATGATCTGAAGGCGGACGATCACAGTCTGTCGGCCGCCGATCTGGTCGAACTGCGGGTGCGTCAGGCGCTGGACGCCGGCATCCACGGCGTCGTCTCCAGCCCGCATGAGGCGGCGCGGGTGCGCGAGATCGCTCTGGCGGCGGGGCGCGACGACTTCCTGATCGTGACGCCGGGCGTGCGGCCGACGGGCGCGGCCCTGGATGATCAGGCGCGGGCGGCGACCCCGGCCAGCGCCCTGCAATCGGGCGCGACCCATCTGGTGGTCGGGCGTCCGATCACGGCCTCGGCCGATCCGCGCGCGGCGGCCCAAGCGATTTCGCAGGAGATCGCGCTCGTCTAAAGTTCGATTTCGGCAGAGATCGCGCTGATCTGAGCGCGCTCAAGCCATTGATCCACGTGAAACAAAAAGGGCGGCCTCCTCGCGGGGGCCGCCCTTTGTCTTGATCAGCCCCGCTCGCCGGGCTCTTGCATATAGGGCCGCTCGGTCGGCGATCGGTGGTGGTGCGGCGGCGGGGGCGGGGGCGGCGTGTTGGGCACGGCGTAGTAGCCCTGTTCGAAGTTCACCACCGGGGGCGCGGCCTCGACGCGCGGCGGTTCGACATAGACCTGGGGCCGGGCGACCTCGACCTGGGCCGGGGCGACGCGGACGTCGGCGGGGGCCACATAGACCGGCGGCGGGGCGACGTGGACGCGGGCCGGTTCGACATAGACCGGGGCCGGCTGAACATAGACCGGCGGCGACTCCACATAGACGGGCGGCTGCGAGACATAGACCGGCGGTTGGCTGACATAGACCGGCTCGGGCCGGTAGTGGACCGGCTGGGGCGGCGGGCCGCAGCGGCAGCTCTGATCATAGCCGCCCTGATAGTAGCCTTGCTGATACTGACCCTGGCTGTAGCCGCCGCGCGCCCAGGGATAGCGGCCGTAGCCGTCGACCGTGTAGCCGAAGGGCATGGAGCGGGTGACGCCGCTATAGGCATAGCCGCCGTGACGGATCGGTTGCTGCTGGGGCGCGATGACGACCGGGGGGTGCTGACCCGCGCCGCCGTATCCGTAGCCGTAGCCGTAGGCTTCAACCGGGCCGTAGCCGCCCTGCCAGCCGGTGTCGCTGTAGTAGGTCTGGGCTCGGCTCACGACCATGGGGCTGCGGTCGATATGGATCTGCCGAGCATGGCCGGAGGCGGCGTTGTGGCGGACGTGGCGCGTCTGCGCCTCGGCGGTTCCGGCGACGAGCAGGGCCGCGCCGACAGCGATGTATGCAACAGCCTTCATGGCCACGCTCCTTGTTTCAGCCGCAAAGGTTAATGCGGTTTCGGGGGAAGCGTTCAATATTCTCCCGTGGCGCGAACGGGGGCGTCAGAAGTCGACGGCCAGGCCCTTCTTTTCCCAGTCGCCGTAGCGGGTCGGTTCGGGACCGCGCGGGCCGCCGTGTTCAGTTTCCAGGACGGGGGCCAGAACCCGCTCTTCGCTCGCCTTGCGACGTTCGGCCGCTTCCAGCAGGGCGCGGCGCGCGACCTCGCTCAAGGGGCGCTCGGACGTCGCGTGGGGCACGTCAGCATTGAAGGCGGGCGCGCCTTCAATGTCGTCAGCGGCGGGGGAGGTGGGCTGTTCGGTCACAGGGGATCTGCCTTGAGGGCGGGGATACAGGGCCTCAAATAGACGTTCAGGCCCTCGATGCCACCCCTGACGACGCCCCGGACCCGATGAACCATCTCAAGACCTTCGCCCTGCTGGCCGTGATGACCGCCCTGTTCATGGGGATCGGCTATCTGATCGGCGGCGCGACCGGCATGGTCGTCGCCCTGCTCGCGGCGGCGGGGATGAATCTGTTCAGTTACTGGAACGCCGACAAGATCGTGCTGAAGATGTACCGGGCCCAGGTGGTGGACGAGACCCACCCCAACGCCGTGGTCCGGGCCTATGTCGCCGACGTCAGGCAGATGGCGACGGATGCGGGCCTGCCCCTGCCGACCATCACCATCATTCCCAACGACCAGCCCAACGCCTTCGCCACCGGCCGTAATCCGCAGAACGCGGCGGTGGCCGCCACCAGCGGCCTGCTGGACATGCTGACGCGCGAAGAGGTGCGCGGGGTGATGGCGCACGAACTGGCCCATGTGAAGAACCGCGACACCCTGACCATGACGGTCACGGCCACGGTGGCGGGGGCCATCGCCATGCTGGCCAACTTCGCCATGTTCTTCGGCGGCGGCGACGACCGCGAGCGGCCAGACAGCGGGATGGGCGGCATGATCGGAACCATCGCCCTGATGCTGCTGGCGCCGATGGCGGCGGGACTGGTGCAGATGGCCATCAGCCGCGCCCGTGAATACGAGGCCGACCGCGTCGGGGCCGAGATCGCTGATGATCCCCACGCCCTGGCCTCGGCCCTGCAGAAGATCGAGGCCTACGCCCGCGGCGCGGTGAACGTCCCGGCCGAGCGCAATCCGGCCACGGCTCACATGTTCATCATCAATCCGCTGAACGGGAAGGGCGCCGACAACCTGTTCTCGACCCACCCGGCCACCGGCAACCGCGTCCGCGCCCTGATGGATCTGGGGACCAAGATGGGCATGAGCCGCCGTCCGGCCTCGGCCCCTGTCGCGCCCGCGACGGTCGTGAGCGCCAGCCGGACCAGCGTGCCGACCACGCCCTCGGCGCCGACCGCGCCGCGCGGACCCTGGGGCTGATCGCCTTTGCGCGCGCGGCCTTAAGCGGCTAGAGCGCGCGCCATGACCGACAAGTCCGACCTTCCCTCTGCCGATCAGGCCGACTTCGACCAGGCCTCCTTTGACAAGGGCCGCCCCGAATGGGCGCAGGCCCATGGCCCGCTGCGCTCGTTCGGACGCATCAAGTCGCGCCCGATCAAGGCGCGTCAGGCCGCTCTGTTCGACACCCTGATGCCGCAGATCGCCGTGCCGGATCCGGCCAAGGGGCCGATCGATCCGCAAGCCCTGATGCCGGACGCCAAGGAAGTCTGGCTCGAGATCGGCTTCGGCGGCGGCGAGCATCTGGCCGAACAGGCCGGACGTCACCCCGAGGCCCTGATGATCGGCTGCGAGCCCTTCCTCAACGGCGTGGCCTCGGCCCTGCGTCATGTGGAGGAGGGCGGTCTGAAGAACGTGCGCCTGCACGCCGACGACGCCCGTGCGGTGATGGCGGCCCTGCCGGACGCCTCGCTGGACCGGGTGATGATCCTGTTCCCCGATCCCTGGCACAAGGCGCGCCACAACAAGCGCCGCCTGCTGCAGGACGAGACGGCAGTCGAGATCGCCCGGCTGCTGAAGCCGGGCGGCCGGGTGCGCTTCGTCACCGACTGGCTGGACTACGCCGAATGGGCGCTGGAGCGGCTGGCGCGCACGCCGGGCCTGACGCGCATCGAGACGCCGGGCGAGGACTGGTTCGCCGTCCCCGCTGATCACGTCGTCACCCGCTATGAGGAAAAGAAGCTGGGCGACACGACGCCGATCTTCCTGGAGTTCGAGCGTCAGGCCTAGACCTGTGTCGGTCTCCTGATCCCGGAGCCGACCATGACCTTCAGCCTCTATGACGCCTCCGTGCCGATGTTCGTGCGGGGGCTGAACGCCCTGGTCGGTCTGATCGACAAGGCCGCGGCTTTGGGGCGAACTATCTGACCAGCTTCGCCCTGGTCTGACGTTTCGGCGTTACGTGCAATTACGCACGGAATACCCCGCAAGCCCCGCTTCGCCTGACGTTTACTCGCGTCACCGACCTTTCCTGAGACTTCTGGGAGGGCGTCGCTATGAAATGGACCATCAAGACCCGGTTGCTTGCGTGCCTCGCGGCCTTGGCCGTCGGCATGTTGGCGATCGGGCTGAGCGGTTGGGTTTCCGCGTCCATCACCGGTCAGCGAATGCAGTCGATTCTCGCGGATCGCATCGTTCCGATGCAGCAACTGAAGGCGGCCAGCGACATGTACGCCGTCAACATCGTCGATACGGTCCACAAGGCGCGCTCCGGCGCCGTCAGCCCGGGTGAAGCCCTGGTGGCCGTTGGCGCCGCCAAGGCGAAGATCGCCGAGAACTGGGACGCCTACAAGGCCACGGCGATGACCCCCGAGGAGACGGCCCTGGTCGCCGAAACGGTCGCTGGACTGCCGGTCGCCGACGCGGCCGTCTCCAAGCTCGAGGACATTCTGCGGTCGGGCGACCTGGCGGCGTTGCAAGCCTTCGCCGACCAAGAACTGTACCCCGCCATCGACCCCGTCAGCGCCAAGATCGGCGCCCTGGTTGATCTGCAAGTGGCGGTCGCCCGCCAGGATGGCGCAGCAGCGACGCGTGTCTTCGAGATTTCCATGATGGTGATGGGCGTTATCGCCCTGCTTGCAGGGGGATTGCTGGCGTTCGCCACGAGCGTGGTGCTGAACAAGGTCTCGGGGCCGCTGCAGGCGATGACCGCCGCCATGAGGCGTCTGGCGGACGGCGATCACAGCATCAGCGTGCCAGCCGTCGGACAGCGCGACGAACTGGGCGAGATGGCCGACGCCGTCGTGGTGTTTCGCGACGCCGCCATCAGCAAGATCAAGGCGGACGCCGAGGTGATCGAGGCCAAGGCCAAGGCCGATCATCAACAGCGAATCGCGAGTGAAGCGGCGATCGCCGAGCAACAGGCGCTGGTCGTCCAATCGTTTGGCGTCGCCCTGGAAAAGCTGGCGGAGGGCGACTTGACCTACCGCGTCAGCGACGGGCTGCCGGTGGAGTATCAAAAACTCCAGTCGGACTTCAACGCCGCCATTTCGCAGCTGGAGCAGGCGGTGTCGGTGGTGGTGTCCAACGTCGCCGCCATCCGTTCGGGCGCCGGCGAGATCAGCCAGGCCTCGGACGACCTGTCGCGCCGCACCGAACAGCAGGCCGCCTCGCTGGAGGAGACCGCCGCCGCCCTGGACGAGATCACCGCCACGGTGAACCGCACCGCCGACGGCGCGCGCCAGGCCTCGGGCGTGGTGCAGCAGGCGCGCGGCGACGCCGAGAAGAGCGGCCAGGTGGTGCGCGACGCGGTGGCCGCCATGAGCCAGATCGAGGCCTCCTCGAACCAGATCGGCGACATCATCGGCGTGATCGACGAGATCGCCTTCCAGACCAACCTCCTGGCCCTGAACGCCGGCGTCGAAGCCGCCCGTGCGGGCGACGCGGGTCGCGGCTTCGCGGTCGTGGCCTCCGAAGTCCGGGCCCTGGCCCAGCGCTCGGCCGAGGCGGCCAAGGAGATCAAGACCCTGATCTCGGCCTCGGGCCAGCAGGTCGGCGCGGGCGTCACCCTGGTCGGCCAGACGGGCGAGGCCCTGCAGCGCATCGTCAGCCGCGTGGCCGAGATCGACGGCCTGGTCTCGGAAATCTCGGCCTCGGCCCAGGAGCAGGCCACCGGCCTGCAACAGGTCAACACCGCCGTGAACCAGATGGACCAGGTGACGCAACAAAATGCTGCGATGGTCGAGCAATCGACCGCCGCCAGCCACTCGCTGGCCCAGGAGGCCGACGTCCTGGCCTCCTCGGTGTCGCGCTTCCGCACGGCCCAGGCCGCCGCTCCGGTCGCCGCCGCCCGCAAGCCGGCGGCTCCGGCCCGGACCCCGGCGCGCACGCCGCAGCCGGTGGCCCAGACGGTCGCCGCCCTGCGCGCCGGCGGCGCCGTCCGCAAGCCGACCCTGGCGGTGGTCACGGACGGCTGGGAGGAGTTCTGATCGGCCATGACGACAGCGGGGGCTGACACGGCCCCCGCTTTCGCCTATATGACCGCTCACATCGTTAGACCGGCGTCCAACGGCGTCGTTTCAAGCGGCGGCCCGGACGGACCGCCGCTTTTGTATTTGGACCTGACCCTTGCGCGCCAAGACCGCTGAAGACCGCGCCCTGCTGGAGATGATCGACCCCGTGGCCGAAAGCCTGGGGCTGGCCGTCGTGCGTGTGCGCCTGATGGGCGGCACCCTGCGTCGTCGCCTGCAGATCATGGCCGAGCGCGTGACCGACCACGACATCTCGGTCGAGGAATGCGCCCGCCTGTCGCGCGCCGTGTCGGAAGTGTTTGACGCCGCCGACCCCATCACCGGCGAATATCTGCTGGAAGTCTCGTCGCCCGGCATCGACCGGCCGCTGACCCGACTGATCGATTTCGACCTGTTCGAAGGCTATGAGGCCCGCCTCGAAACCGACCGCATGGTCGAGGGGCGCAAGCGCTTCAAGGGCGTTCTGGCCGGGACCGAGGGCGACAATGTCGCCATCGACCTGGAGGGCGAGGACGACACCGCCCTGATCCCCTTCGAGTGGGTGTCGGACGCCAAGCTGGTGCTGACCGACGAACTGCTGAAGCGGGGCGCGGCCCTGCGCGCGGCGCGCGGCGAACCCGAAGACGACGGCCTGCCGGAAGGCGAGGCCGAGATTGAACAAACGACCAACACCACGACCTCGACCAAGGACAAAGCCTGATGGCCGTCACCGGTATTTCCGCCAACCGCCTCGAACTGCTCTCGATCGCCGACGCCGTCGCGCGTGAGAAGAACATCGACAAGGAAATCGTCATCGAGGCGATCGAGGAGGCGATCCAGAAGGGCGCCAAGTCGCGCTACGGCGCCCACCACGACATCCGCGCCAAGATCGACCACAAGACCGGCGAACTGTCGCTGACCCGCCACGTCACCATCGTGCCGGACGACTGGCAGCCGGAAGACGAGCTGGAAGAATTCAACGACAGCGCCATGGTGCGCCTGACCGACGCCTCCAAGCGCGACCCGGAAGCCGCGGTCGGCAAGGAATACGTCGAGGTCCTGCCGCCGTTCGAATTCGGCCGCGTCCAGACCCAGATGGCCCGCCAGGTCGTGACCGGAAAGGTCCGCGAGGCCGAGCGCGCCAACCAATACGAAGAGTTCAAGGATCGCGTCGGCGAGATCGTCAACGGCACGGTCAAGCGCGTCGAATACGGCAACACCATCGTCGACCTGGGCCGTGGCGAAGGCATCATGCGCCGCGACCAGTCGATCCCGCGCGAGGTGTTCAACGTCGGCGACCGCGTCCGCACCTACATCTACGACGTGCGTCCCGAGGCCAAGGGTCCGCAGGTCATGCTGAGCCGCGCCCACCCGGGCTTCATGGCCAAGCTGTTCGCCCAGGAAGTGCCGGAAGTCTATGACGGCGTGATCGAGATCCGCGCCGCCGCCCGCGACGCCGGTTCGCGCGCCAAGATGGCCGTCCTGTCGAACGACAGCTCGATCGACCCCGTCGGCGCCTGCGTCGGCATGCGCGGCTCGCGCGTTCAGGCGGTCGTCGCCGAACTGCAGGGCGAGAAGATCGACATCATCCAGTGGAACGACGACGAGCCCACCTTCATCGTCAACGCCCTGGCCCCGGCCGAAGTGGCCAAGGTGGTGCTGGACGAAGAAGCCGACCGCGTCGAAGTCGTGGTGCCGGACGAGCAGCTGTCGCTGGCCATCGGCCGTCGCGGCCAGAACGTGCGCCTGGCCTCGCAGCTGACCGGCTGGCAGATCGACATCATCACCGAGTCGCAGGACAGCGAGCGTCGCCAGAAGGAGTTCGCCGAGCGGACCGCCCTGTTCCAGGAAGCCCTGGACGTCGACGAGACCATCGCCCAGCTGCTGGTCACCGAAGGCTTCGCTACGGTCGAGGACCTGGCCTTCGTGGAAGCCTATGAAGTCGCCGAGATCGAAGGCTTCGACGAGGACACCGCCGAAGAACTGCAGACCCGCGCCCGCGAATTCCTGGACCGCAAGGCCGCCGAACTGGACGCCAAGCGCGTCGCTCTCGGCGTCGAGGACGCGGTTCTGGACGTGCCGGGCGTGACCGGCGCCATCGCCGTCGCCCTGGGCGAAGGCGGCGTGAAGACGGTCGAGGACCTGGCCGACCTGGCCACCGACGAAATCCGCGGCGGCTATGAAGTGAAGAACGGCGAGCGGACCAAGGTCCCGGGCGTTCTGGAGAGCTTCAACCTGTCGCAGGAAGACGCCGAACTGCTGATCCTGCACGCTCGCGTGGCGGCCGGCTGGATCGACGCTTCGGAACTGCCGCAGCCGGAACCCGAGCCCGAGTATGAGGAAGAAATCTTCGCCGACGCCGGCGAAGACGGCGCCGAATATGAAGGCGAAGCCGTTGATGTCGATGCGGAGGTCTTCGACGAAGACCTCGAGCCGACCCAAGACGCGTGATGGGAGCCGCAGCTGTCCATGACCCCGAACGAGGCGCTGATCGATAGAGACCGTCAGGACCTGGTGACCCGCCAGGTTCTCGATGAATCTCGCCTGATCCGCTTCGTGCCGGCGCCGGACGGCTCGGTGGCCCCCGATCTCGCACGCAAGCTGCCCGGCCGCGGCCTCTGGGTCGAAGCCTCGCGCGCCTCGGTCGAGACGGCGGTCAAGAAGAACCTGTTCGCCCGCTCGGCCAAGGCACCGCTGAAGCCGGCGGCGGACCTGGCCGACATGGTCGAGAAACTGCTGGTTCGGCGCTGTCTGGACCAGCTGGGTCTTGCCCGGCGCGAAGGCGTGCTTATCTCTGGCTTCGAAAAGAGCGCCGCCGCCATTCGCGGCGGACGGGCGGCTTGGGTCATCGAGGCGGCGGACGGGTCCGCCGACGGTCGCGGCAAGCTTCTGGCCCTTGCGAAACACCCGTCCCCGGCGCCCAAAATCTGCGGCGCTTTCACGGCGGACGATTTGAGTTTGGCCCTTGGGCTGGAAAATGCGATACACGCCGTCCTGCTGAAAGGCGGGCGAGCCGATCGCTGGACCCTAGAGGTCGAGCGGCTGGCGGGATTTCGGCCTCTGCGTCCAGAGAGCTGGCGCCGGGATGGCCCCGGCGACGGCGCCGAGGACGACCGGGGCGGGACCCCGGAACGAGAGCCTGAGGCTTTTGGCGGGCGAGGACCTGTTTCCTGACCAGGGAGCGGGACCACGCCCGGCTATGGGTGTTTGACGAGACGATGGCGGAATTCTCCGCCCCGAGTAAAGCGACCGGATGAGCGACGAAAACGACAAGACCGAAGACGGTAAGACCCCTGCCAACGCGCCTTCTCAAACGGGGCCGCGCGCTCCGCTGAGCCTGAAGCCGCGCGCGGCGGGATCGGTCTCGACCGGCACCGTGAAGCAGAGCTTCAGCCATGGCCGATCCAAGACCGTGGTCGTCGAGACGAAGCGCCGCGCCGGCGCGGTCCCCGGACATCAGCGTCCGCAGGGCTTTGACGTGTCGCGTCCGCGCGCCGATCAGGGCGCGCCCCAGGCGCCGCGTTCCAACGCCCCGCGCGGCGGTCCCGCCGGCGGCGCCCTGTCGGTCGAGGAACAGGAGGCGCGTCGCCGCGCCATCGCCCTGGCCACCCAGGCGCAGGCTGAGCGCGAACGCGCCGCCGTCGCCGAGAAGGCCGCCCGCGAAGCCGCCCAGCGCGACCAGGCCGCCGCCGCCGAGAAGGCCGCGGAAGCCGCCCGCGCCGAAGCCGCCGCCGCCAAGGCCGCGGCCGACGCCGCCCGCGCCGAGGCAGCCAAGCTGACGGCCGCCGCGCCGCCCGCCACCCCGGCCAAGCCCGCCGCGCCGAAGGTCGAACTGCCCAAGGTCGAGCTGCCGAAGCCGATCGTGGCGGCCCCGACGCCTGCGCCGACCCCGGCTCCGGCTGCGCCGGCTCCGCGTCCGGCGCCGCCCGCGCGTCCGGTGGTCAACTTCGGCCAGCGCGCCCCCAAGATCCCGACCGGCCGCGCGCCGATCGAGCGTCCCGCCTTCGGCGGCCGTTCGGCCCGCGAACAGGCCATGGGCGACGGCGAACGGCCGCAGTCCGATCGTCCCCAGGCCACGGAGCGTCCGCAAGGCGCTCGTCCCCAGGGTGATCGTCCGCAGGGCGCCCGTCCGGCCGCCAGCCAGACCGTCCGCTATTCGGCCCTGAACCCGAAGCCGGCCCCCGGCGCCGCCCGTCCCGGCGCGGCCCGCACCGGCCCCGGCGGCCGTCCGGCCCCGAACGCACCGCCGGCCACGCCCGAAGTGGCGCGCCCCAGCCGCGCGCCCGGCACGGGCTTCGGCCGTCCGGTCGGCCGCGACGATGATCGCGACAAGCGTTTCTCGGACGCCGGTCCCGGCAAGGCTGTCAGCCGCACACGCGGCGAGCCCAAGCGCCGCGAAGGCCGCTTGACCATCCAGTCGGTCGCCGGCGACGGCGACACCGCCGAACGCATGCGTTCGCTGGCCTCGGTCCGCCGCGCCCGCGAACGCGAGAAGGAAAAGCGCAAGGGCGGCTCGACCGACGCGCCGAACCGGCCGCGCGAAGTCGTCATCCCTGACGTCATCACCGTGCAGGAGCTGTCCAACCGGATGGCCGTCCGCGGCGTCGACATCATCAAATTCCTGATGCGTCAGGGCATGATGATGAAGATCAACGACGTGATCGATTCCGACACCGCCGAACTGGTGGCCGAGGAATACGGCATGGCCGTCAAGCGCGTCTCGGAATCCGACGTCGAAGAAGGCTTCATCGCCGAGGCCGACGACGAGGACGCGACCACGGTCCGCGCCCCGGTCGTGGCCATCATGGGCCACGTCGACCACGGCAAGACCTCGCTGCTGGACGCCCTGCGCACCACGGACGTCGCAGGCGGCGAAGCCGGCGGCATCACCCAGCACATCGGCGCCTATCAGGTGCGCCTGGAAGACGGCCAGCGCGTCACCTTCCTGGACACCCCGGGCCACGCCGCCTTCTCGGCGATGCGGGCGCGCGGCGCCAATGTCACCGACATCGTGGTTCTGGTCGTGGCCGCCGACGACGGCGTCATGCCGCAGACGGTGGAAGCCATCCAGCACGCCAAGGCGGCCGGCGCTCCCCTGATCGTGGCGGTCAACAAGATCGACAAGCCCGACGCCAACTCGCAGAAGGTCGTCAACGAGCTTCTGCAGTATGAAGTCATCGCGGAAAGCCTGGGCGGCGAAACCCAGATCATCGAGGTGTCGGCCAAGAACCGCACCAACCTCGACGGCCTGCTGGAAGCCATCCTGGTGCAGGCCGAGGTCATGGACCTGCGGGCCAACCCGGACCGTTCGGCCGAAGGCGTGGTCATCGAGGCCAAGCTGGACAAGGGCCGCGGCCCGGTCGCCACCGTCTTGGTCAAGCGCGGCACGCTGAAGCGCGGCGACATCGTCGTGGCCGGCTCCGCCTGGGGCAAGGCGCGCGCCCTGCTGGACGAACGCAACGCCCAACTGACCGAAGCCGGTCCCTCCGTTCCGGTCGAGATCCTCGGCCTGTCGGAAGCGCCGTCGCCGGGCGACGTCTTCGCCGTGGTGGAGAGCGAGGCCCGCGCCCGTGAACTGACCGAATATCGCGAGCGTGCGCGCCGCGAGAAGAACCAGGTCTCGGGCGGTTCGGTGTCGCTGGTCGACATGATGTCGAAGCTGCAGTCGAAGAAGGTCTCGGAACTGCCGGTCGTCATCAAGGCGGACGTGCAGGGTTCGGCCGAAGCCATCGTCGGCTCGCTGGAGAAGATGGGCAACGACGAAGTCCGCGCCCGCACCGTCTATTCGGGCGCCGGCGGCATCACCGAGAGCGACGTCAACCTGGCCAAGTCGGCCGGCGCGCCGATCCTCGGCTTCAATGTTCGTGCGTCCAAGCAGGCGCGCGACCTGGCCGACCGTGAAGGCGTCGAGATCCGCTACTACTCGATCATCTACGACCTGCTGGACGACATGAAGGGCGTGCTCTCGGGCATGCTGGCGCCGCTCCAGCGCGAAACCTTCCTCGGCAACGCCAAGGTGCTGCAGGTCTTCGACATCACCAAGGTCGGCAAGATCGCCGGCTGCCGGGTGTCGGAAGGCGTGGTCCGCAAGGGCGCGCGCGTCCGCATCATCCGCGACGACGTGGTGGTGCTGGAACTGGGCGTCCTCAACACGCTCAAGCGCTTCAAGGACGAGGTCAACGAAGTGCCCTCGGGCCAGGAGTGCGGCATGCAGTTCCAGGGCTTCCAGGACATCAAGGAAGGCGACTACATCGAGTGCTTCACCGTCGAAGAGGTCAAGCGCACCCTCGACTAGGGCGTTTGACGGTTCGATCCGGGCATTGGGGCGCGATCTCGAAGGAGGTCGCGCCCTTCGTCTTTTCGGGCCGAGGCTTCACGGCGGCCGTCGGCCCCGTTAGGGTTCGCCCGTCGCCGGGGGGCGTGTTCATCGACGGGTTCGCCATGCGCCGCCACATCCTGATCTCGGCTCTGATCGCCGCCGCCGTCCCCGCCGCTTTTGGGGCGGGGCCCGCCGCCGCCTCCACGCGCTTTCTGGCCTTTGACGCGCGCGACCGCACGACCCAGGCCCTGACGCGCGGCGTGACCCTGGAGGTCGAGCGCGGCCTGTTCGGCGCCGTGGCGGTGCGCAATCTGTTCTCCAGCAGCTCGCGCGGGTCGGCCCGTTTCACGCCGGGCGGTCCGGACGCCGTGCGTCGCGCCCTGCCGGCGGGCGCCAGCGAGAGCGGCGTCTACGCCATCGTGCAGGAAGGCGACGGCCGTGGCCTGGCCCGCGCCCTGTGTCCCGGGGCGGAGGAGAGCTGGGTGGTGGTGGGCCGGGTTCGGGCGGGCCGCCCCATGACCATGCACGCCGTCGGGCGTTGGGCTGACGGCCAGTACCGCCACTGCGTCCAGCTGAACTACGACTATCGCGGCGAATGGGCGACGCAGGCCGGCAGCAGTCCGGCGCGGGACGTCCCTGCGGCCTTCGGTCCGAACTGAAGACGACGTGCCGGGCCGGTTCCTGATCGCGGCCCTGATCGGCCTGGTCGCGGCCCTGTGGACCCTGACCCGGCCCGGCGATCCGGCCCTCTATCCGGCGGCGCCGGACGAGGCGGAGGTGACCGTCCATCTGCTCGACAACGGCTTTCACGCCGATCTGGCCGTGCCGCGCGCGGCCCTGGCCGAGGGGGGCGGGCCGCTGGCCGAGGCGGTCGCCAGCCTGGCGCCTGGCGGCTGGGTCCTGATCGGCTGGGGCGACGCGACCTTCTATGTCGATCAGAACCCGATCCGGGACCGGCTGCCCGACGGCGCCCGCGCCTTCCTGAAGCCGGGCAACGCCTCCGTGGTCATGCTGGACCCCGAGGCGGAGGATCCCGCGGTTCGCTTCGGGCCGGAGGTCCGGCGGTCGTTGCGGCTGTCGCGTGAGGGCATGGCGGCCTTGCGGGCGCGGGTGCAGGTCTCGCTGGCGCCCGATGCGGCGGGCCGTCCCGTCGTGGCGGCGGCGCGGCCCGGCGACGACGCCCGCTTCTTCAAGAGCCGCGAGACCTTCTGGATCGGCCACCTGTGCAATCACTGGACGGCGGAGCTGCTGTCGGCGGCGGGACTGCCGATCCGGCCCTATCGCGCCGTGACCTCGGGCGAGGTGATGCGGACCGCCGCCCGCGCGGACCAGGACGCGGCCAAGCTGGACTTGAAGCCCGTCCGCGACTAGACCGCGCCCTTCGCTTTTTCAGCCGGCGTCCGATCCCCGGCGAGCGAACAAGGGAGGCGCGCCATGAGCCGCAAACAGCATACCCGTAACGCCACCGGCCCGATGGGCCCGTCGCAGCGCCAGCTGCGCGCCGGCGAACTGATCCGTCACGCCCTGGTCGACGTGCTGCGCGAGCAGGAGGTCCACGACGAGGCCCTGCTGGGCGTGTCGATCACCGTGACCGAGGTGCGGCTGTCGCCAGACCTGAAGCACGCCACCTGCTTCGTCGAGCCTCTGGGCGCCGGCGTCGAGGCGGCCGTGACGGCGGGCCACGAGTCCGCGATCATCAAGGCGCTGAACGCCCACGCCAAATTCCTGCGCGGCCAGCTGGGCCGCCACATCGACATGAAGTTCACCCCGGACCTGAAGTTCCGCCACGACGAGAGCTTCGACGCCGCCAGCCACATCGACCGGCTGATGGACGACCCGCGCGTGCGCGCCGACCTGGAACGTGCGGAAGGCGACGAAGACGAAGGCCAAGCCTGATGGCGCGTCGCAAGAACGGCGAGATCGTCAACGGCTGGGTCTGCCTGGACAAGCCGTTCGAGATGGGGTCGACCGAGGCGGTGACCAAGGTCCGCCGTCTGTTCGACGCCCAGAAGGCGGGCCACGCCGGGACGCTGGACCCGCTGGCCTCGGGCGTCCTGCCCATCGCTTTGGGAGAGGCGACCAAGACGGTGCCCTTCATGATGGACGCCGAGAAGGTCTATCGCTTCACCATCCACTGGGGCATTTCGACCGACAGCATCGACCGCGAAGGCGAGATCATCGCCCGCTCGGACGTCCGACCCTCGGTCGAGGCGGTCAAGGCGGCGCTGCTGTCCTTCGTCGGCGAGATCGACCAGGCGCCGCCGCAGTTCTCGGCCATCCGCGTCAATGGCGAACGTGCCTACGACCTGGCGCGCGACGGGGTGCAGTTCGAGCTGGAGACCCGCAAGGTGACGATCTTTGAGGCGGCCGTGACCGACGCCCCGGACGCCGACCACGTCGAGATCACCATGCGCACCGGCAAGGGCGTCTATGTCCGCTCGCTGGCCCGCGACCTGGCCGCCATGCTGGGCGCGGAAGGGCATGTTTCGGCCCTGCGGCGCGAGCGGGTGGGGCCGTTCACCGCCGAGAACGCCGTCACACTGGATTTTCTCGTCGATCTGGCGCATAAGGGCGCCGCCTTGGAAGGCTTGCTGCCCGTTTCGACCGCTCTGGACGACATCCCGGATCTGGCCGTCACGGAACAGGACGCCTTCTCGCTGAGGCAGGGACGGCCGATCGTTCTGCTCCCCCGTCAGGTTGAAACCTTGAAGAGCCAGCTTCCAGCCGGTTCGCGCACGGTGTCGGCCTTCGTGGGAGAGACCCTGGTCGCGCTCTGCACCATGCGGGCCGGACGGCTAGAACCCGACCGTGTTTTCAATCTCCCCTAGCGCTCGTTTTCGGGCGGCGCGACAGGGCTCCAACATGGAGACTTTCGATGTCGATTACGGCTCAACGCAAGGGCGAAGTCATCGCTGACAACGCTCGTTCGGCTGCAGACACCGGCTCGGCCGAGGTCCAGGTCGCGATCCTTTCGGAACGCATCGCCAACCTGACCGAGCACTTCAAGACCCACAAGAAAGACAACCACTCGCGTCGCGGCCTTCTGAAGATGGTCTCGCAGCGTCGTCGTCTTCTTGACCACCTGACCAAGGTCGATCGCGAGCGTTATGTCGCTCTGATCACCAAGCTGGGCCTGCGTCGCTAAGGCGGCCGACCGGCAGCGGATAGATTTCTCGAGGCGCGGGCGGACACGTCCGCGCCTCGTTCCGCACCTAGAGCCTTTTCCGGAGCGGACGCGGTCCGCCTCGGAAAACGCTCGGACCAACGAGCTTCCTGCGCGCCGCGGGTCTAATCGGCGCAGACGCGAGGGCCAGGACGGTCCTTGCTCCATCCGCCCGGACGCGATGGCGCGACCGGGTTCTCGGGGACCGAGGGACTGAACAGCCCGAGGCTCCACACACCCCCGTCGGGAATACGCCCGTGGGAGACGAAAGAAGAAAAATGTTCGACATCAAACGCAAGACGATCGAGTGGGCCGGCCGCCCGCTGACGCTGGAAACCGGCCGCATCGCCCGTCAGGCTGACGGCGCCGTGCTGGCGACCTACGGCGAGACCGTGGTCCTGGCCACCGTCGTCTATGGCCGCCAGCCCAAGCCGGGCCTGGATTTCTTCCCGCTGACCGTCAACTACCAAGAGAAGACGTTCGCCGCCGGCAAGATCCCGGGCGGCTACTTCAAGCGTGAAGGCCGTCCGTCGGAAAAAGAGACCCTGGTCTCGCGCCTGATCGACCGTCCGATCCGCCCCCTGTTCGTCAAGGGCTTCAAGAACGAGACCCAGGTCGTCATCACCGTGCTGCAGCACGACATGGAGAATGACCCGGACATCGTCGGCATGGTCGCCGCCTCGGCCGCCCTGACCATCTCGGGCGTGCCTTTCATGGGCCCGATCGGCGCCGCCCGCGTCGGCCTGATCGACGGCGAGCTGGTCCTGAACCCCGCCATCGACACCATCGCTGACTCCGCGCTCGACCTGGTCGTCGCCGGTACGCAAGACGCCCTGATGATGGTCGAATCCGAAGCCAAGGAGCTGTCGGAAGAGAAGATGCTCGAGGCCCTGATGTTCGCACACGCGGGCATGCAGCCGGTCATCGACGCCATCATCGAACTGGCCGAACACGCCGCCAAGGAGCCGTTCGACTTCCAGGCCGAAGATCACTCGGACGTCGTCGCCTCGATCAAGAAGCTGGTCGGCGAAGACATCAAGGCCGCCTACGCCCACCCGGGCAAGTATGAGCGCCGCTCGGGCGTCGACGCGGCCAAGAAGACCGCCGCCGCGGCCCTGGTGAAGACCGACGAGAACCCCGAGGGCGTCGACTCGTCCAAGTTCTCGGCCGCCTTCAAGGAATGCGAAGCCGACGTCCTGCGTCGCGACATCATCGAGAACGCTCACCGCGTCGACGGCCGCGCCCTCGACAAGGTCCGCGCCATCGTCTCGGAAGTCGGCGTCCTGCCGCGCACCCACGGTTCGTCGCTGTTCACGCGCGGCGAAACCCAGGCCCTGGTCGTCGCCACCCTCGGCACCGGCGAGGACGAGCAGTACATCGACAGCCTGTCGGGCACCTACAAGGAGTCCTTCCTGCTGCACTACAACTTCCCCCCCTATTCGGTGGGTGAAGCCGGCCGCATGGGTTCGCCCGGCCGCCGCGAAATCGGTCACGGCAAGCTGGCCTGGCGCGCGATCCGTCCGATGCTGCCGACCAAGGAAGACTTCCCCTACACCATCCGTCTGGTCTCCGAGATCACCGAGTCCAACGGCTCGTCCTCGATGGCCACGGTCTGCGGTTCGTCGCTGGCCCTGATGGACGCCGGCGTGCCGCTGGTCCGTCCGGTCTCGGGCATCGCCATGGGTCTGATCCTGGAGCCGTCGGGCGAGTTCGCCATCCTGTCCGACATCCTGGGCGACGAAGACCACCTGGGCGACATGGACTTCAAGGTCGCTGGCACCTCGGAAGGCATCACCAGCCTTCAGATGGACATCAAGGTCGCCGGCATCACCAAGGAGATCATGGAGCAGGCTCTGACGCAGGCTTCGGCCGGCCGCCTGCACATCCTCGACGAAATGTCGAAGGCCATGGACGCGCCGCGCGCCGAACTGGGCGAGCATGCTCCCAAGATCGAAACCATCAAGATCCCGGTCGACAAGATCCGTGAAGTGATCGGTTCGGGCGGCAAGGTGATCCGCGAGATCGTCGAGAAGACCGGCGCCAAGATCGACATCGGCGATGACGGCACCATCAAGGTCGCCGCCAACGACCAGGAGAAGATCGACGCCGCCAAGAACTGGATCAACTCCATCGCCGCTGAGCCGGAAATGGGCGCGATCTACACCGGCAAGGTGGTCAAAGTCGTCGACTTCGGCGCCTTCGTGAACTTCTTCGGCGCCAAGGACGGTCTGGTCCACGTGTCCCAGATCGCTCTGGAACGCGTCGCCAACCCGGCCGACGTCCTGTCGGAAGGCCAAGAGGTCAAGGTCAAGTTCCTGGGCTTCGACGATCGCGGCAAGACCAAGCTGTCGATGAAGGTCGTCGACCAGGCCACGGGCGAAGACATCACCGACAAGATCAACGCCGAGCGCGCTGAACGCGGTGAACCCGCCCTGTCGGAAGACACCGGCGGCCGTCCGAAGCGTGAAGGCGGCGATCGCGGTGGCGATCGTGGCCGTCGCCGTCGCGACTAAGCCTTACGGCTGAAATGAAGAAGGCCCCGCTGGAAACAGCGGGGCCTTTTTTCTTTGTTAGGGCGCTATCGCACGCGACGCGGTCGCGCGCTGCTTGAGCGCGGCTTCTCCCTCCCCGTTCGGGGAGGGAGGCTGAGGCCGTCAGGCCGAAGTCGGGTGGGGGCGGCGTCGCAGATCAGCCGCAACGTCTCATCTCGGCCAAGCTCTATGTAAATCGGGCGTGGCGTTCCGTTTCGCCAAGCCCTCCCCACCCGGTCGCTAGCGCGACCACCCTCCCCGAACGGGGAGGGTGAGGCGGCGGCGCCTTACGCCCCACATTCCTTCGGCTTCTGCTCATCCGGGCCGTACATGGCGCAGGAGCGGTCGATCTCGCCCTGAATCATGTCGCAGGGGTTGGCGTTGTGGCACGGCGGACGGGACGCCGGGCTGACGGCGATGCAGCGTTCGACCAGGCGCTTCGACCGAGCCTCGCCGATTTCGGCCAGGCAGGAGCCGGGCTCGCCCGCGGGCTCTGCGGGCTTGTCGACGACGGGCTCAGGCGCCGGCTCAGTCTTGGGCCTGGGCGGCGCGACGGGGGCGGCAGGCGGCGCCTCCTGGAACGGCACGGCGTCGATCGGTTCCTGCGACAGCTTCGTATCGACGCCCAAGGCCGGCGCCTTGACGGGCGTCGACTGCGGCTGGCCGCAACCGGCCAGAAGGGCGGCCGACAGGGCCAGAAGAGAGGCGGCGAGGGCGGGGCGCATGACGGTCAGCATGGGCGGATCTCCGTTCGCGGAAGACCCCACCATGCCTTGATCGGCCCTCGCGGCCTAGTCCTGGAAAATCAGCGGCCCAGGGCGGCGCGTTGCAGGGCGAACAGGTCGGCGCAGCCGATCCCGGCCAGTTCGAACAGGCGGTCGAACTCGGGACGCGAGAAGCCGCGCTTCTCGCCCGTGGCCTGGATCTCGACGATGCCGCCGGCGCCGGTCAGGACGAAGTTGGAATCGGCCTCGGCGGTGGAGTCTTCCTCATAGTCGAGGTCCAGAACCGGCAGGTCGTTGAAGATGCCGCACGACACGGCGGCGACCTGGTCGATGATCGGGTTGGTCTTCAGCACGCCTTCGTCGGTCAGATAGTTGAGGGCCGAAGACATGGCGACCCAGGCGCCGGTGATCGAGGCGGTGCGGGTGCCGCCGTCGGCCTGGATGACGTCGCAGTCGATCAGCACCTGGCGCTCGCCCAGGGCCTTGAGGTCCACCACGGCGCGCAAGGAGCGGCCGATCAGGCGCTGGATTTCCTGGGTGCGGCCCGACTGCTTGCCGGCGGCGGCTTCGCGACGGCCGCGCGTGTGGGTGGCGCGGGGCAGCATGCCGTATTCGGCCGTGACCCAGCCCTGGCCGGTGTTGCGCATCCAGCCCGGCACCTTTTCCTCGACCGAGGCGGTGCAAAGCACCTTGGTGTGGCCGAACGAGACCAGGCACGAGCCCTCGGCGTAGCGGTTGACGCCGGTCTCCAGCGTGACGGCGCGGAGTTGTTCGGGGGTGCGTTCAGACGGGCGCATGGGATTTCCTTGGAACCAGGGCAGCGCGTGCTTATCCTGAAAGCGTGAGCCTGTATGCCCCCCATCCGTCGCCGTTCGGAAGCGCCCCCGCAGGCCTGGGGACGCTGGACGCCCGTGCGCGCGACATCTTCCGCCGCATCGTCGAGACCTATCTGGAAACGGGCGAGCCGGTCGGGTCGCGCACCATCTCGCGCGGCGGGCTGGCCCTGTCGCCGGCCTCGATCCGCAATACGATGCAGGACCTGACGCTGGCGGGCCTGCTGGCCTCGCCGCATACTTCGGCCGGGCGGGTGCCGACCCATGCGGGCTTGCGCCTGTTCGTCGACGGCCTGCTGGAGGTCGGCGACATCGGTCAGGACGAGCGGCGCGAGATCGACGCACGGCTGGCCGGGAAGGGCCGCAACTTCGAGGAGGCCCTGGACGCAGCGACAAACCTGCTGTCCGGTCTGGCTGGCGGGGCGGGCATCGTCGCCAGCCCGGTGCGCGACGCCGGCGTCAAGCACGTCGAGTTCGTGGCGCTCGGCCACGATCAGGCCCTGGCGGTGCTGGTCGGCGACGACGGCACGGTCGAGAACCGGCTGATGCCCCTGTCGGCGGGGGTGACGCCCTCGACGCTGTCCGAGGCCTCCAATTTCCTGAATGCCCGGCTGAAAGGCCGCCCTCTGGCCGAGGCGCGCACCGAGATGAGCGCCGAACTGGACGCCGCCCGGCGCGAGTTGGACGCCGCCGCCGCGCGTCTGGTCGAGGACGGCCTGGCCGCCTGGTCCGGCGGGGGGGAACGCGACCGGGCCCTGATCGTGCGCGGCCGCGCCAATCTGTTGCAGGACGCGGAAGCCCTCGAGGATCTGGAGCGGGTCCGCGTCCTGTTCGACGATCTGGAGCAGAAGGAACAGCTGATCGGCCTGCTCGACGGGGTCGGCGCGGCCCAGGGCGTGCGCATCTTCATCGGCGCCGAAACACGGTTGTTTTCGCTTTCGGGTTCCGCCGTGATCGCGGCGCCCTATATGACGGGTCGGCAGCGGATGCTGGGCGCCATCGGCGTCATCGGCCCCGCAAGACTGAACTATGCCCGTGTCATACCGTTGGTGGACTATACCGCCCGGGTGCTGGGCCGGATTCTGGACGGACAAGAGACGTGAACGACATCAACGACGCGACCCGGGACCAACTCGAGCAGGACATGGGAGAGTCCGCCATCGACGCCGCAGCCGAAGGCGCGGACGACGGCGACATGGCCGTGGTCGACGCCCTGATCGCCGAGCGCGACCAGTGGAAGGACCGCGCTCTGCGCGCCGTGGCCGACGCCGAGAACACCAAGCGCCGCGCCGAGACCCAGGCCAACGACGCCCGCGCCTACGCCATCCAGCGCTTCGCCAAGGATCTGCTGGGCGTGGCCGACACCCTGGAGCGCGGCCTGCTGTCGGCGCCCAAGGTGCTGGAAGGCGCCGAGGCCGACAGCGCCGCCGCCGCCATGGTCACGGGTCTGGAGCTGACGCAGAAGTCCCTGCTGTCGGCCTTCGACGCCAACGGCCTGACCCGCGTCGCGCCCGAGCCGGGCGAGGCCTTCGACCCGCACCTGCATCAGGCGGTGATGGAACAGCCCTCGGACAGCGTGCCGGGCGGCACGGTGATCCAGACCCTGCAACCCGGCTACGCCCTGTTCGGCCGCACCGTGCGCGCCGCCATGGTGGCGGTCGCGGCCAAGGGTTCCGGCCCGGCCTCGGGCGGCGCCTATTCGGAAGCCAACACGACCGGCGGGAATTTCGACGCCAAGGCGTGAGGTTCCGACCGCTTGAATGACGACGGCCCGGGGCAGACGCTCCGGGCCGTTTTCATTGGGGCTGAGCCCTCCCCCTCGAGAGGGAAGGGGGCTATTTCAGCTTCTGGTCAAAGAAGCCCAGCAACCTTTGCCACCCGTCCTTGGCGTCCGCCTCGCGGTAGCTGGGGCGATAGTCGGCGTGGAAGGCGTGGGGGGCGTTCGGATAGACCACGATCTCGCTGCCCGCGGCCCCGGCCCGGTCCAGCGCCGCGCGCATGGTCTCGACGCTGGCCACGGGGATGCCGCCGTCCTGACCGCCATAGAGACCCAGGACCGGGGCCTTGAGATCGGCGGCCAGATCGACGGGCCAGGGGCGACCAGCGGTCGCTTGCGCCTCGGTCGCTGTGGCGGCCGGGGCCAGCCGGCCGTACCAGGCGACCCCGGCGTCCAGGGCCGGGAAGCGGGCGCAGGCCTGCCACACCACCTTGCCGCCCCAGCAGAAGCCGGTGATGCCGACCTTGTCGGCCTTGGCCCAGGTCTGCAGCCCGATCCATTCCAGGGTCGCGGCGACGTCGCCCATGACCTGTTCGTAGCCGGCGGCCCCGACGATGGTCATGATGGCCGACATGTCGCTGAGCGGGGCCGGGTCTTCCTTGCGCACGAAGAAGGCGGGGGCGACGGCGGCGTAGCCCGCCTTGGCCAGGCGGCGGCAGACGTCGCGGATGTATTCGTGCACGCCGAAAATCTCGGACACGACAATCACGACGGGGAAGGGGCCTTCGCCGTCGGGCCGGGCCACATAGGCGGGCAGTTCGAACCCGTCGGGCGCAGGATAGGAGACGGTCGCCGTGACCAGTCCGGCGCTGTCGGTGGCGACCGGGCTGGCCGACTGGCTGAGTGCGGCGGGGGCGTAGGCGGCGAAGGCCACGCCGCCGAGGGTCGCGATCCCCAGACTGCGGCGGCTGGGGGCGATCTGGTCGGCGCTCAGGCCCTCGGGCCGAGTGATCAGGGTCATCGCGGGTCTCCGGTGCGGCTTCGGACGTCAGGCCGCGACTGTGGCCCGGCTTGCGACGCTGCGTCGAGTCCCGATCAGCGCGCGCGCCGCAGCGTCAGATTGATCCGCCCTCCGCCGGGGACCAACTGCGACGACCCCGCCAGCAGCCGGTCGATGCCGTGCCGCGCCAGCCTCGCCGGCCCCGTCAGGGCGCAGACGTCGCCGGAGGCCAGCTTCAAGCTCTGCGTCCGACCGCCCTCGGCCGGACCGATGCGGAACACCGCCGTATCGCCCAGCGACACCGACAGGACCGGCGCGCTCAGGTCGGCCTCGTCGCGATCCTGATGCAGACCCATCTTCGCCTCGCCGCGATAGAGGTTGACCAGACAGGCGTCGGGCGGCGCGGGCCAGCCGGTCAGGACGTCCCACAGGTCGAGCAGGGTCTGCGGCATCGGCGGCCAGGGCGCGCCGGTCTCGGGATGGGTCGGCTGATAGCGATAGCCCGCTCGGTCCGAGACCCAGGCCAGCGGCCCCATCCCCGTCATCTCGACCGAAAAGGGCCGCCCGCCCGGCGTCACGGGGCGATAGAAGGGCGCCGCCTCCGCCGCCGCCAGCACCTCGGCCAGCAGAGAGCCTTGCGCCGCCGCGTCGAGCGCGCCGGGCCAGAGGCGAAAGCCGGGCAGGCCGGTGGGGGTTTCGCGGGGCGAGGACATCCTCCCCATCTAAGACCCTTCTCCCGATGGGAGAAGGTGGCCCGCAGGGCCGGATGAGGGGCGTCGATCGCCGTCGGCGTAAGCCGTTGCAGAGGCGGGATCACGGCTTTCGTCGACTGACATCTTGCCCCCTCACCCTTTCGCCGGGCGGATCGCCTTCGGCTCTCCGAGGCTCAACCCCTCTCCCATCGGGAGAGGGGTTAAAGAGGGAAACGCCACCGAATCCGCCCCGAACCGCACGAAACCCTTGCAGGCCCTGCGGTCTTTCCCATATCCGGGCCAGTCTGGAAGAAGCCCCGCAATGGCTGGGGCTTTCGACCGAAACCATTCAACCCGCCCGACCGGACGACCGGAACGGCTTTCAGCCCAACTGGGGGCGGTCACGCGCGGCGCTTTTCGAAGGCCGCCGCATCGCCCGCCGCAAGGAGTGAAAAGACAAGCTCATGGCCAAGATTATCGGCATCGACCTCGGCACGACCAACTCGTGCGTCGCCGTCATGGACGGCAAGAACCCCAAGGTCATCGAAAACGCCGAAGGCAACCGCACGACCCCGTCGGTCGTGGCGATCCAGGACAGCGGCGAAGTGCTCGTCGGCCAGCCTGCGCGTCGCCAGGCGGTCACCAACCCGACCAACACCTTCTTCGCCATCAAGCGCCTGATCGGCCGCAATTTCGATGACCCGGTGGTGGCCAAGGACAAGGGTATGGTGCCCTATGAGATCGTCAAGGGCCCGACGGGCGACGCCTGGGTGCGCGCCCACGGCAAGGACTATTCCCCGCAACAGGTTTCGGCCTTCACCCTCGGCAAGATGAAGGAGGCCGCGGAGGCCTACCTCGGCGAGACCGTGACCCAGGCCGTCATCACCGTTCCGGCCTACTTCAACGACGCCCAGCGTCAGGCCACCAAGGACGCCGGCAAGATCGCCGGCCTGGAAGTCCTGCGCATCATCAACGAGCCGACCGCCGCTGCTCTGGCCTATGGCCTGGAGAAGAACGAAGGCCAGAAGATCGCCGTCTATGACCTGGGCGGCGGCACCTTCGACGTCTCGATCCTGGAGATCGGCGACGGCGTCTTCGAGGTGAAGTCGACCAACGGCGACACCTTCCTGGGCGGCGAGGACTTCGACCTGCGTCTGGTCGACTACCTGGCCGACGAGTTCAAGAAGGAGCAGGGCGTCGACCTGCGCTCCGACAAGCTGGCTCTGCAGCGCCTGAAGGAAGAAGCCGAGAAGGCCAAGAAGGAGCTGTCCTCGACGGCTCAGTACGAGGTCAACCTGCCGTTCATCACCATGAACGCCTCGGGCCCGCTGCACCTGAACATCAAGCTGTCGCGCGCCAAGCTGGAAGCCCTGGTCGACGACCTGATCCAGCGCACGATCGAGCCCTGCGCCAAGGCGCTGAAGGACGCGGGCCTCAAGGCCTCGGACATCGACGAAGTCGTCCTGGTCGGCGGCATGACGCGCATGCCCAAGGTCGTCGAAGCCGTGAAGGCCTTCTTCGGCAAGGAGCCGCACAAGGGCGTGAACCCTGACGAAGTCGTGGCCCTGGGCGCCGCCGTTCAGGCCGGCGTTCTGCAAGGCGACGTCAAGGACGTGCTGCTGCTGGACGTGACCCCGCTGACCCTCGGCATCGAGACCCTGGGCGGCGTCTTCACCCCGCTGATCGAGCGCAACACCACCATCCCGACCAAGAAGAGCCAGGTCTTCTCGACCGCCGACGACAACCAGTCGGCCGTGACGATCCGGGTCTTCCAGGGCGAGCGCCCGATGGCCTCGGACAACAAGGTCCTGGGTCAGTTCGACCTGATGGGCATTCCGCCGGCGCCGCGCGGCATGCCGCAGATCGAGGTCGCCTTCGACATCGACGCCAACGGCATCGTCCACGTCACCGCCAAGGACAAGGCGACCAACAAGGAACAGTCGATCCGCATCCAGGCCAACGGCGGCCTTTCGGACGCCGACATCGACAAGATGGTCAAGGAAGCCGAAGCCAACGCCGCCGCCGACAAGGTCCGCAAGGAACTGGTCGAGGCCACGAACGGCGCCGACAGCCTGATCCATTCGACGGAGAAGGCCCTGTCGGAGCACGGCGACAAGGTCGACGAGGCGACCAAGGCGACCATCCAGTCGGCCCTGGACGACCTGAAGGCGGCCAAGGACAGCTCGGACCCCGAAGCCATCCGCGAGAAGACCAACACCCTGGCCCAGGCCTCGATGAAGCTGGGCGAGGCCATGTACGCTGCCCAGCAGGGCGCCGGTGAAGACGGCGCTTCGGATGACGCCCCCGCCGACGACGGCGTGGTCGACGCCGAGTTCGAGGAAGTCTCCGACGCGGACGACGACAAGAAGAACGCGTAAAACCTGATCCTCCCCCGTCCTTTACGGGGGAGGGGGACCGCCGCAGGCGGTGGAGGGGGCGGCTTCGGGCGTCATCGCTTGGGGCTCGCCCCCTCCACCACTTTGTGGTCCCCCTCCCCCGCTAAAGCAGGGGAGGATTACGGCTTCACGACGCGGGGCCGTTTCATAAAACTTGCATCATTCGACCGGGCGCCCATGTCAGCAGGCATGGTCATTTGGTCATCCGCGCACGCACGATCCTCGGTTCGAGAAGGACGGCGGACATGGCGGGAAAGTAAGAGGACGAACGCCTGATGGCGCAGCGTGACTATTACGAAATTCTGGGGGTCGAGCGCACCATCGACGCGCCCGGCCTGAAGTCGGCCTATCGCAAGCTGGCCATGACCCACCACCCGGACCGCAACGGCGGCTCGGAAGAATCCCTCGCCAAGTTCAAGGAGATCTCCGAGGCCTATACGGTCCTGTCGGACGATCAGAAACGCGCGGCCTATGACCGGTTCGGTCATGCGGGCGTGAACGGCGGCGCCGGCGGCGGCGACCCGTTCGGACGCGGCGGCGGCCAGGGCTTCCACGACATCAACGACATCTTCTCCCAGGTCTTCGGCGACGCCTTCGGGGACGCCTTCGGCGGCCGAGGCGGCGGGCGCCAGCAGCAGGGCGGACCGCGCCGCGGCTCGGACCTGCGCTATGACCTCGAGATCACCCTGGAGCAGGCCTACAAGGGCGCCGAGGTCGAGATCGCGGTTCCCACCACCATGACCTGCGAGGTCTGCGACGGTTCGGGCGCCAAGGCCGGGACCAAGCCCACGATCTGCTCCACCTGCGGCGGCGCCGGGCGCGTGCGTCAGGCCAACGGCTTCTTCCAGGTCGAGCGCACCTGCCCCCGCTGCGGCGGCTCGGGCGAGATGATCGCCGACCCCTGCGGAACTTGCAGCGGCCACGGCCAGGTCCGCAAGAACCGCCAGCTCAACCTCAAGATCCCCGCCGGCGTCGACGACGGCTCGCGGATCCGCCTGTCGGGCGAGGGCGAGGCGGGGCAGCGCGGCGGCCCGCGCGGCGACCTCTATGTCTTCCTGTCGGTGCACGACCATGAATTGTTCGAGCGCGACAACCTGGACCTGCTGGTCACGGTGCCGGTGCCGATGACGGTGGCGGCCCTGGGCGGGACCGTGGACGCGCCCTGCCTGGTGTCCGAGGCCTGCGACGGCAAGTGCAAGGCCACGGTCGAGGTGCCGGCGGGCGCCCAGACCGGCAAGACCGTCCGCATCAAGGGCAAGGGCATGCCCCACCTGAACGGCCGCCAGCGCGGCGATCTGGTGGTCGAGTTGTTCGTCGAGACCCCCGCCGATCTGACCCCGCGTCAGAAGGAGCTGATGCAGGAACTGGCCGCCTCGTTCGGCGAGAGCCAGAACCCGCGCAACACCACCTTCGCCGGCAAGGCCAAGCGCTTCTGGGCCGACATCCTGGGCGGCGACGCCGACAATCCGAAAGAGACTGCGTGAGCGACATCTTCCACGCCGGCATTTCCGGCGCCCGGGGCCGCATGGGCCGCGCCGTTTCACAAGTGCTGGACGCCCGCGAGGACGTGGTGGTCGCCGCCCGGTTCGACCGGGGCGAGACGCCTGGCCTGAACCTGTGCGACGTCATCATCGACTTCTCGACGCCGGAGGCCTCGGTCGATCTGGCGAAAGCCTGCGCCGAGCGCGGCGGTCCGGCCCTGGTCATCGGCTCCACCGGCCTGTCGCCGGAACAGGACGCCGAGATCGAGGCGGCGGCGGAGAAGATCGCCATCGTCCGCAGCGGCAACTTCTCGCTGGGCCTCAACATCCTGATCGGCCTGGTCGAGCACGCGGCCCAACGTCTGGACGGCCGCGACTGGGACATCGAGGTGCTGGAGACCCATCACCGGCGCAAGGTGGACGCCCCTTCGGGCACCGCCCTGATGCTGGGCGAGGCCGCCGCCAGCGGCCGAGGCCGCGATCTGGAAGACCTCAAGACCGCCCCCTATGACGGCATCACCGGCCCGCGCGAGCCGGGCAAGATCGGCTTCGCCTCCCTGCGCGCCGGCGGCGTCATTGGCGAGCACACGGTGCTGTTCGGCTCGGAAGACGAGCTGCTGACCCTGTCGCATTCGGCCATCGACCGTTCCCTGTTCGCCAAGGGCGCCGTCGCCGCCGCCGCCTGGGTCCGCAACCGCCGCCCTGGCCTCTACGACATGCAGGATGTTCTGGGTTTTCGTCAGGCGTAGAGCCTGACGGGCGCTATCGCGCGCGACGCGGTCGCGCGGTGCTTGAGCGCAAGGTTTGCTTTCCCTCGAAGGGGAGGGGGTCAGTCCCGCATGGTCCTGAGCGCGCCCAGCCGGGCGAAGGCCAGGGTCAGGGCCTTCCGGCGCGCAGGGGCCAGCGGCGTGGCGGGGGCGTCGCGCACCACGGCCCCGCCGAAGCCGTCGGCGACGATCAGGCCCGGTTCGTCCGGCAGGACGGCCTGGGGAAATTCGGGCGCGACGGCGAAGAAGAAGGCGTCGCAGAACGGCCCGTACTCCTGCCATTTGCGGTCGACGCGATAGTCGTCGATCCCAGACTTCACCTCGCAGATGATGATGTCGCCCCTGGGTCCCAGGGCCATGACGTCGGCGCGCCGCCCGTTGGGAAGGCCCACCTCCAGCAGCGGCGCATAGCCCATGTCCAGCATCAGCCGCGCCGCCCCGCGCGTCACCGACAGGGTGGTCTCGGGTCGGCTGAAGACCAGTTCGACATGCAGGGCGGAGGCGGCCATGCCGCCTTTATGTTCCGCCTATGTTCCTATCGCAAGCGCTGGCGGTTGGCGCGCCACTGATCCCGCGTCTGACCCCACAGATTGACCTTGTGGTGCTGGAACGGCGGCGGCATGACGCCCGGGCCTTGATTGCTCGAACCGAGGCGCAGGGCGACCTTCTCGGAGCCCTGATTGTCGGGGTCGATGCAGTGGATGACGTCGGGCCAGTCCAGGACGTCGAAGGCGTAGTCCATGGTCGCGGCGGCGGCCTCGACTGCATAGCCCTTGCCGGTCGCGTCGCGGTGCAGGCTCCAGCCCACCTCGCGGCCCGGCCAGTCATAGGGGTGCAGCGGCCCGATCCGACCCTGCCAAATCCCCGTCGCCTTTTCGATCACCGAGAACATCCCCTCGCCCTGCAAGGCCCACATGCCGGCGATGGAGGCGATGTTGCGCCAGACCTCGTGCTTGGACTGCACCCCGCCGATGAAGCGGGTCGTCTCCGCATCGCTCATGAAGTCGGCCCAGCGGGGGAAGTCCTCCAGCGTCGGCGGGCGCAGGAACAGGCGTTCGGTCTCCAGCGTCGGCCCCAGAGGCGAGGTCGGACGCTCGATCACAGCAGATACTCCCGCTCCAGGGCGTAGACGCTGCCGTCCTCGGTCAGGACGCTGGAATAGAGGCCGAAGCGGTCGATGCGGATCGGCGGCGATTTCAGCAGGTTGTGGCCGGCGATCCAGGCTCCGATGCGGTCGGGGTTCGTCTGCGGCTTCAGATAGGCCAGGGTGACGTGGGGCCGGTATTCGCGCCGTTCCGGCGGCACGCCCGCGCGCTCGCCTGCCGAGCGACAGCGCCCGGCCAGGACGTTCAGCGGCTCCGACGGCTCCAGTCCCGCCCACAGGGTGTGGGTGCGGTGGGCGTCGCCGAAGGCGCCCACGCCCTTCAGCGTGATCTCGAAAGGCCCGCCGCCCTCGGCCCGGCTCAGTTCCGAGGCCAGATCGTCGGCCGTGCGCTCGTCCGCGTCGCCGTAGAAGGCCAGCGTCACATGCAGGGCGTCCAGCGGCCGCCAGCGCGCGCCGGGCAGGCCGGATTGTCGTCGCTGAAGGGTCTCGGCGACGTCCTCGGGAATGGCGACGGCGGTGAACAGGCGCAACATGCGACCCTTGGTAGCGCCCGGAACGCGATGCTGGAAGTCGGGTTTTCCTTGCAAGACGGCTCGTCCGTCCCGATATTTCCAGCCAAGGTCGGCGCTTGCTGGCCATATTGGAGAGAATTTTCGCGATGAGCGACTTCAACAAGGGCTATGCGCGCCCGCTTCCGCAGTCGGCGGACATGTCCGTCGACGCCGGTCTGCGCGCCTTCATGCTGGGCGTCTACAACAAGCTGGCCCTCGGCCTCGTGGTCGCCGGCGCCCTGGCCTACGTCACCGGCAATTTTGAGCCCGTGCAACGCCTTCTCTATTTCCAGGCGGCCAACGGCCGCATCGGCCTGACCATGCTGGGGATGATCATCCAGTTCTCGCCGCTGGTCATGCTGTTCGGTTCGATGTTCTTCATGAAGAACCCGACGGCCAAGGGCGTGAACATGCTCTACTGGGCCGTGGTTTCGACCATCGGCGCGGGTCTGGGCGTCCTGTTCCTGCGCTACACCGGCGGTTCGCTGGCCTCGACCTTCTTCGTCACGGCGGCGGCCTTCGCGGGCCTCAGCCTGGTCGGCTACACGACCAAGAAGGATCTGACCGCCATGGGCAGCTTCCTGATCATGGGCGTGATTGGCCTGGTCATCGCCTCGATCGTCAACATCTTCATGCAGTCGGGCACGATGTACCTGATCATCTCGGGCCTCGGCGTCCTGATCTTCTCGGGTCTGATCGCCTATGACACCCAGCGCCTGAAGATGACCTACTACGCGCTCGGCGGTAATCAGGAAGCCATGGGCGTGGCCACGGGCTTCGGCGCCCTGAGCCTGTTCATCAACTTCGTGAACCTGTTCCAGTTCCTGCTGGCCTTCATGGGCGGCAGCCGGGAATAGAAGAGCATCTTAGCGCGCTATGGCCGTGACGCGGTCACGGCCGACTTGAGCGCTGGCCTCAAGTAGCCCGAAGGGCGATAGGCCCAAAAAGAATGAAGGCCCCGGCGGAAACGTCGGGGCCTTTTTCTTACCTCGTCATCCCGGCCGTAGCCGCAGGCGAAGAGCCGGGACCGCCCAGGACATCGCCATCAGTGCTTTTTGCGGTCCCGGATAGCGGCGACGCCGCTTCCGGGATGACGGTTCACTCCACCACGCTGAACTTGCGGCTGTCGAACACCCGCAGCACCTGGGCCAGGTCGCGGCCGCGCTTCAGCACATGGCCGCCTTCGCCGATCACGGCCCATTGCCCCTGTTTCAGGCGCAGGGCCGGGCGCTTCTCGATCCGGTAGAGCGGGGCGTCGCCCGAGCGGCGGAAGACGGCGAATTCGGCCACCTCCTTGTGGCCGATCATGGCGTAGTCGCGCCATTCCCCGGCGGCGACCATGCGGCCATAGACCCGCAGCATCAGGCCCAGCTCCTGCCGGTCGAAGAAGACCGGCCCGGCCTGCGACGCGTCTGAACTGTGCAGATCAAGGCTCATCACCCTTCAACTTAGGAGGCTCCGCGCCGAACGCCAGCGGCGCCGCGACTTGTCACCCGCGCCGCACCCGTCCAAAAGGCGGAACAAGTTCTAGATACGGAGACGACCCATGGCGACGAGCGAAGGCTGGGATATGCCGACCGGCGAACTCATGAAGGGCAAGAAGGGCCTGATCATGGGGGTCGCGAACTCCAGTTCCATCGCCTGGGGCATCGCCTCGCAGCTCGCCGCCCAGGGCGCCGAGCTGGCCTTCACCTACCTCGGCGAAAGCCTTGAGCGCCGCGTGCGCCCCCTGGCCGAGAGCGTCGGCGCCAAGCTGCTTATCCAGGCCGACGTCACCGACGACGCCTCGATGGATGTCGCCTTCGCCGAGCTGGAAAAAGAGTTCGGCACGATCGACTTCGTCGTCCACTCGGTGGCCTTCGCCAACAAGGACGAGCTGAAGGGCTCCTTCGTCGACAACACCACCCGCGACAGCTTCCTGCTGGCCATGAACATCTCGGCCTTCAGCTTCGTCGACGTGGCCAAGCGTTCGGCCAAGCTGATGCCCAACGGCGGCTCGATGATCACCCTGACCTACCTCGGGTCCGAGCGGGTCATCCCCAACTACAACACCATGGGCGTGGCCAAGGCCGCCCTGGAAGCCGCGACCCGCTACATCGCCCGCGACCTGGGTCCGAAGAACATCCGCGTCAACGCCATCTCGGCGGGCGCGATGCGCACCCTGTCGCTGGCCGGCATCTCGGGCGGGCGCGGCCTGCACTCCAAGTCGGCCCAGTTCTCGCTGATCAAGGAAGAAACCTCGATGGAAGGCGTCGCCGGCGCCGCCCTGTGGCTGTGCTCGGACCTGGGCCGCTCGACCACGGGCGAGGTCGTCCACGTCGATGCCGGCTTCCACGCTGTCGGCCTGCCGGACGACGTCGAGGGCTGAACCCGTCCGGGTTCGGAACAAGATCAAGGGCCGCCGGGCGCACCGGCGGCCCTTTTTGCTTTCAGGGCGCCGCAGCCCGGCCTAGCTTCGCTGCATGAGTTCGTTGCGCCTGCCGCCCCCCGCCAGCTTCTCCGCCGCCGCCGTGGCGACCGTCATCGGCTTCGGCGGCACCGTAGCCCTGGTGGTGCAGGCAGGACAGACGCTGGGGGCCTCGCCCGCTCAAATCATCTCCATGGTCACGGCGCTCTGCCTCGGCATCGGCCTGCCGGGCGCGGTGCTGAGCTGGCGGCTGAAGATGCCTGTCGTCCTGGCCTGGTCGACGCCGGGCGCGGCCCTGCTGGCGGCCTCGACGCTGGAGTTGGGCTGGAGCACCGCCGTCGGCGCCTTCGTCATCGCCGGGCTGCTGATGGTGCTGACGGGGCTGATTCCAGCCCTGGGACGGCTGGCCGAGCGCATTCCGGCGGCGGTCGCCTCGGCCATGCTGGCGGGGGTGCTGCTGCCCTTCTGTCTGAAGCTGTTTCTCGTCTTCCCCACCGACATGGCGCTGGCGGGAGGCCTGTTGGCGGTCTTTCTGATCATGCGCCGCGTCGCCGCCGCCTGGGCCCTGCCCGCCGTTCTGGTCGCGGCCTTTGCGGTCCTGGCTCTGCGCGGTCAGGTCGGCCTGCCCGCCGGGACCGGCCTGTTCGGCCAGCTGTCGCCGGTCACGCCCGCCTTTGACTGGAAGGCGGCGATCAGCCTGGCCCTGCCGCTTTATCTGGTGACGCTGGCGTCGCAGAACCTGCCCGGCCTGGTGGTGCTGCGCGCCGCCGGATACGCCCCGCCCGCCGGAAAGCTGATCTTCTGGGGCGGGCTGACCAGCACCATACTGGCCCCCTTCGGCGCCCACGGCGTCAATCTGGCCGCCATCACCGCCGCGATCTGCACCGGACCCGAGGCCCACCCGGATCAGGACCGGCGCTGGACCGTCGGCGTCATCTACGGCCTGTTTTACCTAGTCGTCGCCCTGTTCGCCGCGCCGCTGGCCGGCCTGTTCATCGCCATGCCGACGGGGGCGCTGGCGGGCATCACCGGCCTGGCCTTGATCGCGCCGCTGACGGGGTCGCTGAGCGGCATGATGGGGGTGGTCGAGGATCGCGAGGCGGCGGTGCTGACGTTCGCCGCCACGGCGTCGGGGGTGGCCCTGTTCGGGGTCGGGTCGGCCTTCTGGGGCCTGGCGGTCGGCTTCGTCGCCCTGGCCGCGCGGCGCTGGATCCGTCCGCGCCGCCTCTGAACTGATCACGGCACTGTGAGCGAACGGCGGCTTTCCACGCCAAGCCAGACTGTGAGAGCGTCGCCCCTGGTCGACACCCGGCCCAGCAGAGAGGCGACGATGGCGCACAAGTTCGAAGTCTATCAGGACAAGGCCGGCGAGTTCCGCGTCCGGTTCAAATACAACTCCGAGATCATCTTCTCGACCGAGGGCTATTCCGACAAGTCGGGCGCCAAGCGGGCCATCGAGTCGATCAAGAAGCACGTCGGCGACGCCCCGACCGAAGAAGTCTAAAGTCTACGGGGGCGCGACGTCCGCGCCCCCGCCATATCTCTACGGTCGCGCCGGGATGTGCAGCCCGCGCTGCACCGCCGGTCGCGCCAACCCCCGCTCCAGCCAGGCGGCGACGCGCGGGAAGTCCTTAAAGCCGACCAGATCGCCCGCCTCATAGAAGCCGATCAGGTTGCGCACCCAGCCCAGGATGGCGATGTCGGCGATGGTGTAGTCGTCGCCCATGATCCAGTCGCGGCCCTCAAGACGACTTTCCAGCACGCCCAACAGACGCCGGGACTCGGCGACATAGCGGTCGCGCGGCCGCTTGTCCTCGAACTCCCGCCCGGCGAACTTGTGGAAGAAGCCGAGCTGGCCGAACATCGGACCGATCGAGGCCATCTGGAAGAAGACCCATTGCAGGGTCTCGTAGCGCGCCGCCGGATCGGCGGGCAGGAACCGTCCCGTCTTCTCGGCCAGATAGACCAGGATGGCCCCGGATTCGAACAGGGGCAGGGGCCTGCCGCCCGGGCCGTCGGGGTCGATGATGGCCGGGATCTTGCCGTTGGGGTTCAGCGACAGATAGTCGGGCGTCCAGGTCTGGTTCTGGCCGATGTCGACCAGATGCGGCTCATAGGCCAGGCCCAGCTCCTCCAGCAGGATGGAGATCTTGACCCCGTTCGGCGTCGGCAGGGAATAGAGCTGCAGCCGCTCGGGATGGGCCGGCGGATACTGGCGGGTGATCGGAAAGGCGGACAGGTCGGCCATGGGGCGCTCCGGGCGGGTTGAACCTCCCATGTTGGAAGCCAGACCGTCCGCCGCAATAGCCACCGCGTCTGTGGCGGTAAATCAGCCCTCGTCGCGCTCGTCCACCTCGGTGGGGCGCACGATGCGCAGCCAGCCCTCAGCGATACGCAGGTCCGGCGTCGCCTCACGGGTGAAGGGCAGGTACCAGGTCGGACCGCCTTCCTTCGGGGCGATCTCCAGCATGTCCGAGGCGCCGAAATTCTGCACCGACTTGACCGTGCCGACGGCTGTGTCGTCGAGATCGCGCGCCTCAAGGCCCACCAGATCGGTCAGGTAGAACTCGTCTTCCTCCGGCTCCGGCAGGCGGTCGCGCGGCACGAACAGTTTCTGGCCGCGCGCGGCGTCGGCCTGTTCCTTGACGGTGATCTCCTTGACCCGGGCCACCACCCCCGCCTTGTCGGGGCGGGCCGAGAGCAGGGTCAGGGCGGGCGTGCCGTCCGCCTTCAGCAGGGGCTGATAGTCCAGCAGGGCCATGGGGTCGGCGGTGAAGGCGGTGATCCGCACCTCGCCCTTTACGCCGAAGGCGCCGCCGACCTGGCCGACGAGGATCAGTTTTTCAGCACCGCTCATCGCAGGCTCCGTTTGGCAATTGTCAGGGCCAGATAGCAGAAAAGCAGCGCCCGGGATCGGACGCTGCTTTCCATTTCCGCATCCCGGTCGGAACCGGGAAGCCGAAGGGTTTAGCCCTCGGCGTTTTCTTCGGTGGCTTCAGCAGCCGGAGCTTCTTCAGCAGCAGCTTCAACCGGAGCTTCTTCGACGACCGGAGCGTTCTTGGCGGCTTCGGCGGCGGCGGCAGCTTCTTCCTTGGCGCGGGCGGCGGCTTCAGCAGCTTCGACCTTGGCGGCGGCTTCAGCTTCCAGACGGTCGGCTTCGCGCTGGGCGCGCTCGGCGGCGCGTTCCTGGGCCTTCTTGCCCGGAGCGCCCTTGTTCGGGTTGTTCGACTGGGTCCAGGCGACCTTGCCGACCAGGGCTTCGTCTTGCGACTGGCTGATGAAGCGCGCGACGCGGTCCGTCGGTTGAGCGCCCTTGGCCAGCCATTCCGAGATGCGGTCAGCCTTCAGCGTGACGCGCGGGGTAGCGCTGTCCTTGGGCAGCATCGGGTTGTAGCTGCCGACGCGCTCGATGAACTTGCCGTCGCGCGGGGCGTGCGAGTCAGCAACGACGATGTAGTAGTAGGGGCGCTTCTTGGCGCCGCCGCGGGCCAGACGAATCTTCAGCATTTTCAGTCTCTTTCTAGAAAGTCGAAATCAGTTCTTTTTCGGGAAGCCCGGCAGGCCCGGAAGGCCCCCCGGAAGTTGTCCGCCGCCCAGTCCGGCGAGCCGGTCCTGAATGGCTTTCATTTCGTCGGCGCTGGGTTCGGCCATCTTGCCGCCGCCCAGGGCCTTGAGGCGGGCCATGTCGGGGCCGCCCATGCCGGGGAGGCCGGGCATTCCGCCGCCGCCTCCGCCGAGGCCGCCCATCATGGCGGCCATCTTCTGCAGGTTCTTGCCGCCGCCCTTGGACAGGGACTTGACCATGTCGGCCATCTGCCGGTGCTGCTTCAGCAGGCGGTTGATGTCCTGGACCTCGACGCCGGCGCCGGCGGCGACGCGCTTCTTGCGGCTGGCGTTCAGCAGGTCGGGCTTCTTGCGCTCGGCCTTGGTCATGGAGCTGATGATGGCTTCCTGACGGGCGATCATCTTGTCGTTGACGTTGCTGTCGGCCATCTGGGCCTTCAGCTTGGCCACGCCGGGCAGCATGCCCATGATGCCCTGAAGCCCGCCCATCTTCTTCATCTGCTGCAGCTGGGCGGCCAGGTCGTCCAGATCAAACTGACCCTTGGCCAGCTTGCGGGCCATCTTCTCGGCCTTGGCCTGGTCCAGCTCGCCCGCGGCCTTTTCGACCAGGGCGACGATGTCGCCTTGCCCCAGGATGCGGCCGGCGACGCGGCGGGCGTCGAAGACGTCCAGGGCGTCGACCTTTTCGCCGGCGCCCAGATACTTGATCGGCAGGCCGGTGACGGCGCGCATCGACAGCATGGCGCCGCCGCGGCCGTCGCCGTCGGCGCGGGTCAGCACCAGGCCGGTCAGCGGCAGGCGCTCGTGGAAGGCGGCGGCGGTGCGAACCGCGTCCTGACCCGTCAGGCTGTCGGCGACCAGCAGGGTCTCGACCGGATTGGCGACGCGGGCGACCTCGGCCACCTCGGCCATCAGGGCCTCGTCCAGCGTGATGCGGCCGGCGGTGTCGAGGATCAGGACATCGAAGCCCTGGAGTTTGGCCGATTGCAGCGCGCGCTTGGCGATCTCGACCGCCGACTGGCCCGCCACGATGGGCAGGGTCGCGACCTCGATCTGCTGACCCAGGGTCGCCAGCTGCTCCATGGCCGCCGGACGACGCGTGTCCAGCGAGGCCATCATGACCTTCTTGCGGTCGAACTTGGTCAGGCGCAGCGCCAGCTTGGCCGAGGTCGTGGTCTTGCCCGAGCCCTGCAGGCCGGCCATCAGGATCACGGCCGGCGGTGCGGCGTTGATATTGATCGGGGTCGGCTCTTCGCCGCCCAGCATCTCGACCAGACCGTCATAGACGATCTTGACCACCTGATCGGCCGGCTTGACCGAACGGATGACCTCTTCGCCAGTCGCCTGTTCCTTGGCGCGGCTGATGAAGTCCTTGACCACCGGCAGGGCGACGTCGGCCTCGAGCAGGGCGACGCGGACTTCGCGCAGCGCTTCCTCGACATCCTTTTCGGACAGGGCGCCGCGGCCGGTGATCCGGTCGAAGACGCCTGTCAGTCGCTCGTTCAGAGCCTCGAACATTCAAAACCTTTCATGCGCGAACCTTGACCTCCATAGAGAAACGGCCTCTGGCGACGATCACGTCGGCAGAGGGTCCTCGCCTGCCTCGTCCCGATCGAGCGGGGGTCGTGCAGGTGGAGGCGCAGGTTCAATTGCGCCGGAAGCCGCGGCTTATGGAGCATCCGCGAGCAAATGTCGACTCTCGCGTCGGAGCCTCAACAACCGCACAAAGGGTTTCAGCGTTGACCGTTGGGACTAGCCGGTTCGGATTCCGCTGATACGGTTCCGCTTCCAGCCTCCCCGCTGAAGGATGATGCGATGATCCAGGCCGCCGACGATGCCCTGCGCGACGAGGTCCGCCTGCTGGGCGCCCTGCTCGGCGAAGTGATCCGCGACGAGGGCGGGCAGGAACTCTACGACCGTATCGAGGCGGTGCGTCAGGCCTCGGTGGCCTATCACCGCGACCCGGCCTCGCATGACGCCTCGCAACTGGAGGCTCTGCTGAAGGACCTGTCGCTGGATCAGGCCATCGGCCTGACCCACGGCTTCGCCGCCTTCTCCCTGCTGGCCAATGTCGCCGAGGACCGGGCGGGCAAGCGCCGTGCGCGCGAACAGGTCGAGGCCGGCGAACGGGCCGACACCCCCGAGGGCGCGCTGAATCGGCTCGATGCAGCCGGTGTGAACCGAGCGGCGGTGCGCGACCTGCTGTCCCAGGCCCTGATCTCGCCGGTCCTGACCGCCCATCCGTCCGAAGTGCGCAGGAAGAGCGTCATCGACCGCATCGCCGCCGTCGGCGCCCTGCTGGACGGCTGCGACCGCGACGGGATCGCCTGTTCGCCTGCCAGGTTGAAGGCGGCCCTGCGGCGCCAGATCGTCATCCTGTGGGCCACGCGCCTGACCCGCGCCTCGGGTCTGGTGGTGCAAGACGAGATCAACACCGTCACCGACTGGCTGCAGCGCATCTTCCTGCGCGTCGCCCCGGCCCAGCTGGCCCAGTGGCGCGCCCTGCTGGACGCGCCCGACCTGCCGCCCTTCGTCCGCATCGGCACCTGGGTCGGCGGCGACCGCGACGGCAATCCCAATGTCGACGCCGCGGTGATGAGCGCCGCCTTCCGCACCCAGTCGCGCGCCGTGCTGCGCTTCTATCTGGAGGAGGTGAACGCCCTGGGCGAGGAGCTCAGCCTCTCGGCCGACCTGACCGCCGTCACGCCCGAACTGGCGGCGCTGGTTGGAACCTCGGGCGACGCCTCGATCCAGCGCGCGGACGAGCCCTATCGCCGGGCGCTGAGCCAGATCTACGCCCGACTGTCGGCGACCCATCTGGCCCTGACCGGCGGCCCCGCCCCCCTGCCGGCCCAGTTCGACGCCCCCGCCTATGCCGGCCCCGCCGCCTTCCGCGCCGACCTGGCCGTGCTGCACGACAGTCTGGTGCGCACCCACGGCCCCGTCTTCGCCGACGATCGGTTGGCGCGGCTGATCACGGCGGCCGACGTCTTCGGCTTCCACATGGCGACGCTGGACCTGCGTCAGAACTCCGACGTGCATGAGCGGGTCGTTGCCAACCTGCTGAAGGTGGCGGGCGTCTGTCCCGACTACGCCGCCCTGGACGAGGAGGCCCGTCTGTCCCTGCTGGCCCGCGAACTGGCCAACCCCCGGCCTCTGTTCTCGCCCTATGCCGTCTATGCCGCCGAGACTCTGAAGGAGCGCGCCATCCTGCAGGCGGCGGCCCAGGCCCTGGCCGCCTTCGGCCCGCAGGCGATCCGCACCCATATCGTCTCCAAGACCGACGCGGCGTCCGACATGCTGGAGGTCTATCTGCTGCTGAAGGAGGTCGGCCTCTACGACCCCGCCGATCCCGCCGCCTGTCCCATCCAGGCCGCGCCGCTGTTCGAGACCATCGAAGACCTGCGCGCCTCGCAGCCGACGCTGGAGCGGGTGCTGGCCGAGCCGTCGGCCCGCGCCGTCGCTGTCGCGCGCGGGGTGCAGGAGGTCATGATCGGCTACTCCGACAGCAACAAGGACGGCTCTTACCTGACCTCGGGCTGGGAACTGCACGAGGCCTCGCGCGCCCTGCTGGACGTGACCCGCGCGGCGGGGGTCCGTCTGCAGCTGTTCCACGGTCGCGGCGGCGCCGTCGGGCGCGGCGGCGGGTCATCCTTCTCGGCCGTTCTGGGCCAGCCCGCGGGGACGGTGGCCGGGCGCATCCGCGTCACCGAACAGGGCGAGGTCATCGCCAACAAGTACGGCGAGCCGGAGGTGGCGCAGCGGAACCTCGACGCCCTGACCTGCGGGACCCTGCTGGCCTCGCTGGGGCCGCAGACCGACGCCGGCTACAGCGCCGAGCACGGCGCCACGGCGGCGCGGCTGTCGGCCGCCTCGATGAAATCCTATCGCGCCCTAGTCTATGAGACGCCGGGCTTCGTCGACTATTTCCGCGCCGCCACCCCCATCGCCGAGATCGCCGACCTGAAGATCGGTTCGCGCCCGGCCAGCCGTTCGACCTCGACCGCCATCGAGGATCTGCGCGCCATTCCCTGGGTGTTCAGTTGGTCGCAGTCGCGGGTCATGCTGCCCGGCTGGTTCGGCTTCGGCTCGGCGGTCCAGGGCGAGGACCCCGCCGAACTGCGCGACATGGCGGCCGCCTGGCCCTTCTTCCGCACCGTGGTCCAGAACATGGAGATGGTGATGGCCAAGGCCGACATGGCCATCGCCCTGCGCTACTCAAGGCTGGTTCCGGACGCGGCGCTTGCCGAGCGCATCTACGGCGCCATCCACGCGGAGTGGGACCGCACCCGGTCCGCCGTCCTGTCGATCACCGGCCACGACGACCTGCTGGGCGGCCAGCCCGAACTGGACCGGCTGATCCGCCAGCGGATGCCCTATGTCGAGCCGCTGAACCACGTGCAGATCGAGCTGATCCGCCGTCGGCGGGCCGGCGATGACGACCCGCGCGTCCGCAACGGCATCCTGCTGGCCATCAACGGGGTGGCGGCGGGCCTCAGGAACAGCGGCTGATCACAGCCACCGGGTCCGCTTGAAGGTGACGTAGAGGCCGACGCAGATGGCGGCGATCAGCCCCAGCACCATTGGGTAGCCATAGGTCCAGCGCAGTTCCGGCATGTAGTCGAAATTCATGCCGTAGATCCCCGCCACCGCCGTCGGCGTGGCCAGGATGGCGGCCCAGGCGGCCAGCTTGCGGGTGATGACGCCCTGACGCTGCTGCTCCAGCAGGTTGGAGACTTCGAACACCGTCGACAGGATGTCGCGCAGCGACGCCGCCCGGCTGGAGACGCGCCGCACATGGTCGGCCACGTCGCGGAAATAGGGGCGGACCTCGCGGTCGATGCAGGGCAGGTCCAGCGACTGCAGCTTGTTGGCCACCTCCTCCATCGGGCCGAGCACGCGGCTGAACTTCAGCAGTTCGCGGCGCAGCTGGAACAGGCGTTTGATGTCGGCGCGCGACAGGAAGCTGTCCAGCGCCCGCTGCTCCATCTCCAGCACGCTGTCCTCGATGTCATCGACGATGGGCACATAGGCGTCGACGATGAAGTCCAGCACCCCGTGCAGGATGAAGTCGGCGCCGTGTTTCAACTGCAGCGGCGAGGCTTCCAGCTGGGCGCGCAGCTGGGTGTGGGCGCGGGCCGAGCCGTGGCGAATGGTGATGACGTAGCGCGGCCCCACGAAGACGTGGGTCTCGCCGTACCAGATGGCGTCGTCGGCCTTCTGGGCGGTGCGGGCGACGATGAACAGCTCGCTGCCATAGACCTCGATCTTGGGCATCTGATGCGCCGACAGCGCATCCTCGACCGCCAGAGGATGCAGGCGGAAGCGCCGCACCAGCCCTTCGAACTCGTCGGTCGTGGGTTCGTAGAGACCGATCCACAGATACTCGCCGGGCTTGAGGTGCAGCCCTTCATCGGTCAGCGGCGCTTCGCGAACGCGCTGGCCGTCCTTGTAGACATAGGAGGCGACGACCGGCATGCGAACTCATCCTTGTTGGGCCGCGGTCAGAAGGCTCCGCCTTGGCTGCTTCGCGCCGCCCTTCGGGTCTCGACCCGACGCGGCCCGCGACACGGCCAAGGCTACGCCACCTCAGCCGGAATAGAAAAGGGCCCAGCGGATCGCTCCACCAGGCCCTCTCCAACTTTATCGCCCAACGGGCCTCAAGTAGCCCGAAGGGCGGTAGGCCCACCTCTTACGAAGTGGGGAAGCCGCGCACCTTGAGCAGGGCCGTCACGTCTGGGTTGCGGCCGCGGAACTGGCGATAGGCGTCGCCGCGGTCCGTGGTGTTGCCGGGCGCCAGGATGATCGACTTGAAGCGGCCGCCGATGTCCGGGTTGAAGACGTCGCCCGACTCCTCGAAGTAGGCCCAGGTGTCCGCGTCCATCACTTCCGACCACAGGTAGGAGTAGTAGCCGGCCGAGTAGGCGTCCGAGGTGAAGAGGTGGTTGAACTGCGGCAGGCGGTGCCGCATCACCATCTCCTTGGGCATGCCCAGACGCTCCAGCGAGGCCTTCTCGAAGGCGGCGATATCGGTCGGCGGCGTGGCCTGGGTGTGCAGGTCCATGTCGACCATGGCCGAGGACAGGTAGCTGACCGTGGCGTAGCCCTGGTTGAAGGTCGAGGAGGCCTCGATCTTGTCCACCAGCGCCTGCGGCATCGGCTGCTTGGTCTCGACGTGCTTCATGTAGCCGTCGAGGATCGGGCGGCTCAGCACCCAGTGCTCGTGCACCTGCGACGGATATTCCACGAAGTCGCGCGGCGTGTTGCCGAACGAGGGATAGGTCACGACCGACGAGAAGTAGTGCAGGGCGTGGCCGAACTCGTGGAACAGGGTCTCGGCGTCGTCCAGCGAGATCAGCAGGGGTTGACCGTCCTCGGCCTTGACGAAGTTGTTGTTGTTCGAGGCCAGGATCGGCTTGGCGCCGGTCAGGGTCGAGAAGGACCGATAGGTGGTCATCCAGGCGCCCGAACGCTTGCCCGGACGGGCGAAGTCGTCGGCGTAATAGAGGCCGATCAGCTTGCCGCTGGCCTTGTCCGTGACCTCATAGGTGGTCACGTCCGGCTCGAAGGTCGAGACCGCGCCCTTGGCCAGTCGGGTGAAGACGAAGCCGTACAGGCGCTCGGCCATGTAGAAGGAGGCCGCGCGCACCGCGTGCAGTTCGAAGTAGGGCTTCAGCTCGTTCTGATCGAGGTCGTACTTGGCCTTGCGGACCTTCTCGGCGAAGTAGAGGTAGTCCCAAGGCTCGATGTCGAAGCCGGCGATCGCCTTCATGTCGGCGACCTCTTCGGCGACGCGGGCCTTGGCCGGGGCCCAGACGCGCTGCATCAGCTCGGACGCCGCGGCCGGGGTCTTGGCCATGGTGTCCTGCATCCGCCATTCGGCGTGGTTGCCGAAGCCCAGCAGCTTGGCGCGCTGCTGACGCAGGGCGACGATCTGGGCGATGGTCGCCTTGGTGTCGTTGGCGTCGCCGTTGTCGCCGCGCTTGACGAACTTCTTCCAGACCTGCTCGCGCAGGGCGCGATCGTCGGCGAAGGTCAGGAAGGGATCGACGCTGGAGCGGGTGTTGACGATGGCCCAGCCCTGGACGTTGCGGGTGCGGGCGGCGGCGGCGGCGGCCGCCTTGTTCGAGGCGGGCAGGCCCTTCACGCCGGCTTCGCTGGCGATGACGGTCCAGGTGTTCTCGTCGGCCACCACCTTCTGGCCGAAGCCAGTGAAGGCGTTCGACAGGGCGGTGTTGATGCGGCCCAGTTCGGCCTTGCCGGCGGCGTTCAGGGCGGCGCCGTTGCGCACGAAGGCGTCGCGGCTGCGCTCGGCCAGACGCTTCTGCTGGGCGTTCAGGCCCGCGGCGTCGGCGCCGTCGGCCACGGCCTTGATGCGGGCGAACAGCTTCTCGTTGAAGGTGATTTCATCCGAGGCGGCCGACAGGATCGGCGACAGCTCGGTCTCCAGCACGTCCCACTGCTCGCCGCCGATGTTCGACGTCATGACGCTGAAGACGTTCATGGCGCGGTCCAGCGGTTCGCCGACCAGCTCCATCGCCACCAGGGTGTTGGCGAAGGTCGGGGCCTCGGCGTTGTTCGCGATGGCGGCCACGTCGGCGCGTTGCAGCTCGATGCCTTCCAGGATGGCTTGGCGCATCTTGGGCGCGCTCACCTTGTCCCACGGGGGCACGCCCTCATAGGGGCCGGTCCAGGGCTGCAGCAGTTCGGCGCGCGGCGCGGTCGTCGGCAGGACGGCGCGGCCGATGCGGGCTTCGTCGGCGGTCGAGAGGGCCGCAGCCGATCCGGTCATTCCGTTCTCCATGGCGCCGGCGGAGGCGCAGCCCGTCAGGGCGAAGAGGCTCGCGCCTCCGATGAGAAGATGGCGTCTGTGCATCCGGTTCTCCCAACCTTTGAGCAGTGTCGCGCGACCCTAGGCGCGCTTGGCCGGGCCGTCACATGAAGCCGATGTAATCCTAACTATTGGACGACGGAACCCCGGCGGTCTAAAGCCCGCCTCATGGCGATAGGCGTTTTTGACTCCGGCGTGGGCGGACTGACGGTCCACCGCGAACTCACGACCCGCTTTCCGACGCGGGACTTCATCTATCTGGGCGATCAGGCCCACGCCCCCTATGGCGGGCGCGGCGGCGAGGACATCGTCGAACTGACGCGCGCGGGCTGCGAGCGTTTGTTCGAGGCGGGGGCCTCGGTCGTCGTCCTGGCCTGCAACACGGCCTCGGCCATCGCCCTGCGCCGCCTGCAGCAGACCTGGATTCCGGGCATGCGCGAAAAGCTGGGCCGGCCGGTCAACGTCCTGGGCATCATCGTCCCGACCATCGAGGCGGCCACCGGCCTGCCCTGGTCCTATGAGGCCGAGCGCAACGGACGGCTGGAAGGCGAGAAGAAGCAGGCGATCGACGTCACCGGCGTCTTCTGCACCGCCGCCACGGCCATGAGCCGGGTCTATGAGATCGAGATCGACAAGCGCCGCGAGGACCTGGCCGTCTTCACCGAGCCCTGCCCCGGCCTGGCCGGCCTGATCGAACTGGGCGCCCCGGCCGAGGAACTGAAGGTGGTGGTCGACGACCACGTCGACGCCCTGCGCCGCCGCATCGGCCGCCACCCGGACAAGGCCATCCTGGGCTGCACCCATTATGAGATCGTCGCCGACCTGTTCGCCGACGCCCTGCCGGCCGGGGTCCAGGTCATCAGCCAGCCGACCGCCGTGGCCGACTCGCTGGAACGCTATTTCGAGCGCCACCCGGAATATGAGCTGGGCTCGTCGGGCCGCCGCGACTTCCTGACCACCGGAACGCCGGGGCCGCAATCGGACCTGATCGCCCGCTTCTGGGGCGCGCCCCTGACCTTCACCGCCGCCTGACTATTCGGCGGAGCGCGCGCGTCGCTGGCCGAAGGTCGGGGCCCGTTCCTTCTGCTGCGCCCAATAGGCCGGGCCGTCGTCGGGCTTGAACATGGTGCGCGGCACGCCGTTGCGGTCCGTCACGGCGAAGGTGTTGGTCGAGGCCTGGTAATAGAGGGTGTCGCCGTTCGGGCGCTTGACCGTCTCGGTCCCGCGCGGCGCCGCCTCGGTGAAGGTCCGCACCTTCTGCAGATAGTCGTCCGCCGACTTGGCGCCGAAGGCCGCGCCGTTGCGCTCATACAGGCGCTGGACCTTGGCGTCGGCGGTTTCGCGCCGGTTGGCCGTGACCGGGGGCTTGACCTCGGGCGCCGCCTCAAGGGCCTCGCTTTCGGGCGCCGCCGCCGAGATCAGGGCGACCGGCTCGGCCGCCGCCCGTTCACGGGTCTCCACCGCCGAGCCGCCGCTGTCGCAAGCCCCCAGAACCAGCGCCGCGAGCGCCGCCGTCGCCATCTGAATCCGCATGGGTCGTCCCTCCCTGAAAAGCCCGCCGAACGCAGTTAGGCATAAACTATTTGTTCTGGCAATGTTCCAGAATCGCGACATGCCGAAACGCGGCTTTGTCTCGACGGCGTCATGCGGCGCCGCTACAGATTCCCCATGACCGCATCCTCGCTTTCCGGCCGCAAGGTCCTGCTGATCGTCGGCGGCGGCATCGCCGCCTACAAGGCGCTGGAGCTGATCCGCCTGCTGAGGAAGGCCGACGCCGAGGTGATGACGGTGCTGACCAAGGCCGGGGCCGAGTTCGTCACCCCCATGTCGCTGGCGGCCCTGACTGGCCGTCCGGTGCGCCAGGACCTGTTCATGCCCGAGGACGAGACGGCCATGGGCCATATCGAGCTGTCGCGCTGGGCCGATCTGGTGGTGGTGGCGCCGGCGACGGCGGGGCTGATCGCCAAGGCGGCCAACGGCCTGGCCGACGATCTGGCCTCGACCACGCTTCTGGCCACCGACAAGAAGGTGCTGCTGGCCCCGGCCATGAACGTGCGGATGTGGCTGCACCCCGCGGTGAGGGCCAATGTCGAGCGGCTCAAGGGCTTCGACGGCTTTCACGGCGTGGCGGTGGTCGGTCCCGACGACGGGGAGATGGCCTGCGGCGAGTTCGGCCCGGGCCGCATGGCCGAGCCGCCCGTCATCTTTGACGAGATCGCCCGTCTGCTGGCCGGACCTGACGGCCGCCCGCTGACGGGCAGGACCGCCGTCGTCACCGCCGGACCCACGTTTGAACCGATCGACCCGGTGCGCGGCCTGACCAACCGCTCCAGCGGCAAGCAGGGCTACGCCGTCGCCGCAGCCCTGGCCGAACTGGGCGCCGAGGTGACCCTGATCTCCGGCCCGGTGGCGCTCGACGCCCCGGTCGGCGTCACCCGCGTCTGGGTCGAGGCCGCGACCGAGATGAAGGCCGCCGTCGAGGCCCGCCTGCCCGCAGACATCGCCGTGATGAGCGCCGCCGTCGCCGACTGGCGCGTCGACGGGATCGCCTCGGGCAAGATCAAGAAGAAGCCGGGCGGCCCGCCGTCGCTGGCCCTGATCGAGAACCCCGACATCCTGGCCGGCGTCTCGGCCCCCGGTCCGAAGCGTCCGAAACTGGTGGTCGGCTTCGCCGCCGAGACCAGCGATCTGGAAGCCAACGCCCGCGCCAAGCTGTCGAAGAAGGGCTGTGACTGGATCGTCGGCAACGACGTCTCGGGCGAGGTCTTCGGCTCGGACGGCAACGCCGTGACCCTGTTCACCCAGGGCGGCGCCGAACCCTGGCCGCGCCAGTCCAAGACCGAGGTGGCGAGAAAGCTCGCCCACCGCATCGCCGATCACTTCAAGGCCTGAGAGATCCCTTCATGACCACCGTCCGCGTCGAACGCCTGCCCCACGCCGAGGGCCTGGCCCTTCCCGCCTATGAGACGACGGGATCGGCGGGCATGGACCTGCGCGCGGCCCTGCCCGAGTTCGAGCCGGTGATCCTGGCGCCGGGCGAGCGCAAGCTGATCCCGACGGGCCTGAAGATCGCGCTGGAGCCGGGCTATGAAGCCCAGGTGCGGCCCCGTTCGGGTCTGGCGCTGAAGCACGGCGTCACCTGCCTGAACTCGCCCGGCACCATCGACAGCGACTATCGCGGCGAGGTCGGGGTCATCCTGATCAACCACGGCCAGATCGCCTTCGAGATCAATCGCGGCGAACGTATCGCCCAGATGGTGATTGCGCCCTACGCCCAGGCCGTCATGGCCGAGGTCGAGGCCCTGGACGAAACCGCGCGCGGCGCGGGCGGCTTCGGCTCGACCGGAAAATAGGCCGGCCCGTCGGGCGGGCGCCTATCGAGGCGCCCGCTTGGCCAGGATGCGCTGCAGGGTGCGGCGGTGCATGCCCAGGCGGCGCGCCGTCTCCGAGACGTTGTGGTCGCACAGCTCATAGACGCGCTGGATATGCTCCCAGCGCACCCGGTCGGCGCTCATCGGGTTTTCCGGCGGCTCGGGGGCTTCGCCGGTCGAGAGCAGGGCCTTGACCACGTCGTCGGCGTCGGCGGGTTTCTGCATATAGTCGACGGCGCCGGCCTTGACCGCCGCGACGGCGGTGGCGATGGCGCCGTAGCCGGTCAGCATGACGATGCGGGCGTCCTCGCGGCGTTCGCGGATGGCCTCGACCACCTTCAGGCCGTTGCCGTCCTCCAGCCGCATGTCCAGCACGGCGAAGGCGGGGGCCGCCACGCGCAGGGCGTCGCTGGCCTCGGCCACCGAACCGGCCAGGGTCACGGCGAAGCCGCGTGTCTCCAGCGCCCGGCCGAGGCGGGTGCGCAAGGCCTGGTCGTCGTCCAGCAGCAGCAGGGTCTTGTCGGGCAGGGCCGCGATCTGGGTCTCTAGGTCGGACATGAAATTCTCCTGACGCTCAGGTCGTGCCTCTGCGAGGCATGGTCAAGGTCGAAGCTCTCGACTGCGACATCAGGTTCCACCTACGACGCGCGCGGTTCAAGGGCGGGGTCGGCGACTTCCAGGGCCTGTCGCGGCCAGCGGACGGTGACGCGGGCGCCCCGGGGCTGGCCCTTTTCGCCATGGCCGGCGCCGACCGAGACCTTGCCGCCGCTGCGCTCCAGCAGGGTGCGGGCGATGAAGAAGCCCAGGCCCATGCCGCCCTGGCTGGGGGCGATGGGGGCCGTGATCGGCGGCGGCGCGGCCTTGCGCCCCTTGCCGCGCGGCGCGGCGGGAGAGGCGGCGGCCGCGATCTGGGCCGCCAGCGCCCGGCGCGCCTTGGCCTGAGGCCGGCTGGTGACATAGGGCTCGCCCAGACGCGGCAGGATCTCGGAGGCGAAGCCGGGGCCGTCGTCGACGATGTCGATCTCGATCCAGCCGGCGTCGACCACGGCTGTGACCCCCACCCGGCTGTTGGCGAAGTCGGCGGCGTTCTCGATCAGGGTCGACAGGCCGTGGATGACCTCGGGCAGGCGGTGGACGCGCGGCAGGGGCTGGCCGGGCGGGGCCTTCACCGCCGTCTGGAAGTCCAGATCAAAGCCCCGGTGCGGCTCGACCACCTCCTCCAGCAGGGCCTTCAGGTCGACGTCGGCGTAGAGGGCGTCGCCTTCTTCCGGCTGGGCCGACAGCTGTTTCAGGATGTCGCGGCAGCGCTCGGCCTGTTGCAGCATCAGGGCGGCGTCCTCGGCGACAGGACTGTCGGGCGGCGAGGCGCGCAGCAGCTCCTTGGCCACCACCTGAATGGTCGCCAGCGGCGTGCCCAGCTCATGGGCGGCGGCGGCGGCCAGACCGCCCAGCGCCGCCAGCCTCTGCTCGCGCTGCAGCACGTCCTGGGTCGTGGCCAGGGCCAGCTCCAGCTTCTCGGCGTCGGCGGCCACCTTCCACGCATAGCCAGAGGTGAACAGAACGCCTGTGGCCAGCGCCAGCCCCATGCCGAAGCGATAGAGGCCCGGCAGGACCAGATGTTCATGCAGACGCCACGGCAGGGGCAGGGACCAGGAAAAGAGGACGACCAGGGCGATCAGGGCCATGACGCCCAGCACCAGGGCCTGACGCGAGGGCAGGGAGGCGGCCGCGATGGTCACGGGCGCCACCAGCAGCAGGCAGAAGGGGTTGTCCAGCCCGCCGGTCAGGGCCAGCAGGGTGGCCAACTGCAGGATGTCGAAGCCCAGCTGCGCCGCCGTCTGGCGCCCGTCGGGCAGGCCGCCGTCGATGCGTCGCGCCCGCGCCATGGTGGCCAGGTTCATCACCACCCCGGCGCCGATCACGGTCAGGCATTCCCACAAAGGCAGGGGGAAGTGCAGGGCGAAATAGGCGGTCAGGATGGCCGAGGTCTGGCCGAGGATGGCCAGCCAGCGCAGCACGATCAGGGTCCGCAGCGACAGGCCGCGTCCGCGCCGGGGCTGCTCGCGCAGGGCCTCCATCGCGCCGGGGCGACCGGCGACCTTGACCGCCTGCGACAGGGAGGGGGCTTCTGTGCTGCTCACGCCTCTTCTATAGACCGCGACGCTGGCGGCTGCACACCCGTCGCCAGAACCCGAGGAGAAGTCGATGCCGCGTCGTCCCGTCATTCTGTTCGCCGCCGCCTGCGCGGTCATCGCCCTGGCCCTGGGCCTGATCACCATGGTCGTGGTCAAGGGACGCGAGCAGTCGGCTCAGGTGGCCGAGACCGGCACGGGTCAACCGACGGTCGGCGGCCCCTTCACCCTGACCAATCAGGACGGACAGGTGGTCGACCAGACGATCCTGAACGGCAAGTGGACCCTGGTCTTCTTCGGCTTCACCTACTGCCCCGACTACTGCCCGACCACCCTCGGTGTTCTGAACGCCGTGCAGGAACGGATGGGCGACAAGGCCAAGGACCTGCAGATCGTCTTCGTCAGCATCGACCCCGAGCGCGACACGCCCAAGCTGCTGAAGGATTATCTGTCGTCGGACGGCTTCCCTGACGGCGTCATCGGCCTGACCGGCACGCCGGAACAGACGGCCCAGGTCGCCAAGGCCTACCGCGCCTTCTATCAGAAGGTCGGCGAGGGCGAGGCCTATACGATGAACCACAGCCTGACCGTCTATCTGATGGGGCCGGATGGGAAGTTCCGCAGCGCCGTGGCCCACGACCTGGGGCCGGACAAGACCGCCAAGCTGATCGAACGGGCGATGGAGCGCGGCTGATCACCTTTCCCTGATCGGGCGCGACCTTGGTCTGTTTTGCGTCGGAATGCGTTATATGCTGCACTGCCGCATCGGCGGGGGCCGCAGTCGGGGTTTCATGCTCTACGCATTTCACGAGCTCGCCTATCATTCGGCGGCGCCGTTCCGGATCGGGGCCCAGATGGCCCGCCAATTCTGGACGTCGCCGTTCAATCCGGCCTCGGACACGGCCATCGGCCGCACGGCCTATGCCTCGGCCGAGGTGTTCGAGAGCCTGACGCGGCGCTACGGCAAGCCCGCCTGGGGGCTTGAGACGCTGGACATCGACGGCCAGTCGGTGCGCACGACCGAACAGGTCGTCTGGTCTTCGCCCTGGTGCAAGCTGGTGCGGTTCGCACGCCATGCAGGCGATCTGAAACGGGCGGGCAAGCCGACGGCGGCGCCGGCCGTCCTGATCGTCGCGCCCCTGTCGGGCCACTACGCCACCCTGCTGCGCGGCACGGTCGAGGGCTTCCTTCAGGACCACGACGTCTATGTCGCCGACTGGGAGAATGCCCGCCAGGTGCCGATGCTGGAAGGCCGCTTCGACTTCTACGACTACATCGACCACGTCCGGGCGATGCTGACCGCCATCGGCCCGCGCGCCCATGTCGTCGGCGTCTGCCAGCCAGGCCCGCCGGTGCTGGCGGCCTGCGCCGTCATGGCCGCCGAGAACGACCCGAACCGGCCCGCCTCCATGACCTTCATGGGTTCGCCCATCGACGCCCGCCTGTCGCCGACGGCGACCAACCAGCTGGCCGAGGAAAAGCCCTTCACCTGGTTCCGGTCGAATATGATCCACACCGTGCCCTGGCCCTATCCGGGCTTTGGGCGGCGCGTCTATCCGGGCTTCGTCCAGCTCTACAGCTTCATGTCGATGAACGAGGACAAGCACCTCGACGCCCATCATCGCTATTTCGAGAGCCTGGTCGACGGCGACGGCGACGGGGTCGAAAAGCACGAGCAGTTCTACGACGAGTATCTGTCGGTGCTGGACCTGACCGAGGAGTTCTATCTCCAGACCATCGACATCGTCTTCCAGCAGCACCTGCTGGCGCGCGGCCTGCTGCAGTATGAAGGCAAGGCGGTGGACCTGTCGGCCATCACCGACATCGGCCTGGCCACGGTCGAGGGCGAGAAGGACGACATCTCCGGCGTCGGCCAGACCCAGGCCGCGCACGGCCTGACGCCCAACATCCCCGACGAGCGCCGCCTGCTCTACGTCCAGCCGGGGGTCGGCCACTACGGCGTCTTCAACGGCCGCCGCTTCCGTGACGAGATCTATCCGCGGGTGCGCGACTTCATCGCCCAGAACGAGTCCTTAAGTGCAGTACCGGAACGGCCAGCGGCTGCCGCTTGAGGGCGGGGGCGCCCTTCGCCTGTCGGTGAACCCGCGCGCACGAAGGCTGTCGATCCGTATCGACGCCCGCGCCGGCGAAGCCGTGGCCGTGGCCCCGTCCGAGCGCCGCCTGACCGAGGCGGTAGCCTTTGCGCGCACCAAGTCGAACTGGATCGCCGACCGGCTGGCGGCGCGGGTCGCGGGCGCGCCGCTGGAGCCGGGCGCGGCGGTGTCGTGGCTGGGTCGGACCGTCCGTCTGGAAGCCGTCGGCGGGGCCGGGGCGGCGCGGCTGGTCGAGACGGCGGACGGGCCGGTGATCCGCTCGGGCGGCGAGGGCGAGGCCTTCTCGCGCCGGGTCGAAAACTGGTTCAAGCGGGCGGCGCGTGAGTTTCTGGTCGAGCGCACCGAGGTCCATCTGACGGCGCTGGGCCAGAAGCCGGTCAGGGTGTCGATCGTGGACACCCGCTCGCGCTGGGGTTCGTGCAGCCCGCACAACCGCTCGATCCGCTATTCCTGGCGGGTGATCATGGCCCCGGCAGACGTGGCCGACTACCTGGCCGCGCACGAGGTCGCCCACCTGGTCCACGCCGACCACAGCCCGGCCTATTGGGCGGTGGTGCATCGCCTGGTCGGGGACCATCGCCCGTTCCGCCAATGGCTGCGCGACCACGGCGCGGCGCTGCACGCCGTGGGGCGCTGAGGCCTCGGGCGAGGCCGGCTAAGACTTTATCCGTCATCCTCGGCCTCGTGCCGAGGATCCATAAACGCGACGCTGGCGATCCGAGCGTCGTCGCGCGAACGGCCGACCTTGATTCTCTGGATCCCCGGCACAAGGCCGGGGATGATGGCAAGGAAGGTGGGGCGCCCCCTAGAAGAAGACGGCTTCGGGTTTCTTCTCGCTGCGCGGGGCGTCCTTGGGCGACGGTTGGGGCGAGGTCGGGCGGACGACCGGCTGGTCGTTGGGCAGGGGCTTGGGCGCCGGGACGGGCTCGCCGTCGACGATGGCCGGGGCGTTCGGGTCGCCGTCCTGGCCTTGCGCGTAGGGGTCCTGAACCTGTCCCATCATGTCGCCGACCGGATCGGGCGCGACCCAGCCTTCGGGCAGGGGCGGGCCGTTGGGGATGGGCTGGACCGCCAGCTTGGGCAGAGCCGCCTCCATGAAGCCGCGCCAGATGGCGGCGGGGGACGAGCCGCCGGTCACGCCGCGCATGGCCTTGTTGTCGTCCTTGCCGACCCAGACGGCGGCGACGAAGCCGCCAGTGTAGCCGACGAACCAGGCGTCCTTGTAGTCCGAGGTGGTGCCGGTCTTGCCGGCGATGTCGCGACCGCCGATGGCCGCCGAGCGGCCGCTGCCCGAGGTGATCACGCCGCGCAGCATCTGGTTCATGTAGTAGAGCGGCGGGTTGTTGATCGCCTGGCCGTTCTCGCCCGTGCCGTGCTGGTAGATGACGCGGCCCGAGGGGGTGCGGATGCGGCTGATGCCATAGGCCTCGACCCGCTTGCCGCCGTTGGCGAAGGCGTCATAGGCCTGGGCCATCTCCAGCGGGCTGACCTCGACGGCGCCGAGCGCCATGGACGGCTGCAGGCCGATCGCGCCGGTGACGCCCAGACGGCGCGCGGCGCGGGCCACGGCGTCGCGGCCGACCTGATCCGCGACAGAAGCGGCGACCGTATTGGTCGACTGGGCCACGGCCTGGGCCAGGGTCATCTGGCCCGCGAAATTGCCGGAATAGTTCTTGGGCGACCAGCCGCCGATGGTGACGGGCTCATCGACGACGGGCGTCGAGGGCGTGTAGCCGGCCTCGACCGCCGCCAGATAGACGAAGGGCTTCCATGCCGAACCGGCCTGACGGCGGGCGTCGACGGCGCGGTTGAACTGGCTGTCGGCGTAGGAGCCGCCGCCGATCATGGCGCGGACCCGGCCTTCGCCGTCCAGGGCGACCAGGGCCGCCTGTTCGACGCCCCGGCCCTTGTCGCGGTCCAGGATGCGGCGCACGGCGCGCTCGGCGTCGGTCTGCAGCGTCAGGTCCAGGGTGGTCTCGACCACCATGTCCTCGGTCGGTTCGCCGACCAGGCCGCGGATCTGCTTGTCCAGCCAGTCGATGAAATACTGGGCGTGCTGGCTGGCCAGGGTGCGCGAGACGCGGACCGGCTGGGCCACGGCGGCGTCGCGCTGGGCCGGGGTGATGGCGCCGACATCGACCATTTCGTTCAGGACGACATTGGCGCGGGTGGCGGCGCGCTCGCTCTCGGACACCGGCGAATAGCGCGAGGGGGCTTTCAGCAGGCCGGCCAGCAGGGCGGATTCCCCGACCGTCAGCTTGTCCGCGCTCTTGTCGAAATAGCGCTGCGAGGCCGCCTCGATGCCATAGGCGCCGGCGCCGAAATAGACCCGGTTCAGATAGAGGGCGAGGATCTCTTTCTTGGTGAACTTCATCTCCAGCCAGACGGCCAGCATCAGCTCCTGAACCTTGCGCTTCAGGTTCTGGTCCGGCGTCAGGAACAGGTTCTTGGCCAACTGCTGGGTGATGGTCGAGCCGCCCTGGACCACGCGCCCGGCCTTGAGGTTCAGGGCCATGGCCCGGCTCATGCCGATGGGGTCGAAGCCGGGGTGGTGATAGAAGCGCCGGTCCTCGATGGCGATGAAGGCGGCGGGGACATAGTCGGGCAGGGCGTCCAGATCGACCGGCGGGGCCATCTGGGTGCCGCGCACCGCAATCAGGGCGCCGGAGCGGTCCAGATAGGTGATCGAGGGCTGGCGATCGACCTCATAGAGGGTCGAGGTGTCGGGCAGGTCGCGCGCGAAGATGGCGAAGAAGACGACGGCGAAGATCAGGCCCCAGACGGCCAGGACCGCGCCCCAGTAGAAGAGGTTGCCGAGGAAGGACCGACGCGGCTTGGCGCGTCCTTGGCCGCCGTTCGGGGCTCCGCCCTGCTCGTTGCGGTCCGGTCCGCCGTCTCTACGCGCCATGAAAGTCCCTCTTGCCAGCGGCGCGACCCTAGCTGGTCACGCCGCCGCAGAAAACGCCCCGCTTGAGTTCACAGGAGCGTGAGGGCCTATTTCGCCGAAAGAAAGGCGTCGAGCTGGCCATAGAAGGCCGTCGGCTGGTCCAGCATGATGAAGTGGGCGCTGTCGTCGATACGCTTCAGTTTGGCCCCCGGCAGGTTGGCGAACGACATCTGATAGATGACGTCGGTGATGGCGTCGGTCATGCGCGGGTCGTTGAACTTCACATAGAGGACCTCGGTCGGGGCGGTGATCTTGCCCAGTTCCGGACGCAGGTCGGTGACGATCAGTTCGCGGAAGGCGGCGGCCGAGACCTGCTGGTCGCTGGTCTCGACGTCGTGCAGCGGGCCGGTGCGGGCGGCCTCGGTCTTGATCATGCCGGTGACGGCGGCCTTGGCCTGGGTCAGATACTGGTCGCGGGGCGCGGCCGACTGGGCGGCGAAGACCTGATCGGCGACGGGCTTGACGCTCTCGGCCGTGGTTCCGGGCGGGCCGAACATGGCGCCCATGAAGGGGATCATGTCGATGACCATCAGCTTGCCGACGGCGTCGGGATGGCGGGCGGCCAGCATCATGCCCATGGTTCCGCCCATCGAGTGGCCGACGACGGCGGGCTTGGTCAGCCCCTGCTCGCGGATGTAGCGGGCGATCTCCTCGGCCACGGGGGCGGCGACGGGGCCGGTCGCATTGCCCTCGGCCGGCGCGCCGGCGAAGCCCTGCACATGGATGCGGTGGACGCGGTAGGCGCCGTTGAGGTGATCGACCGCGCCCTGCCAGGCGGCGGGCGAGGAGCTGAGGCCGGGGATGAAGATGACGTCCGGCCCCTGGCCCTCGACGGCGACATGGATGCGATCCGAGGCGAAGGCGGCGTGCGCGTGGCCGTGGGCGGCGTGGCCCTCGGCGTGGTTGACGTGACCGTCCTGGGCCAGGGCGGCGGCGGGCGCGGCCAGGATCAGAAGGGCGGCGGCGAGAGCGGAGCAGCGGATCATGGCGAGCTTTCCCGATGTGATGGTCGTCGAATAGGTCATTTGCTTTGCAATGTAAAGTACTTTGACTGCTTTGACGTTCAGCCCGACGACACAGGCGGCGTCTCTTGATAGAGAGGGGGGATGAAGCCAGCCGCCGCCGATCCCGTCCAGTCCCCTTCGTCCGACGCCGCCGAGGCGAAAGCGCCGTCCGCCACTGTCGGGGCGACCGCCTTCGGCAAGGGCTTCGTGCGCGACGCCTGGTATTTCGTCGCCCTGGCGCGCGACGTGCCGGTGGCCAGCCTGAAGCGTTATGAGGTGATGGACGAGCCGGTGCTGATCGGCCGGACCCGCGCGGGCGAGGTCTACGCCATGCGCGACATCTGCCCCCACCGCGCCGCGCCGCTGTCGGCCGGGCGGCTGGTCGAGAAGCCGGGCGAGGGCGAGACGATCGAATGCCCCTATCACGGCTGGCGCTTCCGTCCCGACGGCGTCTGCGCCGCCATTCCGTCGCTGGTCGAGGATCAGGCGTTCGAGGCCAATCGCATCCGCGTGCGCTCCTATCCGGTGCGCGAGAGCCAGGGCATGGTCTTCGTCTGGATGGCGTCGGACGCGCGCACGCCGTCCGAACCGGATCATGAGCCGCCCTTGTTCCCCGGCGCCGAGGGCGAGGCCAAGCTGGTCGAGGCGATGGATTTCGACAGCCATATCGACCACGCCGTGGTCGGCCTGATGGACCCCGCTCACGGTCCCTTCGTGCACCAGCAATGGTGGTGGCGCTCCGAACATTCGATGCACGAAAAGGCCAAGACCTTTGCGCCGCGCGACTATGGCTGGGCCATGGTGCGCCACGCCCCGTCGTCGAACAGCCGCCTCTACAAGATCCTGGGCGGGGCCCCGGCGACCGAGATCACCTTCCGTCTGCCGGGTTATCGCTGGGAGCATATCCAGGTCGGCGCCAAACAGGTGCTGGCCCTGACCTGCCTGACGCCGGTGACGGAAACCAAGACCCGGATCACCCAGATCTTCTGGTCGGACCACTGGGTCTTCGCCATCGCCAAGCCCTTCCTGCGGATGGGCGTGGTCGCCTTCCTGAAACAGGACGGCGGCATGGTGAATCTGCAGAACGAGGGGCTGAAATACGACCCCGCCCTGATCTGGATCGACGACGCCGACAAGCAGGCCAAGTGGTATCAGCAGCTGAAGCGCGAATGGACGAAAAGCCGCGCCGAGGGGCGCGGCTTCCTCAATCCGATCAAGGAAGTGGTCTTGAGGTGGAAGAGCTGAAGCTCTTCTAGGGCGCTATGCTCGGGTCGCGGACCCTCGCGGCTTGAGCGCATTTCGGCTCTTCAAGCGGCGCGACAGCGCCTGATCAGGCGTACGCGAAGCGCCAGGCCGCGTCGGGTCGGGAGGTCCCGGAGGGCCGACGACCGCGGCCCTCCAAGAATGCGGCAGTTCTTACTGTCGCGCGAGTTGGCTGGACAGGATCAGGTCCAGTTGCTTGCGGATGTGCGGCGTCAGCTCCTCGATGCCCCAGTTGTCGTAGGCGGCGTAGCGGAAGTTGGCGATGAAGACGTCCCAGATCATGCGGGCCATGACCAGCTGATCCAGGTCCTGACGCAGCTCGCCTTCGCGAATGCCGCCTTGCAGCACGGCGATGATGGCCTCGACGATCGGCTTGACGAAGGTGCGCGAACGCACGTCGGCGGCTTCGGGCTGGAACCAGGAGCGGGCGATCATGGCCTGCATCAGCGGCAGGTGCTCCAGCGAGCGGTGGTAGCCGGCGGTCAGGCCCTCGGCCAGGCGCTCGGCGACGCGGCCTTCATGACCGGCGGCGGTCTGGATGTCCTGCAGCAGGCCGGCCATTTCCTCGGCGAAGACGCACTCGAACAGTTCCGCCTTGTCCTGGAAGTTGGCGAAGACGGCGCCGGTCGACATGCCGGCGCCCTTGGCGATGTCGCGGATGGTGGCGGCGTCGTAGCCGCGCTCGGCGAACAGGGCGCGCGCGGCGTCCAGCACCTTTTGACGGGTGCGGATCTTGGCCGCCTGACGGCGGTTCAGACGGGGCTGGCCCTCGGCCTCGACGGCTTCAGGGGCGGACAGGGGGGTATCACGCATCAGCAAAAAACTCTGGCAGTTCGGTTAGGGCGAAACGCCCGCCGGTCGTGAAGGAACGGCAGCGCGTCGTCAGCTGTGGTCCAACGCCGCCTCGGCGAGAACCACGAACCAGGCGACGACCGACGTCCCGTGGGGGGAAGGTCGAACTTTCATCACCGAACAATGACCAAAATGGGTCGCTTACCGATCTCAAATCCTGCCCAAGCTTGGCCTTAAGGTCAATCAGGATAAGGGGTTTTACTTAGATTGGTCGTCCGCGGGCGGCGGGGGAGCCGCGGCGCGGAGGGTGCGGAAGGCGCGCGCCGGGCGGGCGCCGCGGCCATCGGGGGCGGCTGTCTGGAAGGCCTTGCGGAAGCCGTCGCGGCGCTCGTGGATCGAGGCCAGCACCAGTCCCATAGGCACGCCCAGATCGACCAGGGTGTTCTCCGCCAGCTGCAGGCTGGCCTCGGTGGTTTCCGGCACGGCGTCGGTGACGCCCAGGGCGTAGAGGCGCGCCGCGTGCCGATCGTCGCGGGCGCGGGCGATCAGGATCAGGTCGGGACGCAGGGCGCGCGCCGTGCGGACGACCTCGTCCACCTTGGACGGCGCGTCCATGGTGACGATCAGGGCGCGGGCGGTGGCCAGGCCGCAGGCGTTCAGCAATTCGGGCCGGGCGGCGTCGCCGTAATAGACCTCGCGGCCCTCGGCGCGGCCGGTCCGGACCGAGGCCGGATCGGCGTCCAGGGCGATGAATTTCTGATCGTGCTCGGCCAGAAGATCGCCGACCAGACGGCCGACGCGGCCGAAGCCGACGATCAGTACGGCGCCGTCCGGCGCCAGCACCGAGGTCGAGGTGGGCGACAGGTCCTCGGTCTGGACGTCGGGCGGAGGCGCGATACGTCCGGTCAGGGTGCGCGCCAGGACCGCCATGATGGGCACGGTGAACATGCTGAGCGTCGCCGCCAGCATGGCCTTTCGCGTCAGATCGGGGGCGGCCAGGCCCTCGACCAGGCCGGTGGACAGAACGACGAAGGCGAACTCTCCCGCCGGACCCAGCACCAAGGCGGTTTCGATGGCCGAGCGCCCCGCCAGACCCCAGGCCCGGGCCAGGGCGAAGATCACCAGGGCCTTGAGCAGGATCAGCCCCCCGGCCATGCCCAGCACCGTCACGGGGTCGGCGGCCACGGCGTCCAGATCCAGGCTGATGCCGACGCCGATGAAGAAGACGCCGAGCAAGAGGCCCTTGAAGGGGTCGATGGCCACCTCGACCTCGCGGCGGAACTCGGTTTCGGCCAGCAGGACCCCGGCGACCAGGGCGCCCAGGCTCATCGATAGACCGACCGCCTGGGCCGCCAGCCCGGCGGCGACGACGACCAGAAGCGACGCGGCGACGAACAGTTCGCGGCCTTCGCCCCGGTGCTGGGCGCGGGCCACCGAACGGAACATGGGGCGCAGCACCAGCCGTCCCAGCAGGACCATCAGGAACAGGCCGCCGGCCGCCGGCGCCAGGGTGAAGAGGGCGCGGCCCAGTTCGGCGGGTTCGATCTCCGCGCCGCCCATTCCGCTCCCCTGGGCGAGGGTCGCCAGGACGGTGACGGTGATCAGGATGGGCGCGACGGCCACGTCCTGGGCCAGCAGGACGGCGAAGGTGGCGCGGCCGGTCTCGCTGTTGATCCGGCCCTGCGCCGCCAGCACCGGCATGACCACGGCGGTGGATGACAGGGCCAGGCCCATGCCCAGGACCGCCGCCCCGGCGAGCGGCTGGCCCAGGATCATGAAGACGACGGCGATGGCCCCGGCGCAGATGGCGATCTGCAGCATGCCGAGGCCGAACACGAGCCGCCGCATGGCCTTCAGCCGCTCCCACGACAGCTCCAGCCCGATCATGAACAGCAGGAAGGCGACGCCCAGTTCCGACAACTGGCGGATCTGCGCCTGATCGCCGATGGTCAGCCAGCTGAGCCAGCCGTCCGACTGGGCGAACCGGCCCAGGCCGTCGGGCCCCAGCAGGACGCCGGCGGCGAGGAAGCCCAGCACGGGGCTGATCTTCAGGCGGTTGAACAGGGGCACGACGACCCCGGCCGCCGCCAGAAAGACCACCAGGTCCCGATACTCGCCGCCGTGCGCCTCGCCCATGAATCCTCCCTGAGCCTGATCGGTTGAGGTGGGATCGCTTCGCGATTCCACCGATGTCGTGAATCAGGCTCCAGATTGATGCTGGAGCGAAGATCTGGGTTCAGATGTGATCGCACCTGAACCGATTTCGCTCTAGCGCCGCACTGTGGCGCAGGCGATCACGTTCTGGCGATAGCGCTCGCGTCTTTCATGAACTTTTTTTAAGACGCGCCGACGCTCACGGCGGGATTAGGGTCCGCGCCGAACCTGAGCACAGGCTGATCGAGGGAAACGCTGATGAAGAAACTGCTGATCGGGGCCGCTGTCGGCGCCCTGCTCCTGCCTGCGGGCGTCGCGGCTGCGCAAGACAGCCATGACCACGCCTGCGTCGACGATGCCTGCACGGTCGTGGAGCTGTTCCACGGCGCCTCGGCGCCCGAAGGCGGCGCAGCGCCGGCCGGCTGGGTCGGCACGGACGCGCCCAAGTACGGAACCTGGGGCTTCGACCTGACGGGTCGCGACACCTCGGTGACCCCGGGCGACAGCTTCTTCCGCTACGCCAACGGCGCGGCCTTCGACAAGCTGCAGATCCCGTCGGACCGCACCTCCTACGGCTCCTTCCCGCTGCTGCGCGAACTGTCGGACAACCGCATGAAGGCCCTGATCCAGGGTCTGGTCGCGCGCACCGACCTGAAGCCCGGTTCGGACGAGGCCAAGATCGCCGACGCCTATCGCAGCTACAGCGACGTGGCGCGCATCGAGGCGCTGGACGCCCAGCCGCTGCAGCCCTTCCTGGCCGCCATCCGCGCCGCCGACACGCACGAGAAGATCGCCGCCTACATGGGCCAGACGCAAGGCCGCGTCGGTTCGTCCTTCTTCGGCACCGGCATCACGATCGACCAGAAGAACCCGACCCGTTACGCCGTGACGACCGGCCAGTCGGGCATCGGCCTGCCCAACCGCGACTACTATCTGGACGCCCGCTTCGCGGACAAGAAGGACAAGTATCAGGCCTATGTCGAGCGGATGCTGAGCAACATCGGCTGGGCTGATCCCGCGGGTCACGCCGCCGCCATCGTGGCGCTGGAGACCAAGATCGCCGAGGCCCACTGGACCCCGATCGAGAACCGCAACCGCGACAAGACCTACAACGAATCCAGCATCCGCGCCCTGGCCGCCGAGGCGCCGGGCTTCGACTGGAACGGCTATTTCAACGCCGCCGGCCTGGGCGCGATCGACCGTCTGATCGTGCGCCAGAACACGGCCATGCCCAAGATCGCCGCCATCTTCGCCGAGACGCCGATCGACACCCTGCAGGCCTGGCAGGCCTTCCACACCACGGATGAAGCCGCCGGCAGCCTGTCCAAGCGCTTCTCGGACGCCCAGTGGGAGTTCCGTTCGCGCGACCTGTCGGGCCAGCCCGAGCAGCGCACCCGCGAGAAGCGCGCCATCAGCTTCGCCGAAGGCGCGCTGGGCGAGGCGGCGGGCCGTCTGTACGTCGCCGAATACTTCCCGGCCGAATCCAAGGCCAAGATGGAAGAACTGGTCGCCAACCTGCGCACCGCCCTGTCGCACCGCATCGACAACCTGACCTGGATGGGCACGGAGACCAAGGCCGCGGCGCAGGAGAAGCTGCGCAAGTTCACCGTCAAGATCGGCTATCCGGACAAGTGGCGCGACTATTCGGCCCTGGAAATCCGCGCTGACGACCTGTTCGGCAACACCCAGCGTCTGGGCCAGTTCCAGTGGAACTATCAGCTGAACCGCCTGAACCAGCCGGTCGACAAGGCCGAGTGGGGCATGACCCCGCAGACGGTCAACGCCTACTACAACTCGGCCAATAACGAGATCGTCTTCCCGGCCGCCATCCTGCAGCCGCCCTTCTTCGATCCGAACGCGGACCCGGCGGTCAATTACGGCGGCATCGGCGGCGTGATCGGCCACGAGATCGGCCACGGCTTCGACGACCAGGGCTCCAAGTCCGACGGCGACGGCGTGCTGCGCAACTGGTGGACCGATCAGGACAAGGCCAATTTCGAGGGCCTGACCAAGCGTCTGGGCGCCCAGTACGACTCCTATGAGCCGCTGCCGGGGCACCCGGTTCAGGGCGGCCTGACCATGGGCGAGAACATCGGCGACGCCGCCGGCACGGCGGTGGGCCTGGACGCCTACCACCTGTCGCTGAACGGCCGACCGGCGCCGGTGATCGACGGCACGACCGGCGACCAGCGCTTCTTCTACGGCTGGGCCCAGGTCTGGCAGTCGAAGTACCGCGAGGAGGCGCTGAAGCAGCAGATCGCCACCGACCCGCACAGCCCGGCCGAGTTCCGCGTGATCGGCCCGGTGCGCAACGTCGACGCCTGGTACGAAGCCTTCGGCGTCAAGCCGGGCTCGAAATACTACCTCGCGCCGGAAGACCGCGTCCGCATCTGGTAAGGCGCGGCGTCTGACGATGAAGAGGGCCGGAGCGACGACGCTCCGGCCCTTTTTTCATGGGCGGACGGCTGTTGTTGAAGGTCTTTCGACAATGGGGCGTCGGGCCGGGCGGCGCGAACCGTCGATCAGGATTTCAGGCAAGAAAAAGCCCGCTGCGGGGGATACATCGCAGCGGGCTTTCTCGCTCTCTAAGGAGCGGACGTTTCCTCCCCGAAACGCCTCCAAGATGTCGCTGCGGCAGACCGCTGCGCCTCTTGAGTGAGGCCAATTGACGCGAAGCCCGGGGGCAAGTCAATCGCATCCATGTCTAAAGAATGGTCTTTCGTGACTGAACGTCGATAATACACGTTCAGCCGCAAAGGTTAATCGAAGCCTATTCGATAATGGCGCGGACGGCTGCGACCAGTTCGCTGCGGGCCACCTTCTGCTGGCCCGGACGCTCGGCTTTCCAGGCCTCGTTGTCGGCGATGGCGGCGGCGCGGGCGCGTCCGGCATCCAGATCCTTGATGGTCACTTCGCCGGCGGCCAGTTCGTCGCCGCCTAGGATGACCACGGCGGGCGAACCGCGACGGTCGGCGTACTTCATCTGGGCCTTCATGCCGGCGCGACCGAGGTAAAGCTCGGCGGCGATGCCGGCGGCGCGCAGTTCGGATACGGCGTCGAGGTAGTGCTGCATGTCGTCCTCGGAGAAGACGATGACCACCACCGGGCCGCGCACAGCGTCGTCGGCGCCGCGACCGGCGGCGCGCAGGGCCGAGGCCAGGCGCGACACCCCGAACGAGAAGCCGGTGGCGGGAACCGACTGGCCGGTGAAGCGCGCCACCAGATCGTCATAGCGGCCGCCGCCGCCGATGGAGCCGAAGCGCACGGCCCGGCCCTTGTCGTCCTTGGTGTCCAGCAGCAGCTCGGCCTCGAACACGGCCCCGGTGTAGTATTCCAGACCGCGCACGATGGTCGGGTCGAACTTCACCTCGGCCTCGCCGACGCGCATGGCGGTCAGCGCCCGGTCGATGGCGGACAGTTCGGCCAGGGCCGCTTCGCCCGCGGCGCCCAAGGCTGCGCCTGCGTTGGCCACGGCGTCCAGCACGCCCGCGCGGCTCAGGCCGGGCGTCTCGGCTGAAACCAGGAAGGCCTCGACCGCGCCGATCACGGCGGCGGGCAGGCGGGCGCCCTTGGTGTAGTCGCCGGATTCGTCCAGTCGGCCCTCGCCCAGCAGGGCGCGCACGCCCTCCAGACCCAGGCGGTCGTATTTGTCGACGGCGCGCAGGGCCGTCAGGCGCTGGACCGCATCGGTCACGCCGCCGGCGTCGAACAGGCCGTCGAACAGCTTGCGGTTGGAGACGCGGATCACCGACTGGCCGTCGCCGAGGCCGGCGGCGCGCAGGCCCTCGCAGCCCATGGCGATGATCTCGGCGTCGGCCTCGGGCCGGTCCGAGCCGACGGTGTCGGCGTCGCACTGCCAGAACTCGCGGAAGCGGCCGGGGCCGGGCTTCTCGTTGCGCCAGACCGGGCCGTAGGCGTAGCGGCGGAACGGCTTGGGCAGGGTCTCCCAGTTCTGCGCGGCGAAGCGGGCCAGGGGGGCGGTGTGGTCGTAGCGCAGGGCCATCCACTCGCCCGGCTCGTCCGAACCGGCGTCGTCCTGCAGGGCGAAGACGCCCTCGTTGGGACGGTCGGCGTCGGGCAGGAACTTGCCCAGAGCGTCGGCGTACTCGAACGCCGAGGTCTCCAGCGGCTCGAAGCCCCAGCGCTCATAGACCTCGGACACGCGCGCGACGATGCGGCGCTCGGCGGTCAGGTCGCGGCCGCGACGGTCGGCGAAGCCCCGGGGGGCGCGGGCTTCGGGGCGGATGGGGGCTTCGTCGGTCATGCCGCGCGATTAAGCCATCGGCGGACCGGCTGCAACTTGCCGCCCGAAACCTTGCCGCCCGAAACCTTGCCGTTAGGCCTCGCGGCGCAAGGGCAGGCGCCGACCATAGGACAGCGACCGCCACAGCCACTCCAGCGGCCCCATGCGGAAGCGGCTCAGCCACAGCGGCGACCAGACCAGTTGCAGGGCCCAGACGGCGACGACGATGGCCCACTGCTCCGGATAATCGACCTGTCCCATCAGCCGCGGCCCCCACGGCATGGAGAAGAGGGTCGTCATGATGAGCGTCTGGCTCAGGTAGTTGGTGAAGGCCATCTGCCCGACCGGCGCGAAGATCCGGCGGAGCCAGGTCACGCCTCGCGTGGTCATGAGGATCAGGCCGCTGGCGTAGGCCAGGGTGACGAAGATCGGATAGGAGGCGACGATCTCGGCCCAGCCGCCGGTGGCCTCGACATCCGGCCCGGCCATGGCTTCGCGCCACTCCAGCACGCCCAGCAGGGCCAGGACCGCGCCGCCGATCGCGATCAGGGCGACATAGACGCGGGTCGGCATCCGGCCATGGAAGAAGCCGGCCTTGAACAGGCCCATGCCCAGCATCATCAGGGCGACGGTGGCGAAGACATAGCCGAACAGGCTGGCGCTCTGCAGGATGCCCCAGGCCTTGAGGTTCTCGATCAGGGCGCCCGGCCAGCCGCTGCGATAGGCGGCGATGCTGGCGGTCACGGCCCCGTCAGCCAGGGCCATGGCGTCGTCGTTCAGGGCGTCGGTCAGGGCTGCGGGACCATTAACCGTCAGCCACATGGTCGCTGCTTGCATTGTGGCCAGCCCGAGCGTGGCGGCGGCCCCGAACAGGATAAGCGAGCGCGCCGACATCGAGCGCATCAGCATGACGAACAGCCCGGACCAGGCGTAGAGCAGCAGGATGTCGCCGTACCAGAAGGCCGCGCCGTGGATCAGGCCGAACAGGGCCAGCCACAAGAGGCGGCGACGCAGCACCCGCCCGCGTCCCTCATCCCGACGCTCGCCGCCGACCAGAAAGATCGACACCCCGAACAGCAGGGAAAACAGGGTGACGAACTTCTGATGGAAGAAGACCTCGACGGCCCACAGGGCGACGGCCGAGGACCCGATCTGGGCGAAGGGCGACTGTTCGGGCGCCATGGCCGCCGACATGGGCAGGGCGAAGGCGGCGGCGTTGACCGCCAGAATGCCCAGAACGGCCACGCCGCGCAGCACGTCCAGGGTCTGGATGCGGGCGTCCGCGGCCACGGGCTGAAGGATGGTCTGGTCGGTCACGGCGTCGGCCCTCCCCAAGCGAGCGGTCTGCTCATACGGCCTTGGGCCGGTCGGGGCGCCTTAAATCGCGGTAATGTCAGCCCGCGCCGTTCTGCATCAGCCCCATGCGGTCCTTGACCACGGGGGCGGGCGCGAAGGCGATGAAGGCGGCGCACAGCCCGGCCCACAGGGCGTAGCTGACGCCCACCAGCACCGCCAGCGGTAGACCCGCGACGCCGAAGATCAGCAGGGTGGTCTCCAGCGCGCCCAGGCCCTGAACCAGGCTTTGCGAGGCGATCAGCGACAGCAGGGACATGACCAGGGCGATCAGCGTCTGCACGGCGGCGGCCAGCAGTCCGCCGAACACCATGAAGCGGCACACCACGCCCAGGCGGGTCGAGGGGCGGCCGGTGTCGGCGTGGCTGCGGTGCATCAGCCACAGGCCGATCGGCGCGGCGGCCATGCCGACCACCAGCAGCACCAGACGCCAGTCCGTATCGACGCCCGACGCCCAGTTCTCGGGCGGCCAGACGGCCAGGGTGAGGATCAGCGGCGGCCAGGCGGCGGCGGCCAGGCCGGCCAGCACAAAGGCCCGGGTCGTGCGCCGCGGCGCGACGCGCTTGAGACCCGGCAGGTCTTCGATCCGGTCGAAACGCATCAGCGGGTCGGGACCGGCACGGCGCCGGAATAGTCGTAGAAGCCGCGGCCGCTCTTCTTGCCCAGCCAACCGGCCTCGACATACTTCACCAGCAGCGGGCAGGGGCGGTACTTGCTGTCGGCCAGGCCGTCGTACAGCACGTTCATGATGGCCAGGACCACGTCCAGACCCATGAAGTCGGCTAGTTCCAGCGGCCCCATCGGGTGGTTGGCGCCCAGCTTCAGCGCCTTGTCGATCGAGGCGACGTTGCCGACGCCTTCGTACAGGACATAGATGGCTTCGTTCATCATCGGCACCAGGATGCGGTTGACGATGAAGGCGGGGAAGTCCTCGGACTCGGTGGTGATCTTGCCCAGGCTCTCGGCGAAGGCGACGGCGGCCTCATAGGTGGCGGCCGAGGTGGCGATGCCGCGCACGATCTCGACCAGCTTCATCGTCGGGGCCGGCTTCATGAAGTGCAGGCCGATGAAGCGGTCGGGCCGGTCGCTGACCGAGGCCAGTCGGGTGATCGAGATGGACGAGGTGTTGGAGGCCAGCAGGGTGTCGGGACCCAGGTGGGGCAGAAGGTCGATGAAGACCGATTTCTTGACCGCCTCGTCCTCGGACGCCGCCTCGATGATCAGGTCGGCCTGGGCGGCCTCCATCAGCGAGGCTGCGGGCTGGATGCGGGCCAGGGCGGCGTCGGCCTCGGCCTGGGTCGTCAGGCCGCGCGCGGCGCGGCGCGCCAGGCTGGCCGCGATCTCGCCCTGGGCCAGCGGAATGCGCTCGGCCGACAGGTCGTAGAGCCGCACCTCGTAGCCGCCGGTCGCCACCGCCTGAGCGATGCCCGAACCCATTTGTCCGGCGCCGATGACGGCGACTGTCCTGATCGTGGTCATGAATACGCGCAATCTGCGGTCCCGTCGGGACCAATCGCGGGCACCTTAGGAGCCCGCCCGCCGGGCGCAAGGGGCGGAATGGGGCGGGATTAAGATTCCTGACCGCCCGTGTCCCCGCCTCAACGTTTCGCCTCAGTAACCGCCGGTCAGGCCCAGCGCCGCCAGATGCAGCGGCGGCAGCAGATAGCCCTGCACGCCCTGGATGATCAGCAGGGCCACGATCGGCGTCAGGTCGATGCCGCCCAGCGGCGGGATCACGCGGCGCAGCGGCGCCAGGATCGGCCCGGTGAAGCGGTCCAGGAACTCGGCCACATGGGCCACGAAGCGGTTGCGGTAGTTGATCACGTCGAAGGCGAACAGCCAGCTCAGGATCGCATTGGCGATGATGGCGAACAGCAGCAACTGCAGCAGCGCGCCCAGCACGAAGAAGATGAAGCCGATGACGCCGGCGCCGATGCCCATTGCGGAAATTCCCTTGAAACCCGTTCGCTTCTAGCGGCGCCGCAGCCGAACGCCAAGGATTCCTCGGCGCCCCGTTGACACTCCCCCGACGCCCCGCTTATCTCCGCCCCTGCCTGTCGGTCGGGGCCGTAGCTCAGTTGGTAGAGCGCGTCGTTCGCAATGACGAGGTCAGGGGTTCGACTCCCCTCGGCTCCACCAGGGCATCTCCAGACAATCTGACGAGAGACGACGGACGCGGCGAGCGTCCGCGCGTCAGTTCTCGCGGTAGAAGTTGCAGTACCAGTTCACGAAGCGGCCGACGCCGTCTTCCACGGGGGTGGAGGGGGCGTAGTCGAGGGCTTTGAGGGTGTCGGTGACGTCGGCCTCGGTATTGGCCACGTCGCCGTCCTGCATGGGCATGAGGTTCAGCCTGGCCTTGCGGCCCAGTTTCTGCTCCAGCACCTCGATATAGCGCATCAGGGCGACCGGGCGGCCGGCGCCCAGGTTGAGGATGCGCCAGGGGGCGACGCCGCTGGTGGCGGGGTTGGGGGCGGTGGCGTCCCAGGTCGGGTCGACGGCGGCGGGGCGGTCCAGGGCCGCGACCACGCCGGTGACGATATCGTCCACATAGGTGAAGTCGCGCGACATCTTGCCCTGACCATAGACGTCGATCGGCTCGTCCTTGAGGATGGCGCGGGTGAATTTGAACAGGGCCATGTCCGGGCGGCCCCACGGTCCATAGACGGTGAAGAAGCGCAGGCCCGTGGCCGGGAAGCCGAACAGGTGGGCGTAGGAATGGGCCATGGCCTCGTTGGCCAGCTTGGTCGCCGCATAGACGGTCAGCGGGTGGTCGGCCGGGTCGCGCACCGAGAACGGCAGGGCGGCGTTGGCGCCGAACACCGAACTGGTCGAGGCGAAGACGAGGTTGGTCGCCTGAACCGCGCGGCAGCCCTCGAGGATGCTGAGGAAGCCGACGACGTTGGAATCCACATAGGTCTCGGGCGCTTCGAGGCTGTAGCGGACCCCGGCCTGGGCGGCGAGGTGGACGACGCGGCGCGGCGAATGCTCGGCGAACAGGGCGGCGACGCCGGCGCGGTCGGCCAGATCGAGGGTGTGGTGGTGATAGGCGGGGTAGGCTTGAAGCTGGGCCAGACGGGCGTGTTTGAGCGCCGGGTCATAATAGGCGTTGAGGTTGTCGAGGCCGATGACCGTCTCGCCGCGCTCCAGCAGCCGCCGCGCGGTGTGGAAGCCGATGAAGCCGGCCGAGCCGGTGACGAGGACGGGATCGTGGGACATCAGGCTCCGATAGACGTTCAGCCGGGTTTTCGCCAGCGGGCCGCCGCTATGGCAGGACCTCGGCGACGGCGGGCGTCGGCTCGGCGAAGCGGGCGGCGAGGCTGAGGCCGCAGGCGAGGATCAGGCAGGCCGCCGCCCCGATCAGCACCGGACGGGCCACGGCGACGGGCGGGCTGAGCGGGCGCAGGAACAGCAGGGCCAGCAGGCCGATCATGGCCAGGGCGCCGGGCAGGTCCATGCCGATGCCGAGGAAGACGAAATGGCCGATCGCCATCAGCCAGGCGCCGCCGAGGACGCCGGCGGCGGCGGGCGGGATCAGGCCTATGGGCCGCGTCAGGTCGGGGCCGATCAGGGCGGACAGGGCCGCGGCGGCCGCGGCTAGCAGGGCAGGCCAGACAAACAGGAGCGCGGCCTCGGGCGCGGCGCCCTGAACGATGCCGCCGAGCAGGAAGACGAGGGCGATCAGGCCCAGCCAGCCGCCCCAGGTCGACGTCGGCGCCTTGACCGGCCAGAGCGACAGGGCGGCGGCGATCAGGCCCGCGCCGAGCATGAGCGGGCTGAAGCCGCCGATCAACAGCACGAGAAGGGTCAGGACAGCGACGACACAGGCGACCGTGCGCGGCCGCTGGCGACGCGCGCCGGTCAGCAAGAGCAGGGCCAGGGCCAGGATGCTCAGGACGGCGCCCGCCTCCATCCACGGCAAGCGACGCAGCAGGACGTAATAGGTCTCGGACGAGGCGGCGCGGCTCGACATCGGCCCGGCCAGCAGGCGCACGGCCTGGGCCAGCACCAGTCCGGCGGACGCGAACCACAACCCGTCCAGCAGGCCGCGACCGACCTGTCCGGTGGTCAGGCCGACAGCGCGACGGGCGCGCCAGGCGGCGAACCCGCCGAACAGAGCCGTCAGCCCCAGCAGGAGCCAGCCCGTCGCCGCCGAATGGCTGAGCATCAGGCGGCCGAAGACGTCGGCATAGACGGTGTTCGGTCCCTTGGCGGGCAGGGCGGGGGCCCGCAACAGGGCGTCGGCGGCTTCCAGCGCTTGCGATCCGATATGCTGCAAGCCGCCCTTGTCGAGGTTGGCGGGGGTGGCGTCGGCGGAGTGGTACTGGGCCGGGCGGCCGATGAAGGCGAAGTTCAAGCCGCCGATGCCGCGATCCTTGGGGATGGTGAAGTCGGTGCCGTTGGGCATCTGCTCGTACATGAAGACGGCGAGCGAAGTGGCGGTGGTCCCGCCGTCGGCGCGGGCGGCGGCGCGGCGGAACAGGTCGACGCTTGGGCCGGCGTCGCGCCCGGTCTCGAACATGGCGGCGCGGCCGCCGCCGCCGCGCGCCTCCAGATTGACCACGGCGCCGATGCGGTCGCGCAAGGGATGCCCGCCGAAGAAGATGCGGGCGCCGTCCAGGTTCAACTCCTCGGCGTCGGTCAGCAGGACGACCAGGTCACGCTCGACCGGACCCCGCGCCTTGATGGCGCGCACGGCTTCCAGCACGGCGCCGACGCCGGTGGAATCGTCGGCCGCGCCGGGCGAGCCGACCACGGTGTCGTAGTGGGCCATCAGCATGACGGCGGGTTGGCTGCGGTCTTTTCCAGGCAGGACGCCGATCAGGTTGATCGCCTGATTATTGGCCGCGTCGGGATCGCCGCCCGCCTTCTTCAGCCGCTGGATCGAGCCCGGCGACAGCGGCCCCGCCTGCTCCTGCGGCGACAGGCCCAGCTGGGTCATGCGGGCGGTCAGATAGGCGCGGACGCGGGCGTGTTCGGCCGAGCCGACCGGGTGCGGGGCGCGGGCGATCTGCTCGATGTCGGTCATGGCCCGCGCGGCCGAGAAGGCGGCGGCGGGCGCATCAATGGGGCGAGGCTTGGGGACCTGGGTGGTCCACACTGCCAGCAGGAAGGCGAGCGTCAGCGATCCGAACAGCAGGGCCAGCCGCATGTGAAAGATCCTCCCCGATCCGGGAGGCAGTAGGCGGTCAGAGCGCGCCGGATGGCAAGAGGGCGGCGCCGGGTCTCCCCGCCGCCGCCCTCCGATGTGCTCAGCCTGAACGGCTTAGAAGCGCTTCGACAACTCCACGCCGTACATGCGCGGCTCGTTGACGAAGGCGGTCAGGTTGTTGAAGTCGATGGCGCCGATGACGTTGGCTTCGTCCGTGATGTTGCGGACATAGGCCGCGGCTTCCAGGCCCTGGTTCAGGTCGCGCCAGCCCGCGCGCAGGCCGCCCTCGAAGGCCGTGTCCTGCATGAACTCGACCGATTCATAGAGGAACAGGTTGAAGTCCTTCTGCACCACCCAGTCCGTCGAGGCGAACAGCTCCTGATCGTCGCCGATGGGGCGGACGTAGGAGAGGGTCAGGTTGGCGGTGTATTCCGGCGCCTGGGGGAAGGGGTTGCCGTCGACCTTGGCGCGGCGGGCCGTGCCGACCATGACGATCGGGTCGGTGACGGTGCAGCCGGCGCCGCAGACGGCCACCAGCAGGTCGCTGTCCTTGATCTCGGTGTGGTTCCAGGCGGCGCCGGCGGCCAGGCTGAAGCCCGCGCCCAGATAGACGTCGCCGTCGATTTCCAGACCATAGCCCTCGCCCTTGTCGGCGTTGATCAGGCGGTTGGAGTTGTCGGCGCCGCCGATGGCGGTGAACTGCATGTCGCTGACCTCATAGAGGTAGGCGGTGGCGTTCAGGCGCGCGCGGCCGTTCCACAGGCGCGACTTCAGGCCGGCCTCATAGGACATGACGGTCTCGGAATCGGCCGTGGTCAGGACCGGCAGGTTGCGCCCCTGGATCGACGGGCCGCGATAGCCGCTGGCGACGCGGGCGAACAGGTTCAGGCTGTCGTTGACCTCATAGAGGGCGCTGACGTCCCAGCTGACCTGTTCGTCGCCGACCGAGATCGTCGCGCTGGCCGGGGCGCCGATGACGCGCTGGCCGCGGTAGTCGCGGCTGTCCTCGGTGTAGCGCACGCCCGCCGTCAGCTTGAAGGCGTCGGTCACCTGATAGCGGCCCTGGCCGAACACCGACCAGGCGTCCGACTTCTGCACCACGTCGGTGGCGGCGACGGGGAAGAGGCCGCCGGTGCCGTTGAAGGTGCCGGACACCAGATTGATGCGCTCGTCCCAGTAGAAGGCGCCCACCTGCCAGCCGAGGCGCGCGTCGCCGTTCGAGGCCAGGCGCAGCTCATAGGTGTTCTGCAGCAGGTCGCTGGACAGGGTGCCGCTTTCCGAACGGAACGGGATGGAGCCGCTGTTGACCGGATCGTTCAGGACGCCGCCGTCGATGTCGCCGTCGCCCTGGCTGGAGCCTTTATAGGAGCCGATCACGCCGGTCAGGGTGGCGGGACCGAAGTCATAGGCGACCTGCAGCGACTGCGAGGTGGTCTGCTGCTTCTGGAAGTTGTTGCGGCCGCCGTCGTAATAGACGGTGTCGCGGTCGAAGCGGTCGTTCAGCTTGTTCGAGCCCTTGGTCAGGACGTTGGCGCGGTTCATCGTGCCCGTGCCCTTATAGTCGCGGGCCTGCAGGGTCAGCAGGGCCGACAGGCGCTCGGTCGGCGTCCAGGCGACGTGGACGCGGCCGGCGATGTCGTCGAAATTGCCGAGGTCCTTGCCGTCCTTCTTGGCGAAGGGGGCGTCATAGGCGTTGTCGACCCAGTCGTCGCGGTGGTTCCACAGGCCGGCGACGCGCACCGACAGGGTGTCCGTCAGCGGCAGGGTGACGCCGCCCTCGGCGCGGCTGGAGCCGTAGACGCCGTAGGTCAACGAGCCGTAGCCGGTGAAGTCCTGGCCGGGCTTGGTGGTGTCGATCTTGACCACGCCGGCCGGGGTGTTGCGGCCGAACAGGGTGCCCTGGGGGCCGCGCAGCACCTCCAGCTGCTTGACGTCGAACAGGGGGAAGCCCTTCAGGTAGACGCTCTCCAGCACGATGTCGTCCATCACCACCGAGACCGGCTGCGAGGCGGTGAAGTCGAAGTCCACGTTGCCGAGGCCGCGGATGTAGAAGCGCGGAGCGTAGCGGCCGTTCGAGCTTTCGACCTGCAGGCTGGGCACGCGGCCCGACAGGCTGAGGATGTCGGCGCCGCCGGCCGAGACGGCGTTCAGGGTCTCGGTGTTCATCGCCGTGACGGCGAAAGGCACGTCGCGGATGTTTTCGCTGCGGCGCTGGGCGGTGACGACGATTTCGTCGACGCCGACGGCCGGATCGGCGGCCGCAGCAGCGGTTTGCGCCATGGCCGGGGCGGCGATCAGAAGGGCGAGGCCGCTGGCGGAGGCGGCGAGGGCGGCGAGACGACGGGACATGGGGGAGGATCCTCGTTGAGATTGGGCGAGGGCCTAGGTCCACGGCGACGCTTTTTCCAGCGTCGAGGATGCGTGGTCGATGAAGCTTTCGCGACACGGACACGGTGGGGGAAAACTCGACGTTTCGCCTGACGCCAAAGGGGTTCTCGGGCGCATCGAGGGATTGTGCGCCGCAATATGTCGTGCGAAACGACAGGGCTGCGCCGCTGTTTCGGCGAGGGTCTCTCGACGCGCCGGGCGCGGTCTGACAGGGACCAGGGCATGACGATCACCCCGCTGCACCGCCGCCGCCTCTTCCAGCTTCTGGCGACCGCCGCCGCCGCGCCGGGCCTGAGCGCCCTGGCCCCGTGGCGCGAGCCGCAGGTTCTGGGCCGGGTCCTGGCCATGTCGGACCTGCATTCCGCCTATGAGCGCACCGGGCAACTGCTGGCGGCGCTGGAGGCCGAGGTGGCCGGATCGGACGTCCCGCACCTGATCGCCGTCGACGGCGACAGTTTCGAGCACGGCAATGTCGTCTCGGTGCGGTCGGGCGGGGCCATCGACTGGGCCTTCCTGAGCGAACTGCCGAAGCTGGCGCCGACGGTGGTCAACCTGGGCAACCACGACAACGACCTGACGCCGGACCTGCATGAGGTCGTGGCCCGGATGCGGGGGCTGGGGATCGTTGTCGTCAGCAACATCCTCGATGCGCGCTCCGGCCGGCCCTATGCGGACGCCGCCGTGACCGTGCCGCTGGGCCAGCGCTCGCTGCGCATCGTCGGGGCGGGAACGGATTCCCTGAACACCTATCCCAAGGCCAGCCGCGACTGGCTGTCGATCCCGGCGCCCGGCGACTGGGCGAAGGCGAACCTGGCCCGGTTGCTGGACGGCGCCGACCTGATGCTGGTGATGAGCCATGCCGGGGTGGCGGGGGACCGCGACATCCTGCCCCAGCTGCCCGACGGCGCCCTGATGATCGGCGGGCACAACCACCTTTTGTTCCAGCACCAACAGGGGCGCAGCGCCTATGCCCACACCGGGTCGTGGAGCAACGCCTATACGGCGGCGACCCTTTACGACGACGGCCGGATCGCGGTCGGCTCGACGGCGGTGGAGCTGAAGGCCGCGCCGTCGCCGCGCCTTGCCGACCTGATCGCCTCGACCCTGGCGGCGCATCTGACGGACGAGGAGAGGGCGGTGCTGGGCGTCAGCCCGCGCGCCTTGACCCTGGGCGAGACGGGCCGAGCGGTCGCCGCCGCCCTGGCGCGGGCGGCGGGGGCGGACGCCGGCTTCATCGGCCACACCACCTTGGGGACGGGCCTGCCCGCCGGGCCGGTGACGCGCTACGCCTTCGACGCCGTGGTGCGGTTCGACGGCCGGCTGATGGTCGCCGAGGTGACGCGCGAGCGGCTGGCGGGTTTCATGGCGCGGGCCAATCAGGACCGGCGCATGCCCCTGGCCGAGCGTAGCGGCGACTTTCTCTACGGGGCGTCGGAGAATGCCGCGGGCAAGTCGACGGCGCGTCTGGTCACGACTGACTGGTGCGCCATGAACCAGGCCGAGTATTTCGGCACGACGGATCTGGTCTTCGCCGAGGTTCCGCAGGCGCGGGTCAAGGCGACGGCGGTCGCCGGTCTGCTAGGCGGCGCGGCGCAGGGCTGACGGCGCCTTGACGTAGAGGCCGGGGCGACCGGCCACGGGGCGGAAGGCGACGCTGTCGCCTTCGGGGCGTTCGTCCACGCCCAGGAACAGGCAGCCGTCGTCGACCAGTCGCCGCTCCAGCCCGTCCAGCACCCGGGCGCGGCGCGCGGGCTCCAGATCGCTGAGGACGTGGCGGCAGAAGATGACGTCGAAGCGGCCGTCGTCGACGGGCTCGTCCAGCAGATTGGCGCGTTCGAACGTCACGGCGGCGCGCAGTTCGGGGCGGGCGCGCCATTGGTCGTCGGCCTGCTCGAACCAGCGCAGCATGGTCCGCGCCGACAGGCCGCGCTGGATCTCGAACGAGGTGTAGAGGCCCGAGGCGGCCTTCTCGACCGACAGGCGCGACAGGTCGGTGGCGACGATCTCGACGTCGGCGCGGCTTTCCAGCGCGGCGATGGCCAGGGAATAGGCTTCCTGGCCGGTCGAGGCGCCCGCGGACCACAGGCGCACCTTGCCGCCGGGACGGGCGGCCGTCAGGGCGGGCATCAGTTCGCGGGCGAAGCTGTCGAAGACGGCGCGGTCGCGGCGGAACCAGGTCTCGCCGTTCAGCAGGGCCTCGATCACGGCCCAGCCGAGCGAGGCGACGGGCTTGCTCCACAGCGAGGCCAGCATGGCCTCGACGTTGTGATAGCCCTCGCGCCGGGCCACCGGACCCAGTCGGTGTTCGGCCAGATGCATGCGGTCGCGCGTCAGCCGGAAGCCGGCGCGCGTCGCCAGCAAGGTCTGAAGGCGATCGAAATCTTCCGGCGTCATGACGGCGACTGAACAGCTCCCACTTCGGCGAGTTTGGATTGCAGGATCTCGCCGTCGAAAGGCTTCATAACATAATCGTCGGCCCCTGCGGACAGGGCTTCTGCAATCCGGTCGGCGCGGGTCTCGATGGTGCAGAACAAAACCTTGGGGCCGCGGCCGCCGGGTAGGTCGCGCAGGCGGCGCAGGAAGGTCAGGCCGTCCATCACCGGCATCTGCCAGTCCAGCAGCACCACATAGGGCATGGCGCCCATGCAGTAGGTCAGGGCCTCGGCGCCGTCGGCGGCCTCGTCCACCTCGAAGCCCAGGCCCTCGACGATGCGTCGCGCGACCTTGCGGATGATCCGGCTGTCATCGACGATCAGGCAGGTTCTGGGGTCCAAGGGTTTTGTCCCGTTAGGCGCGAGCGGCGATCGCCGTTCGCGTCATGATCATTCGTGGCGGTTAACGGACGGTTGGAGGCGTGTAAACTCAAGCGGGCGTGTGGGCCGGCATCCGCGCGACCAGGCCGACGCGGCCTTCCTCGGTCGCCAGATCCAGCCGGCCGCCGGCGTCGCGCACCGTCAGCCACAGCCAGTAGGGCTGGATCCATTGACCCGCCAGCCCCTCGGTCAGGCGTTCGCCCTTCAAGCCGACGACGGCCTCGGCCTTGAGCCGCGCGCGCGCGCCCTCGGCCGATCCGATCAGCAGGACGCGGCCGTCCTCGCGGCGCGTGGTGACAGTGGCGGTTCCGCCCATCGGCAGGGCCGACAGGGTCATCCAGGCCAGATTGATCAGGGCGCGGGCCTCGGGCTTGGAGAAGACCTCGTCGGTCATGCGCCAGTCCAGGGTCGCGCGGCCGCCCTCGGACAGGCCGGCGACCAGGCCGTGCAGTTCGGCGGCGGTGAACTGTTCACTGGTGGTGGCGGCCCCGAAGGCGACGCGGGCGAAGTGGACCAGGGCGACCATCTTCTTGGCGCTCTGGCGGATCAGGCCCATGGCGTCGTCGCGCATGTCCTGGGCGGTCGGGTCTTCCAGCAGGTCGAGGCCCGACATGATGGCGCCGGCCGGACTGATGAAGTCATGGCACAGCTTGCCCGCGATGAAGGCGGCCAGATCGGCGCTCTCGACCGGCAGGTCGGCCACGGAGAGGTCGGTAGAGAGATCGGAAAGGGTCATCGGCCGGGCGTCTGAAATCGGAAGTGTTCAAGGCTGACCTGATTTGCCGGTTCGTGAAACCGGGCGCATGGGCTATCGGGAGGTCGACATGACGCACGCTCTTGAGACCGACCTCGCTTCCGGCGCCCTCGCCGAGATCATCGCCGACATCGCCGAGGAGGCCGCGCGGGTCATCCTGCCCTACTGGCGGGCCGGCACGGCGGTCGAGACCAAGTCCGACGCCAGTCCCGTGACCGAGGCCGACCGCGCCGCCGAGGCCCTGATCCTGACGCGTCTGGCCGAGCGCTGGCCCGAGGTCGAGGCCGTGGCCGAGGAGGCCGCCGCCGCCGACGGCGTCCCGGTCTCGGTCGGAGACTGGTTCTGGCTGATCGACCCGCTGGACGGCACCAAGGGTTTTGTTCAGGGCCGCGAGAGCTTCACCGTCAACATCGCCCTGGTCCGCGGCGACGCCCCGGTGGCGGGCGTGGTCACGGCCCCGGCCTCGGGCGTGACCTGGGCCTCGACGGTTCCGGGCAAGGGCGCCGTGCGGCGCGCCTTCGGCGAGACCTGGCGCCCGATCAAGGTGCGTGACCGTCCGGCCGAGGGCATCGCCCTTTTGAGCCACAGCATGACCGACGAGGAGGCCGCGCGTCTGGCCGCCCGCCACGGCTGCAGCCAGTGGCAGGGCACGGATTCGTCCTTGAAATTCTGCCTCATCGCCGAAGGTCGTTTCGACGCCTATCCGCGCACAGGCCCGACCTGCGAATGGGACACGGCGGCGGGGCAGGCCGTGCTGGAAGCCGCCGGGGGGCGGGTTCTGGGCGCGGACGGGGCGCGGCTGGCTTATCGCAAGCCGGGCTTCCTCAACGGGCCGTTCACGGCGATGGGCGGCTAGGAGGCCGGCCTTCAGGCCGCCGCCGACCCGACGCGGGCCATTTCGATCTGGGCCGACAGGCCGGGCGGCAGGTCGCGCTCGGGCACGGCGGCCAAGGCCTCCATCCGCTCGGGATTGATCGCGTGAACCAGGACGCTGGCGACGGCCGGGTCGGTCAGGGTGAAGGCCAGACAGATTTCCTCGGCCTTCCAGTTCGGCGTCTGGTGCAGGAAGGCGAAGGAGCCGGCGTTGGCCAGGCCCTGTTCGACAGGCTTGGCGCCGAAACCGAACAGACCCTTCTTCTTCGGGGCCGCGCCGACGCCGGCGGCCTTGCGCTCGGTCGACAGGCTTTCGGGGAAGTAGTCGTAGGTGAAGATGGCCATGTCGCGTTCGCGCGCGGCCCGCATCCGCGAGCGGATGCGCCATTCCACATTGGCGTGGAACGGGGTGTAGAGGACGTCGAAGGCGCCGGTCGAGACATAGATGTCCATCACCGGAGAGTCGCCGGACACGCCCAGCAGCCGCACATGGCCCGCCTTGCGCTGGGCCTTCAGCGCGATCAGCGAGGCCTGGGGCAGTTCGTCGTCGGCGGGTTCGTCCAGCACGGCCACGTCGAACCAGCCCAGGCCCGAGGCGTGCAGGCCCCGGTCGATGGCGCCGTTCAAAGCCTCGGCCGAGAAGTCGCGGAAGCCCTTCCTGCGGCCGTCGCCGACGCCCAGGGTCACGGCGACGCAGACCAGCCGCCGCTCGACATGGCCCAGGGCCTCGCCGACGATCTCGGCCAGGACCGGGTCGGCGTTCTCGAGGTGGTAGCTGTTCACCCCGGCTTCCAGCGCGGTGAAGATCAGTTCCTTGAGGGCGGACGGACCGCGCGCAAGGGCGTCGACGCCCAGGCCGAGGGTCAGGTTGGACACCGCCGCGCCGGACGCGCCGAACGGACGATAGCGCATCGGTCAGCCCGCCTCGGCGGGGGCTGACGTCTCGAGCGCCAGGGCGTGCAGCTCGCCGCCCATCTGCCCCTTCAGCGCTCCATAGACCAACTGGTGCTGGCGCACGCGCGGCAGGCCCTTGAAGGCGGTCGAAACGATCCGGGCGCGATAGTGGTCGCCGTCGCCGGCCAGGTCCTCGATGGCGATGTCCGCATCGGGAAACGCCTCGACCAGATGGGCGCGCAGGACGTCGGCGGACATGGGCATGGGGCTACTCTCGAAACAGGCGGACAGTCTGAACTGTAAAACTTAATGAGGGGCGCACGGTCTGTCAGCCCACAACCGCGCGCGGCCGCTCATACAGGACGACGGTCGAGCCCTTGTAGTCGGTCTCGGCGTAGGGGCGATAGCCGACCCGTTCGGCCAGCTTCACCGAGGGCGTGTTTTCGGGGGAGATCATGCAGACGGTGCGCGGCTCCAGCCGATAGGCGTCGGTCCAGGCCAGGGCCGCCTGCAGCGCCTCCAGGGCCAGGCCCTGGCCCTGAAAGGCGGGGGCGACGCCCCAGCCCAGTTCCGGGGCGTCGAAGGCGGGCGTCATCTCGCGGCGATAGTCCAGCACCCCGACGCTGCCGACATAGACGCCCGTGTCCGTCTCGCGGATGGTCCAGTTGCCGTAGCCCTTGGCCTGCCAGTGGCCGAGGTCGCGCAAGAGCCGGAACCAGACCTCCTCCTCGGACAGGCCGCGGCCTATGATGTGGCGGGTGAAGTCGGCGTCGGCCCACAGGGCGGTCAGGTCGTCCATGTCGCTGACCGCGACGGGGGCCAGGGTCAGGCGGTCGGTGCTCAGAACAGTCACATCAATCCCAATTGCTTGAAGCTGGCCACGCCCTCGCGGCCGACGATGAGGTGGTCGTGCACCTGAACGGAGAGGGAGCGGGCGGCCTCGATCACCTGCTTGGTCATGTCGATGTCGGCGCGGCTGGGGGTCGGGTCGCCCGAGGGGTGGTTGTGGACGATGATCATGGCGCTGGCCGACAGCTCCAGCGCCCGGCGCACCACCTCGCGCGGATAGACGGGGGCGTGGTCGACCGTGCCCCGGTTCTGGATCTCGTCGAGGATCAGCTGGTTCTTCTTGTCGAGGTAGAGGACGCGGAACTGCTCGCGCGGCTCATGCTGCAGGCTGAGACGGACATAGGCCAGCAGGGCGGTCCACGACGAGATGACGGTGCGCTTGTTGGCCTCTTCCTTGGCTAAGCGGCGCGAGACCTCGTGCAGGGCGGCCAGGTCCAGGGCGGTTTCGGCGCCGACGCCTTTCGAGCGGCCGCGCGAGTCCTCGGACCGAACGGTCATCAGGTCCTCGACCGAAGCGGCCAGGACGGCGGCCAGGGAGCCGAAGCGAGTCAGCAGGGCCTTGGCGATCGGCTTGACGTCGCCCTGAGGCTGGCTGCGGAACAGGAACAGCTCCAGCAGCTCATAGTCGGGCAGGTGATGCAGCCCCGCGCCGCGCGCGCGCTCGCGCAGCCGTTCGCGATGACCGGCGTGGTGCGGCTTGGCCTTCGGTTTTTCCGGCGGTTGATCGAGCATCAGCCTCCCCCGGAGGGGAGACTAGCTCAGAATTTCGGGCGGAACAGGCCCTTGGGCGAGGCCGAGAAGATTTCCAGCCCGTCTTCCGTCACGCCGATGGTGTGTTCGCACTGGGCCGACAGGGACTTGTCGCGGGTCACGGCGGTCCAGCCGTCGGACAGGACCTTCACCGCCGGCTTGCCCAGGTTCACCATCGGCTCGACGGTGAAGAACATCCCCGGCTTCAGCACCGCCCCCTCGCCGCGACGGCCGTAGTGCAGGACGTTGGGGCTGTCGTGGAAGACGCGGCCGATGCCGTGGCCGCAGAAGTCGCGCACCACGCTCATGCGCTGGGCCTCGACGAATTTCTGGATGGCGAAGCCGATGTCGCCAAAGGTGTTGCCCGGCTTGACCTGGGCCAGACCCAGTTCCAGGGCGTCATAGGTGACGTCGATCAGCTTCTTGGAGCGGGCGTTGATCTCGCCGACCGGGAACATGCGGCTCGAGTCGCCGTGCCAGCCGTCGACGATGACCGTGTGGTCGATGTTGACGATGTCGCCGTCCTTCAGGACCTTGTCGCCGGGAATGCCGTGGCAGACGACGTGGTTGATCGAGGTGCAGATCGTCTTAGTGTAGCCCTTGTAGCCTAGGCAGGCGGGCACGCCGCCGCGCGCCAGGGTGAATTCGCGCACCAGATCGTCCAGTTCGCCGGTGGTGACGCCGGGCTTCACGTGCTCGCCGATCATGTCCAGCGCCTCGGCGACCAGACGGCCGGCCTTGCGCATGCCCTCGAAGGCCTCCGCGTCGTGGATGCGGATTTCGTGGCTGCGGACGAAGGCGTCGTTATCCAGGTCGGGAGTCTCGTACATGATCTGCTTTCGGGCGCGCCGCGACAAAGGGGGAGGCGGCTGGGCTGTGGTCTTGGGCGTCAGATGGCGAGACTAGCACAAAAGCTCAACCCCGTCAGGCGGGGCCGATGACGCGGCGGAAGGCGGCGCCTATCTGAAACCCATGACCGTTCAAGCCGCTCCCACCGCCGCCGTCCTGATCATCGGGGACGAAATCCTGTCGGGCCGGACCCAGGATACGAACCTGAACACCATCGCCCGCTTCCTGGCGACGCTGGGGATCGACCTGCTGGAGGCGCGCACGGTCGGAGACCGACAGGATCAGATCGTGGCGGCGCTGAACGCCCTGCGCGCGGCCCATGACTATGTCTTCACCACCGGCGGCATCGGTCCAACCCATGACGACATCACCGCCGACGCCGTGGGCGTCGCCTTCGGCGTGGCCGTCCCCGAGCACCCCAAGGCCCTGGCCGTTCTCGAGCGGCGCTACGGACCGGGCGAGTTCAACGCCGCGCGTCGGCGCATGGCGCGCATTCCTGACGGCGGGACGCTGATCGCCAATCCGGTGACCGACGCGCCGGGCTTCCAGATCGGCAACGTCTTCGTCATGGCGGGCGTGCCCAAGATCATCGAGGCCATGCTTCAGGACGTGGCGCCGCGTCTGCGCGCGGGAGCGGTGGTTCATGTCCGCACGATCCGCATCGTCGGCGTCGGCGAAGGCGCGATCGCGGAGGCTTTGAGGGCCGCAGCCGAGGCCCGCCCCGACCTGTCGTTCGGCAGCTATCCGTTCGGTTTCGGCCGCGACGGAGAGGCCGGAACCCAGCTGGTGATTCGTGGTCGCGATATCGCCGAAGTTGACCTTGCGGAACACGATCTTTCTCGCGAACTGCGTTCTGCGGGCATTGATATTGCCGTAACGTAACCTCACCAAGGTGTGAAATTGTGCGACTTCATCGCCACGGTTTCGCCGATTTGCGGTCCGACAGGGGCCTTGGAGGCAACGCTTTCATGACATGGGCGCTGTGGCTGTTAGCGTCGCCTTTCTCCCCGGACAACGACCCGCCGCTCAGTAAGGACGGGTCGACTTACATAGGTGAAACAGTATGAACTCCAGGAATATGGCTCGCTTTGGCGGTCTCGCCCTGACCACGGTCCTGATGGCCGGCGTCGCGGCCCCGGCCTTCGCCGGCTCCTTCTATCTGCAGGAACAGTCGGTGCGCGGCGTGGGTCGGGCCAATTCGGGCGAGGCCGCGGATCGCGGCGTCGGCTCGATGTGGTGGAACCCCGCCGCCATCGCCCGCAGCGGCCGTGAACTGTCGTTCGGCCTGCACGCCATCAAGATCGATTCCGAGGTCAAGAACGACGGGTCGTTTGTGACCTATCCGGGCGGCGCCAACGTGCCGGTGGTCAACCCGCGCAACACGACCGTCGATCCGATCGAAAGCGGCCTGGTTCCGAACTTCGCCTTCGCCACGCCCATCGGCGACCGCTTCGCCGTCGGCGTCTCGGTGGCCGCCCCCTACAACTTCACGACCAAGTACGAGCAGGGCTCCTTCACCCGCTACGACGCCCTGACCTCGGAGCTGCGCTCGGCCAACGCCGGCCTGACCGTGGCCATGAAGGTCAACGACTGGCTGGACGTGGGCGCGGGTCTCGACGCCCAGTTCGTCAAGGCCAAGCTGACCTCGGCCCTGCCCAACCTGTCGCCGCTGCTGCCGGACGGCTCCAACACGCTGGAAGGCGACGGCTGGGGCTATGGCTGGAACGTCGGCGCCCAGGCGCACAAGGGGCCGTGGGATTTCGGCCTGAGCTACCGCTCCAAGATCGAGCATGAGCTGGAAGGCGACATCGCTATTTCGGGTCTGCTGGGGCCGTTGGCCGGCGGCAATGTCGCGACCGCCGGCAAGGCCAGCTTCAACACGCCGTGGTTCGCTTCGGCCTCGGTGCGCTATGCGGTCAACGACAAGCTGACGCTGAACGCCCAGGTCAACCGCATCGGCTGGAGCGAATTCCAGGCCATCGACGTCGAATACGCCGGCGGCGGCGACTCGATCCATCAGAACTACAAGGACGTGACCACGGGCGCGATCGGCCTCGACTACGCCCTCAGCGACAAGACCACGCTGCGCGCCGGCGTCGGTTATGACCCGACCCCGACCCGCGATAGCCTGCGTACGGCCCGCATCCCCGACGCCGACCGCTGGCTGTTCTCGGTCGGCGGCTCGACCGAGGTGACGCCGGGCGTGACCTTCGACGCGGGTCTGACCTACGTCGCCTTCAGCGATACGGACATCTTCGACGACCGGACCTTCTACGCCGGCACCCCGGCGGCGACGACGGCGCACCTGCGCGGCACGGCCACGGGTTCGGCCCTGGTCGCCTCGATGGGCGCGCGCTGGGCCTTCTGATCCGGCGACAAGCTGACATCTAGGCGGATACGGAAACGGCGGCTCCCTCTCGGGGGCCGCCGTTCTTCTTTTCCATGCTAGGCGAAGCGAGGGCTCAGTCGGACAGAAGGACGCATCAGGCACAGGGCGGTCACGCCGATCCATGGATAAACGGCCAGGCCATAGAGGCGCTGCCACAGGCCGAAATTGTCGGGGCTGACCAGATTTCCCACCCCGAACATCACGGCCAGGGCCAGATTGACGGCGATCAGGTTGAAGATCAGGAAGCCCTTGAGCCCCGCATGGCCGGGCGTCTTCCAGAGCGCCCAGAGCGTCAGCAAGGGGGCGATCTGCGCGGCGTAGCCCAGACCCCAGGCCATGTGGCGCGGGTCAGGCAGAGCAAAGGCCCCGCCGATCAGGATGGAAGTCCCGAAGGTCGCGATCGCCAGGGCGGCCAGCAGGGCGCCTAGCCATGTCCCGCCGCGCAGCCGCAGAAACAGGCCAACGGCGCTCAGGACGGTCAGGGCGCCCGCCGCCATCAGGCCGAGGTTGAACACCATGGGATGCGGAGCGTCCGGGCCGCCCAGTTCGCTGATGACCTGGGTGGCGTGGTTGTAGGCGGGGAACAGCAGGCCGCCGCTCGCCGCCAGGCCCACATAGATCAGGGGCGCGGCGACGCCGCATCCCAGCAGGATATTTCGGTTCATAGGATTCCCCTCAATGGGCGCGAGCATCGCGCCCCATGCTCGACTGAGCCTTCGAACGGCGTCGGCGGATGCGGGCGGGGGGATTAAAACTTGTCCATGCGGGCAATTGAAAACGGCGGCCTCCTTGCGAAGGCCGCCGTTGTCGTGGCGTTGTGTCGGGCTGAAATCAGCCCTGCGAGCCGTAGCCCTTGCCGCCGTTCGACGGGCGACGGCGCGGTCGGCGCTGCATTTCGCCGACCGGCTTGGGCTCGGCCGAGGGGTTGGCGCGCGGCGACGACTTGGGACGCTCGCCCGCCATCGGATCATAGACGGCGGCCGGACGGTCGGCGTGGTGGGTGCGGTCGCGGTTGGCGCCGCCCTTGCGCTGACGGTGCGGCTGACCGCCGCCCTCCGGCTTGACGCCGTCGCGACGCGGGTTGCGGCTGCGGTTACGGCCTTCGCCGCCCTCGCCGCCGCCGCGTCCGCCGCGGCCTTCACGCTCGGGCAGGGTGGCCTTCTGCTTGACGCCGGCAGCCATGATCGAGGCGTCGAGCATGCCCAGGGCCTTGTCGTTGCGACGGTCGACGGCCGGGATCTTCTGGCGCGTGACCTTTTCGATGTCCTTGAGCAGCTTCATCTCGTCGCCGGCGACGAAGCTGATGGCCGTGCCGTCGGCGCCCGCGCGGGCCGTACGGCCGATGCGGTGGACGTAGGCTTCCGGCACATAGGGCAGCTCGAAGTTGACCACGTGCGTGACCTTGTCCACGTCGATGCCGCGGGCGGCGATGTCGGTGGCGACCAGGACGCGCAGCTTGCCCTGCTTGAAGGCTTCCAGGGCGCGTTCGCGTTGCGACTGGCTCTTGTTGCCGTGGATGGCGCCGGCTTCGACGCCGCCGGCTTCCAGATAGGCCGCGACCTTGTCGGCGCCGTGCTTGGTCTTGGTGAAGACCAGGCAGCGCGTATAGGCGGCGTCAGAGAAGAGCTCGGTCAGCAGGGCGCGCTTTCGGCCCTGTTCGATGTGGACGACCGACTGCTTGATGCGCTCGACCGTGGTGGCTTGCGGCGTGACCTGGACCTTGACCGGGTCCTTCAGCAGCTCGCCGGCCAGCTTGCCGATCTCCGACGGCATGGTGGCCGAGAAGAACAGGTTCTGACGCTTGGCCGGGATGCGGCTGACGATCTGGCGGATCGGCTTGATGAAGCCGAGGTCGAGCATCTGGTCGGCTTCGTCGAGGACGAAGATTTCCGTCGACGACAGATCCAGCGTCTTCTGTTGCAGGTGGTCCAGCAGGCGGCCCGGGGCGGCGACCAGGATGTCGAGGCCCTGTTGCAGCGCGCGTTCCTGCGGGCCGTACTTGACGCCGCCGAAGATGACGGCGACGCGGAAGCCCAGGTGGGCGCCGTATTGCTTGAAGCTGTCGGCGATCTGGGTGGCCAGTTCACGGGTGGGCGACAGGATCAGGGCGCGCGTGGTGCGCGGCTTGGGCGCGATGCGGTTCTCGGCCAGGCGATGCAGGATCGGCAGGGCGAAGGCGGCGGTCTTGCCGGTGCCGGTCTGGGCGATGCCCAGCAGGTCCTTGCCGGCCATGACGTCGGGGATGGCCTTGGCCTGGATCGGCGTCGGCTTGTCGTAGCCGGTCGACGCCAGGGCCTGGAGGAGGGCCTTGTTCAGGCCCATGGATTCAAAAGTGATGTTGCTCACGGAGCGTCTTTCGCTTGCGGCGGACGCTTTAGTGGGCGCGCGGTCAGAAGGCTCCGCCTTCTCGACCCGACGCACACAAGAGAGCGCACCGCCAGTCCCGATAGAGCTTCGGAATGAAGCCGTCGGGGTGGATCGGGGCGCCGCCCCGCGTGTCCGGACGACGTAATGACTCTGAGGTCTGGCCGGCTGCGTCTGCAATCAGGTCTTCGAGGAGGAAGACCCACACGCGTTGCAGGAAACCGGATACCGCGATTGTGCGGTGCAGCGCAGATGGGCCTCAATAGCGGCCAAGTCAAGGCGAACCGGCCGAAAGTCTAGAGCAGGCTGACCGCCATATTGACCGCCAGGGCCAGGATCACCGTGTTGAAGACGAAGGCGATCAGGCTGTGCAGGGTGGCGATGCGGCGCAGTCGGCGGCTGCTGATCTGGATGTCGGCGGTCTGGCTGGCCACGCCGATGATCAGGGCGAAATGCAGGAAGTCCCAGTAGTCGGCCTCGCTTTCGCCAGGGAAGATCAGCCCCTTGCGGTCGCCCCTGCCCTTGGGCGCCGGGGCGTAGAATTCGTGGGCGTAGTGCAGGGCGAAGATGACGTGGGTGAACAGCCAGGACACGGCGATGGTGCCGATGGAGAACAGGGCCTCCGCCGTCGTCGGCTTGCCGCCGTCCGCCGTCTCCATCACGATCACGAAGACGCTGGCCGTCGCCGCCAGCAGGCTGAGCGGCAGGACGGCGCCCCCCGCCTGATCCAGCGCCGCCGCGCGCCGCCGGATGGCATCGGCCGTCCGGGCCCGCCGCAACCGCGCGAAAGTCAGCAGCAGGAAGACGGTCGCGCTGGCGTCCCAGGCCACGGCGACCCGCATCTGCCAGTCCCAGGCGGGGGGCGTCGTCGCGATCGCCACGGCCAGAACCCCCAGGCCCAGCCACAGGGCGGCGTGCAGTCGGAACGAGCGGACGATCCAGGTCATGGGGCGGATGATTACGCCGTTCTTCGCCTTGGGCCAGTCTGGCTGAACGATTCCGCGCCGGACCCGTTCGATCAGGCGCAAAGGAACGGATCATGGCCGTACGCCCGACATGGCAGGGACATCTGAAGCTGTCGCTCGTGACCTGTCCGGTCGCCCTCTATACGGCGACGAGCAGCGCCAGCGACGTGCGCTTCCACCTGATCAATCCGGCCACCAACAACCGCATCCGCATGGTGACGACCGACCCGGACACCGGGCCGGTCGAGCGGTCGGAACTGGTCAAGGGCTATGAGGTGTCCAAGGACGAGTACGTCCTGTTCGACGAGGCCGACTTCGACAAGGTGAAGCTGGAAAGCACCCGCACCATTTCCATCGACCAGTTCGTCGACGAGGCCGAGATCGACCGGCTCTATTGGGACGATCCGTACTATGTGGTGCCGGAAAAGGGCGTGGGCGTCGAAGCCTTCGCCGTGATCCGCGAGGCGATGAAGAGCGCGGGCAAGATCGCCCTGGGCCAGCTGGTGCTGCGCGGCAAGGAGCGGCAGCTGGCCCTGGAGGTCCACGGCAAGGGGCTGGTCGCCTACACCCTGCGCGCCCACGACGAGGTGCGCGCCGCCGACGACTTCTTCGACGACATTCCCGAGGTGAAGGCGGACGCCGACATGGTCGAGATCGCCGCCCGCATCATCGGCCAGAAGGAGGCGGAGTTCGACCCGACCCGTTTTCACGACCGCTACGACGAGGCTCTGCGCGAAATGATCGCGGCCAAGGCCAAGGGCGGACAGGGCGTGGTCACGGCGCCCGAGCCGGACGATACGAACGTCATCGACCTGATGGCGGCGCTGAAGGCCAGCTTGAAGGGATCGGCCCAGCCTGTCGCCAAGAAGGCCGGGCCGAAAAAGAAGGCGGGCTAGAGGTCCGCCGTGCTGACCACATGCCTGAAATGGTGCCGCCACAGCCGGGCGCCCAGTTCGCCGGAGCGGTCCAGCGACGAACCGACGGTCAGGTCGGTGATCAGGGTCGGGGTCAGCCCCGCGTCGAACAGGGCGAAGCCGGCGGCCAGGACGCAGGTGTCGGCCTGGATGCCGCAGACCAGAACCCGCTCCGGGTTCAGGCTCCTCAGATGGGCGACGGTCTCGGACGTCGGCGCATAGCCGTGCTTCACATGGACGACGTCGGCGTTGATGAGGCTGTCGTCGTCGGGGCCGGGGGTCCAGCCGAGCTGGCGCGCGAAGGGGGTGACGGCCTCGTCGTGGCGCTCGACCGTGGCCACCGAGGGCATGGTCCCGATCAGCCGGTTGATGCCTTCGATCAGCCAATCGGGCGGGCTGAAGCTGGGCTGGACGTCGATGATCAGCAGCGCCTGTCGCATCGTGCCGATCAGCGCTTCTTGCCCAGTTCGGCGGCGATGTCCTTGGTCATGCGGCCGACCTTGCGGTGGGCGGCGGTGATCTGGTCGCGGGTCACGCCCCAGCGCTTCATCCAGTATTCGACGGCCTGACGTTCGGACAGGTCCAGCCGGTCCTTGTCGATGAAGCCGCGCTTGTCCTTGAGGCCCGCCATGGGGGTGTCCTTCCTTGTTCGAACAGCAGGTTAGCACGGCGGGCGCCGGGAAGGGCGCCCCGGGCCTGGCTCAAACGCCCGCCTTCTTCATCGCCGGCTTCAGCGACGCCTCGGCTCGGCGGAAGTCGGCCCAGGGGTCGGGGGCTTGCAGCAGGGCGGCCGCGGTCAGGAGGTTGAACGCAGTCGGGTCCAGTCCCGGCTTCGCCTGACCCCAGGACAGGGGCAGGGCGAGGCCGGCGCCGGGGCGGGCGCGGGGCGACCAGGGGGCGACGGCGGTGGCGGCGCGGCCGTTGCGCAGGTAGTCGAGGAAGATCTTTCCGCCCCGCGCCGACTTGGCCATCGTCGTGGTGAAACGGTCGGGACAGTCGGCTTTCAGCGCCTCGCAGACGGCCTTGGCGAAGGCCTTGGCGGCGTCCCAGTCGATGCGGCTGCGGGCGTCCGAGCGGATCGGGACGACGACGTGCAGGCCCTTGCCGCCGGTGGTCTTGACGAAGGGGGTCAGGCCGAGGGCCTCCAAGCGCGGTTTCAGCAGGTTGGCGGCGGCGACCACGGCGTCGAAGGCGAGGCCCTCGTCGGGGTCGAGGTCGAAGGTGATCTGGTCCGGGGTCTCGGGATCGCCGGGCCTGCAGCCCCAGGGATGCAACTCCAGCCCGCCCGACTGGCCGATGGCGATCAGGCCGCTGAGGTCGGTGACGGCGACATAGGGTTTGCCGGCCCCCGCCTCGATCGGGCGCAGGCCCGGATGGTGGCCCGCCAGGGCGTGGCGCTGGAAGAAGCGTTCGCCCGCGATGCCGTCGGGGGCGCGGATGATGGAGACGGGGCGGTCGAGGATATGGGGCAGCAGGCGGTCGGCGGCGGCCTCGTAATAGCGGATCAGATCGGCCTTGGTGACGGCGGCGTGGCCGTCGAGCGCGGGCCACAGCACCTTGTCGGGATGGGTGATGGTCACGCCCGCGACGGCCAGCTTGCTTGGCTTGGCGGCGGGCGGTTGGGGCGAGGCGGTGACGTCGGCGGGGGCCTTGTCTTCGCGCAGGCCCTTGAAGGCGGCCTGGCGCAGGATGCCGGCCTCGGAATAGCCGGCGTGTTCGATCTCGGCGACGAGGACGGGGGCGACCCAATGCAACTGTTCACCCAGGTCGGCGCTGGCCTCGGGGGCGGCGGCGCCGACGAAGGGCGAGCGGTCGGCGGCGGCGGCTTTCAGGGCGGGCAGCAGGGTTTTCGTCAGGGCCGCTGAATAGCCGGTTCCGACGCGGCCGAGGTAGCGCAGGCCGCCCTTGGTCTTCACGCCGACCAGCAGGGAGCGGAAGCGAGTTGCGCCCTCCGAAGACCAGCCGCCGATCACCACTTCGTCGCGGCCCCGGCATTTGGATTTGACCCAGGTGGCCGAGCGCCCGGCGCGATAGGGGGCGTCGAGCTTCTTGGAGATGACCCCCTCCAGCCCCATCCGGCAGGCGCTTTCCAGAACGGCGGAGCCGCTGGCGGCGAAATGGTCGGTGTAGCGCAGGCGGGCGGCGTGGCCCTTGGCGACGCGGTCGCACCAGGCCTGCAGCCGGGCCTTGCGATGCGACAGGGGCAGGGGGCGCAGGTCCTCGCCCCCGTCGAACAGCAGGTCGAAGGCGAAATAGACCAGGGCGTCGGTCTTCTCGTCGGCTATGGCGGTCTGAAGCGCCGAGAAGTCGGGCAGGGTGTCGGCGTCCAGCGCGCACAATTCGCCGTCGACCACGGCGTCGGGCCAGTGGGCGGCGTCGGCGGCCAGTTCGGGAAAGCGCTCGCTCCAGTCCAAACCCTTGCGGGTGCGCAAGGTCGCGCGGCCGCCGCCGGTGGCGACCTGAATGCGGTAGCCGTCGAACTTGATCTCATGCACCCAGCCGAGCGCCGAGGGCGGGCGGTCGGCGACCTGGCACAGCTGGATGGGGACGAAGGCGTGGGGCTTGGCGAGAGGTTTGGCTGCGGGCTTTGACGGCTTGGGCGCGGCCTTGCGGGCGGCGGGTTTGGAGGAAGTCCATTCGGTCTCGTCGTCAGCGATTTCGGCGAGGGTTCTGCCGGTGGTGATGGAGGCGTCGATCTCGGCCAGGGCGTCGCCTTCGCCCTCGACGGCGTAGGCGTCCTTCTCCTTGAGCAGCAGCCAGTTGGGGCGCTGCTTTCCGCTTCCTGGGGGCTTGCCTCGGTTGGATTTGAGCCGGACCAAGGCCCAGCCGCCCTTCAGCCGTTCGCCGTCGAGGGTCAGCTTGATGACGCCCTTTGCGAAGGCGGCGTCCAGATCGGCGTCCTGGGGCGTCCACCCGCCGACGTCCCACAACTGCACCGTGCCAGCGCCATAGTTGCCGGCGGGGATGGTGCCTTCGAAGCCGCCATAGTCGAGGGGGTGGTCCTCGACTTCGACCGCCAGACGTTTGACGTGAGGATCGCGCGACGGGGCCTTGGTCACGGCCCAGGACTTCAGCACGCCGTCATGCTCGATGCGGAAGTCGTAGTGCAGACGCGTCGCGGCGTGGCGCTGGATCAGGTAGCGCAGGGCGGTGGTGCGCGGCCTGGCCTTGCGCCCCTTCGGCTCGGGCGTGAGGCCGAAGCTACGCTTGGCCTGATAGGTCTCCAGTTCGCCGCGCGCCGTCATGGGGACGGAACGCGGCGGGGCGGCGAAGGCTTCATCGGCCCATGCCGCCCCTTTGGCCGCCCCGATGGGCCTAGTGCATGGCCTCGCCGTGCTGGCTGTAGTCGAGGCCCTCGATCTCGGCCTCCTTCTCGACGCGCAGGCCGACGGTGTATTTGCAGATCATCAGCACCACGAAGGTGCCGACGGCGCTCCAGATCATGGCGCCGCCCAGGCCGACAGCCTGCTTCCACACGCTTGCCCCCTCTGCCAGGGGATTGATGGCGGCGTTGGCGAAGACCCCGGTCAGCAGGGCCCCCGCGATCCCGGCGATGCCGTGCACGCCGAAGGCGTCGAGGCTGTCGTCGTACTTGAGTTTGTGTTTGAGCCAGACGGCCCCGACATAGGCGACCGGACCCGAGATCAGGCCGATGAAGAAGGCGCCCTTGGGATCGACGAAACCGGCGCCGGGGGTGATGGCGACCAGACCGGCGACCACGCCGGTCAGCAGGCCCAGCAGGGTCGGCTTCTTCTTCAGCGTCCACTCCACCGCGATCCAGCCGACGGCGGCGGCGGCGGGGGCCAGCAGGGTGTTGAAGACGGCGACGGCGGCGATCTCATTGGCGCCCGCGGCCGAGCCGCCGTTGAAGCCCATCCAGCCGACGAACAGCAACCCCGTCCCAATGGCGGTGAAGGCCAGGTTGTGCGGGGCCATGTTGTCGCGGCCCCAGCCGTGACGAGGACCCAAAACGATGGCGCAGACCAGACCGGCGACGCCCGCATTGACGTGGACCACGGCCCCGCCGGCGAAGTCGAGCACGCCCAGCTCGCCCATCCAGCCGCCGCCCCAGACCTGATGGCAGATCGGCGCATAGACGATCAGGTGCCACAGGGTGAAGAAGAGGATGCTGGCCGAGAACTTTATGCGCTCGGCGAAGGCCCCCGCGATCAGGGCCGGGGTGATGATGGCGAAGGTCAGCTGATAGCTGATCCACAGGAACTCGGGCAGGCCGGGGGTCAGGGCGTGGGCGGTCTTCACCCCGACGCCGTTAAGGAACAGGCCCTGCAGGCTGCCGATGAAGCCGTCAGCCGGACCGTCGCTGACGCCGAAGGACAGGGTGTAGCCGGCGACGAACCACAGGACGGTGACGATGGCCATGGCCGCCGTCGAATGGGCGATGGTGGCGATCAGGTTCTTCTTGCGAACCATGCCGCCGTAGAAGAGCGCCAGACCCGGCAGGGTCATCATCAGCACCAGGGCCGTCGAGGTCAGGATCCAGGCCGTACCGGCGCCGTCCAGCGCCAGCGGAACCTGATGCGTCAGCAGGTTCGGCGCCGCCGCCAGGGCAGGCGCCGCAAGCACAAAGGCGAAAAGGCCGCAACAGAATGCTGCGGCCCTGGTGATCGTCGGTGATGTCATGAAGGTCTCGGGGAGAAGACGCGGCGGAAGGGAAGGTCAGGCCGGTTGGGCCAGCCTGACGTCGGTGTTCGCGGCCTCGGCGGCCAGGACGGTCTTGGGCACGATGCGGACGAAGCGGGGCGCGAACGTCGACCAGTCGGCCAGGATACGCCTGGCCAGAGGCGAGGCGGTGGCGGCGGCGTGGGCCTCGATCAGGGCCTTCAGCCGGGCTTCCGCCTCGGCGTCGATGGCGCCGATGCCGGCCAGGTCGCCGTTCAGCGCCCGGGCCGCGCGACCGTCGGCGTCCAGCACGAACAGCTCGCCGCCGCTCATGCCCGCCGCCAGGTTCCAGCCGACGGCGCCCAGGACGACCACACGGCCGCCGGTCATGTATTCGCAGCCGTGCGCGCCCAGACCCTCGACCACGGCCTCGGCGCCCGAGTTGCGGACGGCGAAGCGTTCGCCCGCCGCCCCCGCCACGAACAGACGCCCGGAGGTGGCGCCATAGAGGGTGGTGTTGCCGCAGACCTGCTGGTCCGCGCGCCACTCATAGGGACGGACATGGATGTCGGCCCCCGACAGGCCCTTGCCGACGTAGTCGTTGACCTCGCCGACGACGTCGAGGATCAGGCCCTTGGCCCCGAAGGCGCCGAAGCTCTGACCGGCGATGCCTTCCAGCTTCAACGTCAGGCGGCCCTGCGGACCCTCCGGGCCGAACTTGCGCACGATGGCGGACGACACGCCCGCGCCGGCGGTGCGCTGGGTGTTGTTCAGCGGATAGGACAGTTCCAGCGTCTGGCCGCGCTCCAAGAAGGCCTGGGCGTCCTTCAGCACCTGGGCGTCCAGGCTCTCGGGGACGGGCTTGCGCACCTTGTCGGCCCAGCGGCCGGGACGGTCGACGTCGACCTTCATCAGCAGGGGGTTGAGGTCCAGGTCGTCCAGATGCGAGCCGCCGCGCCGTGTCTGACGCAGCAGGTCGGTGCGGCCGACGATTTCATCAATGGTGCGGGCGCCGATGGCGGCCAGGATTTCGCGGACCTCCTCGGCGATGAAGCTGAAGAGGTTGACCACCTTCTCCGGCGTGCCGGTGAACTTGGCGCGCAGGCGCTCGTCCTGCGAGCAGACCCCGACCGGGCAGGTGTTGGAATGGCACTGGCGCACCATCAGACAGCCCATGGCGATCAGGCCCGAGGTGCCGATGCCGTATTCCTCGGCCCCCAGCAGGGCGGCCAGGACCACGTCGCGGCCGGTGCGGATGCCGCCGTCGGCGCGCAAGCTGACCGACGAGCGCAGGTGGTTCAGGCTGAGGACCTGATGCGCCTCGGCCAGGCCGATCTCCCAGGGCATGCCGGCGTGCTTGACCGAGGTCTGGGGCGAGGCGCCGGTGCCGCCGTTGTGGCCGGCGATCAGGATGGCGTCGGCCTTGGCCTTGGCCACGCCCGAGGCGATGGCGCCGATGCCGGTGGCGGAGACCAGTTTGACCGTGACCTTGGCGTCGGGATTGATCGCCTTCAGGTCGTAGATCAGCTGGGCCAGGTCCTCGATCGAATAGATGTCGTGGTGCGGCGGCGGGCTGATCAGGGTGGTGCCGGGGACGGCGTGGCGCATCCGGCCGATGAACTCGGTCACCTTGAAGCCGGGCAGCTGGCCGCCCTCGCCGGGCTTGGCGCCTTGCGCCACCTTGATCTCGATCTCGCGGCACTGGTTCAGGTATTCGGCGGTGACGCCGAAGCGGCCCGAGGCGACCTGCTTGACCGCCGAGTTGGCGTTGTCGCCGTTCGGACGCGGGACATAGCGGGCCGGGTCCTCGCCGCCCTCGCCGGAGACGGCGCGCGCGCCCATCCGGTTCATGGCGATGTTCAGGGTCTCATGGGCTTCGGGCGACAGGGCCCCCAGCGACATGGCCTGGGACAGGAAGCGACGGCGGATGTCGGAAACGCTCTCGACCTCGTGCAACTGCACCGGGGTCAGGCCCTCCTTGAAGTCCAGCAGATCGCGCAGGGCCAGGTCCGGCTGCTCGCGCACGGCGGCCGAGTATTGCTTGAAGCGCTTGTAGTCGCCGCGGTTCACCGCGTCCTGCAGCAGGTGGATGGTCCTGGCGTCGTGGGCGTGGGCCTCGCCGCCCGCGCGGATGCGGAAGAAGCCGCCCATGGACGGGGACGGCACCGCCGGACCGAAGGCCACGGCATGACGCTTGAGCGCCGCCTGCTCCAGGCCAGCCAGACCGATGCCCGAGATGCGCGAGGGGGCGCCGGGGAAGAACTCGGCGGCCAGGGCGCGGGACAGGCCCAGGACCTCGAACTCGCAGCCGCCGCGATAGGCGGAGATGACGCTGATGCCCTTGCGCGCCAGCACCTTCAGCAGGCCGGCCTCGATGCCGTGCTTGTAGTTCAGGCAGGCGTCATGAAGCGTCAGGCCGGGATAGGCGCCGCGATCCAGACGTTCCTGGAACAGCTCCTGCGCCAGCCACGGATTGACGGCGGTGGCGCCGACCCCGACCAGAACAGCGAAGGCGTGCGGGTCCAGGGTCTCGGCCGAGCGCACCACCAGCGAGCAATAGGTGCGCAGGCCCGCCTCGATCAGGCGGCCGTGGGTCCCGGCGACAGCCAGGATCATCGGCGCGGCCAGACGCTCGGCCGAGGCGTGCTCGTCGGTCAGGACGATCAGGGTGGCGCCCTCGCGCGCGGCGGCCTCGGCCTCGTCGCGGATGCGGTCCAGGGCCTGACGCAGGCCGGCGCCGGAACGGTCGCCCTCGGCCGGGACCGGATAGGTGCAGTCGATCACCGTGGTCGAGCCGTCGGCGATGACGCCGAGCAGGCGCTGGTACATGCCGGTGGTCAGGACCGGGCTATCCAGCACGAAGACCTCGGTCTGGGCCTCGTCCTGGGCCAGGATGTTGCCCAGGTTCTTGAAGCGCGTCTTCAGGCTCATGGCCCCGGCTTCGCGCAGGGGGTCGATGGGTGGGTTCGTCACCTGGCTGAAGTTCTGGCGGAAGTAGTGGGCCAGCGGGCGGGGCAGGCTGGACAGGACGGCGGGCGGGGCGTCGTCGCCCATCGAGCCGACCGCCTCCTTGCCGTCGCGGACCAGGGCGTCCAGCAGCAGGTCCAGATCCTCGCGGCTAAAACCGGCGGCGATCTGGCGGCGGATCAGGGCCTCGCCGACAGCGGCGCGCGGTTCCGGTCCGGGGCCGATGATCGGCTCTAGATCGACCATGTTTTCCAGCCACTGTTCATAGGGCTGGGCGGCGGCCAGGGCGTCGACGGCCTCATGCTCGTCGTAGAGGCGGCCGTGCTTCAGATCGACGGCGATCAGCTTGCCGGGGCCGATGTGCAGGCGGCGCTTGATGCGGCCCTCGGGCAGGGGGACCAGGCCGGCCTCGGAGCCGGCCAGCAGCAGGCCGTCCACGGTCTCGACGGCGCGCAGGGGACGCAGGCCGTTGCGGTCCTTGCCGGCCACGACCCAGCGGCCGTCGACGGCGCAGAGGGCGGCGGGGCCGTCCCACGGCTCCATCACCGCATTGCAGTAGGCGTAGAGGGCGCGGTGCTCGGGCTTCATCACCACGTCGTCCGAGGACCAGGCTTCGGGCGCCAGCAGGGCCTTGGCCAGGGGGGCGGGGCGTCCGGCGCGGACCAGGACCTCGAAGACATTGTCCAGCGCCGCCGAGTCCGAGCCGCCCGGCTGGACCACCGGCTTGACCTCATGGTCGCGGTCGCCGAAGGCCGAGGCCGCCATGCGGATCTCGTGGGCGCGCATCCAGTTCAGGTTGCCCTTCAGCGTGTTGATCTCGCCGTTGTGGGCCAGCATGCGGAAGGGCTGGGCCAGTCTCCACTCGGGGAAGGTGTTGGTCGAGTAGCGCTGGTGGAAGACGGCGTAGCCGGCGACGACCGTCGGGTCGTTCAGGTCGTGATACAGCCGGCCCAGCAGCTCGGCGCGGACCATGCCCTTGTAGACGATGGAGCGGGCCGACAGGGAGCAGAGGTAGAAGCCGTTCAGGCCCGAGGCCTGCACCGCCTTTTCGATGCGGCGGCGGCACAGGAACAGCTCGCGCTCCAGTTCCTCGATCTCCATGCCTTCCGGCGCGGCCAGCATGATCTGCTCGATCTCGGGCCGGGTGGCGTCGGCGCGCACGCCGACGACGGACAGGTCCATCGGCGTCTGGCGCCAGCCGTAGATGTAGAAGCCCGAGCGGATGGCCTCGGCCTCGACGATGGCGCGGGCGTGGTCCTGGGCGCCCAGGTCGGTGCGCGGCAGGAAGACCTGGCCCACAGCGATGGGGCCGGCGCGCAGGGTCTGACCGACCGCGCGCACCTGGGCCGCGAAGAAGGCCTGGGGCAGTTCGATCATGATGCCGGCGCCGTCGCCGGACAGGCCGTCGGCGTCGACCGCGCCCCGGTGGGCAACGGCCTTCAGCGACTTGATGGCCATCTCGACGATCTCGCGCCGGGGCTTGCCGTCGATGGCGCAGACCAGGCCCACGCCGCAGGCGTCGCGCTCCGACGAGGGGTCATAGGCGCCGCTCTCGATCAGGCGGGCGCGGTTCTCTTCGTATTGCGACAGCCAGTCGGTCATGCCGCGGCCTCCTCGGTGCGCGCGCGCAGGTAACGGTCGATTTCGGCCGCGGCGTCCTGGCCGTCGCGCACGGCCCAGACGACGAGAGAGGCGCCGCGCACGGCGTCTCCGGCGGCGAACACGCCGGGCAGGGTGGTGGCGAAACCGCCACGCGCCACCTGCAGGGTGTTCCACCGGGTCAGTTCCAGGCCGGCGTCGAGCTGCTCGGCGAAGGCCTCGGGCTCGAAGCCGAGGGCCTCGATCACCAGGTCGGCGGGCAGGTCGAAGTCCGAGCCGGGGACGGGGGCGATGTCGCGACGCTGGCCGGGGGCGGCCTCGGCCAAATTCTGGGCAAGCGCCATGCGCTGGGCGCGGACGGCGACGACGGCCTCGCCCTTGGACATCAGGGCCTTGGGCGCGCCCAGCCATTCGAAGCGGACGCCTTCTTCCTCGGCGTTCTGCACCTCGCGGGCCGAGCCGGGCATGTTGTCACGGTCGCGGCGATAGAGGCAGACGACGCTGTTCGCCCCCTGACGGATCGCCGTGCGGACGCAGTCCATGGCCGTGTCGCCGCCGCCGACGACGACGACGTCGCGACCGGCCGCATGGGGCGCGGCGTCGTCGGCGGCGTCGCCGCAGTCGACGCGGTTCTGGGCGATCAGGAAGTCGAGGGCGGCGACGGTGTCATCGGGGCCGCGTCCCGGCACGCTGAGGGTGCGGGCCTGATAGACGCCCATGGCCAGCAGGACCGCGTCGTGACGCGACCGCAGCTCGTCCATCGAGACGTCGACGCCGACCGAGGTGTTGAGCACGAACTGGACGCCGCCTTCGATCAGGCGGTCCACGCGGCGCTGGACGATGCGCTTCTCCAGCTTGAAGCCGGGGATGCCATAGGTCAGCAGGCCGCCGGCGCGGTCGTGGCGGTCGTAGACGACGACAGCGTAGCCTTCGCTGCGCAGGCGGTCGGCGGCGGCCAGACCGGCCGGGCCGGAGCCGATGATGGCGACGCTCTGGCCGCGTTCGGCCAGGGGGCGGATGGGCTCGACCCAGCCGTTGTCGAAGGCGGTGTCGGCGATCCAGGCCTCGACCGAGCCGATGGTGACGCCGTCCCAGCCGGACTGCTGCAGGGTGCAGGCGCCTTCGCACAGGCGGTCCTGCGGACAGATGCGGCCGCAGATCTCCGGCATGGTCGAGGTGGCGGCGGCGACGCGCCAGGCCTCGCGCAGGTCGCCGTCCGCCGACAGGGCCAGCCAGTCAGGAATGTTGTTCTGCAGCGGGCAGGCGTTCTGGCAAAAGGGCACGCCGCAGTCGGTGCAGCGCGACGCCTGGGCCGTCCCGCCGTCGGCGGTCGGCTTGAGCGTGATCTCCGCGAAGTCGCGCACGCGCGCCTCGGCCGGCTGCTTCTCGAGCCGCCGCTGTTCAATCAGGAAACCGCCAGGGTTGGATCGTCCGCCTTTTTGCATTTGCTCATTAAGCGAGACATGGGGCGGTTGTGCAAATATTTTTCCAAGGAAAGCCTAAAATTGACGCATGACGGCACGATGTGGCTTGTCAAGCGCTATTGATCGCATTTTATGGCCGATTTTACGTGTGCGCCGCAGCATTATTTCGCGAGCGGGCGCGATGCGCGCCGCTGGGCTGGTCCATTAAATTTTTGAAAGGTTCATTTCTGGCGGCGTAGCGCCGTTACGGTCAGGCATCGCGATATCGCATTGGGGGAAAACATGACCATCGCCGCACGCCGCCTGGCCCTTCTGGGCGGGGCCGCCGTCAGTCTTCTGGCCGCCGCCGCCCACGCTTCTCCGGCGCCCGCCGCCGCGCCCGCCGCCCAGAGCCGGGCCGCCGCCGCCGCGCTACCGGCCCTGCCGGACGTGGACATCCCCTACACCAAGATGGTGCTGCCGAACGGCCTGACCCTGATCGTCCACGAGGACCACAAGGCGCCGATCGTGGCGGTGAACATCTGGTACCACGTGGGGTCCAAGAACGAGCCGACCGGCCGTTCGGGCTTCGCCCACCTGTTCGAGCACCTGATGTTCAACGGGTCGGAGAATTTCAACAACGACTTCTTCAAGGCGACCGAACTGCTGGGCGCCACCGACCAGAACGGCACCACCAACACCGACCGCACCAACTATTTCCAGAACGTGCCGAAGTCGGCGCTGGACAGCGTGCTGTGGCTGGAAAGCGACCGCATGGGCCACCTGCTGGGCGCCATCGACCAGGCCCGTCTGGATGAGCAGCGCGGCGTGGTCCAGAACGAGAAGCGCCAGGGCGAGAACCAGCCCTACGGCCGCGTCTGGGACGTGATCACCAAGGCCACCTATCCGGCCGACCACCCCTATGGCCACACGGTCATCGGCGAGATGGCCGACCTGAACGCCGCCAGCCTGGACGACGTGAAGGGCTGGTTCCGCGACTATTACGGCGCCGCCAACGCCGTCATCGTCCTGGCCGGCGACATCACGCCCGAGGAAGCCCGCGCCAAGGTCGAGCACTATTTCGGCGACATTCCCTCGGGGCCGCCCGTCACCCAGCCGCAGCGCATGGTGTCGCGGATGGAAGGCGTTCAGCGCGAGGTCATGTACGACCGCGTCGGCCAGCCCCGCCTCTACAAGGTGTGGAACGTGCCGCCGACCGGCGACGCCGCCACCGACTACCTGGGTCTGCTGGGCCAGGTCCTGTCGTCGGGCCGCACCTCGCGCCTGCACAAGCGTCTGGTGTTTGACGATCAGGTCGCGACCAGCGTCTTCGCCGGCACGTCCGAGAGCGAGATCGGCAGCCAGTTCCTGGTCATGGTGACGGCCAAGCCGGGTCAGGATCTGGCCGCCATCGAGCGCGTGGTCGATGAGGAGATGGCCCGCCTGCTGCGCGACGGCCCGACCGCCGACGAACTGGAGCGCGCCCGCACCGTCAACGGCGCCGCCTATGTCCGCGGCCTGGAGCGGATCGGCGGCTTCGGCGGCAAGTCCGACCGTCTGGCCGAGAGCCAGGTCTTCCTGGGCGACCCCGGCGCCTGGAAGGCCGGCTATGAGCGCCTGCTGAGCGCCACCCCCGCCAACCTGACGACGGCGGGCCGCGAATGGCTGACCGACGGCAGCTATGCGCTGGAAGTCCTGCCCTTCCCGGACTTCGCCGCGGCGGCGAACGGCGCCGACCGCACCAAGATGCCGGACCCGGGCGCCGCGCCCCAGGCCGACTTCCCCAGCTTCGAGCGCTTCACCCTGTCGAACGGGCTGAAGGTGGTGCTGGCCCCCCGCACCGGCGTGCCGACCGTCAGCATGAACCTGATCGTCGAGGCCGGCTCGGCCGCCGACCCGACGGGCAAGAACGGCGTGGCCCAGCTGGCGCCGGCCGTCATGACCAACGGCACAGACCGGCTCACAGCCCTGCAGATCAGCGACCAGATGCAGTTGCTGGGCGCCACCATCGGCGCGGGCTCGGCGGTCGACTACACCAACGTCTCGCTGAACGCGATCGAGTCGCGGCTGGCGCCGTCGCTGGCCCTCTACGCCGACATCATTCAGAATCCCGCCTTCCGGGCCGAGGATTTCCAACGGGCCCAGGCCCAGCAGGTGTCGGGCATCCAGCAGTCGAACCGCAACCCGGGCGCCATCGCCGGCCGCGTGTTGGCGGCCAATGTCTTTGGGCCCGAGAACCCCTACGGTCGGCCCATTTCGGGAACGGAGAACAGCGTCAAGGCGCTGACCCCGGCCGACGCCGAGGCCTACCATGCGGCCTGGTTCCGTCCGGACAACGCCACCCTGGTGGTGGTCGGCGACACCACCCAGGCCGAGCTGGCTCCGGCGCTGGAGAAGGCGTTCCGCACCTGGCGCGCCCCTTCGACGCCGCTGCCGGTCAAGGCCGCCGCGCCCGCCCTGCCGTCGCAATCGGGGCCGCGCGTCCTGATCGTGGACCGGGCCGGCCCGCAGTCGTCGATCACCGCCGGCCGTCTGGCCCCGGCCTTCGACGCGGCGACCGAAGGGTCGATTGATGTCGCCAACACCGCTCTGGGCGGCGCCTTCACCAGCCGCATCAACATGAACCTGCGCGAGGACAAGCACTGGTCCTATGGCGCCGGTTCGGGTCTGCGCACCACGCGCGGCGAGCGGATGTTCCTGGTCTCGACCGGCGTTCAGTCGGACAAGACGGCCGAGAGCCTGGTCGAGATCCGCAAGGAGCTGAGCGACGTGGTCGGCTCGCGCCCGCTGAGCGAGGAAGAGATCGCCGCCGTGCGCTCGAACCTGGTTCTGGGCATGGCCGGCAACTGGGAGACCAACGCCGCGGTGGCCGGCGACCTCACCAACATGGTCGTCTACGGCGTGCCGGAAAACTACTACGACGGCTACGCCGCCTCGGTGAACGCGACGAACCCGCAGCGGGCCTCGGTCGCGGCGCGCGCCATCGTCGGCGACGGGCCGACGACCTGGGTGGTGGTCGGCGATCGCGCCGCCATCGAGCCCAAGATCCGCGCCCTGAACCTGGGCGAGGTTCAGGTGGTCGATACCGAGGGTCGTCCCGTCAACTGACGGATCGGCTCTGGGGCAGGGGGAGGGCGGCGCTTCGGCGTCGCCCTTTTTCGTTGGCCTACCGCCCTTCGGGCTACTTGAGGCCCGCGCAGGGTTCCGCGTCATCCCGGAAACGGCGGAGCCGTTATCCGGGACCGCTCAAGACGCGGGCGGTGAGTTTGTGGCGGTCCCGGCTCGGCGCGGCTGCGCCGCTGGGCCGGGATGACGGCGGAGGGATCAGGGCCGGGTCTGGCCCTGGCCGCGCACGACGTATTTGTAGGTGGTCAGCTGTTCGGCGCCGACGGGGCCGCGCGCGTGCAGCTTGGAGGTCGAGATGCCGATCTCGCCGCCGAAGCCGAACTCGCCCCCGTCGGCGAACTGGGTCGAGGCGTTGATCAGGACGATGGCGCTGTCGACGCCGTTGGCGAAGCGTTCGGCGGCGTCGGCGTCGGTGGTGATGATGGCCTCGGTGTGGCCCGAGCCGTAACGGCGGATGTGCTCGACCGCGCCGGCTACGCCGTCCACGACCCGCACCGACAGGACGGGGGCCAGGTATTCGGTGGTCCAGTCGGGCTCGGCCGCTTCGGCGGCTTGGGGGACCAGGGCGCGGGTTTCGGCATCGCCGCGCAGTTCGCAACCGGCGTTGATGAGGTCAGCGGCGACGGCAGGGAGCAGGCGCTCGGCGGCGGCGCGATCGACCAGCAGGGTCTCTGTGGCGCCGCAGACCGAGACGCGGCGCATCTTGGCGTTGACGGCGACGCGGCGGGCGACGTCGAGGTCGGCGGCGGCGTCCAGATAGGTGTGGCACAGGCCTTCGAGGTGACCCAGCACGGGGGCCTTGGCTTCGGCCTGAACGCGGGCGACCAGGCTCTTGCCGCCGCGCGGGATGATCAGGTCGATGGCGCCGTCGAGGCCCGACAGGATGGCGCCGACGGCCTCGCGATCAGGGACCGGGACCAACTGGACGGCGTCGGCGGGCAGACCGGCCTCGGCCACGGCGCGGGCGACCACGGCGGCGATGGCGCGCGAGGATTCCAGGCAGTCGGAACCGCAGCGCAGGATGGCGGCGTTGCCCGAGCGAAGGCAGAGGGCGGCGGCGTCGGCGGTGACATTGGGCCGGCTCTCGTAGATGACGCCCAGCACGCCGATGGGGGTGCGGACGCGGGCGATGTCCAGACCGTTGGCGGGGGTCCAGCGGGCCATCTCGGCGCCGACGGGATCGGGCTGGGCGGCGATGGTTTCGACGGCGACGGCCATGCCCTCGACGCGGGCGGGGGTCAGGGCCAGGCGGTCGATCAGGGCCTCCGACAGGCCGGAGGCGCGGGCGTTGTCGATGTCGCGGGCGTTGGCGGCCAGGATCTCGGCTTCGGCGGCGCGCAAGGCCCCGGCGAGACGGGTCAGGGCCTCGGTGCGGGCGTCCGGCGTGGAGGCGCGAAGCGCGTCGGCGGCGGCGCGGGCGCGACGGCCCATGTCGAGCATCAGAGCGCTTACGTCGGTCATCGGCTTTCCAGCACCAGGTCGTCGCGGTGGATCACGACGGAGGGGCCGCGATAGCCCAGCAAGGTCTCGATCTCGTCGGAATGGCGGCCCCGGATCAGGGCGATCTCGTCGGCGGGATAGGCGGCCAGGCCGACGCCGACGACGGCGCCGTTCGTGTCGATCAGGCGCAGGCTGTCGCCCTTTTCGAAGTCGCCGCTGACCGCGACCACGCCCGAGGGCAGCAGGCTCTTGCCCGACTGCAGCGCGCGCACGGCGCCGTCGTCCAGCGTCAGCGAACCGCCGGGGGCCATGCTGCCGGCGATCCACTGCTTCCAGGCGGCCAGCGGGGTGGCGGGGGCGGTGATCAGGGTGGCGCGTGCGCCCTCGGTCACGGCCTTCAGCGGATGCAGGGTCAGGCCCGAGGCGATGACGGTGGCGCAGCCGGCTGAGCGGGCGATCTGGGCTGCGGCCAGCTTGGTCGCCATGCCGCCGGTGCCGACCCCGGCCGTCGTATTGGCGCCGGTCGCCATGCTGAGGATGTCGGGGCCGAGGGTCTCGACCAGGGGCAGATGGCGGGCCTCGGGATCGCGGCGCGGGTCGGCGGTGTAGAGGCCGTCGACGTCGGACAGCAGGATCAGCAGGTCGGCGCGCGCCAACTGGGCCGCGCGGGCGGCCAGCCGGTCGTTGTCGCCGTAGCGGATTTCCTCGGTGGCGACGGTGTCGTTCTCGTTGACCACGGGGACGACGCCGTGGGCCAGCAGGGCCTCGACGGTGGCGCGCGCGTTGAGCCAGCGGCGGCGGCGTTCGGTGTCGTCGCGGGTCAGCAGGATCTGGGCGGTGATCAGGCCGTGGGGGGCCAGGGCCTCTTCCCAGGCGTGCATCAGCAGGGTCTGGCCGACGGCGGCGGCGGCCTGCTTGTCCTGCAGCCGACCCGGCGAGGTGTTCAGCCGCCCGCGTCCCAGGGCCACGGCGCCGGAGGAGACGACGATGACCTCGCGGCCTTGCGCGCGAAGGTCGGCGATGTCCTGAGCCAGAGAGGCCAGCCAGTCGCGGGCGACGGCGCGGGTCGCATGGTCGATGAGCAGGGAGGAGCCGATCTTGACCACCACGCGGCGGGCGTGCGCCAGCGCCGTCGCGGGCGAGGCCCCGGCGGCGATCTCGGCGGCGGGGGAGGGCGCAGCGGGAACGTTCACGGCTTCTTCCCTAGAGCATCAATCGGGCCGGGGTCACGTCTCGGCGCGCGGAAATCGTGCGGCGCGGCCCAAAAGAAAACGCCCGGCGGGGTCGAACCTGCCGGGCGTTTCCATGTTCAGCGATGATCGAGGATCAGGCTTCCGGGTTGGGGGCCTGATCCCAGCCGCCGGCCAGGGCCTTGAACAGGGCGATCTGGTAGGTGGTGACCTGGGCTTCCGAAGCGGCGAGGGCCGCGTCGGCGCCGGCCAGGGTCCGTTCCGAATCCAGCACCGTCAGGAAGCTGTCGGCGCCGGCGTCGAAACGCAGGCGCGACAGGCGGGCCGCCGTCGCCGCCTGATCCCGCGCGGTGCGCAGGGCCGTGCGGCGGTCCAGTTCGTTGGCGTAGGCGCTGAGCGCCGTCTCGGTTTCCTGCAGGGCCGTCAGCACGGTCTGGTCGAAGGTCGCCAGGGCCGCGTCGGTCTGGGCGTCGGCCTGCTTGATGCGGGCGCGGGCCACGGCGATGTTGGGGAAGTTCCAGCTGATCAGCGGGCCGACGCTGAAGCGGAAGCTGGAATCCTTGCCGAGGTCATTGCTGTCCAGCGCCGTGGTCCCCAGGGATCCGCCCAGGCTGATGGTCGGATAGAGGCTGGCGGTGGCCACGTTGACGCGGGCGGCGGCGGCGGCCAGGCGCGCTTCCGCCTGACGCACGTCGGGACGACGGGCCAGCAGCGCCGCGCCGTCGCCGACCGGGATCGGCTGCGACAGTTGCGGCGGCGACTGACAGCCGCGGGCCGCCTCGCTGGCCTCGGCCGGGGTGCGCCCGGTCAGGGTGGCGAGACGATAGAGGGCGCCGTCGCGTTGGGCCCGCAGCGGCGGCAGGCTGGCGCGGGTCTGTTCCAGCGCCGCGCGGGCGCGGGCCACGTCCAGACCATTGCCGGAACCGCCGTCCAGCAGGCGCTGGGTCAGGTCGACGGTCTTGCCCTGCAGCTCGATGGTGCGTTCGGCGACCGCGATCTGGGCGTTGGCCGAACAGGTGTCGGCATAGGCCCGGGCGGTTTCGGCGGCGACGGTGATGCGCACCACTTCCAGCGCTTCGGCGGCGGCGTCGGCGTCGGCGCGGGCGGCGCGGATGGCCGAGCCGACGCGACCGAACAGGTCGATCTCATAGGCCATGTCGAGACCGGCGCTGTAGGTCTCGCCGTTGTCGAACGCCTGGCCGTTGTTGCCGTCGGCCGTGGCGGCGGCCGAGGCGCGGCCGTACTGGCCCGAAGTGCTCAGAGTGGTGGTCGGCAGACGTCCGGCGCGGGCCTCGGACAACGAGGCCCGGACGGCGCGCAGATTGGCTGCGGCCGCCTCCAGCTCGTTGTTCTCGGTCAGCGCCTGCTGGATCAGACCGTCCAGCGCAGCGTCGTTATAGAGCCGCCACCAGTCGGCGCGGGCCGCCTCGGTCGAAACCGAGGCGGATTGCGAGCCGATGAAGGCGCCCTGGCCCTGGACCGGCAGAGTGGGCGCCGGCGCCTTGGGCCCGACCGCGCAGGCGGCGAGCAGAAGCGCGGCGCTGGAGGCGGTCAGGAGGGGAAGGACTTTACGGTTCATCAGGCGTCTCCCAGGCGCGGGTTGGCCGTGGCGGGGGCAGCCGGCGCGGGGTCGTTGGGGTCGTACGGATCATGCGGCGGGGCGCCATAGGTGGTCGGCAGCTCGCGCGCCTTGACCGGGGGCTTGGGCAGTTTGGCCGAGAGCCAGCGCATCATCACGTAGAAGACCGGGGTGAAGATCAGACCGAAGAAGGTCACGCCCAGCATGCCGGAGAAGACCGACGTGCCCAGCGACTGGCGCATTTCGGCGCCGGGGCCGGTCGCCAGCATCAGCGGCACGACGCCGAAGATGAAGGCGAAGGACGTCATCAGGATCGGACGCAGACGCACCTTGGCGGCGTAAACAGCCGCTTCGAAGCGATCCATGCCCTCTTCCTCTTCCGCCTGCTTGGCGAATTCGACGATCAGGATGGCGTTCTTGGCCGCCAGGGCGATCAGGACCACGAGACCGATTTGGACCAGGATGTTGTTGTCCAGACCGCGGATGTTCACCCCGATCATGGCCGCCAGCAGACACATGGGGACGATCAGCACCACCGCGAGCGGCAGGGTGAAGGCCTCATACTGCGCCGCCAGAACCAGGAAGACGAAGACCACGGCCATGACGAAGATGAGCGAGGCGCCGCCCGAGGCCTGCTTCTCTTGCAGGGCCAGTTCGGTCCACTCGTAGCTGAAGCCTTGCGGCAGGGCTTGAGCCGCCAGGTTCTCCATCGCCGCGATGCCCTGGCCGGACGAGACGCCCGGCGCGGCCTGACCCTGCAGCTCGGAAGCCGGGAACAGGTTGTAGCGGACGACGCGGGCCGGACCGGAGTCCTCGCGCAGGTTGGCGACGGCGCCGATCGGCACCATGGCGCCGGTGGCCGAGCGGGTCTTCAGGTTGGCGATGTCGGCGATGTCGTCGCGCGCCGACGGTTCAGCCTGGGCGGTGACGCGGAAGGTGCGGCCCAGCAGGTTGAAGTCGTTGATGTAGGACGAACCCAGATAGACGCCGAGGGTGTCGAACACGGCCGAGGGCTGGACGCCCATCATCAGGGCCTTGTCGCGGTCGACGTCGGCGGCGATGCGGGGCGAGCCGGTGTTGTAGGTCGAGAAGACCTGCTGCACCTGATCGGGCATCTGGGCCGCGCCGCCCATCATGGCGAAGGTGGCGCCTTCCAGCGCGCGGTAGCCCGCGCCGGAACGGTCCTGGATCATCATCTTGAAGCCGTTGCCGTTGCCCAGGCCTTGAACGGCTGGAGGGGCGATGACGAAGATGTTGGCGTCCTCGATGCCGCCGGTGGCGCCGGTGATGGCGTGGGCCAGGGCGGCGGCGGCCTGTTCCTTGGTGCGGTCCTCGAAGGCGTCGAGGCGCACGAAGATGGTCGCGGCGTTGGAGCCGAACGAGAAGCTGGAGCCGTCGAGACCGGCGAAGGCCACGGTGCCGTCGACACCCTCGGTCTTCTGGATGATCTCGTCGGCGCGCTTCATCACGGCTTCGGTCCGTTCCAGCGAGGCGCCGGCCGGAAGCTGGATGACGCCGATCAGGAAGCCCTGATCCTGGTCGGGAATGAAGCCCGAGGGCGTGTCCACCAGGCGCCAGCCGGTCAAGGCCAGCAGGCCCGCATAGACGATCATGACGAGCATCAGCGAACGGACCAGGCGGGCGGTCAGGCGGCCGTACTTGTCCGACAGCCAGTCGAAGCCCTGGTTGAACTTGGCGCCGGCCCAGCCGAGGTAGTGGAGGATCGTGCCCCACAGGCCCGGCTTGCGCTCATGGTGATCCTGGTGCGGCTTGAGCAGCAGGGCGGCCAGAGCCGGCGACAGGGTCAGCGACACCAGCAGGGAGATCAGCGTCGCCGAGGCGATGGTGACGGCGAACTGGCGATAGAAGATGCCGGGGATGCCAGGGACGAAGGCGGTCGGGACGAACACCGCCGTCAGCACCAGGCCGATGGCGATCAGGGCGCCCGAGACCTCCTGCATCGAACGGTAGGCGGCCTCCTTGGGCGTCAGCCCCTGTCGTAGATATCGCTCGACGTTCTCGACCACGATGATGGCGTCGTCGACGACGATGCCGACGGCCAGAACCAGGGCGAACAGCGACAGGGAGTTGATCGAATAGCCCAGCGCCAGTTGCACCGCGAAGGTGCCGACCAGGGCGACCGGGATGGCGATGATGGGGATGATGGCCGCGCGCCAGGTCTGAAGGAAGATCAGGACGACGATGGCCACCAGGACGACGGCTTCGAACACGGTGTGCTGCACCGCCTCGACCGAGGCGGCGACGAATTCCGTCGGGTTGTAGGGGATGGAGATGGCCATCCCGGCGGGCAGTTCGGCCTTGACGGCCTCGACCTCGGCCAGGACGCGCTCGGCGGTGCCCAGGGCGTTGGCGCCGGGCTGCTGGACGATGGCGATGCCGACGCCGCGCTGGCCGTCGAAGTAGCCGTTGATGCCATAGCTCTGGGCGCCCAGTTCGACGCGCGCCACGTCGCGAACGCGGGTCACGCGGCCGTCGGCGTCGGTCTTGATGACCACGTCTGCGAACTGGTCGGGATCGGACAGGCGGCCCTGCACCTGAACCGGCAGCTGGAAGGCGGCGGCGTTGGTGGCGAAGGGCGGCTGGCCGATGGCGCCGGCCGCGGCCTGGACGTTCTGGGCGCGCAGGGAGGCGACGATGTCGGAGCCGGTCAGACCGCGCTCGGCCGCCTTGGCCGGGTCGATCCAGACGCGCATCGAATAGTTGCCGCCGCCGAAGACCTGGACCTGGCCGACGCCGTCGATGCGCAGCAGGCGGTCCCGCAGCGTCGAGTTGGCGTAGTTGCCGACGTAGTCGTTATCCAGGCTGCCGTCGGGCGAGGTCAGGCCGACGATCATCAGGAAGCCGCTTTCGGCCTTGTTGACCGTCACGCCGATCTGGCGGACCTGCTCGGGCAGTTTCGGCTCGGCCAGGGCGACGCGGTTCTGCACCAGCACCTGGGCGGAATCGAGATCCGTGCCGGGCTGGAAGGTCACGGTGATCGCCACCGCCCCGTCCGAGGTGGACGAGGAGGTCAGGTACAGCATCTTTTCGACGCCGTTGACCTCTTGCTCGATGGGGGCCGCCACGGTCTCGGCCAGGGTCTCGGCCGAGGCGCCGGGGTAGGCGGCGTTGATGGTGATCGTCGGGGGCGCGATCTCCGGATACTGCGACAGGGGCAGCATCGGATAGGCGAACAGGCCGATCAGGGTGATGAACACCGATATCACGCCCGCGAAGATCGGGCGGTCGATGAAGAAGCGGGAGATATTCATCTAGATCAGCCCGCGTTGGCGAAGGAGGCGCTGGAGGCCGGCGCCGCCTGGGTGACGGGGGCCGCGCCTGCTTGCGGGGCGACCGGGGCGATGGTCCCGGTCTTGGGCGAGACCTTCATGCCCGGCATCTGGATGCGTTGGCCGCCCGAGATGATGACGCGGTCGGTCGGCTTCAGACCCGAACGGATGACGCGCAGGCCGTCGACCAGGGGTCCGGTCTGGACCGGGCGCGGCGCCGTCGTGCCGTCGGCGTTGACGACCATGACCACGCGGCGCGCGGCGTCGGTGGCGATGGCGGCGTCGGGCACCAGCAGGGCCTGATAGGAGCCGCCGCCGGCCAGCTGGGCCTGGCCGAACATGCCGGGCTTCAGGAAGCCGTCGGCGTTCGGCACCACGGCGCGCAGGCGGATGGTGCCCGAGGCGGTGTCGATGGCGTTGTCGGTGAAGTCCAGCGTGCCGGTGCGGCTGTAGGCGGTTTCATCCTGCAGGCGGATGCGGATCGGGGCCGGGCCGCCCGTGCGAGCTTCGCGCTGATATTTCAGCGCGAGGGCTTCGGAGCCGTCGAAGACGAAATAGATGGGCGAGGCCGAGACGACGGTGGTCAGGATGTCGCCGGCCGAGGAGCCGCCGCCGATCAGGTTGCCCGGATCGACGCGGCGGTCGGAGACGCGGCCCGCGATCGGGGCGACGACGCGGGTGAACTCGACGTCCAGTTGACGCGCGCGGATGGCGGCGTTGGCGGCCGAGACGGCGGCCTGGGCCTGGGCCACGGCGCCGCGTTTGGAATCGACCTCGGCTTGCGACACGGCCTGCGAGGCCAGCAGGCCCTCGGCGCGGGCGAACTCGGTGCGGGCCAGGGTCAGTTGCGCCTGGGCTTGAGCCAGCTGGGCCTGGGCCGAGGCGAGGGCGGCCTGGGCCGGGCGCGCGTCGAGCGTGAACAGCAGTTGGCCCTGGCGAACGAAATCGCCGTCCTTGAAGTGGACCGACTGGATATAGCCGCCGACGCGGGCGCGCACATCGACCGAGCGGGGAGCTTCGAACCGGCCGGTGACTTCGTCCCAATCAACGACCTGGCGGACCAGCGGCGTGGCCACTGTCACCGGCGGAGCCTGGGGGGCGGGCGCTTCACCGCCCTTGGAACAGCCATAGAGGGCGGTCGCCATCAGTACGGACGCGGCCGCGATCTTCACCGTGCGCATCGGCGCATTCTCCTTGGGAGGGGATTTTGACGTAACAGACATAGCGGAACGGCGCTCATCGGGGGAGGATGCGCCAGTCAACATCGGGTGACTTATTGATGATCATGGTTGCGCTTGTCAACGTCTGATGACAAAGCCATATAGGCGATAAGGTTTATTGGAGTACGACCACTTGGTCCTGTGCGACGCCCCCCGACCACGCAATGCGAACGCCACGCGCCAGGCAATTCTGGAAGCGGCGCGGGAGCGTTTTTGTTCCGACAGCTACGACGACGTCGGCATGCGCGACGTCGCGCGCGACGTCGGCGTGGATGCGGCCCTGATCAGCCGCTACTTCGGCTCCAAGGAAGACCTGTTCGTCGCCGTCCTCGACAGTTGCAAGAACGGCCGCGACCTGATGGACGGCCCGCGCGAGGATTTCGGCGACCGACTGGCGCGCGAGATCGTCTATGGCGACCTGACGCCCTGCGAGGCGGACGGGGATGGGACCCGGATGCGCGGCCTGCTGATCCTGCTGCGCTCGGTCGGCTCGGCCAAGGCGATGGACGTCATGCAGAGGACCTCCAACAACCGCTTCTTCGATCCCCTGGCCGCCTGGATCGGTGGGCCGGACGCCCCGGTGCGGGCGCGTCTGGCGGCGGGCCTGATCATGGGCATGGCGATCGGACGCGAGCTGTCGGACGGCTATTCGTCGCTCGACGAGACGCAGAAGGCGGAGCTGGCGCGGCGGATGTCGGCGGCGTTGCAGGGTCTGATCGACAACTGAATGCAAAAAGGGCGGACCGCGAGGCCCGCCCTTTCTCTTTCATATCCATGCCTAGGCGTGGGTGGCTCAGGCCCAGTGCATCGGCACGTGGCGCGCCGCCGCCCAGTGGATGGCGCGGATGGCGTCGACGATGGCGCGGGTCGCCTCGACCGTGCCCAAGGGGCCGCCCAGATCGGCGGTGACGGCGCCCGAAGCCAGGACGGCGGCGACGGCGGCCTCGATCGAGTTGGCCTCGTCTTCCAGCTCGAAGCTGTGACGCAGCATCATGGCCGCCGACAGCACCATGCCGACCGGGTTGGCCAGATCCTGACCCGCGATGTCCGGGGCCGAGCCGTGGATCGGCTCGAACAGGCCGGGGCCGCTGCTGCCCAGCGAGGCCGAGGGCAGGAGGCCGATGGAGCCGCCCAGCACCGAGATCTCGTCCGACAGGATGTCGCCGAACATGTTCTCGGTCAGGATGACGTCATAGTCGCGCGGTTTGCGGATCAGGTGCATGGCCATGGAGTCGACCAGGGCGTGCTCCAGGGTGATCTGAGGATATTCCTCGGCGTGGATGCGGGTCACGACCTCGCGCCACAGGCGGCTGGTCTCCATGACATTGGCCTTGTCGACCGAAGTGACCTTGCCGCGACGCTGGCCGGCGGCCTGGAAGGCGGCGCGGGAGACGCGCTCGATCTCCTCGACCGTATAGACGCACAGGTCCGAGGCGCTGGTTTCGGTGCGGGTCTTCTCGCCGAAATAAACGCCGCTGGTCAGTTCGCGGAAGACGATCAGATCGACGCCCTCGACGATCTCCTTCTTCAACGGCGAGCGGTGGGCCAGGACCGGCGAGACCTGCAGCGGGCGCAGGTTGGCGTACAGGCCCATGGCCTTTCGGATGGCCAGCAGACCCTGTTCGGGCCGGACCGGCGCGCCGTCCCACTTGGGTCCGCCGACCGCGCCCAGCAGGACGGCGTCGGAAGCCAGACAGGCGGCCTTGGTCTCTGCGGGCAGGGCCTCGCCGGTCGCGTCGATGGCGGCGCCGCCGATCAGGTGCTCGGAGAACTCGAACCGATGGCCGTAGATGTCGCCGATGCAGGTCAGGACCCGCTCGGCCGCGGCGGTGACTTCAGGGCCGACGCCGTCGCCGGGCAGGACCACGATGTTGAAGGTGCGGGTGTTGGGCATCAGATGGTCTCCGGTTCACGGAAGCGTTCGTAGGTCTGGATGTAGGACAGCCTGGCTTGCAGCCAGCCGAGGGTGTCGACGCCGTCGAGCAGGCACTGGCGGGCGAAGGCCTCGACCCTGAAGGGGACGGGGGCGACGTTGCCGCGACGGATCTTGCCGGCTTCCAGGTCGATGGTCACGGGCTGTTCCGGATGGGCGGCCAGGTCGTCCCAGGTCGCCTGATCGACGACGATGGGCAGGAAGCCGTTCTTCAGCGCATTCGAGGTGAAGATGTCGGCGATCTCGGTCGAGATCACGGCTCGGAAGCCATAGTCCAGCAAGGCCCAGGGGGCGTGCTCGCGCGACGAGCCGCAGGCGAAGTTGGGGCCGGCCAGCAGGATGCGCTGCTCGGTCGGGTCGATGCGGTTCAGCACCGCCTCGGGCTTGGCCGAGCCGTCGGCCTCATAACGCCAGTCGTGGAAGGCGTGAACGCCCAGACCCTCGCGCGTCGTGGTGGTCAGGAAGCGGGCCGGGATGATCTGGTCGGTGTCGATATTGGCCTGGCTCAGGGTCAGGGTCTTCGACGTCAGGACTTTGAACGGTTCAGACATGAGCGGCCTCCAAGTAGGCCCGCGGGTCGGTCAGGACGCCGGCGACGGCGCTGGCCGCGGCGGTCGCCGGGCTGGCCAGGATGGTGCGGGCGCCCTTGCCCTGACGGCCTTCGAAATTGCGGTTGGAGGTCGAGACCGCCAACTGGCCGGGGGCGACGAAATCGCCGTTCATGGCGATGCACATGGAGCAGCCGGGGATGCGCCATTCGGCGCCGGCCTCGGTGAAGACCTTGTCCAGACCCTCGGCCTCGGCGTCGCGACGCACGGCCTCGGAGCCGGGGACGACCAGCATGCGAACGCCGGGCTGGATCTTGCGGCCGCGCAGGACGTCGGCGGCGGCGCGGAGGTCGGGCAGGCGGCCGTTGGTGCAACTGCCAATGAAGACCACGTCGACCTTGTGGCCGGTCGTCGCCTCTCCGGCGGTGAAGCCCATGTAGTCGATGGCCTTGCGGTCCGAATCCGAGCGCGGCTGCGGCACCGGGGCGCCGACGGGGGCGCCCGCGTCAGGCGTGGTGCCCCAGGTGGCCATGGGACGGATGGCGGCGCCGTCCAGCGTCACCTCCTGATCGAAGGTCGCGCCGGGATCGGAGGTCAGGGTCAGCCAGTCGGCGGCGGCGCTTTCGAAGTCGGCGGGGACGTGGCGACGGCCGCGCAGCCAGTCGATGGTCGTGCGGTCGGGGGCGATCATGCCCGCGCGCGCGCCCGCTTCAATGGACATGTTGCACAGGGTCATGCGCCCTTCCATGTCCAGCGAACGCACGGCCTCGCCGGCGTATTCGATGACATAGCCGGTGCCGCCGCCGAAGCCGATGGCGGCGATGACGGCCAGGGCCATGTCCTTGCCCGAGACGCCGGGGCGCAGGGCGCCGTCGACAGTGACGCGCATGGACTTGGCGCGACGCTGCAACAGGCACTGGGTGGCCAGGACATGGCCGACCTCGGAGGTGCCGATGCCGAAGGCCAGGGCGCCGAAGGCCCCATGCGTGGCGGTATGACTGTCGCCGCAGACCACGGTCATGCCCGGCTGGGTCAGGCCCAGCTCAGGCCCCATGACGTGGACCACGCCGCGCTGGTCGGAATCCCAGCCCGCCAGTTCGACGCCGTGGCGGGCGCAGTTGGCCTCCAGGGTCTCGACCTGGTTCCTGGCGGCGGCAGTGAAGTAGGGGCGCTCGCCGTCCGCGCCGGCCGGCAGGGTCGGGGTGGAGTGGTCCAGGGTGGCGAAGGTGCGGTCGGGGCGGCGGACCTTCAGTCCGCGCGCCTCGATTTCAGAGAAGGCCTGCGGCGAGGTGACTTCGTGGACCAGATGCAGGTCCACATACATCACCCCCGGCGTCTCGGTCGTTTCCGGCACGACGACGTGCCGGTCCCAGACCTTTTCATACAGGGTGCGGGCGCTCATCGGCGATCCTCCCCTGCGAAGCGGGGGAGGGGGACCATGCGCAGCATGGTGGAGGGGGCGAAGGCCGAGCGCGACGGATGGGGCTCGCCCCCTCCACCGCCTGCGGCGGTCCCCCTCCCCCGTCGCGAGGCGACAGGGGAGGATTGATCATGCCGGCTCATGCACGCGCTCCTGAGGGGCGGCGGCCGTGGCCTCGCCGATGGGCTCCAGCCAGCCGAAGCGGTCGGGGGTGGTGCCGTCGAACAGGCCGCGGAAGGCCTTGTTGACCGCCTTGGTGACCGGGCCTGGACCGTTGGAGCGGGTCGGGATGCCGTCGACCGAGCGGACGGGGGTGATCTCGGCGGCGGTGCCGGTCATGAAGACCTCGTCGGCGACATACAGGGCCTCGCGCGGCAGGACCTGCTCTCTAGCCTCATAGCCCAGACCGCGCGCCAGCTTCATGACGCTGTCGCGGGTGATGCCCTGCAGGATGGAGGCGGCGGCGGGCGGCGTCATCAGCACGCCGTCCTTGACCACGAACAGGTTCTCGCCGGCCCCTTCGGACAGCAGGCCGTCGGCGCCCAGGGCGATGCCCTCGCCGAAGCCGCGAACGCGGGCTTCACGGCCGATCAGATAGCCGGACAGATAGTTGCCGCCCGCCTTGGCGCCCGCCGGGATGGTGTTCGGCGCGACGCGGTTCCAGCTGGAGATGCAGGCGTCGACGCCCTTCTCCAGAGCTTCCTCGCCCAGATAGGCGCCCCAATGGAAGGCCGAGATCATGACGTCGGTGCGGATGTTCTCAGGCGACGGGGACACGCCCATGCCGCACTCGCCCAGGAAGGCCAGGGGGCGCAGGTAGGCCGAACGCAGGCCCTCGGAACGGACCACGTCCTTGCAGGCCTGGACCAGCTCGTCCTCGGTGAAGGGCAGGGGGAAGTGATAGATGCGCGCGCTGTCGAACAGGCGGCGGATGTGGTCGGTCAGGCGGAAGCCGCACGGGCCGTTCGGGGTGTCATAGACGCGGATGCCTTCGAACACCGAGGTGCCGTAGTGCAGGGCGTGGCTCATGACGTGGACCTTGGCGTCGGCCCAGGGCGTCAGGTCGCCGTTGATCCAGATATTCTTAGCCAGCGGTTGCATAGGTCTTGTCCATTTGTGCGGAGGCGCCAGCAGCCGTCACGGCCGCGATGATGGCGGTCAGCTCCGCGTCATTGATCTCGCCGATCTGATCGGCGCGTTGCTTGAAGCCGGCGAAGACATCGGCCAGGCGCTGGCCTTCCAGCACATGGCCCAGGGCTTCGGCCCGCTTGCCGACCGCGTGGCGGCCGGAATGCTTGCCCAGCACGAAGTAGCTGCCCTCGAAACCGACGTCCTGGGGACGCATGATCTCGTAGGTGCGGGCGTCGGCCATCATGCCGTGCTGGTGGATCCCTGCCTCGTGGGCGAAGGCGTTCAGGCCGACGATGGCCTTGTTGCGGGCGATGACCGTCTCGGTCACGTCGCGCAGGGTCTCCGACGCGCGCACCAGATGGCGGCTTTCCGCGCCGACCGTCAGACCATAGCGGTCCGCGCGGGTGCGCAGGGCCATGATGATCTCTTCGATCGAGGCGTTGCCGGCCCGTTCGCCGATGCCGTTGATCGCGCCCTCGATCTGACGCGCCCCGCCCTCGACGGCAGCCAGGGAGTTGGCCACGGCCAGACCCAGGTCGTTGTGGGCGTGCGAGGAGAAGATGATGTCGGCGTGGCGCGGGCGGATGATGCCGTCCAGATAGGCGAAGCGCGCGCGGACTTCTTCCGGCGTGGCGTAGCCGACGGTGTCGGGCACGTTCAGCGTCTGGGCGCCCGCGTCGGCGGCCGCCGTCAGGGCCTCGGCCAGGAAGTCCGGCTCGGTGCGGAAGGCGTCCTCGGCCGAGAACTCGACATCGTCGAACATCGAGGCGGCGTATTCCACCGTGCGCGAGATGGTGGCCAGGACCTCGTTGGTGCTCATCCGCAGCTTGGCCGAGCGGTGGATCGGGCTGGTGGCCAGGAAGACGTGGCAGCGACGATGCGATTTCGGCGCAGGCGACAGGGCCCGGAACGAGGCGTCGATGTCCTTCTCGTTGGCGCGCGACAGCGAGGCGAAGACCGGTCCCTCGATCTCGCCCGCCACGCGGCGGATGCAGTCCTCGTCGCCCGGCGAGGCGGCGGCGAAGCCGGCCTCGATCACGTCCACGCCCAGGTCGCGCAGGACATGGGCCATCTTCAGCTTGGCCTCGGCCGACATGGAGAAGCCGGGCGCCTGTTCGCCGTCGCGCAGGGTGGTGTCGAAGATGATGACGCGGTTGGGATCCGACGCCGCAATTTCGGCTGTTCTGGATACTCGTTCTACTCGGGACATTACGCGGCCTCGGAATGGAAGGACTGGGCGCCGATGCGGGACACGCCGAACAGGCGGTCGATCTGGCAACCCAGGTTGTCGATGGAGCGCGCGGCGTCGCGGCCGCGCACGGTCAGGGCGATGCGGCGGGACGCACCCTCGTCGGCCATGCTCATGCCGTCGATGTGGAAGCCGCGGCGCTCTACAAGGCCGATGAGACGCTGAAGCGAGCCGTCGGCCCGGTCGATCTGGATGTGAATGGTGTCGCTCATGCTCATGCGCCTTCCATCATTTCAGCGTTGCTCTTGCCCGGCGGAACCAGAGGCCAGACGTTCTCTTTGGGGTTGATGATGACGTGGGCCAGGCAGGGGCCGTCGGCCGCCAGCAGGCGGGCGATGCCGGCCTCGACCTGATCGCGTTGGTCGATGCGGAAGGCCTCGATGCCGAAGGCCTCGGCCACCTTCACGAAGTCCGGGTTGTCGGACAGATCGACCTCGGAATAGTTCTCCTCGAAGAACAGCTCCTGCCACTGGCGCACCAGGCCCAGCGAGGAGTTGTCCAGCAGGACGATCTTCAGCGCGACGCCGTAGCGTTTCAGCGTCGCCAGCTCCTGAATGTTCATCATGAAGCCGCCGTCGCCGGCGATGGTGACGACCGTGGCCGAGGGGTCGGCCAGCTTGGCGCCCAACCCGGCGGGCAGGCCGAAACCCATGGCGCCCAGGCCGCCCGAGGTGATGTGGGCTTCCGGCTTGGAGAAGCGGCAGTGCTGGGCGGCCCACATCTGATGCTGGCCGACGTCGCAGGCGGCGACGAAGCGGTCGCCGGCGGCCTCGGACAATTGCTTCAGCAGGGCGGGCGCATAGACGCCTTCGCCCGGCGCGTCATAGCGGGCGGCGTGATGAACGGCGGCCGTGGCGCAGCGGATGACCCAGGGGTCGATGGCCAGAGGCGCAGTCGCCAGACGCGAAGTCAGGGCCTCGACGCCGGGCTTCAGCTCGCCGGCGACCGCGACATGGGTCTCGCGCAGCTTGCCGATCTCGGAGGCGTCGATGTCGAAATGGACGACGCGGGCGTGGGGCGCGAACTCGGCCAGCTTGCCCGTGGCGCGGTCGTCGAAACGGGCGCCCAGGACGATCAGCAGGTCGGACGACTGGACCGCCTCGTTGGCGGCGCGCGTGCCGTGCATGCCCAGCATCCCCAGGAAACCAGGGGCGTCGGTGGCGATGGTGCCCAGGGCGTTCAGGGTCGAGACGGCGGGGATGCCCGTGGCCTCGGCGAAGGCGCGGACGGCCTCGGTCGCCTTGGCGATCTTGACCCCGCCGCCGACGTAGATCAGCGGGCGCTCGGCGGCGCGGATGAAGCGTTCGGCCTCGGCGATCGCGTCGTGGTTCAGCGGGATCGTCTCATTGGGGACGTTGAAGCCGAACGGGGCGACGGCCGTGGCGAACTGGACGTCCTTGGGCAGGTCGACCAGGACCGGGCCGGGGCGACCCGAGGCGGCGATGTGGAAGGCCTGTTCGACGGCGGCCGGGATCTCCGACGCGTCGCGCACTAATATAGAGTGTTTCACGATCGGCAGGGTGACGCCCAGGATGTCGATCTCCTGGAAGGCGTCGGTGCCCATGACGCCCTGGGGGACGTTGCCTGTGATGCAGACCATCGGCACCGAATCCATCATGGCGTTGGCGATGCCGGTGATCAGATTGGTGGCGCCCGGGCCGGAGGTGGCCATGCAGACGCCGACCTTGCCCGAGGCGCGGGCATAGGCGTCGGCGGCGAAGGCCGCGCCCTGTTCGTGACGGACCAGGATATGCTTCAGGCCCGTGCCGGTCAGGGCGTCATAGATGGGCATGATGGCGCCGCCGGGGTAGCCGAAGACCACCTCCACGCCCATCCGCTCCAGGCTGGAGACGAGCAGGCGCGCGCCGGTGGCCGTGTTGTTCACGGTCGCCGGGGCGGAGGCGGTTTTCAGGGCGGGCGCGGCGGCGCTCATCGGGTCAGTCTCTCTTTATATATATGCGGGTCAGGCGGCTTCAGACTTGGCGGTCTGCAGCCAGGCCATGCGCTCGCGCAGGCGGGCCCCGGTCTGTTCGATGTGGGATTGGCGATCGGCGTCCAGCCAGGCTTCGTACTGCGGCTTGCCGGCCTCGTTCTCGGCGATCCAGTTGCGCGCGAAGGTGCCGTCCTGGATCTCGGTCAGGACCTCCTTCATGCGGGCGCGGGTCTCGTCGGTGATGACGCGCGGGCCGGAGGCGACGGCGCCCCACTTGGCCGTTTCCGAGATGAAGTGGTGCATCTTGGAGATGCCGCCCTCGTAGAACAGGTCCACGATCAGCTTCAGCTCGTGCAGGCATTCGAAGTAGGCGATTTCGGGCTGGTAGCCGGCCTCGACCAGGGTGTTGAAGCCCGAGATGACCAGCTCCTTGGCGCCGCCGCACAGGACGGCCTGTTCGCCGAACAGATCGGTCTCGGTCTCTTCGCGGAAGGACGTCTCCAGCAGGCCGCCGGTCGCGCCGCCGATGCCCTTGGCGTAGCCCATGGCGCGGTCGCGCGCCTTGCCGGTCGCGTCCTTCTCGATGGCGAACAGCGAGGGGACGCCGCGGCCACGGGCGAACTCGCGGCGGACCAGATCTCCCGGACCCTTGGGCGCGACCAGGATGACATCCATGTCGTCGCGCGGCGTGATGCGGTCGTAGATGATCGAGAAGCCGTGGGCGAACAGCAGGGCGGCGCCGGGCTTGGCGTTGGGCTCGATGATGTCGCGATAGACCTCGTTCTGGATCATGTCCGGGGTCAGGATGGCGATGATGTCGGCGCCGCGGACGGCCTCGGCCGGCTCGGCGGTGGGGACGCCGTCGGCGGTGGCGTGCTTCCAGCCCGTGCCGCCCTGGCGAACGCCGACGATGACGTCATGGCCCGAGTCCTTCAGGTTCTGGGCGTGGGCGCGGCCCTGCGAGCCATAGCCGATGACGGCGATGCGCTGACCAGCGATAGCGCCCGGCTTGATGTCGTCGTTGGTGTAGATGGTGATGGCCATGGTTCAGGCGTCCTCAGAGATGGGAGCGTTGGAATAGGTTTTGGCCGTTTGGGCCGGCGGCGGATTGGGGATGGTCACGGCCCCTTGCGAGGCGGAGGCGACGGCGGCGCGGTACTTCGCGAAAACGCCTTGCGCCGGACGGACCCGGTTGGGGGCGAAGTCCGCCCGGCGCGCCTCCAGATCGACGAGCACGTCGATCCGGCGGTTGGTGACGTCGATGACGATCGGGTCGCCATCGCGAATGAGAGCAATCGGTCCCCCGACCGCCGCTTCGGGCGAAACGTGGCCGGCGACGAAGCCGTAGCTTGCGCCCGAGAAGCGACCGTCGGTCAGCAGGGCGACGTTCTCGACCTTGCGGCCCTTCAGGGCGGCGGTGACCTGCAGCATCTCGCGCATGCCGGGACCGCCCTTGGGGCCCTCGTAGCGGATGATGATGACGTCGCCTTCGCCGACCGACCCGTCCTGAACCGCGTGGAAGGCGTCTTCCTCGCAGTCGAAGACGGCAGCGGGGCCTTCGAAGCGATCGACCTTGTGGCCAGTCAGCTTGATGACCGCGCCCTCGGGCGCGACGTCGCCATAGATGACGGCGTAGGAGCCGCGCGCCATGACGGGGGCGTCCATGCTGGTCACGACCTGCTGGCCTGGGGTCTCCTCGGCCTCGGCGGCCTCGGTGAACAGGCTGCGGCCGGTGACGGTCGGCGTGTTGACGATCTTGCCCGCCTCGGCCAGGCGCTGGGCGACCAGACGCGTGCCGCCCGCCGCGAACAGGTGCGAGGCCAGGAAGCGGCCGCCCGGCTTCAGGTCGCAGATGACCGGGGCCTCGACGCAGGCCTGGTGGCAGTCCTCGATGCCGAAGTCGACGCCCGCCTCGGCGGCGATGGCGGTCAGGTGCATGACGGCGTTGGTCGAGCCGCCCGAGGCCGAGACCGCGATCGCCGCGTTCTTCAGGCTGGCCTTGGTGATGTATTTGCGGGCGGCGTCGCCGGCGAAGACGCGCTCGACGATCAGGCGGCCGCAGCGCTCGCCTTCTGCGCTCTTGGCCGGATCGACGGCGGGGACGTCGTTGGCGCCCATGGGGCTGATGCCCATCATCGACAGGGCCATGGCCATGGTGTTGGCGGTGAACTGGCCGCCGCAGGCGCCGGCGCCGGGGCAGACCGCGCTCTCGACCGCCTTCAGGCCCTCGTCGGATAGGGCGCCGGCGCCGTGGGCGCCGATGGCCTCGAACACCTCCTGGACCGAGACCTCCTTCTCGCCGATCCGGCCGGGCAGGATGGTGCCGCCGTAATAGACCAGGCCGGGGATATCCATCCGCGCCAGGGCCATGGCCGCCGCCGGGATGGTCTTGTCGCAGCCGACGATGCAGACGACGCCGTCCAGCTGATGCCCCTCGACCGCCAGCTCGATGCTATCGGCGACAACCTCACGGCTGATCAGCGAGGCCTTCATGCCCGCCGTACCCATGGAGATGCCGTCGGTGACGACCACGGTGTTGAAGTCGACAGGATAGCCGCCCGCCGCGATGATGCCGGCGCGAACGTCCTTGGCCAGACGGTCCAGGTGCATGTTGCACGGCGTGACCGTCGACCAGGTGTTGACGATGGCGATCATCGGCTTGTCGAAGTCGGCGTCCTGCATGCCTGCGGCGCGCAGGTAGGAGCGCGCGGCAGCCCGGTTCGGGCCCTGGGTGACGGCGGAACTGCGCGCATTGGGTCGATTTTTGCTGTCGGGCGTCTTGGTCATCGTATTTTTGGAAGGTTCTGTCTGTCGGGTCTGTGCTGGGCACATGAAAAACCCCGCTGCCGGATGGGAGCGGGGTGAAGCGGGCGATTCTGGCTGGGGTCAGGTCAGGTCGCAGGCATCCACACCGCTCGGCTGAGCGGAATAAGAATTACCGAAAGAAGGAGTACGCCCAGCGACAGCACGCGCAGATCGGCCGCCGCTTTCGCGGGGCTCAGGATCGCAGCAATGGCGGCGCGGTGGGACACGGAAGAACCTTTCAACTGGCCGCTCTTATGACGCCGCCCATGCTGCGATGCAACCCGCTTGGCGGCGAACGTGCAATAAAAGTGCGTCCCGGCGCCCGGGCGCCGTCTTGTTGGTCGAGCGTTTCGCTGTGACGCGCTGTCAGCGCAACATTTTACCGACCTTCGGGCGCTGCGTGTCTTGGTGTGCGCTTTGCGGCCGCTTCGGCGGCGCGCCGACGACCTCGGCCCTCCATATATAGGGCGTGGGCCGCGGCGGGCGTTTATGGCGTTCCGGGACTCTGGTTCGTTGAGATAGTTCGCAAATCTGTCATTCGAGGCTTGTGGAGTCCGGGGCGGATCCGTATACCCGCCCCTCGCTCGGAAACGGGCGGCGGCGAGTTCGGTGACGGGCTCGACGGTCGTGCGGCCCGGGAAGCTTCGGTTTTCTGATCTGCGGAAGGGTTGAAAAGCCCGGTTGACATGGAGATCGGCTTTCCCTAGATAGCCGCCTCCGCCGCTTCTCCGGGAGCGGCTTTTGTGAAAAGAAAGTTCTTTAAAAAGAACTGCTTGACACGGAAAACTGAGGCGTCTAGAACGCCGCCTCCGCCGCGGACCGGCGCAAAACAGTCCGGCCGGTTGATCCGGTCGTGGTCTTTGAAATCGTTGATCTGGAAAGAGAAACGCAGGCGGCGGTGTCCTAGCGAAGTTCTTCGGAACTTTAGTCGACACTGACAATCTGCGGTCTTTTTGAAAAGACATACCATGTAACTGATCTTCGGATCGGTGACGTGGGATCTCGTCAATAATACGTAGAACTAATGCCAAGCGATCTTAGGATCGCGATGCTTAGGTCAGATAAGTCAACTCAACCTGAGAGTTTGATCCTGGCTCAGAGCGAACGCTGGCGGCAGGCCTAACACATGCAAGTCGAACGGACCCTTCGGGGTTAGTGGCGGACGGGTGAGTAACACGTGGGAACGTGCCTTTAGGTTCGGAATAGCTCCTGGAAACGGGTGGTAATGCCGAATGTGCCCTTCGGGGGAAAGATTTATCGCCTTTAGAGCGGCCCGCGTCTGATTAGCTAGTTGGTGAGGTAATGGCTCACCAAGGCGACGATCAGTAGCTGGTCTGAGAGGATGACCAGCCACATTGGGACTGAGACACGGCCCAAACTCCTACGGGAGGCAGCAGTGGGGAATCTTGCGCAATGGGCGAAAGCCTGACGCAGCCATGCCGCGTGAATGATGAAGGTCTTAGGATTGTAAAATTCTTTCACCGGGGACGATAATGACGGTACCCGGAGAAGAAGCCCCGGCTAACTTCGTGCCAGCAGCCGCGGTAATACGAAGGGGGCTAGCGTTGCTCGGAATTACTGGGCGTAAAGGGCGCGTAGGCGGATCGTTAAGTCAGAGGTGAAATCCCGGAGCTCAACTTCGGAACTGCCTTTGATACTGGCGATCTTGAGTGTGAGAGAGGTATGTGGAACTCCGAGTGTAGAGGTGAAATTCGTAGATATTCGGAAGAACACCAGTGGCGAAGGCGACATACTGGCTCATTACTGACGCTGAGGCGCGAAAGCGTGGGGAGCAAACAGGATTAGATACCCTGGTAGTCCACGCCGTAAACGATGATTGCTAGTTGTCGGGCTGCATGCAGTTCGGTGACGCAGCTAACGCATTAAGCAATCCGCCTGGGGAGTACGGTCGCAAGATTAAAACTCAAAGGAATTGACGGGGGCCCGCACAAGCGGTGGAGCATGTGGTTTAATTCGAAGCAACGCGCAGAACCTTACCACCTTTTGACATGCCTGGACCGCCAGAGAGATCTGGCTTTCCCTTCGGGGACTAGGACACAGGTGCTGCATGGCTGTCGTCAGCTCGTGTCGTGAGATGTTGGGTTAAGTCCCGCAACGAGCGCAACCCTCGCCATTAGTTGCCATCATTTAGTTGGGAACTCTAATGGGACTGCCGGTGCTAAGCCGGAGGAAGGTGGGGATGACGTCAAGTCCTCATGGCCCTTACAGGGTGGGCTACACACGTGCTACAATGGCAACTACAGAGGGTTAATCCTTAAAAGTTGTCTCAGTTCGGATTGTCCTCTGCAACTCGAGGGCATGAAGTTGGAATCGCTAGTAATCGCGGATCAGCATGCCGCGGTGAATACGTTCCCGGGCCTTGTACACACCGCCCGTCACACCATGGGAGTTGGTTCTACCCGAAGGCGATGCGCTAACCGCAAGGAGGCAGTCGACCACGGTAGGGTCAGCGACTGGGGTGAAGTCGTAACAAGGTAGCCGTAGGGGAACCTGCGGCTGGATCACCTCCTTTCTAAGGATGCTTCTCCAGTGTCTCTCACGAGACATTATTGAGGCTCCGATTTAGCTTCCAGTGCTTGCACTGAGAGGCATTATGCGGGACGCCGCCGTCTCCGTTTCTCTTTCCTCATTCCGTCATCGACGCCAGGACCATTCGGGTTCCGGTATTGATGACGCGATCGCGAGCCTGGGCTCTTCAGCCTGGCTGTCGTGCCGCCATAGGCCCGTAGCTCAGGTGGTTAGAGCGTACGCCTGATAAGCGTAAGGTCGGCAGTTCGAGTCTGCCCGGGCCTACCAGCTTCTGAGCTGGTCCGTGGCATCGTCGACGGCTCACCCGGCTTGTTCCCTGATTGGGGCCATAGCTCAGTTGGTAGAGCGCCTGCTTTGCAAGCAGGATGTCGTCGGTTCGACTCCGTCTGGCTCCACCATTTCTCTTGGTGCTAGCGCCGTAACGGCTGCTTGAGCACCAGGTGATAGGCACATCGCGATCTGACAGGTTTGCATCCAATCGCAAGATTGGCTGCATTGACATTGTGAAGGAAGAATTTGTCCGGCCCCTCATAGGCTTTCAGGACAGGTTCGAGAAGACATCGTCTGGCAAGTAAAATCAGGCATTGGATCCGGCGGATACCTCTTTCCATCCCCCGGGCAGTCCATGCATGAGTTTTGCTGAGAAACGATCAAGCGTTGAAGGGCTTCTGACGGATGCCTTGGCGTAGAGAGGCGATGAAGGACGTGGCAAGCTGCGATAAGAGCCGGGGAGGCGCTAGCACCCTTTGATCCGGCTATTTCCGAATGGGGAAACCCACCTTTACAGTCTTCCAACTTTGCTTTCCCTCGGGAGGGTAAGGATTGGTAGGTTGTTTAAAGGTATAATGAGCTGAATACATAGGCTTCATTAAGCGAACCCGGTGAACTGAAACATCTCAGTAACCGGAGGAAAGGACATCAACCGAGACTCCCGTAGTAGTGGCGAGCGAACCGGGACCAGGCCAGTGCTCTTGTGAAATAAAGGCGAACAAGCTGGAAAGCTTGGCCATAGCGGGTGACAGCCCCGTAGCCGTCAAACAGCAAGAGACTCGAGTAGGGCGGGACACGTGAAATCCTGTCTGAACATGGGGGGACCACCCTCCAAGCCTAAGTACTCCTCTACGACCGATAGTGAACAAGTACCGTGAGGGAAAGGTGAAAAGCACCCCGACAAGGGGAGTGAAACAGATCCTGAAATCGGAAGCCTACAAGCAGTCGGAGCCCCCAAGCGGGGTGACGGCGTACCTTTTGTATAATGGGTCAGCGACTTCATGTGTCGAGCAAGCTTAAGCCGTTAGGTGTAGGCGTAGCGAAAGCGAGTCTGAATAGGGCGCTAAGTTCGACGTATGACGACCCGAAACTAGGTGATCTATCCATGAGCAGGTTGAAGGTTAGGTAACACTAACTGGAGGACCGAACCCGTGAATGTTGAAAAATTCTGGGATGACTTGTGGATAGGGGTGAAAGGCCAATCAAACCTAGACATAGCTGGTTCTCCGCGAAATCTATTTAGGTAGAGCGTCCGACGAATTCCTTGGGGGGTAGAGCACTGGATGGTTGCGGGCTGCGCGAGCGGTACCAATACTAACCAAACTCCGAATACCCAAGAGAACTATCGGGCAGACACACGGCGGGTGCTAACGTCCGTCGTGAAAAGGGAAACAACCCTAACCATCATCTAAGGCCCCCAAGTCATGGCTAAGTGGGAAACGATGTGGGATTGCTTTGACAATCAGGAGGTTGGCTTAGAAGCAGCCATCCTTTAAAGAAAGCGTAACAGCTCACTGATCAAGCGATCCTGCGCGGAAAATGTAACGGGGCTAAAGCCATGCGCCGAAGATATGGGTTTGCAGTTTACTGCAAGCGGTAGCGGAGCGTTCCGTAAGCCTGTGAAGGTCAACCGTGAGGTTGGCTGGAGGTATCGGAAGTGAGAATGCTGACATGAGTAACGATAAACAGTGTGAGAAACACTGTCGCCGAAAGACCAAGGGTTCCTGCGTAAAGCTAATCTGCGCAGGGTTAGTCGGCCCCTAAGGCGAGGCTGAAAAGCGTAGTCGATGGGAAGCAGGTAAATATTCCTGCACCAGCTGGAAGTGACGGATGGCATAACTTGTAAGGGCTTATTGGATTGTCCTTGCAGGGGCGTTGTCCCTGGAAATAACTCCAGCAGAGACCGTACCCGAAACCGACACAGGTGGTCAGGTAGAGCATACCAAGGCGCTTGAGAGAACTGTGCTGAAGGAACTCGGCAAATTGCACGCGTAACTTCGGAATAAGCGTGACTCACCCTGCGCAAGCAGGAATGAGTGGCACAAGCCAGGGGGTAGCGACTGTTTAGCAAAAACACAGGGCTCTGCGAAGCAGCAATGCGACGTATAGGGTCTGACGCCTGCCCGGTGCCTGAAGGTTAAAGGGAGGAGTGAAAGCTCCGAACTGAAGCCCAGGTAAACGGCGGCCGTAACTATAACGGTCCTAAGGTAGCGAAATTCCTTGTCGGGTAAGTTCCGACCTGCACGAATGGCGTAACGACTTCCCCACTGTCTCCAGCACAGGCTCAGTGAAATTGAATTCCCCGTGAAGATGCGGGGTTCCCGCGGTCAGACGGAAAGACCCTATGAACCTTTACTATAGCTTCGCCTTGGCGTTAGCGACCGTATGTGTAGGATAGGTGGGAGGCTATGAAACCGGGGCGCCAGCTCTGGTGGAGCCATCCTTGAAATACCACCCTTACTGTCGTTGACGTCTAACCGAGGACCGTTATCCGGTCCCGGGACATGGCGTGGTGGGTAGTTTGACTGGGGCGGTCGCCTCCCAAAGTGTAACGGAGGCGCGCGATGGTGAGCTCAGAGCGGTCGGAAATCGCTCGTCGAGTGCAATGGCATAAGCTCGCCTGACTGCGAGACTGACAAGTCGAGCAGAGACGAAAGTCGGCCATAGTGATCCGGTGGTCCCGAGTGGAAGGGCCATCGCTCAACGGATAAAAGGTACTCTAGGGATAACAGGCTGATTTTGCCCAAGAGTCCATATCGACGGCAAAGTTTGGCACCTCGATGTCGGCTCATCACATCCTGGGGCTGGAGCAGGTCCCAAGGGTATGGCTGTTCGCCATTTAAAGTGGTACGTGAGCTGGGTTCAGAACGTCGTGAGACAGTTTGGTCCCTATCTGCCGTGGGTGTTCGAAGCTTGAGAGGATCTGTCCCTAGTACGAGAGGACCGGGATGGACATACCTCTGGTGGACCTGTCATGGCGCCAGCCGTGCAGCAGGGTAGCTAAGTATGGAATAGATAACCGCTGAAAGCATCTAAGCGGGAAACTAACCTCAAAACAAGGCTTCGCTGAGGATCGTGGAAGACTACCACGTTGATAGGCCAGGTGTGGAAGTGCGGCGACGCATGAAGCTTACTGGTACTAATAATCCGATCGGCTTGATCGTTTCTCAGCAAAACTCATTCGGTTCTACTTGCCGATAACAAAACGCGACGATGTCTTCTCATTATATTCGGGCTAACGCGCATTCGCGCTGCTTCAGCCCGGATGCTTTTTTATGTGTCTGGTTGACCCCGTGGCTATGTCGGAGGTTCCACACCCGATCCCATTCCGAACTCGGTCGTTAAGCCCTCCAGAGCCAATGGTACTTCGTCTCAAGGCGCGGGAGAGTAGGTCGCCGCGGGGTCTACCAGATACATAAAGAAGTCTTCTCATATTTCTTGTCCTACCGCCCTTTGGGTTACTTGAGGACGAGGATCGAACCACATTCTTCCTTCGCACACCGCCTTGCCGCGGGATGGAGCAGCCCGGTAGCTCGTCAGGCTCATAACCTGAAGGTCGCAGGTTCAAATCCTGCTCCCGCACCCAAGATCCAAAACCCCCGCAGCCCCAAGCTGCGGGGGTTTTCTTGTCTGGGCTGCCCTCACGCCCAGGAGGGCCGACAGGCTGCCGCCCAGTCGACAAGCTCAACCAACTTGCGCTGCTCCGTGCGAGCCCAATGTCGTCCGAGCCGGCGGGTGTTTGGACCGCCCTTGTTCGTCCAGCCGGGCCCGGGCTGACCGGGGGCTTGAGAAAATTGACCGCCAACGCCGCGCGTCGCGGCCCGTGGTCTCATCGGTGGTCGTCGGCAACGACGGCGCGACCGCAAACCTCCGGGCGATCAGCATCGAGCCAGAAATCTATCCGCCCGGCCATGGCGGCGGCCGCCATGGCCGGCGGTCGTTCTACCGGCCTCGCCCGCTGTCGATGAAGACCTTCACCGAGGCGGTGTTGCGGCCCTGGGCGCGGGCGCCGTCGCAGGCGATCGCCTGGATATAGGAGGTGAGGCTGTTCGGGGCGATGTCTTCCCACCCAGCCGTGGCGTTCTCGATGCGGTCGATCTCTGCGCCGTCGGCGCCGTATTCCAGTTCCAGCACGACGCGGGACTGTTTGGCGGCGCAGCGAAGGGCGACGTCTTCCTCCGAGTGGCTGTAGTCGCCGGCGGCGCCGTCGAGCGGCACCCGGGCGATGCGGATCGTCGTGTCGTCGCCGAGCGTGCTGAGGCCGCCGACGTCGGCGAGATAGATCGTGCGGGCGCTACGCGTCCGGCGCCCGGTCGGCCGCCGGCCGCCGGCCGGCGCCGCCAATGCGCGGCCGATCAGGGACTGATCTCCTGGCTGAACAGCCGGGTGAACCTGCTGGGCGATTCTGGCGGCTTCTGCACCCGCTTCACTCTGTTCGACGCGCGCCGCGTGGCCGCGCGCGGCTGCAACGTCGACCAGGTCATCCTGAACCGGGACGTGAGCGACATGCCGCTCGACGCGTTCGATCCCGCGGCTGTCTCTCGGGACATGACCGGCTATCGGATCCCGCCGCTAAAGCTGACCGGCTATGTCGAGTTTGCGCCGGACGCCTGCGAAGACGGCGCGTCCGGACGTCCTGTCCATGATCGACGGCCAGCATCGCTGGACCGGGGGCTGATCAGCCTTGGCGGCTCGGTCCTTTCAGCGGCGAAACTGCGCCGCTGGAGCGCCAGGCCTCGATCTCGGTCAGGTCCCACACCACGCATCGTGAGGTGAGAACGAACCGCCTCGAGAGCTGGCGCGCCAGGGGGGGCAGGCTCAGTAGCGGCGACATGGCCCGTTGATCGCGCGCCGTCGTCAGTGCTCTGAACCGTCCCGACTAGAATCGCGTGCTCAGGGTCAGGCGCGCGTTCAGCGGCGCTCCCGTCGAGATGTTGGCGTTGTTGTGCGCGTCCGGGAAATAGGTCGTGTCGAACAGGTTTTCGACGTTCAGCTGCAGTTGGACCGTATCGCTGACCTCGTAGAACACCGCGGCGTCGACGCGGGTGAAGGCCGGCAGCCGCGTCGTGGTCGGCGAGGTGCGGATCGCCGCGAACTGGCTGGCCTGATGGATCACGCCCAGGCCGAAGCCCAGGCGGCGGCTGACATCGTAGCGATTCCACAGGCTGAACTGCTGCCTCGGCGTCTGGGCCAGTCGGACGGAGTCATTGCCCTGCAGTCGCGCATCCTGCCAGGAATAGCCGCCGCTGACCTGCCAGTTCGGCCGCAGCCGCCCGGTGACGGCCAACTCCACGCCCTCTGTTCGCGTCTTCCCGACATTGATGGTGACTGTCGGGTTCAGCGGGTCGGGCGTGGTCGCATTGGTGCGGTCCAAACGGAACACGGCTGCCGTAACGTTGAGGTCGGGACGGATGTCCCACTTGGCGCCGATCTCGTGGTTGGTGAATTCCTCGGGCTCGAGGTTCTGCTGCGTCGGCGACAAGGTCAGGAACTGGTCTCCCGATCGCGGCAGGAAGGACTGGCTATAGCTGCCGTAGATCGAAACCGTCGGCATCGGCTTGTAGATCAGGCCCAGTCGCGGCGAGACCTTGTCGTCGGCGCGGGCGAAGGGGCGGTCGGGATTGGGCTGAAGGTCGGTTCCGGTGATGTCGAAGCGGTCGTAACGCAGGCCGGCGACGATCTCGAACTGCTCGTTGAGGCTGATCTGGTCTTGCACATAGGCCGAGACGGACTCGACATTTGAGACCGTGTCACGGCTGAGCGCCGAGAAGGCGACCGTGGGAAACACGGGATTGGCCAGATTGAAGGTCGCGTTGGACAGGACGCCGTTCCGGCGCTGGTTGGCCGAGTCCTGATCGCCGTACTCGAGGCCGAACAACACCTTGTGGGTCATGCCGCCGGCGGCGAAGTCCCAGACCAGATTGCTCTGGACCAGCAGGTTCTGGCGGTTGGTAGGGTCGGTGTAGGCGGACAGCGGGACTGTGCCGTTCTGCGCTGTGGCGGGTCCGTTGGCGAAGACGTTGGTGTAGACCTTGTCGTAGTCGCCATACAGGACCGTGGTCGAAATCTCGACGTTGTCTGACAATGCGCCATCCAGGCGCAGCTTGGCGATATTGGCCTCCAGCGTCGTGCGGTTCACGCCTGGAATGCCGAAGAACTGGTCGCGATATCCCGTGAGGGGGCCACCGGCCAGGGAAGGAACGCCTCGGTCGACGACGCGGTCGTCGTTGACATACTCATAGGAAAGGCCGGCCCGCCAGCCGGCGCCGAGGTCCACGGCGACATAGGGGTTCAGCGCGTATCGCTCGCCTTCGAAGAAGTCCCTGTGGTTGTCGAGGCTTTCGTAGACGGCGTTGATCCGGAAGGCCGCGCTGTCGCTGAGCGGGGCGTTCACGTCCGCTGAGACGTCCCAGGCGCCGAAGCTGTTGGCGCTCACCCGCCCGCCCCTGAAGACGCCGCTGGTGCTGGGCGTCTTCTGCACCCGGTTGACGATGCCGCCGCCGCCGCCGCGCCCGAAGATCAGGGCGTAGGGACCCTTCAGCACCTCGATCCGCTCCAGATTGTACAGGCCTCGGAAGTACTGGGTGTCGTCACGCACGCCGTCGAGGAAGAAGTCGGCCGTGGTGTTCTGGCCGCGCAGGGTGATCTGGTCGCGATTGCCCTCGCCTTGGCCGACACTGGTCCCGGGTACATAGCGCAGGACATCGCCGACGCTGCGCAGCGCCTGATCGTCGAGTTGTTCGCGGGTCACGACATTGATGCTCTGGGGGACATCCAGAAGGGGCGTGTCGGTCTTGGTCGCCGTCACCGAATTGACCGCGACATAGCCTCGTGACTGGCCGGTCACGATGATCGGCTCCAGATTTGTCACCGGCTCCTGCGCGATCGCGACTGCAGGGAGCGCCAACAGGATGGCAGTCGAAGTCAGGACGCGCATGGGGTCAATCGTCTTTGAATTTCCGCAAGATCGCCGTTCATAGTGCGACACACTCTCATTCGCAAGGCGGTTTTGCGGCGCCCGTCCGACGGGGGTTCGACGACGTTTCTCCAACCCTCGGCTCAGGGGACTGAAGGTCTTGATGGCGACGCTTTCGCCCTGACGAGAGGCGGAGGGGGCGGCTATCCGCCAGAAGGACGTCCCAGAGATAATGACGCGCCGCCGGAGCGCCTCGTTCGGCGCACTGGTGGTGGAATGAGCCTACCGCAATCCGTCCGGCCTCGCAGGACGACTGCCATGGAGAGCGAAGGACAGAATGACGGCGTCGATGGCTGTGTGGAGTTGGGCTTGAGCGTGGGGCGCGAGGACGGCTTCCCGGCCTGACCCGCGCAGGATCGACAGGCCTTCGATCAGGGCGACGATCAGGACTGCGCAATCCCGCGCGGCCTGAGGCGCAAGTTCAGGCCAGGCCGCCGACGCCAGATCGGCCACCCGATCCAGATAGGCGGCGTAGAAGCGGGTCAGGGCGGCGTCGGCGGCGGGATCGCGGCTGGACATGGCCCACAACTCCCAGAGCAGACGGCAGTCCTCGCCCTGGGTCTGGCTGTCCAGGACAGCGTCGATCGCCGAATGCAGGTCGCGCGCCGTGTCAGCGAGGCGCGCGTCCCATCCGGCCAGGTAGCGGTCCACCAGGGCGCTGAGCAGGGCCTCCAGAGAGGTGAAGTAATACTGGACGTGGCTGAGGCCCAGGCCGGCCTCAGCCGCGACGGCGCGGAGGCGAAAGCCATGCGCTCCGTCGCGCGCGAGCACCGTGGTCGCCGCCGCCAGAATGGCTTCGCGCCGCGCCTCGCCTCGTTCCGCCATCATCTTCGCCTTCGTGTTGGTGGCCCGGATTCTAGCGGGACTTGTTCAAACGACCAAGTTTGCATATTTGGTCAATTGACCAAGTTTATGCAGGAGGATGGAATGCAAACGAAGACGGTGATCCTGGCGGGCGGCGCCGGGGTGGTGGGGCGTCAGGTCGCGGCCATCCTGCGGCGGCGCCAGCCGGACGTGCGGTTGGTCCTGGCGGGGCGGCGGCTGGATGCGGTGCAGGCTGTCGCCGCGCCGCTGGAGGCCGAGGCGATGCGGCTGGACCTCGACGCGCCAGACCTGGGCGAGGCGGAGGCGGGCGCGATCATCGTCGGCGTCGCCAATGATCTGAACGACGCGCTGCTGACGGCAGCGCTGAAGGCCGGGACGCCCTATCTGGACGTGACGCGCTGGACCACGGCGCAGAAACAGGCGCTGACCACGGTCGCCGCGCGCGGACGGCCCGCCGCGCCGGTGGTGTTCGCCTCCAGTTGGATGGCCTCGAGCATCGGTCTGACGGCGCGGGACGCCGCGCGCGACATGGCCTCGGTCGAGCGGATCGACATCGGCGTCCTCTATGGATTGGCGGATCGGGCGGGGCCGAACTCGGTCGCCTATATGGACCGGATCTCGACGCCCTTCCTGACGATGGAGAACGGAGTGTGGCGCGAGCGGAACGGGTTCCGCGACGGTCAGGCGAGGGACTTCGGCGAGGGCGGGGTTCACACCCTCTATCGGTTCGATACGCCGGATCAGGCCGTCTTGCCGGCCCTGACCGGCGCCCGGACGGTGGAGGCGCGCATCGCCTTCGACAGTCCGCTGGAGAGCCGCCTGCTGCACCTCCTGGCGGCGAGCGGCGTGTGGAAGCCTCTGTCCGGGCCGCGCTTCGAGGGGCTGCGCCGCTCCATGCTCTACAACCCCGGCGCAGGCGCTGCCCATCGGGTCCGCATCGGGCTTGAGGGACGAGATGACCGCGGCGAAACCATCCGGCGCACAATCCAGGTCGTCGAACCCGAGGGGCAGACGCGCCTCACCGCCCTGGGCGCCGTGGTTCAGATCGAACGGTTGTTGGGGCGGCTGGGCCCGGTGCTGGAAGCCGGAGTGCATCTGGGCGAGGCCATGCCTGATCCGGCGTCGGCGATCGCCCTGCTGCGTGAAGAGGGCGTCCGCATCACGGCCTAGGCGATCCTGTCGGCCGTCGCCTTCAGGCGTATGGGGTCGACGCCCAAGGCGCGGAGCGCCCGCGCCGCCACGCCGTCCGACATGTCCGCGACGATGCCGACGACGTGAGCGCCGTGCAGCGGGCCCCGGCCCTTGCGGGTCGCGGTCAGCCTGCGCATGACTTCCTGGCCCGAGGCGGCGGCGTGATAGACGCCGGTGTTGGCCGACATCTGCGCGCCGGCCGGATTGTCTGCTTTCAACCCGAGCGCGCGCAGGGCGTCGTCATACTGTCTTTCGATCGCGGCCTTCAGGTCGTCGGGCGAGGCCCCGGCCTGTTCGAAGGCGAGGCGTGCTGCGCCGTCCGGCAGGTCCAGCGCCGCCAGCAGGAAATGCTCGGCGCCGGGTTCGCGCTGCTGGTCCTTGAGGGCATAGACTTCCGCTGTTTCGCAGAGAAGCTTGATGACGCCCATGTCGTTGAGCTTCGATTTGATGCCTTGGAACATCGCAATCCTCCTATCTAGAGTTGTTGTTCGGCGCGACGTCCGACAGTCGCTTGTGGGCGGCCTGTTTGGTGATGCCCAGGGCCTGGGCGATCCTCGACCATGACCATCCCTGACTGAGGGCTGAGCCGACGGCTTCGCGCTCGATGCGGTCGGCCAACCGGCGCAGAGCGACGACCGCGGCGAGCGCCTCGGCGGGGTCGGTCGGAACGGCGATGTCGTGCAGGTCAATCATGCGTCAACATTAGTTGACGATGGCGGCACCGTCAACAAGGGTTGACGATGATACGGGGCGCCGAGCGCAGCGTGGGCTGCGCTCGGCGGGTCGCTTGATCGCATGGCGCCGGGTTGGGCGCGGACCGATCTGTCGTCTGAAGCGGGGCCTCGCGCCTGGCGTATCCACTGCCAGGCGCCGGGTCACTGACCGCTGCAGGCAGATCGACGTCATCCTTGAGGCCCCATGCTCGTGTCGGCGATCGATCCTCAGGCGATCGCGAAGGTCGGGGGCGGCAGGGTCAGTTTGGTGTCGCTCACGGCCTCCTCACGGAAGAACTTGACCAGCAGGGGCTGAACCTCGGGGTGAGCCTCGAAGACGTTGTGGCCGGCGTTTTCGACCACCACCTGCGTCTTGTTGTGGAACTGGGCGATGACCTCGGCCTGTTCCTCCAACGGGGTGCGGCCGTCAAGCGAGCCGGCGACCAGAAGGGCCGGGGTCTCGATGCGGATGGGCTGACGGAAGTCCTCGCCCAGATCGACGCCGGGGATGGCGCCCAGCAGATGCGGCATGGGCAGGTTGAAGGCGTCGCCCAGAACCGCCGTCTTCGCCTCCTTCTCGATCAGCGCCAGGCGGGCCGGCGAAATGCCGGACGCCATATCCATCGCCTCGGGCATGCCGGAGATGCCGAAGTAGCGGTGGGGCGGCGGGATGATCGACGCCAGGGTATCCGTCTTGCCGGCGTCGAGCGCCAGATAGATTTTCGGCAGCATGGTGAGTTGCGGCGGATTGGCGACCAGGGCGGAGGCCAGAAGCTGGACCCCGAAACCGCCCACCTTGACGTCGACGGGGCCGTTTTCACCGGCGAAGGTCACGGTCGCCGGATCGGCCTCGAGCCGCTCGTGCACGCGGCGCATCAGGGCCGGCATGTTGGGGATGGCCGCGCGAACGGCGGGGTCCTGGCCCATCAGATGATCGACGCGGTCCAGGAACATGTCGATGTGGGCCGGACGCTTGATGGTCTGGTCCTGACCTTCGAGGCTGGCCAGTGCGACGCGGCCGATCGAGTTCGGATGCCGTTTCAGCACCGACAGGGCCAGGTGGGTGCCGTAGCTGATGCCCCACAGATTGACCTTTTCCACGCCCAGATGGCGGCGCAGGTCTTCGATGTCGTCGGCATTCTGTTCGGTGTTGTAGCCGGTCATGGCGATGCCGGCGCGGCTCCAGTCGATCCAGGCCTTCTGCATCTCTTCGCGGTACCAGGCGGTGACGCCGGCATGGGTCATCACGGGATGGGGCGTGGTCGTGGCCCGGTCAGGAATGCTGGACGACAGGCCGACGCCGCGTTGATCGAAGGCGATGACGTCGGCCACTTCTCTCAGGGCCATGAAGATCGGGAAGCGCGGGCCCATCGCCGTGCGCACGCCCGATCCGCCCGGTCCGCCGGCCAGATAGATGATGGGCGGTCCCGGATTTTTCGCGGTCGAGGCGAAGCGCACATAGCCGAGGCGGATGCGACGCGAGCCGGGGATGCGGCGATCCTCGGGCACCTCGAAGAAGCCGCGTTCGGCGTCGACCTCCTGGCCGTCGCCGGACTTGTAGCGGAAGGGGCCGGCCTGGGGCTGGGCCTCCTGAGCGCGGGCGGCGCTGGACAGAAGCGCCATGCCGGGAACGGCGAGGCCGGCGGCGGCGAGGATGGAGCGGCGGTTCAGGAATGTGTGGGTCATGACCACGGTTGAAGCAGGGTTTTCGACCGGGCAGGGGCCGCTTCGGCGAATGGCGATTCTGCGTCGGTGAACGGCAGCGCTTTCCGGCGAATGGCGATAGGGTCGCCGCCATGTGGCGGATTCTTCTCATCGCGATTCTTTTGACCTCGCTCCCGACGGCGCTGCGCGCCCAGGAGCCGCCCCCGGAACAGGCATGGCAGACGTGTCGCGGCGAGCCAGGCGCTGCGGCGCCCGTGCTCCGCGACTGTCGCCCGGTCGAGGGCGTCATCGACCCGCAGGGGCGGGAGCTTTGGCTGCGCTCCGTCGTGCGTCGCCCGACGGGCGACGAGCCGGCGGCCCTATATGTCGTCGGGTCCGCCTCCTCGGAGGTCTGGCTCAATGGTCAAAGGCTGGGCGCGAACGGACGGCCGGACGCCTCGCGGGCGACGGAAGCGCCCGGACGCTACGAGGCGGCCTTTCCGATCCCCGAACGGATGTGGCGACCTGCGGACAACCTCGTCGTGATCCACATGTCATCGTTCCACGGAGTGGTGCGCCTGGATAATCCCGTCGGCGGGATCATGGTCGCCCCCTATCCCTGGCCGTCGCGGACGGTTCCCGTGGCGATCGCCTTCATCGCGGCCGGCGCCCTGTTCGCCGCCGCCTTCGGCTTCGGCGTCATCTACAGCCTGCGGCGCACCGGTTCGAGCCTGGCGCTGGCGGCCATGGGCGGCGTCGCGGGTCTGCAGGCGATCCTGGAGAGCCTGAGGGCGCTGGCGCCCTATGCCTATCCCGTTCACGGTTTGCGGTTAGTCGGCATCTGGGTTCTGACCGCCGCCTTCGCGGTTCTGCTTGTCTCCTACGTCGTGTCGCGCTTCTGGCCGCAGGCGCGGCGTCCGCTGATCGCCCTGGCCGTGGCGGCTGTGGGCGCGACCTGGCTCGCCCCCGGGTTCGATCTGAAGACCGTGCTGGCCCTGATGGTCGGCCTGGGGCTTTCCGCTGCGGTGGCGGCTGTCGCCGTGCACCGTCGTCGCCCGGGCGCGCGTCTGCCCCTGGCCTATCTCGCCGTCTTCATCGCGATCGGGGTGATCTTCCCCACCTGGCTCGTCGATCTGTCCTATTTCCTGTTCGCCCTTGGACTCGTGCTTCCTCTTTTGATGGCCGAAGTCGTGCGGCTGGGCCGCGACGATCAGGAGCGGGAAGTCGCGCTCACCCGCGCAGCCGCTCGCCCGAACTGTCTGACGGTGGCGTCGTCACGCGGGGTCGAGCGGGTGCCGCTGGGCGACATCGTGGCCGTCGTCGGGGCCGACGACTATGTAGAGCTAAGACTGACGAACGGGCGGCGATTGCTGCACGCCGCCCGTCTTGATCGGCTTGAAGCGGAACTGCCGGCGAGCTTCCTTCGGGCCCACCGTTCGGTGATCGCCAACCTCGCCCACGTCCGCGGCTTCGAGCGGGACGGCGGGAGGGGGCGGTTGCTGATGGATGAAGGCGCGCCCCTGCCCATCAGTCGAAACCGTCTTCCGGCCGTTCGCGACGCGCTCGATGAATCCGACCAGTCCAATCGGCAGGATGTCGGCCCGGCTGTCTGATGATTCCCAAGGGCGGCGTTGACGATCGTCGACGCCGCCCTGACATCTATGCGCCTGGACTCCCTTGGGAGGACGGTTCCGCATCCGCTGATGAGATTCCGCATGACGATCCGCCGCCTGTTTCTGACGCTGTCTTCGGTCTCGGCCATCGCTCTTGCGGCTGCGGGAGGGGCGGCTCTGGCGGCCTCGCCTTCGTCGCCGGCGCCGGAGGCCGCTGACGTCGCGGTCGATCTCAAGGCCCTCTATGAGGCGGACTGGGCCTTCCTGAAGGGAGAGGGGGGCAGCGACCCGGACGGCGAGGGCGGATGGCGCGATGCGTCTCGCCTGCCCCGGGTCGACACCGCCAGTCAGCAGGTCCGCATCGAGCACGCCAACAAGATTCTCGCCGCGCTGGACGCCCTGCCTCTGGCGCGCCTTTCGGACGAGGACAAGATCAACGCCGCGGTGTTGAGGACCAATCTCGAGCGCGTCCTGATCGACGGCCGCGCGCGGGCGTGGGACGCGCCTTTCAACAGCGACAGCAATTTCTGGACCTATCTGGATCGTTCCCGGGGGCTGCTGACCGCCGCCGACTATCGCGCCTATCTGGGCCGAATGCGCGACGTGCCGCGCTTCTTCGACGAGCAGACCGTCAACATGCGCGCTGGTCTGGATCGGGGCTTCACGCCGCCGCGTGTGACGGTTGAGGGCCGCGAAAGCTCCATCTCGGCCTTCATCACTGCGGATGCCGAGAGCAACGCCTTCTACCGGGCCTTCGTGCAGATGCCCTCGACCATTTCGGCCGAGGAGCAGACGCGCCTCCGCGCCGAGGCGCGCGACGTCGTGCTGAACGGCGTCGTGCCGGCCTATCGCCGTCTGCTGGCCTTCTATACCCAGGACTACCTGCCGCGCGCCCGCGTAAGCCTGGCGGCCCGCGACCTGCCGAACGGCGAAGCCTTCTACGCCGACCAGATCCGCAAATACACGACGCTGGACCTGACGGCGGACCAGATCCACGAGATCGGCCTGTCGGAGGTGGCGCGCATCGAGGGCGAGATGCAGGGCGTCATGCGCGAAACCGGGTTCAAGGGGACCTTGTCGGAGTTCGTCAACTTCCTGCGCACGGACCCGCAGTTCTACGCCAGGACGCCGGATGAACTGCTGATGGTGTCCGCCTGGACGGCCAAACGGGTGGACGGCAAGCTGGGCGAAGTTCTGGGCCGTCTGCCGCGTCGGCGCTTCGCCATCATCCCGGTGCCGGACGCCCTGGCCCCGTTCTACACGGCAGGGCGCGGCGGGCTGGAGGCGTGTCAGATGAACACCTACGACCTGCCCAGCCGGCCGCTCTACAACATCCCGGCGCTGACCCTGCATGAATGCGCGCCCGGCCACAGTCTGCAGGCCGCCCTGGCCGAGGAACGGGAGGGCGTTCCCGATTTCCGGCGCCACACCTACTTCTCCGGTTATGGCGAGGGCTGGGGCCTCTACACCGAATGGCTGGGTGTGGAGATGGGCATCTACCGGACGCCCTATGAGAATTTCGGACGCCTTTCCTACGAGATGTGGCGCGCCGCGCGCCTGGTGATCGACACCGGCATTCACCAGAAGGGATGGAGCCGCGAGCAGGCCCAGACCTATCTGGCCGACCACACCGCCCTGTCCCGGCGCGAGGTCGAGACGGAGGTGGACCGCTATATCAGCTGGCCGGGCCAGGCCCTGTCCTACAAGCTGGGCGAGCTGACCATCCGGCGGCTGCGACGCGAGGCCGAGGCCGCTCTGGGACCGAGGTTCGATCTGCGCCGGTTCCACGACGCCATTCTCGACCTCGGCTCCGTGCCCCTGCCGACCCTGGAAGACCGCATCGCCGCCTTCATCGCGGAGGAGGGGCGTGCGCCTCAGAAGGGCAGCCCCGTCACGCAGGCGTCCTCGCCGCTCTAGGGCGTAAACCGCGCGCGCAATGGAGCCGCCTGTGTTCTAGTTTCGCGTTTCTGATCGGATCAGATGTTGGAGCTGAGGGGGGAAATCCAGTTCGAACGCCGACCGCTCAGCGGCGACTCCGAAGGTGGCTTCTCCATCGCGGCCGGCGTGGCGGCCCAGCAGCGTCGAATAGGTGTAGAAGCGGATCTTTCGGGCGTCGGTGTCGAACGCCATGAAGCGCAGCCAGCCCGCGCCGCCGTTGGCTGAGCCAGCCGCGCCGTCCGGCCCGACCGTATTGCCCTGATAGTCCTGGATCAGCTGATAGACCGGATGTCCGGCGTCGTTGAGGTCGATCCGCAGATTCTCGCCGTTGGATACGCCGTCCGCCGGGCGGGTGTAGTTGTGCCCGCTCAGCACCATGAAGATCATCGCATTCTTGCGGATGAATCGATCCCAGACCTGGTCGGGCGCAAGGTTGTCGGCGCCGGCGAAGTAGCTGTCGTAGCCGTTGGAGCGCTCATGGGCGTCCGGCCTCAGCCACTCATGGGTGGTGATGATGACCGGCAGACCGGGATGGGCGTCGATCACGCCCTGGGCCCAGTCCAGCGCGGCCTGCGGCGGCTGCATCTCCAGCGACAGGTGCAGGAAGGCCTGCCCCCCGCCGCTGAACGTCTGGTAGCTGTTCAGTTCGTTTTCCGAAGCGCCGCCGTACCAGGCCTTGCCGGCGAAATGGCGCGAGTCCGGTCCGAAGTAGAGGCCCCACGTCCGGCCGCCGGCCAGCGGCCTGGAGGCGCCGGGGCCGGCGTCGCTCCACCAGGAATAGTTGTCGTAGTCGTGGTTGCCTGGAACCAGGCCGAACGGCAGGCCGCTGCGACCCAGGATCGAGATCGCGCGGTTCGCGATGTCCCATTCCTCGCGCGTGTCGAAGGACTGGTATTCTCCCTCGGCGTGCGGGATCGCCCGACGAAACTGGCCGTCGCCGTGCTGGACGATGTCGCCCACGAAGCTGACGAAGGCGAGGTTCTTTTCTTCGCGCGTGTCCACCAGGTAGCGCATCTGCTGGGCGAAGGTGTCGGATCCGCGCGGCTGCGGCAGGGTGATGTCGGAATAGTTCTGGGTGTCCGAAACCACGGCCACGGTGAAGACCTCGGCCCAGGCCGGACCTGCGGTCGCCAGCAGCGACGCGCCCAGAGACAGGGCCAGGGCGAAGGTCGCGCCGATCCGTTTGAACATGTCCATGAGCCTTATCCCGAACTGCGGCGTTCGGACGCCCATAGCGACGCTGTGTGACGGTTTTCCTCCGAGCCTGTCGCGCTGCGGGACCGATACGCGATTGTCGTTCAATCGACATCACACGGTGACGCTTCGGCGTCATCAGCCGCCCGTGAGCCAGCAGCCTGGAAAACCGATCGGCGCGGATCTTCCGTCATCAGACCTCGCGCCCGACGACGGGTTCGGGGGGCTGACGCGACGGCTGCGCGGCCCGCTTTTTCATTTCTTTCTGCGTCGCGCCAGGTCGTCGGCCGACGCCGAGGAGATGGTGCAGGACCTCTTCGTGCGGCTGCTGCGGCGCGCGGACCTACTCAGTCTCGAAAACGTCGACGGCTATGTGTTTGAGGCGGCGGCCAACATGGCGCGAGACCGCGGGCGCTACGAGCAGGCCAGGGGGCAGGGGCGGCATGTGGAGATTCACGACCTGGTCGCAGAGAGCGAGGCGCCGGGCGCCGAGCAGATCATTGCGGGGAAGCAGCGCTTGAAACGGATGCTGGCGGCGCTGAACGCCCTGCCGCCTCGGGCGCGCGAGGTGGTGATCCTGCGACGGTTCGAGAACCTGACCTATCCCCAGATCGCCCGCCGCCTGGGCATATCCGTGAGCGCGGTCGAGAAGCACATGGCGCGCGCGATGGCGGCGCTGAGGCTGGATCTGATCGAGGGGGAGCGATGATGTTTTCCGCCCCCTTCGGACCGAGCAACGACGATCACGCCGACCCCGCCGCCTTCTGGTTCGCGCGGATGAACAGCGGCGGCGCGCCCAGTCCAGAGGACGAGGTTCATTTCCGCCGCTGGCTGAACGAAGATCCGGAGAACGGCCGCGCCTATCGAAGCTGTCAGCAGGCCTGGCGCCTGCTGGAGCTGGACGCCGGGGAGATCGAGGTCTTGGCGCTGCGGTCGGCGGCCCTGCGGCCTGAGGCTCGGCGCTTCACGCGCCGGCGCGCTCTGTTCGGCCTGACCGGCGGCGCCGTCGCGGCCTCATGCGGCGGCCTGTGGGTGATGACGGCGGCGTCCTCGGCGCGGGCCCTGATCACAACCGAGGCGGGGCAGAGGCTGACCGCGCCCCTGCCGGACGGGTCGGAGGTGACGCTGGCCCCGTCGTCGCGCCTGCGTCTCGACTACGCCGCCGATCGCCGCGCGGCGGTGCTCGAAGGCGGCCAGGCCTATTTTCATGTCCAGCCCGGCGCCGCGCCGTTCGTATTGCGCGTCGGCGGCCAGGTGATGACGATCGACCAGGGGCGGTTCCAGACCGCCTATCGAGATCGGCAGCCCGACGTGGTCGTCGAGCAGGGCCTGCTTCGGGTGTCGGATCGGCGAGACCCGTCCGCGATGCTGCTGCTGAAGGCCGGCCAGGGAGCCGACGCCCGAGCCAGCGAACTGCGCGTCGCCCCCGTCGACGTCGAAGCCAAGACGGCATGGCGATTGGGGCGGCTGGTCGTGCGCGACCGGCCGTTGCGCGAGGTGATCGAGAGCTTCAACCGCTACGCCTCGGATCGGCTGGTTCTGGCCGATCCGGCGGCCGGCGAGGTGCGTATATCCGGCTCGTTCCGCTACGACGGCGGGCAGGAGTTCGCTCTGGCCCTGGCGCGCGGTTTCGACCTGTCGGTGCAGCGGATGGCGGACGGCGTCTGGCGCGTCGGATCGCCGGCCAGGTCGCCTGACGGAGCGGCTACGCTTTGATGAAATTTCCAAGACGGGGTGGGGGTCCGCGGGGCGCCTTTCGTTTCTGAGGGGGAGCCGACGACGAGCGGCTGACCAGATCTCAGGGGCTACCCATGTTCATTTCCAAGCCGCGCGCCGGCGCCTTCAAGCGCACGCTTCTGGCCTGTTCGGCGGTGGCGACGGTCATCGCGGCGATCGGGGCGGCGACGCCCGCTTCCGCCCAGTCGCCGAGCGGCGGCGCGGCCGTCTCCTTCGCCATCGAAAGCCAGTCGATGGAGGAGGCGCTGACGACCCTGGCGCGCGCCGCCGACGTGCAGGTGCTGTTCGCGCCGGACGCCGTGCGCAACCGTCGCGCCAATCGAGTGGTCGGGGTTCTTGCGCCCGCCGAGGCGCTGCGCCGCATGGTGGAAGGCACGGGCCTGACCGTGACGCCCGTCGGCGCCCGCACCTTTTCTGTTGGGGTCGCCAGCGCCGACCTCGGATCGGAAGGCGTCACGGCGATCGAGGACGTGATCGTCACGGCCCAGAAGCGCGCCCAGCGCATCCAGGACGTGCCTCTGGCCGTCACGGTGCTGGACGGCGGCGACGCGGCGCGTCGGGGCATCGACAGCGTGACCGACCTGGTCGACGAGGTTCCGGGCGTCTCGGTCAACTACGCCTTCGGCGGCACCAACTATGGCCTGATCAGCATCCGCGGCATCGGCGGCGCCGACGACTACAAGCCCAATGGGAATCCTTCGGTCGCCCTGCACGTGGACGGCGTCTATCAGACCTCCAACGCCTATCTGGGCATGCCCCTGTTCGACCTGGACCGCGTCGAGATCCTGAAGGGGCCGCAGGGCACCCTGTACGGGCGCAACACCACGGCGGGCGTGATCAACGCCATCACCCAGGGACCCGGCGACGTCGTCGAGGGCGGCGGGCGCGTCGAGATCGGCAGCCATGATTACCTCGCCATGGAGGCGGCGATCGGCGGTCCGCTGGGCGACAAGGTCGGCGTGCGTCTGGCCGTGCTGGCCGAGCAGGGCGGCGGCTTCATGACCGGCGCGGGCGCGGGCGATCTCGCTGGCTACCGACCCGTCATCGGCGGCGTCGTCCAGACTCAGGTTCCCGCCATCGTCGATCCGGGCCGTCGCGAAGGTTTCGGCGACAAGGATCTGTTCGCCGGTCGCGCCACGGTCGCCTTCGACTTCAGCCCCGAGACGAACCTGACCCTGAAGCTGTTTGGCAGCCGCGACCGGGGCGACACGCGCCAGTACGACCGGATCTCGGCGGCGCTGGACTCCAACATCGCCAATGCGGGCGAGAACGACGATCCCTACGAATTCTATGCGTCGGAGTACCCGACCCAGAGCATCGACATCTACGGCGTGTCGGGCGTCCTGGAGCACAGGCTGGGCGACAACCTGAACCTGGCCGTGATCGGCAACGTCCAGGGCACGACCCGCTCGGTCCAGGGCAACGGCGACGGCTCGCCCTATCCGGCCTCGCGCTTCGACGCGGACGAGACGCTGAGCCAGACCTCGCTGGAAATGCGCCTCAGCGACGACACCGGCGGCCGTCTGGATTGGATCGCGGGCGCCTTCTACGTCTCGGACGACATCGACTTCGACACCCACTGGACCAGCTATACGGCCCGGACCAAGTACGACAATCTGCACCAGCAGACCCGCAACAGCTTCGCCGTCTTCGGCCAGATCGACTTTGACCTGACCGACAAGCTGACCCTGTCGGGCGGTCTGCGCTACACGCGGGACGAGGCGACCTTCAGTGGCCGCAACGACGACCTGAACCCGTGGGGCATCTCGACCTTCACCACCACCTTCGCCACGACCAATCCCTTCGTCTGGGACCGCGCGTTCGAGGACGACAACGTCTCGGGGCGGGTCACGGCCAAGTACGCCTTCACCCCGAACCTGAATGTCTTCGTCTCGGCGGGCACCGGCTATCGCGGCGGTGGTTTTGACGGCACGTCGATCTTCACCCAGGCCGAGACCCTGCCGTTCGATTCCGAAACCGTCACGGCCTATGAGGCCGGGCTGCGCTGGACGACCGACCGCCTGCGCGTGTCGCTGGACGCCTTCTCCTACAAGTTCAAGGAACTGCAGGCGACGACCCGCCTGGCCAACGACACCAACGGCCGCGCCAACGTCGGCGAAGCCGAGAGCAAGGGGATCGAGTTCGCCGTCAACGCCCTGCTGTTCGACGGGGCGAACCAGACGCTGGATCTCGACGTGGCGGCCGCCTTCCTGGACACCGAGATCATCTCCTTCAGTTCGGCGCGGGTGGCCGAGGTGCTGTCGACGGTCGGCGATCCCCTGCCGGGCGCGCCGGACGTGACCGCGACCCTGTCGCTGAACCATGGCCTGGCCCTGGCGAACGGCTGGCGTCTCGACACGCGTCTGGCCGTCTCGCACCACGGCGAGGAATCCAATCGCCTGAATGCGGCGCCGGGCAATACGTCTGAGGCCTACACGCTGCTGAACGCCCGTGTGGAGTTGGCGACCGCGGCGGACTGGGCGGTCTACGCCTACGGCCGCAACATCACCGACGAGGTCTATTTCCCGGAGCTGAACGGCGCTTCGCGCCTGGTCGGCGCCCCGGCGACCTACGGGGTGGGGTTGCGCTACAGCTTCTGACCCCTTGGCGCGCTGCGGTTCGTTTCGCAGCGCGCCAGCGAAGCTTCGGCTAAAACAGCCCCTGAGGCGGCGTCCTCAGGGGCTGTCCGGTCGTCTCTTTCAGTTTCAGTCGGCGACCGGATATTCGAACGGATCGCTGGGCGTCGGCTGGGTCGGCAGGGGCATGCGCGGCAGGGGCGCGTCGCGGTTTGCCGCGTTCAGCAGGAAGCTGGCCAGGATCACCGCCGCCTGACGCAGATCTTCGGGCTTCAGGTGGTCATAGCTGTCGATGCTGGTGTGGTGGATGCGGCTGGAATAGTCGAGCGGGTCCTGGATGAACTGATATCCGGGGACGCCCACCGTCTGCATATAGACGTGGTCGGTGCCGCCTGACGGACGCAGCGAGACGGTGGTCGCGCCCATGCTGGCGAACGGGGCCAGCCATTCCTGGAAGACCGGGGCGGCGGCGACATTGCCCTCGGCGTTGATGCCGCGGATCTTGCCCGAACCGTTGTCCAGATTGAAGTAGGCCACCAGGTCGCGATAGCCGGGGCGCGGCTCGACCGGCCAGCGGTTCCGCCAGGTCCGGTTGGCGGGCAGGGCGGCCAGCGCCGGGTCCGACGACGGCGCGCGCGTGGCCAGGTAGCGGTCGACATAGGCCAGCGAGCCCAAGATGCCCTGTTCCTCGCCGTTCCACAGGGCGAAGCGGATGGTGCGTTTGGGCTTGACCTTCATCTGCGACAGGATGCGGGCCGCCTCCATGACGACGGCGCTGCCGGCGGCGTTGTCCTGGGCGCCGTCAGACGCGACCCAGCTGTCGAGGTGGGCGCCGGCCATGACGTATTCGCCGGATCGGTCCGTGCCGGGAATGTCGGCCAGGATGTTGTAGGCGTTGACGTCCTCGTCGTGGAACTGGACCTCGCTGAGCAGCTCCAGCGTCGGCGGGGTGTCGGTCAGGGCCAGGCGGGCGAGGCGGCGGTAATCCTCGGCCGCGATCTCCATGCCCGGCAGCTTGGGCGTGGCGCCGACGCGGTAGCTGTAGCCCGTGCCGTGCAGCAGGCCGCCGTCGCGCTGCGACATCTTCACCCAGGCCAGGGCGCCTTCTTCGGCGAGGAAGGCGTCCAGACGCTCGGCGAAGTCGCCGTCGCGCAGCTGGCGCTCGATGGCGGCGGGCGAGTATTTGGGCTGAACATAGGAGACGCGGTTGCGAAGCTCCTCGTCGGTCAGGCGGCGGAACGGCGCCTCGATCGGTTCAGAGCCAGTGTCGGGGCGGGTGATCATGACGATCTTGCCGCGCAGCTGGCCGCGCCACTTGTCGAAGTCGGCGGCCTTGGTGATCGGGGCGACCACGATCCCGGCGCTGATCGCGCCATTGGTCGAGGGCGTCCAGGCCACCGGAATGGCGCGCAGTTCGATGGGGCGCGGCGCCGTCATGCGGGCGCTGGAGCGGACGATGGACCAGCCGCGTCCGAACTCGAACCCTTCGGCGCGGACGTTGCTCAGACCCCAGTCGCGAAAGCGCTGCTGGCTCCATTGCTCGGCCTGGCGCATCTGCGGCGAATTGGTCATCCGCCCGCCGATCCGGTCGGTGAGATAGGCGGCGGTCTGCATCACCTCGCTGTGGTTCAGACCCTGATCAATGATGCCGTTGATGGCGACGCGGTCCACCGACTGGGCCAGCGCGGGCGTGGCGATGCAAAGGGCCGACAGGCCGACGAGCAGACGTTTCATATGGAAGCCCCCAAAAGATGCAGCAGGCGGCATTTGACGTGATCCGGCCGCGCTCTGCAAACCGCCGCTTGAGAGCGCCGCTGCTGCGGGAGCCAGGGGGCGATTCAGCCGTTTTCCAGTCTCCACCGGAGAGACGTCATCATGAAACCGACCTTCAGACTGAGTTCGCTCACGCTTGATCCTCTGGAATGGCGCGTAACTGCCGAATTCACGGACGAGTCGACCGTGATCGCCGCTCATTTTCCGTTCCGTCCCGAGTACGACATGCCGTTCGGGCGGGTGAGGGAGCTGGCCGAGCAGCGCGCGTTGGAGCTTTTCAGCTATGCGCCCAAGGAGGTCTCGGCGCCCCCCGAGCCCTTCTAGAACGGCGGCGTCACGCCCCTGAAGCGTGGCCAGGATCGACGCCGATCAACGGTCTTGTCGGAAGACATGAGCGGACTCGCGCTTCGTTTGATATCTAGCTTGGCGACACGCGCCGCGCTCCTCGGCCTGACCGCTTCGAAAGGACTTTTGCATGACCGACACGCTTGAACTCTCCCACTGGATCGGCGGCGAGAAGGTCGGCGGGGCGCTGGCGGGCGAGAGTTTGAACCCGTCCGATATCCGGGACGTGGTGGCGCGTACGCCCAAGGGCGGGGCGGCTGAGGTCGATCAGGCGGTGCAGGCGGCGCGCGCCGCCTTCGGGCCTTGGGCCGACGCCTCGCCGGAAGTCCGCTTCGACGTGCTGGATCGGGCGGGTTCGTTGATCATGGAGCGCCGCGAGGCGATCGGCCGCCTGCTGTCGCGCGAAGAGGGCAAGACCCTGCCCGAGGGCATAGGCGAGACCGTCCGCGCCGGCCGCATCCTGAAGTATTTCGCTGGCGAGGCCCTGCGCGTCCACGGCCAGAACCTGACCTCGACCCGTCCGGGCGTGGAGATTCAGACCTATCGCCAGCCGGTCGGGGTGTTCGGCCTGATCACGCCGTGGAACTTCCCCATCGCCATTCCGGCCTGGAAAATCGCGCCGGCCATCGCCTTCGGCAACACCGTCGTCATCAAGCCCGCCGGTCCGACCCCAGCCACGGCCGAGGCCCTGATCGCCATCCTGCATGAGGCGGGCCTGCCCAAGGGCGTGGTCAATATGGTCATCGGCGACGGCGACGTGGGCCGCGCCATCGTCGCCCACCCCGGTGTGGACGGCATCAGCTTCACCGGCTCGCAGGGCGTCGGCGCCGGCGTGGCCGAAGGCGCGATGAAGCGTCAGGCGCGGGTGCAGCTGGAGATGGGCGGCAAGAACCCGCTGATCGTTCTGGACGACGCCGATCTGGAGCGGGCGGTCAGCATCGCGCTGGACGGCAGCTTCTTCGCCACCGGCCAGCGCTGCACGGCCTCCAGCCGCCTGATCGTGCAGGACGGCATCCACGACCGCTTCGTGGCCCTGCTGGCCGAGAAGGTCGCGGCGCTTCGGGTGGGCGACGCCCTCGATCCCAACACCCAGATGGGGCCGGCCGTGACCGAGGCCCAGCGCGAGGTCTCCTACAACTACATCGACATCGCCAAGGGCGGCGGCGGCCGCGTCGTCGTCGGCGGCGAGCGCCTCAGCCTCGACAAGCCCGGCTGGTACGTCCAGCCGACCCTGATCGCCGACACCCTGCCGGACGCGCGCATCAACACCGAGGAGGTCTTCGGCCCCGTCGCTTCGACCATCCGCGTGGCCAGCTATGAAGAGGCCCTGGCCGTGGCAAACGGCGTCGAGTTCGGCCTGTCGGCGGGCATCGTCACCCAGTCGCTGAAACACGCCCGCGACTTCCAGAGGAACGTCCGGGCCGGCATGACCATGGTCAACCTGCCGACGGCGGGCGTCGATTATCACGTCCCATTCGGCGGCACGAAGAAGTCCAGCTACGGCCCGCGTGAGCAGGGCTACGGCGCCGTGGAATTCTACACCCAGGTCAAGACCAGCTATTCCGCGATCTGACCGGCGCCGCAGGGCGAACGGGCGGCGTTCTGTGCGCCGCCCCTCAGCGTCGCTCTAGAACCAGGCCTTGATCCCGACGACCAGGCGCGTGGCGTCCGCATCCTCGCCGCGCGCCCGGGCGTAGTCGGCGGCAGCGCCGAACGAACGGCTCCACTCGACCCCGACGTAGGGGGCGAACTCCTTGCGGATCTCGTAGCGCAGGCGCAGCCCGGCCGTAACCGAGGTCAGGCCCGAACCGATCTCAAGCTCGGGAATGTCGCCAGCCGACAGGGCGACTTCGACGGCGGGCTGCAGGATCCATTTCTGGGTGAGGCGCTGGTCGTATTCGGCCTCAAGGCGGGCGGTCAGATCACCCTCGGTCGACAGGAAGGCGGCGGCGCTCATCTCGAACCAGTAGGGGGCCACGCCCTGAACCCCGACGGTCAGATGGGTCGTGTCGTCGCCGTCGGGGCGGAAGTCCTGGCGCACGCCCGCCTGCACGTCCCAGAAGGGGGCGACGGCGCGGCTGTAGAGGGCTTGGACCTCGGCCTCGTGCAGTTGGCCGTCGAATTCGCCCTCGCCCTCGGTCTTCCACCAGAAGCGGTTGATGTCGCCGCCGGTCCAGCCCTGGGCGTTCCAGCTGTAGCCTTCCTCGCCGTCGCCGAACCCAGCCTCGATGGAATCGATCAGGACGGCGGTGGTGCGCACGTCGCCGTTCTCGACCAGCAATTGTTTGCGCGACGCCGCCATGACGGCCGGGTCGAACAGCAGGTCCGCCGCATGGGCGGGCGCAGCGCGCGCCGCAGCGGGAGGCGGCGTCTCGACCATCCGTCCGCCGACGGCGTCCACGCTGGTCGGGATATTGGGCGCGCCGCCCGCCATGGCCGACATGTCGTGCCCGGCGTGAGGATCGGCGGCAGGCGTCTTGGCCGGAGCCGTCTGCGCGCCGCTCATGTCATGACCAGCGTGAGGATCGGCCGCAGCCGCCGGAGCGGCGCCCATGTCGTGGCCCGCGTGGGGGTCGTGAGCCGCGCCGCCCTCGGCGCATTTCGGGCAGGTGCAGGTCTTGGCGCTCGGTTGCTGCGTCGTCGTTTGAGCCGCCGCAGCCGATCCCATGTCGTGGCCCGCATGAGGATCGGCGGCGGGCGTCTGAGCCGGAGCCGCCTGTATCCCGCTCATGTCGTGACCCGCGTGAGGGTCGGCCGCAGCCGCCGGGGCGGCGCTCATGTCGTGGCCGGCGTGGGGGTCGGCGCATTTCGGGCAGGTGCAGGTCTTGGCCGTCGGTTGCTGCGTTGTCGCTTGAGCCGCCGCAGCCGATCCCATGTCGTGGCCCGCATGAGGATCGGCGGCGGGCGTCTGAGCCGGAGCCGCCTGCATCCCGCTCATGTCGTGACCCGCGTGAGGGTCGGCAGCAGCCGCCGGGGCGGCGCTCATGTCGTGGCCCGCGTGGGGATCAACAGCAGCAGGCGCCTGAGCCGGTTGCGTCGGCGGGGCAGCGCGTCGGGGCTGGGGCGTGGCGGCGCGGGGCTTGGGCGCGGGCCTCGGCCGGGCTTGCGGCGGGCGCGCTTGAGCAGGACGGGCGGGCGCGGCGTGGGCACCGTGGCCTCCGTGGGCCTGGGCGACGGCGGAACCGGCGGCCAGCATCAGGGGCAGGACCGCGACGGCGGCGAACAGGGCGCGGCTCATCGGGCGGCTCCTTCCAACGGACGAACCGTGACGACGTTGAACATCCCCGCATGCATGTGCATCAGCAGGTGGCAGTGGAAGGCCCAGTCGCCGGGCGCGTCGGCGGTCAGGTCGAAAGTCACCTTCGATCCCGGCGCCACATTGACCGTGTGCTTCAGCGGCTGATGCCCGTCGTGGCCGTTGACCAGCTGGAAGAAGTGGCCGTGCAGGTGGATCGGGTGGGCCATCATGGTGTCGTTGACCAGGGTGACGCGGACCCGCTCGTTCAGCTCGAAGCGGATCGGCTCGACCAGCTCCGAGAACTTGCGGCCGTCAAAGCCCCACATGAACCGCTCCATATTGCCGGTCAGGTGGATTTCCATTGACCGCGACGGCGGGCGCGCATCCTTGTTCGGCTCAAGGGAGCGCAGGTCGGTATAGACCAGCACCCGGTGGTCGACGTCCTGCAAGCCCTGCGGCCGCTCGCCCAGTCGGTTGGCGGGCGCGGGCGAGATCATGTCCACCCCGACGCCGACCGCCATGTCGGCGGGGGCGTTGTTCGGGTCGCGCATGCTCATGGCGCCGTGATCCATCGGCGCGGCGGCGGCCCCTGCGGCTGCGCCCGCTGCTGCCCCATGCGCCGAGTGGTCCATGCCCGCCATCGAGCCGTGATCCATGCCCCCCATGCCGCCCATGCCCATGTCGCTCATGGTCAGGTTGGGAACCTTGCGCAGCGGCGGAACCTCGGCCGTCATGCCCAGGCGCGGGGCCAGGGTGGCGCGGCCCATGCCCGAACGGTCGATGGCCTCGGAGACGATGGTGTAGGCCCGGTCCTCGGTCGGACGGACGATGACGTCATAGGTCTCGGCGACCGAGATTTGGAACTCGTCGGTCTCGACCGGGCGCACGTGCTCGCCGTCGGCCTGGACCACGGTCATGGCCAGGCCGGGAATGCGGACGTTGAAGATCGACATGGCCGAGGCGTTGATGACGCGCAGCCGCACCCGCTCGCCGGGTCGGAACAGGCCGGTCCAGTTCTCCTGCGGGCCGTGGCCGTTGATCAGATAGGTATAGGTGGTGCCATTGACGTCCAGGATGTCGCGCGGGTCCATCCGCATCCCGCCCCACATCCGGCGCTCGGCCAGGCTCATGCCGTCCGACCCGTCCAGCAGGCCCGCCAGGGTGGTCTTCTGCATGTTGAAGTAGCCGGGGCTCTTCTTCAGCTTGGCCAGGATTTCGTGCGGATGCAGGAAGCTCCAGTCCGACAGGACCAGAACATGCTCGCGGTCATAGCCGACCGGATCGACCCCCGCCGGGTCGATGACGATGGGGCCGTAGTGGCCCATGGCCTCCTGCAGCCCCGAATGGCTGTGATACCAATAGGTGCCCGACTGCTTGATCGGGAACTCATAGACGAAGGTCTCGCGCGGCTTGATGCCGGGGAAGCTGACGCCCGGCACCCCGTCCATCTGGAACGGCAGCAGCAGGCCGTGCCAGTGGATCGAGGTGTCCTCGTCCAGGGTGTTCGTCACCGACAGGCGCACGTTCTGCCCCTCACGCATCCGCAGCAGGGGCGCGGGCAGCAGGCCGTTGACGGTGAAGGCATGGCCGGTGCGGCCGCCGACGGTGAAGTCGGAGCGACCCACGGTCAGGTCGATGTTCGGCCCCGTCAGCGTCGGCAGGTCGGCGCGCAAGCCAGCCGAACCCGTCTGCGCCCAGGCGGGCATCAGGCCCTGAAGGCCAAGAAGGCCGCCGCCCAGGGCGGCGCCGCGCAGCAGGGTTCGACGGTCGAGGGGTGTTGTAGCCATGGGGCGCATTAAACTCGGCAGGAGGCAGGGCGTCGTCGACAGGCGCCAGCGAAACAGGATTGATCCTAAGCGATACGCGGGGCCTTAAGACATCCCTCGCGAAGGGCCTCGCGACAGGGCGCCGCAGGCCCGATCCCGGATCACCTCGGCAGTGTCGCCGCCAGCTTCTGGCGGGCGCGGGCGATGCGCGTTTCCACCGCCTTGGGCGTGACGCCCAGAATCTCGGCGACCTCGGCGTGGGAGCGGCCTTCCAGCGCGGACAGCAGCAGCGGGGCCTTCAAGGCGTCGGGCAGATCGGCCAGGGCGCGGTTCAGGGCGTCGAGGCGTCGCCGGTCGTCAAGACGGTCTTCCGCATCGGGGGCGTCGTCGCCGACGCACATGGCCTCGGGCGCGTCCAGCCCCATGGCGCCGCGCACGATGCGCCGCACGGTTCGCTTGCGGCCCCAATCCCGGCACTTGTTGACGGCGATGCTTCTGAGCCAGGTCGGGAAGGGCCGCGACGGATCGTAACGCCGTATGGCCAGCCAGGCGGAGGCGTAGGTCTCTTGCAGCAGGTCATAGGCCTCGTCATCGTCCCCGACGTAGCGGCGGACGAAGCGATGCAGGTCGGCCTTGGTCGCGGTCATCAGCGCGGTGAAGGCCGCGCGGTCGCCGCGCGCCGCGCGCGCCTCGATGGTTTCCTCGGACCCCACCCGGGCCCTACCGTGGTTCTTGAACCAGGGCGCCGGCGATGCGCTTGTCGAAGGCTTGGGCCTGTTCGGGCGTCAGAACGGACCGCATTTCAAAGACGTGGGCGATGGTGGCCTTCTGCAGGGCGCCCATGGCGTCGTGGAAATGATCGACCGCCGCCTGCACCTGCGGGCTGTCGCCCTGATTGGCGGCGATGGCGGCGGCCAGTTCGCGATTGGCGGCGCGAACATCGGCTTCGAGACGGGCGCGTTCGGGGGCGAAACGCGCCTCGATCGCGTCAAGACGCGCATCCTGCTCGGCGGTCAGGTTCAGATGGCGATGGACGATGTCGTGCAGACTGGGGGTTTCGTGCTGTTTCATAATCCATTCCGCGCCCGCCCAGGCGCCGACGCCGCTGGCCAGGGCGGCCAGAACCGCCGTCACGGCTATGGACTTCCAGCCGCCGCTCATCCGCCGACCTCCAGGCGCGACAGCGGCGACAGACCGGCCGAGACGCTGAAGACCTGAATGTCCGAGGGGCGCGGCTTGGGCGTCAGCACGAACAGGCCGCCGTTCGCCGCGCCGACGATCAGGGCCATGACCATGACGGTCAGGCGGACCTGTCCCATGCGGCGGCGGGCCTGACGGTCCTCGATGCGACGCCACACCTCGGCCTCCAGTTCGGCGAGCGGCGCGGCGCCGGGCGCCGTGATCTCGATCATGCGGTCTATGGCTTCAGTCATCCTGCACCTTCCCAGCCCCGACCGTCATACGCGCGGGGCGGCGGCGTCCCTCGAAATTTCAGGTGAGGGATCGACCGCGACCATGCGTAAGTATCAGAGATCGGCCGCCGGGGCTGCCGGTCGGGGGCGGGGAGCCGATGAGATTTTCAGAACCAGCCGACCGCTTGATGGCCGCCACGTCATGCGGCGATCGTCGAGCGGTCGGCCTCGCAGATTCGAGTTCATGCCCATGACGTCCCTGATCAATCGCCGCCTTCTCATTGCTTCGGCGGGCCTGTTCGGCATCAGCAGCGCCGCCTTCGCCCAGACGCCGCGCGGCGCGGCGCTGGCGGTCTACAAGACCCCCGCTTGCGGATGCTGCGACGGCTGGGTCGCCCATATGCGCGCGGCGGGCTTCGCGACGACGGTCCATGTCGTGCCTGACACGCGCCCCATCCGTGTCAGGCGCGGCCTGCCCGACGCCCTGGCCTCCTGTCACACGGGACTGGCAGGCGGCTATCTGGTCGAGGGGCATGTGCCCGCCGCCGACGTGCGCCGCCTGCTGGCCCAGAAGCCCGATGCGGTGGGCCTGGCCGTGCCGGGCATGCCGATGGGCTCGCCCGGGATGGAGACGCCCCGGAACGATCGCGACCCTTATGACACCCTGCTGGTTCTGCGATCCGGCGCGACGCGGGTCTTCGCCCGCCACAATCAATCAAGCTGAGCCCGGTCATGAAAGTTCTGCGCCTCTCGACCCAGATCCATAAGTGGGTCGGCCTGGTGGTCGGCATCCAGGTTCTGTTCTGGGTCGGCGGCGGTCTGGTCATGACCGCCATTCCCATCGAGACGGTGCGCAGCGAACATCGTGTGCGGGCGCAGGCCCCCGCGCCCCTGGCGCTGGAGGCGGTGCTGCCCCTGGCCGAGGCGGCGCGCATCGCCGACGTGGCGCCGACCCGCGCCGAGTTGCGTGCGACGCAGCGCGGAGCGGCCTGGGTCCTGACCCCGGCCGGCGGAGAGCCCGTCACGGTTTCGGCCCGCACGGGGCGTCCGTTCGAGGCCATGTCGCGCGCCGAGGCCTCGGCCCTGGCGGCGGCGGCCTACAAGGGCGAAGGGGCGCCGCTCCGGACGAGCCTGCTGGGCCAGGCGCCCAGCGAAACCGGGCGGACCGGACCGATCTGGAAAGTCGACTTCAACGACGCCGAACGGACGACCTTCTACCTCTCGCCCCAGACGGGCGAGGTGCTGACGCGGCGCTCGGCGGTCTGGCGCTTCTATGACTTCTTCTGGCGGCTCCACATCCTGGACTTCAAGAACGGCGAGAATTTCAATCACCCTCTGCTGATCGGCCTGACCCTTCTGACCCTCAGCATCGTCGTCACGGGCTTCGTCCTGCTGTGGATCCGCCTGGCGCGGGATCTGAAGACGGCGCGGGCCGTTCGCGCGGCCCAGC
>NZ_CM174501.1:0-2657500 GCF_057839885.1 Brevundimonas sp. KH_025 | reverse complement strand
GGCTAAGTGGGAAACGATGTGGGATTGCTTTGACAATCAGGAGGTTGGCTTAGAAGCAGCCATCCTTTAAAGAAAGCGTAACAGCTCACTGATCAAGCGATCCTGCGCGGAAAATGTAACGGGGCTAAAGCCATGCGCCGAAGATATGGGTTTGCAGTTTACTGCAAGCGGTAGCGGAGCGTTCCGTAAGCCTGTGAAGGTCAACCGTGAGGTTGGCTGGAGGTATCGGAAGTGAGAATGCTGACATGAGTAACGATAAACAGTGTGAGAAACACTGTCGCCGAAAGACCAAGGGTTCCTGCGTAAAGCTAATCTGCGCAGGGTTAGTCGGCCCCTAAGGCGAGGCTGAAAAGCGTAGTCGATGGGAAGCAGGTAAATATTCCTGCACCAGCTGGAAGTGACGGATGGCATAACTTGTAAGGGCTTATTGGATTGTCCTTGCAGGGGCGTTGTCCCTGGAAATAACTCCAGCAGAGACCGTACCCGAAACCGACACAGGTGGTCAGGTAGAGCATACCAAGGCGCTTGAGAGAACTGTGCTGAAGGAACTCGGCAAATTGCACGCGTAACTTCGGAATAAGCGTGACTCACCCTGCGCAAGCAGGAATGAGTGGCACAAGCCAGGGGGTAGCGACTGTTTAGCAAAAACACAGGGCTCTGCGAAGCAGCAATGCGACGTATAGGGTCTGACGCCTGCCCGGTGCCTGAAGGTTAAAGGGAGGAGTGAAAGCTCCGAACTGAAGCCCAGGTAAACGGCGGCCGTAACTATAACGGTCCTAAGGTAGCGAAATTCCTTGTCGGGTAAGTTCCGACCTGCACGAATGGCGTAACGACTTCCCCACTGTCTCCAGCACAGGCTCAGTGAAATTGAATTCCCCGTGAAGATGCGGGGTTCCCGCGGTCAGACGGAAAGACCCTATGAACCTTTACTATAGCTTCGCCTTGGCGTTAGCGACCGTATGTGTAGGATAGGTGGGAGGCTATGAAACCGGGGCGCCAGCTCTGGTGGAGCCATCCTTGAAATACCACCCTTACTGTCGTTGACGTCTAACCGAGGACCGTTATCCGGTCCCGGGACATGGCGTGGTGGGTAGTTTGACTGGGGCGGTCGCCTCCCAAAGTGTAACGGAGGCGCGCGATGGTGAGCTCAGAGCGGTCGGAAATCGCTCGTCGAGTGCAATGGCATAAGCTCGCCTGACTGCGAGACTGACAAGTCGAGCAGAGACGAAAGTCGGCCATAGTGATCCGGTGGTCCCGAGTGGAAGGGCCATCGCTCAACGGATAAAAGGTACTCTAGGGATAACAGGCTGATTTTGCCCAAGAGTCCATATCGACGGCAAAGTTTGGCACCTCGATGTCGGCTCATCACATCCTGGGGCTGGAGCAGGTCCCAAGGGTATGGCTGTTCGCCATTTAAAGTGGTACGTGAGCTGGGTTCAGAACGTCGTGAGACAGTTTGGTCCCTATCTGCCGTGGGTGTTCGAAGCTTGAGAGGATCTGTCCCTAGTACGAGAGGACCGGGATGGACATACCTCTGGTGGACCTGTCATGGCGCCAGCCGTGCAGCAGGGTAGCTAAGTATGGAATAGATAACCGCTGAAAGCATCTAAGCGGGAAACTAACCTCAAAACAAGGCTTCGCTGAGGATCGTGGAAGACTACCACGTTGATAGGCCAGGTGTGGAAGTGCGGCGACGCATGAAGCTTACTGGTACTAATAATCCGATCGGCTTGATCGTTTCTCAGCAAAACTCATTCGGTTCTACTTGCCGATAACAAAACGCGACGATGTCTTCTCATTATATTCGGGCTAACGCGCATTCGCGCTGCTTCAGCCCGGATGCTTTTTTATGTGTCTGGTTGACCCCGTGGCTATGTCGGAGGTTCCACACCCGATCCCATTCCGAACTCGGTCGTTAAGCCCTCCAGAGCCAATGGTACTTCGTCTCAAGGCGCGGGAGAGTAGGTCGCCGCGGGGTCTACCAGATACATAAAGAAGTCTTCTCATATTTCTTGTCCTACCGCCCTTTGGGTTACTTGAGGACGAGGATCGAACCACATTCTTCCTTCGCACACCGCCTTGCCGCGGGATGGAGCAGCCCGGTAGCTCGTCAGGCTCATAACCTGAAGGTCGCAGGTTCAAATCCTGCTCCCGCACCCAAGATCCAAAACCCCCGCAGCCCCAAGCTGCGGGGGTTTTCTTGTCTGGGCTGCCCTCACGCCCAGGAGGGCCGACAGGCTGCCGCCCAGTCGACAAGCTCAACCAACTTGCGCTGCTCCGTGCGAGCCCAATGTCGTCCGAGCCGGCGGGTGTTTGGACCGCCCTTGTTCGTCCAGCCGGGCCCGGGCTGACCGGGGGCTTGAGAAAATTGACCGCCAACGCCGCGCGTCGCGGCCCGTGGTCTCATCGGTGGTCGTCGGCAACGACGGCGCGACCGCAAACCTCCGGGCGATCAGCATCGAGCCAGAAATCTATCCGCCCGGCCATGGCGGCGGCCGCCATGGCCGGCGGTCGTTCTACCGGCCTCGCCCGCTGTCGATGAAGACCTTCACCGAGGCGGTGTTGCGGCCCTGGGCGCGGGCGCCGTCGCAGGCGATCGCCTGGATATAGGAGGTGAGGCTGTTCGGGGCGATGTCTTCCCACCCAGCCGTGGCGTTCTCGATGCGGTCGATCTCTGCGCCGTCGGCGCCGTATTCCAGTTCCAGCACGACGCGGGACTGTTTGGCGGCGCAGCGAAGGGCGACGTCTTCCTCCGAGTGGCTGTAGTCGCCGGCGGCGCCGTCGAGCGGCACCCGGGCGATGCGGATCGTCGTGTCGTCGCCGAGCGTGCTGAGGCCGCCGACGTCGGCGAGATAGATCGTGCGGGCGCTACGCGAGAAGACGTTCCAGTCTTCCGCAGCGGCGGCGGTCCCCGCAAGGGCAGCGGCGCCGGTAAGAACGAGGCTAAGGATAACGGGCTTCATCTGAATCCTCCCCAGAATGGCCGGATATCACACCTGAACGGATGAAATTTCAACCGGCGAAGATCGACCAATTGTCGCGATCAGGAGGTAGTGTGGATGCATGAAGCGCATCCTCCTGGTCCTGTTTCTGTTGTTTCTTCCGGCCGCTGTGCGGGCGGAGCCGGCCGTCGGATTTCAGTCCGAGCGTATTGTTGTCGAGGCGCGGGGCGGCGGACCTGATGTCATCCTGATCCCTGGCCTGGCCTCCACCTCGGCCATCTGGGACCGTACGGCGCGGGCGCTTGAGGGGCGTTACAGGGTGCATCTGGTGACCGTGCGCGGCTTTGGCGACGTGCCGCCGTCGGCGAACGGCTCCGGCCTGGTCGGCGGTCCGGCGGCGGCGGAGGTCCGGCGCTATATCGCTGAACAGGGACTGAGCCGGCCCGCCGTCATCGGTCATTCCATGGGCGGCCAGATCGCCCTGCGGGTCGCCGCCGACGCCGGTCCGCGCGTGGGCCGGATCATGGTGGTGGACGCCTCGCCCTTTTTTCCGTCGCTGATCAGCGCGGGGGCGACGAGCAGCGATGTCGAGCCTCTGGCGCGGCTGGCCTATCAGGGGCTGCTGCTGTTCGGCGACGAGGCGCTGAAGACCCAAGCTCAGGGTATGGGGGCGGACATGGGCGGCGCGGCGGACAGCCTGTTCAACACCCTCGGCTGGCAAGGCGGCGACCGGCGCACCCTGGCCCAGGGCCTGTATGAGGTGATGACCGTGGACCTGCGGTCGCGCCTGCCGGCCATCACCGCCCCGGTCACCGTGGTCTATGGCTGGAGCGCCGACGATCGCAGTCCGCGCAGCCATATCGACGGCCTGTTCCGCGCCGGCTATCGCTCCCTGCCGCGCCAGGCCGCCTTCGAGCGGATCGAGGGGGCCGAACACATGGTCATGATCGACCAGCCGCGCCGCTTCCAGGCGGCGGTGGAGCGGTTCCTGCGTTGAAGGCTCAATCCGCCGCGCGCAGGGCCTCCAGCACGCCCTTGCCGTAGCGTTCCAGCTTGCCGGCGCCGACGCCGGAGATGCGGCCCAGGGCGTTGAGATCGCGCGGCTCGCTGAGGGCGATCTCGACCAGGGTCTTGTCCTGGAAGATGACGTAGGGCGGGACGTGCTGTTCGGCGGCGCGGTCGCGACGCCAGGCGCGCAGGACCTCGAAGCGGGCGCGCACGTCCGTGTCCAGCGCCTCGGCGGCCAGGTTGCGGCCGGCGTTGCGGCGCGGGCGTTCGGCCTCGACCACGCGGACCGGGGCCTTGCGGACCTGGATCGGGCGCTCGCCGCGATAGACGGCGCGGACGGCCTCGGGATCGCCCAACTGGATGATGGGCTTGCCCTCGTTCGGGTCCTCGACCAGCAGGCCCTCGAACAGCAGGTGGTCGATGACGTCGCGCCAGCCGGTCAGCGACAGGTCGGCGCCGATGGCCCAGGTGGACAGGTTCGACTCCCAGTTCTGGACGTCCTTGGTCTTGCCCAGCAGGTGATCGACGACGCGGGTGCGGCCGAAGCGCTCTCCCAGACGCTGCACCGCCGCCAGGGCCTTCTGCGCCGGGACCACGGCGTCGAAGGTGGCGGGCGGATCGCCGCAGATGTCGCAGACGCCGCAGGGCTGGGCGTCCTGTTCGCCGAAGTAGCGACGCACCGCCTGGGGCCGGCAGACGGCGCCGTCGAGCATGGCGAACAGCTGGCGGACCTTGCGGGTCTGGACCTGTTTGACTTCCTCGGCCATCGGTCGGCCTTCGAGGCGACGCAGGGACCAGGCGATGTCGGACGGGCCGTAGAGGGTGATGCCTTCGGCCGGTTCGCCGTCGCGTCCGGCGCGGCCGATCTCCTGCCAGTAGGCTTCCAGCGATCCCGGCGGATCGGCGTGGATGACGAAGCGGACGTCGGGTTTGTCCACCCCCATGCCGAAGGCGATGGTGGCGACCATGACGGCGCCGTCCTCGGCCAGGAAGCGCTCCAGCCGTTTGTCGCGGTCCTTGGCGTCGAAACCGGCGTGATAGGCGATGGCGTTGGTCCCGGCGTCGCGCAGAGTTTGCGCCACGCGCTCGCAGCCGTCGCGGCTGCCGCAATAGACCACGCCGGACTTGCCGCGCCGCTCGCGGACCAGTTCGACCACGGCGGCGTCGGTGCGGGCGCGCGAGCCGTTGATCTTGCGCTCGGCCGACAGTTGCAGGTTGGGGCGGGCGAAGCTGTCGACGAAGACGCGGGCTTCGCCGAGGCGCAGCGAGGCGAGAATGTCGTCGCGGGTGCGGGCGTCGGCGGTGGCGGTGACGGCGATGCGGGGGACGCCGGGGAAGACCTCTGCCAGACGGCCTAGGCTTCGGTAGTCGGGGCGGAAGTCGTGGCCCCACTGCGAGACGCAGTGGGCTTCGTCGATGGCGATCAGGCTGAGGTCGATCTCGGACAGGCGTTCCAGCATGGAGCCGGCGGCCAGACCTTCCGGCGAGACGTAGAGCAGGTCCAGCTCGCCGGAGCGGGCGGCGCGCCAGATGGCCGAGCGCTCCTCCATCGGCACGCCGGAATCGAGGCGGGCGGCGGCCACGCCCTGCTGCTTCAGGGCCTCGACCTGATCGGTCATCAGGGCGATCAGCGGCGACACCACCAGACCGACGCCGGGGCGCAGGATGGCCGGGATCTGGTAGCAGACGCTCTTGCCGCCGCCGGTCGGCAGGACGGCCATGACGTCGCGCCCGGCCAGAACCTCGGCCACGACGTGCGCTTGCAGCCCACGGAAATCGGCATGGCCCCAGACCCGGCCCAGAACCTCGCGCGCGTCGCTCAGGTCGAGCGGAGCGGGCGAAGCGAAACGGCGGGGGTCGGCGAGCATCGGCGGGTTGTGCCTGATCTGTTCCGGGGTGTCACGGCTCGCCCTTCGCGAAGAGGCAGGAAAAGGGTATGGGGCGCCCCATGACCACCATTCTCTATGGCCGCCCGCCGGCGGTGTTCGACGTTCCGACCGGGGCCGTGCAGACCTCGCCCCTGATCCCCGGCTCGACCGCGCTGGAAGACCTCGCCCCCGGTTCGGTGGACGAGGCGATGATCTACGCCCCGCCCGGTGTGGTTGAGCGGCGCTATACCCTGGCGATGGCGCTGCGGGCGCTGAAGGTCGGCGGACGGCTGGACGTCATGGCGCACAAGAGCAAGGGCGGCTCGCGTCTGGGCAAGGAACTGAAGGACTTCGGTCTGGAAGTCGGCGAGACGGCCAAGGCCCACCATCGCCGCTGCATCGTGACGCGGCCCGAGACGATCGAGGGTCTGGACGCGGCGATCGCGGCGGGCAGCCTGAAGCAGGTTGAGGGGCTGGAGGCCTGGTCGCAGCCGGGCGTCTTCGCCTGGGACCGGGTCGATCCGGGCACGGCCCTGCTGGCCGGGGTCATGCCGCCGCTGAAGGGCGCGGGCGCCGATCTGGGCTGCGGCTTCGGGGCCCTGTCGCTGGTGGCGCTGCGGTCGCCGGCGGTGACGAGCTTGCGTCTGGTGGACATCGACCGGCGCGCCATCGCGGCGGCGCAGAAGAACGTCGAGGACCCGCGCGTCGCCTTCGAATGGGCCGATGTGCGGACCCTGCCGACGGCGGGCGAACTGAACTTCATCATCAGCAATCCGCCCTTCCATGACGGCGGAACCGAGGATCGGCGTCTGGGTCAGAACTTCATCCGTCAGGCGGCGGCCCTGCTGAAGACCGGCGGCGTGCTGTGGCTGGTGGCCAACCGGCACCTTCCCTATGAGGCCGAACTGAACGCGGCCTTCAAGCGGGTGAAGCCGCTGCTCGACAAGGGCGGCTACAAGATTTTCGAGGCGGTGAAGTAAGTGGCAAAGATCCCGACGTCGCGCGTCGATAAACTGCTCGGCTCCATGGGCTATGGCTCGCGGGCCGAGATGGCGCGGATGGGCAAGGCGGGCGGGATCGTGCTGGACGGCGTCGACCTGACGGATGTGTCCAAGCGCATTCCGGTGACGCCTGACCTGCCGAGCCGGATGGAGATCGACGGCGAGCCGCTGGACCCGGTTCAGGGTCTGGTCATGCTGCTGAACAAGCCGCTGGGCATGACCTGTTCGCGCAAGGAAGACGGGTCGCTGGTCTATGACATCCTGCCGGATCGGTGGAAGCGTCGCGACCCGGCCATCTCGACCATCGGCCGGCTGGACAAGCAGACGACCGGCCTGCTGCTGCTGACCGACGACGGCGACCTGCTGCACCGGGTGATCTCGCCCAAGCGCCACGTGGCCAAGGTCTATCGCGCGACGCTGGCCCGGCCCCTGACTGGCACCGAAGGGGCGCTGTTCGCCTCGGGCGATCTGGTGCTGGAGGGCGAGGACAAGCCGCTGTCGCCCGCCATTCTGGAGGTGGTGTCGCCGACCGAGGCCCTGCTGACCGTGACCGAAGGCCGCTATCATCAGGTGCGCCGGATGTTCGCCGCCGCCGGCAACCACGTCGAGGCCCTGCAGCGCAAACGGATGGGCGGACTGGTCCTGCCCGACGATCTGGCGCCGGGGGAATGGCGGCTGCTGACGCCGGACGAGATCGAGCTGATCTTCGCCTGACATCCCGTCATCCCGGCCGAAGCGTCAGCGGAGAGCCGGGACCGCCCAAGACGCCGCCCTTAGCGCTTCCTGCGGTCCCGGATAGCGGCTGCGCCGCTTCCGGGATGACGAAGAGGGGAGGGCGACGCTTGACCTCGCCTCCTCCCTCGCGCACCTCCCTCCCATGACCCAGCCTAGGACCTTGGCCAAGATCTGCGGACTGACGACGCCCGAGACGCTGGATGCGGCGCTTCAAGGCGGCGCGGCCTTTGTCGGGGCGGTGGTGTTTGAAAAAAGCCCCCGCCACATTCCGCCGCTGCACGCCGCGACCCTGTTCGATAGGGCGCGCAAGCGGGCGAAGATCGTGGCGGTTCTGGTCGATCCCGACGACGCTCTGCTGACCGAGGTGGGGCTGATCCTGCGGCCCGACCTGGTCCAACTTCATGGGCATGAGACGCCCGAGCGCGCGGCCGAGGTGCGGCGGCTGACCGGGGCGGGGATCATCAAGGCCCTGCCGATCCGGGGCGAGGCTGACTTCGCGTCGGTGCCGGATTGGGCGGGCGTGGCCGACCACCTGCTGTTCGACGCCAAGCCGCCCGAGGGGTCGGCCCTGCCCGGCGGGGTCGGGGCCTCGTTCGACTGGTCGCTGATGGCCGGGCGGGCGCTGCCGGCAAACTGGTTCCTCGCGGGCGGGCTGGACCCGGTAAATATCACCGAGGCGGTGCGGATTTCTGGGGCGCCTTTGGTCGATGTCTCCTCTGGCGTCGAAAGCGCGCCCGGTGTTAAGGACCCTGACCTGATCAAAGCCTTCCTCAAGGCCGTATCCCGGTCCTGATTTCGTCGCCTTCCCGCGAAAGACTGCCGCTCGTGAACGCAATCCTCCCGAATTCCTACGCCTGGCCTGACGCCGAGGGCCGCTTCGGCCCCTATGGCGGCCGCTTCGTGCCCGAAACCCTGATGCCTCTGATCCATGAGCTTCAGGCGGCCTATGACGCGGCCAAGGCCGACCCGAGTTTCCAGGCCGAGCTGGACGGCTTCCTGACCCATTACGTCGGTCGCGAGAGCCCGCTCTATTTCGCCGAGCGCCTGACCGACCATTTCGGCGGGGCCAAGATCTGGCTGAAGCGCGAGGACCTGAACCACACGGGCGCGCACAAGATCAACAACTGTATGGGCCAGATTCTTCTGGCCCGCCGCATGGGCAAGACGCGGATCATCGCCGAGACCGGCGCCGGTCAGCACGGCGTGGCCTCGGCCACCGTCTGCGCCCGCTTCGGCCTGCCCTGCACCGTCTACATGGGCGCGGTCGACGTCGAGCGTCAGCAGCCCAACGTCTTCCGCATGAAACTGCTGGGGGCCGAGGTCGAGGCCGTCACGGCGGGGGCGGCGACGCTGAAGGACGCCATGAACGAGGCGATGCGTGACTGGGTCACCAACGTCGAGGACACCTATTACATCATCGGCACGGCGGCGGGCCCGGCCCCCTATCCGGCCATGGTGCGCGACTTCCAGTCGGTCATCGGCAAGGAGATCAAGCGTCAGTCGCTGGCCCAGATCGGGCGCCTGCCCGACGCCGTGGTGGCCTGCATTGGCGGCGGCTCCAACGCCATCGGCGCCATGCACCCCTTCATCGAGGACGAGGGCGTGCGCCTGATCGGCGTCGAGGCGGCGGGCCATGGTCTGGATACGCCCGAACATGCCGCCAGCCTGAAGGGCGGCCGCCCCGGCGTGCTGCACGGCAACCGCACCTATCTGTTGCAGGACGCCGACGGCCAGATCCTCGAGGGCCACTCGATCTCGGCCGGTCTCGACTATCCGGGCATCGGGCCGGAGCACGCCTGGCTGAACGACCTGGGGCGCGGCGAATACCTGTCGGCCACCGACGACGAGGCGCTGGAGGCCTTCCAACTGCTGTCGAAACTGGAAGGCATCATTCCGGCGCTGGAGCCTTCGCACGCGCTCGCCCGCATCGGCGAGGTCGCCAAGGACGTGGGCAAGGACGGCGACGTCGTCCTGGTCCTGTCGGGCCGGGGCGACAAGGACATTTTCACCGTGGCCAAACACCTGGGCGTGGAGCTTTGAGCATGAAGACCCTTCTGATCGCGGCCCTGGCCGCCGCTGTGTCGCCGACCCTGACGCTGGCTCAGACGGCGGCGCCGGCTGCTCCGGCCCCCGCCGCTCAGGCTGCGCCGGGGCCGCAAGGCGCGCCCGCCGCCGACACGCCGCTGCTGGGTGTGGCCCAGGCGGCGCCGGACTGCGGCAACCTGCACGGACTGAACGGCCGCGCCTTCTGCGTCACCGCGCCGCTGGCCGGCATCGGCGCCCTGGCCGACAGCTACATCGCCCATTTCGAGAGCCAGGGCTGGCTGCCCGCGGGCGGCGACGACAACCGCGTGGTTCTGATCAAGCGCAAGGACGGCGGCGTCTGCGACGGGCTGCAGATGGTGGCCTTCTACGACACGGCGGGTCCCTCGGCGCCGGAAACGCCCGGCTACCTCGGCTTCGCCACTATTCCGGGCAACGTCTGCGCCGGCCAGACGGCGGCGGCAGGAGCGACGCCCCAGTGACGACCGCTCGCATCGACGCCCGTTTCGCCGCGCTGAAGGCTGAAGGCCGGGCTGGCTTTATCCCTTACGTCATGACCGGCGATCCCAGCCGCGACGAGGCGCTGGAGATTCTGCGCGGCCTGCCCGCCGCCGGGGCCGACCTGATCGAACTGGGTCTGGCCTTCTCGGACCCGATGGCCGAGGGGCCGCCGATCCAGCGCGCCGCCCTGCGCGGGCTGGCGGCGGGGATGACCCTGCGCGGCACGCTCGATCTGGTGGCCGACTTCCGGGCGGGCGACGACGCCACCCCGGTCATCCTGATGGGCTATCTCAACCCGGTCGAGAGCTACGGCTACGAAGCCTTCGCGCGTGACGCGGCCGCTGCGGGCGTGGACGGCCTGATCGTCGTCGACTGCCCGCCGGAAGAAGCCGGGCCGTTGGCCGCCGCTCTGGACGCGCAAGCCGTCTCGCTGATCCGTCTGGCCACGCCGACCTCGGACGACGACCGGCTGAAGGTCATCGCGCGCGGCACCTCGGGCTTTGTCTACTACGTCTCGGTCGCGGGCGTGACGGGCGTGAAGGAGGCGCAGGCCGCCTCCGTCGCCCCCGCCGTCGAACGCGTTCGCAGGGCCGCGAACCTGCCGGTCGCCGTCGGCTTCGGCGTCAAGACGCCCGAACGCGCCGCCGAGATCGCCCGCGTGGCCGATGCGGTGGTGGCCGGGTCGGTCTTCGTCGACGAAGTCGCCGCCGCCCTTGAGGCGAACGAACCCGCCGTCCCCCGCGTTCTGGCCAAGGTGAAGGCTCTGGCCGATGCGGTTCGCACCGCCAGAACTAGTGCTTCCGTCGCGGAAACCGTCTAAAGGCGCGCTCATGGTCGACAAGAATCCTGAGAACAAGCCGCGCGGCGGCTGGCTTTCCCGCTTCGCTCCCGGCGTGCGCAAGATCGTCAGCCGGCGCGACACGCCCGACAATCTGTGGGTCAAGGACCCGGACAGCGGCGAGATGCTGTTCCGCACCGATCTGGAGGCGGCCCTGTGGGTCACGCCGTCGGGCCGCCACATGCGGATCAACGCCCCGACGCGCCTGAAGGCCACCTTCGACGACGGCAAGTTCGAGAGCATCGACACGCCCGACGTGCCGGAAGACCCGCTGAAGTTCTCGGACGGCAAGCCTTATCGCGACCGCCTGAGTGCGGCGCGCAAGGCGGCGGGCCGCAAGGACACGATGGCGATTGGTTTCGGCAAGATCGACGGCGTGGCCGCGGTCGTCATCGTCCAGGACTTCACCTTCATGGGCGGGTCGCTGGGCATGGCGGCGGGCGAGGCCTTTGTCGCCGCAGCCCGTGAAGCCGTGAAGCGCGGCGTGCCCTTCGTCTGCTTCACCGCCGCCGGCGGCGCGCGGATGCAGGAAGGCGCGCTGAGCCTGATGCAGATGGCCCGCACCACCCTGGCCGTGCAGGAAGTGAAGGCGGCGCAGCTGCCCTATATCGTCGTCCTGACCGACCCGACCACGGGGGGCGTCACCGCCTCCTACGCCATGCTGGGCGACGTCCATCTCGCCGAGCCGGGCGCCCTGATCGGCTTCGCCGGTCCGCGCGTGATCGAGACCACCATCCGCGAGAAACTGCCGCCGGGCTTCCAGCGCGCCGAATATCTGCAAGGCAAGGGGATGGTCGACAAGGTCGTGGCGCGCGGCGAGCTGCCGACCGTCCTAGGCCAGGTCATGTCCATGCTGATGGGCGGCAAGCGCAAGGCGGCCTAAAGCCACCGCATGGACCCGATCTCGCAACGCCTTCTGGCCCGTCACCCGCAACGCATCGACCTGTCGCTGGAGCGGATGCGGGCCCTGTGCGCGGCGCTAGGCAACCCGCAGGATCGCCTGCCGCCGGTGGTCCATGTCGCCGGCACCAACGGCAAGGGCTCGACCGTCGCCCTGATCCGCGCCATCGCCGAAGCGGCGGGCCTGCGGGTCCACGCCTACACCTCGCCGCATCTGGTGCGTTTCAACGAGCGCATCCGACTGGCCGGGACGCTGATCAGCGACGAGGCGTTGAACGCCGTGCTGGACCGGGTCGAGGCCGCCATGGCTGAAACGGGGGGCGAGGCCACCGTCTTCGAAAGCACGACCGCCGCCGCCTTCCTGGCCATGAGCGAGACCCCCGCCGACCTAGCGATCATCGAGGTCGGTCTGGGCGGACTGCTGGACGCCACCAACGTCATCGACCGGCCGCTGCTCAGCGTCATCACCCCCGTTGATCTGGACCACGCCGAGTTCCTGGGCGACAAGATCGAGGGCGTCGCCGCCGAGAAGGCGGGCATCCTCAAGGCCGGGGCGCGCGGCGTCATCGCCCGTCAGTCCGAGGCCGTCATGGCGGTGATCGAACGCCGCGCGGCCGAGGTCTGCTCGCCCCTGACCGTCATGGGCGTGGACTTCGACGCCTGGGCCGAGCGCGGCGGACTGGTCTATCAGGATCAGGAGCGCTTCCTCGACCTGCCGGCGCCCGCCCTCAGCGGTCCGCACCAGTTCGACAACGCGGGCGTGGCCGTGGCCGCCGCCCTGGAACTGGACCTGCCCGAAGCCGCCATAGCCGAAGGGCTGAAAGCCGTGCGCTGGCCGGCGCGGATGCAGCGTCTGACCGCCGGTCCCTATGCCGAAAAGGCGCAAGCCGCCGACGCCGAGCTGTGGCTGGACGGCGGGCATAATCCCCACGCCGGGCGGGCCATGGCCCGGACCCTGGCCGAGCGTCAGGCAAGGGCGCCGCGCCCCCTGGCCCTGATCGTCGCCATGCTGGCCAACAAGGACGCGGGCGGCTTCTTCGAGGCGCTGAAGGGCACCGAGGCCCAAGTCTTCACCGTCGGCTTCGACGGCGCCGCCGCCGATCCGACGGCCCTGGCTGCGGTGGCGCAAGGCCGCGGCTTCGGCGCCCTGGCGGCGGGTTCGGTGGACGAGGCGCTTGATCGCGCCCTGGCCCTCGGCGCCGGCCGCGTCGTCATCTGCGGCTCGCTCTATCTGGCCGGCGAAGTCCTGGGCGCCAGCCCCGAGACCTTCCCCGTCTAGGGGGCCGGTCTGAAGCGCGCATGAAAAAGGCGGCGGGCCATTCGGCGCCGCCGCCTGATTTGGTCGTCTGAGGCTTATCAGTCGGCTTTCACGCCGGCTTCGGCCAGCCATTCGACGATCTTGCCCTTGGGCATGGCGCCGACCTTCATCGAGGCCAGTTGGCCGTCCTTGAACAGCATCAGGGTCGGGATGCCTTTGACGCCCATCTTGGACGGGGTCATGGGGCTGTCGTCGATGTTGATCTTGGCGATCGTCACCTGACCGGCCAGTTCGTCGGCGATCTGCTCCAGCGCCGGGCCGATCTGCTTGCAGGGGCCGCACCACTCGGCCCAGAAGTCCACCAGGACGGGGGTCGAGGATTTCAGGACGTCGGCGTCGAAGCTCTCGTCGGTGACTTTGACAGTCGCCATGAATGGCTCTCCTTTAGGGGTGCTATCGCTCGGCCCGCGGGGCCTCGCTGCTTGAGCACCGAATAAGTGGCGCGCCGAGGATCAGTTCAGCGTTCAGAGGCAGATGTGGGAGCGAATCCCGCACAAATCAACGCGCATTTGAAAGAGCCGCGTCCATCAGGCTTTGCGGCACGGCCATCAGCTTCGGTCCGTCGGTCCAGACCAGGGCCGCCTCGACCGCGCGGTCGGGATAGAGGCGACGCAGCACCGCCGTATAGACCGCCATCTGCAGCACATAGGCCGGGTCGGCGTCCTCGACATGATCCGGGGCCGGGCGGTTGGACTTGAAGTCCACCACCAGCACCCGCTCGGGCGTGACCACCAGCCGGTCGATGCGGCCCGAGATCGAGACGCCGGACGGCAGGTCGGGCGAGGAGCCGGTCAGGGCGACCTCGGCGCGGGAGCCCTCGCCGAAGACGGGATTGAACCGCGCGTCGTCCAGCACGGCGAAGGCGGCGGCGATCATCTCGGTCCGCTGCTCGTCCGACAGGTCGCGCTCGCGGGCCAGCATCCGCGTGGCGGCGTCGGGTCGGTCGGGCGAGGCGATGTCCGGCAACCGCTCCAGCAGACGGTGGATCAGGTCCCCGCGCCGGAACCGGCCCAGACCGGCGCCGGGGCCCTCGCCGCGCGCCAGAGGCGAGGGGGCGGGGATGCGCTTCTGCTCCTGCATCTGCGACGGCGAGGCGAAGCGGGCGGCGGCGTCGCGGGCGGGCGTCCGGCGGGTCCAGTCGGGGGCTTCGGGGCGGGCCTCGGCCGCAGCGGCGACGGCGGGCAGGACGTCGAGATCGACGCCGAAGCGGCGGACGTTGCTGTCCAGCGTGCGGACCTCGTCGCCGAGACGGTTGAAGGTCTCTTCGATCACCGACCACCAGTCGCCGGGTTCGGGCGAGCGTTTCGAGCCGCGGCCCATGACGATGACCCGGTCGCGGGCGCGGGTCAGGGCGACGTAGAGCAGGCGCAGGGATTCGTCGCTGACGCGGGCCTCGCGGGCGTCGCGGGCGGCCCTGGACGCGGCGCAGTCCTCCTTCGACGAGCCGGGACACATCAGCCAGGCCTCACCGTCGTCGGTGGCGACCGGCATCAGGGACGGGCCCTGGGCCTTCGCCTTCATCGTGGTGTCGGGCAGGATGACGACGGGCGCCTCCAGACCCTTGGCGCCGTGGACGGTCATGACGCGGACCTCGCCGCGTGGGCCTTCCAGTTCGCGCTTCACCTCGACGTCGGCGGCTTCCAGCAGGGCGAGGCAGGTCTCCAGATCGACCCCGCCCCGGTTCTCGGCGGCCAGCACCTGATTCAGGGTCTCGTCGATGGCTTCCTCGGCCTCGCGGCCTAGGCGCGTCAGGACCCGGGCGCGGCCCGAGACCCCCGTGTCGTCCACCCGGTTCAGCAGGGTCGAGAAGAAGGCGAACGGATCGCCGTCGCGCGCCGCGCGGGCGCTCAGGCACAGCTCCAGCGCGCGGCGCCATTCGGGGCGTTCCTCGGCGCGTTGCTTCAGTTCGCGCCACAGGCCCTGACGCTTCTCGCGCCCGGCCAGATCATAGAGCGAGGCCTCGTCCACGTCGCAGAAGGGGCTGCGCAGCACCTCGGCCAGCGACAGGTCGTCGCCGGGGAAGAGCGCAAACCGGGCCAGGGCGATCAGGTCGTCGAAGACGATGTGGCTGGACAGCTTCAACCGGTCGGCCCCGGCGACGGGGACGCCCGCGCTCTTCAGGGCGCGGATGATCTCCTCGAAGGTGGCGTCGCGACGACGGACCAGAATGAGGAAGTCGCCGTAGCCGCTGGCGCGGGGCTGGCGGGTCGAACGGTCATAGACGACAGCGCCGGTCTCGACCTGTCGTTTGATCTCCTGGGCCAGGGCGGCGGCCATGCGCTTGCGGGCGCCGGCCACGCCTTCCTGATCGACCGGGTCGTCCCAGGCGTCGCGCTCGGGCGGGGCCTCGTCCATGAACAGGGGCCACAGGTCGACGCCGCCGCGCTGGCCGACGCGGGCGGGCAGGTGGCGGGGAATGTCGCCCGCTTCGCCCACCAGGGCGCGGGTCCGCTCGGGATCGGCGAAGGCGTGGTCGACGAAGGCGAGGACGTCCTCGGTCGAGCGATAGGAGGTCTCCAGCGGCACGCCTTCGAAGGCGGCGCCGGAGCCTCGGACCATCGCGTCATAGACCTGGGCTTCCTGCCGCAGCCGCTCGGGCCGGGCGCCCTGGAAGGAGTAGATCGACTGCTTCTCGTCGCCCACGGCGAAGACGGTCCGGTCGGCAGCCTCGCCCGAGAAGAACTCGCCGGTCAGGGCGCGCATGATGGCCCACTGCTCGGGCGCCGTGTCCTGGGCCTCGTCGATCAGGACGTGGTCGATGCCGCCGTCCAGCTTGTACAGGACCCAGGCGGCGGTCGAGCGTTGGGTCAGCAGGTCGACCGTCTTGGCCACCAGGTCGGAGAAGTCCAGCGCCCCGCGCTCGGCCTTGGCGGCCTCGTAGAAGGCGGCGTGGGCCACGGCGAGGGTCAGCAGCTTGATGGTGTCGGCGGCGACCTTGGCGGCGCGCACCACATCCAGCGTCGCCAGATACTTGTCCTGCAGATCGGTCAGCCAGCCGCCGGCGTCGGGCGGGGCCTGCTTGGTCGCCATCGACTTGCGCGGCGAGCCGGTCCCCGTGAGGAAGACGACGCCGAGACCGTGGAAGCTCCACTCGTGGTCCAGGGCGTGGATCAGTTCGGCGGCGCGATCCTTGTCGGTCTTGCCGCCGGTCGCCATCAGCTCGGCCATGCGGCGGACCTCGCCCCGGTCCAGCCAGCGGATGAAGTCGGCCTCGATGTCGTCGGGCGTCTGTTCGGGATCGGCGCCGGTCAGGAGGTGCGGGCCGGGGGCCGAGCCGTCGCCGACGCGGGCGACATAGTCGGTCAGGTCGGCGCGTTTGGCCTCGATCATGGCCAGCAGGCTCTCGAACCGGCCCCAGTCCAGCTCGACGGCGAAATGGCTATAGGCCTGACCCACCGGACCATCGGGGTCCCTCAGCGCGGCGCGGGCCAGCTCCTCGCGCGCGGCATGGCTGAGGGCGATGGCGGCCTCGTTCTCCAGCACGGTGAAGCGCGGCGAGACGCCGGCCTCGATGGGGAAGCGCCGCAGCAGCTTTTCGCAGAAGGCGTGGATGGTCTGGATCTTCAGCCCGCCCGGCGTCTCCAGCGCGCGGGCGAACAGGCGGCGCGCCTCGGACAGGCGGGCCGGGTTGAGGTCAGCGGGATCGCTGGCGTCCAGTTTGGCCAGTTCGGCCGACAGGGCGGCGTCGTCCATGACCGCCCACTTGCCCAGGGTCTCGAACAGGCGGGCCTGCATCTCGGCGGCGGCGGCCTTGGTGTAGGTGACGCACAGGATGGCCGAGGCCCCGGCCCCGCCCAGCAGAAGCCGGGCCACGCGGCTCACCAGGGTGGTGGTCTTGCCCGAGCCGGCGTTGGCAGTGACGAAGACCGACAGGGCGGGATCGGCGGCGCGGATCTGCGGATCGGGGCGCGCGGTCATCTGCGGAGTGGCGATGTTCATTCGCTGTCGCCTTCTTCGCCGCCGACGACGTGCCATTCCCAGACGCGGGCCAGATGGTCGTAGTTGCCGCCGTAATTGCCCATGAACTGCGGCGCAGCCCAGGAGACGTAGGGCGTGTCGGGATGGTCGAAACGGGCGACCCGTTTCTTCAGGCCTTCGAGCGCGGCTTCGCCCAGCGCCGCAGCCTCCGGCCCCGAGGCGCGCACCGCGACCTCGCCCGCCTTCTTGCGTCCGACGACGCGAACGTAAGTCAGTTCGTCGGCAGGGACGGGACCATTGGTGTCCTTGAACCCGCCGTCGGCCAGGATGGCGGCGGTCAGGGTCAGTTGCGGCGCGAAGCCCGCCTTGACCTGCTTGCCCGAGGGCACGCCGCCGGTCTTGAAGTCCATGATGGCGGCGCCGGTCGCGCCGACTTCGATGCGGTCGGCGTAGGCCTTCATGGTGAAGGGGCCTGCGGGGGCGTCGAACGTCATGGTCCCCTGCTGTTCGATCAGCAGGTTGACGCCGCGCGCCCGACGCTCGACCTCGAACCCGGCCAGCCAGCGGGCGCAGTTGCGCGCCAGCGGCGTCTCGCGCGCCATGGCGGCGTCCTCGAAGCCGTGGGCGGTCAGCTCCTCGATCAGCAACTTCTCGATCTCGGTTTCGCAGTCGTCGGGCAGGACGTGGGGCCACATCAGGGTCATGCGCTCGATGGCTTTGTGCACCGCATTGCCGCGCGCCATCGCCTCGGCCGAGGCGCCGGGCCGGTCCATGATGTTCAGGCCCAGCACCCACTGGGCGTAGATGGCGTAGGGGTCGCGGACCCAGCGCTCGATGCGGGTGACATAGAGGCTGCGCGGGCGGCGATCGACCGGCGGGCGCGGCATGGGACGCGGGGCGAAGCGGGCGGCGCCGGGCGGCGGGGCGTCCAGGGCGCGGGTCCAGTCGGCCAGACCCTCGGGCTTGGGAATGGCGACGGGCGTTTTTTCCGCATGGGCGCCGCGCGTCAGCATCTCCAGCCGCCACAGCCAGCGCGAGCGCACGGCGGGCTGGCCGCCGCGCCGCTCGCAATGGATCAGGACGGCCTCGTCGGCGCAGGCGGCCTGGACGAAGTCCTGCGCCGTCTGGCCCAGACGCCGCTCGGGCGTGGGCAGGCCCAGGGTCTTGCGCATCGGCCGCGACAGGAAGGGATCGACGGGGGCGGGCCGGGGCCAGACGCCTTCCTCCAGCCCGGCCAGGATCATGCGGTCGGCGCGGGTCAGGCGGGCCTCGATGGCGCCGAGAATGCGCAGGCGCGGATGGGTGGCGCCGCCGGTGCGCACCGTCTCCTCGCCCAGCAGGCCGGCGGTCAGGGCGGCGAAGTCGGCGCGGCTGACCTCGCCCAGCGACCCGCCGCCGTCGATCAGGGCGGACAGGAGGGAGGCGGCGGCCTCGCCGTCGGGGCCGGCCCAGGCGTTCTGACCGGCCAGGGCCTCGATCAGGGCGGTCAGGGTGCGGGCGGCGGCGTCGGGGGCGGCGGCCCCGGAAGCGTTTGGCGTGAAGATGGACAGGGCGTCGGCGGCTAGGGTCTCCAGCCGGGCGGCCAGGGCGCGGGCGCCGGACAGGCGGGCGGCTTTCCACTCGGGCAGGGGCTGACCGCCGCGTCCCGGCTCGGCGGCTTTGAGCAGGCGCTTTTGCACCTCGGCCCAGTCGCGCGGACGCGGGCCGCGCAGGGCGTGCTCCTCCAGCGCCGAGGCGGCGTCGGGCAGAGACGTGCCGTCGAGGTCGAGCCGGGTCAGCGGATGCTTGATCAGGGCCAGCAGGGTCTGGGGCTTCAGCGGCGTCTCGATGAAGCGGGCGCACAGATCGACCAGAACCCCCGCGCTCATTCGTGACAGGGGGGCGCCGGTCGAGGCGTCGGGGATGATGCCCCAGCGCGCCAGCCGGGCCTCGACCCGACGCGACAGGTCCAGATCGGGTGTGACGAGGGCGCAGGTCTCGCCGGGGCGTTCCAGCGTCTCCCGCATCAGGAGGGCGATGGCCGTGGCGGCTTCTTCCTCGGCGCGGACGGAGAGGGACGACAGGCCCTTCAAGCCCTCGGCGATGGGGTCGGCGGCTTGCCCGGCCTCGGCGGCGTCGGCGCGCAGGCGGGCGATCTCGGCGCGCCAGTCGTCGGTGGCCTCGGCGGGACGGAGGGCTTCGTTGATGAGGCGCTGGCGCGCGAGGCCGCGCGCCTCGATGCGGGGTTCGACGGCGAGCTTGAACCAGGGGCGGGCCTGATCGCGCGAGACCTCGGCGCGGGCCAGCAGGGCCTTCAGCGCCGCCTGCGGATGCTGGTCGTCGATCCGGTCCCAGACGCCGTCGGCCAGAGCGAGGTCGAGGCCGGGCAGGACCACCACGCCCTGCGGCGCCCGGGCCACGGCGGCCAGGACGTCGGCGGCGGCGGGGACGGTGCCGGTCGAGCCGGCGGCGATGACGGGCTGCTGCGGCGGGCGCGCGTCCCAGGCCTCGGCCAGACGGCGCAGCAGGGTGGCGCGGCGCCAGGCCGGGTCGACCAGACCGAGCGCCGCCAGCCGTCTGGGCCAGGCCTCGACGGCGAGGCCGAGGAAGCGGGCGCTGTCCTGCCAGTGGGCGGCCAGATCCTGTTCGGCCAGGGTGGCGATGCGCGACAGGTCGGAGACTTCCTCGAGCTGGCAGGAATCGAGGAAGCCGCCGAGGGCGTCGGCCATCTCCAAGGCGCGCAGGGGCTTCAGGCCCGGCTCGAACTCCTCGGCGATCATCCGCGCCATCTCGAAGCGGCGCGTCAGGGCGGGGATGGCGGGGGGCAGGTCCAGCCCCAGCTCGCCGGGGGCGAAGGGCGGCTCGTCCTCCTCCAGATCACCGAGCGGGCGGACCTGAGGCAGCAGGACAGGGCGGTCGCCGGCCAGTCGGCCGAGCGCCGAGGAGAAGGCGCGGGCGGCGCGGCGGTTGGGCAGCAGGATCGTGGCGTCGGTCAGGGTCTCGGGCGTCTGATCGCCCAGCCAGTCCAGCACGCCCGCCGCGAGGTCTTCGAGGAAGGGCCGCCATGCGGGCACGGCGCGCCAGCGCGGACCGGACCCGGCGAACGGATCGAAACGGCCCCCCGACATGGTCAGGCTTCTGCTTTCAGGCGCGCTTCGGCTTCGTCGCGGGCCTGCGGATCGCCGACGTGCATCCAGTCGCCGTCCAGCACGCAGCCGAACAGGCGGCCCTCGGCGGCGGATTGGCGCCACAGGGGGCTGAGCGAGAAGGGACCGTCGGGGCCGGCGTCGGCGTAGCCGGGCCGGGTGATGTGGACGCCCATGTAGGCGAAGGGGGCGCTTGCCGCCTCGCCCCGGAAGGTGAGCTGGCCGTCGTCGCCGAGGAAGAAGTCGCCGCCGCCCTCGAAGCCGATGGAGCCTTCGCGCCGGGCCAGCAGCAGGGCGGCGTCCATCCGCTCCGGGTCCCACAGGCGGATCAGGTCGGCCAGGGCGTCGCCCCGATCGATCCAGACGCTGTCGATATTGGCCACGAAGACGGGGTCGTCGCCGAGCAGGGGGCGAGCCTTCTTCAGCCCGCCGCCGGTCTCCAGCAGTTGGGCGCGCTCGTCGGAGATGACGACTGCCGGATGTGTGCGGGCGGCCAGATGGCTTTCCAGCCGGTCGGCGAACCAGTGGACGTTGACCACGGCCTTCTCGACGCCCGCATCGGTCAGCCGGTCGAGGACGTGGTCGATCAGGGCGCGGCCGCCGACCTCGACCAGGGCCTTGGGCCGGTCATTAGTCAGCGGGCGCATCCGCGTGCCGAGCCCGGCGGCGAGGACCATGGCGGTCTTTGGAGCGGTCATGCGCGTTCCCCTTTGCCGTCATCCCGGCCGCAGCGGAGCGGAGAGCCGGGACCGCCCAAGACGGCGGCGTTTCCTGCGGTCCCGGATCGGCCTTTCAGGCCGTCCGGGATGACGGGGGAGGGAGAGTTCATCGACGGACATCCTCCGGCACGTGGCGGTCCATCCAGGCGGCGACGGCTTCGAGGCCCGGGGCCTTCAGGTTGGCGTTCAGGTGGGCCCACATACGCGGCATGAAGGCGGCGTATTTCGGCTTGCCGTCGCGGGCGATCAGGCGGGCGAAGACGCCCAGAATCCGCGCCTCGTTCAGCGCCGCCAGACCATTATAGGACGCCATGAAGGCCTCGCGATCGGTCTCGGGCCGCAGGGCGAAATAGTGGTCCAGCGCCAGGGCTTCCAGCTCGGGCGAGACGTCGCGGCGGGCGTCCTGCAAGAGGGAGTGGAGGTCCCACGACGGGTGGGCCTTCACCGCGTCCTGGAAGTCGATCAGGCCGACCGAGGCGGCGCCGGTCTTGCCGTCCAGCCGGATCAGGTTCTCGGCGTGATAGTCGCGGTGGGCCATGACGGTCGCGCCCGCCTCGCCCGCCGCCGTGACCGGGGCCCAGACGTCGCGCCATTCGGCGACGGCGTCGTCATTGAAGCTCAGCGACGGGATCAGTTTCGGCAGCCATTCGACAAAGAGGTCGGCGCCGCCTTGCAGCGCCGTCTGGTCATAGGTCAGCAGGGGCCAGTCGCCCGCAGCGCCCGTCAGGACATCCGGCGTCGGGGCGGCGTGCAGCACGGCCAGGGCCTCGACGGCGGCGCGGTAGAGGGGGGCTTCCTCGGCGCCCTCGTTGATGACCTTGGCGAACAGGGCGTCGCCGAAGTCCTCGATCACGGCCAGGCCGTTGGGGGCGTCGACGGCGACGATCTCGGGCGCGGACAGGCCGAGCGACTTCAGATGGGCGGCGACGGCGGCGAAGGCCTCGATGCGGCCGGCCGACAGGCGGGCGACGGCGTTCCAGCCGTGGGCGTGGCGCTCGGCGGGCGACCACGACGGGTCGCAGGGCTGGCTCTCGGCGGCGGGGGCCTGATCCATCAGCATCAGGGTGGCGCCCGAGGCCGTGGTCAGCCGCTCGTAACGGCGCGTCGAGGCGTCACCGGGCAGGGGCGCGCGGACGGCCTCGGCCAGACCGGCCGAGCGCAGGAAGTCGAGACGGAGGGCTTCGCGGTCAGACATGGAGTTCCTTCAGTTTCGCTTCCCACGCGCCCACGCCAATAGCGGTCGCAAGGCGGCCCGCGCCATCCTCGGCGATGGTCAGGGCCAGTCGGTCGGGGCCGAGCATCCGGCCGGGGTCGACGCCCAGCCGTTCGGGCCATTCGATCAGGGCGCAGCCCTCGTCCAGCGCCTCGTCCAGACCGATCTCGAAGGCTTCTTCCGGGCGGCTGAGGCGATAGAGGTCGAAATGGGCGATCGCCGGATCGCTATCGTAGAACTGGACCAGGGTGAAGGTCGGGCTGGGCACGTCCTCGTCGGGGTGGGTGAGGGCGCGGATCAGGCCGCGCGCCAGGGTCGACTTGCCCATGCCGAGCGGGCCGTAGAGCAGGACGGAGTCTCCGGGTTCCAGCAGGGGGGCGATGGCCTGACCCAGACGGGTGGTGGCGTCGGCGTCGGAAAGCGTGAAGGTCGTCATTCGAACACCGCGTCGGGATCGGCGGCCAGGACGCGCTCGACGAAGGCCTTCAGCGCCTCGGTGGCGCGGGCGGCGTCGATGTCGAGCGCCTCGGGCGCGATGGGCAGGCCGACGCTGAGGTCGAACTCGCGGCCCTGCTTGTTGAGCAGTTCGTGGAAGAGGGTGATGTCGCGCAGTTCCTGCGAGAAGCGGTCGAACAGGTGGAACAGGCGGCTGGACGGGCCGGCGACGTGGATCGGCGTGACCGGGGCGGCGTATTTGCGCGCCAGAGACGCCGCCGTCGTGGCCCATTCGGGATCGGTCAGTCGGCCCTCGGCGTCGACGCGGGCCAGCCGCCCGGCGGGGAACATGACGACGCAGCGTTCGGCCTCGAAGGCTTCCTTGGCCGCCAGCAGGGTGGCGCGGGTCTTCTCGCGGGTGCGCTTGGCCGTGACCCATTCGACCGGGATGACGCTTTCGGCCAGACGCGGCGAGACGCGCAGGGCGTCGGCGTTGGCGAAATAGATGACGTCGTCGCGCACGGTGCGGATGGCGTCGTGCACCGCCAGGCCGTCGGCGATCCCGGTCGGATGGTTGCACACCACCAGGCAGCGGCCCGTGGCGGGCAGGCGGTCCAGATTCAGCGTCTCGGTCTTCAGCGACAACAGGCCGGAGACATGGTCCAGCGCCGCCTGACCGGACAGGGGGCCGATGGCGTCCGCCATGCGTCGGGCCTTGGCGTAGTCCAGCAGGCCGTAGAGAGCGGGGCGGACCAGCGGCCAGGCGGCCGAGCGCGTCAGGCGCGGCGCGCGCTCGGCGATCAGCACGTCGACGATATGACGGGAAGAGGGACTCATGCCCCTGCTTGTCGCTGCTCCGGACGGCGGCGGCAAGCGGCTTGGCGCTCGGGATTCGACGGCCTATCAACAGGCGACGCTGTTTCAGGGATGGGTACGACGATGCAATCACGCTGGATGCTGGCCGCCGCCTTCGGGGCCTTGATGACGGCGGCTTCGCCCGTCTTCGCGCAGACTGTCGCGACCCCCGCCGCCGCTGAGGCGCCCGCCGCGCGCGCCGGGCTCGACGTCAAGGAATTGGCGATGATGGAGCGGGTCGGCGATCCGCGCGTCTCGCCCGACGGCCGTCGCATCCTCTATTCCGTGCGCGCCACCGACTGGGACGGCAACAAGGGCGTCAACGCCCTGTGGTTGGCCGAGGCCGACGGGGCGGCCGCGCCGCGCAAGCTGGCGGTGTCGGAGGGCGGCGTCTCGGGCGCGCGCTGGGCGCCGGACGGCCAGGCCATCTACTTCCTGTCGTCGCGCGGGGGATCGAACCAGGTCTGGCGCGCCGATCGCGAGGGCATGGCGGCCGCGCAGGTGACGACCTTGCCGATCGACGTGTCCGGCTTCCGCATCGCCGAGGACGGCCGTTCGCTGATCCTGGCCGTGTCGGTCTTCACCGATTGTCAGACCCTGCAATGCGTCAAGGACCGTCTGGCCGAGCGCGCCAAGAGCGGCCAGCAGGCCTATGATCGCCTGCCGCTGCGGGTGTTCGACCGCTGGGCTGACGGCCGCCGCACCCACCTGTTCAGCCAGCCGCTGAACGGCTCCGGCCTGGCCGGCGGCGAGGCGCGCGACCTGATGCCTGGGCTGGACGCCGACGTGGCGGCGGGCGACGGCGACTTCACCCTGTCGCGCGACGGCAAGACCCTGATCTATGCGACCCAGACCCAGGGCGCGGGCGAGGCCTTCACCAACAACAGCGACCTGTATCGGGTGTCGCTGGACGGCGGCGCGCCGGTCAATCTGACCGAGGGCAACAAGGGCAGCGACGGCAATCCGGCCTTCTCGCCCGATGGTCGCCGCCTGGCCTGGCTGTCGGCGCCGCGTGAGAACGTCGGCGGGGATCAGGCCGTGGTCATGCTGGCCGACGCCAGCGGCGCCAATGCTCGGCGGCTGACGAACTGGGACCGCGGGCCTTCGGGCCTGACCTGGCGTTCGGACGGCCGGGCGCTTTACGTCACGGCCTCGGACGAGGGGCAGAACCGTCTGTTCGAGATCGACGCCCGTACCGGCGCGGTAAAGGCCCTGACCGGCGACGGCGCGGTCAACGCCTTCGACGAGGCGGCGGGCGTCCTGGCCTACGCCCATGACAGCTTCACCGCCCCGACCCAGGTCTTCGTGTCGAAGAACGGCGCGGAGGCCCGTCAGGCGACCCAGCACAACGCCGAGGTTCTGGCGCGGCTGGACCTGCCGGAAGCCGAGGCCCTGAGCTTCGCCGGCTGGAACAATGAGACGGCGCACGGCTGGGTGTTCAAGCCCGCAGGCTTCGTCGAGGGCCGCAAATATCCGGCCGTCTATCTGATCCACGGCGGGCCCAAGTCGCCCTGGACCGAGAGCTGGTCCTATCGCTGGAACCCGCAGGTCTATACGGCGGCCGGCTATGCGGTGGTCATGGTCAACTTCCATGGCTCGCCGGGCTATGGCCAGGCCTTCACCGACGCCATCAACGACCACTGGGGCGACCGCCCGCTGGAAGACCTGCAGAAGGGCTGGGAGGCGGCGCTTTCGGCCAACGCATGGATCGACGGCGACCGGGCCTGCGCCCTGGGCGCCTCCTACGGCGGCTATATGGTCAACACCATCGCGGGCAAGTGGAACGGGCCGTGGCGCTGCCTGGTCAACCACGCCGGGGTGTTCGACGTGCCGCAACTGATGAACGCCATGGACATCGGCAACTTCATCCATGAGTTCGGCGGCCCCAGCTGGACCCGCAAGGACCTGTACGACGCCTTCAACCCCGAGACCTATGTCGCCGACTGGAAGAAGCCGATGCTGGTGCTGCACGGGTCGAAAGATTTCCGCGTGCCGATGGAGCAGGGACTGGCCACCTTCTCGGCCCTGCAGCGCGAGGGCATCCCCAGCCGCTTCGTCCACGTCCCGGACGAGAACCACTGGGTGCTGAAGCCCCGGACCTGGGTCGACTGGCAGCAGGAGATCCTGGACTGGACCGCGCGCTGGACGGCGGAGGGGCGCAACTAAAGCCGACCTTTGCGGGCGGCGCGCGGCGGTGATAGGCCTTCGGCCAGATCGAAATCCGCTTGAGGAGCGCCCATGCGCCGCCTGTCCCATCTTCTGTCCGGCCTCAGCGCCGTCGCCCTGCTGACGGCCTCGGCCCTGCCCGCCCTGGCCGAGGCGCCCGCTCCGGCGGCGGCCACGGCCCAGGCCACAAGCAACGCCTTCACCTATCAGGACATGATCTCGGCCAACCGGCTGGGCGATCCCCAGGTGTCGCCGGACGGCGAGTGGGTGGTCTATGCGCTGACCCAGACCGACGTGGCCGCCAACCGCCGTTCCAGCGCCCTCTACATCCTGAGCCTGAAGGGCGAGGGCCAGGCGCAGAAGCTGGCCATCTCCGAAGGCGGCGCCAACACCGCCCGCTGGGGCGCCGACGGCAAGCTCTATTTCCTGTCGGGCCGTTCGGGTTCGAGCCAGGTCTGGGTCTCAGCCGACAAGGGCGCAACAGCGACCCAAGTCACCAGCCTGCCGACCGACGTCAACGCCTACCGCGTCAACGGCGCGGGCGACGCGGTGGCCGTGTCGCTGGCCGTCTATCCGGAAGCCGCCGACCTGAACGCCTCGGTCGAGCGCGCCAAGGCCGCCGCCGAAGTGAAATCGACGGGCCAAGTCTATGACCGCATGTTCGTGCGCCACTGGGATACGTGGAGCGACCACACCCAGAACCACCTGTTCGTCCAGACCATCGGCGCTGACGGCAAGGCGGGCGGCGCTCCGGTCTGGGTCACCAAGGGCTTTGACGGCGACACCCCCTCCAAGCCGTTCGGCGACGAGAGCGAGTTCACCTTCGCCCCCGACGGCCGCTCTCTGGTCTTCTCGGCGCGCGAAGCCGGCAAGAGCGAGCCGTGGAGCACGGACTTCGACCTCTACAGCGTGGCCGTCTCGGCGCCGGGCCAACTGACCAATCTGACCGAGTCCAACCCCGCCTGGGACACCGGCCCGGTCTTCTCGCCGGACGGTCAGACCCTGGCCTATCGCGCCATGGCCCGTCCGGGCTTCGAGGCCGACAAGTATTCGATCTTCCTGCGCGACGTCGCCACCGGCCAGACGCGCCAGATCGCCGCCAACTGGGACCGTTCGGCCGACACCCTGCAATGGTCGAAGGACGGCAATACGCTTTACACCACCGCCGGCGACGTCGGTCAGACCCGCCTGTTCGCCATCGACACGCGCAACGGCGCGGTCATGCCCCTGACCGGCGAGGGCCATGTCTCGGCCTTCGGCCAGACGCCGTCGGGCTTCGTCATGGCGGTCGACACCCTGACCTCGCCCAGCGACCTCTATTTCAAGACCTGGCGCGGTCGCGAAATGCCGCGCCGTCTGACCAATGTGAACCCGCAGCTGGCCTCCAAGGCCTTCGGCGAGGCCGAGCAGTTCAGCTTCCCCGGCTGGAACGATGAGACGGTCCACGGCTTCGTCATCAAGCCCGCCAACTACGTCGAAGGCCAGAAGTACCCGGTCGCCTTCCTGATCCACGGCGGGCCGCAGGGTTCGTTCGGCAACGGCTGGTCCTATCGCTGGAACCCCGAGACCTACGCCGGCGCGGGCTATGCGGTGGTGATGATCGATTTCCACGGTTCGACCGGCTACGGCCAGGAATTCACCGACGCCATCAGCCAGCACTGGGGCGACCGCCCGCTGGAAGACCTGCAGAAGGGCTGGGCCGCGGCTCAGGCCAAGTACAGCTTCCTCGACGGCCAGAACGCTTGTGCGCTCGGCGCCTCCTACGGCGGCTATATGATCAACTGGATCGCCGGCAACTGGTCCGACGCGTTCAAATGCCTGGTCAACCACGACGGCGTCTTCGACACCTTCGGCATGGGCTATTCGACCGAGGAGCTGTGGTTCACCGAGTGGGAATACGGCGGCCTGCCGTGGGAGAACCCGGAGGGCTATCAGAAGTTCAACCCGGCCAACCACGTCCAGAACTGGAAGACGCCGATGCTGGTGGTCCAGGGCGACCTCGACTACCGCATCCCGACGGCCCAGGGCCTGTCGACCTTCACCGCCCTGCAACGCCGCGGCATCGACAGCCGTCTGGTCTTCTTCCCCAACGAGAACCACTGGGTGCTGAAGCCGGCCAACAGCCTGCAATGGCACAACGAGGTCTTCGGCTGGCTGGACAAGTATCTGGCCAAGTAGGGCCGGGTCTCTGACCAAGAAGAAGGGCGCGGCCAGCGATGGCCGCGCCCTTTGTCGTTCTGGAATAGGGGTTTAGTGCGCGGCGTAGGCCTGGGTCAGCTGGACGTAGCGGCCATGCTCGCGCTCGGTCATGCAGCGCGGCGTGGTCCAGCCCTGGCCGGCGGCCTTGGCCTCGACGGCCTCGCGCGCGGTCAGGAAGACCGGTTCGGCGCCGTACTGACGAGAGAAGGCGCTGCGGGTGGCGGCGTCAGTCTCGCAGATCAGCACCACGCGCTGCGGCTGGGCGGTCGAGACGCGCGTCGGCTGCGGCCTCTGGCTCTGCGGACTCTGCTCGGGGCTCTGAGCCAGGGCGGGGGCGGCTCCGGCGAGCAGCAGGGCCGAGACGGCGACGGCGATCAGGCGCATGCGATATCCTCCCTTGGCCGGAATTCGCTCCGGACTCAGAGCGAATTATGCGCTCAATTTTCAGAATGTAAATATTATGCGACAAATCGATGAGTGAAGTGTGACGTTTGCCGGCGGGTGGCGGCCGGGGATTGAGCGGAAGCAGCGCTTCGTGCCTAAAAAGACGAGTTTCCCCGGTCGTCGGAGCGCCATGACCCGCAGAGGCCTGTTCGTCTCCCTGCTCGGCGGCCTGCTGGCCGCGCCGTTCGGCGGCGCGGCGGCGGCCGGGCGCGCGAAGGGCGGCCTGCGCTATGGCGAGGATCCGCGTCAGACGATCGAGATCCATGCGCCGCGCTGCGCCCTGGGTCTGCCGGTGCTGGTCATGTTCGGCGGCGAGCGGCCCGAGGCGCGCCGGGCCGCGCGGGGACTGGCGAGGCGCGGCTTCGTCGTGGCCCTGGCGGGGCTGCGGACGATGCGGCCCTCGAGCGCGGTCTTCATGGCCGACGCCGCCGCCGCGACCGCCTGGGTCGCAGAACAAGCTGAGGCGTTCGGCGGCGACGCGACGCGGCTGGGCGTCCTGGGTCTGGGCGCGAGCGCGGACGCGGCGTTGATGATCGCTCTGGATCGGCGTTACTTGGCGGCGGTCGGGCGGGACGGCCTGATCCGGGCGGCGGCGGCGCTGGATCGGACCTCCGCCGCGCCGGGGCCTGATCCGACCCTGACGCGGCCGGAAGCCTATGTCCGCGCCGACGCCGCGCCGCTCTGGCTGGGCGGTCGACGCGCGGCCGAGACAGCGCTGGCGGCGCGGATCGAGGCGGTCGGCGGGCGGGCGCGGAGCGTCGTCCGGCCGGACAGCGCCGGTCTGCTGGACGAGGCGGCGGCCTTCTTTCGCCGCGAACTGGCCTAGTCGGCGGTCTCGGCCCGGGTCTTCAGATTGGCCAGTTGCGTCGACAGGACGCCGTCGACCGGGCGGGCCCAGGCTTCCAAGCCGCCCGGCGTATAGCCGCCGACGATATAGGACCAGGTCAGGACGGCGCCTTCGCCCTCGGCCTTGAGGTCGAAGGTCAGCCCGCCGCTCGCGCCCTGACCCTGCAGGGGGCCGAGCCCGCCGCGCAGCACCAGTTTCGATCCCGGCTCGACCAGGGCCGTTTCCAGGTGGCGCGAGACGCGGCCGTCCGCCGCCTGTTCGCACCAGCAGCCGCCGGGGGCCAGGTCGAGCGACAGGCTCGAGCCCTTGAACCAGCGGTGGTCGCGGCTCCACCAGGCGTCGGGCGCGCTCAGCACGGCCCAGACGCGGGCGGGCGGGGCGGCGATGGCGACCGATCCGCCGACCTCGAAACCGCCCGGCGTCGCGGACTTCACCTCGGCCAAGGCGGGTGCGGCGACGAAGGCCAGCAGGGCGGCGGCGGCCGAAATCAGGCGTCTGAGCATGGGTGTCCTCCTGAGCGACAGCGGAACCCTGTCCGGTGCCTTGGGTCAACAGTCGTGTCCTTGTGTTTCCCCCGTCTCGCCATGGTCACGGTTTTCCGCTAGAGGAAGTCATGACAGACAAGATGACCCCCCAGGCGGCGCTGGACCGCCTCGAAACCCTCTACAATCAATCCGTCGCCAATCTGCGCAGTGCAGTGAAGCGCTTTATCGAGACCGGCGAGCGCGCCGATCCCGAGGCGCGGGCCGCCGGCCTGTTCGCCTATCCCCGACTGACCGTCAGCTGGTTCGGCGACCGTCCCCAGGATCTGGAGACGCGGGCCTTCGCCCGCCTGTCGCGCACCGGCGTCTATACGACCACCGTCACCCGCCCCGACCTGTACCGCGCCTATCTGCTGGAACAGCTGACCCTGCTGGCGACCGAATACGGCGCCACGATCACGGTCGAACCGTCGGATCAGGAGATTCCCTTCCCCTATGTGCTGGACGGCTCGGGCGTGGCGCTGGACAGCACCATGACGGCGGCCATCGCCCGCTGGTTCCCGACCACGGAGCTGGCCCATATCGGCGACGAGATCTCGGACGGCCTGTTCGCGCCGGGCGAGGAGTTCCCGCTGGCCCAGTTCGACGGCCTGCGCACCGACTTCTCGCTGGCCCGCCTGCGTCACTACACCGGCACCCCGGTCGAGGACGTGCAGTCCTACGTCCTGTTCACCAACTATCACCGCTACGTCGATGAGTTCGTGCGCTGGGCCTGCGCCCAGCTGGCCGATCCGGACAGCCCTTACGAGACCCTGTCCTGCGCCGGCGGCGTGATCATCGACCGCGCCACGCCGAACCCCGAGACGGCCATTATGGACGCGGCCTGGCGCCGGCATCAGATGCCCGCCTACCACCTGACCGCGCCGGGCGGGACGGGCATCACCCTGGTCAACATCGGGGTCGGGCCGTCGAACGCCAAGACCATCTGCGACCACCTGGCCGTCACCCGGCCGCACGCCTGGATGATGATCGGTCACTGCGGCGGCCTGCGCGCCAGCCAGACCATCGGCGACTATGTCCTGGCCCACGCCTATCTGCGCGACGATCACGTCCTGGACGCGGTGCTGCCGTCGGATATCCCGATCCCGTCGATCGCCGAGGTCCAGCGCGCCCTCTATGACGCGACCAAGCTGGTGTCCGGCGCGCCGGGCGAAGAGGTCAAGAAGCGGCTGCGCACCGGCACCGTCGTCACCACCGACGACCGCAACTGGGAGCTGCGCTATTCCAAGTCGGCCCTGCGCTTCAACCAGAGCCGCGCCGTCGCCATCGACATGGAATCGGCCACCATCGCGGCCCAGGGCTATCGCTTCCGCGTGCCCTACGGGACCCTGCTGTGCGTTTCGGACAAGCCGCTGCACGGCGAGATCAAGCTGCCGGGGCAGGCCAACCGCTTCTACGAAGGCTCGATCTCGGAGCACCTCCAGATCGGCATCCAGGCGGTCGACCTGCTGCGGGCCGAGGGCGCCAAGCTGCACTCGCGCAAGCTGCGGGCCTTCGACGAGCCGCCATTCCGCTAAGAAGAAGGGCGCTAACGCGCGCGACGCGGTCGCGCGCTGCTTGAGCGCAAGTACAGCGGCCTATTGATGAAGGGGCGCTCGGGGATTTCTCCGGGCGCCTTTTCATTCAGCCCTTCCCGAACAGGTAGAGGCCGAAGCCGAGGTAGGGGGCGCCGAAGTCGAGCATCATCTTGATGCGGTGCGCCGTGACGGCGACGCTTGGCGCGTCGGCGTGGTCGGGGTGGGCGTCCAGCCAGTCGGCGATGGCTGTCTCCATGCCCGTGCGATAGGTCGCCCATTCGGCCTCGTCGCTGATCTCGGCCGAGACGACCGCCAACCTCGCCTCGCGCGCGGCCGCTTGCAAGGCGTCATGGCCGACGTAGTAGCCGCCGGTCTCGACCAGTTGGCGCAAGGGCGCGGGCGGTTCGTCCTTCCAGAACAGATCGCCCCACAGCAGGGCGCCGCCCGGCGTCAGATGCTCGGCCAGGGCGGCGAAGACGGCGGCGGGGTCGCGCAGACCCTTGCCCGCCGGCGCGGTCGTGCCGATGGCGACGATCAGGTCGAAGGCGGGCAGGGCCGCCAGCGCCGCCGCCGAGGTCTCGCGCCGCACCGTGATCCGGTCCGGCAAGCCCGCCGCCTGGATGCGCGCGTGGGCGCCCTCGGCCATGACCGGGTCCAGTTCGACGGCCGTGACCCGCGCGTCGAAGGCGCGGGCCAGATGGATCGAGACCTCGCCATAGGCGCAGCCGATGTCCATGACCGGGGCGTCCGGCTGCAGCCCGGCGCGCTTCACGGTCGCCTCCAGCCGCGCCATCGACAGGGCGTTGCAGACGGCCAAGGGTTGATAGGCGATGTGGTGAAAGGCGACGCGCATGGCCAAGGCCTAGATTGCGTCGTGCGCTTCGTCTCAGAAAAAGAACTTTACAACACAAAGTTCTTGATGCACCTTCTGATCAACAGGCAGGGAGAAACCTCATGACCCGCGACCAAGTTCAGTCCGTCCACGACGACATCGCCTATATGAAGGCCCTGGCCCAGGAGGGGCGGCAGGCCCCGCTGCTGGGCGGCTCGATCCTGATCGCCGCCGGTCTGGTGTTCGGCCTGGCCTCCATCGTCGCCTATGGCATCGACAGCGGAATCCTCAATGTGCCGCCGGTCGCCTATGCGGTCTTGTGGGGCGGGGCGATGCTGGTCTTCCTCGTCATCCTCGCTTGGCAGATCCGCCGGACCGATCGCAAGCCCGGCGCTCTGTCGGCCGCCAATCGCGCCGCGGGGGCCGGCTGGATGGGGGTCGGCCTTGGTATCTTCGTCATGTCGCTGTCGATGGCGGTGATTAGTTGGAAGGTGCAGACCGAGATTCCGTTCCTGATCTTTCCCTCGCTGATCTTCGCCCTCTACGGTGCGGGCTGGGCCGTGTCGGCGACCATGAGCGACCAGAAATGGCAGTGGAAGCTGGCGATCGCCTGCTGGATTGCGGCGCCGCTGATCGCCTTCCTGACCGGCAGTCCGCTGATGTGGCTGGGCTATGCGGCGGGACTGTTCCTGTTCGCCCTGCTGCCCGGCGTCCTGCTGGTGCGTCAGGAACCGTCGGAGGTGATCTGATGACGACCGAAGCGGCTCCGGGTTCGGCCGAAACCTTCGACATCGGTCGGATCGACGAGGTCATCCACGGCCGGGTGCGGCTGGGGGTCATGGCCTATCTGTCGGGCGTCGGGACCGCCGACTTCAACGAACTGAAGGCCCGGTTGCAGACCACCGACGGCAATCTGTCGGTGCACTTGCGAAAGCTGGAGGAGGCGGGGTTCGTCGACGTCTCCAAAACCTTCCAGGGCCGCAAGCCCCTCACCCGAGCGACCATGACCGAGGCCGGACGCGACGCCTTCGTCGCCTATCTGGACGCCATGTCCGGTCTGGTCGGCGCTCGCTAGCCTCCCCGTTAGCGTCAATGCGCGAATAGTCTAAGGAAGGCGGTCATGAGCGACCGCCTTCCGCCGTTTCAGGCCATCGACAATTTCCGCGACTATGGCGGTTACGCCGTGGGCGGGGGGCGGATCGCGCGCGGACGCCTGTATCGCTCGGCGCATCAGGCGCGGGCGACCGAAGCCGACCTGGACCGGCTGGCGCGGTTGAGCATCGCCACGGTGGTCGACCTGCGCCGCCCCAGCGAACGGCGCGACCAGCCCTCGCGGCGACCCGCGAACTGGGCCGGGCAGGTGATCGAAAGCGACCATGACGACGGCGGCGAGGCGCCGCACATCACCTTCCTCAAGACCGCCGACCTGACCGAGGATTCCGGCCGCGCCTTCATGACCGCTGTTTATCGCCGCCTGCCGTTCGAACCTGCCCATGTCGAGCTGTTCAGCCGCTATTTCCGCGCCTTGGCCGAGGGCGAAGGCCCGATTCTGATCCACTGCGCGGCGGGCAAGGACCGCACCGGCCTGCTGGCGGCCCTGACCCACAGCCTGCTGGGGGTGTCGCGCGACGACCTGATCGCCGACTATCTGCTGACCAATGTCGCCGTCGATCTGGAGGGCCGGGCCGAGGGCATTGCGCGTCAGCTGACGGCAATGACGGGTCGTCAGGCCTCGCACGGCGCCGTGGTCGCCTTCCTTGGCGTCGAGATCGACTATCTGAACGGGGCCTTCGCCGAGATCACGGCGCAGCACGGCTCGCTCGCCGCCTACCTGGAGCAGGCTCTGGGCGTCGACGCCGCCCTGGCCGAGCGCATTCGGGCGCGGCTGACCGAATGAGCCGGCCCGTCGTCCATATCGAGCGGCTGGACTGGGGCGAGCCGCTGAGCGTCGCCGCCGGGCTGAACCAGCGCGAGGGGGCGCTGGCCCTGCTGGCCGGGGCGGGCGATCCCACGGCGCACGGCGGCCGCTGGTCCTTCATCGCCTGCGAACCGGATCGCGTTCATGTCGGCCCGGTCGACGAGGCGGCGGCGTTCGACGCTCTGCGCCATTCCGATTTCGCGGGCGGCGGCGTGGTCGGCCTGATGAGCTATGACGCCGGGGCGCGCCCGGCGACCGGGCGGCGCGCCGAGGCCTGGCCCGACCTGATGCTGGCCCGCTATCCGGCCCTGCTGGCCTTCGATCATGCGGCGCAGGAAGTTCGCGCCGTGGGACGGGGCGCCGACGCCGCCGAAGCCGAGGCGCAAGGCCGACGCGCGACGGCCTGGCTGGCCGAGGCGGTCACACCGTCGATCCCGTCCGCCCCGGCCGACGCCTTCACAGGCGAGGCCGCGCCCGAAGCCTATGAGGCCGCCGTGGCAGACGTCGTGGCGCGCATCGCGGCGGGCGAGCTGTTTCAGGCCAATATCGCCCGCGCCTGGAGCGGAAGCCTGAACGCGGGGCGCGATCCGTTCGAGGTTTTCCTCAGGCTGTCGGCGGAACGGGGCGCGGCCTATGGGGCCTTCTGGCGGCTGGGCCAGCGGGCCCTGGTGTCCAACTCGCCCGAGCTGTTCCTGACCTTCGATCCTGAGACCGGTCGGATCGAGACGCGGCCGATCAAGGGCACGCGGCCGCGCGACGCCGATCCCGCGCGAGACGCCGAACTGGCCGCTGACCTGGTCGCCAGCGCCAAGGACCGGGCGGAAAACCTGATGATCGTCGATCTGATGCGCAATGATCTGGCGCGGGCGGCGACGCCTGGGTCGGTGCGGGTCGAACGGCTGTTCGAGGTCGAGAGCCATCCGACCGTCCATCATCTGGTCTCGACCGTGACGGCGACGGCGCGGCCCGGCGTCGGCGCGGCCGAGGTGCTGGAGGCCACCTTCCCGCCCGGCTCGATCACCGGGGCGCCCAAGCATCAGGCCATGAAGGTCATCGCGGGCCACGAGCCGCCGCGCGGGCCGTGGTGCGGTTCGCTGTTCGGTCTAGGGCTGACGGGCGAGGGCGGCCTGATCGCCTCGGTCCTGATCCGCACGGCCGCGTTCGAGCTGGGCGACACGAGCTGGCGTTGGCGCGCCCTGGCCGGCGCCGGCATCGTCGCCGACAGCGACCCGCGCGCCGAACGCGAGGAGACCGAGGCCAAGATCCGGGCGCTGCAAGAGGCCCTGGTCGGCCCCTAGCAGTTGCTGCAGAGGACCTTGTCCACCGTCCGCGGCCGCAGATAGTAGCTGCGGTTGAAGTTGATCGGCGTCTTGATCACCTGGGCGAAGGGCGAGGTGTATTTGAACTCTGTCTCGCCGAGGATCAGGCTTTCGCCCTTTTCGATCAGGCCGGGCGGCAGGTCGCTGACGACCGAGGCCTTGACCCGTGCGGTCAGGGCCTTGTTGTTGCCCCGGCTCCAGTCGACGCGCGCCACCCCGTTGGCGTCAATGGTGACGCTGGAGACGCGGATGGACAGGGGCGAGGACGGGAAGGGCCGCATGATCATGTCGCCGATGGCGAAGACGCTGGTCAGGTCCTGGGTCGTGGTCGCGTCCGATTGCGCCACCAGGTCGGCGACGATGGAGGCGGTGTGGCTGGCGCGGCGACTGGCCATATAGCCCTGGCAGAACTCGACCAGGCCGAAGTAGATCACCAGCATCAGCGGCGCGATCAGGGCGAACTCGATCGCCGACACCCCGCGCGCGTCGCGCCAGAATCGCCGGATCTCGCGGGATATCAAGCGCCGGCTCACTGGTAGGGCTCGTTGCGGAAGGCCAGCGACGTCGTCAGCAGCACCTTGTCGTCGGTGGTGCGCGACAGGGCCTGGGCGATGAAGGGCGTGGCGATGGGCTGTTCGTACCAGATCCGCACCAGAATGCGGTCGCCGGGTCCGCCGGGCTGATAGGTGAGCTTGCTCTGGTCGAACACGCCGGACGCCAGGGGGTCGGGCGCGATCGGGGTGCTGAAATTATCGACCACGCGAACGTCGATGAAGGCGCGCGTCGGACAGTCGGCGGCGAAGACGCTCATGCGTTCGCACATCTTCTGCTTGATCGCCGAGGGCGTGAACGCCTGCTGCTGGGCCTGGCCTGTGCGCACCAGGCGCCCGGTGTCGGAGACCGCCGTCTCGACCACGGCGTCCAGCAAGAGCAGCAGTCCCACTTCCAATATGCCGAACAGAAGGATGAAGAAGGGCAGGGCGACCATGGCGAACTCGACCGCCGTGGAGCCCTCGCGGGCGCGCTTGCGTCGCCGCATCAGCGACGGTCGGCCGGGGCGATGGAAAAGCGGCCCGATCATCGGTCAGGGCGCCGGGGCGGCCCGCACGCTGGGCGAGCAGCTGGTTCCGCAGGCCATTTCGGTGGCTTGCGCGCCGCGCCAGACACGGACCGAGCCGGCCGAGCCGGCGCTGACCACGACCTGGCTCTGGAACAGGGGGCGGCCGACGGCGTCGACGGCGACCACTTCGGTCACGCCATAACCCTTGCCCGTGATGAACAGGGTGTTGGCGTCCACCACCGTGACGTCGGCGATCTTGGGATTGGCCACGATCACCGATCCGGCCGGCGCCCGCAGCTGCACGCGGGTGGCGTGGTCGATCTCGACGTTCAGCGGGCGCGACTGGGCGTGAACGGCGGCGGCGGCGCTGAGCGCGACCAGGGCGGAGGCGGCGCCGACGGCGAGCCTCTTGAGGGACCTGGGCATGGGCGACGGCTCCGAAAGAATGAATGGGCGCGCGCGAGCGCTAGGCGTGAAACCTCGCGCCGAAAGATCAAGAAATCCTGAAGGTGGGCTGAAATCGGGCTTGTCGGGATAAATCTATAGTAAACAGGTTAGTAACCATCAAAAAATCGAAGCAGCCATCGTCATTTTACTCGCCCTTAATGATCGGCGGCGCATTGTCGCCATGCAAACGGGGGTCAAGCGGGCAAAACCGGTGACCCTGGTGGTGGAACTGTTGCTCGCTTAGACAAAGAAGGAAGATATCCATGCGTAACTTCATCAAGAACTTCGCCAACGACGAATCCGGCGCCACGGCCATTGAATATGGCCTGATCGCTGCTCTGATCGCCGTCGCGATCGTCGCCGTCCTGACCACCCTCGGCCCGAAACTGGCCGGCGTGTTCACCAAGGTGGAAACCTCGCTGCCGGCCGCCTAAGGTCAGCAACAAGGTCTAAAGGCTGGGGCCGGAACGGAAACGTTCCGGCCTTTTCCTTGTCCGGGCCTCGGCAACCTGCGGAAACTTGACCTTAAAGGTTGTTGTCGCACGGTGGCCGCATGACCGAGCTTTCTCTTGTCCTGTTGAGCATCCTGCCCGTGCTGGTGATCATCGCCGGGTTGCATGACCTGACGACGATGAAGATTCCGAACTGGATCTCGGGTCTGTTGATCCTGGGATTCTTCCCTGCGGCCCTGGTCGTCGGCGTTCCGATGACGGACATGGCGATCGCTCTGGGCGTCGGGTTCGCAGCGCTTCTGGTCGGCATGGGAATGTTCGCCCTGCGTTGGATCGGAGGCGGGGACGCCAAGCTGATGGCGGCGGCCTGTCTGTGGCTGGGGTGGTCGGGCGTCGCGCCCTTCCTGCTGTTCACGGCGCTGGCCGGCGGCGGCTTCTGCCTTCTGCTCATCACCGCCCGGTCGCAGCTTCAGCCCTATGCCGCCAATGCACCCGGCTGGATCTCGCGGTTGATGCAGCCCAAGGGCGACATCCCCTATGGCGTGGCTATCGCCATCGGCGCCTTGCTGGCCTATCCGTCGAGCGTTCTGGTTCAGGCTTTTTCCGGCGTCTGACGTCCGTTCGCTTCGCTTAGGAGCGCGTTAACCGGCGGGCCTCATTGTCGTTAACGGCAGGGGGCGAAGAACCGAATCCGCGTCGCCGCTCATGCCGGAGACCGTCGATGAAGCCCGCCAAGATCGCCGTCATCTGTATCGCCGCCATTTCGGCCGTCGGCCTGGCCCTGGTCGTGCGCGCCATGGGGTCCTCGTCCGGGGAACCCGCCGCGACCGCCGTCGCCGCCGTCGAGGCGCGCCCCATGGCCAAGGTCCTGGTCGCCGCCAAGGATCTGGAGCCGGGCCGCCGTCTGACCGACGGCGACCTGAGCTGGAAGGACTGGCCGGTCGACGAACTCAATCCCGTCTTCATCACCGACGGCAGCGTGCCGGTTCCCGCCGCGCCGACGGCAGCCGCGCCCGCCGACGCCAAGCCCGCCGAGGCGGCCAAGCCGGACGCCAAGGCCGAGGGCGCCGCCGCCCGCGTGACCCGCGCCGCGACCGATCTGGCGACCGGCGGGGCCAAGGCCGACTACATCGGCGCGGTCGTCCGCGAACCCATTCTGGCCGGCGAGCCCATCATCGGCCGCAAGATCGTCCGCGCCGGCGACAGCGGCTACATGGCCGCCTACCTGGAGCCCGGCATGCGGGCCATGGCCATTCGGGTGACGGTCGAGACCGCCGCCGGGGGCTTCATCCTGCCGGGCGACCGGGTCGATGTCCTGCTGACCCGCGAGGTCAAGCTGCCTGCCGGCACGGCCGGCGGCGAGACGTCGAAGTTCGTTTCCGCCACCGTCATGCGGAACGTCAAGGTGCTGGCCATCGACCAGAACACCCGCGCCGCCGAGAACGAGCAGGCCGTGGTCGGCGCCACCGCCACCATGGAAGTCAGCGGCCGCGACGCCGAGATTATGGCCCTGGCCAAGTCCGAGGGCGAACTGTCGCTGGTGCTGCGCTCCTACGCCGACACCGCCGGGCCGTCGGGTCATGTTCCGGGCGCGGTGAACCGCGGCAATGCAGCCGCCTCGGGCGGCGTCGTGCGCGTCTATCGCGAAGGCCAGGCCGAAGCGGTCACGGTCCCATGAGGAAACCAGGCATGAATCGTTTGATCGCGGCGGCCTGCGCCTCGCTGATCGCCCTGGGCGGCGCCGCCTCGGCGCCCCTGGCCCAGACCCGCGCCGCCGTCTCAACGGGCGCGGCGCCTCAGATGGTCAATCTGCCGCGCGGCACCTCCTTTGCGGTGGATCTGCCCGCCGACGCCCGCGACGTGATCGTGTCGAACCCGCAGGTGGCCGAGGCCATGCTGCATTCGCCGCGTCGCATCACCGTCATCGGCGTGGCCGCCGGCGAGACCGACGCCGTCTTCCTGGACGCCGCCGGACGCACCATCCTGGCCCTGCGCGTGCGCGTCGACGCCGGGACCAGCGCCCTTCAGGACACGCTGAGCCGCGTCGCGCCGGGGTCGAACGTTCGCGCCGAAGCGGTGAACGACAGCATCATCCTGACCGGAACCGCCGCCAGCCCGGCCGAGGCCCAACGCGCCGCCCAGGTGGCCCGCGCCTTCGTCTCGGCCCCGGAGAAGGTGGTCAACATGATCAGCGTCGCCGGCTCCGATCAGGTGACGCTGAAGGTGCGCGTCGTCGAGGTGCAGCGCAGCGCCATCAAGCAGCTCGGCTTCGACACCCAGGCGGTGATCGGCCGCATCGGCGACACCCAGTGGCTGCTGGGCAACGCCGCCACCTGGGGCGTCAACGGCTCCCTGCTCGGCGGCATCACCGGCGGCGTGGCGCGCGACACGACCAAGAATTTCCAGATGCAACGGCCCTGCGGCCCCGGCTGGCCCGCGGACGCCATGTGTCAGTTCACGGTCGACGGCCCCGAGGACGCATCCAACTGGGACACGGCCAAGCCCGGCACCGGCCCTGGCTCTGACGGGCTGAACAAGGGTGAGGCCACGATCAAGGCCTTCGAGCGCGTCGGCCTGGTCCGCACCCTGGCTGAGCCCAATCTGACCTCGGTCAACGGCGAGGCGGCCAGCTTCCTGGCCGGCGGTGAATTCCCTCTGCCGACGGGCCGTGACCGCGAAGGCCAGATCTCGGTCGAATACAAGCCCTACGGCGTGGGACTGTCGTTCCGGCCGATCGTCCTGACCGGCGGCCGCATCTCTCTGCAGGTCAAGGTCGAGGTGTCCGAGCTGACCCCGCAGGGCGGCCTGACCATCGGCGCGGGCACGCCTTCGTCGATCACCCTGCCGGGCCTGTCGGTCCGCCGCAGCGAGAACACCATCGAAATCCCCTCGGGCGGGTCGATGATGATCGCCGGGCTGCTGCAGGAGACGACCCGCCAGAACATCGATTCCCTGCCGGGGATGACCAATCTGCCGGTGCTGGGCCAGTTGTTCCGCTCGCGCGACTATCTGATGGGCGAGACCGAACTGGTCGTGATCGTCGAGCCCTATATCGTCAGCCCCACCTCGCCGGGTCGGATGCAGACGCCGGCCGACGGCCTGCGTATCGCCCATGACGCCCAGACCATCTTCTTCGGCCAACTGAACCAGGCCTACGGCTCGCCGGCCCCGACCGCCCAGGGCGCCGGATGGCACGGCCCTGTCGGCTATGTGATCGAGTGAGCGCGATGACCCGCAACGCCAAATCCCTTCTTTCCCTGTCCTCGGCGCTGGCGCTCGGCGGCCTGCTGCTGGCCGGCTGTATGGGCGGCCCCGCCAGCCTGGACGGCGAGCCGCCGCTGACGCCGGCCTCGCGCTACAGCCTGCAGGTCGAGCCGGGCGTGGACCGTATCGCCCTGGCGGTGCACGAGACGGGTCTGTCGGCGAACCAGCAGGCGGCCCTGGCTGATCTGGTCGCCCGCTTCGCCGTCGAAGGCGCCCCTGTTCTGGTGGTCGAGGCTCCGGCCGGCGGCGATCCCGTCGCCGCCGACGCCGCCTGGCGCGTCAAGTCGGCTCTGGAGGCCGCGGGCGCGCCCTCCCACATGATCCGCGTCGTCAGCTATACCGGCCCCGACGCACGCGCGCCGATCCTGGCCGGGTTCGAGACCGTTCGCGCCGTCGTGCCGCAATGCGGGACGCAGTGGGGCAGCCTCAGCCGCACCGGCGACAACCAGTCGTCCGCGAACTTCGGTTGCGCGGTCACCGCCAATCTGGCGGCCCAGATCGCCAACCCGCGCGACATCGTCGCGCCGCGCGCCATGACCCCGGCCGACGCCCAGCGCCGTTCGGTGGTGTTCGATCACTACGCCAAGGGCGAGCGGACCGCCGCGACCCGCGAAGAGCTGATCGTCGGCACACGCATTTCCCGCGCCGTGGATTGATGGACATGACCAAGCCCTTCGCCGCACAGGATTTCGACGCCCTCGACACCTTCGACTTGGACGACGAGTTCATCGACGCCGCCGCCGCGCCGACGCGCGAGCCGCTGCAGTTCACGCCCCCGCCGGGCGCGTCTGTCGCGTCGGCGCCGTCGCCGCTCGAAGAAAGCTACAATCCGGTCGGGCGACTGGTCGCCGAGACCGAGACGGCGGTCGCCGCCGTCGTGTCCCCAATGCCTGCCGTAATGACGCCTGACGAGACCGCCCCAGCCCATCCGATTGACGAGCCCCTGGCCCCGGTCGCCTCCCTGGCGACCTATGAGCCGGCCGGTCTGCCGATCGTCTCGAACGCCGGAGCCGAGGTCTCGATTCCGCGCATCGGCGTTCACGTCTTCGCCGAGCGTCAGGACACCCTGGCCTCGGCCGAGCGCGCGGGCCAGGACCGCCGCATGTCGCGCGCCACGACCCAGATCCGCATCGGCGGGGTCGCCGCCGCCATCGAGGCCTATCAGTCCGAACCGACGCCGCCGCTGATCGTCGTCGAGAGCATGAAGGACGCCCAGACCCTGCTCTGGGAGATCGACCAACTGGCCGAGGTCTGCGACGCCGGCACCAAGGTGGTGATCATCGGCGCCACCAACGACATCCTGTTGTTCCGCGAACTGATGCGGCGCGGCGTCAGCGAATACCTGGTCGCCCCGGTGCAGCCGCTGCAGTTGATCTCGGCCATCGGCGGCCTGTTCGCCGACCCGGCCCAGCCCTTCATCGGCCGCTCGATCGCCTTCGTCGGCGCGCGCGGCGGGGCCGGCGCCTCGGCAGTGGCCCACAACACCGCCTATGCGATGAGCGAGCGGATCGGCGTCAACACCGTCATCGTCGATTACGACCTGCCGTTCGGCACCGCCGGTCTGGACTTCAACCAGGACCCGCTGGGCGGGGTCGCCGACGCCCTGAGCCAGCCCGACCGTCTGGACGCGACCCTGCTGGACCGGATGATGGTCCGCTGCACTGACAAGCTGAGCCTGTTCGCCGCGCCCGCCACCCTGGACGCCGACTGGGAGATCGGGCCCGACGCCTTTGAAGAAGTGACCAGCCGCATCCGCTCCACGGCGCCCTTCGTGGTGCTGGACCTGCCGCACCTGTGGTCGGGCTGGATGCGCAAGACCCTGATCGCGGCCGACGAGGTCGTGGTGGTGGCGACGCCTGATCTGGCGTCTCTGCGCAACGCCAAGAACATGATCGACCTGATCAAGCAGGCGCGTCCCAATGACGCCCCGCCGCGCCTGGTGCTCAACCAGGTCGGCGTGCCCGGCCGCCCCGAGATCCCGGCCAAGGACTTCGGCGCGGCGCTCGGCATCCATCCCAGCCTGATCATCCCCTTTGACGCCAAGGTGTTCGGCGCGGCCGCCAACAACGGCCAGATGATCGTGGACTCGGGGGCCAAGACCAAGGCGGCCGAGGCGTTCGAGACCCTGGCCCAGATCGTGTCGCGTCGCGAACTGCCGACGGCCCCTGTGAAGGGCAAGGCCGCGCCGGCGCCGGGCGCGCCGGCCAAGAAGGGCGGCTCTCTCTTCGCCTCCCTGTTCAGCAAGAAGCGCTGAGGCCATGTTCGGCAAGCGCACCGCCCAACCTGGCGTCGCGGTGGCCCCGCGGCCCGCTCCGGCGCCGGCTCCCCAGCCGGCTGCGGCGGACATGCGCGCGCTTGATCCCGTAGACGCCTTCCCGATCGAGGAACTGGAAGCGGACGCCGCCCCGTCCTCGGCCTCCGCCGACCGGCTGGACGCCCTGGCCGCCCGCCCGCGTCCCGAGGCGGCGGCGCCGACCCCGGGCGGCCCGGCCAAGGGACCGCGCGCCACGCCCGGTCTGGAACAGCTGAAGAAGGCTCAGGCGGTCGCCGAGATCGTCCGCGAACAGTCCGACTATTATCACGCGACGAAGACGACGATCTTCAATGCGTTGATGAACACCATCGACCTGTCCCAGCTGGCGCAGCTGGACACCAAGGCGGCGTCCGAGGAAATCCGCGACATCGTCGCCGAGCTGGTGGCGATCAAGAACGTCTCCATGTCGGTCGCCGAGCAGGAGCACCTGGTTCAGGACATCGTCAACGACGTCCTCGGCTACGGTCCGCTGGAGCCGCTGCTGGGCCGCGACGACATCGCCGACATCATGGTCAACGGCGCCGGCCGGGTCTTCATCGAAGTCGGCGGCAAGGTGCAGCTGACCAACGTCCGCTTCCGCGACAACACCCAGCTGATGAACATCTGCCAGCGGATCGTCAGCCAGGTCGGCCGCCGCGTCGACGAATCCAGCCCGATCTGCGACGCCCGCCTGCCGGACGGGTCGCGCGTCAACGTCATCGCCCCGCCGCTGGCCATCGACGGCCCGACGCTGACGATTCGTAAGTTCAAGAAAGACAAGCTGACGATGAAGAACCTGGTGGAGTACGCCTCCATCAGTCCCGAGGGCGCGCGCGTCCTGGGCGTCATCGGCGCGTCGCGATGCAATCTGGTCATCTCGGGCGGCACCGGCTCGGGCAAGACGACCCTGCTCAACACCCTGACGGCCTTCATCGACCCGACCGAGCGGGTCATCACCTGCGAAGACGCCGCCGAACTGCAACTGCAGCAGCCCCACGTCGTGCGTCTGGAAACCCGGCCGCCGAACCTGGAAGGCCAGGGCCAGATCACCATGCGCGATCTGGTCAAGAACTGCCTGCGGATGCGTCCTGAGCGGATCATCGTCGGCGAGGTGCGCGGCCCGGAAGCCTTCGACCTGCTGCAGGCCATGAACACCGGCCACGACGGCTCGATGGGCACCCTGCACGCCAACTCCCCGCGCGAGGCCATCAGCCGGATGGAGTCGATGATCACCATGGGCGGCTACGGCCTGCCGTCGCGGACCATCCGCGAGATGATCGTCGGTTCGGTCGACGTCATCGTCCAGGCGGCGCGTTTGCGCGACGGCTCGCGCCGCATCACCCACATCACCGAGGTGGTGGGCCTGGAAGGCGAGGTGATCGTGACCCAGGATCTGTTCGTCTACGAAATCACCGGCGAGGACGCCCACGGCAAGATCACCGGCCGTCACCGTTCGACCGGCATCGCCCGCCCGCGTTTCTGGGACCGCGCCCGCTACTACGGCCTGGAACGCGAACTGGCCGAAGCCCTGGATGCGGCGGAGTAGGGTCTGATGCTCGCCATTCTCGCGGCCTTCCTGGCCTTCATCACCATCGGCGGCGTCGGTTGGGTTCTGGTCAGCGGCGACGACGGCTCGGCCCAGGCGGTCAAGCGCGCCAAGTCCATCAGCGCGGCTCGGCCGGAAGCGGCGAACAAGCGCGCCGCCGTGGTCAACACGCCCGAGGCGCGCCGCAAGCAGATCATGCAGCAGTTGCAGGAGGTCGATCGGCGCGACCGCAAGGCGCGCATGACCATGAGCGCCAAGCTCAAGCAGGCCGACCTGTCGATCAGCCTGCGCACCTTCATCATCGTCAGCGTCGTTCTGGGCGTCGCCAGCGCCCTGATGGCGTTTCTGCTGCACCTCAATCCGTTCCTGTCGCTGGGCATCGGCGTGGCCATGGGGCTGGGTCTGCCGCGCTGGGTCGTGGGCATGATGGGCAAGAAGCGGATGAAGAAGTTCTCGCTCGCCTTTCCCGATTCCGTCGACATCTTGGTGCGCGGCATCAAGACCGGTCTGCCGGTCCACGACTGCTTCAAGATCATCGCCCGTGAAAGCCCGCAGCCCCTGGGCGCCGAGTTCCAGCTGCTGGTCGAAGGGCTGGGGGTCGGCATGACCCTGGCCGAGGCGCTGGACAAGATGTTCGAGCGGATGCCGGTGCCCGAGCTGAAGTTCTTCGCCATCGTCATCGCCATCCAGCAGAAGAGCGGCGGCAACCTGGCCGAGGCCCTGGGCAATCTGACCTCGGTTCTGCGCGCCCGGCGCATGATGGGCGAGAAGATCAAGGCCATGTCGTCGGAAGCCATCGCCTCGGCGGCCATCATCGGCTCCCTGCCGCCGGCGGTGATGATGTTGGTGATGATCTCCAGCCCCGCCTACATGATGCTGCTGTTCACGGACATGCGCGGCCAGATGATGCTGCTGGGATCGGCGGTGTGGATGGGCTGCGGCATCTTCATGATGAAGCGTATGATTTCGTTCAAGTTCTGAGGGGGAGGGCGCCGTGAACAGCTTCATGCATTTCATCACCGACCCGCAGAACCTGCTGAGCATCGGCGTGGGCATCGCCGTCTTCGCCAGCGTCCTGACCCTGCTCGGCTCCTTCATGGGCGGCGAGCGCCTGGACAAGCGGATGAAGGCCGTGGCGGAGCGCCGCGAAGACCTGAAACGCCGTTCGCGTCAGGCGATGAAGGGCGGGACGGCCGGATCGCCCGGCGGCGCCACGCTGCGTCACTCCGACGAAGGCTTCAAGAAGCGCGTCGTCGAACGCCTGAACCTGACCAAGCTGCTGGAAGATCCCAAGGTCGCCGAGAACATGGCCCAGGCCGGGTTCCGCGGTCCGCGTCCGCTGACCACCTTCTACTTCTTCCGTTTCGCCACGCCCTTCATCTTCATGGTGCTGACGGCGCTCTATCTGTTCGCGGTCAATGATTTCGGCTTCAATCTGACGCTGAAGCTCTGCGCCCTGGTGTTCGCCGCCGCGGCGGGCTTCTACGCCCCGAACCTCTATGTGCAGAACCGTATCGCCTCGCGGCGTCAGTCGATCGTGGCGGCCTTCCCCGACTCGCTGGACCTGCTGCTGATCTGCGTCGAATCCGGCATGTCGATCGAGGCCGCGATCCAGAAGGTCAGCCAGGAGGTCGGCAGCCAGTCGATCGAACTGGCCGAGGAACTGAGCCTGCTGTCGGCCGAACTGTCCTATTTGCCCGATCGGCGCATGGCCTATGACGGCATGGCCAAGCGCACCAATCATCCGGGCATCCGCGCCGTGGCCACCGCCATGACCCAGGCCGAGACCTACGGCACGCCGCTGGGCAACGCCCTGCGGGTGATGGCCAAGGAGAACCGCGAACTGCGTCTGGCCGCCGCCGAGAAGAAGGCCGCGGCGCTTCCAGCCAAGCTGACCGTGCCGATGATCGTCTTCTTCCTGCCGGTGCTGTTCGTCGTGATCCTGGGGCCGGCGATCATCAACATCCAGGACATGATGAAGGGCGGCTGATCGGCCGCGCTCAGGCCGGGTCGCGTCAGCCTTCGGCGGCGCGCCTCAGGCCCTCAGCGATCTCTTCATAGGCGCTGCGGATCGTCTTGCGGTGCTTGTCGTGGAAAAGCTCGCCGCGCAGGCCGGTGAAGATCACTCCGTTGGAGACGATGCAGTTGCCGCGCTCCAGCTCCTCGATCTCGTAGTAGCGGATGGCGTTGAACAGCCAGCCGCGCTTTTCGGCCCAGACCAGTTGCGAATAGGGCTGCCAGTCGCCGAGACGCGCCTGGACCTGACGCTCGGCCATGCCGGGCAGGGCCTCGGTCAGGTTGATGCCGGCGCCGAAGGCCAAGGCCCCGGTGACTCCGGTTTCATAGGGATTCCAGAGGTGCCAGTTCTCGAGATCGCTGAGGATCTCCCAGATGCGGTCCGACGGCGCGCGCACGCCGATACGCTTCTCGATACGGGTGGTGTCCATGGATTTGCCTCTGACACGGCTTTTGGACTTTAGGAAGTCGTCTCGACCGGATCGGGTCCGGGCAGGGACGGTTTGAGCCGCCGCCCGTCGTCCAGGCCCAGCCGCGCCTTGACCTCGAACAGATCGGCGCCGGCCGGCACGATCAGCAGCTCTTCGGGGCGGCGGGCGTTGACCGCGACCACGGCGCCCTTGGGGCAGACGTCGAAGCAGTCGGCGCCGACGACAGCGAGGTCTGCCTTGCGCCCCTTGCCCGCGTGCAGATAGCGGCGCAGGGCTTTCTTCAACGTCTTGTCGCCGTCGGGGCCAAAGCCGCCGTCCAGCTTTTTCGAGCATTTGCGGCACACCAGAACCACCTCGTTCCAGCGAGTCTTGGAAACCTTGAAGGTTTTGGACGTCTTGCTCATGCCGCCTGAAGATCGGTGTTCGCGGCGGCTTGCACAAGCGTCGCCGGCTTGCGCAACATGAACTTCACAAAAGGGGAGTTCGTCATGATCATCCGTCGCCGTCTGGCCCAGACCCTGAGCCTGTCCGTCGCCGCCGCAGCGGTTCTGATGACGGCGGGCGCCGCCGCCGCCCAGGTTCCGGCCGCCAGCGTCTCGGCCGCCGTGGACCGGGTCATGCCCGAGGTCGTGGCCTGGCGTCGCGACCTGCATCAGCACCCGGAACTGGGCTTCGCCGAGACGCGCACCGCCGGGTTGGTCGCCGACCACCTGCGCAGCCTGGGGCTGGAAGTCCGGACCGGCGTCGGCAAGACGGGCGTGGTCGGGGTCCTGCGCGGCGCCCGGCCGGGCCGCACGGTGGCGCTGAGGGCGGACATGGACGCCCTGCCGGTCAAGGAGGCGACGGGCCTGGCCTTCGCCTCGACCGCGACCGGGACCTATATGGGCGAGACGGTGCCGGTGGCCCACGCCTGCGGCCACGACGCCCACGTCGCCATGCTGATGGGCGCCGCCGAGGTGCTGGCGGGGATGAAGGACCAGATCAGCGGGACCGTCGTCTTCATCTTCCAGCCGGCCGAGGAGGGCGCGCCTCCGGGCGAGCGCCTGGGCGGGGCCGCCCTGATGATCGAGGAAGGCGCGCTGAAGGACCCGGCGCCCGAGGCCGTTTTCGGCCTGCACGTCGTGCCGGGCGCGCCGGGGACCATCTTCTATCGACCGCAGGGATTCATGGCGGCCTCGGATCGGGTGGACATCGTCCTGCACGGCAAGCAGACGCACGGGGCCTGGCCGTGGAAGGGCGTCGACGTGATCGCCGCCGCCGCCAATGTGGTCCAGACGGTCAACACCCTGACGGCGCGCACCATCGACCCGACCACGACGCCGACCGTCTTCACCATCGCCACCCTGGATGCGGGGGTGCGCTACAACATCATCCCGGACAGCGCGCGGCTCAGCGGCACCCTGCGCACCTTCGACACAGCCCAGCGCGACGCCCTGGTCGCGCGGGCCGAGGCGGCGATCGACAACGTGGCTGAGGCCTACGGCGCCACCGCCGACTTCGCCGTGAAGCAGAACGCCGCCCTGGTCTTCAACGACGAGGCCCTGTCGGCCTGGCTGGCGCCCGTGCTGGAGGAGGCGGCGGGGCCGGGCAAGGTCAATCCGGCCACGCCCCCGACCACGGTGGCCGAGGACTTCAGCTACTTCCAGCGGGCGGTTCCCGGCGTCTTCTATCATCTGGGCGGCAGTCCCGACGGCGTCGATCCGGCGACCGCAGCGCCCAACCATTCGCCCCAGTTCGACGTCAACGAGAAGATCCTGCCGCTGGGGGTGAAGGCCCATGTCTTCAGCGCGTTGCGTTTCCTGGAGCGACGAGAAAACTGATTGTTTCTGTTTATCAGGGGGTAAGCATGACGGCGCATCCTCAGGCGTCTGATGAGGGTTCGCCTATGTCGCGTCTGCCGATCAAGCTTCCGCCCGCCGCCAACCAGCCCGCGCGCGGTCGTCTGCGCGACGCGGTCTTCTTCTGCATCGCCTTCGCGGCGGTCTTCATCGCCGCCCTTCTGGCGATGGAGATGATGCTGGGCTAAGCCGGAGGCTCGATTTCAGGAGCCTTCCCATGATCACCCGCATCCAGCCCGGCGCCCGCATGAGCGAGGCCGTCATCCACGGGAACACCGTCTATCTGGCCGGTCAGGTCGGCGAGCCGGGCGACGACGTCACGGCACAGACCCGCACCACCCTGGCCGAGATCGACGCCCTGCTGGCCGAGGCCGGCACCGACAAGTCAAAGATCCTCAGCGCCACCATCTGGCTGGCCGACATCGCCGACTTCGAGGCCATGAACGCGGTCTGGGACGCCTGGGTCGACCCCGCCAACCCGCCCGCTCGCGCCACCAGCGAGGCCAAGCTGGCCACGCCCGACTACCTGGTCGAAATCATCGTCGTGGCGGCGATCTGATGCCCAACACGATTGAACTGGAGCGGTTCAAGGCGACCCGCGTCACCGCCCTCTACCGCCTCGACCTGATCGAGAAGGGGGCGAAGCTGACCTATGAGGACGGCACGCCCGTCGACATGGCTTCCGAGAAGCAGCGCCTGAAGGATCAGGTCGCCGATATGGACCGCCGCATCGCCAAGCTGGAGGCGGCGGGCGAAGCCTAAACCGCCAGCCGCTCGAACACCGTCCGAATGACGTTGTGATAGGCGTCGGCCAGGGCGCGCAGTTCGGCCTCGGGCACGCGTTCGTCGATCTGGTGCATGGTCTGGCCGACCAGGCCCAGCTCCAGCACCGGGCACAGGGACCGGATGAAGCGGGCGTCGGAGGTGCCGCCGGTGGTCGAGGCCTCGGGGCGGCGGCCCAGCGTCGCCTCCACCGCGTCCTGAACCGCCGTGACGAAGACGCCCGGCTCGGTCAGGAAGGCTTCGCCCGAGCACATGTGCTCCAGTTCGATGCGCAGGCCGGTCTCGGCCTGCACCGCCCCCGCCTCGCGGTTCAGCCAGTCGATCAGGCCGTCGCCAGTATGGGTCGGGTTGAAGCGGATGTTCAGCCGCGCCTTCGCCTCGGCCGGGATGATGTTGGTCGCCGGATTGCCCACGTCGATGGTGGTGATTTCGAGGTTCGACGGCGGGAACTCCGGATAGCCGTCGTCCAGCACATGGGCGTCCAGCCGGGCCAGCAGCTTCGCCACGACCGGGGCCGGGTTGGCGGCGCGGTCGGGATAGGCGACGTGGCCCTGTTTGCCGTGAACGGTGATCCAGGTGTTGAGCGAGCCGCGCCGACCGACCTTGATCATGTCGCCCAGATGATGCGCCGAGGACGGCTCGCCGACGACGCAGGCGTCGATGACCTCGCCCTCGGCGGCCAGGGCCTCGACCACCCGCTTGGTGCCGTGCAGGGCCGGGCCTTCCTCGTCGCCGGTGATCAGGAAGGAGAGGGAGCCGGGCGCGTCGCCTTCGGAAAGGACGCGCGAGACGGCGGCGACCCAGGCGGCGATCCCGCCCTTCATGTCCACGGCGCCGCGACCATAGAGGACGCCGTCGCGGGTCTCGCCCTCGAACGGGGCGGCGGTCCAGGCGGCGAGGTCGCCGGTCGGCACCACGTCGGTATGGCCGGCGAAGCAGAGGTTGGGCGAGGCCGCGCCGCGCCGGGCGTAGAGGTTCTCGATGCGAGCGTCATGACCGACGCCGGTCGGTCCCTCGAACACCATGCGGCGGCAGGTGAAGCCGAGGCCGGTCAGGGTGCGCTCCAGCACATCCATCGCCCCTTCGTCGGCGGGGGTGACGGAGGGAATGCGGATCAGGTCGCGGGTCAGTTCGACAGGATCGATGACGGAATGTGATGCGGCGCTCATGGGCGCTATGCTTTAGGCATATCCGGCATCCGCGAGAAGACCCGTGCCCAAGATCGACATCGACGCCGCGCCCACCGGCCACGGCACCGGATACCCGGATGAGTTCGCCGGTCCCTGCAAGCCGCGCCGCCGCTGGCGGCTGGGCGACGCGGTCGGCCTTAGCCAGTTCGGGGTCAATCTGCTGCGCCTGCCCGCCGGGGCCTGGTCCAGCCAGCGCCACTGGCACACGGCCGAGGACGAGTTCGTCTGGGTGGTCGAGGGCGAGGTGGTGCTGGTCGAGGAGGACGGCGAGACCATCCTGACGGCGGGCGACTGCGCCGGCTTCAAGGCGGGCGTGCCGAACGGCCACAAGATCGAGAACCGCAGCAAGCGTGAGGCGGTGCTGCTGGAGGTCGGATCGCGCCGCCCGACCGAGGACGCCTGCGACTATCCCGACATCGACATGATCCTGCCTCAAGGTTCCGACGGCTATCTCCACCGCGACGGAACCCCCTATCCGAAGACGCCCCGAAGAACGTGACGACTGAATCCGTAGACACCGCCCCGACGGTTCCGCCCCTGCCGCCCTTGCCGCCCGGTCCGCCGGACAGCGGGCCGTCCAGCCCGTGGGCCATTCGCGATTTCCGCCTGCTGTGGGTCGGGCGCGTCGCCGCTGTCCTGGGCATTCAGATCCAGTCCTCGGCCCTGTTGTGGCAGGTCTATGAGATCGCCCGCCGCGACCATCCCATCGCCGAGGCCAGCCTCTATCTGGGGCTGGTGGGACTGTGCCAGTTCCTGCCGCTGCTGGCCTTCACCCTGCCCGCCGGGGCCATGGCTGACCGGCGCGACCGCAAGCACACCGTGACCCTGTCCATCCTGGTCGAGAGCCTGTGCGCCCTGGCCTTCCTGGCCATGGCCCTGCACGGCTCGCCGCCGCTGTGGGGGCTGCTGGCGGTGGCCGCCGTGTTCGGCGCGGCGCGCGCCTTCCTCGCTCCGGCCAGCCAGGCCTTCCTGCCCATGGTGGTGGGGCGCAAGGCCCTGCCGCCGGCCATCGCCGCCCAGTCCATCGCCTTCCAGACCGGGGCCATCGCCGGCCCGGCCCTGGGCGGGGTGATCGTCGGCTTCGCCGTGCCCTGGGCCTACGCCTCGGCCATGGCGCTGTTCCTTGTCGCCATCGCCTGCTTCCTGCTGATCCGCACCAGGGGCAAGCCGGTTTTCGTCGAGACGGGGGTGGGGCCGCTGGAACTGGTCAAGGAAGGTCTGGCCTATGTCTGGAAGACCAAGATCGTGCTGGGCGCCATCTCGCTGGATCTGGTGGTGGTGCTGCTGGCGGGCGTGGCCCTGCTGACGCCGATCTTCGCGCGCGACATCCTGCACGTCGGGCCCGAAGGCTTCGGCTTGCTGCGCGCCGCCTTCGGGGTCGGGGCCCTGCTGATGGCCCTCTATCTCAGCCGTTTCCCGATCCGTCGCCACGGCGGGCGCTGGATGTTCGCGGCGGTGGCCGTGTTCGGGATCAGCACCCTGGTCTTCGGCCTGTCCAAGAGCGTCTGGCTGTCGGGCGCGGTGCTGTTCATCGGCGGCGCCGCCGACATGATCAGCGTCAATATCCGCCAGACCCTGATCCAGCTGGCCACGCCCGATCACATGCGCGGGCGGGTGTCGTCGGTGTCCATGCTGTTCATCGGCGCCTCCAACGAACTGGGCGAGGCCTATTCCGGCGTCATGGTGCGTCTGCTCGGCCCCATCGGCGCGGCGGTGTTCGGCGGGATCGGCGCCCTGGCCGCGACCGGCGTCTGGGCCAAGGTCTTCCCCAGTCTACGGAAGGCGAACAAGCTGACCTGAGGCAGGCCCTTCTTCGCGAAGAAGAAGGGCCTCGTTCCGTCAGTTCTTGGCGGGAACCCGCGTATCCGTGGCCGGGTCGACGGCGCCGGGGCGGCCTTCGGCGGCGGCCTGGGCCTGCTTGTCTTCCAGCTTGTCGGCGACCTTGCCGGCGCCTTCCTCGACGGCCTGCGCCGCCTTCATGGCGCCGGACTCGACGACTTCGCCCGTCTGGGCGGCGACATCGGCGGCCTTGTCGCCCGCGGCTTCGGCCTGGCTTTCAGCCTTCTTCTGTTCGGCCTGGGTGCAGGCGGCGGCGCCGAGCGCCAGGATCGAAGCGGCGGCGATAGTCAGGATGCGCATGGGATGACCCCGTTCTTCCGTTGAATCTCGGCGGTAAACGCCGTCGGCCGAAGGGGGTTGCGTGGGCGTCCCTAGTCCAGATCGACGGGCAGGGTCTGGCTGGCCAGCAGCCGCTCGGTCGTGGCCCAGTGATCCGGCCCCTGACGCTCGACCCAGGCCTGCACCATGTCGCGGCCCAGGCCGTAGTTGATGACGTAGCTGCGGTAGGTGTCGATGAAGCTCAGCCGTTGCGTCGCCCGGTCGCGCCCCACCAGATTGTACTTCTGCAGTTGATTCAGCGCCGTCTCGCGGTCGATGCGGCCCGCCAGATAGTCGTCGGCGATGGTGTATTCCGCCCGCGACAGCTCGCGTGTCAGGGCCAGCAACCGGGTCTGCGCCTCGGCCGTCGCCGGGTCCAGTCCGGCCATCGGATAGAGGACGCGCTGCTCGAAATCGGTGCGCTCATGGCCGGGGAAGGCCAGGTCGATGCCGTAGTTGGCGCTGCCCTCGGCGATGAAGGACATGGGGCTGAACAGGGGATAGACGCTCATCTCGACCCAGCCCTTCTGTTTGACGAAAGTCTGTTCCAGCAGGGCGTTGTAGACGTGGTGGCCGGGATAGCCCTCGTGGCAGCCCAGGTCGACGGCGCGGTCGATGGAGATGGGCAGGTCGGTGTTCACCTGGATCAGGCTGAAGGCGGCGCCCTTGTACCAGTTGTAGCCGGACCACGGCTTGTTGTTGACGAACTCCAGGGTGAAGGTCTCGCCGGCGGGCAGGGTCATGCGCCGCTCGGTGCGCGCCTTGCACTCGTTGATGGCGGCCCGCATCACCGGCTCCAGCCGGTCCTTGGGAATGACGTAGCGGGCGCGGAACGCCGCGACCCGGTCGGCCAGCGGCCCCTCGCCGGGGATCAGGGCGTCGATGCGCGCCAGCACCGGATCATAGCTCGACAGGGGGCGCAGTTCCGGCCGCACGCCGAACTGGGCCTCGGCCTCGTCGGCGAAGCTCATCTTTTCGCCGCCCAGCATCCGCAGGCGCGCCGAGGCCGCCGAGACATGAGCCGACAGATAGGCGCGGCGCTGGCGGCTTTCCGCGTCCAGGCCGGCGGTCGGCAGGGCGTCCAGCCGCCGCGTCAGGGCGCTCGCGCCCTCGGCCAGCTGGGGCAGGGCGCGCGGGTTCGCCTTGGCCGCCTCGGCCCATTCAGCGGGGCCGTAATAGGCGTCGACATAGCCCGGCTCGCGCTCGCCGATCTCCAGCGTCAGGGCGACATAGTCGCGGGCCACCGCGTCCAGGCTGTCGCTCGCCGGCTTCGGCGTCGCGGCGCAGGCGGTCAGCAGGCTGGCGCCCATCAGGGCGGCGATCGTCGTATGGCGCATGGAAACTCCCTCTCTCCCGCCACGACGCTAGGCGTTTGCGGCCCCCGCGCCAAGTCAGCGCCAAGAAGGCGTCGTCGTCTGGATTTCAGGGATTGAGGCCGCTTGGCCCATGCTGTAAGCACCGCCGTCCGGCCGTCGCGCCGCAGACGCACCCGTAGCTCAGCTGGATAGAGTGCTGCCCTCCGAAGGCAGAGGTCACAGGTTCGAATCCTGTCGGGTGCGCCATCTCCTCGTCATCGTCATTTGACCGAAGCTGCGCCGCGGCCGATGAAAGCCGTGTGAGCGAACCCGTCCTTCCAGTCCGACGCGACCCAAAAGGGCGGCTGCCCGCGCCGCCTCCCGGCATGGGGCGGATCGAGGGCTTTTCTGACATTCGGCTGAGCGTCGAGCAGGCTGAGACCTCGCTGGAGGCGGCGGCGGATCGGCTGTCGCTGCCGCGGTCGGGCTGGTCGTCGCAGCGGTTCGACATGCTGGCCGTTTCCGGCGGCGCGGCGGGCGGCGCCTATGGCGCTGGCGCACTGGTCGGGCTGACCGAGGCGGGGGCGCGGCCCGAGTTCGCCCTGGTCACGGGGGTTAGCACCGGGGCCCTGATCGCGCCCTTCGCCTTTCTGGGTTCGGCCTGGGACGCGCGTCTGGCCGAGGCCTATACCGGGGGTCACGCCGCCGACCTGCTGAGCCTGCGGCGTCTGGCCTCGACCTTCACCGGCGGGCTGTTCCAGGGCGAGGCGCTGGACGCCCTGATCCATCCCTTCGTGGACGAGGCCCTGATCAACGCCGTGGCGGCCGAGCACGCGCGCGGGCGGCGGCTGCTGGTGGCGACGACCGATCTGGACAGCCAGCGCGCCTGCATCTGGGACATGGGGGCCATTGCCTCGCATGGCGGCGACAAGGCGGTGGCCCTGTTCCGCGAGGTTCTGGCCGCCTCGGCCAGCCTGCCGGGCCTGTTCCCGCCTCGGCGTTTCCCCTGCGAAGTCGACGGGGAGAAGTTCGAGGAGATGCACGTGGACGGCGGCGTCGCCGCGCCCCTGTTCCTGATGCCCGAGGGCCTGCTGCGCTGGAACCGGCTGGGGCGGCGGCTGCACCGGGGGCGGGTGCATGTCCTGGTCAATACGGTGCTGGAGCCGGAGCCGCGCACCACGGCGCCCAATGTGGCGTCGATCCTGACCCGCAGCTTCGACGCCATGCTGCGGTTCTCCTATCGCCAGGCCCTGGGGACGGCGACGACCTTCTGCGCGGCTCAAGGCCTGCCGATCAGCGTCGCCTCAATTCCCGACGCGCCGGACCTGGGCGGGATGCTGAGCTTCGACACGGCGACGATGAAGCGGCTGTTCGACACGGCGCGCGAGCGGGCGCGGGACGGCGAGCTGTGGCGCTCCCCTGTGGCCGAACGACAGGGGCTTCAGGGCCTGCTCGACCGGCTGCGGCCCCGAGGATAGGGGGCGGATAGCGGCGCGGTCTTGCCTGACCCGGCGCTCGAGGCGCATGGAAGGGGCCTCCTCCCCAAGACTTCCAAGGCCCCCATCGTGTCCGAGATCGAACAGACCCCCGCCCAGCTTCCCGAAGGCCAGCCGGTCGGCCGCGTCATCGCCATGCCCGCCGACACCAACCCCGAGGGCGACATCTTCGGCGGCTGGCTGCTGGCCCAGATGGACCTGGCCGGCGCCACCCCGGCCTTCGAGCGCGCCAACGGCCGCTGCGCCACCGTGGCCCTGGACGGCATGGTCTTCCACCAGCCGGTCTCGGTCGGCGACGAGGTGTCGATCTACGCCAAGGTCGTTCACACCGGCCGCACCTCGATCCGGGTCCACGTCGAGGCGTGGAAGCGTTCGCGCGGCGAGCCCGAGGCCCAGTCCGTGCGCGTGACCGAGGGCGTCTTCACCTATGTGGCCATCGATTCCGAGCGCAAGCCGCGCGCCCTGCCGCCGGTCTAAGGCCGTTTGAAACCGGTGCGGCGCAAGGCCAAGACCAAGCGCCGCACTCGGTAATTCTTGACGTTCGCCTGCTCGCACCCTACCTGCGGGGCATGGCTATTCGTCGCATCCTGACCATCGATAACGCCGCCGACCTGGCGATCCTCAAGGCCGTCTCCCCGCCCGTGGAGGGCGGCGTGACCGACGATCTGCGCGCCCTCATGGATGACATGCTGGACACGATGTACGATGCGCCGGGCATCGGCCTGGCCGCCGCCCAGATCGGCGAGCTGAAGCGCGTCGTGGTCATGGACCTGGGCGACAAGGTCGTCGAAGGCGCATCGGAAGACCCCGAGGCCGACGAGAGCGAGGACCTTCAGCTGGCGCGCCGCAACCCGCGCTACTTCGTCAATCCTGAGGTCGTCTGGGCCTCGGACGAGATGTTCGCCTACGAAGAGGGCTGCCTGTCGGTGCCGGAATATTTCGACGCCGTCGAACGCCCGGCCCGCGTCCGCGTCCGCTACCTGAACTATACCGGCGAGCAGATCGAGGAAGAGATCGAGGGTCTCTACGCCGTCTGCTTCCAGCACGAACTGGACCACCTGAACGGCGTCCTGTTCATCGACCACCTGTCGCGTCTGCGCCGCGAGCGGGCCGTCGCCAAGGTCAAGAAGAACGCAAGGCTCGCCGCCTGATGGCCCGCAAGACCCAGATCATCGACCCCAACGGCCGTCGTCGCCTGACCCGCAACCAGAAGGTCGGCGTGGCCAGTCTGGCCACCATCGTCGCCGTCGGCGCGCTGGGCGTGGTGGCGGGGCTGCTGCTGGACCGCCTGCTCGATTTCGACGACGCCCTGGATGCGGGCGGCGAGTGGGACGAGGGCGGCGGCGTCTATACGCGCTGGATGTAAGCCGCCCCACGGTCTAAAGGCGTGGCCATGCGCCTAGCCTTCATGGGAACCCCCGACTTCGCCGTGCCGTCGCTGGCCGAGCTGATCGCCTCGGGACACGAGATCGTCGCCGTCTATTCGCAGCCGCCGCGCCCCAGGGGCCGGGGGCAGAAGCTGACGCCGTCGCCGGTTCACGCCTTCGCCGAGGCCATGGGCCTGCCGGTCTTCACGCCCGAGAGCATGAAGGCCCCCGAGGCCATCGACACCTTCAAGAGCCTGGATCTCGACGCCGCCTGCGTCGTCGCCTACGGCCAGATTCTCAAGCTAGAAGTGCTGGAGGCGCCGCGTCTCGGCTGCTTCAACCTGCACGGCTCGCTGCTGCCGCGCTGGCGCGGGGCCGCGCCGATCCAGCGCGCCATCATGGCCGGCGACCGCCAGACGGGCGCCCAGATCATGCGGATGAGCGAAGGCCTGGACGAGGGCGCGATCATCCTGTCCGAGGTCATGGACATCCACCCCGACGACACGGCCGCCAGCCTGACCGAGCGCATGGCGCACCTCGGTGCCGCCCTGTGGCCACGCGCCCTGGCCGCCATCGAACGCGGCGGCTTCACCGAGACCGAACAGGCCGGCGAGCCGACCTACGCCAAAAAGATCACCCCCGCCGAGGCCCGTATCGACTGGACCCGCCCCGCCGCCGAGGTGGACGCCCATATTCGCGGCCTGTCGCCCTTCCCGGGCGCCTGGTTCGAGGTCGAGGCCGATGGTGAGCCGGTGCGCATCAAGGCCCTGATGTCGGCCCTGGCCGAAGGGCAGGGGACGCCCGGTCAGGTTCTGGACGACGCCCTGACGGTGGCCTGCGGAACCGGCGCGGTGCGTCTGAGCCGCGTGCAGCGCCCCGGCAAGGCGGTGCAGTCGGCAGACGAGATGCTGCGCGGTTTCGCGGTCCCTGCCGGGGTGGTGTTGGGCTGATGCCCCGCTACCGCTTCACGGTCGAATACGACGGCTCGGCCTACAACGGCTTTCAGGCCCAGGCCGGTCAGCCGACAGTGCAGGGCGCGATCGAGATAGCTGTGACGGCCTTCAGCGGCCAGACCGTGCGCATCGCCGCCGCCGGCCGCACCGACACCGGGGTCCACGCCACGGGCCAGACCTGCCATGTCGATCTGGACAAGGACTGGCCGGCGCGGACGGTGATGAACGCCCTGAACGCCCATCTGATGCACGAGGCGGTGGCGGTGCTGGACTGCGCGCCGGTCAGCGACGACTGGCACGCCCGGTTCACCGCCAATGGGCGCAAGTATCTGTACCGCATCCTCAACCGGCCCGGCCGCCCGGCGCTGGACCGGGGCCGGGTCTGGCACGTCAAGAAGCCGCTGGACGCCGAGGCCATGCATGCGGCGGCGCAGAGCCTGATCGGGCTGCACGACTTCACCACCTTCCGCGACGCCCAGTGCCAGTCGGCCAGCCCGGTCAAGTCGCTGGACGTGGCCCGCGTCAGCCGCGTGGGCGAAGAGGTGCATCTGGTGTTCGAGGCGCGCAGCTTCCTGCACCGCCAGGTGCGGTCGATGGCAGGCAGTCTGGCGGAGGTCGGCCTGGGCCGCTGGGCCGTGGCCGATCTGGCCGAGGCGCTGGCCGCCAAGGACCGCGCGCGCTGCGGCCCCGTGGCCCCGTCAGACGGGCTTTATCTGACGGGCGTCACCTATGAGGCCGAGGCCTAGCGCCAAGTTCTAGCGCTTGAACAGGCCGCCCAGGGCGTCGCCGATGCCGCCCGGCAGATTGTTCATCAGACCGCCCAGCAGGTCGTCCGCGCCTTCGGCCGAACCGTTCGGCGTCAGACGATCGACGGCTTCCGGCAGCAGGCCCGCCAGGGTCTCGCTGGCCTGCTCCGGCGAAATGCCCAACTTCTTGGCGAAGTCGGCGATCGGGCCCGAACCGAGCACCGAGGCGATCTGTTCGGGCGAAATCCCGGCGTTGCCGCCCTTGCCGATCCATGAGGCCGCCACGTCGCCCAGGCCGTTCTGACCGAATTTCTCGGCCAGGCCGCCGACGCCGCCCTGACCCTTGAGCAGGTCCGACAGGCCGCCCGCGGCGTCGCCGCCGAGGCCGCCCAGCACGTTATCCAGAAGTCCCATGATCGTCCTCCGATTGAAGCCGGCAGTCTGAGGGAACGACGCTACGCTTTTGTGGCGGGATCGCAAACGATCGCAAAACCCGCCGCCGGGCGCGCGGCCCTAGTTGCGGGCCGAGTTGGAGCCGGAGGTCACGGCCTGGCCGGCGGCTTCCAGATCGCGGCCGACGCCGGCGACGGTGTTGCAGGCGGCGGTGGCCAGGGCGGCGGCGATGACGGTGAGGGCGATGAGCTTGCGCATGGGAAATCCCCGAAAAAGTCGATTGAAGGCTTCAACGTGAAGCTTGACCATAAGGTTGCATGGCCAATTCATCCTTCAATCTGCTAACGGCGAAAGCATGACGCAAGCTTCTGGAACCGCCGCCCGCCGTCTGGTCGACACCCTCGTGATGAACGGGATCGACAAGGTCTTCTGTGTGCCTGGCGAGAGCTATCTCGCCGTGCTCGATGCCCTGGCCGACGTGCGCGATCGGATCGAGGTCGTCGTCTGCCGCCATGAGGCGGGCGCCGCCAACATGGCCGAGGCCTATGGCAAGCTGACGGGCAAGCCGGGCGTCTGCATGGTGACGCGCGGACCGGGCGCGACCCACGCCTCGATCGGCGTGCATACGGCGCATCAGGACTCGACGCCGATGATCCTGTTCGTCGGTCAGATCGCCCTGACCGACCGGGGCCGCGGCGCCTTCCAGGAGGTCGACTACCGCGAGGTCTTCGGCGGCCTGGCCAAGTGGGCCACCGAGATCGAAAGCCCCGAGCGCACCGTCGAGATCGTCGAACGCGCCTTCGCCACGGCGTTGCAGGGCCGCATGGGTCCGGTGGTCGTGGCCCTGCCCGAGAACATCCTGCACGACGACGGCGGCCCGGCCCCGGTGCGCCCCGTCGTCGCCGCCAAGGCCGCGCTGGACCCGGCCTTCGTCGAACAGGTGAAGGCGCGTCTGGCCAAGGCCGAACGCCCCATGCTGATTCTCGGCGGTTCGGGCTGGACCGACGCCGCCACCGACGCCATTTCCGCCTGGGCCGAGCGTCTGGGCCTGCCGCTGGCCCTGTCCTTCCGCCGCAAGGACCTGATCCGCAACGATCATCCCGGCTATGCGGGCGATCTTGGCCTCGGTCCGAACCCGAAACTGGTGGCGCGGGTCAAGGAGGCCGACCTGTTGCTGGTGATCGGCGCCCGCATGGGCGAGAACCCGACCCAGGGCTACACCCTGCTGGACCGCGCCAAGACCGCCGAGACCCTGATCCACATTCATCCGGGCGCGGAAGAACTGGGCCGCGTCTGGGCGCCGGCTCTGGCCGCGACGGCTGACAACTCACTGGCGGCGCTGGCCCTGTCGAGCATCGACCCGGGCCGGACCTGGAGCGAGCAGGGGGGCGCCGCCCACGCCGACTTCATCGCCTTCTCCTCGCCCATCGAAGTGAAGAGCGCGGTCAACATGAGCGAGGTCATCGCCCATCTGGCCGAGGTCCTGCCGGAAGACGCCATCCTGACCAATGGCGCGGGCAATTTCGCCGCCTGGCTGCACCGTTTCCACCGCCATCAGGCCCGTTGCACCCAGCTGGCCCCGACCTCGGGCGCCATGGGCTACGGCTATCCGGCGGTGCTGGCGGCCAAGGTGGTCGACCCGGCGCGTGAGGCCGTCTGCATCGCCGGCGACGGCGACTTCATGATGAGCGCCAACGAGATGGCCACCGCCGCCCAGTACGGCCTGGGCGCCATCGTCGTGGTCGTCGACAACGGGACGTTCGGCACCATCCGGATGCACCAGGAGCGGGAATACCCCGCCCGCGTCATCGCCACCGAGCTGAAGAACCCCGATTTCGTGAAGTTCGCCGAGGCCTTCGGCGCCTTCGCCGTGCGTTGTGAGAGGACCGAGGACTTCCCGGCGGCGCTTGCGGCCGCGCGTGAAGCGGCGGCGGGCGGTCGTCCGGCCCTGGTCCATCTGATCACCGAGGCCGAGCAGATCGCGCCGGGCCGGACGATCACGGATTTGCGCGGGGGCTAGGTTTTTGACCCTCTCCCGGCGGGAGAGGGCTTGAGCCTCCGGGAGCGAAGCGGTCGGCAAGGCGAAGGGGTGAGGGGCTGCGGCGTCCGTCGTCGCGCGGCGGCGTGCGCCGACTTCGATCGTGAACCCTCATCCGGCCCTTCGGGCCACCTTCTCCCATCGGGAGAAGGGAAGCGCTCTCACTTGCGCCCGACGCCGCCCCGGGGAACAGTGCCGCCTCGTCGTTCCGAGGGGGTTTCATGCGTCGTTTTCTGATCTCGTCCGCCGCCGTTCTGGCGCTTTGCGCCGCCGCGCCCGTGGCCATGGCCCAGCAGGCCGCCGCGCCCGCGTCGGCGGCCGCTCAGGTCCAGAGCGAGGACGCGCGCCTCAACGCCTTCTTCGACCAGGCCTTCCAGGAGCGCATCGCCCTCAGCCCGCAACAGATGACCTCGCTGGGGCTGAAGATCGACTACGACAAACTGGACGACGTGTCCGACGCTGCCGCCGAGCGCGCCCTGGCGCTGCAAGAGGCGCAACTCGCCCGCATGAAGGCCGAGTTCGATCCGTCGAAGCTCAGCACCCAGAGCCAGCTGTCGTGGCGGCTGTTCGAGTACGGGGTGCAGCAGGCGCGCCTGTCGAACCAGTGGCGCGACTGGGGCTTCCAGTTCGCGGCCAACGGCAACCCGACCACCAGCCTGCCGGTCTTCCTGATCAACAACCATCGCATCGCCAGCGTCTCGGACGCCGAGGCCTATGTCGCGCGTCTGGCCGACGCCGAGCGCCAGATGGGGCAGGTGGCGACGACGCTGAAGGCCCGCGCCGCCGAGGGCGTGGTCTCGCCGCGCTTCGTCTTTGCGCCCTCCATCGAGAACACCCGCAACGTCATCACCGGCGCCCCCTTCGACACCGGCGCCGACAACCCCGTCTGGGCCGACTTCCAGAAGAAGGTCGGGGCGCTGGACGCCGATCAGGCCACGAAGGACCGGCTGCTGGCCTCGGCCCGCGCCGCCCTGACCGGCCCCTACAAGCGCGGCTTCGATACGGTGCTGACGGCCCTGGCCGAGGTCCAGCCGATGGCCGACAGCGACGCGGGCGTCTGGCGGCTGCCGAACGGCGAGGCCTATTACAACGCCCGCCTGCAGCTCTCGACCACGACCGACCTGACCGCCGCCCAGATCCACCAGATCGGTCTGGACGAGGTGGCCCGCATCCAGGCCGAGATGGAGGCCATCAAGACCAAGGTCGGCTTCACCGGCTCGCTGCAGGACTTCTTCGTCTTCCTGAAGACCGACCCGCGCTTCCAGTATCCGAACACGGCGGAGGGCAAGGAGCAGTATCTGACCGACGCCCGCGGCTTCATCGCCCAGGTCATGGCGATCGCGCCGCAGTGGTTCTCCAACCTGCCCAAGGCGGCGCTGGAGGTCCGCGCCGTCGAGCCGTTCCGCGAGGCCACGGCCTCCATCGCCTTCTACAACTCGCCGGCCCCGGACGGTTCGCGGCCGGGCATCTACTACGTCAACCTGTCGGACATGACCCAGGTGCTGAAGCCCCAGATCGAGGGCATCAGCTATCACGAGGGCGCGCCGGGGCATCACTTCCAGATCGCCTACGCCCAGGAGATCGAGGGCCTGCCGCGCTTCCGCCGCTTCGGCGGCTACGGCGCCTACGCCGAGGGCTGGGGCCTCTACGCCGAACAACTGGGCAAGGAGATGGGCTTCTATCAGGACCCCTATTCCGACTTCGGTCGTCTCTCGACCGAGCTGTGGCGCGCGGTGCGTCTGGTGACGGACACGGGCCTGCACGCCAAGCGCTGGTCGCGTGAGGAGGCCATCGCCTATTTCCGCGACAACTCGCTGCTGTCCGAGCGCGACATCGTCAAGGAGGTCGAGCGCTACATCACCAATCCCGGCCAGGCGACCAGCTACAAGATCGGCGAACTGAAGATCGAGGAACTGCGCGCCAAGGCCGAGGCGACGCTGGGCGCTCGTTTCGACATCAAGGACTTCCACGCCGTGGTCCTCGGCTCGGGCTCGGTGCCGCTGGACGTGCTGGCCGATCAGGTCGACGCCTGGATCGCGGCGGGCGGCGGCAAGCCGGCCTAAATCACCCTCAACGTGAGTCCCTCTCCTGATGGGAGAGGGATTGAGCCTCGGAGAGCCGGAGGCGATCCGCCAAGGCGAAAGGGTGAGGGTTGGAGGGCGCCGTCGGCGAAGCCGTCGCGGCGCCGGTTCATTCGCGAAGGCGAGGACACGAGCGATGCGGCTCACGCCGACTGAAAGGACAAGCCCCTCACCCTTTCGCCTGACCAATCGCTTCGCTCTTGGAGGCTCAAGCCCTCTCCCGCCGGGAGAGGGAGCAGGCGTTTGCAGCAGAGAGTCGGATTTTTCCGCCTTTCTGGTGTATGAGCCGCCGCCATGCCCTTTACCGCGACCGTCCTGACCATGTTCCCCGAGGCCTTTCCCGGGCCGCTCGGCGTGTCGCTGATCGGCACCGCCTGGCGCGAGAAGGGGCTGTGGGACTTGCAGACGCTGGACATTCGCGCGTTTTCCGAAGATAAGCGCGGCTTCCTGGACGACACCCCCGCGGGTGGCGGTCCTGGAGCCGTATTGAAAGCGGACGTGGTGGCCCGGGCTCTCGACAGCCTTTCAGGCCCGCCCCGGCCGCTTTTGTACATGAGCGCACGCGGTCGACCCCTGACGCAGGCGCGAGTGAAGGAATGGGCCAAGGCCGACGGAATCGTCGTGCTTTGCGGTCGTTTCGAGGGGGTGGACCAGCGGGTGCTTGACGCACGCGGGTTCGAGGAGATCTCCGTCGGAAACGCGGTCCTCGCCGGTGGCGAGGCGGCGGCCATGGTGGCGATCGAGGCGTGCGTACGACTGGTTCCCGGTGTTCTCGGCGCGGCTGAAAGCCTGTCGTCCGAAAGCTTCGAGGACGGTCTTCTGGAACACCCGCAGTACACGCGACCGCGGACGTTCGAGGGGCACGACATTCCCGAGGTGCTGCTGTCGGGCGATCACAAGAAGATCGCGCAATGGCGAGAAGCACAGCGGGAGGAGACCACGCGGGAACGGCGCCCGGACCTCTGGGCGGCGCATCTTGCAAAGACGACTGCGGAGCCTGGCTCCGCCAAATCAAAGGCAAAGGGCGCAAAAGCCCGAGGAGAATAGAATGAACATCGTCCAGCAGATCGCTGCCGAAGAAAAAGCCCGCCTGCTCGAAGGCAAGACCATCCCTGACTTCCAACCGGGCGACACCCTGCGCGTCCACGTGAAGATCAAGGAAGGCGAGCGCGAACGCATCCAGGCGTTCGAAGGCGTCTGCATCGCCCGCGACAGCGGCGGCATCAACGAGACCTTCACGGTCCGCAAGATTTCCTTCGGTGAAGGCGTGGAGCGTCGCTTCCCGATCCTGTCGCCGAACATCGACTCCATCGAAGTGAAGCGTCGCGGCGTCGTCCGTCGCGCCAAGCTCTACTACCTGCGCGACCGTCGCGGTAAGTCGGCCCGGATCGCCGAGCGCCAGATCGCTCGCCCGGCCAAGGGCGCTGCCGTTCCGGTCACCGGTTCGGCTGACAAGGGCGACGAGGCTTAATCCCAAGCCTCGGCCCTGCGCTGAAATGATCGAGGCCCCGGCGGAAACGCCGGGGTCTTTTTCTTTGTTTTGGGCGCTAACGCGCTCGACGCGGTCGAGCGCTGCTTGAGCGCGGTCATGAGCCTACTGCGGATGCAGCGGATTGTCGGCGTCGCGCTGGCCTTCCAGGCTGCGTCGCAGGGCGTGCATTTCGTCGTGGCCCGTCTTCACGGCGGCGTAGGCGCGACGGATGGTTTCCCGGGTCGTGGCCGACAGGGCCGCGTCGGCCAGGGCGTGATCGAAGCGGGTCTGCAGATGCGCTTCGCCGCCTTCGACGGAGCCGACGACCGCCGCCTCGTCCCGCAACAGGGCGTGTCTGATGTCCATGAAGGCGCGCTGGGCCTTGGCCAGGATGGAGCCTTCGTCCTCGGCTTGACCGCCCAGGCTGCGCACGACCGCCTGCAGGTCGGACGCGACGCGGCGTCGATCTTCGCTGCGGCGCTGGAACAGGGCGCGATAGCGGGCGTCGTCGGTCTCGGCCGCCGCTTCGGCGTAGCCGTCGGCGCTGTCGATGGCGCCCTCGGCCAGACCGTTCAGAACCTTGATGTCATGACTGTTGGGGGAGTTCACCGGACACCTCCGTGGCTGACGTCAGGTGAAACCCGCGCCAGCGGCGAAGGTTGCCCGCTCTAGAGCTTAGTCCGCAGCGACCACAGTTCCGGGAAGCAGCGGCGCTTCAGCGTCTCGACCAGATAGCCGACGCCGTCGGTGCCGCCCGTGCCCTGGCGACGGCCGATGATGCGCTCGACCGTGACCACATGCTTGTGGCGCCAGGTCAGCAGGGCGTCGTCCAGATCGACCAGCTTCTCGGCCAGTTGATAGAGCGGCCACCAGCGCTCGGTGTCGCGGTAGACCTCCAGCCAGGCGGCCTCGACTCCCTCGGAGGGTTCGTAGGTCTGGCTGACGTCGCGGTTCAGCACCTCGGCCGGAACGGGCAGGCCCGCCAGCGACATCTGCCGCAGGGCGTCGTCATAGAGGCTGGGGGCCTCGATGGCCGCCACCAGCGCGGCATGGGCCTCTGGGCGTTCGGCATGGAAGCGCAGGAAGCGCGGGTCCTTGAGGCCCAGCATGGTCTCCAGGCGGCGGAACTGGTCGCTCTGGAAGCCCGAGCTGGCGCCCAGGTCGCCGCGGAATTTCAGGTAGTCGGCGGGGGTCATGGTGGCCAGGATGTCCCAGCTCTGGGTCATCACCGCCTGGATGCGGCTGACGCGGGCCAGGCTCTTGTAGGCCGGGACCAGATCGCCGGCGCGGACCAGGCTTTGCGCCAGCGCCAACTCGTGCAGGATCTGCTTGAGCCACAGTTCCTTGGTCTGATGGATGATGACGAACAGCATCTCGTCATGCTGGTCCGAGCGGGGATGCTGGGCGTTCAGCAGGACGTCGAGCGACAGATAGCCGGCATAGGTGATGCCGGTCGGCTCGTGCTTGGCCGTCTCGATAGCGTGGCCGCGAATGTCGTCAGGTGCTTCGGTCATCCGTCACCTATCGCCGGATCGGGCCCGAAGGGCCAGCCCGGAGGCGACGGAAAATCAGTTGGCGGCGCGGGTTTCGGCGGCGCCGGCGGCCATCTGACGACCGCTGTCGAAGGCGTCGCGCGCGCCTTTGTAGACGAAGCCGTAGGTCGGATAGACGGTGGTGCCCAGGGCGTTGATCGGGTTGTACCAGACCTTGACCCGGCTCCAGTCGCCCGAGGAAGAGACGTCGACGACGGTGACGTTCTCCTCGACCTTGCCGCGGCTGCCGCCCCAGTTGGCGTGGGTCACGCGGATGACGCGGTCGGTCAGGATGTCGGAAACGACGGCGACGTGGCCCTTGTCCATCCGGCCGCTGGGCTGGAAGACCAGCACCGAGCCGGTTTCCGGGGCGCGGCCGGTGCGGAACTTGTCGACCGCCTGACGCCACCAGGTCCAGGCGTCGCCGAAGATGTTGATGCCCGAGAACATGCGGGCGAAGGTCACGCACTGCCAGTAGGGATCATCAGCCTTGGCCGGCGCGGAGCCGATCGCAAGGAGACCCAGGGTCGCCGCAACCGCGGCGGCTGTGAGCCGTTTCATCATCTGGCGTGCTCCCGACTAAAACGCGGACCAAGCCTTAGACGATAGTGTCCGAAGGTTGAAGAACCGTTTCGGACTGTTTCGCGCCGCGACCCACAGGCGAGCGTCGCCGTTCGGCCAGGCCGCGCAGGGCCTTTCGGGCCGGGCGCTCGATCAGGTGATAGGTGACGGCGGCCGCGGCGATCAGGCCCAGAACGACCCCCAGCCACACAAGAATGTGAAGCCGCTTGTCCTCCGCTCCGGTCGCGCGGGCCGCCAGATTGACCGCCAGGATCTGCCACGGGGCGCAGACCATGTAGACGGAATAGCTGATCTCTCCGAGGTAGACGGCGGGCTTGGACGCCAGCCAGCCGGCCCGGCCGTTGGGCAGGGAGGCCAGGGCCAGGATCAGCAGGCCAGCGGCCAGCACGGTGATCGCGTCCCAGGCCAGGACCGAGGCCGAGGCGATCATGACGGCGGCGGCCAGCAGGGCCAGCGGACCCGCGGGTTTCACCGGGGCGCGGCGATAGACCAGGTAGAGGGCGCAGCCATAGGCGAAGCAGGGGACGATGCGCAGCGCGCCCCAGCGGAAGGTGGCCTCGGTCAGGGGGAAGCCCGCCAGACGCTCGAAGGCGGCGTAGAGCCCCATCAGGAAGACCGCCGCGCCCGCCGTCGCGACCCAGGGCCGCTTCCGCAGGGGCCAGGCGGCCAGGGCGAACAGGGGGAAGGCCAGATAGGCGAACCACTCGGCCGAGATCGACCAGGACGGATGGTTCCAGCCGGCCTCGCCCGCAAAGCCCCAGGCGTGCAGCATCAGCAGATGGGCGGGCAGGGTCTTCCAACTGAGGACGCTGCCGTCGATGCTCAGCCCCACGGCCACGGCCGCCAGGCCCAGGGCCATGACGCCCAGCAGGGTGAAGACATGCAGCGGATAGACCCGCGCGATCCGCGCCCACAGGAAGCCGCGATAGGAGAAGCGCTTCTCGGCGAAGGCGTGCAGATAGACGTGGCTGAGGATGAAGCCCGACAGGACGAAGAACAGCTCGACGCCCAGATAGCCCTTGGCCGTCAGGTTGGGGAGGAAGCTGACGTCGAGGTTGGGCCAGAAGGTGTAGAGGGCCACCCACAGGGCCGCCATGAACCGCAGGGCGGTCAGCGGGCGAAGATCGACAGGGGTCTGAACCGGGGTCATGCGGCCACCATGAAACGGCGCCGCTTTGGGAAGCGTTAAGCGGCCTGCCGTCCCAGAAGCAAGACCGGCGCCAGCCCGATCTGCGCTCCTCGGCTATTCGACCCGGCCGGATTCGCCTGCCTTCTCGATGGCCGCGCTGGCGGCGGCGCAGCCGGTCAGGCTTTCGCCGCCGATCTCGACCTTGGCGGTCAGGGGATAGGTGCGGTCGCTCATCCCGTCGGAGCAGTCGGTCGCCGTCAGCGTGACCTCCAGCGGGGTCTTGGCCTCGGTCTGCGTGGTCCAGACCGCCATCGTGCCCAGCAGGGCGGGGCCGGGGTTGGCGGCCTTCTGCTCGGGGCGATCGACGCCGGAATAGGTCAGGCCCGCCGACGTGATCTCGACGGTCCAGAAGGGCTCGGTCCCCAGCACGCGCAGAGGCTGGTCCAGATCGACCCCGGCCAGGGCGCGCGGCTCTGCCGGGCCGGGCTCAGCCTTCTTGGCCGCCGGTTGCGAGCAGGCCGCCAGGACGGCGACGGCCGAAACGGCGAACAGCGGCAGGGCGAAACGCATGGCGGACTCCGTGGAAATCAGTAGTCGAGATCGTTGTTTTCGGTCTCATCCCGGCCGGGGTCCAGCCGGTTGTCGACCCGGTCGTCCCAGCCTTCGCGATCCGAGCGGAAGGCCAGGCTCATCAGCAGCCAGGACAGGCCGATCGTGCCGAGCACGCCCAGCCCCATGGCGATCCATCCGTGGACGGACATCGGTCCGCCGCCGATCAGCCGCCAGTATCCGGCCAGACCGAGCACAGCGGCGGCGGCGATGACGACCGCCAGGCCGAGGGCCAGCAGGAAACGTCCTGTCCGACCTCCGGCCCGGGGCATTTTCATCGCCTCAGATCAGCGCTGGACCCACTGGCCCGCGGCGTTCTTGTACCACTGGCCCGAGCTGATGCGCGGCAAGAGCTGGGTCTCGAACATACGGGCTCCGGCCACTTCGGCCGAGGTGCCGGCGTCGGCGGCGCTGCGGGCGTAGGCCTGGCGGCGACCGGCGTTGGTGGCGCTGACCGCCGCCTGGGTGTCGGGCGCGACCGAGGTGCGGACGCCGAGGAAGCCGTCGGCCTGTTCGCCGACCGAGCCGGCGGCCTTGGCCTGATCAACCAGAGCCTTTTGCGAGGCGGTCTGGGCCACGGCGGCGCCGGCGGCCACGCCCAGGGCGGCGACGGCGGCGACGGCGACGAAGAGCTTGCGATGGTTCATGTTCAGCCCCTTTCTTTCGGTCAGAACAGGTTGGGGTTTTCGCGCAGGAGGTTCTGCAGTTCCTGGTCGAGCTTGATGCGGATGTCGGCGTCCAGCTTGGCGTAGATCTGCAGCGGTTCGCTGAATTTGATGTTCACCGTGGGCGCGCACGCGGCGACGGCGACGGCGACGGCGGCGAGGCCGAGCACGGCGATCTGACGCTTGCTGATCATGGGGCCGATCTCCGAAGGCGGCGGTTGAAGTTGCGGCGATCTAACGCCCCGGTGCGTGAATGGGTTCTGAACAAAGCGGCGCCGTAGCTCAAGGCGTTTTCGTTTCCGGGGGCGCCGTCGGGGCGGCCCCGTTGGCGGACTTGCCCCATTCCAGCAGGTCGGACACGATCTGGTTGGCGTTCCAGGTGGTGTCCAGCGTCAGGTCGATCGGGGTGTCGGACGGCAGGGGCAGCTTCTTCTTGAGGAAGTCGCGGCGGATCACCTCCATCCAGCCCAGGCGCAATTGCTGGCGTTCGGGCGGATCGTGGCGGCCGTGGATGCGGAAGCGGACCCCCAGCCGGCCTTCATCCAGGCTGTTGACCTCGGCGCTCAGGTCGCTGATCGCCAGGTCCTGCATGGCCTGATAGGCTAGGTCCTGCATGGTGTTGGGCGGCAAGGCCTCGCCGTCGGCCGCTCCGCCTCCGGCCGCCAGATCGTCGAACACCTCGGGCTGGATCGACAGGCGGCCGGGGCGCACCGCGTTCAGCACGCCGCCGACGACCCGCCAGCCGACATCGGGGGCGTAGGTGAAGGGCAGGCGGCCCGACACCACGGCGTCCAGCTCGGCCTTCTCCTGAAGATTGGCGCTCTTCATCAGCTCGTTCAGCTGGACCTCCTCGACCACGATCACCCCGCCCCAGGGCTGGTTGGGCGACAGCGGCACGGCGAAGGGCTCGATGCTGATGCGGCCCCCGGCCACGTCCAGCTTGCCGCCCGCCAGATGCAGGGCCTCGGCGTCGAGCATGAATTTCAGGTCGAGGTCGGTCAGCGGCGTGACCGTCTCCAGCCGGTCGACCGTCAGGATTTGATCGGGCGCGGTGATCAGCGGCGTCAGGCTGGTGAACTCGACCCGGCCCTTCAGCCCCTTCACCTTGCCCGCGGGGCTGGTGAAGTCGAGGCCGGGCGTGGTCAGGACGCCGGAGCTGGTCGCGCCGTCCGGGGTCCAGTCGAACCGCCCCTCGAACCCGGCCGAGCCTTCGACCGGCGACTTCAGGTAGTCGGCGGCCAGCGGGCTGAGATCGTCGGGCTGCAGGCCGTGTTCGGTGAAGGTCAGGTTCGGCGCGCTGATGGTCACGCCGCCGGCCGCGGCCCGACCGTCGTGGCGCAGATCGAGGCGGCCGATGGCATGGCTCAGCCGGCTCAGGTCGAACCCGCCGCTCCACACATCATCGGCCAGCCGCGCCTCGCCCGTCGCCGTCAACGGCAGGAAGCGCTGCGGGTCGGTGGTGTCGGCGACCTGGGCCTGGGCGACGGTCGCCGTCATCGACAGGCCGGCGGGCTTGCCGTCCACGACCAGTCGGCCGTGGGCGTCAGAGAAGCGCATGGCCAGGAAGGGGGCCGTCGCGCCGACGTCGGCCAGCGTCCCCTGGGCGCGCCAGCTTCCGTTGGCGATGACGATCAGCGGGGCGTCGGCGGGGCAGAAGCGGCCGGCCACGTCGGTCACGTCGTTCTCGCCCAACTCCAGCCGCTCGACGCTGACGGGGATGCAGTCCTGCGCAATGTAAGTCAGCCGCCCGCCGCTGGAGGCCAGTTCGCCCCGGGTCGACAGGGCGATGCCGCGGCCGGGGCCGAAGTCCAGCGCCGCCTGGCCGTCCAGCGTGGCGCGGAAGCCGCCGCGCGTCAGGCTCCATGAGGGCACGTCGAACCGGGCCTCGGGCAGGCCGCCGCCGCGCTGCGAGGTCAGGCTCAGGGCGCCGCCGCCCGACTGGCCGGATTCGGCGGCGAACAGGGGCGTCCTTGCCGGGGAGAGCGTCAGGACGCCGCCGTTGGCCGGGCGCGCCGTGATCGGGCGGGTCAGGGTCAGCTCGGTTCCTGCATTGCCGGTGGCGAACCGCACGCCTGGCGCGTCGATGGCGAAGGCGCCCAGGGCCCGCTTCAGCTCGGCCAGCTCCGGCAGGTCGTCGGCGGCCGGCGCGCCGAAGCCGGGCCAGGCGGCGCGCGGCGCGGCCAGCGATCCGGTCGCTGTCACCCGCGTCACGCCGTCGCGCACCACGTCCAGCAATAGTCGCCCGCGCGCTTCGTTCAGCGTCAGGTCGCCCGTGACCAGTCGTCCGGCCGTCAGGGCCAGCGGCCCCTGGACCTCGAAAGCGTCGCCGCGCCCGCCCGCCGTCAGGCTCGAAAACGTCAGCGTCGCCCGGGTCAGCCGCGTCCCGCCCGCGACCCCGCTGTCCAGCCGGACGGCGGCCGGCGAGGCCACGCGCCATTCCAGCCCGCGTTCTCCCTTGGCGACGGTGATGTCGGCGCGGTTCAGGGCGAGGTCGGCGCCGCGCGCCTCCAGTCCCTGTCCGGTGAGCCGTTGCGCGCGCACCCGCGTCTGGCCCTTGCCGGCGATGCGGAAGGTCTCGATCCAGCCTTCGGTCAGCCCGTCGAAATCCAGCGCAGCCTCGGCCTTGCGTCCCTCGATCCCGCCCGCCGTCAGAGCGTCGGCGGTCAGGCGAGCGGCGATGACGGCGCGGCCGTCGCCGCGGCGGGTCTTGAGGTCGGGATAGGGCAGGTCGCCGGTCAGGCTCAGCCGGGCGGCCGATCCGCCAGTGTCATTCAGAGCGAAGCTGTCGGCGGCGGCCTCGATCTTCAGCGCCACGCGGTCGCCGGTGGTGGTCAGGTCGATGACGGCGCTCGCGCCGCGCGCTTCCGTATCGCCGCTTTTAAGCGAGGCGGCGGGCAGGCGGGCGCTCAGCCGCATCAGCTTGCTGTCGTCGACGCGGGCGTCGGCCAGGATTTGCAGCGGGCCGTATTCGGTGTCGATGCGGGCGCGGCCGTCCTCGACGATGACCAGGGGGGCGGGCTGGTCGGGGCGCGGCGGCTTGGCCAGGAATTCCTCGACCAGCGGGTCCAGCGAACCGAGCGACAGCTTGCCCTTCTTCCAGCTGGCGCGGGCCAGCGGCCGGACCAGGCGGATGCGGCTGGGGGTCACGCTCAGGCCGGTCTTGGACCAGGGCATGCCCAGGGCGTAGTCGACCTCGACCCGCTCGACCTTGAAGTCGGGGTTGCGCGGATCGCCGATGCTGATCTTGCCGACGAAGCCGTCGATCTCCAGCTGCTCCACCTCGACGTCGGCGTCGATCCCCTTGCGGTCCAGCCAGCCGGTCAGCAGCTCGCGCGCGGCGGCGCGTCGGTTCAGGTAGAGGGCGGCCGCCAGGGCGAGCAGCACCAACAGGCCGATCAGAAGCGTGATCAGCACCGTCCGGGCGACGGAGCGGCGGCGCGGCTGGGGCCTGGGGGCGGGGGTGTCGTCGGTCAAAGGCGCTCGGCGTGGTCGGCGAAAGGGAGGCGGCAACAACGCCACAGAATGGTCCGGGACAACAGTTGTTGCCGCATGAACACTGAGGCGTGTCGCTTCAGTCACTGTTCAGTCAAGCAAGGCCAGAAAAGGGCCGGTCTCCGCTGATGATCCATGAAAAACAGTGGAATACTCAGACTTGGACCGGCCAAGTTAACCAATTGTAACCTTCGCGCTTCCCAAGATGGGACGGGCGGGTTATATCGCTCGCTTCGCGTTTCGGGGGCTCCTGAACGCGATCCATGATTCGAATGGTTGGGCGCCAGTACGGCGTCGTCGATTGCCGGGGACCGATGGCTCAGTTCGATCCGCGCCGCCAGCCCATGCGGCTTGCGCCGCATCTCCTGACGACGGCTGCTGCCGTGGCTATCGCCCTGGTGGCGGGCCAAGCCTATGAACCTGTGCGCGCCGAGGAAGTTCCGGCGCTGACATCGGAACAGATCGCCTATCTCGAGACCCAGGCCTACGCCGCCGCCGGCGCGCCCGCCGGTCTGACGGCCCCCGAGGCCATTCCCGTCCAAATCCGCCGCGGCGAAACCTTCGAGCAGGCCGTGCGCCGCACCGGCGTCGGCGCCGACGAAGCCAGCGCCGTCGCCGCCACCATCGCCAGCGCCTTTGATCTCAAGGATCTGCGCGCCGGTCTGAAATTCGAGACCGCCGTCTCCAAGCCGCGCGGCGGCCGGGGCGACGCCCGCCTGATCGGCCTGACCATGCGCACCGGCCCGGCCAGCCAGCTGACCGTCTCGCGCAGCTTCGACGGCGCCCTTCGCCTGCGCGCCCTCGACGAAAAGGTCACGCACGAAACCGTCGTCGCCAATGACAAGGTCCAGCGTTCGCTGTCGGCCAGCGCCCGCGAACTGGGCGCCACCTCGGCGGTTGTCCGCCGCGCCAGCCAGCTGTTCGCGCACAAGTTCGACATGCAGCGCGACGTGAAGGCCTCGGACGAGTTCACCCTGGTCTTCGATCGTTCTGTGACCGAGGCGGGCCGCACGGTCGAGACCGGCGAGCTGCTCTACGCCGAGCTGAAGGGCCACGCCTTCTATCGCTATCAGCGCCCCGGCGCGAAAACGGCCGAGTATTTCGACGCCACCGGCAAAAACACGCGCACGGCCATGATGCGCACTCCGCTGACCAGCTTCCGTCGTGTCAGCTCCAACTTCGGCGTCCGCACCCACCCCATCTCGGGCTATCGCAAGATGCACCAGGGGATGGATTTCGCCGCCGGGACCGGCACGCCTATCGTGGCCCCGGCCGACGGCGTGGTCGTCGAGGCCCGGCGCTGGGGCGGCTATGGCAACTGGCTGCGCATCCGCCACGCCAACGGCCTGGAAAGCGGCTACGGCCACCTGTCGCGCTACGGCTCGGGCGTTCGCGCCGGTCAGCGCGTGTCTCAGGGGCAGGTCGTGGCCTATGTCGGCTCGACCGGCGCTTCGACCGGCCCGCACCTGCACTATGAAATCTGGCGCAACGGTCAACGGATCAATCCGTCCGGCATCAAGACGCAGGAAGGCACCGTCCTGGCGGGCGCCGACCTGGCCGCCTTCCGCGCCGAGAAGGCCCGCATCGACCGCGTCATCGCCGCCGGCGGCCAGCGCCGCCCGGTGGTGCAGCAGGCCTCCGTCTCGGGGCTGCGCTCCGTCGAGGGCTGACGGTCGGGGCGTCGCGCCCCTTCCTCTAGCCGACCAGAACAGGCGTGCGTCCCTGCTGGGGGCACTGGACGGCGTGCGTCTGCACGTCCGCCTCGCCCAGTTTCAGGCCTAGCAGGTCGAGCAGGGGCTGGACGATCCCGTCCAGCACCGGCCCCAGAGGCGTCAGCAGCGCGCCCAGGGCCTTGATCAGGTCGCCGAGGCCCAGGCCCAGGCCGATCACGTCCACATCCACGTCCAGCCGTTGCAGCAGGCTGACGATCAGGCCGTTGACGAAGCCACGCGAGCGCACCGACTTCACCGTCCGGTTCGAGATGTCGGAGGGGTTGAAGGCGACCTCCTGCCAGTTCAGGTCGGCGATCTCCAGATCGGCGTGGGCCTTGACCGTCACCAGGCCCAGAACTGACGCGACCGTCGCCGGCGACGTGGTCAGCGCCGTCTTGAAGTTCTTCAGCTTGGACTCGTCCACCACGCCGATGCGGGCGCGGGCCACGCCGGGCCGCACCGCCAGGGTCACGCTGGGCGCTGCGCCGCAGGTGATGCGGCTGAGCTTCGCCTCCGAGGCGGCGGCCTCGACCAGGATCGGCAGCTTGACCTGGGCCAGACCCGACAGAGCCTGGGCGGTGGTGGCCTTGAGATAGATCCGCGCCTGGGCGGTGCGGATGATCGGCTCGCCCTTGCCGGTGACGGTCAGCCAGGGCGACTTGTTCGGCCGTTCGCCGATGGCCAGCATGACGTCCAGATCGGCCAGACCGGCGCGCGCGCCGAGATCCAGCGCCACCTGTCGGTCGCCGTTGGCGGTCTCGAGCGTGGCCATGATCAGGTCCAGCGCCGAAACCTCGGCGTTCAGGCCCTCGCGCAGGCCCTGCCTGGCGTCGGCCTCGACCCCGATCAGATCCTTCAGCTTCAGCTTGGCGTCGACGGGGGTGCGGGTCAGCTTGCTCAGAGCGCTTTTGGTGTCAGCGCCGGCGAGGGTCTCCAGCACCTTCAAGGCCCGCCCCGCCGTCACCTCCTGCTGCAGCAGGGCGTCATAATCGCCTGCCGTCAGGCCGATGTCGGTCGCCAGGGCGTCCGAGAACTGCAGCAGATTGACCCGCGCGTCGGCCAGGGCGCGATAGTCCATGACCGTCAGCGAGACATTGCTGCCCAGCAGGCCGGACAGCAGGGCGTTGGCCAGGCCGCCGTCCAGACTGGCCAGGCGCGAGCCGATCGAGAACATGGCGCGCGGCTCGCCGCCCGGTATCGCGGCGGTGGCCGTCTTGCGCACTGTGATGCTGTCGCGTTGCAGGACCCAGCGCCCGAAGAACAGCGGGGCGGGCGCCGTCACATCGACGCGCGCGGCGTTGGGCGTCGCACTGCCGGGGCTGAAGCGGTTTTTGGGGGCGACGCCAGGGTCGGCGACATAGGCGCCCTTGGCCACGTTGACGGCGGCGACGTCGGCCAGATTGGCCAGGGCCGTGGCGCGGGCCGCGCTGTCGGCGTGGGCCAGGTCGCGCGCGGCGGCCATGGCCGCCAGGTCGGCCGTTCCCTGAATTTGTCGGGCCTTCAGGGTGATCGACCCCAGATCGACGGCGAGGGCCGCCAGCACGCACATGACGCCGCCGAAGGCCGCGCTCATGACGGCGACGCCGCCCTTCTCGTTCTTCAGCCAGTCCGGGCGGGTCATGTCAGTACCCGCCCAGGCGCACGACCGCCGTGCGATGGATGATGCGCGGCGGCGCCGGCACGATGGCGGCCAGCGCCATCAAGGGATGGTCGCGCACGTCATAGGCGACCTTGACGCGGATCACGCCCGCCGTGCTTTCGACCTCGACCGAGGCGCGGGCGGCCTGCAGACCCATGTCGCGGACCTGGGCGTTGATGAAGCTGCGGGCCAGGGCTTCTCGTTCGCTCGGGTCCAGTCCGGCGATCGCCGCCCTGGCGCCCTCCGACGCCAGGGACTGGACGGAGTGGGCCATCCAGAACCAGCCGCCGTACACCACCATGCCGAGCATCATCAGGATCAGGATGGGCGCCACCATCGCGAACTCGATGGCGGCGACGCCGCGTCGATCGCGGCCCGGCGTCAGAAGGGAAAAGCGTCGGCTCATGGTCAGGCCTCACCTCTTTCAGGTGACAACCATAAGTTATGCACCGTTAAGCGGTGCTAAACGCCCATGCTTAAAGGCGGACCCACTGGGGCCGCCTTGCGACGCCGATTTCAAGAGAAAGCAAAGTGGCGCACCCGAAGAGATTCGAACTCCTGACCCCCAGATTCGTAGTCTGGTGCTCTATCCAGCTGAGCTACGGGTGCGCACTGCCTTGCGGGCAGGGCGGCTATCTAGCGGGTGGGCCGGGGGCTGGCAAGCGGCTTTTCTGAAAATGCCGATAGAAAATGCGGGCTTGGCCTCGTGGCCCTGTGGCACTAGGCATGAACCTCTCCCCGAACCCCGCAGGAGCCGTCGCGTGCGCGCCTATTCCAACCCCTCGTCGAACCGTCGGCGCAAGATTTCGCTCATTCTGACGGGGGCGGCCGTCGGCGCCTTTATGCTGGCGGGATGCGCCACGGCGCCGGTCGCGGAGGCGACGGCTGTGGAAACGGTCGCGGCGACCGCGCAGGCGCCCGCGCGCGGGCCCTTCGTCTCGGCGGCCAACCCTCTGGCGGTCGAGGCCGGGATGCAGGTGTTGGCGCGCGGCGGGTCGGCGGTGGACGCCGCCGTGGCGGTGCAGGCCGTCCTGGGTCTGGTCGAGCCGCAGTCGTCGGGTCTGGGCGGCGGCGCCTTCATGATGTTCTACGACGCCGAGAGCCAGGCGATCACCGTCTATGACGGGCGCGAGACGGCGCCGGCCTCGGCCACGCCGGAGCTCTTTTATGAGAACGGGCGGCCGCTGCCCTTCGTCGATGCGGTGCTGAGCGGGCGTTCGACCGGAGCGCCGGGCGTCATGCCCATGCTGGCCCTGGCGCAGCAGCAGCACGGGGCGCTGCCCTGGTCCGAGCTGTTCGGCGACGCCGAGACGCTGGCCCAGGACGGCTTCGTCGTCAGCCCGCGTCTGGCGGGGATGATCGCGTCGGACGCGCCCCAGGCCAAGACCCGCTGGGCGACCGAGTATTTCACCAAGCCGGACGGCGCCCGCTACGTCGCGGGCGACGTGCTGAAGAACCCCGCCTATGCCGAGACGGTGCGGACGCTCGCGCGCGAGGGGGCGGCGGGCATCCAGTCGGGACGGCTGGCCGAGGCCATCGCCGCCGCCGTGGCCGAGGGGCCGCGTCCGGGCGGGCTGACCGCCGCCGACATCGCCGCCTATAGGCCCATCGTGCGCGAGGCCGTCTGCGGGCCCTATAAGGTCTATGTCGTCTGCGTGCCGCCGCCGCCGTCCAGCGGGGCGTCGATCCTGCAGCTTCTGGCCATGGGCGAGCGGACGCCCGATCTCGACAAGGGGGCGCAGAGCCCCGAGGCCTGGGCCGCCTTCGCCCAGCTGCAGCGGCTGATGTACGCCGACCGCGATCGCTACTATGGCGATCCGGCTTTCGTCTCGGTGCCGGTCGCCGGCCTGCTGGACCCGGCCTATGTGGCCGAGCGTGCAGCCCTGGCCCCGGCCTTGCGCGGGGCCGCGCCGTTCGGGACGCCGCCCGGCGCGCCGCGGGTCGGAGCCGACGCCACGCGCGAACCGGCGGGCACCTCGCACTTCGTCGTGGTCGACGCCCAGGGCGACGTCGTCAGCATGACCACCACGGTCGAGAGCCTGTTCGGCTCGGGGCGGATGGCGGGCGGCTTCTTCCTCAACAACCAGCTGACCGACTTCTCGCTGGTCCCGACGGCCGCGGACGGCACGCCCGCGGCCAACGCCGTGGCGGCGGGCAAGCGTCCGCGTTCGTCCATGTCGCCGATCATCGTGCTGGATCGCCAAGGGCGTCTGGTCGGGGCCATGGGTTCGCCCGGCGGCTCGTCCATCCTGGCCTACAACGCCAAGGCGCTGATCGGCGCCCTGGGATGGGGGTTGCCGCTGCAGGAGGCCTTCGACCTGCCGAACCTGGTGGCCAAGGGCGGCGGTTTCGGCGCCGACACCGAGGGCTTCCCGGCTGACGTGCGCGCGGGCATGGCGGCGCGCGGCGTCGAACTGCGGCCCAACACGACCGAGACCTCGGGTCTGCACGGCGCCCTGTGGCGCAATGGGCGCTGGGACGGCGGGGCGGATTCTCGTCGCGAGGGCGTGACGCGCGGCCAGTAGGCGTTGATCTATTCGCGAGGCCGGATCGTCAGTTGGAAGGCCACCAGGCCTTCCGACACGTCGGTCTTGATGCCGTTGTAGGCTCGGATGCCGTTGGCCTCGATCTCGCGATAGACGATGCCGAACGAGCTATGGATCGCGCCCCGGCGATAGGCCACGCCGATGGAGGCGTCGCCCAGATAGGTTCCGGCGTCGTGGCTCATGCCCGAGCCGGCGAAGTCGCCGTCGCGGGTGCGGGCGAAGTTGTAGCCGACAGCCCGCTTCGACCCGGCGGCGTAGACATACCAGCGCGGACGTTCGCCAAAGGCTTCGTCGCCGTCGGGCGCCAGACGGTCCAGGCCCTCGCCGATCTTCAGCGTGGCGCCCGCCTCGGCGGTCGTGCCGTCGCTGCCGAAGCCGACCCCGGCGTGGGGCGTCAGCGAGACCTCGAGACCCGAGGCCGTGCGCCCCTGCGCCGCCACCCAGCCGCGCGTATAGGAGACGTCAAAGCTTTCGCCGTCATGGGCGCGGGCGTCCAGCGCGCGCGGCGGCACCGGCGCTCCGTCGGCGCGGCGCGGCGCGCCCCGGGCGACGACGCGCAGCCGGTCGGTGAAGCCGTTGCCGGCGAACCAGGCTTCGCTTTGGGTGATGGTGAAGGCGTCCCGACCGGCGGGCGAGCCCGACACAGCAAGGGGGGCGCCGAAGGGCGTATCCGTGGCGGTAAAGGCGATTTCGTTTTCCAGCCTGGCCGCGGCGTCCTCGAACTGGACGGCGTCGCTGCCTGAGGCGGCGACGGGGGAGGCGGCGATGGGGCCTGCGAACGAGGCGGTCGCCTGGGCGCTCGCCGTCATGGGCAGGCCCACGACGATCAGAACACCCACGAGGCAAGCCTCTGCACGCACCAACGGTCCCTCCCAAAGCCGTTAACAGAAACCACTCTGCACTAACGCGGGGGAACTGCAACGGCCTCTTTCGAGCCACAATCCTGCCTCGACCAAACGAAACCGCCCGGAGGTCGGTTCCTCCGGGCGGCGGGATCAGCAGATTGTGATGCGAGGGACGCCTACTGGCAGGCCAGGCACTCGTCGTAGTCGGTGGGGGCGGCCGAGAAGAGGTCCGGCTGGTTCGGATCGATCTCGGCCTCGGCCTTGTCCTCGGCGCCGGCGAAGGCGGCGCGCTGCACCGATTTCGAGCGCAGATAATAGAGCGACTTCACACCGCGTTCCCAGGCGGACCAGTGCAGCATGTGCAGGTCCCACTTGTTCACGTCGCCGGGGATGAAGAGGTTCAGCGACTGGGCCTGGCAGATTTCCGGCGCGCGGTCGGCCGCCAGTTCGACCACCCAGCGCTGGTCCAGCTCGAAGGCGGTCTTGAAGATGCCCTTCTCGTCGTCCGACAGGGCCTCCAGATGCTGGACCGAGCCTTCGTGTTCGAGGATCGAGCTCCACACGGCCTCGGTGTCGATGCCCTTTTCGCCCAGCAGCTTCTGCAGGTAGGGGTTCTTGACCGCGAACGAGCCCGACAGGGTCTTGTGCGTATAGATGTTGGCCGGGATCGGCTCGATGCCCGCCGAGGTGCCGCCGCAGATGATCGAGATCGAGGCGGTCGGGGCGATGGCCAGCTTGTGCGAGAAGCGTTCCATCACGCCGCGTTCGGCGGCGTCCAGGCAGGCGCCCTTTTCTTCGGCCAGAGCGCGGCTGGCCTTGTCGGCCTCGCGACGCAGGTGCTTGAACAGGCGCATGTTCCACGACTTGGCCATGGCCGATTCAAAGGCCACGCCCTGCCCCTGCAGGAAGGAGTGGAAGCCCATCAGGCCCAGGCCCACCGACCGCTCGCGTTTGGCCGAGTAGACGGCCGCCGCCATGGCGGGCGGCGCGCGGTGGATGAAGTCTTCCAGGACATTGTCCAGGAAGCGCATGATGTCCTCGATGAACTTGGGCTCTTCGCGCCATTCCAGGAAGGTCTCGGCGTTGACCGAGGACAGGCAGCAGACGGCGGTGCGATCCGCGCCCAGGTGGTCCTTGCCGGTGTGCAGCATGATTTCCGCGCACAGGTTCGACTGCTTGACCTTCAGGCCCAGGTCGCGCTGGTGCGGCGCCATCTGGCGGTTTACCGTGTCCGAGAAGATCAGATAGGGCTCGCCCGTCTGCATGCGGATGTCGAGCAGCTTGGTCCACAGCGAGCGGGCGTCGACGGTCTTCATGACCTCGCCGTCCTTCGGCGACTTCAGGTCGAAGGTGGAGCCGGTCTTCACCGCCTCCATGAACTCGTCCGTGATGTTGATGCCGTGGTGCAGGTTCAGGGACTTGCGGTTGAAGTCGCCCGAGGGTTTGCGGATCTCGAGGAACTCCTCGATCTCGGGGTGGTGGATGTCCAGATAGACGGCGGCGGAGCCGCGGCGCAGCGAGCCCTGCGAAATCGCCAGGGTCATGGAGTCCATCACGCGGATGAAGGGGATGATGCCCGAGGTCTGACCGGCGCCCTTGACCTTCTCGCCGATGGAGCGGACGCCGCCCCAATAGGTGCCGATGCCGCCGCCGTTCGAGGCTAGGGCGACGTTTTCGTTCCACACGTTCTGGATGCCGTCGAGGCTGTCGCCGACGGCGTTCAGGAAGCAGCTGATCGGCAGACCGCGGTCGGCGCCGCCGTTCGACAGGACGGGCGTGGCGGGCATGAACCACAGCTTGGACATATAGCCGTAGATGCGCTGGGCGTGGTCGGCGTCGTCGGCATAGGCCGTCGAGACGCGGGCGAACATGTCCTGATAGCTTTCGCCGGGCAGCAGGTAGCGGTCTTCCAGCGTCTTCTTGCCGAAATCGGTCAGCAGGGCGTCGCGCGAACGGTCCAGGGTCAGGCCCGTGACCACCTTCAGCTGGGGCTTGTCGCCGGCCGGAGCCGTAGAAAGCGCCGTGAATTCCGTCGTCTGCAAAGCTTCGCCGCCAGCCATTTTCGTCACTGCCCCGAACAAATCCGTTAGAAGACCCGTGCCGGATTGAAACACTAGATATGGTGTTTCTGTTCCCGTGCTCGGCTAGATGTATGGGCGCATATCGCTAATGGCAGGTAAAGACTTGATCTTGCCCGACCGATGTGGGGTCCACAGATTCACGCCTGGCGCCCTGTGGAAAAGTCGGAAAAGACAACCGTCAAGCCGTCAGGGTTCGAACTTCACAAGCGCGTGATGAGTCGGGCGGGGGAACGCCTCTCCAGCTTGACCGTTAGCGGCTCATGGCTCCGCATCCGACCGCCTTCCTGAGCCGCGCCCTGCGCGTGGCCCGCACCGAAATCGCCGCCGTCGCCGCCCTGCTGGTCGTGGCCCTGGGGACGCTGACCTTCATCGAGGTGGCCGACGACATGCGTGAGGCCGACGGCCAGGCCTTCGACCAGGCGGTGCTGCACGCGGTCCGGCCCCTCGCCGACGATCCGAGCCGACCCTGGGGACCGTGGTGGCTGCATGAGGCGGCGGCCGACATCACCTCGCTGGGCGGAGTCTCGGTCCTGACCTTGTTCGCCCTGATCGCCGTCGGTTTCCTGCTGATTCAGGGCAAGCGGCTCTCGGCCCTGCTGCTGGTCGTCGGCCTGGGCGGCGGGGTGACGCTGAGCGAGAGCCTGAAATCCCTGTTCGAGCGCGAGCGCCCGCCGCTGGAGTTTCAGGCGGTCGAGACGCTGAACGCCAGCTTCCCCTCAGGCCACGCCCTGTTGTCGACGGTCTTCTATCTGACGCTGGGGGTCATGCTGACGCGGGCTTTTCCCAAGAAGCGGCTGAAGGCCTATGTCCTCGGCTGCGCGGTCCTGATCGCCCTGCTGATCGGCCTGACCCGCATCTATCTGGGCGCGCACTGGGCTTCGGACGTCTTCGCCGGATGGAGCATTGGCGCGGCCTGGGCCATGATTCTGTGGCTGATCGCCTATGGGATCGAACGGCGGCAGCGGCTTCACGACGCGCCGCTGCAGGACGCGCCTTCGACCAATGTCTAGCGGTCGGGACGCGCCGGGCGCCGGATAACGGTGCGAACAGAGCCGAACGGCCGTTCGAGGACACGCCATGACCGACTATGCCGCTCAATATGCAGAGCGCCTGATGGCGCCCGCCGCCGCCGCCGCCCTGATCCCGTCGGGGGCCAAGGTGGCCATGGCCCTCGGCGTCGGCCAGCCGCCGGCCCTGCTGAAGGCCCTGGCCGACCGCGCCGAAGCCCATGAGGTCGGGGATGTCGACATCTACTACCTGCTGTCCACCGCCATCGCCGGCGAGACGGTGCTGCGCTTCGACCTGACCGACCGCTTGCGGCCCCACAGCCTGTTCCACGGCGCCATCGAGCGGAAGCTGGAGGCGCGCGGAATCGAAGAAGGGCGGCGCGCCGTCTGGTTCATGCCGACCGGCTTCCAGCAGACACCGCACGTCCTGACGCATGAGATCGGGGTCGACACCCTGCTGGCCACCGTTTCCCCCATGGACGCCGACGGCAACTTCAGCTTTGGCGCCAATACCGACTACGCTCTTGCGGCCTCCAAGACGGCCCGGCGGGTGATCCTGGAGGTCAATCCGCACATGCCGCGCGTCTTCGGCGACTGCACGGTGCATGTGTCAAAGGTCACGGCCCTGGTCGAGCACGCCGCGCCCTTGCTGGAGGCGGGCAAGGCCCCGCAGCAGCCGCAGGATGTGGTGATCGGCGGTCTCATCGCCGGTCTGGTCGAGAACGGCTCGACCCTGCAGATGGGCATCGGCGCCCTGCCGGACGCGGTCTGCGCCGCCCTGCACGACCATGCGGATCTGGGCATCCATACCGAGATGCTGACGCCGGGCCTGGTCGAGCTGATGCGGGCCGGGGTCGTGACCAATGCGAAGAAGACCCTGCATCCGGGCAAGACGGTCTTCACCTTTTCCATGGGCGACCGCTCGACCTATGACTTCCTGAACGAGAACCCGGCGGTCGAGGCCCATCCCGTCGACTATGTGAACGACCCGGCGGTGATCGCGCGCAACGACCGGATGGTGTCGGTCAACGCCACGCTTCAGATCGACCTCTTCGGCGCCTGCTGCTCGGAATATCTGAACGGGCGGCAATATACGGCGGCGGGCGGCCAACTGGACTTCGTGCGCGGCGCCTCGGCGTCAAAGGGCGGCAAGTCGATCATCGCCTGCCACTCGACAGCGGCCAAGGGAACAGTCTCGCGCATCGTCGCCCGGCTGGACGGGCCGGTGACGACGCCGCGCAACGACACGCAGATCGTTGTCACCGAGCACGGCTGGGTCAATCTGCGCGGCCTGACAGCGGACCAGCGCGCCCGCGCCTTGATCGGCCTGGCCGCGCCGCAGTTCCGCGAGGGGCTGGAGGCCGACGCCCGGACCATGGGACTGATCTAGGCTTTCGACCCTCGTTCTAAGCGATTCCGCGCACTCCGGCGGGCAGGTTTTCTTTACGTTTGGGCCGCACCGTCTTTTCGGGGAATGTCGGGGGTTGGTATGGCCGGACGTTGGCGGTTGTTTCGCCATGACGCGGGACGGGAGGCGGGGCCGCCGCCCCTTGCCTATGTCCTGCTGTTCGCCGCCTGCCTGCTGCTTGGTCAGTGGAGCGCCTCGACCTTCCAGGCCATCATCGTCTGGCCCGCCAACGGCGTCATGCTGGCCGCCCTGCTGCAACTGCACCGACGTCAGGCCGTGGCGGTTCTGCTCGCCTGCTTCGTGCTGAACCTGGGCAGCAATGTCCTGCGCGGCGACACCATGCCGATTCTGTTGGTCAACGCCGTGCTGAACATGGGCCAGGTGCTGGTCGCGGCTCTGCTGGCCCGTCGCGTCGGCGGCGCGGCCCTGGATATGCGCCGGCCCCGGCGCCTGATCGCCTTTGGCCTGTTGGCCGTAGCGCCGACGGTGGCGTTCAGCACGACCCTGTCGATCGCAGCGGGCGCATGGCTGCGTGACTATTCACCGATCTACGCCGCCTTCGCCTGGCGGCATATGTTCAGCATGGAACTGCTGGGGTTGCTGATCGTCACCCCGCCCCTGCTGTTGCTGGCGCGCGCCCATCGCTTCCGCGGCGAAGGCGCAGCGCGGCCCCTGGAAACGGCTGGTCTTCTGATGCTGCTGGCCGCAACGACGGCCTGGGTCTTCAGTCGGCCGGAGGCCATGGCCTTTCTGATCCTGCCGCCGCTGCTGCTGGTGGCCTTCCGCCTGTCGCCGCCGTGGACCGCCGCCGCCCTGATCCTGACGACGGCGATCAGCGGAGTGGCGACGCTGACCGGCCACGGCCCGGTGATGCTGACGCCGGTGTCCGACATCCCGGACCTGGCCGGTGTGCCGCTGCGCATGCGGCAGATGGGCGCCTACTACGTCTTCCTGCTGGTCACGGTGATCACCGCCCTGCCTGTCAGCACCTTGATGAGCGAGCGCCGTCAGTTGACCGCGCGCCTGCAGCACCGGACGGCCGTCGCGCTCAAGGCGCGAGCCGAGGCCGAAGCGGCCGACGCGGCCAAGTCGCGGTTCCTCGCCCTGATGAGCCATGAGATGCGCACCCCGCTGAACGGCGTCGTCGGCTATGCCGACCTGCTGTCGCGGCGGGCGGATCTGCCGGGCGAGGTCGCCGCGCAGGTGGAGGCCATCCGCCGCTCGGGCGACGCCATGCTGATGCTGGTCGAAGACGTGCTGGAGTTTTCGCGCGGCGGGGAGGAGGCCGCCGCTGAGGCGCTGAATCTGGTCGAGCTGTTGCAGGAGGCCGCCGCCCCGGCCCTGGCGAACGCCAAGGCCAAGGGCTTGCCGGTGGCTCTGGTCGTCGAACCCGAGGCGCTGGGGAGGTTCGTCGGCGAACGCCGCCGACTGCGTCAGGCCCTGCATCACCTGATCTTCAACGCCGTCAAGTTCACGGATCGGGGCGAGGTGCGGGTGACGGCCGGCTACGACGGCGGCGCGATCGTCATCACCGTGACCGACACGGGCGTCGGCATCGAACCGGCCCTGATGCCTCATCTGTTCGAAGCCTTCGTCCAGGGCGACGATTCCCTGCGACGTCGCCATGTGGGGGCCGGGGTGGGGTTGCCGCTGGTTCAGGCCCAGGCCCAGCGGATGGGCGGGCGGATCGAGGCGCGCAGCGTCGTGGGCGAGGGGGCGACTTTTGTTTTGACCGTGCCCCTGGCCAGGCTCTTGGAGGAGCCGGCCGTTGCGATCGAAGAGACCGATCGGGCCATGCGGGTGCTGATCGTCGACGACCACCCGGTGAACCGCGAGATGATGCGGCTGATGCTGGCCGCCGCCGACTGCGAAACGGTCGAGGCGACCGACGGACTGGAGGCGGTTCAGCGCGCGGGCGAGGAGATGTTCGACCTGATCCTGATGGATGTGCGAATGCCGCATCTGGACGGCCTGGCCGCCACCCGCCAGATCCGCGCCCTGGCCTCGCCCGTGGCGGTCGCGCCGATCCTGGCTGTCACCGCCGACGCCATGCCCGAGGACGCCGACCGTTGCCGCTGCGCCGGCATGGACGGCCATCTGGCCAAGCCGATCACCCACGTCCGTCTCTACGCCGCCATCGACCAAGCGATGCAGGCGGCGGCCGCTCGGACGGCGCGGGCGGCCTAGATCTCGTCGGACCCGAAGGGGAAGCGCTCGACCCAGAAGCTCTGCAGCGCGGGCAGGGCGTCCACTCGGCGCACCACCTCGGCCATGCGCGGCGCCTCGGCGTAGAAGCGCGTCCGGCGCGGCGTCCAGCGGCTGGCGACGGCGACATAGAGGTCGAGCACGCTCAGTTCGTCGCCCAGCAGGAAGCGGCCCGGCGTGACCTGGCTGTCCATGATCCGCCAGCACTCGGCGATGCGCTCTGCGGTGCGGCGCTTCACCTCATCCTGCGCTGCGGGGTCGTCTCCGACCAGCCGCGATGGCACGTCTCGCACCCAGAACATCGAATAGATGGCGGCGGGGATGAAGGTCATCCAGCGCAGGAACTGCGCCCGGCGCGGGTCGTCGAGCCTCGGCCCCAGGCGCGCCTCGGGATAGGTGTCGGCCAGCCAGATCAGGATGGCGGCGCTTTCGGTAATCGTCTCGCCGTCGGGCGTGATCAGGACCGGGATCTGGCGCATGGGGTTGGCGACGGCGACCTTATCGCGCTCGGCCTCGCCCTCCCAGGTCACGGCCTCTACGACGCTATAGTCCAGTCCGATCAGGGTCATGGCCGCCTCGACCGGGACCGATCCCGAGCCAGCGGCGCCGTAAAGCGTGAAACTCATCCCCAGGCTTCTCCCCATCTGATTCGTCTCCGACCACCATATCTAGCGGTCGGATGAAAATATGAACGCAAGATAGGCGTATTCCGACTTGGCGCCGCGCGCGCCGGGACGCATGGTGAAACTCACATCTCCCGGATTCGCTTCAGGTCATTTTGATGAACGCCCACTCCTCGATCATCCGCCCCGGAACGGCCGGACTGCTGACGCCCTCGGCGGCCTACAAGCCCTTCCGCTATCCGTGGGCCTTCGACATGTGGAAGAAGCAGCAGCAGGTCCACTGGATGCCCGAAGAGGTGCCGCTGGGCGAGGACGTCAAGGACTGGGCGGCCAACCTGACCGACAGCGAGCGCAACCTGCTGACGCAGATCTTCCGCTTCTTCACCCAGGCCGACATCGAGGTCCAGGACAACTACATGGAGCGCTACGGCCGGGTGTTCAAACCGACCGAAGTGAAGATGATGCTGGCCTCGTTCGCCAATATGGAGACGATCCATATCGCGGCCTACGCCCTGCTGCTCGAAACCATCGGCATGCCCGAGAGCGAGTTCGGCGCCTTCATGGAATACGAGGCCATGCGCGACAAGCATGACTTCATGGGCCAGTTCGGGGTCGAGACCGACGCCGACATCTGCCGGACCCTGGCCATGTTCGGGGGCTTCTCAGAAGGGCTGCAGCTGTTCGCCAGCTTCGCCATGCTGATGAACTTCCCGCGCCAGTCGAAGATGAAGGGCATGGGCCAGATCGTCAGCTGGTCGGTGCGCGACGAGAGCCTGCACTGCGAAGGCATCATCAAGCTGTACCACGCCTTCAACAAGGAGACGGGCGCCGTCACCAAGGCTGTGGCCGACGACATCGTCGACTGCTGCAAGACGGTGGTCGAGATGGAAGACAAGTTCATCGACCTGGCTTTCGAAATGGGCCCGGTGCACGGCATGACGCCGGACGATATCAAGGCCTACATCCGCTTCATCGCCGACTGGCGCCTGCGTCAGCTGAAGCTGCCCGAGGTTTACGGCGTGACGGAAAACCCGCTGCCCTGGCTGCAGTCGCTGCTCAGCGGCGTGGAGCACGCCAACTTCTTCGAGGCCCGCGCCACCGAATACTCCAAGGCCGCGACGCAAGGGTCGTGGCACGGCGCCGACGGCGTCTGGGACAGCTTCGACGCCATGATGAAGCGCCGCGAGACGACCGAGGACTGATCGCTGCGGTTCATGAGGGGGCGAAAGGGCGTCGCGGCGAAGGCCGGCGGCGCCCTTTTCTTGTCCGGCGCGCTCTAGTTCGGGGCCTGACGCCCGGCGTTGCAGCGGGCGCGGTCGCCGCGTTGGCAGGCCGCGACCGTGGCGCGCCAGTCGGCCATCTGTCGCTCATAGCGCGCCTGGGCTTCGGCGGCGGCGCGCAGGTCGGTTTCATGTTGTTCGCGGGCCGCGCGGGCGTCGGCCTCGGTCCGCTCGATCTCCGCCTGATAGCGGGCTTGCGCCTGGGCGTGGGCGGCGGCGTTGGCGCGGTCCTCGTTCTCGGCCAGGTCGTTCTGGGCGACGATCTCGGCGTTCAGGGCCTGGGTCCGGCGCAGTTCGTCGGGGTCCTGAGCCGAATCCGGGGCGCGGTGGTAACGCTCGCCCTGACGACGCAGCAGGTCGGCTACAGGGTCGCTGGGGGCCGCCTGGGAGGGCTTGGCGGGTGTCGGGGTCTGGGCCAGCGTGGGAGCCGCCAGGAAGGCGCTCAGAGCGGCTGCGAGAAGGGACGCTGCGAGAAGGGCGGCGCGGTGCGGGCGAAGGGCACGGGTCATGGGTCTCTCCTTGCCGAACAGATGAGGCGGGGTCGAAGCTTGGCTTTTCCGACCCTAGAGCGAAACAACGTCCGAACGGGACAAATGGCTGCGGCGGCGCTCAGGCCGGCAGACGCAGTTCAAAGGTCGTGCCCGCCGGCCCGGTGTCCAGCAGGCGCAGTTCGCCGCCGTGGTTGGCGGCCAGCTCGCGCGAGATGGTCAGGCCCAGGCCCGTGCCCTCCGAAGCGCGGCCGCTGACAAAGGGTTCGAACAGCCGCCCGGCCAGGCGTTCGGGAATGCCCGGGCCGTCGTCGGTGATCTGGATGGCGACGACGCCGTCGCGGGCCTCGGCCCAGACGCGGATCTCGCCCTTCTTTTCGCGCGCCGGATCGCTCTCGATGGCCTGACGGGCGTTGCGCATCAGGTTGACCAGGATGCGATGCAGCTGGTCGCTGTCGGCGTTGACGGTGAAGCGGGCCGGCAGGGCGCGGACCAGGCGCACGCCGTCTTGCTCCAGTCCCGCGTCCTCGGCGGCGACGGCGACGGCGCGGGCCAGCAGCATCTTCTGCAACTGGGGCGCGGCCTCTTCGGACTTGCCGTACTCCAGCACGTTGCGGGCCAGGGCGGCGGCGCGGCCCAGGGCGCGCTCCAGCCGGGGCAGGGCCTTGGCCACCAGGGGGTCGGACGAGCTGGACAGACGCTCGGACGCCATCTGGGCCGAGGTCAGCATGTTGCGCAGGTCGTGGTTGATCTTGGCCACCGCCTCGCCCAGGGCCACCAGACGGGCGCGCGAGCGCAGCGACTGGCGCACTTCTTCCTGCATCCGCGCCAGTTCGCGCTCGACCCGGCCGATTTCGTCGTGGCGGTCCGAGGGCGTCTCAGCCGGGCTTTCGGGATTAGCGGCGAAACGCTCGATCGAGCGCGTCACCCGACGCAGGGGCGCCAGGACCAGGAAGGACAGGGAGGCGTAGAGCAGGCCGCCCGCGACCACGGCGATCAGCAGGGACATGGTCAGGCTGTTCAGCAGGAAGGTCTTCAGCTCGACCTTCAGCGGCTGGGCCGGGGCCAGGATCTCGATGAAGTCGCCCGAGCGATAGCGCGGCTCGGCCTGAACCCGGATCGAACGGTCGGGGTGGCCGAACAGGGTCTTCCACGGGTCCAGCAGCCGGGCGCCGATGTTGCGCTGGCGCAGGTCGATCAGATCGGGCGCGCGCGGCAGGTTGGGGGCTTGCAGCAGCAGGCGCCGCACGCCCTGTTCGCCGACCACGACGGACTGGACGCCGCCGATGCTCAGCAGCTGTTCGGCGGTGGAATCCTCGACGGCGGAATAGGGCAGGGCCTCAACCCCGACCGAGGCCAGTTCGGCGCCCTGCAGCCGGTCCATCAGCCACCGCTCCTGGAAGGAGGCGGCGCTGGGCACGATGATTAGGGCGGCGACCGCCAGGGTGAAGGCCACGGTCAGCAGCAGCAGGCGGCTGGACAGGCCGTCGGGGGCGCGGGGCGTCAACCGCTCGCGCCAAACGGCGGGCAGGCGCTTTGGCAGGCGCACGGCCTGCAGACGCGCGATCAGGCCCGTCTGGTCGCGGGGGCGCGTTGGCAGTCGAGTCTCGATCGCGTTCCGTTCCGTCATGCGGCGTCCATGCCGTGCCGAGCCCGCCATTTCTGCACTAATTTGAGCGCCAGGGGCAGCAGCATTGACAGGAAGGCGACGCCGAGCAGCGGCCACATGAACTCGGCGAACAGGCTCTGCAGGTTCGGATCGGGATCATCCACCAGAATGTCGTTCAGCCCCGCGCCGATCCAGCAATAGATGATGTGGGCCGGCAGCAGGCCGATGAAGGTGGCGATCATATAGGGACGCAAGGGCGCGGCCATGACGCCCGCCGCCACATTGATCAGGTGGAAGGGGACCGAGACCACCAGACGCGCCACCAGCACGTACCAGAAGGTGTTTCTGTCCACGCCCTCGCAGACCTTCTTCAGCAGGCCCGTGTTCTGGGCCGCGCGACGACGCAGGGATTCGCCCAGCGCGGTGCGGCCGACATAATAGACGGCCAGGGCGCCCACGGTGGCGGCGAAGGCCGTAGCCACGCCCCCGACCCAGGGGCCGAACAGATAGCCGGCCGTCACGGTGATGAAGACCACGCCCGGCACCACGCTGGCGGTCAGCAGGGCGAAGACCAGCATCAGGGCCAGCAGGGTCAGGATATAGTGCTCGTCCGCCAGGGCCTGAAACGCCGCGCCGTGCTCGCGCAGCGTGTCCAGCGACAGGTAGCGGTTCCACCCCATGCCGAAGATCAGCGCGATCGCCGCCAGCAGGACGGCGAGGGGCAGAAATCGTTTGACCCGGTTCATCCCTGCTCCGTAACCGACGCCGCGCAGCTTCCCTAGAAGTTTCAGGCCCGCTGCGAGGTCCTGGATCGCTTGTCAGCGTTGACTCGTCCGTCGTCGCCGCTTATACGCCCGCCTCCTGCAGCGGATGACTGTTGTCCGTTGTGAAACCCTGTAGCCCTGGAGCCGAACGTGAAGCGGACCTATCAGCCGTCGCGACTCGTGCGCAAGCGCCGTCACGGCTTCCGTTCGCGGATGGCCACCAAGAACGGTCAAAAGATTGTTGCGCGTCGCCGCGCCAAAGGCCGTAAGCGCCTGACGGCCTGACGTCACGCGCCCATTACCCTTCAGGGCGGGCGCATGACCGATCCGATGAAAATCGATCGCCTGACACGGCGGCCCCAGTTTCTGGCGGCCGCCAAAGGCGTTTCTCAGGCCCGCGGCGCCGTGGTGGTCCAGCAACTGGACCGTCAGGACGGACAGACCGCGATCCGCCTGGGATTCACCGCCACCCGCAAGGTCGGCGGGGCCGTGGTCCGCAACCGCTGCAAACGCCGCCTGCGCGAGGCCGCGCGGCTTCTGGCGCCCCTGCACGGACGCCCCGGCTGCGACTATGTGTTCATCGCCCGCATGGGCACGGCGGACCGCGACTGGGACCGCTTGCTTGACGATGTGAAATCGGCCCTTACAAGGCTCGCAACCCCGCGCGCGGCTCCCGATATGGGAGACGAGGCGAAATCGCCCGCCCGCGCCTCTGACGATTCGCGCCCCACCGGCCAGGACCGCTGACCCCGATGCAGAACGAGAATTCGCGCAACACCATCATCTTCTTCGTGTGCGCGGCCCTGATCATGGGCGTGTACTACTTCATGGTGATGCGTCCCCAGGCCGAGATGCGCCGCCAGGCCCAGGCCGCCGCCGCCGAGGAGAAGGCCGCGACGACCGACGCCGGTCTGACGTCGGGGGCGACCGCGCCCGCCGCCTTCGTGACGAACCGCGCCCAGGCCCTGGGCACGGCGGCTCGCGTGTCGATCCAGACGCCCAAGCTGAAGGGCTCGCTGTCGCTGCAGGGCGCGCGTATCGACGATCTCTACCTGACCGACTATCGCGAGACGCTGGACAAGAATTCGCCCCCGGTGGAACTGTTCCGCCCGCAAGGCATGGAGCACGCCTACTTCGCCCAGTTCGGCTGGAGCGGCCCTAACGTCGCCGGCGGCGTTCCCGGTCCGAACACGGTCTGGAGCCTGACCAAGGGCGCGACCCTGACGCCGACCACCCCGGTCGAGCTGACCTGGGACAATGGAAACGGCCTGCGCTTCACCCGCGTCATCGCCATCGACGCCCAATACGTCTTCACCGTCACCGACACCGTCGCCAACCTGAGCGGCCAGCCGATCACCATCGCCCCCTATGGCCGCGTCGAGCGCCAGGGCGTGCCCACGGATCTGGGCAAGCAGATGATCCTGCATGAAGGCGCCATCGGCACCTTCGGCGCGAACGGCAAGTTCACCACGGAACAGGTCAAGTACAAGGACTGGGCCAAGAAACCCCGCATCGAAAACCAGTCGACCGGCGGCTGGCTGGGCATCACCGACAAGTACTGGATGGCCGCCCTCATCCCGGACCAGAAGGAAACGGTCGAGGGCCGCTTCGCCGTCCGCGACGCCGAGGGCCTGAACGTCCACGAAGCCGCCATGCTGGGCGCGACCCGCACCATCCAGCCGGGCCGCCAGATCGAGGAGACCCAGCGTCTGTTCGCCGGCGCCAAGCGCGCCGAGGTGCTGAAGTCCTACGAGCAGTCGCTGGACCTGCCGCGCTTCGTCTACGCCATCGACTGGGGAATGTTCTGGTTCCTGACGCGCCCGATCTTCACCGTGGTGGAGTTCTTCTACGGCGTCCTCGGCAACTTCGGCCTGGCCATCCTGGCCCTGACCGTCGTGGTCAAGCTGATCATGTTCCCGCTGGCCAACAAGTCCTACGAGAGCCTGTCCAAGATGCGGACCCTCCAGCCCAAGATGGAGGAGATCAAAAAGAAATTTAAGGACGACCCGCAGAAGCAGCAGCAGGAGACGATGGCCCTGTATCAGCGGGAGAAGATCAATCCTCTGGCGGGCTGCCTGCCCATCCTGGTGCAGATTCCGGTCTTCTACGCCCTGTACAAGGTGCTGTTCGTCACCATCGAAATGCGCCACGCCCCCTTCTACGGCTGGATCCGCGACCTGTCGGCGCGCGACCCGTCGACGATCTGGAACCTGTTCGGCGCCATTCCGTGGGACCCGGCGACCCTGCCCCTGGCCGGCAGTCTGCTGAACGGCCCGCTGCACCTGGGCGTCCTGCCCATCGTCTATGGTCTGACCATGTGGCTGCAGCAGTCGATGAACCCGCCGGCCCAGGATCCGATGCAGCGTCAGATCTTCGCCTTCCTGCCCTTCATCTTCACCTTCATCATGGCCCCGTTCGCGGCCGGCCTGCTGATCTACTGGGCCTGGAACAACATCCTCTCGATCGCGCAGCAGTATGTCATCATGCACCGCTTCAAAGCCGAGAACCCGATCGACAGCTTCTTCGCCCGTTTCAAGAAAGCCTGACCCCTTGGATCAACCGTCGGCAGAGCCCAAGGTCGGAGAATACTCGGACGCCGAGATCGAGGCCGCGCGCGTGCTGTTCGCGCGCCAGGCCACCTTCGTCCTGGGCTGCGCCAAGATCGAGCAACTGCCGGATCCCGACCTGCCCGAGATCTCGTTCGCGGGCCGGTCGAACGTCGGCAAGTCCAGCCTGATCAACGCCCTGGTCGGGATGCACAAGCTGGCGCGCGCCTCGAACGAGCCGGGCCGCACGCGCGAGGTCAACTTCTTCGACCTGGACGGCCGGATGCGGCTGGTCGACCTGCCTGGCTACGGCTGGGCCAAGGCGTCCAAGACCACGGTGAAGAAGTTCCAGGACCTGGGCCGCGACTATCTGCGCGGCCGGGTGACGCTGAAGCGGGTCTATCTGCTGATCGACGCCCGCCACGGCCTGAAGAAGGTCGACGACGAGGCGCTGGACGCCCTCGACCTGGCCGCCGTCAGCTATCAGATCGTCCTGACCAAGGCCGACAAGCTGAAGAAGGGCGAGGCCGAAAAGGTCCAGGCGGCGACGCTGAAGGCCATCTCCAAACGCCCCGCCGCCTATCCGGCGGTTCTCGTCACCTCGTCCGAAAAGGGCACGGGGATGCCGGAGTTGCGCGCCGAGATCATGCGCACGACGGGCGTGGACATCTGAGAACGATCGCTGGGCCGACTGGTATGGCGCCGCTGACGCGCGGCCCCATATCGGACGGATGATCCCGCTTTCCATTCTCGACCTCGCCCCGGTGCCTGAGGGCTCCGACGTCTCCCAGTCGTTGGCCAACACCCTCGATCTGGCCCGCCACGCCGAACGGCTGGGCTATCGCCGCTTCTGGCTGGCCGAGCACCACAATATGCCGGGCATCGCCAGCGCCGCGACTTCGGTCGTCATCGGCGCGGTGGCGGCGGCGACCCAGACCATTCGCGTCGGCGCCGGCGGCGTCATGCTGCCCAACCACGCCCCCCTGGTCATCGCCGAGCAGTTCGGCACCCTCAATGCTCTTCACCTCGGCCGCATCGACCTGGGCCTGGGCCGGGCGCCCGGTTCGGATCAGGCGACGGCGCGGGCGCTACGCCGCACGCTGCAGGGCGACGTCGACGCCTTCCCTCAGGACGTGATGGAGCTGATGCAGTGGTTCGCCCCTGCGACCCCGGATCAGCGCATCATCGCCAACCCGGGCGAGGGCCAGGACGTGCCGATCTGGATCCTTGGCTCCTCGACCTATGGGGCGCAGCTGGCGGCCCATCTGGGCCTGCCCTACGCCTTCGCCAGCCACTTCGCGCCGGGCGACATGATGCGGGCGCTGGACGTCTATCGCCAGACCTTCCGACCCTCGGCCCATCTGGCTGAGCCCTACGCCATGCTGGGCTACAACGTCTTCGCCGCTGAGACCGACGAGGCGGCGCGCCTGCTGTTCACCTCGGTCCAGCAGGCCTTCGTCAACCTGAGGACGGGCCGTCCGGGCAAGCTGCCGGCGCCGGTCGCGGGCTATTACGAACGTCTGGACGGCGCCGCCCGCGGCATGATCGACGCCGCCCTGGCCTGTTCCGCCGTCGGTTCGCCCGAGACGGTGCGCGCGGCGACAGAGGCCTTTATCGCTCAGACCGGCGCCGACGAACTGATGATCACCAGCCAGATATGGGACCCCGCCGCGCGGGTGCGGTCGATCGAACTGCTGGCGCAGGCGGTCGGTCAGGCCTGAGGCTCAGCCCTCATCGGGCGGAAGGAAGTGCAGGGGCGTCGCCGCCGGTTCGCTGTGCCCGGCGTCCTCGGCCAGGCGCCGCCAGGCCTCGCCCAGGCGAATGGAGTCCGCCAGGTCCTGCGGCGAGATGAGCGAACGCTCGGCCAGGCGGTGGCGCAGGCCCTGACAGGCGGCGAGCAGGGCGGAGGCCTGTCGCACGGCCGGGACGTCCGAGCGCGCGCCCAGGGCTTCATAGGCGGCGTAGCGCCATCGTCCGCCCTCGGGTGCGGTGTCGATCAGGGTCCACTTTTCAGCGGGGGACAGGGCGTCGCCCAGAGGCTCCCAGGCGTCGCTGTCGGCAGGGCGTCGATAGTGGCCCGGACGTTGCGGCAGGCCGTGGCGGCCATAGACCTCGCCCGCCGCCGCTTCGATCGCCCGCAGCAGGGTCAGCAGATCGTCGGTCGAGGCCGCCACCTCGGGGCGCTCGTTCGACCGCTCCCCGAGGGATTCGGCACGGCGGCGTCCGAGGCGACCGAACATGGCCCTAGTCGATGTTCAGAGCGCTCGTGGCCGAGACGTCGTAGATCACGCGGGTGATCGACTGCACGAACTCGAAGAACTTGCGCGCTTCGGCCGAATCCGAGCGCGGCGCATAGACCACGTCGTCGGGCTGAATCATGAAGTTGTTGGCGACGAAGAAGCCCTGACCCTCGGCCAGGTTCACCCGGTAGACCACGGGCACGCCGCGCGGCGTGGCGGCCTGGGGCAGGCCGAGCGCCTGGGCGACTTCGGGGCGTTCGAAGCGGAACACCATGACGGTGCGAGGGTTGGCCGACTGGGTGTCCAGGCCGCGCGTGCGCGCCAGGGCGGCGGTCAGGCTGAGCGGGCCCTGACCCATGTCCTGCTCGCTGACGGCGCCGACCGCGCCGAAGGCGGTGAAGCGACGGGGCTTGTAGGTCAGGTTGATCTGGTCGCCGCGGCGCAGGCGGACGTTCTCGCCGAATTCCGTGGAAACGAGCGTCAGGGGCGCCGAGAAGGTCTCATTGCCGCGGCGGACGTTGACGATCAGGTCCTCGGCCGGACGGGTCGGACCGCCGGCGGCGGCGATGACGTCCAGAATCCGGTCGGTGTTGACCGACAGGGCGGCGCGGCCGGGGCTGCGCACGTCGCCCAGCACAGTGATCGCGTTCGAGGGGTTCTGGGCGATGTAGGCCACGACCTGCGGGTCGCCGACCTTGCCGCGCAGGGCGCGCTTGATGGCGTCGGCGGCTTCGGGACCGGTCAGGCCGTTGACCTGAACCCGGCCGGCGAAAGGCACGTTGACCGCGCCCGAGCGGTCGACCACCAGCGGCGGCAGGGCCTGAGTGCCGGTCTGGATGTCGCGCGACATGTTGCGGGTGCCGAACAGGGCGCCGCTGGGCTCATAGATCGACACGGCCAGGGTGTCGCCGATGCCGAGGACGTCCACGGGCGTGTCGGCGCCGCCGGCGGCCAGACTGCCGCCGAAGCGCGGGGGCACGGCCTTGATGACTTCGCCGACGGTGAAGTCCACATCGACAAGGGCGTAGTTCACGGCCTTGTCGACGTGGGCGGCGTCTCCGACCACGGTGCGGCCCGAGGGGCCGTCGCCGGGCAGGGTCGAGCAGCCGCCGACAAGGGCGAGGGCCATCAGGGGCAGAAGGGATCGCTTCATGGCGGCTCCGGGGATCTGGCGGTTCATCACCGTGATTACTTGGCTTTGCGGCGTCGGGCCAGAGGCATGAGCGTCGAACCTTGACGCCGTCTCATGCCTGGCTGGCGAGAGGGAAGCCGACGCTGCGGTGGAGGCCCAGTCGCGCCTCGACGGTGGCGAAATGTCCGGGCCAGGTCGGCGGCGAGTATGCGGTCACGGCGGGGCGCCGCCGGGTCGCGGACTCCAGGGCCGCCAGCCACCCGAGGCCGTCCAGGGGGTCGATCAGGGTCGCCTGCGGCACCAGTTCACGGTGTGCAGGAATGTCCGAGGCGATCAGCGGCACGCCGAGGGCGCAGGCCTCGACGGCGGGCAGGTCGAAGCCTTCGACGGACGAGGGCGCCAGCACCGCCTGGGCGCCCTGCATCAGGTCGGCCAGGGCCGTGTCGGGCAGGTTCTCGGCCTGATGCACCAGGCCCTGCAGGTTGGGCGAGCGCTGCAGGTGGTCGAGCACCGCCTCATTCTCCCAGCCGTAGCGGCCGATCAGCACCAGGCGAGGGGCCAGGTCGCCCATGCGCTCTTGCAGGCGGCGCCAGATGGTCAGCAGGAAGGCGAGGTTCTTGCGCGCCTCGATGGTGCCGACGTGGACGAAATAGGGCTGTCGCGAGGGGCTGGGCTCGGCCTTGAGGAAGATCGGCTCCAGACCCAGGTGGGCGACGTCGACGGGCGGGGCCGGCAGCCTCTCGCGCGCGGCGAAGGCCAGCAGTTCATGGGCCGTATAGTGGGAGTTGACCACGATCCGCGAGGCGTGGCGCAGGGCCGTGACCACCCGACGGCGGTGTTTGGCGCCGTCGCCGGGGCGGCAGAACTCGGGGTGGGTGATGGGGATCAGGTCGTGCAGCATGACGACGCGATCAATGCCCTGGGCGCCCAGGCCGGCGAGGATGTCCGGCGTGTTCAGACTGGTGTGGCCGACGTTGAAATAGAGGCGGGCGGGCGGCGGGGCGGCGACCCGTTTGGCCCGGAAATACTGTTTCCAGGCGCGCGTCTTCTTGCGCTTGGGATGACCGGGCTCGGGGGCCTGGCTCATGACCGAGGCGGTCGGCTTGTCCGCCTGCAGGGCGGCGAACAGGCGGCGTTCGGCCTCGTTCAATGCGCGGCTGGTCGCCGCGCCGGACCAGCGACGACGCAGTTCGACAATGCAGTCGCGGAACCAGGCGTCGTCGACCATGGCCAGCTGGTCGTGGCGCGAGCGCACCGGCACCATCCGGTAGTCGGGATGATCGACCAGCCATTCGGCATAGGCCAGACAGACGCGATCGACGCCGGTCGGCGCGCTGCGGTCGGTGCGGCTCAGCAGTCGGCTGGCGTCGAAGAGGATGTCCTGGCTCATCAGGAGACGTAGCCGGCCTGCATCAGTTCGGCGACGTGGATGATGGCCACAGGGCGGTGGTCATCGACGACGAACAGGTTGGCGATCTTGTTGGCGCTCAGCAGATCGACCACGTCGCTCATGCGGGCGTCGGGATCCACCGTGATGGGAGAGCGGCTCATGATGTCCTCGGCGCGGATGGCCGAGATATCGCTGGCGAAGGCGCGGCGGATGTCGCCGTCGGTGATCATGCCCGCCAGGGTGCCATCGGAGTGCAGGACCGCAACCGCGCCCTTGCGGCCCGCGCTGATGGCCGAGACCACGGCGCTGAAGCTGGCGTCCATCGGCACGCCGGCCGGCGCAGCGGCGTTGTCGCCCATCCATTCGCGCACGCTTTGCAGACTCATGCCCAGGGCGCCGCCGGGGTGGTGCAAGCCGAAGTCCTCCCGGGTGAAGCCGCGCCGGTCCATCAGCACCATGGCCAGGGCGTCGCCGATGGCCAGGGTCATCAGGGTCGAGGTGGTCGGCGCCAGACCGTTGGGGCAGGCCTCGGCCACCTTGGGCATGGTCAGGCTGACGGCCGAGTGACGGCCCAGGAAGCTGCCGGCGCGCTGGGTGATGCCGATCACCGGAATGTCGTTGCGCTGGCAGAAGAGCAGGGGGTCGCGCAGTTCGCGGCTCTCGCCCGAGTTGGAGATGGCCAGCAGGGTGGTGTCGGGGCGCAGCATGCCCAGGTCGCCGTGGCTCATTTCCGCCGGGTGGACGAAGAAGGAGTTGGTGCCGGTCGAGGCCAGGGTGGCGGCGATCTTGCCGCCGATATGCCCCGACTTGCCCATGCCGGTGACGACCAGATAGCCCGGTCGCGACAGGATGATGTCGCAGGCGCGCGCGATCGAGACGTCGATGGACCGCTCCAGCGCCTCCAGGGCCTCGATGTTCAGCCGCACGACCTCGCGCGCTCGGTTCGTCATCGCGGCGATCTGCTCGGGCGACGAGTGAACGGAATCGGGCATGGTTTGGCTCCTGAACGCCGGACCGCTGCGGCGGTTCTTCGTGGCGCATCCGCGAATTGCCCCATCTGGATTGTTCGCACAATGGCGAGGGTGCGGCGGAAATGTCACCCAGGGGGACAACCTTCCCGGTCCCCGCGCGTTGTCACCAGTCTCGACAACAGCAGAGAAACGAGTCCGGACCTTATGCCGTCTGCATCCGGGGTGATCGCCTCACGCCTGCCCAGGCCGCCCGTCGCGCCTGAAAAGCCCGCCCTGTTTTTGGATCTGGACGGCGTGCTGGCGCCCCTGGCGCCGACGCCGGACGCGGTGGGGCCGGACGCCCGGCGCACCGAGGTGCTGAGGCGGCTGACGGATCGGCTGCAGGGACGGGTCGCCATCGTCAGCGGCCGCACGCTCAGCGAGATCGACCGGATCAGCGACGGGGCGACGCGGGCCGCCTCGGGCGTGCATGGCCTGCAAAGGCGGCGCGGCGACGGCTCTCTGGCCAACCGCATGCCGGATCCCGCCGTGCGGCGTGCGGTGGCCGCCTTCGACGCCTTCGCCGCCGAACGGCCCGGCGTGCTGGTTGAAGACAAGGAGCTGGCGGCGGGCCTGCACTACCGTCAGGCCCCGGGCGTGTCGGCGGAGGCCCTGGCCCTGGCGGCGTCGCTGGCTCAGGAAACCGGCCTGGCCTTGCAGCCGGGCGCCATGGTGCTGGAGCTGAAGACCCCCGGCACGGACAAGGGGGCGGCCCTGACCGCCTTCATGGCCGAGGCGCCGTTCCAGGGCGCGACGCCGATCATGGTCGGCGACGACCTGACCGACGAGCACGGGTTCGAGGCGGCTGAACGGCTGGGCGGTTTCGGCGTCCTGGTCGGGCCTGGGCGCGCGACGGCGGCGCGCTATCGGCTGGACGACGTGGCCGCCGTTCTGGACTGGCTGGACAGGATCGCGGAGGCCCAGGCATGACCCGCCCCAACCTCGATCTCGCCCCCATCGGCAACTGCTCAGTCAGCGCCCTGATCGACCGCGAGGGCCGCTTCGTCTGGGCCTGCGCGCCGCGCATCGACGGCGACCCGGTGTTCTCGGCCCTGATGGACGGGGCCGATCCCGAGCATGGCTTCTGGGCCATTGAACTGGCGGACATGGCGTCGATCGAGCAGGCCTATGTGCGCAACACCGCCGTCCTGCGCACGGTGATGACGGACGAGCGCGGCGCGTCGGTCGAGATCATCGACTTCGCGCCGCGCCATCTGAAACACTCGCGCATCTATCGACCCACCGCCTTCGCACGGGTGGTGCGGCCTCTGTCGGGGGCGCCGCGCATCACGGTGCGGCTGCGGCTCTCGGCCGACTGGGGCGCACGTCGGGCGGAGCAGACGTCGGGGTCCAACCACATCCGCTATCTGTGCACCGACCTGACGCTGCGGCTGACGACCAACTGCCCCGTCACCCATGTGCTGGACGAGCGGACCTTCCGGCTGGAGGGCGAACTGGCCTTCTTCCTCGGCCCGGACGAGGGCTACGACCAGTCGGTCACGGCCGGGGTGTCGGCGGCGCTGGAGCTGACCCTGCTGCATTGGAAGCTGTGGACGCGGACCCTCTATGTGCCGCTGGACTGGCAGGAGGCGGTGATCCGCGCCGCCATCACCCTGAGGCTCTGCGTCTATGAGGAGACCGGCGCCATCGTCGCGGCCATGACGACTTCCGTGCCCGAATTCCCCGAGAGCGGGCGCAACTGGGACTATCGCTACTGCTGGGTGCGCGACGCCTATTACACGGTGCGGGCGCTGAACCGGCTGGGCGCGGTGGACATTCTGGAGAATTATCTCAGCTATCTGCGCAATCTGGTCGACGCCTCGGACGGCGGCCATGTCCAGCCGGTTTACGGCGTCGGGCTGGAGGCCGACATCGGCGAGCGGATCGTCGACAGCGTCGAGGGCTATCGCGGCATGAAGCCGGTGCGCGTCGGCAATCAGGCGCACGAGCATCTGCAACATGACGTCTATGGCCAGATCGTTTTGCCGCTGGTTCAGGCCTTCTTCGACGAGCGGCTGCTGCGGCCCGGCACGGTCGAGGACTTCCACGCCCTGGAAAAGGTCGGCGACCGCGCCTTCTCCATGCACGACCAGACCGACGCCGGCCTGTGGGAGTTCCGCACCATCGCCCGGGTCCACACCTATTCCTCGGTCATGTGCTGGGCCGCTTGCGACCGGCTGGCCAAGGCGGCGCGGCACCTGGGCCTCGAGGAACGGGGCGAGCTGTGGGACGAGCGGGCGCGGCTGATCAGGGCGCGGATCGAGGCGGAGGCCTATCTGCCCGCCGAAGGCCGCTTCGCCGCCAGCTTCGGCGGGACCGAACTGGACGCCTCCCTGCTGCAGATGACCGACCTGGGCTTCCTCGACGCCCGCGATCCGCGTCAGGTCAAGACCTTCGAGGCCGTCGAGCGGGATCTGAAGAAGGGACCCTATCTGTTCCGCTACATCCACCCCGACGACTTCGGCGAGCCGGAGACGGCGTTCAACTTCTGCACCTTCTGGTTCATCGAGGCCCTGCATCTGAATGGGCGAACGGAGGAGGCGCGGGCCATCTTCGACGAAATGCTGAGCCGTCGCACCCATGCCGGGCTGCTCAGCGAGGACATCTCGCTTCAGGATGGGGAGCTGTGGGGCAACTACCCGCAGACCTATTCCCTGGTCGGGATCATCAACTGTGCGGTCCTGCTCAGTCGCTCATGGACCGACGCGCGATGAGCCGGCTGCCATGTCTCGTTTGATCGTCGTTTCGAACCGGGTCTCGGCGCCCAGGGATCCGGCGGCGGGTTCGGCGGGCGGACTGGCCATGGCCCTGTCGGCGGCGCTGCGCCAGTACGACGGCCTGTGGTTCGGCTGGTCCGGCGAAACGGTGGAGCAGTTCACCGGCGAACTGAACATCGAGGATCGGGCGGGCGTCACCGTCGCCACCGTCGATCTGGAGCCGCAGGACGTCGATGAATATTACAACGGCTACGCCAACAAGACCCTGTGGCCCCTGTTCCATCACCGGGTCGATCTGACGGCCTACGAGCGGTCCTACGGCGAGGGCTATGAGCGCACCAACCGCCGCTTCGCCGAGGTGCTGCAGCCGCTGATCCAGCCCGACGACATCATCTGGATCCACGACTACCACATGATCCCCATGGCGCGGGACCTGCGCCGTTTAGGGGTGAAGAACCGGATCGGCTTCTTCCTGCACACGCCCTGGCCGGCGCGACAACTGCTGGTGACGTTGCCGCACCATCGACGGCTGGTGGAGTCGATGTTCTATTTCGATCTGGTCGGCTTCCAGACCCGCGAGTGGCTGGGTCTGTTCGAACGCTATGTCGAGGTCGAGGCGCGGGGGCGGGTGTCGCCCGACCATATGATCGAGGCCTTCGGCCGGCGGGTGCAGGGCGGGGTCTTTCCCATCGGCATCGACGTGGAGGGCTTCCTGGCCGCGCGCGACTCGGTGCTGGGCGGCAAGACCTATGACCGGATGGCGGCCTCGGCGGCCTTCCGGTCGATGATCGTCGGCGTGGATCGGCTGGACTATTCCAAAGGGCTGGAGCAGCGGCTGCTGGGCTTTGAACAGTTCCTCGAAGACAATCCCGCCATGCGCGGCGAGGTCTTCCTGTTGCAGGTGACGCCGATCTCGCGCGACGAGGTGGACGCCTATCAGGACATTCGCGGGCGGCTGGAGGCCCTGGCCGGGCGCATCAACGGCGCCTACGCCGACATGGACTGGCAGCCGATCCGCTATCTGAACCGCACCTTCCGCCGGGATCAGCTGGCGGGCCTCTATCGGGGGGCCAAGGTCGGTCTGGTCACGCCCCTGCGCGACGGCATGAACCTGGTGGCCAAGGAATATGTCGCGGCCCAGAATCCCGAGGACCCCGGCGTGCTGATCCTGTCGCGCTTCGCCGGCGCCGCCGAGCAGATGGGCGAGGCCCTGCTGGTCAACCCCTTCAGCCGCGAGGAGCTGTCGGAAGCGATCAAGAAGGCCCTGACCATGCCGCTGCATGAGCGCATCCGCAAATGGCAGGCGCTGATGCGGGTGGTCCGCGACACCGACGTCGCCATCTGGCGTGACAGCTATGTCGGGGCGCTCAAGAAGGTCGCGATCCGCGCCGACGACGATGGCGTCGCCGGCGCGGTCTGAGGTCGACTTAACTGGCCTGGGCGTACTGCGGCGGCGCGCCGTCCCGGGCGATGGCGCGCGCATGGGCCGGGCGGGCCACCAGCCGTTCGACATAGGCGTCCAGCAGCGGGCTTTCCGGCAGGTGCTCGCGCGCCCAGGCCACGGTGCTGCCGATCAGGACGTCGGCCACGGTGAAGCGGTCGCCCATCAGCCAGGGGCCTTCCCACAGGGCTTCCAGCAGGCGGGTCATGGCGGCGTCGTAGCGGGACCTGGCGTAGGGATCGGCGTCCACCGCGCCGGTGATCTTGTTCCACAGCGACGGCTCCAGTTCGCCCGAGGCCCAAAACATCCAGGTCAGCAGGGCGCCGCGCTCGGGCGCGCCTACAGGAAAGCCCAGGCCGGCCTCCGGGTGCAGTCCGGTCAGGTAGAGGGCGACGGCCGCCGACTCGGTGATCAGGGCCTCGTCGTGCAGCAGGGCCGGGACCTTGCCGTCGGGATGGGGGTTCTTCGGGTCGGCCGCGCCCGCGCCGTCCATGCGGCGGATGTCGCAGTATTCGATGCGGCAAGCGGCCCCCAGTTCCTCGACCAGCCAGACCAGGCGCGAGGAACGGGACCAGGGGGCGTGGAACAGGGTCAGCATCGATAGTCCTCCCAGATATCGGGCCGCGACGGAGCGTCGGCGGCGGTCCGTCTTGACTACTGACGCCCTGCTGCCACCATGCTGTCAGCAGTCGTCGGCGAGGGTCCGGACATGAGACGCGCCGACCGACTGTTCCAGATCATCCAGGTGCTGCGCCGGGCCTCGCGTCCGGTGACGGCGGACGCCATCGCGGCCGAGCTGGAGACCTCCAAACGCACCATCTATCGCGACATCGCCACCCTGATGGGCCAGCGGGTGCCGATCCGCGGCGAGGCGGGGCTGGGCTATGTGCTGGACGGCGGGTTCGACCTGCCGCCGCTGATGCTGACCTCGGACGAGATCGAGGCGGCGGTGCTGGGGGCGCAGTGGGTGGCGGCGCGGGGCGATCCGGCCCTGGCGCGGGCCGCACGCGACCTGATCGCCAAGATCGCTGTCACCGTGCCCGAACGGCTGCGCACGGTGGTGCTGGAGCCGGCGGTGGCCTCGCCGCCGGTCTGGGACCTGAAGGTCGAGACCGTGGACATGGCGCGGGTGCGGGCCTGGATCCACGCCGGGCGCAAGCTGCGGCTGCGCTATGCCGACGAGCAGGGGCGCGAGACGACGCGCGTCATCTGGCCCTGTCTGGTCGGCTATCGCGAGACCACGCGTCTGCTGATGGCCTGGTGCGAGACGCGCGAGGATTTCCGCACCTTCCGCACCGATCGGGTGGTCGACGCGGAGTTTCTGGACGGCCGCTATCCCGGCCGGCCCGCCGTCCTGCGCCAGCGCTGGTTCGCAGCGATGGCGGCGAGGCGGGCCGCCGAGTGCGGGCCTCAGTAGATTTCGAACAGGCCAGCGGCCCCTGCTGAAACCGCATCGCGGTTTCAGCTGCTTTTCGTGATGGGGCGCGGCTGACCGGCCTAGTAGATTTCGAACAAGCCCGCCGCGCCCATGCCCCCGCCGATGCACATGGTGACGACGCCGTACTTGGCCCCGCGTCGCTTGCCCTCGATCAGGACGTGGCCGGTCATCCGCGCACCTGACATGCCGTAGGGGTGGCCGATCGAGACGGCGCCGCCCGAGATGTTCAGCCGGTCGTTGGGGATGCCGAGGGTGTCGCGGCAATAGAGAACTTGGGCGGCGAAGGCCTCGTTCAGTTCCCAGATGCCGATGTCGTCCATAGTCAGGCCGTGGCGTTTCAGCAGTTTCGGCACGGCGAAGACGGGGCCGATGCCCATTTCATCCGGCTCGCAGCCCGCCACGGCCATGCCGCGATAGGCGCCCAGCGGTTGCAGACCGCGCTTCACCGCCTCGCCCGCCTCCATGACGACGCAGGCCGAGGCCCCGTCCGACAGTTGCGAGGCGTTGCCGGCGGTGATGAACTCGCCCTGCTCGATCTCCTCGCCGCCGCCGAAGACGGGCTTCAGCGCCTTGAGTCCTTCCAGCGTGGTCTCGGGGCGGTTGCCCTCGTCCTTGGACAGCGTGATCTCTTTGGACGAGGTCTGGCCGGTGGCCTTGTCCATGACCAGCATGTTGGTGGTCATCGGCACGATCTCGGCGTCGAAGCGACCAGCGGCCTGGGCCTCGGCGGTGCGCTGCTGCGATTGCAGGGCGTATTCGTCCTGGGCGTCGCGGCTGACGCCATAGCGGCGGCTGACGACCTCGGCGGTCTCCAGCATCGACATGTAGATGTGGGGCGACAGCTTCAGCAGCGCCTCGTCCTTCATGCGATACAGATTCATGTGCTGGTTCTGGACCAGGGAGATGCTCTCCAGCCCGCCGCCGACCGCCATCTTCTGGCTGTCGAAGATGACCTGCTTGGCCGCCGTGGCGATGCCCATCAGGCCCGAGGCGCACTGGCGGTCGATGCTCATGCCCGGCACGGAGGCGGGCAGGCCGGCGGCCAGGGCGACCTGACGCGCCACATTGGTCCCGGTCGAGCCCTGCTGCAGGGCGGCGCCCATCACGACGTCCTCGATCTCGGCCGGATCGACGCCTGCGCGCTGGACCGCGTGCTTTACCGCATGGGCGCCGAGCGCCTGCGCCTGGGTGTCGTTGAAGGCCCCGCGATAGGCCCGGCCGATCGGGGTGCGGGCGGTGGAGACGATGACGGCTTCACGCATAGGATCATCCTTGTTTGCGCTATCGCTCGCGACGCGGTCGCTCGCTGCTTGAGCGCGTTTCCTGCCTGGAACAGAGAAGATAGGCGCCTCACGTCACGTCAACGCAAGGCGCCTTCTTTTGCGAAACGCGAGAGGCCTCCTTTGGCCTCAAGTAGCGCGAAGCGCGGTAGGCCCCTTCAAAGAGCCTCAAGTAGCGCGAAGCGCGATCGGCCTCTCAAGACCCATGATGCTTCTGGGCCTTGGTCAGTTCGATCATGCCCTGGGCGGCGCCCATGTCGGGCACGATCTCGTTTGTGCGGTCCGAGATGGCGTCGAAGCGGGCGGCGACCTGTTCGGGGGCGTCGGGGCCGACGGCGAAGTCGCCTTGCGTCAGGGTGACGTAGGCGCGTTCGAACCCGCCGGCGCCGGCGGCCAGGATGGCGCGGGTCGGGGCGTCGCGGCTGACCAGATGCAGCAGGCCCGGCGTCACCAGTTCCGGCCCCAGGGCCTCCAGCGGCAGGGCGGCGCCGAGGTCCTCGGTCATGCGGGTGTGGGCGGTCGGGGCCAGGGCGTTGACGCGGATGTCGTTCTTGGCCCCTTCGATCGCCAGGGTCTGCATCAGGCCGACCAGGGCCATCTTGGCCGCGCCATAGTTGGCCTGGCCGAAGTTGCCGAACAGGCCCGACGACGAAGTGGTCATGACGATGCGGCCGTAGTTCTGGGCGCGCATGATGTCCCACACCGCCTTGGTGCAGTGGACCGCGCCCATCAGGTGGACATCCATGACCAGGCGGAAATCGGCCAGCTCCATCTTGGCGAACGACTTGTCGCGCAGGATGCCGGCGTTGTTCACCAGGATGTCGATCCGGCCCCAGCGCGCCATGACCTCGGCGACCATGGCCTCGACCGCCGCGGCGTCGGTGACGGAGGCCGCATTGGCCATGGCCTCGCCGCCCGCCGCCTCGATTTCGGCGACCACGGCCTCGGCCGCCGTGGCGGAGCCGCCCGAACCGTCGCGGGCGCCGCCCAGGTCGTTGATCACCACCTTGGCGCCCCGCGCCGCCAGGGCCAGGGCGTGTTCGCGGCCCAGACCGCCGCCCGCGCCCGTGACGATCGCCACCTGGCCGTCGAACCTGATCGTCATCATCCGCCTCCGTTTTGTTTCAAAATGGTCCTAGCAGGCCGGAATGAGGGGCAAAACGGACTTTTATGTTGAAACGGCGCCACACCTGCCGCAATCGTCGCGATAAAGGCGGAACCTGAGCCTTCCTGTGCCGTTCGGGCCTCCGAGCGTCACGTGAAAGCGTCGACCTTGGAAATAACTGAAATTGTGAGGACACAATGAAGCTGAAACTTCTCGCCAGTGTCGCCGCAGCCGGGCTGTTCGCGGCCGGCGCGGCGTCGGCTGAGCCGGATGGCTGGTACGGCGCGATCGACGCCGGCTATCACATCATCGACGACATCAACACCGAGTCGTCGACCAACAGCTCCAACTGGAACTGGGAAGTGAACGACGGCTGGGCCGCCTTCGCCCGCCTCGGCTATCGCTTCAACCCGAACTGGCGCGTCGAGCTCGAAGGCGGCTACCGCTCGGGCGACGTCGGCACCGTGCGCGCCGTCTCGGGCGCTCAGGGCCTGTGCAACGTCACCCCGGCGACCGGCCCGTGCCACTCGCCCGACGGCGACATCACCGCGACCACCCTGATGGCCAACGTCATCTATGACTTCGGCTACTCGGCCTGGGGCTTCCGTCCCTTCGTCGGCCTCGGCGTCGGCGCCAACCACGTCAACACCGACGTCGTGGGCCGCCTGCGTCAGACCCCGGCCGTGGCCTTCGGCGCTGACGACAGCTCGACCAAGTTCGCCGCTCAGGCGATCGCCGGTCTGGCCTGGGCCGTCGGCGACCGCGCCAACATCGACCTGACCTACCGCTACCTGACGGGCGACGCCGAGTTCCAGACCTTCACGAACTCGACGACCAACACCTTCGGCGAAATGGCCGGCGACTACGACCAGAGCCACACCGTGACCCTGGGCCTGCGCTACGCCTTCGGCGCCGAGCCGGCTGCTCCCCCGCCGCCGCCGCCGCCCCCGCCGCCGCCCCCGCCGCCTCCCCCGCCGCCCCCGCCGCCGCCTCCGCCGCCTCCGGCCAAGCCGGCTGCGCGTCAGTTCGTGGTCTACTTCGACTGGGATCGCTCGGACCTGACGGCGGAAGCTCGTTCGGTGGTGACGCAAGCCGCCAACTACGCCAAGTCGGGCGCTCCGACCCGCGTCCTGATCGTCGGCTACACCGACACCTCGGGCTCGGCCGCCTATAACCTCGGCCTGTCGAACCGTCGTTCGCGCACCGTCGCCGACGCCCTGGTCGCCCAAGGCGTCAACGGCGGCGTCATCGCCCTCGACGGCAAGGGTGAGACCAACCTGGCCAAGACCACCGCTGACGGCGTGCGCGAGCCGCTCAACCGTCGCGCCACCATCGACATCAACTTCTAAGGTTCGGGACCCCGAAGCGACCGCACGGTCATGCTTCGGGGTCTGACGACCTCAGATGTCGAAAGACCCGGCCGCCGGTCTCGCTCAGAGCCGGCGGCCTTCTCTTTGGGACGAAAGCAGAACCGTATCCTTCGCCGACACGCGCCTTGTCATTGCATGGCGCTTGGCACTAGGAAGGGGCTGTTCCTTGGAAAGATACTCAGCGTTTGCTCGCGCCATTTGATCCTGATCAGCCGAACGCAATACCGCTGGTGCAGGCGGATTTGCGCGGCCGCCGCTTTTTGATCGTCACGGCCCCGTTCGGCGGGTTCGGGCGTCTGCTGGCGCAAGCCGTCGCCGCGCGCGGCGGCGAAGCCATGCGCATGATCTTCAACGCCGGCGATCTGGCGACCTGGCGTCGCCCAGGCGGCGTCCTGTTCCGCGACGACGTCCGGCGCTGGCCCGCCCGGGTGCGCGAACTGGCGCACGAGTTCACCGACATCGTCGTGTTCGGCGAGGGCGGTCCCTATAATCAGGGCGTGCTGTCCCAGGCGGACAGTCTGAACGCCCGCGTCTGGGTGCTCGAGAACGGTTACTTCCGTCCCGACTGGATCACGCTGGAGCAAAACGGCGTCAACGGCTCCAGCGGCCTGCCGCGCTCCGCCGCCGACTACGCCGTGCCGGGGCCGGAGCTGCCGGTGACGCGTCCTGTCGGCAAGATCCTGCCGCACCACGTCTTCAACATCAGCTTCTATCATGCGGTCCAGCCGCTGGGCTGGGCGGTCTTCCCGCGTTATCGCCACCCCTATACGGTTTCGCCGTGGCGGCAGTTCTTCGGCCATATCCGCCGCTATTTCGGCCTGGCGACGCGACCCAAGCGGTCCTGCGACACGGATGTGATCCGGGCGCGCGGCCCCTTCTTCATCGCCTGCCTGCAGCGCGAGGGCGACGCCCAGCTGCTGCGTTATTCCTCCTACGCCGACAACACCGCCTTCCTGGCCGAGGTGATGGGCAGCTTCGCGCGTCACGCGCCCAAGGACAGCCGTCTGGTGGTCAAGAACCATCCGCTGGATCCGGGCCTGTCGGACCTGGAGCACATGACCCGCTGCCTCGCCGTGGAGCGTGGCCTGGCCGACCGGGTCGATTTCATCGACGGCGGCAACCTGGCCCAGCTGTGCCGCGCCTCGCAGGGCATGGTGGTCAACAATTCCAGCGCGGCCCTGTCGGCGCTCGGGTTCCGCACCCCGGTCAAGGTGCTGGGCGACGCCTTCTTCGATTTCGAGGGGCTGACCGACCAGCAGCCGCTGGACGGCTTCTGGGGCGCGCCGGTCGCCGCCGATCCCAAGCTGTTCACGGCCTTCCGCGCCCATGTGATCGCGCGCAGCCAGATCAACGGCAACTATCATGAGCCGCGCGCCATGCGCCCGACGGCCGGTCTGATCGCCGACGCCTTCGCTCTTCGCGCCGACTGACCGGCGGCTTCTGGCGGGTGGCGGGAATCGTCCACAGGGGTGTGACGTTATAGTCACCCGCGGCGGCTGTCATATCACTGTCACACGACTGTCGTCCAAACTTCCTGCAGCGGCCTTAAGGCCCAGCCCATCTAGACAGGCGCCACGCCTGCCGCGCATGGCGCTACGCCTTCATCACTGGGGATACAGACAGATGACCAACCGCAAGCAGCTGTTCTGGGCGACGACCGCCCTGATGAGCGGCGTTCTCATGGCCGGCGCCGCCTCGGCCCAGTCCACCGCCAGCCAGATGGCCGACGAGCGCGCCACCAACCTCGGCGAAGTCGTCGTGACCGGCTCGCGCGGCCCGCGCGCCATTGAAGGCGTGGTTGCGGAAACCAATCCGAAGTCGCGCGCTTCCATCACCGAAGCCTTCATCGGCACCCAGGCCGCCGGCCAGACGATTCTGAACTCGATCAACCTGCTGCCGGGCGTCAACTTCACCAACAACGACGCCTTCGGCTCGGCCGGCGGCGACCTGACCATCCGGGGCTTCGACGCGGCGCGCATCTCGCTGACGCAAGACGGCATCCCGATGAATGACACGGGCAACTACGCCATCTATTCCAACCAGCAGCTGGATCCGGAACTGATCTCGCGCGCCTCGGTCAACCTCGGCACGACCGACGTCGACAGCCCCACCGCTTCGGCCACCGGCGGCACCGTCAACTACGTCACGCGTCGTCCGGCCAAGGACTTCGGCGTCATCCTGCAGCCCTCGATGGGCGAGTACGGCTACAAGCGCATCTTCGCCCTGCTGGACACGGGTGAAGTCGGCCCCTGGGGCACCTCGGCCTGGTTCTCGGCGTCGAAGACCGTGTACGACCACTTCGTGGGCGCCGGCGGCGTCGACAAGATGCAGCTGAACGGCCGCATCTATCAGCCGCTGGGCGACAACGGCGACTTCATGTCGGTCACCGCGCACTACAACGAGAACCGCAACGAGTTCATGCCGCGCGTCCGTCTGGCCGACTTTGAAAAGGGCAACGCCTACGACCGCGACGACTACAACACGATCAAGTCGCAAGCCACGGCGATCAACCCGTCGAACACGGGCAACATCCGCGGCCAGTCGCGCTTCACGCTGACCGACACGCTGAAGCTGACGGTCGACCCCTCGTTCCAGTACACCCTGGCGCACGGCGGCGGCACGCAGCTGATGAGCGAGACCGACGCCCAGCTGCGCGGCAACTCGACGGCCGCCGGCGTGGACCTGAACGGCGACGGCGTGATCAACGGCGCCACCAGCGTGACCCTGTTCCGTCCGAACATCACCAATACGCACCGCTACGCCGTCACCAGCTCGCTGATCTGGGACATCGCCGAAGATCACCAGGTCCGTGCGGCCTACACCTTCGACTGGGGTCGTCACCGCCAGACCGGCCAGTTCGGCTTCATCGACGCCAACGGCTTCCCGGAAGATCCCTTCGCCGGTCGTAACGGCCGCCCGGTCAAGCTGCCCGACGGCACCATCCTGCGTCGCCGCGACCGCCTGTCCTACGCCATGCTGAACCAGATCTCGGCCGAGTATCGCGGTTCGTTCTTCAATGACTCGGTTGACGTGACGCTGGGCGCCCGCGCTCCGTTCTTCGATCGCGAGCTGAACAACTACTGCTACCAGCGCGACACCTTCAACGCCTACTGCACCACCCAGGTCGGCACGCCGGTCCCGGGCACCGATCTGGTGACTTTCCCGACCTCTTCGATGAACCCGAATCCTCGGCCGTCGTCGGGCAACCCCAATCCGCTGCCGTTCGCGTATGGCAAGCCGCGCTCGTTCGACAAGCAGTACGACGCCTTCCTGCCGAACGCCGGTGTGACCTGGAAGTTCGCTGACAGCCAGTCGATCTACGCTTCGTACGCCGAGGGCTTGTCGGCCCCGCGCACCGACGACCTCTATGACGTCGTCGACGTGAACCCGGAACCGGAAACCACCAACTCCTACGACCTCGGCTATCGCTATCAGTCGGGTACGGTGCTGGCCTCGGTGGCCGCATGGCGGACGGACTTCTCGAACCGCATCGTGCGCACCTTCGATGAAGCGGCGGGCCTGGCTCTGACCCGCAACGTCGGCGATGTGACCCTGCAGGGCGTCGACGGTCAGATCGGCTGGTCGCCGATCGAGAACCTGAACCTGACGGGCTCGTTCACCTACACCAGCGCCGAAGTCCAGAACGACCTGCCGAACGGCCTCGACCCCATCACCGGCAAGCCGATCTTCATCCCGACCGCTGGCAAGCAACTGGTCGAGACTCCGGAATGGCAGTTCGGCGGCCGCGTGGCCTACACGATCGGTCAGTTCGATCTGGGCCTGCAGGGCAAGTATGTCGGTTCGCGCTTCTCGAACGACATCAACACCGAGGAAGCGCCTGAGTACACGACGTTCGACCTGGACGTTCGTTACAACCTGGCTTCGATCGGCGCCGGCGGCTCCTACGTCCAGCTGAACGTCATCAACCTCTTCGGCGAAGAGTATCTGGCGGACATCTCGACCTCGACCACGGGCACGGCCCAGTTCCAGCTGGGCGCCCCGCGCACGGCCATGGTCACCCTGCGCGCTTCCTTCTAAGAAGCGTCAGAACCAAGACAGGGAAGGGCGGTCCGGAAACGGACCGCCCTTTCTTTTTGGGCCTACCGCGCTTCGCGCTGCTTGAGGCCGGTTTGGGAGGCTCGGGTGCGCCGCCTTGCCCGCAAACATTGAACCGGGGGGCGTCTCGGCCTATCTGGCGCGGCTACGTCTTCTGTATCTGGATCGACTTCGCCCATGACCCACCCCATCCCCGCCGAATGGTCGCCGCACCGTGCGATGTGGGTCGGCTGGCCCAGCCATGCCGAGCTGTGGGGCGAGGACTTCGCCCAGGCCCAGGACGAAGTCGAGGCCCTGGTCCGCGCCCTGGCCGGTCCGGGCCGCGAGCAGGTCAAGCTGATGGTCGGTCATGACGACGCGCTGGCCGGCGCACGTGCGCGCCTGGACGGCGTGGCCGGCGTCGAGGTCGTGGCCGGTCGCTTCGGCGACATCTGGCTGCGTGACACCGGCCCGATCTTCAGCAAGGGGTCGGCCGTGGCCAACGCCTTCAGCTTCAACGGCTGGGGCGGCAAGTACGACTATCCCCACGACGATGAGGTGGCCGACCAGATCGCCGAGTTCTCCGGCGTCCCGGTGACGCGCCATGACTTCATTCTGGAAGGCGGCGCCCTGGACCACGACGGCGAGGGCACGGTCCTGACCACCCGCCAGTGCCTGCTGAACAAGAACCGCAACACCGGCTGGACCGCCGAGGCCGCCGAGGCCGCCCTGGCCGAGGCCGTCGGCGCCAAGGTCGTGGTCTGGCTGGGCGACGGCCTGCTGAACGACCACACCGACGGCCACGTCGACAACCTGGCCCGCTTCGTCGCGCCGGGCGTGGTGGCCTGCCCCATCGCCTTCGGCCGCAAGGACCCGAACGCCGAGGTCTATGACGAGACCGCCCGCCTGCTGTCGGAAACGACCGACGCCATGGGCCGCAGGCTGAAGGTGCTGCGCATCCCGTCGCCGGGCCTGGTGCTGGACGCCGACGAGCGCCCGATCCCGGCCAGCCACATGAACTTCCTGATCGCCGACGGCGCCATCGTCGTGCCGACCTATGGCGACGACACGGCCGCCCGTCTGGCCGGCGAGGCCCTGGCCACGGTCTTTACCGACCGCGAGATCGTGCTGTCGCCGTCGAACGCCGTCCTGACCGGCGGCGGATCCTTCCACTGCATCTCGCAACAGGAGCCCGCATAAATGGCCCGCACCGTCACGGTCGCCGCCCTGCAGACCTCGTACGGCGAGGACATGCAGGCCAATATCGACAAGACCATCGGCCTGATCCGTCAGGCGGCGGCCAAGGGCGCGCAGGTCATCCTGCCGTCGGAGCTGTTCCAGGGCCCCTACTTCTGCGTCACGCAGGAGGAGCATTGGTTCGCCACGGCCTATCCGTGGCGCGAGCATCCGGCCGTGGTCCAGCTGCAGCCGGTGGCGAAAGAACTGGGCGTGGTCATCCCCGTCTCGATCTTCGAGAAGGAGGGGCCGCACTACTTCAACTCGATGGTCATGCTGGACGCTGACGGCGAGGCCCTGGGCGTCTACCGCAAGAGCCATATCCCCGACGGCCCCGGCTATCAGGAGAAGTACTATTTCCGTCCCGGCGACACGGGCTTCAAGGTCTGGAGCACCCGCTTCGGCCGCATCGGCGTCGGCATCTGCTGGGACCAGTGGTACCCCGAGAGCGCGCGCGCGATGGCGCTACAGGGCGCCGACATCCTGATGTACCCGACCGCCATCGGCTCGGAGCCGCATGACGAGACTCTGGACACCGCCGTGCCGTGGCAACGCGCGATGCAGGGTCACGCCGTGTCCAACGCCATGCCGGTCGTGGCCGCCAACCGCATCGGCCACGAGACGGTGACGGAAGCCGGCCAGACCTTCTACGGCCACTCCTTCATCGCCGACCATCGCGGCGATCTGGTCGAGCGCCTGACGGGCGAGGAGGGCGTGCTGGTCCACACCTTCGACCTGGACTTCCTCGACAAGTATCGCGCCGCCTGGGGCTTCTTCCGCGACCGTCGCCCGGAACTGTACGGCGCCCTGGCGACAGGCCGTCCGGTCTAAGAGGCGATCAGCGACGGATGTTCCGCGCCACGACATTGCCCGTGGCGTGGTCGCCGTCGTCGGCGCTGCTGCCCCAGGGATAGCCCCTGTCCGCGCTGCAATAGGACCGACGCCCCTCGCGCGCGCCGACGACGACCAGTCGGGGGCGCAGCCGGGACGCCCCGCTGAAGACATTGTCCGTGATCGTATTGTCCGACGGCGTCTGATGCCGGATCACGCCGCGCTCGCCGCAGTTGCGATAGAGGAAGATCCCGGGACGCCCGCCCAGAGTGAAGCGGTTGCCGACGATCCGATTGCGGGCCGAGCCGTCGACGGCGATCGCCTCGCGCCCGGTCGTGACGGCGATGGTGTTGTTCTCGATCCGGTTGTGCGCGCTCTCGGCGTCCAGATAGACGGCGGTCGCGACGCTGGCGCCGGTCAGGGTCGAGTGCGTCAGGCTGAGCCGCGTCACGCCCGGCCCGACATAGAGGGGGATGGAGCCGGTCCCCATGATGGTGATCCGCTCCAGTGCGATGTGCGAGGGCGCCGCGCCCTGGGTCGTCGTCACATGGTCGGCGGTGCGCGACGAGGCGCGCAGGTCGTCGTAGCTTCCGTCCGCCCCCATGCCCCAGACCCGCACCGCGCCGTGGATCGTGCAGTTCTCGATGCGGATGTCGGTCGGTCGGCTCCAGCTTTGGGCCGAGACGCGGCGCGACCAGATGGCGATGGTCGGCTGGCGGCCCGTGACGACGACGCCCGGCCGTCCGAGCGCGCCGCCGCTGCAATCCAGCCCGGCGCCCGAGGCCTCGGCGCCTTCGATCAGCAAGGGGCGGCGGATGGCCTGGCCCGGCGCCAGCACGGCGCGGCAGGTCAGGCGGTAGGGCGCATCCGCCGCGCCCGTCAACTCGCGCAGTTCGGCGGCGGTGCAGGGGCGAGCGGCGGGCAGGGTCCAGGCGCCGTTCAGCAGCAGGAGCGCCAGCAGCGACGTCATCAGGGCAGGGGCGTGGCCAGGGCCAGACGCTCGGCGGCGCAGCCAGGGCTGGTCAGGTCGGCGGCGCGCGCGGCGGCCAGTTCGGTCCGGGCGGCGGCCAGTTCGGCGTCGAAGCCGGGCGTGGCGGCGGCGGCCTTGAACACGGCCTTGCCCAGGGTCTCTCCGGCGGCCACGTCACTGGGATAGTGCATGCCGCAGACCAGGCGGCTGAGGCCCATCTCATGGGCGATGCGGCGGGCTTCGGTCGCGCGCTGCGGCTCCAGGGCGGCGAAGGCCTCGCCATAGACGGCGGCGACCGTGGAACTGCCGGAGGGATAGGAGGCGCTTCTGCGACCGGCATCGGTCAAGCGCTGGCACGAGCGGCGAGCGGGATCGTCGCCGACGGGGCGGGGGCGGAAACTGCGCGCCTTGATCAGTTCGGCGGCGGCGTCGGAATCGTCGAACAGCCGCTGCATCAGCCGGTTCAGGTTCGGCGTCGCGGCGGACCCGAGACGGACGCCCAGGGCGCAGTCGAAATGCTGCAGGGCCAGCGGCGGGCGCAGCTCGGCGTGGGCGGTGGCCAGCAGCCAGCGGTCGCTGTCCTCCAGCGCCTTGAACTGGTTGGAGCGCGTCTTGTCGGTCAGATCGGTCGGGGAGCCGGGGGCGGGCGGCAGGGGCACGGCGTCGGCCAGGGCCTGAAGCAGCGATCCGCTCAGATAGCCCTTGGCCTCAGGGACGGCCTTCTGCGCCGTTTCGGGGCGCAGGGCGGCGGGGGTGCCCGCAGCGCAACTCGAAAGAAGCGCGGCGACGGCGATGACGACAGCCCCCCGGCGATGCATCAGGCCCCCGCGCTCCAGGTCAACTGGACCGAGGTGCGGCCGCCTTCCCCGGGGGCGGCGACGACTTGAAGCGTCGCGCCGTTCTCCCTGCGCGCGGCGGCGCCATAGGCGCGGGCCTCGCCCTGGTTCATGGCCATGACGGGGGCCAGATCGGCCGCCTCGGCGCGCTGGCGATAGAAGGCGATGACCGCCTCGGGCGCGGCCTCGGTGGTGAAGGTGATCAGGCCGCCGGGGCCGGTCGGGCCGGAGGCGACGGTGGCGGGCGCATCGACCTGGGCGCCGGGGTAGAGGGCGGCGAAGGCGGGGGCGCCGTCGATCGGCGCGGCGTCGGCGGGTGTGGCCGCGAGGTCGGCTGAGGGGGCGGCTGCGGCGACGGGCGCGCCCTCGGCGGGCGTCGCGGCTTCCGGCATGGCGGCGGGCGATTCGGTATCCGGCGCAGCCTCGCTGCGCTCGTCGCACCCGGTAAGGCCGACCGTGAGGGCCACGGCGACGGCTGCCACGCTACGCTTCATCCCGCCTACGTCCTTGAGACTGTTCAACTTGATGAACACCGTGGCCCATCCGTGCGGCGGCAGCAAGGCGGTTCAACCCGTCGGGGCATCCCCGTCGTCGTCGGACGGGACGGGGGTCTTGGCTGTTTCGGCCGTCTTCGCCCGTTCCTCGGCGAAACGCATGCCTTCGCTGGCCAGGGTCTGGTTGATGACGTCCTGATCCGGATCAATATCGGAGCCCGATGCCGAGCCGCCGCGCAGCGATCCGGCGCGGGTGTCGGACCCCATGTCGGAACCTTCCAGCGCCTTCTTCAAGGCGTCGGCGGTGTGGCCCCGGTCGGGCTTCTCGCCCATGTCGGCGGCCTCGCGGGCGTCTTCGTTGTCGTTCGGGTCGGCCATGGTCGTCTCCTTGTCAGGAGAGACAACGCGAAGGGACGTGGCGAAGGTTCCGCCACGAAAAAGGGCCGGCGGATATAGCCGCCGGCCTCATTCTTTGTGCGCCTAACGCACTTCGCGCTGCTTGAGGCGCCCAGGGCCGCGTCGGGTCGAGAAAGCGGAGCTTTCTGACCGCGGCCCAACAAGCTTTGTGCGCCTAACGTACTTCGCGCTGCTTGAGGCGCCTAAGGCCGCGTCGGGTCGAGAAGGCGGAGCCTTCTGACGGCGGCCCAACAAAAATGCTCTTACTTACCGAACAGCTTGTTCCAGCGGCGCTTCTCGCGGGTCTTCCAGGCGCCGCGGTGATAGGCGTCCGAACCGATCAGCGGCACGACGGTCGTGGCCTCGGCGAAGACCATCTGCTCGTGGGTGGTCTGGACCTTGCCCCACGACGCGGCCTCTTTCAGGGTCGAGGACGAGCAGGCGCCGTCGCGCACGTCGGCGACCGTGATCTGGACCGCATAGCGGTGCATCTCGGCTTCCACGCCCAGGATCTCGGCGCAGACGACGGTGTCCTGGGCGAAGTTCTTGGGCACGCCGCCGCCGACCATGAACAGGCCGGTCACGCCGGCGGCGATCTTGATGTCGGTCAGTTCGCGGAAGTCGGCGATGGCGTCCAGCATCAGATAGGGCAGGCCGGCGGCGGCGCGCTCCTTCTGGTGCTTGACCAGGCCGAAGCCGGCCGACGAGTCGACGAAGGCCGGGCAGAAAATCGGCACGCCTTCTTCATAGGCGGTCTGGATCAGCGAGCCGGGCTTCTTGGCGTTGCCCTCCGACAGCCACTTGCCCATCTCCCAGATGAATTCACGGCTGGAATAGCCGCGCGGCTCCAGGCGGTTGGCGATCTCCAGGATGGTGTGGTCGCAGGCCTGGAGCTCTTCCTCGTCGATATAGGTGTCGTAGATCCGGTCGATGTAGTTGTCGCGCAGGACGTTGTCGTCCACCTCGCCGGCGGCCTGATAGTGCTTGAAGCCCAGGGCCTCGAAGAAATCCATGTCCACGATCGAGGCGCCGGTGGCGACGATGGCGTCGACCATGCCGAACTTCACCATGTCGCGGTAGACGTGCATGCAGCCGCCGGCCGAGGTCGAGCCGGCCAGGATCAGCCACGGCGAGCAGTCCTTGTCCTCGATGGCCATGGAGAAGATGTCGGCGGCGCGGGCGGTGTCGCGCGAGCTGAAGGACATCTTGCGCATCGAATCGATGATCGGACGCGCGTCGAAGCTGGTCATGTCGACGTGCTCGACGGTGTTCTGCAGCAGCTGCGCCTTGGCGTTGCTCTGGACGGGAGCGTTCATTTCGGAGGGAATCCCTGGATTTGAGCGCCCGTCGTCAAGAAAAAGCAGCGGCCCGGACGGAGCGACGGGCCGCTGCAGATCATACCAACGTCCGAAGACGGTTTTGGGTCAGTCGATCAGCGCTTGCGCTTGCGCACGCCGGCCTTGCCCTTGGGGCGCGACAGGCGGACGATCTTGCGCGCGGCTTCCTCGGCCGAGGTGCGGACCGTCGGGATCGAGCGCGGCGCCAGGCCGTACATCGAACCCATGGGGGCGTCCTCGACCACGGCGATGTCGTGTTCGCCATAGCCGTTGAAGCCGGTCGTCATGGCCACGCCATAGGCGCCGAGCATGCCGATCTCGATGAAGTCGCCTTCCTGCACATCGGCCGGCAGCCAGAAGGGGCCGGGCATGTGGTCGATGCTGTCGCAGGTCGGACCATAGAAGCGGAAGGGCTTCAGCTCCGACGAGGCTTCGGCGTCCCGGACCAGCTTGGTCGGGAAGGGCCAGCGCGAGTGGGTGGCGTCGAACAGCGAGCCGTAGGACCCGTCGTTCAGATAAAGAGCGTCGCCCTTGCGCAGGTCCACGCGGCACAGCACCGACGAGGATTCGGCGACCAGCGCCCGGCCGGGTTCGCACCACAGCTCGGTCGTTTCGGACACCGGCATCTCGTTGAAGCCGCGGTGGATGGCGTCGGCGTATTCGCTCAGGTCCGGCGGGACCATGCCCGGATAGACCGAAGGGAAGCCGCCGCCGACGTCGACGATGTCGACGAAGACGCCCGCCTTCTTGATGGCGCGGCCGACCTGGGACATGGCGGCTTCATAGGCCGACGGACGCATGCACTGCGAACCGACGTGGAACGACACGCCCATCAGGCCGTCCTGAACCGCCTGGCGCACGGCCAGCAGCAGGGCGGGGGCCTGATCCGGCGAGACGCCGAACTTGCCCGACAGGGAATAGGCCGCGCCGTCCGCCGAAACGGACATGCGCACGACCAGGTTCAGGTCGTCGGCGCCGTCGGTGGCGTCGATGATCTTTTGCAGTTCGTCATGGCTGTCGAGCACGAAGGTGCGCACGCCGTGGTCGGCGTAGGCGGCACGAATCGCGCCGCGGCTCTTGACCGGGTGCATGAAGGCCAGGCGCGCGTTCGGGCTGACCGAGCGAACCAGCTCGATCTCGGCCAGAGACGCCACGTCAAAGGCGTTGACGCCCTCTTCCACCAGGGTCTCGATGACCCAGCGCGAAGGGTTCGCCTTCACTGCATAGAAGACGTCGGCTTTCAGATTATCCTGGAACCAGCGCGCCGCTACGGAAACCGAACGCGGCCGCACGAGGGCGACGGGACGTTCAGGGGACCGCTCACGGACCAGGTCCAGGGGAAGTTGGTACGTGCGCAATTCACGTAACCCCCTGCTAATTGTTAACCCAGACCGGCGTTAGCAGCGCTTAACGGTTAGACCACGGGGTCCGCCGGAACGCGCGATGTAGGGATGCCGACCCGTCATGTAAAGCGGTAATTTCGTGACCTGCCCAGGGGCGGACCTAGGGCGGACCTGGGGCGGAACCGGCGCGCCGGGGCCTCGGACTGGACGAAATCGACGCAGCCGTGCCATTAAGACTTGCCGAAACGCGCGTGGCGCGTCATGCGGCGCCCCCTGTTGCAACCGCCACCCACGGGTTCATGAGTTCTTCAACCGCCGCTGTCGCGTCCGTACGGGATGTGTCGAAGACCTACGGAGCCAGAAAGGCGCTCGACGGCGTGTCCGTCGAAGTGGCCGCCGGTGAGATGGTCGCCCTGATCGGTCCGTCCGGATCGGGCAAGTCCACGCTGCTGCGCTCCATCACCGGACTGCATCCGATCGACCCCGGCAAGGGGACGATCCAGGTGTTCGGCGAGACCGTTCAGCAGAACGGCCGCATCACCGGCTCCGTGCGCCGGGCGCGCGGCAAGCTGGGCATGATCTTCCAGCAGTTCAATCTGGTGGGGCGTCTGTCGCTGTTCTCCAACGTCATGCTGGGGGCGCTCGGGCGTCTGCCGGGCTGGCGCGGCGTCTTCGGCGTCTGGCCCAAGGCCGACCAGGATCGCGCCATGGCGGCCCTGCACCGCGTGGGCGTGTCCGAATACGCCGCCCAGCGCGCCAACACCCTGTCGGGCGGTCAGCAACAGCGCGGCGCCATCGCCCGCGCCATCGTCCAGGGCGCGAAAGCCATCCTGGCCGACGAGCCGGTCGCCTCGCTGGACCCGGTTTCGGCCCGCAAGGTCATGGAACTGCTGGTCGAGCTGAACAAGCGCGACGGCATGAGCGTGATCGTCACCCTGCACCAGGTCGACTACGCCATCCGCTACTGCGACCGCGTCGTCGCCCTGCAGAAGGGCAAGGTGGTCTACGACGGCCCCTCGACTGGCCTCGATTCCAAGCGCCTGATTGAAATTTACGGTCCCGAATACGAGGACGCGTTCTGGGAAGCCAAGGCATGACCCGCATCGCCATCACCCGCCGCCTGCTGGGCGCCGCCGCCGCTGCGACCCTGACCCTGGGCCTCGCCGCCTGCGGCAAGGGCGAAGAGACCAAGCCGGGCGCCGCCCCGACCGAGATCACCTTCTCCATCCTGTCGGCCGAGGGCCAGGCCTCGTCGGGCCCGATCTGGCAGCCGCTGCTGGACGACATGTCCAAGTCGCTGGGCGTCAAGGTCGTCCCGCGCTTTGGCTCCAACTACAACGTCCTGATCGAGGCCATGCGCTTCAACCAGTCGCAGGTCGGCTGGTTCTCGGCCAAGCCGGCGCTGGAAGCCATCGACCGCGCCAATGGCGAAGTCGTGGCCCGCATCGTCGATCCGGAAGGCCGCGATTCCTATCAGTCGACCCTGATCGTCAAGAAGGGTTCGGGCATCACGCTGGACAAGGTCCTGGCCTGCGACAAGAGCCTGACCTTCGGCATCGGCGACGCCCAGTCGACCTCGGGCACGCTGGCGCCCATGACCTTCCTGTTCAACCCGCGCAGCATCGTGCCGTCGCAGTGCTTCAAGGTCGTGAAGTCGGCCAGCCACCAGAACAACGCCTTCGGCGTCGCCGCCGGCGTCGTGGACGTGGCCACCTCGAACACCGTCAACACCATCTTCATGACGCGCGAGAGCCCCCAGACGGCCGCCCAGCTTGAGGAAATCTGGCAGTCGCCGCCGATCCCCGAGTCGGGCATCGTCATCCGCGAGGATCTGGATCCGGCGCTGAAGGAGAAGATCCGCAGCTTCTTCCTGACCTACGGCCGCGGTGAAGGCGCCGAGGCCGAGCGTCAGCGCAAGGTGCTGCTGGGCCTCAACTATTCCATGTTCCGCGCCGCCGACGACTCCTACCTGGACCCGGTGCGCGAAATGGTCGCCGACCAGAAGCTGACCGAGGCCCGCGCCAAGAACGACACGGCCGGCGTCGCCGCCGCCGAGCGTGAACTGGCCGCTCTGCGCGCCAAGCGCGAGGTCCAGCCTTGACCGCACCCGTGACTACGGCGGCCATTCCGGCCGCGCCGACCAAGCCGCTGTCCGCCTGGCTCTTCGACATCGCCCTGTGGGGCGGGATCGCCGCCGTCCTGCTGATCAGCTTCAAGGCCGTCGATCTGCCGAACCTGAAGCTTCTGGTGACGCGCTCCAGCGACATCGGCGTCTTCGCCAAGGAACTGCTGCACCCCGACTTCTCGAACTGGAGGATGCTGGTCGCCCAGATGTGGCAGACCATCCAGATCGCGCTGTGGGGCACCTTCCTGGCCGTCTTCCTGGCCGTGCCGCTCAGCCTGATGGCGGCGCGCAACATCGCCCCGGCCTGGATGGTCTGGCCGGTGCGTCGCGTCATGGACCTGCTGCGTTCGATCCCCGACCTGGTGATCGGTCTGCTGTTCATCGTCGCCGTGGGCCTGGGCCCGCTGGCCGGCGTTCTGGCCATCTCGCTGAACACCGCGGGCGTCCTGGCCAAGCTGTTCTCCGAAGCCGTCGAATCGATCGACAAGGGTCCGGTCGAGGGCGTGCGCGCGACTGGCGCGGCCAAGCTGCATGAGATCGTCTGGGGCGTCTTCCCCCAGGTGGCGCCGCTGTGGACCTCGTTCGCCCTCTACCGCTTCGAGTCGAATAGCCGTTCGGCCACCGTTCTGGGCCTGATCGGCGCCGGCGGCATCGGTCAGGTGCTGTTCGAGAGCATGGGGGCGTTCAACTACAATCAGGTCTCGGCCATCGTCATCATCGTCGTGGTCGCCGTGACCCTGATCGACGTCCTGTCCCAGGCCATGCGCAAACGTTTGCTCTGACTGTCACAAAGGTCTGGCCGGACCGTCACACTCCGCTGCTCTAAAGCGTCGCATACTGACGACTTGGAGAGGTCCGGCCATGATCCGTTCCCTGAAACTCACCGCCTGCACCGCCGCCCTGCTCGCCCTGGCGGCTTGCGGCAATAACGAGGACGGCGCCGCCCCCGGCAGCCAGAAGGCCCGCGCGGGCATCTGGGCCGCCGGCTCCTCGACCGTCTTCCCCTTCGCCACCCGCGTGGCCGAGAACTTCGCCCGCACCTCGGGCGGCGCTGCGCCGCGCGTTGAATCGCTCGGCACCGGCGGCGGCATCCAGGCCTTCTGCGCCGGCGTCGGCCCCTCGACCCCGGACATCGCCAACGCCTCGCGTCCGATGAAACAGGGCGAGTTTGATCGCTGCGTCGCCAACGGCGTCACCGACATCGTCGAGATCAAGATCGGCTTCGACGGCATCGTCATCGCCACCGCCCGCAGCGGCAACAGCTTCAACTTCGAGCTGAACGACCTCTATGAAGGTCTGGCCAAGGAAGTCCCCGGCGCGAACGGCGCCTTTGTCGCCAACCCGGCCACGACCTGGAACCAGGTCAACAAGGCCCTGCCGAACCAGCGCATCCAGGTCTACGGCCCGCCGCCGACCTCGGGCACCCGCGACGCCTTCCTGGAGCTGGGCATGGCCCCGGGCGGCAAGCTGATCCCCGCCGTCGCCGCCTTCAAGGACGACAAGACCAAGTTCGAGACCCTGACCCACACCCTGCGTGAAGACGGCGCCTGGGTCGACTCGGGCGAGAACGACAACGCCATCGTCCAGACCCTGACCCGCACCCCGGGTTCGCTGGGCGTGTTCGGCTTCTCCTTCCTGGAGCAGAACATGGACACGGTGAAGGCCGAGACCATCGACGGCGTGGCCCCCTCGGCCGAGACCATCGCCAACGGCACCTACCCGCTGGCTCGCAGCCTCTACATCTACGTCAAGAAGGCCCACATCGGCGTGACGCCGGGCCTGGAGCAGTTCGTCCAGGAGTTCATGTCCGAAGGCTCGGCCGCCCGCGGCGGCTACCTGCAGGACCGCGGCCTGGTGCCGCTGCCCGCCGACCAACTGACCGCCGAACGCGCCAAGGCCGCCGCCATGACGTCGATGGCCCGTCCGAACTAAGCGTTTCGCTTAGGCTGAAACGATGACGCCCCGGGATCGCTCCCGGGGCGTTTGTCTTTGGGGCGGCGTTCAGCGGCTACGAACGACGTGGGCGCGGATGAAGTCGCGCGCCCTCTGGATGGCCTGTTCGCCGGGCGCTTCGCCCAGGGTCTGATCCCCCAGCCCGTCGAGCGCCTCATAGGCGCGGCGAGCGGCGTCTTCCATGTCGTGCGGGTCCCAGGAGGCGGCCGCCGCCGCCCAGCCGCCGCGTTGCGCCAGTTCAGGATAGACGGGCCAGACGGGGCCTTGGGCCAGCTCATCATCCGGCAGGGGGGCGGAGGCGACGCGCGCAATGCCCGCCAGATCGAGGGCCTGGGCGGCGACCGCCTGAAGAATCTCGATCCTGGGATGATTGATCGTATGCATGAAGGGCGCGGCAGGCGCGTCCAGGAAGACGGACAGGTCGAAGCCGTGACGCCGGGCCTGGCCGTTGAGCAGGGCGGCGGCTTCGTCGAAGGCGTCGACATAGCCCAGGGCAGCGTAGGTGAAGGCGTTGAACAGCCTTGCAGCCCGTTCGGGCGGCAGGCCTTCGGCCCAGGCGGCGCACAAAAGGGCTGAATGATAGGGGCCGACGATCCCGTCCATCGCCCGACCCCCGCGCATCACATAGACGCAGTCGGGGTGGAAGCCGCGAAAGATGATCGGCGGCCAACGGCGCGCGCGCGGTCCGCTTCGATCCAACGCCGTTTCGAACAGTCCGGTCAGGCGCGGCTGCACCGCCTCCAGCGTCTGGATCAGGGCCAGATCGCAGGCGGCTATCTCGGCGGCGATCGATTCGATGACCTCGGTATTGTCGCCGTCGGCCAGGGAGACGCTGCGCGCTGTGACTTCGACCTCGGGCGCGAACAGGCGAAGGCACTGGGCCACGCCGTGCGCCTGACAATTGCCGAGGACGCCGATTCTCATGGGCGGTCGATCGCCTCTTCGTCGCAGATGACGCCTTGCAGCGCTGCGTCTTCGTCGTTTGCGGTTGTTGTCGGCGTCCGGGACGTGGGCCCCCTTGGCGGCGGTGCGTCGGCTGTCTGGCCCAGATAGTGCCGACCGAACACCTTCATCACCTGGGCCACGCCTTCGGGCAGGACGTTGCGGAGGTCCTCGGCGAAGTAGCGGCCTCGGCTCTGCGGGCCGGTGATGATCTCATAGCTGGGGAAGTAGTCGACGTCCTGATTCTGGCGCACCACGGTTTCGGCCGCCACGCGCAGCACCGACTTGCTGTAGGTCGTGGCCGCCAGCACGTGGCGGTCGCTGATGGTGGCGACCAGGGCGACCGGCGAGACGGTGAGCAGCACGCGCAGGTCGGGGTTGAGGATGCGGGCCAGCTTCAGCACGGCGTTGAGGTCGTCGACGATCTCCTGAACCGTGAAGTGGTGGGGCTGGATCAGGTCGGAGCGGTCGGCGTCGCCCGCGACGCCGGGGGCGAGGGGAAAGACCGCGCCGTCTTCCTGCGAGACCCAGCCTTCGGTCAGGCCCAGGGTGAAGACCAGGACATCCGCCTGCTCGAACATGGTCCGCACGGCGCACAGATGCTGCTCGCGGTCGGCCAGCATGGTCTCGACGCTGGCGAATCCGTCGGGTTCGATCTGCGGCCGGAAGGGATCGACGAAATGTTCGCCCAGGCGCCAGGCTGGCTCGGCCGGCGCAAACAGGCCGAAGGCCCGCTGGAACAGCTGCAGCAGTTGGCGGGCGGTGTAGATGTTGCCGAAGCGGGCGGGATAGACGCCGTAGTTCCGGTCCTCCGGTCCCGGCTCGGTGACCAGGTAGCGATAGCCCTGGGCCTGCAGCGCGCGCGACATGTGCTGGGCGAAACAGCTTCCGGCGGTGACGATCCGGTCCTCGCGGCCCAGGACGAAGCGCGGGTTCACGACCGGGTCCACGTCCTCGGCCGCCGGGCGCGCCACGGCGCGGGACCAGAAGGCGTGATCGGGTTGGCTGCGATAGGGGTTGTGGTCTGCGCTGGCCATGCGCCCTCCGGTCAGGCCGCCGCCTTGCGCCTCAGCCGGGCGATGCGGCGCAGACGGCGCCAGAAGCGGCCGCGCGCGGGCTCGGGATAGGGCTGCAGGTTCTCGACGAACTGCTCGGCGGAGGCGCGCCAGCTGAACTTCTCGGCGTAGGCGCGCACGTCCTTGCGATCCAGCTCGAGAGCCTTCAGGCAGGCGGTCGTCAGGTTGTCGTCGATGGCGCCCGCGTTCGAGCCGGGGATGATGTCGATGGGGCCGTGCGCCGGATAGGCGGCGACCGGTGTGCCCGCGCCCATGGCCTCCAGAATCACCAGGCCGAAGGTGTCGGTCCAGCTGGGGAAGACGAAGACGTCGGCGTCGGCGAAGCAGCGGGCCAGCTCCTCGCCGAAGCGGACGCCAAGGAACTTGGCCTCGGGGTATTTCACTTCCAGCTCGGCGCGGGCCGGGCCGTCGCCGACGATGATCTTGGTGCCCGGCAGGTCCAGTTCGAGGAAGGCCTCGATGTTCTTCTCGACGGCCACGCGGCCGACGTTGAGGAAGAAGGGGCGCGGCCAGTTCTCGCCGCCCATCTCCTTGTAGATCGGCTCAAGGTCGGGACGGAACAGTTCGGTGTCCACGCCGCGCGTCCACGGCGAGACGTTGCGGAAGCCGTGCTCGACCAGTTCGTCGCGCAGGGTCGGGGTCGCCACCATCAGCCGGCCTGACGGCTTGTGGAACCACTTCATGTAGGCGTAGCCGACCTGGACCGGGATCGGGAAACGAGCCGAGACGTATTCCGGGAACTTGGTGTGATAGCTGGTCGTGAAGGGCAGCTTCCATTCCACGCAGATGCGGCGCGTGGCGATGCCCAGCGGACCTTCGGTGGCGATATGGACGGCTTCGGGCTCGAAGGCGCGCAGGCGTTCGCGAATCTCTTCTTCGGCCCCCAGGGCCAGCCGGATCTCGGGATAGGTGGGGCAGGGGATGGTCTTGAACTGGCTGGGTTCGATGACCTCGACCTCATGACCCATGGCGCGGCATTCGGCCACGGTACGGGTCAGGGTTCGGACGACGCCGTTGACCTGAGGCTCCCAGGCGTCGGTGACCAGGACGATACGCATTGAAATCGAGTAGGCCCCGGGCCGTTTCGCTGAGCCGAAAGTTCTAGACGGTTAGAATGACGAAGGCGAGACAGGTTTACAGCGGCAGGACCGTGGTCGACTTCACCTCTTCGAGAACAGCATAGGTCCGCGTCTCGCGCACGCCGGGCATCCGCACCAGAATGTCGCCGAGGAAGACGCGATAGGCGTCCATGTCGGCCACCCGGGCCTTGATTAGATAGTCGAAGCCGCCGGCGACCATATGGCATTCCAGCACCTCGGGCTGGCGGCGCACGGCGTCGGCGAAGGCGTCGAAGACGTCGCCAGTGGTTCGGTCCAGCAGCACCTCGATGAAGATCAGCAGGGCGCGTCCCGCCGAGGCTGGGTCGATCAGGGCGGCGTAGCCGGTGATGACCTTCCTGTCCTTCAGCCGCTTGACCCGCTCGAAACAGGCGGCCGGCGACAGATTGCACCTTCTGGCCAGTTCCGCGTTGGAGATGCGGCCGTCGGTCTGCAGTACGCGCAGCAGGCGGCGGTCGGTGTCGTCCAGAGTTTGCATGGCAGATGGACCTGTCAGCCGAAGGATCGTTGGTTCAACCCGTCATCATACAGTGCACATTCGGTCAAGTCCGCCATATATGCCGGAAATCGAAGGGTTTGATCCCCAGGGTGAGTTTCATGACGCCGACCGACCTCAAACACTGGGACGACCTCGACCGGAACAAGTTCCGCGACGAGCGCGAGACCGTGGCCGAACTGCTGGCCCATCTGCCGATGGATCGCGACGAACGCGCCGATGTGCTGCGCGACGCCGTCGCCCTGGTCGATCACGCCCGTCTCAGCCAGAAGAAGCAGGGCGTGGTCGAGAGCTTCCTGCAGGAGTTTTCGCTGGGCACCCGCGAGGGCCTGGCCCTGATGTGCCTGGCAGAGGCCCTGCTGCGTACGCCCGACGCCGACACCCGCGACCGCCTGATCGCCGAAAAGATCGGTTCCGCCGACTGGGCCTCGCACCTGGGTCAGTCCGACAGCCTGTTCGTCAACGCCTCGACCTGGGGCCTGATGCTGACCGGCAAGCTGGTCGACGCCGACGAGGAGGCCAAGACCGACCTGCCGGGCTTCCTGATGCGCATCGCCGGGCGTCTGGGCGAGCCGGTCATCCGTCAGGCCGTCGCCACCGCCGTCAAGATCATGGGCGAGCAGTTCGTGGTCGGCCGCACCATCGAGGCGGCGCTGAAGCGCTCGGACCGCGAGGGTTGGCTGTGCAGCTTCGACATGCTGGGCGAGGGCGCCCGCACCGTCGCCGACGCCGAGCGCTATGAAAAGATCTACGCCGACGCCATCGAGGCCGTGGGCAAGACCGCCAAGGGCCAGGGTCCGGAAGCCGGTCACGGCGTTTCCGTCAAGCTGTCGGCCCTGTCGCCCCGCTATGAGGCGACGCAGGAAGACCGCGTCTGGGAGGAACTCTACCCCCGCATCCTGCGTCTGGCCCTGATCGCCGCCAAATACGACATCAACTACACCATCGACGCCGAAGAAGCCGACCGTCTGGCCCTGTCGCTGAAACTGCTGGAACGGCTGGCCCGCGAACCGGCTCTGGGCGACTGGCAGGGCCTCGGCCTGGCCGTTCAGGCCTATCAGAAGCGCACCACCGAGACGGTTCAGAAGCTAGCCGAACTGGCCAAGTCCTCGGGCCGTCGCCTGATGGTGCGCCTGGTCAAGGGCGCCTATTGGGACACCGAGATCAAGCGCGCTCAGGTCATGGGCCGCACCGACTATCCGGTCTTCACCACCAAGCCCGCGACCGACCTCAACTATCTGGTCTGCGCCAAGGCCCTGATCGAGGCCTCGCCCTACATCTACGCCCAGTTCGCCACCCACAACGCCCACACGCTGGCCGCCGTCCGCCGCATGGCCCGCGACCGGGGCGTTGTCATCGAGCATCAGCGCCTGCACGGCATGGGCGAGGCCCTCTATGACGCCGCGCACGAGGCCTGGGCCGACGAGGAGGTCATCGTCCGCGCCTACGCCCCCGTCGGCGGCCATGAAGAACTGCTGCCCTATCTGGTGCGCCGCCTGCTGGAAAACGGCGCCAACTCCTCCTTCGTCCACGCCCTGCTGGACGAGCGCGTTCCGGCGAGCGCCGTCGCCGCCGACCCCATCACCGCCGTCGAGGCCCAGCCCGACCGCCACCCCAGGATTCCGGTTCCCATGAACATCTACGGCGATCGCCAGAACTCCCTCGGCCGCGACTATTCGCAGGCCGCCGACCGTGAACGCCACGCCAAGGCCCTGGAGCGCGTTGACAGCGAGAAGCTGACCTCCGGCCCCATCATCGGCGGCAAGCTGAAGGCGGGCGTGAACCCGCAGGACGTGACCAATCCCTTCGACCGCTCGCAGGTCCTGGGTCATGTCTCGGAGGCCTCGGTCGAGGACGTGGACGCCGCCGTGACGGCCGCTGGAAACGCTCAGGTCGCCTGGGACCGCATTGGCGGCGCCGGTCGCGCGCCGATCCTGCGCGCCATGGCCGACGCCCTGGAAGCCGACCTGGACCGCCTGGTCGCCCTCTTGTCGCGTGAAGCCGGCAAGACGCTGAACGACGGCGTGGCCGAGGTGCGCGAAGCCGCCGACTTCTGCCGCTACTACGCCCTGCTGGCCGAGCGCGACTTCGGCGGTCGTCAGACCCTGAAGGGTCCGACCGGCGAGACCAATGAACTGGTCCTGCACGGCCGCGGCGTCTTCGCCGCCATCAGCCCGTGGAACTTCCCCCTGGCCATCTTCGCCGGCCAGATCGCCGCAGCCCTGGCCGCCGGCAACGCCGTGGTGGCCAAGCCCGCCGAGCAGACCCCGCTGATCGCCGCCGAGGCTGTGCGCCTCTTCTACAAGGCCGGTCTGAACCCGGACCTGCTGGCCCTGGTCCCCGGTCGCGGCGAGGTGGTCGGCGCGGCCCTGACCGCCCATCCGGGCATCGACGGCGTGGCCTTCACCGGCGGCACCGACACCGCAGCGGCCATCAACCGCGGCCTGGCCGCGCGTCCGGGCGCCATCATCCCCTTCATCGCCGAGACCGGCGGCCTGAACGCCATGTTCGTGGACACCACGGCGCTGAAGGAACAGGTCATCGACGACGTCATCCTGTCCGCTTTCGGCAGCGCCGGCCAGCGCTGTTCGGCCCTGCGCATCCTCTATGCGCCCAAGGAAGCCGCCGACGCCCTGATCGAAGGCCTGAAGGGCGCGCTGGCCGCCCAGGTCGTGGCCGACCCGACCGACCCGACCAGCGACATCGGCCCGGTCATCGACGCCGAGAGCCGCGCCAACCTGGAAGCTCACGTCGCGCGCCTGTCGAAAGAGGCCAAGATCGTCGCCCGCGCCGAACTGCCGGCCGGTTCGGACAAGGGCGACCTGTTCGCCCCGACCATCGCCGAGATCCCGACCCCGGACTTCCTGGAGCGCGAGGTCTTCGGCCCGATCCTGCACGTCTATCGCTATGACTCGAAGGATCTGAAGTCGGTCGCCGCCAAGCTGGCCGCGCGCGGCTACGGCCTGACGCTCGGCGTCCACAGCCGCATCGAAGCCTTCGCCGACGAGGTCGTGCGTCTGGTCCCGGCCGGCAACGTCTATGTGAACCGCTCGATCATCGGCGCCGTGGTCGGCGTGCAGCCGTTCGGCGGCGAAGGCCTCAGCGGCACCGGCCCCAAGGCCGGCGGCCCCAACAGCCTGATCCGCTACGCCGCCGAAAAGGCCATCAGCGTCAACATCGCGGCCCAGGGCGGCGACCCGGCGCTGCTGAACCTCTGAGCGATTTCCGACGGCGCATCGATCCGACCTTGGTCGATGCGCCGAAGGCCTTCGCGCCCTGCCCCAAATCGGTCTAAGGCGTGGGGATAAGGTGCCTGAATGATTGACCTCTTTCGCAGCGACAACGTCGTTGTCCGCAGCGTTCCAACCGACAACCCCCATCGCTGGGTCGTGACTTTCGACAACTATGGCATTGGCCATGGTTTCGATCGTCCTGGATTCGGCGAGGATTTCCTGCGTCAGTCGGGCGTGTCCGCCATCCATGTCATGGGGCGCTGCGAGGACTGGTATCAGTATCCCGAGATGGCCGAGGTCATGGCGGCGGTCCGGGCGGCCACGGCCGGCGCCGAGCGGGTGATGACCTACGGCTCCAGCATGGGCGCCTATGCCGCGCTTCGGTTCGCCGACGCGGCGGGCGCTCACGCCGTGCTGGCGATCTCGCCCCAGTATTCGATTGATCCGGCCAAGGTTCCGTTCGAGACGCGCTGGCTGCAGGACGGCAAGCGAATCGCATTTCGCCCGGAGATCGATGATCGTCTGACCAGCGCCTGCCGCCCGTTGATCGTCTATGATTCGGCCAGCGACGATGAAAAGCACGTGCGCCTGATCGCCGCCGACATCGACGCCGATCTGGTCGGCCTGCCCTATGTCCACCATCCGGCGACCACCTATCTGAACGAGATGGGGCTGCTTGGATCTCTGGTGTTTGATGTCCTCGCCGGCGATCTGGATGTGGAGAGCTTCCGGGCCGAGGCGGTCGCCCGACGCCGCAACAGCGCCGTCTATCTGAGCCGACTGGCCGAACTCCAGCCCGCTTCCCGTGTCCGCACGGGGCGAGGGATCGCGGCCCTGGCGCTGGAGCGCGCCCCGCACAACCCGATGGCCCTGACGGCGCTGGCGGCCTACCTGACCCGCGCCGGCGAGCATGATCGGGCGATCGTCCTGCACGAGCGCGCCACGGAGTTGGGCTTCCGGGCGGCCAACTATCTGGTGCCGCACGCCAATGCGCTGGTCGCCGCGGGCAAGACCGAAGAGGCGCTGCAACTGGTGGACGAGGTGCTGGGTCAGCTGCCGACGGCCGCCCACCTGCGTTACTGGCAAGGCGCCATCCTGTGGCAGACGGGATCAAGCGATGCCGCCATCGCCGCTGTCGAGCGCGCGATCGCTCTAGACCCGTTCGAGATCCGCTATCGCAACACGCTGGCTCGGTTCCGCAGCGAGCACGGCGGAGGGGTAGGACGTCTACTCTATCGGGTGCGCCGGGGGCTGGGTCTCGGCCCGTCCAGCGAGGGCGAAGCTGTTGCGCCCCTGCGCCGCGTCGCCCGGTTTCGCTGACCGGGGCGAGCCCCTGCTGATCAGCCGCGCTGCACGATGATGCCGACCGAGGTGGCGGCGTGGCCGTAAAGCGCCATGCGCAGGTGCGGCTGGTCGCGATAGGGCGGGACGTCCAGATAGCGATCAATCGGGCCGTCGCCCATTTCCAGGTCAAAGGTCGCGACCTTGTGGCCCTGTTCGGTCAGGCGTCGGGCCAGACGTTCCAGGTCCTGGCGGCGGAACAGGACGGTGTCCCTGTGATCCACGGTCTCCTCGTTGGAGGCGTAGTTGTATTCGGTGGTGTGGATGGCCCATCCGCCGGGCTTGAGGCACTGGATCGAGCGTTCGATGAAGGCCAGGCCTTTGTCGATGGAGCCGAGGTGCTCCAGCGCGCAGGCCGACCAGCAGAAGTCGAAATCGGTCAGGTCGTCCGGCACATGGTTCATGTCGCAGGTGCGGAAGGTGACGTTTTCTTCGAACAGGGCATCGGGGCAGACGGCGGGCTTGCGCAGCGCTTCCTTGCCCGTCGCGTGCTGATTGGTCAGGGTCCAGCCCATCTCCTCGGCGCGGGTCAGTTCCATGTCGGTGGCCGTGATCCGGCAGTTCTGCGAGGCGAAGAAGGCGCTGAGCGGCTCTGATCCCACGCCGAAGCCGAGGCCGCGCGCGCCAGACATGACGGCGCCCCGTTCCCACAGCGCCTGGCAGATGAAGACGAATTCCCAGAGCTTGCGATGATAGCGCAGGGGTTCGTGCAGTCGTTGGGTCCAATAGGAGAACCAGGGCGTCTCGAAGCTGTCCTGGCGGCAGACCGTCCCATGTGGGAAAACGCCGCCGCCGGGGCGGCCGTCGATCAGCGGCGGTTGACCGGCCCAGGCTTCGCGTTGGGGCAGGGTCAGGACGCTGAACAGCAGTCGGGTTTCCAGCCGATGCTCCTGCATGGCGAGAGTCAGGGCGTCGAGTTGACCCGGGGTCCTTTGCAGGCGACGCAGCAGCAGACTGGCCCTGCGGGCGTCTTTGATCCAGGACTTGAACGTATTGAGCAAGGCGATCTCGTGTGACGGGCCGTGGGGGGACCGGCGCTATGAAAGCAGTGTTTCTACCCTAGCGGAGACTGGCGCCTCTTTGGAAGCGCACGCGGCGCTGCTGGACCAGCTAGGCGCCCCAGCCGCCCGCCCGGCTGAGGGCGCTGGGACTCGGCCGACCGATCTGGTCGCCGATCCAGCGGGCGCTTTCGATCAGCTTGTCGAGGTCGTAGCCGGTCGAGAAACCGGCGCGTTCCAGCATGTAGACCAGGTCCTCGGTGGCGACGTTGCCGGTGGCGCCCGGCGCAAACGGGCAGCCGCCGATGCCGCCGGCGGAGGCGTCCAGGATGTCCACCCCGGCCTCGACGCCGGCATAGGCGTTGGCCAGGCCGGTGTTGCGGGTGTCGTGGAAATGCAGGCGCAGCGTGGCGTCAGGCGCGGCCTTGCGGGCGGCCTCGACCTTTTTCGTCACGCTCCACGGATCGCCGACGCCGATGGTGTCGGCCAGGGCGATCTCCTCGACGCCCAGGGCGGCGATGCGGGCGACCAGATCGCTGACCTGTTCGACCGAGACCTCGCCGTCGAAGGGGCAGCCCCAGACGCAGGACAGGGTGGCCGACAGCTTGGGCGTCGCGCCGTGCGCGCCCGCAGCATTGGCGCGGCCCGCCATGATGTCGGACAGCATCTGCACCTGCTGGTCGACGTTCAGCCCCTGGTTCTTCAGGCCGAAGCCGTCGGTGGCGGACATGGCGACATTGACCTCGTCCACCGCCGTGCCCAGCGCCCGGTCATAGCCCTTGCCGTTCAGGACCAGGCCGATGCGGCTGCGGCCCTCGGCGGGGGGCAGGGCGGCCATGACCTCTTCGGCGCCGGCCATCTGCGGCACGTATTTGGGGTGGACGAAGCTGACGGCCTCGATCCGTTTCGCGCCCGCGGCTTCGAGGCGGCGCACGAAGTCGGCGCGGACGGCGGGCGTCAGCACCGCCTTTTCGTTCTGCAGGCCGTCGCGCGGCCCGACCTCGACGATCTGGATGAAACGGCCCATCAGCGCGCCCTCCGTTCGCCAGCCCCGGCGGGGGCGTAGACGGTCAGGCGCACGTCGTCGCCCGAGGAATAGTTGTGGCCGCTGACCACGCCGACGGCGCGCCCGGCGGCGCCGAGGTCAGCGAGCGCGCGGCGGAAGGCCTCGTCGTCATGGGCCTCGACGATGGCGGGACGGCCCTCGGCCAGGGCGCGGGCGGCGCCGGGACCGTCGGTCAGCTGGGTGTCGCGGCCGGTCAGGAAGACGAAGCTGGGCTCATGGAAGCTGGTGATGGCCACCGGCCCTGGATAGCGGCCCTGGGCGGGGCTCAGCTCGGCCGACTCCAGCGTCTTCACCAGGCGCGGGGCGATGGACAGGGGACGCAGCTGGCGGATGGTCCCGGCCAGACCCGCATGGGCGATGACGCCGCACAGGATGGCGGCCATCACCCCGGTGATCGCCGCCCGATTGACCAGCAGGAAGCCGCCGACCGCCGCCGCCATGACGGCGAAGACGATGGTGACTGTGGCCCAGGTCTGGGCCGTCGAGCGGCCGAACTCGGTCAGGCCGTAGACGGTGATCAGGCAGATGACGACGGCGGCGAACAGGCCCAGCAGGGCGCCCGACACGCGCGACACCTTGCCGATCGGCTGGGTCAGGGCGGCCGCCGCCAGCAGGGCGATCGCGCCGAAGGTGGGCAGGGTGTAGTGCCACAGCTTGGTCGGGGCGATCTCGAACATCAGCCAGGCGGGGACCAGCCAGCAGACGGCGAAGCGGATGGCCGGCTCGGCCTGGCGGCGCCAGCCCGTCGACAGGGCGGCGGGCAGCATCAGGGTTACGGGGAAGAGCAGCAGGGGCGACAGCAGGGCGTACATGCCGATGAAGCCGCCGTGGCTTTCATGGGCGCCGGCCAGCTTCGGCGCCAGGTCGCCGCCGATGGCTTCACGCCAGAAGCCGCCGTCGGTGGCGATGGTGATGGCGATGGCCCACGGCCCGACCAGCAGGGCCACCAGAGGCAGACCCCAGCCCCAGCCGAGACGCCCCAGCCATTTGATGTTTCGGTCCCAGACCGACAGGGCGATGATCGACAGGGCCACGACCAGCAGGCCGATCGGTCCCTTGATCAGGATGGACAGGCCGACGCCCAGCCAGAACAGCAGCTTGTGCCAGCGCACCGGCCGTTCGTTGGCCCGCGTCGCCATATAGATCCGCGCCAGCGCCGCCATCGACAATGTGGTCAGGCCGCACAGCATGGCGTCGGTCTTGGCGATGCCCGCCTCGGACGACAACAGGAAGGTCGCGCCCAGCATGGCGCCGGCCAGGAAGCCCGCGCGGTGGCCGAACAGGGCCGCGCCGGCCCAGGCCACGGCCCAGGCGGCCAGCATGGCCCCGAACAGCGACGGCAGGCGATAGGGTTGGATGTTGCGGTCCTCGACGTCCGAGGTCAGGCCGACGGCGGCGGCCTGCATCCAGTAGATGCCGACCGGCTTCTTCCAGCGCGGTTCGTCCTGGAAGCGGATGTCGACATAGTCGCCGCTTTCCAGCATCTGCGCGGTCGCCTGGGCGAAGCGGCTCTCGTCGCGGTCCAGCGGCGGCAGCAGCAGCAGGCTGGGCAGACCGGCGAGCAGGGTCAGCAGGGCCGCCAGAACGGGGCCGCGCCAGCCGGCGATGAGGTGATCCAGGTTCGGGCGGTTCATGGCGCTGTCGTATCACGCCGACGACGCCCCCCGGAAGCTTCAGCTTGCAAGGCTGCGCAGCATCCGCGCCACGATGGCTTTGTGGAACGGCGTGATGACGGCGATATAGACCCGTCCGAGCGCATTGTGGCGGTGCACCAGGCCGTTGCGCAGGGCCATCAGCCGGCCGATCCAGTTCGGGGCGCTGGCGGTCATCCGCTCCAGCGCCTGCCGCGCCGTCAGCGGCCCGGCCACGCCCTCAATGCCGAAACGGTCGGCCCAGTCGGCGCGGGGCAGGGCGGGATGGGGCAGGGCGAGCGGCATTTCACAGGCAGCGGCCATGGCGGGTCCCTTGATGTTGCGGCCAAGTCGTCCTCCCGTCGGCGCGCCGACGCCATGAGGCGCAACGCCGCGCGGCGCCGTTTCACTCAGGCCTGACGATGCGCTACAGAGCGACGGATGACCGACAGCTTCGCTTCCGTTCCCGACATCTCCGTCGTCGTGCCTGTTCACGACGAGTCCGGCGCCGCCGTGCCTTTGGCGCGCGAGATCGCCGAGGCCTTCTCCGGCCGGTCCTATGAAATGATCTTCGTCGACGACGCCAGCCGCGATTCGACCCTGGCCGAGTTGAAGGCCGCCATGGCCGAACTGCCGACCCTGCGGGTGCTGGCCCATGCCACCAATGCCGGCCAGAGCCGCGCGGTGCGCACGGGCGTCCTGGCGGCGCGCGGCGGCGTCGTCGTCACCCTGGACGGCGACGGCCAGAACCCGCCCGCCGACGCCCCGCGTCTGGCCGACGCCCTGATCGCCGCCCCGGCCAATGTCGCCCTGGTCGGCGGCGTCCGCGCCAAGCGTCAGGACACCGAGGCCAAGCGTCAGGCCTCGATCTGGGCCAACCGCATCCGCAGGAAGCTGCTGGCCGACGACGCCGACGACACCGGCTGCGGGCTCAAGGCCTTCCGCCGCGACGTCTTCCTGCGCCTGCCGTACTTCGATCACATCCACCGCTATCTGCCGGCGCTGACGATCCGCGAGGGTTACGAGAACCGCTACCTGCACGTGGATCACCGCCACCGCGAGACGGGCCGGTCGAAATACACCAACTGGGGCCGGCTGCGGGCCTCCTTCTCGGACCTGCTGGGCGTGATGTGGCTGAAGTCGCGCTCGCGTCGTCCAGGCGCGATCAGCGAGTTCTGAGCCCGCCATTCTGGTCCAGGGGGGCCTGTATGGTCGTGCGTCGGAAACAGGGTTAAGCAGGGCGATCTGGAGGGGCCGCCCATGCTGATCGCCATACCGCTGCTGGTCGTTCCAGTCGTGATCTACAATCTGGTGATCCTGCTTGGCGGAGGCGGGGCGGATCCCTTGCTGGGCCCGGCGCCCGTGCTGGGCGAAGTCCTGTTCCGCGTGCCGATGACCTCGGGCGCGGTCTGGAGCGTCACCATCGGCGACCTGATCCTGTTCCTGTCGCTGATCCTGCTGTTCGTGGAACTTCTGAAGTCGACCTCCAGCCAGAGGGTCGCCATCGTCAATCACGCCCTGTCGATGGCGCTGTTCGTGATCTGTCTGGTCGAGTTTCTGCTGCTGCCGGGGTTCGCCGGATCGGTCTTCTTCCTGATCCTGACCATGGTGCTGCTGGACGTGCTGGCGGGCTTCATCGTCACCATCATCGCCTCGCGGCGCGACTTCGACCTGAACCCGCGCTAGGCGGTCAGGCCAGAGGGGCCCGTTCCATGCGATAGGCGGCGCCGCCGCTGCGGGCCTCATAGGCGTCCACCGTTCGGCGACGCAGGCTGATGATGACCGCGCCGTCCGCAGCGCGCAGCTCCAACCCGTCCGACGTCAGGCGCCAGCTTCGCGCCCTGGCCAGATCAGGCAGGCGGCAATCCTCCAGCACCACGCCGTAGCCGCCCTCCGACGCATTGAGGTTGAGCGCCAGCAGGCAGGACCGAGCCTCGCCTTCGACTGAAATCCGCCACAGACCGACGGCGTCCTGCGGCGTGGCGGGGGAAGGAGAGGGGGCGGCAAGGGTCACGGGCGGCGCCTCGGAACGACAGGCCGCGGCGGAGGCTGCGGCGGCCCAGATGAAGATCGGAACGGCGATGAAGGAGAAACGGCGCATGGTTCTGTCCGTGACGCTAACCTCGCGTTGAGGCGGTTGTCGGGCAGAACTCTATCCCGACTGCAACCGACGCGATAGGTTGTCGGTTTCCGCCCACAGGGTTTCCTCGTACGGGCGTCTGGAATGCTGCGTGTTTAAAAGCCTTCTTCCTGACGGGCCGGGGACCCGGCCATTGGCGGACGCCTTTCGGGCGTGCCGCACCCACTTTCTGTGGGCGGCGGGGTTCAGCGCCCTGGTCAACCTGCTCTACCTGACGCCGACCCTCTACATGATGCAGGTCTATGACCGCGTCGTGCCGACGGGCGGGCTGACGACGCTGGCCTTCCTGACGGTGATCGCCGTCCTGGCTCTGGCGGCGCTGTCGGGACTGGACTGGATCAGGGGGCGCTTGCTGCTGCGCGCTGGTCTGCGTCTGGACCGGCTGCTGTCCGCCCGGGTTCTGGCGCGGGTGACGGACCGCGAGGGGCCGGCCCCGGGCGCCCAGGTCCTGCGCGAGTTCGACAATGTGCGCGCCGCCGTCGCCGGTCAGGGGGCGCTGGCGCTGTTCGACGCGCCGTGGACGCCGATCTACCTGCTGTGCTGTTTCCTGCTGCACCCGGCCATCGGCGTGCTGACCCTGGTCGGGGGCGCGGTGCTGGTGGCGCTGGCCGTCGCCAATGAACGCGACAGCCGCGCCCGTCTAAGCGGGGCGATCCAGGCCGCCAACGCCGCCTACGCCGCCCAGGAGGCCATCGCCGGCCAGGCCGAGGTCGTGCGCGCCCTGGGCATGCGCGAGGCCAGCATCGCCCGGCAAGTCGACCAACGCCGCGAGGCTGTCTCCCGACAGGCCGACGCCCAACTGACGGGCGGACGATATAGCGGCGCGATCAAGTTCGTGCGCCTGACGCTGCAGTCGCTGGCGTTGGGCGTGGCCGCCCTGCTGGCCGTGCGCGGTCAGTTGTCGCCGGGCGCCATCATCGCCTCCTCGGTCCTGCTCAGCCGCGCGGTGGCCCCGGTCGAGCTTCTGGTCGGCGCCTGGCCCGGCCTGGTGCAGGCGCGCGCCAGCTGGCGCGCCCTGGTCGAGCTGTTTTCCTCCACGGCCTCTCAGGAGGCTCAGCGCACGGCGCTGCCCGATCCGAGCGGCCGCGTGACGCTGGAGGGCGTGTCCATGCGCTATGCCGGCACGGAGGCGCCGCAACTGCGGCAGGTGTCGCTGTCGGTGTCGCCGGGCGAGGTGCTCGGCGTCATCGGAGCCAGCGGCTCGGGCAAGACCACCCTGGCGCGCATCCTCGCCGGGGGCATGAAGCCGACCGCCGGGGTCATCCGTCTGGACGGCGCGGCCTATGAGGCGCGGCCCGGCGACGATCTGGCGCGGCACATCGGCTATCTGCCCCAGACGCCCAGCCTGTTCGCGGGGACCATCAAGGACAATATCGCCCGCTTCATCTCGACGCTGGAGCATGATCCGGTTCAGGTTGATCGCGATGCGGTCGCGGCGGCGCAGGCCGCGGGCGCCCATGACATGATCCTGCGCCTGCCCAAGGGCTATGACACCCTGCTGGGGCCGTTCGGCGCCGGCCTGTCGGCCGGCCAGGCCCAACGCGTCGCCCTGGCGCGGGCCATGTTCCGCGACCCGGTGCTGCTGGTGCTGGACGAACCCAATTCGAATCTGGATCAGGAAGGCGAGACCGCCCTGTTGTCCGCCGTCAAAAGCGCGGCGTCGCGCGGCGCAGCCGTCGTCGTGGTGGCGCATCGGGCGGGCGTTCTGGCCCAGGTCGACCGGCTGCTGATGCTGGCCGATGGGGCGGTGCAGATCGAAGGGCCGCGCGAGACCGTGCTGGAGCGCCTGCGCCACGCCAGCCCCAACCGGACGTCCGCCCCATGACCGCCGCGCCTTCTTCGCCGCCGCCAGCCGTGGAAATCGACGCGCCAGGCCGCGACATTTGCCTGGGCGCCGCGATCTTCATCGCCTTCTTCGTGGTTTTCCTGGGCTGGGCCGCCTTCGCGCGGCTGGACGCCGGCGCCTATGCCCAGGGCGAGGTGTCTGTTTCGGGCAACCGACAGGCGGTGCAGCACCGCGAGGGCGGCGCGGTTTCGGCGCTGAAGGTGGCCGAAGGCGACCACGTCGTGCGCGATCAGGTGCTGATCGAACTGGCGTCCGGCGAACTGATCGCCGCCGAGCGCGGGCTGGCGGGTCAGGTCTACGCCCTGTTGGCGCAGCGCGCGCGCATGACGGCCGAGCGGGATCGGCTGGGCGCGATCGTGACGCCGCCGGAACTGACCGGCCTGCCGCCCGAGGATCAGGCCCTGGCCGACGAGGCCATGCGGCTGCAGCGGCTGCAGTTCGCCGCTCGGCGGGTCGGGCGGGGCACCGAGACCGGGGTGCTGTCGCAGCGGTCCCAGCAGTTGGAGCAGCAGATCGCCGGACTGCAGCGCCAGATCGCGTCCAACCTGGAACAACGCCGCCTGATCGTCGAGGAACTGGACGGCGTGCGTTCCCTGGCGGCCCAGGGCTATGCGCCGCTGACCCGCGTCCGCGCACTGGAGCGCACCGCCGCCTCGCTGGAAGGCGAGGAGGGCTCGCTGCGCGCCCAGGTCGCCCGCGCCCGCGAAGCCATCGGCGAGACGCGGCTGGAAATGTCGGGCGTGACGACCAAGCTGAACGAGGATGTGGCCGAGCAGCTGAAGCAGGTCGAGGTCCAGTTGAACGAACTGCGTCCGCGGCTGGTCGAAGCGCGCGCCCAGATCGCCCGCAACCGGGTTCGTGCGCCGGCGACCGGCCAGGTGGTCGGGCTCAGCGTCTTCACGGTCGGCGGGGTGGTCCAACCGGGGCAGATCCTGATGGAGATCGTGCCCGACGACGCCTCTCAGGTGATCGTCGCCTCGGTCAGTCCCGGCGATATCGACAATCTGCGCCCCGGTCTGAGCACCGAGGTGAAGTTCCCGGGTCTGCGTGACCGCAACCCGCCGATCATCCACGGTCGCGTGACACGCATCTCGGCCGACCGCCTGACGTCGGAGACCGCCTCGGGGGCTCATCCCTTCTATCGCGTGGAGATCGTCGTGCCGGCCGGAGAGATGGCCCGTCTGGGACCGTCGGCCGCCAACATCCGCCCCGGGATGCCGGTCGAGGTGGTGGTGGTCACGCGCAAGCGCACGGCGCTGCAGTATCTGTTCGAACCCCTGGGCCGCAGCCTGTTCCGCTCGGGCAGCGAACGCTGAGGCGCGGGCCTAGCTGAAGGCGACGAAGACCAGGGCGACCACGGTCACGTCGAACAGGCGGGCGGCGAGGTTGAGGACGGCCATGGACGAAACTCCGGTCGAAGACGCCGGAGTCGTCGCAAACGCCGTGCCATCAGCCGGTCAGGCCCAAGGTCAGGCCTAGACCTCGGTCTGGGTCGCCTTGCCCACGCGCGGCCGCCGGTCGCGCTTGCCCGAATATTCCGCGCCCAGATAGGTGGAGCGGGCGGCGTCCAGCACCGGCGGGCCGCCCTTGAGGCCGCGCTTCTGGCCTGTCTGACCGATCACCTGGGCGGCGAACAGGGCGGGGGGCGCAAGCGGCGACACGGCAGGCTTTGCCGGGGAGGCGGCATGATCGACCCGCTCGCTGGACGGAACCAGGGCGCGGGACGCCGCTTCGGCCTTGACCTCGGCGCCTGTCCGTCGTTCGCGACCGCGACGCTCGCCCTCGCGGCGCTCCGACGCCGCCGGCCCGTCAGGCGGGCCGACCGGGCGCACGCCGTCCGTCATTGGCCCGAACCAGCCAGGCGGTCGATCTGGGCGCGCATCTCGTCCATCTGACGGCGCATCTCGTCCAGGGCCTTATCCGCCGGGGCGGTCCCAGAGGAAGGCTGCGGCGTGGGCTCCGGCGCCGATTCCGGCTCGGCTTCGGCCCGGCCATAGGCGGTCAGGCCGGGGAACATCTTCATGGCGCGCTCGAACATGGCCATGTTCTGACGCACGGCCTCCTCCATCAGGCCGCCGCCGGGCGCGCCGGCGAAGGCGCGGGTGAACTGGCTGCGCAGTTGCTCCTGCTGGCGGGTGAAGCTGTCCAGCGACATCTCCAGATAGGAGGGCAGGACCGACTGCATGGAGTTGCCGTAGAAGCCGATCAACTGGCGCAGGAACTGCACCGGCAGCAGGGCCTCGCCCCGGCTTTCCTCTTCGAAGATGATCTGCGTCAGGATCTGACGCGTCAGCTCGTCATTGGTCTTGGCGTCATAGACGACGAATTCGACCCCCTCGCGCACCATCTGCGCCAGGTCCTCCAGCGTCACATAGGCGCTGGTGGCGGTGTTATAGAGCCGCCGGTTCGCATACTTCTTGATGACGACGACGCCGTCACGGGTTTTTCCGCCCTCGGATTTCTTGTCAGCCACGCTTGTTCTCGCGTTGTTGCAACGCCGCACTATCACGCGTTGCGCGCGCGAAGGCCAGAGGCCTGAATTGTCTCAGGTCGCGCCGGGCGCCAGGACGACCCCGACCAGGATGGCCGCCCAGTGCACGCCGGCCCCCGCGACGACGAATCCGTGCCAGATGGCGCGGCGGAATTTCACCTTGCGGCTGATGAAGACGAAGACGCCCGAGGTGTAGATCAGCCCGCCCGCGACCAGCAGGCCCAAGGCCAGCGGATGCACCGTCTCGATCATCGGCTTCAGCGCAAAGATCGCCACCCAGCCGAACAGGACATAGACCCCGCTCCAGAAGGCGTCGGAGATGCGCGGGGCGAACATCTTCACCCCCACCCCCGCCAGGGCCATGGCCCAGACGGCGAGCGTGAAGCCGATGGACCAGGCACCCTCGAACCTCTGGGTGGTGAAGGGGGTGTAGCTGCCGGCGATCATTAGGAAGATGGCCGCCTCGTCCAGCCGCCGCAGCACAGGCCGGGCGGCACAGGGCTGGGTCTGGTTATAGATGGTCGAGGCCGTCAGCATGGCCAGCAGACACAGGGCGTAAACGGCGGTGGCCACCACGGCGCCGATGCCGCTGTAGAGCCCGGCCAGGATCGCCAGGACGACGCCGCCGACCGCCGCCAGCCCCAGACCCACGATGTGAACCCACAGGTCGGCCAGGCGCTCGGCGCGCGACTGATAATGCTCGATCATGTCGAGGTCGTCGGGCGTCCACACCCGTCTCGCCAAGGATTTCAGCCGCACCAGCATCACTCCTGAAAGCATTCGCCGTGGGGATCGTTCCCGTCAGATTGCGCCCGGATGATGACGAAGTGCTGAACTTCGCACTTGCGAGAGGTGACGCGGAGTGTGCAATGCGGCACAACCTCCCGCAGAATTTCTCCCCGGAGTGAATATCATGACTGACGTAGTGATCGTTTCCGCCGCCCGGACCCCGGTCGGCTCCTTCCTCGGCGCCCTGTCCAGCCTGCCGGCGTCCAAGCTGGGCGAGGTCGCCGTCAAGGCGGCGCTGGAACGCGCGGGCGTGGCTCCCGCCGACGTGGACGAGGTCATTCTGGGCCAGGTGCTGCAGGCCGGCGCGGGCCAAGGCCCGGCGCGTCAGGCCGCCATCGGCGCCGGCCTGCCGGTCGAGACCCCGGCCTGGAGCCTGAACCAGCTGTGCGGCTCGGGCCTGCGCGCCGTGGCCCTGGCCTATCAGCAGATCCGCGAGGGCGACGCCAAGATCGTCGTCGCCGGCGGTCAGGAAAGCATGAGCCAGGCGCCCCACGCCCAGCAGCTGCGCGCCGGTCAGAAGATGGGCGACCTCGCCTTCGCCGACACCATGATCAAGGACGGCCTGACCGACGCCTTCCACGGCTATCACATGGGCCAGACGGCCGAGAACATCGCGAACAAGTGGTCGATCGACCGCGCTTCGCAGGACGCCTTCGCCGTCGCCTCGCAGAACAAGGCCGAGGCCGCCCAGAAGGCCGGCAAGTTCGTCGATGAGATCGCCCCCGTCACCATCTCGGGCCGCAAGGGCGACGTGGTCGTGGATCAGGACGAATACATCCGCCACGGCGCCACCATCGAGGCGATGGAGAAGCTGCGTCCCGCCTTCGTCAAGGACGGCTCGGTGACGGCCGCCAACGCTTCGGGCCTGAACGACGGGGCCGCCGCCCTGGTGCTGATGTCGGCCGATGAGGCCAAGGCGCGTGGTCTGGAGCCGCTGGCCCGCATCGCCTCCTGGGCCACGGCGGGCGTCGACCCGTCGATCATGGGCACCGGCCCGATCCCGGCCTCGAAGAAGGCGCTGGAGAAGGCGGGCTGGACCGTCGCCGACCTGGACCTGATCGAATCCAACGAAGCCTTCGCCGCCCAGTCGCTGTGCGTGGTCAAGGAACTGGGCCTGGATGCGGCCAAGGTGAACGTCAACGGCGGCGCCATCGCCATCGGCCACCCCATCGGCGCCTCGGGCGCCCGCATCCTGACCACTCTGCTGCACGAGATGAAGCGTTCGGGCGCCAGGAAGGGTCTGGCTACGCTGTGCATCGGCGGCGGCATGGGCGTGGCCCTGTGCGTCGAGCGCGGCTGACGCCTCGTTTCACGCGCTAGAAACAGGAAAGGCCGGCGGATCGCTCCGCCGGCCTTTTTGTCTGTTCGACGGAAACTCGCCGGATCAGTCGCGCAGCAGTTCGTTCACGCCGGTCTTGGCGCGGGTCTGGGCGTCGACGCGCTTGACGATGACGGCGCAATACAGCGACGGGCCGCCCTTCGGGTCGGGCAGGGCGCCCGGCACCACGACGGAATAGGCCGGGACCTCGCCGCGGAAGATCTCGCCGGTGGCGCGGTCGACGATCTTGGTCGAGCCGGACAGGTAGACGCCCATGGCCAGGACCGCGCCTTCGCGCACGATGACGCCCTCGGCCACCTCGGCGCGGGCGCCGATGAAGCAGCCGTCTTCGATGATGGTCGGGTTGGCCTGCAGCGGCTCCAGCACGCCGCCGATGCCGGCGCCGCCCGACAGGTGGACGTTCTTGCCGATCTGGGCGCAGGAGCCGACCGTGGCCCAGGCGTCGACCATCGAGCCTTCATCGACGAAGGCGCCGATGTTCACGAACGACGGCATCAGCACCACGTTCTTGGCGATGTGCGCGCCGCGACGGACGATGGCGCCCGGCACCGAGCGGAAGCCGGCGGCCTGATAGTCGGCGGCGCTCCAGTCGCCGAACTTGTTGGGCACCTTGTCCCAGAAGGGGCCGACGGCGACGGGGTGGTCCGCCGACAGCGGCAGGGTGGGGGCGTGGCCCGCGCGCATGATCTGGTTGTCGTTCAGGCGGAAGGACAGCAGCACCGCCTTCTTCAGCCACTGGTGCGTGGTCCAGACGCCGTCCTCGCCGCGCGTGGCGACACGGGCCTGGCCGGAGTCCAGCAGGGCCAGGGCGGTGTCGACGGCGTCGCGCACCTCGCCGCGCGTGGCGGCGGAGACCTCGGCGCGGGCCTCCCAGGCGGCTTCGATCACGGCTTCCAGATGGGTCAGGTCGGTCATTGCGGATCTCCGTCCAGCATGGCGGTGGTCAGGAAGGGGCCGACGCTTGCGGCCCGGTGTTGGATGTGCGCGCCCTCGGCGCTGAAGGCCTTGGGACCGACCAGAACTGTGGTCATGCCGATGGCGTGCGCCGGCTCCAGGTTCTTGGGCGTGTCCTCGAAGAAGCAGGCGGTGGTCGGATCGACGCCGAACCGGGCCAGCATCTTGTCGAAGGTGCGCGGGTCCGGCTTGGGGATCAGGTCGGCGTCTTCCAGCGCAAACACGCCGTCGAAGAAGCGCGTCAGCTCCAGCCGTTCCATCACCCGGCGGGCGTGGCCGACCGAGCCGTTGGTGAAGATCAGGCGCGGGCCTTGCAGACGCTCCAGCGCCGCGTGCAGACCAGGATCGGGCGTCAGCACGTCCAGAGGCACGTCGTGGACCTCGGCCAGGAAGTCGTGCGGGTCGATCTCGTAGTGCAGCATCAGCCCGGCCAAGGAGGTGCCGTAGTCGTGCAGATAGCCGCGCTGAACGCTCAGCGCTTCCGCTGACTCCAGGCCCGAGGTGCGCACCACATAGTGGTTGATGCGCTGCTCGACCTGTTTCAGGAACTGGCTTTCCGGCGGGTAGAGGGTGTTGTCGAGATCGAACACCCAGGACCGGACGTGGCGCAGGTCGGCGCCGATCTCGGTAGTCGCCGCGAGCGGCTGAATGGTCACTGAGCCTTCACCAGGGTGCCGGCGCCGAACTCGGTGAACAGCTCGACCAGCATGGCGTGGGGGCGGCGCCCGTCCAGGATGACCACGGCCTCGACGCCCGCGCGGACGGCGGCCATGGCCGTCTCCAGCTTGGGGATCATGCCGCCGTTGGCGACGCCGGTGTCGATCAGGTCTTGCGCCTCTTCCAGGTTCATCTGGCGGATGATCTCGCCGTCCGCGCCCTTCACGCCCGCCACGTCGGTCAGCAGCAGCATCCGCTTGGCGCCCAGCGACCCGGCCACCGCGCCCGCCACCGTGTCGGCGTTGACGTTATAGGTCATACCGTCTTCCGCGACCCCGATGGGGGCGATGACCGGCACCCAGTCCTCGGTCTCGGAGGCGATCAGGCCCTTGATCAGCTTGGGATCGACCTTGGTCGGCTCGCCGACGAAGCCCAGGTCGACCTCGTGCTCGATCATGCTGTCGGGGTCGCGCTTGGTGCGCTTGGTCTTCTCGACCGTCAGCAGGCCGGCGTCCTTGCCCGACAGGCCGACGCCGCGCACGTCGGCTTCCTTGCCGGCGACGGTGATCCAGTGGGCGATCTCCTTGTTGACGGCGCCGGACAGGACCATTTCGGCCACCTGCATGGTGTCGCGGTCGGTGACGCGCAGGCCGTCGACGAAGGCCGACTTCACGCCTGCCTTGTCCAGCATGGCGCTGATCTGCGGGCCGCCGCCGTGGACCACCACGGGGTTCACGCCCATCAGCTTCAGCAGCACCACGTCGGCGGCGAACTGCTTGGCCACGGCGCTCTCGCCCATGGCGTGGCCGCCGTATTTGATGACCACGGTCTCGCGATCGTAAACCTGGATATAGGGCAGGGCCTCGGCGAGCGTCTTCGCCGTCTCCCAGCTGCGTTCCTCGGATTGCCGTTCAGTCTCTTGCATAATGGCCGCTCGATAGCGGCGAAGGGCGCGCGAGTCACGACGAAACCGGGACCGCGGTGGGGCGTTTGCCTGTCATGAGCCCTTCCATCGACCCCACGGACATCGACGACCGCGACCTGGGTCCGGACGATCCGACCGATCCGGCTTCGCTGCAGCACCTAGACGCGACCCTGTGTCCCGAATGTCAGGGCACGGGAACCCTGGCCTCCGGCGAGGTCTGTCCGGTGTGCGAGGGCACGGGCAAGGCTGGCGGCCGCACTGGCGGGGGCTGACCTCAGCGCGGCGCGTCGGCGAACAGGTCGCAGGCCTGATCGAACGCCTGACGGACGCCGTCCAGGTCGCGTCGCAGGTCGGGATGATCGCCGTCGCGCGCCGTCAGCAGCAGCAACTGATGGGCGCGCCGGATCGCGTTGGGGACGCTTTCGTCCGTATTCTGACGTTTCAGTTCGGCGGACAGGAAGTCATCGACGCGCGCCTCGGCGTCGGGGCTGCGGTCGAAGGCGACGCCCAGGTCGCGGCTCATTCGGTCGACCTGCGCCCGCCAGTCGGCGATGAAGTCCGACCAGGCCAGGAAGCGGCGCGGCTGGTTGCGGCTGGCGCGCTCGGCGTCGGACACGTGGCGCAGCCACAGCCGCAGCGCGTGGCTGCGCGACATGTCGTTGCGCGCCATCAGCGACGCCGCCACCTCGGCCGGGGCGCGCAGCGGGCTGACCACGACGACGCGGTAGCCGCGGTCCTCCAGCACGCTGCGCCAGAAGCCGAACAGACGGCAGATGCGCGGATCCTTGAGCACGATCAGGTCGGCGTCGCCGAACTCGGCCGTCAGCTTGTCCGCCGCCTCGGCGCGGAAGGCGGGCAGGGCCTCGGCGACGGCCGTCAGGTCGAACCGTCGCCAGTCGTGCCAGGTCGAGCCGCCCGCCTGCAGCAGACGGTCGTTCAACCCGGCCAGGACCTCGCTTTCCCAGAAACCCTTGGGATTGTCCTCGGCGGGCCGCATCAGGGTCTGCGGGGCGCGGGCGCCCAGCAGAGCCAGGGCGCCCGCCACCGACGAGGTGCCGCTGCGGTGCATCCCCAGAACCACCAGGGCTGTCTTGCCGCTCATCCGATTGACCTTGTCTGCCCGCCGGCGACGCGGCCGACCCCGCGCTTGTTAGTCGCTACCCCCCTCAGGCGGCAAGGAACCAGTCGTCGTGATGCGGTTGACTGATCAGGCCGTCGTGCGGGTGCAGGCCGTCGAGGGTCAGGGTCATGCCGACCGCCTCGATCACCGGCTGGGTCTGGGGCTGGAAGTCCAGAGCCTCGTCGGTGAACAGCGCCGGCTGGACCAGCGGTTCGTCAAACACGTCGGGCAGCACGGCCGGCAGCACGAAGGTGTCGTGGTGCGCCCACCCGTCCGCCAGATCGCCGAAGTGGTCATCGGCGAGCGGCAGGGTCTGCGGCTCACCAGTGTCTGCGGAGGCCTCGGCTTCCGGCGCGGCGAAGCGGCCGGTCTCGAGGTTGCGGACCGAGTTCTCCCAGGTCGACTGGTAGGAGATGCGGTGCTCGGGCGATTCCGAGAAGATGATCACCAGTTCGGCGCGCGTCATGCCGTTGTTCAGGGCGGTGACGTATTCGCCCAGGCCCTTGGCGTCCGGCTCGCGGTCGAGGACGAAGCGATAGATCTGCTTGACGAAGTCCGCGTTCGACAGGTCGCCGTAGCGAGCGCGGAACTCGGGCGACTGCACCATGTTGTCGGCGAACTGCTGCAGGTTGCCGCCTTGATCGAGGGCGTTGCGATAGTGTTCCAGGCCGCCGATGTCGGGCACACGGTCCAGGGTGCTGTCATACAGGCGGGCGACGGCCAGGGTGGCTTCGTCCTGAATCCAGATGCCGCGGCTTTCGATCTTGGTCGCCATCAGCTGCTTGTGCTCGGCGGATTCACTGAAGGTCGCCAGCATGTCCACGCGCGATACGCCGTTGTTGAGCGAGGCGACATGGTGCGCCAGCCCGGCGGCGTCCGGCTGTCGGTCAAGCGAGTACTGATACATCAGGCGGACATAGGTCTCGTTGTCCGTGCCGCCGTACCGCTTCTGGAACTCGGCCGAACTGGCGAAGGTCTTCAGGATGTCCGTGACGGTCGTTCCCGAGCCCAGGGCCTGGACGTAGTTGGCCAGCCCCGCCGGATCCGGCTCGCGGTCGAAGGCGGCGTCGTAGAGGCGATAGACCACGGCGTAGAGGTCGGTGGTGACATAGGACCGAACCCCGTCGAGGAACTTGATCTTCTCGATCGACGACAGCGAGTCCGTGCCGCCGTCGCGACCGCCGGCCACGGCCGTCGCACTGATGGAGGCGTAGCCTCGCGACAGGCCGCCGAACACGGCGGTGTCCACGCCGGCCCCGCCGACCAGAGTGTCGCTGCCCTTGCCGCCGATCAGGACGTCGTTGCCGTCGCCGCCGGCCAGGTAGTCGGCGCCGCCCAGGCCGATCAGGGTGTCGGCGCCGCCGCCGCCGTCGATCTGGTCGTTGCGCTCGCTTCCGGTCAGGGTTTCGGCGCCGGCGCCGCCCGTCAGCACCAAGCCGCTGTCGGTCGCCGTGGCGATGGTCTGATCGGCGAACTGAAGGAATTCGACATTGACCAGGGTGTCGGTCCCGTCGGGGCCCGTGACCACGATCTTGGGACCCGAAGTGTCGATCGTATAGGCCGAGCGATTGCCGCTGAAGACGGCGGTGTCGCTGCCGCCGCCGCCGTCGATGTCGTCGTTGCCGGCGCCCCCGACCAGCCGGTTGGCGGCCGAGTTGCCGATCAGCGTGTCGGCTCCGCCGCCGCCGATGGCGTTTTCAATCACCGCCCCCATGGCGATGGAGACGTTGCCGATCAGGCCGCCGACGTTCGAGAAATGCCCCTGACGCAGGTCGATGATCTGGTTCTGGCTGTATTTCGAGAAGTCCAGGGTGTCGACGCCGCCGGCGTCCCAGACGCTGAAGATGACGCCGGAGGTCGAACTGCTGGCGGTGAACCAGGGCTGGCCGGCGTTGGAGTTGAAGCCATAGACAGTGTCGCCTGTGCGGGTCGTCATATTGGCGCCGTAGAGGCGCTGGATCGCCGCGATGTCGTCCAGCAGGGGCGCCGAGGCGTAGTTGCGGGCGAACGACCCGCCAGTGTTGCTCTCGCTGAAGTAGCTCATCACCGAGTATTGGCGAGAGTCTTCGTAATAGGTCGCGTGCTGGTTGTAGGTGATGGTCTCGCCCGACGAGGCGTTGTAGGCGGCCGGGTGGCTGAGGCCGATGGCGTGGCCGATTTCGTGCACCAGGGCTTGAGCGCCGAAGGTCAGCTGAGCCGGCGAGGCGTTGTAGCTCAGGCTGTTGTTGACCCAGACGTCGCCGGACGCCGATCCGGTTGCGGTGGAGCCGGGCATGTAGGCGAAGGCCGCCGCGCCTTCCTTGCCGCTGGAATAGTTGCCGAACAGCATGGTGGCGGTGTCGGAGTAGCCGTTCCCGTCGTCCGAGCGGACGAAGCGGATGTTGGCCACGTCGGACCAGGCCTGCAGCGCCAGCAAGGTGGCGGCGATCTGCGCGGCCGAGAACTGGCTGAAGCCGCTGGTGTCGGACGGCATGGTGGTCGGCGCATTGCTGCGGAAGGCGAAGCTGACGGTGACGCCGGATCCCAGGGGCTGGCCGGCGAGCCAGGTGGCGCCGGTGCGGGTCAGCTGCAGGGCGGCGTCGCTGGTCGTCAGGGACGGCTTGCCGTTCGGCGCGGCGCCCGCGCCGCGGGAGTCGGCGTTGAGAAAGCTCAGAGGATCAGCCGCGACGCTGGAAAGGGGATTCGAAGCATCGGGTTGATCGTTCTGGAAAGGAGACATTCAGGGCCTACTGAAAAACTACGATCTGCAACACTAACCCGTCAGGAAGGACAGGCAAGCGAAGCCGCGACGATTGTTGAGCGTCGCCGTCGATAAATCGGATCCTCCTCGTCTCTCACGGTCTTCGCATCCTTGGCGGTGCAGTTTAGGAGAGGGCATGGTTCTCTATCCTGTGATCATGTGCGGCGGGGCCGGCACTCGTTTGTGGCCGGCGTCGAGACCGTCACGGCCCAAGCAGTTCATTCCGCTGGCGGGCAATCGCTCCCTGTTTCAGGAGACGGTGCTGCGGGTCGCGCCCCTGGCCGCCGAGGGCGGCCGGCTGATCGTGGTCGGCGGCCTCGGCCATCGTGACTGGATTCTGGATCAGCTGGAGGAGGCCGGGGTCGACGCCCAGGTGCTGCTGGAGCCCCAGGCGAGGGATTCGGCCGCGGCCATGGCGGCGGCGGCGATCTGGACCCACCAGCACGACCCTCAGGGCGTCAACGTCTTCCTGGCCTCGGACCATCATGTCACGGACAACCTGGCCTTCCGGCGGGCGGTGCGTGAGGCCGCGCAGGGCGCCGAGGGCGGGCGGATCGTCACGCTCGGGGTCAAGCCGACGGCCCCGTCGTCGGCCTATGGCTATATCAAGCCGTCGGGCCGAGGCCTGTCGGACGTCGAGGCCTTCCGGGAGAAGCCCGACGGCGAAATCGCCGCCGCCTACATCCAGTCGGGCTATCTCTGGAACAGCGGCAATTTCATCGTTCGCGCGGACGCCCTGGTGCGCGAACTGGCCCAGTATGCGCCTGCGGTCGAAGTCGCCGCGCGCCAGGCGGTCGGCGTCGCCCAATCCGTGCCTGTCCTGACGTTGGGGGAAGCCTTCAGCCAGTCGCCCAAGATCTCCATCGACTATGCGGTGATGGAGCGCACGGAGCTGGCCTCGGTGCTGGAAGTCGATTTCGACTGGTCCGACCTGGGGGCCTGGGATTCGATCGCGGCCACGGGCGAGGGCGATTTCGGCCAGCATATTCTTGAGGATTCGGACGGCTGCCTGGTGCGCGCCCCGGAGGGGACCATCGTCGCCGCCCTCGGGGTCAAGAACGTCGCCATCGTCGCCGAGGCCGACGCCATCCTGGTTTGCGACCTGTCGCGCGCCCAGGACGTCAAGCGCGTCGTCGCCCGGGTCGGCGCGGCCTTCCCCCAACATCTGGACTTCCACCGTCCCACGCCCGAGACCCTGGGCGAGGGGGCGACGCGGTTCGCCGAGTGGCTGCGGCTGCGCGCCCTGCCGCTGTGGAGCGCCATGGGCCAGCAGTCGGACGGCGGCTTCGCCGAGGCGCTGACGCTGGATGGGCGCCCCCTGGCGGCCAATCGCCGGACACGGGTCCAGGCGCGCCAGATCTGGAGCTACGCCGAAGCGGGGCGGCTGGGGTGGCAGGGGGCATGGCGCCGCGCGGCGGCCTCGGGCGTCGAGGCGCTGCAGACGGCCTATCTTCGGCCGGACGGCCTTTACCGCGCCCTGTTGACGCCGGACGGCGCGCCGCTGGATGAGGCCGCCCGGGTCTATGATCAGGCCTTCATCATGTTCGCCCTGCAGGCCGCTCGCAGCGTCGAGACGACGCCGGGAGACCTGGAGGCCGTCGCCGTGGGCGTCCGGGAGCGGCTCGTCGCGGCCCGCATGGGCAACGGCGCCTTCGTCGAGGACGGCGAGGCGCCGTTCCAGGCCAACGCCCACATGCATCTGCTCGAGGCCTGTCTGGCCTGGGAAGAGGGCGGCGGCGACCAGGGCTGGGCTGATCTGGCCGATGAACTGGTCGTGCTGGCGCGCGACGTCTTCGTCGATCCGCAAGGCGGCTTCCTGCGCGAGTTCTTCACGGCGCAATGGACGCCGGCGGCCGGCGAGCGCGGCCGGCTGGTGGAACCGGGGCACCAGTTCGAGTGGGCCTGGCTGCTGGCGCGCTATGCTCGCCGTCGGGGCGATCCCGCCAGTCGGGCCCTGGCCTGTCAGCTCTATGACTGGGGGGCGCGAGGCGTCGCCGGGCGGACGCCGGTGGCGCTGGACGCCATCGACGACCAGGGACGTCCCATGGGCGGCCGGGCCAGGCTCTGGCCGCAGACCGAATGGCTGAAGGCCGCCCTGCTTCTGGCTGAAGAGGCGCATGACGGGCAGCGCCGTCGTCTGCTGGCGGACGCCGCCGACGCCATGCGGGCGCTGTGGTCCTATCTGACGCCGGAAGGCGCCTGGCGCGACAAGCGGCTGGCCAAGGGCGACTTCATCAACGAGGCGGCGCCGGCCAGTTCCCTTTACCATATCATGTCCGCCTTCGCGCAGCTGGAGGCGACGGGTCGCAGCGAGGAGCTCGCGGGCATGCACCAGCTGTCGCTGCGATAGGGGAGAAGGGCGTGGCCGATCATGTCCGGATCCTGCGTCGTCTGCTGGCGGGCGGCGCCGCAGGCTGGCATGGTCGCGCCGAGCAGCTTAACGCGAGGAGCCTTCATGAAGGACACCGACACTGACTGGGCCATGCTGGGGGAAGGTGAGCCCTTCTTTGGCGTTCTCAGCGAGCCGCGCTTCTTGCGAGCCAACATCACGCCCGAGACGCTGGAGGAATTCTGGGCCACCGGGCGCGATGACATGCATGGCTATCGCCAGTTGATCCGCACCCATTTCGGTGATTTCTCGGACGCCTCGGCGCTGGACTTCGGCTGCGGTGTCGGTCGTCTGACGCGCGCCATGGGTGAGATGTGCCAGAAGGCGACCGGCCTGGACGTCTCTCCGGGTATGCTCGCCGAGGCGCGCCGCCATGCGCCGGCCAATGTGAACTACGTCTCGGAACTGGGCGACGAGACTTTCGACTGGCTAAACTCGATCATCGTTTTCCAGCACATTCCGCCCCAGCGCGGTTATCGGCTGCTGGACGATTTGCTGGGCCGGGTGAACCCTGGCGGGGCGCTGAGCCTGCACATCACCCTGTTCAAGGACGAGAGCTTCCTGGCGCACCTGTTGCCGTCGTTGCGTCGCGGCCAGTGGGACGGCGAGCGGTTCGTCTCTTTCGATCACGTCCAGGGCGATGTGGGCGGCATGGAGATGTATGATTACGACATGTCCCGCGTGATCGAGATGACCTCGCGCCACGGCTTCCAGAACCTCATCATCCAGCACACCAACCACGGCGGCTGTCACGGCGTGATCATGTTCGGCCGCAAGGGTCGTTAGGGCGCCTGGCGTCAAGCTTCATAAGGGGTCGGTGGACGATCAGATGATCAAGTTTGAAACAACCTCGCCCCAGGGCGCACGGGAAAACGTCGAGCGCGCCTATCGTCAGATCCTGGGGCGGGACCCCGACGACGGCGGCCTGCAGCATTGGGTGAGAGAAGTCGAAGCCGGCATGACGGTTGATGTTCTCAACGGTCACATGATCGCCAGCCAGGAGTTTCATGGCCGTCCTGACGATGAAAAGCTGGCCGCGCTCTCGGGGTTGGGCGAGGGGGAGCCTCGGCGTTTCTCGCTGGATCAGATCGAAACCGTGACAGCGGCGCTGAACGTGGAGGTGTTTCGGAGCATCGCCCAGGCCGGCGCCTTCGCCCTGCCGGACGGGTTCGATCTTGGGATGGACCCTTACAGCGACGACTACCGGCGTCAGCAACTGGCTCTGTGGTCGGCCATCACCCAGCGTCCCGTCTATGATCCCGCAGCCGACGAAGACACGCCTGAGATCGCCCACGCCGACGCGATTCATCGTCCGGCGTTCTATTCCACCGGCAGCACCTTCGTAGCCGGGGATCATCTGATGGCGCTAGGGCATCTGTTGCGCCAAAGCGGTTTGAAGGCGGGGGATCGCGCGCTGGAATACGGCGCCGGGTTCGGTCAGATCGCTCTCGCCTTCGCGCGCACCGGCGTCCAGGTGGATACAGTCGATATCAATCCGGCCTTCAGCGCTGCGGTCAGCAGGCTCGGCGAGCGCTATGATGCGCCTCTGACGGCGCATGTCGGTGCGTTCGGCGCCAATCCGGCGGGCGAGGACGGCGCCTATGACCTGATCTATTTCTACGAGAGCTTCCATCACTGCTTCGACTTCTTCGATGTCATCCCGAAGCTGCATCGGATGCTGAAACCTGGCGGCAAGGTGATGATGGCGGGCGAGCCGATCGTCGAAGGGCCAGTTCCCCTTCTGCCCTATCCGTGGGGCATCCGCCTGGACAGCGAGAATATTTCCATCATGCGCCAGCGGGGGTGGATGGAGCTTGGTTTCCGTGAAGATTTTCTAGTGTCGATCTTTCAGAGGGAAGGTTTCTCGTTCAAGAAACACCCTATGAATGGTTATCACTACTGTACGATCTATTCATTCGAGCGCGCGTAAATCAGGCCGTGCGGGCGGCGCGGGATCAACCCGGCGCCCGCCAGCCTGTCGCGTTAGAGCGTGTCGAGTTGGTCCAGCGTCAACGCTTCCATGAAATCGGCGCGTGACAGAAGATCGCTCTCCTCGCAGATCATGAAGCCGACGACGCCCAGACCGCCCTTGCGGGTGTCGACCCCCTTGGTGCCGATGGCGAAGTCGTCGAACGCCCCGCCTTTCAGGCTGACGGTCAGTTCGCCCGTGGCGAAGACGTCCGGCTGGATCCTGACCGACGCCCAGCGGGTCTCCTGAGGCTCCAGCGTGTCGGACTGGGCGATCATCCCGCCCAGCGAGATCTGATAGGGCTGATCAATCTCCGCGAGTCCGCGCAGGCCGATGTAAAGCCGCAGCGGCGTGTCGCCCGGCTGCAGACGCAGGGTGAGTTGTCCGCCTTGCGGTTTGGTCCAGTTGCCCCAGTCGTCGGGGAACCACCAGCCCTGGCCGCTGCGGAATCGTTCTGACGACTCCATCGAGCGATGGATGGCCAGGGCGTCGACGCGCCGGAGCGAATAGTAACGTCCCATCGTCGGGGCATGGGCGGCGGGCAGGGCGTCGGCCTGACCGGCGGGGAACCAGGCCAGCATCTGATCGCCGATCTCGACGCCCAGTTCGCGCCAGGGGCGGGGCTGGAAATGCTCGAGGATGTTTTGCTCGCGCGACCGCCGATAGGGCAGATCCAGCATCAGCCGTTCCAGACGGGCGACGAGTTCGGCCTGGTCGCCGACGCGGAAGTAGTCGGCGAATTCGCCGCCTGCTTCGGGCAGGGACGAGGCGTCGGACAGCAGGGCCGCCTTGCCGTAGCAGAAGGACTCCGTGACCGGCAGGCCCCAGCCCTCATAGGTGCTGGGATAGAGGGTGAAGGCGCTGGCGCGATACAGGTTGGCCAGGTCGGGGTCGGACACGCCCGAGACGATCATCACCTTGGCGCGCAGGTCGCGGTTCGACTCCTGCTTGGAGAAGACCGCGTCGTTCAGCCAGCCGCGATTGCCGACGCAGACCAGCCGGGGGACCTTGTCGGCGCCGTGGCGCTGGATCAGCTCCTGCCAGGCCTTGAAGGCGTTCAGGTGGTTCTTGCGCGACTCGATGGTCGAGACGAACAGGACGTAGCCGCCTTCGGTCAGGCCGTAGCGGGCGAGGGTCTGCGACAGGGGGACGGTGATCGACGGCTTGCGGAAGTCGGCGTCCAGCCGGACCACGTGCACGTTCGTCGGGTCCACCGTCTGGCCCAGCTGGTCGGCGACCGCCAGCAGGTCGCGCTTGGAAGCCTCGGAGTTGGTCAGGAAGTGGTCGGCGTGGGCGAAGACGCCCAAGGCCCAGCTGATGAAGTCCTGGGTCAGCTCCTTGACGCAGTGTTCGGGCGTCATGATCGGGATCATGTCGTGGACGAACGGCACATAGTGGATGCCGTAGAGGGCCTTGGCCTTGCGGACGTGCAGGAAGTAGTTCTGCAGCCACCAAGACGTGCCCAGATTGACCAGACAGGCGCCTTGGCGGAAGGCGAATTCCGGCGACAGGTCGGTGACGACCCTCAGGCCCTTGACGGCGCTCTTCCACGTGACGTCCTGCACGTCTCCGCTTTCCAGCGAGAGGGCGCACAGGCGAAGGAAGAGATCGCCCGGCACCTCGACCCACAGGTCGCGTTCCTTGGAGAAGGTGCAGACCGCGACGTCGAGACCCGCTCGCGGGCTTTGCAGCAGGCTGGAGATCACTTCGATCTGCACGCGCTGGATGCCGGTGGGCAGGCGCGCGACGTTGAAGTAGCCGGCCAGGTCCGAGATGTCGAAAACCAGATGCAGCCCGGTGTTCCGATCCGCCTCGGCGCTCATCTGCGGCGCCAGCTTCTCGGCGGCGGCGACGCCGCCCATCAGGGCCTGGATCAGGGCGGCGTTTTCCTCGCGGATCGTCGGCGTCAGTCGGGCCAGGGCGGCGTCCAACTGCTGGGCCACCATCTCGATGGTGACGTCCTGGGGGGGCGCGAAGGCCGTCTGACCCGCGCGCGCCGCCACGGCCCGGGCGCGCGCCATGTCCATCGCCACGCCCTGGGCCGACAACTGCATCAGGGCGTCGACCGGATACTGCAGGGCCGGGTCCAGCTCCGCGGCGTCGAGGAAATGCGCCGCGGCGTCCTCAAGACGCTTTTGCAGGCGGCGCAGATGGCCCAGCTGCAGGTGGGTGTCGGCCACCTTGGGCGCCAAGGTCAGCGATTGCAGATAGGCCGCTTCGGCGCCCGTCAGGTCGCCGGACTCCTTTCTGGCGTGGCCCAGCTGGACCCAGACGTCGGCGCGTTCCGGCTTGATCTTCAGCGCCCGGTCATAGGCGTCGGCGGCGGCGAGCCAGTTGCGCGCGTCGCGGGCCTGATCGCCCGCCTTGATCAGGGGTTGAGCCTTGGGCTTGCGGAAAAGGGCCTTGGGCGACAGGCTCATATAAGGTCCAGTTTAGACTAGCGATGCTCTGGGACGACAGGCAGGCCCGCCGCGCGATCCGGCATGATCATTCGGGAAGCGGCAGAAGGAGGTTCCCGCTGAAGCCAAGCCGATGCTAAGCGGGGCGCTTCGTGGGAACAAGGCGTCAGGCGATGGAGAACGAGATTCAGCAGGATCAATCCAGCGCGGTGTCGCGTGAGGATGTCGAAGGCCTCTACGGGCTGGCCCTGGGCCGCCCTGCTGACAAGGCCGCCATCGACGGGTTTTTGGCGCATGAGCTGCCCTTCCTGCTGACTGTCTTTTTCGAGGGCCCCGAGTTCCGCGAGCGCGTGCTGACGCCGCTTTCGGAACGGCGTCCGCCTGACAGCGACTTCTACGCCGGCGACGTACCGGAGCCCGTCCGGCGCTGGGCCCGGGCGCGTATGCCGGTTTCGGCCGACGCCGCCATGGCGCTGGAGGAGTTGGACTACTGGCCGGCCTTCTACCTCGCGCTGTTCACAGACCCGGTGTTCCAGCAGGATGTCGGCCTGAGCTCGACCCGGCCGTTCTGGCCCGAGGCCTGGGACGGGCTGACCTATCTGGTCGAGAACGCCTCGCTGTTCCGGCGTCAGGCACAGATTGAGAACATCGGCTGGGATTCGGTCGAGGGCTGGGCGCTGGATCGCGGCGCGCCGGATCAGCCGCTGAGGATCGAAGCCTGGATCGACGGGCGCTTCGTGTGTGCGGGCCGGGCCGATCTGGTCCGTCGTGATCTTCAGGACCGTTTCGGCGGCGAAGGGCGGGCGGGATTCCATCTGCCGCTGGGCGATCGCCTGGCTGGCGGCGGACGATTCATCGAAATCCGCGACGCCGAGACGGGGCGTCGCCTGACTGCGGGCGAGCATGCCGCGCCGCCGTCCAGCCCGGAGTCCTACGAGGCCCTGACGCTCGAACTGCGCAATCTGCGCGAGGCCTTGGACCGGATTCAGACCGCCTTGCCGCAGGCCGTGACCCGGCTGAGCTATCCGCTGCAGGACTACGCCCGCTACGCCGAAACCTATGGCCGGACGACGGACGCCGGTTTGTTGGCGGGGGATGGGCGACCGCGCTTCCTCGTTCGGCTCCATGCCGAGGGCGCGGAGGCCTTCGAGGTCGAGGACGCCGTCATGGCCATCCTGGCCCAGACCTACGACGACTGGACGCTGGAGGTGCGCGGGCTGGATGAGCACGGCCGTCAGCACCTGCAATCGTTGCGCACGCGGCTGGCCTGGACGGGGCGGGCCGTCGAACGGATCGCCGTCCTTGATCCCGAAGCGCCCGCCGCGGCCTTCGATCTCTGCCTGAGCCTGCCGGCCGGCGGCGTGCTGGCGCCCGAAGCCCTGTCGGTCTTCGCCGGCGTCTTCGCCGATCCCGAGGTGGCGGCGGCCTATGCGGACGGCGACCATCTGGAGCCTGGAGGGGAGGCCGCGACGGCGCGCCGTCACACGCCCCTGCTGCGGCCGGCCTTTGATCTCGATCTGCTGTGCCAGACGCCCTACGTCGGCACCTGCATCGCCTTCCGCGGCGGCAGGGATGCGCCGCTGAGCCTCGACGCCGAGGCTCCCGCCGCCGCCGTCCTGCGACTGGCGCTCGAGGGCCGGCGCATCGCCCACGCGCCCGCGATCCTGTTCTCGGCGCGCCAGGCGGCGACGACCGAAGCCGGCGCCTGGGTGGAGCGCGTCGGCGCCGCGCTCGCATCTGAACCGTCGGTGTCGGTGGTCTCGGCCGAAGACCCCCTCGGCGCGACCGTCGCCGGGGCCGCGCGGGTCAAGCGCCGCCCGATCAGCAAGACCGTCAGCGTCATCGTGCCGACCCGCAACGCGCTGGACCTGCTCAAGCCCTGCCTGGACAGCGTCCTGGCCGCCGCCGCCGACAACCAGACCGAGCTGGACCTGATCGTCATCGACCATGAGAGCGACGATCCGGCGACGCAGGCCTATCTGGCCGACCTGAGCGCCGAGGGCCTGGCGCGGATCGTTCGCTACGAAGGCCGCTTCAACTTCGCCCTGATGAACAATCTGGCCGTCGAGCAGGCGCGCGGCGAGGTCCTGGTCTTCCTCAACAACGACACGGTGGTGATCAGCCGCGACTGGCAGGACGAGATGGCCAGCCAGGCCGAGCGGCCGGACGTGGCCTGCGTCGGCGCGCGTCTGCTCTACGCCGACGGCACGATCCAGCACGCCGGCTTCGTGGCGCGCGAGCGCGAGGCCAACTTCCTGATCCACGACGGGGTCGGGGCCGCGTCCAGTGATCCGGGCTATCTGGGCCGTCACGCCCTGCTGCACCGGACGGTGGCCGTGACCGGCGCCTGCCTGGCGATGGAGACGAAGAAGTTCAAGGCGCTGGGCGGGTTCGACGCCGCGCACTTCCCCGTCGAGGGCAATGACGTGGACCTGTGCATGCGCGCCCAGAGCCAGGGGCTGAAGGTGCTCTACGACCCCTACGTCGCCTTCTATCATCTCGAGTCCAAGACGCGGGGCTTCAGCCGCGAGGGCGAGAAGCTGAAGGTGGCCGAGGCCTCGGGCCGTCTGCTGTGGAGCCGTTGGGGTCAGAAGTTCGGCGCCGATCCCTTCTATAACCGGCGCTTCGATCGCGAGGCGCGACCCTTCACCCGGCTCAGGCCCCTGCCGTGACCCCAGGGGAACGGCGGATTCTGATCACCGGGGGGCGAGGCCGTCTGGCGCGCGCTCTGGCGACGACGGTCTGGCCGCAGGGCTGGCGTCCGATCGCGGTCGGACGCGCCGAGCTGGACGTCACGCGCCCGGATCAGGTCATGGACTGGGTTCGGGATCATCAGCCTGCGCTGATCGTCAACGCCGCCGCCTTCACCGGCGTCGATCTGGCCGAGAGCGAGCGGGAGGCCGCCTTCGCCGTCAACGCCGCGGGGGCGGGCCATCTGGCCGAGGCCGCCTCCGCCGTGGGGGCCGGACTGATCCACGTCTCGACGGACTTCGTCTTCGACGGTCGGCTGGGCCGTCCCTATGTCGAGACCGACGCGACCGCGCCGCTGAACACCTATGGGGCCAGCAAGCTGGCGGGCGAGGAGTTGGTTCTGGCGCGGCATCCTGAGGCCCTGGTGCTGCGGACTGCCTGGCTGCTGGGCGGGCAGGGCGCCTCCTTCATCGACGCCATCCTGAAACGCGCTGCGCGAGGCGAGGCGCTGCGGGTCGTGTCCGACCAGAGCGGCAGCCCGACCGACGTGAACGACCTGGCGCGGGCCGTCGTGGTCGCGGCGGAACGCCTGGCGCAAGGGCCGACGCCGCAGCAGGTCTATCATGTGGCGGGGTCGGAGGCCGCGACCTGGCATCAGATCGCCGAGGCGGCGGTGGAGGCCTGGGCCAGCCTGAGCGGCGTCGAGGCCCCTCGGGTAGCGGCCATCGCGACGGCCGACTGGCCCTGCCCGGCGCGCCGTCCTTCGGATTCCCGGCTTGATAGCTCAGCCTTTGCGCGCGACTTTGGAATGGTGCTGCCGGGCTGGCGGGACAGGATCGCCGACTGGGCGGCCGAGAGCGCGGGGGCGAAGCGATGAAGGGGATCATCCTGGCGGGCGGCACCGGGTCGCGGCTGCACCCGATGACGATCGCGGTCTCGAAGCAGCTGATGCCGGTCTATGACAAGCCGCTGATCTATTATCCGCTGACCACCCTGATGCTGGCGGGGGTGCGCGACATCCTGCTGATCACCACGCCGCACGACCGACCTGCGTTCGAGACCCTGCTGGGCGACGGCGGCCAGTGGGGTGTCTCGATCACCTATGCCGAGCAGCCGCGGCCCGAGGGCCTGGCTCAGGCCTATGTCATCGGCGCCGACTTCGTGGCGGGCGGACCGTCGGCCCTGATCCTGGGCGACAACATCTTCTACGGCCACGGGGCGACCGACCTGTTCGCCGCCGCCTTCGCCCGGCCCTCGGGCGCGACCGTCTTCGCCTATCACGTCAATGATCCGGGCCGTTACGGCGTGGTCGAGTTCGACGCCGAGGGCCGGGCGCGCTCGCTGGAGGAAAAGCCGGCGCAGCCGCGGTCCAACTGGGCGGTGACGGGCCTCTATGTCTATGACGAACAGGTGGTCGACATCGCGGCGAACCTGGGGCCGTCGGCGCGCGGCGAGTTGGAGATCACCGACGTCAACCGCGCCTATCTGCAGCGCGGCCAGTTGTCGGTCGAGCGCATGGGCCGGGGCTACGCCTGGCTGGACACGGGCACGCCCGACAGCCTGATCGACGCGGCCCAGTTCGTGCGCACCCTGGAGCAGCGCCAGGGCGTCAAGATCGCCTGCCCCGAAGAGATCGCCTGGCGTCAGGGCTTCATCGACGCGGGTCAGCTGGAGCGGCTGGCGGCGGCGATGGGCGACAACGCCTACGGCCGCTATCTGCGGGGCCTGTTTGCATAGGTCTCAGCGACCGCAGCGCCGCCGGGTCCGAGACGCCCGACGCGCCGCCCTCTCCTGCGATGCCCTCCTTTTCGAGCCGAGGCGAGCCAGTGATTCGGCTGTTTGACGTTCGGCGACGTCGAGCCTTCTGCAGCCCCGTCATGAAGTCAGCGGGGACTCTCTGACGTGACGGCAGTGGTGCCGCTGCAACAGGTTCGTTGGAGTTCGTGTTCGGGCGGCGGATTCGGCTAGGGTCAAGCGCAAGAAATACGAAGGTGTATTCGGAGGAAATTTTCGGCGATTTTCTATCATTGTTTAGGATGTGGCGTCATTTCTTATAAATACGTCATCGACGGTGCGGCATAGTTCGGATTTATTTGATTATTCATGGTGAGCCGATGAGGCGTAAACGGAAGCTTTGCTGTAGATCTTAGGTCGGACTGTGACGCTGACTTCTTTTCGTCACGAATGGTGTCTGGGTGCTGGTGTTCGTAACCCTTCGTCAACACTTGGTTTTCGCGCCCTAGATGAGCGATGTTTGCCTGAAATGCCGCTTGACCGCCCTGATTGCGGCGAGATAGAGAGGGTCTGCCGTGGGCGCAGCCTCGTCAGAGAGATCTGGCTTGATCTGTGGCCGAAAGGCGTTTCAACGTTGGCTACGTCCACACAACAGGTTTCTTTGGGGTACCAGACCAGATGACTAAGAATATCCTTCTCGCTGCGACCGCTGTGTCGGTCATGGCCTTCGCTGGCGCCGCCAGCGCTCACACCCTGACCTTCCGCGCTGCTGCCGCTCCGGCCACGGACATCGATGCTGGCGACACCGGCGGCGCCACCACGCCGTACAAGCTGGCCGTCGAAGCTTCGACCGTCACGCCGCCGTCGGCCGTTTTCGCTCTGGTCAGCTCGCTGTCGGCCGGCGCGACCTTCCCGTCGGGCAACAACTTCATCCAGATCGACCTGAACGGCGGCACCTTCGCCTCGGGCCTGACGGCTTCGACCGTCGTCGCTCCGGGCTGCACCTCCGTGCTGTCGTCGGGCGGCGCTGCTGGCGGCACCACCGCCAAGTTCCTGATCTCCAGCGCCGGCGGCGCCTGCAACCTGGCCAACCTGGACCTGCCGATCGCGCCGAACGCCGGCGCTGAAGTTTCGGTGACGAGCACCATCTCGACCGAAGCCGGCGCTCCGATCGACCCGCCGTCGGCCGCTACCCTGAAGGTCCTGTCGCGCGTTAACGCCTTCGCTGTTGTCATCGACGGCGCGGTCGGCGGCGGCGCCCTGGCTGACACCTTCGCCACCCTGACGGCCACTCCGGTGTACACCCTGTTCGCCACGACGGGCGGCCACAACGCTGCTGGTGAGTCGGCCACGGTCGGCCAACTGGGCACGATGCGCATCACCGTCGACACGACGGCCCACAAGGATCTGAACAAGGTCTTCGTCACCGCCGCCGACGTGACTGAAGCTGGCGTCGTCATCGACGGCAACTACAACGCCTTCAACGGTGCTGGCGGTTCGGCGGCTCTGGGTACGGCCATGGTGATCAACGCCGGCGCTACGACGGCGACCCATGCTTCGACCCCGGCCATCGCTGCCTCGCTGACGGCTGGCGCTGTTCCGTTCATCGTCACTCGTGAAACGGCAGCGACCGCCATCCCGAGCTCGACCTACAAGGCGACCATCAGCTACAAGCTGGACGCGGCTGCCTACACCCAAGAAGGTCCGGTCTCGGGCGATCTGGAAACCATCGGTCGCGACGGCACCAACGTCGTCTTCCCGTGGATGAACAGCAACTCGATCCAGGCTGTCAGCGGCACGACCAACATCATCCGTCTGGGCAACGTCTCCGGTTCGGCTTCGGGCCCGGTCTACGCTCAAGTCCTGAACGCTGCCAGCTCGGGCGCCGGCTACACCGCCGCCGCCGCTCCGGTCCTGCTGTTCCCGAACATCGCCGCCAACGGCGAGCGCGTGATCAACACCGCCACCCTGACGACCGCCCTGGGCGAGTTCGGCCGCGGCGACGTTCAGATCAGCGTCGAAGCTCCGTCGGGCACCATCACCGCCCGCCGTTACGCCACCCTGGCCAACGGTTCGGTGACTGAACTGACCAGCGGCACCGTCGCTTCGGACCAAAACCAAGTCAACGTGCCTTAAGTAACCGAGTGATCCTCGGATCATTTGGGAAAGGGGAGGGCTCACGCCCTCCCCTTTTCTTTTGCGCCACAGGCCTGTCAGCGGCTATCACTCGGACCTGTTTCCGTCGGAGAGCCCCGTGGCCGAATTCAAAGATCAAACCCTGAGCGGCGCCGTCACGCTGGACGACAACATCTTCATCAACATCGACTTCAACGACGCCGTTCTGAACTATGACGGCGGCGTCCCCCCCGGCTTCGACAACTGCCGTTTCCACAACGCCACCTTCACCCTGGGCGGCGCGGCCGGAAGCACCGTGAACTTCCTGCGCTCGATGGCGCCGGCGGCGACGAACATGCGCTCGGTCGTCCTGGGGCTGATCCCCGAGCTTCAGGGCTAAGGCCCTCGCCGCGCCCCTTCCGTCGTCGGAGCATCCCCGCGTGAGCCAGTCCGCCGCCGTCCATCTCAGCCCTGCCCCGGACAGAGGGCGCCGTCGTCTGGGCGAGGTGCTGGTCGAACGTGGCCTGGTGCGCCCCGCCGACATCGCCAACGCCCTGTCGCTGCAGGCGCAGAACGGCGGCCTGATCGGGCTGAATCTGGTGCGTCTCGGCGCTCTGTCGGAAGCCCAGCTTCTCGACGTCCTGTCCGAACAACTGGGCCTGCCGGTCCTCCTGCCCGAGGACGGACCGGCGCCCGAGCGCATCTCGACCTTCCTCGACGAGATCCGCTCGCCCCTGGGCTGGTGGGCCGAGCGCGAGGCCGTGGCCTGGCGCGACGGCGAAGCGGACGATTCCCGCATTCTCTGCGCCGCGGTCCAGCCGATGGACCCGGCCCTGGCCGAGCGAATCGGTCAGGCCCAAAGCGGTCAGGCGACCCCGGAACCCGTCGTCTTCCTGCTGGCCCAACGCTCGCTGATCGAGGCCCTGACCGAGGATCTCAGCCGCGACCACGCCCCGGCGCTGGACATGGGGCAGGGCGGGGCCGGCGCCGACGCCGCCCGCCTGCGCGAACTGGCGCAGGAAGCGCCGACCATCGACTTCGTCAACGCCGTCTTCGCCGAGGCCCTGACGCGCCGGGCGTCGGACGTTCACGTCGAACCCTATGAGGACCGCTTCCTGGTCCGTATGCGGATCGACGGCGTTCTGACCACGGCCCGCAGCGCCCCGCGCTCGAACTTCGACGCCGTCTGCTCGCGCATCAAGCTGCTCAGCGGCATGGATATCGGCGAGCGGCGTCTGCCGCAGGACGGGCGCCAGTCGATTCGCGTCTCGGGCCAGGAGGTGGACCTGCGCGTCTCGACCCTGCCGTGCTCGTGGGGCGAATCCATCGTCCTGCGTCTGCTGGGCAAGACCAGCCGCCTGCCGCAACTGTCCGAACTGGGCGTCAGCGCCGAACAGGAAGCCGGCTTCCTGCGTCTGGCCGAACACCCCAACGGCGTCTTCCTGATCACCGGCCCGACCGGCTCGGGCAAGACCACGACCATCTATCGCCTGCTGACCCACCTGAACGACGGCGAGCGCAAGATCATCACGGTCGAGGACCCGGTTGAACTGGACCTGCCCGGCGTCATCCAGGTGCGGGTGCGCGCCGAGATCGGGCTGACCTTCGCCGCCGGTCTGCGCTCCATCCTGCGTCAGGACCCGGACGTCATCATGATCGGCGAAATCCGCGACCCTGAAACCGCGCGAATCGCCGTCCAGGCGGCGCTGACCGGCCACATGGTCATCTCCACCGTCCACACCAATACGGCGCTCGCCGCCATTCCGCGTCTGCTGGACCTGGGCATCGAGGACTATCTGCTGGCCGACGTCATGCGCGGCGTGGCGGGGCAGCGACTGATCCGGCGTCTGTGCGACGACTGCGCCCGCCCCTCGACCCCGGCCGAGGCCGCCGCCCACGAACGGGCGATCCCGGCCCACCTGCGCCCCGTCGCCGATCGCGAGCCCGCCGCGTGGCGCGAGGCGGTCGGTTGCGCCAAGTGCGGCGGCAGCGGTTTCCGCGGCCGCGTCGGCGTCTATGAGCTGGCCCCCATGTCGCCGGCTATCATCGCCGGGCTGCGCGCCTCGGCCGACGAGGATCAACTGACCGCCGCCGCGCGAAGCGAGGGCTTCCTCAGTTTCGCCGACGACGGCTTCCTGAAGGCGCGGCGCGGCGAGACGGCCCTGTCCGAAGTCTATCGAATCGCCGGTGCCGAAGGAGCGTCCAGTGTCCCATAGCGGCTATTATGATCAGGACGCGGTCAGCGCCGGCGTGCGCGACGGTCATCATCGCCAGGTGATCGGCGGCCTGTGGGACGAGATCGGCGACCTGCAGATGCGCTTCCTGATCGCCCAGGGGATGCAGCCCGGCCACCGTCTGCTCGACGTCGGCTGCGGCTCGCTGCGCCTCGGGGCGCGCGCGGTCGCCTATCTCGACGCCGACCGCTACTTCGGTTCGGACCTGAACGAATCCCTGATCCGCGCCGGCTATGAGCAGGAACTGACCGAGGCGCAGCGCGCCCGGGTTCCGTGGGGCCATTTCGGCGTCAACGACGACTTCAGCTTCGACTTCCTGAGCCAGCCGATGGATTTCGCCGTCGCCCAGTCGGTCTTCACCCACCTGCCGCTGAACCACCTGCGCCGCTGCCTGCACAATCTGGCGCCGCACATGGCCCAGGGCGGTCGGTTCTTCGCCACCTATTTCGAGTGCCTGGACGGTCAGGACCTGTTCGCGCCCCTGGCCCAGCCGGGCGGCGGGATCACCACCTACGACTATCAGGACCCCTATCATTACCGCCTGAGCGATCTGGCCTGGACGGTGGACCCGGCGCAGTGGGCCTTCGAGCCGATAGGCGACTGGGATCATCCGCGCGGCCAGCGCATGGCCTGCTTCCGCAAGCTGTAGGATGACCGACCAACTGACATTCCAGTATGAGGCCGCCGGTCGCGACGGGCGGATGGTCAAGGGTCTGATCGGCGCCGCCGACGAGGCCGTGGCCATGCGCCGCCTGGCCGCCGACGGCCTGACCGTGGTGCGCATCAAGCCCGCCGCCGCCGCCAAGGCGGAGGGACGCGAGCGTGGCCTGCGCACCGGCGAACGGGTGCTGGTGCTGCGTCAGATGGCCCTGATGCTGGAGGCGGGCGTCTCGCTTCTGGAGGCTCTGGATACGGTTGCGCAAGGCATGCAGGCTCGCAAGGGCAAGCGCCAGTTCCAGGCCGCCATCGGCGCCCTGCGGCGCGGCGATTCGCTGGGCGACGCCCTGGAGGAGCACGTCCCCGGCTTCCCCGACTATGTCTACGCCATGGCCCGCGTGGGCGAGGCCTCGGGCCGGATCGCCGACGTGCTCAAGGAGGCCGCCGAGCAGATGGCCTATGAGGACCGGCTGCAGCGCGATTTCGCCAACGCCATGACCTATCCGGGCTTCCTCGGATTCGCGGGCGTGGCCGCCATCGGCTTCATCTTCACCCAGGTGGTGCCGCGCTTCGCCACCATGATCGGCGACGACCGCGAGAACATTCCCGCCATGTCGCGCTGGGTGCTGGAGACCGGCGAGTTCGCCAACGCCAACCTGGGCGTGGTCGGCATCGGCGCGGCCCTGCTGGTCGCCGCCATCTTCTTCGTCGTGACCAACAAGGCGTTTCGCGAGCGGGCCTATACCGTGGCGCACGGTCTGCCGGTCGTCGGGGTGGTGATCCAGGCGCGCGAGGTCGCGTCCTGGGCGCGGCTGACGGCCTTTGCCCTGAACAACGGCGTGCCCCTGCTGTCGGCGGCGGCGCTGGCGCGGGCGGCGGTGCCGATCGGCCCCTTCCGTCAGGGGCTGGACCTGCTGGACAGCGACCTGCGCGCCGGCATGACGCTGGACGCCTCGCTGGGGGCGCACACCAAGCTGGAGGCGATGGACCTCAGCCTGCTGCGCGCGGGCCAGAAGTCAGGGGCTATCGGCGCCATGTTCGGCTTCATGGCCGACAACTACGAGGCGCGGTTGCGCGACCGGATGAAGCGGATGACCGCCCTGCTGGAGCCCATGGCCATCGGCATCATCTCCATCGTCGTCGGCTTCGTGGCCCTGTCGCTGGTTCTGGCCCTGTCGAGCGTTTACGAAGGCGTCGTCTGATGTCGGCGGCCACGCGGGGACGCGACGGCTTCAGCCTGATCGAGGCCCTGGTGGCCCTGGCGATCGCCTCGATGACGCTGATGGCGATCTTCGAACTGCAGATTCAGATGGCCCGCAGCCAGCAGCGCGCGGCCCTGGCCATCGAACAGGTGGCGGCCCAGGAGAACGCCCTGGCCCTGACGCGCAACCTCAATCCGATGGCGCAGCCGCAAGGGCGGATTGAACTGCCCGGCGGCGACACCGTCGTCTGGTCGGCGGAGCCCAAGAGCGAGCGCCGCATCAACGCGGGATTCCCGGCGGGCGACGGCGCCTTCGAGGTGCAGCTTTATCGCGTCACTGTCGGCGTCGAGCGGGCGCAAGGTAGGCCCCCCGCGCCCCTGGTGTTCGATCGCCTGGGCTGGCGACGGCTTCAGTCGCTCGAGGGCTGAGGCCTCAGTCGGCGGCCGGTTCGGCCGGCGGCGTCGGGGCCGGGGCAGTCGCCGACGGCGCAGCGGGCGCGGCTTCCACGCGGCGATCCGAGGGACGGTTCGGCGACGGCAGGTCGAAGCCGACCCCCCGCACGCCGAAACCGGCGTTGAACGGCGTCAGCGTATAGGACCAACCGCGGCCGGTGCGGAAGGCCGCGTTCATGTCGCTGGCGTAGCGGTCGGCATAGTCGGCCATGTCCTCGTCGCCACGAATGACGTGCGGGGTGATCAGGACCAGCAGTTCGGTACGAGCGCCTTTCACAGCATTGTTTTGGAAGGCCGAGCCGACGATCGGCACGTCCTTCAGGAAGGGCACGCCCGTGTTGACCTTGCTGTAGGTGTTGCTGATCAGACCGCCCAGAACTCCGGTCCAGCCATCGGTGATGGCGATCTGAGTGGTCAGGCTGCGGTTCAGGATTGGCGGGCTGGCGATGGCGGGATTGCTCGATTCGCCGACCTCCGAGATTTCCTGGCTGATGGTGATGTCCACCCGGTCGCCATAGACCACGGGCTGCAGATCCAGGATCACGCCGGTCTGGCGATACTGGACGCTTTGCAGAATGTCGGTGCCGCTGTTGCCTGATTGGTTGTCGGTGGCACGTTGCGAGGTGATGATCGGCACGTCGGTGCCGACCTGGAAACGGGCGGTGCCGCCGCTGCGGGCGACCAGTTGCGGCCGTTGCAGGATATTGACCCGGTTGTTTCCAGCTTCGGCGTTCAGCCGGGCGCGGAAGTCCGGGCCTGTGAAGGTCATGAGGAGCCCGCCTGCACCAATCTTGATGCCCTCGGTGCCGCCGCTCAGCACGCCGTCGCCGCGCACGTCGGTGCCGAACAATTGGACGCCCAGGCTGGTGTTGTCGGTCAGGGTGACCTCGGCGATCATGACCTCGATCACCACCTGGGGCGCTGGGGTGTCCAGCGTGGTCAGCAGGGCGCGAAGCTGGGCGAACTCGGTCGCCGTGCCGGTGAAGATGATGCGGTTGCCGATGGGATCGGTCAGCACCTGACCGTTCATGAACTGGCCGCCGCCGCCTTGGCCGGACGCACCCTGTTGCCGAGGCGCGCCTTGCTGGCTGCTGAGGCCGGCATTGGCCGGGGCGGGCGGCGTGCCGGGGACTCCGACCGGCGGCCGGGCCTGAGCCGTCGTCGGCGTCTGGCCCATGGCCAGTTGGCCGAGGGAGGCGGCGTCCGTGTTCCTGACCTGATAGACAAAGGTCGAGGCCTTGTCGCCCAGGGCTGCGGGCTGATCCATGGTCTCGGCCCAATAGCGGGCCCGCGCCAGGATGTCGGGATCCTTGGCGAAAATCAGGATCTGGTTGGCGGTGGGGAAGGACAGAATAACCAGGGCGCGGCTAGCGAGGGCGCTACGCGAAACCACATAGCCCTCGGTTGTCAGCGCCTGCTCCAGCGCCCCGGCCAGGGCGTCGGTGGCCCAGAAGGACGGCTCGATGCGTAGCACTTCGGTCCCGGCGAAGCGCGGCTGGTCGATCTCGCGCAGGGCGCGGACGACCTGGGCCACCTCGCGGCCCGGACCCGAAATGATCAGACTGTTGCTCAACTGATCGGGCGTGATCCGGGCGCCGGACAGGTTGGGATAGAGGTCCTGCAGCAGGCTCTGCAGGACATTCACCTCGATGGTCTGGACCGTGTAGAATTGGACCACGCGACCCGCTGTAGCCGAGGGGGTGCGGCTGCGGTTCACCTCGACGCCAGATCCGCCTTGCGGCGTCGCGCCGACGGTGACGAAGCCGCCGTCGACATAGACCTCGACGCCGTACTGCTTCAGCGCCTGCTGGGTCAGGCTGAACAGGGCGCGCTTGCTGATCGGGCCGCCGCTGCCGCCAGCCATGACCTCGGTGCGGGTGGCGACGTCGGGGGTCAGGGTGAAGGGGACCTTGAGCACGCCGCCGAAGACGGTGGCGGCGAACTGCGGGATCGACTGGGGCGACAGGTTGGCGTCGACCATCTCGTCCGAGACCAGGGCGGCGATCTGCTCCGGGGTGGCGGGCAGGCGGGTCGGACCGGCAGGGGCGGCAGGGCCGGGAATGGCCAGGGTGCTGGCGGCGGGCCGGGCGCGCGATCCGCGGTCCACGGCGACGCCGCCGCCGATCAGGCCGTCCTGCGACGCGCCTTCGACCCGCGTGTCGGGGCGCGACACCATGGTGTTCATCTCGGGGAAGGCGGCGCAGCCGGCCAGGATGATCATGGGCGCCAGACAGACGGCGGCGCGCAGGCCTGCACGACGCAGAACTGTCGGGCGTCGGAAGGGACCCGCGGTCAGGTTCGTCATGCCGTTCTCCTCGATACTCAACCGAACACCCGCACGACGCGCGTCTCGCGTCCCTTGGCCAGGGTTACGGCTTCAGCCGAAATGGTCTTGATGCGCCAGCCGTCGCCGAAGCGGCCGCCTTCGTTGATGGCCGAGACTCCGCCCGAGGCGTCGCTGACCAGGGCGCGGTGACGGCCGGTCGCCGGGTCGCGCTCGACGCCGCGCAGCGCCGCCCGGAAGGTCACGGCCACGTCGGGCGGCGGCGGGGGCGGCGGGGGAGGCGGCGGCGGGGGCGGAGGCGGCGGAGGCGGCGGATCGGACCGCAGCGTTTTCAGGAAGGCCACGGCGCCCACGGCGCTCTCGCCCGGACGCACGATGGGGCCTGAGCGCGCCGACTGGCCGCGCACCACGGCGGGCGGTTCTTCCGGGCGACCGGGATAGGCGCCGCCGGTCAGGAAGGCCAGGGCCAGCGCCAGCGGCGGGATCAGCCACAGCAGCCGCTTCATGACGCCGCTCCCGGATTGGCGATCCGCACGGGGAAGGCCAGGCCGATGCGCAGCTTGCCGCTGGGCGGCGGGGCTTCGACGCCTACCAGCAGCGGGTTGGGCGGCGTGATCTCATAGCGGAAGGCCGTGACGCGGAAGCCCTCGGGCCATTCGCCCAGCTCGTCGAGGAAGGCGAAGGCGGGACCCCAGCGCAGATCCGACTGGATCTCGGCCTCAAGCCACTGGGTCGGGCCGACGGCCTCGACCTTGGCGTTGGTGGTGATGCGCGGATTGGGCAGGCCGGTCGCGGTCGCGGCTTCCAGCAAGCGCTGCTCGATCAGCACCTGGGCGACGGCCGGATTGCTGGCCTCGAAGCCCCAGCCGTTCATGTCCTCCAGCGCCAGACGGTCGGCGGCGCCGGCGGCGACGCGGCGGGCGGCGTTGGCGGTCAGGCGGGCGGTCGACTGTTCGGTCAGGGCGTCGATGTAGCGGTCGGCCTGGACCGTGCGCCAGTCCAGCGCGGCCACGGGGGCGTAGACGGCGGCGCCCAGGACCAGTCCGCCCAGCAGGACGCGCTCGCGCATCGTGGTGCGGCGCAGCCGGTCCTTCAGCGTCTCGATCGACGCGCGCGTCGAAGCGACCATGTCAGCGAAGAAGCCCTGCAAGACCCATCCCGTTTCAGTGTTGCGGCGCACGGGTCTGCATTGCGCATCGACCCCCCATGTGCTGTGAGCTATAGCAACCGTTAAAAGCCCATAACAGCTTAGAAATCCAAGGCGATCGTTTGATGCACCGCGACCGTTCCCGTCTCCGTCACCGTTTTTCGCTGATCGTTGCTTCGTCGCATCAGCGTAGCCGCAAGGCGCGCGAAGGCTACAGCCTGCTCGAGATCCTCGTCGTCCTGTCGATCATCGCCCTGATCGCGGCGGTCGTCGGGCCGCGTCTGTTCGCTCAGTTGGACAAGTCCAAGACCCAGACCGCCCGTCTGCAGATCCGCTCGCTGGAAGCCGCGCTGGAGACCATGCGTCTGGACATCGGCCGCCTGCCGACCGAGCAGGAAGGCCTGGGGCTGCTGATGCAGGCCAACGCTGAAACCGTGCCCGGCTGGTCCGGCCCCTATCTGGACAAGGCCCTGCCGTCCGATCCCTGGGCGCGCCCCTACATCTACGTCGCCCCGGCTGCGCCGGCCTCGGGCGAGGTTGCGCCGGACAATCGCGCCCGCGTCATCAGCTACGGCGCCGACGGCGCCGAGGGCGGCCAGGGCGCCAACGCCGATGTCAGCTCCGATCAGGCCCGCTGATCCCGCGCCGCCCCGGCGTCCCCGGGGCGGCTACACCCTGATCGAGGTGCTGGTGGTGCTGGCGATCTTCGCTCTGAGCACCGCCATCATCATGCCGTCCACGGCGCGAATGCTGGACCAGACCACCTCGCACGCCGTCTTCTTCGAGTTTCAGCGTCAGGTGTCCGACCTGCGGCGCGAGGCGAACCGCACGGGCGAGCCGCTGCGGATCGTCGATCCCTCCATGCCGAAAACCGAGGGCGACCGGCTGCTCGAGCTGCGTGCGCCGTGGCGCTATACCCTGGCGCCCGCCCTGGACATCGCCGAGGGCGGCGGCTGTTCGACCGTCAGCGCCAATCTGATCAATCAGGACCGGGTGGTCATGACCCTGCGGACCGATGACGGCACCTGCCGCTTCATCCGGCTGCAGGCGCCCTCGGCCAAGGGGCGCGGCGGCGCCTAGGGTTCGGGCGTCAGCGGCGGGGCTGCCTCGCGCACCTTCATTTCCAGCGTCAGGGTCTGGGCCGTGCCGTCGGTGCGCGGCTGGACGTCGTGGAAATAGCCGGAGCTTTCCAGTTCCTCGACCAGAGGCGCGACCTTGTCGATCGCGGCGTAGGGCAGGACGAAGCTGAGGGTCTCGGCCTCCGCGTTCAGCGACGTCGGCGTCAGTTCGTGGAGAGCCAGGATGCCGATGGCGGCGCCGGCGGCGCTCAGCGGACTGGTCTGTTCCTCGATACGGCGATAGGCGATCAGCTTCTTCTGGCTGGCGTCCAGGTTGCGCACGGCGGCGGCGCGCGGCGTGGCGGCGCGGATCTCGGTCGTCTCGACCTCGACGCGGTCGGCGTCCTTGGACAGCTGATAGCCCTGCCCGAACAGGAAGGCTCCGAAGCAGAGCGAGGCGAAGGCCGCGCCGCCGCCGACCAGCAGGGCTGTCTGCTCGCGCGTCAGCTCGACCGGGGCCAGGGCGAAGGCGTCGCGGTTGTCGAAGGCGATGGGCAGGTCGGCGGGGGCCGGCGGGCTGTCCGGCGCGGTCTCGGCGGCGCGCTGCAGCCGCACGAAGGCCGACCAGGCGGCGGGGTCGTAACGCTCGCGGCGCCAGGCCGAGGCGACCAGGGCCTTGCCGCGCCACAACTGGGCCTCATAGCCCAGCTTCAGCCGGACGATGCGCCAGCCCTCGCCGCGCGGCTGGGCCAGGGTCTCGGGGTTGATCAGCGGGCGGACGGTCACGGCGCGGGACGCCAACAGGGCCTCGACGCGGTCCGCGTCCCACCACCAGACGCCGAAGTCGTCGCCGGCCTTGCTCAGGGCCGAGCCGGAGCGGACATAGGGCGCCGCCATGCGGGCGTGCAGGACGGCGGCCTGACGCCGACGACCGCGCGGCAGGGCGGCGGTCTGGAACAGGCTAAAGGCGCACAGGTCGCGCGCCAGCAGCAGCACGGGCCGACGCAGCATCCGGCCCACGGCGCCGCCGGGGTGGACGACGTCGATGGCGCCATCGGCGTTGAGCCGCTCAACGCGGGGCGTAAGGAAGTCGAGTTGCATCGGATGTGTCGGCCACGGCCCGGCGGGGGGCCTCTGTCAGTTCAGTCTGATCGATCCAGAGCGGTTGCTCAAGGCCGGAAGGCGTCAAAGTTAGTCGTCCGCGATATACCCATGCCGACTGTGTATCTCTAATGGTGAAGATCATTCGCCCTGATGGGAAGACATATGATCTTTCGTCATCCGGTGTGAATTCCACGCCGGAAGCATTTTTGAAATCTTCGAAGCTGCCGAATGCGGATGTAGATCTCAAGTTTATCGCGGATTCCGCCTGACGTTCATCGGCACCAAACAGCACTTTCAAGCTTTCTTTAGTTGCGGTGTTTATATTTGAATTTAGCAACGTATGATCTGTTGATAGGCTTGGCTTCAATTCTCTCCATTTTTTCTGGTTGATGCTGTTTCTTGCATCAAGAATGGATAGCCACTCTGAGGTGGTCCTAAGTGGCCTGTTGGGTGGTGTGTTAGTTGAGTATTCGTTTTTTTCAGCGCCATCGGGTCGACGCAGGTCGTCAGCATCAACGTAATCTAGATATATATCTCTTAGGCGAGACGATTCAGCCGCATCGACGCCTAGGCGTCGCATTAAGCGTGCATGTTGGTCGTCTGTTAGAGCTGCGAGGTTTATTAGGCCTGCTTGGTCTTGAATTTCCATGATCACCTTTCCCGTCAAGTTGAGCGAGTAGGGATGGCCATCGAGTAGAACGGCGGCGGTTTCCAAATTTGAGGGGTTGCCCTCAGTCCCCGAGAGGAAGTCGAGAATGCGCGGGGCGCCAATTGCAATTGTGCTTGATCGAATGGGTTCTGTCGACGCAAGAAGGCTGAGGTTTGCCTCTGCTGTTAGTGCATTCTGTAGGAATCTAATTCTTGCTCGGGCGGATTTTGCTTCTGCAGACAGGCTAGATAAAGCCGTAATTGCGACAAGAAATATAAGCGTGACTACGCCAGCAACTGTCAATACGGCAGGGAGTGCGAAGCCTTGACGCGCAGTTTTCACGTTTCTTGGGATAGATGAAAGGTCAGACTCCTTCATCAGCTCTAATCCATGCTTCCGGCCTGCCAGATGAGGCGAGTTCTATTATTTCAACAGACTTGCCGGCAAATCGTATCCAGACTGAGGTCGATGATAGATTCTGAAAACCCGAAGGGCCTGAGGGGGTGTTCGTGAAATCAGAAGTCCAGATAATTCTGTCAGTCGAATACGAGAATCCGCCTGATGCATTGCTGGCCTGAAGCAGCTTTGTGCGGCGTGTTCCCACAATGCAGAAGAGCGTTCTGCCTTCCTGAGAAGATTCGACCCGCAACGTAAGGCGGCCAGCCCAACCCTGAGGTGCGCATTGGGTAGCCCTTTCCATGACGACATCCATTTGCAACTCCTCGGATGAGCCGATCACAGCGGGATCGACTCCCTCCCGGAATGCCCGCGCCGGTACCAGAACGGTGCTGCGCAGTATGACGCGAAGATCGCTTGCCGATATATCCAAATCTGCAGCATCCATGGCCCGCCGCCCCAGCGAGAAGCCCGTGTCGCCGGCCTTGATCCCGATCGAGAAGATGACGGCCAGCGCCATGCCGCCGATCGCCAGGACGACCAGGGCTTCAATCAGGGAAAAGCCGGCGCGGCGGGCGGTCTGCATGACAGGGCCTTGATAGGGCTTCGTGACGCGCCTGCCAATCGGGCGAAGCAACGCCTCAGCTTGGCGCTTATGGTCGCGGCTGGTATGCAGATCGCTCAGGTTTTTTTGGGGGGGGATGATGCGCGGCGTCGCCTCGGTGCTGATCGCAGGGGGATTGGGGTGCGCCGTCTGGGCGGGCCTGGCCAATCACGCCCGCTTCGCCCAGGCCGAACCCGGCGCGGTCAAACCCATCCCCGCCTATGCGACGGCTCCCGTCGAAACGCCGGTTGAAAGCGACCACGACCGTCGCGCGCGGCTGAACGCCCGCCTCCAGACCATGATCAAGGACGGCGAGGGCGTCCGCCTGACCGACGCGCCGGCCGCTGCCCAGCGTCGCCGGGCCGAGACCCGCCGTCCGGCGTCGGCCGCCCGCGCCGCCGCAACGCCGACCCGCGCTGAGCCGGCCTCGAGCTTCGCTCCGCCTCCGGTCAATGCGAACGCCGCGCCGTCCGTGCGTCGCGCCGGCTATACGCCGCCCTATCTGGATCTGAAGACGCCGCCGCGCGTGCCGGACAACGACCTCGAGTGTCTGACCCAGGCCGTCTATTACGAGGCCCGCAACGAGAGCGAAGTCGGTCAGGCGGCGGTCGCCGAGGTGGTGCTGAACCGCTCGCGCCACCGCGCCTATCCCAAGCGGGTCTGCGAGGTCGTCTATCAGCGCAACAGCCGCACCTGCCAGTTCACCTTCACCTGCGACGGCTCTATCGGGCGGCGCGCGGTCAATCCGGTGGCCTGGGCCCGCGCCGAGCGCATCGCGCGCGAGGTCTACGAGGGCCGCTCGGCCAGCCAGTTGCCCAAGAACTCGGTCAACTACCACGCCAACTACGTCCGCCCGTCGTGGGGCCAGCGGCTGGCGCGCGTGCGCCAGATCGGGGCGCATATCTTCTATGGCTCGCCGCTGAACGGCGGGACCAACCCGGGCGCCTATGAGCCCCCGCCGCCAGCCCAGGCCCGGACCCTGTTCGTGCGCAACGAGGCGCTGGACCGGGCCTACGCCCTGATGGTCGCCGAGGCCTCGAATGACGCTCCGGCCGCCCCGGCGGGTTCGTGACGGGCGACGTGATCCTGGTGCGGACCCCGCGCCATGGAGACGACAGGGGCTGGTTTTCGGAGACCTGGTCGCGCGCGCGCTTCACCGCCGCCGGGATCGACTGCGACTTCGTGCAGGACAATCATTCGCGCTCCGAGGCGGCGGGCGTGGTGCGCGGCCTGCATTTCCAGCGTCCGCCCTACGCCCAGGCCAAGCTGGTGCGCTGCGTGCGCGGCGCCATTCGGGACGTGGTGGTGGACCTGCGCGCGGGCTCGCCGACCTTCGGCAAGCATCACGCGGTCGAGTTGTCGGCGGAGAGCGGCGACCAGTTGTTCGTGCCGCCCTGTTTCGCCCATGGCTTCGTCACCCTGCAGCCGGGGACCGAGGTGGTCTACAAGGTCTCGGCCCCCTATGCGCCCGCGCACGAGGCGGGGCTGGCCTGGGACGATCCGGACCTTGACATCGCCTGGCCGGTGGCGGCGTCCGAGGCGGTCCTGACCGAACGCGACCGCAACTGGCCGCGTCTGCGCGATCTGGAGACGCCCTTCGCCGGAGAGACCCCCATGACCCTGTCGGTCGTGGACCTGGCCCGGATTAGCGGCTAGCCCGGTCCGGTCGGCGGCTGAGGAGACGAGCGTTGAGGATATTGCTGACCGGCGGCGCCGGCTTCATCGGCTCGGCCCTGACGCGCGAACTGCTGGCGCGGGGCCACGAGGTCCGCGTGCTGGACCTGCTGACCTATGCCGGGGTCGCCGCCTCGCTGGCCGAACTGGAAGTCGATCCCGCCTACAGCTTCGTGCGCGCCGACATCGCCGACCCGGTCGCGGTCGCCGCCGTCTTCGCCGGCTTCCGCCCCGAGGCCGTGGCCCATCTGGCGGCCGAGACCCACGTCGACCGCTCGATCGACGGTCCCGCCGTTTTCGTGCGCACCAATGTCGTGGGGACGCAGGTGCTGCTGGATCAGGCCCTGGCGACCTGGCGCGGCCTGTCGGGCGAGGCCCGCGACGCCTTCCGCTTCCTGCACGTCTCGACCGACGAGGTGTTCGGTTCTCTGGGCGAAGAAGGGCTGTTCTCGGAGACCAGCCCCTATGACCCGCGCTCGCCCTATGCGGCGTCCAAGGCGGCGTCGGATCATCTGGTCCGGGCCTGGGGCCACACCTTCGGCCTTCCGGTGATGATCAGCAACTGCTCGAACAACTACGGCGCCCGCCAGTTTCCCGAGAAGCTGATCCCGACCATGATCCTGCGGGCGCTGCGCGGCGAGACCTTGCCGGTCTATGGCGACGGCGGAAACGTGCGCGACTGGCTGTTCGTCGATGACCACGCTCGCGCCCTGGCGGACATCCTCGAGCGCGGCGCGGCGGGCCGGACCTACGCCGTCGGCGGCGACGCAGAGCGCACCAATCTGCAACTGGTCCACGCCCTGTGCGCCGTGCTGGATCGGGTGCGACCCGCCGAGAGCGGCCGACCACATGCCGAGCGAATCCTCATGGTCGAGGACCGACCGGGTCACGACCGCCGCTACGCCATCGACGCGGGTCTGATCCGCGCGGAGCTGGGTTGGACGCCCCAGGTCGGCTTCGACGAGGGGCTGGAGCGGACGGTGCGCTGGTATCTGGACAACGAGGCCTGGTGGGCGCCGCTGATCGCCGATCCTCAAGGACTGGCGCGTCTGGGGACGCTCTAGCCGATCCGGCTGACCTGGGCGCCGCTGAAGGTCAGCCGGCCCTCGAACACGCCTTCCAGAACCAGCACCCGCAGTTCACAGGGCGAGGGTTCGGTCCACTCATACTCCTGGACGATTTCGAACACGCCGGGGCGACCGGGCGTGAATTCCTCGGAGACGTAGTCGGTCTGGCCGCCCCAGTCGACGCGGAAGCGCGGACGGCTGCCCTTGGCGTCGAAGGTCAGGCGATAGGTCGCCCGCCAGCGCCCGGCGGGCATGGTGATGTAGGGGCCGGTGATCATGAAACGCGGGCGTCCGGTCAGATCCAGCTGGCCGCGCGTGCCGCCGGGCACGACGCGGGAATCATAGTTGAACAGATCCGGCGCCCAGGTCGCCTGGGGGTGCGCGGGGTCGAGCAGGGCGGCGGCCTGGCTCACCGCCTCAAGCCGAGGCGACAGGGCGCCGCCGCACCGGAGCGTCGGGCGATGCAGGATCACGCCAGGCAGGATCTCGACGGGGCCGGCGGTGAAGTCGGCGCTGCGGAACACCCGAGCCGGAGGCAGCAGGGCGATGCGGCCCATCAGGTCGGTCAGGACCGCGATATGCGGCGGCAGGGCGTCCGGCGCCTCGTCGCCGTTCAGGCGCAGGCCCGCCCCGGCGATCAGGCCGGCGACAGCCTCAGCCGCGACGCCGGCCGCCAGGGCCTGATTTGCGTCGGCGGTCAGAATGACAGCCCGGGCGTCGTCGAGCGGCGCGCCTTCCGGGGCGGCGTCCAGGTCGTGCAGCCGCAGGCCGGCCTCGGCGACGGCGGCCGCCACGGCCTCGCGCCAGACGGCATCGTGCTGGAAGGGCGGAACGACGATCCAGCGGGCAGGCGAAGAGGAAGAGCGGCTCACGCGGCGCGCAACCAGGTATAGACCTCGACCGCCTCGTCGATGTCGTCGAACACCTTGGCCTGGCCGCCCTCGATGATCAGGGCGCGGTCGCAGTAGCTGGCGATCAGATGGGTGTCGTGCGACGCCATCAGGAAGGCGCGGTGGGCGCGGTGCTCGAACAGGGCTTCCTGACACTTGCGCTGGAAGCGGGCGTCGCCCACGGCCACCAGTTCGTCGATCAGGTAGCAGTCGAATTCGATGGCCAGCGACAGGCCGAAGGCCAGACGCGCGCGCATCCCCGAGGAGTAGTGCTTGACCGGATCGCGCAGCGCCTTGCCCAGTTCGGCGAAGTCGTCCACCCGCGCCAGCATGTCGTGGTAGTCGCGATCATAGAGGCGGGCCAGGAAGCGGACGTTGTCCAGTCCCGACAGGCTGCCCTGAAAGCCGCCGCCGAAGCCGATCGGCCAAGACGACGACATCCGCCATTCGATCCGGCCCTGGGTCTCGGGCAGGACGCCGCCCAGCATCTTGATCAGGGTGGATTTGCCCTGGCCGTTGCGGCCGAGGATCGCCAGTCGGCCGGACTTGCCCAGGTCGAAGTTGATGTTCTGGAACAGGGGCTTGGGAGCCCCATGATAGGTCTTCCCGACGTTGATGACGCGCAGGCCCGGAGCCTCGGGGGTCTGCATCAGTCCTGCCTGTGCTCCCGCACGCCGGCCCAGATGAGCCAGCCCACGGCGTAAACCAGCAGCGACGAGGCGAAGACGGTCAGCAGGGCCAGCCAGCGCTTGGGTTCGGTCGGCTTGTCCGGCTCGCTGGGGGCGACGATGCGTTCCAGATAGAGCTTCTGGCGACGGGCGTCCTGTTCGGCGGTCAGCAGGGCGGCGGTGGCCTGGCCCATCACCTTGTCCGCGATCTCGCGGCGCATCACCAGGTCCTCGTAGACGCCGACCTTGGGGGCCAGAGACGAGGCGGAGCCGGTGACCTTGGCGCGAGCTTCCGCGACCTGACGCTCATAGGCCGCGATGCGGCTGTCGAGAATGGGCAGTTGCGGGCTGGACGGCGCCTCGGCGGCCAACTGGGCGCGGTCGGCGCGCAACTGGGCGATCGTCACCAGCAGGCCGCTGACGACCTCGGTCGATTCGGTCACGGCGGCGCGCGGGTCGATGAACTGGGCGCTGTTGCGCAGGTTGGTCAGGGCCTGCTGCGAGGCGGCGACCTCGGCGCGGGCCTGTTCGTAGGACACTCGGGCGTCCCGCACGGCGTTGGCGGTCGAGCGTTCGTTGAGCCGGTTGACCAGGGCCTCGCCGCTGTCGAGCATGGCGGCGTTGATGGTCTGGGCGTCCTTGGCGCTGAAGGCCTCGACCCGCAGGGTGCTGATGCCCGAGGTGGCGTCATAACCGACCGTCAGGAAGCGCTGGAAACCCTTGTAGAGGGTCTCTTCGCTCTTGCCCTCCCAGGGGCGCGGCGAACGCGAGAACCAGTCGGTCCCCGGCTTGGCCAGCATGGCCTTCAGGTTGAAGCGCGACTGAAGGGTTTTCAGGCTGTCGCGCGACGCCATGTATTCGTGCACGGCGAAGGCGTCGTTCATGCCGCTGGAGAGGCCGACGCCCTGCAGGGCGATGCCCAGGCCGGTCGGCTGGGACGAACTGGCCGAGCGCACCACGAAATGGGATTCCGAGACATAGCGCGGCGAGGCGATCAGGCCGTAGTAGATCCCGCCGACAAGGGTCGGAATCCCGACCACGATCAGGAAGCCCAGCGGCAAACGCCGGCGCCACGAACGTTTGGCCGGACGGGCGGCGCGGGGTTCGTCCGCTGCGCCGATATAGGTCAGGTTGGTGTCAGCCATTCGTCTTCTGGGTGATGTGATTCATTGTCGGACGACGTCTCTATTCAACCGAAATACGGTCTCGGGCCCCTGCGATCAGCACCAGGCCCAGTATGTTGAAAACCGACCCCACGGCGAGCGCGTAGAGCGGATCGTAATAGGTCGGGATGAACTCCCCAAAGACGCCTGCGCGGATCATCTCCACCCCGTGCGGGAAGGGGACATAGAGATAAAGGTCTCTAACGCTCGGCGGCAGCCACGACACCATGAAGAAGACGCCCGACACCGGAATCAGGATGTAGCTGATCAGGCCGACCACCCGTTCAAAGGTCTCATAGCGCATGGCGAGGCCCGTGAGAATGAGGGCGAAGCCGCACGATATCCAGGCCAGCAGGAACCAGCCCGCGTAGAGCAGCAGATAGTTGTGCGGCAGGCCGACCTGCTTGAGGCAGAACAGCACTACATAAACGATGAAGAAGGCGGCGGTCGCGCCGCCCAGTTCCAGCAGGATGCGCGCGCCGAAGATGTGCAGCGGCGCGATCTGGCGGTGATACAGCAGGCCGAGGTTGGCCTGGAGCGCGCCGCCCAGCAGGCCGATCATGTGTCGGGTCAGGATCAGCGACATATAGCCGGTCATGACGAAGGGCGCGAGGCGAACCCCGTGCTCATAGGCCGGCTTGGTCACGCCCCACAGGATCAGGACGCCGAAACAGAAGATCAGCGGCTCGCCGACGACCCAGGCGAAGCCCAGTCCTTCGCGCCCGAAGCGCGTCGCCATTTCGCGCATGATGAGCGCGCCGACGATTCTGAAATGGCGGACAATGGGTTCGAACATCAGGGCATTTGAAGCGCGCCGGAGCGCGAGAGGAAATCGGTCGAGAAACAGCCTCTACCGTCGGCCGATCACGCCGCGACCATACTCTGCGCCGTCGCAAGCGCAAGCGATCGCGGCGGGGTGGCGGAGAAACTTGCGCCGCATTTGCGAACCTGGCGGGTCGCCTGAATTCGTCTTGGCCTAGCCGGCCGATCCTTGATCCCCGCGCAGGCGGGCCATCACGGCGTCCGCCGCCGCCTCGGCGCTCATCCGGTCGGTCCGCAGGTGCAGGTCGGGTTCCAGGGGAGCTTCATAGGGGCTGCTGACGCCGGTGAAATTGGCGATCTCGCCGCGCCGGGCCTTGGCGTAGAGGCCCTTGACGTCGCGCGCCTCCACGACGTCCAGCGGCGCGTCGACGAAGACTTCGAGGAACTCGCCGTCCGGCATCATCTCGCGGACCATGCGGCGTTCGGCCCGGAAGGGCGAGATCAGCGACACCAGGACGATCAGCCCGGCGTCGGCCATCATGCGCGCCACCTCCGCCGCCCGACGGATGTTCTCGACCCGATCGGCCTCGGTGAAGCCCAGGTCGCGGCTGAGGCCGTGCCGCAGGTTGTCGCCGTCGATCAGATAGGCGTGGCGGCCTTCGGCGGTCAGCCGCTCCTCGACCAGGTTGGCGATGGTGGACTTGCCCGATCCCGACAGTCCGGTCAGCCAGACGACAGCCGCCTTCTGGCCCTTCAGCGCGGCGCGCTGATCGCGGTCCACCTTGATCGCCTGGCGATGGATGTTGTGGGCGCGGCGCAGGGCGAAGCGGATCATGCCCGCGCCGACCGTCGCCCGCGTCAGGCGGTCGATCAGGATTAAGGCCCCCAGTTCGCGATCGACCTCATAGGGTTCGAAGGCGACGTCCTGACCCAGGGACAGGTGGCAGACGCCGATGTCGTTCAACACCAGCGAGCGGGCCGCGAGTTTCTCTTGCGTGTTGACGTTCACGCGGTGGCGGATGTCGGTGATCTGGGCGGCGACGGTGCGGGCGCCGATCTTCAGGTCATAGACCCGGCCGGGAATCATCTCCGCCTCGGCCATCCAGACGATCGTGGCCTCGAACTGGTCGGCGGCTTCCAGCGGCGCTTCGGCGGCCGCCAGGACGTCGCCGCGCGTCACGTCGATCTCGTCGACGAAGGTCAAGGTGACGGACTGGCCGGCCTGCGCCCTCTGCAGGTCGCCGCCCATGACGACGATCCGTTCGACGCGCGACCGGACGCCCGAGGGCGAGACGGCGACGGCGTCGCCGACCGCGACGGCGCCGCTGCTGATGCGGCCCGTATAGCCGCGGAAGTCGAGGTTGGGGCGGCTGACGCCCTGAACGGCCATGCGGAACGGTCGCGTCGTCTCGGCGGCGGCGGGGAGGGTCTCCAGCACCTCCAGCAGGGTCGGACCCGCATACCATTCGGCCGCCTCGCCATGACGGACCAGGTTGTCGCCGTTGACGCCGGAGACGGGAATGACGGTCGGCGCCGGCAGGCCGGCGGCCTCGGCGAAGGCCAGATAGTCAGCGGCGATGGCGTCGAACACGTCCTGCGACCAGGCCACCATGTCCATCTTGGTCACGGCCAGGATGACGTGGCGCACGCCCAGCAGGGCGACGATGTGGCTGTGCCGCCGGGTCTGGGTCAGAACCCCCTTGCGCGCGTCGACCAGGACCACGGCCGCGTCGGCGGTCGAGGCGCCGGTGGCCATGTTGCGAGTGTACTGCTCGTGTCCCGGGGTGTCGGCGACGATGAACTGGCGGCGCGGCGTCGAGAAATAGCGATAGGCCACGTCGATGGTGATGCCCTGTTCGCGCTCGGCCAGCAGGCCGTCGACCAGAAGCGAGAAGTCCAGTCGACCGTCGGCGTCGCGCAGGGCCGCGATCTGATCGTCGGGCACGGCGCCCGCGTCATGCAGCAGGCGGCCGATCAGCGTCGACTTGCCGTCGTCCACCGAGCCGCAGGTGATGAAGCGCAGCAGGTCGCGCTCAGGCAGGGGCGCGGTCAAAAATAGCCCTCCTGCTTCTTCTTCTCCATCGACCCGGCCTGATCGCGGTCGATCAGCCGGCCCTGACGTTCGGAGCTGCGCGAGGCGCGCATCTCGGCGATGACGGCCTCCAGCGTCGAAGCCTCGCTCTCGACCGCGCCGGACAGGGGGTAGCAGCCCAGGGTGCGGAACCGCACCGACATCATCTCGGGCGTCTCGCCGGGGTTCAGCCGCATCCGTTCGTCGTCGACCACGATCAGGGCGCCGTCGCGCCGGACCACGGGGCGCCTGGCGGCGAAATAGAGGTCCACGACGGGAATGTTTTCCAGGGCCACGTATTCCCAGACGTCCATCTCGGTCCAGTTGGACAGAGGGAAGACGCGCATGCTTTCGCCGGGCGCGACGCGGGCGTTGTAGAGGCTCCACAGTTCCGGCCTCTGCCGACGCGGGTCCCAGCGGTGGCCGGGGCCGCGGAAGGAGAAGATCCGCTCCTTGGCGCGGCTGGCCTCCTCGTCGCGGCGCGCGCCGCCGATGGCGGCGTCGAAGCCGTGCAGGTCCAGCGCCTGTTTCAGGCCTTGCGTCTTCCACATGTCGGTGTGGGCCGCCGAGCCGTGGTCGAAAGGGTTGATGCCTTGCGCCTGGGCCTCGGGGTTGTGATGCACGATCAGGCGGGCGCCGCTCTCGGCCGCCATCCGGTCGCGCAGGGCGTACATGGCGCGGAACTTCCACGTCGTATCGACGTGCAGCAGGGGGAAGGGCGGCGGCGCCGGATAGAAGGCCTTGCGCGCCAGATGCAGCAGGGCCGCCGAATCCTTGCCGATGGAATAGAGCAGGACCGGGCGCGCGCACTCGGCCGCCACCTCGCGCAGGATGTGGATGCTTTCGGCCTCAAGCCGCTGCAGGTGCGTCAGTCGGTCGGAGGCTGTGGCGGCGGTCGTCATGTCAGGCCGCCGACACTCCGACCTTGCGATAGAGGTCCGTGAGGCGCGTCTGATAGGCTTCGGGCGTGAACTTTCCGGCCTGAACGATGCCGCGCGCCTGCAGGTCCAGGCGCAGCCCCTCGTCGGCGTCCAGCGCCTGGATGCCGCGGGTGATGGCCTGGACGTCGTAGGGATCGACGATCACCGCCGCGTCGCCCGCCACTTCCGGCAGCGAGCCGCCGGTCGAGGTCAGCACCGCCGTCGACAGGGCCATGGATTCCAGCACCGGCAGGCCGAAGCCTTCGTACAGTGAGGGGAAGAGGGTCGCCTTGGCCCCTCGGATCAGGCTGATCAGCATGGAGAAGGGCATGTATTCATACTGGCGGATGCGGTCGGCGCTGGGGCCGCCGTCGCGCTTCACCTGGTTCAGCAGGGCGGTCTCGCCCTCGTCCAGCCAGGCCCGGCCGCCGATGATGACCAGGGGCGTCTGGCTGCCCGACGCCAGATAGGCCTCGACGATCCGGCCCAGATTCTTCTTCGGCTCAATGGCGCCGAAATGCAGGAAGTAGTTCTTCCAGCCCAGGTTGAAGACGCCTTCCAGCTCCAGCGTGACGTCGGCCTGACTGCGCGAGGTCAGCTTCTCGGGCAGGCTGACCGCCTGATAGGTGTTGGTGACGCGGTCCTCGCTCACGCCCAGCAGACGGATGACGTCCTGGCGGGTCGTCTCCGAGACCACGGCGATATGGTCGGCGCGGCGGGCGATGGCGTCGCACAGGGCGCGATAGGTCGCCTTGTCGTCCAGGGTCGTGTGCGGCAGGCGCAACGGGATCAGGTCGTGGATGGTGTAGATGTTGGGGACGCTGCGCGCGTAGAGCGGCAGGGTCGCGGTCCAGTGCATGACGTCGGGTGCGGGGGCGCCGGCCGTGGCCTCGAACGAGACCGGGGTTTCCTTGCCATAGGCGGCGAAGCAGCGATTGGCGTGGCTGAACAGGTCCCGCGCCGCCCAGAAGCGGTCGGCGGCCGGGCGGCCGCCCGATCGCGCCGGCCAGATGACCTCGCCTGACGGCAGGATGGAATGCGCGGTGCGGCCGTAGCGCGAGGCGAAGGTGTCGGCGAAGCGCTGGACCTTCTGCTTGCGGTTCAACCGCTGCGGCGGCCGCTCGGCGTCGACCAGGGCGGTCTCGTTCAGCAGGTTGTCGTCGCGACGGCGCGCGGCGGGGCCGTAGAGCACCTGGGTCCCGAAGCCGACCGCGCGGGCGCCTTCCAGCAGATTGCGGCCATAGGTGGCGATGCCGGTTCCCTTGGCCAGGGCCAGATTGAAACCGTCGATGCAGATGGAAGTCATGAAATCCTGAGGGGCCGAGCGTTCGGTCGGGGATGTGGACGACAGGCGGGAAGGCAGGTCAAGCGCTTATGCCGAGACGCCTGCTGATCTTAATGCGCCGTTAAACCCTGTAGCGCTCCGGCCACGGTGTGTTGCAACCTTCGGTAAATCGGGCGTTTGCCGCTCGACCACCCACGGCAACGCTGATAGGGAGTGGGGTAGGCGACGTATCCGTCGTCCACGAACAACAGATCTCGGAGGGCCGCATCTATGCGCGTCAAGAGTTTGATCCTGGCATCCAGCGCGGCGGCGGCTCTGGCCCTGTCGGCGGGCGCCGCTTCGGCTGAGCCGGATGGCTGGTACGGCGCGATCGACGCCGGCTATCACATCATCGACGACATCAACACCGAGTCGTCGACCAACAGCTCCAACTGGAACTGGGAAGTGAACGACGGCTGGGCCGCCTTCGCCCGCCTCGGCTATCGCTTCAACCCGAACTGGCGCGTCGAGCTCGAAGGCGGCTACCGCTCGGGCGACGTCGGCACCGTGCGCGCCGTCTCGGGCGCTCAGGGCCTGTGCAACGTCACCCCGGCGACCGGCCCGTGCCACTCGCCCGACGGCGACATCACCTCGACCACCCTGATGGCCAACGTCATCTATGACTTCGGCTACTCGGCCTGGGGCATCCGTCCCTTCGTCGGCCTCGGCGTCGGCGCCAACCACGTCAACACCGACGTCGTGGGCCGTCTGCGTCAGACCCCGGCCGTGGCCTTCGGCGCTGACGACAGCTCGACCAAGTTCGCCGCTCAGGCGATCGCCGGTCTGGCCTGGGCCGTCGGCGACCGCGCCAACATCGACCTGACCTACCGCTACCTGACGGGCGACGCCGAGTTCCAGACCTTCACGAACTCGACGACCAACACCTTCGGCGAAATGGCCGGCGACTACGACCAGAGCCACACCGTGACCCTGGGCCTGCGCTACGCCTTCGGCGCCGAGCCGGCTGCTCCCCCGCCGCCGCCGCCGCCGCCGCCGCCGCCCCCGCCGCCGCCCCCGCCGCCCCCGCCGCCGCCTCCGCCGCCTCCGGCCAAGCCGGCTGCGCGTCAGTTCGTGGTCTACTTCGACTGGGATCGCTCGGACCTGACGGCGGAAGCTCGTTCGGTGGTGACGCAAGCCGCCAACTACGCCAAGTCGGGCGCTCCGACCCGCGTCCTGATCGTCGGCTACACCGACACCTCGGGCTCGGCCGCCTATAACCTCGGCCTGTCGAACCGTCGTTCGCGCACCGTCGCCGACGCCCTGGTCGCCCAAGGCGTCAACGGCGGCGTCATCGCCCTCGACGGCAAGGGTGAGACCAACCTGGCCAAGACCACCGCTGACGGCGTGCGCGAGCCGCTCAACCGTCGCGCCACCATCGACATCAACTTCTAAGACTCTGAGGGGCCGGTTCGCGCCGGTCCCGATGATCTTGAAGGTCGATAAGATTGAGGGCGGTCGATCCATTCGGATCGGCCGCCCTTTTTCTTTGCTCACGGCCTGTGCCGTTGACTGGCAAACGTCATGCTTGAACGTTATCTCGGCCTGACTGCATCAAGAGGATGACTGCATGCGCGTCGCAATGATCGGCACTGGCTATGTCGGACTGGTGTCCGGCGCCTGTTTCGCGGACTTCGGTCACGTCGTGACCTGCGTCGACAAGGACGCGGCCAAGATCGACCATCTGAACGCGAGCCGGATGCCGATCTATGAGCCGGGGCTGGAAGATCTGGTCGCCGCCAACGTCCGTGACGGCCGCCTGGCTTTCGCCCTGGACGGCGCCGAAGCCATCCGTACGGCCGACGCCGTCTTCATCGCCGTGGGCACGCCGTCGCGGCGCGGCGACGGCCATGCCGACCTTTCCTATGTCTACGCCGCGGCTGAAGAGATCGCTGACCTGATCGACGGCTTCACCGTGATCGTGACCAAGTCGACCGTGCCTGTCGGCACCGGCGACGAGATCGAGCGAATCATCCGCGCCCGGCGCCCCGACGCTGACTTCGCCGTGGTCTCCAATCCCGAGTTCCTGCGTGAAGGCGCCGCCATCGGCGACTTCAAGCGTCCGGACCGCGTCGTGGTCGGCATCGAGGACGAGCGCGCCCGTCCCGTCATGGCCGAACTGTATCGCCCGCTGAACCTCAACGAGACGCCGATCCTGTTCACCGGCCGGCGCACGTCGGAACTGACCAAATACGCCGCCAACGCCTTCCTGGCGCTGAAGATCACCTTCATCAACGAGATGGCGGACCTGTGCGAGAACCTGGGCGCCGACGTGCAGCAGGTGGCGCGCGGCATCGGCTTGGACAATCGCATCGGATCCAAGTTCCTGCACGCTGGACCGGGTTACGGCGGCTCCTGCTTCCCCAAGGACACCCTGGCTTTGGTGCGGACGGCGACCGACGCGGGCGCGCCGCTGCGCCTGATCGAAACGACGGTCGAGGTGAACGACGCCCGCAAGAAGGCCATGGCCGACCGCGTGGCCGCCGCCCTGGGCGCGACCGACCTGAAGGGCAAGACGGTCGCCCTGCTGGGTCTGACCTTCAAGCCGAACACCGACGACATGCGCGACGCCCCGTCGCTGGACGTGGCCCCGGCCCTGATCGCCAAGGGGGCCACGGTCCAGGCCTTCGACCCCGAGGGCATGACCGAGGCCGCCAAGCTGCTGGACGGCGTGGTCTTCCGCGACGGTCCCTATGACGCGGTCGAGGGCGCCGACGTGGTGGTCATCCTGACCGAATGGGATCAGTTCCGCGCCCTGGATCTGGACCGGGTCAAGCTGCTGCTGAAACAGCCGGTCATGGTCGATCTGCGCAACGTCTATCGCCCCGAGGACATGAAGGCGCGCGGCTTCCGCTACACCTCGATCGGCCGGCCCGAGAGCGCTCGCTAAGGGCGACAGGCAAGAAAAAAGGGCGGCGCTGAAGCGCCGCCCTTTGTCGTTTCAGCGATTGAGGCTGAAGGATCAGCCCTTGAACGGGCGGATCAGGATCTCGACGCGACGGTTCTGCGCCTTGCCCTCGACCGTGTCGTTCGAGGCGATCGGATTGCGCGCGCTCATGCCGGCGACATAGAGGCGCTCGCGGATCACGCCGTGGTCCACCAGGTAGGCGGCGACCGACGAGGCGCGGCGCTCCGACAAAGGCTGGTTGATGGCGTCGCCGCCCGAGGCGTCGGTGTGGCCGATGACGTCGACCATCGAGCGGTCGTACTCGTTCAGCACACGAGCAACGTCGTCGAGAACCGGGAGGAAGCGGCTGTCGAGGTTCGACTGGTTGGTGGCGAAGGTCACGTCCGACGGCATGCGCAGCACCAGGTTGTCGCCTTGACGCGCCACGCCGACGCCGGTGCCCGACAGCTCGGCCTCAAGGGCGCGCTGCTGGCGGTCCATGTACTGGCCGACGCCGGCCCCGGCCAGAGCGCCGATGCCGGCGCCGATCAGGGCGTTCTTGCGGCCCTGTTCGCCGCTGGAGGTGTTGGTCAGATAGCCCAGAACCGCGCCGCCCAGAGCGCCGGCGATGGCGCCGGTCGCTGTGTTGTTGCGGTTGGGCGTGGAGCTGTAGGGATCGGTCGTGGTGCAGGCGGCGGCCCCCAGAAGGGCGGCGATGCTGACGCTGGCGACGGCGATCTTGGCGCGCATGAAAAGTCCTCTCGAGTTGGCGGTCTGGCCGCAGAACGTGGCTCTACAGTGAAGGCTACGACCTGTATGTCACGTGAACAATCGCAACGCCTAGCGCTCCTGTTGACCGGGCGGCGGCGCATAACCATTTGTTGCAAACGGCCGCGCGTCCTTGCCGCTTCTGGGAGGGCGCGGATGGTCGGGTCGCTTCTTGCGAGGGCCTTATGACGACACGCGCCATTTTGTTCGACAGCCCCTTTTTGTTGGGGTTTGACCATACCCGCGCCCTGATCGACCGCGCGGCCAAGGCGGCCGCCGAGAGCTATCCGCCCTACAACGTCGAACAGCTTGGCGAAGCGACGGTGCGCATCAGTCTGGCCGTGGCCGGCTTCGCGCCGGACGAACTGGGCATCACGCTGGAGGGGCGGCAGCTGACCATCGCCGGCAAGCGGGACGACGCGAGCAGGGGAGAGCAGGCCTTTCTGCATCGCGGCATCGCGGCGCGCGGCTTTGTCCGCAGTTTCGTTCTGGCCGACGGGCTGGAGGTGGCCGAGGCGCGGCTGGAGCATGGCCTGCTGCACGTCGATCTGGTCCGGCCCGAGCAGGACCGGCAGATTCGACGCATTCCCATCACGACGGGCTGATTTCAGCCGTCGAACCGCCTGGCTTCCCAGGCGTTCAGTCAAGCGTAAGGAGGCGGTCCTATGACGCCTGTCATGACCAATAAGGACTTCGCGGGCCTGGGCGCCCCCGACCTCGTCTATGTGCGCGCGATCCGCGCTTCGGACGTGATGGCAGACGCCCACATCGACGCGCCGGGCATCGAGATCGATCCGGAACAGATCCTCTACGCCGTCCACGGCGCCGACGGCGAGCGCCTGGCGATCATGCTGGATCGAGAGACCGCCTTCGCGGCGGCGGCGGCGCACGAGCTGGAACCCGTTTCGGTTCACTGACTTCTTGGTGCGCTGTCGGCCTCAGGGCCTGCTTGAGCGACATTCTTGGTGCGCTATCGGCCTCAAGGCCTGCTTGAGCGCGGGATTGGCGCGCTACCGGCCGTTCGACCTGCTTGAGCGCGGGCGGGATAGTGTCAGGCGGCGGTGGCCGGCACGTCCTTGACGAACAGGGCGCGGACGGCGTCGACGGTGCGGGCCTGGCGCAGTTGCTCGCGCAGTTCCGGCGAGCGCATGGCGCGCGACACGGCGGCCAGCGCCCGCAGATGCTCGGCCCCGGCGTTCAGCGGAGCGAACAGGGCGAAGAGCAGGTCGACCGGACGGTCGTCCACCGACTCATAGGCCACGGGCGTATCCAGGCGGACGAAGACGGCGCAGACGCGCTCCAGGCCCTTGATCCGCGCGTGCGGCACGGCGACGCCGGAGCCCAGGCCGGTCGAGCCCAGAGCCTCGCGTTCCAGCAGCGCGTCCAGCGCGCGCCCCTCGTCGAGACCCAGCGCGATCGCGGCGGCTTCGGCGACGGCGTGCAAGGCTTGGCGTTTGGATGACGCGCCGCCGCGCAGGACGATCCCGTCCGACGACAGCAAATCAGCGATGTCCATGATGACCCCGAAACTCGAACCCGACATTGGCGGAAGGGCGAGGCGTCTTCTAGCGCCTTCGCCCTCCGCATGAAAGCCTCAGCCGCCCGAGCCGCTTCCGTTCTTCGCCGCCTTCAGGGTGCGTTCCGGGTCGACCCAGCCCACATTGCCGTCCGGACGGCGATAGACGACGGACAGGCCGCCGTGCGCGGCGTTGCGGAACATGACCAGGGGATAGCCGGTCATATCCAGCTCCAGCACGGCCCGGCCCACGGTGATGGTGCGGATTTCGGCCTCGGTTTCGGCGATGACCATGCCGACCGGCGGCGGTTCGTCCGGCGCCCCGGCGTCGCCGAAGGCCTCGTCCTCGACCATGTCCGGATTGCGGAAAATGGTCAGGGAGGCGACCTCGCGGGCGGCGTCCTCGGTCTTCTCGGGCGACAGGCCCTTGGGACCGATGTGGTGGTCTTTCAGGCGGCGCTTGTAGCGACGGACCCGCTTCTCAAGCTTGTCCAGGCTGTCCGAGAAGGCCGCTTGGGCGTCGCCGCCGAAACCCGTCGTCACCAGGCTCTGGCCCGAGGCCAGGCGGACCCAGCAATCAACGCGGAAGCCGTGGCGGTCCTTGGACACCACGACCTCGGCGTATTCGCCGCCACGGGCGAAATACTTGCCGACTCCCTCTTCGAGTTCCTGGGAGATGCGCGAGCTTAGCGCTTCGCCGACATCCACTTGCTTGCCGCTGACTTGGATCTGCATACGCATAGAACGCGACGGGTTGCGTTTGGTGTCAACGCCGATCACCGATTTGTGGTGACGCTTCGTCGCAGACGTGATCAGCCGGTCTTCATCAGCCGTCGGCGCTGCACCGACGACGGAATTCTTAACGCTTCCCGATATTTGGCGACGGTCCGCCGAGCGATGTCGATGCCGGCCTCGTTAAGGATTTCGACGATCCGGTCGTCGCTGAGCACGTCGCCGCCGACCGCCTCGCCGTCGATCATGGATTTTATCCGGTGGCGGACGGCCTCGGCCGAGTGCAGGGCCCCGCCTTCCGACGACTGGATGGCGGCGGTGAAGAAGAATTTCAGCTCGAACACCCCGCGCGGGGTGGCGACATATTTGTTCGAGGTGACGCGGCTGACCGTCGATTCATGCATCTCGATGGCGTCGGCCACCGTCTTCAGCGTCAGGGGGCGCAGGAACTCGACGCCGAAGGCCAGGAAGGCGTCCTGCTGACGCACGATCTCGGAGGCGACCTTGAGGATGGTCTTGGCGCGTTGGTCCAGCGACTTGACCAGCCAGCTGGCCTGGGCGGCGCAGTCGGCGACGAAGGCCTTTTCCGTATCCGAGCGCGCGCCGGCGGCGACCACGCCGTGATAGCGCTTGTCCATCAGGAGGCGGGGCAGGGTGTCGGCGTTCAGCTCGACCCGCCAGCCGCCGGCCGGGTCAGGCCGAACGTGGACGTCGGGCACGACCGTCTGGGCCGGCTCGCCGCCGAAGCCGGCGCCGGGACGCGGCGTCAGGGCCTTCAGCTCGGCGATCATGTCGGCCAGGTCTTCGGCGTCGACGCCGCAGGCCTTGCGCAGGGCGGGCAGGTCGCGCCGCGCCAGCAGCTCCAGATTGTCCAGCAGGGCCGCCATGGCCGGGTCGAAGCGGTTGCGCTCGATCAGCTGCAGCTTCAGGCACTCGGGCGCCGAGCGAGCCATGACGCCGGTCGGCTCGAAGCCGTGACAGACGGCCAGGACCGCCTCGATCCGTTCCAGGTCCACGCCCAGCCGGTCGGCGACCTCAGCCAGCTCGCCGCGCAGATAGCCGCCCTCGTCGGTGGCGTCGATCAGGGTCAGGGCGATGGCGTGGTCGGCCGGGCTGAAACCGGCGGACGACGCCTGGGCCTGCAGATGCTCCCACAGGGTCGCCTCGCGGGTGTCGGGGCGCTCCATGCCGTCGCCGTCCAGACCGCCGCCGCCGCCCGCGCGGGACCAGTCGGACAGACCGGGTTGTTCGCCGCTTTCGCCCGCGTCGCGCTTGCGATCGGCGTCACGTTCGCCGGGCGGGGCGTCGTCGTAGAGGTCGTCCGATCGCGCATCCATGGCGCGTTCGGCGTCGCCCGAAGGTTCGGTGAATTGCAGTTCGCTGTTGTCGGCGGAGGTCGGGGCTTCGGCGGCGTCGTTCGCGGCCTCGCCGCCCGGCTCGCCCTCGTCGCGCTGCAGCAGGGGGTTCCGTTCCAGCTCGCCCTCGACGAAGGCGTCCAGCTCGAGATTCGACAGTTGCAGCAGCTTGATCGCCTGCTGCAGCTGGGGCGTGATGACCAGCCCCTGACCCTGTCTGACCTCCAGCCTCTGACCGATCACGGCGCCTCAATCCCTCCAACGGGCGAATGTGGCCCGGTTCTTGCTGGGATCGTGCGGCAGAGAACTTAACGTCTGGCGAACAGCAGGTTCGTCAGAAGGTCGCAGCCTGTCAGGCGTACATTTCGCCCAGATAGACGCGGCGGACCTCGGGGTCGCTGACGGCCTCGTCGGCGGTGCCTTCGAACAGGACCGAACCGGCCGAGATGATCGAAACGCGGTCGATGATGTCCAGGGTCTCGCGCACATTGTGATCGGTGATCAGCACGCCGATGCCCTGGCTGGACAGGTAGCGGATCACGTGGCGAATGTCGGCGATGGCCAGGGGGTCGATGCCGGCGAAGGGCTCGTCCAGCAGCATGAAGCTGGGGCGGGCGGCCAGCGCCCGGGCGATCTCGACGCGACGACGCTCGCCGCCCGACAGGCCGGTGGCCGGGGCGTGGCGCAGATGGTCGATGCGCAGTTCTTCCAGCAGGCGGCTGGTCTCGTCGCGCACGCCGGCGGCGGTCTTTTCGCGCAGTTCGACCACGGCCTTGATGTTCTGCTCGACCGTCATGCCGCGGAAGATGGAGGCTTCCTGCGCCAGATAGCCCAGGCCCATGCGGGCGCGCTGATACATGGGCTGCTGGGTGATCTCTTCGCCGTCCAGCCAGATCGAGCCGCTGTCGGCCGGGATCAGGCCGGTGATCATGTAGAAGCAGGTGGTCTTGCCTGCGCCGTTGGGGCCCAGCAGGCCGCAGACCTCGCCGCGCTGGACGGTCAGGGACACGTCCTTGACCACCTGGCGCTGGCCGAAGCTGCGGGCGATATGTTCGACGCGCAGGCCGGTGTGGCGCGCCTCTTCAGGGGCGGGCGCTTCGTCGGCGGCCGCCTGATCGAGGTTGAGGGCTGAGAGTTCCTTGCGCGCCAAGCGGGGTCAGTTCCCTTGCGGGTAGAAGACGCCCTGGACGCGGCCGGAGCCGCCTTCCATGCGGGCGGTCTCGGTGCGGACGTTATAGACCAGCCGGTTGCCGGTCAGGACGTTCTTGCCCTGGGTCAGGATGACGTCGCCCGTCACCACGACCTCGCCGTTGGACAGGGTATAGACGGCGCGGTCGCCGCGCATGCTCTGGTCCGGCGTGACGAAGTAGACGTTGCCGACCGCCTCGACCCGGCTCAGGTCGCCGTTGGCGGTGACGCCGGTGATGGCGTCGGCGCGCAGACGGTTGCCGCCCTGGGTCAGTTCCGCCCGGCCGCGCAGGGCGAAGCCGTTGGGCGTGTATTCGCCGCCGTCGGCCCCGTACTGGACCGGCTGCTGGCTGGCGTCAGAGCGTGCGGACTGGGCGCCCGAAGTCGCGGGGACCGTCAGGGCCAGCAGCAGGGCGGCGCCTGCGATCATGGTGTTCGACTTGGACATGGTCATCTGCCGGATCCCGCGGGGTTGATGGTGCCCCGCATCTTGTTTTCGCCCTGGCCGCTGAAGACGACCCGTTGGCCCTGATCATAGATGGCATAGGACGAAGCATCGATGGTTCCAAGGGGACCGCGCCCCTGGACGCCCTTGTCGCCCGTCACTACGCCCGTATTGGTGTCGACCACGGCTTCCGGCGTGGTCAGGACGAAGCCGGAGCCGCCGTCCGAAATCTTCACGTTCGGCCCGATCACCACCTTGCGGCTCGTCTCGATATAGGTGCCGCCGTCGGCGGTCAGTTCCGTGACCTTGCGTCCGCCCAGGTTCAGCCGCAGCAGCGGCCCGACCAGACGGAAGTGGCCCGTGGCCGGGTCGCGGATCGCGCCCTTGGCCCCGATGACGAAGGAGCGCCCCTGGGCGTCCTGGCCATGGAACATGGGGTTGTCGAGGCGGATCTCGCGCGTCTCGCTGGCCTTGCGCTCGACCCCCGACATGACGGTGCGGAACACGGTCCAGGTCAGGGCGCCGCCCGCCAGCATCAGGATGACGATGGGCAGGACGCGGCGGTACAGCTTGACCCGGCGCGAGCGCGCGCGCCAGCGCTCGCCCGCCTGGGCGACCCGGGCCTCGTCGGCGCGCTTGCGCGCTTCCTGGGCGTCGAGGTCGCTCATGGGGCTCCTCAGGCGTGCGCGAAGATGTCGATCTCGTCCCAACCGGCCAGGTCGAGACGCGAACGGGTGGGCAGGAAGTCGAAGCAGGCGCGGGCCAGCTCGGCGCGGCCTTCGCGCTCCAGCATGACGTCCAGCTTGGCCTTGATGACGTGCAGGTAGAGGACGTCCGAGGCGGCGTAGTCCAACTGCGCCTGCGACAGGACCGGCGAGCCCCAGTCCGAGCTCTGCTGGGCCTTGGACATGTCGATCCCGGCCAGTTCCTTGGCCACGTCCTTCAGGCCGTGACGGTCGGTATAGGTGCGGGCCAGCTTGGAGGCGATCTTGGTGCAATAGACCGGGCGGGTCTCGACGCCGAGGTGCAGGTCGAACATGCCGATGTCGAACCGGCCGAAGTGGAAGAGTTTCAGCACCTTCGGGTCGGTCAGCAGCCGCTTCAGGTTGGGGCAGTCATAGCCGGGGCGGTTCAGCCGCACGACATGGGCGTCGCCGTTCCCCGAGGACAGCTGCACCACGCACAGGGGATCGCGACGGAAGCGCAGGCCCATGGTCTCGGAATCGATCGCGACCTCGGGGCCGAGGTCGAGGCCGTCGGGCAGGTCGCCTTCGTGCAGGTAAACGGTCATGCTCAGAAACTCGGGTGGTCGTTCAGGGCGACAACATAGACGAACCGCGCGCTATCGCTAGGACGCAGCGCCAACCTTTGCTGTCGCACGAGATAAAGAGGAGGGCTGAAATGACAAACGGCGCCGTATCCGATCGGATACGACGCCGCTTGAGAATGTGGTGCCCAGGAGAGGACTCGAACCTCCACGGCCGTTAAGCCACTGGCACCTGAAGCCAGCGCGTCTACCAATTCCGCCACCTGGGCCCGGTGGGTTGCCCCGCCGAGGAGCGATCTAATAGGGGGGACCTTTCGGCCGGTCAACAGGCTTTTTCCCGATCTCCGAAAAAACTGCACTGTTGACCGAAATTCCCGCGAAATCAGTGTTCTATCAGGCCAGCCAGACCATCATCCGGGTGTCGGCGATGGCCCCGCGCGCCTGGCTGAAGGCGGGGCGGGTTTCGCCCGTATAGAGGAAGCCGGCCTTCTCCAGCACGCGGCCCGAGGCGGGGTTGTCGGCGAAGTGGCCGGCCACCAGGGCGCGGCGCTTCCAGCGCTTCGAGGCCCAGACCAGGGCGCCCTCCAGGGCTTCGGTGGCGAAGCCCCGGCCCCAGAAGTCGCGACCGATCCAGTATCCGGCTTCGGGTACGCTGTCCTCGCCCTCGAACAGGCCGATGACGCCCACGGGACCCAGGTCCTCATGCTCGATGACGAAGGTGTTGGCCCGCTTCGGGTCCTGGGCTGCGACGTGCAGGACGAAGTCCTCGGCGTCCTCCACCTGGAAGGGGTGGGGCATGCGCTTGGTCATGCGCGCGATGTCGCGGTCGTTGGCCAGGGCCGCGATGCGGCTGACGTCCTGGGCGCCCGGCGCACGCAGGATGAGACGCCGGGTTTCGACGACGGGAGAAGTTTCAATCACGCACATGGGTCACGCCCCTTTGGTGCGACCGCCATCCTTGTTCATCAGGGCTCGGGCGATCAGCGAGGCGGGGAAACGCAAACGGGGAGCCTGGTGATCCAGACTCCCCGCGGAAAATTTCCCTGGTCCGGATCGCGGCTTCTTGAGCAACGCGATCCCGGATTTTGTCCAGTTCGCGTTACTCGGCGGCCATAGCCTGAGCGTCGTCGTTGGCCGCGAGAATCGACACGTAACAACGGCCGCCACGTTTGGTGGTGAATTTCACCGAGCCGTTCACCGTGGCGAACAGGGTGTGGTCGCGGCCCAGGCCGACGTTCACGCCCGGGTGGAAGGTGGTGCCGCGCTGACGCACGAGGATGTTGCCGGCCAGAACCTTCTCGCCGCCGTACTTCTTCACGCCAAGGCGCTTCGACTCGGAGTCGCGACCGTTACGCGACGAACCACCGGATTTCTTGTGAGCCATAGGTCTGCTCCTCTTCCTTGGTCGCCTCCAGCCACTGCGGGCTGATGGAGCGCGACCCTCGTCCTGCTAGGCGCCGATCCCGGCGCCGGTGAATATCTTAGGCTTCAGCGCCTTCAGCCTTGGCGGCTTTCTTGGCGGGAGCCTTCTTGGCCGGAGCGGCTTCAACAGCTTCGACGCGCGGGGCCAGGCCACGGGCGCGAGCGTTGATTTCAGCCTTGGTGATCAGCTCGACCTTGCCGTCCCACTTGGCCTTCTCGCCGGCGCCTTCGATGCCGGTGATGCGCAGGACCGATTCCATCTGGCGGTGGCCGTTCGTACGGCGGTAGCCCTGACGACGGATCTTCTTGAAGATCTTGATCTTCTCGCCCTTGCGGGTCTCGATCAGCGTCGCTGCGACAGCGGCGCCGTCGATCAGCGGAGCGCCGACCGTAACACCCTTGTCGCCGCCCAGCATAAGGACTTCACCGAAATTGACGGCAGCGCCAGCGTCGCCGTCGAGTTTCTCGACAACAATCACATCGCCCGGTTGAACCCGGTACTGCTTTCCGCCGGTCTTGATCACCGCGTACATTTGGAAGCCTCAGCGTGAACGCAAAAAAGAATGCGCCCGTCAGGAAACCCTGCGGGCGAAGAGCGGCGACATATACGGAAGGGGGAGCCAGAGTCAACGTGCGCGGCGCGAAAAGCCCGCGCGGCCGCCGATTGGTTTGGGCAGGCTAGCCCCGCGTCGCCGCGCGTGCAATTGGCGAACATCGTTCGAGAAGGGGGCTTCTATCGTGGGCATGACCACTGACCGGCGCGTCGTCGCCGCGCGTCGCATCGTCGGCCATATCGCCGACCATCTCAAGGCTGACCTGTCGCTGCGGCTCTGGACCGGGGAGGTTCTGCCGCTGGGCGCGGGCGCGCGGGACGACATCCAGATCGTGATCGCCCGTCCCGGCGCGGTGCGGCGGCTCATCCTCAGACCCAGTCTTATGACTCTGTTCGAACTGTTCGCCTCGGGGGACCTGAAGGTCGAAGGCGGCAGTCCGCTGGAAGCGGCGGATCGCTGGGACCACGGGCGGGCGGTGCACCTGATGCGTTCGCTGGACCGCTGGCTGATCGCGCGCGAGGCTCTGCCCTTCCTTATGGGGCGAGGCGAGGGCGGGGCGAATGTCCTGCCGGCCTGGGACGCAACCGGCGACGACGGCGTGGGTCAGGATCGCAGCGGCCGGCGCGACCAGGACTTCATTCAGTTCCACTATGATGTCGGCAACGACTTCTACGGCCTCTTCCTCGATCCGGAGATGGTCTATTCCAGCGCCTACTTCACCAGCCATGACGCGACGCTGGAGGCGGCGCAGCAGGAGAAGCTGGATCGGATCTGCCGCAAGCTGCGGCTGAAGCCTGGCCAGCGCATGCTCGATGTCGGTTGCGGCTGGGGCGGTCTGTCGTGCTGGGCGGCCAGCAAGTACGGCGTCCATGTTCACGGCGTGACCCTCAGCCAGGCGCAGCTCGACTTCGCCCGCGCCAAGGTCGAGCGGCTGGGCCTGTCGGACAGGGTGACGTTGGAACTGAAGGACTATCGCGAGGTCGAGGGCGCCGGGGCCTATGACGCCATCGCCCAGGTCGAGATGTTCGAGCACGCCGGTTTCGCCAACCACGAGCGGCATTTCGATCAGATGCGCCGCCTGCTGAAGCCCGGCGGTCTCTATTTCCATCAGGCGTCGGTGCGTCGCGGCGGCAAGGGCGAACTGCGGCCGACCCCGACCACCAAGGTCATCACCCGCTTCATCTTCCCGGGCGGGGAACTGGACACGATCGGCATGACGGTCGGCAACCTCGGCCGCCTGGGCTTCGAGACGCTGGACGTCGAGGATATGCGCGAGCATTTCGAACTGACGCTGCGCGAATGGACCCGGCGTCTCTATGAGCGGCGCGAGGACGCCTATCGGCTGGCGGGCGAGGCGCGCACCCGGCTCTGGCTCATCTATTTCGCCCTGTTCGCCAAGGGGTTCGAGCGCGGCGCGGTGCTGGTCTATCAGACCGTGGCCCAGAAGCGTCGGTCGGGTCCCTCGGGCCTGCCTTTGGACCGGGCCAGCCTCTATCAATAGCGGTCGAAAGCGCCTCAGCCGCGCCGGAGGATGTCGCGTATGAGCGAAGGGGCGATGCGGGCCAGAGGGGGAATCAGCCGGGATCGTCCGACATAGATTTCACTGCGGCCGCGTCTGAGGCCTCGCATGATCTGATCGGCGGCCTGGGCGACGGGCATTTTTCCGCTCCCGCGGCCCCTGGTCATGGGAGTGTCGACGATCGGCAGGATGACCTCGATCACCCGCACGCCGCCTTCCTGCTGATAGCGCAGGCTCTGGGAGAAGGAGTGGAGGGCGGCCTTGGTGGCGCAGTAAACGGCCGAGGTCGTCTTGGGATAGAAGGCCAGACCCGAGGAGATGTTGACTATATGGCCGCCATCCGGGTGCGACTGCAGGCCCGGGAGACAGAGAGCGCTGAGCCATACGGGGGCCAGGAAATTGACCGTCGTCTCGTAACGGATGCTGTCGTAGCGGAAGCCGGCCTCATGAAGCTGAGGCAGAAATTGCACGCCGGCGTTGTTGATCAGGACGGACAGGTCGGGGTGGTCGTTCCAGACCGCTTCGATCGAGTCTTCGATATCCTGCTGGTCTGACAGATCGCAGCGATAGACATCGACCGTCGGGCGTTCGGCTTTCAGCGCCGTCAGGGCGGCCTCAGAGCGGGCCAGGACCACCACCTGATGCCCCGCGTCGCAGAGACGGTCGACCAGTTGACGACCGATGCCGGACGTTCCTCCGGTCAACAGGATTTTCCGAGGGTAGGATAACATGGGCGCCTCCGCATAGTGTGGAGACTGCGTTCTGCCCCGCCGCGAGCGGCTGCGACTTAACCTGGGTTCAGTCCGATGGCAGCGCGGGATCGCCAGGGGGGAAAGTGGGTCTTGATCTTCTACTAGAGCGGCTGGCGTCAGATCCGGTCCTGGCCCGCCATGCTCAGCGACGCAGCTTCGACAAGGGCGAGGTCGTCTTTCGCCAGGGCGACCATTCCCGCGACATCTATGTCCTGCGGGGCGGGCTGGTGAAGCTGTTTTACCTCACCCATGACGGCAAGGAGTGGATCAAGAGCTTCATCGCCGACGCGGGGGTGTTCGGCTCGCGACGATCGCAGATCGGGGGCGAGACCAGCGCCTTCACCGCCGCCTGTCTCGAGCCCTGCGAGGTTCTGGTCCTGGGGTATGATCGCTTCCGTGCGGCGATGGCGCAGGACGCGGGCCTTTTGGAACTCTTTCTGGAGATGTCCGAGTCCATGGCGCTCAGAAAGGAAATCCGCGAGCACGACCTTCTGTGCCTGTCCGCCGAGGCGCGATACCGGCGCTTCATCGCCGAGCAGGGGGATCTGGCGGCGCGACTGATGCAGGTGGACATCGCCCGCTTCCTGGGCGTGACGCCCGTGGCGCTCAGTCGGATCAGGCGGCGGTATGCGGAATCGGACGCGTCCCTCTCGACCGTTACAAAGTAACAGGATAGAAGCCGCGGAATGTCGCCGCCCGATCTTCAGCAGCCCGTTCTGATTTCGCTTCTGGGCGGGGGATTCGTCGCGGCCTTCCTGCATGCGGCCCTGCCGACCCACTGGCTGCCCTTTGTTCTGGTAGGGCGGGCGCAGCGGTGGAGCCTGATGCGGGTCATGACGGTCGCGGTGACGGCGGGCCTGGCCCATATCGCCTCGACCGCCCTGGTCGGCTCGCTGATCGTGGCGGCGGGTCTGGCGCTGAACGCCTGGATCGGGGGGCTGCTGCCGCATCTGTCGGCGGCCCTGCTGTTCATCTTCGGCGCCTTCTATCTGGCGCGGGCCTCGCTGCAGAAGCCGATCACGGCGACAGGACCCGAGGCCGAGGTGCCCGAGCCCGCCGTGTCGGACCGCGCCGCCTTCTGGGGGCTGGTGCTGATGATGGCCGTGACGCCGGGCGAGGTGCTGCTGCCTATCTATCTGTCGTCGGCGACGGAAGGGGTCATGGCCCTGGCCCTGCTGACCGCCAGCTTTGCGGCAGGGACGGTGCTGGGCATGACCCTGCTGGCGGCCCTGGCCAGCGCCGGATACTCCATCCTGCGGCTGGAGCGCTGGGCGCGCTATGAGGGCGCCATCCTGGGCGTGGCCCTGATCCTGATCGGCTTCCTGGTGATGACTCATCAGCACTGATGCGCTGATAGGTTATATGTTTACATTCAATGACTTATGTTCGTTCGCATTGACGATGTGCGGCGGGCGGGCCTAGAGAGGGCGGCATGGCGCACGATCACGCACACGACCATGACGGCTGCTCGCATGCGGGCCATGACCATTCGGGTCACGACCACGGCCACGGCCATTCCCACGGCATCGGCGGCCATCATCATGGGCCGGTGGATACGGGCGACTGGCGCTACGCTGTCGGTCTGATCCTCAACCTGGCCTTTGTGGCCTGCGAGTTCGGGGCCGGGATCTGGGCCGGGTCGACGGCGCTGATGGCCGACGCGGGCCACAACCTGTCCGACGTCCTGGGTCTGGCCATGGCCGGCGGCGCGGCCTGGCTGGCGCGGCGCGCGGCGGGACCCAAGCGCACCTATGGCTATGGCAAGGCGACGGTGCTGGCGGCGCTGGGCAATGCGCTGCTGCTGATCTTCGCCTGCGGCGCCATCGCCTTCGAGGCCGTGCGGCGGCTGGCCGAGCCGGCGCCGGTGGCGTCGGGCGTCATCATGGTTGTGGCGGGCATCGGCTTCTTCATCAACCTCGGCACGGCCCTGCTGTTCATGAAGGACCAGCACAAGGATCTGAACGTGCGCGGGGCCTATCTGCACATGATGGCCGACGCCGCCGTGTCGCTGGGCGTGGTCATCGCCGGGGCGGTGATCCTGCTGACCGGCTGGGCCGTGATCGACGCCCTGGTCAGCCTGGCCATCGTCGTCGTCATTCTGCTGGGGACCTGGGGCCTGCTGAAGGACTCGGTCAACCTGGCGCTGGACGCCGCCCCGAGCGGGGTCGAGGTGGCCGAGGTCCGCGACGCCTTCCTGGCCTTGCCGGGCGTCAGCGCGGTGCATGACCTTCACGTCTGGGGCCTGTCGACCACGGACACGGCGCTGACGGCGCATCTGGTCCATGACCGGCCCGACGCCGACGCCCTGCTGATTGAAGCGCAAGGCGTGGCCCGCAGCCGCTTTGGCGTCAGCCACACGACGTTCCAGTTGGAAAGCGGCGTCCTGCCGGCTTGCCCGGCCTGTTGATCCTTCTCCTCCCCATGCAATGGGGAGGTGGCGCGGGCGCGCAGCGTCCGTGACGGAGGGGCCGCTTCATTCAGGCGCAGAAGCCCCTCCACCGCTACGCGGTCCCCCTCGCCACAAGTGGGGAGGAAAGAGCGCCGCCCTTTTCTTTCTTCTCTTGAAGCTCCATCTAGCCGCCCATGACCCAGAAGACTCCCGTCACCGTCCTCACCGGCTACCTCGGCGCCGGCAAGACCACCCTGTTGAACCGCATCCTCACCGAGGATCACGGCAAGCGTTACGCCGTCATCGTCAATGAGTTCGGCGAGATCGGCATCGACAACGACCTGGTGGTCGGCGCCGATGAGGACGTGTTCGAGATGAACAACGGCTGCGTTTGCTGCACGGTGCGCGGCGACCTGATCCGCGTCGTCTCGGGCCTGATGAAGCGCCAGCGTCCCGGCAAGCCCGCCTTTGACGCCATCATCGTCGAGACCACCGGCCTGGCCGACCCCGGCCCGGTGGCCCAGACCTTCTTCGTCGACGAGGAGGTCAAGGCCAAGACGCAGCTGGACAGCGTCACGGCCCTGGTCGACGCCAAGCACGTCATGGCGCGCCTGGACGACAGCAAGGAAGCGCGCGAGCAGGTGGCGTTCGCCGACCGCATCATTCTGAACAAGATCGACTTGGCCTCCGAGGACGAACTGGAGGTCGTCGAGAGCCGTCTGCGCGCCCTCAACCCGCTGGCCCCCATCGTTCGCGCCGAGCGCTCGAACGTGCCGCTGGATCAGGTGCTGGGCCTGCACGCCTTCGATCTGGAGCGCATCCTCGAGGTCAAGCCGGACTTCGTGAACCCGCCCCACGGCGCCGAGGGCCACGTCCACGACGCCGACTGCGGCCACGATCACGACCATGACCACGTTCATGACGAGCACTGCGGCCACGACCACGTTCATGGGCACGATCATCACGACCACGGCCCGCGCGGCCACGCCCACAACGACGACATCAAGGGCATCTCCCTGACCCTGGATCGTCCGCTGAACGGCGCCAGGTTCACCGCCTGGCTGGACAAGCTGCTGGGCGAGCAGGGCCAGAACATCCTGCGCGCCAAGGGCATCATCGACGTGGACGGCGAGGACCGCCGCCTGGTCTTCCAGGCCGTGCACATGATCCTGGAAGGCGACCTGCAGAAACCCTGGGGCGACAAGGAGCGCCGCTGGAGCCGCGCCGTCTTCATCGGCCGCGATCTGGACGAGGCCGCGCTGAAGGCCGGGTTCGAGGCCTGCGCGGCATGAACCCGCCGCCCCGCGCCCGGGTCGAGGCCAAGCTGATCTACGGCACGCCCGAGTTCGAGATCGTCAAGGGCGGCGACCATGTGGTCTGCGCCGTCTCGGGCGCGGTGATCCCGCTGGATATGCTGAACTACTGGAGCGTTGAGCTTCAGGAAGCCTACGCTACGCCCGACCTGATGACCCAGCGCTGGGTCGAGACGCACAGGTAGGACCCTCTCCCGGTGGGAGAGGGCTTGAGCGCGCGAGAGTGCAGCGATCGTTCTGGCGCGAAAGGGTGAGGGGCTGACGTTTCAGTCGGCGTAAGGCGTCGCGCTACGGCCTTCGGCCGACTTCCGCCGTGAACCCTCACCCTTTCGGCTGGCGGATCGCCTGCGGCTCTCCGAGCCTCAAGCCCTCTCCCATTGGGAGAGGGTGGACAGCCACTCCGCCATGATTTTCGCCAGCGCCTTGGGCCGTTCCAGCGGGATCATGTGGCCGCTGTCGGCGATGTGAACCAGCGTCGAGCCGGCGATCCCGCGATGCAGTTCCTCGGCCTCGTCGGCGCCGCGCAGACGGTCGGCGTCGGCGGCGACGATCAGGGTCGGCTGGCGGATCTCGTCCAGCCGGTCCAGGTCGCCGGCGCGCGCCATGGCCGACTGGCGGTGGAAGACCTCGCCGCCCAGCCGCAGACCCATGTCGCGGATGCGGGCGATCAAGGCTTCATCCCCGGCCAGATCGGGATGCAGGGACGAGACGATGGCGGGGCGGCTCAGGCCCTTGAACGCCTTGGGCGCGGCCTTCAGGGCTGAGCGGCGCTGGCGGATCAGTTCCTCGGTGTCGCCGCGGGCCGAGGTGGCGATCAGGATCAGGGCCGTGACCCGCTCGGGCGCGATGCGCGCCAGTTCGCGCGCCACATAGCCGCCCATGGAAAAGCCCACGGCGACGAAGCGATCCGGCGCGTCGCTCAGGAGGGCGGCGGCCATGCTTTCGATGTCTTCGCCGCGGCTCAGGTCGGTCGCGACCAGAGGCCCGAACGGGGCCAGGTCGTCGGTCATGGCGTCCCACAGGGTGGCGTCGGCCATGAAGCCGGGAATGAGCAGCAGGGTCATGGGCGCCTCTATAGGCCCAAGTCAGGCCAGCGCGCGACAGACGCGATGCGGAGCGCTATGAGGCGCGTCTGACTTCTTCTGCGTGAGCCGACATGACCACCTTCAACTTCGACGCCCAGGTCACCGCCGCCCTGTTCGACAAGACGGGCGCGATTTTCGCCCTGGGCGACGGCTCGGTGCGGTTCGAGAACGGCGCCCGCAGCGAGGTCCATGACGGGGCCATCCTGTGCGCCGCCGTCCACCCCTCGGGCGAGGGCATCGTCACCGGCGGCGACGACGGCAAGGTGGTGTGGAGCCGCGAGGGCGAGGCTGTGCTGCTGGCCACGGCCAAGGGCCAGTGGATCGACTCCATCGACGCCTCGGCCGAGAGCGGCCTGATCGCCTTTTCGGCGGGCCGCACCCTGTCGGTGATCGACAGCAAGGACGCCGTCTTCCGTCGCGACTTCCAGCACGAACGCACCGTCTCGGGCGTGGCCTTTGATCCCAAGGGGCGGCGCATCGCGACCTCGACCTATGGCGGCGCCTGGCTGTGGTATGCGCGCATCGAGCAGCAGCAGCCGGTCAAGATGCCCTGGGCGGGGTCGCACCTGGCGGTGTCCTTCTCGCCCGACGGCGCCTTCGTCGTCACCGCCATGCAGGACAATCAACTGCACGGCTGGCGGATGAAGGATCAGAAGAACATGCGGATGGGCGGCTATCCGTCCAAGATCAAGAGCTTCGCCTTCCTGGCCAAGGGGCAGCTTCTGGCCACCTCGGGCGCGCAGGGCGTGGTGCTGTGGCCCTTCATCGGCGCCAACGGGCCGATGGGCCGCGAGGCGACCGAGATCGGTTTCGACGAATCCACCCTGATCGCCCAGGTCGCCGCCGCGCCCGCGCACGGCCGCCTGGCGGCGGGGCTGGAGGACGGCCGCGTCTGGTGGGCCGATCCGGCGGGGCAGGGGCTGGCCTTCATCAAGGAAGAAAAGGGCGCGCCCATCGTCGCCCTGGCCATGAGTTCCGGCGCCGCCCGCGTCGCCTGGGCCGACGAGGACGGTCAGGCGGGCGTGGTCTCGCTCTGAGATCGCGCTTGCGCTGAAGCTTGAGCCCGGCAGGATGGCGTCATGACCCGTGCGAAGACCCGCAAGCGGCGCCCGCTGCTGACCCTGCTGCTGATCCTGGCCCTGATCCCGATCGGCGGGGTGGTGCTGCATCGGTTCGTCCCGCCCCTGTTCACCATCCTGATGGTCAAGCAGGCGGTCGCGGGGCACGGCATGGACTATCGCTGGCGCTCGCTGGACCATATCTCGCCGCGTCTGGTCGAGGCGGTGATCGCCGCCGAGGACGCCCGCTTCTGTCAGCACCACGGCTTTGACGTCGAGGCCATCCAGAAGGCGATGGAGGCCAATGAGCGCGCCGAGCAGCGCGGCTCGGACAAGCGACGCGGCGCCTCGACCATCAGTCAGCAGACCGCCAAGAACGTCTTCCTCTGGCCCAGCCGCGACTGGGTGAGGAAGGGGCTGGAGGTCGGCTACACCGGTTTGATCGAACTGGTCTGGGGCAAGCGCCGGATCATGGAGATGTATCTGAACGTCGCCGAGTGGGCGCCGGGCGTCTATGGCGCCGAGGCCGCGTCGCAGCACTGGTTCCACAAGAGCGCCGAGAAGCTGACGACGCGCGAAGCCGCCCGCCTGGCCGCCATCCTGCCGAGTCCGCGCCGCTACAAGGCCGCTTCGCCCAGCCCCTATGTCCGCCGCCGCGCCAGCCGCATCCAGGCGGCCATGGGCACGGTGCGCGAGGCGGGGCTGGACCGCTGCGTCGACCGCTAAGACGGCGTTAACCCTTGCCGTAGGGCCATCCCTTAACCGAACCGCGCCACAGTCGTCTGAAATGCGGGCCTGCGTCCGCTGCGGAATTCAGGGGCCGAGACGGTGAAGCACGGGGCGAGAAACGGACTGAACCGGCTGACGCGCGCGGCGCGGGGCCTTGTTTCGCGGTTCAAGGCCAGCACGCGCGGCAATGTGGCGATGATGTTCGCCCTGGCGCTGCCGATGCTGGTCATGGTCACTCTGGGCGCCATCGACATCCACCAGGCGTCCAAGGTGAAGGCCAATCTCCAGGACGCCCTGGACGCCGCCGCCCTGGCCGCCGCCCGTTCCAAATACACCGACGAGGTCAACCTGGACCGCATCGGGCTGGACGCGCTGAAGGCCAATATGCCCGCCTATTTCAAGGCGGGTTCGAGCGACACGGCCAGCTTCAAGCTGCAGGGCAACACCATCGTCGCCGACGCGCAGGTGAACGTGAAGGTGCTGGTCGCCAACATCGTCCTGCCGCCCTACGGCAAGATCATGGACGACTACCTGCCGGTCGGCAGCCACTCCGAAGTCCTGCGCGCCTCGCGCGATGTCGAGGTGGCGATGGCGCTGGACATCACCGGGTCGATGCAGGGCCAGCCGCTGATCGACCTGAAGGCGGCGGCGAACGAACTGATCGATATCGTCGTGCAGGATCAGCAGACGCCCTTCTACTCCAAGGTCGCCCTGGCGCCCTACGGGGTTGGGGTGAACCTGGGGACCTATGCCGCCGATGCGCGGGGGGCGATCCCGGCGCCGGTCTCGATCACCAACGCCCAATGGAAGACGGGCGCCGCCAAGAACATCGGCGGCATCACGCGCGCCAATCCGGCGGTCTTCACCTCCAACAACCACGGCTTCGCCAATGGCGACTACGTCTGGGTCAGGGGCATCAGCGGCATGACCCAGATGAACAACCGCGCGCTGGAGGTCGTGAACAAGCAGACCAACACCTTCCAGGTGCGCATTCCCGGCCAGTCCAGCCCGCTGAGCACCACCTCGGGCTACAACAGCTATTCGTCCGGCGGCACGATCCAGAAATGCCTGGTGTCGGACTGCTCGGCGGTCGTCACCGCCAGCGGTCATGGTCTCTCGAACGGCGAGGCCGTGTGGATTGAAGAAGTGAATGGCATGACCCAGCTGAACAAGAAGAGCTGGGTGGTGGGCAATGTCACCGCCAACACCTTCTCGACCGGGGTTTCGGCCGCCAGCTACGGGACCTACACCAGCGCCGGTCGGGCCTGGTGCGCTCAGCAGGGGTGCGAGTGGTATCGTTTCGACAACGCCGCCGGCGGCGTAACCAACTACAAGGTCAGCGACTGCGCCAGCGAGCGCACGGGGGCGGAAGCCTATACCGACGCCGCGCCGACCAGCGGTGCGCGGTTCGGCCGCAGCTATACAACCAGTCCGTATGCTTCGTCCGGCAATCCCTGCCCGGCGTCGACCATCATGCCCTTGTCCAGCAGTCGCGATGACCTCAAGGCCAAGATCAACGCTCTGACGGACGACGGCTCGACGGCGGGCCAGATCGGCCTGGCCTGGGGTTGGTATCTGGTGTCGCCGAACTTCTCGTCCCTGTGGACCGGCGCCAGCACGCCGGCGGCCTATAGCCCGCAGAAAACGTTGAAGGTCGTGATCCTGATGACGGACGGCGAGTTCAACAGCCCCTTCTGTCAGGACGCGATCGCGCGCGACGCCGGCCCCAGCAGCGGCGGGGCCGCCACCCACATCAACTGCGACGCGACCAACGGAAACGCCTTCTCGCAGGCGGTGGCCCTGTGCGACGCCATGAGGCAGCAGAGCGTGATCGTCTATACGGTCGGGTTCAACCTCAACACCAGCACGGGCGGGCCGGGCGTCGATACGGCCATCGAGGTGCTGCGACGCTGCGCGACCAACGAAAACACCCACTTCCACAACGCCAACAGCGGCACGAGCCTGAAGGAGGCCTTCAAGGCCATCGGCCGGGACATCACCCGGTTGCGCATCGCGCGCTGACGCGAGCGACAGGCGGACAGACAAAAGGGCCGGCGGATCGCTCCGCCGGCCCTTTCTTCGTTCCAGTCGATGCGCCGATCCGTCAGATCAGGCGGATCTCCTTGAGGCGCTCCATCAGGAAGTCCTCGGCCAGGATGGTCTTGCCGGCGTAGCGGTCCGGGTTTTCCGGGGTGATGGTCGAGGCCAGGGTCTCGATCGGGAAGTCCGGGTTGAAGTGCAGGAAAAAGGGCGTCGAATAGCGAGCGAAGCCGCGACGCTCAGGCGCCGGGTTGACCACCCGGTGCGTCGTCGACGGCAGGACGTGGTTGGTCAGGCGCTGCAGCATGTCGCCGATGTTGACCACCAGGGCGCCCGGCGGCGGCGCGATGTCCAGCCACTCGCCGTCGGCGTCCTTGAGCTGCAGCCCGGCCTCCTCGGCGCCCAGCAGCAGGGTGATGACGTTGATGTCCTCATGGGCGCCTGCGCGCACGCCCGGGGCGTCGGCGGGGACCGGCGGATAGTGCAGCATCCGCAGCACGCTGTTGCCCAGCTCGACCTTGTCCTCGAAATAGTCGTCGCCCAGCTTCATGTAGCGGGCGATGGCCTTGAGGATCTTGCGGCCCAGCTGATCCAGGGCGTCGAACATGCCGTAGAGATGCGGCTGGAAGCCCTCGATCTCGGTCGGCCAGACGTTGTCGCGCATGTATTTGCGATAGGGGTGGTCCGCCGGCAGTTCGCGGCCGACGTGCCAGAACTCTTTCAGGTCCACGGCGGCGGCGCCCTTGGCGGCTTCGACGCCGAAGGGGGTCAGGCCGCGCGCGCCGCCGGTGCCGGGCTGGTGGTACTGGCGCTTCACATCCTCGGGCAGGGCGAAGAAGGCCTTGGCGTCGGCGATGGCGGCGTCGATGGTCGGCTGGTCAAGGCCGTGGTCGGCGATCACGGCGAAGCCGTAGCGCGAGAATGAGGCGCCCAGGGCGTCGGCGAAGGCCTGGAAGTCGGCGTCATAGCCCCGCATCGACACGGGGACGATGGCGCGGGTCTTGGTCTTGTCCTCGGCGGAGGCGGCGGCCAGCGGGGCAGGGGAAAGCGGAGAGCTCACGGGCGAATATGGCCTCTGAATGGGTGATATGGAGGGTTCCATACGCCTTGCCGGAACAAATTGGCAGTCCGGCGCCGTCGCGGGGCGGTCTCGCCTTTGACTCTCAAGCGTCGCTGTTGTCGTGTGTGGGTTCAGCCAGGACGGAGGACGACATGGACGCGCGATCTCGGCCCGAGCCGCCGAAAGGAGAGGGGGAGTGGACCCTGCTTCAGGTCCGGCCTGACCGCAGCTTCTGGCAGCAGACGCGCACCCTGGTCCCCGGGCGGACCGTGTCCTGGTTCGTCATCGTCCGCCCGCCCGAGCAGTTGAGCTATGACAGCTTCGACGAGGCCGAGGCCATGTTCCGGGCGATGGACGAGGATTGAGCGGAGGCAGATAGGACAAAGGCCCCGCGGGGCTTCCGCGAGGCCTTTGATGGTGGAGCTTAGCGGAGTCGAACCGCTGACCTCTTGCATGCCATGCAAGCGCTCTACCAACTGAGCTAAAGCCCCGTGCCTTGCGGCTTGGGTATGTGCCGGCGAACCGGGTAGATAGGACGAAGGCCCCGCGGGTGCTCCGCAGGGCCTTCGATGGTGGAGCTTAGCGGAGTCGAACCGCTGACCTCTTGCATGCCATGCAAGCGCTCTACCAACTGAGCTAAAGCCCCGAACCTTTCGGTCGGCCCCGCCGGAGACGTTGTGGTCTCCAGCGAGGGGCGGAAACTATGTCAGGCCTTTTGAGAGATCAAGCCGCTCTGACAACTTTTTTTCCGCTTATTTTTCCGACCCTTGGTCCTAGAGCCTGATCGGTTGAGGAGGAATCGCTTCGCGATCCCTCCGATGGCGTGAATCAGGCTCCAGGCATAATACTGGAGCGAATATCTGGGTCTGGCCGCGAAGCGTCCAGACCGATTTCGCTCTAGTCGTCGTCGCGCGACGGCTTGACGATGTCGTCGTCGAGGCTGTCGTCGTCTTCGTCTTCGATGAAGGGCACCGAGTCATCGTCGTCGTCGGCCAGGGCGTCGTCGTCGTCGCCGTCCGAGGCGCCCATGCCGGCGTCGTCGGCGCTGGGTTCGGCGTCGTCGTCGTCGTCCGGGGTCAGGATCGGCTCATGGCCTTCCTCGTCGATCTCGGGGGTCGAGGCTTCAGCGTCCTCTTCCTCTTCGTCGCCGTCGACCGACTTGTCGGCGACTTGATCCTCGGCCTCGTCGTCGGCGGCGAAGCCGGCGCCGGTGCGACCGCGAACGCGGCGGTTGCGCATGGCTTCCTCAAGCGGATCGAACTCGGTGTCGCACTTGGGGCAGTGCGCCGGGCGACGGTTCAGGTCGTAGAATTTGGCCTGGCAGTTCGGGCAGACCTGCTTTTGGCCCAGTTCGGGTTTGGCCACGGGATAACCTTCGGCAGGAGTTGAATTCCGGAATTCGGCCGGCTCCCTTGCCACCCAAGGGGGCCGCTGTCAAAAGCCTTCTTATCCGCGCTGGCGCGGCGTTTCCTGAACAATCGGAGTTTCTGGCCGGGTGACTGCCCCCTCGACCCTCACCGCGCGACCTGTTTCCGCCCTGTTGAAGGGCGCTGTCCGCGCGCCCGGTGATAAGTCCATGTCGCACCGCTCGCTCATCTTCGGCGGCATGGCCGAGGGCGTGACCGAGATCGAGGGGTTGCTGGAAGGCGACGACATCCTGGCCACCGCCCGCGCGGTCGAGGCCTTCGGCGCGACGGTCGAACGGCTGGGCGAGGGGCGCTGGCGGGTGACGGGCCAGGGCGGTTTTCGCAGTCCCGGTGCGGTCATCGACTGCGGCAACGCCGGCACCGGCGTGCGCCTGCTGATGGGCGCCGCCGCCGGCTATGGCCTGACCGCCACCTTCGACGGCGACGCTTCGCTGAGGAAGCGGCCGATGAAGCGCGTCACCGGCCCCCTGGCCGACATGGGCGCGCGCTTCGACTGGAACGGCGCCGAGGATCGCGTGCCGCTGACCCTGCATGGCGGCGGTCTGACCGGCATTGAATATGTGCAGACGGTGGCCTCGGCTCAGATCAAGTCGGCCATCCTGCTGGCCGGTCTGAACGCGGCGGGTGAGACCGTCGTGGTCGAGCCGGAAAAGAGCCGCGACCACACCGAGCGGATGCTGCGCGCCTTCGGGGCGACGGTGGACGTGGCCGAGGAGGGCGAGGGCTGGCGCATTCGCCTCAAGGGCGGGCAGCGTCTGACCGGAACCTTCGTGGCTGTGCCGGGCGATCCGTCGTCGGCGGCCTTCCCCCTGGCGGCGGCGCTGATCGTTCCGGGCTCGGAGGTCACGGTCGAGGGCGTCATGCTGAACCCGCAGCGCACGGGCCTGTTCGCTGCCTGGATCGAAATGGGCGCCGACCTGACCATCTCGAACCGTCGCGTCAGCGGGGGCGAGGACGTGGGCGACATCACCGCCCGATATTCGCAGCTCAAGGGCGTGACGGTGCCGGAAGACCGCGCCGCCTCGATGATCGACGAATATCCGATCCTGTCGGCGACCGCCGCCTATGCTGAGGGCCGCACCGTCATGCGCGGCATCGGCGAGATGCGCGTCAAGGAGAGCGATCGTATTTCGCTGATGGTCGCCGGCCTGACCGCCTGCGGCGTCGCGGTGGAGGAAGAGGCCGAGGGCTTCATCGTCACCGGAGGGCCTGTGCGCGGCGGGGCGACCGTCGCCACCGCCCACGATCACCGCATCGCCATGAGCCACCTGATCCTCGGCCTGGCCGCCGAGCAGCCCGTCTCGGTGCTGGACCCGGAAATGATCGCCACCAGCTTCCCCGGCTTCGTCGAGATGATGAACGGCCTGGGGGCTTCGGTGTCGGAGGGCGCGGCGTGAGCCTGATCATCGCCGTCGACGGCCCCGCCGCCTCGGGCAAGGGCACCATCGCCGCGCGTCTGGCGGCCTATTACGGCCTGCCGCATCTGGACACGGGCCTGCTGTATCGCGCCGTCGGTCTGGCCGTGCTGGGCGCGGGGCAGGATCTGGGCGACGCCGAAGCGGCCGAGGCCGCCGCGCGCTCCCTGGACCTTGCGGGCCTGTCGGACAACCCGCGTCTGACCGAGCGCGACGCGGGCGAGGCGGCCAGCCGGGTCGCCAGCCACCCCGGCGTGCGCGCGGCCTTGCTGAAGCTGCAACAGGACTTCGCCCGCCAGCCCGGCGGCGCCGTTCTGGACGGGCGCGACATCGGCACGGTCATCGCCCCCGACGCCGTGGCCAAACTCTATGTCACCGCCACGCCCGAGGTCCGCGCCGAGCGCCGCTGGAAGCAACTGACGGCGCGGGGGCAGGACATCGCCTTCGCTGACATGCTGGAAGACATCCGCCGTCGCGACGAGCGGGATTCCGGCCGGGATTCCGCCCCCATGGTCCAGGCCGAGGACGCGGTCTTGCTGGACACGACCGATCTAGGTATAGAAGCCGCCTTCGATGCGGCCCGCCGTATCGTCGAGGCGGCGCGCGTCCGCGCCGGGGTCTAGAATTCCCTCAAGCAGCGATGCGGTAGGGAAGGCATAGAGCCCGGCGGACAAATCCAACGCTCCTGACCTCGGCTTCCGCGGGCGTCCTGGCTTTATTCGTTCGCGCCTCTTGCGCCGGCCTCGCGTCCTGACGACCTGACTTTCCCTATTCCCTGTTTATCCACCCGTGCGGGACCCTGCGGTCGCGCGCCTCAACCCCAGAGCTACATGACCGACACCCTGAACCCCTCGCGCGACGATTTCGCCGCGCTGCTCGACGAACAACTGCAAGGTCGCGACCTTGGCGAAGGCCAGGTCGTTCACGGCCGCGTCGTCGGCATCGAGAAGGACATCATCATCATCGACGTCGGTCTGAAGACCGAAGGTCGTATCCCGGCCCGCGAATTCGGCATCGGCGAAGGCGCCGTCATCCCGAAGGTCGGCGACAACGTCGAAGTCTACCTGGAGCGCGTCGAGAACGCCCTGGGTGAAGCGGTCATCAGCCGCGACAAGGCTCGTCGCGAAGAAGCCTGGACCCGTCTGGAAGTCGTCTTCGCCGAAGGTCAGCCGGTCAACGGCGCCATCGTCGGTCGCGTCAAGGGCGGCTTCACCGTCGACCTGGGCGGCGCCTCGGCCTTCCTGCCCGGCTCGCAAGTCGACATCCGCCCGGTGCGCGACGTCGGCCCGCTGATGGGCAAGGAACAACCCTTCGCCATCCTGAAAATGGACCGTCCGCGCGGCAACATCGTCGTCTCGCGTCGCGCCATCCTGGAAGAAGCCCGCGCCGAACAGCGCACGGAGCTGGTCGGCCAGCTGCAAGAGGGTGAAGTCCGCGAAGGCGTCGTCAAGAACATCACCGACTACGGTGCGTTCGTCGACCTGGGCGGCATCGACGGCCTGCTGCACGTCACCGACATGTCGTGGAAGCGCGTCTCGCATCCGTCGCAAGTCCTGGCCGTCGGCGACACCGTCAAGGTCCAGATCGTCAAGATCAACCCGGACACCCAGCGCATCTCGCTCGGCATGAAGCAGCTGCAGTCGGATCCGTGGGACGGCGTCGAAGCCAAGTACCCGGTCAACGCCAAGTACACGGGCCGCATCACGAACATCACCGACTACGGTGCGTTCGTTGAGCTGGAAGCCGGCGTCGAAGGCCTGGTCCACGTCTCGGAAATGTCCTGGACCAAGAAGAACGTCCACCCGGGCAAGATCGTCTCCACCTCGCAGGAAGTGGAAGTCATCGTCCTGGACGTCGACAGCGCCAAGCGCCGTATCTCGCTGGGCCTGAAGCAAGCCCAGAACAACCCGTGGGAAGCCTTCGTCGAGGCTCACCCGATCGGTTCGACCGTCGAAGGCGAAGTCAAGAACGCCACCGAGTTCGGCCTGTTCGTCGGCCTGGACAACGACATCGACGGCATGGTCCACCTGTCGGACCTGGACTGGAACGTGTCGGGCGAAGAAGCCATCCAGCGTTACCGCAAGGGTGAAACGATCAAGGCCAAGGTGCTGGACGTCGACATCGAGAAGGAACGCGTCTCTCTGGGCGTCAAGCAACTGGGCGGCGATCCGATGGAAGGCGACGTCTACAAGCGTGGCCAGCAGATCACCGTCACCGTGACGTCGATCGAAACCGGCGGCATCGAAGTCAAGTTCGGCGAAGACGACGCGCCGGTCACGGCCTTCGTCCGCAAGTCGGACCTGTCGCGCGACCGCAACGAGCAACGTCCGGAACGCTTCGCCGTCGGCGATCGTATCGACGCCATGATCACGGGCATCGACAAGGCCACGCGCCGCGTCTCGGTGTCGGTCAAGGCGCTGGAAATGAAGGACGAGGCCGAGGCCATCGAACAGTTCGGTTCGTCGGACTCGGGCGCTTCGCTGGGAGACATCCTGGGCGCCGCGCTTCGCGAAAAGGCCGGTTCGAAGGAATAATCTTCCTTTCTGACCAGAAAACGGGGCGGCTGGAGCGATCCAGCCGCCTTTTTTCTTGCGCGTCGGGCAAGAACCCGCGCCAATGGCGAGGCTTGCCCGTGAGAATCGCTCCTGAACCGACGCGACCCCCTTTCTTCCTGTGGCGTCAGACGGTTAGGGTGCGAACCTGAGCGGAAGCGATTGCATCTGAAACAGCGACGGGCGGGGGCCTGAATGATCAAGTCTGAACTGATCGAGAAGCTGGCGGCCGAGAACATCCACCTGACCCACGCTGAGGTGGAGCGGGTCGTCAACGTCATCCTGGGGCAGATGACCGAGGCCCTGTCGGACGGCGGCCGGGTCGAACTGCGGGGCTTCGGCGCCTTTTCGGTGCGCAGCCGGCCCGCTCGGGTAGGGCGCAACCCTCGCACCGGCGAAACGGTCGAGGTTCCGGCCAAGGCCGTGCCCTTTTTCAAGAGCGGCAAGGAACTTCGCGAGCGCCTGAACGCTTCCGGCGACGCTTGAAACGAAAGACTGAAGAATGAGCCTGCTGACCGAGTTTCGTGAATTCGCCGCGCGCGGCAACGTCGTCGACCTGGCGGTCGGCGTCATCATCGGCGCCTCGTTCGGCAAGATCGTCACCAGCCTGGTCGATCAGATCATCATGCCGCCCATCGGCCTGCTGCTGGGCAAGGTGGACTTCTCCAAGCTGGAGTGGGTCCTGGTCCCTGAAAATCCGGCGACAGAAGCCGTCGAGAAGGTGGCCATCCAGTACGGCGCCTTTATCAACACTCTGATCCAGTTTCTGATCGTGGCCTTCGTGGTCTTCCTGCTGGTCAAGGGCATTAACAAGATGCGCCGCGAGCAGCCGGCCGAAGCCGCCGGCCCGACCCCGACCGAGGCCCTGCTGGCCGAAATCCGCGACGAGCTGAAGGCGCGGCCCTAGGCTCCGATCGAGGCCCTGGCTTCCGACGGAGCGTCCTTGCTGGACGCCCATCGGCCGGGCGTCGCGATCGACCGTCGCGGCAGCGGACGTATGCAGAAAGAATAGTCGCCGTCGAACGGGGTGGGGCGCCAGTCGTCGGCTCCCTCGACGCCCGGCGTGAAGGCGACGTGGCAGTGTCCCCAGCCGCCTTCGCGTCGCGCCCGGCGCGCCAGGTCGCCCAGATCGCGCAGGGTGTTCTCGGTCACGACCTGAAGCCGCACCTTGGCGGCGCCGAGCGCCGGGGCGAGTTGCAGCAGGGCGGCGGCCAGGGCGGGGATCGCCGGGCGGTCCCGGTCCAGCGCTTCCAGATCGAGGATCTCCAGCGTCAGCGGCTCGATGGAGTTGCCCTTGCCCAGCAGCGCCAGGGCGTGGCCGGTGATCTCGCCTCTCAGGCGGCGCACCAGATGGAGGGGCTGGACGGTCAGATCCGGGTCGGACAGCCGCCAGCGCAGCATGGCCGGGCTGCGGTCGGCCGTCAGCCGCCCCTGATCGCGCAAAGCCGACCAGAAGCGGGCGTAGGGCGAAGCGTCGGACAGGTCGTCCAAGACCGCAACGCCGTCCGCCAGCCGTGGCGTGTCCGAAGGTCGCGCGGCGCGGCGCGGGGGCAGCAGCTGTTCGCCGAGCCAGCGCGCGGCGCGCGGCTCGCGCGCCACCAGCGTGCGCAGGCCCCGGCTGTAGAGGCAGGCGGCCGGATTGATGATCCACGACAGCTTCAGCGCATGGGTTTGGGCCGGCCAGGGAACCATGCCGAAGCGTTGATACAGGGGGCTGGAGCGGGCGTTGGCGTTCAGGGTGTAGCGGGCGAAGCAGCCGGGTTGCGCGACGAAGGCCCCGATCAGATCGCGACTGCGGCCTCTCTGGTCGGGCGGCACGATGACCGAGAACCCCGTCGCCCCATACAGAGGGCGGCCGCCGGACCAGAAGCGCTGGATGAAGTTGCCGAGAAAGGCGGCGGGACCGCCGTCGGCGGCCTCGACCACCCAACCCGCCGGAGCGTCCAGCGCGCGGCGCGCCGGATTCTCGTCGAGCCAGCGCCAGCCGTCGGGCGAGCGCTCGGGCCACCAGACGTTCCGGTGCAACCGGTTCACGCCGGACACGTCAGAGGGTTGAAAGCGGCGGACGGCCATGTGCGTCAGGTCTTCCTCGAGGCTTGGCGATAACGAATCGGTTCGAGCTTCGAGTTGTACGATCGACCCATAGGGATTAATTATTCAATCTTTGGTTGCATCATGCAGTCTGGCAAATGCGTCATTGCGGTGACGGATCGCCGCGTTAACGCTTGTTCCCGCGGCCCCGCCGTGCTGTTTCTCCCGGCTTAATGCGCCAGTCAGGGCGCAGCATTTGGGAGAACGCCGTTGAGCACGACGGATGGGGGGGGCGCGCTGTCGGCGACGCCTCGCAAGACGTTTCTAGGACACCCGCGGGGGCTGGTGGTCCTGTTCCTCACAGAGATGTGGGAACGCTTTTCCTTCTACGGGATGCGGGCGCTTCTGGTCCTGTATCTGACCCAGCATTTCCTGTTCGGCCCGAAAGAGGCCCAGGGCATCTACGCCGCCTATGCGGCGCTGGTTTACCTGATGCCGGTCGTCGGCGGCATGCTCGCCGACAAGTACCTGGGCTCGCGCAAGGCGGTCATCATCGGCGCTGTCCTGCTGGTCGCCGGTCACTTCATGATGGCCTTCGAGGGCACCGGCGGTCGGGAACGGCTGACCATCGGCGCCACGACCTATGAGCTTCAGGTCGAAGGCCGCGATCAGAACCGCACCATCTTCGCCGTCAACGGCGACGAGCGGACCCAGATCAAGATTTCGCCCGAGGGCGTTTCCAAGGTCGGCGCCGAACCGGCGGCGGCCGTCGCGGCCGACGCCGCAGCGCCGGTCGCAGCTCCGGCCCCGGCCCAGGCGAGCGGCTTCCCCGCCTTCACCGCCACGGACGGCTACAAGCTGGAAACGACGCGGGACCTCGGCTTTGGGGAGCCGGTCCTGTTCTTCGCCCTGTCGCTGATCATCGTCGGCGTGGGCTTCCTGAAGGCCAATATCTCGACGGTCGTCGGCTCGCTGTATGAAGAGAACGACCCCCGTCGCGACGGCGGCTTCACCATCTTCTACGTCGGCATCAACCTGGGTTCGGTGCTGGCCACGGCGGCCTGTTCCTACCTCGGCATGAAGTACGGCTGGGCCTATGGCTTCGGCCTGGCCGGCATCGGCATGTTGCTGGGTCTGCTCACCTTCATCCTGGGCCAGAGCTGGCTGGAAGGTCGCGGCGGCCCGCCGCAGCCGGAAATGCTCAAGACCCGCAAGGTCTTCGGCGTGCCGTTCGAAGCCATCTTCTGGATCGGCGGCCTGGTCGCCGTCTTCCCGGTCTGGCTGCTGATGCAGCGTCACCACATCATCGAGACGGCCCTGCCCTGGCTGGCCGGCGTCATCTTCGCCTCCGTCGTCGGCTACGTGGTGTTCAAGCTGCGCGGCGCAGAGCGCAGCCGCATGCTGGTCGCCCTGTCGCTGATCTTCTTCTCGGTCCTGTTCTGGGCCCTGTTCGAACAGGCCGGGTCTTCGCTGACCCTGTTCGCCGACCAGTCCACGGCCATGCCGTCGTGGTTCAACGCCCCCATGACCCAGATGTTCAACCCGGGCATCATCGTCATCGGCGGCCCGATTGTCGCCGCCCTGTGGGTGTGGCTGGGCAAGCGGAACATGGAACCGTCGACCCCGGTCAAGTTCTCGTTCGCCCTGATGCTGGTGGGCGGCGGCTTCCTGCTGCTGACCTGGGCGGCGGGAACCCAGGCGAACGTGGACTTCCGCGTGCCGCTGATCTTCCTGTTCCTGACCTATTTCATGCACACGATGGGCGAGCTGTGCCTGTCGCCGGTCGGACTGTCGATGATCACCAAGCTGTCGGTGGATCGCGTCGTCGGCATGATGATGGGCGTCTGGTTCCTGTCCAGCTCGGTGGCCCACATCGCCGCCGGCTTCATCGCCCAGGCGACCTCGACGGACACCGTGGCCGGCGTCGTCACCAGCCCCGAACTGGCGCTGCAGACCTATGGTTCGATCTTCGGCACCATCGGCTGGACCGGCGTCATCGTCGGCGTGGCGCTGTTGGTCCTGTCGCCCCTGCTCAAGAAGGGCATGGCCGGCATCCACTGATCGCCTGACAGGCTTTGAGCCAAGATGAAGGGCGGCGTCTCGCAAGAGGCGCCGCCCTTTTCAGTTGGTCCGGGGAAGGCCCGCCTTGGCCCCTTCCGGCGTCGGGGGGACGGGAAGGGGGCGGGTTCTTGCTCTTGCGCCTCAGAAGGTCTTGCGGACGCGGATCTGGTAGAAGGTGCGCGGGTCGACGATGCGGTCCTCGACGAAGGCCACGGGGCGCGTCACGCGATCGGTGAAGACGGTGCGTTCGAAGTCGAAATTGTTCCAGATGTTGACCTGGGCGCGGATCGACAGGGTCGGGGCGGGCTTATACTCGGCCCACAGTTCGTAATAGTCGCGGCCGCGCCAGCCCGAGACCTGATCCGGCTGGAAGTTCTTCTGGCCCAGCAGCGGGATCCAGGCGCCGCCCCACTGCAGCTTCCACGAGGTGATGTCCTGCTGGAAGGTGATGGTGGCCTGGGTCGGGCGGACGCCCGAGATCGGCCGGGTCCTGCCCGTGGTCGGGTCCGTCACCTCGGTCTTGTTCCAGGTGTTGCGGAAGCCGAACTTGCCGCCCGAGACGCCCAGTTTGGTGGTCGGGATGGTCACGTTCAGCGCCAGCTGGTCCAGGGTCCCGTCGCCGATGTTGCCGACCGCCGCCAGACCGCCGTCCAGCGGGATCAGGTCGATGGCGTTGGTGATCTCGTCGTGACGCAGGCCCAGGCTGACGATGCCTTCGCCCCAGAAGCGCTTTTCATAGGTCACTTCGCTGACCCAGCGTGATTCCGGCTGCAGGTTGACGTTGCCCCCGAAGACGTTCTCGTCGGCGAACTCGGCCGAGGCGGCGAAGTCGCCGAAGTCCAGCTGGCCCACGGTGCGCTCGAACCGCAGCCGCAGCTGGTTGTTGGGCATGGGGGTCCAGGTCGCCAGGATGCGCGGCTTGGCGAAGAAGAAGCTCTTCTCCTGCGAGGCGTCGCCCGACTGGCTGATGGTCGAGGATTCCAGCCGCAGGCCGCTTTCCAGCGTCCATTTCGGATTGATCCGCCAGGTCGCCTTGCCGAACAGCTCGCCGCGCGTCTCCTCGACCTTGACCGAGGCCGAGGGCAGGGGCACGCCGACGCCGCCGACCGAATAGGCCTGTTCGGTCTCCAGCATGTTGTAGGCGATCTCGCCGCCCGTCTCGAGGTCCATCGACGGCGAGCGCTCGTAGCGGATCAGGCCGCGCAGGATGGTCTCCGACGAGTTGCCGTTCGAGCTGAACAGCTGTTCGGGGCTGTCGACGGCGCCGAGGCGGGTGCGCGAGGTGGAGACGTCGTCGAACTCGCTGAACTCGTGAATGAAGCGGGTTTCCAGCTTCAGCTTCTGCGTCAGGGGGCGGGTGAAGACGACGCCTAGTTCGCCGCTCTTGCTGTCGCTGTCAAAGAGGTTCTCGCGCCGGATATCCGGCGCGGTCTGCCGGCTCAGGTTGTGGAAATCGTTGATTCCGTAGCGCGCCGTCAGATCGACCTTGCCGCCCAGGAAGGGGCTGGAGAAGTTGCCCCGGATCGCGTTCCCGCCGCCGTAGCTGTCGTTGTAATAGCCCTCGTCGCGCAGCACCGTCCCATTCGGCGCGACGCGCAGGACGCGGCCGACGCCGTTGGAGTCGCTCATGGACATGCCGTCGCCCAGGGTGACGCCCCAGGTGCGGTCGCCGTCGCGGGCGGTGAACTGATAGGTGCCGCCGAAAGTGTCCCGGCCGCCCTCGAACAGGTTGGCGTTGGTGGTCAGGATATGCTCGCGGCTGGAGGTGGTCTTCAGGATGACGTTGGCCACGACCGAATAGCCCTGCATCTCGATGCCCGGCGCGCCGCCGCGCACCAGTTCGATGCGCTCGACCTGCGCCGCCACGGTGCGGCCCAGGACGTTGGAGCCGGTGTCGTTCTTGGAGGCCGGGCGCGACCCGTTGATCAGGATGTTGCCGACCGCCCCTTCGAAGCCCCGGGCGCCGTCGCCGTCGTTGACCGAGAAGCCGGGGACGCGGTTGACCATGTCCAGCGCCGTGTTGGGGCGGGCGTCCTTGAAGAAGTCGGGCGTGAAGACCAGGACGCCCTGATCGCTGGCCTGCGCGGTCTGCGGCGCAGGCGTCGTGTCGGCGAAAGCCGGCGCGGCTGCGGCGAACGCCAGTGCGGCGGTGGTGGCCAGCAAAATGGTCTTGGTCATCATTCTCTCCCTCGGTCGTGGGGAAGGTGTGACGGCAGCAAGGCCCAGTCTCCAGTTACAAGCCGGACAGGTGGATTAAATCGCGGACAGCATTACCGATTAGTCAGATTACAGGTCGGTTGGTGACTGTTACGCCAGTGTTTATGACCTCTCATGTCCTTGCCGTTTCGGCGCTAGTTCTTGGCTTGTCATTGGGCGCGCCCGCGCGGGCGCAGGACCCGACGCCCGTGACCACGGTGGAAGAGATCGTCGTCACCGCCCGCCGCGCTGGGGCGCCGATGTGGACTGTGCGTCAGGATGATCGGACTCTGATCCTGGTCGGCGAGATCAAGGAGGCTCCGCGCGGATTCGAATGGCGCGCCCAGGCGCTGGAAGACGCCGCCGGCCGCGCCGATCGTATCTTGTTCCCGCAGGAGGGCCGTGCTTCGCCAGCTGACTTCATGCGGCTGATCTGGCGCATCCGCACGATCGGGTTTTTGCCGGCAGGGCGGACGACCAGCGACTATCTGGACGTTGTCGATCAGGCGCGGCTCGACGCCTTGATGGCCGAGGAGAAGAGTGATCGTTGGCGTCGGCTCAGTCTGCTGATGATCGCCATAGACCTGATGAACGAGAAGGCGGGAGGCGATGCGTCGCGGCCCGTCGGGGTGGCGGCCGCCGTACGAAAGGCGGCGCGCAAGGCGGGGACGCCGATACGGCCCATCGGCGTCGTGCGCGGCGACGAAGTGATCGAGGCGCTGATCGTGGCGCCGCCTGCCGGCCATGTCCCTTGTCTTCGCGCGGCCTTGGCTGCTGCTGAGGAGGGGGCGGACGCGACCGCGCGACGCGCCGAAGCCTGGCGTGGGCTGAGGGTAGCCGAAGTCATGGCTTCGCCGGTCGATCAGGCGTTTGATCGCTGTTGGCCCTGGGGTGACCCGGAAATCGGCCCCCGTGTGCGCAGCGAATGGACGACCGCCCTGGAGCAGGCGCTGACCGAACTGGGCGTCACCATGGCCGTGGTGCCCCTGCGCACCTTGGCCGAGCCGGACGGCGTGCTCGATGCCCTGGTGGCCCAGGGCTATGAGATCGAGGGGCCGGAGTGGAAGGCTGCATCCGCCGGCGACTGATCGGACCGAATGATCCAGGTTGATGAACGCCGGGGAGGGCGACGATGCCGAGATTTGTGATGCTTCTCGCTGCGGCCGCGAGTCTGGCCCTCGGGCTTCCTGCGGCCGCGCAGGATGATCCGACGACCGAATTGGAAGACATCGTCGTGGTCGCGCGCCGTTCGGGCGCCCCGGTGTGGCGGATCTACGACGGCGACAGCACGGTGATTCTGGTCGGGTCGATCCGGTCGATCCCGCGCGACATCGTCTGGCGGCCTGAAGCGCTCGAGGCGGCTGTGCAGCAAGCCGACGCCATCGTCATGTCGCAGTCCGCCACGATGAGCCTGGGGGATTTCATGCGTCTGCGCCGGGCCAAGGCGCGGCTGCCGCAAGGCCAGACGGTCGCCGACTATCTCGACGCTGGGCAGCAAGACCGGCTTCAGCGCCTTGGGGCGAGCTATAGACAGGATTATTCCGAACGCGGTCTGGTCGCCATTGCTCAGGACCTGCTCGACCGTCGCCTGGCCTATGGGCGCGGGAGCGGACCCAGTGCGGAGGGCGTGATCCGTTCTACCGCCCGCAAGGTGGACAAGACGTCGGTTCTGGTTGGAAACATGGAAGCGTATCACATCGATGAAGCTGTCGTCGTGCCGGATCAGGGCCAGGTCGCCTGTCTGACCGCCGCCATGACCGCTGCGGAGGCCGGACGGGACGGCGTCGGCCTGCGGGCGTCGAGCTGGGCCCGCCAAGACGTGCCGACGCTCATGGCGACGCCGCTGGAACAGGCCATTGACCGCTGCACATGGTATGCGGACGGTGATCTGCGCCGCCAGGGCCGCGTCCAGTGGAGCCAGGCGCTCTCGGATGCGCTGGCTGCCCCGAAGACCACCATGATGGTCACATCCGTCAGCATCGCCGCCGAGGCGGGCGGACTGCTTGATCAGGCCGAGTCCCGAGGACTGGAAATCAGCGGTCCCGACTGGAAGGCCGACTGACCTCGATCAGACCGCCGTTCCGCCCACCGTCAGTCCGCCGATCTTGAGGCTGGGCTGGCCGATGCCGACGGGGACGCCCTGGCCGGCCTTGCCGCAGGTGCCGACGCCGGGGTCGAAGGCGAAGTCGTCGCCGACCATCTGGATATGGGTCAGGGCAGTGGCCCCGTCGCCGATCAGGGTGGCGCCGCGCACCGGGGCGGTGATCTTGCCGTCCTCGATCAGATAGGCCTCGGTGCACTGGAAGACGAACTTGCCGTTGGTGATGTCCACCTGGCCGCCGCCGAAGTTGGCGGCGTAGAGGCCGCGCTTGGTGCTGGCGATCATGTCGGCCTTCGAATCCTTGCCGCCCTCCATGAAGGTGTTGGTCATGCGCGGCATGGGCATGTGGGCGAAGGACTGACGCCGCCCGTTGCCGGTGGCGTTCGCGCCCAACTGACGCGCCGACAGCCGGTCGTGCATCAGGCCGACCATGATGCCGTCCTCGATCAGGACGGTGCGCGAGGTCGGGGTTCCTTCGTCGTCGAACGACAGCGAGCCGCGCCGCCCGGCGATGGAGCCGTCGTCCACGACCGTCACGCCCGGGGCGGCCACGCGCTGGCCCATCTTGCCGCTGAAGACCGACGAACCCTTGCGGTGGAAGTCGCCCTCGAAGCCGTGGCCGACCGCTTCGTGCAGCAGGACGCCGGGCCAGCCGGCGCCCAGGACCACGTCCATCTCGCCCGCCGGGCAGTCGACGGCGTCGAGGTTGATCAGGGCCTGGCGCAGGGCCTCGTCGATCTGGCCCTGCCAGCGGTCGGGGGCGATCCAGGCCTCGAAGCCCGCGCGGCCGCCGGCGCCGGAGGAGGCGCTCTCGCGCTTGCCGTCGCGCTCGACCGTGACCGAGACGTTCAGGCGGACCAGGGGGCGCACGTCGCTGAGCAGCCGGCCGTCGGCGCGCAGGATCTCGACCGCGCGGCGCTCGCCGATGATGGAGGCCGAAACCTGAACCACGCGCGGGTCGCGAGCGCGCGCCCAGGCGTCGATCTCCGACAGCAGTTCGATCTTGTCCGAGAAGCCGGGCGAGGCGAGGGGATCGACCTCGTCATAGAGTTTCTGATTGGTGGCGCGCGGGGCCTCGGCGGCGTGGCCGGCGTAGCCGCGCTTGGCCAGCGACGCGCTGTCGGCGGCGCGGCGGATGGCGGCGGCGGAAATCTCGTTGGCGTGGGCGTAGCCGGCGGTCTCGCCGGCCACGACGCGCAGGCCGAAACCCTCGACCGCATCGTAGGAGGCGCCCTTCAGCCGCCCGTCGTCGAACACAAGAGATTCGCTTTCGGTCTTTTCCAGGAACAGCTCGCCGTCGTCCGCGCCGGCCAGGGCCGTCTGCAGGATGGACAGGGCCTCGTCGGGGGCCACGCCCGCGGCGTCGAGGATGGGGGAGGGGGAGGCGACTGCGGTCATGCAGGCTAGATAGGGTCTGCGGGGCGCGGCGTCACGGCCCGCAAAAGCAATCGGTCGCCGGCGGGGCAAATAAAAGCCCTCCCCCTCGAGGGGGGAGGGTTGGGCGGGGGTGAAGGCAGGCGGTTTGACCGGAGGACGCGGGAGGCGCCGCCTCTTGCGTTTTCATAGTCAGGGCAGCGACCGCACCCCCATCCCCGACCCTTCCCCCCTCGAGGGGGAAGGGGGACTATCGTGCTGTCAGTCCTGGGTGACGTCGCCCGAGCCGCTGATGTCCTGGCGCAGTTGAGCCGGGCGGCGGGTCAGGCGCACCGAGCCGCTGCCCGAGACGTCGACCTCGGCCTTGCCGGTCGGGCCGACCTCGGCGTCGCCGCTGCCGCTGACGCGCAGCTTGGCGTCGGTGACGAACAGTTCTTCCAGTTCGGCGTTGCCGGCGCCCGAGATGTCCAGCGTGACGGCGTCGGTCTTGCCCTGGGCCTGCACGTCGGAGCCGCCGGTCATGGTCAGGTCCAGCGTCGGCTGGTCATAGCCGCGGATGTTCAGCTGGGTCTGGCCCGACAGGTCGAAGGCCTTCACCGAGGGGGCCTTGATGACGACCTTCAGCACGTCGGTCTCGCTCCAGCCGTGGATGCCGGTGCGGGTCCAGCGGATGTAGCTGCGGTCGCCGCGCGGGGCGTCGTCCATCGTCAGGCGGCCGTTGGCGAAGCGAACGCGGTCCACGACAGGCTTGGGACCGATGATGGTGATGCCGGGTTCGTCGGCCTGCTGGTCGTAGGTGATGTCGGCGGGCAGGTTGATGGCCAGCCGTTGGTCGCCGCTCCAGGCCAGGGTGCGGGTCACGTCGGGCGAGACGGCGCCGCGCTCGATCTTGAAGCTGTCGTCGCCGGCGTCGTCGTCGGTGACTACCCAGGTCCAGTCGTGGCGGGCCAGGTCGCGGCCCCCCACAGCAAAGGCGCCGCCGATGCCGACGATGGCCAGGATCAGACCGGCGCCGGAGATGATGAGCAGATTGCGGATCATGTCAGTTCCTCCCTCAGAACCGGATCAGGCTTGCGATTGGGGTTCGAGCGCGGGCTTGACCACGCGGTAGTGCAGGCGGGCGTACCAGACGGTGGCGTCGATCAGCCACTTGGTCAGCAGGGCCATCAGGCCGCCCATGAACAGGCCCAGACCCATCAGGCCGACGCCCAGCAGGGCCGCCGCCAAAGCGCCGCCCGGCACGCCGAGGAAGGGCCCGGCCACCAGGACGAAGCCGCCGGCCACGAAGACTGCGATACAGCCGATCAGGATGGACAGGACCGTGCCGAACACCGGCAGGGCGATGGGCAGCAGGATCAGGATGTCGATCGCGCCCAGGCCCAGGATGCCGAAGATGGCTCCGGCGGCCGAGGAGGCGGTCTGCTCCTGTCCCCAGCGCTTGGCGCTGGCCTCGGCCTTCAGCTCGCGGGCCAGGCGATCGGGATCGCCTAGGGCCGCGGCGACCTGCGCCTCGGAGCGGCCGGCGGCGGCGCCGTCGGCGAAGTGGCTTTCATAGTCGGCGACGATGTCGGCCGCCGTCGTGGTCGGCAGCCCGACCAGGCCGCGTTGCAGGCGGGCCAGGAATTCGGCGCGGTTCATTGTTCAGCTCCCCGTTGAGCGTCTGCGGATTGATCGGTCAGGGCGGCCGTTTCGGCCGGCGCGCCCGCCGTTATGGTGTCGCTGTGCGGCGCGGTGTTCGCCACCAGAGCCTCGACCGCTTGGGCGAAGGCGCGCCATTCGGCGGTCTGGCCCTCCAGGGCGGCGCGGCCGGCGGTCGTCAGCCGATAGTATTTGCGCGACGGTCCGCTGGAGGACTCGACCATATAGGTCTCGACCAGTCCGTCGGACTGCATTCGCCGCATCAGCGGATAGATGGTGCCTTCCCCCATGCCGATGGCGTCGGACAGGCGGCTGGCGATTTCGTAGGCGTAGCTGTCGGAGCGGGCCAGCAGGGCCAGCACGCACAATCCCAGCACGCCTTTCTTCAGTTGGATGTCGATGGAGTCGGGCATGGCGTTCCCTTCGGTGATGGCGAATGAATATCGCAAGGTATCATGCGCTGCAAGGTAGCTGTCGCTACATGACACCGAATTAATCCGCCGATCTTCGCCTCCATCCAGCCACTTGAGCGTCTTGATCGCTTGGCAAGCGTGAAACGAGCCGATAAGGACCGGCCTGAAACGCCGAGGTCCGTCCGGGCCCGGCGGTGCTTGCGAATTGCTCGCAAGTATCGGCTGCAGAACGGTTTATGAGGACTCGAATGGGGATGGGCACGCGAGCCATGGCGCGGATCGGAGGCGGAATCGCCGCGACCGCCCTTGCCGCCTTCGTAGCCGCGCCGGCTTGGGCGCAGGATGTGCTGGGGCAACCGACTCCGGGCGGGATCGACCTGCAGCCGGCTGCGTCGCCGCTGAAGCATGAGGCGATCTTCTTCCATGACGTGGTGTTGATGCCCGTCATCACGGTCATCACCCTGCTGGTGCTGGGTCTGCTGATCTGGATCGCCATCCGCTACAACAAGCGTGCCAACCCGGTTCCGGCCAAGTGGAGCCACAACACGGTCATCGAGGTCATCTGGACCGTGGTGCCCGTGCTGATCCTGGTCGGCATCTCGCTGTTCTCGTTCCGCCTGCTGTTCGCCTATCACGACACGCCGGAAGTCGATCTGACGGTCAAGGTCACGGGCAACCAGTGGAACTGGGCCTATGAATATCCGGATCAGGGCGTGGCCGAGTACATCTCGAACATGCTGCCCGAGGACAAGGCTCCGGCCCACCTGTATCGCCTGGCCGCTGACGAGCCGATGGTGGTTCCGGTCGGCAAGACCGTCGAACTGCTGATCACCGCTTCCGACGTGATCCACGCCGTCGCCCTGCCGGCCTTCGGCCTGAAGACCGACGCCGTTCCGGGCCGCATCAACCACACCTGGTTCAGGGCCGAGAAGACCGGCGTCTATTACGGTCAGTGCTCCGAGCTGTGCGGCGTCGATCACGCCTTCATGCCGATGCAGATCAACGTCGTCACCGAGGCCGAATTCGCTGCCTGGGTCGCCTCCAAGGGCGGTTCCATGACCAAGAAGGCTGACGAAGCCGCCGCGGCCGCCGCCGCCGCTGCTGCGGTTCCGGCCGCGGCTCCGGCCGCAGTCGCCGCTCCGGCTGCTGACGCCGCCGCCCCGACCGACGCCGCCGCCGCTCCCGCGGCCCCTGCCGCCGCGCCTGCCGCGCCGGCCGCCCAGTAACAGAGACGCGAGAGCCCCACGATCATGGCCACCGCTGCCGCAACGCACGACGATCATCACGATCACAAGCCGGGTTTCTTCACCCGCTGGTTCCTGTCGACGAACCACAAGGACATCGGTCTTCTGTACCTGGTGTTCGCCATCTTCACCGGTCTGGTGGGCGGCGCCCTGTCGGGTCTGATCCGCTGGGAACTGGCTGAGCCGGGCATCCAGCTGTTCAAGGAAGGCACGATCATCCAGCAGCTGGGGATCGTTGAGGCCTCCAAGCACGGCTACAACGTCACGGTCACGGCCCACGCCCTGATCATGGTCTTCTTCGTCGTCATGCCGGCGACCATGGGCGGCTTCGCCAACTACTTCACGCCGATCATGATCGGCGCGCCGGACATGGCCTTCCCGCGGATGAACAACATCTCGTTCTGGCTGCTGGTCGCGGCCTTCATCCTGCTGGTCATCTCGATGTTCGTCGACGGCGGCCCGGGCAAGGGCTTCGGCGGCGGCTGGACGGCCTATCCGCCGCTCTCCACCATGGGCCACACGGGTCCGTCGTTCGACCTGGCGATCTTCTCGCTGCACGTCGCCGGCGCCTCGTCGATCCTGGGTGCGATCAACTTCATCACCACCATCTTCAACATGCGCGCGCCGGGCATGACCCTGCACCGCATGCCGCTGTTCGCCTGGGGCGTGCTGATCACGGCCTTCCTGCTGCTGCTGTCGCTGCCGGTTCTGGCGGGCGCCATCACCATGCTGCTGACGGACCGCAACTTCGGCACTTCGTTCTTCGATCCGGCCGGCGGCGGCGACCCGGTGATGTACCAGCACCTGTTCTGGTTCTTCGGCCACCCCGAAGTCTACATCATGATCCTGCCGGGCTTCGGCATCATCTCGCACATCGTCTCGACCTTCTCGAAGAAGCCGATCTTCGGCTACCTCGCCATGGCCTACGCCATGGTCGCCATCGGCTTCATCGGCTTCATCGTCTGGGCGCACCACATGTACACCGTGGGCATGAGCATCAACCTGCGCGCCTACTTCGTGGCCGCGACGATGATCATCGCCGTGCCGACGGGCGTGAAGATCTTCAGCTGGATCGCCACCATGTGGGGCGGCTCCATCACCTTCAAGACGCCCATGCTGTGGGCGATGGGCTTCATCTTCCTGTTCACCCTCGGCGGCGTGACCGGCGTGGTCCTGTCGAACGCAGGCATCGACTACAGCCTGCACGACACCTACTACGTCGTGGCCCACTTCCACTACGTGCTGTCGCTGGGCGCCGTCTTCTCGATCTTCGCGGGCTTCTACTACTGGTTCGAGAAGATGTTCGGCGTGAAGTACAACGAGTTCCTCGGCGCGACCCACTTCTGGATCATGTTCGTCGGCGTGAACCTGGTCTTCTTCCCGCAGCACTTCCTGGGTCTGCAGGGCATGCCGCGTCGCTACATCGACTATCCGGAAGCCTACACCTACTGGAACCAGATCTCGTCGATCGGCTATCTGATCACGGTCGTCGGCGTCGCCGTCTTCCTGGTCATGCTGCTGGAAGCCGCCGTTCGTCGCCGTAAGGGCGAGGCCAATCCGTGGGGCGAAGGCGCCACCACCCTGGAGTGGACTCTCTCGTCGCCCCCGCCGCACCACCAGTTCAACGAACTGCCGGTGGTCAAGGCGGACAACCACTGATCCGAAACCGGATGAACCCTTGAGAGGCCGCCCTTTCGTAACCGGAAGGGCGGCCTTTGGCTTTTATGACCATGACTGACCGCCCCGATCGCGAGACCCCCCTCGTCACGACCTCCCAGCCGGAAGACTTCTTCCAGCTGCTGAAACCGCGCGTCATGTCGCTGGTGGTCTTCACCGCCGTGACTGGACTGGTGGTCGCGCCGGGGCGCCCCAACTTCCTTCTGGCCGCCATCGCCGTGCTGTGCATCGCCGTGGGGGCAGGGGCCGCCGGCGCCCTGAACATGGCGCTGGAGGGCGAGACCGACGCCCTGATGCGGCGCACGCGCGGCCGTCCCGTCGCGGCGGGCCGCGTTCGCAAGAATGACGCCATGGCCTTCGGCGTCATCCTGTCGATCTTCTCGGTCATGCTGCTGGGCATGACGACCAACTGGCTGGCCGGCGGCCTGCTGGCCCTGACCATCGTCTATTACGCCGGCTTCTACACCCTGCTGCTCAAGCGCCGGACGCCCCAGAACATCGTCATCGGCGGCGCCGCGGGGGCCTTCCCGCCGGTGATCGGCTGGGCCGCGGTGACGGGCGACGCGCCGTGGCAGGCCTGGCTGCTGTTCCTCATCATCTTCCTATGGACCCCGCCGCACTCCTGGGCCCTGGCCCTCTATTCGGCCGGCGACTACGCCAAGGCGGGCATCCCGATGATGCCGGTGGCGCGCGGGGCCAAGTCGACCCGGCTGCAGATCCTGATCTACAGCCTGATCTTCGTGCCGGTGGCCATTGCTCCGGCCTTCCTGGGTCTGGGCGGCGTCGTCTATCTGGCGGTGTCGGTCGCCGGCGGGCTGTTCTTCCTGGCCCTGGCGGTGCGGCTGTGGCGCTCGCGCGCCGGCGACCAGCCGGACAAGGCCGAGGCGGTGGGGCGAGAGGCCGCATTGTATGACGTCCGGGCCGAGGCCAAACCGGCCCGCAACCTGTTCGCCTTTTCCATTCTGTATCTGATGGCGCTGTTCTCGGCCCTCCTGGTCGAGCAGCTGCCGGGCCTGGGAGCCTGACCGCGTGACCCGTCCGAATTTCGTCAAACTGACCGAAGAACAAGTGCGGGCGCGCAAGCGCCGCAACGTCGCCATCGCCCTGGGCCTGGTCGGCTTCATTGTCCTGGTCTTCATCGTCACCGTGGTGAACCTTCAGCGCAACACCGAGGCCCGCAAGGCCGCCGAGGCCGCCGCCGTCGCCACGCTCGAGCGCGCTGATCCGGCCCTGCCGGCCCCTGCGGAGCCCGCGCAGTGAAGGATCGCAAGAACCTCATCGCCCTGATCTGCGCCGCCGTGGTCATGGGCATGACGGGCGCGGCCTTCGCCGCCGTGCCGCTGTATCGCCTCTTCTGTCAGGTGACGGGTTTCGACGGCACGGTGATGAAGGCCGAGGCGGCGCCGACGCAGATCCTGGACCGCAGCGTCCTGATCCGCTTCGACACCAACGTCCGCGACCTGCCGATGACCTTCAAGGCCGAACAGGTCAGCCAGCGCGTCCGCATCGGCGAAACCGGCATGGCCTATTTCAACGTGACCAACACCTCGGATCAGCCGATCCACGCTACGGCGGCCTACAATGTCGTGCCCGAGCGCGCCGGACCCTACTTCCAGAAGCTGCAGTGCTTCTGCTTCGAGGGGCAGGAGATCGCGCCCGGCGAAACCAAGGCCTTCCCGGTCCAGTATTTCGTCGCGCCCGAGCTGGCGACCGACGCCGAAGCCAAGGGGGTGCGTGAAATCACCCTCAGCTACACCTTCTATCCCACCAAAGGGTTCCAGCAGGCCGCTTCCGGCCAATCCCCTGTTGGCAAAGCGGGATAGCGGGCGCTATAGCCCCTGTTATAACGATCTCTCGCCTTAATTCAGAGACCCTGGAATGGCCGACGCGCACGCGAAACCGCAACACGACTACCACCTGGTGGACCCGAGCCCCTGGCCGCTGATCTCGTCCATGGCCTGCGTGGTCATGTTCGTCGGCGCGGTCATCTGGATGAAGGGCCTGTTCGGCCTGCCGGAAGGCACCAAGTACGTCTTCTTCGCCGGTCTGGCCGGCGTGCTCTACGCCATGTTCGGCTGGTGGTCGGACGTGATCAAGGAATCGAAGAAGGGCGACCACACCCCGGTCGTTTCGATCGGCCTGCGCTACGGCATGGTGCTGTTCATCGCCTCGGAGGTGATGTTCTTCGTCGCCTTCTTCTGGATGTTCTTCGACATGGCGATCTTCAATGAATCGCGCGCCATCATCCCGGAAGTCGGCAACTGGATGGACACGGGCAAGGCCTGGTCGACCTGGCCGCCCAAGGGCGTCGAGCTGCTGGACCCCTGGGGCCTGCCGCTGCTGAACACCGTCATCCTGCTGCTGTCGGGCACGACCGTGACCTGGGCGCACCATGCGCTGGCGGTCGGCGACCGCAAGGCCGCCAAGCTGGGTCTGCTGATCACCGTCCTGCTGGGCGTTCTGTTCACCGGCGTTCAGGCCTACGAGTATCAGCACATCATCCACGAGCACCTCTTCTTCAACGAAGAAGCGGCCCAGTCGGGGCTCTATGGCTCGATCTTCTTCATGGCCACGGGCTTCCACGGCTTCCACGTCCTGGTCGGCACCATCTTCCTGGCGGTCTGCCTGCTGCGCCTGCAGATGGGCCAGATGACCCCGCAGAAGCATTTCGGCTTCGAAGCCGCCGCCTGGTACTGGCACTTCGTGGACGTGGTCTGGCTGTTCCTGTTCGCCTTCGTCTACGTCACCTTCGGGTGAAGCTGAGCGAACCAGCTGCTGCACTTCAAACGGCGCGGGACGAACAGTCCCGCGCCGATTTGCTTGGCGGTCAGGCCATCCGCGCCGGCCTTCTGGGCCGCTGCCCCAACTGCGGGCAGGGGCGCCTGTTTCAGGGCTTCCTCAAGGTTCGCCCGACTTGCGAAACCTGCGGCCATGACCTCGCCTCGATCGAGACCGGCGACGGCGCCGCCACCTTCATCATGCAGATCGCCGGCTTCATCGTCGGCTTCACGGCCCTGGCGGTCGAGATCGCCTGGCATCCCCCCATCTGGCTGCACCTGATCGTCTGGCTGCCGTTGGTCGCCGCCCTGGCCCTGGGCCTGATGCGGCCCGGCAAGGGGCTGATGACCGCCCTGCAGATGCTGCGAACCCGAGACCCGAAATGACCGCTGCCGTCCGCCCGCGCTTCCCCGTCGTCCTGACGGTCCTCGCCGTCCTCCTGCTGGGCGTCCTGCTGACGCTCGGCGTCTGGCAGGTGCAACGGATGCAGTGGAAGGAAGGGCTGATCGCCGGGGCCGAGGCCGCCGCTGACCTGCCGCCCGTGCCGCTGGCCGAGGCGCTGAAGGCCGAGAACCCCGAGTTCCGCCGTGTGATCCTGACCTGCCGCGGCCTGGCGGCGGCGCCCTGGGTCGAGCTGCAGTCCATCGAGAACAGCGACGCGGGCGTGCGGCTGGTCTCGGCCTGCCGACCTGAAGGGATGGAGGGCGAGGGCGGCCCGACCCTGCTGGTCGATCGCGGCTTCGTTTCCGCTGAGATTTCGGCCCGTCCGCCGGTCCAGGCCGACGACGCCATGCCCATCGTGATCACGGGCGTCCTGCGCCGTTCGCCCCCGCCCAGCGCTCTGACGCCGCCGCCGGCCGAGGGCCGCTTCTACGGCCGCGACGCCGAGGCCATGGCCCGCGCGTTGAAGGTCGAGGGGCCTGTGTCGCCCTTCACCGTCTTCGCCGTGACCTCGACCAATCCCGACTGGGCCGCGCTGAAGCCCTCGGCGCCGCCCGCCGCCTTCTCGAACAACCACCTCGGCTACGCCCTGACCTGGTTCGGTCTCGCCGCCGCCCTGATCGCCTTCTATGCAGTGCTGCTGCGCCGCCGCATGACCCGCAAGGACACCGCATCCTGACCGCTCGCCTTCACACCCTGTCCAACGGCGTCCGCATCGTCTGCGACCCCATGCCCGGTCTGCGGACCTTCGCCCTGACCGTCGCCGTGCGCGGCGGGGCGCGGATGGAGGACGAGACCCGCTCCGGCTGGTCGCACCTGCTGGAGCACCTGGTGTTCAAGGGCGCCGGCGACATGGGCGCGCGCGACATCGTCGAGCGGATCGAGGCCGAAGGCGGCTCGATCAACGCCGCCACCGGCTATGAGCGCACCAGCTTCGAGATCCGCGCCCTGCACGGCTCGCTGCCCCTGGCCATGCAGGTGGTGTCCGACCTGGTCTTCCGCCCCACGCTCGATCCCGCCGAGATCGTCCGCGAGAAGGACGTCGTGGCCCAGGAGATCGCCGAGGCCTTCGACACCCCCGACGACCACGTCTTCGAAATGGCCCAGACGCGGGCCTACGCCGGTCAGGCGCTGGGGCGGCCGATCCTGGGCACCGTCGACAGTTTGGCGTCCGCCGACCGCGCCGCCGTGGCCCAGTGGCGCGCCCAGCTCTATTCGCCCGACCGGATGGTGGTGGCGGTCTCCGGCGCGGTCGATGAGAACGAACTGCTGGCCCTGGCCGAGCGCTGGTTCGGTCAGGAAGCCGCAACACCGCTCGATCCCCTGGCGCCCGCTGTCTTCGTCGGCGGCGAGGCCAAGCTGACCCGCAAGATCGAACAGGCCAACCTCGTCTTCCAGTTGCCGACCATGGGGGCGCTGGACGCGCGCCTGCCGGCCCTGCGCCTGTTCACCGAAATCCTCGGCGGCGGCATGGCCTCGCGCCTGTTCCAGAGCGCCCGCGAGGACCGGGGCCTGGCCTACGCCATCGACGCCTATCAGGAGGCCTATGAGGACGCCGGGCTGCTGGGCGTCTACGCCGGGGCCGCCGCCGACCGGGCGGTGGAGCTGGCCGAGGTCTGCGCCGCCGAACTGCTGGACCTGGCCGAGAAGGGGCCGACGGACGCCGAACTGTCGCGCGCCAAGGCCGTCCTGAACGCGACGCTGTGGATGGCCGACGAAAGCCCCGCCAGCCGAGCGGGCCGCAACGCCGCCCAGACCCTGATCTTCGGCGCGCCCGTCTCGTCCGAGGACAGCGCCGCCCGCATCCTGGCCCAGAGCCGCGACGACCTGCGCGCCGTGGGGCGCGACATGGCCTCGGCCGGGCGTTCGGCCTCGGCGGTCCTTGGCCCCAAGGCGGCGGCGCCCGCGGGCGCGGCTTTCGCGGCGCGTCTGGTGGGCCGCTAAGTCGTGGCTGGCGTCGGGCGCGGGCTCAGGTAGTCTGCCGTCATGGCCCTGTTCGACTGGATGGCCGAGGCGACCGGACCCGTCCTGCGCGGACAGGGGGTCTTGCTGCGTCCGCCGCGGCCTTCGGACTATGCGGAATGGGCCGAACTGCGCGGCGGGTCGCGCGACTATCTTCAGCCCTGGGAGCCGGCCTGGGCCGAGGACGACCTGACCCGGGCGGCGTTTCGGCGGCGGCTGGGCGTCTATGCCCGCGAGATGGAGCTGGGCACAGCCTGGCCCCTGTTCGTCTTCGATCCCGATGAAGAGGCCCTGATGGGGGCCATCACCCTGTCCAACATCCGGCGCGGCGTGGCCGAGACGGGGACGCTGGGCTACTGGGTGGGCCAGCCCTATGCGGGGCAGGGCGTGGGCACGGCGGCGGCGCGGGCCATGCTGGGCTTCGCCTTCGGGGTGCTGAAACTGCATCGGGTCGAGGCGGCCTGCGTGCCTTCGAACCAGGCTTCGCGTCGGGTCCTCGAAAAGGCGGGCTTCCGCCACGAAGGTTTGGCGAGGGCTTATCTGAAAATTAACGGCGCATGGGCAGATCATCTGCTGTTCGGCGTCATCGAGGACGAGTTTGTCCCTGACCCGGCCGCGTTCAGTTCTTACATCCGGGATTCGCTTTGAGCACACGATCCAGAGCGCTGGCCTGGGACCCGACGACGGCGATCGAGGCGCTGGCCGCCGCCGACGCCGCCCTGTGGATCTGGACCCCGGCCGACGACCAAATTCGCTTTACCGGGGCCACGCGCGCCTTGGGCCTCGGCCCGCTGGCGCCGGAATGTTCGGGCGCCGCCTTCGCCGCCCTGGCCATGCCCCAGGACCGCGCCCTGGCCGACCGTCTGCTGAAGCCCCAGGCCGAGGGCACCGAGATCGCCGTGCGTCTGCGGATGCGCGGGTGCGAGACCTGCCTGTGGCGCGGGGTTTGGCTGGAGGACGGCCTGCGCGCGGCCGGCGTGGTCGCCCTGGAAACCAAGTTCGCCGGCGCCGACCGAGACACGCTGACGGGTCTGCTGGACCGTCGCACCTTCCTGGTCCGCGCCGCCGAGACCCTGGCCGTGCCGGGGCAATATGAGCTGGTGGTGGCCGACGTCGACCGGCTGCGTCGTCTGAACGAGGCTCTGGGGCACGAGCGCGCCGATCTGGTCCTGTCGGCCCTGGGCTCGCGGCTGTTGGGCGCCTTCGCCCAGGACAGCTCGCCCGCTCGCATCGGCGAGGACGAGTTCGCCATCCTGACGCGACGCGGCGCCACGGGCGCGAGCGAACTGGTGCGCGAGGCGCTGGAGCAGCCGCTGCGGGTCGCCGGCTTCGACATCTACCCGACCGTCTCCATCGGCGCTGTCGCGGCCGAGGGCGGGCCGGACGCGCCCGATCCCGCCGAACTGCTGCGCCGGGTCGAACTGGCGGTTGAACAGGCCAAGTCGGCGGGGCGCGGCGGGGCGGCGGCCTATGGCCGGGCGCTGGAGTCCGACAGCCTGTCGCGGTTGGCGCTGGAAGCCGATCTGCGCAACGCCTTCGTGCGGGGCGAGATCGAGGCCTTCTATCAGCCCATCGTCAATCTCAACAGCGGCGCGGTCGCCGGCTTCGAAGCCCTGGTGCGCTGGCGCCACCCCCGGCGCGGCTTGGTGCCGCCGGACGAGTTCCTGACCCTGGCCGACGAAATGGGCCTGATGAACGAACTGGGTCTTCTGATGATGACCCAGGCGGCGCGCCAACTGGCCGAGTGGCTGCAGCGCCACCCCAGCGCGGGCAAGCTGTTCTGCAGCGTCAACCTGTCGGTCGGCGAGATCGAGCGGCCGCATCTGGTCGAGGACGTGGCCCGCATCATTCAGGAAACCGGCCTGCCGCGCGGCGCGCTGAAGCTGGAAGTCACCGAGGGCGACATCATGCGCGACACCGCGCACGCCGCCGAGGTCCTGACGCAGCTGCGCGAGGCCGGGGCCAGCCTGGCGCTGGACGACTTCGGCACGGGCTTCTCGTCCCTGTCCTATCTGGCGCGGCTGCCCTTCGACACGCTGAAGATCGACCGCTACTTCGTTCTGACGATGGACAAGGACGAGGGCTCGGCCAAGATCGTCAAATCGGTCGTCAACCTGGGCCGCGACCTGTCGCTGGAGGTCGTCGCCGAGGGGGTGGAGAACGCCGGGCTGGCGCGTCTGCTGCTGGACGCCAGCTGCCACTACGGCCAGGGCTTCGGCTATGCCCCCGCCCTGCCGGCCCAGGAGGCCGAGGTCTATCTGAACGAGTCGCTGGCCGACGGCACGGCGCCGATCAAGGCGCGCTCGGCCTAGGCGCGCCTGATCGCCTTCAGGCGCGCCCGCTCTGAGCGGACAGGCGGGCGGCGTCGATGCCCAGACCCGCCAGCGCCCGGCTCCATTTGGTCTGGTAGTCGCCGTCGAAGATCAGCTCGGCATCGGCGTCGGCGGTCAGCCAGACGTTCTCGCCGAGTTCCTCCTCCAGCTGACCTTCGCCCCATCCCGCGTAGCCCAGCAGCAGGATCGACTGGCGCGGGCCTTCTTCGACGTCGGTCATGGCGCTCAGGGCGTCGCGGGTGCCCGTCATGGCCAGGCCGTCGCCGAAGGTCAGGGTGGCGTCCTCGCTGGACCAGTCGTCGGTGTGCAGGACGAAGCCGCGCTCGCGCTCCACCGGCCCGCCGATCAGGACCGAGCGGCCCTGCATGGCGTCGGCGTTCGGCGTGTCCAGCTTGGCCAGCACTTCGGACAGGGTGACGCCCGGCGCCGGCTGGTCCAGCCGCAGCCCCATGGCGTGCTCGTCGTCGTGGGCGCAGATCAGGATGACGGCGTGGCGAAACCGATCGTCGTCGATGCCTGGCATCGCCACCAGAAGACGCCCGGTCAGGGAGGAAAAGGCGGTCATGCCCCTATCATCGGCGGCCGACGCTTCGGGCGCAAGGCGCGCATGGAACGAAGTGCGCTTGGCGATCCTTGTCCGCCTCTCTATCTGACAATCGAACGCCGCCCGGATTCCCCGGGCCTTCAGCCCGGAGCTTCCGCATGACCATCCAGATCGGCGACCGCATCCCCGACGCGACCCTGACCACCATGACCGCCGACGGCCCCAAGCCGGTGACGACCAGCGAGCTGTTCGCGGGCAAGACCGTGGCCCTGTTCGCCGTCCCCGGCGCCTTCACCCCGACCTGCTCGGCGCGCCACCTGCCGGGCTACAAGGACAACCGCGCCGATCTGGCCGCCAAGGGCGTCGACACCGTGGCCTGTCTGTCGGTCAACGACGCCTTCGTCATGGGCGCCTGGGCCCAGTCCCATGAACTGACCGGCGCTGACGACATCGTCATGCTGGCCGACGGCAACGGCGACTTCACCCGCGCGGTCGGCCTGGCCCTGGACGCCAAGGGCTTCGGCATGGGCGAGCGGTCGCAGCGCTACTCCATGCTGGTCAAGGACGGCGTGGTCGACCAGCTGAATGTCGAGCAGGGCGGCGAGTTCAAGGTGTCCACGGCCGAGCACCTGCTGGCTCAGCTCTGATCCGGTCTGTCATGGGGTGATCCATGACCGACGTCTTCACCCCGGAGAAACGCAGCGCGGTCATGCGCCGGGTGAAGGGGCGCGACACCGCGCCTGAACTGAAGGTCCGGCGGATGCTGCGCGCCGCCGGGATCGGCTACCGTCTGGGCGGCTGCGGCCTGCCCGGACGGCCCGACGTGGTGATGAAGGGGCGCAGGGTCGCCCTCTTCGTCCACGGCTGCTTCTGGCACGGCCACGACTGCCCGCGCGGGGCGCGAAAACCTCAGACCAACCCTGACTACTGGGCGGCCAAGATCGCGCGCAATCGCGCCCGCGATGTCCGGGTCGAGGCGGAATTGACGGCGGCGGGCTGGCGCGTCGTGACGGTGTGGGAGTGCCGCCTGCGCGAGCCGGGCTTCCCTGAACGGCTAGTGGCGCAGGTCCGCGGTCAGGCCGCCGCGCTCTCCGCCGTCGCTTCTTCCAGCACCTGAGACAGGGCCTGAAGCAGAGAGCCGGGCGTCAGGGGTTTGGAGACGAAATAGTTCATGCCGGCGGCTGTGCAGGCGGCGATGTCCTCGGGCGCGGTGTCGGCGGTGACGGCGATGACGGGCGTCGCGGCGTTGACGCCGCCCGCCGCGCGCAGGCGCCGCGTGGTCTCGCGGCCGTCCAGCTCGGGCATCCGCACATCCATGAAGATGACGTCGAAGGGCGCGCCTTCGCAGGCCTGAAGCGCGGCCAGCCCGTCCTCGGCCATGGCGATCTCGCAGTCCACGGACTGCAGGATCAACTGGATGGCGCGGCGGTTGATGGCGTGGTCGTCCACCACCAGAACCCGCAGCGGGCGCTCGCCGTCCGATGGGGGCGCGTCCTCGGCGACTGCGTCCTCGGCGATTACGGGGGCGGCGACCTCCGGTTCCGGCGCGGGCGCGGGCGGCGGCGCGGCGGGCGTCGCGCGGGGCAGGGGCTTGGCGACCAGGCCGCGCGCTTCGGGCGTCAGGGTGGTCTGGATCTCGGCCCCCGAGCCACGCGGCAGGACCAGGGAGATGGTGAAGACGGCGCCTTCGCCCGGCGCGCTGCGCACGGTCAGGCGTCCGCCCATCAACTGGACTAGGTCGCGGCTGATCGCCAGCCCCAGGCCTGATCCGCCGTAAAGGGCGGCCACGCCGTCGGTCGTCTGGTCGTAGGGGGTGAACAGGCGGGTCAACTGATCGGCGCTCATGCCCGGACCCGTGTCGGCCACGGTGATCAACAGCACATGGGCGCCGTGCTCGTCCGGCCAGGCCTGAAGGCCAAGGGTGATCGACCCCGCTTCGGTGAATTTCATCGCGTTGGAGATCAGGTTGTTCAGCACCTGACGCAGCCGCATGGCGTCGCCCCGCACCATGCGCGGCAAGGTCCGGGCGCCCGCCAGGCGCAGGCGCAGACCCTTGGCCCGCGCCGGGCCGGCCCACAGGCGGGCCGTCTGGGACAGCAGCTGCCGCAGGTCGAAATCGCGGCTCTCGACGTTCATCCGCCCGGCGTCGAGCCGGGCATGATCCAGCAGGTCGTCCAGCATCGCCTTCATCATCAGGCTGGCGTCGGTGATCAGGGCGATCTGCTGACGCGCCGAGGCGGGCTTGGCGGCGTTTTCGAGTTCGGTGGCGCCCGTCAGGATGGCGCTGATCGGGGTGCGCAGGTCGTGGCCGACCGCCGCGAGGAAGGCGCTGCGGTTCGCCATGGCGGTCTCCGCCTCCTCGCGCCGGACCTCGGCGTCCAGGCGGGCGCGGCTTTCAGCCAGGCCGACGCGGAAAATGTGCCGGCGCGTGTTCAGGCAGAAGACAGCATAGGCCAGGACGCCGATGGCGACGGCGGTGACGAAATGGGGCGGAGCGCCCCACTGAATCATGAACAGCGGCGTGAGGGCCAGATAGGCCAGCTGCGGCAGAACGGTGCAGGCGAAGACCCGCATCGAACCCGAAGACATGACCACGGAATTGACTGTGCCGGCCGACAGGAAGACGGCGGCTGCAACGCCGCCCATCGGGCCGCCGACCAGCCACAGCGGGATGGTCAAACTGCCCAGGAAGCCGGCGTTGAGGATCAGCACCAGGTCGCCGGACAGTCCGCGCCACCCGGACGGTTCCTTGACCCGCCCAGCGATTACGGGCGCAAAGATCGCCGCTTCAGCGAACTGGATCAGGATGTAGACCGCCAGCCAGGCCGTGCTGAACACCCAGCCCAGAACGGGACTGAACACCAATGCCGTCGCCGCGCCCATGACGAGGCGTTGCAGCATCGACTTGCGTCGCTGGCGAATGGCGGGCGCCCATACGGTCAGGGCGTCGGCGGCGGTTTGCGTCATGCGTCCTTCCGAGCAGGCGGGGTTCCGCCGATCGAGGTCATGATGCGCGGTTTGCCCTAATGCTCCGTCAACGCCCCGAACCGACCGCTTCGGACAGGTCGGCGAAGCCTTCGGCCCGCAGGCGCGCGGCCAGATCGCGCTTGATGGCGCCGACCAGTCCGGGACCGTCATAGACGAGGGCGGAATAGACCTGGACCGCCGCAGCGCCGGCGCGGATGCGGGCGAAAGCGTCCGCCCCGCTTTCGATCCCGCCCACCGCGATCAGCGGCAGGCGTCCGGCGGCGGCTTCGGCTGCGGCCTCCAGGGCCTTCTGCGCGAAGGGCTTGAGCGGCGCGCCCGACAGGCCCCCGGCCTCGCCCGCGAAGGCGGATTTCAGCGAGGCGGGGCGCTCCAGCGTGGTGTTGGAGACGATCAGCGCGTCGATGCCGTGGGCCAGCGAGGCCTCGACGATCATGCCGATCTCTTCGCCGACCAGGTCGGGGGCGATCTTGAGGAAGACGGGTGCGCCGTCGGCAGGGCGGGCCTCGTTGATCCGGCCCAGCAGGTCGTCCAGCGCCTCGCGGCCCTGAAGCGCCCGCAGGCCCGGCGTATTGGGCGAGGAGATGTTGATGGTGAAATAGTCGGCCAGACCCGCCAGACGGCGCAGGCCTGCCACGTAGTCCGCCGCCTTGTCCTCGGTGTCCTTGTTGGCCCCCAGGTTGGCGCCGATGGCCGTGCGTTTCGGACGCCGGGCCAGGCGCGCGGCGAAAGGCTCCAGCCCCTCGTTGTTGAAGCCCATGCGGTTGATGACGGCGCGGTCTTCCGACAGGCGGAACAGGCGCGGCTTGGGGTTGCCCGGTTGGGCGCGCGGCGTGACCGAGCCGCATTCCACCGCGCCGAAGCCGAGACGCGACAGGCCCTCCAGCGCCTCGCCGTTCTTGTCGAGACCGGCGGCCAGGCCGACCGGATTGGACATCTCCAGCCCGGCGATGCGGGTCTTCAGGATCGGATCGTCGGCGCCGGGGGCGGGCAGGGGCGTGACCTGCAGGGCGCGGATGGCCAGCCGGTGCGCGGTCTCGGGGTCCATCTGGCGCAGGAGGACGGCGCCGAGGTCGGTCAGGCTCATGGATTCTCGCTCAGGATCATTTCGCCAGCCTCTGTCACCGACAGCGCGCGCGCGCCCCGCGTCGCCGCGATGGGCAGGGGGCCGTAGATATGGGGAAACAGGGCGCCGCCGCGCGACGGCTCCCAGACCAAAGTGTCGCCCAGCGCGCTGAGATCGACCTCGACCAGCATCAGGTCGGCCTGACCCGCATAATGCTTGGCGGCGGTCACGGCCAACTGGTCGGCGGCGGACAGGTGGATATAGCCGTCGGCGTGGTCGACGGGCGAGCCGTCATAGGCGCCCTCGGCCAGGGTCGCCCGCCAGTCGGCGCGGCTCAGGATCTTGAAGGCCGTGGTCGGCAGGGCGTCGGTCATTTTTCGAGATCGTGCGGCGTCAGCCAGCCCTCATAGGAAGGGCGTCCCGCGACATCGACGGTGAAGACGGCCGCCGCCCCGGTGGGGAAGCCGCCGCTCATCTTGTCCAGCACGCTGGGCGAGGCTGCGCTCTCGATCAGATACTCGACCGCCAGCTGGTGCACGCCCGGATTATGCGCCACCAGCAGCAGGCAGCCGGCCTCGTCTTCGGCGGATTCGACCGCCCGGCGCAGCGCATCCGCCGAGGCGTTGTAGAGGGCGGGAAGCAGATGCGCCTCGACGTCGCCCATGGATTCACTGACCGCGTCCCAGGTCTGATGCGTGCGGCGGGCGCTGGACACCAGGGCCATGTCGGGACGCAGGCCGCGTTCGGCCAGGGCGCGGCCCATGGCCAGGGCGTCGTCGCGGCCGTGCTTGGACAGGGGGCGGTCGATGTCGCCGCCGGGGGCGGTCTTCTCGGCCTTGGCGTGGCGCATCAGGATCAGTCGCTGCATGGGCTCGCCTTAAGGCCGTTTGCGCGCGCCGACCAGAGCATGGGCGGGCGGTCCATGGTCGCGCGAGGCGGGCGAGGGGGTCAGCGCCGGGCGCGCCGCCATCACAGCCTGGGCCAGACCCTGCGGGCGGATGCGGGCGTAGGACTGTCGCGAGGCCTCCAGCATGATCAGGCCCGCGGCCCCTGGAAAGACCCAGCGGCCCACCTGTTCGAAGCCGTCGGCCAGCGGCAGCAGGGGCCGCCACGGCGGGACATAGAGGGCCTGGGACCAGGCGGCCGGCTCCAGCCCGACCTCGCGCACCAGCCGCTCCAGCTGGCTGCGGGTGAAGGGGCGACCGTGGCCGAAGGGCGTCGTCTCGGCCCGCGCCCACAGACCGCCGCGCGCCGCCGTGGCCAGGATGATCCGCCCGGCCGGAGCCAGCGCCCGCACCGCCTCGGTCAGCAGGGCCAGGGGATCGTCGGCCTCCTCCAGCGCATGGACCAGCAGGATGCGGTCAAAGGTTCCGGCGGCGAAGGGCAGACGTTTGTCGTCGACCAGGACAGTGCGGTTGCGCCCTGCCGCCGCCCATTGTTCAGCGCCCTGTCCGCCCGGCATGGCGGCGATCACGCGCCGCGCGCCGACGAACCCGCCCAGCCAGGGGGTGGCGTAACCGATGCCCAGAACGTCGCAGCCCTCAGCCTCGCCCCAGGCGTCGTCCAGCCGCCGCGCCAGCATGCGCCGCACCAGCACGCCGGTCGGCTCGCCGTAGAAGGTGCGAAGATCGTCGATGCTGCGCCGCATGGACGCCATTATGGCTGAAATCGCGATGAATGTCGGCCTTTCCCGCCCCAACCAAACCGCTCATCCCCACGGAGGCGGGGACCCAGTACTTTGGCCGCAAGCGCCCTGCCCAATGGCTAGCGGCAATCCGGCGATAGAGCTTGAAGTTCTCACTGGGTCCCCGCCTCCGCGGGGATGAGCGGAAAATGTGAGGCCGCCTGCCAATCCCAATTGGTTCTGGCGCTATTCTCGGGATGCGGCCCTGCTAGGATGGGTCTGATTGGAGGCCTCATGACCCTGACCGTGCGCCAGTTCGCCTGCCTGTCCGACAACTACGGCTTCCTGATCCGCGACGAGGCGACGGGGATGGTCGCGACCGTGGACACGCCGGACGCCGAAGCCGTCCTGGCCGAGATCGAGGCGTCGGGCTGGGGCCGGCTGGACCTGATCCTCAACACCCACTGGCACCCGGATCACACCGGCGGCAACGAACGGCTGAAGGCCGAGACCGGCTGCGAGATCGTCGGCCCCGAGGAGGTCCGCCGCGCGGCCCCGCTGGACCGCGTGGTGGCGGGCGGCGATGTCGTGCGGCTGGGCCAGACCGTGTTCGAGGTCACGGCTGCGCCCGGCCATACCCTGGGCCACGTGGTCTATCGCGCGGTCGAGGATCAGATCGCCTTCGTCGGCGACACCCTGTTCGCCCTCGGTTGCGGGCGTCTGTTCGAGGGCACGCCCGAACAGATGTGGGACAGCCTGAACCGCATCGCCGCCTGGCCCGAGGCGACCACGCTTTATTGCGCCCACGAATACACCGCGTCCAACGCCCGCTTCGCTCTCAGCCTGGACGACCGGCCGGAGATGCAGGCCCACGCCGAGGCGATTTTCGCCGCCCGTGAACGGGGCGAGCCGACCGTGCCGACCAGTGCCGGGATGGAGCGCCGCTTCAACCCCTTCCTGCGCGCCGCCGACGCCGCGGACTTCGCCGCCCGCCGCGCGGCCAAGGACGGCTTCAGGGGCTAGGGCTGGCCCTTCGCCTTGCCGTCGATCAGGACGGCCTGTTGCCAGCGGCTGGGCGCCTTGTCGGTGCGGTGGATGCAGCCGACCCAGCAGCAAGGGCGCTTCTTGCCCTCCAGCAGTTCCTCGGCTGTGCGTTCGATGCGGCGCTGGCGGGTCGCCGGCTGTTTCGCGTCCTCCACCCAGCAGATGAACTCGTTGCGACCGAGCGGGGTCAGGTCTTCCCATAGCCCAAAGACCCTGGGATCGGCCCGCAAGGCCGCCTGAAGGTCCGCGCCGGCCTCATGGACGACGCCATGTGGAAAATCACTCGCCATGAAGCCTCCGAGACATGCGGCCCTGACGCCGCGTTCCGAGCTTGTTCGCGGCGCGACGGAATGTCCACCACGGGTCGTGAAACCAAGTTCGCTTAAGGGGTGGTGCGGACGTTAGGGGAGGCTTCCCGTGACGCAATCGGGCCGCGTGGCGTCTTGCGAACATGGCAAGTCGCAGTGGGAAGAATTCTTGCAAGCCTGCTTAGCCGCTCCTGCACCCAGGCTAGCCCAATTGACCTTCGCAGTAGCGCAGGCGGACAGGCCGACAGCCAGCACGACAACGGCTATGGCGGTTTGGCAGGTTTTTGTGACCTTCAGAGCGATCGGCATCATCACCATCCTGGACTTCGGATGGATCGATGTTCTTTCAGAGCGCGGTAGTTTGCAACGGCTCGAAAGCGAACTCTCGCCGCGTCCGCTGCCCTTTCCGTCAGTCCTGCGGGATCACCGCGCGGATGACGCGGGCCGAGGAGGGGCGGCCGGCGATGCCGCGCTTGGGATCGACCACGACGCGCAGGTCGCCGCGGGCGTAGCTGACCGTGGCGCGCGGGCCTTCGATGATGGTGATGCTGCGCAGGCGCTCCAGGAAGGGGCGGGCGCTGGGCGAGCGGGCGATACGGATCACCGCGTCGGTGGTGACGATCAGGGCCTCGATGCACAGGGCTTCGGATTCGTCGCCGTCGAGGTTGATCAGGACCAGCCGCCCCATGGCCTCGCTGACCAGGCCGCTGCGCCGGGTCATCAGGTTGAACATCTGCACCGGGCCGAGGGTCGGCGGCTCCAGGCTGACGGCGGGGCCGGACAGGGAGACGGGCGAGCCGCCGGGATTGCGGGCCGTATAGACGGTGACGCCGCCCGAGGGCGTGACGCGCAACACCTGCTCGCCGGCGTCGTTGCGATAGATGGTGTCGCCGCGCGGCGCCGAGGACGGGCGCAGGGCCCAGGTCTCGGTCGAGCGCTCGAACCGCAGCAGGGTCAGGGAGCCGGCGCGATCCAGCATGAAGCTCTGACCCGCCTCGGAGACGTAGCGCCCGGGGGGCGGCAGGGTGCGGGTGACGGACTGGTCGCGGATCACCCGGCTCTGTTCGACCTGGACGTTCGAGCGCAACTGAGCCGAGGCCGGGGTCGCCGCGAGACAGCCGGCCACCAGCATCAGGGCGGCGAGGTCCAGGCGCACGCCTCCGACCGTCCTGGCGCGCGGCGCCGGGACGGCGAAGCATGGCGGATTCTCCGCCTCAACCTCGACCGCAGCCATCATGGTTGAAGTCGTGGAACGCCCGAACGGCGGATTTTAGGCAAAGCCGGTTCAGCCAACCAGGTACTGGCCGCCGTTCAGCGACAGGGTGCAGCCTGTGACATATCCGGCACGCTCGCCCGACAGCCAGGACACCATGTCGGCGATTTCCTCGCCTTTTCCGAGCCTTCCGACCGGGATCTGGGCGATGATGCTGTCCAGCACCTTCTGGTCCATGGCGCCGACCATTTCGGTGTCGATATAGCCGGGCGCGATGCAGTTCACGGTCACGCCCTTGCGCGCGTTTTCCAGCGCCAGCGCCTTGGTGAAGCCGATCATCCCGGCCTTGGCGGCGGAATAGTTGGCCTGGCCGATCTGGCCCTTCTGGCCGTTGATCGAGGAGATGTTGACGATGCGGCCGAAGCCCCGGTCGCGCATGCCGTTGATGACCTGGCGCGTCATGTTGAAGACGCTGTCCATGTTGACGCGGATCACGTCCGACCACTGGTCGGCGCTCATCTTGTGGAAGAAGCCGTCGCGGGTGATGCCGGCGTTGTTCACCAGGGTGTCGATGGGGCCCAGTTCGGCCTCGACCGCCTTCACCGCCCGCTCGCAGTCCTCGAACGAGCCGACGTTGCCCTTCACCACCATGACGCCCAGTTCGCGGGCGGTCGCCGCCGCCGCCTCGTCATTGCCGGAATAGCCGGCCGCGACGGCCATGCCGTCTTCTCTCAATCGTTGGACGATCGCCTTGCCGATGCCTCGAGTTCCACCCGTAACCAACGCCACTCGCGCCATGATGCGTTTCCCTGTCCCTTGATTTGAGGCGCCGTCGTCGACGACGCCCCACCCTCAAGACTACGCTTTAGCTTGGCAAGCGTTGCCGGAGAAGACGCCGTTACGCGGCCTGGCCAATCTGGCCCATGTCGATGACGAAGCGATAACGGACGTCGGACTTTTCCATCCGCGCATAGGCTTCGTTGATCTGATGCGGGGCGATGGTCTCGATGTCGCAGACGATGCCGTGCGCGGCGCAGAAATCGAGCATCTCCTGGGTCTCGCGGATGCCGCCGATCAGGCTGCCGGCCACGCTGCGACGACGCCACAGCAGGGGCATGGCGAAGACCGGCAGACCCTCCGTCGTCAGGCCCAGCATGACCATGGTCCCGTCGCGGGCCAGCAGGTTCAGGTGGCTGGCGATTTCGTGGGTGGCCGAGACAGTGTTGATGATCAGGTCGAATTTCTCGGCCGCCGCCTTCATCGCATCCTTGTCGGAGTTGATCAGGAAGTGCTTGGCGCCCATCCGTTCGGCGTCGGCGCGCTTGCGGTCCGAGGTCGACAGGACGCTGACTTCGGCCCCCATGGCCACGGCCAGCTTCACAGCCATGTGACCCAGGCCGCCCAGGCCTACGACCGCCACCTTGGACCCCGGCCCCACCTTCCAGTGACGCAGGGGGCTGTAGGTGGTGATGCCGGCGCACAGCAGGGGCGCGGCCGCGTCCAGCGGCAGGCTGTCGGGGATCGACAGGACGTAGTTCTGATCCACCGTGATCCGGTCGGAGTAGCCGCCCTGGGTGATGGTCTGGCCGACCGCCTCGCCCTTGGGGTCAGGCGAGCCGTAAGTTTGCGTCATGCCGGGGACGCAGTACTGCTCCTCGCCCGCCTGACACGAGGAGCAGGTGCGGCAGCTGTCGACCATGCAGCCGACGCCGACCCGGTCGCCTTGCTTGAAGCGCGTGACATTGGCGCCGACGGCGGTGACGACGCCGGCGATCTCATGGCCCGGCACGATGGGATAGCGGGTGCCGCCCAGGTCGTTGTGCACGACGTGCAGGTCGGAATGGCAGACGCCGCAGTATTTGATCTCGATGGCCACGTCGTCCGGCCCCGGATCGCGCCGGTCGAAGCTGTAGGGGCTAAGCGGCGCGTCGGCGGCGGTGGCGGCGAAGGCGCGAGCGGCGATCGGCATGGGGGCGTCCTTGAGCTTGGCGGGAAGGCGCGCCGCAGATGGGACGCGCTCCGCATCGCCGCAAGACGACCCGGCGGCTATTTCAGCTTTGCGATCAGCGCCTGGGCCGCCGCCGGGTTCCGCACCTTGGCCCCCGAGATGAAGTAGGCGAAGACCGCGCCGCGCTCGGCCCATTGGCGGGTCTGGGCCGCCACGGCGTCCAGTTCGCTTGAGGTCATGCCCGTCGGCTCGTCCTCGCGGCTGGACATCAGGCGGGCGTAGCTGAAGTCGGCGGTCGCCTCGTCGATCTGGGGCCAGGTCGGGGATTCGTCATCGACGGCATAGACGATGGCCGCGCCGTATTGGCGGGCCAGATCATAGAATTCCTGACAGGCGAAGGTCGGGTTGCGGACCTCCAGGGCGTGACGCAGCCGCACGCCGTCCTTTTCCTTGGGCAGCAGCTTGAGGAAGCCCTCGAAGTCCTCGGCGTCGAACTTCTTGGTGCCCATGAACTGCCAGTTGATCGGCCCCAGCTTGTCGCCCAGCAGGGTCAGCCCCTGCGACAGGAAGCGGTCGAAGCTTTCGCCGCCCTCGGCCAGAACCTTGCGGTTGGTGCAGAACCGGCTGGCCTTGACCGCAAAGACGAAGCCGTCGGGCGTCTCGTCGCGCCACTTCATCCAGCTGTCGGGCTTGAAGGTGGAATAATAGGTGCCGTTGATCTCGATCGAGGTCAGCGCCCGGCTGGCGAATTCCAGTTCGCGCTTCTGCGTCAGCCCCTCGGGATAGAAGACTCCGCGCCACGGCTCGAAGGTCCAGCCGCCGACGCCGATGTGGATGGAACCTGTCATGGCCGAGCCTCCCTGAATGCCTGCGCCTTCATGCACCCGGCGCGGGTTCGCGAGCAACTCTTGAACCGCGCCGCTCGGCGCCTGCTGCGGCCTTGATGGTGGGCTGCCGGCGCCGCGATCTTTCGCTGGCTCCAGCAATCGCAACTTGCCTGCCTATCGCGGCACATAGCTCGTGGGTCGACGGACAGCCACCATCTGGAACCTCTGCCCGCCGTGGTACAGAACGGTCCCGCACATGGTGTCGGGCCTCCCTGTGAGGCGGCCTTCGAACAGAACCTCGCCTTCCCGAGAGGCCACCGACATGCTCACGGCCCCGCCGTCGAGCGTCAGGCGACGAACGGCGACGGTATTTGTCCTGTAGGGGGTGAGCGAGCCGGCGTAGGCGCCATCCATATGGCCCAGGGCGAGAAGGCCCGGTGAAGGCGTTTCGCCGACCTGCATCAAGACATCCCATTGGCCAGCCAGGTCGGGCGCCTCCCCCGCGGGAACGAAAGGCGCCGCCTCACACGCCGCGAGCGAAGGCGTCGTCTGTGCTCGCAGGGGCCCCGCCACGGCGAGGGCTGCGGACAGGATCAGAACAGCCGACAGGCGCTTCATGGATCTATTCTCCTGGTTCTCGCGGTTTCAGCCGCATGTCCGCCGTTTCTCGCCCGGGCGCTCACCTCGACAACCCGGAATTTCGCCAATAGCTTTTGGCGCTTCGGAGGTGCTGGGCGGATGCTGTTCACGATGCGCCAACTACCCGCCTGGCCCTTGGCGAGGCGCGCCGCGCCCGTGCTCGGGATGGGGGTGCTGCTCGGATCCGCGGGGCCGTTCGGGTCGTATCCGCCGCTCAGTGCGCCGGTTCGCTATGCCTTCTGGATCGGCATGGTGTTCGTGGGTTACGCCGCCGCGCTGGCGGCGGAGAAGCTTGTTCCCGAGACATCCATTTCGCGTCCCCTGCTGCGCCTGACTGCAACGGCGATGGTCTCCGCCTTGCCGGTGACCTTTGTCGCGGCCTGGGTGGTGCCGATCATCCGGCCAGGGCATGTGTACGACCCCGCGCAACTCCCGGCCTTGTTCTGCGTCGTCGCGGCTGTCCAGCTGGCAATCGTTTTCACGCTGCTGCGCAAGTCGAATGCACCGCCCCGACCGCCCTTGGCGCGACGCAGAGATACGTCAGGCGCGTTTCCAGGCGCTCTGCTTTCGCGCTTGCCGAGCCGGTTGGGCGAAGAGATCGTCGCCCTCGAGGCCGAGGACCACTATCTGCGGGTTCACACCATCCTCGGGTCGGATCTTGTCTTGATGCGTCTGTCAGACGCCATCGCCGCGATTGAACCTGACCGGGGTCTTCAGGTGCACAGGAGCTGGTGGGTGGCCCAGGATGCGATCTGCGAGATCGTCAGGTCGGAGCAGCGGTCTCATCTCAAGTTGACGAACGGGCTGTTGGTGCCGGTAGGTCGAACATATTCGGCTGCCGTGCGCGCCCGAACCGCCCGTCTGCCATTGGGCGACTAGCCGCCGCTGTCGTGTCACTGATGTCTGCAGAGGGCCGAAAGCGGACCTCGCCGCCCGCGCGGTGGCGGTTTCCTGCGCCTGCGTCTATAGCGCCGCTGTTGCTGGAGTATCGCGCGCGTGCCGGAACTGACGCCTGAGATCATCGCCCTTCTGGGTCTGGCGTCGGTCATCGCCGGCTTCATCGACGCCATCGCCGGCGGCGGGGGCCTGATCTCCTTGCCGGCTCTGCTGTCGGTGGGGCTGAACCCGGTCGCGGCCATCGCCACCAACAAGGTGCAGGGCAGCGTCGGCACGGCTTCGGCCCTGTGGAATTTCTGGCGCAAGGGCCGCGTGGATTTCCGTCTGATCCGCTGGCCTCTGGCCCTGGTCGGCGTCGGGGCGGGGCTGGGCGCTTTCGCCGTGACCCTGGTGGACGCGCGCTGGCTGATGATCCTGCTGCCGGTGCTGCTGGTCGGCATTGCGCTATATTTCCTGCTCGGCCCCAAGGCCTCGGACGAGGACGCCCACGCCCGGCTGACGCCCCTGGCCTATGCGGTCGTGGCGGGCGGGATCGGCTTTTATGACGGCTTCTTCGGACCGGGGACGGGGTCCTTCTTCGCCCTCAGCCTGGTCATGCTGCTGGGCATGGGGCTGACGCGGGCCACGGCCCACACCAAGGCGCTGAACCTGATGAGCAATGTCGTCGGCATTGTCGTGCTGGCGGCGGGCGGCCACGTGGTCTGGGCGCTGGCGGGGATCATGGCCGTGGGGCAGTTCATCGGCGGGCGGATGGGCTCGCACGCGGCCATGCGCTTTGGGCCGCGTCTGATCCGACCCCTGCTGGTGGTCATCTCCCTGGCCATCACGGCGCGGCTGCTGTCGGATCCGACCAACCCGCTGCGGGTCATCGTGGCGGGCTGGCTGGGCTAGTTCGGAACCAGCATGGCCAGGGCGGTCAGCAGGTCGCGGGCGGTGACGGGCTTGGCCAGATGCAGGTCGGCGCCGGCGGCGCGGGCGCTGTCGCGGTGTTCGGCCATGGCGTTGGCGCTCAGCATCAGGATCGGCGTACGCGGGGTCGCCGGACGGGCGGCCTCGACGGCGCGCAGGGCGCGGGTCGCCGTCAGCCCGTCCATGCCGGGCATCTGCATGTCCATCAGGACCACGTCGAAGCGGCTGGTCTCGAAGGCCGTGACGGCTCGGGCTCCGTCATCGACGATGATCAGGTCGGCGGCATGGTCGGCCAGGATCAGCTGGACCAGACGCTGGTTGACCGGATGGTCCTCGGCCAGAAGGACGCGGACAGGGCGCGGCAGTCTGGGCACGGCGCCGACGCCGGGCGCCTCGATGTCATGGGTGCGAGGCAGGGGCAGTTCGACCCGGAAACGGCTGCCGACGCCGGGGGTGGAGACGGCCTCGATCCGCCCGCCCATCATCTCGGTCAGCGAACGACAGATCGACAGGCCCAGTCCGGTGCCGCCAAAACGGCGCGTGATGCTGCTGTCGGCCTGGCTGAAGCGCTGGAACAGCTGGGCGGCGTGGTCGGTGTCGAAGCCGACGCCGGTGTCCTCGATCTCGAACGACAGCAGGGTGGGGGCGCCGACGTCCTCGCTCAGGGCGAAGCGGACGCAGACAGAACCCTCCGCGGTGAACTTCACGGCGTTGGACAGGAGGTTGCCCAGGATCTGGCCGATGCGGACGCTGTCGCCGACGAAGGCGCCGTGCACATGGGCCGGGCGCTCGACGTGGAAGGCCAAGCCCTTGTCCTCGGCCCGCCTCCGCAGGGTGTCCAGCGGCGCGGCCAGGGCCTCGTCCAGATCGAAGGGGCGCAGCTCCAGCTCCAGCTTGCCGGCCTCGATGCGCGACACGTCCAGCATGTCCGAGACCAGCCGCTCCAGCGTCACGCCGGACGCAGCGATCAGGCCGACCATCTCGGCCTGGTCCGGCGACAGCGGCGTGCGCGACAGGGCGTCGACGATGCCGATCACCCCGTTCAGCGGGGTGCGGATCTCGTGGCTCATGTTGGCCAGGAAGTCGGACTTGGCGCGGTTGGCGGCCTCGGCGGCGCTCTTGGCCTCAATCAGGGCCTGTTCGGCGGCGATCTTGGCGGTGACGTCGCGGGCCACGGCGTAGATGCGGTCGCCGAACCTCTGGGCGCGCCATTCCAGGGTGACGTAGTGGCCGTCGCGGTGGCGGTAGCGGTTGATATGGCCTTTGACCGGCGCGTCCGGGCGACGCGTTTCGACCTCGGTGACGCTGTGCAGCGTGCCGGGCAGGTCGTCAGGATGGACCAGGGTCAGGATGGCCAGGCCGATCAGGTCGTCGGGCCTATATCCTAGGGTCGCGGCCCAGGAGGCGCTGACCCGGACGATGAGGCCCTCCAGATCGCGGATCACCAGCAGGTCCAGCGACACGTCGAAGAAGGTCGCCAGATCGGCCGCCATGCCGCGCGCCGACTGCGGCTGTCCCGTCAGCGATGGGGCCGGGGCGAACGTCATGGGCGATCCTTGCGAACTGGACGCCCTGTCTAGACCCCGCCGGTTAAGGGCGGATTTCAGTAAGCGCCGTTTCAGTAGGCCCTGGTAGGCCCCGTTCAGTAGGCGAAGTCGCGATAGATGCGGCTGACGTCGCCCTGCCATTCGCCGTGATACAGTTCCAGCAGGCGGTCGGCGGGGGTCACGCCGCTGTCGGCGATGTCTTCCAGTTCCGACAAGTAGCCGCGCTCGTCGACCATGCCGCCCGAGAAGCGGGCGCGGTTCTTCAGGCCGTGCTTGGCGATCTCGACCAGGTCGACGGCGATGTCGCGGACGCTGCGGCCGGCGACTTCGGCCTTGAGGCCCAGGCGGGTCACGTCGCGGCGCAGGCGCTCGTGGTCGGCGATGTCCCAGTCCTTGCACAGATCCCAGGCGGCGGCGAGCGACGGCGCGTCATAGAGGATGCCGGCCCACAGGGCGGGCAGGGCGCAGATCCGGCTCCACGGGCCGCCGTCGGCGCCGCGCATCTCCAGATACTGTTTCAGGCGCACCTCGGGGAAGAGGGTGGTCAGGTGGTCGGCCCAGTCCTTGGCCGTGGCGCGCTCGCCCGGCAGGGCGTCCAGCTTGCCGTCGATGAAGGCGCGGAACGACTGGCCCGACAGGTCGACATAGGTCTCGCCGCGCTTGGCGAAATACATCGGCGTGTCGAGGGCGTAGTCGGCGTAGCGTTCGTAGCCGAAGCCGTCGGCGAAGACGAAGTCCAGCATGCCGGTGCGGTCGGGGTCGGTGTCGGTCCAGACGTTGGCGCGCGCCGACAGGAAGCCGGTCGGCTTGCCCTCGATGAAGGGCGAACAGGCGAACAGGGCGGTGGCGATGGGCTGAAGCGCCAGCGAGGTGCGGAACTTCATGATCATGTCGGCTTCGCTGTCGAAGTCGAGATTGGCTTGGATGGTGCAGGTGCGCAGCATCATGTCGAGGCCCAGCGAGCCCTTCTTGGGCATGTAGGCGCGCATGATCTCATAGCGGCCCTTGGGCATGACGGGGATGTCTTCGCGTCGCCACAGGGGGTCGAAGCCCGCGCCGAGGAAGCCGAGGTTCAGCTGGTCCGCGACCTGCTTCACCTCCATCAGGTGCTGGCCGGTTTCCGAGCAGATGTCGTGGATGGTCTGCAGCGGCGCGCCGGACAGTTCGAACTGACCGCCCGGCTCCAGGCTGATGGAGGCGGTGAAGCCCTCGGCGTTCTTGCGCTCCAGGGCGATGACGTGGCCGGCTTCCTCCACCGGCGACCAGCCGAAGCGCTGCAGGCCGGTCAGCATGGCCAGGATGCCGCTGTCGCCCTCATAGGCGGGGCGGCGCAGGGTGGTGCGGTCGAAGCCGAACTTCTCGTGCTCGGCGCCGATGCGCCACTGGTCCTTGGGCTTGGCGCCCTTCGACATGGCGGTGATCAGGTCGTCTCTGGAAAGCGGCGCCGTGTCGGACATCTGTAACCCCTGCTGTCGCGGCTAGATGGGCGACGAAACGGCCCCGCTCAAGAGGGGCGACACAACTTCTATCGTTCCCAGTCGCCGATGGCGGCTTGCCACAACGTCAGGGCGGCGATGGCGGCGGTGTCGGCGCGCAGGATGCGCGGGCCGAGAGAGACAGCGGTGGTGAAGGGCAGGGCGCGCAGACGCTCGCCTTCTTCCGGCGAGAAACCACCCTCGGGACCGATCAGGATGGCCCACTTCTGTTCTTGGGTGTCGCCGCCCGCAGCGGTCAGCGCCGACACGGCCGGCGCGCCGCCGGTCTCGTCGCAGAACATCAGCCGGCGCGAGGCGTCCCAGCCGTCCAGCAGGGCGTCCAGCTTGACCGGATCATCCACCAGCGGCACGTCCAGACGCCCGGTCTGCTCGGCGGCTTCCTCGGCGATGGCGTCCAGCCTGTCCAGTCGCAGGCGGTCAGCGTTGGTGCGGTGGGTCAGGACCAGACGGACCCGTTTGGCGCCCAACTCGGTGGCCTTCTCGACGATGGTTTCGATGCGCGCCTTCTTCACCACGGCGACGATCAGTTCCAGGTCGGGGCCGTGGGTCTGATTCCGCACCTGCTCCTCGGCGCGCAGGACGACGCCCTTCTTGAGGACGTCGGCGACGCTGACGCGCCATTCGCCGTGGCGGCCGTTGAAGACCAGCAAATCGTCGCCCGCCTTCAGCCGCATCACCTGGGTCAGGTAGCGCGACTGGTCGAGGGTCGGAGCGACGGCGAGGCCGGGGGCGAGGTCGCCCTGAACGTGCAAACGGATCATGCCGCTCAATGGGGTCAGAGGGTGCGCGCGATCAAGAGTTTCATGATCTCGTTGGTGCCGCCGTAGATGCGCTGGACGCGGGCGTCCTTGTAAAGCTGGGCGATCGGGTACTCGTTCATGTAGCCGTAGCCGCCGAACAGCTGCAGCATCTCGTCGATGGTCTCGCCCTGGATGTCGCTGACCCAGTATTTGGCCATGGAGGCGGTGGCGGCGTCCAGCTGGCCCTTGAGGTGCAGGCCGATGCAGTGGTCGACGAAGACCTTGGCCACTGTCAGCTTGGTCTTGACCTCGGCCAGCTTGAACTGGGTGTTCTGGAAGTCGATGACCCGCTTCCCAAACGCCTTGCGCTGCTTGACGTAGTCGAGCGTCGCCTCCAGGCCGCGCTCGGCGGCGGCCACGCCTTGCACGGCGATGTTCAGGCGTTCCTGCGGGAGCTGCTGCATCAGCTGGACGAAGCCCTGGCCCTCGCCGCCGCCGATGGCGTTGTCCAGCGGCACCTTGACGTCGTTGAAGAAGAGCTCGGAGGTGTCGTTGGCCTCCATGCCGATCTTGTGCAGGTTGCGGCCGCGCTCGAAGCCTTCGGCCCCGTCGGTCTCGACCACGATCAGGCTGGTGCCCTTGGCGCCCTCGGCCGGGTCGGTCTTGGCGACGACGATGATGAAGTTGGCCAGCTGGCCGTTGGTGATGAAGGTCTTGGAGCCGTTCAGGACATAGTGGTCGCCCTGTTTGATGGCGGTGGTCTTGACGCCCTGCAGGTCGGACCCGGCGCCCGGCTCGGTCATGGCGATGGCGCCGACCAGTTCGCCGCTGACCAGACGCGGCAGCCAGCGCGCCTTCTGCTCGGCGGTGCCGTAGTGCCAGATGTAGGGCATGACGATGGCGTTGTGCAGCGAGATGCCGAAGTGGTCCGCGCCCTTCCAGCCCAGCTGGCGCATCAGCACGACCTCATGGCGATAGTCGCCGCCCATGCCGCCGTCTTCCTCGGGCAGGGACAGGCCCAGCAGGCCGGCGTCGCCGGCGTCGTTCCATAGCTGGCGGGGCACCGAGGAGGCGGCGATCCACTGCTGGAACTTCTCGGGCGGGGCGTGCTCGTCGATCCATTTGCCGACGCTGTCGGAGAAGAGGACGATCTCCTCGTCCTGCATGAAGTCGGGTTCGGGGACGTTGAGCACGTTCATGAGCGTTTCCTGTCATCCCGGCCGTAGCGAAGCGGAGAGCCGGGATCGCCGCAGAACTCGACCGTTGTTGTCTTGGGGCGGCCCCGGATCACGGCTTTCGCCGTGTCCGGGGTGACGTTTACCGGGGCTTTAGAAAGCCTCGGCGGGCATCTGCATCAGCACTTCGGCGCCGGTCTTCATCTTGACCAGATGGGCGGCGGCGTCGGGCAGGATGCGCTCGACGAAGTAGCGGCCGGTCTGCAGCTTGGTGACATAGTAGGGGTCGGCGTCGCCGGCGGCGATCTTGGCCGACGCCGACTTGGCCATCTGCGCCCACATGTAGGCCAGCGCCGTCAGGCCGAAGATGTGCAGATAGTCGGTCGAGGCGGCGGCGGCGTTGTCCGGGTTGGCCATGCCGTTCTGCATCAGCCACATGGTGCCGTCCTGCAGCTTCTTCTTGGTGTCGGCCAGGCCGTCGACGAAGGGCTTGATCGCTTCATTGTCGCCGTTCTCGGCTGTGAAGGCGTCGATGTCGGCGAACCAGCTCATGATGGCGCGGCCGCCGTTCGACGGCAGCTTGCGGCCCACCAGGTCGAGCGCCTGAATGCCGTTGGTGCCTTCATAGATCATGGTGATCCGCGCATCGCGCAGATACTGCGAGGCGGGGAAGTGCTCGGTATAGCCCGAGCCGCCGTGGACCTGCATGGCCAGCGAGGCGACATGGAAGCCCTTGTCGGTCAGATAGGCTTTCAGCACGGGCGTGATCAGGCCCATGTAGTCCTTGGCCTTGGTCGCCGTGGCCTCGTCCGAGGACTTCTGCAGGTCGGCCTGCAGGGCGGTCCACAGGATGAAGGCGCGGCCGCCTTCGACGAAGGCCTTGGATTCCAGCAGCATCCGGCGCACGTCGGGGTGAACCATGATGGGGTCGGCCGGGCCGTCCGGGTTCTTGGCGCCGGTCAGGGCGCGGCCTTGCAGGCGGTCGTTGGCGAACTCGACGGCGGCCTGATAGGCGGCGTCGCCGATGGCCAGGCCCTGCAGGCCGGTGCCGAGGCGGGCCTCGTTCATGACCACGAACATGTTGTTCATGCCGCGGCCTTCTTCGCCGATCAGCCAGCCCTTGGCGTTCTCATAGGCCATGACGCAGGTGGCGTTGCCGTGGATGCCCATCTTGTGCTCGAGGCCGGCGCACTGGACGCCGTTGCGCTCGCCGAGCGAGCCGTCGGCGTTGACCAGGAATTTCGGCACCACGAACAGGCTCAGGCCCTTGATGCCCGGAACCGCGCCTTCGACGCGGGCCAGCACCGTGTGGATGATGTTGTCGGCGAAGTCGTGCTCGCCCGCCGAGATCCAGATCTTCTGGCCGGTGATCGAATAGGAGCCGTCGCCGTTCGGCACGGCCTTGGTGCGGACCATGCCCAGGTCGGTGCCGCACTGCGGCTCGGTCAGGTTCATGGTGCCGGTCCATTCGCCGGTCGCCATCTTCGGCAGGTAGGTCTGCTTCAGCTCGTCCGAGGCCGAGGCTTCAATGCCGTGATAGGCGCCGGCCGTCAGGCCCGGATACATGGAGAAGGCCGCCGAGGCGCCGGCCGTGAACTGACCCACCGCCATCGAGACGATCGAGGGCAGGCCCTGACCGCCGAACTCCGTGCCGAAGGACAGGCTGGTCCAGCCGGCCTCGACCATCTGATGATAGGCTTCCTTCCAGCCCTTGGGGCCGGTGACGACGTCGCCCGCGATATGGCAGCCTTCCTGATCGCCCTGGCGGTTGATCGGGGCGATGACTTCCTCGGCGAACTTGCCGCCTTCCACGATGATCTGGTCGATCAGGTCGCGCGACAGGTCGGCGTCGGCGAAGTGGTTGGCGTAGCGTTCGACCTCCAGCACGTCGTGCAGGACGAAGGACAGGTCGCGGACAGGCGCCTTGTAGGCCATGATTACGCTCTCGCTTTGAAAGGCTGGAATTGGTTGTCGGGGTTGAGCCGTTCGCTCAGCAGGGTGGCGTATTCATCCGCCCCCGGCAGAAGGTCGGGGCGGTGTTCGCCCAGCTTGGACTCCATCCAGGCGCAGGCCTCTTCGGCTGTCTGGATGGCGCCCTCGAGGTCTTCGAGCTGCTGCTTCAGCGCCTCGACCTGGGCGCGGTGACGGCGCAGGGCCACGGCCATCTGATGGACGTTGTGATCCTTGCGGTCATACAGATCCAGCATCTCCTGGATCTCTTGCAGGGTGAAGCCGATGCGGCGTCCCCTCAGGATCAGCTTCAGCCGGGCGCGGTCGCGCGCGTCATAGACCCGCGTCTGGCCCTTGCGGGCCGGGGTCAGCAGACCCTTGTCCTCATAGAAGCGCAGGGCGCGCGCGGTCGCCCCGAACTCGCGGCACAGGTGCCGGATGGAATAGGTGCGGTGATCGTCAGCGGTCGCCATGTGTCACACATAACTTGACGCGGACGTAAAGGGAAGCTTCTCACGCGCCTCCCTCGACAAGTTGTGATCGGCGCGGGGTTCCAAACGCAAATCGGCCGCGGAGAGCTTGTGCCCGCCGCGGCCGATCCGGGGAGGAAACTTTCGGGGTCGCTAGTGGCGGCGGAACCAGAGCACCGGGGCCGTGATGGCGATCAGGAAGAGGTTGGTCAGGGCCAGGCCGATGTCCAGGCCCAGGCCGTGGAGGACCAGCATGATGCTTTCCAGCGCCAGCAGGCCGACGCTCGCCGTCAGCAGCAGCGGGCGGCCGAAGCGCCAGGAGATCAGCGGGCTGAGGACCATGAGGGCCAGAACCATCTCGGCGACGCCCAGGCCGCGCACGAAGCTGGCGCTGGCCATGGCGGGCCAGTTCATCAGCACCGTCAGGTTCTCCATCGACTCGGTCAACTTGGCGTAGCCGGCGGCGATGAAGAACATCGCGATCCACCCCTGAAGCGTCCACAGCGTCAGGTTCAGATAGTCGGCTTTTGCACGGGAGCGGGGGGTGAGGGTGGCGGAGGTCATGGCCGTAACCAGTGAGGTTGATTGGTAACAGTAGCTAGATCAGATTGCCGGGCCGGGGATTCAATAGGCCGTAACAATCTGTGAACGGGGGTAGGCGCGACCTGCGGCGAGGGCGTGGCTGTAACCACAATTTCCCGTAATCCGACGCGGGTCGTCAAACGGCATTAGGCCTGCCGAAGCGGCCTGTCAACGCTTGATGACATCAATTGATGACTTATGGCGCGGGTGTCGCCAATACCGCTCATCCCCGGGAGGAATCGGCTATAGCGCCCAGGCGCTTCGGGCGGCGTCCAGACGGGCCAGCTTGGCGTGCAGGGGCGCCCAGTCGTCGCCCTGTTCGATGGCCGCCCAGATGGCCTCGACCTCGTCGATCAGCATTTCTTCCGGCTCGGGCGCGGCGAACATCGGATGCTCCAGCCGCTCGGGCCGGTCCGGCTCATGCTCCAGCAAGGCGAAGCGGAAGGCGTCGAAGGCCTCGCCCTGATAGATCTTGCCGCGCGCCCCGCCCAGGGCCCGCGCGCCCGAACTGAAACCGCCGAACCAGTCGAAGAAGAGCGGCTCCCAGCGCAGGGCCTCGCCCTTGTCGCGCAGCAGGGCCAGGGTGGCGTCCAGCAGCCGCTGGTCAGCGGCCTCGCTCAGGCTCCGGACGCCCAGCCGGTTCAGGAAGGCGGCGCGCAGATGGCGGATATAGGCGGGACCAAAGCCGTTCAACGCCTCGGTCAGGGCCGCGACCTGCGGCTCCGCGATCAGCTTCAGACAGCCAGCCAGCTGGGTCAGGTTCCAGAACACGGCCTCGGGCTGACGCGCGAAGGCGTAGAGGCCCGAGTTGTCGAAATAGGCGGCGGTGAAGCCGGGCTCGTAGTGGGGCAGGAAGCGCCACGGACCGTAGTCGAAGCTTTCGCCCGTCACGTTCAGATTGTCGGTGTTCAGCACCCCGTGGACGAAGCCGGCGGCGATCCACTTGGCCGTCAGCCGCGCCGAGGCCTCGACCACGGCGGCCAGGAAGCCAGGCGCGTCGCCGGTTGCGACCGAGGGGTGATACAGGCTGCGGGCGTGCTCCAGCAGCACTTCGATCTGATCCTTGCGGCCGTAATAGGCGGCGCGCTGGAAGGTGCCGAAACGAATGTGGCTGTGCGACAGCCGCACCATGACGGCGGAGCGGGTGGGCGAGGGCTCGTCGTGGCGCTCCAGCGCCTCGCCGGTCTCGACCAGCGACAGGATGCGGCAGGTCGGCACGCCCAGGCTTTCCAGCATGGCGGCGGCCAGCACCTCGCGCACGCCGCCCTTCAGCGTCAGCCGCCCGTCGGCGTGGCGGGACCAGGGCGTCTGGCCGGAACCCTTGGTGCCCAGGTCCAGCAGTCGACCATCGTTGTTTTCCCTATCGCCTCCCTCGCGGAGGGAGGCTGCGTGAGGGGCTTCCCTCATCTGCGCCGCCAGGAAGCCGCGCCCGTCGCCGATCTCGGGATTGTAGGTGCGGAACTGATGGCCGTGATAGCGCATGGCAATCGGCCCCGGCTGGCCGGGCAGGGGGGCGAACCGGCCGAAATGGGCGATCCATTCCACATCCGTCAGCGTCTCCAGCCCGACGGTCGCCGCCGCCCGGTCGTTGCGCACGCGCAGGATCGTCTGGGGAAAGTCCGCCGCCTGCACCGCATCGGCATAGTCGGGGCCGAGGTCGATGAAGCGCGGGTCGGGGCGATAGGCGGGAGAGACGGGCATGGGCGGCAGATGCGCGCTCGCGCCGGCTTTCGCAACTGCAAGGTGAGCGGCGAGCCGGGGTTGAACCTGCGGGCGGCTTGCGTATTTTCAACGGCAGAGATCAGGTCCCGTTTCGCCATCGCGCGTCGGGGCCAGGCCGGCGCCGTCGTTTGACGGACGAATCCGGTCCGGCGTCCGTCGATAACCTGACGCCACGACAGTCCTTTTGATTTCGGAGACCGCCGTGGCCACAAAAAGCACGCTCGCATTCCTCAAGACCGAAGCCGGCTCGGGCGCCGCCCTGGGGCTGGCCGCCGTCGCCGCCCTGATCGTCGCCAACTCGCCCTGGGCCGGCGAATACTTCGCCTGGCTGAAGAGCGTTCATGTCCTTCAGGTCGGCCCGCTGCGGCTGGAGGAGACGATCTCCGGCTGGATCAAGGAAGGCCTGATGGCGGTCTTCTTCCTCGTGGTCGGGCTGGAGATCAAATACGAGATTCTCAAGGGCGAGCTGAGCAATCCCAAGAAGCTGGCCCTGCCGATCATCGCGGCCGTGGGCGGGATGGCGGTTCCTGGCCTGGTCTATCTGGCCGTGGCCCAGGCGATGGGCGGGCCGGGGCAGGGCTGGCCTGTTCCCCTGGCCACTGACATCGCCTTCGCCCTGGCCGTCTTCGCCGTGGTGGGCAGGGGGCTGCCCAGTTCGCTGCGGGTCTTCCTGCTGACCCTGGCCATCGTCGACGACCTGGGCGCCATCGCCCTGATCGCCGTCCTGTTCAGCCAGGGGGTGCAGTGGCTGCCTCTGCTGGGCGTGGCGGGGCTGCTGGCCGCCTTCGCGCTTCTGGGTCGTCGTCGCCTGGCCGGCCCCTTCTGGGTGCTGGGCTTTGCGGCGGTCTGGTATCTGACCGTCCTGTCGGGGTTGTCGACCTCGCTGACGGCCGTGGCCTTCGCCATGATCGTGCCGGTCGAGCCACGCCGCGAGACCTCGCAGAGCCCGCTGAAGGAGGCGATGCACGACCTGCACCCCTATGTCGCCTTCCTGGTCCTGCCGCTGTTCGCCTTTGCCAAGGCGGGCGTCTCCTTCGCCGGCCTGTCGCTGGAGCAGGCCTTCGCCCCCCTGGTCATCGCCATCGCCCTCGGCCTGTTCGTCGGCAAGCAGGTCGGCGTCTTCGGCGCCGCCTGGCTGGCCGCCAAGCTGAAGATCGGCGACAAGCCCTCGGGCGCCAGCTGGCTGCAGCTTTACGGCGTCAGCCTGCTGTGCGGCATCGGCTTCACCATGAGCCTGTTCATCGGCGTTCTGGCCTTCCCTGGCGCCGTGGATTCACCCGAGCAGATCGAGGTCAAGCTGGGCGTCATCGGCGGATCGGTGCTGTCGGCGCTCGCCGCCGCTGTGATTCTGCACCTCGCGGCGCGGCGCCAGCAGCAAAGAGAAGACGCCTCATCGGCCAAAATCTTGCAGTAAACGTTGATAATATTGACCTTGCGTAATCGGTTTTTGTCGCTTTCTCGCCACACGTAGAGCGACGTTGGCTGAAATCGCCGCTCGCAGCTTGGCGGCTTCTTGTCGCTGTCCCGACCGTGGCTTACCCCTGTCAACGGAGAGTTCACGCCGCTCAACGAGCGTGGATCGACAGGGACAGGAATCGCCACGGTCGCCGCGGGCGGCCGGGCCATAGAGCCGGGGAGCCGCTTATGCGTTTCAACAACATCCTTCGCAGCACTGCGTCGGCCGCCGTCGTCGGCGTCGTCGCCTTCGGCTTCGCCGGCGCCGCGTCGGCCCAGGAAGGTCCGACCACGGTCGACGACATCATCGTCACCGCCCAGAAACGCGAACAGAGCCTGCAGGACGTGCCGATCGTGGTCACGACCCTGTCGCAGGAGGCGCTGGACGGCGCCGGGGTGCGCGACATCAAGGATCTGCAGATCCTGACGCCGGGCATGACCGTCACCTCGACCCAGTCGGAAGCCTCGACCACGGCCCGTATCCGCGGCGTCGGCACGGTCGGCGACAACCCCGGCCTGGAAAGCTCGGTCGGCGTGGTCATCGACGGCGTCTATCGCTCGCGCAACGGCGTCGGCTTCGGCGACCTGGGCGAACTGAGCCGCATCGAGGTGCTGAAGGGGCCGCAGGGCACCCTGTTCGGCAAGAACACCTCGGCCGGCGTCATCAACATCATCACCGAGGCGCCGTCCTTCACCCCCGGCTTCAACGCCGAGGCGACCTACGGCAACTATGGCGCCTGGGGGATCGCGGGTTCGGTCACGGGCCCGATCACCGATCAGATCGCCGGCCGCCTCTACATGGCCAAGCGCGAGCGCGACGGCTTCTATGACGTGATCACCGGCCCTGGCCCGCGTCAGGAAAAGGACGATCAGAACCAGGACTTCTGGACCGCCCGCGGCCAGCTGCTGATCCTGCCCTCGGACGACGTGTCGATCCGTCTGATCGCCGACTATTCCAAGCGCGACGAATACTGCTGCGTCTCGACCCAGATCCGCACCGGCCCGACCTTCGGCGCCGTCACCGCCGTCGGCGGGCAGCAGCGTCCGCCGGCCCCCGGTTTCGGTCCTCTGCCCTTCTCGCGCACGGCCTTCGCCAACCGCGGCACGGGCCAGACGATGGAGGACATGGGCTTCTCGGCTGAGGCCAACATCGACATCCCGTCGTGGAACGCCACCGTCACCTCGATCAGCTCCTGGCGGAACTGGGACGGGGTCAACGGCATGGACCTCGACTACACCACCGCCGACCTGCTCTATCGCAACAACGACGGCAACTATGGCTTCGAGCTGGAGAACCTGACCCAGGAGTTCCGCCTGGCCGGGACCACCGACCGTATGGACTGGCTGGTCGGCGCCTTCTTCACCAAGGAGGACATCAGCCGCGCCGACAGCTACCTGTACGGGGCCGGCTACACGCCCTTCATTTCGCTGCTGCTGTCGTCGCAACTGAACGCCGCCAACCCGGCCTTCCCGGTCAGCCCCAACGACATCGGCTGCTTCAGCCGTCCCGGCCAGTCGGTCGCCGGTCTGGCCGGCTGTCTGGCGACGGGCGGCATGGCGCCTTCGGGCCCGACGGCTGCGACCGGACCGGGCTTCGGCGTCGGCGAGGGCGTGCGCGACCACTACAGCCAGAGCACGGAATCCTTCGCCTTCTTCACCAACAACACGGTCCGCCTGACCGACCAACTCGATCTGACCCTGGGCCTGCGTTACACCCAGGATCACAAGCGTCTGCTGGCGATCCAGGACAATGTCGGCACCAACGGCGCGGCCTGCGGCGGAACCCTGGCCAACGCCGCGGCCATTCAGGGCCTGTTCGGCGCCACGACCGGGCCGCGCCTGATCGGCAACATCTGTCTGCCGTGGGCCAATCCGCTGTATGACAACCGTCGTTTGTCGGAAGAAAACACCGGCGGCGACTTCACCGGCACGATCAAGGCCAGCTATCGCTTCAACGACAGCGTCATGGCCTACGGCTCCTACGCCCACGGCTACAAGTCGTTCGGCTACAACCTGGACCGCGTGCAGACCGGCGTCACGCCGACGGCTTCGCTCTACTTCCCGGCTGAAACCGTCGACAGCTATGAACTGGGCCTCAAGAACACCCTGTTCGACCGCACGGTCCTGCTGAACGTCACCTACTTCCATCAGAAGTTCGAGGACTTCCAGCTCAACACCTTCCTGGGCACGGCCTTCGTGGTCGAATCCATCCCCGAGCTGAAGTCGCAGGGCTTCGACGCCGACTTCGTCTGGTTCACCCCGGTCGAGGGCCTGTCGTTCAACGGCGGCGTGACCTACACCGACACCAAGTACGGCGTCTTCACCGCCGCCGACATGACCAACCCCGGCAACTTCCCGCAGCTGTCGCTGCTGCCGGGGGCGCGGGCGTCGTTTGCGCCGGAATGGTCGACGACGGGTTCGGTTTCGTTCGATCGTTCGATCGGCATGGGCCTGAGGGTGGGCTTCAACCTGTCGGCCAAGTACACGACCGAGTTCAACACCGGGTCGGATCTGCTGCCCTACAAGATGCAGGACGCCATGACCCTGCTGAACGGCCGCGTCACCCTGGGTTCGGAAGACGACCGCTGGAGCCTGGACCTGTGGGCCCAGAACCTGACGGACGAAGAGTACAAGCAGGTGGCCATCAACGCCCCGCTGCAAGGCTCGGCCTTCCAGTCGACGGTCCAGCCGAACGGCACCTTCTACGACCCGACCAGGGACACCCAGACCTACAACGCCTTCCTGGGCCAGCCGCGCACCTACGGCGCGACCCTGCGCGTCAAATACTGATCGACCCATCGCCTGCGGGCGGAGGCGAGGCGGCCCGGAGCAATCCGGGCCGCCTTTTCTTTGAGGCGGACCTCACGACGGGGATCTGATCAGGGACGGCCATCCGGCGGGCGCCGCTCGGGACGCGCGGCAGGAGCCAAGAGAAAGCCCCCGGAGATGGCTCTCCGGGGGCTTGGGTCGGCGCTGCGGCGCTTTCAGTCGTGGAGGACGGCGGGGGATTCGCCCGGCCGGCTGCCGTCGGCCAGCTTGCGCTGTCCGGCGAACATCCGGCTCAACATCCGACGTCCCCAGCCGGCGATATCGTCCACGATGGTGAAGAAGGCCGGGATGTAGAGCAGGGACAGGAAGGTCGAGGAGATCAGGCCGCCCAGAACCGCGATGGCCATGGGCGAGCGGAACTCGACGTCAGCCCCAATGCCCATCGAGATGGGCACCATGCCGGCCCCCATGGCGAAGGTGGTCATCAGGATGGGGCGCGCCCGCTTGTGGGCGGCGTCCATGATGGCCTCGCGACGGGTCATGCCGTCCTTCTCGGCGACGATGATGTAGTCGACCAGCAGGATGGAGTTCTTGGCCGCGATCCCCATCAGCATCAGCACCCCGATCAGGGCCGACATGGAGAAGCTCTTGCCGCCGATGACCAGGCCGATGAAGGCCCCGCCGATGGCCAGGGGCAGGGCGGCCATGATCGTGACCGGATAGGCGAAGCTTTTGAACATCAGGGTCAGGACGGCGTACATCAGCAGGATGCCCGAGATGAAGGCGATGCCGAAGCCGACCAGCATCTCCTGGATGAACTCGGCGTCGCCGGCGGGCACCTGGCGCACGCCGACCGGCAGGGTCTTCACCGAGGGCAGGCGGTTGACGGCCTGACCCGCCGCGCCGGTGGTGATGCCGTCCAGCTCGGCCGTGATCGAGGCGATGCGCGAGCGGTCCTGACGGCTGACCGTGGCCGGGCCGGCGCCGAACGCGATGTCGGCCACGGCGCTGAGCGGCACGGCGGCGCCCGAGGCGGTCGGGACGCGCAGGTTCTCCAGCACGTTCAGGTCCTCGCGCGCGGCCTCGGTCAACTGCAGCCGGATCGGGATCTGCCGGTCGCCCAGGTTGTACTTGGGCAGGTTCTGCTCGATGTCGCCGATGGTGGCGACGCGCACGGCCTGGGAGATGGCCCCCGCCGATACGCCCAGCATGGCGGCTTCGTCCGGGCGCGGCGTGATCAGGATTTCGGGGCGGGCGATGGCGGCGCTGTTGACCACATTGGCCAGCCCCTTCACCCCGCGCATCTCCTCCTCGACCTTGCGGGCCGCGGCTTCCAGGGCGACGGGGTCGTCGCCGAGGATGGAGAAGGTGTAGCTGGTGCCGTCGCCGGGGCCCCCGCCCTGCTGGGCGATGCCGGCGCGGATGCGGGCGCCGGGGATCTGCTTCAGCTCATCGACCATGACGCGGGCGAAGGCCTGCTGGCTGAGGGCGCGTTCGCCCTTGGGAACCATGTCGGCGTAGATGTTGGCCTGGCCCACGTCCTGGCCGCCGATGGCGGCGTAGACGGAGGTGACTTCGGGTCGCGCGCGCAGCTTGGCGGTGACCTGCTCCACCACGGCGTCGGTCTGGCGTAAGGTCGAGCCGGGCGGCAGTTCGACCTGGAAGGCGGCGCGGCCTTCGTCGCCGGGCGACATGAACTCGAACGACATCTTGGCCGCGACCGACAGGAAGATGGAGCCGAACAGGAAGACGCCGCCCAGGACGAAGACCTTCCAGCGGTTGCCCAGGCACCAGTGAAGGGCGCGCAGATAGCCCGCCATCCAGAAGGGGTCCTTGTCCTCGTGCTTGGTGTGTTTCAGCAGATAGGCCGCCATCAGCGGCGTCAGCGTCCGCGCCACCACCAGCGAGAAGAAGACGCTGATGCAGGCGGCCAGGGCGAAGGCCTTGAAGAACTGGCCGATGATGCCGGGCATGAAGCCGACGGGGGCGAAGACGGCGATGATGGTGCCGGTCGTGGCCACGACCGCCAGACCGATCTCGTCGGCGGCCTCGAAGGCGGCGTCGTAGGGCGGTTTGCCGTCGCGCATGTGGCGGACGATGTTCTCGATCTCGACGATGGCGTCATCGACCAGGATGCCGATGGTCAGCGACAGGGCCAGCAGGGTGACGACGTTCAGCGACTGATCCATCGGCCCGAGCAGGGCGAAGGTCGGGATCAGCGACATCGGCATGGCCGTCGCCGCAATCAGGGTCGCGCGCCAGTCGCGCAGGAAGATGAAGACCACGATGACCGCCAGGACGGCGCCCAGCAGCAGGGCCTCCAGCGAGGCGAGGTAGCTCTCCTCGATGTACTGCACGCTGGACGTGACCTGTTCGATGGTCAGCTCCGGGTGGGCCTGGTCGATCTTGGCGACTTCGGCGCGGACCTTTTCGGCGACCTTGACCTCGCTGGCTTCGCGCGACCGCAGGAAGTTGAAGGTCACGGCCTCCTGGCCGTTGTAGCGGGCCAGGCGGCGAGGCTCGCCCCACTTGTCGATGACGGCGCCGAGATCGCCCAGGCGGACGCTCTTGCCGCCGCCCAGCGGCACCAGGGTCTCGCGCAGTTGATCGACCGAACCGGCAGCGCCCAGGGTGCGCACGGCGCGCTCGGATCCGGCCACGGTGACGCGGCCGCCCGGCAGGTTGTTGTTGACGTTGTTGAGGGCCTGGCTGACCTCGGCGGCGGTGACGCCGTAGGAGGCCAGACGCTGGGGGTCCAGTTCGACGCGGATCTCGCGGTCGACGCCGCCGGAGCGGTTGACCTCGCCCACGCCGCCCAGGGCCAGCAGGGCGCGGCTCATCTCGTTGTCGATGAACCAGCTGATCTGCTCCGGGGTCATCGTCGGCGAGCGGACCACATAGGTGATCAGGGCGTCGCCGGTGATGTCGATACGCTGGACCGTCGGCTCCTGCATGTCCTGGGGCAGGGAGCCGCGTACGCCGCTCATGGCGTTGCGCACGTCGTTAGTGGCGCGTTCCGTGTCGGTGCCCAGCTCGAACTCGATGGTGGTCGAGGACACGCCGTCGGTGACGTTGGAATAGATGTGGCGCACGCCCGACAGGCCGGCGATCGAATCCTCGATCACCCGCGTGACCTGGACCTCCATCTCGGCCGGGGCCGCGCCCGGACGGGCGGCGGAGACGGCGACCAGGGGGAAGTCGATGTCGGGGTTGTTGTTGATCCGCATCCCCATGAAGCCTGTCACGCCCGCGAGCGTCAGCAGCAGGAACAGCAGGATGATGGGGATGGGGTTCTTGATGGCCCAGGACGATATATTGTTCATGGCCGGGTCTTACTTCTTGGCCGGAGCGGCCGCTGCGGGGGCGGCGGCGGGCGCAGCGGCGATCGTCACCTTGTCGCCCTCGCTCAGGAAGCCGGCGCCCTGAACCACGACGCGGGCGCCCGGCTCGATCCCGCTGACCGAGGTCTGGTCGTCGCGACGCGACAGGACCGTCACCGTGCGGAAATGGGCCGAGGCGTCGGCGTTCAGCACGAAGACGCCCGACTTGTTGTTGCGGTAAAGCACCGCGCCGGTCGGCACCACGGTGGCGGGCTGGGCGCCGGCGTCGATCGCCGCGCGGGCGAACATTCCGGGCTTCAGGCCGCTGCCGGGCGCAAGGCTGATGCGGGCCAGGCCCAGGCGGGTCTGAACATCGACCTCGGGAGTGACGATGCGGATCGTGCCGGAGGTGGTCAGGCCCTCGTTGGAGGTGATGGTCGCGGTCTGTCCGGCGCGGACGACGGGCAGATCGGTCTCGGGCACCTGAGCGTCCAGCTCCAGCCGGCCGTCGCGCACCATGCGGAACAGCTGGGTTCCCGACTCGACGATCTGGCCGCGCGTGACGCTGCGGCTGATGATCAGGCCCGAGACGGGGGCCTTGATTTCGCTCTGCGCCAGGCGGGTGCGGGTCTCCGACAGGGAGGCGCGGGCCGAGGCCAGATTGGCCCGCGAGGCGCGCTGGTCGGCCAGGGCGGCGTCCAGCGAGGCCTGGCTGAGGAAGCCGCGCTCTTTCAGCTCCTGCGCGCGGCCCAGGGCGGCGTCGTCGCGGGCGGCGTTGGCCTCGGCGGTCTGCACCCCCGCCTGTTGCTGGCGCAGCTGGGCCTGCAGCAGGGCGTCGTTCAGCTTGACCAAGGTCTGGCCCTGACGAACGTAGCTTCCTTCATCGACATAGACGCCGACGGCGGTCAGGCCGCCGGTCTCGGCGCCGACCGGCACCTCTTCCCAGGCCGACACCGTGCCCGAGGCGATAATGATGCGCGGCAGGGCGACCGAGGCGGCGGTCGCCACGCTGACCGTCTGGCGCGAAGCCCCGGCGGGCTTGTCGCCGGCTTTGGACTTGTCGTCGCCGTGTCCGCCGCAGGCGGCCAGAGACAGGGAGGCGGCCGCAGCCAGCAGCAAGGCCGGGGCGGCGGCCGGAATGCGAAGTGTGTACGCCACGTGCGAGGATCCTTGAAGGGTCGGTGCAGGGAGGGCGCGAACCTTCAGTCCGGCGCCGGACGCGAGTTTGACAGCCACGCTTCATAGCGTTCCGCGAGCCGTTCTCAAACCTCGCACACCACCATTACCGCGAAGTAATCCCCAGGCGACGGGGCGCCGTCAGGGGCGGTCGCGTTCCGGCAGGGCCGCGACCTCGGCGTCGCTCAGACGCTTGACGATGCGCGCACGGCAGAGCGTGGCCGGGGGCGTTGCGCCGGACGGCACGACCTGGGTCCAGTCGCCGGTGCAGAGGCGGTTCAACCCGCCGTGCGGCAGGAAGGCCACCGCCATGGCGGTGTCCAGGTCGCGGCAATAGCCGACCGTCTCCAACTGAAACACCGCCTTGCCCGGCCCGCGAATGAACATGTCCTGGTCCCGCACGCGGAAGCTCTGGATCTGGTTCTGGAAGAAGCACTGGCGCTCTGGCGCAACCGACGCCGCGCGCTCGGGCGACGCGGTCGGGGCGCATCCGGTCAGGGCGACGACGCCGGCGGCGGCGACCAGAAGGGCGGGGGCAAGGCGCGACATGGGGAGGCTCCGTGAAAGCGTTGCGGCCGTCATACGGGCGGGATGATGAACCTTGGCTGTCTAAGCGCCCGACCCGGCCGCCGGGTTGCCTAAGGCCGATCGCGTTCCGGCAGGGCGGCGACCTCGGCCGCGGTCAGACGTTTGACGATCCGCGCACGGCAGGGCCCCGGGGACGAAGGCGACGCGATCATGGTCCAGTCACCAGCGCAGACCCTTGAGACCTGATCGACGATGGCCAGTCGCATGGCTTCGTTCAGCCCGCGACAGTCGCCCGCAGGTTGAAGTTCGAACACTGCATTGCTCGTCCCGCGCACGAACACGGTCTGATCCGTGGAACGCACGCGGAAACTCTGAACGTCGTCCGGGAACATGCATTGGCGCTCGGGCGTCGCCGTGGCGATCTGATCGGTCGAGGCCGGCGCGCATCCGGCCAGCACAAGGCTGCCGATCATCAGAATGGAGGGCGTCAAACGCGACATGATGGTGCTCCGGCCAAAGGTTGAGGGATCACTGTAATGCAGGCGGCGGGTCTTGGCACATCTTGTCCGCACCCGCTTCCAGGTCGCGTCAGCCGGCCGTGAAACGCCCTGGCGACAGGCGCTGTCGAGCGGCGCGAGGCAGGGGCGACGGGCGGTCCAGGATCTGCGCCGCCAGATCTTCGGCCAGCAGCGGGGCGACGCAGAAGCCGCGCGAGCCGAGGCCGGTCAGGGCGTAGAGGCCGGGCAGGGCGAGGCCGCCGCAAATGGGCAGACGGTCGGGCGTGGTGGCGCGCACCGCCTTGCGGTTCTGGACCGCGTCTGCGGCCTCGACCTTGACGGCTAGGCCGGGCAGGGCGGCGGACAGGGTCGCGAGATTGCGCGCCGAGGCCTCGGCGGTCGGCGCGAGATCGGTCTGGCCCCGGTCGTGAGTGGCGCCGAACAGCAGGCCGGTTCCGGTGGGCACGGCGTAGCCGCCCCAGGCGGCGGGCGGGGTGGTCGGGCCTTCGACCCAGTCGGCCTGACCAGCGACGGGGGCGAGCGGCAGGTCAGGCGCCATGTCGCCCATCAGGGCGGCGTTTCCCCACCCCGCCGTCAGGACCACGGCCTCGGCTTCGACGATGAGTGCGCCGTCTGCGTCGACCAGGCGCCAGCCTTCGCCTTGCGGCAGCAGCGCGGCAACGCGGGCGGTCAGGCGTTCGGCGCTCGCCAGCCAGGGCTCCAGCACCGCCGACGGCCGCAGGGCCAACGCGCCCTGCATCAGCAGGCCGCCGGATTGGACGGCTTCGCCCAGGCGGTCGGAGGCGGCCTCGGCGTCGAGGCGCGTCATGGCCCCGACGGGCCAGAGGTCCTGGGCCGCGATCTTGTCGAAGCGCGCGGCGTCGCGCGGGGTCTGTTCCAGTTGCAGCACGCCTTCGGCGATCACGGCGTCGGGCAAGGCGCTGTAGAGGGCGCGGGCGCGCTCCAGGGCCTGGGCGTGAAAGCCGGCGATCAGGGCGTCGCCCGCGTCGAGGCGGGGCGTGACCAGGGCGGCGGGAAAGCCCGAGCCGCCGGCGCCGGGGCGCTCGGCCTCGATGACCGTGACGCGGGCGCCGCTGGCGATCAGGGCGCGGGCGACCGAGGCCCCGGCGATGCCGGCGCCGACCACCGCGACGTGGCGCGAGGGGGCGGGCTGGGGCGCCGGCGAGGGCAGGCGCGCCTCAAGCCGTTCGCGCTTCCTGCCGTGGCCGGGCTTCTTCTCGACGACGAAGCCGTGCTCGGCCAGGCCGCGCCGCACGGCGCCCGCCACGGTGAAGGTGGCGACCCGCGCGCCGGGGGCGGAACGGGCGGCGATCAGGGCCATGATCTCAGGCGACCACATGCCGGGGTTCAGGGCGGGCGAGAAGCCGTCCAGGAACCAGGCGTCGGCGGGACCGGACCATTGGCTCAGCGCCCATTCGGCGTCGCCGACGGCCAGATCTATGGTCGTGTTCCATTGCGGCAGGTCGAGCCGATGGAAGCCGGGCGTGCCTTCCGGCCAGACGGCGAGCAGGGCGTTCGCGGTCTCGGCCAGTTCGGGCCAGGCGGCCAGGGCGCGGGCGGCCTCCTCACGGCTCAGGGGGAAGCCTTCGATGGAGAAGACATGCAGCCGACCGTTCGAGGGGCGCGTGCGGCGCCACAGGTCCAGCAGGGCGACGATGTTCAGCCCGGTGCCGAAGCCCAGTTCAGCCACGGTGAAGTCGGCGCGGTCGGCCCAGGCCCCACTCCAGGCCTCGGGCAGGCCGCAACCTTCGAGAAAGACGGCGCGCGTTTCGGCCAGGCCGTCGTCCTTGGAGAAATAGACGTCGCCGAAACGGCCGGAGCGGGGGGAGCCGTCTTCGGCCCAGAACAACTTGGGGGAGGCGTCGTCGCTCGTGTCGTCGGTCATGGCCGGGCTTTAGCCGCCCATCATGCGGCTGGATAGCGGGCACGAAAAAAGGGGCCGCCCGAAGGCGACCCCTTTCCGCATCGCGAACCGAAGTCCGCGATCCAAGACGTAAGTCTTAGTGAGCGGCGGCCGGAGCGGCAGCAGCCGGAGCAGCGGCGGCCGGAGCAGCAGCGGCGTCGGCAGCAGCGGCCGGAGCAGCGGCGGCAGCGTCGGTGGCGGCGCCAGCAGCGGCAGCAGCGTCGGTGGCGGCGGCGTCGGCGGTGGCGGCGGCGTCCGTGGCGGTGGCGGCGGCTTCCGTGGCGTCGGCAGCGGCGTCTTCAGCCTTGTCGGCGGCGGGTTGGCAAGCAGCCAGAGCCAGAGCGGCGGCCGAAGCGGCGATCAGAGCGGTGATGCGCATAGTTTTTATCCTTCAGAAGGGAAACGCGAGATCATGAATCCTCGCTGAGGGGAGATAACGGGATCGTGAGTGAAACCGCAAGCGAAATTCTCACGGGTTCGTGAAGTCGCGTTATTCCCATGAAGAAAAGGCCGCTCCGACGTCCAGTCGGAGCGGCCTTTTACCGGCTTTTGGGGGTCGGATTTTTTAGTAGGGGGCTTTTTCCGGAGCCTTCTCCGGAGCGGCCGGGGCGGGCGCCGGGGTCATGGCGGCGCCGGCGGCGTCGGCGGCTTTTTCGGCTGCGGTCCCGGCCGAGGCGGCGGCGTCGGTGGCGGCCCCTGCAGCGGCCGTAGCCGCGTCAGCGGCGGTCGCGGCGGCGTCCGTGGCCGTGGCGGCGGCGGAATCCGCAACAGCGGCGGCTTCTTCGGTCTTCTCAGCCGGCTGCTGGCAGGCGGCCAGCGACAGGGCGCTGAGCCCAGCGGCGACGATCATCAGGCGACGGATGGTCATGTGACTATAGCCCCTTTGATTTCTGTATCCGGCGGGAGGATCCCGCCGGCGCAAGGCGTAACGCGAGATTGCTGGGTTCGACAAGTCCGATGTCAGGCCGGAGGAATCGGCGCCTTCGTCGGATTCATCGGATCGGTCGGCGGCTTGTCCTCGGGCGGGGTCGGCGGCGTCTGGGCGGGCGGCGCGGCCGATTCGCCGGGCGGCGGAGCGGCGCTGTCCGGCGACGAAGGCGTCATGGCCTCGCCGGGCGGGGCGGCGGACTCGACCGGGGACGGCGGTGCAGGCGCAGGGGGCGGCGTGTCGTTGCAGGCCGCCAGGGCCAGCAGGGCGCCGAGGCCGACGAGATAGGGCGGAAGGGCTTTCATGCGGAACTCCACGGGCGAGGCGATGCGATGCACGCGATCGTGACCTGTGGAGAACCGCCGTGAGCGAACTGTGTTCCCGTCGGCGGGGCGATCAGGCGTCCGTCGGCGCCGCGGCCAGGGCTTCTTCCATTTCCGCAAAGGAGGGCTGGGCCGTCGAGGGGATGTCGCCGCGACCGATCTCGACCGAGATCTGGGCCGCGTTACCGTGCAGGTGGGCGACGAGGACCGACCGGATGATTTTGTAGTATGCGGCTTCCTCGTCGATGATGGCCTTCAGCCGCGCGGCGAAGGGACCGACCAGGCCATAGGCCAGGAAGACGCCGAGGAAGGTGCCGACCAGGGCGCCGCCGATCATGCCGCCCAGGACTTCCGGCGGCTCGGTGATCGAACCCATGGTCTTCACGATGCCCAGAACGGCGGCGACGATGCCGAGCGCGGGCAGGCCGTCGGCCAGGTTCTGCAGGGCGTGGGCGGCTTCGAGATGCTCGTGGTGATGCTTCTCGAGCTGCTTTTCCATGGCGTCCTCGATCTGGTGCGGATCCTCGAGGTTCATGGTCATCATCCGCAGGGTGTCGCAGATGAAGTCGACGGCGAAGTGGTCCTTCAGCACCTTGGGGTACTTCTGGAAGATGGTGCTCTCGGCCGGCTTTTCGATGTGGCTTTCCAGGGCGATGACGCCCTTCGACTTCATCGTCTTGGTTAGTTGGAACAGCAGGGACAGCAGGTCCTTGTAGTCCTGCTTCTTCCATTTCGGCCCGGCGAAGGTCTTGCCGAAACCGGCCAGCGACGACTTGATCACCGGCAGGCTGTTCGAGATCAGGAAGGCGGCGACGCCCGCGCCGCCGATGGCCATGAACTCGTGCGGCAGGGCGTGCATGATGACGCCGAACTTGCCGCCCGCCAGGACGTAGCTGCCGAACACCATGGCGAACAGCAGGACAATGCCGATAATCTGGAACATGGGGCGGTCGGACGTCCTGCGGGAGAAAACTCAGGACGCCCGTTATCGGCGTTAATGCTTAAGGGCGGGTTTCGTCGATCCCGGTTTGGGACGGAAACTCAGAGGCGGGTGGTCCCGTCGAGGATCGCCTCATAGGCCTTGGCGGTCAGCTTCTGGTAGGCGCCCTTGGCCCCCCGCACATAGACGGCGCCCTCGACCTTCTCCAGATCGAAGCCGTCGGCGACCAGATCCACCTTGCGGTATTTGAAGGTGCCGGTGGTCTCGGCCGACTTCATCAGGCGCAGGAAGACCGGGCGCGCATAGGGCGGCAGTTGCTCGTCGGCGTAGGCGGCGAAGGCGGCGGGGTCGAACTTGCCCTCCAGCACCAGCCCGGCCATGCCGGCCTTGCCTTCCTGACCGGGGACGGCGACGCCGTAGGCGATGACTTCCTGAACGCCCGGGGCGTCATGCAGCCGCTGCTCGACCTCGGCGGTCGAGACGTTCTCGCCCTTCCAGCGATAGGTGTCGCCCAGCCGGTCCATGAAGTAGAAATAGCCCTCGCGATCCTGACGCATCAGGTCGCCGGTGCGGAACCAGCGATCGCCCTTCTTGAAGACGTCGGTGAGGATCTTCTTTTCCGAGGCCTTCTTGTCGGCATAGCCCGAGAAGTCGTGGCGGATGTCCGAGGCGATCTGGCCGATGGCCTCGCCGGTTTCGCCCACCGAGACCAGTTGGCAGGTTCCGTCCGCGCGGCGCAGCGGCTCGCCCGTTTCCGGGTCGAGGGCGATCAGGCGGATGTTGATCTGCGACTTCAGATAGCTGGGCACGCGGCCGATGGCGCCCGCTTTGCCGTCGAAGTTGAACAGGGAGACGTTGCCCTCGGTGGAGCCGTAGAACTCCATGATGTCCTTGATGCCGAAGCGCTGCTGGAACTCGCTCCAGACGTCGGGGCGCAGGCCGTTGCCGAAGGCCAGGCGCAGCTTGTGCGCGCGCTCGTCCTCGTTGGGCGGGCAGTTGACCAGGTAGCGGCACAGCTCGCCGATATAGACGAACATGGTGGCGCCCGTGGCCTTCACGTCCGGCCAGAAATGGGTCGAGGAGAATTTGCGGCGAACGATCATCCGCCCGCCGTTCAGCAGGATCGAACCGACGCCGACCAGGCCGCCGGTCGAGTGATACAGCGGCAGGCAGTTGTAGAGAGCGTCCTGGGGCGTCGAGGCCGTGGCCCCGGCGAAGGCGCGCATATAGGTGCGAGCGCGCGAATGGGGGATGCGCGCCGCCTTGGGCAGGCCGGTGGTGCCCGAGGTGAAGATGAACAGGGCCGTGTCGCGGTTGGTCAGGCCCTGGCGCAGGCTCTTGTCGGGCCGCACCGAGGAGGCGCTGCGCACGGCGTTGTCGATGTCGCGGCGGTCGTTGGTCTCGTCCTCGTCGGCCAGGCCGTGGACCCAGACCATCAGATTGCGGTCGACGAAGGGGCGGGCCTCCTCCACCGCGCGCCAGCTGTCCTGGTCGGTGACGATGTTGAAGGCGTTGGAGATGGTCAGGCAGTGGGCTAGCGCTGCGCCCGTCAGATTGGTGTTGATCAGGGCCGTGGCCACCCCGACCTTGGAGAAGCCGAACCAGGCGGCCACATATTCCGCCCGGTTGTGCATCACCAGGGCGATGACGTCGCTGCGCTTCAGGTTCCGGCCCTTGGCCCAGTTGGCGTAGCGGTTCGCCAGGGCTTCGAACTCGCGGTAGGTGAGGCTGCGTTGTTCGTCCTGGATGGCGATGTTGCCCCCGAACTTGTCGACCGCCTCCTCGAGGTCGTCACAGAGCAGGACGTCGCTGTCGAGGGTGATGGGCTTGATGCGTTTCAGCAGGCGGTACAGCCCGCCCGCGAACTTCATATCGCGCCGGATGTTCGCTGCCAGACCCATCGCCGCTTCCGCCCTCGTTAGATTGTGTTCCTATGGTGATGAACGGGCGACGGCGACGGGTCAACCGGAAGACCGCGTTGAAACGCCGTCAGACCGAGATTATCGCGCAAACTTGCGCATCTGACTGTTACGCAAGGTCAATCTCGGGCGAAAGGTCGGCTTGAGCCTTACAGTAGTCGGCGGCGGAAAGTTCCCGTTACGTCAATCGGTCGGGCGCGCGATGACCGTGGTTGAACATGGGGCCCGGTCGTCGTGACTTTGCTCAGGGGGCGGATTGCATGGCGCGCGGCGCGGGCGTCACGCGCCAGACGACGTCGCCCATGACGGGCCTTGAGCGCGTCCCGGCGCCTTCCTATCTGCCAAGCCTTGCCGGGAGGGGCCATGACATCCGTCATCACTATCGAAGGTCTGACCAAGACCTACAAGTCTGGGCTTCAGGCGCTGAAGCGCGTCGATCTGGAGATCGAGAAGGGTGAGATTTTCGCCCTGCTGGGGCCGAACGGGGCGGGCAAGACGACGATGATCTCCATCGTCTGCGGCATCGTCACCCCCTCGACCGGGACGGTGACGGCGGACGGCCATGACATCCAGAAGGACTATCGCGCCGCCCGCACCAAGATCGGCCTGGTGCCGCAGGAGCTGACGACCGACGCCTTCGAGACGGTTCTGGCCACCGTCACCTTCAGCCGGGGCCTGTTCGGCAAGGCGCCGAACCCGGCCCATATCGAGCGCGTCCTTCGCGACCTCAGCCTGTGGGACAAGAAGGACGCCAAGATCATGACCCTGTCCGGCGGGATGAAGCGCCGCGTCATGATCGCCAAGGCCCTGAGCCACGAGCCCGACATCCTGTTCCTGGACGAGCCGACGGCGGGCGTGGACGTGGAGCTGCGCCGCGACATGTGGACCCTGGTGCGTCGCTTGCGCGATCAGGGCGTCACCATCATCCTGACCACCCACTATATCGAGGAGGCCGAGGAGATGGCCGACCGGGTGGGGGTCATCCTCAAGGGCGAACTGATCCTGGTCGAGAAGACCGCCGACCTGATGAAGAAGCTGGGCAAGAAGACCCTGACCCTGAATCTGCAGGAGCCGATGGCTGTGATTCCGGCCGAACTGGCCGAATGGGACCTGAGCCTGAAGAACGAAGGCGGCGAACTGGAATACGCCTTTGACGCCCACGCCGAGAAGACCGGAGTGCCGTCCCTGCTGCGCCGCCTGTCGGACATGGGCATCGCCTTCAAGGATCTGAACACCCGCCAGAGCTCGCTGGAAGACATCTTCGTCAGCCTGGTCCACCGCAACGGAGAGGCCGCGTGATGACGTTCAACGGACATGGCGTCTGGGCCATCTATCGTTTCGAGATGGCGCGGGCGCTGCGCACCCTGTGGCAGTCGATCGTCACGCCGGTGATCACCACGGCCCTCTATTTCGTCGTCTTCGGCGGCGCCATCGGCAGCCGGATGAGCGAGGTCGGCGGCGTGCCCTATGGCGCCTTCATCGTGCCGGGGCTGATCATGCTCAGCCTGTTCACCCAGTCGATCTTCAACGCCAGCTTCGGCATCTATTTCCCGAAATTCACCGGCACCATCTATGAGATCCTGTCGGCGCCCGTGTCGCCGCTGGAGATCGTCATCGCCTATGTCGGGGCGGCGGCGACCAAGTCGGCGGTGCTGGGGCTGATCATCCTGGCGACGGCGGCCCTGTTCGTGCCGTTGCAGATCCTGCACCCCTTCTGGATGCTGGCCTTCCTGATCCTGATCTCGACCACCTTCAGCCTGTTCGGCTTCATCATCGGCGTCTGGGCGCAGAATTTCGAACAGCTGCAGGTGATCCCCATGCTGATCGTCACGCCCCTGACCTTCCTGGGCGGGGCCTTCTATTCGATCGACATGCTGCCCGACGGCTGGCGGACCGTGACGCTGTTCAACCCGGTCGTCTATCTGATCTCGGGCTTCCGCTGGGCCTTCTACGGCGTGGGGGACGTCAGCGTCGGCATCAGCCTGACGGCGACGCTGGGCTTCTTCTTCGCCTGTCTGGCGGTGGTGGGCTGGATCTTCAGGACCGGCTATCGGCTGAAGAACTAGGTCGGATCCCGCGCGTCACGAAACCGCCGAACTCGCTCCGCAGTTTGGGGGTCTGCCGATCCTTTCGTGATGCGCGCCGCCCGGCGCCGGAGACCGAATGTCCGACGCCGACGACCAGTCCGTACCCTTCGCCCGCCGTCAGGTGCAGTGGGGCCGCCCGCCCCAGACCACGTTCCGCGCGGGACCGTTGCCGCGCGGCTCGGGCCTGATGCCGCCGGCAGCGCCGGCTCCCAAGGCTGAGGCCCCGAAAGCTGCGCCCCGTCCAGCCGTCCCTTCGCCCGCAGCGCCGCGCCCGGCCTCGGGCGGGGTTTTCAGCGGCTCGCTGGTGCCGCAACGCCGCACACCGCAGCCGGCCGCCGCGCCGACCCTGATCACCGCCCCGATGCCGACGCTGGCGCCCGCGCCGCAGCCTGCGCGCGCCGCCGCGCCCCTGGCCCCGGCCGCGCCGGTCGACACCACGCCCCGGCCCTTGCCGCAGGCCGCGGCGGCCCCGATCGCGGCGCGCGCCCCGGCGCCCGCGCCCAAGCCGGTCGCGCCGCAGCCGCAATCGGCCCCTGCGCCCCGCCCCGCAGCCGCCGCTGCGTCCAAGGTGGAAACGCCCCTGGCTCCGGCTACGTCGCGCGCCACGACCCGCAAGGGCGCCAGCCGCACGCCCCTCTATGTCGCCGCCGCTGCTGTGGTGGTGATCGGCGCCCCGCTGGCGACCTGGCTGGTCGCCCGATCGAACAGCGAACCGGCCTCGCCCTCGGCGACTGTTGCGCCCGCTGCTGCGGCTAGGCTGGAAGCCTCGCCGCCCCTGGCCGCTCCCGTGAACGCCGCGCCGGTTGAAGCCGCCGCCGTCGCCCCCGCTGCGCCCGCCGCGCGTCCCGGGCCTCGCCCGGCCCGCGCCGCGCCGGTTCGGTCCGCCGCATCCGCGGAAACGCTGGTCGCGAACACGGCGCCGCCGTCCGCCGCCACGCCGCCGCCAGCCGTTGCGCCGCCTGCAGCGCCGCCGCCTGTCGTGGTGATCGCCCCCGCGCCCCAGCCGGTCCAGCCCGCCGGCCCGCCGCCGACCGCCGCGCGCCCAACCCAGACGGACCCCGACGCCCCGGTCGTCACCAAGCCCCAGCCGCTGGACTAGATCAGCAGAACTAGGGTTTGGGCGGCGGCGTCTGCTCGGCCAAGGGCGGCACTAGGGTCGCCTTGCGTATGGCGTCGGTGAGCAGGTCGCGGTCGAGGGCGCTCTGGCGGAACGGTTGATCCGAGGACCCAAAGAACTGCGTGCCGTAGATCTGCGGTCGGCCCGTCGCCAGCAGGTAGCGATCCAGGCTGGCGGCGGCCAGCCTGGCGCCGCGCGCCTCGCCCTGGCTCAGGGCGGCGGTCGCCAGGGCGTGGGCCAGCAGATAGTCGTCCGGGTGATCGCCGTGCTGGAGGATGACGCCCGCCCGCAGGTAGTCGGTCCCGGAGCGAACCTCGTCCCGGTCCAGCATGGCGCGGACCTGGTCCCGGCGCTCGGCGTCGGCCATGCTTGCCATCATGCCTTCCTTCAGATCAGGGACGCCGTCCTTGCGCGCCCTTTGGTCGGCGTTGAACAGGGCTGTGAGCGCCCGATTGTCGGCCACGGGCGCAGGCGCGCCGTCAGGTCGATCCGAGGGACCGCAAGCCGCGAGCAGAAGCAGGGCTGCGAATAAAGGGAGCAGTAGTTTCATGCCCCTGGATAAGGGGAACGGCAACGCTTAGCGCAAGGTCAGGTATCCGCGTTCGACCATGCGGCGCAGGGCTTCATAGACCTCGGCCAGTTCCTCGTAGGCGGCGCGGGCGGCGGTCAGGCGGGCGGTCTGGTCGGGGGTGACGGCCGAGCCGGATTCCGACAGACGCAGGGCCTCGGCGGCCCAGCGGGCGCGGGCGTTGGCGGTCAGGACGGCCAGCTTCTGGAACGTGCCGACATCGACCCGTGACAGAGCCTGGCCGATGACCTCGCGGTTCGAGATGAAGGCGGCGTAGTCGATCTGCTCCAGCAGGCCGCGCAGGCGGCGCTGCTCCTGCGGGTCCTGGTCGTTCGGCTCGAAATGGTCGCGCTGGCGGCGATAGCTCTGGGTCAGCACGGTCGACATCGGCGGCGCTCCACAAGGACTGCGGAGCCGAGGCTGCGCCGCTTCGGTTAACGGGGCGTTTGCACGTCTGCCGAGACGCCAGTGGGCGCCAGCTTCAACCGCTCGCGGTCGGGCGCGCCCAGGCCGCGCGGGCAGGGCATGGGGCGGTAATCCTTGGAGTAGCAGAGCCGCGCCTCGCGGAACCAGCCGTCGGTGGTGGCGATGAAGACGCCGTCGCGCGGCAGGCCGGGGTTGGCGGCGACGAAGGCGTCGCGGATGGCGCCGGCGGTCAGGCGGGCCTCGGGGATGGCCTCCAGATCGGGCTTGTTCAGCCCGTTCCACATGCGCGCGGCCCGTTCGAAATAGGCTTCGGGGCTGTCCCAGCCGCAGGTCCCGTGGGCGGCCCATTCATGCTGCTGCAGGGAGGGCGAGGGGATCATGCAGAAGTGCTTCTTCACCGTCGCGACCGGGATGGCCGGGCCGGGGGCGGCGCAGTAGCGCGGGTGGCGGTCAGCGGCGCCGTTGGGCCACAGGCCGTGCAGGGTCAGGCCGAACTGGTTCTGGGCGCACTGATAGCGCTCGTCCGGGTAGTCCTTGCCCGAGCGGCAGGCCTGGGGCGACCAACTGACGGCCAGCATGTTGAAGGCGACCGGCACGTCGGGCGCCGCCTCGTCCGCCGGCACGCGATAGGGGCGGGCGGGCGTCAGGTCGGCGGGGACGGCGCAGGTCGCGCCCTCGGCGGCGGCTGCGACGACGGGCGGCGACAGGCGCGGCTCGCACGCGGCCGCCAGCAGGGCGGCGCCCAGAACAGCGCCCCAAACGGCTGACGGGGACAGCGAGATCGGCCGCATGGCGGGCTCCGGTCGGACGGGCGAGGAAAATCGACGCCTAAACGCTTCGCGCCATGGGGTCGAGACGGAACCCGGCGCCCGGTTCGCTCATTGACAAAGCGTGAGCATAACTGGGGACCCCGCCATGCCCGAACAAACCGCCTTCGAGGCCGCCCTGGAAGAGGCGATCGCCATGCTGGAGCAGGGCGAAGGCATGGACCAGGCGCGCTTCGACGCCCTGCTGGCCGAGTTGGAGGCTCGCCGCCCCGCCCTGGAGGCCGTGCCCGAGGACGACCCCCGCGCCGAGAAGGCCCGCGAACTGCAGGCCCGCGCCGACGCGCTGGAGCGCCGCGCCGCCATCGGTCACGGTCAGATGGACGAGGTCAACAGCCTGCTGTCGCCCCTGATGGGCCGCAAGGGGGGCTGAGGCCCTCGCCAGCCTTCTAGTAGCGCCCGTCGAAGCCGAAGGCGGGCTTGCGCTCGCTCCACTTGCCGCGGGTGAAGTCGGGGAAGTCCAGGGTGCGGTTGCCCTCCGCGATGGACTGTTCCGACAGGGGGGTGATCGCGCTCCAGCTGACGCCGTCATAGATGTCCAGCGGCATCGGCGCCTTGGCCTTCAGCGCCTCGACGAAGGCGTGGATGACGAAGAAGTCCATGCCGCCGTGGCCGGTCCCGGCGGCGAGGGCCTCATGGGTCTTCCACAGCGGGTGATCGTACTGGTCGAACCAGGCCTCTTGCGCGTCCCACTGGTGGGCCGGGCTGCGGCCCTCGATGTGGACCGACTTGTTCAGATCCATCCAGAGGCCGCCTGTGCCCTGAACCCGGAAGCCCAGCGAATAGGGGCGCGGCAGGCTGGTGTCGTGCTGCAGCAGGATGGTCTCGCCGTTGGCGCAGGTGATCGAGGTGGTGACGACGTCGCCCAGCTTGAACTTGACCGCCGCATTGGGGTGATCGGCCCCGCCGGTCTTGACCACGTAGTCGTGCAGGCCGCGCGCCTTGGACGAATGGCTGGTCAGATTGACCATCCGGTTGCCCCGGTTCAGGTCGATGTAGTTGGCGATCGGGCCGATGCCGTGGGTCGGGTAAAGCTCGCCGTTGCGGTTGACCGAATGCCAGGTGCGCCAGCGCGCCTCGGACCAGGCTTTCGGCCCGAACTCGACGCCGCCGCCATAGGGCTTCTGCGGGTCGCCGCTGTTGAACTTCACCGCGCGCAGGTCGTGCTGATAGCCGCCCTGCAGGTGGACCAGTTCGCCGAACAGGCCGGCCCGCACCATGTTCAGCGCCGCCAGGACGTCGCGGCGATAGCAGACGTTCTCCAGCACCATATAGGGGGTGCCGGTGCGCTCGTGCGTCTCGATCAGGTCCCAGTGGTCCTGCAGCGTCACCCCGGCGATGACCTCGCAGGCGACGGGGATTTTCGCCTCCATGGCGGCGATGGCCATGGGCGCGTGCCATTCCCAGGGCGTGGCGATGACCACGGCGTCGAGGCCGGGGTGGGCCAGCAGGTCCAGATAGGCCCGGTCCGGCGCCCCCTCATAGGCGCGCGGCGCGGGACGGCCGGCGGCGGCGATCATGCCCTTGGCGCGGGCGATCATCAGGGGCTCGATGTCGCAGATGGCGACGATATCGACGTCGTCGCGCTTGAGCAGGATGGGCATCAGGCTCTGCGCCCGCAGGCCGACGCCGATGACCCCGATCTGCAGCCGGTCGGTGCTGTTGCGCGTCCGGGCCAGGGCGGGCGTGGCCAGGGTCGCGGCGGCGGCGGAAGAGGCGGCGATGAAGGCGCGGCGATCCATGAGGGCTCCGTGAAACTGGGTGGATTCCGCCATACGTCATGACATTGGCCGCGTCATCAAAAGAGGGGCTGGCGGTGGCGATCAGCAACACCATATGGTGCGGATAACAAACCCCAGGAACCGCCTCATGACCGACGCCGCGCCCGCTCCGAAAACCCTGAAGATCGACTTCGTCTCCGACGTGGTCTGCCCCTGGTGCGCCGTGGGGCTGGGCGGGCTGACGACCGCGCTGGAGACGCTGAAGGGCGAGGGGATCGGCGCTGACATCGCCTTCCAGCCGTTCGAGCTGAACCCGCAGATCGCGCCGGAAGGCGAGAACATCGTCGAGCACATCGGCCGCAAATACGGTTCCACCCCCGAACAGTCGGCCCAGAACCGCGAGATGATCCGCGCCTGCGCCGCCGAGGTCGGCTTCGACATGCGCATGGGGCCGGAGAGCCGCATCTGGAACACCTTCGACGCCCACCGCCTGCTGCATTGGGCCCACGAGACGGCGCCGGAGAAGCAGGAGGCGCTGAAGCGCGCCCTGTTTACCGCCCACTTCACCGACAACCGCAACATCACCGACGCCCGCGTCCTGACCGAGGCCGCCGAGGCGGCGGGGCTGGACCGGGCCGAGGCGGCCGAGGTCCTGGCCTCTGGCCGCTACGCCGTCGAGGTGCGCGGCGCCGAGGACCTGTGGCGCGCGCGGGGCATCACCTCGGTCCCCGCCGTGGTGGTCGAGGGCAAGTACCTGATCAGCGGCGGCCAGCCGGCGGCGGCCTTTGAAGAGGCGCTGCGCAAGATCGCGGCGGAGGTTTAGGGACTCTTAGATCCTCCCCCGCATCGCGGGGGAGGGGGACCGCGTAGCGGTGGAGGGGGCGGATACGGCCCGACCCTCTGTCGAGAGGACGCGGGTCGGGGCTTGGAATTCGAGACGCGGCGCCTGAACTCGCCCCCTCCACCATGCTGCGCATGGTCCCCCTCCCCCGCTGCGCAGGGGAGGATCCGGTTAGGGCGGGTCTGCCTCACCCAGAAAAGCAGAGTCCAATTCGTCTGAATCGTCCGAAATCCAGCTTCAGGTCGTAGCGGGCGCAGACGGCCTCGGCCGCGTCTCCGGCCAGATAGTCGCGCCGCGCCGCCGCCCAGGTCCGCTCCGAGCGGACGCGATAGCCTGTGTCGCCGGTGGGGTCGCCCAAGCCGTCGCCCATGACGCCATTGGGGGCCTCTGGTTCGGCGGCGTCGCCGACAGGCGGCCCGTCCGCCTCGGCGGCTTCGGCCGTCGAGGGCCGGACATGGTCCGGGATGTAGCTGATGTCGCCGAGCTCATCCTGCTCCCACCGCCCTGATGCGATGATCCGGGGCTCGGCCTCGTGCCAGCATGCCTCCCGCGCGTCGTCCATCTCGCCTCCTCCTGCCTGCGGGAAGGAGGTTGGAGGACGGGTGCGTCAGGATCGGACGGGGGTGCTGCCCTCCCCATTTTCATGGGGAGGGCAGCACGGTTAGCTTCGAGTGCGCTTGGCTTCGGACTTGGGCTTAGCGCGAAAATTACTCATTTGGGGCGCTGCAGATTGGGAAAAATCGGACCATCAATAAAGGGGCAGTGCGTATTCTGCGGGCAAGGCTCCATGAGCCGAGAGCATTTGTGGCCCGCTTGGGCGAAGAACATTCTGCCGCATTTGTCAGATCGTTGGCAGGTCGTTGCATACACCGGGGGTTATCGAGAAACCTACCATCCCGAGATTAAGATGGAGCGCCAAGGGTCGATCGTTGGAGCCACTCGCCGCGTCGTGTGCAAAGGCTGCAACAACGGTTGGATGAGCGCTCTAGAGGAAGACGTTCGGCCTGTCCTGACGCCGATGATGCGCGGGGAGAAGGTCGTTATTTCCCCTGCGGTCGCCAATACTCTGACGAGCTGGTTGACGCTAAAACTGATGGTCCTGGACCGTGGTCAAGTGTTCACCGAGTCGGAGCGGCGGGCGTTCTGGATCGACCGCAACCAGATTCCAGAAACGCTTACGCTGTCGTTGTTCCATTGTGGCGAAGGGTCTTGGGCCACCTCGCTGAAAGAATTTGCGATTGGCCTTACGCGGGTGGGAGCTGGCCCGCCGCCAAGCGCCAACGTGAAATTGCTAGCGTGGGGAATCGGAGAGTTGTTCGTGGTCGGGGTGTACCGTCGCGATATCATGTTCCCGCTATGGGTCCCAGATACGTCGGCTGTGATTGAGCTGTGGCCAATGCTGACCGCCCTCACATGGCCTCCAACGTACCGCCTTACGGCTACTGAGGCTGATTCAGTTTCTAGGAATTTGGAAGGGCTCGCATATCGACCTGGGGTCGGATACGGGGGAAGAATTGATGGCAACGGATGAACGCATTCGCCCCGTTACTGAGCGGTAGGTTGAGCAAAAGGAAGCCTAGCCGATTTTACTTTCGGCGCGATGAACTTGCCCGACCGTTCCTCGCGCGTGCCGGTCTTGGCGATGACGGTGGCGGCCTTCATCGCCTTGGCGATGGTGTCGGGGTCAATGCGGGACTTCATGGTCAGCGCTCCGCGTAAGGATCGGACGCGAGGCTAGCCTGAAGCCGCCTCGCGTCCATAGTCCTGATCCCGGCTTGGGCCGGGGTGAGTGGGGCGGTTAGACCTTCACCTCAATCGCCGCGCCGCCGGCCCTGAACCTGGCGCTCATTTCCGCCATGCCGGCTTCGGCTTCCTGAGCGGCCAGGCTGGCGCCGGCGTCGTTCTGGGCGAGGGCGTCCCTGCGGATGTCCTGGCTGATCTTCATGCTGCAGAACTTGGGGCCGCACATGGAGCAGAAGTGGGCGGTCTTGTGCGCCTCCTTCGGCAGGGTGGCGTCGTGGTATTTGCGGGCGGTTTCGGGGTCGAGGCCGAGGTTGAACTGGTCCTCCCAGCGGAACTCGAAGCGGGCGCGTGACAGGGCGTCGTCGTGCATCCGGGCGGCGGGGTGGCCCTTGGCCAGGTCGGCGGCGTGGGCGGCGATCTTGTAGGTGATGACGCCGTCCTTGACGTCCTGACGGTCGGGCAGGCCCAGGTGCTCTTTCGGCGTGACGTAGCAGAGCATGGCCGTTCCGAACCAGCCGATCATGGCCGCGCCAATGGCGCTGGTGATGTGGTCGTAGCCGGGGGCGATGTCGGTGGTCAGCGGGCCAAGCGTATAGAAGGGCGCCTCGTGGCAGTGCTTGAGCTGCTCATCCATGTTGGCCTTGATCTTGTGCATCGGCACGTGGCCGGGGCCTTCGATCATGACCTGACAGCCCTTGGCCCAGGCGATCTTGGTCAGTTCGCCGAGGGTGCGCAGCTCGGCGAACTGGGCCTCGTCATTGGCGTCGGCGATGGAGCCGGGGCGCAGGCCGTCGCCGAGGCTGAACGAGACGTCGTAGGCCCGCATGATGTCGCAGATGTCCTCGAAGTGCTCGTAGAGGAAGCTCTCCTTGTGGTGGGCCAGGCACCACTTGGCCATGATGGAGCCGCCGCGCGAGACGATGCCCGTCACGCGCTTGGCCGTCATCGGCACGAAGGGCAGGCGCACGCCCGCGTGGATGGTGAAGTAGTCCACGCCCTGTTCCGCCTGTTCGATCAGGGTGTCGCGGAACACCTCCCAGGTCAGGTCCTCGGCGATGCCGTTCACCTTCTCCAGCGCCTGATAGATGGGCACCGTGCCGATGGGGACCGACGAGTTGCGGATGATCCAGTCGCGGATGTTGTGGATGTTGCGGCCGGTCGACAGGTCCATGACGTTGTCGGCGCCCCAGCGGGTGGCCCAGACCAGCTTGTCGACCTCGTCGTCGACGCTGGAGAGGACGGCCGAGTTGCCGATGTTGGCGTTGATCTTCACCAGGAAGTTGCGGCCGATGATCATCGGCTCGACTTCGGGGTGGTTGATGTTGTGCGGGATGATGGCGCGGCCGCGGGCGATTTCCTGACGCACGAACTCCGGCGTGACGAAGTCGGGGATGGAGGCGCCGAAGTCTTCGCCGTCGCGGATGCAAGGCGCGTTCTGCTCGCGGCGCAGGTTCTCGCGGATGGCGACGTATTCCATCTCGGGCGTGATGATGCCGGCTTTAGCGTACTCGTACTGCGTCACCGGGCGGCCCTCGACGCCCTTGAAGACCTGATGGTTGGAGACGTCGAAGCGGGGGGCCAGGTGCTTGCCGCTGGCGTGGCCGTTGTCTTCGGGTTTGACCTCGCGCGGATTGGCCACGGGGGCGATGTCGCCGCGGTCCAGCTGCCAGCTGGATTTGACGCGGGGCAGGCCCTTCTTGATGTCGATGGTCACGGTGGGGTCGGTGTAGGGGCCGGAGCTGTCATACATCGTCACCGGCGGCTCGTTGGCCGAGGGGTGGACGGCGACCTCGCGGAAGGGGACGCGGATGTCGGGGAAGAGTTCGCCCGCCACATAGACCTTCACGCCGCCGGCGCGGGGGCCGGTGGGGATGCGGCCGGTCTCGGCCTCGACGGCCTTGCGGGCTTCGGCCAGCGGCAGTTCGATATTGGGTTCTGCGGGCGTTTCGGCGGTCGGGGTGACGGCGATGTTCATGGCGGCCTCTGTGCTTCAAGAGGTCCGCCGACGTCGGGCGAGGCGGTCCCATGGCGTAAAGCCGCCAGCGACCAAAGCGTTTCCCATCCCTTCGCCGGCATGACCCGGATCAGGTTCGACGGGTCAGGCGGTTACGCCAATCTCAGCCGCTCGAATGCGACCCCCCGGAGAACGGCGCGAACCTAGTCGGTTCCGCGTGGGGGTCAAGCGCGACGGGCGTGGTAGGAGGGGGGATGACCCAATCGCGAACCTATCGGGCCGAGGACATGGCCGGCTGTCTGGCCCTGTTCGACAGCAATACGCCGCGCTTCTTTGACGCGAGCGAGCGCGACAGCTTTGTCGGCTTTCTGGAGGATCAGGCCCTGCGCTGGCCCTATCAGGTGATCGAGATGGACGGACGCATCGTCGGCTGCGGCGGCCATGCGGTGGAGCCGGACGGGATCAGCGTCGCCCTGTGCTGGGGCATGGTGGACAACGGGCTGCACGGGCAGGGGCTGGGGCGGGTGCTGACCGAGGCGCGGCTGGCGGCGGCGCGGGCGACGCCGGGGATCAGACGGGTGATCCTGAACACCAGCCAGCATACGCAGGGCTTCTACGCCCGCTTCGGCTTTGAGGCCGAGACGGTCACGCCCGACGGCTATGCGCCCGGCATCGACCGCTGGGACATGGTGCTGCGACTGGATTGAAGGAGAAGGGGGCGGCCCGACTTCTCAGTCGGGGGGGGCGTTAAGGCCGGGCCGCCACAGACGACATCGGGGTTGGGGGGCGTCCGATGTGTCCGATCAGATAACTGCGGACCTGAAACTTGGTTCCGCGAGAATTCGACCGTTAGCCATGATTGTTGAACGAGGGTTGGCGAACCGGCGTTTTCGCCCGACGGAGCCGAGGTGAAAGATGAATTTTCGAGATAGTCACAGGCGGGCGACGTGAAGACTTTGGGTGTTCTGGGCGGCATGGGGCCGGCGGCGACGGTGGCTTTTCTGGCGCGGGTGCAGGCCCTGACTCCGGCGACGGGGGACGAGGGCCACGTGCGGGTCGTCATGGATATGAACCCGCAGGTGCCGAACCGGCATAGCCAGCCCGAGGCGGCGGGGCGGACGCTGGGCGAGATGGCCGTGCGGCTGAGGGAGGCGGGGGCCGAAGTGCTGGCCATGCCGTGCAACACCGCCCACGCCCACGCCGGGGCGATCCGCGCGGCGGGGCTGCCGTTCATCGACATGGTGGTTGAGACCGCGCGGGCGGCGAAGGCCGCCCAAAAGGATAAAGGCGCGCGGCGCATCGGGGTGCTGGCCACGCCGGGGGGCGAGGCGCTTTATGCGGACGCTCTGGCCGCCGAGGGCGTCGAGATGGTGCGGCTGTCCGACGCCGACCGGGCGCGGTTCATGGCGGTGGTGTTCGGGGTCAAGGGCGGCGACGTCGGGCCGGAGCAGCGCGCGGCCATGCGCGATCTGGCGGCGGCCCTGGTGTCGGCGGGGGCGCAAGGGCTCATCGGCGGCTGCACCGAGGTGCCGTTGCTGCTGGAGGCGGCGGACGTGGCGGTTCCATTGACGGATTCGGCGGAGGTGCTGGCGAAGGTGTGCGTGGCGAGGTGTCTCTAAGGTCGCCTCATTTCGCTCATCCCGGCGAAGGCCGGGATCCAGATCATATGGCGCGTAGTCTGCTGATCGGGCGCGATTGAGCCTTCTGCGGCCAGCCGAGAGTTTTGCATCTGGATCCCGGCCTTCGCCGGGATGAGCGCGTTCAGGGCAGGCTTATGGGATGACGCCGCGGTTGCCTCTCGCGTCGTCACGCGGCACACCGATCCAGTGAAACAGTCCCTCATCATTGATTGCGACCCCGGCGTGGACGACGCCACGGGGTTGCTGACCGCCTTCGCCTCCTCCGCGTTCGACCTGCTGGCCGTGACCACGGTCGGGGGCAATGTCAGCGCCGAGAAGACGGCGCGCAACGCCCGCATCCTGCGCCAGATCGCCGGGCGCGAGGACGTGCCGGTCTTCGTCGGGGCGGAACGACCCCTGAGGCGCGAACCGGCGGGGGCGGGGGAGTTCCACGGGGCCGAGGGGCTGGGCGATCTGGAACCGTTCGAGCCGGCGGCGCCGGCGGGCGAGGGCACGTCGGCGGAGGCCATCGTGCGGCTGGTGATGGAACGCCCTGCGGGCAGCGTGGCCCTGGCCGTCATGGGGCCGATGACCAATCTGGCCCTGGCCATGCGGGCCGAGCCGAGGCTGGCGGCGCATCTGGGGCCGGTGGTCGTCATGGGCGGGGCGCGCAGCGAGGGCGGCAACATCACCGCCAGCGCCGAGTTCAACATCTGGGCCGACCCGGACGCGGCGGCCGAGGTGTTTGCGTCGGGCTGCCGGATGATCGTCATGGGGCTGGACGCCACCCATCAGGTGCGGGCGACGGAAGGTAGGATCGCGGCCATAGAGGCGGTGGACACGGCCTCGGCGCGGGCGGCGGCGGCCATGCTGCGCTTCTCGCAGCGGACCGAGCGGGCGATCGTCGGCTGGGACGCGGGGCCGCTGCATGATCCCTGCACCGTGGCCTGGCTGCTGAAGCCGGAGCTGTTCGAGCTGGCGCCCTGCCGGATCGAGGTGGAGACTGCAAGCGAGCTGACGCGCGGGCACACGGCGGTGGAGTTCCGCGTCGAGGCGGCGACGGCGAACCATTTCTGGGCGACAAAGGCGGATGCGGACGGGGTCTTCGCCCTGATCACTGAGCGACTGGGAGCAGGGGCATGAGGATCACCGTCGTCGGGTCGATCAATCTGGACATGACAGCCTCCGCGCCGCACCTGCCGGCGCCGGGCGAGACGGTGACGGGGGCGACCCTGGCGCGTCATCCGGGCGGCAAGGGCGCCAATCAGGCCCTGGCGGCGCGGCGGCTGGGGGCCGAGGTCAGCCTGATCGGTCGGGTCGGCGAGGACGAGATGGCGGGGGCGGCCGTGGCCCTGATGCTGGCGCACGGGGTGGACCTGTCGGGGGTCGAGACGGATGTCGCGGCGCCGACCGGCGTGGCCCTGATCGCCGTCGATCCCTCGGGCGAGAACCAGATCGTGGTGGCGGCCGGGGCCAATCATCTGGTCACGCCGGAACAGCTGCCGTCGCGGATCGAGACGCCGCTGATCGCCCAGCTGGAGCTGCCGATCGAAACGGTCGAGGCGGCGGTGGGGCGGGCGACGGACTTTGTCTGCGTCAACCTGGCGCCCGCTGCGCCCGTGTCGGAGGCCCTGCTGCGCCGCGCCGACCTGATCGTGGTCAACGAGACGGAGGCGGCTTTCTATGGCGAGGCCCTGCACGTCGGCGGCGGTCGGGTGGTGATCACCAAGGGGGCGCGCGGCGCGGCCATGTATCAGCGCGGGGTGGAGATGGCCTGGGCCGTGCCGCCGCGCGTTCACGCCGTCGACGCGACGGGGGCGGGCGACGCCTTTGTCGGGGCCATCGTCGTGGCCCTGCTGGACGGGATGACGCCGGACGCGGCCCTGCACTTCGCCTGTGCGGCGGGGGCGCTGGCCGCGACCCGGCCGGGCGCGCAGCCGTCGCTGGGCACGCGGGAAGAGGTCGAGGCCTTGCTGGCCTAACCCGATCCTCCCCTGCGAAGCGGGGGAGGGGGACCATCCGAAGGATGGTGGAGGGGGCGAGGGCGGGCGCGGCGGTTAGAAGGTCGGGCGCTGGTCGAGGTGAGCGGTTTCAGAGGGCGTGGATGTTTCCGCCCCCTCCACCGCCTGTGGCGGTCCCGCTCCCCCGTGAACGGGGGAGGATTGTCGTAGGCGGCCCTAGCGCTCGTCGTACTGGCGCAGCAGGAACAGGGTTCCGACGGCGGTCAGGGCGCCCAGGGCGAAGGCGGCGACCAGGGAGCCGGTGGCGGCGGCGGTGGAGACGGTGACAGGGCGTCTGGCGTACCATTCGACGATCTCGCCCGCGTGGGCGTGGTCGAGGCCCTCGTCATAGGCGTCGTCCAGATAGGTGTCGTCGGCGGCCATCTGCGTCTCCTAATTACAGGCCTGCGCTAAATCCCCGGCGCAGTCGGGCGGTTCCCTGTCGTGACAGAGGATCGCACATCCAGTAAAGGGCGCGCCTCACGTTTCAGAAATCTGGCAGCGAGATTCATGGCCGGCCACTCGAAATTCAAGAACATCATGCACCGCAAGGGGCGCGCCGATGCGCAGCGCTCCAAGCTGTTCTCCAAACTGTCGCGCGACATCACCGTGGCCGCCAAGAACGGCATGCCCGACCCGGCGCTGAACCCGCGCCTGCGTCTGGCGGTCAACAACGCCAAGGCCGAAAGCCTGCCCAAGGACGTGATCCAGCGCGCCATCAACAAGGCCGCCGGCGGCGACGTCGATACGATGGAAGAAGTCCGCTACGAGGGCCGCGGCCCCGGCGGCGTCGGCATCATCGTCGAGGCCCTGACCGACAACCGCAACCGGGCCGCCTCCAACATCGGCGCCGCGTTCAAGAAGAACGGCGGCGCGCTGAGCGAGATGAACTCGGTCGCCTTCATGTGGGATAAGGTCGGCCAGATCATCTACAAGGCCGAGGCTGGCACCGAGGACGCCGTCATGGAAGCCGCCATCGAGGCCGGCGCCCAGGACGTCGAGAGCGACCTGGTCAAGCCGGACATCTATGAGGACGCGCCGGGCCACACCATCTGGACCGCCTTCGAGGATCTGAACGACGTGGCCGAGGCCATGTCCAAGGTGCTGGGCGACCCCAAGTCGACCGCCATCGTGTGGAAGCCGCAGTCGGAAGTGCCGGTCACCGGCGACGCCGTCGGCACCCTGTTCAAGCTGCTGGACGCGCTGGACGCCGAAGACGACGTGTCGTCGGTCTATTCCAACGAAGACATCTCGGACGAAGACGCAGCCAAGTACGCAGGCTGATCCCTAGGCGGGGCAAGCCTCCATCCAATCCTGACCCGGCTCGGCGGCCCTGAGGTCGTCGAGCGCGGGGATGTTGCGTTCGGCGTCGGCGCTGACCGTGATGTGGGACATGGCCGAGGCCGTCGGCGCATCACGGCGATAGACGGTCAGGGCGAAGGGAACATGGCCGGGCGCCTCGACGCGCCAGACGCTGTTCGTTTCGCCCACGCCCAGGGCGTAGCAGCCGATCGGATCGACGGCCGCGCCGCGCACCCGCAGCGCCTCGACCGGATCAAAAGGCACGGGCTCGCCGGTCGCCGACCAGTTGAAAATGATCCGGGTCGTGGGCGTGCGCGTCGTCTCGACGTTCAAATCCGCCAGGCGGCCCTCCGAGGCCGAGCGCCAGCGCACCGTCGACGCCCGCGCCCGCACGTCGGCGGGATCCAGCGCCGACGGGGTTCCCGCCGCGAACAGCGACAAAAGCGCATCGACCATCTGATTGGCGCGGGTGATCTTGGGCCATTGCTCGGCGCAGGCGCCCTCGGCGTAGCTCGCCATATTGGCGGTCCGGGCCAGGGTCAGGGTGCAGCGCTCCATGAACTGCTCGCGCGTTTCCTGGGCGGCGGCGGGCGTCGTCATGAGGCAGGGCAAGCAGGCGAGGGACGCAACGAAGAGGGCGGCGCGCATGGCGGCTTCCTTTCGGCTATCGCAGATAGGCTAGGATGCGCCTCATGCAGCGCGCGGGCAAGCGGAGCCGCCCCGTTCGTATGGAACGGGGCAGGGCGGCCGACCGTTGCCGTGGGATGAACCTGTCCGAGATCGAAACCTTCGCCTTGCCGATCCTCGGCGCCGTCGTCGCGGGCGGGGTGATCGGGGTCGAGCGCGAGTGGCGCGGGCAGGCGGCCGGTTTTCGCACCCATATCCTGGTCAGCCTGACCTCGGCTCTGTTGATGCTGGCGGCCATGTCCCAGGCCGACTGGGGGTTCCGCGGCCTGCCGGGCGAGACCGTCGTCACCGACCCGACGCGGATGGCCCACGGGGTGCTGACCGGCATCGGCTTCCTGTGCGCGGGGGTGATCTTCCGCACCGGCTTTTCGATCCACGGGCTGACGACGGCGGCGTCGTTGTGGATCACGGCGGCCATCGGCCTGCTGTTCGGGGCGGGGCTGTTCGTCCTGGGCGCCGTGGCCACGGTCATGACGGCCCTGATCCTGCTGGCCCTGCGGCTGGTCAGCGTGCGGCTGCCGGCGCGGACGTTGACGGATGTCGAGGTGCGCTGGCGCCGCGACGGCCCCTCGCCCGAGGCGGAGGTCGAGGCGGCGCTGAAGGCGGTCGACCCCGCGCCGCGCCACGACCGGTTTGAACTGATCGACGGCGGGGCGGTGATTCGCCGCAGCTGGCGGATCAAGGTCGGCGGCGAGGTCGAGTTGAAGGCGCTGGCGGCGCGGCTGTGCGCCCTGCCGGAGGTGACGGACTACGTCCTCGATCCCCGCGACGACTGAGCATCACGACCTCTTGCCGCCGCTCGCGGCGCGGTCCACGGTGAGCGGTCCTGCGCAGCTTGAGGGGCGGACATGGCGATGGCCTGGACATTGGAGTGGGCCTTGATCGCGCCGGTGGCGGCGGCGATGACGGCGGGCGGTCTGATCGGGATCGAGCGGACCTATCACGGGCATCCGGCCGGGTTCCGCACCCATATCCTGGTCTGCATGACCTCATGCGTGCTGATGCTGGCGGCCATGCATCAGGCGACCTGGTCCTTTGTCGCCCTGCCGGATCAGAGGCTGGTGATCGACCCGACAAGGATGTCGCACGGCATCCTGACCGGCATCGGCTTCCTGTGCGCGGGGGTGATCTTCCGCGAGGGCTTTTCAGTGCATGGTCTGACCACGGCGGCGTCGCTGTGGACCACCTCGGCGGTGGGAATGATGTTCGGCGTGGGGATGTGGGACCTGGCCCTGATCGCCGGAGGCGCGACCCTGCTGGTGCTGGCCATCCTGAGGTTCCTCGACGCCCGCCTGCCGCACGTCGGGGTGATGGACCTCACCCTGCGCTGGAACCGCGAGGCGGTTCCGGGTGAGGCGACCCTGCGCGGCCTGCTGGGCGACAGCGGGCTGAAGGCCGTGCGCATCGGCCATGTGGTCAGCCACGACGGCCTGATCCACGAACACCATATCAAGGCGCGCGGGCCGATGCCGCTGAACGTCGCCGGCCTGTCGGCGCGGCTGGGCGAGCAGACGGGGCTGGCCGGGTTTTCGGTCATGCCCAGAGACGACTGACGCGACGACTGACGCGACGACTGAGCGTCTTCCTCCCCATGAAATGGGGAGGTGGATCGGCGGCGAAGCCGGCGAGACGGAGGGGCGTTCAGCGGGGCGGCCCCTCCACCACTCCGTGGTCCCCCCCCCACGAGTGGGGAGGAGAGGCCGAAGATCGAGGCCGGTCATTGTTCGTCAACCTGGTTTGGGGCATGACTGGAACGAATGACGAACGTATCGACTCGAATCCTGGGGCTGGACCCCGGTTTGCGCCGCACCGGCTGGGGCGTGATCGAAAGCGAGGGCAGCCGCCTGCGCTGGATCGCGCACGGGGTGGTGGCTCCGCCGGAGAAGGCGCCTTTCCCCGAGCGGCTGCTGCATCTGCTGGAGCAGGTGGGCGAGATCTGCGCGGCCTATGCCTGTGACGAGGCGGCGATCGAGGAGGTCTTCGTCAACATGAACGGGGCCTCGACCCTGAAGCTGGGTCATGCGCGGGCGGCGGTCATGCTGGCCCCTGCAAGAGCGGGGTTGAGCGTGGCGGAATACGCCCCCAGCCTGGTCAAGAAGGCGGTGGTCGGGGCGGGCCAGGCGGACAAGAGCCAGGTGGCCTTCATGATCAAACGTCTGCTGCCCTCGGCGGGTGACGTGAAGGCGGATGCGGCGGATGCGCTGGCCGTGGCCATCACCCATGCGCACCATCGGCGGAGTTTGAGTCTGGGCGCGAGCCTGAGGGGCGCGGCATGATCGGTCGTCTGAGGGGCGTGCTGGCCGAGGTCGGGGAGGCGGAGTGCCTGATCGACTGCGGCGGGGTGGGCTATGTCGCCGCCTGCGGGGCGCGGACGCTGGGGCGTCTGCCGGCGCCGGGCGACGAGACGACCCTCTATATTCACAGCCAGTGGAGCGAGGACGCGGGGCCGCGCCTCTATGGCTTTCTGACGCGAGACGAGCGGCGGGCCTTCACCGTGCTGCTGGCCATTCAGGGCGTGGGGCCGAAGGCGGCGCTGAGCGTGCTGGACGTGCTGCCGCCGGGCGAACTGGCGTCGGCCGTGGCGCGCGAGGACAAGGCGGCGGTCGGCCGCGCCAACGGGGTGGGGCCGAAGCTGGCTCTGCGCATCGTCACCGAACTGAAGGGCAAGGCGCTGGGGGATGCGCACTTTGCGCCCAGCGCGCCGGGCGTCCACGCCGAGGTCGCCGCCCCGCCGCCGCCCAGCGTGACGGGCGAGGCGGTCGCGGCCCTGTTGGGCCTGGGCATAGCCGAGATCAATGCGCGCCGGGCCGTGGATCAGGCGCTGATCCGGCTGGGTGACGAGGCGGAGCTGCCGGCGGTGATCCGTGCGGCGCTGCAGGAGCTGGGACGGTGATTTCTCACATCCGCTCATCCCCGCGGAGGCGGGGACCCCGTGCTTTGGCTTTCGGAGCCGCCGCCCGCTATGAGGGCGGCATGATCGGAACCGTGCGTCGTGTCGCTCAAACCTGGGTCCCCGCCTCCGCGGGGATGAGCGGTGAAGCATGACTGACCGTCTGGTGACCGGCGACGCCGCCCCCGGCGAGCAGCACGACCGCGCGCTGCGGCCGCAGACGCTGGGCGAGTTCGTCGGCCAGTCGGCGGCCAAGGGCAATCTGAAGGTCTTCATCGACGCGGCGAGGGGGCGATCGGAGGCGCTGGATCACGTCCTGCTGTTCGGGCCGCCGGGGCTGGGCAAGACGACGCTGGCGCAGATCGTGGCGCGCGAACTGGGCGTGGGCTTTCGGGCGACGTCTGGCCCGATCCTGGCCAAGGCGGGCGATCTGGCGGCGATCCTGACCAATCTGGAGCCGCGCGACGTCCTGTTCATCGACGAGATCCACCGCATGTCCCCGCTGGTGGAGGAGATCCTCTATCCGGCGATGGAGGATCATGTGCTGGACCTGATCATCGGCGAGGGGCCGTCGGCGCGCAGCGTGCGCATCGACCTGGCGCCCTTCACCCTGGTCGGGGCGACGACGCGGGCGGGCTTGCTGGCCACGCCGCTGCGGGACCGGTTCGGCATTCCGTTGCGGCTGGAATTCTATAGCCCCGAGGAACTGACGGCGGTGATCCGCGGCGCGGCGCGCAAGATGGGCGCGGCCATCACCGAGGACGGGGCGATGGAGATCGCGCGTCGGGCGCGGGGCACGCCGCGTATCGCCGGGCGTCTGCTGCGCCGGGTGCGCGACTTCGCCGACGCCGAGGGAACCCCCATCGACCGGCTGGCGGCGGCGCGGGCGCTGGCGCGGCTGGAGGTGGACGAGGCGGGGCTGGACAGTCTGGACCGACGCTTCCTCAAGGCCCTGATCGAGAACTATGGCGGCGGACCGGTGGGCATGGACACGCTGGCCGCCGCGATCGCCGAGGCGCGCGACGCGGTCGAGGACGTGATCGAGCCCTATCTGCTGCAACAGGGCTTCATCATGCGCACGCCGCGCGGGCGGGTGGCCTGTGCGCGGGCCTATGAGCATTTGGGGCTGGAGGCGCCGAAGGTTCAGGCCGCGCCGCCGGCGGATTTGTTCGGGAAGTAGCTTTGATCCTCCCCTGCGCAGCGGGGGAGGGGGATCATGCCCAGCATGGTGGAGGGGGCGAGGGCAGGCGGTGCGCTTGGGGCTTGCCCCCCTCCACCGCTGCGCGGTCCCCCTCCCCCGTTTCGCTGCGCTGCACAGGGGAGGATTGAGCAGAGGGCTTCACCCGCCCGCCAAACCTCGCCATGCTGCGGCCTGAAGGAGACGGCGATGGCGCGAGGCGGGATCGGGATGGACCAGAAGATCGCCGTGCTGGGCGCAGCCGTGCTGCTGCTCGGCGCGCTGAGCCTGGTCGCCCTGAGTCAGGGCGCGCGCTTCGGCCCGAAGCAGCCGACGTCGGCCGAGCGGGCGTTGACGCAGGTGAAGGCGCAGATGGGGCCGGACGCCGAGGTGCGCTATCTGGAGGCCGGCAAGCGCCGGGCGGTCTGCGGTTATGCCGGGATCATGGGCGAGCGGCGGGCGGTGGCCTTTGTCTCGCGGCCCAACCGCATCCTGCTGGGGGACGATCCCCTGGGCGCCGAGTTCGCGGAAATGAAGGCTCGGTTCTGTCCCGGTTTCAATCCGGCCCCGCCGACGGCTAAGGCCTCGGCGACTTCTGCTTCCGTCCAGGGCTGACCGATGACCGACCTTCCCACCGCCGGCCGTTTCGACGGGCAGGATCACCTGCTGCCGGTGCGGGTCTATTACGAGGACACCGACTTCACCGGCCTGGTCTATCACGCCAACTATGTCCGCTATTTCGAGCGGGGGCGGTCGGACTTCCTGCGGCTGGCGGGGGTGGGCCACGTCGAACTGCTGGAGCAGGACGAGCCGCTGGCCTTCGTGGTGGCGACGCTGAACATCGCCTACGCCAAGCCGGCGCGGATCGACGACGCCCTGGTGGTGCGGACGCGTTATGAGGCCATCAAGGGGCCGCGCCTGATCATCCGCCAGACGGTCGAGCGCGACGGCGAGGTGCTGTGCCGGGCCGATGTCGTGGCGGTCTGCATCCATATGGACGGGCGGCCGAGGCGGCCGACGAAACGGCTGATCGAGCTGGTGACGCCGTGGTTGTCGGGGGAGAGCGCCTAGGGCTTTCCTCCCTGTCGCGTAGCGATGGGGAGGTGGATCGGCGGCGTAGCCGGCGAGACGGAGGGGGCGGCTCGACGCCAGCCCTCTGTGCCGCCCCCTCCACCGCTACGCGGTCCCCCTCCCCACAAGTGGGGAGGAAAGCAGGACAATAACGCGCTTGTCAGACGCGCCCCCCGTGACGCCGGGGCCGACGACCGCTAGACCCGCCGCCATGAAACCGCCATGTCCGCCCGCTCGATAAGGGCGGACGACCCGGACCGACCCAAGGACGCCGCATGACCCTGCCCGCCGACGCCTCGCTGCTGAACCCCATCGAGCTGTTCATGACCGCCGACTGGGTGGTGAAGACGGTGATGATCGGCCTGGCCGCGGCGTCGGTCTGGTCGTGGACCATCATCATCGACAAGGCCGTGCGCTTCGCCCGGATGAACGCCCGCGCGGCCGAGTTCGAGAAACAGGTCGAGAGCGGCCGCTCGCTGGAAGACGTCGCCGCGCAAGCCGGGGCCCAGCCCGCCGATCCGCTGCCGCGCATGCTGGTGCTGACGCTGCAGGACTGGCGCGAGGCGCGGGCGCGCGGGGCCATGACGGACACCCAAGGGAACATGCTGATCGCCCGCATCGACCGGGCGCTGGATTCGGTCATCGCCCGCGAGAGCCAGAAGATCGAGCACGGCCTGGGCGTGCTGTCGGTGGTGGCCACGGCCTCGCCCTTCATCGGCCTGTTCGGCACGGTCTGGGGCATCATGAACGCCTTTGACCGCATCGCGGCGGCGGGCAACACCAATCTGACGACCGTGGCGCCGGCCATCGCCGAGGCCCTGTTCGCCACGGCCATCGGTCTGGCGGCGGCCATCCCGGCCTATATCGCCTTCAACGCCTTCTCGGTGTCGGCGGGCAAGTTCACGGGCCGTCTGGAAGCCTTCGCCGACGACCTGCAGTCGGCCATCGCCCGACGTCTGGGCGCGCCCTCGGCTCCGCCGCCCCCGCCGGTTCCCTCGGCCGACCTGAACCTGCGTCGGGGCGTCTGACCCATGGCCATGGGTGGAGGAGGAGGCGGCTCGGGCGGACGCGGCCGTCGCCGCGCGCGCAAGCGTCCCTTAAGCGAAATCAACGTCACGCCGCTGGTGGACGTCATGCTGGTGCTGCTGATCATCTTCATGATCTCGGCGCCGCTGCTGACCGTCGGCGTGCCGGTGGAGCTGCCCAAGACCGAGGCCAGCGCCGTCGAGACGACCGACAAGCCGATCACGGTGTCGATCGACCAGAACGGCGCCATCTTCATCGGCGAGAGCGAAGTCCGCTGGGAACAGCTAGCGCTGCGCGTGGCTGAAGAGGGCGGCGACAAGGCGCGCGACAAGCCGGTCTTCATCCGCGCCGACGGCCGCGCCCCCTATCAGGCCGTGGCCCGCGTGATGGCGCGACTGTCGGCTGCGGGCTTCTCCAAGCTGAACCTGATCACCGACACGGCCGCCGAAACGGCCGCTGACGGGGCGGCGGAGGGCTGATCGCTTGCGTCGCCCCTCACCGGCCATCCTGGGATCCATCGCCCTGCACGCGGGGGTGGTGGCGCTCGCCCTGGCGTCGTGGTCGTCCACGGAGGACGAGCCCAAGCCGCTGGTGAACTCGGTGCCGGTGTCGATCGTCTCGGAGACGGTGATCGCCGCCGCGCCCGCCGACAATCCGCAGCCCGAGCCCTCGCCGGAGGACGGCGTCACCGCCCCGGTCGAGACGCCGCCCGAGCCGGTTCCGCCGGAACCGAAACCCACGCCGCCCGCGCCGCGTCCGACGCCCGTGCCGCCGCGCCCCACGCCGAAGCCGCCGGAGAAGGCCCCCGCGCCGCGCCCGACGCCTGCGCCGACCCCGCGTCCCACGCCGCCGCGACCGGCGCCGCCCGAAAAAGCGCGCCCGACCCCGCCGACGCCGGCGCGTCCGACGCCGCCCGCACCGGCTCGCCCGGCGCCAGCCCGGCCCGCGCCCGGTCTGGACCTGGACGCCCTGGCCGGACCGCCGCGCCAGACGCCGAACCGGGGCCGTCCGGCCACGGGGCAGCAGGGGGCGGGGCAGGCCAGCCAGGCGACGGGGCCGCAGGTCGCCGCGATTTTCAACCAAGTCTATGATCACTGGAACGTTTTCATCTCCTGCAACATGCCGGGCGGAGATGAGCTGCGGATTCAGATGGATGTGACCCTGTCTGCGGATGGGCGGATCACCCGGGGGCCGACGCTGGTCAATCCGCAGTCCAGCGCGGTCTATCGCGCGGCCGCTGATGAAGCGATGCGAGCCCTGCGCCAGACGGCGCCGTTCGACGTGCCGACGGGCTTCCCCGGCGGGGCGTATCGTCCGACTTTCAACACCGAGCGAGCCTGCGTCAATCGGTAGGTTTCAGCGCCTTGCGATCCTCCCCTGCGGAGCGGGGGAGGGGGACCATGCGGAGCATGGTGGAGGGGGCGAGGTTGCGCGCCGTCGTCTCGCGGTCGGGCGTCGGATGGCGCGAAAGGGTTTTGAGCGTTGTGGCTGCGGCCGCCCCCTCCACCGCTTCGCGGTCCCCCTCCCCCGTGAACGGGGGAGGATCCAGGAAGAGGCGACGTCCAAAGTCTGAAAGTCGCCCCATTCCGGGGCAAGCTTGTCTTTCACAAGCTGGTTTTTGTCATACGGTCTGGCGATAAGGACCGACGAGCCGTCCAACTCTGGGAGCCCCCTATGCGTCTGCACCTTCTCCTCGCCTCGGCCGCGGCGGTCGTCATGGCGGCCCCGGCGATGGTCCAGCCCGCGTCGGCCCAGACTCAACCGGCGGCCGCGCCGCAGCAGACCGCTCCGGTCGAGGTCGAGATCGACCAGGGCGTGCTGCGTCCGCTGCAGATCGCCGTGGCCCCCTTCACCGGCCCGAACGGGCCGCAGATCTCGAGCGTGGTCAGCGGCAACCTGAAGCGGTCGGGCTTCTTTGACCCGCTGGATCCGCGCAGCTTCATCGAGACGGGCCTGACCCTGGCCAATGCGCCCAACTTCCCGCAGTGGACCGCGATCGGGGCGCAGGCGGTGCTGTACGGCGGGGTGACGCCGCGCGCCGACGGGCGGGTGGACGTGGGCTTCCGCCTGTATGACCCCTACCGCCAGTGCCAGTTGGTCAGCTATCAGTTCACCGCCACCGGCGAGCAGTGGCGCCGCATCGCGCACAAGATTTCGGACGTGGTCTATCAGCGCCTGACGGGCGAGGCGGGCTTCTTCGATTCGCGGGTCCTGTTCGTGTCGGAGAGCGGCACCCAGCTGAACAAGCTGTCGCGCCTGACCATCGTCGATCAGGACGGCTACAACCCCGTCTTCCTGACCCAGGGCGACGAGGTGATCATGTCGCCGCGCTTCTCCTTCTCGAACCCCGACGAAGTGACCTATGTGGCGCTGGGCCGGGACTACAGCCGCATCTACCTCTACAATCTGTCGACCGGCCGTCGCGAAAGCCTGGGCGAGTTCGACGGCCAGGTGTTGGCGCCGCGCTTCTCGAACGACGGGACCAAGATGGCCTTCTCGATCATTCGGGGCGGCAACACCGACGTCTATGTGATGAACCTGCGGACGCGCCAGCTGTCGCGGCTGACCAGCGACCCCGGCATCGACACCTCGCCGTCGTTCAGCCCGGACGGCAACCAGATTGTCTTCACCTCGGACCGCTCGGGTTCGGCGCGGCTCTATACCATGCGGGCGGACGGCTCGGGCCAGCGCCCGATCTCGCGCGGCGGCGGCAGCTATACCGCTCCGGCCTGGAGCCCGCGCGGCGACCTGATCGCCTTCACCAAGCAGCAGGGCGGGCGCTTCCACATCGGCGTCATGAAGTCGGACGGCACGGGCGAGCGCATCCTGTCGTCCAGCTATTTCGAGGAAGGTCCGTCCTGGGCCCCGAACGGCCGCTACATCGCCTTCGCGCGCCAGAGCCCCGGCGGCGACACGCGTTTGTGGACGGTGGACCTGTCGGGCCGGGTGGTGTCGCAGGCGGGCTATCAGGAGCGCGGGTCCGACCCGGCCTGGTCGGGCCTGCTGGACGCGCCGCCGGCCAATCTGGGCGTGGGCCAGGGACCCGACAGCTGCCCCGCCTGATGCTTACGGCTTCGTGAGATCACGAGCGGAGCCATTCCCATAAACTGTGCGTTATCGCGGCTGGCGCGGCGCCGCGTCGCAGTCTAGCTGACCCGCACAAAGCCAAGCTTGAGGCCGCCGTCCTCAGACCGAACCAAGGAGACGACCCGATGAATTCTTCGACCCTGATCAAGCTGGCCGCCGTCAGCGCCGCCGTCGCCGCCCTGGCCGCCTGCGCGCCCAAGCCCAAGGTCGAGCCGGCCGTGCCGACGCAGCCGGCCCAACCGACCGGCCCGCAGTATCCGACCGCCCCGACCGGCCCCGTCGAAGGCGGCAATGTCGGCGCCGCCATGCCGGGTTCGGAACAGGACTTCGTCGTCAACGTCGGCGACCGCGTCTACTTCGACCTGGATAGCTATTCGGTGCGCCCGGAAGCCCAGCCGCGTCTGGACGCCCAGGCCGCCTGGCTGGCCCGCTATCCGCAGGTCACGGTCCGCATCGAAGGCAACGCCGACGAACGCGGCACGCGCGAATACAACCTGGCCCTGGGCGCCCGCCGCGCCGAGGCCGTCCGCACCTATCTGATCCAGCGCGGCGTGCCGGCCGGCCGCATCGACACCATCAGCTTCGGCAAGGAACGCCCGATCGCCGAGGGCTCGACCGAGCAGGCCTGGGCCCAGAACCGCAACGCCCACACCGCCATCGTGTCGGGCGCCCCGCGCTAAGCTCACGCAGCAGCGGCTGAATGACGGGAGGCGTCGGCTTTGCAGCCGGCGCCTCTTTTCTTTGCAGGCGGGTCGGACCAAAGTCCGCGCCGAATCCGGGGGGAAACAGCATGATTGATCTGGAAGCAGCAGGCGGAGCCGTCACCGGCGGGATCATCGCCGGCGCGATCGAAAAGCCGACGGGGCAGGCGGGCGAGCCTCACACGGTCTGCGCCGACTGCGGGGCCGAGGTCACGGGGCGGTTCTGCTCGAACTGCGGCCAGCCGGCCCATGTCCACCGCACCCTGCTGCATCTGGGCGAGGAGATACTGCATGGCGTCATGCATTTCGACGGGCGGCTGTGGCGCACCCTGCCGCTGCTGGTGCTGAACCCAGGACGACTGACGCGGGAATGGGTGCAGGGCAAGCGGACGCGCTACGTCTCGCCCCTGGCCATGTTCCTGTTCACCCTGTTCGTCATGTTCTTCGCCCTGAGCTTCATGCCGCATCGGGCGGTGACAATGCAGTCCATGCCGCAGCAGATCGCCGCCCAGCGCGAGGCCATTGCGGAAGCCGAGCGAGTCGTGGCCGAGGCGCGCAAGGAGATGGAGGCGGCCCAGGCGGCGATGGAGCCCGCCGACGACGCGCCGCCGGCGTTCAACAGCGGCGCGCGCGCGGGCGCGGCCGCCGGGGTTCTGGCCGCGGCTGAAGCCGGGGTGATCAGCGAGAAGGCCAAGCTGGAACGCCTGCAGCATGACGCCGTCGAGGGCCGCAAGGACGGTCTGGCGCCCGGCAGCTGGCAGGCCCAGGTGGCGGACGCGGCGGGATCGGTCGATAAGAACCGCCAGGCCGACGACCTGACCAAGACCGTGGCCAAGAAGCTGAAGAACCCGGATCTGGCGCTCTACAAGCTGCAGCAGACCATCTACAAGTTCGCCTTCCTGCTGGTGCCCCTGTCGATCCCCTTCGTGGCCCTGATGTTCCTGTGGAAGCGGGGCTTCACCCTCTACGACCACGGGGTCTTCGTCCTCTATTCGCTGACCTTCATGTCCCTGCTGCTGATGGTGGTGGTGGTGCTGGCGACGACGATCAAGGGGGCCGGCCCCATCGCGGGCGTGGTGGCGACATTGATCGTGCCGGTGCACATGTTCGCCCAGTTGAAGGGCGCCTATAGCCTCAAGATCTTCTCGACCCTGTGGCGGACCGTGGCCCTGCTGATCTTCTGCGAGATCGCGGCGACCCTGTTCATCATCGCCATCATCTATCTCGGCTTCGGCCATTGATGGGGCCGCTGACCTCGGCCTTGCGGCCGCCGCAAATCGGTGGGACGACATAGACATGCTGAAGCTGCCATTCCGACTGACCAAATCCGCCGCCATGACGGCCATCGGCCTGACCCTGATCGGGGGCGCGGTCGTCGCCCAGACCGTGCCGATGGAGCCGGTCCAGTGGGACAAGCGCCGCCTGGACCAGCTGGACCGCAACGTCCGCCGTCTGGAGCGCGCCCTGACCCAGAGGAACGCCGCCGGCCAGCCCGTCCTGGTCGAGCCGGACCCCGAGGTCGTGGCCATGCAGGGCCAGCTCGAGATCATGGATCGCCGCCTGTCGGACCTGGAGCAGACCTTCCAGCGGGTGAACGCCGACGGCGAACGCCTGACCTTCCAGCTGGATGAGGCGACGCGCGACAACGCCGCCCTGAGCCGCCGCCTGCGCGACGCTGAGGGGCGGATCGAGAAGATGGAAAAGGCCGCCGAGGAAGAGGCCGAGCTGAACGGGCCGATCGTCGCCAATTCGCCGACCGGCGACGCGGGGCAGGACCTGGCGGCGGCGGTGCGGCTGCTGGCGACCGACGCCGTGCGCGGCGAGCGGGCGCTGGAGACCGTGGTCGTGACCTGGCCGAACACGCCGCAGTCGCGCGAGGCCAACTCGCGGCTGGGCGATCTGCACGTGGCGGCGCGCGACAACGCGGCGGCGGTGGCCGCCTACGCCGCGGCGCTGAACGGCTGGCCGCGTCTGGCCTGGGCGCCCGAGACGACGCTGAAGCTGGCCGAGGCCCTGCGCGCCACCGACCGCAACACCCAGGCCTGCGGCGCCCTGAACGAGTTCACCCGCCGCTACGCCGAGACGGCGACAGCGGCGCAGAAGACCCGCGCCACGCAACTGCGCACGCGGGCCGCCTGCACCTGAACGGCGCCGACGCCGAGGCCCTGACCGGCCGGGTCCTGGCCCGGCTGGACGCGCGGCTTGCCAAGAACGGGGATGCGGACAGGGACGAGCCCGTCGTTCTGGCCCTGTCGGGCGGGGGCGACTCCCTGGCCCTGCTGCACTTGGCAGCTGAGTGGACGAGGACGCGGGGACGGCGGCTGCTGGCCCTGACGGTCGATCACAACCTCAATCCCCAAAGCGCGGACTGGACCCGGTTCGCGGGCGAGGCCGCGCGCGCGGTCGGGGCCGACTGGCGCGCCCTGAGCTGGGATGACGCTGCGGCGGGCCATGAACAAAAAAAGGCGGGGCTGACGGCGCGGGCGCGGGCGGCGCGGCACGGCCTGATCGCCGAGGCGGCGCGGGCGGCCGGGGCGCGGGTCGTGCTGCTGGCCCACACCGCCGACGATGTCGCCGAGGCCGACTGGATGCGGGCGCGGGGTTCGACCCTGGGGCGGGTGCGCGAGTGGTCGCCGTCGCCGGTCTGGCCCGAGGGGCGGGGGCTGATGCTGCTGCGGCCCCTGCTGGACGAGCGGCGCGAGGAGTTGCGGGATTATCTGCGGGCGCGGGGGCAGGGCTGGATCGAGGATCCGGCCAACGCGGATGAGCGCTTCGGGCGCAGCCGGGCGCGGGCGGCGTTGGGGGGCGACTTGGCGGGAGCGCAGGATTGCGTGGCCCTCCCTACCCGGTCTTCGCTTCGCTTCGACCACCCTCCCCATGAAGGGGAGGGAGAGGCGTCGCCTTTGGCCTGGGCCGGGGTGCTGGAGGTTCCGCGCGACGCATCGTCATCGGCGCTGGCGGCGGCCCTGCTGTGCGCGGGCGGCGGATCGGTTCCGCCGCGCGGCGAGCGGCTGGCGGGGCTGATGGCGCGGCTGGCGGCGGGTGAGGATTTCACCGCGGGCCTGGCGGGGGCGCGGGTCGAGGTGGAGGGCGCGAGCGTGCGGCTGATGCGCGAGCCGGGGGAGATGAAGCGGCGGCCGCCCGGGTCCGTGGCGCTGGCGCAGGGCGCAGCGGCGGTGTGGGATGGGCGGTTCGAGATCACGGCGCGCGAGCCGGGCTGGCGCGTCGAGGCGGCGGTGGGGCGGCTGGCGCGGCTGGCGGAGGCCGACCGGCGGGCGGTTGCGGGCCTTCCGGCGGCTGCGCGGGGCGGCTTGCCCGTGCTGGTCCGGGACGATGGCGGCGGCCCGATTCTGGCATGGAGAGGGGCGTGCGTGCGGGCGTTGGGCGCGGGGCGTCTGGCTCTGGCTCTGGGCGAAACGACGCAGGAGGCCGACCTCTTTCACCCCATGCATGGCGAAACCGCGCCGACTGACCTATTTTCGTAGAAAGACTGCTGATCGGCGGAGCCTGATGGTGCGCGCCGAGAAACCGAGGACCGAATGAATCTGCGTAACTTCGCCATCTGGGGCGTGATCCTGCTGGGTCTGGTGGCGCTCTACGCCGCCATCGGCCAGAACGGCGGCGCGGCCATGCCGGGCGCCAAGGCTGCGGCGGCGGGTCGTCCGACGCCCATCACCTATTCGCAGCTGATGACCGCCGTGGAGCGCCAGGAGATCAAGTCGGTCGTCGTGCGCGGCGAAACGATCAACGGCGTCTACAAGAACGACAGCAAGTTCACCGCCGTCACCCCGGTGCCGAACACCGACCTGGTCGAGCAGATCCGCAAGACCGGCGTCGATGTGGACGCCAAGAGCACGCGCCAGCCCTGGTGGTCGGGCCTGTTGGGCCTGCTGCTGCCGGTGGCGCTGATCATCGCCTTCTGGTTCTTCATCATGAACCGGATGCAGGGCGGGGCCAAAGGCGCCATGGGCTTCGGCAAGTCCAAGGCCAAGCTGCTGACCGAGCACAAGGGCCGCAAGACCTTTGACGACGTCGCGGGCGTGGACGAGGCCAAGGAAGAACTGCAGGAGGTCGTCGACTTCCTGAAGGACCCGGCCAAGTTCCAGCGTCTGGGCGGCAAGATCCCCAAGGGCGCCCTGTTGGTCGGCCCTCCCGGCACCGGCAAGACCCTGCTGGCGCGCGCGGTGGCGGGCGAGGCGGGCGTGCCCTTCTTCTCGATCTCGGGTTCGGACTTCGTCGAGATGTTCGTCGGCGTCGGCGCCAGCCGCGTCCGCGACATGTTCGAGCAGGCGAAAAAGAATGCGCCCTGCATCATCTTCATCGATGAGATCGACGCCGTCGGTCGCCACCGCGGCGCCGGCCTGGGCGGCGGCAACGACGAGCGCGAGCAGACGCTGAACCAACTGCTGGTCGAGATGGACGGGTTCGAGTCCAACGAAGGCATCATCCTGATCGCCGCCACCAACCGTCCCGACGTTCTGGACCCGGCCCTGCTGCGTCCCGGCCGCTTCGACCGTCAGGTCGTGGTGCCCAACCCCGACGTTTCGGGCCGCGAGCGTATCCTGCGTGTGCACATGAAGGACGTGCCGCTGGCCGCCGACGTCAATGTGAAGACGATCGCGCGCGGCACGCCGGGCTTCTCGGGCGCCGACCTGGCCAACCTGGTCAACGAAGCCGCCCTGATGGCCGCCCGCAAGGACCGGCGCATGGTGACGCACCGCGACTTCGAGGACGCCAAGGACAAGGTCATGATGGGCGCCGAGCGCAAGTCGATGGCCATGAACGAGGAAGAGAAGCGCCTGACCGCCTATCACGAGGGCGGCCACGCCATCGTCGCCATCAACGTCAAGATGGCCGACCCGGTGCACAAGGCGACCATCGTCCCGCGCGGCCAGGCCCTGGGCATGGTGATGCAGCTGCCGGAAGGCGACCGCTATTCCATGAAGTACCAGCAGATGGTCGACCGCATCGCCATCATGGCCGGCGGCCGCGTGGCCGAGGAGCTGATCTTCGGCAAGGAGAACATCACCTCGGGCGCCAGCTCCGACATCCAGCAGGCGACCAAGCTGGCCCGCCGCATGGTGACGCAGTGGGGCTTCTCGGAGGTGCTGGGCACCGTGGCCTATGGCGAGAACGAGCAGGAGGTCTTCCTGGGCCACTCGGTCGCGCGCAGCCAGAACATCTCGGAAGAAACCGCTCGCCTGATCGACAGCGAGGTCAAGAAGCTGGTCACGTCGGGCTGGGACGAGGCGCGCCAGATCCTGACCGACAAGGCGGCGGATCTGGAGAAACTGGCCCAGGCCCTGCTGGAGTACGAAACCCTGTCGGGTCAGGAGATCAACGACCTGCTGGAGCGGGGCATCACCCCGAGCCGCGACGACGCCAACTCGCCCGTGCCCGGACCGTCGGTCTCGGTGCCGCTGACGCCGGTGTCGGACGGCACGGACGTCGAGACGCCCAAGTCGGAGCCGGTCGCCGTGCCGACGACCAGCGTGCCGACCGTCTGATCCTAAGGACAGGCTGACATGAGGAAGGGGCGGGCCGCGTGGCTCGCCCCTTTTTCGTGGCCGCGAGGGGCGCGCCTGAATTTCAAGCAGACAAGTTTGTAATTCAGACTAGTCTGTGAGATATGGCGTTATCCGAAACAGGAGGACGCCATGACGGCATCCGCATTCGACCAATCCGAACGCCTGCACGGCCTCGACGGCCTGCGGGGCGCGGCCCTGCTGCTGGGGGTGGTGCTGCACGCGACCCTGTCCTTTTTTCCCACGCAGATCTGGATCGTCGCCGACGACCAGACGTCGGTCTGGGCCAGCGGGCTCTTCTTCGTCATCCACCTGTTCCGCATGGCTGGGTTCTTCCTGATCGCCGGCCTGTTCGCCCACCTGATGCTGAAGCGGCGCGGCGCGCTGGGCTTCATCAAGAACCGGCTGATCCGCATCGCCGGGCCGCTGGCGGCCTTCTGGGGACCGGCGCTGGCGGGGATCGTGGCGGTGCTGGTGTGGAACGCCTCGCTGCACGGCCTGACGGCGGCCGACGCGCCGCCGCCGCCGACCTATGACTGGACCAATATCCCGCTGACCCATCTGTGGTTCCTGTGGGTGCTTTTGTGGTTCTACGCGGCCCTGCTGATCGTGCAGGCCGTCGCTGCCCGGCTGGACCGGAGCGGCGCTCTGGGGCGCGGGCTGGACCGGCTGGCCGGCGGGTTGATCGGGCCATGGGGGCCGTTCGTCCTGGGCGCGCCGCTGGCCCTGGCCCTGTGGCTGGAGCCGAACTGGATCGCCTTCTTCGGCATTCCGACGCCGGACGCCGGGCTGGTTCCCGAGACTTCGGCTCTGGTGGGCTTTGGTCTGGCCTTCGGCATGGGCGTCCTGCTGGATCGCCGTCGCGACCTGCTGGCGCGCATCGAGGCCTGGACCCCCGCCTATCTGGGGCTGGCGCTGGGCGCGGGGACGACGGCGCTGATGCTGTCGGGCGGGCCTGTGCCGAACCTGACGCCGATGGTCGATCCGGCGGCCAAGGCCATGACGGCGGCGGCCTTCGCCGTGGCCACCTATGCCTCGATGTTCGCCGTCGTCGGGCTGGCGCTGAGGTTCTGGTCGGGGCACAGCGCGGTGCGGCGCTATCTCGCCGACGCCTCCTACTGGATCTACATCGTCCATCTGCCGCTGGTGATGGCGGCCCAGGTGGCGGTGCAGGACTGGGCGCTGGCCTGGCCGGTCAAGCTGGCGATCGTCGTGGTCGGGGCCAGCGCCGTGTCGCTGGCCAGCTATGAGTTGATGGTGCGCCACGGCTTCATGGGGCGCTGGCTGAACGGGCGTCGCGTGCCGTGGCGCAGGGCGCGCGTCAGCGTCCCCGTCGCCGCCAAAGCCGCCGCCGAATAGCTTGCCAACCTTGGCGGCTGCGTCCATCCGGGGAGGCAGCCGCGTCGCGCCAGGAATCACCCGATGACCGACAAGTCCCGCACGCCCGAAGCCGACCTCGCCTTCATGCGCTCGATCGTGGAAGGCGGCGGACGACCGCCGATGACCCTGGCGATCTGCTATCTGGCGGGGGGGCTGCTGTACGGCCTCCAGTGCCTGTTCCACGTCGGGCAGGTGCTGGGTCTGATCCGCTGGCCCGACCTGGCCAATCTGGCTTTCGTCGTCGGGATCACCACGGCCTTTCTGGCGGTGCTGACTTGGGCCATCCTGAAGGACCGCAAGGCCGGGCCGTCCAACCGGGGGCCGCTGGCGACACGGGTCACGAACGCCGCCTTTAGCGCCACGGGCATGGCCAATGCGGCTGTGATCATTGTTTTTGGCGTGGGAGCGGTGCGGGATCAGGATTTCGCCGTCTGGCTCTATTACGCCGCCATCGTCTTCGCCCTGCAGGCGGCGGCCTGGTATGTGGCCTGGGTGCTGAAGAAGAAGGGCTGGATGCTGGCGGTGTCGCTGGGCGGATGGGTCACGGCGGTGGCCCTGGGCGTGCTGGTGCGTCAGCCGATCGCCTATCTTGGCGTCTGCACCCTGGCCCTGTTCCTGCTGTTCGCCCTGCCGGGGTGGGTTCTGTTCCGCGACGCCCGCTCGGGCGCCAAGGCCGGTTGAAGCCATGGGGCTGGCTGACTTCGGACGGATCGACGAGGTCATCCACGGCCGCATGCGGCTGGGGATCATGGTCTATCTGGCCGATGCCGAGGCGGCGGACTTCACCGAACTGAAGACCGTGCTGGAGGCGACCCAGGGGAACCTGTCGGTCCACCTGAAGAAGCTGGAAGAGGCGGGCTATGTCGCCATCAGCAAGAGCTTCGTGAAGAACAAGCCGCTGACCCGCGTCGCCATCACGCCCGAGGGGCGGACGGCGTTCGCGGCCTATCTGGACGCCTTGGGCGGGTTGATCGGGCGGAAGTAGCGAGGGCTTTCCTCCCCATGAAATGGGGAGGAAAGATCAGCGCCAGCGCAGCGCCTTTCAGTGGGCGGCGGACTCGATAGGGTCGAGGTCCTCGATCAGGATCGGCGTCAGCTTGCGGGTTTCGCCCGACGGGTCGGGCCAGAGGATGGACTGGCCTTCCTTCAGGCCGATCAGGCCGGCGCCGACATGCGACAGGATGGAGACGCGGCCGGCGTCGATGTCGGCCTCGCGCGGCAGGACCAGCTGGACGCGGCGCACCTCGGGGTGGCGGTCGTCGGCGTAGTGGAGCCAGCGGTTCAGCGTCACCACGTCATGCGGCAGGTCGGCGTCGTCGCACACCTCGGCGCGGTCCAGCTCCTGTTGCAGCAGACCGGCGGGGCCGGAGCCGGGCAGGTCGCCGACGAGGCGGTCGAGGGCGTCGAAGTCCTGGCGGCTGAGGACGATGGCGGGCAGGGCCGGAGGGCGGCCGCGGGTCTTGGCGGTGGTCATGTCGGTTCTCGATGTAGGGAAAGAAGAGGGGTCAGGCGGCCGAGGGGCCGTCGTCGTCGCTGTCGTCAGCGGGCGGCGCAGGCGTCGGAGCGGGCGACGTGTCGGGACGCCGGAAGGGCAGGATGTCGGCGCCGCGAACGGGCGCGCCGGGATCGTCTTGAGGTGGAGTCATGGCAGGCGTGTTCGCGGACGGCCGACGAGCGGCGTGCGCGATCCTGATGTTGGGGAACTAGGGAAGAATGCGAAGCGACGCGCCCCGTAGCGGACGACAGCGCAAGCTGGCCGCTACGGGTTAAAGGCCTTCGACGCGGCGACCCGCGTGGGTGAGGCGTCGAGCCTGGCTGACGAAACGTTCCATAGTGGCTAGAGGCTGAGCCTCAGCGCGCGGAAAGTCAAACCGGCGCCCCGGGAGTTCTTGTCGCATGAGCCAATCCCTCGTGAAGCCGCCGCTGGTCATGGGTATCGTCAATGTGACGCCCGACAGTTTCTCCGACGGCGGGCGACTGGCGACGCAGGAGACGGCGCTGGCCCATGCGCTGTGGCTGATCGAACAGGGGGCGGAGGTTCTGGACATCGGCGGCGAGAGCACGCGGCCGGGGTCCGAGCCGGTCAGCGAGGATCAGGAGATCGCGCGCACCCTGCCGCTGATCACGGCGCTGCGGGCGCGCTGGGACGGGGTGATCAGCATCGACACGATGAAGCCGGGCGTGGCGCGGGCGGCTGTGGCGGCGGGGGCAAGCATGTGGAACGACGTGACGGCGCTGAGCCATGATCCCGACAGTCTGGCGACCGCCGCTGAGCTGGGCTGCGCGGTGGTGCTGATGCACATGAAGGGGGCGCCCAAGACCATGCAGGACGACCCGCGCTATGACGACGTGGTCGGCGAAGTCGTCGCCCATCTGGCGGCGCGGGCCGAGGCGGCGCTGGCGGCGGGGGTGGCGCGCGAGAAGATCTGGCTGGACCCCGGCATCGGCTTCGCCAAGACGACGGACCACAATCTGACGCTGACGGCGCGGCTGGAGGCCCTGGTCGAGCTGGGCTTCCCGGTGCTCTACGCCGCCAGCCGCAAGCGGGTCGTCCAGGGCGTGGATGAAACCGCCGTCGCGGCGACCGACCGGCTGGGCGGCTCGCTGGCCCTGGCGCTGGAAGGCGCACGTCGCGGCGCGCGGATGGTCCGCGTCCACGACGTGCGCGAGACGGTGCAGGCGTTGAAGCTGCAGGCGGCCGTTAGGGCGCGATCCCGACCTGTTTCATGAAGGCCTGGTTGTCCCAGTAGAGCCATTCCTCGACCATGACGCCGTTTTCCCAGCGGCCGACGGTCAGCATGGGCAGACGGAAGGCCTTGCCGGTCGGCGGGATGACCTTGCCGCCGCCGATGTCCATCGGCTGGGTGAAGGTGCCTTCCATGATCCCCTGAACCGCCGTGAATTCGCCGTCCGCCAGCTTGATCGGATGCTCCTTGATCCGAGTGTCGGGGGCGAAGACGAACTGCGGCTTCAGCATCTCCAGATGGGCCGCGATCCCGGTGCTGGTGGAGCCGTCGGGGTAGTGAACCACGATGTTCTCGGCGTGGCTGCGGCCGATTTCGTCCCACTTCTGGCCGCTGTAGACGTTGAAATCCAGGTCGTCGAAATTGGCCAGATTGCGGGTCTGCTCGGCGGTGTGGGTCGATCCGGCTGCGGCGGTCGCGGCGGGGGCCTTTTCGGCGGCGCTCTTGTCGGCCGCGGGCGGCGAGCAGGCGGCCAGGGCAAGGCTGCCGGCGGCGGCGACGATGATAGCAGAATGACGCATGGTCCCTCCCAGAACGGTCGGCGGGTATCGCGCGACCGAACGTCGAAATGCCTCAGCCCTTTTGTCGTTCCGTCCGTGGGCGGCGGGGAAAGCGGTTGCCCCGATGCGGCGGCTGGGTCATGCAGCGGCCATGTCCTGGCTGATGTCTTTCAATCCGTGGTTGGTGCTCGTGGTGGCGGGCCTGTTTGAGGTCATGTGGGCCTCGGGCATCAAATATGTCGGCGTGCAGCGGCCGTTGTTGTCGCTGGGCGTGGTCGTGGCCCTGGTCGCCAGCATGGTCGGTCTGTGGATCGCGACGCAGAGGCTGCCGGTGGGCACGGCCTATGCGGTGTGGACCGGCATCGGCGCCGTGGGCGCGGCCGTGGTGGGCGTCGTCGTCTATGGCGAGCCGGCGACGGCGGTGCGGGCGGTATGCATCCTGCTGATCGTTTCGGGCATTGTCGGACTGAAGCTGTTTTCGGGAGCGCACTGATGGGCGAGTCCAAAGGACGGGTCTTGATACTCGCCGGGTCGGATTCCGGCGGCGGGGCTGGCATTCAGGCCGACATCAAGGCGGTGACGATGCTGGGCGGGTTCGCCGCCACGGCGATCACGGCCGTCACCATCCAGAACACCCTGGGGGTTCACGGGGTCTATCCCCTGCCGATCGACGTGATCGAGGCCCAGGCCAGGGCGGTGCTGGACGACATCGGCGCCGATGCGCTGAAGACCGGGATGCTGGGCTCGGTCGAGGTGGTCGAGGCGGTCGCGGGCCTGATCGACTATGCCGGAAACGTGCCGACGGTGGTGGATCCGGTGATGATCGCCAAGGGCGGCGAGCCCCTGCTGGAGGATCGCGCCGTCGAGGCGGTGAAGCGGCTGATGGTGCCGCGCGCAGCCCTGCTGACCCCCAATGCGCCCGAGGCCGAGGCTCTGACCGGGATCGCGGTGGCCGATCTGGACGGCCAGCGCCGGGCGGGCGAGGCCCTGCTGGAGATGGGGGCGCGGGCGGTGCTGATGAAGGGCGGGCACGTGCCGGGCGCGACGGTGATCGACCTGCTGCTGACGCCTGAGGGCGAGACGGTGCTGGAGAGCGAGCGGATCGACACTCGCCACACCCACGGCACGGGCTGCACCCTTGCAAGTGCGTGCGCCGCCGGGATCGCCAGGGGGCTGCCGCTGCAGACGGCCGCAGCCGAGGCCTGGGCCTATGTCGCCGAGGCAATCCGTCGCGCGCCGGGCCTGGGCCAGGGGCACGGGCCGCTGGATCACGGCTGGCCGCTGCGGGGCTGATATCCGCGTCATCCCGGAAGCCCGCAGGGCTATCCGAGACCGCGAGAAGCGCAGCGTTTGGGGCGGTCCCGGCTCTTCGCTCCGCTACGGCCGGGATGACGGAGATTTTGGTTTTCGGGCTTTCGGAATCGCCCTCACAGACGCCCCCATGACCCTGGAAACCCGACTGACCGAGATCGTTCGCGCCGACGCAGGCCTGATGCACGTCCTGAGCGTGATGCGGGGGCTGGATCTGCCGGACTGGCGGCTGTTTTCGGGGGCGGTCTATCAGGCGGTGTGGAACGCCCAGACGGGGCGGGCGACGGGCTATGGGATCAAGGACTACGACATCGGCTATTTCGATGCCGACACCTCGTGGGACGCTGAGGACGTGGTCATCAAGCGGGTGGCCGCCGCCTTCGACGAACCGGTGCGCGAGCGGGTCGAGGTGCGCAACCAGGCGCGGGTGCACCTCTGGTTCGAAGGCAGGTTCGGCGAGCCCTATGAGGCCCTGACCTGCACCGACGAGGCGCCGGCGCGGTTCGTGGCGCCGGCCTTCGCCGTGGGGGTGCGGCTGGAGGCGGACGATGCGATCAGCGTGGTGGCGCCGTTTGGGCTGGAGGACGTGTTCGACCTGACCATCCGGCCCAATCCCACGCGGGGTCTGGCCAAGGGCTGGGACAAGGTCATCGCCAATGCGCGCGGGCGCTGGCCGGAGATCACGGTGGTCGAGCCGGCATAATGCCCAGCGTCATCCCGGCCGAAGCGTAGCGAAGAACCGGGACCGCCAAAGACGCGGCGTTTCTTGCGGTCCCGGATAGCCCTGCGGGCTTCCGGGATGACAATGCGGATAACGAAAAGGGCGCGACCCTTGCGGATCGCGCCCCTCGGCAGGGCCTCAGACAGGGAGGGACGAGGCCCCGTTTCGGTCAGCCGTCACCAGCGACGGTCGTCGTGATCGCGACGTTCGTAGCGGACCTTGTCCGACAGGCGGTCGTAGCGGCGGTCCAGATCCTGGCGTTCCCAGCGGGTCAGGCCGCCGCGCATATAGTGGCGCTCCAGACGGACCAGGCTGTCCAACTCGTCCTTCAGACGCGAAGCCTCGCGATAGCTGAGCTGGCGGTTCTCGACGCCGCGGTCGATGCGACGGTCCAGGTTGTGCTTGCGCTGGGTGATCGAGTTCCAGCCGCGATAATCCTGTTCGTAGCCGCGTTCGTAGCCGTGGCCGCGCGAGGGGCCGTGGCGATCATAGCTTTGAGCGGCGGCGGGCAGGGCGGCCGAGGCGACAGCGACGGCCAGGGCGGGGATCAGCAGCGTCTTCATGGTCTTGCTCCTTCGGATCGTCGCAACCGGATCGGCTGCGTTGAGGCCAGAAGACCACCCGGCGGCTGAGCCGCGCCTGAACGGCGCGTTTCAGACAGGGTTCATCAGCATGAGAAGTTCGTCATCTTCGCCTTCGCGCCCGCCTGCGGGGCGCCTGTGGGGCGAATGGGCGACAGCGACGGAGAATCCGCCCGTGCGCGTTCCTTGTGCGGGTGAACAGCGGTAGACTGCGCGTTCAGCCCCTGTTCAGAGGCCCCTGTCTAGAAGACAACCCATGATGCGTATTCGAGCCCTCCTGCTGGCCGGCCTGATCGCCCTCGTTCCCCTGACGGACGCGGCGGCTCAATCGCGCGGCCGCGACCGGGATCGCGACGATGATCCTCGCGAGCAGCCCCGCAACTATCCCGGCCAGGGCTTCCGCGACGCGCCGCGCTCGGCGCCCCAGTCCTCGCCGAGGGCGGATCCCGGCGACATCGCCCGTCGTGTCCAGTCGGGCCGTCCCGGCCGGATGCTGGGCGTCAGCCAGCGCGGCAGCGACTATGTGGTGCGTTGGGAATATCCGGGCGGGCGCGTGTCGGACATACAGGTTGACGGCCAGTCCGGCCGGGTTCGCGGAGACGACTGAATGCGGGTGCTGCTTGTCGAGGACGACGTCGATCTGTCGCGCCAGCTGAAGACCGCGCTCGCCGACGCCGGCTACGCCGTCGACCACGCCCCGGACGGCGAGGAAGCCTGGTTCCTGGGCGACACCGAACCCTATGACGTGGTGGTGCTGGATCTGGGTCTGCCCAAGATCGACGGGGTGTCGGTGCTGGAGCGCTGGCGCCGCGAGGGCAAGACCACGCCGGTGCTGATCCTGACGGCGCGCGGCGCCTGGTCGGACAAGGTGGCGGGCTTTGACGCCGGGGCCGACGACTATCTGACCAAGCCCTTCCACACCGAAGAACTGCTGGCGCGTCTGCGCGCCCTGCTGCGCCGCTCGGCCGGCCATGCGGCGGCGACCCTGACCTGCGGCGGCCTGCGCCTGGATCCGCGCGCGGCGCGGGCGACGGTGAACGGCGAGCCGCTGCGCCTGACCAGCCTGGAATACCGGCTGCTGCACTACATGATGATGCATCAGGGCCGGGTCATCAGCCGCACTGAACTGGTCGAGCATCTGTATGATCAGGACTTCGACCGGGATTCCAACACCATCGAGGTCTTCGTCGGTCGCTTGAGGAAGAAGATCGGCTCGGACCGGATCGAGACGGTGCGCGGCCTGGGGTATCGCCTGTCGCCGCTGGCCGGCGAGAGCGACGCGGCCTGATCGGGACATGACCGAGGCCGGCGAGGACGCGCCCTCGACCCCGCAGAAGCAGGAATGGGGCCGCTGGTTCGGGCGGCCCGGCCGGTCGCTGACGCGGCGGCTGATCTGGCTGGCTGCGGCGTGGATTCTGGTGGCCCTGCTGGTCACGGGCGCGGTGCTGACCTCGGTGTTTCAGGAGTCGGCGCTGCGGCGGCTGGGCAACCTGCTGGGCGACACCATCGACGAGGCGGTGGTCGCCGCGACCATCACCCCCGAGGGCGAGATCTTCGTCGGCGAGATTCAGGACGCGCGCACCCAGCGCCTGCTGTCCGGCAAATACTGGATGGTGGCCGAGCAGGGGCCGGGCGGGCAGCTGCAGGTCGTGGCGCGCTCGGCCTCGCTGGGACGGGCCGATCTGGAATATGCGCCGGATCTGGATGACCGGCTGAGGGCCGCCTTCGGCCAGACCATCAGCTACAACGCCGAGGACGGCCCCAAGGGCGAGCCCCTGCGCATCGCCGCCAGCATGAAGCAGCTGCCGGGACGGACAGCGCCGGTGGTCTTCTTCGCCGGGGTGGACCGTTCCGACATCGACGCCGACACGCGCCAGTTCGCCACCGTGACCTGGGTGGCCATGCTGCTGCTGGGGGCCGGTCTGGTCACGGCGGTCTTCATCCAGGTGCGGGTGGGCCTGCGCCCCCTGTTCGACCTGCGCGATGAAATTTCAGATGTGCGCAAAGGTAGCTCGCACCGCATCGAGGGCGTCTATCCGGTCGAGATCCAACCCCTGGCCGAACAGGTCAACCGCCTGTTGACCCACAATCAGGAGACGGTGGAGCGCCAGCGCACCCATGTCGGCAACCTGGCCCATGCGCTGAAGACGCCGCTGGCGGTCATGCTGGCCGAGGCGGGAAGCGACCAGGGCCTCCTGCCCGACATGGTGCGCAAGCAGACCAAGGTGATGCAGGATCAGGTCGATCACCACCTGCGCCGCGCCCGCGCCGCCGCCCGCGCCGCCCACGGCCTGGGCGAACGCACCCCGGTGGGCGAGGTGCTGGACGAACTGGCCGTCATGCTGGAGCGAGTGTTCGAGACCAAGGGGGTCGAGATCGACTGGCGCGCGCCCGACGATCTGGCCTTCCTGGGCGAACGTCAGGACCTGCAGGAGATCTTCGGCAACCTGATCGAGAACGCCGCCAAGTGGTGCCGGCGACGGGTGCGGATTTCGGCCGGCGCCTCGGTGCCCGGCCAGATGGTGGTGGTGGTCGAGGACGACGGCCCCGGCCTGCCCGCCGATCAGCGCGACGCCGCCCTGAAACGCGGCACGCGGATGGACGAGGACACGCCGGGCACCGGCCTGGGTCTGTCCATCGTCGAGGACCTGACCCGCGCCTACGGCGGCCGGGTGACGCTGGCCGACAGCGACATGGGCGGGCTGAAGGTGCTGCTGGAGCTGCCCGCGGCGGAGGCTTGAGGGGGCTTTGATCCCCGACCGAAAATGCCAAGCCTGCTCGGACGCCTGCGATTGACGCGACGATTTACTGCAATATATTGCGCAATATATTTCAGAATGGATCAGTGATGTTGTCTCGAGCTTTTATCTCGCTGTTGGCTGTCGCTGTGCTGGCCCCGGCATCGGTCGCGGCGCAGACCCTGGATCAAAAGGCGCAGCGAGAAGTCGTTTCCGACCTCAAGACGGCGCTGCAGCAGAACTACGTCTTTCCTGACCGCATCCCGGCCATATCGGCTGAGCTGGACCGGCGGGTCCAGTCCGGGCCGATCGAAGCCGAGCCGTTCGCCGAAAGCCTGGCCCAGGGCCTGGTCAAGGCGAGCGAGGACCTGCATTTCTCGGTCGTCTTCGATCCCGAGGAGGTCGCCGCTGACCGCCGGGCGAAGGCGGGCGGCGAGACCAGCACCCAGGCGCAGCGCGACCGGGAGCGCGGGGCCAATTTCGGTTTTCGTGACGCGCGTCGGCTGGACGGGGATCTGGCCTATGTCCGGTTCGACTTCTTCGCCGACCCGCAATACGCCCAGGAGACAGCGGCAGGGGCCATGCGTTTCGCCGAAGGCGCCAAGGGGCTGATCTTCGACCTGCGTTACAACAACGGCGGCGTGCTGGAGATGGCGCAGTTCCTGATGAGCCACCTCTATCCAGCGGGCAAGGATCAGGAATTCTTCGACTACAACTACAACGACAAGGGGGTTCAGGTGGCGCGGAGCCAGTGGAGCCTGCCCGCCGTGTCCGGCCAGCGTTCGGGGGACATTCCCGTCGTGGTCCTGACCGGATCGACGTCCTTTTCCGCAGCCGAATGGATGGCGTTTTCGCTGCAACGGCTCGGCCGGGCGACCGTGATCGGGGAACGGACCGCCGGGGGCGCGCATCCCGTCACTCGCGTGCCGATCGACGATCGGTTCATGCTGCAGGTGCCGTTCGGTCAGATCCGGGATCCGATCGACGGGAAGGATTTCGAGGGCGTCGGCGTGACCCCGGATATTGTCGTGCCGGCCTCTGACGCCCTGCTGGCGGCGCAGAAATTCCTGTTGAAGCGCCGGGCGGATGCGGGTGATGCGGAGGCCAAATGGGCCCTGGTTCCGATAGAATTGGCCATCGCCGGTCAGGCTCCGAGCGCCGCGGACCTGGATGAGGCGGTCGGGGCCTACGAAGGACGAACCCTGGTTCGCACCCCGACGGGCATCGCCTACCACTGGCGCGGTCGTTTCGTTCTGGCTCTGGACCCGATCGGCAAGGATCTGTTTGCGGTCCAGGGAACGGACGACTACCGGTTCCAGCTGGTGCGTGTGAACGGCGCTGTCGCGGGCCTGCAGCGCGTGGAGAAGTCCGGCGAGGCGGAAACCTATCGTCGCCTGGATTGAGGAGTTGTCGGGCGAATGATCGAGTTGAATCGCACCTTCCTGGGCCGCCTCAGCGAGCAGTTGAGCGAACTGATCGAGCAGCAGTCGGCCGAGGTGTTCAAGCGCGCGGGCATCGTCATTCCGGTGAAGTCGTCGTCCCTGCTGGGCGCCATCGCGACGCTCGGTCCGGTCTCGGTCGCCGATCTCGTGCGGGCGCTGGACCGGTCACATCAGCTCATTCAACAGAAGATGCCGAAGCTGCTGGCGCTGGGCCTGGTCAGTCGCCGGCCCGATCCCGACGACCAGCGCGTCAACCTGATCGAGATTACCGACAGGGGGCGCCAACAACTGGCGTTGCTCGATGGCCTGGACGGGGAGTTCGACCGCGCCTACGCCGAAATGGAGGCGGACGCCGGCCCCGTGTTCGACGGAATAAATCGCGCGATCCTCTCCCTCAAGTCCCGCCCCCTGATCGACCGCATGGTGGTCTGACTGTCCGCATGGGGTCTCATCGGGGGTTCGTCCCGCCCCAAAAGGCCCTGTTAACCCGAAGGGCGCACCCTCGGCCCTGTGGCCGGGATTCGGTTCGGCCGGAGGAGCATGGATGGCGGACCTGTCGGTCGCGCAAAGGGCCGCCCTGGCCCAGCTGATCGCCGCTTGCCCGGATCGCCTGTTGGCCCAGCTGGAAGAGCTGGCGGCGGCGATGACGGGGGATCGGGCGTGGGCGCTGCGCGACATGGTCGAGGCCGAGGTTCTGGACCGGCGACGGCGCGACGCGGCGTTCGGGCCGCTGACGCCGTTGTTCCGGCGACGCGAGGACGGGCTGGAGGGGCTGAGCTTCCCGGCGGCCGTGCCGACGCGGCTGTGGCGGCTGGCCACGCGCAACGAGCCGGAACTGCTGCCGCAACTGGATCGCGACGACGAACTGTCGCGCATGGTGGCCGACCGGCTGTGCCTGAGCGCAGCCTCGGCGGTGCGGGATCAGGGCGAGGCCCTGTGGCCGGGCGCGACGACGGCGCAGGTGGCGGAACTGGCCGCCTGTTTCGACCTGGCGGGGCTGGCGCGACGCAGCCTGACCTTCCTGGAGACCTGGCTGGGACGGCCGGGGCCGGAGGCGACGGCGGAGCTGAAGCTGGCGCTGCGGCAGGCGGCCTCGATCGCGCCGGACGGGGCGGCGCGGCTGATGGAGATCTTCTTCGCCCATCTGTCGGACGCGCGGATGATGCTGCGGCTGGTGGCCCAGGCCACGCCCGCCGCCGGGCGCGAGACCGTGGTGGGCGAGAGCGAGCTGGCCGTCTTCGTCGACCGGGTGGTGACGGCCCTGGCCCATCGCGCGGCCGAGGCGGCGGCGTTCGACCCCACGGCGCCGGGGGCGGACGCGGCCCTGCTGAAGGCCGATCTGGAGTGGTGCGCCGAGACCCTGGCCGAGATCGACATGACCCTGCCGCTGCGGGCCGACAGCGCCTGGGGCAAGGCGGTGCGGCAGGCGCGGCTGAAAATCGCGCTCAGGCTGTCCGAACTGTTCAGCGCCGCCGAGAAGGCGACGGGCAAGGTGCTGCCGGTCGAGCGCACGACCATGGCCGGGCGGATGACGCGCCCCGCGCCGCGTCTGGATGAGGCGGTGGACGCCCAGGCGGCGGGCAGGGCCAAGGCTCTGGCGGCGGTGATCGGACTGGTGCGCGGCCCGGCCACGGTGTTCGGCTGCGAGGCCGAGCGGCGGCAGACGGCGGAGGGCCTGACCGGCAAGCTGGCGACCTGGGCCGACGAGGCGATCGAGCGGCTGAACGACGGCGAAGCGCCGGACGAGGCCATTGCACGCAAGCGCATCGGCCTGACCGCCGAACTGCTGGGCCTGATCGGGGCCAAGGAGGCGGCGCGGACGGTGCGGCGGCGGCTGACGGTCGCGGGAACGGCCCCCAGCGTGGCGACGTCGGGCGTTTCCCCGTCCGGTGCGACCTCGCGAGCCTCGCGTCAGGTCGCCTGATCCGCTAGAGCGGCGGGCATGACGATCTTCTGGATCATGACGGGACTGGCCACGGCCCTGGCCGGGCTGCTGGTGCTGGCCGGGGCGCGGCGCGGCGCGGACGCGGAAGGCGTGGTGGATCGCGACGCCGCCGGACGCGAACTGGCCGAACTGGACCGGCTGAAGACGCGCGGCCTGCTGGACGAGGCGGGCTGGACCGCCGCGCGGGCCGAGGCCGGACGGCGGCTGCTGGCGGCGCGCCGCGATGCGCGAGCGCCCGAGGCGGGGTCGAAGGACCGGGTCTGGGTTCTGGGCGGGATCGGCCTGTCGGCGGCGGCGTCGCTGGCGCTCTATCTGGGCCTCGGCGCGCCGGGCATGGCGGATCAGGCCTATGAGACGCGGGTGCGCGACTGGGCGGCCTCGCCCGAGACGCTGGAGCCGGCCCAGGCCGCCGCCGTGATCGGCCGCATCGTCAAGGATCGGCCCGACGACCATCAGGCCCTGACCCTGCTGGGCGCGGCCCGGTTCGAGGCGGGCGATCCCATCGGCGCGGCCTCGGCCTTCCGCCGGGCGCTGGCGATTCAGCCGGACGACGCTCAGAGCTGGGCGCGGCTGGGCGAAAGCCTGGTGCGGGCCAACGAGGGCGCGGTCGGCGGCGACGCCGAGGCGGCTTTCCGCGAGGCCTTGAAGCGCGACCCGGACCAGTTGGGCGCGCGCTATTTCCTGGGCGAGGCGGCGCTGAAGCGCGGCGACAAGGCCGGAGCGGCGGCGGCCTGGGGCCCGCTGATCGCGGCGCTGGAGCCGAGCGATCCGCGCCGGGCCGACCTGCAAAAAAGACTGGGCGGGGCCGGATGAGCCCGCGTTGCTGCAACCTATCTGTGATGTCCTGACATGAGCTGGCTTCCCAAATCGCCCAAGGCGCGGCGTCGCCTGTGGATCGTGGCCGCCGCGGCGCCCGTGCTGGCGCTGGCGGTCGGCCTGTCGCTGTGGGCGATGAAGGACAATGTCACCTACTTCTTCTCGCCGTCCGAAGCGACCGAGGCCAATGCGCCGACGGGCCGGGTGATCCGCCTGGGCGGACTGGTCGAGGCCGGAAGCGTGGTCAAGGGCGCGGACGGGACGGTGGTCTTCGTCGTCACCGACAATGTGGGGACCTCGAAGGTCAGCTATCACGGCGACCTGCCGGACCTGTTCCGCGAGGGGCAGGGCATCGTGGCGCAAGGGTCGTTCCGCCCCGACCGGACTTTTGAAGCCAGTCAGGTGCTGGCCAAGCACGACGAGACCTATATGCCGCGCGAAGTCGCCGACCGCCTGAAGGAAAAGGGCGAGTGGCGACCCGAGACGGGTGAAGCGCCCGCAGCCCCGTCCGCAGACATGAGCCGCAGCCTGTGATCGTCGAACTGGGGGCGTTCGCGCTGATTTTGGCGCTGGTTCTGGCGGCGCTGACCACATTGCTGGCCACGGCGGGGCGGCTGCGGCTCAGCCCGGTGCTGGCGGGGGCCGGGGGCGGGGCGCTGCTGGCCTCGGCGGCGGCGACGGGGCTGGCCTTTGCGGCCCTGATCTTCGCTTTCGCAGTGTCGGATTTCTCGGTGTCGAACGTGGCTCTGAACAGCCACACCGACAAGCCCATGCTCTACAAGGTCGCCGCCGCCTGGGGCAGCCATGAGGGTTCGCTGGTGCTGTGGTGCCTGGTCATGACCGGCTTCGGCGGGGCGCTGGCCCTGGCGCGCGGCCTGCCGTTCGGGCTGAAGACCTCAAGCGTGGCGGTGCAGGGCGCGCTGTCGACCATGTTCCTGGCCTTCGCCGTCTTCACCTCCAACCCGTTTGCGCGTCTGGACCCGGCCCCGGTGCAGGGCGCGTCGCTGAACCCCTTGCTGCAGGACCCGGCGCTCGCCTTCCATCCGCCGCTGCTCTACGCGGGCTATGTCGGGTTTTCGGTCTGTTTCTCGCTGGCGGTCGCCGCCCTGATCGAGAAGCGGGTCGATCCCGCCTGGGGCCGCTGGGTGCGGCCGTGGGCGCTGGCGTCCTGGGCGTTTCTGACCGTCGGCATCCTGCTGGGGTCCTTCTGGGCCTATTACGAGCTGGGCTGGGGCGGCTGGTGGTTCTGGGACCCGGTCGAGAACGCCTCCTTCATGCCGTGGCTGGCGGGGGCGGCCCTGCTGCACTCGGCCATCGTCACGGAACGGCGCGGGGCGCTGGCGGGGTGGACGGTGTTTCTGGCCATCCTGGCCTTCACCTTCTCCATGCTGGGGGCGTTTCTGGTGCGCTCGGGCGTGCTGACCAGCGTCCACGCCTTCGCCGTCGATCCCGAGCGGGGGATGATGCTGCTGGCCATTCTGGGCGTAGCGGCGGGGGCGGCCTTCATCCTGTTTGCGTTCAGGGCGCCGGCGATCCGGTCGGGCGCGGCCTTTGCGCCGATCAGCCGCGAGGGCGCGCTGGTGCTGAACAACCTGTTCCTGACGGCGGCGGCGGCGACGGTGCTCTTGGGGACGCTCTATCCGCTGATCCTCGAGGGGATTTCAGGGGCGACCATTTCGGTGGGGCCGCCCTATTTCAACGCGACCTTTGTGCCGCTGCTGCTGGTGGCCTGTCTGATCCTGCCCGCCGGGCCGCTGCTGGCGTGGAAGCGCGGCGATCTGAAGGGGGCCTTGCAGCGTTTGTGGCTGGCGGCGGGTCTGGCCCTGGTCGCGGCGTTTGCGGCCTTCGCGCTGTTCGAGCCGAAGAAGGCGCTGGCGGCGGCGGGTCTGGGCGTGGGGGCCTGGCTGATTCTGGGCGCGCTGGCCGAGGTGGCGACGCGGACCAAGGCGTTCCGCGCGCCGTTGGGCGAGACCCTACGCCGCGCCAAGGGGCTGCCGCTGGGCGCCTGGGGCATGACGCTGGCCCACGCAGGTCTGGGCGTCTTCATCCTGGGGGCCGTGGTCGAGACCAGCTTCAAGGCCGAGGCGGCGGCGGCTGTGCCCCTCGGCGGCGTGGTCTCGTCGGGGCCCTGGCGGGTCAGGTTGGACGCCGTCGAGGTGATCGAGGGGCCGAACTATCTGGCCGAGCAGGGCCGGCTGACCGTCGCCCCGGTTGAAGGCGATGCGGTCGAGCGCGTCGTCACCGCCGAGCGGCGGTTCTTCCCGGCGGGCGGGCAGACGACGACCGAGGTCGGTCTCGACTTCCGCGGGCTGGACGACGTCTATGTGGTCATGGGCGAGCGGGCTCGGGTCGACAGCGGCGAGCAGGCGTGGACCGTGCGGGTCTATTACAATCCGTGGGCGCGGCTGATCTTCCTCGGCCCGGCTGTCATGGCCCTGGGCGGGGTGCTGTCCCTGCTGGACCGGCGGCTGCGGGTCGGGGCGGGATCGCGTCGCAAGACCGTGGAGGCCAAGGCGTGAGGTGGTTGGCGGCACTGACCGGGGCTTTGGCTTTGATGGCGGGCGCCGCGATGGCCGAACCGCCGCCTCCGCCGGACCGCCCCCTGCCCGACGCGGCGCAGGAGGCGCGGGCGCGGGCCCTGTTCGGCGACATCCGCTGCGTCGTCTGTCAGCACGAATCCATCGCCGACAGCCCGGCGGGCATCGCCGCCGACATGCGCCGTCTGGTCCGCGAGGAGATCGCGGCGGGCAAGAGCGATGAGGCCGTGCGTCAGGACCTGGTGCGGCGCTACGGCGACTATGTGCTGTTCCAGCCGCCGGTGCGGACGGGGACCTGGCTTTTGTGGTTCGGGCCGTTTGCTTTGGTGCTGGGTGCGGGGGTTTTGTTCGTCTGGCGGGCGCGTCGTCGCCGCGTCGAGGCGCTGCCTCTGACGGCGGAAGAAGAACGGGCGCTGGCCGAGCTGACGGGCGATCCTGACGAAACCGAGAGCCTTTCGCCCCGATCCTGACGCACCCGCGCCTCACGGGGAACGCTGATCGCGGTCAACCATCGCGAGGGCGTGCATTGGCTTCGGCCATGACGCCCTATATCCATGGGCGAACGGAGCTTTTGGAGCTCCGGCTTACAGGACTGCAAGGACGACGATGCTGAAGCGCAAGGAGTTCATTCTGGGGGCCGCCGTCGGCCTGACCTTCGCCGCCGCCGCGACGGCGGGCGGGGTCATCAGCTGGCCGGGCGCCCAGGCCGCCCCCGCCGCCCAGGCGGGACAGCTGGTCCCCTCCGCCGGGGCCGGGGGGGCCGCCTTCGCCCCGCCGCGGGGCGCGCCGCTCAGCTTCGCCGACATCTTCCAGCAGGTCGCCCCCGCCGTGGTGCAGATCGACGTCAAGACGCGGGTGCCGCGCGCCAGCGGCCCGACCATCCAGATTCCCGGCCTCGGCGCCGTGCCGATCCAGCCGCGCGGCGGTTCTGGCGAAGAGGGCGAGGACGAGAACTCGACCACGGCGCTCGGCGCCGGTTCGGGCTTCTTCATCTCGGCGGACGGCTACATCGTCACCAACAACCACGTCGTCGAGAACGCCGAAGAGATCACCGTTCGCCTGAGCGACGAGCGTGAACTGACCGCGCGCCTGATCGGCCGCGATCCGCTGACCGATCTGGCCGTCATCAAGGTGGACGGCGGCGACTTCCCCTTCGTCTCGTTCGAGGACAAGGCTGAGCCGCGCGTCGGCGACTGGGTCATCGCCGTGGGCAACCCCTTCGGCCTGGGCGGCACCGCCACGGCCGGCATCGTCTCGGCCAAGGCCCGGGACATCGGCGGCAACGAGAACCCCTATACCGACTTCATCCAGATCGACGCCGCCATCAACCGGGGCAACTCGGGCGGGCCGACCTTCGACATCTATGGTCGGGTCATCGGCGTGAACTCGGCGATCTTCTCGCCGACGGGCGGGTCGGTCGGCATCGGCTTCGCCATTCCGGCGGGCATCGCCAAGGCCACGACGGACCGCCTGATGCGCGGTGAGACGATCGAGCGCGGCTATCTGGGCGTCACCATCGGCAATTTGACGCCCGAGTATCGCGAGAGCCTGGGACTGCCCGAGGCGACCAAGGGCGCCTTTATCACGGATGTCACCAAGGGATCGCCGGGCGCAATCGCCGGGCTTCAGCCGAGCGACGTCGTGGTGTCCATCGACGGCCGTGCCATCCGGGGCAGCAACGAATTGACCCGTGCGGTGGGCGCGGTGCAGCCGGGCGAGACCCTGAGGCTGGAACTGCTGCGTGAAGGTCGTCGCCAGACGGTCAACGTCCGGGCGGGCACACGCCCTGCCAATCTCGGCGCGCCCGAAGCGGGGCAAGATCCCGAGGCCGAGGCGCCCAATGCGCCCGCTGCGGTGGGCGAAGCGGTGGAGGGGCTGACGGTGGCGCCGATCAGCGCGGCGTTGCGCAGCCGCTATGATCTGGCCGACGATCAGCAGGGCCTGGTCGTCACCGCTGTCGCCCAGCAGTCGCGGGCCGGACGACTGGGCTTCCAGCCGGGCATGGTCATCTTGCAGGCGGACGGACGTCGGGTGACGTCGGTCAAGGAACTGCAGGACATCGTTCAGCGCGTGAAGTCCGCCGATCGTGCCGGCGTTCTGCTGATGGTGCGGACTTCGGCCGGCAACACACCGATCGTTCTGCCCTTCGCCAAGCCTGAATAAGGCGTAACTCACGAGATCGGCGGCGATGCGCTAACATCGCCGCCGAATCTGTTTCTGGAGGGGTCCATGCGTATTCTGGTGGTCGAGGACGACGCTGAGGCGGCGACTGCGATGGTGCGAGGCCTGTCCGAGGCCGGGCATGAGGTGACGCACGCCGTGGACGGCGCCTTTGGCCTGCTGGAGTCGCAGAAGGGCGGCTACGACGTCTATGTCGTGGACCGCATGATGCCGCGTCTGGACGGCGTCGGCATGGTCGAGACGGTGAGGAAGGGCGGCGATCAGACGCCGGTCCTGTTCCTGTCGGCCCTCGGCGAGGTCGAGGACCGGGTCACCGGCCTGAAGGCCGGCGCCGACGACTATCTGGTCAAGCCCTACGCCTTCGCCGAACTGATCGCCCGGGTCGAGGCCCTGGCGCGCCGTCGCGAGACCGGCGGGGTGCAGACCGTACTCAAGGTCGGCGATCTGGAGATGAACCTGATCGGCCGCACCGTGCATCGCGGCACGACCGAGATCGACCTGCAGCCGCGCGAGTTCCAGCTGCTGGAGTTCCTGATGCGCCACGCCGGCCAGTCGGTGACGCGCACCATGCTGCTGGAGAAGGTTTGGGAATACCACTTCGACCCCCAGACCAACGTCATCGACGTCCACATCAGCCGCCTGCGCTCCAAGATCGACAAGGGCTTCGACAAGGCCATGCTGCAGACCGTGCGCGGCGCGGGGTATCGGCTGGAGGCCTAAGGCCCCGGCATGAAACTGCCCTCGCTTTTCAGGCGGACGCCGTTTCGGCTGACGCTGCTGTTTCTGGCGCTGTTCGTGACGACGGCCAGCGCGGTGCTGGCCTATGTCTATGTGGCGTCCGCGTCCGAGGCGCGGGCGCGGGCCGAGGCCAGCGTCAAGGCCGAGGTGGACGCCCTGACCGCCGTCTATCGCACACGCGGCAAGGACGCGCTGAACCAGGCCCTGGTGGAGCGCGCCATTCGCGGCGGGCCCCACCTCTATGTGCTGAAGGACGCGGGCGGAAAGATCGTCACCGCCAACATCACCGACGTGCCCGAGGGCGTAGCGACGGGCGAGTGGGAGACCTTCCGCCTGACCGACACCGATGAGGACGGGCGGGTGCGCAAGCGCCAGTCCATCGGCATCGACACCGCCCTGTCGGGGGGCGAGCACCTGTTCGTCGGCGAGGACGTGGGCGACATCGAAGCCTATCTGTCGCGCCTGACCCAGGCCCTGTGGGGGGCCATGGTCATGGTTCTGGTGCTGGGTGTCGGCGGCGGTCTGTGGATCAGCCGGCGGGTCGAGAAGTCGATGGGCGGGCTGAACCGCGTGGTCTCGGCGGTGCAGGAGGGCGACTTGAAGGTCCGCGCGCCCGTCACCCATTCCGGCGACGAACTGGACGAACTGGGCCAGGGGTTGAACGCCATGCTGGACCGGCTGGAGGCCTCGATGGCCTCGATCCGTCACGCCGGGGACGCCATCGCCCACGACCTGCGCTCGCCCCTGACCCGGATGCGGGCCAAGCTGGAGGTGGCGCTGATCGACGCCGAGGCGGGCAAGGTGTCGGGCGTGGACGCCCTGGGCATCGCGTTGGACGAGGCCGACGCCCTCTTGAAGACCTTCAATACGGTGCTGGCCATCGCCCGGCTGCAGGCCGGCGGGGCGCCCGATCCCAGGGTGTTCGACGCCGCCGAACTGGCGACCGACATGGCCGAGCTTTACGAGCCGGCCAGCGAGGACAAGGGGCTGGAGTTCTCGGCCGAGATCGAACGCGGCCTGATGATCGAGGGCAACCAGCCCTTCCTGGCGCAAGCGCTGGCCAACATCATCGACAACGCCGTCAAGTACACGCCGTCGGGCGGGGCGGTGAAGCTGCGGGCGCGGCGGCGGTCCTCGGGCGAGATTGAGTTTTCCGTCACCGACACCGGGCCGGGCGTGCCGGACGACGACCGCGACCGGGTGCTGCAGCGCTTCGTCCGGCTGGACAACAGCCGCACCGAACCGGGTTCGGGCCTGGGCCTGTCGCTGGTGACGGCGGTGGCCGAGGCCCACGGCGGGCGGGTGCAACTGGACGAGGGGCCGGGCGCCTATGGCGGGCAGGGGCCGGGTCTGCGCGTGGCGCTGGTCCTGCCGCCGGCGGGCGGGACGGCGAACTGATGAGCGAGGTTTTGGGGCCGAGGCTGCGGCCGTGCGGGCCGGTGCGCGACGCCGAGGCGGCGAGGCGCATCCATGAGCGTCTGGTCGAGGCGATCGACGACCGGGATTGGTGGAAGACGCTGGACCGCGCCTGGGAAGCGCTGGAGCCGGTGTTCGCGGCCTCGCCCTATCTGGCCGGGCTGGCGCGGCGCTGGCCCGAGCGGCTGCGGCAAATCCTGGAGACGGCGCCCGAGACGCGGCTGGCCGACATTCTGGCCGCGACCGATGCGATCGACGGCCCGGCCGACGAGGCCAAGGCGCCGCTGCGGCATCTGAAGGCCGAACTGCATCTGCTGACGGCCCTGTCGGACCTCGGCGGGGTCTGGGGTCTGGATCAGGTGACGGGCGCCCTGTCGCGCTTCGCCGACGCCTCGGCCCAGGCGGCGCTGCGCTGCGTGGCGCATGACCAGAGGCGGCGCGGCAAGCTGACCTCGGCCGCCGACGATCCCCGCGGTTCGGTGCCCGGCCTGTTCATCCTGGCCATGGGCAAGGGCGGGGCGTTCGAGCTGAACTATTCCTCGGACATCGACCTGTCGCTCTTCTTCGAGCCGGAGGCGCTGGAGGGCGCCCTGGCCGAGGGGGTGGAGGCGCAGAGCTTCGTCAACCGGCTGGCGCAGGGTCTGGCCAGTCTGCTGAGCGAGCGGACGGCGGACGGCTATGTCTTCCGGGTGGATCTGCGGCTGCGGCCCGATCCGTCCTCGACCCCGCCGGTGGTCGCGGCGCCGATGGCCCTGGCCTACTACGAATCCGTCGGCCAGAACTGGGAGCGGGCGGCCTTCATCAAGGCGCGGGTCTGCGCCGGGGACGCGGCCGAGGGCGCCGACTTCCTGACGGCCCTGGTCCCCTACATCTGGCGCCGCAGCCTGGACTATCAGGCCGTGCTCGACATCCAGTCGATCAAGAAGCAGATCCACGTCCACAAGACCGGCGAGGGGCTGGACGCGGCGGGTGCCAATCTGAAGCTGGGTCGCGGCGGCATCCGCGAGATCGAATTCTACGTCCAGACCCAGCAATTGATCCTGGGCGGGCGCGACAAGGGGCTGCGCTCGTCGCGCACGCTGGAGGCGCTGGACGCCCTGACCGAGCGCGGCCATGTGGCGGTCGAGGCGCGCGACGAACTGGCGGCGGCCTATGGGACGCTGCGGGGCCTGGAGCATCGGGTGCAGATGCTGGCCGACGAGCAGAGCCATGTCCTGCCGCTTGATCCCGAGCGCCGGGCCGACGTGGCGGCCTTGGCGGGCGAGGGCGATCTGGCGGTCTTCGATGGCGGGGTCGAGATCGTGCTGGTCGGGGTCAACCGGCGCTACGGCGAGCTGTTCGAGGGGGGAGAGGAGCTGTCGTCGCCCTATGGCAGCCTGGTCTTCACCGGGGTCGAGAATGATCCGGGCACGCTGGAGACCCTGAGCCGGATGGGCTTTTCCGAGCCAGCGACGGTGTCGGACACCATCCGCAGCTGGCACCACGGGCGCATTCAGGCGACGCGGACGGCGCGGGGGCGCGAGCTGTTCACGCGGCTGGCCCCGCAACTGCTGACGGCCGTGGCCAGGACGGGGGCGCCGGATGCGGCGTTCCGGCGTTTCGCGGTCTTCTTTTCCGGCCTGAGCGCCGGGGTGCAGGTCCAGGCCCTGTTCCTGAACCAGCCCAAGCTGTTCGATCTGGTGGTCGGGGTCATGGCCTTTGCGCCGCGACTGGCGCGGGCGCTGGGGCGGCAGCCGCAGGCGCTGGACGGGGTGCTGGACGCGCGCTTCCTGATCAACCTCAGCGCCGAGACCGGCCTGACCGAACAGGTCATCCGCGAGGCGGGGGAGGCGGATGACTTCGAGAGCGCCATGAACGTGGTGCGGCGGGTGCACCGCGAACAGGTCTTCCGCATCGGCATGCATGTCATCACGGGACGCGCCGACGCCGAGACGGCGGGGCGGGCCAATACGGCCCTGGCCGACGCCTGCATGCGGGCGCTGGCGCCGGCGGCGCTGGCCGAAGCGGAACGAATGGGCGGGGCGTTTGCCGGCGCGGTCGCCGTGGTGGCCCTGGGCAAGGCCGGGTCGCGCGAGATGACGGCGGGCTCGGATCTGGACCTGATGACCGTCTATGCGGCGCCGCCCGAGGCCACCTCGGCGGCCAAGGGGTGGAGCGCGGACCTCTTCTACGGCCGCTTCACCCAGCGGTTCATCGCCGCCTTGTCGGCGCACACGGCCGAGGGCGGGCTGTACGAGGTGGACATGCGGCTGCGCCCCACCGGGTCCAAGGGGCCGGTGTCGGTGCGGCTGGAGGCGCTGGAGGAATACTACGCCGAGGAGGCCGAGACCTGGGAGTTCATGGCCCTGACGCGCGCGCGGCTGGTCTGGGCCAGCGACGCGGACTTCGGCGCGCGGGTCGAGGCGACGCTGGAGGCGGCGCTGGAGGCGGCGCTGCGGCGGCCGCGCCCCGACGTGGACGTGGCGCAGGACGTGCGCGCCATGCGCGACCTGATGGACCGCGAGCGGCGTCCCAAGGGCTTCTGGGACCTTAAGCTGTCGGCGGGGGCGCAGGTGGACGCCGAGTTCACAGCCCAGTACCGCCAGCTGTGCGCAGCGGCGGCGGGCGCGCCGCTGACGGTTTCGACGCTGGAGGCGCTGAAGGACGATCCCATCCTGGCCGACAGCTGGCGGACGCATCAGCAGCTGGGGCAGTTGATGGCCTGCGCCTTCGACGGCAAGGGCGACCCGGACGCGGAACCTTCGGGCTTCCAGCAGCGGTTGGCGGCCACGGTGGGCGCGCCGGACTTCGAGACGCTGAAGGCGCGGTTGATCGACCTGCGCCTGCGGGCGCGGCGGGCCTTCGAAGAGGCGCTGCCGCGCGTGCTGGGATCAGCTCGCGACGGAAACTGATCCGGGCGGCGTTCCAGTTCTCGACAGGGAGTTTTTCGGGCCTCGGCCCGTGGAGACCATCGAGATGAACAAGACCCTTGGCGGCGTCGCCGCCATCGCCATTCTGACCATTTTCGGCGGCGTCGCCGTGGCTCAAACGGCTGCGCCGCAGCGCCCGGCGCGCGCCGCCATGGCCCAGCCGGTTTCTCAGGCTGACTTCGTTCAGCGCCAGGTCGAGCGCCTGCGCGCCGCCGATGCTGACCGCAACGGCACGGTGACGGCCGAGGAAATGCGGACGGCTCATCAGGCCAAGCGCGCCGAGCGCCGCACGGCCCTGTTCGACCGTCTGGACGCGAACAAGGATGGTTCGATCAGCCGCGCCGAGTTCGATGCGCCGCGCCAACGAGTTGGCGGCGAGCGCGGTCCTCGCGCCGAGCACGCGGGTCGCGGCCATCGCGGGGGGATGCATCGCGGGGCTGAACGCATGGGCCGGGGCGGCCGCTTCCCCGTCGTGATCGCCGAGGCCGAGCAGAAGGCGACCGAAGCCTTCACGCGTCTGGACGCCGACCGCGACGGGACGCTGACCGTCGAGGAGCGCCGCGCGAGGATGCGTGAGCATCGGGCGCACCGTCAGGCGGCCCCGGCTGCTGCGGCGTCGCCTTCGACGCCCGCTTCGGAGTAGGATGGATGTCGGGGAAGGCGGTCGCACCGTCGGCCCGTTTCGTGAACGGCGAAAGAGGCTGGATTGGCGAAGACCGCCGACCCCGACGAGGAACTGGTGCGGCGCGTGGGTCAGGGCGACTCCGCGGCGATCCAGGCCATGGTCGCTCGCAAGCTGCCGCGCGTGCTGATGCTGGCGCAGCGGATGCTGGGCGACGCGACGGAGGCTGAGGACGTGGCGCAGGAGGCGATGCTGAGAGCCTGGCGGCAGGCGCCGCGCTGGACGCCGGGCCAGGCCAAGTTCGACACCTGGCTGCACCGGGTGGGGCTGAACCTCTGCTACGACCGGCTGCGGCGACGGCGCGAGATCGCGACGGACGCGCCGCCGGATCGGCCCGACGACGGCCCGGCGCCGGACCGGGGCCTGCTGGCGATGGAGACGGGGGCGCGGGTCGAGGCGGCCCTGGCCAGACTGCCCGAGCGGCAGCGCGAGGCCATCGTCCTGTGTCACTATCAGGAACTGGGAAACATCGAGGCGGCGGGGCTGATGGACGTCAGCGTCGAGGCCCTGGAGAGCCTGCTGTCGCGCGGACGGCGGGCGTTGCGGACGGCGCTGGCCGATATGGCGCCGAATGCAGCGAGAGCAGCGAATGGGTAAGGCGGGGGCTGGAACCATGACGATGACGTACGAGCGTTTTGAATATCTGGCCGACGCCTATGGCGGCGACCTGCGGCGCTGGCCCGAGGCCGAGCGCGAGGCGGCGCGCGCCCTGACGGCGAGCGATCCGCGCGCGGCGGCCCTGCTGCTTGAGGCCGACGGTCTGGACGCCCTGCTGGACGCCGCGCCGCGTCCGGCCGCGTCGCACGCCCTGCGCGAGGCGGTCATCGCCAGCGCGGCGGGGGCGGGGCTGCGGGCGCGGCGGCGCGGGGGTATCGGGCCTCTGGCCTGGCTGTCGGGGGCCGGCTGGGCGGCGGCGGCCTGCGCCGGGGTGGTGTTCGGCGTGGCCCTGACCAGCCATATGACCGCCGACGTGCAAGCGGATGCGGTGCTCTATCAGGCCAGTTTGGCCAGCGCGGACGACACGGAGGTTCTGGGCGGATGACGTCGCGGAGTTTGAAGATCGCCCTGGCCGTTTCGGTCGCCCTCAACGTCTTTGCGGCGGCGAGCGTCGCCGCCGTCTGGGTGGCGCGCGACAAGATCGAGCACCGCATCGCCGAGGCGCACAGGCCGGGACGCGGCGAGCCGGTGTGGGACGTGGTCGAGCGTGCGACGCCGGGCGCGCGTGAAAAGGTCAAGCAGGACCTGCGCGCCTCGGCCAAGCTGGCGCGGCCTGACTTCGAGGAGTCGCGGGCGGCGCGGCGCGAGGCCATCGCCCTGACCGGAAGCGACGCCTTCGATCCGGTGGCTGTGGCGGCTCTGCTGGAGCGCTCGCGGGCGTCCGAGATGCGCGGTCGCTCGCGGCTGGAGGCGGGCGCGGTGGAAATCCTGAGCCGACAGAGCCCGGCGGATCGCAAGGCCCTGGCCCCCATCCTGTCGCGGCACAAGCCGAGGCGCGACGAGCGGTGCAAGGGCGAGAAGCCGGCGGCGGCACAGGCGCCGGCGCCTGCTGAGGCTCCGGTTCAGGCCAGCCAAGGCTCCTGAAATCCTCCCTCGCTGCATGGGGGAGGACCTTTGGGTTTCAAGCCGCGCGCGGCTGAACCCGTTGCGGCGTGGATCCGGCCGGGGCGATGGCGCCCTCGGGGGCGCGGATCGGCATGTCGAACCAGACGGTGGTGCCGTGACCGGGCTCGCTCTCGATGGTCATATGGCCGCGATGCAGCTCGATCAGCGACTTGGTCAAGGCCAGGCCCAGGCCGGTGCCCTGGGTGGTCTTGGAATGCTGGCCCTCGACCTGTTCGAAGGGCTGGGCCAGCCGTTCCAGATCCTTGGCGGCGATGCCGATGCCGGTGTCGGCGACCGAGACGCGCACATGGTCGGCGTCATGAAGCGCGACCTTGACGGTGACGGCGCCGCCCTCGGGCGTGAACTTCACCGCGTTGGAGATGAGGTTCAGCAGCACCTGTTTCAGGCCGCGATGGTCGGCCTCGACCTCGATGACGTCCGGCGCCGTCAGGGCCAGGGTCAGGCCTGATTCCTGCGCCTTGCCCCGCATCAGACGAATGGCGTCGTTGCACAGGCCGTTCAGGGACAGGGCCTCGTAGTGCAGGGTCAGCTTGCCGGCCTCGATCTTGGCCATGTCGAGAATGTCGTTGATCAGGCTGAGCAGGTGCTGGCCCGAGGCGTGGATGTCGGCGGCGTAGCCCTTGTAGCGCTTGTCGCCCAGCGGGCCGAACATCTCGCCGGCCATGATCTCGGAGAAGCCGTTGATGGCGTTCAGCGGGGTGCGCAGTTCGTGGCTCATATTGGCCAGGAACTCGGACTTGGCCTGGTTGGCGGCCTCGGCCCGGGTCATGGCGACCTCGTACTTGCGAGCCAGCAGCGAGAGCTTGGCCTTGCGGTCTTCCAGTTCCGCGACCATGCCGCGCAGTTCGTCGGCGGCGCGGCGGCGCTCGGCCTCCTGACGGCGAATGACGGTGATGTCGGCGCAGATGACCACGGTGCCGCCGTCGCCGGTGAAGCGCTCGGCCATCTGCAGCCAGCGGCCGTCCTTCAGTTCGACCTCGCGCACGCCGGCGCGGCCGCTGGCCGAGGGGTGCTCGGCCTTGATGGCCTCGGCGGCGATCAGGTTGAGGGCGTCCTTCTGGGCCCCGCGCGCGACGACGCCGGCGGGGAAGGCGAAGGCGTCCTGGAATGCCTGGTTCCACAGGATCAGACGGCCGTGACGGTCGAACAGGACGAAGGCGTCCGACACGCTCTCGATGCCGTCGCGCAGGCGGTTCTCGGCGGCCTGGGCCTGAGCCTTGGAGCGGCGAGCCTCGGTGATGTCCAGGGCCACGCCCATCAGGCTGACATAGCCGCCGTCGCGGCGCGGCTGGCGCGACTGGCCGCGCGCGTCGATCCAGCGCACGCCCCCGGCCTTGAGCGGGACGGGGAAGGTGACGTCGAAGGCGCCGTGGGCGGCCGCCACGTCGAGGGCGTGGACCAGGGTCTCGCGGTAGCGCGGATGGACCCGCTCGATCAGGGCCTGGGTGGTCAGGGTCGCGCCGGTCTCCACCTCGAGCAGGGCGGCCATGTAGTCGGACAGGACGACTTCGCCGCGCGCCAGATCCCATTCCCAGACGCCGCAGCGCGCCGCCTCGACCGCGACCCGGAAGCGGCGCTCGGTGTCGGCCCAGCGACGGCCGGCGCGGGCCTGACGCCAGTTCTGCAAGGCGACGATCGCCAGGAACAGCACCACCAGCAGCAGCGGCCCGGCCAGCAGCCAGGCGTCGTCCAGCCAGGCCGAAAGCCCGGTGGAAACCGGCATGGTCGTCACCGCAGCCAGTCCGGTGGCGCCGATGGGGGCCGAGGCCGTCAGCCGGGCCTGGCCGTCCGGCCCCTTCACGGCCTTGGCGGCGTCCGCCGGAGCCTGCCCCGCCGGAACGACGCTCAGGGCGGCGCCGTCGCGCGTGGCGGTTGGCCGAGGCAGGGGCGTGCGGGCGACGATCGACAGGCCGTCGCCCGCCGGTCGGCGGACCAGAAGCGCGTTGTCCTGCAGGGTGAAGCGGCCGGCGGCGCCCGTGAGGGTCTTGGGCGCGGTTCGCGCCGACAGGCGTCCGCCGACGGCGGCCACGGCTTCGCCGTCGGCGTCCAGCACGGCGAAGGCGGTGTCGGGCGCCAGGGCGCGGGCGCGGTCCAGGGCCTCGACCGCCTGATCGGGGCGGGCGGTCAGGTCGCGGGCGGCGAGCGTCAGCGCGGCGCTGACCAGGGCGGCCTGGCCTTCGATGCGCGCTGCAGCGAGTTGGGCCTCCAGCGTCAGGGCTTCGATCCGCGCGGCCTGGGCCTCGCGCTGGGGCCGGCCGTCGTTGCGGAGCACCAGCAGGGCGTAGGCGGTGATGGTCAGGGCGACGGCGAGCAGCAGGACGCGCACCCAGGGCGTATTGGCCCGGGCGGTCTGGTCCGTGGCGCGTCGGCCCGGCCCGTAACTGCGGCGCTCGGTGCCCCGCAAGGCGCCCCTCCATCTCAAGATGGGGGGAATCTAGGCTGCGTCGCGGATTCCTGTCGAGGCCTGACGGCGACGCTTTTCGCCTGAGAGGCGATTCGTCCGTCCGGGCGGAATCAGGCGGCCTGGGATGCGTCCAGCGCCGCCGCGCGGACCGGCTCGGTCGGCGCGGCCAGAGCGTCGGTGATCTGGCGCAGGATGTCGCGGGCGCGGCGGGCCAGGCGGAGGCTTTCCGGGGGGGCGTCCTCGGGCGATTCCGACACCGTTTCGATCAGTTCGCGGGCCAGATCCATCAGGTCGGGCGCGGCGGCGATCAGGCGGGACTGGAACTCGACCCGTTCGGGGTCGCGGTCGTACTCGGCGCCCGGCACGCGCCAGCCGCCCCAGTCGGCCTTGTCGGTGACGACCACCGGATAGCTGCCGGGGAAGGGGTGATGGGCGCAGTCGGCCGGTTCCTGCCACTTGTTGCGGGCGCGCAGAATACGCCAGTCGCCCAGGGCCGTGGCGGCGACGTCCTCGGCCGGGAGCTGCAGTTCGGCGCCGGTGAACTCGCGGCCTAGGCCGACGTCGTAGGTGATGCGGACCGGCTCGTCGAAGCCCTTGGCCCAGACCGGCTGGACCTTTTCGATCTGCGCCCAGGCGCCGACGCTTTCGACCCAGACCTTCTGGCCCTTCTGGAACTGTGCGCGCGCCATGCGGTGTCTCCCATGCGAAGGGGGCAGCATGGCGCGTCAGCCGTTATCGTCCGGTTCCGCGACGTGGTTAGCGGAGGGTGAACATTCAGGTCGAGCGCGAGATCTCTTCCAGCGCCTCGCCCGCATAGCGCTCCTTGACCCGCGTCGACAGGTCGCCCAGCGAGACGACGCCGACCAGGCGGCCGTCCTTGTCCACGACGGGCAGGCGACGCACCTGACGCGAACTCATCAGGTCCAGCGCGGCCTTCAGATCGTCGTCGGCGCGCACCACCAGGGCGTCGCGGCTGAGAAACTCGACCACGCGCGAGTTGGGCGTGGCCCCCGCGGCCACGGCGCGCACCGTGATGTCCCGATCGGTGATGGCCCCGACCAGGTTCTCGCCGTCGGCCACCGGAATGAAGCCGAAATCGCCCGCCGCCATGCGCGCGGCGATCTCCTGAAGCGTATCGTGGGGACGGGCCACCTGCACGTCCTTGGTCATCACGTCGCGGATCTTCATGGGTCTCTCCCTCGCCGACAGACTGTCAGGCTTGACCACGGGAACCCGCGTCGGCGGACCCGGTTCCGGCGGGGGCGGTTCTGCGGAACGGCGCTCGGACCCGCGTCGTTAGGTCTTGGCCCGATGACCGGAGACACGCCCATGACCGACGCTGCGAAGACGCCAGACCCGCGTCGGGGGATGCCGTCGCCGGAACTGAACCGGGAAGACTTCACCGCCCGCTTTCTGAGCCGCTATCAGGACCCGGCGTTCGACAAGGTGCGCGAGGCGCTGGATCAGGTCGCGGCCGTGGCCTGGGACGGCTACATCAAGGGGCGCAAGAGCCCGGTGACGCAGAAGGCCGGTCCCGGCTACGCCGACCCCGACTACGACCTGTCGGTCGACTGGATCGCGGCCCATGCCGCGATCGAGGCGGCGAAGGCGCGCCACGCCGATCCGAAGGGGCCGTTGCGCGCACTGCTGGTCAACGGCTCGTCGCGGTCCGAGCACACCTGTCCGGGCGAGATGTCCAAGAGCTGGCGGCTGACCATGATCGCCGAGGCCGCGTTGAAGGCGGCGGGAATCGAGACGACGGTGCTGGACCTGTCGCGGCTGGCCTCGGAGTACGGGCGCGAGATCCATCCCTGCAAGGCCTGCTTCTCGACGGCGGCGGCGCTGTGTCACTGGCCGTGCAGCTGCTATCCCAACTATTCGCTGGGTCAGGTCCACGACTGGATGAACGACATCTATCCCCTGTGGGTCGAGGCGCACGGCGTCTTCATCGTCACCCCCGTCAACTGGTATCAGGTCTCCAGCCCGATGAAGCTGATGATCGACCGGCTGGTCTGCGCCGACGGGGGCAATCCCGATCCGACCCTGACCCATGGCAAGAACCCGAAGAAGGCCAAGGCGGTCGAGTTGGCGGGCTGGGACTATCCGCGCCATCTCGCCGGGCGGGTGTTCGCGGTCGTGGCGCACGGCGATGTCGAGGGGGCCGAGAACGTGCGCCGCTCGGTGGCCGACTGGCTCAAGTCGATGAAGTTGACGCCCGCCGGGCCGGACGCGGAGATCGACCGCTACATCGGCTATTGGGAGCCCTACGCCACCAGCCACGACGCCCTGGACAGGGACACGGACATCCAGGGCGAGGTGCGGATCGCCGCCGAGGAGCTGGCGCGGGCGATGAAGGCGCGCCGCGAAGGACGGCTGGACCCGACCTGGGAGGGGCTGGAAAGTCCCCGGCAGAAGTAGCCTCGCCATTCATGTCCGAAAGCCGCCGGACGCACGGGCTCCGTCGTGAGATGACGCGGACGCCGTCACAGGAGACCGCCATGACCGATCAGACCGCCCGCGCCGCCGCCTTCCGGGACCTGCACCGCCGCGGCGGTCTGATCCTGCCCAACGCCTGGGACGCCGCCAGCGCGCGGGTGTTCGAGAGCGCGGGTTTTTCCGCCATAGGCACGACCAGCGCGGGCGTGGCCTGGGCGCGCGGCGCGCGCGACGGCGAGGGGATGGACCGCGACGCCATGATGCGCGAGGTCGCCGCCATCGTCCGGGCGGTCGGCGTTCCCGTGACCGCTGACGTCGAGGCCGGCTACGGCCCCTCGGCCCGGGACGCGGCCGAGACCGGACGCGCGGTCTGGGAGGCGGGGGCGGCGGGCGTCAATTTCGAGGACGCGGACTATGCGGCGCCCGGCGCCCTGACGCCGATCGCGGACCAGGCCGAACGGTTGGCGGCGCTGCGCGCGGCGGCGCCCGATCTGGTGATCAATGCGCGGACCGACGTCTTCCTGCTGAAGCTGGGCGACAGCGACGACCAGAGGGTCGAGATGGCGGTCGAGCGGGGGCGGGCCTGGCTGGACGCCGGGGCCGACCTGGTCTTCCTGCCGGGCGTGACCGATCCGGCGCTGGTGCGGCGCCTGGCCGAGGGGATCGGCGGACCGATCAGCCTGATGGCGGGGCCCGAGGCGCTGCCGGCACGGACCCTGTTCGAGGCCGGCGCCTGCCGTGTCAGCGTCGGGCCCTATCCGATGCTGGCGGTGCTGGAGCGATTGAAGACCCTGGCGGACGGACTGGCGGACGATTGGTCGGTGATGCGGCCGGCGGGCGACGGCCTGTCGCGGATCGGCGCCGTCTTCGGCTGATCGCGCTCGCCATCGCGACGCTTCGACCCCACAATGGAGGCTCAAGCTTGAAGGGTGTGCGATGGCCGAGGCGGCGACGGGACTGGAACTGGGCCATGTGGCGGCCCTGCTGGCGGCGGGGGTCGTGGCCGTGCCCGTCTTCCGCAAACTGGGGCTGGGCTCGGTGTTGGGCTATCTGGCGGCGGGGGCGGCCATCGGGCCGTTCGGCCTGGCCCTGTTCCGCGAGCCGGAGACCATCCTGCACGTCGCCGAGTTCGGCGTGGTCATCTTCCTGTTCATCATCGGTCTGGAGATGCGGCCCAAGCGGCTGTGGGGGATGAGGCACGAGATCTTCGGCCTGGGCGCCGCCCAGGTGGCGCTGGCCGGTCTGGCGCTGACGCTGGTCGCCATGGCGGCCGGGGTTTCGGCGCCGGTGGCCTTCGTCGGGGCCATGGGCTTCGTCATGTCCTCGACCGCCGTCATCGTGCAGATGCTGGAGGAGCGGGGCGACCTGCCGACGCCGGCAGGGCAGAGGGCGGTGTCCATCCTGCTGTTCGAGGACCTGGCCATCGTGCCGCTGCTGGCCATTGTCGCGGTGCTGGCCGTGGCGGTGGGGACGGCGAGCGAGAGCGCCGCACCCCTGTGGCAGACCATCGGCCTGGCGGTCGCGGCGGTGGTCGGGGTGCTGGTCGCCGGGCGTTATGCGATCAATCCCGTGTTCCGCTTCCTGGCCCGCAACGGCGGGCGCGAGGTGATGACGGCCGCCGCCCTGCTGGTGGTGGCGGGCGCCGCCTGGATCATGGACGGGGTCGGCCTGTCGATGGCCATGGGCGCCTTCCTGGCGGGGGTGCTGCTGTCGGACTCGACTTTCCGGCACCAACTTGAAGCCGACGTGGAGCCGTTCCGCGCCATCCTGCTGGGGCTCTTCTTCCTGTCGGTGGGCATGGCCCTGGACATAGGGGTGGTGATCAACGACTGGCGCATCGTGGTGGCGGGGCTGCTGGCCTTCATGCTGGTCAAGGCGCTGGTCATCTATGTCGTGGCGCGGCTGTTCAAGGCGCGGCATCACGAGGCGATCGAGCGCGCGGCCTTGTTTGCGCAGGGCGGCGAGTTCGCCTTTGTCCTCTACGGCGCGGCGGCGGCGGGCGGGGTCATCGACGGCCAGGCCAGCGCGGCGCTGACGGCCATCGTCATCCTGTCCATGGCCCTGACGCCGCTGACGACCCTGGCGATGAAACGTTGGCTGCCCAAGGAAGCGGGGCTGTCGCCCGAGGACGCCGAGGGCGTCGACTCGGCCGAGGGCCTGCGCGGCCAGGTGCTGATCATCGGCTTCGGCCGCTTCGCCCAGGTGGTGTCGCAGCCGCTGCTGGCGAGCAATGTCGACGTGTCGATCATCGAGAACGACGTCGAGATGATCCAGGCGGCCGGGAACTTCGGCTTCAAGGTCTATTATGGCGACGGCACCCGGCTGGACACGCTGCGGGCCTCGGGTGCGGGCAAGGCCGAGGCGGTGCTGGTCTGCGTCGACAAGCCGGAGGCCGCCGACCGCATCGTGCAACTGGTCAAGTCCGAGTTCCCGGGGGTGAAGCTGTTCGTGCGCGCCTTCGACCGGGGCCACTCGCTGCGTCTGATCGAGGCGGGCGTCGACTACCACATCCGCGAGACGTTCGAGTCGGCGCTGAAGTTCGGCGAGGCGGTGCTGGTCGATCTGGGCGTGTCGGAAGACGAGGCGGCAGATACGGTGGCCGAGGTGCGCCGTCGCGACGCCGCGCGTCTGGACCTGCAGGTCACGGGCGGGCTGACGGCCGGACGGGCGCTGATGCGCGGCAACGCCGTGACGCCGCAGCCCGAGCCCTACATCAAGCCCGCGCGCGAAGGGCGGCTGATCAACGAGGACGAGGCCCCGCCCGAGGCGGTGATCGAGCACGAGGCGGACTGAGGTCATGCCGAGCGTCGATCTGGCCAAGCGGGCCTATGACCACGGCTGGCGGCTGGATCCCATCGTGCGCAGCCTGCTGGACACCGACTTCTACAAGCTGCTGATGCTGCAGCTGATCTGGCGGCGGCATCGTGACGTGCCGGTGACGTTCTCGGTCATCAACCGCACCACCAGCGTCCGTCTGGCCGAGGAGGTGGACGAGGCGGAGCTGCGGGCGCAACTGGATCATGCGCGGACCCTGCGTTTCTCGAACCGCGAGCTGATCTGGCTGGGCGGCAACACCTTCTATGGGGTGAAGTCGATCTTCAGCCCCGACTTCCTGGCCTGGCTGGCCGACTATCGCCTGCCCGAATACGACCTGTCGCGCGGGGCGGACGGGCAGTTCCGGCTGGAGTTCTCAGGCGGCTGGGCCGAGGTGACGCTGTGGGAAATTCCGGCCCTGTCGATCCTCAATGAGTTGCGCAGCCGACGCGCCTTGCGCCGTCTGGGCCGGTTCGAGCTGGATGTCCTCTATGCGCGGGCCAAGACCAGGCTGTGGGGCAAGGTCGAGCGGTTGCGGAAGCTGGAGCCGCTGTCCATTTCCGACTTCGGCACGCGGCGGCGGCACGGCTTCCTGTGGCAGGGCTGGTGCGTCGAGGCCCTGAAGGAGGGGCTGGGGAGCGCCTTCATCGGCACCTCCAATGTCCTGCTGGCCATGAACAACGATCTGGAGGCCGTGGGCACCAACGGCTATGAGCTGCCGATGGTGCTGGCGGCGCTGGCGGGGGGCGACGACGCGGCCTTGCGCGCCGCGCCCTATCAGGTGCTGGAGGCATGGCGGGCGACCTATGACGGCAACCTGCTGGTGGCCCTGCCCGACGCCTTTGGGACAAGAGCGTTTCTGGCCGATGCGCCCGACTGGCTGGCCGACTGGAAGGGCTTTCGGCCGGACTCGGCGCCGCCGATCGAGGGCGGGGAGGAGATCATGGCCTGGTGGAAGGCGCAGGGTCGCGATCCGCGCGAGCGGCTGCTGGTCTTCGCCGACGGCATGGACGTGGCTGCGATCGAGGCCACCCACGCCCACTTCAAGGGCCGGGTGCGGACCAGCTTCGGCTGGGGCACCAATCTGACCAACGACTTCCGCGATTGCGCGCCTGCGCCCATGCCGGAGCTGACGCCGATTTCGCTGGTCTGCAAGGTGACGCGGGCGGGCGGGCGTTCGGCGGTCAAGCTGTCCGACAATGTCGAGAAGGCGACCGGCGACCGGGCCGAGATCGAGCGCTATCTGCGGGTCTTCGGCGAGGCGGGGCGAGGGCGTCAGGCGGTCACGGTCTGAGGGTCGAGCCGGGGACGGAACCGCCAAGCTTTCCTGGGCATTTGGCTGGAGGCGGCGGTCGGCGTCGTCTCAATCCAGCGGGATGCGCGTGATGACCACCTATAACGTCGGCTATATCGTCGGCAGCCTGGCCAAGGGATCGATCAACCGGAAGCTGGCCAAGGCCCTGATCAAGCTTGCGCCCGAGAAGCTGAAATTCCACGAGATTTCCTTCGCGGACCTGCCCCTCTACTCCTACGACTATGACGCCGATTTTCCCGCTGCGGCCACCGAGTTCAAGGCGGGGATCAAGCGCTCGGACGCTATCCTGATCGTGACCCCGGAATACAACCGCTCTATTCCCGGCGGGCTGAAGAACGCCATCGACTGGGCCAGTCGGCCGTATGGAACCAACAGCTTCGCGCGCAAGGCGACGGCGGTGATCGGGACCTCGCCGGGGGCGATCGGCACGGCGGTGGCGCAGCAGAGCCTGCGCAGCGTCCTGGGCTTCCTGCAGGCGCCGCAGATGAACGCGCCCGAGGCCTATATCCAGTTCAAGCCGGGCCTGATCGACGACGACGGCAACGTCAGCGTGCCCGCGACCGAGCAGTTCCTGCGCGACTATATGGAGGAGTTCCATCAGTTCATGGCGCGGGTGCTGACCGTCTTGCCGCGCGACGCCTGATCCCGGGAGGCGAGCCCGACTAGTAGCCGGCGGCCAGGGCGAGACGCAGCAGGTCGGCGACCGTGTGGGTTCCGGTCTTGTTCATCAACTGGGCGCGATAGACTTCGACCGTGCGGGGGCTGATGCCCAGGTCCTGGGCGATGAGCTTGTTGCCGCGGCCCGCCGCCACGCCGCGCAGGACCTCGCGCTCCCGCGCCGAGAGCCGGTTCAGGCGCGCGCGGGGTGAGGCCGGTGCGTCCTGACAGTCCAGCGCCGACGTGATCGCCGCGATCAGCCGCTCGGGCGTCACCGGCTTTTCGAGCACGTCCAGCGCGCCGGCGCGCACGGCCTCCACCGCCAGGGGCACGTCGGCGTAGGCGGTGATGACCAGGACGGGCGGCGCCTCGTCGCGCGCCGTCAGGCGGTGAATCAGGTCCACCCCGTCAAGCCCCGGCAGGCGTATGTCGGTCAGGACGCAGCCGTTCGTCATGCGGCTGTCCGCGGCCAGAAAGGCCTCGGCCGAAGCATAGGATCGTGAGGCCAGCCCGTGGGCGTCGAGCATCGCCGACAGCAGCAGTTGCATGGCGGGATCGTCATCGACGATATGGACGACAGGAGAGGACATGGGCGGGTCCGCAATCCGAACACGGAAGACAACGGCTTGCCGCCGTTCCGGTTCTCGTCAGCGCGCCGCCAGCCGCTCCATCGCGGATCGCTTGAGAATTCGGAACGCCCGGCTGGCCTGGAACGCCACCAGGCCTTCGTCCTGAAACTGGCCGAGGGCGCGCGAAACCGTTTCCATGGCCAGGCCGAGGTAGTCGGCCATGTCTCGGCGGCTGACCAGCAGGCCGGCCGCGGCCGGGCCGTGGCGCGCGGCGACGTCCAGCAGGAAGCTGGCGATTTTCTCGCGTGCTGTACGACGGCCCAACATGGCCAGATGATCCTGGGCGCGCGCCAGTTCCTTGAGCGCAGCCTGGGTCAGGGCGTTCGGGTGCAGGCGCGACGACGGGCCTTTGCGGGCGAAGGCGATCAGTTCGCTCGGACACAGGGCCTCGGCGGAAAATCGATGGCTCGCGCCGGGTTCCAGTCCGAACAGGTCGCCGGGCGCGTAGAAGCCGCCGATCTGGCGTCGGCCCTCCGGGGAGTGGCGCACGGTTCGCACCGCGCCGCCCAGCAGGACATAGACCAGATGAGCCTCGTCGCCCTCGACATAGATCGCTTCGTCCGCGCCATAGGCCAGCGTCACATCCCGATCGCGGCAGGCGCGCACCGCAGGCCGTGGCGTGATCGTGAAGGGCAGGGCGTCTATGGTCATGGGCCGGCGGCTCGCAGTCCTGGACCCTGACCTATGGGATGGAAAGCCGCTGTCTCGAAACCCGGGGCGGGCGCCTAGGGGGCTTCACCTAACCTGTGCAGGTGAGGCGCAGGTCAGCGCCGCTGGTCGCGCCGGGCATGCGCACCTCGAACCTGACGCCGGGGCTCAGCGCCTCGACCGAGAAGGCGCCGCCGGTCTCGCGCACCATGCGGGCGATCAGGGACAGGCCGAAACCGGCGTTGGCCTCGGGGTGGGCGGTGTCGGGGAAGCCCACGCCGTCGTCGCTGACGGTCAGGCGGCAGCCTTCGGGCGTCGGTTCCAGCAGCACGCGGACCGTGCCGTTTCGTCCGGCCAGGCCATGCTCGAAGGCGTTGCCGACCAGTTCGGCGGTGATCAGGCCGAAGGCGGAGGCCAGGCCGGCCGAGGCCGTCATGGGCTGCATGTCGAGGCTCAGGACCGCCCCTTCGCGCCCGTCGATCTCGGCCACGTCGCGGCAGATGTCGGTGAGCAGCTCGTTGAGACAGACCTCCACCCCCTGTTCATGCAGCTGCAGGCGCTGGTGCAGACGAATGATGACCCGTACGCGGCGGGTCGCCTCATTGAGGGCTGTGGCGACCGGCGCCTCGGCCGAGCGGGCCTGGAGCATCAGCAGGGAGGCTACAGACTGCAGGCTGTTGCCGATCTGGTGGTGGGCGGCGCGGACCTGATCAAAGGGATCGGCGTCGTCGGTCGGGGGCGTCATCGCAGTCCCTCCTCTCGCGCGCAGCCTAGCGCGTCTAGACGGACGGCGAGTTGACGGTCGTCATGTCGGGCGACCGCGGCGGGTTCAGCCCGCGGGGTCCAGCGACCAGACGCGCGAGCGCTTGACCTCCTGATCCTCCAGTTCGCGCGTCGTCGGCACGGTGTATTCGGCCAGCAGGGTCAGGCCGGACTTGGGGAAGTAGGTGCGGCCGGGGTCGCCGACGATGACGCGCGTGCCGTTGGCCTGGGCCTGTTTCAGCCAGGCCAGCACCGCCTCGGCCATGGGCTTTTCATAGAAGACGTCGCCGGCGCAGATCAGGTCGGCGGGCGGCGGCGGGGCGTCCAGCAGGTCAGCGTCGGTGAAGGCGATCTCGACGCCGTTGGATTTCGCATTGGCGGCGACGGCGGCGGCGCAGAAGGGGTCGATGTCGGCGGCCAGGACGCTGGCCGCGCCCGCCTTCATGGCGGCGACGGCGACGAGGCCCGATCCGGTGGCCAGGTCGATCACCCGCTTGCCCGCGACCTCGGCCGGATGGTCCAGCAGCCAGCGCGCCAGGGCCTGTCCGCCGGCCCAGGCGAAGGCCCAGAAGGGCGGGGGCAGGCCCATGGCGCCCAGCTCTTCCTCGGTCAGCCGCCACAGGGGCGTGATCTCGTCCGCCAGCCACAGCGAGATCTCCGGCGCGTGCGGCACGGTCTGCAGCCGGGTGTTGGCGGCGATGAAGTCGGGGGCGTTGGCGGGGGTCAGGCGCATGGGGCTGAGTAACGACCATCTCGCCCCGTGCACAGGGCGATCAGGCGCGGGCGGCGCTTTGTTCTGTGCGGTTGTCACGCTCCGCACGATCCGAACCTGACTGATAGCCGATGTGATAGCTGGCCAGCGCAACGCAGATCATGCTGCCGAACAGCAGCGCCAGACCGCCGCTGGAATAGAGTTTCCGGCCTTTCGCTCGGCCCAGCGCGATTCCGACCAAGGCCAGAAGGCTCAGGGCCACGCCTGCCAGCGCCCAACTGATCGCGCCCATGCCTTTGATCTCCCTTTGAATTCGATGACCAAGGTTAGGTCGGCGTCGATCGACCTGGCAAGGGGCGTGGCAGGGTCAGGCGCGTCTGACGAAAAGTCAGGTTGACATGACATGCGAGTGGAGTAAGGTCGGCCTTACATTCAGTCAGGAGCGCCTTCCATGTTGACGATGTCAAAGCAGAACACGCCCGCCGGGCGCCGCTATGTGATCCGCACCATGGCCTTCATGGGCGGCTATGTCGCCGTCATGCTGGCGACCATCGGCGGGGCCTTCGATACGATTCAGGGCAAGCCCGCCGCCTGGGTTCTGGCGCTCGTGGTCGCGGCGCCGATCGCCGGCCAGATATGGGCGACGCTCAGCTTCATGCGCGACAGCGACGAATATGTGCGGGCCGTGACGGCCAAGCAGTTCATCGTCTCGGCGGGCGTGGCCATGACCCTGTTCAGCGCCTGGGGTTTCGGCGAGAGCTTCGCCGGGGCACCCCACGCGGAAGGCTGGATGATCTATCCCCTGTTCTGGGCGGTGTTCGGCGTCACCTCGCCCTTCATCCGGTCGTCGAACTGATGAAGAACCGTCTGAAACTGCTGCGCGTCGAGCGCAACTGGACCCAGGAACAGCTGGGTCAGGCGCTGGGGGTCTCGCGTCAGGCCGTCAACGCCCTGGAGACCGAGAAGCACGACCCATCGCTGGACCTCGCCTACCGCATCGCCGCCCTGTTCGCGCGGCCGGTGGAAGAGGTCTTCGAGAACCCGCACGGCTGACGTTTCTGTCAGCTTAACCTTACATTTTCGCCCTTGCTTTCCGCCGTCATCCTCGGGCTTGACCCGAGGATCGAGCCTGGCTGCGCCCTCTGCCTTGCCTAGGTCGCGCCGACGGACCATCCGATCCTCGGGTCAAGCCCGAGGATGACGCGGGGAGAGGGGCTTTTCTGAAGACCTGAAAGGAAACGTCATGTTCAATTCTGCTTCTTCGTCCAAGATCTTGCGCGCCCTCCTGCTGGCCTCCGTCGTGGCCCTGGCCGCCGGCAACATCTTCTCGCCGGCCCAAGCTGAACCGGCGCGGCTTGAAGCCCCGGCCTTCGCCTCCGACCGTCTGTCGGTCGAGGTGATGGGCCACGGTCCCGACGTCATCCTGATCCCCGGCTTCGCCTCCTCGCGCGATGTCTGGCGGCCGTTGGCGCAGCGGCTGGCGGCGACGCACCGGGTGCATCTGGTGCAGTTGGCGGGCTTCGCCGGCGAGCCGTGGAGCCACGGCGACGGCGCCTTCGTCCAGCCGGCGGTGGATGAGGTGGCGCGCTACGCCAAGACCCTGAACAAGCCCACGATCATCGGCCACTCCATGGGCGCCCTGACCGGGCTTCTGGTGGCGCAGCAGCATCCCGAGGCGGTCGGCAAGTTGATGAGCGTCGACAGCCTGCCCTTCTTCAGCGCCCTCTATGGTCCGACCGCGACGGCCGAGAGCGCCAGGCCCTTCGCCGAACAGGCCGCGGCGGGCATACTGAACGCCGACGCCGAAGGCTATCGCGTCCAGCAGGAGCGCACGGCGGGGGGCATGATGCGCAATGAGGCCGGGCGCGCCGCCATGGTCGAATGGTCGATGACGTCTGACCGTCACGCCATGGCCTCGGCCATCCGCGACGTCATGACCACCGACGCCCGTCCGGGCCTGGCGGCGATGACCACGCCGGTCTGGGCGGTCTATGCCTCGGATGCGGACGGCGGGGCGCCGGCGGCCATGGCGGACGCTCTGTGGGGGCGTGAGTATGCGGCCCTGCCGGGGGTGAAGCTTGTCCGGGTGGACGACAGCCGCCACTTCATCATGACGGACCAGCCGGAGCGGCTGGGCGTGCTGGTGGATGAGTTTCTGAAGTAGAGCGATCCTCCCCTGCGCAGCGGGGGAGGGGGACCGCGACGGCATAGCCGGCGGGGTGGAGGGGGCGAGCGTCAGGCGCGGCGCCCCAATCATTTGAACGTCTGTCTGTGTCCGCCCTCTCCACCATGCTGCGCATGGTCCCCCTCCCCCGTGAACGGGGGAGGATTGAGCGTGCGTCTCTTACTTCGGCCGCAGGTCCTCGGTGACGTCGCCGGCCTTCAGCGGCTGGCCGGCGAACTCGGCGGCGTAGGCCGGGGCCAGCAGGGTCTGGAAGGCCGAGGCGGGCAGGGTGATGTAGTAGGGGCCTTCGGCGTAGGGACCGACGGCATAGGCGTCGAGCAGGAAGGTCAGGCCGCCGGCTTTACCGGCCGTCGCGCCGGGGGCCAGGACCACGGCCACGTCCTTCAGCTTGGGGCAGCTCCACATGTCGCCGTTGGCGGTCAGGGCTTGCGCGCCCGGACGGGCCTTCTTGGCGTTGTTGATGGCGGCGCACAGGGCGCGCTCCAGCGACGCCGTGTCGGCGCCCTTGGCGAACAGGTCGGCGGGGGCGATGCGGCGCTTCTCGGTCTTGTCCCACAACAGGGCCGTGGCGACCGTGTTCGGGTGGGCGCCGCCCGAATAGTCGAAGTCGGTGCGCATGGCGCTGAACAGGCGGCCGGTCTGGACCGGGTCGCCATAGACGATGGTCTTCTCATAGGGACCCATGGCGGATTCGCCGCCGGCCTCGGTGCGGTCGGCCTGGGCGCCCTCGGCGTATTTGGCCAGGTCGGCGACTTCCTGACGATAGAGGGCGGCGTAAAGCTCGGGCTGGGTCTTGATGGCTTCGGGCAGGGTCAGGCTGGTCTTGGCCCACTGGGTGGCGCTTTCGTATTTCAGCGGGCCGGTCGCGGTGGCTTCGGCGGCGGCCGTCGGGGCCTCGGCCTTCTTCTCGGCGCGTTGGCAGGCGCCGAGGGTCGCGGCGACGGCGGCGGTCAGGAGGAGGGCGCGCAGGCGGTGGGAGGTCATTCGGAGTTCCTTGGGGGAGGGTGCGATCAGTAAGCTAGGCCGTTCAACGCAATCGCGGCCAGAAGGATCAATCCAGCTTCACGATTTGATTTGAACAGGCGCAGGGCCAGGACGCCGTCCTCGGGTTTGAGGCGCTTCACCTGCCAGGCCAGATGCAGGGCGTAGAGGGCCAGACCCGCGTAGAAGACGGGGCCGAGACCGGCGGCGAAGCCTGCCGCGCCGGCCAGCAGGACGGCCAGGACGTAGAAGACCGCCACGCCCGGCTTGACCTGAGACCCCAGACGCCGGGCCGAGGATTTGACCCCGGCCATGACGTCGTCCTCGATGTCCTGAAGCGCGTAGATGGTGTCGTAGCCCAGGGTCCAGAAGACGCCGCTCGCATAGAGGAGCAGGGTCGATAGGGCGACATGGCCGGACAGGCTCAGCGTAAGGCCTCCCGCAGTCATGAGGTCCAGCAGCCAATGCAGCACGCCGTAGCCGCCGGTCGCCGCGGCGAAGCCCAGCAGGGCGCCCCAGTTGAAGGTCAGGCCCAGCCAGGCCTGGGGCCACCAGGTGATGCGCTTCATGAAGGGATAGGCCGCCACCAGACCCAGCGACAGGGCGCCGAGCAGGACCGCTGTCAGGTTCATGCTCAGCAGGATGCACAGGCTGATCAGGCACAGGCCGGCGACGAAGGCCCAGGCCTGCTTGACGCTGATCTGGCCCGCCGGGATGGGGCGCATGGCGGTGCGGGCGACCTGGGCGTCGAAGTCGCGGTCGACGATGTCGTTCACGGCGCAGCCCGCCCCGCGCATCAGCGAGGCGCCGATGGCGAAGCCCGCGATCAGCCACAGCTCATAGAAGCCGAAGGGCCGCTCGTACTGGTTCAGGGCCAGCATGATCCCCTGCCAGCCGGGCAGCAGCAGCAGCCAGATGCCGATGGGCCGGTCGAAGCGGCCCAGCTTCAGCCACGGCTTCAGCCCCTCGGGGGCGTAACGGTCCACCCAGTTCTGGCGGGCGGCGTCTGGAAGCGGGGCTGTGCTCATGCAGGGGTCTTAGACCCTGAGGCCGTCGCGGGTGAAGGGGGCGCGTCCGATCCGCGTCATGCGAGGGCGGTTGCGAAGCGCGGCCGTGGCGGGTTTAGTGGCGCTTCAACCGGAGGGAGCCGCCGATGACCGAAGCGCCGATCAAGGGCCCTGCGTCCTATTTCCCCTCCATCGAGAAGAAGTATGGGCGCCCCATCAACGAGTGGAAGGCAGAGGTCCGCGCCCGCTATCCTGGCAAGCATATGGAGCTGGTGGCCATGCTCAAGGACGAGCACGACATGGGCCACGGCCACGCCAACGCCATCGTGGCGCATACGCTGGCGGAAGACGGTTTGAAGTAGGCTGGTCGTTCACCGACAAAACTGACCATTCACCGATCAAAGCTTGGTTCGGTGTAAGGCCGACCCTAGGGCGGAAGCTTCATCGGAGACTTCCATGCGCCTAGTCATCTGCATCACCCTCGCGGCCTGCCTTCTTACCGGCCTCGCCTCGACCGCCGTCGCTCAGTCGAGGGTGGCGATCGACCTCGAACCCGCCTTTGCCAGGATCACGCAGACCGGGCCTGGCTGCGTGGCTGGGGTGAGGCGCCCGGGCGCGCCCGACCTGATTGTCGCCCGCGGACAGTCCGATCTGGAACACGCCGACCCTCTCACGGCGGACAGCATCATCGAGACCGGCTCTCTGGCCAAGCAGTTCACCGCCGCCGCGATCATGCTGCTGGTCGAGGACGGCAAGGCGAGTCTGGATGACGATATTCGGCGCTATCTTCCGGAGATGCCGGACTATGGCGCGCCGATCACGCTGCGCCATCTGCTGAACCATACCAGCGGCCTGCGCGAACAGTGGAGCCTGCTGGCCCTGACCGGCAATGGGCCGGGCGCCCAGGTGCACAGCATGCCCCTGATCCTCGAACTGGCCTCACGCCAGAAGGGGCTGAATTTCGAGCCGGGCGGCGAGTTCCTCTACACCAACACCAACTACGCGCTGGCCGCGATGATCGTCGAACGGATCAGTGGCGTCAGTCTGCAGCAGTTCACCGACGAGCGTCTGTTTCAGCCGCTGGGCATGAGCCATACGCGCTGGCGTGAGGACTTCCGCACCGTCGTTCCGGGGCGGGCGACCGCCTATGCACCGACCGAAACCGGCTTCATCGCCAACATGCCCTTCACCAATGTGTATGGAAACGGCGGGATGCTGACGACGGTCGGTGATCTGTTGCGCTGGAACGCCTTCCTCGACCAGCCGTCCGCCCTGGTTGGCGGCCCGGCGCTGGCGGCGGCCTTGCAAGTCCCCGGGCGCCTGAACGACGGCAAGGCGCTGGAGTACGGCCTGGGATTGGAACTCGCGCCGGATCAGGGCCGGCGTCTGGTGGCGCACAGCGGCTCGACCGGCGGCTACAAGACCTGGCTGGCGCGCTATCCCGATCAGGGCGTCTCGATCGCCGTGCTGTGCAACAACGGCGGGATCAATCCAATCGCGATGGGCGAGCAGATCGCTGAACTGGTGCTGCCGGCCGCAGGGACGGCTTCGTCCGCCGAGGGCGCTGCAGCGAGTGCAGCGGTCCAGACGTCAAACGTGGACCTGACGCCCTACGAGGGCCTGTTCCGCAATCCCGTGACAGGGGCGCTGGTCCAGGTCGAGGCGGCCCATGGCCAGCTAACCTTGAAGCAAGGCGGCGTCCGGGTGCTGGCTGCGCTGGGCGAGGACCGTTTTCAGGCGCCGGACGGCGAGCCGGTCCGCTTCGCACGAACGAACGCCAAGGCGACGGAGCTGAACCTGAGCCAGGGACGGTTCGTCGCCGTGCAACCCGCCACGAGCGACCCCGCAGCCCTGTCGGCCTATGTCGGGACCTACTACAGCCCGGAACTCGACACCCGGATCAGCCTGATCCAGCGCGGTGATGGTCTGGTCGTTCTCCAACCGTTTGCGGTTGAGTGGCCGTTGAGCCCCAGCTTCGCCGACGGCTTCACCGCCCGCCTGCGGGGCACGACCACCTTCGTCTTCGAACGGGATGCGGATGGAGACGTCACCGGCGTTCGGGCGTGGGCCAATGGCGTTCGCGGTCTGCTGTTTTCAAAGCAGTGACGCTGCACTGGCGCTCGCACGACCGCTGCGCATTGTTGGCCGCGTTTTCGAAGGTTTGCTTTCGGACGCGAGAATGATCTTAAGGTGATAGACAGCGCTACAGGCGAAGGTTTCGGCGGGCTCGGGAGCATCCTATGACGTCATCGATATCGACGAACCGTCCGCCCGTCATCCTGTACCTGACCTGGATCATCCTGATCGGGGCGGCGGTGATCGGCTTCGTCACCGACGAGTTCAGCGTCACCTTTGTCGGGGTCGGGACCCTGCTGCTGTCGCTGGTTCCGATCTGGCTGGGCGAGAAGGTGGGGGTCAGCCTGCCCACGGCCTTTGTCAGCGCCATCGCCGCCTTCCTGTGCGCCACGCTGCTGCTGGGCGAGGTCGGGGACTTCTATGAGCGGTACTGGTGGTGGGACGTGGTGCTGCACGGCGGCTCGGCGGTGGCGTTCGGTCTGGTCGGGTCTTTGCTGATGCTGATGCTGGTGAAGGGGAACCGGCTGACGGCGGCGCCGATCACGGTCGCCTTCTTCGCCTTCTGCTTCGCCGTCATGATCGGCGCGGTGTGGGAGATCTGGGAGTTCATGCTGGATCAGCTGTTCGGCCTGAACACCCAGAAGTCCGGTCTGGTGGACACCATGTGGGACCTGATCGTCGACGCCATCGGCGCCCTGATCGGGGCGAGCGCGGGCTGGGCCTATCTGAAGGGGCGGCACGGCCCGCTGGTGGGGGGCATCCGCGCCTTCGTCGACAAGAACCGCCGCCTGTTCGGCGACGACTGAGGCCCTGTTTCGCCAGACTTCTACTTGGCCAGCCGGCCCTTGGCCTTGTCGGCGGCGAAGACGATGTCGGCGTCCGGCTGTCGCGCCTCCAGCCCCGGACAGTTCAGCTGGTGCAGGACGTGGCGGATGATGTTCAGCCGCGCCTTCTTCTTGTTGTCCGTGGCGATGACGGTCCACGGCGCATAGTCGACATGGGTGCGGTCCAGCATTTCATCGCGGGCGGCGGAATAGGCGCTCCAGCGCTTCTGGGCCTCGGCGTCCAGCGGCGAGACCTTGAAGCGTTTCAGCGGATGGGTGACGCGTTCCTCCAGCCGACGCGACTGTTCGTCGCGTGAGATGTCCAGCCACAGCTTGATCAGCTTGGTCCCCGACTGGGTCAGCATCCGCTCGAAATGCGGGGCGTCGTGCAGGAAGCGCTCGTGCTGCTCCGGCGTGCAGAAGCCCATGACCGGCTCGACGCCGGCGCGATTGTACCAGGAGCGGTTGAAGAAGACCGTCTCGCCCGCCGCCGGCAGGTGGTTGGCGTAGCGCTGGAAATACCACTGGGTCAGTTCGCGGTCGTTGGGCTTGGGCAGGGCGACGACGCGGGTCTGGCGCGGGGCCATGAACTCGGTCATCCGCTTGATCGCCCCGTCCTTGCCGGCGGCGTCGCGGCCTTCGAGGACGATCACGACCTTCAGCCCCTGTTCGATGGCCCAGGCCTGGGTCTCGACCACCTGGATCTGCAGGGCCTCCAGCGTGTCGGCGTAGTCGTCCTTGGCCATCGCGAGATTTCCTCCACCGTCGTGAACCCGGCGAGCTTGCGGCCATTTTCCTCGACGCGCCAGCCCGCGCCGCGAACGGGCGGCGGAGACGCCGTCCTGGATCGAAGACCGAAGATGTTCGATCGGCGTTCGATGTTAACCAAGCCCCGGCATCGAGCGTTTCGCTTTACAGTTGACGTGCTGTGGATAGTCGGGTGACAACATCGCCGCAGTCCGGATTTCACGTGGGGTCCAAACCCGCGTCTCGCTCCTTCGCCTGAACGAGCTTGTCCAGATGGACTGACGGACTCTCCAGCATGGAAGTCCGCCTGGCAAAGCGCGTTTACGGAGACGCTAAGATGGCGACCGGCACGGTCAAGTGGTTCAACCCCACCAAGGGCTATGGCTTCATCCAGCCCGACAACGGCGGCTCGGACGTTTTCGTCCACGTCACCGCCGTTCAGAAGGCTGGCCTGCAGGGCCTCGATGAAAACGCCAAGGTCGAATACGAGCTGGAAAACCAGCGCGGCAAGACCTCGGCTGTGGACCTCAAGGTTCTCTAAGGCCGACGAACCCGATCCGGGTTCAGACGATTGAAGGGCGCGGGACCAGCCGGTTCCGCGCCTTTCTTTTTGCCTGGAAGAGAAGGGCGCTAACGCGCGGCTCGCGGAGCCGCGCTGCTTGAGCTGCATTTTTGGGCGCTATGCTCGGGTCGCGGACCCTCGCGACTTGAGCACGAAAGAAACGTCACCAACCCCGCCGTCATCCTCGGGCTTGACCCGAGGATCGCGCGTAGGGGCGCGCTCCTCTTTGCCGATGTCGTGCAGGCGGACAACCCGATCCTCGGGTCAAGCCCGAGGATGACGGCTGTGAGGAGGCGGGTGGGGGAGGCGGATGGCGTCGCCTCCGCCTAGAACCCCAGCTCCGCCCGCAGCACCTCGGGCGTCAGGCCGCCGGCGCGAAGCTCGGCGAGCGTCACCGACTGGTCCCGCTTGGCGTAGCGGCGGCCGTCGGGGCCGGTGAGCAGGCGGTGGTGGCGATAGACCGGCGCGGGCCAGCCCATCAGGGTCTGGAGCAGCCGCTGGATGTGGGTGGCCTCGAACAGGTCCAGGCCGCGCACGACGTGGGTGACGCCTTGCAGGGCGTCGTCGTGGGTCACGGCCAGATGATAGGCGGCGCCGGCGTCCTTGCGCGCCAGCACCACGTCGCCCGCCGTCTCGGGCCGGGCGCGGACGACGCCGGTTTCGCCGTCGGGGCCTTGGCCTTCCTCGACGAAGGACAGTTCGTTCCAGGCGGTTTCGCCCAGAGCCTCTCGCGCCCGATCCAGCGACAGCCGCCAGGCGTAGGGGCGGCCCTCGGCCAGCAGGCGGGCTTCTTCCTCGGGCGGATGCGGGCCGGGGCGGACGGCCTCGGCCGGGCCGTGGGGGGCGTCGCTGATGGCGTCGAGAATCTCTTTCCGGGTGCGAAAGCAGCGATACAGCAGGCCGCGCGCGTGCAGCGTGTCGACGACGGCGGCGTAGTCGGCCAGGTGCTCGGACTGGCGCCGCACAGGCACCTCCCAGTCGAGGCCGAGCCAGGCCAGGTCCTCATAGATGGCCGCCTCGAACTCGGGCTTGCAGCGCGTCGGATCGATGTCCTCGATCCGCAGGATGAAGCGCCCGCCGGCCTCGCGCGCCGCGCTCCAGGCGGTCAGGGCCGAAAAGGCGTGGCCCCGGTGCAGGCGGCCGGTGGGCGAGGGGGCGAAGCGGGTGGCGAACACGGGCGACTCAGAAACGCTTGAGCGCGCCGGCCTTCTCGGCCCGATCGACGGCGGCGCGGATGTCGGCTTCGGGCACGAAGTCGAACTGGGCGACCAGTTCCTCCAGCGCGAAGTCTGGCTGGGACATGGCCCAGTGCATGGCGTGGGCCGCCGGACCGGCGCAGGCGGGACCCTGCAGCCCCGTCGGTCGGTAGGCGGTGAGCGTCAGCGGCTGCGGCAGGGCGAAGCGCGCCGGGCGCGGAACCAGCTTCTCCTGCGTCATCGCCACCTCGTCGCGGAAGGCCGGCAGGGCCGTCAGACGGGCCAGGCGTTGGCCGAGGTCGACGATGTGGGCCTGAAGCGCCCGACCGCCGTCCTTGTCCGCCGGAGGCAGGAAGGCGCGGAAGGCCGGGTCCTGCATCGCAGCCTGCTCCAGCAGGCTGAAGATGATGCGGCCATAGAGCGGCGTGACCGAGAAGGTCACGTGCAGCGAGGCGCCGTCCTGGGCCAGGGCGTCGTGATACCAGCCGCGCGGCAGATAGAGGACGTCGCCGGGGCGCATCCGCACCTCGGCCATCAGTCGCCCCCGGCTCTGTTCCAGCCAGCGGCGGGTCTCGGGCGTGTCGGGCGGGAAGTCGACGGGCGCTTCGGCCCGGTTTTCATACAGCCGCCAGATCTTTTCGCCCTCGACCTGGAGGGCGAAGACGTCGTGAAGGTCGTAGTGGGTCCCGAAGGCGCGGACGCCCTTGAACGAGCAGTAGAGGTTAGCCCCGACGGCGGCGGCGAAGGTGCGGGCCAGCATGGCCGAGGCCTCGGCCAGGCGCGGCGTCAGGTCCTGCGCGTCGCCGGCGATGACGCTGGCTCCGGTGGCCATGAAGACGGCGACCTTGGCCGGGTCGGGCCGCAGCACGGAACCGGACTGGGTCTGGACAGGGCGGCAATACTGGTCGGGCGGCACGGCCACGGCGTCGCGCATCAGCTTGAGGCTCTGCGCGGTCCAGATCGACGACTGGTTCAACAGGCCGTTGAAGCCGTCCCAGTCCAGCAGTTCCCGCTTCGCCTCGCCGTTCTCGGCGGGAATGTGCAGCGGTTTTCGGCCGTGAAACTCGGCGAAGAAGCGATCAGGGGTGATCGGGTGGAGAAGTTCGTCCAGAGTATGCATCGACCGCCACGCTAGAGCGGCCTTCTTTCCCTGTCGATATAGGCGATCATGGCCACAGCCCCGTCCGCCCCGTCCATCGCCGCCGCCCGCGAGGCCCTGGCCGCCGCCGATCCGGCGCTGGCGCGGGCGCACGCCTCGACCCCTGTGTTCGAATGGCGGCTGCGCCCCGGCGGATACGAGGGCCTGTTCCGCATGATCGTGGAGCAGCAGGTCTCGGTCGCCGCCGCCGCCTCGATCTGGAAGCGGACGGTGGAAGGGCTGGGCGGGGCGGTGACGCCGGACGCCGTGCTGGCGCTGGACGTCGAGACCCTGCGCACCTTCGGCCTGTCGGGACAGAAGGCGAAATACGGCCATGAGATCGCCCTGGCCCACGTCGAGGGCCGCATCGACTTCGACCATCTGGAGCGGCTGGACGACGCCGAGGCCATCGCCGCCCTGGTCGCCATCAAGGGCGTGGGCAAGTGGACGGCCGAGACCTTCCTGATGTTCTGCGAGGGGCGGCTGGATGTCTTTCCGGGCGGCGACGTGGCCTTGCAGGAGGCGATGCGCTGGGCCGATGCGGGCGAGGCGCGGCCGAACGAGAAACAGGCCTATGCTCGGGCGGAAATCTGGCGGCCGCATCGCGGGGTGGCGGCGCATCTGCTCTGGGGATGGTATGGAGGGGTCAAGCGTGGCGATATCACGCTGGAGGACCCGCCGACTTGAACCCCCTTACCCCTTTGGCTGACGCCGACCTGACCCGGCCCGAGACCGTCCTGCCGCTGCTGGACTTCGCCGGGGTGGCCGTCTTCGCCGCCACCGGAGCCCTGGCCGCGGCGCGCGAGAAGCACGACCTCGTGACCTTCGCCTTCTTCGGGGCCATCACCGGGGTCGGGGGCGGGACGCTGCGCGATCTGCTGATCGGGGCGCCGGTCTTCTGGGTGCAGGACTGGCGCTATATCGCCGTCTGCGTACTGGCGGCGACGGCCTTCTGGATGCTGGGCGCGCGGACCTGGCGCTTCCGGGCCCTGCTGTGGCTGGATGCGTTCGGTCTGGCGGCCTATGGCGTCATGGGGGCGGCCAAGGCGGCCTCCTATGGCGTGGCGCCGCTGATCTGTGTCGTCATGGGGGTGCTGACCGCCTGCTTCGGCGGGGTGGTGCGTGACGTCCTGGCAGGCCAGCCGTCGATCCTGCTGAGACGCGAGTTGAACATCACCGCCGCCCTGCTGTCGGCGGGCCTGTTCGTGACCCTGAAGGCCGTGGATGTGCCGACCTGGCCGGCGGTGGGCGTGGCGGTCGCGGCGGGCTTCGCCCTGCGCGCCGGCGCCTTGAAGTGGGGCTGGAGCCTGCCGGCCTTCCCCAGCGCCCCGACCCGAAATTGAGGACTGACCTATGATCGACGTTCCCGCCGCCTATCGCGACGCGCCGCGCTGGCCCTTCGGCGACAGCGCGGAACTGGCCGATGAACTGCTGGCCCTGGTGCTGGCGGGCGGCAAGCAGGCGACCTGCTCGTCGCTGGCCTCATGCGAGGCGGACATCATGCCGACCGTGGGCGAGATCAGCGTCATTCTGGACGGGGCGGGTGTTCCGCGCTGCGCCATCCGCACCACCGAGGTCGAGATCATGCCTTTCGAGCAGGTGAGCGAGGATTTCGCCCGCGCCGAGGGGGAGGGCGACCTGACCTATGAGTGGTGGCGCGACGCGCATGAGGCCTATTACCGCCGCGAAGGGACATGGGCACCGGGGATGAAGGTGGTCTGCGAACGGTTCGAACTGGTCGAGGTCTTCTGAGGCGGCGTCACGAAAACGCTGCATACCGGTCATGGCGATGAGGGAGAATCGGGCGTAGGCTTCCACCCGTAAGACTAGGGAAGGAGACGTGTCCTCACTCTTGTCGCCTCGGTATCCCCCCGTATGAGCGGGAGGGCCTGATGCAGGTCCTGACCCGCCCCCCGTCCGGCTTTCCCGCCTTGGTGCTGAACGCCGATTTCCGTCCTCTGTCCTATTACCCCCTGTCGATCTGGCCCTGGGAAGAAGTGGTCAAGGCCGTCTGGCAGGAACGCGTCGACGTGGTCGCCGTCTATGACAAGGTGGTGCGCAGCCCGTCGATGGAGATGCAGCTGCCCAGCGTCATCTCGCTGAAGTCCTACGTCGATCAGGACCGCAAGCCCGCCTTCACCCGCTTCAACGTCTTCCTGCGCGACGGCTTCGCCTGTCAGTATTGCGGCGAGAGCGGACTGGCCCAGGACCTGACCTTCGATCACGTCATCCCCCGCTCGCGCGGCGGCCGCACAACCTGGCAGAACATCGTCGCCGCCTGCAGCCCCTGCAATCTGAGGAAGGGCGGGCGTACGCCGCAACAGGCCGGAATGCCCCTGCTGCGCCGCACCGCGCACCAGCCCAACTCCTGGGAGTTGCAGGAAGCCGGCCGCCGCTTCCCGCCCCACTTCCTGCACCAGAGCTGGCTCGACTACCTCTACTGGGACATCGAGCTGGAGCCGTAGGGCGGGCTGCTGGGCGCTGAGTGTGGGGCTGTCAGTTCCTTTGGCGCCGCAGCGTCGCTCGGTGCTTGCCGGGAAGGTGCGGGCCGGCTGCGGCTGTGAGACTTCTGGTCTTGGCCAGCGTCAAGAGCTCCTGTCCGAAGCCGCTGTCGGCCGGTGTTTCATTCAGGATGACGCAGTTGGTGAGAGCTCCGTCTGCCGCAGCGTCGCACTCGATTGTTGCGGTAGCGGAACCGCCTGTCGTTGCGCAGCCCGTCAAGCCAAGCCACATCGCCAATGTCGCTATTCGCATCGCTTCCCTCCCGTGAGCACGGCGTCATGAACCCGAGGTTTGCGACGCCTTCCAGGTTTCGAGGTATTCCAGACGGCGCAGGACCTTTGAGCCGGGGTCCAGCAGGATGTGCGCGGATGCGGGCGCGGTGAAGGACGCGCGGCCGTGGGTCATGGGCAGGGTGCGGAGGCGGCCGTCCACCTCGACCTCGACCGGCAGGGGGAAGGGGCGGGCGCCGCCGGTCTTCCATTCCAGGGTCACGCGCTCGCCGTCGCGGGTCATGACCAGATCGGGCAGGGCGGCCTGATAGAGGTAGGCGTCGAAGAACCAGCCCAGGTCGCGGCCGGTCACGTCGTTGACGATGGCGATGAACTCGGGCGTCGTGGCGTAGCGCGGCTGGAAATTGCCCGGCTTCGGGTCGGGGCGGCCGTAGACCAGTCGGCGCAGGGATTCGTAGAAGGCGTCGTCGCCGATGTGGAGCCGCAGGGTGTGGGCCACCAGGGCGCCCTTGTAATAGAGGTCCAGCCCCGGCCCGGTGGCGGCGTCATAGACGGTTCCGGCGTCCTGGGGCCGCCCCGACACCATCGGGAAGCGGTTGGCCAAGGCCAGCCGCATGGTCTGCAGCTCGGACTGCATGGCCCGTTCGCCGTTCAGCCAGCGGGCGTAGAGGGGCTGCATATAGGTGCCGAAGCCCTCGTGCAGCCACATGTCGTCCCAGTCGGCGTTGGTCAGCTGATTGCCGAACCATTCGTGCGCCAGTTCGTGCTGCAGCAGCCAGTCGTAGCCCTTGCCGTCCAGCTTGTAGCCGTTGCCGTAGGCGTTGATGGTCTGGTGCTCCATGCCCAGGTGCGGGGTCTCGACCACGCCCATCTTCTCGTCGCCGAAGGGGAAGGGGCCGATGGTCGCCTCATAGAAGTCGAGCTGCTTAGGGAATTCGGCGAACAGGGCGGCGGCCTTGGCCGGGTCGGTCGAGGCCAGGCGCCAGAAGCGCAAGGGAACGACATTGCCGAATCGGCTGGGATAGTCGGCGGCCATCTCGACGAAGGGGCCGACGTTCAGGCTGATGGCGTAGGTGTCGGGCTGGCGCGCGGTCCAGTTCCAGGTGGTCGTGCCGTCGCCGTTGTCGGTCTTGCTCAGGAAGCGGCCGTTGGCGGGGGCGCTCAGGTCGGACGGGACAGTGATGTGCAGGTCGGCGCGGTCCGGCTCCCCCTGGGGATGGTCGACGCAGGGCCAGAACAGGTCGCAGCCCTCGCCCTGGACCGCGCTGGCGATCCACGGCTGGCCGTCGGGCGTGGTCGACCAGGCGAAGCCGCCGTCCCAGGGCGCGCGCTTGGCCTGATGCGGGCGGCCGGCATAGGCGATGCGGACGGAGATGGTCTGGCCCGCCGTCAGGGGGCGCGGCAGGGGGATGGTCAGGCGCCCCTCGGGATTGGACCAGTCGGCGACCGGCTGGCCGTCCACGGCGACCGAGGCGATGGCGAACAGCGTGTCCAGTTCGACCACGACGGCGTTGGTCGGGGCCGTGGCGGTGAAGTCCAGGACGGCGACGCCCTCGATCGACTGGGTCTCGGGCAGGAGCTTGAACGACAGGTCGGCCTTGTCGAAGCGCAGGGCCAGTTGTTCAGGCGTGCGCGCCGTGCCGCTGGACAGGGTGAAGGGCGTCGAATCGCGGGCGGGCGCGGCCTCCTGGGCGAGAGCCGGGGCGCTGAGCAGGGCTGTGGTCAAGCAGAGGGCGGCGGTCAGGCGCAAGGCTTCGGCTCCGGCAGATCGAGCCGTGAGGGTAGAGGGTAGAGCCGTGCTCGCAAGCCCGCACTTTACTTGCCGTCATCCTCCCCATCTCGCCGTCATCCTCGGGCTTGACCCGAGGATCGAGCGTAGAGGCGCGCTCGACCTTGCCGACGTCGCGCAGGCGGACACTCCGATCCTCGGGTCAAGCCCGAGGATGACGGCGTGGGGGATTGGCGGGGCTGGCGACCGGCCAAAGAAAAAGGCCGGTGTTTCCACCGGCCTCTTCAAACTTGGTCAGACGGCGCTGCTTAGGCGGCGGTCTGCTCAGCCAGCTTGGCCTTCACCTGGCGCTTGATGCGCAGGGCGGCGGTCGACAGCTTTTCGTCGCGAGCCTTGACGATGAAGACGTCCAGGCCGCCCTTGTAGTCGAGGGTGCGCAGCGCAGCATTCGAGATGCGCAGCGAGAAGGTTTGGCCCAGCGACTCGGAAGCCACCTTGACCGTCTTCAGCGACGGCAGGAAGCGGCGCTTGGTCTTGATGTTCGAGTGGCTCACATTGTGGCCGACCATCGGGCCGATACCCGTGAGTTCGCAACGACGCGACATCTTAAGATCCTCAAGGTCACATCCGCGAGACGTGTGCGGACGCATGAAACAGGTGCACGCAGCGGGCGGACCCCTGCGAGAGAGGGGGCCGTATAGATGAATGACTCGGAGGCCGTCAAGGCTGGAGTCGAGTCAGGCTGGGGATTGAGGCGAAGGCCCAGCTTCGTTCAGCCGATGTTCAACGACCTGCTATATAGAGGATAGCATGAAGACCCATCGGAAGCTGTTCCCCATGAAGACGCTGTCTGTTTCGTTCGTTCGCGTTCTGGCCCGCGCCGCGGCCGTGGCCGCCCCCGTCGTGGCGGGCGCCGTCATGCTGGGCGCGCCGGCCGCCGCGCCTCAGGCCCAGACCGCCGCGCCCGCCCAGCCGGTCCTGCCGGGATACTGGGAATACACCACCAGCGCCCTGGGCAGCCGCGACACCGAGCAGAAATGCGTCCGTCCCAGCGAGATCAATCGCTTCTTCGGCGGCCTGTCGACCAACCGCTGGAAATGCACCTATCCGACCCGCGCCGTCGGCGACGGCCGCGCGCGATTCGAAGGGACCTGCCAGGACAAGAAGGGCCGTCGCGTCAATGTGCGCCTGAACGGGACCTATCAGACCGAAAGCTTCCGCTTCAACGGCGGCGCCCAGCTGATGCGCGGCACGCCCTACATCCCCGCCAGCATCACCGCCCGCCGCCTCAGCGCCCAGTGCCCGGCGGGCGCCGAGTACTTCTGAGGCGGGGCGTAAGGGGGAGCGGCAAGGGCTGGTATCGACCCATAACCGACATCCCCCACGTTCGCAGTTGAGCTCCTGCCGACCTCTGATCTAGCCTTCCCGGCGAAGCTGGAGGGGCGAATGAAGCTGCATCGAAATACTGTCCTGTGGTCCCTGGTCCTTGCGGGGGCCTGTGTGACTGCCGGCGCCGCGATAGCCATGGCCGTCCAGACGACGGTCGTGCCCGATCTGCCTTGGACCTATGTCCCTGCCGAAGCGGCAGGACAGGTTCCGTGCTCAGTCGCCGTCTCGGCGCCAGCTCATCCAGAGAGATTTCCGAATAGGCTGCTTGTTGGCGCATGGATGCTGCGCACCGAGAGAGGAACGCTCAGCTGCCTTTTCCACCAGACAGAGGCCGGGCATTGCAGTTTCGGCAGCCCCGGACACCTTGTTGTCGAGCAAGGCGATACGACAACAATCTATGATGTCCCGAATGGCTCGGCTGTCGAGTTCGAGATCCGAGATGGCCGCTACGCCTGTCGTATTGGCCGGCGGATCAGGACGCATGGCGATACCATCGTTCCCAATCGCTAGCGCCTCCTCGCAGCGCCGCCGTCAGATCACGACAGCCGGTCGCGGAATTCCGTCCAGTCGAACGCGCGCACCATCCGCAGCTCGTCCGTGGCGCTGTTCCACAGGGCGATGGCGGGCAGGGGGACGCCGTTGAAGGTGTTGGTCTTCACCATCGAATAGTGGGCCTGGTCGAGGAAGGCGAGGCGCGTTCCGGGGACGGGGCGCTCGGCGAAGACGTAGTCGCCGATGATGTCGCCGGCCAGGCAGGACGGGCCGCCGAGGCGGACGGCGACGCCGTTCTCGGGCTCATGCAGCATGGCGGGGCGATAGGGGGCCTCGATGACGTCCGGCATGTGGCAGGTGGCCGACAGGTCGGTAATGGCGATGGGCATGCCGTTGTCGAAGACGTCCAGCACCTCGCCGATCAGAATGCCGGCGTCCAGCGCCACGGCCTCGCCCGGCTCCAGATAGACCTGCACGCCGTGGCGCTGGCTGATCTCGTTCAGGAAGGCGACCAGGGCGTCGGTCTGATAGTCGGCGCGGGTCACGTGGTGACCGCCGCCGAGGTTCAGCCACTTCACCCCGCCCAGCAGGGGCGCGAGCTTGGGCTCCACCGCCGCCCAGATGCGAGCCAGCGGCTCGAAATCCTGCTCGCACAGGGCGTGGATATGCAGGCCGTCGACGCCCTGCATGTGTTCCGGCTTCAGCTGCGACACCGGGAAGCCCAGGCGCGAGCAGGGCTGGGCCGGATCGTATTTGGCGACCTCGCCCTCGGAATGTTCGGGGTTCAGCCGCAGGCCGATCTCGAAGGTCTCGCCAGCGGCGCGCGCTTTGGCGATCAGGTCGGCGAAGCGCGTGACTTGATCGGGCGAGTTGAAGATGACGTGGTCGGACAGCCGCAGGATCTCGGGCAGGTCCTCGGCCTTGTAGGCGGGCGAATAGGTGGTCAGCTCGCCCTTGTAGAACTCGCGCGCCAGCCGCGCCTCCCACAGACCGGAGGCGCAGACGCCGTCGAGGTATTCCCCGACGACGTCCGCCAATGACCACATGGAAAAGGCCTTGAGCGCCAGCAGAACCCGGGCGTTGCCCCGGTCGCGCACGTCTTTCAACACGGCCAGATTGCGCCGCACCGCGACCTCGTCCACCACGAAGGCGGGCGAGGCGACACGGTTCAGATCGAAATGCGCGAAGGCGCCGGGATCACCGGCCTTGGTTTCCATGTGCTCTGGTCTCGACTTAGAAGGCCAGCGGAGCGTCCAGCTCCTCGACCGTCCAGGGCAGGCCGTGCTTGTTCAGCATGTCCATGAAGGGATCGGGGTCCAGCTGCTCCATGTTGAAGACGCCTTCGCCCTTCCAGGTGCCGGTCAGCATCATGGCCGCGCCGATCATGGCCGGAACGCCCGTGGTGTAGCTGACGGCCTGGTTGCCGGTTTCGGCATAGGCGGCTTCGTGGTCGCAGATGTTCTTGACGTAGAAGGTCTTGGCGACGCCGTCCTTCTCGCCGGTGGCGATGGTGCCGATGTTCGTCTTGCCCTTGGTGATCGGACCCAGCGACGAGGGTTCCGGCAGCAGGGCCTTCAGGAGCTCGATGGGGATGATCTCGCGGCCCTGGAACATCATCGGCTCGATCGAGGTCATGCCGATGTTTTCCAGCACTTCCAGGTGCTTCAGGTAGCTGTCGCCGAACGTCATCCAGAAGCGGATGCGTTTGATTTCCGGGTAGAACTTGGCCAGCGACTCCAGTTCCTCATGGTACATGAGGTACATGTTCTTCTGACCCACGCCCTCGAAGTCGAAGGCCTGCTTGTGGCTCAGCGCCGGGCCCTCGACCCACTGGCCGTTTTCCCAGTGACGTGAGTTGGCGGTCACTTCGCGCAGGTTGATTTCCGGGTTGAAGTTGGTGGCGAAGGGCAGGCCCGTGTCGCCGCCGTTGCAGTCCAGGATGTCGAGCGTGTCGATCCGGTCCAGCAGGTGCTTCTTGGTGTAGGTGGCGAAGACCGAGGTCACGCCCGGGTCGAAGCCCGAGCCGAGCAGCGCCATCAGGCCGGCTTCCTTGAAGCGCTCCTGATAGGCCCACTGCCACTTGTATTCGAACTTGGCTTCGTCGCGCGGCTCGTAGTTGGCCGTGTCGAGGTAGTTCACGCCGGCGGCCAGGCAGGCGTCCATCAGGGCCAGGTCCTGATAGGGCAGGGCCAGGTTGACCACGAGGGCCGGTTTGACGGCCTGGATCAGGGCCGTGGTCGCGGCGACGTCGTCGGCGTCGATGGCCGCGGTGTCGATGGTCACGCCAAAGCGCGACTTCACGGATTCGGCGATGGCGTCGCACTTGGACTTCGTGCGGCTCGCCAGGGTGATATGCGAGAACACGTCCGTGTTCATCGCCATCTTGTGGACGGCGACTGAACTGACGCCGCCTGCACCGATAACCAGCACCCTGCTCATGTGTGGCTTCTCCTGAAGTCTGAAATGCTCTGGCGACATGGCCGCCGCTATAAAGGGCGGGGGTCTTAACACGATGATGACACGACCGCTAACGATCGCGTCTCGCAAACCCCGGACGGACGCCACGGCGCACCTCGCGGCGCGCTATGGCGGTAGAAAGAAAAGGCCCGGCGTCGCCGCCGGGCCTTTGTCGTGCCGGTCGGCGTCCTGAAATCAGGCGGCTTCGGCCTCGGCTTCGGCGGCGGCGGCTTCCAGTTCGGCGGCGGTCGGGACCGGCTTCTTGGCGCTCAGCGACTTGGCCAGCAGGGCGACGGCGGCGTCCTTGTCGATGCGGTTGGCGGCGGCGACTTCGCGGGCCATGCGGTCCAGGGCCGATTCATAGAGCTGGCGCTCCGAATAGGACTGTTCCGGCTGGGTGTCGGCGCGGTGCAGGTCGCGGACCACCTCGGCGATCGAGATCAGGTCGCCGGAGTTGATCTTGGCTTCATATTCCTGGGCGCGACGCGACCACATGGTGCGCTTGACGCGGGCGCGGCCCTTGAGGGTCGTCAGGGCCTTGGTGACGGTGTCGTCGGCGGCCAGGGTGCGCAGGCCGGCGGTCTTGGCCTTCTTGGTCGGGACGCGCAGGGTCATTTTCTCGTGGTCGAAGGTCACGACATAGACTTCCAGCGACATGCCGGCGACTTCCTGAGTCTCGATCGCGGCGACCTTGCCGACGCCATGGGCGGGATAGACCACCGCATCGCCAACCTTGAATTCCAGACCGGTCTTGCTCGTCATGTCATTCCTTTCCCGGAACAGGGGCGAAGCGAGGCGCTGGCGCAGCCGATGAGCGAAAGCACCCATCCGCCGGAAACCGAAGCTCCCGCCGGTGGGATGGACAGATCACAGATCAGAAACGAAAGCGGATCACCGAACCTCTGGCCGACCCCGTCTCGACGGCGGGGTTCTGTCGCAAACGCGGGCGGCGCGCATGGCTGCGGAACCGCCCGTTTCGAATAGGCAGGAACCTATCATAAAATTAGGAAATCTCAAAACATCCACAGGACGACTGAGCGGTTCCGGCACTTTGTGACCGGATTGCGGCGAGACCTTAGGAGCCCTTGCCGGGTTTCTCGCTGAAGTATTTCTCGAACTTGCCGGTCTCGCGCTCATACTGTTCGCGGTCGGCGGGGGGCGTGCCCTTGACCGTGATGTTGGGCCAGACCTTGGCGTATTCGGCGTTGACCTGCAGCCACTTGCCGTCCGGCTCGTCCTCGGTGTCGGGGACGATGGCGTCGACGGGGCATTCCGGCTCGCACACGCCGCAGTCGATGCATTCGTCAGGGGCGATGACCAGGAAGTTCTCGCCCTCGTAGAAGCAGTCCACCGGACAGACCTCGACACAGTCCATGAACTTACATTTCACGCAGGCGTCGGTGACGATGTAGGTCATGGCGGGCGGGCGGGCCTGTTGCAGCAATCAAGGTCGAGGGCGGGCAAATGGCCCCGTCGGAACCAACTGTCAACCGAGGGCGCGGGCGTCGGCTTGACGGCGTCGCGTCTCGTCTGCATCCAATGCGATTACAGATCACCGTTCAGAAGGAGGTTCGCCCATGCGTTTCACCGCTCGTTCCACAGTCGTTCGCATCGGCGCCGGGGCCCTCGTTCCCGGTGTTTTGGCGCTCAGCCTTCTGGCCGGGGGCGCGGTCGTCGCCCAGGCGGCCCTGACCAAGGTTCCGTCCGAGGTCCAGGCCGGCGACTACAAGCTGGATCCCGCCCACGGCAAGATCACCTGGTCGGTCGATCACCTCGGCTTCTCGACCTATTCCGGCCAGTTCGTGAACGTTCAGGCCGAACTGAAGCTGGACCCGGCCAATCCGTCGGCCAGCACCCTGACGGCAAGCATTCCCCTGACCGAGGTGGCGTCGAACTCCGACGGGCTGAACCGCCACCTGCAGACGGCGGACTTCTTCGACACCGCCAACCACCCGGTCGCCACCTTCCGCTCGGTCCACATCATGCTGGACCCGTCCAAGCCGAACGAGGCCATGGTGCACGGCGAACTGACCCTGCGCGGCGTGACCAAGCCGGTGACGATGGAGGTCGAGTTCAACCAGGCCGGCCAGACGCGCGGCGGCTACAAGGCCGGCTTCGACGGCGAGGCCACCATCAAGCGTTCCGAGTTCGGCATCAACTTCGCCCTGCCCGCCCTGGGCGACGAGGTGGAGCTGCACATCGAGGGCGAGTTCGTGAAGCAGTAGGATATTTTTTGGGGCTGCCGCGCTTCGCGCTGCTTGAGCCCGATCTAGTCCTGAAGAGAGTAAAGGGCGCGGGCTTCCTCGGGAGGGCCGCGCCTTTCGCCTAATTGCAGCACGCGCACGGCGATCAGCCGCCCGCCTTGCGCGAACAGGAGGTCGTCGCCGGGGTGGACGCTGCGGCTGGGCTTGTCGAGCCGGGTCTGGACGCCGTGATGGGTCAGGCGGATGGCGCCGCGCTCGACCATGTCGGCGGCGTCGCCGCGGGTCTTGGCGAAGCGGGCGCGCCACAGCCAGAGGTCGATGCGGCAGGAGGGGATCACGCGGTCGCCGCCTTGCGCCTCGGGCGGCGCTTGCGGCGCGGGGGCGCGGGCGGCTGGGTCAGCTGGGCCAGGGCGGCGAAGGGCGAGTCCTTGGGCGGCGGCGCGGGCTGGCCGGGGCGCGGCGCCTTGTCGGCGCGCGGGAGGCGCAGGGCGGCCTGCACGGCCTTGGCCTGTTCGGCGGTCCAGCCCAGTTCGGTCAGGGCTTCCGCCGCAAGCGGCGCCTTGCCGGCCGCGCGCGACAGCTCGGCGAAGCGTTCCAGCGCCTCGACGGGGGCGGTCCACGGTCCGACGGCGCGACGCCCGAAGGCGGCGAGCGCGCGGGGTGACGGGGCGGGCGAGGGCAGGGGCAGAAGGGCCTCGCCGCTCGGGCGGAAAGGCTCCACGACGAAGGCCTGGGCCAGCAGCCGGGCGCGGGGCTTGAGCGCGCCGGGCAGCCAGACGGAATGGGCGCCGACTCTGATCGCAAAGGTCTTGACCGTGCGCCGCTCGTGCTGGCTCAGGGCGGCCAGATCGCGTTCGACGTCGGCGCGCGGAATGACGCCGCCCGCCTCGATCAGGCGGAAGGCCAGGCCGCGCGGCAGGCCGGTCAGGGCGCCGCTGTCGACCGCCTGACGCAGGCGGCGCAGCTCGCGCAGGCTGCGCCCGGCCTCGGACGCCAGCCAGGCCTCGATGCGGCGCTGCGCCCGCTCGCGCGCCGGGACCGGGCCGAGATCGCCCAGCAGCCGCACGCGCGGGGCGAAGGGATCGTCGTTGATGATCCGGGCCGTCAGGGCGCCGTTCCACAGCACGTCGCCGCCGCCCGAACGCGGGTTGGGAATGACGCTGAAGGCCTCGTCCGCCTCGGCGGCCAGCTTGCCGAGGCGCCGGGCGATCTCCGGCCCCACGGCGCGGGTCGCGGCCTGACGCAGCGCCCGGTCGGCCAGGGCCGAGCCGCCCGCGTCGGGGGTGAAGCGCACCCCCTCCAGATGGCCGACCACCTCGCCCTCGACCGTGACCTCGCCGTCGTCGGCGACGCCCGCCAGGGTGTCCGAGCGCACGTTCAACGCCCGCATCAGGGCCGTGGTGCGTCGGTCGACGAAGCGGGCGGTCAGCCGTTCGTGCAGGACGTCGGAAAGCCGCTCCTCCAGCGCCTTGGTCTTGTCGCGCCAGCCCTGGGCCTGATCCATCCAGTCGGGACGGTTGGCGATGTAGGCCAGGGTCCGCACCCCGGCGAGGCGGGCTGACAGTTGGTCGATCTGGCCGTCGTCGCGGTCCAGGTCGTTGAAGCGCGGGGCGACCCAGTCCTCGGTCAGGCGACCACGGCGACTGGTCAGGGCGGTGAAGATCTCCTTCGACAGACGGGCGTGCTCGTCCAGGGTGGTCTTCTGGAAGTCCGGCAGCTGGCAGGTCTCCCACAAACGCATCAGGGCGCCGCGCGAGCGGGCGATCTTCTTGACGTCCTCATCGGCCGCGAAGCGCCGCAGCAGGGTCTCGTCCAGGGCCTGGGCCGTCAGCCGCAGGCCGAAGCGTTCGGGCGTCACCGTCAGCGAGCGCAGCAGGTCGGGCAGGGCGTCGAAGTCCAGCCGGCCGTGGCGCCATTCGGCGGCCTCGACCGGATCGAAGCGGTGGCTGATCACCTGTTCGAGGATATCCTCGTCCAGATCCTCGGCCTCGCCGGTGACGCCGAAGGTGCCGTCGCGCAGGTGGCGACCGGCGCGCCCGGCGATCTGGCCGATCTCGGCGGCGTGCAGCCAGCGGGTGCGGCGGCCGTCGAACTTGCGAAGCCCGGCGAAGGCCACATGGTCGACGTCCATGTTCAGCCCCATGCCGATGGCGTCGGTGGCGACCAGGAAGTCCACCTCGCCCGACTGGAACAGCTCGACCTGGGCGTTGCGGGTGCGGGGGCTGAGCGACCCCATGACCACGGCGGCCCCGCCCCTCTGGCGGCGCAGCAGTTCGGCGATGGCGTAGACCTGCTCGGTCGAGAAGGCGACGACGGCGCTGCGGCGGGGCAGGCGGGTCAGCTTCTTCGACCCGGCGTAGGACAGGGTGGACAGCCGCTCGCGCGTCACGATCTCGGCGTCGGGGACCAGGGCGCGGATCAGCGGGGCCATGGTCCCGGCCCCCAGGAACATGGTCTCGAACCGGCCGCGCGCGTGCAGCAGGCGCTGGGTGAAGACGTGGCCGCGCTCGGGGTCGGCGACCAGCTGGATTTCGTCCACGGCCAGGAACTCGACCTGTCGTTCCAGCGGCATGGCCTCGACCGTGCAGACGAAATAGGCCGGGCGCGGCGGGACGATCTTCTCCTCGCCGGTGATCAGGGCGACCGACGAAGCCCCGCGCTGCTTGACGATCCGCTCATAGATCTCGCGCGCCAAGAGACGCAGCGGCAGGCCGATCATGCCCGAGGCGTGACCCAGCATCCGCTCGACCGCCAGATGGGTCTTGCCGGTGTTGGTGGGACCCAGGATCGCTGTGACGCGCGATGGGGCCAGACCTGCGGAACGATCACTCATGTCAGGTTCAAGGTGGAGAAGCCCCGTGGGTTTCTCAAGCGAAACCGCAAGGCGACGCCAATAATGAACAGAAGCTTTCCGGCGCCTGGAACGGGCGCGAAACAAATCATGACCGAATCAGCGACACGGCCCAATTCAGCATTTGTTCTCCACAACATATTGTAGCTTAACAGGGATTAATCGCTAGGAGTTTCTTGCCGGGCGCCAAATCGACGGCCTCCGTCTTTCCCTCACGCCCGCGACCGGCTAGGGACGATCCGAGACGGCCCCGTAGCTCAGCTGCATAGAGCAAGGCTTTCCTAAAGCCGAGGTCGGGGGTTGGAGTCCCTCCGGGGTCGCCATAGTTTTTGTTCTTTGTTTCAGTGTGTTGATTGCAGGTTCAAGCTTTGCGGCGCTCGCCTGCTATCAAACTGACACTGAACTTCGCCGTTTCCGTCACGCGCGGCTTCTATAGCGACGCTCCGGCGGGGAGCGTTGCGGTGATCGGTCACGAGCAGGAGGTGGGGCGGACGCTGGCGGCGCAGAACCGGGCCCTGCTGGCCTATGTCCGGCGACGGTCGGCGACGGCGGGGGACGCCGAGGACGTGGCGCAGGAGGCGATCGTGCGCGTCCTGACGCGAGCCCGCGAGACCCTGATCATCGACCCCCTGTCCTACGCCATGCGCGCGGCGCGCAACATCCTGGTCGATCGGGCCCGGCGGACCGCCAATGTGCCGATCGAGGATCTGGAAGAGGCCGAGCTTCCCGTCGACAGCGGGGCGACGCCGCTGGAGGCGCTGGACATGAGCGAGCGGTTGAAGCTGTGCCAGAAGGCGCTGGAGGCCATGCCGCCCTTGCGGCGCGAGGTCTTCGTGCGGCGCCGGGCGGGCGAGGAGTCCTATGAGACGATCGCGCGCGATCTGAGGCTGTCGGTCGAGGCGGTGCAGAAACACTACAGCCGCGCGGCCCAGACGCTGCGCCGGACGGCGGAGGGCCGCCATGTCGACTAGACCCGTGAACCCGAAGGACGACCGCGAGGCCGCGCTGTGGGCCGACGCGCGGCGCGACGCGGCCTGGTCGCCGCAGCAGCAGGCGGGGCTGGACCAGTGGCTGGAGGGGCGGCCCGATCGGGCGGACCTGTTGCGGCGGCACGAGGCGCTGATCGACGACGCGGCCGTGATCTGGGCGACGCAGCGGATGGCGCGAGCGCGGCCCGCACGGCGGCGCTTTCCGTTGCAGCCGCGCGGCGCGGTTGTCGGCGCGGGGCTGGCGGCGGCCGTCGGGGCGGTGGTCCTGGCCGGCGTCGTCCTGACGCCGCGCGGGGACCTGATCGTGGGGAGCCGTGGCGTCCCGCAGCCTGTCACGCTGGCGGACGGGTCCGCGGTGCGTCTGAACGGGCAAAGCCAGGTGCGGGTGGACCTGGGCGAACACGAGCGGCGTCTGCGCCTGAAGGGCGAAGGCTTCTTTGAGGTGGCGCCCGACAAGAGCCGGCCCTTCTCGGTCGAGGTCGACAGGGTGCGCGTCACCGCCGTCGGCACCCGTTTCAACGTCGATCAGCGCAAGACGCCCGACGGCACGGTGGTCGAGGTCGTGGTGTTCGAGGGGATCGTGAAGGTCGTTTCGGGGCGAGGGATGTCGACGCGCGTCCATGCGGGCGAACGGGCGACCGTATCCGGCGGCGTGGTGCAGCGCGCGGCGCTGATCCGGCCCGAGGCCGAGACCGATGTTCCGTCCTGGGCCAAGGGCTGGCTGGAGTTCAACGAGGCGAGCCTGGCCAGCGTGGTCGAGGATCTGGAACGCGCGACCGGGATCAAGGTCGAACTGGCCGACCCCGCCGTGGCGCGCGCCCTCGTCAGCGGCCGTTTCGCCTATGACCAGCCGGAAAACGCCCTGGCCGCGATCGTGGGGGTTCACGGCTTCAAGCTGACCCGTCTGGGTCCGGATCAGTTTGAGATTTCCGAAGGTTAGGCGACCATCGGAGCAAGTTTTCATGACAGGTGTCAGGAAGGCCGAGGCCGCCGTCTAACCCCGTAACGATCAGGTTCGATCGCAGGGGATTTATCGAATGCGTATCCATAAGACCGGCCTCCTCACGGCGGCCGCCGTCGCCGTGCTGGCCTCCGCCGCCGCGCCCGCTCATGCCTGGCAGGCGACGCCGGGCGCCGAGGCGCGCGCCGCCGTCGCCATTCCGGCCCAGGACCTGGGCCGGGCGCTGCAGACCCTGTCGCGCGACACCGGGCTGTCGATCGTCTTTGATCCGGCCCTGACGCGCGGCCGCACCTCCAACGCCGTCTCGGGCGCGATGGCGCCGCGCGAGGCCCTGCGCCGCATGATCGCCGGGTCGGGCGTCGAGGCGCGCGAGGTGCGCGGCGTGCTGACCTTGGTGCGCCAGTCGGCCGATCTGGGCGAGGCGTCCGCCGAGGCCTTCGAGGTCGAGCAGGTCGAGGTGGTCGGCTATGCGGCGGGCCTGCGCCGGTCGCTGGACGCCAAGCGGCGGGCCGACTTCATCTCGGACGTCATCAGCGCCGACGACATGGGCGACCTGCCGGCCAACAACGTGGCCGAGTCCCTGTCGCGCCTGCCGGGCGTCAACGCCGTGCGCAACCACACGACCGGCGAGGGCGACCGCATCACCATCCGCGGCCTGTCGACCGAGCTGAACAACTACACCATGAACGGCGTGCGCATGGGCGGCACCGGCTCGCGCGACGACAACTTCTATCGCGGCGTCCGCCTCAGCTTTCTGCCGCCGGAAGGCATCGACTCGATCACCGTCATCAAGAGCCTGACGCCGGACCGGGACGGCGACGCCCTGGGCGGGTCGATCGACATCCGCACGCCGACGGCCTTTGACCACGATCCCGTCTATGGCGTCCTGTCGGCCTCGGTCGGGATGCTGGACAAGTTCGACGACGAGAAGTCGGGCGAGATCGCCGGCTCGTTCGGGCGCCAGTTCAACGACAACTGGGGCTTGTTCGTCACCGGCAGCTGGTCGCGCCGCAAGTCGCAGTTCGAGCAGAACGGCGTGGACGGCGATAACCAGCCCCCGGTCTGGTACGAGAACAGCGAGACGATGGGATGGGACACCAGCACCTTCGTCATGCGCGGCATGAACCTGGGCTTCGGCGAGACCGAGGTCGAGCGGCGCGGCCTGAACGCCAGCCTCGACTACCGCAGCGAGAGCCATGACCTGCATCTGCGCGGGCAGTTCAACGAATACACCGAGGACGAGTTCGGCAACCGGCTGAATTTCCGCAACGACACCGGCAAGAACTCCACTCGCCTGGTTCAGGTCGACAAGACCTTGACCGGCCTGGCCCGGCCCGAGGACGTGATCATCGGCAAGGACGCCAAGCTGGGCAACATCTACGGCTATACGACCGCCCAGATCGTCGATCAGGACGGCGACGGCCGGATCACCGACAAGGACCGCAAGACGCGCTCCTATTATTCGCTGTTCGGCGCCTCGGGGACCTGGGACCCGCAGGGCTTCCGCCTGCGCCGCTTCTGGGAAGGTTCGCGCGAGACGGGGACCCTGATGTCGCTGAACCTGGGCGGCGTCAGCCGTCTGGGCGACTTCATCCTCGACTACGACCTGTCCTACGCCAAGTCCGAGGACAACGTCGACGACAGCTACGAGATGGAGTTCCGCGGCGACAAGTACGGCTGGCTGGGCAACAAGGGCGTCAATGTCGTCAACTTCGGCGACAGCCGCTTTCCCAAATGGGTGCTGAACGACGCCGGCATGGCGGCGATCCACGACAACGCCCAGTACGGCTTCAACGGCCTGTCGGGCGAGATCGGCGGGGCCGAGGAGGAGCTGTGGCAGGGCCAGTTCAACCTCGAGTGGCGTCCGGTCTCGACCTGGCTGGAGGCGGTCAAGACGGGCGGCAAGTTCTACAGCTCCGAGCGCGCGACCTATAGCGGCGAGTTCATGGATCTGGACGCCGAGGGGACCCTGGCGGACTTCTCGCGCTTCTACGGCAAGGAGGTGACGCGCCTGTTCGACGGCGAGTATTCGGGCCTCTATCGGCTGGGAACGGTCATCGACAACCAGGCCATGCTGGCCGAACTGCAGCGCGCCATGGCGGGCAAGAGCGACTTCTTCGAGGGCTTCGCCACCGATCCGGGCAACGCCGCGCTGAGCGGCGAGGACAGCTTCACCTTCAAGGAGGACATCTTCGCCGGCTATCTGATGGCGACGGCCCGCCTTGGTCGCGCCCAGGTGATCGGCGGCGTCCGGGTCGAGAACACCAACAACGAAATCTCGGCCTACATCCTCGACGAGGTCCAGGGCGCCCACTTCGCCACGGACGAGAGCGACTTCATCAACGTCCTGCCGTCGATCCACCTGAACTATGATCTGGACGACCAGACCCGGGTCCGCGGCGCGATCTGGACCAGCTTCGCCCGTCCCGACATCGCCCGCATGTCCTCGGCGCGCGAGTACAGCTACGACAGCGATCCGGACGGCGACGGCAAGATCAATCCGAAGAGCGAGTGGATCCTGGTCGCCATCGAGCAGGGCAACCCGGACCTGAAGCCGATGAAGGCGGTCAACTACGACCTGTCGGTCGAGCGCTACAACGGCGACACGGGCGCCTATTCGCTGGGCCTGTTCTACAAGGACATCGAGAACTTCCTGTACCGTTCCTCCTCGTCGAACATCCGCGACGGGACGGCCGGCGTGAACGTCGGCCCGGACGGCGTGACCATCTCCAAGCCGAACAACGGCAAGTGGGCGCGGGTCTATGGCGTCGAGATGAGCGCCCAGCAGGTCTTCCACTGGCTGCCGGGCCCGCTGTCGGCGCTGGGCGCCAGCGTGAACCTGACGCTGCAGAAGTCAGAGGCCGAGACCGGCATTTCCTGGCACCCCGAGGGCTACACCCTGCCGCTGATGGAGACGCCCGAGGCGGTCGCCAACGTGCAGATCTTCTGGGCGCGCGACGGCTGGGAGGCCTACGCCGCCTACAGCTACCAGTCGGAATTCCTCGAAGGCATCCAGGACTTCGGCAACAATCCCTATGAGCAGGACTACGAGTTCGTGGACCTGAACGTGCGGCGCAAGCTGTGGAACGGGGCGACCGCCTCGCTGCAGGTCCAGAACCTCTTCGACAACCACACCTACTGGTACACGGCCGGCGACAGCACCAGCTCCAGCCGCGCCTACATCAAGAACGGGCGGTCGATCTCGGTCGGCCTGACCTACGTCTTCTGATCGGGGAGGGGAGCATGAAGACGACCCACGCCCTGATGCTCGGGGCCGCGCTGGCGGCCCTGGGCGGACAGACGATGGCGCAGACGGCGGAACGTCCGCTGCGGCCCGAACCCGTCCCGGTCCAGGCTTCGGACCGGCCGGTGGTCCCGCCGACGGCCCAGCCGGAACGGATCATCCTGAACCTGACCGCCGATCCGGCGCACGAGATGGCCGTGACCTGGCGCACGGCGTCGGGCGCGGTCGGTTATGTCGAATACGCCGAGGCCCAGGACGGACCGGACTTCATCCAGCAGGCGGTCCGCGTGAGCGCCGTCACCGACGACGCGGCCATCGCCGTGCGCGAGGCGACCGAGTTCCGGGCGGCCTATCACTCGACGGTGCTGACGGGGCTGAAGCCGGAGACGGTTTACGCCTATCGCGTCGGCGACGGCGAGCGGTGGTCGGAATGGCTGCAGTTCCGCACGGCGGCGACGACGGCCCAGCCCTTCACCTTCCTCTACATGGGGGACATGCAGAACAACATCCTCAGCGAGGCCTCGCGCACCATGAGGATGGCTTTCCGCAAGGCCGGGGACGCCGCCTTCGTCATCCACGCCGGGGACCTGATCAACCGGCACGACAGCGACAACGAATGGGGCGAATGGTTCGCCGCCGGCGGCTTCCTCTACGCCCAGACGCCGCAGATGCCGACGCCGGGCAATCACGAGTACGGCCGCGGTCCGGTGCTGAACCCGCAGTGGCGGCGTCAGTACACCCTGCCGGAAACCGGCCCGGCGGGCGTCGAGAAGCTGAAGGAGACGGCCTGGACCGTCGACTATCAGGGCCTGCGCCTGATCTCGGTGGATGCGCCTCTGTTCCACGGCGACGAGGCCATGCGCGCCGAGATGGTGCGCTGGCTGGACGGGCTGCTGGCGAACAATCCGAACCGCTGGACGGCCCTGTTCCTGCACTTCCCGCTGTTCTCGATCGACCCGGATCGCGACAACGCCCGGGTGCGCGACGCGCTGAAGCCGCTGATCGACAAGTACGGCGTCGATCTGGTGCTGCAGGCCCACGATCACGGCTATGCACGCGGCGCCATCGGGACCGGGCCGATGGTCAATGCGGGGCCGGACCATCCGTCCGACCAGGGCTCGACCTATGTCGTCTCGGTCGCCGGGCCCAAGATGTATCCGGTCGCCGACCTGGGCTGGGCCACGCGCTCGGCCTCGCGGACCCAGACCTTCCAGACCCTGGAGGTGTCGCCGGCCGCCGTGACCTATCGCGCCTTCACCGCGACGGGCCGCGAACTGGACGCCTTCCGCCTGACCAAGGGCGCCGACGGCGTGGCGCGGGTCGAGACCCTGGCGGGCGGCGACTAGGGGGCGATCCGAGGCTAGAAGGGCGAACCGCCCGGTCGGCGACCGGGCTGTGCTGCGGCGATGCGTCGTCCGATCTGTTGGATCACCTGACGCCCGGCGTCGATGCGGCCGGCGAACAGGACGAAGCCGTGGATCGTGCCTTCGGTGCGAACCTCTTCGGCGTCCACGCCGCAACGCCGCAGCGCCTCCACATAGGCCCGGCCCTCGTCGACCAGGGGGTCCAGGCCGGCGGTGAAGACGACCGTCGGGGGATGCCGTTGGAGAACGGCATCAGAGGCTAGCAGCGGCGATTCAGGGCCGTTCTCGCGGTCCTGCTCAGGCGGGAAATACTCGACTTCGGCGCGCAGAATATCGAACTCGCGCAGGAAATACCGCCCGTCGCCCAAGGCCGAGCGCGAGGCGAGCTGGGCGTTCCGACTGGCCGTCATGACCGGATAGACCAGGATCGCCAGGGCCACGGGGACCGGGCTGACCTGGCAGGTCGCCGCCGCCAGATGACCGCCCGCGCTGTCGCCGGCCACGATGATGCGGTCGGGGTCGGCGCCCAGCCGCCGGGCGTTCCTCTGCGCCCAGTCCAGGGCGGCGACGCAATCATCCAGGGCCGCGGGGTGCTTGTTCTCGGGCGCGCGGCGATAGTCGACGTCAACGAGGATGCATTCGCCCGCCGCGCAATAGGCCCGCGCGACCCGCTCATAGGCCTGGGGTCCGCCCAGAACCCAGCCGCCGCCGTGGATGTGCAGCACCAGCGGGACGGGGCCGGTGGTTGTCCGCTTCGGCCAGTAGATCCTCAGCGGAACCGATCCATCGGGCGAAGGCGCGGTTTCGGTCGCGACACGCGCTGCCTCGGCCGGTTCGGGGCCGTAGAGGCGGGCTGCGGCTTCCAGCCCCTGTCGCCGCTGCTCCACCGTCGGATCGGCGGGCGCGCCGGCGAAATCCGCGACCATGGCGGCCAGCAGGGCCGCCGTGTCCGGCTCTACAAGCCGGTCCAACGCCTCGCCCATGTCAGTATTTCAGCCCGACGGTCAGGCGAACGGTCTGGGGCGCGCCGAAGTAGGCCAGCTGATAGCCAAGGGAGTCCGACAGATCGAAGCCATGTTCGATGTAGCGTTCGTCCGTCAGGTTCTTGCCGCCCAGTTCGACGAACAGGTGATCGTCGGCGTCGTCCCAGCGCACGAAGGCGTTCACCAGCGTATAGCCGTCCTGGGCCAGGACCTCGCTGGACGACACCGTGGGATAGGTCTTGGAGCGATAGGCCGCATCGGCGCCGAGGGTCAGCGATCCGTTCGCGCCCAGGTCCGCCACATAGACGGCGCCCAATCGACCCGACCATTCCGGCGCATTGACCAGTTTGCGCTGATGGCTGATGTCGAGGCCACCTGGGCCGATATACTCGTCGTAGCGGGCGTCCAGATAGCCGATCGTGGCGTTCAGGGTCAGCGGGCGGATCGGCCGAGCGACCAGCTCCAGCTCCGCCCCGCGAATGGTCGCGGCGCCGGCGTTGGTGAACAGGGCGGCGAACCCGCCCGATCCGTCCGAGGTGAAGCTCGACAGTTGAAGGTCCGTATAGTCGTTCCAGAAGACGGCGGCGTTGGCGGTCAGACGACGATCGAACCACGTCGACTTCACCCCGCCCTCATAGGCCCACAGGGTTTCGGGATCGAAGGGCGCGGCGCCCGCCGCATCGTTGGAACGCCCGTCAAAGCCGCCGGATTTGAAGCCCCGGCTGACGCTGACATAGGCCAGGACATCGTCCGACACCTTGTAGTCCAGCCCCAGTTTGGGCGACCAGGAATCCCAGTCCTGGCCGGTGTCGATGTCGGTCAGCAGCAGGCCCGGATCGTTGCGGCCCGGAATGGCCGTCGCGCCCGGATACAGGGTCTGGGTCCGCGCGAAGCTCTTGTCCTCATAGGTGTAGCGCAGGCCGCCGGTCAGGCTGAGACGGGGGGTCAGGTCGTAGGAGGCCTGGCCATAGGCGGCGTAGCTCCTGTTGTGCTGGTCGTTGATCGAGCCTGTGACCAGGCCGATGACCGGACCGACCAGGCCCGAGAAGGTCACGTCGGTCTCGTCGAAATAAAAGACGCCGGCGACGGCGTTCAGTCGATCGCCGGCGTAAGTCAGCTGGAACTCCTGGCTGAACTGGCGCTGGTCCTCGTCCACATAGACGCCGAAGATGCTCAGCGGCGTGGCGTCGAGGTCCAGGTGGGTGGCGTAGTCCATCGTGCGATAGGCCGTGAGGGACTTGAACGACCACGCCTCGTCCAGCGCCCAGTCAGCGGTCAGGGCCGCGCCGAAGGTGTCGAGGTCGTTCCGGTCGCCGAAGTCGGCGTCGACCTTGAACGGGTCGTCCAGTGTGTCGGGATAGAGGCCGAAGACGTTCGTCGCCCGCGCCGGGGTGCGCGACGAATCCGGTCGGTCGCGCGAACCATCCACGTTCAAGCGGAACGACAGGTCGTCGCTGGGCCGATACTCCAGCGAGACGCGGCCGGCGATCTGGTCCTTGTCGCCGTCGTCCCGTCCGGTGAAGGCGTTGTCGGAATAGCCGTCGCGGCGCGCCAGCGAGACCGCCGCCTTGCCCAGCAACGTCCCCTCGGCGTTCAGCCCGCCGCCGACGCTCAGCCGCGCCTCGCGCAGGTCATAGTCGCCCACCGTGGCCTCGGCCCGCGCGTTGAAGTCGGCCGTCAGCGGGGTCGAGACGAATTTGACCGCCCCGCCGATGGTGTTGCGGCCGTACAGGGTGCCCTGTGGTCCGCGCAGGACCTCGATCCGGTCCACGTCATAAACCGACAGGAAGGCGCCCTGCGCCCGCCCCAGATAGACGTCGTCCAGATAGATGCCGACGCCCGGATCGGCGAAAGCCAGGCTGTCCACCTGGCCCACGCCGCGCACATAGACGACGGCGTTGGACGCATCCCCCTCGTGCAGGGTCAGGTTGGGAACCGAACCCTGCAGGTCGCCGATGTCGGACGCTTGCAGATTTTCCAGCGTCTGGGCCGACAGGGCGGTGACCGCCACCGGCACGTCCTGCAGCCGCTCGTCGCGGCGGCGCGCGGTGACGACGATGTCATCCACCGTCACAGCCTGGGCCTGGTCGTCGGGCGTCGCCTCCTGCGCCAGCGCCGGGCCGGCGCCCAGGGCAAGCATCAGGCCCAGCGCCGATGCGCCGGCGGACAACAGGGTGCGGCGGCGCGTCTCGCGCGTGTTCAGATGGGTCACGTCTCGATTCCTCCCCGGTCGCCGCTGACGGGCGATCTCGAGGGCGATGACGCCACAGGGGCAGGGCGAGAACCAGCGCAGAGTTGCGCGCGAAACTGTCCGCAAATTCTGCGGCTAACCCAGCGCGGCCTTCACCAGGTCGCGCGTGCGTTGAAGATGGCCGACCATCAGCGCCTCGAGCTTGGGCGTGGGCCGAACCAGGGCGGCGCGGCCGTCGTCTCCGGCGCGTTCCTTGACCAGAAAGCCGTCGTCCACCGCCCGCTTGATCCGCTCCTCGCGCGTGCGATTCGAGCCGCTCTTCATCTGCTGGCAGGCCTGGCTCATCGTCATGGGACGACCGCGCCAGTTGGCGATCATGCACCCGACCAGCAGGTACCAGAACTCCTGGGTGAAATAGCCTGGACGGCTCTCGAAAGTCTCGTCCCAGTCGCGCGCATAGGCCTCCAGCGCATGCGCCCAGCCGATAATATCTTCGTTCGGCGGACCGTCCATATCGCCATCTTCACGGAGTCGCCCAAGAAATCCAGCCTTCCCGATCCAGGATGTCGCGACAGGCGGGGCGGGGGAGCCGGCGCTGGCGAGAAGGAGGATGATTTCTGCGGCGTTGATGCGATCGTCGCTGGCCTGGCCGACGCCAAGTGTCGATCAAACCTTGGCGTTTCAGCTTCGCAAACCCCCGCGAAAACCGAAGCAGTCCAATCCGGTCAAAACACGCTGAGCTGCAAGGCTCGGGAGGCCGTGGCGGACAGAGAGGGATTCATACCTCTGTCCATGGTTGCTCACAGCTGTAAAAATTATCAATAAATACAGTTCTTAATCCGGAATTCGTCTAAGACCGTCCAGGGCTAATCTCCTATAGACAGGAAATTGTTTGGGGCGAGATTTGGGGCGGGGTATGATCTGACATGGCCTCGATCAATCTGCTCACCCATAAGTTCGTCCAAGCCGTCACTGAGCGGGGGAAGCATCGGGACGGTCCCAATCTGTACCTCAGAGTGGGTGACGGTAAGCGATGGGTGTTCATCTACCAGTGGCAAGGGAAGTCGGTGGAGATGGGTCTTGGATCGGCCAGTGAGGTAAGGTTGGCTGAGGTTCGCGAACTGGCGGAAAAGGCGAGGGCGTCTCTGCGGCAGGGGGTAGACCCTAGGTTGGCGCGCAAAACCGTTGCATCAGGCGCGAAGACTTTTTGGGAGGTCTATGAGGCGTACCGGGAGACCAAGGTCGCGGCGCTCTCCAATGCGAAGCACCGTCAGCAATGGACGAACACGTTGACGACGTATGCGGCCCCCTTGAGGGACCAGCCTGTCGATAGCATCACTACCAATGACGTTCTGGCAGTGCTCAAGCCGATCTGGGGCGCCAAGCCTGAAACCGCATCGCGGGTGCGGGGACGTATCGAGGCTGTGCTGGATGCGGCCAAGGTTATGGGGCTGAGGGCTGGCGAGAATCCCGCTACCTGGAAAGGCAACCTGTCCCACCTTTTGCCGGCCCCTAGGAAGCTCGCGCGCGGCCATCATAGGGCGTTGCCGTTCGTGGACGCTCCTGGCTTCATGAGGGCGCTCAGGGGGCGTTCAGGCGTGGCGGCTAAGGCATTGGAGTTCACCGTTCTTACGCTTCTCCGCACGACGGAGGTCATCGGAGCGCGTTGGGACGAAATCGACTGGGAGAAAGCGGTTTGGTCGGTGCCGGCTTGGCGCATGAAGGCGAAAAAGCTGCACCGAGTTCCTCTGACGCTGGAGGCAATTGCCCTGTTGCGTGAGCTACAGCCCCTTGGAGGGGAGTATGTGTTTCCAGGCCAGGAACAGGCGACCCTCTCAACCGCCGCAATGGATGCCGTTCTCAAACGGATGAAGGTTGACGGCACGGTGCATGGTTTTCGCTCAACGTTTCGGGATTGGGCCGGTGAAACTACCGATCATCCGAGGGAGGTTATCGAGGCCGCTTTGGCTCACGAGATCGGCAGTGCTGTTGAGCGAGCCTATCGGCGCGGCGACGCTTTGGAAAAGCGCAGAAGGCTCATGGAGGACTGGGGCGGCTATCTGTACGGGTGATATCACGAGCGCGTGATTGGGTGCGGATGAAAATTGCGCCAAATCTCATGCATATGGCTTTTCCTTTCGCCCTGTGAGGGCTTTTCTCGCCATTGTGGAAGTTATTTTATCTCACTCTTTCTAAAATTTCTGAGGGCGTCTCTAGAGTTATTAGTAAGTACTGGAAATTCAAAGGTGTTGCTGGCGTAGAAATTCTGGATATTTGTCTTGGTCCTGCCGGGCAGCGATGTGTCGCGCGGCTATTTTAAGGACCTGTGATGCCAAACAGAATTCGTTTCAACGTAAGCCTGTACACTCTTTTCAACTCATCTACATATCATGTCGCTCTAAGTGACAATGAATTGTCGTTTGTGTTCGATTGGCTTGAAGATCATCGCTCGAGAACGGCGAATCCTAATCTCAATGATAAGGCGATCCAGCGGCTAGACTGGTTCGCCACGCGCTTTGAAGGGGAGGTCTATATTCCCGAGCGTCACTTGAATCGCTTCTATGAGCAGGTGGAGGCGAACGCTGGGGGTGCAGACTGCTTGAAGGAACCTGTCGCTTCGACGGTTCGGCACATGAAGGCGGCTGAGCGTCATCGGTTGCGGGGCGATCAGATTCAACGCATCCGTCGTCAGCAGCTTCAGGTGGGCGGACAATGAACGAAGCTCATTCCCACAAACTTGCCTACAGTCTTCGCGAGGCGAGCGAGGCCACCAGCCTGAGCCGTTCCACCCTCTACAATCTGGCGAAAGACGGAAAGCTGTCCATTCGCAAGGTTGCAGGCCGGTCCATCATCCTTCGGGACGATATTATGGCTTTGATCGGCCAGTAGTAGGCCGGCTTCGGGGGGAGGGGCAGCGACCTCCTTCTCTCCATGCTTGGGCCTCGCCCAGGTGCTTTCCCGACAGGATCGACTTCAATGATTGGCAGCACGTCCGTGCTTCAGCCGTGGGATGACGCTTGCCCGAACCTCATCGCCTTCTGTGATGCTCTTCGCGAGCGTTTGCGGGAGGTGGATGGGCGGAGGCGCGCTCGCACATCTAGAGACGCCGAAGCTTACGTTCGAACCCTCACCGCATTCGCGGCATCCATTGCAAATGTTGCACTGAGACAAGTTCCGCCTGCTGTGGGCGTTCCTATTAGCTTCAATGAACGGGTCTATATTGGCTCCCAGATCAGCGTCACTGCTCTGAGGACTATCCGTGATGGCTTGGAAGCTCTCGGCTTGGTCCAGGTCACGCGAGGATTTTATGATCGGGAGGGGCGAGGCAAGTCCAAAGCTACCCAACTCCTGCCGACGGCAGAGTTCGCTGAAATGGCCCGACAGTGTGGTCTTCGCGTTTGGGATGTGAACCGTCCGCCTTGCGACGTAATTTGCATCAATCAGGCGGTTCAACCTGTCAGCCCCATGCCGAATGATGTTGCTGCTAGTGGGGAGGTCGTCCGCGCTTTGAACGCGCTGAATGCTCGGCACTCCCTGTCCCTGCCTGATGATGCGGCCCGGCGAGTGATCGCGATTATGGCCGGCGGGCTAGGCAAGGGGGGCTCTCCGATTGCGACCACCGGCTATGACGCATGCGCCATCTACCTCAAGCGCATCTTCAAGTACGACTGGCGGCGGGGAGGGAGGCTCTACGGCGGGTTCTGGCAGAGCCTTCCGCGCGAGGAGCGAGCAAATCTGTTGATCGACGGCGAGGCTACGGCTGAACTCGACTATGTAACGCTCCATCCTCGTATCCTGTACGCTGGGGTTGGTAAGGCGTTGGATTTCGATCCTTATTTGGTCCCCGGCTTCGATATTCCGAGGGAAATGGGAAAGAGGACCTTTAACCGGCTTCTGAACGGTTCCTGGGATGCGCGAGTGCTTCATCCTCTGGCGTTTCGTCCCGAAGACCGTGCCTGCTTTTCGTGCAGGGAGCAGTTTCGATCCTATGTCTCGTCAATGAGGGAGGGGTTGTCGGATATTGGGCATTGTCTTGGTTCCGGTCGCGGTTTGGAGCTTCAGCGTCGAGATTCTGAACTCGCCTTGGATGTGATATCTGGGAGTATAGGTATTGGTATCCCTATTTATCCAATCCATGACAGCTTCGTAGTTCGTGTGTGTGATGCAGGACGGGTTAATGTTTTGATGAATGATTCTTTCGAAGGTATGTTTTATCAGCGTGCATATGTAAGGCTCGTATCTTCGTAATGCTGTATATTAACTCATTATGTCTCTTTCCCCCTCCGGGAGGCTTCTCCATTACTAACGGGCGTAAGGTTCGCCACACGAGGTCGAATTTTGGCGCGCGTTCAACCCTAGTCCAGAAAGAGGCGTGGGGGGTGTGATCGCCGAGTTTCAATTCGCCTTGTCATAGCGGCGCATAAAGCCTTGCCATAACGACGAATTGGCAATTCAATGTGGTCGAATGGGGAGGGGTGAAATGACTAGTGTTCTAGAGCGGCTGAACTCGACCAAAAAGACCTCAGGGCGAGATGCTCTGACGATTACATTGCGACCTGCGCATCTGATCGGATGTTTGGCTTTGATAGCTATTGCCGGGGGGGCGTGGGGCCTGGGTATGAGGATGGGGTACGTATACGCGAAGGAAGATGTGGCTTACGTCCTGGAGACGTCGAATCCTTTGGCGGAGAAGGCTCTACCAAAGTGGCGTGCGTGGGCTGATGCGAATGTCGATTACGCGCCGCCAGCCGACCTTGGGATGATCTTCGATCTGACGGAACGTCTAATTCCTGGCACGGGCGGAATGACGACCGGCGATGTTTGGAATGGTTATCAAGAGCGGGTGCGTCGTGTCTTTTTCCAGCGTGAGGTGAAGGCGCTGCCCGTTGCAGGGCCTGCGCCTCGTGCTCCGGATGCTAGCATTGCGCCAGACGCGCATCTTGCTCGGCCAGCGGCTTCTGCTTCAGCTAGAAAACGTTCACCTGAAGCATTGGCAGTCCGAACTAGCGATGAGCCGGCATCAGGCTACTGATCCTAAAACCCTCAATATTTAATAGGGCGGTACGCTTGCGTGATTTCCGCCGATCCTGGGCTTGGAGGCGACCATGCCATTAGCAGATATCACCAGGTACGCAGTGGAAGCGGCTCTCAAGGAGTACGATGCGCTTGGCGGCGAGCAGTTCCTTGCGAGGTATGGGTTTGCGGACGCGAAACGCTACTGGATCGTTTGGGAGGGGCGTCGATACCCGTCTAAGGCCATCGCAGGGGTGGCGCATCGGTTTGTGGGCGGTGAGCAGTTGCTTCCGTCAAGCAGCTTCACTGGCGGTGAGGCGTCTGTAGTTCGCAAGCTTAGACAGTTGGGATTCGAGTTGGATATACTGCCCCGGAATCCCGATTGGAGCCGCGATGAGATTGTCCTCGCGCTCGATCTATATTTCACCAATCCGGACGCCATCCCCGGCAAAGCTAGCAAGGCGATCACCGATCTGTCCGCTCTGCTCAACGCCATGCATGAGGCTATCGGCACTGAAGCGGGCGATACCATCCGAAACCCCAATGGGGTCTACCTCAAGCTCATGAATCTACGGTCGCTTGATCCCGCTTATACGGATCAGGGAAAAGTCGGCATGAAGTCTGGTGGCAAGTTGGAGAGAGTTCTTTGGGTTGAATACGCCGGGCGACGTGCTGAGCTTGCCGTAGATGCCGCAGATATCCGTGAGGCTATCGCCAAGCTAGGGGGAGCGGAGGCTAGGGGGAGTGACCAGGCGGAGCCGTATGAAGGCGAAGAAGGGGGTGTGGTTATCCGGCTCCATCGAAGTTACGAGCGCGATTCACGCCTAATCGCTGAGAAGCGAAAGCAGGCTCAGAAAAATGGCGGGGCGGTGTGCGAGGTCTGTAGCTTCGATTTCGGAGCCAGGTATGGAAGCTTGGGGGCGGACTACATCGAAGTTCACCACACCAAGCCGGTGCATTTGATGAAGCCGGGATCAAAAACGAAACTCGCCGACCTCGCCCTGCTCTGCGCCAATTGTCATCGGATGGCGCACCGCAAACGGACCCCATTGGGGTTGGACGAACTGCGATCTGCGCTCAGGCAACCTTCGGCAGGGTAGGGGGTGTTCAGGCTGAGTCAGCGCCCTCCTTCATCGACGCCGGCTAATCGCATCATGTCGCCTATGCGCGCTCGACGGACTGTGCAGTGAGCAACCACGCGATCATAGGAGCGCCTGCCTGCTCTGCATGAAGCTGTTTGTCCCATGGTTAGACGGCGGAGCGCTTCTCGTGCGGCGCGTCCATTTGGCTCGCGAAGTTCAGGTGCATTGAAGTCGGCTAGCCTGACTTCAACCAACCCGCTGGCTGTCTTTACGCACAGACTATCTCCGTCTCCGACGTATTCCACGCGCCCCTGAAACAACGTTCCTGGCCTTGGCAGAGGGGCTTCGCATGGATCGGCTAGCACAGGGGTCGATAGCGCAGCCATGCCGCCTCCGATGATCGCAGCAGCTAGCAAGCGGATCATGTCCTGGCGGCGTTGGTGAGCCATGCAACGGCCAGTGCCACGATCACCAGCAAGAGCGGGCCTAGGCAGCCCCAGGCCGCTCCATTTCCTACTTTCCAATCGTCCGGCCATTCTTTGTTGCCCATGGCTTCCGTCCAGCTTCTTGGATCAGTTTCAGCCCTAAGGGTTTCAAAGGTGTTCTGCGGCTAGCGCCTGCGGCGTGTATCTAAATCGACCGTTTCCGATACGTCGTGCTTAAGTGTATCGAAAACTAGCTTGACGACAATTTCGATCCAGTATCAAATTCGATACAGAATTCCGATGCAGGAGAAATCTGAATGGCGCGCACTTTCGCTTATTGCCGGGTAAGTACGGCTGATCAGACCACCGAAAACCAAATTCAGGAGATTGTGGGCGCTGGCTTCGCTGTTGATGCCCATCGCATCGTCTGTGAGACCATTTCAGGCTCCGTGGCCGCTATGGAGCGCCCCCAGTTCGCAAAGCTGTCAGACCGGCTTGAGCGGGGCGATCTGCTGATAGTCACCAAGCTGGACCGGCTTGGCCGTAACGCCATGGATGTGCGAGCTACGATCGAGAGGTTGGCTGGCGCAGGGGTGCGAGTCCATTGCCTTGCTCTAGGTGGCGTTGATCTTTGTAGCCCTGCCGGTCGCATGACGATGGGTGTCATTGCCGCTGTCGCCGAGTTTGAGCGCGATCTGTTGGTAGAGCGCACCCAGTCGGGATTGAAGCGAGCCAGGGAGGAAGGAAAGGTCCTAGGTAGGCCAGCATTGCTGTCTGTTGCGCAACAGGAAGAGGTGAGGGCCAAAAGGGCTGCTGGCATCACGCTGGGAAATTTGGCCAAAGAGTACGGCGTGACGCGCTCGGCAATCCAGCGTGTCGAAAAGCGCCTCGTTCGAGGCTAGTTCTGTGGCGTGTCGGCGCATCGAGCGAAGCTTTTGATGGTCGCGACGATAAGTCGGCCCAACGTTGACCTTTGGGTGAACATCGATTGGTATCTGCCCCTCAAGTGAGGGGGGGAGATATGTCCGATAGTGCGACTAGCGTTCTGAATGAGATTTCGGGCGCATTGGACGGGTTGGCAACTCAGGTTGTCAATGCGGTTAATGATGATCGTAGTTTCATGGAGATGTGGGGTTGGAATCTTCCGGCAATAAATTGCTATGAATTTGCCGATCGAATAAGAGGATCTAAACCCGTTATCCAAAATATAGATGTTTCTTCTATAACTGATGTTGATTTGGAGAAGCTTCGAAGAATACCTGGTAGAATTCAATACATACAAGGAAGCTCTGTTCCCAACCTGCCGGGAAGTAGCTCTCTTAATGTATACATCGTAATTGATAGCTTGATCGATAGTATTGAATCTATACTTTATCCATATCAGGCTCCATCATTAAATCTGCAAGCCATCGAAGATAGGAAGCTGCTTCCTGCAAGCCAGTTACGTGTCCTTAGGCGGACTGCGGACGCTATTTCGCGTCTCGATGCCGAGCAGGGCGACCTAGCTGAAAAAGTCGAGGCGATCAGATCGGCGCACCGTGTTGCCGAGGAGCTTCCTGCTGATATTCAAAGTCTTGCTGATGCAAAATCTCAGTACTCTGGCGCTCAGAATGACCTTTTGAGGCTTACTGAGAAGGCTAAATCAAGTCTGAGTGAGATAGATGAGATTAAGCAGAAGCTTGTGTTGTCCGATGAGGAGGCTCGTAATGTTATAGATAGAGCAAACTCCGCATATAGCGCGGCGACAACAATTGGATTGGGCGCAGCTTTCGCTGATAGGGCTGCAAGATTGCACTTTAGCACTCTTGTGCTTGGTGTTGTTTTGTTGGTTGCTCTAGGCGCTGGGGCTTTTATCACGTATATGCGCGTAGAGTTTGTGCATGAACTTATGCGTAATCCTAATGTTAACTACAACGTGTTGTGGTTGAACGTAACGTTTACAGCGCTCAGTGTTTCTGCGCCTGTGTGGTTGGCCTGGTTGTTGACTCGTCAGATTGGTCAGCGTTTCAGGCTCGCGGAAGATTACGGTTATAAGGCCGCCGTAGCTAAGGCGTACGAGGGCTATCGTGCTGAAGCTGCTCAGATTGACGCCGAGTTGACCAAAAAGCTGTTTGGCATTGCGCTGGAAAGGTTGGGGGAAGCGCCCCTTCGCCTTGTCGAGAAAGACAGTCCTGGGTCGCCCGTGCATGAAGCTCAGGGGCCAATCCGCCGCCTTTTAGATAGGCGCAGCTCAACTAGAGAAATCGTTCAGGCCGTCCCTAGCGAGATCATCGGGGCCTGACCGAGAAGGGGCTACCCCTTTGGGTGGCCTCTCAATTTTTGGCCCGTCGAGCGAGAAGCCAGCGATATTTGCAATCGGAGGGAGGGCGCTCGGTCTGCTGGGTTAGATTTTGGGGCGCAATTAGGGGCGGGTTTTGATCAATCTACATCAAGCTATTGAATAAGCGTCAAAACCTAGGCGTCGGTGGCGGACAGAGAGGGATTCGAACCCTCGGTAGGCTTTCACCTACACACGCTTTCCAAGCGTGCGCGATCGACCACTCCGCCACCTGTCCGTTTCCACGACGTCGCCGTGTCGCCGCCGGACGGTCGATCCAGCGGAGGCGAGGCTGATAGAACAGCATGACCCCCTCGGCAAGCGCCCTGTGAGGGCCCATATGGGGGAAAGTCGATTTTGCCCCCGAATTCTGCGAGATTTTTCAGATGCTGTTCCAAAAGACCGCCGAACTGCCGACCGTCGAGACGGCGCTGCCGGGGCGCGAGGCGCCGCTGGCGACTGATGAGACCCATTTCGTCCTGGGCCATGCGCTGAAGGGGCCGCATCCGGACGGGTTCGAGACGGCGGTGTTCGCCATGGGCTGTTTCTGGGGCGTGGAGCGGGTGTTCTGGAAGCTGCCGGGCGTCTGGGTCACGTCGGCGGGCTATGCGGGCGGGATCACGCCCAATCCGACCTATGAGGAGGTCTGCTCGGGCCGGACGGGGCACACCGAGGTGGTGCAGGTCGTGTTTGATCCGAAGGCGATTTCCTACGGCGACCTGCTGAAGGCCTTCTGGGAAAACCACGACCCGACGCAGGGGATGCGTCAGGGCAATGACCAGGGGACGCAGTACCGCTCGGCGATCTACACCTTGAACGCGGCGCAGCAGGCGGAGGCGGAAGCTTCGCGCGACGCCTATCAGGCGGCGCTGACGGCGGCGGGACGGGGGACGATCACGACGGAAATCGAGCCGGCGGGTCCCTATTATTTCGCGGAGGACTATCACCAGGGTTATCTGGCCAAGAACCCGGCCGGCTACTGCGGCATCGGCGGGACCGGCGTGGTCTGCCCGATCGGCGTGGGCGTGGAAGCCTAAGATGGACCGCGCGGGGGTAGGCAGGGTTTGTCTGGCGTTGCCGGGGGCGACACTGGACCATCCGTTCGGCGACGACCACGACGCCTATAAGGTCGGCGGCAAGATGTTCGTCATGGTGGGCGCGACCGGCGGGGTGTCGTTCAAGGTCTCGGACATCGCCTATGAGGTGCTGACCGAGAGCGGCCATGCGCGGCCGGCGCCCTATATGGCGCGCGCCAAGTGGGTGAACCTGCCGCAGATCGACGACTGGGCGGACGAGGAGCTGGCGGACCATATCCGGTCCGCCCACGCCATCATCGTCGGCAAGCTGACGAAGAAGGCGCGGGCCCGAGCTGGGGCTTTAGGCGGGCGAAAACGGCAGAGGGCGGCGTCGCCCCCTCCACCGCTACGCGGTCCCCCTCCCCACAAAGTGGGGAGGAAAGTGTGACTACTTTGCCTTCTGCTCGGCGATCCAGCGGTCCATGCGGGCGTCGAGCAGGGCCAGCGGCAGGGGGCCGTCGACCAGGAGGGCGTCGTGGAAGGTGCGGACGTTGAAGCGGTCGCCCAGTTCGCGTTCGGCCTTCTGACGGATCTGGCGCAGGCGGATTTCGCCGATCTTGTAGGCCGTGGCCTGACCGGGCCAGCCGATGTAGCGCTGCAGTTCGGTTTCGATGTTGTGCGGGGCCAGGGCCGAGTTGTCGCGGAAGCAGGCGCGGGCCTGTTCCGTGGTCCAGCCCAGCCAGTGCAGACCGGTGTCGGCCACCAGGCGGCACGCGCGCCACATCTCGTAGCTGAGGCGGCCGAAGCGCTCGTAGGGCGTGCGATAGATGCCCATCTCCTCGCCCAGGAACTCGGAATAGAGGCCCCAGCCCTCGGTGAAGGCGGTCACGTCGGCGCCGCGACGGTAGTAGGGCTGATCCGCCGCCTCCTGCTGCAAGGCGATCTGCAGGTGGTGGCCGGGGACGGCCTCGTGGACGGTCAGGGCGGGCAGTTCATAGAGCGGGCGCTGGTCCAGCTTGGACGTATTGACGATATAGCCGCCGGCCACGCCGTTCTGCATCGAGCCGGCGTTGTAGCGGCCGGTGGTGTAGGTCTCCTCGATCTCGCGCGGGACGGGGCGCACGCCGTAGGGCAGGCGCGGCAGGGTCCCGAACAGGGCGGGCAGACCGTCGTCGGCGCGCTTGGCGATCTCCGACGCCTTTTCCAGCAGTTGTTCGCGGCTGGTCGCGTAGAATTGCGGATCGGTGCGCAGGAAGTTGAGGAAGCCGGCGAAGTCGCCAGTCCAGCCGGCGGCGCGCATTTCGTCCTGCATCCGGGCGCGGATGCGGGCGACCTCGTCCTGGCCGATCTGATGCACCTGATCCGGGGTCAGGTCGGTGGTCGTGTCGCTGCGGACGAAGAAGGCGTAGAGGTCGCGGCCGCCGGGGCGATGGGTCAGGCCCGGCTCGGCCGGGGCCTTGGGCAGGTAGTCGTCGCGCAGCATGGCCAGCCAGGCCTGACGGCGGGCCGTGATCGGGCCGTCGATCAGGGCGCGAGCGCGCTGGCGCAGAGCCTCCTGATCTGCCGCCGGAATATTGGCGGGCAGGGCGGCGAAGGGCTTCATCAGCACGTCGCCGTCAGGATTCGAGGCCAGGTCGCGCTGAGCCTGGCCCAGGGCGCTTTCGACCACCGATTTCGCCTGGATCAGGCCGGTCGACAGGCCGCGCCGGGCGTTGGCGATGCCGGCGTCGTAATAGGCGGGGGCGGCCTCCAGTCGGGCCAGCCAGGCGTCGGCGTCGGCGCGGCTGGCGATGCGGGTCGAACTGGCGAGATAGGATAGGGTCTGGCCGGGGCCGCCCTCGGAATCGAAGGCCAGGCGCGACGGGTCCAGCCCGATCCGCTCCAGGTCGCGGGCGATCAGATAACGGGTGAAGGCGTGGTTGAGCCGCTGGTCCGTGTCGAGGGCGGCGGGGGCGATGGCGTCGAGCCGGGCCAGCAGGGCCTTGAGCGGGGCCTGACGCGCCAGATCGCCGGCGCGGCTGGGGTCGGGCAGGCGCGACAGGGCGTCACGGTCGCCGTCCATGCCCGAACTGATCGGATCGACGCGGCGCAGATAGGCTTCGTAGTCGGTCAGAACCCCGGCCAGAGCCTCGGCGGCGGGCGTGGCTGCAGCAGCAGCGGGGCGCGTCTGGGCGCTTTCGGCCAAGGCGGGCGTCGCCGCCATGAAGGCCGCCAGAGCCGCCCCGATCAGAAGCCGACCCGTCAGATGATGCTTGTCCATACTGTCCTCCCTCAAGCGGGAGGGAGGAGACAGGCGCGCGGGGCGACGGTCAAGCTGTGTCGGCGGGCCCCAGCCGCCCAGTTTCAGCCGCAGAGGGCGAAGAAACGGTCGATGTTCTGGTCCGAGCCGCGCTGGGCCACGAAGGGCGTGCGGTAGTCGGGGCCGTAGGTCGCCAGCCAGCCCAGCTTGCGGAAGCGCAGGAAGACGGGGTCCGAGGCGCGGGCCAGGGCGGTCAGGTCCAGCCCTTCGTGCATGGCGGAGGGTTCGGCCTTGGCGGGATAGGTTTCTGTGTCGCCGCCAGATTCCAGGGCGATGACGCGCGGATGGCCCTCGGCGACGGTCTGCAGGATTTGCAGGGCGCCGGAACCGGGGCGGCACGACAGGTCCAGAGGCACGTCGTCGGTCTCGGCCATGCCGTAGGACAGGCTGGCCTCCTCGGCGTCCTCGTTCAGGTGCCAGTCGTAGCCGGGCGTGGCGTCCGGCGCGCCGCTGGAGGCGGCGACCAGGTTGGACGCGACCGTCGGCGCGCAGGCGGTGAGCGCAAGCGCCGCGACGGCGGGGGCGATCCAGACGACAGGACGCATGGGAGATCCTAGCCAGTGCAGAGTTCGGCGAACCGGCGCAGCTTGGACAGATTCGCCCGATCAATCTCCATGGACGAAGTCTGCTCTCCGACCGCGACCTGCAGACGTCCATTGGCCAGGAAGGCCGCGAAGACCGGATGGTCAGCGCGCAGGAGGGTCTGGAAATGGCCGCGCCGGGGACGGACTTCGGCGTTGGCGGAGGCGGCGCCCGAGGTGATGGTGGCGAGGCCTTCGGCAGGGGGCGCGCCATAAAGGGTCACGCGAACGATGCTGGAGCCGCGCGCGCATTCCAGGGTCGAGCGCAGGCGCGGGGTGTCGGGAACCTCGTTGGCGAGCACCAGCGGACCGTTGTCGGCGTAGAGCGTCCAGGTCCAGCCCTCGGCTGCGGGCGTGGGCGCGGTCTGAAGCGCCAGGGCCAAGGAGGCCGCCTGCGCAAGCCCGATCAAGGCGGTCATGATTCAGCCCCGGCTGATAGGTTCGGGCGGACTTTGATCAGGCGTGGCTGGAAGTGCAATAGCCGAGGAAGTTCTGGACCAGGCGGCGCTCGGCGCGATTGGCCCTGATCTGCTGGTCGCCGGCCTCGGTCTGAACGGCGATGCGCCCGCTGCGCGCCAGCCCTGTCAGGGCCGTGTCCGTCAGCGGCAGGCGAGACTCGTAGGCCTCGCCGTCGGACAGGGGGTCGATCGGCTGCGGCCCCAGGGCGGCCGGCGTCAGGGCGGGGCTGCGCGGCTGGGCGTCGCCATAGACCACCGCCGTGCGATCGCCGGGCGAGCAGGTCAGCATCAGCGCCACCTGATCGGAATCGGCCAGGCCGTAAGCCAGCTTGGCCATCGAGCCTTCATGCAGCAGGTGCCATCCGGCGAGGCCCTCGCTGGGGGCAGGGGCGCTGGTCAGGGCTTGACCAGCCAGGGCGGCAAGACCCAAGGCGGCGGCGACGGGAAGCAGGGACTTCGACATTACAAATCACTCGCGTTCGACGGAGCAAACGCGGGTCGCTTGTTAAGGGTTCACCGCCCCGCTTGGCCGCGCGCGATTCCGTGAACGCCTGTCGCCGGAATCGCACGCTTCGTTGAACGCCGGTCAGAAGGGGCTGAAGCGCTCCACCAGGGACTGGGCCGCCGGGGTGGCCTGCATCCGGCTGATGTCGCCGCGGCCGCCGTAGCTGATGCGGGCCTCGGCGATCTGGGTGTGGGCGATGGTGTTGGCCGAGGAGATGTCCTCGGGCCGCACGATGCCGGCGACGGTCAGTTCGCGGACCTCGCGGTTGGTGCGCACTTCTTGCCGACCCTGGATGACCATGTTGCCGTTGGGCATGACGGCGGTGACGACGGCGGCGACGGTCAGGCTGACGCGCTCCGAACGGTTGACGCTGCCCGAACCGGCGGCGTTGGCCTCGCCCTCGGTGCCGACCATCTTGGCCGGGTCGAAACCGCCGGGGAAGGCGCGGCCCAGGCTGTTCTCCAGGCCGAAGAAGTTGGTGACGCCGCCCGAGGCGCTGTTGGTGCGGGCGCGCTGGGTCGAGTTCTGGGTCTGGGCGCGGTCGTTGATGTCGATGTTGACGGTCAGGATGTCGCCGACGCGGCGGGCGCGCTGATCGCCGAAGAAGCTGCGGGCGCCGGTGCGCCACAGGCTGTTGGCCGAGGCGGGGGTCGGGGCCGGCAGATAGGCCTGTTCGACCGGGACCAGGGCGGCGGGATAGCCGATGGGGGCCAGTTCCGGCCCCTTCACCGCCTCGATGGCGGTGGAGCAGGCGCCGAGAGACAGGGCGGAGGCGGCGACGGCGAGGATCAGAACTTTACGCATGACAGGATCTCTCTGCGTTCTCAGCGGGCGGCGAACTGTTGCGGATTGGCGCGGGCCGTCTGGGCGGCGGGGCCGGCGACGGCGCGGCCGGGGGCCACGGCCACGGCGTCGATGGTGCGGCCCGACTGGAGGTTCAGCACCGGCACGGCCTCGCCCGCCGAGGCGTTGCGGACGGCCTTGCCGGTGACGGTCAGTTCGACGCCGCCGGCGATGTAGGCCACCTCGACCATGTCGTTGCGGGCGATGACCTGGGGCGAGGCCAGGTCGCGGCTGGTCACGGCCGCGCCGGCGCGCAGGGCGCGCTTGGCCGACAGACCGACGACCTGATCGGCGTCCTGGGGACCGCCGGCCGGGGCCTGGTGCGCCTGGACCGTGGACCAGACCACGTCCTCGGGCTGGACGATGTCGCCGGCGGCCAGGCTGCGGGCGTAGGTCAGGACCTCGACCGTGGCGCCGGGGCGCGAAGCCGCGCTGGCCCCTACGCTGGCGACAGCGGGGCGGGCGGAGGCCTCGGCAGGAACGGCGCCGCCTTCGCGCACCACGATGCGGCGCAGGCCCTGGGGATTGCTCCACTCCAGACCGGCGCGGCGGGCGGCGGCCTGAACCTGGCCGGCCTCGAAGACGACCGTGGCGCCGGCGCGCTGGCCGACCACGACGTTGGCCGCGGCGCCCGCGTCGTCGAACAACTCGCCCAGGGTGACGCGGCCGTCGGCGTCGGTCGGATCGGGCAGCAGGCTGACGGGGCCGGCCAGGGCCGAACCGGCGAAGGCGGCGGCGACGAGCGCCAGGGTCAGGGTGCGGATCATGGCCATGACCTAGCTCTTCACCTGGGCCGAGACGGACAGCATTTCGTCGGCGGTGGAGATGACCTTGGAGTTCATCTCATAGGCGCGCTGGGCGACGATCAGGGCGGTGATCTCGCTGACCGCGTCGACGTTCGAGGCCTCGGTATAGCCCTGCATCAGGGTGCCGTAGCCGGGCTCGCCGGGCGCGCCGACCGTGGCCGGACCCGAGGCGGCGGTCTCGAGCAGCAGGTTGTCGCCGATGGCTTCCAGGCCCGCTTCGTTGAAGAAGTTGGCGATTTCCAGCTGGCCGACGACCTGGGGCGCGGTCTGGCCCTGGGTCGTGACCTGCACCTGGCCCGACTTGGAGATGGAGACGTCGACCATGTCCTGGGGAATGCTGATGGCCGGTTCAACCGCATAGCCGTCGTCCGTGACCAGCTGGCCCTCGCCGTTGACGGTGAAGTTGCCCGCGCGCGTATAGGCCAGCTCGCCCGAGGGCAGAGTGACCTGGAAGTAGCCCTTGCCGTCGATAGCCACGTCGTAAAGGTTGCCGGTGCGGCTGGGGCTGCCCTGTTCGGTGATGCGGTAGACGCTGCCGGCCTTGACGCCCGCGCCGATCTGGATGCCGGTCGGGACGACGGTGCCCTGGGTCGAGGACTGGGCCCCCATGCGCTCGACGTTCTGATACAGCAGGTCCTGGAACTCGGCCCGCTGACGCTTGAAGCCGACCGTGTTCATGTTGGCGATGTTGTTGGAGATGACCTCCACGTTCAGCTGCTGGGCCAGCATCCCGGAGGCGGCGGTTCTGAGAGCGCGCATCGTTCAGCGTTCCTTCTAGCCGACCCGGCCCAGCCGCTCGACCGAGCGGCGCGACAGGTCGTTGGTGTTCTCGATCATCTTGCTGATGCGCTCGTAGGCGCGGCTGATCTCGATGAGGTTGGTGATTTCCAGCAGGGTGTTGACGTTCGACCCTTCCAGCATCCCCTGGCGGATCTGCGCGTCGGGGGCGTCGGTCGGCTGGGTGTTGGAGCTGTTGCGATAAAGGCCGTCGCCGCTCTTTTGCAGCACCGACAGGGCGTCGAAGCGCACGGCGTTCAGGCGGCCGACCGGCAGGCCCTGCTGGCTGATCGTGCCGTCCGCGCCGACGCTGACGGCGCCGCGCTCGGGATCCAGGGTGATCGGGCCGCCGTCGGCGAGGACCGGCAGGCCCTGCTTGGTGGTCAGGACGCCTTCGGCGTTGGTGGTGAAGCCGCCGTCGCGGGTATAGGCGGGGCCGGTCGGCGTCTGCACGGTGAAGAAGGCGCCTTCGCCCTCGATGGCGAAGTCCAGCGAGCGCCCGGTCTGCTTGATCGAGCCTTGGCCGAAGTCGCGGCCCACGCCCTTGTCGAGGACGAAGCTGGCCGACGGGCGGATGTTGTCGTTGCGCGCGCGCTGACCGACCTCGGTCCCGACCATCAGCTGTTCGACCTTGAACCCGGTGGTGTCGGCGTTGGCGACGTTGTTCGCCACGATGTCCAGCTCGCGGCGAAGCGTCATCTGACGGGACAATCCGATGTAGGCGGCGTTTTCCACGAGTGCGGCTCCTTCGCCGATCTCGTCGCAACGACCGTGCCAACAGGGTTAATCCAGTCACAGCGGGCGTTTGAGCTGAATTGGCCCCTGCGGCGCCCGGCAGGATTTGCCGATTGTAAACGCCTCGTTAACCAAAAACGCCGCATCAGGAAGTCTGTGAGGATCGGGGCGACGTGCGGATGCTGAAGCTGAAGCTGGGCAAGAAGAAAGACGCGGCGCCGGAAGGCGACGACGCCAACCTGCCCGCCGTGTCCGAAGGCGAGGGCGCAGAGGGCGAAGGCGCGCCCGCCAAGAAGAAGCTGCCGCTGCTGTTCATCATCATTCCGGCGGCCCTGGTCGTCCTGGGCGGCGGCGGGGCGGCGGCCTTCTTCCTGATGAAGCCCAAGCCGGCTGAAGCCGAAGCCGCCGGCGATCACGGCAAGGCGGAGAAGAAGGACGAAAAGGCCGAGAAGAAGGGCGGCGATCACGGCGGCGGCGGCGAGGGCGGCGAGGCCGACCCGGCGCTGGGCAAGATTTCGGCGGGCCCCGACGGCGTGACCTTCTACACCCTGCCCGACATGATCGTGAACATTCAGTCGGCCGATGGACGCCCGACCAATATGAAGCTGAAGCTGACGCTGGAGATGAAGGACGCCGAGCTGGCGACCCATCTGCAGAGCGAGGCCCCGCGCATGCGGGACATGTTCCAGAGCTTCCTGCGTGAACTGCGTCCCGAGGACCTGGCTGGGTCGGCGGGTTCCTATCAGCTGCGCGCCGAGATCCTGCGCCGGGTCAACCTGGTCGCCGCGCCGGGCAAGGTCGACGCCGTGCTGATCGAAGAAATGCTGGTGCAGTAGGCATGACCGACACCCTGGCGGCCGATAACGAACTGGATCCCTTCGGCGGCGAAGCGGACATGGGCGCGGCCCTGTCCGAGCGCGTGCTGAACCAGGACGAGATCGACAGCCTGCTGGGCTTCGACATGGGCGACGGCGACGACTCCGAACGGAGCGGCATCCGCGCCATCATCAACTCGGCCCTGGTCTCCTACGAGCGCCTGCCGATGCTCGAAATCGTCTTCGACCGCCTGGTGCGGTTGATGACGACCAGTTTGCGGAACTTCACCTCGGACAACGTCGAGGTCAGCCTCGACACCATCAGTTCGATCCGTTTCGGCGACTATCTGAACTCCATCCCGCTGCCGGCCATCCTGGCGGTGTTCCGGGCCGAGGAGCTGGACAACTACGGTCTGCTGACGGTCGATTCCAACCTGATCTATTCGATCGTGGACGTGCTGCTGGGCGGGCGTCGCGGCACGGCGGCGCTGCGGATCGAGGGGCGGCCCTACACCACCATCGAGCGGGTGCTGGTGCAGCGGATGGTCGAGGTCATCCTGAACGACGCCCGCGCCGCCTTCGAGCCGCTGACGCCCGTGCATTTCAATCTGGACCGGCTGGAGACCAATCCGCGCTTCGCCGCCATCGCGCGCCCGGCCAACGCCGCCATCCTGGTCAAGCTGCGCATCGACATGGAAGACCGCGGCGGTCGGGTGGAACTGCTGCTGCCCTATTCGACGCTGGAGCCGATCCGCAAGATGCTGCTGCAGCAGTTCATGGGCGAGAAGTTCGGCCGCGACAACATCTGGGAAGGCCACCTGGCCACCGAGCTGTGGACCACGGAAACCGAGGTCCGCTGCGTCCTGGACGAGCAACAGATCCCCCTGTCCAGGGTGCTGGATCTCAAGGTCGGCGACACCCTGATGCTGAACGCCACGCCGGATTCCGAAGTCTCGGTGCGCGCCGGCTCCATTCCGCTGACGACCGGCAGGATGGGGCGCAAGGGCCAGCATATCGCCGTCCGTGTCGAAGGCCCCATCACCACCGACGCCGCCGCCCGCATCTCCAGGGAGAACAGCTGACATGACCGGCATCATCCTCGACTCCCTCCTCATGCTGCTGCTGGTCGCGGCCATCGGCTACGGCATCAAGCTGGAGAGGAAGCTCAAGGCTCTGCGCGAGGGACAGCTGGCCTTCGCCGGCGCCGTGACCGAGCTGAACGCCGCCGCCGGCCGCGCCGAACAGGCCCTGGCCACCCTGCGCGCCTCGGGCCAGGAGACGGACCTGCTGCACGACCGGATCATCAAGGCCCGCGCCGTGAAGCAGGAGCTGGAAGTGCTGATCGCCCGCGCCCCGGCCGCGCCGCGTCAGGCCGAGCCGCAGCCGGCAGCCCCGGTCGAGGCGCCGCTGGAGCTGAAGGTCCCGGCCTCGGCCGTCGCCCCCCTGCTGGACGACGAGGCCCGCGCCCGCCGCATGGCCTCGCTGATGGAGCGGATCGAGGGCGCGCGCGCCGTGATGAAGGCCCCCGCCGCGCGCCCGACGGCTCCGGCTCCGGCCGCCGCCGACCGCTTCGCCCCGGTGATGCAGGCCCTGGCCGCTAACCATGCTGCGCAACAGAGCCTCAACCGTGCGCGTCGTAGCCTGGACGAAGATCTTTTCGCTGCTTGATCATAAGGGCCCCTATGTCCGAGGCGCGGCCTCGGACGACTTGAGGGGCGAAGTGTCTTTCCAGCCCCTATGCCTGTGCGGCGTTTGAACCGCCTTACCGAGTGCCACCGATGAGCAAGCTGCCCCGCCTTCTGCCCCTGATCGCCATCGCCATCGGCGGGGTCGTGGCCGTGCGCGCGGCGGGCGTGGCGCCGGAACTGTTCCAGGGCGCGACCGCCTGGGCCCAGGAGGCCGTGACGGCCGAGACGCCCGGCGAGGGCGGCGGGGCGGCGGCGGCCAAGCCCGTCCCGGCTGTCTGCGCCCTGACGCCGGAGCAGCTGGCCCAGCAGGCGGGGATTTCGCCGGCTGAACTGCGCATCATCCAGTCCCTGTCCAAGCGCCGCGACGCCCTGGACGCCCGCGACGCCGACTTCGCCACCACCCTGCCGCTGATGGTCGCCGCCGAGCAGAAGCTGGACGCCAAGCTGCAGGCGCTGGAAGCCCTGAAGGGCGAGATCGCGGCCCTGGTCGGCCAGGTCGACGAGAAGGAAAAGGCCGAGAACGACCGTCTGGTCGCCGTCTATTCCGCCATGCGGCCCAAGGAGGCGGCAGCCGTCTTCAACTCCCTGGACGACAGCGTGCGCCTGCCCGTCGCCGCCGCCATGCGGCCCCGGACCCTGGCCGCCATCATGGCCCAGATGCCGCCCGCCGGCGCCCGCGAGCTGACCGAGAAGCTGGCCAAGCGCTTCCAGGCCCAGCAGTTCGCCGCTCGCGCTGCGGCGGCCACGGCCGGCGCTGCGCCTGCGACCCCCGCAGTCGTGCCGACAGCGGCGCCGGCGCCGACCCGCACGGCGGCGCCTGCCGCCGCCACGCCCGCTGCTGCGGCTCCGGCGACCCCGGCCGCCCAACCGGCCGCCCAGCCCGCGCGTCGTCCGACGCCGCGCCCCGCCGCCCAGCGTCCGGCCCCGCGTCCGGCGCCCAAGGCCGCTGCGCCCGCCGCCGCGCCTGCCGAGGCCGGTCCGCGCCCCTATACGCCGCCCGCCGCTGCGGCCGCTCAGCCCGCCGCGCCGCGTCAATCGGTTCAGTAGAACCGCCTCGAGCAAGGGCGCGGTTGGCATAGCGTCCGCGCGCCGCTATTCAGCGCGCTTCGATTTTCGCGAGAGCCCTCCATGTCCGACGCCCTGCCTGACCGCCTTTCGGTCGATCCCGACAGCCCCTTCCACGACGCCGACCTGCTGGCGCGCGGCATCGGCATCCTGTTCAAGGGCGAGGAAAAGACCAACGTCGAGGAATACTGCGTCTCGGAAGGCTGGGTCCGCCTGGCCGTCGGCAACCGCGTCGACCGTCGCGGCAAGGCCCTGACCGTCAAGCTGCAAGGCCCGGTCGAACCCTTCCTCAAGGGCGAGTGAGATTGGCGGGGTCCGAGGCTTTCAGCCTTGGACCTCAACCGCTAGGGTCCCGCCTCATTTTGTGAGTCTGGGAGGCGCTCCATGTCGTTCAACGCCCGTCTGATGGCCGCCAGCGCATTGGCGCTCGGCCTGATCGCCACGCCGGTCCTGGCGCAGGACGCCAAGACCATCCGCGCCGCCGAGCAGGTGCGCGACACGGCGCTGCAAGGCAACATCGCCCTCGACTACGTCACCCAGGTCACGACCCGCTTCGGCGCCCGCCCGGCCGGTTCGCGCTCGGAACAGGCGGCCGCCGACTGGGCCGCCGACTACATGCGCGCCCACGGCTTCCAGAACGTCCGCATCGAACAGTTCCCGCTGGTCGGCTGGGAGCGGGGCGAGGAGAGCGCCGAACTGCTGGGCGCCCGCCCGCAGAAGCTGGTCGCCGCCGCCCTGGGCCATTCGATCGCCACCCCGGCCGAAGGCATCGAGGCTGACGTGGTCTTTTTCGACGGTCTGGACGCCCTGCTGGCCGCGCCCGCCGGCTCGCTGACCGGCAAGATCGCCGTCGTGGACGGCGGCCAGATGGTGCGGATGCAGGACGGCTCGGGCTACGGCTCGCTGTCGCGCGTTCGCGGCGTTGGCCCGACCGAGGCGGCCAAGCGCGGCGCGGTCGCCTTCGTCATGCGTTCGGCCGGTTCGGACGACCACCGGATGCCGCACACGGGCACGACCCGCTATGTCGAGGGCAAGGTGCCGCTGCCGGCCTTTGCCCTCAGCGCGCCTGACGCCGACCAGGTGGCGCGGCTGGTGAAGATGGGCGAGCCGGTGCGGCTGCGCCTGAAATCCACCGCCCACACCTATCAGACCCACAGCCAGAACGTGATCGGCGACATCGTCGGCGCGACCCGTCCGGACGAGATCATCGTCCTGGGTTCGCACATGGACAGCTGGGACCTGGGCACCGGGGCCATTGACGACGCGGCGGGCGGCGCCATCACCCTGGCCGCGGCCAAGCTGATCGCCGAGCAGGGCCGTCCGGCCCGCACCGTGCGCGTGGTCCTCTATGGATCGGAAGAGGTGGCCCAGCCGACCGACACCGGCAACGGCGGCGGCGCCTATGTCCGCAACATCGGCACGGGCGTGGAGAAGCACGTGATCGCCGGCGAGAGCGATTTCGGCGCCGACCGCGTTTACGCCCTGGGCCTGCCGCCCGGCGCGCAGACGACCGACTTCGCTAGGATCGCCGAGCGCGTTCTGCGCCCCCTGGGGGTGCTGCCGGGCGAGGCTGAGCTGTTCGGCGGCGTGGACATCGGGCCTCTGGCGCGCGCGGGCGTGCCGGTCTTCGGCCTGCGTCAGGACGGGACGCGCTATTTCGACCTGCACCACACGGCCGACGACACCCTGGACAAGATCGACCCGGCGCAGATGACCCAGAACGTCGCCGCCTGGGCCGCCCTGGTCCGGCTGATCGCCGATTCCAACGTCGACTTCCGGGCGACGCGCCCCGCCGCCCCGCAGGCGGCGCGTTAAGGGAGCAAGACCGCGAGCGTGGCGAAACTGGTAGACGCAGCAGACTTAAAATCTGCCGACCTCGGTCTTGCGGGTTCGATCCCCGCCGCTCGCACCAACTCTAACGATTTTCTGAGAGGGGACCCCGACCTGCATCGAGAGATGCTGGCGGCGGCCATGCTGCAACGATGAAGAAGCGCCCGCTCAACGAAATCCTTCTGTGGGTCATCCTGGTCATCGGAGCGATCGGCGCTGTGCTGTCGGCTCTGGCCATATTCGCGGCCTTGGGCGTTAGCCTCTATGCGGCTCTGTTTGGCTGATCCTGTCCCTTGTCTTGGCGCCGCTACGCTAGGGGGGTAGTCACCCTGCATCCTGTCGTGTTTCCGGTGTTCAAGATGATCCGCAGCCGTGTTCTGGCCCCGACCCTGGCGCTCGCCCTTCTGGCCGGAGCGGCGCTTCCGGCGATGGCGCAGCAGGCGGCGCAGCCCGTGGCGGCGACCGCTTCGGTCGAGCGCGCGGCGCCGGCCCTGGTCGTCACCCTGGTGGTGGATCAGTTGAGCGCCAACCTGTTCAACCAGTATCGCGGCCAGTTCACCAGCGGGCTGAAGACCCTGGCCGATCAGGGCATGGTGTCGATCAACGGCTATCAGACCCACGGCGTCACCGTGACCTGCGCCGGGCATTCGACCGTCCTGACCGGCGTCCATCCGGCCCGCAGCGGCATTCCCGCCAACGACTGGATCGACACCACGACGGGTCAGGAAGTCTATTGCCTGGCCGCGCCGCAGAACACGCTGGCGCACGGCAAAAACACCGACAACGGCCCGGTCGGCCCGGACCAACTGAAGGCCTCGACCCTGGGCGACTGGCTGAAGGCGGTCAGCCCGCAGAGCCGCGTCTTCGGCATTTCGGGCAAGGATCGCGGGGCCATCAACCTGGCGGGGCACAAGGGCGACGGCGCCTTCTGGCTGACCGAGGGCTTCGGCTTTACCACCTATGTCGAGCCGGGCCAGTCGGCCGAGGCCAGGCTGGCGCCGGTCGCGGCGATCAATGCGCGGATGATCGACCGCTTCAGCCGCAACGCCCCGGTCTGGAACTATCAGCATGAAGGCTGCCGCCGTCTGGAAGGCCAGTGGGTCATCGGCGGCCAGACCTTCAACTCGACCCTGCCGCCGGCGGAAGACACCCTCGAGGGCTCGCCCCTGCTGGACGAGCTGACGCTGGAAGGCGCCGCCGAACTGCTGGACAATCAGCAACTGGGCCGTCGCGGCGTCACCGACATGCTGGGCGTCAGCCTGTCGGCCACCGACCGGATCGGCCACGGCTATGGCACCCAAGGCCCCGAGATGTGCGAGCAGATGCTGCGCCTCGACGCGGCCCTGGGCGTCTTCCTCGACAAGCTGTCGACGGTGCCGGGCGGCGTGGTCGTGGTCCTGACCGCCGACCACGGCGGGTCCGACTTCCCCGAGCGGTCCTCGGTCGAGGGCTATCCCGCCGCGGGCCGCGTGGATCGCGCCCTGATGCCGCGCGTCAATGATGCGCTGAAGGCGCGGTTCAACCTGGACGCCAATCCGCTGGTCTCCTCGGCGGGCGGGCTGATCGTGGTCGGGGCGGACCAGAAGTCGCTGGCCGAGCCGCTGCGCAGCCAGGTTCTGGCCGCCGCCGTCGAGCTGCTGAACGCCGAACCTCAAGTCGCCCTGGCCGTGTCGCGCGACGAACTGCTGGCCGAGCCGGTTCCGGCCTCTAGCAATCCCGAGGAACTGAGCGTGCGTCAGCGCCTGCGTCTGTCGGCGGTGGCCGGGCGCTCGCCCGACATCATGCGCGCCTATCAGCCGGGCTTGACGGGGGCGGGCCGGATCGGCTCGGCCATCTCCAGCCACGGCTCGCCCTGGGACTATGACCGCCGCGTGCCGATCATCTTCTGGCAGCCGGGCGCCCGTGGTCAGGAACGCTTCCTGCCGATGCGCACCATCGACATCGCCCCGACCCTGGCCCACCTGATCGGGGTCAAGCCGGCGGACGACGTGGACGGCCGCTGCATGGACCTGCCGCAGTTCGCAGGCGGCCGTTGCGAGGCGCCCAAGCCATAAACTCGTGTTTCGGGCCGGGGGCGCGGCCTTACGTCACCGGCGTTTCATTGGCACAAGGGGGCAAAGCCTTTGAAATGAGGCGACGGCCCCTAGAGCCACGAGGAAACACATGAACAGAGCCCGCTGTGCGCGCATCGTCGCGACCCTTGGACCCGCGAGCCGTGCGCCGGCGACCGTCAAGGCGTTGGCCCAGGCCGGGGTGGACGTCTTCCGCCTGAACTTCAGCCACGGCTCGCACGAAGACCACGCCGCCGCCTTCAAGGCCGTGCGCGGCGCCGAGATGGCGCTGAAGCGTCCGCTGGGCGTCCTGGCCGACCTGCAGGGGCCGAAGCTGCGGCTGGGCCGCTTCGCCGACGTCGAGATCGCCATCAAGCCGGGCCACAAGATGCGGTTCGACCTGAACCCTGAGCTGGGCGACGAGACGCGGGTGCAGATGCCGCACCCGGAGATCTTCAAGGCGCTGCGCACCGGCATGCTGCTGCTGATCGACGACGGGCGCATCCGCCTGCGGGTCGGCGATCGCACCGACGAATGGGCCGACGTGACGGTCGAAAGCGGCGCCAAGCTGTCCGACCGCAAGGGCGTGGCCGTGCCCGAGGCCGTCATTCCCGTGTCGGCCCTGACGCCCAAGGACCGCGAGGACCTGGCCTTCGCCCTGCGCCTCGGCGTGGACTGGGTGGCCCTCAGTTTCGTGCAGCAGGCCGAGGACATGGCCGAGCTGAAGCGGATCGTGAACGGCAAGGCGGCCTGTATGGCCAAGATCGAAAAGCCCCAGGCCCTGAACGATCTGGAGAGCATACTCGACTACTGCGACGGGGTCATGGTCGCGCGCGGCGATCTGGGCGTCGAGATGGAGCCGGAAGAAGTGCCGGTGGCGCAGAAGAAGATCCTGCGCGCCGCCCGCCAGCGCGGCGTGCCCGCCATCGTCGCCACCCAGATGCTGGAGTCGATGACCAGTTCGCCGGCCCCGACGCGGGCCGAGGCGTCCGACGTGGCCAACGCCGTCTATGAGGGCGCCGACGCTCTGATGCTGTCGGCGGAGACGGCCTCGGGCGACTATCCGATGGAGGCGGTCGCCATCATGAACCGCATCATGGAGCGGGTGGAGCAGGACCCCCTGTGGCCCGGCCTGATGGACGCCGAGCACGCCGGCATGGACATCCACGACGTCGACGCCCTGGTCGCGGCGGCGAGGAAGGCGGCGGAGGCGGCCTCGACCGCCTGCATGGTGGTGTTCACCACCCTGGGCGGCACGGCGCGGCGCATGTCGCGCGAGCGGCCCTTGCAGCCGGTGCTGGCCCTGACGCCCAAGCCCGAGACGGCGCGTCGTCTGGCCCTGGTCTGGGGGCTGGAGCCGCGTCTGGGCGAACAGCCGACCTCGCTGGAAGGCCTGACCGACGACGCGGTCGAAAGCGCCATGATCTATGGGCTGGCCGAGGCCGGTCAGCGCATCCTGATCCTGGCTGGAACGCCTTTCGGCGCGCCGGGGGCCGCGAATCTGTTGCGTCTGGCCCATGCTCCGGCCCATGCTCCGGGAACTGTGAAACGCGGTCGGGGCTGAGGTAGTGATCCTCCCCTGTGCAGCGTCAGCGAAACGGGGGAGGGGGACCGCGCAGCGGTGGAGGGGGCGACCCCGAGACGCAAGCTAGGCTTCCGCCCCCTCCACCATCCTTCGGATGGTCCCCCTCCCCCGCAAAGGGGCGGGGGAGGATCGGAGAACGAATGATCAAATACATCGGCTCAAAGCGTGCGCTTCTGGGCCATGTCACGGGTGCGGTGCGCGCCGCCCTGCCGGACGGCGGGACGGTGTGCGACCTGTTTTCCGGCTCGGCCCGCGTCGGTCACGCCCTGAAGGGGCAAGGGTTCCGCGTCTGGTCGAACGATCACAACGCCTATGCCCACACCCTCGCCACGGCCTATGTCCAGGCCGATCGTGAGCGCTGGGCGGACAAGGCCGAGACGGTTCTGGCCGAGTTGCGGACAGTCACGCCCGAGGCCGGCTGGTTCACCAAGGCCTTCTGCGAGGACGCCCGCTTCTTCCACCCCGACAACGGCGCCCGCATCGACGCCATGCGCGCTCGGATCGAGGCGATGGGGCTGGAGCCGGAGCTGGAGGCTGTGGTTCTGGTCGCCCTGATGGAGGCGGCGGATCGGGTGGACTCAACCGCCGGGCTGCAGATGGCCTATATGAAGCAGTGGGCGCCGCGCGCGTTGAAGCCGCTGGAGTTGCGGTTGCCCGACCTGTTGCCCGGCGTGGCGGCGGGGGCGTGCAAGGCGACGCAAGGCGATGCGGTCGAGATCGCCGATCAGGTCGAGGCGGATCTGGTCTATCTGGACCCGCCCTACAACCAGCATTCCTATCTGGCCAACTACCACTGCTGGGAAAGCCTGGTGCTGTGGGACAAGCCCGAGACCTACGGCGTCGCCAACAAGCGGGTGGACGTGCGGACCCGCAAGAGCCCGTTCAACAGCCGCCCGGGCATCGGCCCGGCCCTGCAGTCCGTGGTCGAGCGGCTTCAGGCGCCCAACCTGATCGTCAGCTTCAACGACGAGGGCTATCTGAGCCGCGACGATCTGACGTCCATGCTGTCGGCGCGCGGCCATGTGCAGGTGGTCGAGATTCCGCGCCCTCGCTACGTCGGCGCCCGCATCGGCATCCACAATCTGAAGGGCGAGAAGGTCGGGGCCGTCGGCCGTCTGCGCAACGTCGAGCACCTGTTCGTCGTGACCCAGAAACCACTGAGCCTGCCCGTCGCCGCCTGACGGGGAACATTCTCGCGGGGGTCGGGTTATCGGCAGCATGAGTATGCCGACCCATCGCCCGTCCCATAAATTGGCGCACCACCGCCGAGCTTCGACCGGACTTCCCAACTGGGCGATCATTCTGGCCGTCGCCGCGGTCGTGGTGGTGATCGGGCTGCTGGTCGGCGGCGCCCTCGGGATTTAGGCGCTTTCCAGCAGGGCCTTGATCGGGCTCCAACTGCGGCGGTGCGCCGGGCAGGGGCCGAGGGTCTTCAGCGCATGCTGGTGGATGGGGGCGTTGTAGCCCTTGTGGCTGGCGAAGCCGTAGCCGGGATAGGTCGTGTCCAGGTCGATCATCAGCCGGTCCCGCGCCGTCTTGGCCAGGATGGAGGCCGCCGCGATGGACAGGGACAGGCTGTCGCCCTTGACCACGGGGGTCACGGCGCAGGGCAGCTTGAAGCGGTAGTTGCCGTCCACCAGGGCCACCGCGGGCTGGACGCCCAGACCCTCAACCGCGCGGCGCATGGCCAGGCCGGTGGCGTGCAGGATGTTCAGTTCTTCGATCTCCTCGACCGTGGCGAAGCCGACGCACCAGGCCAGGGCGCGGGCCTTGATCTCGGGCTCCAGCGCGGCGCGGCGCTTTTCGGTCAGGGCCTTGGAGTCGTCGATGCCGGGCGGCAGGTCGTCGGGGTTGAGGATCACCGCCGCCGCCGAAACCGGCCCGGCCCAGGGACCGCGCCCCGCCTCGTCCACGCCGCAGACGTGGCCGCCGTCGCTGCCTTCGCGCGCCAGAATTTCCAGCGCCAGCGTCGGGAAGGCGCGGACGATCTTGGGGGCGGCGGGTTTAGACGGGCTCATCGCGCGTCAGTGCCACGAACCTCCGCGTGACGGAAGCCGGTCGTCTGGCGGCTGTTGTTGGGTGAGCGGGGGCTAGGCTAACGGCGAGCCATGATCACGGAGCCGATATGCCCGCCGATCGGCAGCAAACGGATTCTCACGCTGGCGGCGCCGCTGAATCCTGCGCGCGTCCGATCCGCAAGCGTGAAAGTCATCCTTACGCCGTTGTCGGTCAAGACCACGGCCAGCTTGCCATCCCTTATGCGGCATTCAGCGGGATCACCGCTGACGACACAGGTGAGCCGGCCATTGGCCTGAGTTGTGATCGTCAACGGAAAGTCGAGTTGCTGACCCCCGTCCTTGGACTTGAATGTGATGCTGAGATCTTGCCGCTCGGCGGGCGTAATCGCCAGGGTCCACGCGCCGAGCACGTCCCGGTTTGTGATGGGCGCCGTGCTTTGAGCGAAGGCTGCACTGCTGACGGCGGCAGCCGTCAGAACAGAAGCCAAGATCGCCTGTCGCTTCGTCATGCCGCCCCCGAACAACAATCTGCCGGCAGCATTGAACAATCACGAAGGAACGGCACGTGAATTATCGGAGAGCTTTGGGCGGTGGTCGGCGCCGCCTCATGGGCCTCACTGCGCAACCTCGGAGTGACGGAAACAGGTCGTCTGGTGGTCGTTGACCATGCCGACCGCCTGCATGAAGGCGTAGACGATCACCGGGCCGCAGAATTTGAAGCCGCGCGCCTTCAGCGCCTTGGCCATGGCGACGCTTTCCGGCGTCTGGGTCGGGGCCTCGCGGAAGTCGGTCCACTGGTTCACCTGGGGTTGGCCGTCGACGAAGGACCAGAGCCAGGCGGAGAAGTCCTCGCCATTGTCCCTCATCTCCAGCCAGAGGCGGGCGCCGTTGATGGCGGCGTCGATCTTGGCGTTTGAGCGGATGATGCGCGGGTCGGCCAGCAGCCGGGCGCGGTCGGCCTCGCCGTAGCGGGCGACGATCTCGGGATCGAAGTTGTCGAAGGCCTCGCGCATGCCCTCGCGCTTTCTCAGGATGGTGATCCAGGCCAGGCCGGCCTGAAATCCGTCCAGCACCAGCTTCTCCCACAGGGCGCGGGCGTCGTACTCGGGCACGCCCCATTCCTCGTCGTGATAGGCGATGTAGAGCGGGTCGGTCACGCCGCACCAGCCGCAGCGGCCTTCGGCTTTGTCGGATTCGGTCATGGAGCGATGTTGCTGGAATGTTCCGGCGGCGCAAGGGGAAAGCCTGCTCCGCTCATCCCGGCGGACGCCGGGATCCAGTGCTTTGGCTGCACGCGCGAGGCTGGAAATCAAAGCGCGTTTTTATACCGTGGTGCCTGAGGTTCTTACTGGATCCCGGCGTCCGCCGGGATGAGCGGGGAAAGAGGGCAAGCAAAAAGGCCCGGCGTCGCCGCCGGGCCTCTCGTCGTGTCGAGTCTGCCGCTTAGAGACGTTCGACCGTGTAGCCGCGCGCCTTCAGCATCTCCACGACGTTGTCCTGATCGGCCAGGTGGGCGACGCCGACGGCGATGAAGGCGGTGCCAGAGCCCTGCAGCATGGTCTCGATCTGGTTGGTCCAGTCGGTGTTGCGCACGATCAGAGCGGCCTGGTGGATTTCCTCGTGGACGTCGCGGGTGTCCATGCGGTTCAGGCGACCGATCTCGGCGGTGTCGCCCTTCAGCCAGGCGGCTACGGTCTGATCCAGATGGGCGACGACGCTGTCGCCGCTGCGGACATAGTTGTTCAGGTAGGCCACCTGGGCCTCTTCGCTCATGCCGGCGATCAGGCGGACCTGACGGTCGGCGGTCTCGAGGCCGTGGATGGTCTTGCCCGCCGTTCGCGCACGATCCACCAGCACCTTGTCGGCGCCCGCCTCGGCGATGAAGCCGGCTTGCATCGGCCCGGACAGGGCGATCACGAAGGCCGCCAGCCAGGGGCGGTAGGCGTCCAGCGCGGCCCCGGTGGCGCCGTTGGCCTGGGCGGCCTTGTCGAAGGCGGCGAAGTCGGCGGCGGACAGGACGGACGACAGGGGGCGATCGGGGCTGGCGCCGTACTGCTGGATCACCGGCACGACGGCGGACTGATCGTCGTGATTGGCGATCTCGACCCAGATGTCCGAGGCGGAGGCGAAGGCGGCGTCCACCCGGTCCGAACCCCAGGCCGTGCCGGGGCGCAAGATGTGGATGGTGCCGAACAGATAGATGGTCGAGTCCTGATCCTTGACGACCCACAGCGGCGGGCCGGCGCCTTCGGCGCGGGGGATGGCGGCGACGGCGGGAGCAGGAGCGGCGGCGTCCTGGGCGTGGGCGGCGCCGGGGAAGGCGGCCAGCGCGGCGCTGGCGGCCAGGGCGGCGCAGGCGCCGATGGCCATGCGCGAGACGTGGTTGGCCGTACGGCCCATGCGGTTGGCGAGGGTCATTGGGTCGTCCTTGGATTGTGGGGTGTTTCGAGAGGCCGATCAGGTCGGCGGCAGCGTCAGCCGGGAGGGCCGGAAGGTCGGATCAGCGGGCGGTCGACACGGCGGTGGCGATGACGGCGGCGGGCTGGGCCTGGCCGAAGGTCGGGACAGCCTCGACCGCCGTGGTGATCAGCAGGGCGCCGCAGAGGCCCAGGGCGAAGCCCGAGAAGCGGTCGACGGCGACGGAGTAGAGTTTGAACATGGGTCTGGTCCTGAAAATGAGATGAGGGGCTTAGCGGGCGGCGATGGAGGCGGGGGGAGCGTCGAACCAGGCGGCGGCCTGGCTGGGGCTGGGGAGGGTCATGACGGCGAGGAAGATCAGCAGGCCCCCGCAGACGCCCAGGGCGAGATCGGAGACGTGTTTGGCCGCTTGGCCCATGCGGTTGGCGCAGGTCATTGGTTAGTCCTTTGAATGTCGGTGTGTTCTTGAGGGGCGGCGGGCGCTGGGCCTGCCGGGATCACTGACCGAAGATGGCTTCGATCGGTCGGCCGAAGAGGCGGGAGATGCGGAAGGCCAGAGGCAGGGAGGGGTCGTAGCGGCCCTTTTCCAGCGCCTGAACGGTTTGACGGGAGACGCCGAGTTGTTCGGCGAGGTCGGCCTGGGTCCAGTTGCGCTCGGCGCGGCAGACCTTGAGGCGGTTCACGAAATCACTGCTCATCGGCGGGCCATCCACCAGCCGCACCAGGCGATGACGTAGCCGACGGCCTGGGCGGCGATAACGGCGAGCGCGCCGACGGCGATCAGGACGGAGTCAGTGTGCGCGACGTCGTGCGGCGGCAACTCTATGCCGGCCAGAGATGCGGCCACGATGCCGGCGCCGCCGATGACAAAACCCAGGTTGCCGCCCCACCACCAGGCCCACTTGTGGGCTTCCTGGGCGGCCTCATCCAGACCGCGCCACCAGTAGAGGCTGTGCAGGGCCAGGAAGACGGCCAGGCCAGCGGCCAGGACGACCACGCCGATCGACGGGGCCTGACCCCAGGCCGCGGGCCAGAAGGGGGTGGCGGCGGTGGCGCTGACGCCGACCGCGGTGAGGGCGCACAGGCCGACCGTCAGGTCGTCCATCTTCTTCTTGGCGGCGGCGGTCGTCTTGGTTGCGGTGTTCATGACAAGCTCCCCTGTCGTTGTGACAAGTGAACTTTACCAACACTGTGTTTTGCGTCAAGCGACTTTTACATCATGACAAGCAGATTTTCCTTTTCGCCGAAATTAGCCTTGAAAATCAGGGATCCAGACGGGCTTTTCGACGCGCACGGGGCGTCCGTTGACGCTCAATTCGCCCTCCAGACGGTCCAGACGCATGAGGGCGATGGCGCGGCCGTCGGCGCCGGTCATGACCTCGCCGGCGCGAAGTTCGCCGTTCAGCACCTCGACGCCGCGCTCGGGGGCGGGGCCGTCGAAGGCGATGGCCATCATACGGTTCTTGATCGTGCCGCGCCGCTTCATGCGCGAGGTGGTCTCCTGACCGATGAAGCAGCCCTTGTGAAAGTCGATGCCGTTCAGCAGGTCGAAGTCGGCCTCGATGGGATAGGTCTTGTCCAGCAGCGTGTCCGCCGTCGGGTCGGGCACGCCCAGGGTCAGACGGTGCGCCTGCCAGTCGGCCTCGGTCGCGTTCGTCTCGCACTGATCGCCCCAGCGGCGCCCGCCCAGGTCGGGCAGGCGGGGGTCGGCGACGAAGCCCTCTAGCGTCTGGTTCCAGGCGACGAAGACGGCGTCGGGGATGGGCATGACCTCGACGCTGGAGCGCAGCTTGTACATCGACAAACGCTGGACCAGGGCGTCGCGCCGCTCAGTTGCGACGTCCAGCACCACCCCGTTCTCCTCGCCCCACAGGAACAGGTCGAACAGCAGCCGACCGGGCGGGGACAAGAGGGCGCCGAAGCGCAGCGCTCCGGGTTCGAGCGTCTCCACGTCCTGCGTCAGCAGATTGTGCAGGAAGGGACGGGCGTCAGGGCCGGTGACGCGGATCAGGGCGCGGCTGTCGAGGCGGGCGATGGACATACGGCCAAGATAGGGAGGGGAGGGCGGCTACACCACCGCATACCGCGCCGTGACGCCGTCCGGCTGGAAGTCGTGCTCGGCCAGCCTGTCCAGCGAGGCGATGACGCGGGCGACGAAGCCTTCGGGATCGCCGTCCTCGATCGCCGGGCGCAGCCAGTCGGTGACGACGGCGCGGGCCGGATAGGTCCCGACCGGGCCGGGCACGCTGAGGGCCACCTCGATCCCTTCGGCGATCCAGCCGGCGACCGTGGCGAAGAAGTCCATGCCGGCCAGGAAGTCCGAGCGGCGCAGGACATAGAGGGTGATCTCGCCCCTATCGACGCCGTCGGGACGGATGATGACGCCGCTGCGGTCGGGCCGCCAGTCGTCGGACAGCTCGACCGCCCGCCACAGGCAGAACCAGACGCGGCAGGTCTGGGGCCGCACCTCATGCACCGAACAACCCGCCCCATCGACGCAATAGCCGCACAACTCGCCCGTCGGCTTGGCCAGTTCGGGCAGGTTCAGCGGGATCACGCGACAGCACTCGACGCAGCCGCCGCAGGTCCGGTCAGGAAGAAGGGGGAGGCTCATGCGCAGGGTGTAGCGCAAGGCGAGCGGAAATGCGCGGGCCGCTCGCCTTGCGCCAACAGAGCGCGAACGTCCGGTTAGGCGAGTTCGGCGTCGGTGACGCTGTCCCGGAATTCGTCAGCCGGAACGAAGGCGGCGCCTTCATGGTCCAGCACCCACATGCCGATGAAGGCGGCGTGCTCCGGGTCGAGATCCTCGTCGATCAGGTCGCCGTCGTAGAGGCCGATATTGCTGTAGTCGAAGTCCAGCAGCAGCTGACCGGCCATGCCGACCATCTCTTCGGCCATGCGGCGCGAGTAGCCCAGGGCTTCGCTGACATCGACGAACTCGTCGGAAAGCGTGTTGACCTCGGCCGCCTCGCTGCCTTCGGTCGCGCTGGTGGTGACGATGGTATAGGCGGGCATGGGCGTCTCTCTTGGAACTGTATCCCCCCACCTAACCCGTTTGCCGACGGGCGCCGCCTAGTTTCTGCAAAACTGAACCGTTCGTGACCGGGGGCATGGCGACGCCCCCTCCGCAAGATCAATCGCGGAGGCCCCGGTCGTTCCTCTTGGTGGCGCGGTAATGCTTCTGCAGGCCCGCGAGGCGACGGCGTTCGGCGTCCTTGGCGACCCGTTCAGCCTTTTCCTCGGCGGCCGCCAGTTCAAGCTTCAGCTTCTGGAAGTGGCCCCAGCGCTCGGGGTCGAGTGCGCCGCTTTCAAGCGCCGCGCGCACGGCGCAACCGGGCTCGTTGGCGTGGCTGCAGTCGTTGAAGCGACAGTCCTGGGGCAGGCGCTCGATGTCGTCAAACACCGTGTCGAGGCCCTCTTCGGCGTCGATCAGACCGACTTCGCGAATGCCGGGCGTGTCGATGATCATCCCGCCGCCAGGCAGGAGGATCAATTGGCGGTGGCTGGTGGTGTGGCGCCCCTGGTCGTCGGCCTCGCGGATGGCCTGGGTCGCCATCCGGTCCTCGTTCAGGAAGGCGTTGACCAGGCTGGACTTGCCCACGCCGGACGAGCCGATGAGCACGCAGGTCTCGCCGGGCTTGACCTGGGCGAGCAGGGCGTCGAGGCCGAGGCCTTGCCGGGCCGAGACCATGAGCACCGGACAGTCTGTCGCCAGGGCCGCGATCTCGGCGACCTGAGCCTGCGGATCATCGCAGAGGTCGGACTTGGTCAGCACCACAACCGGCCGGGCGCCGCTCTGCCATACGGCGGCGAGATAGCGTTGTATCCGGCGAGGGTTGAGGTCGGCGTTCATCGAGGTGACGACAAAGGCGACATCGATATTGGCGGCGATGATCTGCAGCCCGCGCGAGCTGTGCGCCGCTCGACGGATAAAGGCCGTACTCCGCGGCAGGATGGCCTGGATGACGCCGGTGCGTTCCTGCGGGGTCTGCGACAGGGCCACCCAGTCGCCGACAGCGGGGTGGCCGATTTCCTTGGCCTCATGCAGCAGGCGGCCGGAAGCCTTGGCCCGCAGCTCACCCTGATCCGTGACGACCAGATAGCCGTCCCGTTGCTGGAGAACGACGCGCCCGGGCGTGTGGCCGGCGCGCGCGTGCGGCGCAAAAGCCTTCGCCAGCAGGTCAGACCATCCGTATTGCTCGATCAACTCAGACGCATCCCTATCGCGGACAAGCTGGCGCCGACTCGCGTATGAAACTCTCTATGAGGCCGCCGGCCCGCTGCGACCAGCATCCTCGTGACGCTCTCTCATCGCATCTACGCTGAATTCCGTAGAGAATCCCTCTAGGCTTATTTCATGCATGGGCGTTTCCCGATCCTCTATATCGCCGAGGCGGACGCTGAAGAGGCGGTCCTCTCGTCGGGGATGCTCGCCCATCTGGTCGAGGCCATTCCGCACGCCACCTTCACCGTCGTCGGTTCGCCGGCCAGCGCGCCGCTGTTCGCCGACCTGCCGCGGCTGGAGCGGCTGATCGTTCTGGACCGCGACGGGCGCTGGGACTGGATCGCCCTGTGGAACCAGGTGCGCGAGACCAACTGGGGGCTGGTGGTCGACATGCGCGGCTCGACCCTGTCGGGCAAGCTGCGGCGCCAGAAGCGGGCGGTGAAGGGCAAGGTCCTGCCGGACGTGCATCTGGTCGAGCAGGCGGCGCGGGTGCTGCAACTGGACGAGATTCCGGCGCCCAGGCTGTTCGTCGGGCGCGATGCGCAGGAAGCCGCTGACGCCCTGATCCCGCCGGGTACCGGCCCGATCCTGGCCATCGGGCCGGGCGTGGACTGGATCGGCAAGCGTTGGCCCGCCGACCGTTACGCCAAGGTGGCCCTGTCGCTGTTGGGCGAGGACGGGCCTCTGGCCGGCGGGCGGCTGATGATCGTCGGCGAAGAGGCCGACCGCGACGCGGCCCATTCGATCCGCTTCGCCGTCAAGCGCGAGCGGGTCATCGAGCTGCAGGGGCGGCTGACGCGATTGCAGACGGTGGCGGCCCTGTCGCGGGCTGATTTCTATATCGGCGGCGACTCGCTGTGGACCCAGCTGGCGGTGGCGGCGGGCGTGCCGGCGGTGGGCGTGTTCGGTCCTTCGGACGAGGTGCTGCGTCGTCCCTGGACCGGGGTGGCGGTGCGCGGCCCGCGCAGCCTGCAGGAGTTCATCGACCTGGACCCGCGCCTGAACCAGCACATCCAGCACATGATGGACCTGCCCTATGAGCGGGTGCTGAAGGCGTCGAAGAAGCTGCTGGTGCAACTGGCCGACTAGTTCACCCACTATCTCCCTTCCCCCTCGAGGGGGGAAGGGCCGGGGATGGGGGTGTTCGCACGATCTCGCCTGCACAGGCGCATGAGGCGCCTCCTGCTCTTTACCGGGAAGCCGCTTGCCTTCACCCCCACCCAACCCTCCCCCCTCGAGGGGGAGGGCTTTGACGAAGTCCTCCGTCGGCTTGCGCGTTCGGGCGCCCAGCGCGCATAAGCGCCTCGACCTCAGGAGATGCCAATGACCCAGACCTATGACCTGATCGTGCGGGGCGGCGAAGTCGCCAACCATGCGGGACGCGGCAAGGCCGACGTCGGCGTCATCGACGGCCGCATCGCCTTCATCGGCGACCTGTCCCAGGCCTCGGCGGGCGAGGTGTTCGACGCCACCGGCCTGACCGTCCTGCCGGGCGTCATCGACACCCAGGTCCATTTCCGCGAGCCGGGTCTGGAGTGGAAGGAAGATCTGGAGACCGGCAGCCGCGCGGCGGCTCTGGGCGGGGTCGTCGCCGTGTTCGAGATGCCGAACACCAATCCCAACACCACCGATCCCGACACCATGGCCGACAAGCTGGTGCGGGCCAGGGACCGGATGTGGACGGACCACGCCTTCTACGTCGGCGGCACGCATGAGAACGCCGAGCATCTGGCCGATCTGGAGCGTCTGCCGGGCTGCTGCGGGGTCAAGGTCTTCATGGGCGCCTCGACCGGCGACCTGCTGATCGCCGACGACGAGGGGGTGCGCAAGGTCCTGTCGAACGTGCGCCGCCGCGCCACCTTCCACTCCGAGGACGAATACCGACTGGTCGAGCGCCGCAGTCTGGCCCGCACCGGCGACTGGACCAGCCACCCCGAGGTCCGCGACGCCGAGAGCGCCATCATGTCCACGCGCCGTCTGGTCGGACTGGCCAAGGAAACCGGCGCGCGCATCCACGTCCTGCACGTCACGACGCGCGACGAGATGGAGTTCCTGCGCTTCCACAAGGATGTCGCCACCGTCGAGATCACGCCGCAGCACCTGACTCTGGTCGCGCCCGAGGCCTATCAGCGGCTCGGCGCCTATGCCCAGATGAACCCGCCGATCCGCTCGCAGGAGCACGTCGACGCCCTGTGGCTGTGGGGCATGCAACAGGGCGTGGCCGACGTGCTCGGCTCGGACCACGCGCCGCACACCAAGGAAGAGAAGTCCAAGCCCTATCCGGCCTCGCCGTCGGGGATGCCGGGGGTGCAGACCTTGGTGCCGCTGATGCTGACGCACGTCGCCGAGGGCCGTCTGTCGCTGGAACGCTTCATCGACCTGACTTCGGGCGGAGCGCAGCGGGTGTTCGGCACGGCCAACAAGGGACGGATGGCCGTCAGCTATGACGCCGACCTGACCATTGTGGATTTGAAGGCGAAGAAGACCATCACCCACGACCAGCAGGCCAGCCGCTGCGGCTGGACCCCCTTCGACGGCTTCGAGACGACCGGCTGGCCGGTGGCGACCATCGTGCGCGGCCGGGTGGTGATGAAGGACGGTGAACTGATCGGCCAGGCGCATGGCCGTCCGGTGCGGTTCCAGGAGACTCTGGCGGGGTGAGCGCGCCGCGCCCGATACTCGGCCTGATCGGCTTCGGCGCCTTCGGGCGGCTGACGGCGCGACATCTGGCACCCTGGTTCGACATCCTCGCCCACGATCCGGCGGCGAGCGACGGCGAGGGGCTGGCCCGGCTGACGACGCTGGAGGAGGCCGCCGCCTGTCCGGTGGTGGTGCTGGCCGTGCCGGTCGGGGTTCTGGTCGAGACGGTTGCAGCCATCGCGCCGCATGTGACGCCGGACGCCCTGATCCTCGACGTCGGCTCGGTGAAGGTGAAGCCGGCGCAGGTGATGCTGGAGGGGCTGCCCGAAGGCGTTCAGATCGTCGGCACCCATCCCCTGTTCGGCCCGCAGAGCGGCAAGGACGGCATCGCCGGCCTGCGCATCGCCGTCTGCCCGGTGCGCGGCGACAAGGCGGCGTGGCGGGTGGGGGCCTTCTGTCGCAAGGCGTTGGGGCTGAAAGTCTTCGTCGTCACGCCCGAGGATCACGACCGCGAGGCGGCGACGGTGCAGGGCCTGACCCACCTGATCGCCAAGGTCCTGCTGGCCATGGAGCCGCTGCCGACGCGGATGACCACGGCCAGTTTCGAGCGCGTCATGCAGGGCGTCGACATGGTCCGCCACGACAGCGCGGCCGTGTTCCGCGCCATCGAACACGACAACCCCTACGCGGCTGAGGTGCGTCGGCGGTTCTTTGATCTGGCCGAACAGGCAAGGGCGGAGTTGGACGGCTGAGCCTTCCTTCTCCCCTTGAGGGAGAAGGTGGCAGGCGGAGCCTGACGGATGAGGGGTGCGAGGAAGCTGGGTTCGCGGCCGCCTCTTCAACGTTGAGCCGACACCCCTCATCCGGCCCTGACGGGCCACCTTCTCCCTCAAGGGGAGAAGGGGTCCTACTTCAGCACAAACGTCGCCACCGCCTCGACCACGCCGGGGGCCAGCGGCAGGGCCGGGTCCATGTAGGTGGCGACATTGGCGGCGCGCTCGGTCGGCGCGGTTTTCAGCACGTGGTTGACGCCGTCCCAGACGACCAGCTCGGCGCGGGGCTGGGCCGCCTTGATGGCCTCGGCGTCGGTCAGGCTGACCTGAATATCCGTCGTGCCCTGGCCGACGAAGATGGGGCCGTCGTAGGCGGCGGCGAGCTTGGCCGGGTCCAGCGTCAGCCATGAGATCAGGTAGGGCTGGACCGAGGGGCGGAACAGGGCGGCCAGTTCGGCGGGCGGATCGGCCACGGTGCGGCCAGCCTCCAGCTCGGCCAGGACCTCATAGGCGCGGGTCTTCAGGGGTTCGGGCAGGCCTGCCGCCAGTTGCTCGCGCAGCACCACGCCCGCCGGGCGTCCGGCGCCGGACAGAAGGACCAGGCCGCAGACCTTGTTGTCGCCCTCTCCGTTGCGGTTTGGGGCGACGGCGGCTAGGGCGATGAGCGCGCCCTCGCTGTGGCCGATCAGCCAGGCGCAGGGACGGCCCGTCTTCGCCGCCGCCTCGGCGGCCCAGGCGCGGGCGTCGTCGGCATAGGTGCTGAAACGCAGGTCGGCCTCGGCCGGACCCGCCGCCGCGCTCTCGCCGATGCCGCGCTTGTCGATGCGGACCGTGGCGACGCCGCGCTGAGCCAGACCCTCGGCCAGCAGGCGGTAGGGGGCGGCGCGGACGCCGAACTGGGCGCTGTCCCCGTCGCGGTCGGTGGGACCGGAGCCGGGCAGGATGACGGCGGCGACGCGCGTCTGGCCCTCGGGCGTGAGCAGGGCGCCGTGCAGGGGCGCGGGGCTGGAGGCCAGTTCGACGGGCGTCGAAACCGGCGAGAGCAGTAGGGCGGCGGCGAGGGTCAGCATGCTTGTCTCCGTCGTCAGGGTTCAGGGATCAGAAGGGTTGGCGGTCGGGATCGGTGCGCCAGACGCGCCAGCTTTCGAAGATCGACCAGACGGCGGCGATCAGGACGCCGGTGATCATCAGGCTGAAGCCCAGGGGCTGGGGCGCGAAGGGCGCGGCGATCAAGCCCGCCAGACCCAGCCAGAAGAGCAGGCGGCCCGCCAGGCGGTTGGAGCGCTCCCATGCCAGCTTGCTCTTGTAGGTCCACGGCGTGCGGACGCCGACCGCCACATTGGGGCCGACGCGGCCCAGGAAGGCACCGATCGCCAGGAACAGCAGAGCCATGAGCGCCATGTGCAGACCTTGGCTCGGCGGGGTGGCGGTGAGCAGGGGCAGGGCGATCAGGGCCGTGCATCCGGCCAGAGCCAGCAGGCTGACCAGTTGTCCCGCTTGCAGGCTGCGGCGACGGGCGAGGTCTTCGGCCCTGCGCGCGTAGACGGCGCATCCGCCCAGGGTCGCCGCCGCAACGATCGCCAGGAGGCCGACCATCCAGGCGACTTGTTCGCGCGGCGCCCAGCCGTCCGCCTCTCCGGCCAGATTGAAATGGATGGGAATCGGCGTCGTTGGGCCGGCGATTCCGATCCAGACGGCCAGCGACAGTATGGCCGCCGTCAAGGCGATGGAGGCGGCGTCCAGCCAGCCCAGTGCGTTGGTCTTCATGATCTATTCCTCCTCCTCGTCCGTCTTGCCCGTTCCGCTCAGGTCCATGAGGAAGGCCAGGGCTTCCTCCACCGCCGAGATCTCCAGCCGATAGCGGATCGACTGGCCGTCGCGTTCGGTGCTGACCAGTTCGGCCTCCTTCAAGGCGTTGAGATGCCCCGTGACGGTGGGCCAGCTCATGTCGAAGGCGGCGGCGATTTGGCCCGAAGACAGGGGGCCGGACCGCAGCATGGCGATGATGCGGCGCCTCACCGGATGCGACAGGGCTTTGAACAGGCTGTTCATAGGAGAAGAGCTAATTAGTGCTTTGCCTAAATTCAACCCTTGTTCGTCGAAGTCTGCGGCTGGCCCTTCGGAAGGGGCGGAAACTGGTGGTCGACGGCGGGCTGGTCAGGGACTAAGCCTGCCTCGAAATTCCTGAAGGCGGAGCGGACATGAGCGGCACGATTCTGATCACCGGCGCGACGGCGGGCATCGGTCAGGCGGCGGCGCGCCGCTTCGTCGGCGCCGGCTGGAAGGTGGTCGCCACCGGCCGTCGTCAGGATCGTCTGGACGCCCTGGTCGCCGAACTGGGCGCGGACAAGGTCCACGCCGCCGCCTTCGACATGCGCGACGAGGCCGCCATCGACGCGGCGCTGGCGGCCCTGCCCGAAGGCTTCGGCGACATCGACCTGCTGCTGAACAACGCCGGCCTGGCCCTGGGCACGGCCGCGGCCCAGGACGCCGACCTGGATCAGTGGCGGCAGATGATCGACACCAACATCACCGGCCTTGTGACCATCACCCGGCGTCTGTTGCCGCGCCTGATCGCGCGCAAGGGCGCCATCCTGAACATCAGTTCGGTGGCCGCCAACTATCCCTACAAGGGCGGCAACGCCTATGGCGGGACCAAGGCCTTTGTGCGCCAGTTCTCGCTGGGGCTGCGTTCGGACCTGCACGGCACGGGGGTGCGCGTCACCTCGATCGAGCCGGGCATGACCGAGACCGAGTTCACCCTGGTCCGCACCGGCGGCGATCAGGCCGCGTCGGACACCCTCTACGGCGGCGCCCAGCCGATGACCGGCGAGGACATCGCCGAGACCCTGTTCTGGGTCGCCACCCTGCCGGCGCATCTGAACATCAACAGCCTGGAGCTGATGCCGGTCAGCCAGTCCTTCGCCGGCTTCCAGGTGGCGCGCGGCTAGGTTCGCCGCACGCCGGTCGCGTTTTCGGCCGGTTCGCCCTATAGGACGCGGCGATCGCCCGAACCGCCGCGCCCTTGAGGTCATGACGCAACATCCGCCGCACAGACTGTCCGTCGCCCCGATGATGGACTGGACCGACCGCAACTGCCGGGCGTTTCACCGCGCCCTGAGCAGCCGGGCGCTGCTCTATACAGAGATGGTCACGGCCCTGGCGGTGATCCACGGCGACCGCGAGCGGCTGCTGGGCTTTGACGCGGTCGAGCATCCGGTGGCGCTGCAACTGGGCGGGTCGGACCCGGCGCAGCTGGCCGAGGCGGCGCGGATCGGCGAGGCCTACGGCTATGACGAGATCAATCTGAACGTCGGCTGCCCCTCGGATCGGGTGCAGTCGGGCAAGTTCGGCGCCTGCCTGATGCGCGAGCCGGAACTGGTGGCCGACTGCATGGCGGCCATCAAGGGCGCGGTCAGCGTCCCCGCCACCGTCAAATGCCGCATCGGCGTCGATGATCAGGACCCCTTGGCGAGCCTGTTCGCCACGGTCGACGCGTCGGCGGCGGTCGGGATCACCAGCTTCGTCGTCCATGCGCGCAAGGCTTGGCTGAAGGGCCTGTCGCCCAAGGAAAACCGCGATGTGCCGCCGCTGGACTATGATCTGGTGCGCCGTCTGAAGCGCGAGCGGCCGCATCTGACCATCTGCATCAACGGCGGCATCGGCGATCTGGATCAGGCCGAGGCCCATCTGGACGACGCCGACGGCGTGCAGTTGGACGGGGTCATGCTGGGCCGGGCCGCCTATCATGAGCCGGCCTTGCTGGGGCAGGTGGACCGCCGCGTCTTCGGTCTGGATGTCGAGGACGTCGATCCCTTCGCCGCCATCGAACGCTACCGTCCCTATATGGCCGGGCGGCTGGCCGAGGGCGCGCATCTGGCGGGCATGGCGCGGCATATGCTGGGCCTGATGCACGGCCGGGCCGGGGCGCGCGCCTTCCGCCGCATCCTGACCGTCGAGGGCGTCAAGGCCGGGGCCGGGCTTGAGGTCGTGGACCGCGCGGTCGAGGCCGTGCGCGAAGCCGAGGCGCGGCAGGCGCGGCTGGGCCAGTCCGAAGAAGCGGCCTGAGTTTCTTTCTCCTCCCCACTGTGTGGGGAGGTGGCGCGGCGCTGAAGGCGACGTGACGGAGGGGCTGCTTGGTCCGCCGTCATAGGCCCCTCCACCGCTACGCGGTCCCCCTCCCCGTTGCATGGGGAGGAAAGAGATCGAGGCTGACGGGGCGACATCAGACCGCTATGCCCAAGCTATGAGCGCTCTGCCCCTGTCCGAACTGGCCATGATGTTCGCCGCCCTGATCGCGGCGGGCGCGCTGGCGGGGGTGATCGGCGGCCTGTTCGGGGTCGGCGGCGGGACGGTGCTGGTGCCGGCGCTCTTCTATGCGTTTTCGGTGCTGGGCGTGGGGGGCGAGAGCAATCTGCACGTCGCCATCGGCACCTCGCTGCTGACCATCGTCGCCACCTCGCTGCGGTCGCTGGCGACGCACCGGGCGCACGGGGCGGTGGACGAAACGGTCTTGAAGACCTGGACGCCCTGGGTGGCGTTCGGCGGCCTGGTCGGGGCGGCGATCGCGGGCTTCACCTCGATGGAGGGGCTCGCCGTCGTCTATGGCGTCTGCCTGCTGCTGATCGCCATGCAGATGGGGCTGCTGCCTGAACACGTCACCCTGAGAAAAGACCTGCCGACCGGCTGGGGACGGCGCGGGGTCGGGACGGGCATCGGCCTGCTGTCGGCCATGATGGGCGTCGGCGGCGGCAGTTTCGGCGGCATGACCATGACCCTGTGCGGGCGGCCCATCCATCAGGCGGTGGCGACGGCCTCGGGCTTCGGTCTGGCCATCGGGGCGACGGCGGCCCTGGGCTTCGCCGTCTTCGGCTGGGACGCGCCGGGGCGGCCGCCGCTGTCGCTGGGTTACGTCAACGTGCCGGCGGCGGTGATCATGGGGCTGCTGACGGCGCTGACCGCCCCCTATGGCGCGCGGCTGGCGCACCGGCTGAATCGCAAGGTGCTGAGAAAGGCCTTCGCTGGCTACCTGCTGCTGACCGCCCTGTCGGTGGTGTGGAAGGCGTTGTAGGCGCCACTACGTAGATTTCCGCTGTCGGACGATAAGGCTTTGGCGAACTGCGGCACATAAGAAACGGAGCTACAGTCCCCCCTCCGTGAGCGTAGAAATGCTGCAGAACCTGTCGGTCCCCAAGAAGCTGATGCTGTCCTTCGCCGCCGTCATCGGCGCCTGCGGGATGGCGACCATGGTCGTATTGTGGAGCGTGGCTGCGCTTCAGCGCGCCGACGCCGCCGATGCGGCCTCGAACGAGATCTTCAAGGCGACGGACCTGATCCTGGCTTCGGCGGTCGAGCAGCAGAACGCCCTGCGCGGCTATGTCGCCACGCGCGATCAGGAGTTCATCGGCAAATATGAGGATGCAGGTCAGGTCTTCACCGCGCGTCTGGCCGATCTGGCCGCCGCCGACGCGACCGCCGCCTATCGCCCGGAGCAGGATGCGCTGAAGGCGGCCGACATCGCCTTTCATGGCAGCGCTCAGGGTGTGATCGAACTGGCGCGCGACCCCGCGACCCATGCCCAGGCCCTGGCTCACCTCAAGGACGCCGCTCGCCTGTCGGACCTGCGCGCCGCCATCAAGGCCATTCAGGAGAAGGAAGGCGTCCTGGCCGCCGCACGCGCCGAGGCCAAGACGTCGGCCTACATGGGGGCCTACTGGAGCTTCGCCATCGGCGGCGCCCTGGCCCTGGTCATCGCCCTGGGCGCCGTTGCCTGGCTGATCGGCGCGCTGAGCCGCCCGATCGAGGCCATGACGCGGGCCATGGCGCGGCTGGCGGGTGGCGACCTGAGCGTCGCCATCCCCGCCGTCGGCCGTCGCGACGAGATCGGCCACATGGCCGACGCCGTCCTGACCTTCAAACAGAACGGCGAGGAGAAGGTGCGCCTGGAAGCCGAGACCGAGGTTCAGCGCGCCGCCGCCGAGCGCGCCCGCCTCGCTCAGGCTGAACGCGACGCCGAAACGGCGCGCCAGCAGGCCGAGGTCGTGGACGGCATCGCTTCGGGCCTCGACCGTCTGTCGAACGGCCAGCTGGCCTTCCGCCTGAACACGCGCTTTGCGCCCGAATACGAAAAGCTCCGCGCCGACTTCAACGGAGCCATGAGCAAGCTGCAGGACGTGATGAGCGCCATTGTCGACCGCTCCAGCGCCATCGGCGCCAGCGCCCATGAGATCAGCCAGGCGTCGGACGACCTGTCGCGTCGCACCGAGCAGCAGGCCGCTTCGCTGGAAGAAACCGCCGCCGCCCTGGAACAGATCACCGCCACCGTGTCGCGCTCGGCCGAGAACGCTGTCGAGGCCGGCAGCGTCGTCAAGGCCGCCCGCAGCGAAGCGGTTCAGGGGCAGGCCGTCGTGGGTCGCGCCGTGACCGCCATGGGCGAGATCGAGCGTTCCTCGAACGAGATCGGCAACATCATCGGCGTCATCGACGAGATCGCCTTCCAGACCAATCTGCTGGCCCTGAACGCGGGCGTCGAAGCCGCCCGTGCGGGCGACGCCGGTCGCGGCTTCGCCGTCGTGGCCTCGGAAGTCCGCGCCTTGGCCCAGCGCTCGGCCGAGGCCGCCAAGGAGATCAAGACCCTGATCTCGGACTCCAGCCGTCAGGTCGGCGAGGGCGTGCAACTGGTCGGCGACACCGGCGAGGCCTTGAAGCGGATCGGCGGCCAGATCGAGCGCGTCACCGCCATCACCGGCGAGATCGTCGCCTCGTCGCAGGAGCAGTCCAGCGGCCTGCAGCAGGTCAACATCGCCGTGGCCCAGATGGATCAGGTCACTCAACAAAATGCTGCGATGGTCGAGGAATCGACGGCGGCCAGCCATTCGCTGGCCCAGGACGCGCGTGAACTGGACCGGATGATGGGGCAGTTCTCGCTGGAAGACGCGGCGATGGACGCCCGCGGCCAGCAGCAACGCCTGGCGCGCTTCGCAGCCTGAGAAGGCCGGCTGCGCGACTGAAGTCATGGCCCTCTCCGGTTCGCCGGAGAGGGCCTTTTCACATCAGGCCGCCTGTTTCAGCACCAGGGCGTCAAGCGCCTGAACCAGGTCGGCCAGGATGTCGTCCTGATGCTCCAGCCCGACCGACAGGCGGATCAGGCCGTCGGTGATGCCCGCGACGACGCGGGCGTCGGGCGTCATGGCGGCGTGGGTCATGGTGGCGGGGTGGGCGATCAGGCTTTCGACGCCGCCCAGGGACTCGGCCAGGGTGAAGATGTCCAAGCCCTCGATCAGGTCGCGCACGGCGTCGGTCCCGCCGTTCAGTTCGAAGCTGAGCATGGCGCCCGGCCCCGACTGCTGGCGCAGGGCCAGGGCGTGGCCGGGGTGGGAGGTCAGGCCCGGATAGTGGACGGCCTTGACCGCCGGATGCTGCTCCAGCACCGCGGCGACCAGGGCGGCGGTCGCCTGCTGGCGCTCGACGCGGGTGAACAGGGTGCGCAGGCCGCGCAGGGTCTGGTAGGCGTCGAACGGCGAGCCGGTGACGCCCAGGCAGTTGGCCCACCAGGCCAGTTCCGCGTGGTCGGCCGGATCCGCCGCGATCACGGCGCCGCCGACCACGTCGGAGTGGCCGTTGATGTATTTGGTGGTCGAGTGGACCACGATGTCGGCCCCCAGCTCCAGCGGGCGTTGCAGGGCGGGCGACAGGAAGGTGTTGTCGGCCACCACCTTGGCCCCGACGGCGTGGGCGCGACGACAGACATCGGCCACGTCCACCACGCGCAGCAGCGGATTGGACGGGGTCTCGATCAGCACCAGCTTGGCCCCGTCGGCCAGGGCCGCGTCCAGCGCCGCGCCGTCGTTCTGATCGACGAAGGCGACGCGGAAATGACCCTTCCTGGCGCGGGCGCACAGCAGCCGGTGGGTGCCGCCGTAGCAGTCGTGCGGCGCGATCAGCAGCTCGCCGGGGTTGAGCAGCGACAGCGGCAGATCGACCGCGGCCATGCCGGTGGCGGTGATGACGGCGCCGGCGCCGCCTTCCAGTTCGGCCAGGGTCTCGGCCAGGACGTCGCGGGTCGGGTTGCCCGAGCGCGAATAGTCGTACTTCCGCTTCTGGTCGAAGCCGGCGAAGGAATAGTTGGACGACAGGTACAGCGGCGGCATGACCGCGCCGTGGGCCGTGTCCGTATCCACGCCCGAACGGGCGGCGATGGTGCGGGGATCGGCGGGGCGGGCGCGGCTCATTGATCGATGTCCTTCAGTACGGAAGTCAGGATTTCAGCGACCAGAACGTCTTCCTTGAGGAAGGCGTCGTGGCCGTAGAGGGAGGGGGATTCCACGAAGCGCCAGAGGTTGGGCAGGCGCGCGGCCAGCTCCTTCATGTCGTCGATGGGGCACAGGCGGTCGCTGGTGAAACCGACCAGGGTGACGGGGGCGCTGATGGCCTCGGGCTCGACCCGGTGGCGGTCGATGGAGTCCGACAGGGTCAGCCAGCGCGACGGCGTGGTGCGGTCGCGATAGGCCCGGCCGCGCGCCGTCAGATAGTCGCAGACGGGATAGGCCTGACCGGCGTGGCTGGGGGCTTCGGAATCGAAGCGCTCGCCGAACTCGTCGGGGGTGCGATAGGTGGTCATGGCCAGTTCGCGGGCCAGGCCGACGGCCTGATCGACGCGGCCGGTCTCCAGGCCCAGCTGCAGGATGCGGCGCTGGATCCCGCGCCAGGCCGTCGCCAGCGGGTGAGGGCGGTGGGCGGCGGACACCACCACCAGCTGCTCGGCCCAGTCGGGGAAAAGCTCGCCGAAGGCCAGGGCGATCATGCCGCCGTAGGAGCAGCCGATGAAGGCCGCGACCTTCTCGACGCCGAGATGATCCAGCAGCAGGGCCAGCAGCCGCGCCTGATCCTGGGTGGTGATGGTCAGCGGGGCTTTCGGATCCTTGACGCCTTCACCGAATTCCGGCGCGAAATCAAAGGCCAGGACGCGGAAGCGGGTCAGGTCGATGGGGGCGCGGACGCCCACCGCGCCCGACCACCAGCCCAGGCCCTTGGTCTCGGTGCGGTGGACATAGCGGTCAGCGGAGATGCCGCCGGCCACGACGATCAGGGGGGCGTTGGCCTTGCCGTGCAGACGGCCGACGATCTGCTTCTGGTTCAGGGTTCCGCCGAAATCCAGGGGGAAGCCGTCGGGGATGGGGACGAAGACGTCATGGGCCCCGTCGCGCTGCAGCAGCTCGGACGGACGGCGCGCTGAATCGGCCCGACAGGCGGGCTCTTCGGCGGGGGCGATGGGGTCGATCAGGGCCAGGGTCATGGGTCTCGGTCACTCAGCAAAACGGCTCGCCAAGGAACCCATGCAGTGACAGACCGTGGAGCGTCGCCTCGTCGATGCTCCACCCATCTCTCGCGGTTTCCAGGTCGCCCTGAAAACCCCGCAGGAGTTGGCACCGTTTCGGGCGGAACCCGATGGTTGCCCCGGCGTCAAAGGGCCTAATCCCTCAGCCGGTCTTGATGAGTGACCTTACGTTGCGGATGCGAAGGGCGCCGGTCAAGCGGAAAAATTCACCTCATTTTGGCGATGATGCGCGGCACGGAGGTGAAATCGCGCTTTTGTGGGCCGCTCAAGCAAAAATTGTTCTTTCGGGGGTTGACGCGGTGCGGGGTCGTGGAACACCCTGAGGCCAGATTTCAACCGGACGCCGCCTGTGCTTGACCGCCTCGCCCTCTCGCAGATGACCCGCTTCGCCGCCTCGGCGACGGGCCTCGTCGCGTCCATGATTACGACCACCGGTACCACCACCATGCCCTCGCGGGCGGGGACCGGATGATGCGCGCCGCCTAGGCGAGAAACGCAAAAACCGATCACCCCGCCCGGACCCCCGGGCGGGTTTTTTTATGGCCCGAGCCCACCCCGAAATCCTCCCCAGACCCCGCCTTCAGGATCACCCCAATGCCCGCCTCTCTCGCTCTCGTCGCCGATAAACAGAAACAGCAAGCGGCCCCCGTCGTCGCGCCGGCCGCCGACGTGGTGGTGCTGAAATTCGGTTCGTCCGTCCTGCGCAACGCCGCCGAGGCGCCCGCCGTGGCCTCGGAAATCTACAGCCACGTCCGCGCCGGGCGGAAGGTGGTGGCGGTGGTTTCGGCCCTGTCGGGCCACACCGACCGGCTGCTGGCCGACGCCCGCTCGCTGGGTCTGGATCACGAGAACGAACTGCTGCCCGCCTATGTCGTGCTGGGCGAGGAGAAGGCGGCGGCCCTGGTCGCCATCGCCTGCGACCGGGTGGGTCTGGACGCGGTGGGTCTGTCGGTGCGGGAACTGGGCATCGTGGTCGAGGGACCGGCGCAACACGCCCGCCCGGTCAGCCTGAAGGGCGAGCACCTGCATGACGCCCTGGCCGAGCACGAGGTGGTGGTGGTGCCGGGCTTCGGCGGGGTGCGGGCGAACGGCCGGGTGGCCCTGCTGGGCCGCGGCGGATCGGACCTGACGGCGGTGGTTCTGGCGGCCGAGCTGGGGCTGGACCGGGTGCGTCTGGTGAAGGACGTGGACGGCCTCTACGACCGCGATCCGGCCTGCGAAACCGGCACGCCGCTGCGCTATCGCCGCGCCAGCTGGGAGACGGCGCGTCGTCTCGGCGGGGCCTTGGTTCAGCATGACGCCATCGACCTGGGCGAGGCGCGCGGGGTCGAGATCGAGGTCGCCGCCCTGGGCCGCGCCGAGGGCACGGTGGTCGGCGAGCGCGGGGCCCCTCCCGGCCCGGTGCAGTCGAACGCGCCGCTGCGCGTGGCTCTGGCCGGCTGCGGCGTCGTCGGCGGCGGCCTGTTGAACCGTCTGCTGCCCGACAAGCGCTATGAGGTGGTCGGGGTTCTGGTGCGCAATCCGGGCAAGGCGCGCGACGTGTCCGCGCCCGCCGAGCTGTTCACCAATGATGTCGAGGCTCTGCTGGCGCAGAAGCCGGATCTGGTGCTGGAGGCCCTGTCGGAAGGCGAGGCCGGCCACGCCCTGATCCGTCGTGCGCTGGAAGCCGGCTGCGACGTGGTCAGCGCCAACAAGCAGGCCGTGGCCCGCGACCCGGCCGGCCTTCAGGCCCTGGCCGCCGCCAACGGCTGTCGTGTCGCCTGGTCGGCCTCGGTCGGCGGCGGCGCGCCGATGATCGAGACCTTGCGCGCCGCCCGCGCCGCCGGTCCCGTCGCCGGGTTCGAGGCGGTGCTGAACGGCACGGTCAACTTCATGCTGCAACGTCTGGGCGAGGGCGCGGCCTTCGCCGACGCCCTGGCCGACGCCCGCGCAGCGGGCTTCGCCGAGGAAGACCCGTCCTCGGATCTGGAGGGCCACGACGCCGCCGCCAAGGTGAAGCTGCTGTCGTTCGAGGCCTTTGGCCGCGCCCCCGCCGACCTGCCGCGCGACGAGCTGTCGGCCGAGACGCCGCTGGGCGAGCTGCCGGTGCGCCAGATCGGCGCGTGTCATGATCGCGACGGTGGTCTGGAGGCCTCGGTCCGGCTTGACGGCGACCTGAAAGACGCGCTGTTTCAGTCGCTGAACGGAGAGCGCAACGCCTTGAAAGTCTATGGTCAGGACGGTCGCGTCTGGACGTGCAAGGGGCGCGGCGCCGGGCGCTGGGCCACGACCGAGAGCGTGCTGGCCGATGTGGCCGACGTGGTGCGCGCCCGTCGCGCGGCGGCGGAGCTGGCCTGAACATGGCTGTCTTCACGCCCGTCACGCCGGATCAGGCCGCCGACTATCTCATGCGTTACCCCCTGGGCGATCTGGTCGCGCTGACGCCGATCGCCGAGGGGGTCGAGAACACCAACTACAAGCTGGAAACGACGACAGGCGCCTATGTCCTGACCCTGTTCGAGGGGCGGACGGACGCGGCCTCGCTGCCGTTCTGCCTGGGTCTGACCCGGCATCTGGCGGCGCGCGGTTTCCCCACGCCGTCGCCGGTGGCGGACCGTCAGGGCGAACTGATCGGTCATCTGAACGGCCGCGCCGCCGCCGTCCTGAACTGGGCGCCGGGCGCCTGGAAGCGCCAGCCCTCGGACAAGGAGCAGTATCGCGCCGGACAGGTGCTGGCCCTGCTGCACCTCGACGCCGCCGACTTTACGCTGGAGCGCCAGAACCCGGTCGGGCCAGAGGCCTGGGCGGCGCTGGCCGCACGCTGCGATGGCGCGGCGAAAGGCGTCGACCGCAAGATGCTGGATCAGATCAAGGCCCTGCTGCCGCGTCTGGCCGAGCCGTGGAGCGATCCCGCCCTGCCGCGCGGGGCGATCCACGCCGACTACTTCCCCGACAACGTCCTGTTCGCCACGAACGAGCACGGCAAGAGCGACATCGGCGGGGTGATCGACTTCTATTTCGGCTGCACTGACGTGCTGGCCTACGACCTGGCCATCGCGCTGAGCGCCTGGGGCTTCGACGCCGAGGGGCGGCCGCTGCACTCGGCCCTGCGCGCCTTCCAGAAGGGCTATGAGTCGGTGCGTCCCCTGACGCCCGCCGAAGCCGCGGCCCTGCCGGGGCTGGGGGCTGCGGCCGCGGTGCGCTTCACCCTGACCCGTCTGCACGACCGCCTGTTCCACGACCCCGCCAACCTGGTTACGCCCAAGGACCCGGCGCCCTTCTTCCGGCGGCTGGACTACTGGAAGGCGGCTGAGGCGGTTTAGCGAGTTCGGCGCCGGCCCAATCCCGTGTTGACCCCGGCGCCGAACAGGCCCCTTGGAGAGGGATGGCAACCGAAACCGTCTATATCGTCCAGGCCTATGTTCAGGGCAAAGGCAGCGCCCTTCGCGCCGAGCCGCAGGTCGGCTGCAAGGACGCCGAGGAAGCTCGCCGCAAGGCCGAGCGGCTGGCGCCGCTGCGCCTCGGCGTGGTCGCCTTCTCCGTCTCGGCTGACACCGAAATGGGCGACTACGACGAGCACCCGAGCATCATCTTCAAGGCCGGACAACTGCCGCCCCCGTTCAGCGACGAGGGGTGAGGGCGGGTTTCGGACCCGTCACAAGAGACGGTCTGATGGTTACCTAGACAGTCAATGAGGTTGCGGGCTTACTGCGGCGTCCTTGGAGGCGGTCGCGATGTCCTATCTGCGTTCTTGTCTTGCGCTTGTGTTGGCGAGCCTGCTTCCGACGACCTCGGCGCTCGCCCAGCCTGACGAGGCCATGGTGACGATCACTGTGGACGGCGATCCGTATTACACCCTGCCGCATTCCATCATGATCGAACCGGACGTCAACCGGCTCGCGCGGACCCGGCAGGAGGTTCAGGCCCGAAGGTGGAGAGCGACGCGAACGTCGGACGGCCGCGTCGACCGGATTTCATCGGATGAATGCCCGGCGCTGCGCACCGTCGCGCTGTCGTTCGGCGACTTGCCGGCCATGCCGATCTCGCCGACCGCGTTGAGGACGGCGTCCGATCCCCTTCCGCCGACGATGAAGGACGGGTTCGCCACTCGTCTTGAGTTTCAGGCCGTGGCTGTGGACGGGGCTAGGGCGCTCGTGCAGATCAAGCAGGGCTTGTGGCCCTATAATGCCTGGGGCCATAGAGCCGTTTCGGCGCTGCTGCCCTGTTGGGGAGGGGCGGCGCTGATCCCGCCGCCGTCGCCGGACTTGTCGGCGGCCGATATCCTGTTGCGTCTGGATCTCACCTCGTTCCGAAACTCGACGGGGCCGGCGCGCGCGGCTGGCCTCAAGCATCCGCGTGACTGGTCCTTTACGGCGCTGGCGACAGCGGACGGGGTAGCGACGCTGGAGCGGCCAGGGGATTGGGCGATCAGTCTGCGCATCATCCGATGGACGCCCGAGGGCGTCATCGCCTGTTTCGGTGATCGCGCCAGGAACGGCGGCTCATACGCAGCTCAGTCGGCGCTTCGAATCGTTAGCGATGGCCTGGCCGGCTATCGCGTTGCTGACGATGCCGTCAGCGAGGGCAGTTGCCCGCCGTTTCCCGGGCAAGGCTGAGTTCGAGTCACCACCGTCAGCGCCGCTTTGGCCGTATCGCACGTCGTCCCATGCAACGATCTCGTCGCGCGGGATTTTGAGGCAGGGGGCAGGCGAGGAGGCTTTGGATGGCGGCGCGCGCGAATGCATGGCCCGAACTGTCGGCGGCGGCGCTGTGGCCGACGATGGAGACGCTGCAGTTGTGGACGCAGATCGTCGGCAAGACGCGGCTGTCGCAGACGCCCTGGCTGAACCACGGCTGGCACGTGACGCTGCGGGTCTCGGCGCGGGGGCTGACGACCGGCCTTATTCCGCATGGCGGCGTCGGCTTTTCGATGGAGTTCGACTTCATCGCCGGGGCTCTGGTCATCCGCGTCAGCGACGGGGGCGAGCGCCGGATCGTGCTGAAATCCGGGACGGTGGCCGACTTCTACAACGAGACGCAGGACGCCCTGACGGCGCTGGGCGTGGCCTGTCATATCGACCTGACGCCGGACGAGATGGCCGAGGCGACGCCCTTTCCGCTGGACGAGCGGTTCCGTCCCTATGATCCCGAGGTCGCGCGTGACTACTGGCGGGCGCTGGTGCAGGTGGATCGCGTCTTCAACCTGTTCCGCACCCGGTTTCTGGGCAAGTGCAGCCCCGTCCATCTGTTCTGGGGCGCCTTCGATCTGGCCGTGACGCGGTTCTCGGGGCGGCGGGCGCCCCTGCATCCGGGCGGGGTGCCGAACCTGCCCGACGACGTGACGCGCGAGGCCTATTCGCACGAGGTGTCCAGCGCGGGCTTCTGGCCCGGCGATCCCAAGCGCGAGCCGTCCTTCTACGCCTACGCCTATCCCGCGCCGCCGGGGTTTGAAGCGGCGGCTGCAGCGCCGGTCGCGGCCCATTGGGACGCCGGGCTGGGCGAGTTTGTCCTGCCCTATGCGGCGGTGCGGGCCGAGGACGATCCCGACGCCGCCCTCTGCGCCTTTCTGGAAGCCACCTATGAGGCCGCCGCTGATCTGGCGGCCTGGGACCGGGCGGCGCTGGAATGTCCGCAGGGACAGCCGCGTCACCCCCGCTGGGTGGGCTAGGGCCTAGCCCGCGAAGCCCTTCACCGCCGCCAGCGCCGCCTCGGCCGTGTTGTCGATGATGGTCAGGCGCTCGGGCTGGTCGCCCAGGGCGCGGATGACGGGGGCGGGTTCGGGCTGGAAGCCGAGCACGTCCGAGGCGAAGGCGCCGAACTTGGACGGGTGGGCGGTCGACAAGGCGACGACGGGGCCGTCAGCGCGGTCCAGTTGGCGCGCGGCGGCCAGGGCCACGGCGGTGTGCGGGCAGACGACGCGGCCCCAGGCGGCGTGGGCGTGGGCGATCTCGGCCTGGGTCGTCGCCTCGTCGATGGAGACGGCGGAGACTTCCGATTTCAGAGCGGCCAGCAGGTCCGGGGACAGGGTGACGGCGCCGTCGCGGGCGAAGGTCTCGAACACGGCGCGGACAGCGTCGGCGTCGCGGCCGGAGGCCTCATAGACCAGACGTTCGAAGTTGGACGGCGCCTGGACGTCCATCGACACGCTGCCGCTCTCGACGGCGGGGCGGCGGGCATAGACGCCCTCGTTGATGGCGCGGGCCAGGGCGTCGTTCTGGTTGACGGCGGCGACGAAGCCGTTGACCGGCAGACCCATCTTCCTGGCCGCGATGCCGGCGAAGGCGTCGCCGAAATTGCCGGTCGGGACGACGAAGGTCGCCGCCTGACCCAGCTGGGCCGTGGCCGAGACATAGTAGGGGATCTGCCCCGCCAGCCGGCCCCAGTTGATCGAGTTGACCGACGACAGGCGGCGGCCGTCGCGCAGGGATTCCTCGGCCAGAAGGCCCTTCACCAGACGCTGGCAGTCGTCGAAGTCGCCGCGCACGGCCAGGTTCAGGACGTTGTCGGCCTGAACCGTCGTCATCTGCTTGCGCTGCACCGGCGAGACGCGGTCCAGCGGGTGCAGGACGACCAGATTGATGCGCGCGGCCCCGGCGAAGGCGCGCACGGCGGCGGCGCCAGTGTCGCCGCTGGTGGCGGTCAGCAGGGTCAGCTTCTGGCCCGTCGCGGCCAGGGCCTCGTCCGACAGGGCGGCGACCAGTTGCATCGCCAGATCCTTGAAGGCGGCGGTCGGGCCGTGGAACAGCTCCAGCACGAACAGGCCGGGCTCCAGCTCGACCAGGGGCGTCACCGCCGGGTGGTCGAAGCCCTTGGTCAGCCGCTCCAGCGCGCGATCCAGCGCGCCAGCGGGCAGGGCGTCGCCGATGAAGGGGGAAATCGCCTCCTTGGCCATCTCGGCATAGGTCCGCCCCGGCCGCGCCGCGTCGGCGGGCAGGGTCGGCCAGGCCTGCGGCATATAGAGGCCGCCGTCGGGCGCGATGCCGCGCAGCAGGGCGTCGGCGAAGTTGGTCGGGGCGGCGTCGCCGCGCGTCGAAAGGTAACGGTCGGGGGAGGTGCTCATGACGGGTCGTTTCTAGCTGTCGGGCGGCGCTTCGTCATGATTATTTTGCGTCAGCGAAGGCGATTTCGCGGTTTCGCGCAACAAGATGACGATAGGGCGCTGCGGCGTCGGAGGGGCTGGCGCATCGTCGCTGTCCGGTCCATGTCAGGCAGGATGAGACGCCGTTCCTTCCTGATCCGCGCGGGCGCCGCCGCGGCCGCTGTCGGCGGCGGCCTGTGGCTCAAGGACCATGTGATCTGGCGGCGGCCGACGCTGGCCTTTCCCGAGGGCGGGAGCAGCGGCTGGCTGTCGTTCGCGGTCGCCGACGCGGCCACGCCGACGGTGCGGACGCGGATCGCCGGGCGCGAGGTGACGGCCCTGATCGACAGCGGCGCCCAGTATTCGGTGATCGACCGGGGGCTGGTCGAGGCGCTGGGCCTGACGCGTTTCTTCGACATGCCGATGGTGGCCTATGGCGTCGGGGGCCAGCCGCAGGTCGGACGCGGGGTGACGCTGGACGTGACGGTCGGATCGCTGACCGTCGGCGCGCTGCGGGCGGCCATCCTCGATCTGGGGCCGCTGGCGGCTGAAGCGGGGCTGGGCGCGCCGCTGGTGCTGGGGCAGGACCTGCTAGGGGAGGCGGTGCTGGAGCTGGACATGAAGCGCCGACGCGCGCGCCTGACTGATCCGGGCGATCATGTCGTTTCGCCAGCCCTGAGACCTGTCGCGGTCAAGCGCAGCGGCACGGCGATGACCGCCGAGGTGACGGTCGAGGGGGCGGTGATCCGGGCCGTGGTCGACACGGGTTTCTCGTCCCTGATCGCGCTTGGCCAGGGTGCGGCCGAGGCGGCGGGCCTGCTGGACGGACGAACCGAGGCGGTCGGGTCCAGCATCGTCCTGGGCGGGGTGGCGCGGGCGCGGGTGATCGAGGTGCGGACCGTGACCTTTGGCGACGACCTGTGGCGGTCGGTGGGGGTGCCGGTCTTCGCCGACGGGCCTCTGCCCCATGCGCCCGACGCCCTGCTGGGCGTGGCCGCCTTCGAGGATCGCGACGTGGTGCTGGACCTGGGGCGAGGGCGTCTGCACGTCTCGCCCCAGATGGACCTGACGGTGGGTTAGGGCGTCACAGCCCCTTGAAGGTGTCGCAGGCCGCCGGGTCGCCGGTCTGATAGCCGCGCTGCAGCCATTCGACCCGCTGGGCCGAGGAGCCGTGGGTGAAGCTCTCGGGCGAGACGCGACCGCCGCCGCGACGTTGCAGCGCATCATCGCCGATGGCCTGGGCGGTCTTCATGCCTTCTTCCAGATCGCCCGGCTCCAGAGCCACCTGACCGCCGGAGACGGCGGCGGCGTTGCTGGCCCAGACCCCGGCGTAGCAGTCGGCCTGAAGCTCCAGCGCGACGGAATACTTGTTGCCCTCGGCCTGTGATCGCGCGGCCTGCTGGGCGCGCTGCACCTGCTGGCTGGCGCCGGTCAGGGTCTGGATGTGGTGGCCGAACTCGTGGGCGATGACATAGGCCTTGGCGAAGTCGGCGCCCGAGGCCCCCAGCTTGGTCTCCATCTCGCGCCAGAAAGACAGATCCAGGAAAACCTTCTGGTCGGCGGGGCAGTAGAAGGGGCCCATGGCCGACTGGCCGAAGCCGCAGCCCGTCTGGGTGCCTTGCTCGTAGAGGACCGTGGTCGGCGGCGTGTAGCCGCGCAGCTTGGTCTTCCACACGTCGTTGATGTTGGAGCCGATGACCTCGACGAACTGACCCGCCTGATCCTCGGGCGAGCCGAGTTTGCCGGCCTGTTCCGACTGGCTGGCGCCGCCGAACTGGCTGGCGACCTGCTGGGTCGTGGTGGGGTCGATGCCGAAGACGAAATAGCCGATGGCCGCCAGCACCAGAACCCCGATGCCGCCGCCCGCCACCGCGCCGCCGCCCATGCCGCGCCGGTCCTCGATGCCGCCGCCGCGCCGTCCGCCCTGCCAACGCATGATGTCGTCTCCGCCCTGAAATCTCGCCCGAAGCTAGGCCGAAACGCGGGGATCAGGGAAGGGATGCAATTGTAACCGGCGGTCAGTGCGGGCGGCGGTCCAGCCAGGCGTCGATCTCGGTGACGCCGCGCGTCATCTCCTCGCGCCGGGCCGCTTGGGCTTCGCGGGCCTGTCGTTCCTGTTCCGGGGTGCGCGGGGCGTAGACCGTCGGCGGGGGCAGGGGCGGCGTCGGTTGGCGCGCGGCCTGCAGCCGCTGGATCGTCAGCTGGGTCTGCAGCCGCTGCTGCTGGGCCAGGGCTTCACGCTCGGCGGCCTGATTGCGCAGACGGTCCATCTCAAGGCGGTGCTGGTCGGCGATGGCGGAGCCGGGGTCGTAGCCGGGCGGCGGCGGACCCGGCCAGCCGGGCCAGGTCTGGGCGTTCGCGGCCAGAGGCAGGGCGGCCAGCAGCACGGTCATGAAGATCAAGCGGCGCATGATCGAAACATGGGCGCCCGGTCGGCTTGCGCCAAGCGAAGCCTTAGATGGCGAAGCTGACGCCGCAGCCGCAGCTGGAGGAGGCGTTGGGGTTGCGCACCACGAACTGCGCCCCCGCCAGTTCGTCGACGAAGGCGATCTCTGACCCCTTGAGGAAGGGGATGGAGACGGGGTCGATCACCGCCGCCTGACCGTCGCGGCGGATGATCAGGTCATCGGCCTCGGCGGCGTCGACAAGTTCCAGCCGATACTGAAAGCCCGAGCAGCCGCCGCCGTCGACGGCGACGCGCAGCATGACGGCCTTGCCCTCGGTCACGGCCAGCTTGGCCAGACGCTTGGCCGCGCTCTCGGCCAGAACGATGCCTTCCGGCGCGCGGGCCGAAATGGAAAGCGACAAGTCGCGGGCTGATTCTGTGGATTGGACGGTGCTCACGGCTCTCTATATGAGGAGCTGACAGGCGTTCGCAAAGGCCTGTGCTGCAATAGAAGTGCTGTCCGCCTTGAGCCAGACCCGCGCGTCCTTCGCCGAAGACCCCGCCGCCAGCCGCGGCCGCCACGTTTTCGAGCCCGCCAGCCGCACCCGCACCCCCTTCGCCCGCGACCGCGACCGCATCATTCATGCCACGGCCTTCCGCCGCCTGAAGGAGAAGACCCAGGTCTTCGTCGCGCACGAGGGCGACCACTACCGCACCCGCCTGACCCACAGTCTGGAGGTGGCCCAGATCGCCCGGTCGCTGGCCCACGCCCTGCGGCTGGATGACGATCTGGCCGAGACCATCGCCCTGGCCCACGACCTGGGCCATCCGCCCTTTGCTCATGCGGGCGAGGACGAGTTGCAGGCTCAGATGGCCGACTACGGCGGCTTTGATCACAACGTCCAGAGCTTCCGCGTCATCACCGAGCTGGAAGTCCGCTATCCGAAATTTCTCGGCCTGAACCTGAGCTGGGAGACGGTCGAGGGCGTCATCAAGCACAACGGGCCGGTGATGCATCACCTGGACGAGCCGGCGTGGAAAACGGTGGCGGCTTATGCGCCGGGCGGGGCGGCGAACTGGGACCTGAGGCTCGACACCTTCGCCTCGCTGGAGGCCCAGTGCGCGGCCATCGCCGACGACATCGCCTATAACAACCACGACGTGGACGACGGGGTGCAGGCGGGCCTGTTCACCCTGGCCGATCTGGCCGACGTGCCGCTGATCGGGCCGTGTCTGGCCGGGGTGCGCCGCGACTGGCCGGCGCTGGACGACCGCATGGTGCGTCTGGAGGCCGTGCGCCGCATGATCGGCATCATGGTCGACGACGTTCTGGCCGAGACCGAGCGGCGGCTGGCCGAGCACCGCATCGTCACCGTCGAGGACGTGCGTCGCGCGCCGCAGATGATGGTGCAGTTCTCGCCGGGCATGATGGCCGACCTGGCCGTGCTGCGTCGCTTCTTGTTCGAGCGGATGTATCGCCACTATCGGGTCAACCGTACCCGCAGTCAGGCGCGCCGCGTCCTGGCGCAGCTGTTCCACCTGTTCATGGCCGAGCCCGAGGTCATGCCGCCCGAATGGTCAGCCCCGGCCCTGTCGGACGATCCGGTCAAGCGGGCGCGGGCGGTGTGCGACTATATCGCCGGCATGACCGACCGCTACGCCATCGAAGTCCACGGCAAGCTGTTCAGTCTCGACCTGGCGCTTGATCTGTGATTCGAAAGCGGCCACGGGCGGGCTAGACTGATGTTTCCCGGCGCCGATTCGCGCGGGGCCGATCCAGAAAGCGCGACCCATGTCCTACGACGACGATCACCGAGGCAACCCCAACGCCGGCCGCGAGCGGGGGGCCTATACGCCGCCCACCGACGACGACCTGCCGTTCGAGCGTCGCAGCTATGATCCTCGTCGCGCCCCTGCCGCCAAGTCGCCGCCGATCACCCTGATCATCAGCGCCGTCGTCCTGCTGCTGCTGATCGTGGCCGTGGTGGTCTTCTATCGCTCGGGCGTGCGCTCCTCGACCGACGCCCCGCCCGCCGTGGGCACGCCGGTCGAGAGCATGAAGGTCGAGGCGCCGCTGGACGCCCAGCCGATCGACCCGGAAGCCGGCGTGCGCGTCTATCGCGACGGCGGCGAGGCGACCGGCGCCGCCCCCACCTTCACCCCCGGCCCGGAAGCGGTCGAGCCGCGCCCGGCGCCCCAGCCGCTGCCCGCCGCGCCGACGGCTCTGCCGCCTGCCGCCCCGGCCGTCGTTGCGCCTGCTGCTCCCAAGGCCAAGCCCGTGACCCCGGCGCCGGCCGTCAAGGCTCCGACCGCGCCAGCGCCGGCGGCTCCCGCCGCCGCTGGCGGTTCCTCGGGCGTGCAGATCGGCGCCTTCTCCTCGACCGCCATCGCCGACCGTGAATACGCCGCCGTCGCCGCGCGCTTCGGCTCGTTCGCCTCGGGCGCCGAAAAGCGGGTGCAGGAAGTCACCGCCGCCAACGGCTCGACCGTCTATCGCACCACCTTCGGCGGCATGAGCCGCGACCGCGCCGTCGCCTTCTGCAACGCGCTGAAGGCCGCCGGCCGCGACTGCATCGTCCGCTAAGACGAGCAGGAAAGAAGACGCATGACCTCCGCCGCCATCTACGGCTGTTCCGGCCATAAGCTGACGGCGGAGGAGCGCGCCTTCTTCGCCGAAGTCCGCCCCTGGGGCTTCATCCTGTTCCGCCGCAACGTGGACACGCCCGCTCAGGTCAAGGCTCTGGTCGAGGACCTGCGCGACAGCATCGGCCGCGCCGACGCCCCCGTCCTGATCGACCAGGAGGGCGGCCGGGTGCAGCGCCTCGGCCCGCCGCACTGGCCCAAGTATCCGCCCGGCTCGGCCTACCTGAAGGCGACGAACGATCCGGCGGCGGCGCGCGAACTGGTGCGGCTGGGGGCGCGGCTGATCGCCCACGATCTGCGCGAGCTGGGCATCACCGTCGACTGCGTGCCGGTGCTGGACGTGCCGGTGCCGGGCGCTCACGACATCATCGGCGACCGCGCCTATGCTCAGGACCCCGCCACCGTGACCCAGCTGGGCCGGGCGGCGGCGGAAGGCCTGCTGGCGGGCGGCGTCCTGCCCATCATCAAGCACATTCCCGGCCACGGCCGCGCCTTCTCTGACAGCCATCACGACCTGCCGGTGGTCGAGACCGATCTGGCCACGCTGGACGGCTGGGACTTCGCCCCGTTCAAGGCCCTGTCGGATATGCCGATGGCCATGACGGCCCACGTCGTCTTCACCGCCGTCGACGCCAAGCGCCCGGCCACGACGTCGAAGAAGGGCATCCGCCTGATGCGCGAGCATCTGGGGTTCTCGGGCCTGATCATGTCCGACGACCTGTCGATGAAGGCCCTGTCCGGCACCCTGACCGAGCGCGCCGAACAGTCGTTGAAGGCGGGCTGCGACGTCATCCTGCACTGCAACGGCGATCTCGGCGAAATGCGTCAGGTGGCCGAGGGGACCGGCAAGCTGAAGGGCGAGGCCAAACGCCGCGCCGAGGCCGCGCTGGCCCGCATCGTCCACACCGCCGAGCCGTTGGACGTCGCCGAGGCCCGCGCCCGGCTGGAGGCGGCTCTGAGCGGGCGCTTCGAAGCCGCTAAAGGGCCCGATGTCGGCGAGGCGCAGGCCTAACAATGGATCAGGCGTTCCAGCCCAATCTGGACTTCGCCGCCGTTGACGACGCTGACGCCGCAGAGGCCTTCGTCGTCGATCTGGAGGGCTATGAAGGGCCGCTGCACGTCCTGCTGGCGCTGGCGCGCACACAGAAGGTGGACCTGCTGAAGCTGTCCATCACCAAGCTGGCGGAACAGTATCTGGCCTTCGTTCACGAGGCGCGTCGGCGCAACTTCGCCATGGCCGCCGACTACCTCGTGATGGCGTCCTGGCTGGCCTATCTGAAGTCCCGCCTGCTGTTGCCGCGCACCGAAAAGGGCAAGGCCGAGGAGCCGCCGGCGGAGGAAATGGCCGCCGCGCTCGCGTTTCGCCTGCAGAAGCTGGAGGCCATGCGCCGCTCGGTCGAGGCCATCACCAGCCGCCCGCAGTTGAAGCGCGACGTCTTCACGCGTGGCGACCCGGAGGCCGCGGTCATCATCCCGTCCGACCGCGTCGACGCCAGCCTCTATGAGCTGATGGCCGCCTATGTCGCCCAGCGTCGGCGCGAGGAACGGCGCCGCTACGCCCCCGGCCAGCGGGTCGAGGCCTTCCAGCTGGAGGCGGCGCGCGACTGGCTGCGCGGCCTGATGCCGCGTCTGGCCGACTGGACGCCGCTGGAACAGATCGCGCCCTCGCGTGAAGCGGAAGGCGAGGGGCCGAGCCAGGCCAGCTATACTGCCTCGACCCTGTCGGCCAGTCTGGAGCTGGTGAAGGAGGGCGAGATGGACGTGCGCCAGGCCGAGGCCTTCGCCGACCTCTTCCTCAAACGCCGGGGCCTGGGCCAACCGCTGGAGCTGACGCCGTGAGCCCCCACCATTCGCTCATCCCGGCGAAGGCCGGGATCCAGATGCAAGAACAGCTCGTGCCTGTCTTTCGCAGATCCGTCCTGCAAGCCCTTGCGCCCTACAATCTGGATCCCGGCCTTCGCCGGGATGAGCGGGATCGGGTGCGCTGATGTCTGACCTCAGCTTCAAACCCGACGAAACCGAGATCGAGCGCCGGGTCGAGGCCCTGCTGTTCGCCGCCGCCGCCCCCCTGTCGGCGGTCGAGATCGCGCGCCGTCTGCCCGAGGGCGCCGACGCGGGCCGGGCCATCGCTTCCTTGCGCCAGCGCTATCAGGGGCGGGGCGTCGAGCTGGAATGCGTGGCCGACCGCTGGCGGTTCCGCACCGCCGCCGACCTCGGCTTCCTGATGACCGAGGAGCGCGAGGAGCCGCGCCGCCTGTCCAAGGCCGCGCTGGAGACCCTGGCCATCATCGCCTATCACCAGCCCTGCACCCGCGCCGAGATCGAGAGCGTGCGCGGCGTCTCCCTGTCCAAGGGGACGCTGGACCTGCTGCTGGAGATGGACTTCGTGCGGCTGCGCGGGCGTCGGCGCACGCCGGGGCGGCCCGTCACCTACGCCACGGCCGACCGCTTCCTCGAGCATTTCAGCCTGGCCAGCCTCTACGACCTGCCGGGCGTGCAGGAGATGAAGGCCGCGGGCCTGCTGGATCTGTCGATTCCGGTCGGCTTCGAGGTGCCCGATCCGACCCGTAGCGGCGACTCGGAGGGCGAGGACCTGCTGACCAACCTGGACGACGGCGCGCCCGAATTCGCCCAGGATTTCGTCAGCGAGGACTGAGACTCGGCCCCCGAGCAGCGACGCATCGCCACGCCTGTTTTTTGGTTGGCCGTAAGGCGCTGAAAAACAAAGGCTTAAGTAAAGATTGGCGCGCCTTGACCTGAGGCCCCCTCGGCTATAGGTTCCGCGCCGAATTCAGACCCGTTCCGGCCCTGTGTCGGACGCTGAGCGAACAGGCCCATGTCCCCGACGAAGGAATCGCGCGAAGAGGCGATCAAACGCCTCAACGAAAGCGCATCCGCGCTGGAAGGCCGGACCAAGGTCGAGCAATCGGCCGAGTTCGCTGCGCACGCGGTGACGGGACAGGCCTACAAGATCATCGCCGAGCTGCTCGGCGGTGTTTTCGTTGGTCTGGGCCTCGGGTTCGGCGTCGACCGTTTGTTCGGCACGACCCCCTGGGGCCTGTTGGTCGGAGTCCTTCTGGGCTTCGCCCTGGCGATCTACATGGCGCGCCGGACAGCCAACCGGCTGATGGCGCAGGCGATGGCGGCAGGTGTCAAGGCGGAAGCCGTGCCCTACGTCGAAGCCGGCGAAGACGAAAAAGACTAAGGAGCGAAAGGCCCGTGGCCGATCCGATTCACCAGTTCCAGATCGCGCCGATGCCGGGCCTCGACTTCGGCGAGGTCACCCTTCCGCTTGTCGGCAAGGTCAGCCTGGCCTTCACCAACTCGCACCTGGCGATGACCCTGGCCTTTGGCCTGGTGGTGATCTTCCTGACGCTGGCGACCTCGCGCGCCCAGGTGGTGCCGGGCCGCATGCAGGCGGCGGGCGAAACCCTGTTCGGCATGATCGACAACCTCGCCCAGTCGATCATCGGCCACGACGGCCGCAAGTATTTCCCGTTCGTCTTCACCCTGTTCCTGCTCATCCTGATGATGAACATTCTGGGGATGTTCCTGACCTTCACCGCCACCTCGCAGCTGGCCGTCACCGCCACCTTCGGCGTCCTGACCTTCGCCCTGGTGGTCATCATCGGCATCGCCAAGAACGGCCTGGGCTTCTTCGGCCTGTTCTGGCCGACCAGCGCGCCGTTGGCCCTGCGTCCCGTCGTCGGCCTGATCGAGTTCTTCTCCTTCCTGCTGCGTCCCGTCACCCTGGCGCTTCGTCTGTTCGGCAACATGCTGGGCGGTCACGTGGCGCTGAAGATCTTCGCCGGCTTCATCGTCTCCCTGGTGGGCGTGGCGCTGGCAGGCGGCACGGGCCTGTTCGCCCTGCCGGTGGCGGCGCTGTCGCTGGGCATGGTGATCGCCCTGACCGCGCTCGAGTTCCTCGTGGCCTTCCTTCAGGCTTTCGTTTTCGCCGTTCTGGCCTGCATCTATCTCAATGATGTGGTCAACCTGGGCCATGGCCATTAAGGCTGCGGACCAGCACTAACCCCACCCTCTAACGCTCCAAGAATTAGGAATATCATCATGGACGCTGAAGCCGCCAAGTTCATCGGCGCCGGTATCGCCACCATCGGCATGGTCGGTTCGGCCCTGGCCGTCGGCAACATCTTCGGCCAATTCCTGGCCGGCGCCCTGCGCAACCCGGCTGCCGCCGCGTCGCAAGTCGGCAACCTGTTCGTGGGCGCCGCCCTCGCCGAAGCCCTGGGCATCCTGGCCTTCGTGCTCGGCATCCTGATCTGGCTCGGCTAAACCCGAACCCGCTGATCAGCGGCGGCGCGCCTGACCGGCTGCGCCGCCGCATCTGCTTTCACGACGGATAATCATGGCTGCAACTCCCTCAGCTCCGCCCCCGGTCTTGCCGGTGGAACAGGCCGTCGAATACGCGGCCGAAACCGGGCACGTGCCCGCCAACGCGGCTGCCGCCGCCGCCGAGCATGACGCCGGCGGACTGCCGCAGTTCGAGTTCCAGCACTGGGCCGGGCAGGTCGTCTACCTGCTGATCCTGTTCGTCATTCTGTATGCGCTCATCGCCAAGGTCTTCGCGCCGCGTCTGCGCCGCGTGATCGACGAACGGGCCGAAACCATTTCCGCGGCCGTGGCCACGGCGCGTTCGGTTCAGACCGAAGCCGCCGCCCAGGCCGAAGCCGCCCGCGCCGAGGTCGACAAGGCCCGCGCCGACGCCCGCGCCACCGCCGTCGCCGCCAAGGCGCGCGTCGCCGCCGAGATCCAGGCCCGTCAGGCCCAGGACGAAGCCGCCGTCGCCGCCCGCGTCGCCGACGCCGAGAAGGCCATCGCCGCCACCCGCGACGGCGCCATGGCCCATGCCTCGACCATCGCCTCGGACACCACCCGCGCGATCGTCGAGCGTCTGACCGGCAAGGCCCCGACGGCCGCCGAGGCCGACGCGGCCGTCAAGGGAGCCGCCTGATGAACATGTTCCTCGATCCCCACTTCTGGGACCTCAAGACCAGCGCCGAACTGTGGGTTCTGGTCGGCCTGATCATCTTCGTCGCCATCGCCGTGATGGCCGGCGCGCCGCGCATGGCCGCCAAGGCCCTGGACGGCAAGGCCGCCAAGATCCAGTCGGAACTGGACGAAGCCGCCCGCCTGCGCGCTGAAGCCGAAGCCATGCTGGCCCAGATCCGTCAGGAAAAGGCCGAGGCCGAGGCGCAAGCCGCCGAGATGCTGGCCGCCGCCGAAGCCGACGCCAAGCGTCTGGAAGCCGAAGCCAAGGTTCGCATCGAAGAAGGTCTGGCCCGTCGTCAGGCCCTGGCCGAGCGCCGCATCGCCCAGGCCGAGGCCCAGGCCACGACCGAGGTCAAGGCCGCCGCCGCCGACCTGGCCGCCAAGGCCGCTCAGGACATCCTGGCCGCCCGTCTGGCCGGCGCCAAGTCGGACCCGCTGATCGACGCCGCCATCAGCCAGATCGGCGCCAAGCTGAACTGATCGCCGTCGTGGCGACAAGCACATCAGGCCCCGCCGGCGACGGCGGGGCCTTTTGCGTTTTGGCGAGGCCCGCGATCAGTGAGCGGGCGCGCCGTGGATGAAGCCGGCGCGTTTCTCGCGCGCCACCAGCCGGGCATAGACATTGCCCAGCACGCCGCCGAAGACCATGTGGGTGATCAGCATCCAGGCGAAGGTGCCGAAGCCCGCGCTGCCCGTGAAGGTGCGCGGATCGCCCATCATGGTGATGATCAGCATCATGCCCACCCAGGAAGCAACGGCGAACAGGATGCCCTTGGTTTCGGGCGTCTTGGTCGGCAGTCGGGCGTAGAGAAGAGCAAACAGCGGACCCAGCACCAGCGAACCGATCACGAAGTGAATGGCCCAGCCGGCGGCCAGATTGCCCGACAGGCCGAACATCCTGGCCACAATGCCCGGGAAGGGATCGAACATCCGGCCCAGCAGCATATTGCCGGCCTCAAGGATGGAAACCGCAACGGTGGCCGAGAAGCCGGCGAGGATTCCCTTTTGTACGCGTGACATCATTTGAACAGCGCCTCCCAACGCTATCGGCTTCTGATTACGCGAGAGGAAGCATACGCCGATCGCGACGGGCCGCGCGGCGGTTGAGTTCACGTTACCGTGTGCGGTGAAGCGTGGCTGTTAGCGGAACAGCCTGCGGACGGCGCGACGGGTCCGCTTGCGCGCCCGGATCAGCAGCCGCGAGGGGCGGCGACGCAGCACCACCTTTTCGGCGCGCAGAGCCTGCTGCCAGAAGACCGGCGCGATCTCGGGCTTGCGGCGCATCAGGCGGCGGAAGGGATAGACCCACTTGGGTCGGGCATGCTGGGCGCGGATGAACTGCCGCTTGGCCCACCAGGAGTTGCGTAGCAGCAGGACCAGGCCGACCGCGATGACCGGCACGCCGCCGGGGCCGGGCAGGGGGGCGATCAGGATGCCCAGGCCGATGATCAGGAAGCCCAGCGCCATCATCCCCAGCCGCTGCGCACGACGCAGCAGTCCGGGCCTCTGGCGAGGCCGGCTGTCGGCGCGGAAGGGAATCAGGGCCAGGGTCACGAGCGTCACGGACGAGGGAGGAGGAGGCGACCGCCTTGGGAGGGGCTGTCAGCCTATCCTAGACACGGGCGACAAGGCCGAACCGTGGCGTGGGGGTGAAGCTTTCGTAAGAGGGGCCTGAAAAGCAAAACGCCGTGTCCCGAAGGACACGGCGCTTCACTTCAGACCGCGATCGGACGCTTATTCGGCGGCGATGTTGGAGCCTTCCGGGGCGGTCCAGCGCAGACGCGGCGCGCGCGCGGCGCGGGTCTCGTCCAGGCGCCGCAGGGGCGCATGGAAGGGGGCGCCCTTGAAGCGTTCGACGTCGCCCGCCTTGGCGGCCTCGGCCAGCAGACGCATGGCGTGGATGAAGCGATCCAGCTCCTGCTTCGATTCCGTCTCGGTCGGCTCGATCAGCATGGCCCCGTGGACGACCAGGGGGAAGTACATGGTCATCGGGTGGAAGCCCTCGTCGATCATCGCCTTGGCGAAGTCGAGCGTGGTGATGTCCGTGCCCTTCAGCCATTCGTCGTCGAACAGGGCTTCGTGCATGCACGGTCCCTCGGGGAAGGCCGGGCTCATCAGGTCCTCGAGGCGGGCCTTGATGTAGTTGGCGTTGAGGACGGCGTCCTCGGCCACCTGACGCAGGCCGTCCGAGCCGTGGCTCATCATGTAGGACAGGGCGCGGACATACATGCCCATCTGGCCCTGGAAGGCGCACAGGCGGCCGAAGGCCTGCGCCGCCTCGTCTTCCTCGCGCTCGACCAGCTTGTAGCCGTCCGCGCCCGCCACGACCCACGGGGCCGGGGCGAAGGGGGCCAGGGCTTCCGACAAGACCACCGGACCCGCGCCGGGACCGCCGCCGCCGTGGGGCGTCGAGAAGGTCTTGTGCAGGTTGATGTGCATGGCGTCGACGCCCAGGTCGCCCGGGCGCACCCGGCCGACGATGGCGTTGAAGTTGGCGCCGTCGCAGTAGAAGTAGGCGCCCGCTTCGTGGGTCAGGCGGCTGATCTCCAGGATGTCGCGCTCGAACAGGCCGCAGGTGTTCGGGTTGGTGACCATGATGGCCGCCACGTCCGGACCCAGCTTGGCGGCCAGATCGGCCACGTCCACGCGGCCGTCGTCGGTCTGGGCGACCTCGACCACCGAATAGCCGACGAAGGCGGCGGTGGCGGGGTTGGTGCCGTGGGCCGAGGTCGGGACCAGCACCTTGCGGCGCTGCTCATGCTCGCCCTTGGCTTCGTGGGCGGCGCGAATGGCCATCAGGCCGCACAGTTCGCCGTGCGCGCCGGCCTTGGGCGACAGGGCCACCGCGGGCATGCCCGTCAGTGTCTTCAGCCAGTGGGCCAGTTGGTCCATCAGTTCCAGCGCGCCCTGGACCGTCGATTGCGGCTGCAGCGGGTGGATGTCCGAGAAGCCCGGCAGGCGCGCCATCTTCTCGTTCAGGCGCGGGTTGTGCTTCATCGTGCACGAACCCAGCGGATAGATGGCCAGGTCGATGGCGTGGTTCTTCTGGCTCAGGCGCACATAGTGGCGCATGGCCTCCGGCTCCGACAGGCCAGGAAGACCAATGGGGTCCTTGCGAACCAGGTCGCCCAGGTCCGAACCGTCCGTGGCGGGCTTGGGCAGGTCGACGCCGGTCTTGCCCCAGCCTTCGCCTTCGAAGATCAGGTGCTCGTCCTGCAGCAGGCCGCGCGCGCCCGTCAAGGTCGGGTGCTTGTAGTCGTTGTCCGGCAGGGCGTTCGGGGTGGTCGGGCGGCCGACAGTGTTCATCGTGCTCATGGTTCTATCTCCCCTCAGGCCGCCAGGACCTTGGCGAGCGAAGCCGCCAGGATCTTGATGTCGGCGTCCAGCGTGGTCTCGGTCGCGGCGACCAGCAGCACATCATCCAGACCCGCTTCCGGGGCCAGACGGCTGTAGGGCACGCCGGCCAGGATGTGATGGTCGGCCAGGGTCTGGACCACCTCAGCGGCGTTCTTGGGCAGCTTGACCGCGAACTCGTTGAAGAAGCGCGGGGTCAGGATCTCGACGCCGGGAATGGCGGCGAGGGCGTCGCGCGTGGCCAGGGCCTTCTCGTGGTTGAGCAGGGCCATCTGGCGCAGGCCCGTCTCGCCCAGCAGGCTCATGTGGATGGTGAAGGCCAGGCAGCAGAGGCCCGAGTTGGTGCAGATGTTCGACGTGGCCTTGTCGCGGCGGATGTGCTGCTCGCGCGTCGACAGGGTCAGGACGAAGCCGCGACGGCCGTCGGCGTCGACGGTTTCACCGCAGTAGCGGCCGGGCGTCTGGCGCAGCAGCTTCTCGCGGGTGGCGAACAGGCCGATGTAGGGACCGCCGAAGTTCAGGGCGTTGCCGATCGACTGGCCTTCGGCCGCGACGATGTCGGCGCCCATTTCGCCGGGCGACTTCAGCAGGCCCATCGACACGGCTTCCGTCACGACGACGATCAGCAGGGCGCCGGCGGCGTGAGCGGCCTCGGCGATCTTGGTCACGTCGGTGGCGGTGCCGAAGACGTTGGGGGTCTGGACGACGACGCAGGCCGTGTCCTTGTCGATGGCGGCGATGACAGCGTCTTCAGCGTCAACGGCGGCGGTCAGAGCCTCGGTCTCGACGCCGACGGCGTGAACCACGGTCTCGGTCGCCTTGACGTAGTGGGGATGCACCCCGCCCGAGATGATCGCCTTGTTGCGGCGGGTCACGCGGGTGGCCATCAGCACGCCCTCGGCCATGGCGGTCGAACCGTCATAGAGCGAGGCGTTGGCGACTTCCATGCCGGTCAGGTTCGCGACCTGGGTCTGGAACTCGTACAGGTACTGCAGCGTGCCCTGGGCGATTTCCGGCTGGTAGGGGGTGTAGCTGGTCAGGAATTCCGACCGCTGGATCACGTGATCGACCGTGGCCGGGACGTGGTGCTTGTAGGCGCCGGCGCCGCAGAAGAAGGGGACGGTCCCGGCCGTGGCGTTCTTGCCGGCCATGGCCGAGAGGGCGCGTTCGACCTCCAGCTCGCCGGCCACGCGGGGCAGGTCGACAAAGCCGTCGCGGCGCGCGGCCTGCGGCACGTCGATGAACAGGTCGTCGATGGATTTGGCGCCGATGGCGGCCAGCATGGCCTCACGGTCGTCGGGCGTCAGGGGGAGGTAGCGCATCTTTGACTCCTAGCCCTTCCCCTCGAGGGGGAAGGGTTGGGATGGGGTGTTGGCAGGCGGTCGCCGAAAGAAACTCGGGTGGCGCCGATCGGAGTTCAGATGGGAAAGGGGATGCCTCCACCCCTCCCAACCCTCCCCCTCGAGGGGAGGGCTTCTATTATTGCGTGCTCAGGAAGGCGTCGTAGGCGGCCTGATCCATCAGGGCTTCGACCTGCGAAGCGTCCGAAATCTTGATCTTGGCGAACCAGCCTTCGCCTTCGGGATCGGCGTTGACGGTTTCCGGGGCCGAGGCCAGGGCGGCGTTGCCCTCGACCACTTCGCCCGAGACGGGGGCGTAGACGTCCGAGGCGGCCTTGACGCTTTCGACCACGGCGAAGCTGTCGCCCTGGTTGAAGCTCTTGCCGGCTTCCGGCGTCTCGACGAACACCACGTCGCCCAGGGCGTCAGCAGCGTGCTTGGAAATGCCGACCGTGGCGACGTCGCCCTCGAGGCGAACCCACTCGTGATCTTTGGTGAAGCGCATGTGTCTGATCTCTCAGGCTTTAGGTTTGCGATAGTAGCGGGTGGCCACGAAGGGAGTGGCGACGACTTCGGCGGCGGCGGGTTTGCCGCGCACGATGACTTTCAGGTCCGTTCCCAGCGCGGCGAAGGCCGGCGGGACGTAGCCCATGGCGATGTTGCGGCCCAGGGTCGGCGAGGGGCCGCCCGAGGTGATGACGCCGATGACGTTTCCGTCCATGTCGGCGATCTCGGCGCCTTCACGGGCCGGGGCGCCTTCCTTGACGTTCAGGCCGATGCGGACGCGCGCCGGGCTGTCGGCCAGTTCCTTGAGGATGCGCTCGGCGCCGTTGAAGTCGGCGGCTTCCTTGCGCGACTTGGACAGAGCGAAGGTCAGGGCTGCCTCGACCGGGCTGGTCGTGGCGTCGACGTCGTGGCCGTGCAGCGGCAGGCCGGCTTCCAGACGAAGCGAGTCGCGGGCGCCCAGGCCGATCGGCTTCACGCGGGCGTCGCTCAGCAGCAGGTTCCAGACGCGCTCGGCGTCGGCGTTCGGCACCGAAATCTCATAGCCGTCCTCGCCGGTGTAGCCCGAGCGCGAGACGAAGCAGTCGACGCCGAACAGCATCAGACGGGCCGAATCCATGAAGCCCATCTCGCCCAGGGCCGGCTCATGCTTGGCCATGACCTCGGCGGCTTCCGGCCCCTGGATGGCCAGCAGGGCGCGGTCGTCGAGGACGACCAGCTTGGCGTCGCCGGCCAGATTGGCGTTGAGGAAGGCGAAGTCGGCGTCCTTGTTGCCGGCGTTGACCACGACATAGAGGCCGTCATGGTCGGGCTTGCCGGCCATCAGGTCGTCCATGATGCCGCCTTCGGCGTTGAGCAGCAGGGAATACTTCTGCTTGCCGGCCTTGAGGATTTCATAGTCGCCGGGGACGAAGCGCTGGAACTGCTGGATCGCGTCGTCGCCGGTGATGCGGGCCTGGCCCATGTGCGAGACGTCGAACAGGCCGGCGTGTTCGCGGGTCCAGCGGTGTTCGGCCAGAACGCCTTCGTACTGGACCGGCATGTCATAGCCGCCGAAGCCGACCATGCGGGCGCCCAGCGCGCGGTGCGCGGCGTTGAGGGGGGTGGTCTTCAAGGCCTGGTCGCTCATCGAGCATCCTCCGGTCGCGGGTTGCGGCGATAGCTTCGCCGTCGTCGCGCCCCCGCTGTCCTGAAGCCTGAGAGATTCCGACCGTCCCCGCAAAAGAGGTCGGCCTTGCTCCGTCGGCGCGCCCATGAATCCCGGGAAGGGGGGCGACTTTCCAGCGTCCGTGCGCTTTCGCGGTCCTTTTGCCTGAGCGTTTCCGGGGCGGTTGCGCCTTCGGCTCCGGCAGCCGCTACACGACCGCCGATCTCTCCCGCGAGAGCGTGCGACCTAAGGCCCCGACTCCGAGGCGAAGTCAAGCGGGACCGGGCTTGCCGCGAACGATCCGAAGGGCCATGAGGGCGCGAACTGCTCTCGTGACAGGATTGAAGGCCGCCATGACCGCCCGCACCGACCTCGCCGCCCACCTGGCCTCCCTCGATCTGCCGCAGGCCCTGACCCAGACCCTGACGGCCGCCGCCGCCGCCTGCGTCGAGATCCGCAAGATCGTGTCGGGCGGGGCCCTGGTCGGGGCCCTGGGCGCGTCCGGCGCCGTCAACGTGCAGGACGAAGAGCAGAAGAAGCTCGACGTCATCTCCAACGATGTCCTCACCGAAATGCTGTTGGCCTGCCCGGCCGTGGCCGGCGTGGCGTCGGAAGAAATGGACACGATCCAGCCGGGGACCAACCCGGCGGGCGAGTACCTGGTCCTGTTCGACCCGCTGGACGGCTCGTCCAACATCGACATCAACGCCCCGGTCGGCACCATCGTCTCGGTGCTGAAGGCGCCGTCGGCGACGCCGACCGAGGCCGACTTCCTGCAGTCCGGCCGTCATCAGGTCGCGGCGCTGTATGCCGTCTATGGCGGCCAGACCATGCTGGTTCTGACCACGGGCCAGGGCGTGGCGGGCTTCACCCTGTCGCACGACGGCCAGTGGCTGATGACGCACGGAGCGATCACCGTCCCGGCGGACACGAAAGAGTTCGCCATCAACATGTCGAACCAGCGCCACTGGGCCGAGAGCGTGCAGCGCTACATCGCCGGCTGCCTGCAGGGCGCCGACGGTCCGCGCGGCAAGAATTTCAACATGCGCTGGGTCGCCGCCATGGTGGCCGACGTGCACCGCATCCTGATGCGCGGCGGCGTCTTCCTCTACCCGTGGGACAAGCGCGAGCCGAACAAGCCGGGCAAGCTGCGCCTGATGTACGAGGGCAACCCCATGGCCTTCCTGATCGAACAGGCGGGCGGCAAGGCGACGACGGACGGGACCCAGGCGATTCTGGACGTGACGCCGACGGAGCTGCACCAGCGGATTCCGGTGGCGCTCGGTTCGGCCAACGAGGTCGATCAGATCGCGGCGGCCTAACCTTCACGCTGTCATCCCGGCCAAGCCTCGCATCGCGAGGCGCAGAGCCGGGACCGCCAAGGACTCGACATTCAAACGGCAGCGCTTCCGGCGGTCCCGGATCGAGCCTGCGGCTCGTCCGGGATGACGCAAGAGAGGGTCAGGCGGCTTTTGCGTAGGCCTCGACCTCGGCGAGCCGCGCCGTCTTGTCGGCGTCGCTCAGGAAGCTGCCTTCGAAGCTGTTCTTCGCCAGTTGCGTCACCTGCTCCCGCGTCAAACCCACGGCGTTGGCCAGCTGGATGTAGTTGGCGTTCACATAGCCGCCGAAATAGGACGGGTCGTCCGAGTTCAGAGTGACGTGCAGGCCGCGGCGCAGCATCTCGGGGACCGGGTGGTCCTTCAGGTCCTTGACCACGCACAGCTTCAGGTTCGACAGCGGGCAGACGGTCAGGGTCATCTGCTCGGCGGCCAGACGCGCGATCAGGGCCTCGTCCTCCATCGAGCGGTTGCCGTGGTCCATGCGGTCGATGTGCAGCAGGTCCAGGGCCTCATGCACATAGGCGGGCGGGCCTTCCTCGCCGGCGTGGGCGCACAGTTTCAGGCCTAGGTCGCGGGCGGCGGCGAAGACGCGCTGGAACTTGGACGGCGGATGGCCGACCTCGGACGAATCCAGCCCGACGCCGATGAAGTGGTGCAGATACGGCTTGGCCATTTCCAGCGTGGCGAAGGCTTCGTCCTCGCTGAGGTGACGCAGGAAGCTGAGGATCAGGCCGCTGGTGACGCCCAGTTCGGCCTTGGCCCGGTCCATGCCCGCGATCAGGCCCTCGACCACCACGCCGAAGGGGACGCCCCGGTCGGTGTGGGTCTGGGGGTCGAAGAAGATTTCGGCGTGGCGCACGTTGTCGGCGGCGGCGCGCTGGAAATAGGCGAAGGCCAGGTCCTCGAAGTCCTGTCGCGTCAGCAGCACGGCGGCGCCCGCGTAATAGATGTCGAGGAAGTCCTGAAGGTTCGAGAAGTCATAGGCCGCGCGCACGGCCTCGACGCTGTCGTAGGGGATGGCGACGCCGTTGCGCTGCGCCAGCTCGAACATCAGTTCGGGCTCGAGCGAGCCCTCGATGTGCAGGTGCAGTTCGGCCTTGGGCAGACCGGCGATGAAGGCGTCGAGGGCGAGGGGCATTGGGGGGGAGGCTCCGTAGCAAGACGGAACCATAGCGAACGCGCCCCATCCCGTCATCCCGGCCGCAGCGTAGCGGAGAGCCGGGACCGCCCAAGACGCGGCATTGGACTCGACATTCAGACGGTCGCGCTTCCGGCGGTCCCGGATCGGCCCTGCGGGCCGTCCGGGATGACGTCGGAAGGGAGATTACATCCGCTCGGGCGTCTCAATGCCCAGCAGTTCCAGCGCCTGTTCCAACTGGTGCAGGCTGGCGGCGGCGAGGGCCAGGCGCGAGCCCTTGGTGGCGGCGTCGGGCGCGACCAGGATCGGGCAGGCGGCGTAGAATTTCGAGAAGCTCTGCGCCAGCCGATAGGCGTGTTCGGCGATCAGGTTGGGCGAACGCTTGTCATAGGCGTCCGCCGTGGCCGCGTCGAAGGCGTCCAGCGTCAGGGCCAGATCACGCTCGGCCGGTTCGGCGACGACGATGGGGGCGAAGGCCACGCCCTGATCGGCGGCCTTGCGCAGCAGGGATTTCACCCGCACGGCCTGATACAGCAGATAGGGGCCGGTCTTGCCCTCGAAGCTCATGAAGCGGTCGAGGTCGAACACGTAGCTGGTCGTGCGGTTGTTCGACAGGTCGGCGAATTTCAGCGCCGCGACCGCCACCTTGCGGGCGATGTCCTCGAACTCGGCTTCCGGCAGGTCATCGCCCAGCTTGGCCTCGTGCAGGCGCTCGCGCGCCTTGTCGGTGGCCATGGTGATCAGGTCGTGCAGTTTCAGCACGCCGCCCGCGCGGGTCTTGAACGGCTTGCCGTCGGCGCCGTTCATGGTGCCGAAGCCGAGGTGTTCCAGCGACTTTTCAGGCGCGTAGCCGGCCAGATAGGCGGCGCGGAAGACCTGTTCGAAATGCTCGGCCTGACGTTCGTCGACGACGTAGAGGATCAGGTCGGGATCGATGGATTTGCGGCGGTCCAGGATCGTGGCCAGATCGGTCGTGCCGTACATGGCCGAGCCTTCCGACGACACCACCAGCAGGGGCGGCGGGCTGGGGGCCTCGATGACCGAGCCGTCGGCCAGCTTCTTCTTGCGGGTCTCGCCGGGCTTGGCGACGTGGACCACCTGGGCGCCGTCGTCGGGGACCAGCAGGCCGGTCTCCTTCAGGTGGGCCAGCATCTCGGGCATCAGGGGATCGGCGTCGCTCTCGCCGTTCCACAGGTCGAAGGTGACGTCCAGGGCGCCGAACTCACGCTCCAGTGCGGTGCGGCTGACGGCGACGAAATGCGCCCACAGGGCGCGGTAGCCGGGACGGCCGCCCTGCAGTTCAGCGGTCGCCTTGCGGGCGCGGTCGCGGAAGGCGGGGTCTTCCTTGGCCTTGGCGGCGGCCTGCGGATAGAGGCGTTCGAGGTCTTCCAGCGTCACCGGGCTGTCGGCGGGGAAGGGGCCGTCGCCGTCGGCCATGAAGGCCAGGCCCAAGCCCTCGTCGCCGCAGGCGGTGATCAGCAGGCCCATCTGGAAGCCCCAGTCGCCGAAGTGGGCGTCGCCCCAGACCGTGTCGCCGCGGAAGCGGAACAGCCGCTTCAGGCTCTCGCCGATGATGGAGGAGCGCAGGTGGCCGACGTGCATCGGCTTGGCCACGTTGGGGCCGGCGTAGTCGATGACGACCTTGCGCGACGGCGTATTCAGCGAGGCGCCGGCCAGGACTTCGTCGGCGGCGACCTCTGCGGCGCGCTGCGACAGGGCGGCGTCGGAGAGCTTCAGGTTGATGAAGCCGGGACCGGCCACCTCGACCGACGACAGGCGCGGATCAGCGGTCAGGCGTTCGGCCACCTTGGCGGCCAGTTCACGCGGATTGGCCTTCAGCGCCTTGGCGGCGGCCAGCGCGCCGTTGGACTGGAAGTCGGCCAGGTCGGGACGGTCGGAGGCGACGACGCGGGCCAGGGCCTTGTCCACGCCTTCGGCGGCGAAGGCGGCTCCGACCGCTTCGCTGAGAGAGGTCTTGAGATCAGTCATGTTCTTAGGGGTTCGGTTGGGGCTGGCCGGCGGTGACGCGGAAGCGGCTGCCCGAGCGGTTGAACTCGGCCATGTCCGGCGTGACGTCGAAGCCGACCAGGACTTCGAAGTTGTTGCCGCTGGTGGTGGCGTCGGCGCGCGGGATGACGATGGACTGGGCCTGCTGGACCGTGGCGGTCGTCTGGCCTTCGAAATTGACCGGCAGGTCGAAATATTCCTTGGCCAGGACGGCCGAGTTCCGCTCGGTCACCGCCACCCAGTAGCGATAGGTGCGGGCATCGCCGCTGGCTTGCGGACCCTTGCCGAGGTTGAACAGGATGTTGAAGTCCAGGCGGATCGGGTCGGCGTCGCGATAAACGCAGTCGGCGGTCACGCCTTCGATCTCGCCGGTGAAGCCGATGGTCGCCGTGGAGGGACGGTTGAAATCCGTCATCTCGACGTAGCGGGCGGCGTCGTACAGCACCTTCACATAGGGGCAGGGGCCGGCGTTGGCGCGGCGCGACAGCGGGGCGATCCGCACCTGACGCGCGTTTTGCGACGTGCCCTGGTCCGGCGCCTGGTCGCGGCTCTGCTGGCCGCCCGGGCGGCCCTGGCGACCGCTGGACTGGGCCTCGGCGGATTGGGGAATCAGCACGGCCGCGAGGGAGAGGGCGGCGAGGGCGGTCAGGACGCGACGCATCAGGAGCTTTCCGGCAGTCGAAGGGGGCGCGGGACGATCGGACGTCCGACCTAGCCACGCTCGGTGGTGATAGCGGCTAAAGCGAGGCGCGGCAAACGCGACCATGCAGGCAGTGGCGGCAAGGGGCGCGAGCGACTAGGTTCCGGGCCATGAACGCGCCTGTATCGTCCTCCGCCTTTGAACGTCGTCCCCTGAACGTGCGGCTCGCCACGCCGCGCGGCTTCTGCGCCGGGGTGGACCGCGCCATCCAGATCGTCGAGCGCGCCATCGAGAAATTCGGCGCTCCCGTCTATGTGCGCCACGAGATCGTTCACAACCGCCACGTCGTCGAGCGGCTGAAGGGCATGGGCGCGGTCTTCGTCAAGGAGCTGGACGAATGCCCCGACGACCGGCCCGTGGTCTTTTCGGCCCACGGCGTGCCAAAGTCGGTGCCGGCCACGGCGCAGTCGCGCGAACTGCTGTTCCTCGACGCCACCTGCCCCTTGGTGTCCAAGGTCCACGTCGAGGCCGAGCGCCACCATGCGGCGGGGCGGCACATCATCCTGATCGGCCACGCCGGCCACCCTGAGGTCGTCGGCACCATGGGCCAGCTGCCGCCCGGGGCGATCAGCCTGGTCGAGACGGTCGCCGACGCGGAAAGCTTCCAGCGGCCCGGCGATCAGCCCCTGGCCTACGCCACCCAGACCACGCTGTCGGTGGACGACACCGCCGACATCCTGGCGGCGCTGAAGCGGCGCTTCCCGGAACTGCCCGACCCGCACAAGGAAGACATCTGCTACGCCACCACCAACCGGCAGGAGGCGGTCAAGCGTCTGGGCGAGGGGTGCCAGCTGGTGCTGGTGGTCGGCTCCAAGAACTCGTCCAACTCGGCCCGTCTGGTCGATGTGGCGCTGAAGGCCGGGGCCGGCGACGCCCGTCTGGTCGACGATGCGGGGGACGTGGACTGGTCGTGGTTCGACGGCGTGACCACGGTCGGCGTCACCGCAGGGGCCTCGGCGCCCGAGCCGCTGATCGAGGCCCTGATCGACGCGATCCGCGACCGATTCGACGCCGTCGTGACCGAAGACGACGGCGCGCGCGAGACCGTTTCGTTCAAGCTGCCGCGCGCCCTGACGGCCTGAGCGACGGAATAAAGAAAAGGGCGCGTCCGTCGAAACGAACGCGCCCCTGATTTCCTGGCCTTTCAGCCCTGTCTTACAGGCCTGGCAGCTTGAAGCGGCTGTCGCGGCGCGGGGTGATGGCGATGCCTTCGCGGCCGCCGGTCAGGGCTTGCAGACGGGCGTGTTCGGAGTTGGCGTCGATGGTGCGCGAACCCTCGGCGGTCTGGCTGACGGTTGCGGTCTGGGTGGCCGGATCGTTCTTGCGCCAGAACATGACGCGGTTGGCCCAGCTTTCTTCCTTGTGGGCCAGGTCGCCGAACTCGTCATCGACGACATAGCGGGCCAGGGGATCGGCGCGGTCGGCGCCGGCCTGGGCGACCAGGGCCTGCTCGCCGCCGGTGCGGGTCACGGCCTGGCGCTGACCCAGCAGGATCTGACGGGCGGCGCTTTCAGGGGCCAGTTCCTGCGGACGCGGCTGGCCCGGCGACGGCGGGGTCAGGCCGTATTCCGGCGGCACGGCCAGCGGGGCGCTGGCGACGGTGACGAACTCGTCCGGCACGACCTTGGTCAGGCCGATGCTCTGCTTCATGCTCGCGCAGGCGGTCAGGCTGAGGGCGGTGGTGGCGAGAAGGGCCACAGTGAGGGCGCTACGGATACGCATAAGGTCAGCTCGGCTCCGGGAGGCGCGCCCTGTGGCGCTGGCTCGGGACGATAGTGAAGAGGGGGTGATTACGACTTTTCGTTGGCCGCGCCAACCGTGGAGCTGCGTTCCGACAGGAAGCTGTCGAGGATCAGCAGGACGACGCCGACCGTGATGCCCGCGTCGGCGATGTTGAAGATCCACGGAAACAGGCCGGTTCCCGAGAAGTCGAGGAAGTCCACGACCCCGCCGAAACGGATGCGGTCGAAGACGTTGCCCAGGGCGCCGCCCATGACCAGGCCGATGGCCGCGATCATCAGCTTGCGGTCCGAGCGGGTCGCCCACCAGGCAAGAGCGGCCGCCACCAGAATCGAGAAGGCGCTCAGGATCCAGCGCCCCGCGCCGCCGCCGAACAGGCCGAAGCTGACGCCCGTGTTCAGCACATAGGTCAGGTTGAAGACCGGCGGCATGACCTCGGCGATGCGATAGCCGTCGGGAATCTGCGAGATGTGGGCCGCGTCGATGGCGCCCAGAACCCAGGCCTTGGTCAGTTGGTCCAGGACGATGATGACGAGGGCGATGCCGTAGGCGGCGTAGGCGAGGCGAGAAATTTTCATGTCCCAAGCCGGTTAGCAGGAAGCAGGGCGAGGGCGAAGAGGGAAAGCGACGACGCGGCGCGGCGGTTGCAGCCTTCCACCTCGCGCCCTGACGACTATAACGCTGGCATGACCTTGCCTCACGCCTTGCCCCGCCTGTCCGCCGTCGCCGACGACTACGACATCCTGCTGTGCGACGTCTGGGGGGTGATCCACAACGGCCGTGAGAGCTGGGCCACGGCCTGCGAGGCCCTGACCCGGTTCAACGAAAAGGGCGGGCATGTCGTCCTGATCTCCAACTCGCCGCGCCCGTCGTCGGACGTGGTGGCGCAACTGGACTTCCTGGGCGTGCCGCGCTCCGCCTGGAAGGCCTTTGTCACCTCGGGCGACGCCACCCGCGCCGAACTGGCCCGCCGCGCGCCCGGCCCGGCCTGGATCATCGGCCCCGACCGCGATTTCGTCCTGTATGAAGGCCTGAACCTGACCAGCGCCCACGACGCCGAGGACGCCGCCTTCATCTCGGTCACAGGCCCCTACAACGACGCGATCGAGACGCCCGAGGACTATCGCGAGCGCCTGATTCCCGCCGTCGAACGCGATCTGGAGCTGATCTGCGCCAACCCCGACCGCATCGTCCAGAAGGGCGACCAGATCATCTATTGCGGCGGCGCCATCGCCGACCTCTACGAATCCATGGGCGGGCGCGTGGTCATGGCCGGCAAGCCGTTCGGTCCCATCTACGAACTGGCCCTGCGCGAGGCTCAGACGCTGATGGGGCGTCCCGTCGATCGCTCGCGCGTCCTGTGCATCGGCGACGGCGTCATCACCGACGTCCTGGGCGCTGCGGAACAGGCGCTGGACTGCCTGTTCATCGCCCAGGGCATCCACGGCGACGCCGCCAAGGGGCCGGACGGAACGCTGGATCCGGCCCTTGCGGGCGAATTGCTCCGGGCCGAGACGACCTTCGCCCGCTACGCCGCGCTGGAACTGGCGTGGTGAGGCTCGCCATTTCGTCGCACCTGCCGTAAAGCCCGCACATGGTCGAATACGTCACACAGCACCCGTCGGGCGGTTACATCCTCGACGAACTCCACGTCGGCATGGCCGCAGAGAAGACCGTCCACGTCACCGAGGACCGGATTCGCCTGTTCGCCGAGGCGTCGGACGACTTCAATCCGGTGCATCTGGACGAGGCCTTCGCGTCCAAGACCGCCTATCGCGGCCGCATCGCCCACGGCCTGCTCAGCGCCGCCTTTGGTTCGGCGGTGGTCGGCACCATCCTGCCGGGCGCCGGCTCCATCTATATTTCGCAGACCCTGGCCTTCCACTTCCCGGTCCGCATCGACGACATGGTCCGCATCGTCATCACGGTGATCGAGATGGAGACCGACAGCGCCCGCGTCGAGCTGAAGTGCGAAGGCTTCGTCGGCGACAAGCTGATCATGGACGGCGTGGCCGTCGTGCGCGTGCCGCGTCGGCGCAAGCCCTCGGCGCGCTGAGGCCAGAGGTGGTCGAGGTCATTCGCGGCTGGCGCGACCTGCCGGCCTCGCAGCGCGGCGCGGCCGTGGCCGTCGGCGCTTTCGACGGGGTGCACCGGGGCCATCAGGCGGTGATCGCCTCGGCCCGCGAGGCGGCCCAGCGTCTCGGCGTCCCGCTGGGCGTGGTCAGCTTCGATCCGCATCCGCGCCGCCTGTTCCAGCCCGAGGCCGCGCCCTTTCGCCTGATGACGGCGGACCAGATGGCCCGCGCCCTGGCGCCGCTGGGCGTCGACCGCCTGTATTTGATCCCCTTCGACGCCGAGATGGCGGCGATGAGCGACGAGGATTTCGCCGGGCGCGTGCTGGGTGAGGGCCTCGGCATCGTCCACGCCGCCGTCGGCTTTGACTTCACCTTTGGCAAGGGCCGCTCCGGCTCGCCCGAAGCGCTGCGGACCTATGGCGAGGGTCTGGGCTTCTCCGTCTCCGTCACCGACCGGATCGACGACGCCTCGGGGCTGAAGCTGTCGTCCTCGGCCGTGCGCGAGGCGCTGAAGGCCGGCGACATGGACCGCGCCGCCGCCATCCTAGGCCGCCCCTTCGCCATCCAGGGCGAGGTGATCCACGGCGACAAGCGCGGCCGCACCATCGGCGTGCCCACCGCCAACATCGCCATGGGCGACTATATGCGCCCCGCCTATGGGGTTTACGCCGTTCGCAGCCGCCTGCCGGACGGACGGGTCATCGACGGCGTCGCCAACCTGGGCGTCCGTCCCATGTTCGAGATCGAACAACCCCTGCTGGAAGTCTGGCTGTTCGACTTCGACGAGAGCCTCTACGGCCAGACCGTCGAGACCGAACTGGTCGCCTTCCTGCGCGGCGAGATGAAGTTCGACGGCCTGGATGCGCTCAAGGTCCAGATCGAGGCCGATGCGGCGGCGGCGAAGGCTGCGCTGGGCTGAGGGGCGGCTTTCGACTCGTTGCGGACGCTGGATTTGTCAGTTGGTGACGCAGTGCGGTTCTTCACATAACCTCGCAGTATGAGATCGCTGATTGCCCTAGCCACCATTATGTTCGTGGCAACGCCGGCCACGGCGGATGAAGCGGATTTTTGTCGGTCGGGACAATCCTACGAACTACGTGAGGCGATCATCACCTATCGCCGTTGTCCTTCGATGCACATCGCCCGGCCCTACGCCCGGTCGCTCGATCGATACACAGTCCCGATGGCGGCTTCGGCCTTGCTGAGCCTTTGCAGCGACGAAGGCGACGCGGTGGAAGCCCTATTGCTGTCGTGTGCTAACGGCAACGCCGACGAAGCCAGATCGCGGTTCTCACCGATCTACCGGAGGCTCTTCGAAGGGGCCGAAACGATAATCCCGTTGGACCGGGCCGAACGTAGGCATCAGCCTGACGGGTAACGCCATGTCCGCCAGCCACCCTTAGCCGCCGCTACCCGATCGCCTTCAGCAGGCACTCCGACAGGGCCGGATGCCCCGCCACCAGAATGTCCGCCACGCGCCATTGGGTGGCTTCGCGGGACAGTTTCAGGGTCTGGCGTCTTTCCTGACCATCGACGGTGAAGACGACGGCGACCTCGCCGTCCCGCGGCACCGGTTGGTCGAACGCGCCTCGATTTCATGCCAGCTGCTTATGCGCCGCTGATGCGCGATGGAGGAAACCGCATGGAATCCTTACGGGATTCTGCGGTCCTTAGCGGCTCTCTGAAGCGCATGGGGCAGGCCTGAAGCCGGGGATTTCAGGCGAGCGCGGGGCGTCCGACGTCAGAACGGAACGCCTTCGTCGCCCAGGCGACGGCAGAGCTCGAGCGGTTGGCGAAGCGGCGGCGGCGGTCCGTCGCCGCAGCACTGGCCGTTTGCTGCGAACGATCTGCTTTCAGAAAGCCAGGAATGAACAAGCTGAACCCGCATCAGATTTTCACCGCCGTCGTCGGCAGCGTGGCCGTGTCGGCTTTCGTGACAAGCTTGGTCATACTCGTGCGCCTGACGCTTGTCTGAGCGAGCAGCGATCCCGCTGTCGCAGACCTTTGCGACTAGCCCTCGGCGCGTTCGGCGATGACCATCAGTTCGTCGTGCAGCGACTTGCCCTTGTCGTCGACGACGTCGGCGATGCGCCACATGGGGCCTTCCTTGACCAGCTTCAGGGTCTGTCGGTGCGTCTCGCCGTGGTTGGTGAAGCTCACATCCGCGGACGCCGCCTTGTCGCCGTCCGGCGTCATCTTCAGCGCGGTCAGGGCGAAGCCGTCGGCGTCCTGACAGGCGCAGATCGGGTCGTAGTTCAGATAGGGAACCTCGCCCTTGGCGGCGCGGAAGTCGGCGCCGACGAGAGCGTTCAGGGTGCGCGAATAGAGCGGGTCGCGACCGGGGGTGATCGCGGCCGCCGCCGGGTCCGGCGTCGCGGAAGGGGCTGCGGCGTTGGCGTAGAGGGCGCGGACGAAGGCCTCGGCGTCCTGTTCTCCGGCGGCATAGATGGCCGCGCGTCCGGTCAGCGCCGCCTCGGCAGGGGCGGGCGGGGCCTCCTCGGCCGGGGAACAGGCCGCCGCCGTCAAAGCCAGCACCGTCGCTGTCATGATCGCCTGAACGCGCATCCGCTCGCCTCCCGTTCCTGTGTTCGCTTCGACTATGGCGCAGGCGCCGCCCGGTCTGCTAGACCGTTTCAACCATGACCGTTCGCGTGATCCGTCCGATTTCGATTAGCCGCCCGGCGTAGCGCCAGGGCTGGTCAGCCCCGCGCACGTCGGGATCGAATATCGCCGATGCCGTTCAACGGCCTTCACGCTAGACTGCGCTCGCGCCGCCCTCTCGGCGCCCGCGCACAAAGACAAAGATTACCCCATGGCCGACGCCACCAACGACACCGCTTCCGACGCTTCGGGCCGCGACTATCGCGACACCGTCTTCCTGCCCGAGACGCCCTTCCCCATGCGGGGCGGGCTGCCGAAGAAGGAACCGGAGATCATCGCCGCCTGGGGCGACCTGTACGGCCACCTGCGCGCCACCCGTCAGGCCCAGAAGGCGCCGCTCTACGTGCTGCACGACGGCCCGCCCTACGCCAATGGCGACATCCACATCGGCCACGCCCTGAACAAGACGCTGAAGGACTTCGTCGTCCGCTCGCGCTTCCTGCTGGGCTATGACGTCGACTACGTCCCCGGCTGGGACTGCCACGGCCTGCCGATCGAGTGGAAGATCGAGGAGCAGTTCCGCGCCAAGGGCCGCCGCAAGGACGAGGTGTCCAAGTCGGAATTCCGCAAGGCCTGCCGTGAATACGCCGCCGGCTGGATCGACGTGCAGCGCGACCAGTTCAAGCGCCTGGGCATCACCGGCGACTTTGACAACCGCTACGCCACCATGGACTTCACGACCGAGGCGGCCATCGTCGCCGAGTTCCACAAGTTCAAGAACTCGGGCCAGCTGTATCGCGGCTCCAAGCCCGTCATGTGGTCGCCGGTCGAGCGCACGGCTCTGGCTGACGCGGAGGTCGAGTATCACGACCACGTCTCGCCCACGATCTGGGTCAAGTTCCCGGTGGTCGGCGCGACCGACAGCCACCCCGACGACCTGCTGTCCTTCCGCGCGGCCACGCCCTCGGTGGTGATCTGGACGACCACGCCCTGGACCATCCCGGCCAACCGGGCCATCAGCTACGGCCCCGACATCGCTTATGGCCTGTATGAGGTCACGGCGCTGGAGGAAGGCCTGGACTATGAGCCCTGGGCCAAGCCGGGCGACCGCTTCATCATCGCCGACAAGCTGGCCGAGGACGTGTTCAAGGCGGCCAAGATCAGCGGCTTCACCCGCGTCGACGGCATCAACCCGTCGGGTCTGGAATGCGCCCACCCGCTGGCGGCGCTGGATTCGGGTTACGGCTTCTCCGTGCCGCTGCTGGCCGGCGACCATGTGACCGACGACGCCGGCACCGGCTTTGTCCACACCGCGCCGGGCCACGGCGCGGACGACTATGCTGTCTGGCAGGCCCACGGCCACCGCGAGGTGCCGGACACGGTCGACGCCGACGGCGCCTATTATGATCACGTCCCCCTGTTCGCCGGCCTCAAGGTGCTGGAGACCGAGGGCAAGAAGACCGGCAAGTTCGGCCCCGCCAACGGCGCGGTGATGGACAAGCTGATCGAGGCCGGCAACCTGCTGGCGCGCGGCCGGATGGAGCACTCTTATCCGCACTCGTGGCGCTCCAAGGCCCCGATCATCTTCCGCAACACGCCGCAGTGGTTCATCCGCATGGATGAGCCGCTCGACAATGACGGCACCCTGCGCGACCGCGCCCTGACGGCCATCGACGCCACCGCCTTCCACCCGGCGGCGGGCAAGAACCGCATCCGGTCGATGGTCGAGGGCCGCCCCGACTGGCTGATCAGCCGTCAGCGCGCCTGGGGCACGCCCCTGGCCATGTTCGTGGACAAGCAGACCGGCCAGCCCCTGCATGATCCCGAGGTCGACGCCCGCATCCTGAAGGCTGTGTCCGAGGGCGGCGCCGACGCCTGGTTCGACCGGCCCGACGCCGACTTCCTGGGCGCGCACGACGCCGACCGCTTCGAGAAGATCCAGGACATCCTCGACGTCTGGTTCGACTCGGGCTGCACTCACGCCTTCACGCTGGAAGCCCGTGATCCGGCCCATGGCTACAAGGGCGACCGCCCGTCGCACTGGCCCGCCGATCTCTATCTGGAAGGTTCGGACCAGCATCGCGGCTGGTTCCAGTCCAACCTGCTGGAAGGCTCCGGCACGCGCGGCCGCGCCCCCTATGACGCCGTCCTGACCCATGGGTTCACCCAGGACGAGAACGGCGAGAAGATGTCTAAGTCCAAGGGCAACACCACGGACCCGGCCGTCATCATCAAGGAGTCGGGCGCCGATATCCTGCGCCTCTGGGTCGCCCTGGTGGACTATGCCGAGGACCAGCGGATCGGGAAGCAGATCCTGCAGACCACGGTCGACGCCTATCGCAAGTTGAGGAACACCGTCCGCTATCTGCTGGGCGCGCTGAACGGCTTCGACGAGGCCGAACGCCTGCCCTACGACCAGATGCCGCCGCTGGAGCAGTTCATCCTGCACCGTCTGCACGAACTGGATGGTCAGGTGCGCGAGGCCTACCGCGACTACCGCTTCCAGGACGTCGTCCGTCCGGTGATGGAGTTCTGCTCGGGTGATCTGTCGGCCCTGTATTTCGACGTGCGCAAGGACAGCCTCTATTGCGACCGTCCCGACAGCGTTCGTCGTCGCGCGGCCCGCACGGTGATGGACGAGGTCTTCATGCGCCTGACCGCCTGGCTGGCCCCGCTGACGCCCTTCACCATGGAAGAAGCCTGGACGACGCGCTTCCCGGACGCCGGCACCAACTGCGCTCGCGTCATCCCGGAAACGCCTGACCAGTGGCGCAACCCGGCTGAGGCCGAGCGTTGGGCCGGGGTCAACACCGTGCTGGAGATCGTCAACGAGGCGCTGGAAGCCGCGCGTCGCGACAAGCTGATCGGCGGCGCCCTGGACGCCTGGCCGGTCGTCACCGGCCCGGCCGAGGCCTTCGCTCCGTTCGATGGCCTGGACGCCGCCGAGGTGTTCCGCACCTCGGGCGCTGAACTGGTGGTCGGCGGCGACGCCGTCACCGTCGAGGTGAAGCTGGCCGACTATGCCAAATGCGCCCGTTCGTGGCGCCGGGTGCCGGACGTCGGCTCCGACGCCGACTTCCCCGACCTGTCGGCCCGCGACGCCGACGCGGTCCGGTGGTTGGACGCGCAGAAGGCTTAAAGGATCAGGCCCCTTCGTTTCGACGGAGGGGCCTTTTCTTTGGCCCATCCACTGTCCGCTCATCCCCGCGGAGGCGGGGACCCAGTGCTTTGGCTGCACACGTCGCGCCTTGAGTTCGGGCAGGATTTCAAGCGGAACCGCGTGTGGCTCTCACTGGGTCCCCGCCTCCGCGGGGATGAGCGGGAATTGTTAGCTCGCATCATGAAAAATCAGCCCCAGCGTCATCCGCTGGCCCGCGCGCACCGTGCTGACCCCGTGGCGCATCTGCACGCGATAGTCGCCGCGCGTTCCGGCGACGGGGCGTTCGCGCACGGCGAAGATGACGGCCTCGCCCTGTTTCAGCGGCACGACATGGGCCTGTGACTGCGAGCGGGGCTTCTGCTCGACCAGAACGAACTCGCCGCCCTCGAAATCCGCCGGATCGCTGAGCAGGATCGCGGCCTGCAGCGGGAAGACCAGATCGCCGTAGAGGTCCTGATGCAGCCGGTTGTAGTCGCCGGGGCCGTAGCGCAGCATCAGCGAGGTCGGCCGCGTCTGGCCCGCCGCCCGACACTGGGCGGTCAGCGCATTGAGACTGTCGGGAAAGCCCGACCGCTCCAGCCGCGCCGCCCAGCCGTTGGCGACGGGCGCCAGTCCCGCATAGAGCCGCGCCCGCAGCCGGGGCAGGGGATCGGGCAGGGGATTGTCGAAGTACTGATACTCGCCCTGCCCAAAGCCGTGGCGCTGCATGACGATGCGGCTGCGGAACCGTTCGGGCTGGTCGTAGAGGGCTTGCAGGGCCGCGCAGGTCGCGGGCGTCAGCAGAGGCCCGACGACGGCCCAGCCCCGGGCGTTCAGGTCGTCAGCGATGCGGGGCCAGTCGAGGGCAGGGGAGGAGGCGTCGGTCATGGCCGCATGAACGCGGCTTTCGTCGCTGCTGTCTGGCGGCTTTCGGCTGCGGGATCAGAACCGGCGGCGCTGCTCGGCCGACTTCAGCGTGGTGCGGACGAACTCGGCAGGGGGATCGGTCTCGGCCAGGACGGCTTCCTTGATGGCGCGGGGCTCGCCGAACAGGTGGCCCTGGCCCATGCCGATGTCGAGTTCGAGGATGTCGACGACCTGTTTCTCGCTCTCGACCTTCTCGGCGATCAGTTCGAGGCCATAGCGGCGGGTCAGGGGCGCGAAGTCGGCGGCCTGGATGTCGGGCTGGGTGGCGAGCGGCGCGGCGCCGTCCAGATCCAGCAGCTGTTCGATCAGCAGGTCGGCCGCCACCTTGATGAAGCGCACGTCCGAACGCTGCAGGTCGGCGAAGTCCAGATCCAGCGTCTGCACCTTGTCGATGGAGAAGCGGAAGCCCAGGTCGGCCAGCTTGGCCATGTTGCGGGCCTCGGCCGCGCCGCGCGCGTCGAAGGTGGCCTGACCCAGTTCGAAGATCAGGGCCTCCTTCAGGTCGCGGTTCTGGCTGAGGAAATCCAGGAACTGCGGGAAGAAGGTCTCGTCGCCCAGCGAGGCCAGCGACACGTTGCAGAAGACGCCGACCTTGCGGTCCTGACGCGCCAGACGGCGCACGATCTGGGCGCAGCGGAACAGCAGCAGGTTGTCGATGGCGGGCAGCAGGCCCTCGCCCTCGGCCACCGACAGGTATTCGGCGGGCATCATGATCCGGTTGGACGGATCGCGCAGGCGGGTGAAGCTTTCGTAGAAGACGGTCCGGCGCTGCGGCAGGGTGACGACCGGCTGCAGATAGAGGTCGATCCGGTTCTCGGTCAGGGCGTCGTGGACGGTCTTGAGCAGGGTGTTCGACTGGACCTGACGGCGGCCCTCATAGGTGTCGGCGGTGATCGGCGAGGACGACAGCCGCTCGTCGATCGAATCGCTCATCTGCTGGATCAGGCCCTCCAGCATTCGGACTTCGCCGGTCAGGGCCTCGGTGCGCGACAGGGCGCCGCTCTCGATGGCCTGGGCCAGTTCGGTCAGGGCGCCTTGGGTCGACTCCATCGCATCGGCCAGCAGGCGGTGCGCCTCGCGGACCTTGGCGATCTCCTTGCGCAGGGCGCGGCGGTCCAGAACCCCGGCGATCACGGCGTGCAGCCCCACCAGAACGCCCAGCGCGCCCAGCACCCCGGCGGCGCCCGCGCCCGCGCCCATACCGGCGCGCCAGATCGCCGCCCCGATGGTCAGGGACAGGAACAGGTAGCCGAAGAACAGAAAACCGCCGGTAATCTTGCGCATGGGGCCGGTGTTGAGCCGCCTTTCCCGTATGGAATCGGCCGAGTATCGGTCTAACTAGAGGTAACGGCTAGGGTTGGGACGCATAAATCCGATCCCAAGGGAGGTTAACGCATGGAATTGTTCGATCTGAGCGGCAAGGTCGCGGTCATCACCGGCTCCTCCAAGGGCATCGGCAAGGCCATCGCCGAGCGTCTGGCCGAGCACGGCGCCCGCGTCGTCATCTCCTCGCGCAAGGCCGGGCCGTGCGAAGAGGTCGCCGCCGCCATCAATGAAAAGCACGGCGAGGGCCGCGCCATCGCCATCCCCGCCAACATCGCCTCGAAGGACGACCTGCAGCGGTTGGCGGACGAGACGACCAGCACGTTCGGCCAGATCGACATCCTGGTCTGCAACGCCGCGACCAATCCCTACGCCGGGCCGATGGCCGGCATCGCCGACGACCAGTTCGAGAAGATCCTTCAGAACAACGTCATCTCCAACCACTGGCTGATCCAGATGGTCGCGCCGCAGATGCTGGCGCGCAAGGACGGGGCGATCCTGATCATCTCGTCGATCGGCGGGCTTCGCGGCAACGCCCTGATCGGCGCCTACAACATCTCCAAGGCCGCCGACATGCAGCTGGCGCGCAATCTGGCGGTCGAATACGGCCCCTCGAACGTGCGCGTGAACTGCATCGCGCCGGGCCTGGTCCAGACCGATTTCGCCAAATACCTGTGGGAGAACCCGGAGCTGCTGAAGACCGTGACCGAGCCCGCCCCGTTGAAAAGGATCGGCCAGCCCGATGAAATTGCGGGCACGGCGGTCTATCTGTGCAGCCCTGCGTCGGCCTATGTGACCGGACAGACCCTGGTAGTGGACGGCGGACTGACGATTGCCTGGTGATAGTGAAACGCGCTCAAGCAGCCCGAAGGGCGTTAGCGAAGGCGAAATGCGCTCAAACAGCCCGAAGGGCGGTAGCGCCCACATGAAGGTCTCGTTTCTTCAGGACCTGAACTGGCGGCTGGAGGCGCTGGCCTTCTCCGGGCTGTTCGCCTTCCTGCGGGCGCTGGGCGTCGAGGGGGCGTCCAGCTTCGGCGGAAAGCTGCTGCGCTGGCTGGGGCCGCTGACGGGCACGCACAAGACGGTCACGCGCAACCTGCGCATCGCCTTCCCCGACATGGACGCGGGCGCGCGCGCGCGTCTGGCCGTGGACCAGTGGGAGCAGACCGGGCGGACCTTCGCCGAACTGGCGGTCATGGATCGCCTGACGCCCGAAAGCGGGCGGATCGACGTGGTTGGACTGGAGCGGCTGCACGCCATCCGCGACTCTGGCCGGCCGGTGGTCCTGATCTCGGGCCATCTGGCCAATTTCGAGGTCATGGCGGCGGTCATCATGGCGGCGGGGGTGCCGTGCCAGGTGACCTATCGCGCGGCCAACAACCCCTATGTCGACGCCCTGATCCGCCAGAGCCGCGAACGCTACGGCATCAAGCTGTTCGCGCCCAAGGGCGACGGCACGCGCGAACTGATGGCGGGGATGAAGCGCGGCGAGTCCATCGCCCTGCTGGTCGACCAGAAATACAGCCAGGGGCCGGAGGTCGAGTTCTTCGGCCAGCCGGTCAACGCCTCGCCCGGCGCCGCAAGGATGGCGCTGAAGTTCGGCACGGTGATGCAGCCGCTGTCGGTGACGCGCCTGCCCGGCGTCCGCTTCCGCGTCACGGCGCACGAGCCGATCCCCGTGCCCGATACGGGCGACAAGGCCGCCGACGTCCTGGCCGGCATCCAGGCGGTCAACCGCTTCGTCGAGGACCGCGTGAAGGAACACCCGGTGGACTGGTTCTGGGTCCACAAGCGCTGGCCGCCCGAGGTCTATGAGGCGCTGAAGGCCGCCGAGGCTTAGTTGGCGGCCTAGTCGATCACCGCATCGCTCGCGCGCCGGAACGGCCCGAGGTGGTTATCCGCATGGGTGCGTCGACGGTCAGGGCCGAAATAGGCGCCGCCCCGGATGAAGGCGCGGGGCCGCATGATCACGGCCTCGATGCGCGCCAGAAGGGCCTGGGGCGTCACGGGCTTGGTCACGAACTCGGTGACGCCGGCGTCGCGCGCTTCGGTCACGCGGCGCTTCTCCGAATGTCCGGTCATCATGATGATCGGCAGATAGGGGTTGGGACTGTCGGACGCGGTGCGGACCATGCGGGTGAAGGCGACCCCGTCCACCGGCAGCATCTTGAAGTCGACGATCGCCAGATCGGCGGGCCGGTTCCTCAACGCCGCCATTGCGGCCGATCCGTCATCGACTTCACGCACGCGGGTGACGCCGATCGACTTCAGCATGGCGCCGACAATGGCGCGCATGTTCGGATTGTCGTCCGCCAGCAGGATGTCGAGGGAATGCAGGGAAGACATGAGAACACGACACAGACTGCGGCGCCGCAACGGCGCCAAGCGGAAACGCGCGAAAGGATTGGGTGTCAGCCGCGCTCGGCCGCCATGAATTCCAGCGGGCTGGCGTAGGCCTCCTGGCGCTCGACCGACCAGTAGCGCAGGGCGGCCAAGGGGATCGGCACATGGCTGACGGCGCAGGTCACATAGGCGCCGGGGCGCAGCACGGCGAACTCGCCGTCGCCGTAGTGCAGGGTGGCGGGCGAGGCGGAAACAGGCGGAGCAGAAGGCGTCGTCATGGGGCGATGATTGGCATGGCTTGCGACGCGAGACGAGAGGCGAATCGCTGTCATCTGAAAACAAGTCGATGACAGGAGCCGCCGATGATCCGCCGCAACCCCATGCTGTCCGCCGTGGTGATGGCGACGACGCTGGCCGCCGCACCGACTGCAGCGCAGCCGACCGAGATGCGGCCGACGATTCGCGACCTGGGCCGGGCGCCCGGCGTCCTGTCGCCCGGGCCGCTGAACGCCATCACCGACGTGGCGGGCGTGCGGGTGGGGCAGGTGACGCTGCGGTCAGGCGACAGCATCCGCACCGGGGTGACGGCGGTCCTGCCCCACGGCGGCGACCTGTTCCGCGACAAGGTTCCGGCGAGCCTGTCGGTCGCCAACGGCTTCGGCAAGCTGGCCGGCGCGACCCAGATCAGGGAGCTGGGCGAGATCGAGACGCCTATCGTCCTGACCAACACCCTGTCGGTGGCGCGCGGCATCGACGGCGTGCTGGACTGGACGCTGAAGCAGCCGGGGCATGAAGACATCCGCTCGGTCAACGCCGTGGTGGGCGAGACCAACGACGGCGGGCTGAACGACATCCGGGCGCGCGTCGTCACGGCCGCCGACGTGGTGCGGGCCATCGAGACGGCGACGCCGGGGCCGGTCGACCAAGGGGCGGTCGGGGCGGGGACGGGCACCATCGCCTTTGGGTTCAAGGGCGGCATCGGCACCAGTTCGCGCCAGCTGCCCGCCAGCCTGGGCGGCTTTACCGTGGGCGTGCTGGTGCAGTCGAACTTCGGCGGGGTGTTGAGCATGGACGGCACGCCGGTCGGCGTGCCGCTGGGCCGCTATTATCTGCGCCAGGAGGTCGAGGCCGAGCGGGCCGACGGCTCCATCATGATCGTGGTGGCGACGGACGCGCCCCTGTCGGACCGCAACCTGGAGCGGCTGGCCGACCGCGCCTTCGCCGGTCTGGCGCGGACGGGGGCGGCGTTTTCGAACGGATCGGGCGACTACGCCATCGCCTTTTCGACGGCCGAGGGCGTGCGCCGGACGCCGGAGCGGCGAGGCGGAGCGACGACGGTGACTGACTGGCCCAACGACCGCATGTCGCCCCTGTTCGTCGCCGTCGCCGAGGCGACCGAGGAGGCCATCCTCAACTCCCTGCTCAAGGCCGAGACCACGACCTCGGTCATCGACGGCAAGCCGGTGACGGTCGAGGCGTTGGATGTGGAGGCGGTGAAGGGGCTGCTGACGGCGCGGCGCTAGGCGCCTTTCCTCCCCATGAAATGGGGAGGGGGACCACGAAGTGGTGGAGGGGGCGGCGCAGACGTCTGCAGGGGAGTCGCCCCCTCCGTCACGTCGGCTGCGCCGCCGCGCCACCTCCCCACAAAGTGGGGAGGAAAGGCACTAGAACAGGTCGCCCTGGCCTGCCGTCGGGGCCTTGGGACGCGGCGTAGGCTTGGGAGCCGACGGTGCGACGGGGCGCGGCGCGGCGCCCTCGCCGTCGATGGTCGCATCCTTCGCGCCGTCGCCGAAGACGATGCGCACCGCCTGGCCGGGCGACAGGGCGGCGGCTGAGGCGATCATGGCGCCGGCTTCGTCCTCGATGCGGGCGAAGCCGGGCTTGGGCCGCTTGGGGTCCAGCGTGGCGAGCGCCCGCGACAGGGCGGCCAGCCGGGTCTCGTCGCGGTCCAGCCGCCGTTTCATCGCCGGGCCGAAGCGGTCGGCGTAGGCGGCCAGACGGTCGCCGCGCCGCTCGATGGCGCGGTCCAGCAGGCCTTTCGACAGACGTCCGCCGACGACGGCCAACTGACGCTCATGCACGGCGACATTGCGATGCAGGCCCGAACCCAGACGGCTGGCGGCGTGGTCGAGGCGTTGCTGCGGCAGGGCCAGCAGGTCCTCGGGGCGGGCGGGCAGGCCGCGGGCGGCCGCGCGCAGGCGGGTGCGGCGATCCTCCAGCAGACGCGATCCCGCCCGCGCCAGACGCGCCTCCAGATCGCTCAGCGCCCAGCGCAGGTCGGCCAGGACCGGGGTGGCGATCTCCGCGGCGCCGGTCGGCGTCGGGGCGCGGCGGTCGGAGACGAAGTCGATCAGGGTGGTGTCGGTCTCGTGCCCCACGGCCGAGATGATGGGGATGCGGGCCTCGGCCACGGTGCGGGCCAGGGCTTCGTCGTTGAAGCACCACAGGTCCTCGACCGAGCCGCCGCCGCGCGCGACGATCAGCAGGTCGGGGCGGGGGATCGGCCCGTCCGGTGTCATCTGGTCGAAGCCGCGAATGGCGTTCGACACCTGACCGCTGGCGGCGTCGCCCTGAACCACCACCGGCCAGACGATGACGCGGCAGGGCCAGCGTTCGGCGATGCGGTGCAGGATGTCGCGGATCACCGCCCCGGTCGGGCTGGTGATGACGCCGATGGTCGCGGGGAAGGTCGGCAGGGGCTTCTTGCGCGTCGGCTCGAACAGGCCCTCGTCGCGCAGGCGCGCCTTCAGCCGTTCGAGCTGGGCCAACAGGGCGCCGGCGCCGGCCGGCTCCATGCTCTCGATGACGATCTGATAGGAGGACCGGGCCGGGTAGGAGGTGATCTTGCCGGTGACGATGACTTCCAGTCCGCTTTCCGGCTGGGCGCCCAGGCCCTTGACCACGCCCTTCCAGATCACGCCGTCGATGGCCGCCTTGTCGTCCTTGAGCGTCAGATAGACGTGGCCCGAGGCGTGGCGGTTCACCTTGGAGATCTCGCCGCGCAGGCGGACGTGGCCGAAACGGTCCTCCAGCGTGCGCTTCAGCGCGAAGCTGAGCTCCGAGATCGACAGGGGCGGATTGTTGTCGCGCGCGGCGGCGGGCGCCTCGGCGGGGCCTTCGAAAGCATAGTCGTCGTCAAAGCTCATGGCGCTACCTTAGCCTCTGCGGCGGGCGGCGGGAACGGGGCGGCGGTCCGACCGTTAGCGGAGCCATGGAACCCGCCGATCCGCCCGGAACCGATCCCGCCGAACGCGCGCCGCGCGAGGACGACCTGTCGCGTCGCAGCAACGCCCCGGCCGTCAGCCCCTGGCTGGCGGTGTTCGTCATCCTGCTGCTGGGCCTGCTCATCTACGTCGGCCTGGCCCTGCTTTAGGCCGCTAACCCTTTCCCCCGCTTGACCCGCGCGGCGCGGGCGGTCATTGCGCACGCATGAACATTCTGCTCGTCGGATCCGGAGGGCGTGAGCACGCCCTGGCCTGGAAGATCGCCCAGTCGCCGCTGGTCAAGCGGCTTGTCGCCGCGCCCGGCAATCCCGGCATGGCGAAGCACGCCGAGCTGAAGCCGGAGATCAAGGCGACCGACGTCGAGGCCCTGGTCGCCCTCGCGCGCGAGATGAAGGCGGACCTGGTCGTGGTCGGGCCGGAATCGGCGCTGGCCGAGGGCCTGGCCGACCGGCTCAACACCGTGGGCATTCCCTGCTTCGGCCCGACCGCCAAGGCGGCGCAGCTGGAGACCTCCAAGGCCTTCTCCAAGGCCTTCCTGGAGCGGCACGACATTCCGACCGCCGGCTACGGCGTCTATGACCGCGTGGCGGACGCCAAGGCGGCGCTGGACGTGTTCAAGCCGCCCTACGTCATCAAGGCCGACGGTCTGGCGGCGGGCAAGGGCGTGGCCATCAGCCCCGACAAGGCGGACGCCGAGGCCGAGATCGAGCGAATGCTGGGCGGGCGCTTCGGCTCGGCCGGATCGCGCGTGGTGATCGAGGAGTTCATGGACGGCGAGGAGGGCTCGCTGTTCGCCCTGTGCGACGGCCAACGCGCCGTCCTGTTCGGCGGGGCGCAGGATCACAAGCGCGCCTTCGACGGCGACATGGGGCCGAACACGGGCGGCATGGGCGCCTATTCCCCGGCGCCGGTCTTCACCCCGGAACTGGTGCAGCAGGCTGACGAGCGCGTGGTGCAGCCGACCATCCGCATGATGGCCGCCGAGGGCGCGCCCTATCGCGGCGTCCTTTACGCCGGGCTGATGGCGACGAGCGAAGGCCCCAAGGTGGTCGAGTTCAACGCCCGCTTCGGCGACCCGGAGTGCCAGGTGCTGATGATGCGCTTCGACGGCGACATCGTGCCCCTGCTGCTGGCCTGCGCGCGCGGCGACCTGACCAAGGCCCCGGCGCCCCGCTTCAAGGACGGCGTGGTCATCACCGTGGTTCTGGCGGCCAAGGGCTATCCCGACAGCCCGCTGGAAGGCTCGGTCATTCGCGGCGCGGATCAGGACTTCGGCCCCTACGTCCAGGTCTTCCACGCGGGGACCAGAAAGCGCGAAGACGGGACTTTGGTGGCCGCCGGCGGGCGTGTGCTGAACGTCTGCGCCCGTGGCGTCGACGTCGCCGAGGCGCGCGCTCGCGCCTACGAAGCCATCGCCAAGATCGACTGGCCCGGCGGTTTCCACCGCACCGACATCGGCTGGCGCGCGCTGGAGCCGCGCTAAGAAGCGGCTCTGGGACTCATGGAGCCGCGTTAAGCGGCTCCTTAAGGTTCAGGTCATGGCGAACAGAAGCCGGCCCTCGCCCATGCGTTCGCGCAGGGGAACCAGGTCGGCGTGGGACACCGAGAAGCAGCCGTAGGACCGGCCCAGCTTGCCTTCGCGGGCCAGGAAGGCCGGGTCGGCGTAGTCGGCGCCGTGGATGATGATGGCCCGTTCGCGCGCCCTATCGTTGGAATATTCCAGCCCGTCCAGCAGGACGTTCGGCCCTTGCTGCGAACCCCAGTTGGCGCCGGCCGTGGCGTAGGCGCCGATCGAGGACATGTGGCTGTCCATCTCGTTCGAGAAGCGCTGGGCGAAGCCCGAGTGCGCCGGGTCGGAGCCGCGACCGTGGCTGGTGCGATAGGCCGTGACCCAGCCGCCTTCCAGGTCGACTTCGTACAGGCGATCCTCGCCCGAGAACTTCTGGAAATCGACCAGATACATCCGGTCGCGCTTGCTGATCTTGCGACCGTGGGTGTCGAGCGCGGCGCGGGCGCGCTCCAGCAGATCCTTGCGGACGATCCCGTGCGGGTCGATGGCGGGGCCGCTCGCCGTGGCGATCGAAGCCGGCCGAGGCGTTGCGGTCGGGACCGGAACGACGGGAAGGCTGGCAGGCGCGGCGCCGGCGAGCTGAACGGTGGAGGCGGCGGAGGAGCACCCCGCCAGCAGGGCCGAACCGCCCAAGATCAAGCCACGTCTGGAAAGCCGCATGCGACGCCCCTCGCACGATTTAAACAACTGTATCGGCTTGTTTCACAAAGGTCCGTAACGACGCAACCTGAGCCTTGGCGAAAGCGTCCCAGCGTCTAAGGTGACGGCGGATGTTCTGGGAGGGACCGATGAAGAAACTGGCTCTGATTGTGGCCGCCGCCGTTCTGACGGCCACCTCGGCGCAGGCGCAACAAGCCCCTGCGGCCTCTTCGGTTTCCACCGAACAGCCGACGACGTTCGTTCAAGTGGGGCGGCTTCTGGCCGATCCGGCCAGCGGCCGCGTGCTTCGCGATAAAACTCTCGTGATCAGAGGGAACCAAGTCGTCGAAATCCGCGACGGCTTCGTCGGCGATGGAAAAGTGGTCGACCTGCGCGGCGCCTTCGTCCTGCCCGGCCTCATCGACAGCCACGTTCACCTGACCAGCCAGCAGAGCCCGACCTCGCGTCTGGACAATGTGACGGAGTCCGAAGCCACCCAGGCCATGATCGGCGCGCGCTACGCCCGCCGCACCCTGAACGCCGGCTTCACCACCGTCGCCGACCTGGGGGCCAGCAACGAGGCCATCTTCGCCCTGCGCGACGCCGTGCGGCGCGGCGACGTGCCGGGGCCGCGCATCATCGCCTCGGGCTCGGCCGTGTCGGTTCATGGCGGGCATGGCGACATCAACGGCTATCGCGAGGACATCATGCATGTCCTGTCGCCGGAAAGCGTCTGTTCGGGCGTCGAGGACTGCATGCGGGCCGTCCGGCTGCAGGTCCGCAGCGGCGCCGACATCATCAAGATCACCGCGACCGGCGGCGTCCTGTCCAATACGGCGGCGGGCCTGGCCCAGCAGTTCAGCGAGGACGAACTGGCCGCCATCGTCGCCTCGGCCCACCGCATGGGACGTCAGGTCACGGCCCATGCCCACGGCGTCGACGGCATCAACGCCTTCCTGAAGGCGGGCGGGGATTCCATCGAGCACGGCACCTATCTGGACGACGAGTCCATGCGTCTGTTCAAACAGCATGACGCCTGGCTGGTGCCGACCCTGATGGCCGGGGACTTTGTGGCGCGCGTGGCCGCCAGCCCCGACAACTTCTTCAGCCCCGCCCAGACCGCCAAGGCGCTGGAAGCCGGGCCCAAGATGCTGGACATGGCGCGTCGCGCCCATGAGGGCGGGGTCCGCATTGCGTTTGGCACCGACTCGGGCGTCTCGGCCCACGGCGACAATGCGGGCGAGTTCGTGCTGCTGGTGCGCGCCGGCCTGACCCCGCTGGAGGCCATCCAGGCCGCCACCGTCGGCGCCGCCGAGCACCTGAAGATCGCCAACGAGGCCGGTCGCCTGGCGCCGGGCATGCCCGCCGACCTGATCGCGGTGTCGGGCGACCCGTTGAGCGACGTCACCGAACTGCAGCGCGTGCGCTTCGTGATGAAGAGCGGTCAGGTCTTCCGCGCCGACTGACCCGCTTGGTCAAAATCCCGTCCTTCTCGGTGAGAAGGACGGGGATCGGTCTCGAGCCTGATCGGTTGAGGAGGAATCGCTTCGCGATTCCGCCGATGCCGTGAATCAGGCTCTCCGCATGATGCTGGAGCGAATATCTGGGTTGGAATGCGATCCGCATTCCAACCGATTTCGCTCTAGGCGCGCAGGGCTTCGACGCCCGGCAGGACCTTGCCCTCCATCCATTCCAGGAAGGCGCCGCCGGCGGTGGAGACGAAGGTCATGTCGTCGGCCGTGCCCGCGTGGTTCAGGGCCGCGACGGTGTCGCCGCCGCCGGCCACGGCGACCAGCTTGCCGGCGTGGGCCAGTTCGGCGGCGTGCTTCGCCGCTGCAACCGTGGCCTTGTCGAAGGGCGGGACCTCGAACACGCCCAGCGGGCCGTTCCAGATCAGGGTCTTGGACAGGTCCATGGCGCGCGCCAGACGGGCGACAGTCTCGGGACCGGCGTCCAGGATCAGGTCGTCGGCGGCGATGCGGTCCAGGGCGCGCACGCCCGAGTCCACGCCCGGCTTCACGCCCTTGGCCACGACCACATCGACCGGCAGCAGCAGCTCGCAGCCCTTCTGGCGGGCTTCCTCGATGATTTCGAGCGCGGTGTCGGCCAGGTCCTTCTCGCACAGCGAACCGCCGACATCGACGCCTTGGGCGTGCAGGAAGGTGTTGGCCATGCCGCCGCCGATGGCCAGGTAGTCCAGCTTGGCGACCAGGTTCTTCAGCAGGTCCAGCTTGGTCGAAACCTTGGCGCCGCCGACGATGCCGATGACCGGCTTCTGCGGATTGCCCAGCGCCGCGTCGAGCGCCTGAAGCTCGCGCTTCATCGCCTCGCCGGCGTAGGCGGGCTTAAGGCGGGCCAGACCTTCGGTCGAGGCGTGGGCGCGGTGCGCGGCCGAGAAGGCGTCGTTGACGTAGAGGTCGCCCAGTTCCGCCAGCTGGGCGGCGAAGGCCGGGTCGTTCTTTTCCTCGCCCTTGTGGAAGCGGACGTTCTCCAGCAGCAGGACGCCGCCCGCGTCGAGGTCGGCGACGGCGGCCTTGGCCTCATCGCCCACGCAGTCGTCGGCGAAACGGACGGGGCCGTGCAGCAGCAGCTCCAGCGGCTCGACCACCGGGCGCAGGCTCATCGAGGCCACGCGCTCGCCCTTGGGCCGGTCGAAGTGGGCCAGCAGCACCACCTTGGCGCCGGCTTCGCGCAGGCGGTGAATGGTCGGCAGGGCGGCCTTCAGCCGGGTGTCGTCCGTGACCTTGCCGCCCTCCATCGGCACGTTGAAGTCCACGCGGACCAGAGCGGTCTGGCCGGACAGGTCAGCGGCGTCGTCGAGGGTGCGGAAGGTCATTTGGAAGATCCGTCTTTGGAATGTCGGGCCTTGGCCCATCGTCTTGAAACAAGGGGCCCTCAGCCGATCGGCGAGAGCCCCTTGATAGGTCGGCAGTCAGTCAGGCGCGAGGCCGGATCAGAGGAACTTCGCCATCGCCAGGGCGGTGTCGCTCATGCGGGTCGCGAAGCCCCATTCGTTGTCGTACCAGCTGAGGACGCGCACCAGGGTGCCGTCGATGACCTGGGTCTGGGGCAGGGCGACGGTCGAGGAGGCGGCGACGTGGTTCAGGTCGGAGGAGACCAGGGCGTCGTTGGTCGTGACCAGGACGTCCTTCATGGCGCCGTCGGCGGCGGCTTGCAGGGCGGCGTTGACCTCTTCCTTGGTGGTGGCGCGGGCGGCGACGATCTTCAGGTCCACGGCCGAGACGTTCGGGGTCGGGACGCGGATCGACGAGCCGTCCAGCTTGCCCTTCAGTTCCGGCAGGACCAGGCCGACGGCCTTGGCGGCGCCGGTCGAGGTCGGGATCATCGACAGGGCGGCGGCGCGGGCGCGATACAGGTCCTTGTGCATCGTATCCAGCGTCGGCTGGTCGCCGGTGTAGGCGTGGATGGTGGTCATGTAGCCGCGCTCGATGCCGACCAGTTCATGCAGAACCTTGGCGATCGGGGCCAGGCAGTTGGTGGTGCACGAGGCGTTCGACACCACGATGTCGTCGGCCGTCAGGATGTCGTGGTTGACGCCGAAGACGATGGTCTTCTCGACGCCGTCGGCCGGGGCCGAGATCAGGACGCGCTTGGCGCCGGCGGTCAGGTGGGCCGAGGCCTTTTCCTTGGAGGTGAAGATGCCCGTGCATTCCAGGGCGATGTCCACCTTCAGTTCGGCGTGCGGCAGGTTGGCCGGGTCGCGCTCGGCCGTGACCTTGATCTTGCCGGTGCCGACGTCGATCCAGTCCTCGCCCGTCGTGACCGTGCCCGGGAAGCGGCCGTGCACCGAGTCGTAGCGGAACAGGTGGGCGTTGGTCTCGACCGGACCCAGGTCGTTGATCGCCACGACTTCGATGTCCGTGCGGCCATGCTCGACGATCGAGCGAAGCACAAGGCGGCCGATGCGGCCGAAGCCGTTAATGGCGACGCGAACGGTCATGGGGAGGTCTCCTGAGCAAGGGCAAGTTTGTTTGGATGCCTTCTCGGACTATCGGCGTCTCGATTCAACCCCGCCGCCATAACAAGGTGTGTTCGGGTGTAACCGAAAGCGAACCTAGGCGGAGCGTCGCAGCAGCCGGCTGGAGCCTGTCTGGCTGTCGAGAACTTCCAACCCCGTGACGCGTCCTTCGCCGTCGCGCAGGAAACGGATACGGCGATAAGGCTCGTTCACATCGAAGAAGAGGTCGGGCGACAAGGGGCGCAGCCGCCATGCCGGGCGGCGCTCGGACCGCCAGGTCAGGCCGTCGTCGCTGGCGCGAACCTCCGAGTTGCCGTAGGCGCCGAGGTAGGCGGCTGCGTCGAACGGGGCGGCGGGGGCGTCCAGGGCCTCGCGCACCCAGGCGGCTTCGGTCGCGGCGGCGGGGGCGGCGGTCGACTGCCCGGCGAGGGCGGCTTTCCAGGCCGTCTCCAGCGCGTCCTCGGCGGGGACAGCCACGTCGGGACGGACGCCGACCTGTTCCCAGTTGGCGCCGGTCAGGGGATTGGTCGGCGAACCGGTCGAGATGAAGACGCGATAGCCCGACGGCGTGGTCGCCGGCCCGCCCGGATTGGCCGCGCCGCCCGACGTCTCGCCGACGATGACCGCGCGCCTGGCGGCCTGCAGCGTATAGGCGAAGGCCTCGGCCGCCGAACCGGTGCGGGCGCTGATCAGGACATAGACCGGCACGTCCACGCGCGGCGCGGCGTAGGGCTGGGCGGGGGCCTCGCTGCTTTCGCCCTCGCGCGAGCGGAAGCGGTTGTAGACGTCGGCGTCCGGCCCGACGAAGGCGCTGACCAGATAGCCGACCATGGCGGGCGAGCCGCCGCCATTGTGGCGCAGGTCGAAGATGACGGCGTCGGCGCCGGAGATCAGTTGAAGGGCAGCGTCGACCTGTTTGCGGGCGGGATCGTCGGCCCCTTCGAAGTCGGCGAAGAAGCGCATGTCGATCAGGCCGACATTGCCGGGCAGGATCTGAACCGCGCGGAAGCCCTGGCCTCCACGGGCGGCGACCACGGGGAAGGGCACCGGGGCGAGGCCCGACGAAGCCATCGCCGATGGGATTTGGGCGGGCGTCGAGAGCGTCGGTCGGCTGACGCTGAAATGCTGATCGTAGGGTTCAAGCCGCGCGGTCAGCGCCGTTTCCAGGTCGCGCGGATCGGTCAGGCCGTCGTAGCGGCCCGCGGCGGCTTCGGCCTCCAGCGCCGCGGCGATGGTTTCGGCCTTGGCGGGATCGAAATAGGCGTCGCGGATGGCGGCGGCGACCTGGCCGACGACGACGCGCGGCGCGGCGGGGGCCTCGGCCTGTCGCGCGAACGCGGGCGAGGCGGCGAGGAGCAGGGCGGCGGCAAGGCCGAGGGCGTTGGCGGGCGCTTTCATGCCCGCCACCTTATGCCGTCGCCCGGTCTTGGCGAGTGAACTCGCGGTAAGGTCTCAGCAGCAGCGGAAGGCGCCGCCGGCGCCGAAGCGCCGCTGTTCGTGCAGGCGGAAGAAGGCGGTGCGGTCCAGCGGCGGCTGGTCCGGGTGGGTCGCCTCGGCGTGGGCGACATAGACCTCATAGTCGGGCTGGCCGACCATGAGGCTGGCGGTGCGGCGGGCGTCCTTGCCCCACCGCATCAGCGCATCCCGGCAGACGCAGAGCAGGTCTGCGCCTTCGCCGGTCGGGGCGCTCTGAGGCGAGGGCCTAGGCACGGGCCGCGTCCATGGCTTCGTCCGCCAGCGTCAGTTCGTGGGCGGCGGGCTGTTCGACCACGGTGGGTTGGCTGTTCTGACGGGCCTTGAGGCAGGCGCGGACGCCATAGACCACCATGGTCAGGACCACGAACAGGAAGCCCGCCGTCAGGGCCGAGTTGACGTAGTCGTTGATGATGATCCGGTGCATGTCGCCCGCCGTCTTGGCCGGGGCCAGGATGTCGCCGGCGGCCAGGGCCTCCTGATACTTCCGGGCATGGGCCAGGAAGCCGATCTTGACGTCGGAATGCAGCAGCTTCTGGAAGCCGGCGGTCAGGGTGCAGATCAGCAGCCAGACCGCCGGGACCGCCGTGGCCCAGGCGAAGCGCTCGCGCTTCATCTTGAACAGGACCACGGTGCCGAGGATCAGGGCGACGGCGGCCAGCATCTGGTTGGCGATGCCGAACAGCGGCCACAGGCTGTTGATGCCGCCCAGCGGGTCAACCACGCCGGTGTAGAGGAAATAGCCCCACAGGCCGACCGTCAGGGCCGTGGCCACGACGTTGGCGGTCCAGGACTTGGTCTCGCGCATCTTGGGCACGGCGACGCCCAGCAGATCCTGGATCATGAAGCGGCAGACGCGGGTGCCGGCGTCGACCGTGGTCAGGATGAACAGGGCCTCGAACAGGATGGCGAAGTGGTACCAGAAGGCCATCATGGCCTTGCCGCCGATGACGCCCGACAGGATGTGGGCCATGCCCACGGCCAGGGTAGGCGCGCCGCCCGCGCGCGACAGGATGGAGTGCTCGCCCACGTCGCGAGCCAGCTGTTCCAGCTCGCCGGGGGTGATGTGGAAGCCCCACTGGGCCACGGCGGCGGCGGCCGAGACGGCGTTGTCGCCGATCACCGCGACCGGGCTGTTCATGGCGAAATAGACGGCCGGGTCCAGCACCGTGGCGGCGATCAGGGCCATGATGGCCACGAAGCTCTCGCACAGCATGGCGCCATAGCCGATCAGCGGGATCTGGTTCTCGTTCTCCAGCAGCTTGGGCGTGGTGCCCGACGAGATCAGGGCGTGGAAGCCCGAGACGGCGCCGCAAGCGATGGTGATGAACAGGAAGGGGAAGAGGGCGCCGGAGAAGACCGGGCCGGAGCCGTCGATGAAGGGGGTGATGGCGGGCATCTGGATATGCGGGCGCACGATCAGGATGCCGACGGCCAGGGCGACGATGGCGCCGATCTTGAGGAAGGTGGACAGGTAGTCGCGCGGCGCCAGCAGCAGCCAGACCGGAATGACCGAGGCGACGAAGCCATAGGCCATCATGGCCAGGGCCAGGGTCGTGCCCGACAGGGTGAAGGCCGGACCCCAGAAGGGATCAGCCGCGATATGACCGCCGCCGATGATGGCCAGGATCAGCAACACGACGCCGATCACCGAGACCTCGCCCACGCGGCCGGGCCGCAGATAGCGGGTATAGAGACCCATGAAGACGGCGATGGGGATGGTGGCCGCGACGGTGAAGGTGCCCCACGGGCTCTCGGCCAGGGCCTTGACCACGACCAGCGCCAGAACGGCCAGGATGATGACCATGATCATCAGCACGCCCACCTGGGCGATGATGCCGGGGATGGGGCCCATCTCGGTGCGGACCATGTCGCCCAGCGAGCGGCCGTCGCGGCGGGTGGACATGAACAGGACCATCATGTCCTGCACCGCGCCGGCCAGCACCGCGCCGACCAGGATCCACAGGACGCCGGGCAGATAGCCCATCTGCGCCGCCAGCACCGGCCCGACCAGAGGCCCCGCGCCCGCGATGGCCGCGAAGTGGTGGCCGAACAGGACGTTGCGGGGCGTGGGCACATAGTCGAGCCCGTCGTTATGGCGCACGGCGGGCGTGGGCCGTTTCGCGTTCAGGCCCATGACCTTGCCGGCCAGGTAGCGGGCGTAGAAGCGGTAGGCGATGGCGTAGACGCAGAGCGCCGCCACCACGATCCAGACGGCGCTGATGCTCTCGCCCTGATGCAGGGCGATGACGGCGAGGGCCACCGCCCCCAGTATGGCGATGGCGCCAAAAATTAGCGCGGTCTTGAGCTTGCCCATGGCGAAACGGTCCTCCGGGCCGACTACGTGCGACCTTTCGGCATTTCTGAACCCTTTAGGGCCTGGGCGCCAACCGACTAAAGTCGAAGGTCGGCGGGTTTATTTTACAGTCAGGGCCAGCGTTGCGGCGTTTCTCCTCCCCATTCCATGGGGAGGTGGCGCGGGTGCGCAGCGCCCGTGACGGAGGGGCCGCTTCATTCAGGCGCAGAAGCCCCTCCACCGCTACGCGGTCCCCCTCCCCATAGAATGGGGAGGAAAGAAGCGTCAGGGTTTGACGACGCGGACCTTGCCTGCCGCTTCCGCCGCGCGTTGGCGCGCCTGATCCGTGTCGGACCCACGCGCCAGGGCGACGCCCATGCGGCGACGCTCATACGCTTCAGGCTTGCCGAACAGACGCAGGTCGGCGGTCGGGACCGACAGGGCCTCGGCCACGCCCTCGAAGATGACCCCCTCGGCCTCCATGCCGCCGTAGATAACGGCGCTGGCGCCGGGCTCGCGAAGGGTGACATCCACCGGCAGGCCCAGGATGGCGCGGGCGTGCAGGGCGAACTCGCTCATGGTCTGGGTCGCCAGCGTCACCAGGCCGGTGTCGTGCGGACGCGGCGAAACCTCCGAGAACCAGACCGTGTCGCCCGTGACAAACAGCTCGACGCCGAAGACGCCGAGACCGCCGAGCGCGTCCGTGACCTTGCCGGCGATCTCCTGCGCGGCCTTCAGCGCGGCCTCGCTCATGATCTGGGGCTGCCAGCTTTCGACATAGTCGCCCTTCTGCTGGCGGTGGCCGATGGGGGCGCAGAAGTCGGTTCGCACCGCCCCGTCGCGCAGCGAACGCACCGTCAGCAGGGTGATCTCATAGTCGAAGTCGATGCGGCCCTCGACGATGACGCGCGTCGTGTCGACCCTGCCCGAAGCCAGGGCGTAGTCCCAGGCGTCGGCTACGGCCTCGGCGGTCTCGACATAGGACTGGCCCTTGCCTGACGAGGACATGACCGGCTTGACGAAGCAGGGGAAGCCGACGGCCTCGGCCCCCGCCGCCAGTTCCTCGGCGGAACCGGCGAAGGCGTAGGGGCTGGTGGGCAGGCCCAGTTCCTCGGCGGCCAGACGGCGGATGCCCTCGCGGTTCATGGTCAGCTGGGTGGCGCGGGCGGTCGGGATGACCCGGGCCATCCCCGCCGCCTCGATGGCCGCCAGGACGTCGGTGTCGATGGCCTCGATCTCCGGCACGATGATGTGCGGGGCCTCGGCCATGATCAGGCCGTTCAGCACCTGAGGGTCGGTCATCGGAATGACGTGGCTGCGGTGCGCCACCTGCATGGCCGGGGCGTTGGGATAGCGGTCCACCGCGATCACCTCGGCGCCCAGACGCTGCAGCTCGATGGCCACCTCCTTGCCCAGTTCGCCCGAGCCGAGCAGCATGACGCGGGTGGCGTTGTCGGTAAGCGGCGTGCCGATCTTCATGGCGTCAGGCTCCGGTAGCAGGTTCGATCAGGTCCCAGGCGTTGCCGTAGAGGTCTTCGAAGACCACCACCTTGCCATAGGCTTCGTGACGGGGCGTTTCGCGGAAGACCACGCCGGCTTTGAGCCAGGCGGCGTGATCGCGCATCAGGTCGTCGGTGTAGAGGAAGAGCCAGACGCGCCCGCCCGCCTGATCGCCGACGCGGGCCAGTTGTTCGGGCGTCACAGCGCGGGCCAGCAGCAGCGAGGTCTGGCCGCCTTTGGGCGTCACGCGGACCCAGCGTTTTCCGCCGCCCATGTCGGCATCCTCGCTGAGCTCGAAGCCCAGCTTGCCGACATAGAAGGCGACGGCCTCGTCATAGTCGCGGACCAGCAGGCTGACGGCGCCGAGATGGCTCATGAGGTCGGAACCGCATAGAGGCGGCGGAAGGCGTCCAGGGCGGCGCCGTGATAGATGGTGGCGTGGCTCTCGGTCGGGCGCGGGGTGAAGGTCCAGTTGACGCCGGGCAGGGCGTGATCGCGCAGATTGGCGGTCAGGACGTCCATCGGCGTCTGCATCTCCTCGCCCTCGTCGCCGAGCGTCAGGATCAGTGTGCGCGGGTCGTTGGAATGATCGCGCAGATGCGCCCCCGACTGCTGCGCCAGAACGCCGCCGTCCCACCACAGGCTGGGGCTGACGGCGACATAGGCGTCGAACATCTGCGGTTCCTTCAGGAAGGTCTCGACCACGAACAGGCCGGCCAGGGACTCGCCCATCAGGGCGGTCTCGCCGTTGGTGCGCAGACGGCCCTCAATGAAGGGCTGGACCTCCTCGGCGACGAAGCGGCGGAAGCGGTCGGACTGCCCCTGCGTCGGATAGCGGGCGATCAGTTCGGGGGCAGCGGTCGGCAGGGCCAGTTCGTTGCGGCGGTCCACCGAGGCGATGCCCACGACGATGACGTCGCGCGTCGTGCCGACGATGGTCCCCAGCTGGGCGATGCCCGAGATGTGGTGGAAGTCCTGATCCTGACCGCCGTCGAGGACGTAGAGGACCGGATAGGTCTGGCCGCTGCGCTCATAGCCGGGCGGCAGCCAGACGTTGATCTGGCGCGTCTGGCCCATGACCGTCGAGGGCAGGGCGTAGGAGTGGCCGATGACGACGGGCGTCTCGACCGCTGCGGGGGCGGCGGTCTCGGCCAGCACGGGTGCGCCGCCCGCCATCGACAAGCCGAAGCTGAGGACGAGGGCGAGGCGGCGCATGAGGCTTACAGCCGGGCCTTGGCGGCTTCGACCACGGCCTCGGCGGTGATGCCGAACTCGCGGTAGAGGACTTCGGCCGGGGCCGAGGCGCCGAAGGACGACATGCCGACGAAGCCGCCGTCTTCGCCGATGAAGCGTTCCCAGCCCTGCTTGATCGCGGCTTCCACGGCGACGCGGACGGTGCCGCGGCCGATGACGGCGTCCTGATAGGCCTTGGGCTGCTGCTCGAACAGTTCGAAGCAGGGGACAGAGACGACGCGGGTCGGCGTGCCTTCGGCTTCCAGCGTTTCGGCGGCCTTCAGCGCCAGAGCAACCTCGGTGCCGGTGCCGAACAGGGTGACTTTCGCCTCGCCGTTGGCGGCCTTCAGCTCATAGGCGCCCTTGCGCGACAGGTTTTCGCCCGCGTCGGTCAGGCGCACCGCCGGGGTCTTCTGACGCGACAGGCACATGCCCGACGGCGTCTTCTTATGCTGCAGGGCGACCTGCCAGCACTCCAGCGCCTCCACAGTGTCGGCGGGACGGAAGACCATCAGGTTGGGGATGGCGCGAAGCGCCGCCAGATGCTCGACCGGCTGGTGGGTCGGGCCGTCTTCGCCCAGACCGATGGAGTCATGGGTCAGGACATGAACCACGCGCACGCCCATCAGGGCGGCCAGGCGGATGGCCGGGCGGCTGTAGTCCGAGAAGACCATGAAGGTGCCGGCGTAGGGGATGACGCCGCCGTGCAGGGCCATGCCGTTCATGGCCGAGCCCATGCCGTGTTCACGGACGCCCCAGTTGACGTAACGACCGGCGTAGTAGGGCGCGTCGAGGATCTGGGTGTCCTTGACGAAGGTGTTGTTCGAACCGGTCAGGTCGGCCGAGCCGCCGATCAGTTCAGGGATGGCGTTGAACACCGTCTCGAGCGCCTCGCCCGAGGACTGGCGCGTGGCCAGGGCGGGCTGGGTCGAGACCAGTTCCTTCAGCTTGGCGTCCAGGGCCTCGAAGGCGCCGGTCGGCAGGTCGCCGGCCATGGCGCGGGTGAAGTCGTCGCGCTGGGCGTGGTTCAGCAGACGGGCTTCCCAGCCCTTGCGGGTCTTGGCGCCCTGCTTGCCGACCTTGGCCCAGGCCTTCTGGATGCCTTCCGGCAGTTCGAAGGGGGCGAAGGGCCAGTGCAGGGCTTGGCGGGTGGCGGCGATCTCGGTCGCGCCCAGGGCGGCGCCGTGGGTCTTGTGGCTGCCTTCCATGGTGGCGGCGCCCTTGCCGATCTTGGTCTTGCAGGCGATCAGCGTCGGCTTGTTCTGCTTGGTCGCCCAGGCCAGGGCCTTCTGGATCTGCTTGAAGTCGTGGCCGTCGATGGCCTTGACCGCCCAGCCCGAGGCCTTGAAGCGGGCCAACTGGTCGGTGTTGTCCGACAGCGACACCTTGCCGTCGATGGTGATTTCGTTGTCGTCCCACATGACGCACAGCTTGTTCAGCTTCAGACGGCCGGCCAGGGCGATGGCTTCCTGCGACACGCCTTCCATCAGGCAGCCGTCGCCGGCGATGACCCAGGTGCGGTGGTCCACCAGGTCCGAACCGAAGCGGGCGGCCAAATGACGCTCAGCCAGGGCGAAGCCGACCGAGTTGGCGATGCCCTGACCCAGGGGGCCGGTGGTGGTCTCGATGCCGGTCATGTGACCGTATTCCGGGTGGCCGGCGGTCTTGGCGCCCCACTGGCGGAAGTTTTCCAGCTGTTCCCTGGTCGCGTCCTTGTAGCCGGTCAGGTGCAGCAGGCTGTAGATCAGCATCGAGCCGTGGCCCGCCGACAGGATGAAGCGGTCGCGGTCGGCCCAGTCGGGGCGGCTCGCGTCGAACTTCAGGAATTTTGAGTAGAGGACGGTGGCGACGTCGGCCATGCCCATCGGCATGCCGGGGTGGCCGCTCTTGGCCTTTTCGACCCCGTCCATGGCGAGGACGCGGATGGCGTCGGCCATCTGCTTGGGCGAAGGCTTGGCGAATGCGGCTTGGGCGTCGGTCACGGCGAGACCTTTCCTCAGGAACAGGATAAAGCGGGGGCGCGCCGCTTTACCCCGACGCGCGCACGGGTTCTATACGGAATCTGGACGAAAGGACCCCAATGGACGCCGTTACGGCCGCAAAAACACGCATCGACAAGGCCCTGGCCCTGCTGGAACGCAAGGTGCTGGAGCTGAAGGCGCGTCCGGCCACCGCCCCCGCCATCACCGACGACGACCTGTTCGCGCCGCGCCCGTCGAACGCCGCCGACCTGGTGCGCATCGCCGAGCTTGAGGCCGCGGGCCGCGACGCGGCCGAGGCCCTGGGCCGCGCCGCCGAGGCCGTGCGCGACGTTCTGGCCGAGCAGGAGGCGCGCTGATGGCGACCGTCACGGTAGAGGTCAACGGCCGTCCCTACGCCGTCGGTTGCGCCGATGGCCAGGAAGAGCGCGTCCGCATCCTGGCCCGCCAGTTCGACACCCACGTGCGCCAGATCGCCGGCGACGTCGGCCATGTCGGCGACCTGCGCCTGTTCCTGATGGCCTCGCTGATGCTGGCCGACGAACTGCACGAGGCGCGCCTGCGGCTTGAGAACGGGCAGGGACCTGCCGTGCAGGACGGCCCGCAGAAGGCCCCGCCGCCTCCGCCCGGCGACGGCGTGGCCGAGGCCCTGAACGCGGTCGCGGCGCGGATCGAGAAGATCTGCCAGACGATTTGAGGTCTTCGGCGTCGTCCGCCATTGTTGAAACCCGCCGGACCGCCTATCTTGTCCAACGGCGGGTCCTGCTGTGGCTCACGTCGAAGACAACATATCCTTCTGACCTTAATTCACTCAAAGGGATCTGTCCCTGACCGGGCTCGAGGGCTTGGTCATACGGAGCCCACCTGGCTACCCAGGTCGAGAGGATTTAAACCGTCTTCACGGCTCTCGCGGCGCCGCCACCCCATCCTTTTTGCGCTATCGCTCGCCGCGCGAGGCTCGCTGCTTGAGCGCGGGCGATCCTCCCCTGCGAAGCGGGGGAGGGGGACCATGCGCAGCATGGTGGAGGGGGCGAGGCCAAGCTCTGTCCGAAACAGAAGTTGCAGAATGCGCGCCCGGCCGAGGTTTGCGTCCGCAGCCGCCCCCTCCACCGCCTGTCGGCGGTCCCCCTCCCCCGTGAACGGGGGAGGATTGATGGGCGTTCTCGCGCAACTCGGTTAGAGAAGGCCCATGACCACCAAACACGAACTCCGCTCCTCGATGCGCGCCCTGCGCAAGCGGTTGGCCGAGGTCGACAATGAGGCGGCCGAGCGCGCGGCGGGTCACGCCGAGGCCCTGCCGCCCGGCGCGACGGTCGCCCTCTATCGCGCCATGGGGTCGGAGCTGGACACGGACGCCTTGGCGATCGCCCTACATCAGGCGGGCCGCCGCCTCTGCCTGCCGGTGGTCATCGAGCGCGACGCGGCCATGATCTTTCGCGCCTGGGCGCCGGGCGAGCCGCTGGAGCTGGACGCGGCGGGCTGCCCCGCGCCCCTGCCGCTGGCCGAAACCGTCACGCCCGATCTGATCCTGACGCCGCTGCTGGCCTTCGACGCCCACGGCGGGCGGCTGGGGCAGGGCGGGGGCTATTACGACCGGACCTTCGCGACCCTGCCGGACGCGCTGCGTGTCGGCTTCGCCTATGCCGGGCAGCAGGTCGAACGCCTGAAGCTGGAGGCTCATGACATGCGTCTGCATGGCGTTCTGACCGAGAAGGGCTATAGAGCCGTCCTATGAGACTGGCATTTTTCGGTGACGTGGTCGGCAAGTCCGGTCGCGATGGACTTTCGGATCATCTTCCGGGGCTGAGGCGCGACCTCAAGCTCGACTTCGTGGTGGTCAACGCGGAGAACGCCGCGGGCGGTTTCGGCATCACCGAGAACACGGCGCGCGAGATTTTCGCCGCCGGCGCCGACGTCCTGACCCTGGGCAATCACAGCTGGGACCAGCGCGAGGCCCTGACCTATATCGTGCGCGAACCGCGCCTGATCCGCCCGGCCAACTATCCGCGCCTGATGGACGCGCCGGGGCGAGGCGCCGACGTCTTCGTCACCGCCGACGGCCGCCGGGTGCTGGTCATCAACGTCCTGGGCCGGGTGCACATGGACCCGATGGACGATCCCTTCAGCGCCGTTGAGCGCGAGTTGGAGGCCGCGCCCCTGGGCGTGGTCGCTGACGCGGTCATCGTCGACATGCACGCCGAGGCGACCAGCGAGAAGATGGGCATGGGCCACTTCTGCGACGGCCGCGCCAGCCTGGTCGTCGGCACCCACACCCACGTCCCGACCGCCGACGCGCAGATCCTGCCCCACGGCACGGCCTATCAGACCGACGCCGGCGGCTGCTGCGACTATGACTCGGTCATCGGCAACGACAAGGAAGAGCCGCTGCGGCGCTTCACCACGCGGCTTTCCGGCGGACGCTACGTCCCCGCCAGCGGCCCGGCCACCATCTGCGGCGTCTTCGTCGAGACCGATGACCGCACGGGTCTGGCCAAGCGGGTTGAAGCCATCCGCGTCGGCGGGCGGTTGAGCCAGGCGATTCCGCAGGTCGATTAATCGTCAGTCTCGGGAGGCCGATCGACCGGCCTTTCGACAAAGCGATTGACAAGGCAGATTACACTTGTAGCCTTCAATGATTACAAACGTAATCAGGAGGGTTCCATGCTTCGTGTCCTGCGTATTGTTCCGCTTCCTCTCGTGCTCCTTGCGAGCCCGGCCTACGCCGCCGAACGGTTCGGCATGGGGCAGGTCTTTCTCTACTCCAACAACTTCATGAAAATCATCATGGCGCTGCTGGCGGCGGCCACACTCGCCGCCGTCGTGGTTGCGGCGGTCAAGCTGGCCTCGGGCCCGCGACTGACCGGCGGCTCGGCCTTCCTGTCGGCCTTGCGGCTGGGCGGGCCGCTGATCAGCTTGCTGGGCGCCGCCTACATCGCTCTGACCGGCTTCATGGCTGTGGCCCAGGTGGGGCAAACCAGTCTGGCGATTTGGGCGCCGGCCATCGCCGAGGCGTTGCTGCTGCTGATGCTCGGCCTCCTGTCGGGCGTGGTGGCGGTGATCGCCCACTGGGCTGTCGAGGCGCGCATCGACCGCGCCGTGCTGCGGGTCTGATGAGCCGAATTCCAATCACCGAGGCCGAGAGCGAGGTGCTGGCCGCCCTGTGGCGGCGCGGGCCCCTCTCGGCCAAGGCCTTGCTGGCCGAGGTCAAGGCGGCCCAGGCCTGGGGCGACGCCACCATCAAGACCCTGTTGGGGCGGTTGATGCGCAAGGGGGCGGTGCTGTCCGAACGCGACGACGGGCGGCAGCAATATCGCGCGCTCGTCAGCCGTCAGGCCTATGTCGAGGGGGAGGTCCAGGCGCTGGCGGACCGTCTGTTCGGGGGCGACCGTCAGGCCCTGCTGGACACCTTGCGCCCCGATTGACCCTTTGGTCCTACTGAGCGGCCTGTCGGGCCTCCAGCGCCCGCAGGCGACCTTCCTCGGCCTTCAGGTCGCCGGTCAGTTGGCTCTTGAGGGCCGGGTCGGTGGTGGCGGCGAGCAGGGCGCGGGTGTCCTTGACCGCTTGACGGCGGGCGGCGATCAGGCGGGCGAGTTCGTCGTCCGCAGCAGCAGCAGACGGCCTGGCGGCTGCTTGTTCTTCTTCGGTGGTCTTCAGCGCCGCCGCTTGCCGCGCGGCGGCGGCGTCGCGCAGGGCGTGCTGGACCGGGTCGCCGCCCTCGATGTCGCAGGCGGCGAGCAGGGCCGCGCTGCCAACAACGAAGGCGAGGGTTCGCATCAGCCTTCGATCCAGTTCGGCATCCAGCTTTCGTGGATCTCGCGCAGGTGGGCGACGGGGATGCGGTACAGCTCGCCCTTCGGCCCCGAGGAGGCGAAGTCCGCGCCCTTGGCCGTGCCGACGATCGAGGCGTGCAGACCGGCTTCCTTGGCTTGCGCCAGCAGGGGGGCGGCGTCGGCCACGGCGACCAGATAGCGGGCCTGGTCCTCGCCGAACAGGAAGGCGTGGGCGTGAGCCTCGCTGGAGGCGTTCAGTTCGATGCCGACGTCCGAGGCCAGGGCCAGATCGGCGGCGGCGCCGACCAGACCGCCGTCGCTGAGGTCGTGGACCACGGTCAGGTCGCCCGTCTCGATCAGACCGCGCACGAAGTCGCCGGTCTTGCGTTCCAGCTTCAGGTCGACCGGCGGCGGGGCGCCTTCTTCGCGGCCCAGAACCTCGCGCAGATAGATGGACGAACCCAGTTCGCCGTGCGTCTCGCCGATCAGCACCAGGACATCGCCTTCGGCCACGCCGCTGAAGCTGGTGACGACGTCATAATTGGTCAACAGGCCGACCGCGCCGACCGTCGGGGTCGGCGGAATGGCGACGCCGTTGGTCTCGTTATAGAGGCTGACGTTGCCCGACACGACGGGGAAGTCCAGCTCACGGCAGGCCTCGGCCATGCCGTCGGTGGCGCGCACGATCTGGCCCATGATCTCGGGGCGCTGCGGGTTGCCGAAGTTGAGGTTGTCGGTGATGGCGATGGGACGCGAGCCCACGGCGGTCAGGTTGCGCCAGGCCTCGGCCACGGCCTGCTTGCCGCCTTCATAGGGGTCGGCCTGGACATAGCGCGGGGTGCAGTCGCTGGTGACGGCCAGGCCCTTGTCCGTGCCGTGAACGCGGACCACGCCGGCGTCGGCGCCGGTGGACGAGTCCTGCAGGGTGTCGGCCATGACGTGACGGTCGTACTGTTCCCAGATCCAGCGCTTGGACGCCATGTCGGGGCAGGCGATGACCTTGATCACCGCGTCGTTCCAGCTTTCCGGGGCCGGAACTTCGGCCGGGGCGAGGCGCGGCTGCAGTTCGGGCTGGACCCAGGGGCGGTCGTACAGGGGGGCGTCGTCGAACAGCGGGGCCAGCGGCACGTCGCAGACCACCTCGCCGTGATGCTTCAGCACCAGATGGCCGGTGTTCGTCGTCTTGCCGATGATGGCGAAGTCCAGGCCCCACTTCGTGAAGATGCGATAGCCGACTTCCTCGAAGCCCGGCTTCAGGACCGCCAGCATCCGCTCCTGGCTTTCCGACAGCATCATCTCATAGGCGGTCATGCCTTCTTCGCGCTGGGGCACCTTGTTGAGATCCAACTCGACGCCGACGCCGCCCTTGCCGGCCATTTCGACCGACGAAGAGGTCAGACCCGCGGCGCCCATGTCCTGAATGGCGGCGACGGCGCCCGAGGCCATCAACTCCAGCGTGGCCTCGATCAGCAGCTTCTCGGCGAAGGGATCGCCGACCTGGACGGTGGGGCGCTTCGCTTCCGACTCGTCGTCGAACTCGGTCGAGGACATGGTGGCGCCGTGGATGCCGTCGCGGCCCGTCTTGGAGCCGAAGTAAACCACGTCATGGCCCGCTTGCGGCGCGGCCGAGTAGTAGATCTCATCGGCCCGTGCGATGCCCACGCACATGGCGTTGACCAGGATGTTGCCGTTGTAGCCCTTGTGGAAATTGGTCTCGCCGGCGACCGTCGGCACGCCGACGCAGTTGCCATAGCCGCCGATGCCCGAAACCACGCCCTTGACCAGATGCCTGGACTTCTCGTGGCTGGGATCGCCGAAGCGCAGGGCGTTCAGCAGGGCCACCGGGCGGGCGCCCATGGTGAAGACGTCGCGCATGATGCCGCCCACGCCCGTCGCCGCGCCCTGATAGGGCTCGATGTAGGAGGGGTGGTTATGGCTCTCCATCTTGAAGATGCAGGCGTCGCCGTCGTCGATGTCGATGACCCCGGCGTTCTCGCCCGGGCCGCAGATGACGCGCGGTCCCGTGACCGGGAACTTCATCAGCTGCTTCTTGGAGGATTTGTAGGAGCAGTGCTCGGACCACATCACCGAGAAGACGCCCAGCTCGACGTGGTTGGGCTCTCGTCCCAACCGGTCCAGCAGGACCTGATACTCGTTCGGAGCCAGACCGTATTCAGCGGCCAATTCTGCGGTGGTCTTTTGCGGAGCGCTCATGGGCGGGGCTTCTAGCCGGGTCTGAGCCTCCTGTCAGCCCGTCCGTTCAGCGCGGGCGCTCGATCCCGCGTTTCAGGCCGAAGACGAGGATGACGGCGGCCACGACCAGCAGGAAGGCGGCGCCCAGGGCGATGAAGCCAAGCACCGGATTTCGCGCCTGTTCCGCTACAAAAGCGCCGACCAGACCCCAGGCGATGGGCAGGGAATAGGCCAGGGTGCGCAGATAGAGGGTGACCTCGATCCCGACCAGAACCACGACCACGATGGCGGCGATGGCCCACGCCGTTGGCGACAGGAAGCCGGGCAGGGCGTCGAACGCCGTCGCCGTGGTGATCAGGTTCAGCGGCGCGGCGACGGTCAGCCACCCGGCCAGCGCCGCCAGCGGCCAGATCAGGAACCAGCGGTCGCGCTCCATGATCCCGGTCGTGCGGATGGTCTTGGCGTTGGCCAGCAGCGGAACCAGCAGGGCCAGCAGCGAGGCGAAGATGATGACGACGCTGGCCGCCTTCAGGTTCAGGGCGGCGGCGATGATCCACACGCCGATGCCGAACATGGCCACCGCAGAGGGCCAGCCCATGCGGTTGATCAGCACGCTCTCGCCCGTCTGCGGCAGGGCCTGTCGTGCGGCATAGGCCAGCAGCCCCAGATAGATCAGGCCCCATATGGAGAAGGCGTAGCCCGCCACCTGCAGCGTCTGGTCGCCGTCCGCTGCGAACGCGGCCTGGGACAGGCCGAAGCCGAGCAGGTGCTGCACAATCGGAACCACGACGGCGAAGACGGCGGCGGCCAGGACGGCCAGACGGCGGGTCTGCTGGGCGGGCGTGGGGCGTTCGATGGCGGACATGGCGACGATTCCGGTGAAGCTTCACCTTCACTACGCGCCAGCGACCGGAATGGTTCATCGGAACCGCCGGGGCCGCGCCCCGCTTAGGTCAGGAAGGATCGCTCACAGGAGACCGTCATGGCCGACCCCGACAACCTGCCGGAAGACCCGGCCCTCGACACCGAGGAGGTGGAAACCAACCGGGCCCTGGAACAGGGGCTCGGGGTCGGCGCCCGCGAACTGGCCGCCATCGGCGAATCCGGCGCGAAAGGCACGCTGGAGCGCCCGCTCGACGAAGAAGGCGAGCCGGTCGAGGAAGAGGTCGAGGTCGGCGACGCGGGGCGCAGCGCCAATGTCCTGGACCGCAAGGACAAGGCGCGGCCGGAGGACGAGCAGTTGGACAAGGAGTCCGACGCCTGACCCATGGGCGCTTGACCCGGTTCGCGAGGCATCGTTCCATCGCTCGATGAGCGATGTTCGACTGTCAGATCCCCAGGCTCTTTTGGCGCGGGCGCGCGCTGCGCGGGAGCAGTCGAATTTCGCGGCGCTTGCCGTCGAGGCTGACGCCCTGCTGCTTTTGACCCCTCGTGAGCCGCGCGCCCTGGTGCTGAAGGGGGACGCCCTGGCGGGACAGGGGGATTATCGTGCGGCCATGACCTTCTACGGCGCGGCCCTGGCCCAGGGCCGCGCCGTCGCCGCGCCGTCGCCCGACCTGCGCGCCGAACTGGAGCGCGCGGCCCGCGCCCAGGCCGAGGGCGCGCGGCGGTTCGAACAGGGGCTGCGCGACGGGCTTGAAGCGCGGGGATTCGAACCGGCCTCGTCCAGCGCGCGCTTCGCCGCTTCGCTGGACCTGATGACGGGCCGGCGACGGCTCTATCATCAGCAGCCCAAGTTCTATCTGCTCCCGGGCCTGCCGCAGATCGAGTTCCAGCCGCGCGAGACGGTCGCCTGGCTGGCCGGGGTCGAGGCGGCGGCGCCCGCGATCCGGGGCGAACTGGATGCGATCCTGGCCGAGCCGGCCCTGTTCGCCCCCTATGTCGAGGATCGCGCCAACCGGCCGAAGCACGATCAGGCCGGGATGCTGGACAACGCCGCCTGGAGCGCGGTCTTTCTGTGGAAGGACGGGGCCGAGGTTCCCGAGATCGCCGCCCGCTGTCCTGAGACCATGCGGGCCCTGGCCGAGGCCCCTCTGTGCCGGATTCCCGGCCGCTCGCCGTCCATCCTGTTCTCCAAGCTTCAGGCCGGGGCCAAGATCCCGCCGCATCACGGCCTGATCAATCCGCGCCTGATCTGCCACCTGCCGCTGATCGCGCCGCCCGGCTCGCATTTCCGCGTCGGCGGCGAGGTGCGTGAATGGCGGGAGGGTCAGGCCTGGGCCTTCGACGACACCATCGAGCACGAGGCGTGGAACGACAGCGGCCGCGACCGCACCATCCTGATCTTCGACGTGTGGAAGCCCGAGATCACGACCGAGGAACAGGACCTGATCCGCGCCCTGTTCGCCACGATCGACGCCGCTGGCGGGGCCGGGGCGCCGAAACTGGGCGTTTAGCCGGGGGCCATGAGGAAGTTGACGGTGAACACGATCATCCGACGGTCGATCAGGGGCGTGTCGCGGTCGGTCGAACGCACCCGCGCCCGAGCAAGGGAATCGCGCACGGAGCGGCCCAGATTATAGCCGCCGGGGTGCTCGCTCTCGACAACGCAGTCCTCGAGCCGTCCTGTCGCCCGCGTCACGCAGGTCAGGGTCACGAAGCCCTTGGTCGGGCTGCGGCCCTTGACCGATTCGGGGAAGGTCGGTTGCGGCGTCCGATCCCAATCGATGCCGGCGGGCAGGCCGCTTTCCGCCTCGTCGCCCGCATCCAGATCGCGCGGATCGACCAGGGCGCGGCCGCAGGCGGTCAGGGTCTGTTCGATCGCCGAACTCGAGGGCACCAACTCCATCACATAGCGGGTGCCGGGCTGGCCCCTCTGGCCGGCGACGCCGATCTCCAGCTTGCCGCCCTTGGCCAGTTCGCGGGCCAGTCTGGCGGGCACGCGGCTGAAGGCGGCGCCACGGTCGGAACCCACGGTCCAGGCGCTGGCGTAGGGGGCGTCGCCTCCGACCCCGATCCGCAGGGTGCGTGATTCGCCTCTCACTTCGGGCAGGCCGTGGATGGTGACTTCGAACACGCCGTCCATGCAGCGGCTGGACAGGGTGACGCCGTTGTCGAACTCGGCCAGGGCGACGACCGCCTTGCGCTCCGGCACATGGGCCAGAACCCAGTCCTGGCCTGCGGGCGCCGCATCCTGCGCCTGGGCGGCGAAGCCTGGCGACGTGATCAGAACCGCCGCGGCGGCTGACAAGAGACGAGACAGCATGACGAACCCCCGACGAATGCGTCGGTGAAGCTAGCCTAGACCAGGCCGTCAGCCAATCAGGCGGCGGCGTAGATGCTTTGGAACAGGGTGGCGCCGTCGGCGGAGCCCAGTTCGGCTTCGAAGGCGCGGTCGGGGTGGGGCATCATGCCCAGCACGTTGCCGCGCGCGTTCTGGATGCCGGCGATGTCGGCGACCGAGCCGTTGGGGTTGTCGACGTAGCGGAAGACCACCTGGCCCTCGCCCTCGATGCGGGCCAGGGTTTCAGCGTCGGCGAAGAAGTTTCCGTCGCCGTTGCCCTGGGTCATGACGACTTCGCGCTGGCCCTGATAGCCCGAGGTGAAGCGGGTCTGGCCGTTGGCGACCGTCAGGCTGATGGGCTTGCAGACGTATTTCAGACCGGCGTTGCGCAGTAGGGCGCCCGGCAGCATGCCGGCCTCGCACAGGACCTGGAAGCCGTTGCAGATGCCCAGGACGGCCACGCCGTCGTCGGCGGCCTTCTTGACGGCCTGCATGATCGGGGCCTGGGCCGCCATCGCGCCGCAGCGCAGATAGTCGCCGTAGGAGAAGCCGCCCGGCAGGACGATCAGGTCCAGTCCCGTGGGCAGTTCGGTCTCGGCGTGCCAGATCATTTGGACCTGTTCGCCAGTGGAACGTTCGATGGCGACCTTGCAGTCGCGATCACAGTTGGAACCCGGGAAGACAATGACGGCTGCGCTCATGGGCGGGCCTCCTAGCATCATTTGATGGGGATGTCAGGCGTGGCCGTGCATCGTCTTTCGCCCCGTCATCCAGGCGACGATCCAGACCGCGAATCCGCCCAGCGACAGGCCGACGCCGAGGCGTCGGTGGGGGATATGAACTATCGCGATGCAGCAAACTTACGCTGCGTCGCAAAATAGGGGCTGAGCCTTTTGCTTCAACCTTGGCGGGGCGATCAGCCCATCACACTTTGTGTGCGGCCAGGGTCAGGCGCTGACCAGTTCGGCGCGAACCTTGGGGTGCGACACCGACAGGCCCAGGGTCTGCGCGGCGTATAGCTCCAGCAGCAAGCGATCCTGATCGTCGGGCAGAGGCAGCCACCGCGCCTTGATCGGCTTGCGGCGGCCGGGGCGGGGAGAAGGCTCGCTGACGCTGATCCGAGAAGCACCGCCGCCGACCGGCTTCTGCACCCTGGCGGCCAGCGACAGGCGCAGCGACGGCGCCAGCATCCGCTCTTCCAGATGCGGCGGGCTGCCGACATGGATCGGTTCGTCTTCCTGATAGAAGACATAGACCGCCCCAGACGCGGGCAGGCGCGCCTGGGTCAGGGGTTCCAGCGGTCGGGCCATCAGGCGGCGGAACAGGTCGGGGACCGCCGCCAGCCTTTGATCGTGATTACGCGTCGCCGTCGTCACCCGCCGCGGTTCTCGTAGGTCGCCGTGATCGAGGCCTTGGCCAGAGTATGGAAATGCAGGTTGAAGCCGAAGACGGCGCCGGAGTTGTCAGGCGTCACGTTCAGCCGCTCCACGTCCACGGCGAAGACGGTGAAGATGTAGCGGTGGGGCCCGTGTCCCGGCGGCGGGGCGGCGCCGCCGTAGCCCGGCTCGCCAAAGTCGGTGCGGCCCTCGACCGCGCCACGGGGCAGGTCGGCGCCGGCGGCCAGTGCGGTCACGTCAGCGGGGATATTGGCCACGGTCCAGTGCCAGAAGCCCGAGCCCGTCGGCGCGTCCGGGTCGAAACAGGTGATGGCGAAGCTCCGGGTCCCCTCGGGCGCGCCCGACCAGGACAGCTGCGGCGCGATATTGCCCCGCGCCATCACCTGGGCGTCGGGCAGGAGGTCGCCGTCGCGAAAATCGGCGGAGGTGAGGGTGAAGGTCATCGACGGCGCTCCCTTGATCTGGTTCGCGGACGGAACGGTCGGGCTTCGACACCGTTGCGCAGCGACAGGCTGTTCCTAGCCAAGCTTGGTCGACGTTCAAAGCGCGGAGAGCCGGATGCTGCAATCCCTTCTCGACCGGACCTTCCTGACGCGCGCGGTGCGAGTGCGCCTGCCGGACGGGCGCGAGCTGACGGCGGGGCCGGGCGCGCCGGAGCTGACGGTGGCGATCGCGGACACGAAGACGGCCCTGGCCATCGCCGCCAACCCCGACCTAGCGCTGGGCGAAGCCTTCATGGACGGGAGTTTCCGGGTCGAGGACGGCGACATCTACGCCTTCCTGCAGCTGACGACCTCGCAACTGGCGATCCGTCCGCGCGGGAGGAAGCTGGACCTGCTGCAACGCATCCGGCGCGGCGCCGAACAGGCCAATGATCGGCTGCATGCGCGCAGCAACGTCCACCACCACTATGACCTGACGGTCGACTTCTATCGGCTGTTTCTGGACGAGGACCTGCAATACTCCTGCGCCTTCTTCGAGACGCCGGACGCAAGCCTGGATCAGGCCCAGGTGGCCAAGAAGCGGCGGCTGATCGACAAGCTGGTGCTGTCGCCGGGCCAGAGCGCGCTGGACATCGGCTGCGGCTGGGGCGGGCTGGGTCTATCGATGGCCGAGCGCGGCGCGCGCGTCATCGGCGTCACCCTGTCGACCGAACAGCACCGCACCGCCAATGAGCGGGCCGCGGAAGCCGGCCTGTCGGAGCGAGCCGAGTTCCGGCTTCAGGACTATCGCGACCTGAACCAGACCTTCGACCGGATCATCTCGGTCGGGATGTTCGAGCATGTCGGCGCGCCCAATTATCAGGAGTATTTCGACGCCATCGCCCGGTTGCTGGACGACGACGGAGTGGCGGTCATCCATTCCATCGGCCGCAAGACCCCGCCCAGCCGCACCCAGCCGTTTATCCGCAAATACATCTTCCCCGGCGGCTATATCCCGGCCCTGTCCGAGGTCCTGCCCGCCATCGAACGGTCGGGCCTGTGGGTCACGGACATGGAGGTGGTGCGGCTGCACTATGCCGAGACGCTGAGGAACTGGCGGGAACGGTTTCTCTCTCGCCGTGACGAGGCCCTGACCCTGTATGACGAGCGGTTCTGCCGGATGTGGGAGTTCTATCTCGCCGCCAGCGAGGTCGCCTTCCGCGAGCTGGGCCATATGGTCTTCCAGCTGCAGCTGACGAAGCGCCAGACGGCGGCGCCGCTGAGCCGGGACTATCTGTGCGGGTGACGGCTCAACCGAAGGCCGGGTGGTAGCGCACGTCGCCGGATCCCTCGATGGGACCGAAGGCCAGGGCCATGAAGTATTCGGGCGGCGGGCCGGGATAGGTCAGGCGCGGGTCCTGAACGAAGCCGAAGCGGTTGTAGTAGGCGGGTTCGCCCATGACGACGCAGCCGCGCGCGCCGCGTCCGCGCAGGTCGGCAAGGCCCGCTTCGATCAGTCGGCGGCCTATGCCCTGGCTCTGGCGATCCGGCGCGACGGAAACCGGGCCGAGACCGAACCAGTCGCCCTGGCCGGGCCATTCGACAGGAGAAAAGGCCGCGTGGCCGACCACCTGGCCCTCGCTCTCGGCCACCAGCGACAGGGTCAGGGCGGCGGCGTCGCGCAGGGCGTCGATAATGCGCGGCTCGGAGCCGTCGCTGTGCGGATGGCCGTCAAAGGCCGCCGCCGTCAGAGTCCGGATTGCGGCCCGATCCGTTTCCGTCTCGGGCCGCAGGATCATGTCAGGCGACTTCGATCCGGTAGCTTTCGATGACCGTATTGGCCAGCAGGGTGTCGCACATGCGCTTCACCTCGGCTTCCTTGTCGGACACGCTGTCGTCGAGGTCGAACTCGATCATCTTGCCGACGCGGGCGTTGGCGACGCCGGCCCAGCCCAGACCCTGCAGGGCGCCTTCGACGGCCTTGCCCTGAACGTCCAGAACGCCGGGCTTCAGGAAGACGTGAACTTTCACCTTGGCCATTAGTGCAGTCCTCCTTGGATCACGGTCGGCATGTCCTTCATGATGCCGAGGCGGCGGGCCACCTCGGTGTAGCTTTCGATCACGTCGCCCATGTCGCGACGGAAGCGGTCCTTGTCCAGCTTCTCGCCGGTGGCCGAATCCCACAGACGGCAGCTATCGGGGCTGATCTCGTCGGCCAGGATGACGCGGGCGAAGTCGTTTTCCCACACCCGGCCGAACTCGATCTTGAAGTCCACCAGGGTGATGCCGACGGCGCCGAACATGCCGCACAGGTAGTCGTTGACGCGGACGGTCATGGCCAGGATGTCGTCCAACTCCTGGGTCGTGGCCCAGTTGAACGCCGTGATGTGCTCTTCCGTCACCATCGGGTCGTTCAGCTCATCCTTCTTGTAGTAGAATTCGATGATCGAACGGGGCAGGGCGGTGCCCTCTTCCTGGCCCAGGCGGGTGGCCAGGCTGCCGGCGACGACGTTGCGGCAGACGACTTCCAGCGGAATGATCTCGACTTCGCGGATCAGCTGCTCGCGCAGGTTCAGGCGCTTGATGAAGTGGTTGGTCACGCCGATGCCGTTCAGGCGCGACATGATGAACTCGCTGATGCGGTTGTTGATCACGCCCTTGCCTTCCAGCACGGCCTTCTTCTGGGCGTTGAAGGCGGTCGCGTCATCCTTGAAATACTGGATCAGCGTGCCCGGCTCAGGACCCTCGTACAGGATCTTGGCCTTGCCCTCGTAGAGCTTCTTGCGCTTGGTGTTCATCATCGGGTCCCGGGAGGGAAGGAAACGGACGGCCTCAAAACGAAAAGCGCGCGGCCCCGGCCCAATGCGGAGGGGGCGGCGCGATCCTTGAATCGACAGCGGCTATATAAGACCGGACGCCCTTTAACCGAAGGGCGTCTGTGACACAAATATCGTCCCATGACGCAGCGTCAGGACCGCGACCGCAAGTCCGGTTGCGTTCGGACGGAAGGGGGCTATAGACGGGCCATGCGGACCGCGCTTTCGTCCGCCACTGGAGTGACGACCGCATGACGACCTTCGACGATCGGGAAAAGGGCTACGAGACCAAGTTCGCCCTCGATCAGGAACAAGAGTTTAAGGCCATCGCGCGTCGCAACAAGATGCTGGGCCTGTGGGCGGCCGAGAAGATGGGCCTGTCGGCAGACAGCGCCGAGCAATACGCCGCCGCCGTGGTCCGCGCCGACTTCGAGCAGCCGGGCGAGGAAGACGTCTTCCGCAAGATCGCCGGCGACTTCAAGGGTTCGGGCCTGACCGTGTCCGAGGGCGAACTGCGCTCCAAGATGGACGAACTGGGCTCCATCGCCCGCGAACAGATCCGCGCCGGCGAATAATCATCCGAGCGGGAAGCGTCCGTGGCCGAGCTTCTCGTTCAATCCTCGCACTGGCAGCTTCTGCTCACCGCCCTGGCGTTTGTCGCCCTGGCGGGCGTCGAGACCCTGTTTCCGCTGAGCGCCGACCGACGCCCCCGCGCGCGGCGCTGGTTCGCCAACGCCGCCCTGTTCCTGATCGGCTTCGGCGTCGTCGTCCTGGCCTCGCCGCTGATGCTTCAGGGGGCGGCCTGGGTGCGAGGCGTGCTGCATTTCCCGCCGTTGACCGGCCTGGGTCTGCCTGCCTGGCTGCTGGTCGTCGTGTCCTTCCTGCTGATCGACCTGCTGGCCTATCTGACCCATGCCCTGTTCCACGGCGCGCCCTGGCTGTGGCGGCTGCACCGGGCGCATCATTCCGACGTTGTCGTGGACGCCTCGACCGGGGTGCGCCACCATCCGATTGAAAGCCTGGTCGGCGCCGCCATTCAATTGATGATCTTTTCGGTCCTCGGCGTGCCCCTGCTGGTGGTCCTGGCCTATGGGCTGATCACCACCCTGTGGCAGTTCGTGACCCATGCCGATGTCCGCCTGCCCGAGCCGATCGACCGGGCGCTGAGGCTGGTGGTCGTGACCCCCGGGATGCACCGGGTGCATCACTCGGTGCGGATGGACGAGGGCAACAGCAATTTCGGCATGGTCCTGTCCGTCTGGGACCGGCTGTTCGGTACCTATCGCCGTCGTCCGGCGGCGGAGCGGGCCGGCATGGCTCTGGGCGTCGAGGGTGATGTCGGAGGGGCGAGCCTGCCCGCGCTTCTGGCCGATCCGCTGCGGCCCTGAGGGTGCTGGCTCCCGAATTGAATAACGCTGGTCGCCTAGGCCGAGATCGGCTACCTCTGCGGTAAATCGAAGGGGAATTTCATGATTATCAGACACGCCGCCGCAGGCTTGGCCGCGGGCGCTGTTCTTCTTTTCGCTACCGCCAGTCAGGCTGGCTTTTCGTATTCGACGACGCTCACGGTGTCGCCGAATCCGGCGAGCGTCGGGCAAACTGTTACGCTGGGGGCCACTGTCAACTCAATGAGCGTTGGCTGCACGGGGGCTGTCGATTTCAAGGACACGGTGGCGAATACGACCATCTGCTCGTCAAGCTTGACGGTATTGAATCCCAGCACATCGACGGCAAGTTGCACGACCACCCGGCCTGCTGGAAGCTACAGCATTCGGGCGGACACTAGCGGGATGTGCCCGTCGTCAAGTGCGACAACGACCCTGGTCGTCAACGCCGCCCCCACCGCCGTGCCGACGGTCGGTGAGTGGACGATGTGGGGGCTGGCCGGCCTTCTGCTGATCGGCGGCGGCGCGGTCGCGTCTCGCCGATTCAACATCGCGCGCGGGATCTGAGGCGGGCGCCAGCCGCCCTCACGCCGACGATGCACATGAAAAGGGCCGCGCTCAGGAGCGCGGCCCTTCTTGGTTCCAGGCGGCTTGGGGGAAGCCTCGCCTGAAAGCTGCGCCTGACGCGATGGGCGTCCGATGCAATGTCAGAACGCGCGATCGCGCCATTGGTTCACGCGATCATTTGGGCATCAGCACCGCGTCGATGACGTGGACCATCCCGTTCGACTGGCCGACATCGGCCTGGGTGATGGTCGAGGTCCCGCCCTTGGCGTCGGTGATCTGCCACTTGCCGCCGCCGGCGTCCTTGATCGTCAGCTTCTCGCCCTGGACCGTGGTCAGGCTGGCAGTGCCGCCGCCCTTCTGGGCCTCGGCGGCGATGTCGGCGGCGGTCAGGCGGCCGGGCACGACGTGATAGGTCAGGATCCTGGTCAGGGCCGGCTTCTGGGCCGGCTGCATCCAACCGTCGCGCGTCGCGGCGGGGATCTTCTCGAAGGCGGCGTTGTCGGGCGCGAAGACGGTGAAGGGGCCGGCGCCTTGCAGCGTCGTCGCCAGACCCGCGGCCTGGATCGCGGCGACCAGGGTGGTCAGGTTCGGCGCCTTGGAGGCGTTGGCGACGATGTTGTCCATCGGGCTCATGGCCACGCCGCCGACCATGGGGGCGGTCGTCACGGGAGCCATCGCGGCCGACTCGGCTGGCATGGTGTCGGCCGGGGCCTTTTCGACCGTGGGCGCGTTGTCGCCGCAGGCGGCCAGGGCCAGCAGGGCGGCGGCCGATACGGTGGCGAGGGCGGCGGTTCGGGTGATCTTCATGGCGTCTCTCCATCGACGTCCGCTCGGTTGGGGGCGCGGCGTCGGGGGGAACTACGGTCGAGGACCGCAAAAGGATGCGATCTACTTCAAATTATCCGGCGCGATCCATGATCGCCGCATCAATCCGCGAAGACGACCGTCTTGCCGCCATGCATCAGGATGCGGTCGTTCAGGTGGTGCGACACGGCCCGCGCCAGAACCCGACGCTCGATGTCGCGGCCCTTGCGGATCAGGTCGGCGGGGGCGTCGCGGTGGCTGATGCGCTCCACGTCCTGTTCGATGATGGGGCCTTCGTCCAGGTCGGCGGTGACGTAGTGGGCGGTGGCGCCGATCACCTTCACCCCCCGCGCATGGGCCTGATGATAGGGTTTGGCGCCCTTGAAGCCCGGCAGGAAGGAATGGTGGATGTTGATGCAGCGCCCCGCTAGCTGCGTCGTCAGGTCGTCGGACAGGATCTGCATGTAGCGCGCCAGCACCACCAGCTCCGTTCCGGTCTCCTCGATCAGGGCCAGAAGCTGGGCCTCTTGCGCCGCCTTGTCGCCGCTCATGGGCAGGTGGTGGAAGGGCAGGTCGCCCAGGTCGACGTGGCCGATCATGTCGCGCGGATGGTTGGACACGACGGCCGTCACCTGCATCGGCAGTTCGTCGATGCGCCAGCGATAGAGCAGGTCGGCCAGGCAGTGATCGAACCGCGAGGTCAGGATCATCACCTTGCGGGGTTCCGGTCCGCGCAGGGTCCAGTCCATGTCGAACCGCTGGGCCACGGGAATGAAGGCCGCGCGAATGGCGTCCTCGGCGTCCCCCTCCAACGGTTCGAACACCACGCGCATGAAGAAGTAGCCGCTCAGGGCGTCGCCGAACTGCTGGGCGTCCGAGATATTGGCGTCCCGCTCCAGCAGGAAGGCGGAGACGGCCGCCACGATGCCGTGGCGGTCAGGGCAGGAAAGGGTCAGAATCATCGAGCGGCCGACCTATTCGAGAATGAAGCCGCTCAGCATGGCCCAGCTTTCCGCTTTTGCCGACAGGGATATTGCGTGCGCGGGGCTGGAGGACGGCAGGTCGATCAGGGCGACGCCTTCCAGATCGGCCAGAATTCGACGCCCCAGCTTCGCCGCCAGCCCGCCGTTGAAGGCCACGGCGGCGAGGTTCGGCAGACCCCCCGCCAGACCGCGCAGGTCGGCAGCTTCTGGCGAACGGATGGCGGCGTCCAGGCTGCCGGAGCGTTCGGCCGAGGCGATCACGTCCCACAGGCCGACGCCGCGCGCCTTCAGGCGATCAAGGCGCTCCTCGTAGGGCAGGGCGGGCAGAGCCTCGCCCAGCAGGCCGCCGATCAGCGGCCAGAAGCCGTTGCGCGGATGGGCGTAATACTGGGCCGCCTTCAGCGAGGCGTCGCCGGGCAGGCTGCCCAGGATCAGGACGCGGGTGCGGTCGTCAACGACAGGCTCGAAGCCGACCGCACGCGCAGGCAAGGGCTTCAGCCCTCGCCGAAGACTCGCTTGAACACCACGTCCACGTTCTTGGTGTGGTAGCCGAGGTCGAACAGGGCTTCGAGTTGGTCGTGGGGCAGGGTGACGCGGGCGTCGGCCTTGAGGAAGTCGAGGAAGGCGCCTTCGCCGCGCCAGACCTTCATGGCGTTCTCCTGAACCGCCGCATAGGCGTCTTCACGCGATACGCCGGCCTGCGTCAGGGCCAGCATGACCCGTTGCGAGTGCACCAGACCGCCCAGGCGGTCGATGTTCTTCTGCATGTTCTCGGGATAGACGTTCAGCCGCTCCATCACGCCTGCCAGGCGGTGCAGGGCGAAGTCGAGGTGGACGGTGGCGTCGGGGCCGATGCCGCGCTCGACCGAGGAGTGGCTGATGTCGCGCTCGTGCCACAGGGCGACGTTTTCCATCGCCGGAACCACGGCCGAGCGGACCAGACGGGCCAGGCCGGTCAGGTTCTCGGTCAGGATCGGGTTGCGCTTGTGCGGCATGGCCGACGAGCCCTTCTGACCCTTGTCGAAGAATTCTTCGGCTTCCAGCACCTCGGTGCGCTGCAGGTGGCGGATTTCGACGGCCAGACGCTCGATCGACGAGGCGACGACGCCCAGGGCGGCGAAGTAGGCGGCATGACGGTCGCGCGGGATGACCTGGGTCGAGACCGGCTCGACGGCCAGACCCATCTGGTCGGCGACGTATTGCTCAACCGCCGGATCGACGTTGGCGAAGGTGCCGACGGCGCCCGAGATGGCGCAGGTGGCGATTTCCTCGCGCGCCGCGATCAGGCGGCGTTTGGCGCGCTGGAACTCGGCGTGATAGCCGGCCAGCTTCAGGCCGAAGGTGACGGGCTCGGCGTGGATGCCGTGCGAACGGCCGACGGTCGGGGTGTATTTGTGTTCCTTGGCGCGGACTTCCAGCGCGGCCAGGACGCGATCGACGCCGCCCAGCAGCAGGTCGGTCGAGCGCGCCAGCTGCACCGCGAAGCAGGTGTCCAGCACGTCCGAAGAGGTCATGCCCTGGTGCAGGAAGCGGGCTTCCTCGCCGACGATTTCCGACACATGGGTCAGGAAGGCGATGACGTCGTGCTTGGTGGTGCGTTCGATCTCGTCGATGCGGTCGGCGTCGAAGGTGACGTCCTTGCCCTTGGCCCAGATGGCGTCGGCGGCGTCCTGCGGGATCACCCCCAGTTCGGCCATCTTGGTGGCCGCGTGGGCCTCGATCTCGAACCAGATCTTGTACTTGGTCTCTTGCGACCAGATGGCGACGGCTTCGGGGCGGGTATAGCGCGTGATCATGGACCGGTCGTGTCGTTCGAGAGGGGCCTTGAGTCAAGGTTTGCCGCTCCAAACTTCCGTCATCCCGGCCGGAGCCGCAGGCGCAGAGCCGGCACCGCCCCAAACGCGGCGGTTTGGGGCGTCTGATTTGAGCCTGGTGTTTGTGGCGGTCCCGGATAGCGGCTTCGCCGCTTCCGGGATGACGCGCGTTTGAGCGCGCGTGCTTGACTTCCGCCTCCCTTGTCCCAGATAGGAGCCTCAGAGGACGACCTCTCCCTTCATTGGGCATGACCGCCGGGACGACCCGGCTCGCCATGCAAGGGAGCACCGTCATGGCCTGGATTTTCCTTCTTCTCGCTGGCGTCCTTGAGGTCGTCTGGGCCTTCCTGATGAAGGCGTCCGACGGCTTCACCAAGCCCTGGCCCACCATCGGCACCATCGCCTTCATGATCGTCAGCTTCGGCCTGCTGTCGATGGCGATGAAGACCCTGCCGCTGGGCACGGCCTACGCCATCTGGACCGGGATCGGCGCGGTCGGCGCCTTCATCGTCGGCGTCATGGTGCTGGGCGAGGCCCTGACGCCGATGCGCATCGGCGGGGTGGTGCTGATCGTCTCGGGCCTGGTTGTGCTGAAGCTCTCCTCAAGCCATTGATAGGCGACAGCCTTGCAGGAGAGACGGCCATGGAACTGGTGATCGGCGACAAGCTCTATTCCACCTGGTCGTTGCGGCCCTGGCTGGTGCTGAAGCGCTGCGGCGCGGACTTCACCGAGACGGTGGTGCGGCTGAACCAGCCCGACACCGCCGAACAGATCGCGCGGCATTCGCCCGCGGGACGGGTGCCGGTGCTGAAGGTCGATGGCGAGACCATCTGGGACAGTCTGTCGATCTCGGTCTGGTGCGCCGAACGCTATCCCGAGGCCCGGCTGTGGCCCGCCGACGCCCATGCGCGCTGGCAGGCCCGGTCGGTGACGTGCGAGATGCATTCGGGCTTCATGGCCCTGCGCACCGAATGCGCCATGGCGCCCGACCACGCCATGGTCGGCCCCGACCGCAGCCCTCCGCCGAAGGGAGAGGACACGGCCGCCGACATCCGCCGTCTGGTGCAGATCTTCCGCGAGGCGCGCGCCCGCTTCGGCGCCGGCGGGGACTACCTCTATGGCGAATGGTCGATCGCCGACGCCTTCTTCACGCCTGTCGCGGCGCGGGTGCGTCATTTCCAGATCGACCTGGCCGCCCACGGCGACACGGACGGCGTGGCGCGCGCCTACGTCGACGCCCTGCTGGCCCAGCCCGACTTCATCGCCTGGGGCGATCAGGCCCTGGCTAACGCCGCTTAACCCAAGCCGAAAACCGGCGATTAACGAGTGACGCCGCAGTCTGTTCTCACGGCGTAAGGCCGTGGGGGCAGGCGATGCGCACGATCAGCAAGAATACCGACTGGGCCAAGACGGCGCGCGGCTATTTCCTCGCCGCCCTGGCCTTCGCCTTCGTCTGGGCCATGCTGCTGTCCAGCGTGGTCTGAGCAGGATCTAGCGCGAGCCGCCGCCGGTCGCGGCCTCGGCCACCTGCATCGGCGCGGGCTGAAGCACGGGCGGCGGCGCCACATAGTCCAGACGGATCGGCACGGCCTTGGCGCCCGCCGCCACGGCGTCCAGCGTGTTCAACGGCGCGCCCAGCATCCGCTGATAGATCCAGTAGGCGGCCACGACCTTTTCCACGTATTCGCGCGCTTGCGGCACGTCGATGGTCTCGATCAGCAGCAGGGGATCGGCGTCCGGCCCCAGCTTGCGCACCGCCGCCAGCATCGGTCCCGGCCCGGCGTTGTAGGAGGCCACGGCCTTCAGCAGATCGCCCTGGAAGGACTCGATCTGGAACAGGCGGTTCACATAGTCCTGACCCAGCTTCAGGTTCGTCGCGGGGACATACAGCCGCTCGGGGCTGCGGACATAGTCCTGATCCCCGGTCATGTAGGCGGCGGTGGCGGGCATGACCTGCATCATGCCATAGGCGCCGGCCCCGGAGCGGGCGGTGGGGTTGAAGTCGGTTTCCTTGCGCGCGATGGCGTAGACCAGCGCCTTTTCGATGGTGAAGCCGCCCTCGGGCTCCAGCACCGGCATGGGATAGCGGCTCGCGTCGATGCGGGCGGCGTCGGACTGGGCCGCGCGGTTGGGGGCCACGGTGCGATAGAGGCCGGCCCACAGGCGGCGCGCGGCGTCGCCGTCAGCGCTGCGCATTCCGTTGCGGGCGGCTTCTTCCGCCTCGTTACGGCGACCGACTTCATAGAGGGCGACCGTGCGGCGCGCCGTCTCGTCGGAACGGATGAAGGCGTTCAGTTCGCGGGCGTCCACGCCGGTCGGCTCGGGCGTGAAGCTGGCGCGTTGCAGCGTCGCCCCATAGGCGCGCGGGCCCATGTTCTCGATGACGGGTTCTTCGCCCAGTTGGCGCAGGGCGACCTGGCCGTAGAAGGTCGCGGGCCAGCGCGCGGCCTTGCGCAGGTGCTCGGCCACCTTGTCCTGACGGCCCGACTGGGCGGCGGCGCGGGCGGTCCAGAAGGCGGCGCCGGCGCGAACCCAGGGGTCCTCGGTCGGGTCGTCGGCTACGCGCTCGAAGGCGCGGAAGGCGTCGGAGTATTCATGCAGGCGCCAAGCCGCCAGCCCCGCGCTCCACCAGTCGCCCATCTCCGCGCCGGTGCGATAGGCGCCGGCCAGATCGTCGTTGTTCAGCGCCACGCGCGCCGCCTTGGCCGGATCGGTGACGCCGCCGTCGTTGGCGCTGGCGCCGGTCACGCTGGCCCAGGTGCGTTCGATCAGATTGCCGGGACGTTTCGGCTCGACTGCGCCGTCGGGGATGCGGCGCATGGCCAGGGTATAGACGCGCGGCGCCATCGGCAGGTCGGAATAGGTCTCCAGCCAGGCCGCCAGTTCGTCATAGGTCGCGACGTGGGCGGGGTGGAACAGGCGCTCGAACTCGACCTGGCCCAGCAGGACGCGGTCGCGCGCCTGACGCGCGGAATTGCGGGCCAGCTCCAGATCGCCGCGCCGCAGGGCGTCGAAAGCGGTGGTGTAGCTGAGGCGGTCTTCGCTGCTCAGGGCCGTGGGCGTGCGATCCGAATCGTTCGCGACATAGGCGACGCCCCCCTCGTCAGCAGCCCCGCTTTCGGCCGCCAGAGCAGCAGGCGCAACCGTGACGCAGAGCGCAGCGGCGAACAGGGGCGCGAGGGTCGCGCGACGGAAATGACGCATACGCGGCGGCCCCCTTCATCGGCGCGGCTCCCGTCTCAGGTCGGGATTGTCAGCGCTCTGTGGACTGGTCGTCAGCCGGCGATCATGCCTGACTCAGCCGTTCGGCTCAACCTGAGCCGTATCTAGACGCGCCGCCAGCGACAGCATGTCGGCCCAGGCGACCCGTTTCGCCTGCGGCTGACGCAGCAGGAAGGCGGGGTGCAGGGTGGCGAGAACGGGGGCCGAAAATCCGCCCTCGGCCAGTCGCCATTCGCGCCACTGGCCGCGAATCTTCATCAGGCCTTCCTCGGTGTTCAGCACCGATTTCGCCGCGGCCGCCCCGACCAGCAGCACGGCCCTGGGCTGCATCAGGGCGAAGGCGCGCTCCACGAAGGGGGCGCAGGCGGCCTGTTCCTGCGGCGTCGGCGAGCGGTTGCCGGGCGGCTTCCAGAAGACGGTATTGGTCATGAAGGCCTGATCGGCCAGGCCCGCAGCCGCCAGCATCCGGTCCATCAACTGGCCCGCCTGACCGACGAAGGGTTCGCCGCGCAGATCCTCGGTCTCGCCCGGCGCCTCGCCGATCAGCAGGATCGAGCCCTTGGGATTGCCGCGCGCGAACACGGCCTGCCTGGCTCCCATGACCCGCAGGGGACAGCCCTCGAAGGCGGCGACCGCCTCGGCCAGTTCGTCCATCGTCGTGGCGGCTGCGGCGACACGGCGCGCCTCGCCGACCGCGTCTGCGCCGGACATTCCTCCATGCAGGGCGGTGACGCTGGCCGAGGCCTTCTGCATCACCTGCGGGGCCGGCGGGGCGACGAAGACCGTGCGATCGACCGGGGCTTCCAGGTAGCAGGCGTCCACCCCCGCATCGCGCCAGAAGGCGAGCAGGGCTTCGGTTGCGGCGGCATCAAGGGGCTGAGGCGTCATTCGATGACAGGGATAAGCCTTGACCGCCGCTGCGTCACCTCATGATAAGGCGGATAACCACGACGATAACGAGGATTCAGGGGAAGATGGCTGAGCAAGCGATCGAAGGCGGTGCGATCAACGCCTGGCAGGAAGCCGTCATCGACAAGCTCCCGCCGGCGGAAGCGCTGGAAGGCGTCGAGCGCGAGGTCATGGAATATGACGTCGTCATCGTCGGCGGCGGCCCGGCCGGCCTGTCCGCCGCCATCCGCCTGAAGCAGCGCGCCGAGAAGGACGGGAAAGAGATCTCCGTCGCCGTGCTGGAGAAGTCGGCCGAGATCGGCGGTCATATCCTGTCGGGCGCGGTGATCGATCCCAAGGCGCTGAACGAGCTGTTCCCCGACTGGAAGGAGCGCGGCGCGCCGCTGGAGACCCCGGTCAAGACGGACAAGTTCCTGGTGCTGGGTCCGCAGGGCCAGGCTTCGCTGCCGATGTTCGCCATGCCGCCCTTCATGCACAACCACGGCTGCTACATCGCCTCCCTGGGCAATGTGGCGCGCTGGCTGGCCGAACAGGCCGAGGCCCTGGGCGTCGAGGTCTATCCCGGCATGGCCGCCAGCCACGTTGTCTGGGATGAACCGTCCGGTCGGGTGAAGGGCGTCGTCGCCGGCGTCTTCGGCATCGACCGCGAAGGCAAGCCGACCGGCGACTTCCAGCCCGGTCTGGAACTGCACGGCAAATATGTCTTCATCGCCGAGGGCGTACGCGGCTCGCTGGCCAAGACCATCATGGCCCGTCACGACCTGACGGCGAACTCGGACCCGCAGAAGTTCGGCATCGGCCTGAAGGAACTGTGGCAGATCCCGGCGGACAAGCATCAGCCCGGCCTGGTCCAGCACACGACCGGCTGGCCGCTGGACGACAAGACGGGCGGCGGTTCGTTCCTGTATCACTTCGGCGACCGCTACGTGTCGGTCGGCTTCGTGGTGCACCTGAACTACAAGAACCCGTATCTGTCGCCGTTCGACGAGTTCCAGCAGTTCAAGCGCCACCCGGCCATCGCCGAGCATCTGGAGGGCGGCACGCGCGTCTCCTACGGCGCCCGCGCCATCACCGAGGGCGGCTTCCAGTCGGTGCCGAAGCTGGCCTTCCCCGGCGGCGCCCTGATCGGTTGTTCGGCGGGCTTCGTGAACGTGCCGCGCATCAAGGGCAGCCACAACGCCATGAAGACCGGCATGATGGCCGCCGACGCCGCCTATGAGGCCGTGATCGCGGGCCGCGAGGGCGATGTGCTGGAGGCCTATGAAGAGGCCTACAAGGCGTCGTGGGTCTACAAGGAGCTGAAGGTCGTCCGCAACGCCAAGCCCATCCTGTCCAAGCTGGGCACCATGATGGGCGGCGCGGTTTCCATGTTCGACATGTGGGTCAACCACCTGACCGGCGGCTTCTCCTTCTTCGGCACGATGAAGCACACCAAGACGGACGCGGCCTCGACCGAACCGGCGTCGAAGCACAAGCCGATCACCTATCCCAAGCCGGACGGCAAGCTGTCGTTCGACAAGCTGTCCAGCGTCTTCATCTCGAACACCAACCACGCCGAGGACCAGCCGGCCCACCTGAAGCTGCTGGACCCGACCGTGCCGATCAACGTCAACCTGCCCAAGTACGGCGAGCCGGCCCGGCTCTACTGCCCGGCGGGCGTCTATGAGGTGCTGACCGACGAGCAGGGCCAGAACCCGCGCTTCCAGATCAACGCCCAGAACTGCGTCCACTGTAAAACCTGCGACATCAAGGACCCGTCGCAGAACATTGTCTGGACCACGCCGGAAGGCGGCGGCGGCCCCAACTATCCGAACATGTAAGTCGAGGCGTTTCCGCCTCTTGCGGGCGGAAGGGAAAGCGTGAAGGGTCCGCCCATGCGCTTCGCCTTCCGCCGCTCCGCCCTGTTCGCCGCCGCCTCGCTGATCGCGCTGGGCCTGGCCGCGCCGTCGCTCGCCCAGGACGCGCCGCAGACGCGGCCGGTGCAGGACGCGCCGGCCCAGGCTGAGCCTGACGCCGAGATGGAACCGACGCAGGAGCCGGACGCCGACGCTCCGGTCGATGAAGCGGTGGCCGAACCCGAGGTCGCGCCGATCCCTGCGGTCTGGGCGCCGATTCCGACCGATGCGGCGCAGCACAGCGCCTACGGGCTCTATCTGGCGGGCCGCAACGCCCTGATCAGCGGCGAGAGCGAGGCGGGCGCCGCCTATCTGGCGCGGGTCGAGAACCTGACGCCGGAACAGCCGCGCGTGCGCGAACAGGCCTTCACCGCCGCCCTTCTGGCCGGCGACCTCGACGTCGCGGGCCGGATCGCGCCGGAAGGCGAGGGCGTCTCGCCCGTCATCGTCCAGGCCGGGCGTCTGGTTTCGGCCGTTCAGACCTTCGTGGGCGGCGACGCCCGCCGCGCCAACGCCTTGTTCAAGGCCGCGCCCATCGACTCGCCGCATGACCGCGCCGGCCTCTATGTCCAGGTCTGGATCGCGGCGGCGGCTGGCGACTGGGACCGGGCCCTGGCCGCGCCGCCGACGACCCTGGATCCGATCAGCGTCCTGGTGGCGCGCGGCAATCGCGCCCGTCTGCTGGAGCTTCGTCGTCGTCATGACGAGGCCGACGCCGAATGGCGCGACCTGACCAGCCACGCCCTGGCCTCGGCCCTGTTCCGGCTGCCCTATGGCGAGTTCCTGGAACGGCGCGGCAAGCGTGATCTGGCCCTGGCCCAGTATGACGCCGCCATCGCGGCCGGCGCCAGCGACCGTGCCACCCGTCAGGCGCGCGAACGCGTCCTGGCCAAGGGGCGGCCGCCCGCCGCGCCGACCTGGCGTCAGGGCGCGGCCCTGGCGTTGAAGACGGCGGCGGATCAGGCGATCGCCCAGCGTGCGCTCGAGTTCGGCGTGGTCTATCTGCGCCTGGCCCTGAATCTGGAGCCTGACGACCAGACCCGGCTGATGATCGGTCAAACCCTGCAGCAGGCCGGGCTGGAGCCGGCCTCCCGCGCCGCTCTGTCCCAGATCGGCGACCGCGACCTCGAGGTCTTCGCCGCCGCCCGGGTGCAGAGCGCCGTCAGCCTGGAGAAAGAGGATCAGTCCGAGGCCGCTCTGGCCGAACTGCGCCGCGCCGCCGCCGCCCGCCCGAACGAGGCGACCATCGCCTATATGCTGGCCGGCCAACTGGTGCAGATGGAACGGTTCGAAGAGGCGCTGACCCTGCTGAACGGGCCTTTGTTGAACGCGGCCGTGCAAGGGTTCGAGGTGCGTTTCCTGCGCGGCGCCGTCTATGAGGCGCTGGACCGCAAGCCCGAGGCCGAGGCGGAGCTGTGGGCCGCCTTGCAGCAGCAGCCCAACAGTCCGACGGTGTTGAACTATCTCGGCTACCTCTGGGTCGACGGCGGAACCCGGGTGGAGGAAGGGGCCGAGATGATCGCCCGCGCCTTCGCCGCCGATCCGAACGACGGCAATATCCAGGACTCGCTGGGCTGGGCCCAGTATCGCCAGGGCCAGTTCGAGGCGGCCGTCGATACGCTGGAGAAGGCGGTGGCCAAGGAGCCGGCCAACGCCGAGATCAACGATCACCTGGGCGATGCCTACTGGGCGGTGGGCCGCCGGCGCGAGGCGGGCTTCCAGTGGAACCGCGTGCTGAGCCTGGAAGTCGAGGCCGAGCGCAAGGCCGAGGTCGAGGCCAAGCTGCGCGACAAACTGGGTCAGGAACCGACCGGCGACAAGGGCGCGGGCCTGGGGGCGGGCGCGGGCGCCGAGAGCTGACGTCGTGACCCTGACTGGGCTGGCGCCGGCCAAGATCAACCTGTTCCTTCACGTCGGGCCTGTGCAGGTCGACGGCTATCATCCGCTGGCCAGTCTGGTCGCCTTCGCCGACCTGGGCGATGCGGTGACGGTCACGCGGGCCGACGCCCTGTCGCTGAGCGTGACCGGCCCGTTCGGCGGGGCGCTGGCGGGCGAGGGCGACAACCTGATCCTGCGCGGGCTGCGGGCGCTGGGCGAGGCCGCCGGGATCGGCGCGCCGCCGGTGGCGGTGAGCCTGGACAAGCAGCTTCCCATCGCGGCGGGGCTGGGCGGCGGTTCGGCGGACGCGGGCACGGCCATCCGGCTGGCGGCGCGACTGCTGGACCTCGATCTGGACGAGGCGGCGCTGGAAGGTGTCGCGGGCGTGGTCGGGGCGGACGGGCCGATGTGCCTGCGCGCCCGTCCGGCCTGGGCGACGGGCAGGGGGGACGATCTGAGCGACGAGCCGCGCCTGCCGCCGCTGTACGCCGTCCTGCTCAACCCCGGCCTGCCGTCGCCGACGGGGGCGGTATATCGGGCCTATGACGATGCGCCGGTCGGCGCCGCCGATTGCCCCGAGGCGCCCGCTGACTGGTCGCCCGCCGCCGTGATCGACTGGCTGTCGCACCAGCGCAATGATCTGGAGGCGCCCGCCCTGCGCGTCACGCCGGGGATCGGCGAAGCTCTGGCGGCCATGCGCGCCGCGTCCGGCTGTCGCCTGACTCGGATGTCGGGATCGGGCGCGACGGTCTTCGGCCTGTTCGACGATGCGGCCGCCGCCAAATTGGCTGCAGATGCCCTGCAACGCCCCGGCTGGTGGGTGCGGTCCTGCCTGTTGGGAAATCCCGCCTCCGGTTGAACTCAGCTTCGCCGCCCTCTAGGGTCCGACCTCAAATTTTGCGCTGCGAAAACGAGCCGTCGTGACGACCGAACCCCTATCCTTCCAGGACCTGATCCTGACCCTGCACAAATACTGGGGCGACCAGGGCTGCGCCATTCTGCAGCCCTATGACATCGAGGTCGGCGCCGGCACCCTGCACCCGGCCACGGTGCTGCGGGCGCTCGGTCCCAAGCCGTGGAAGGCCGCCTATGTCCAGCCGTCGCGCCGCCCCGGCGACGGCCGCTATGGCGAGAACCCCAACCGGCTGCAGCATTACTACCAGTATCAGGTCATCCTGAAGCCGAACCCGGACAACCTGCAGGAGCTGTATCTTGGCTCGCTGGCCGCCATCGGCATCGACCCCAAGCTGCACGACATCCGCTTTGTCGAGGACGACTGGGAAAACCCCACCGTCGGGGCCTGGGGCCTGGGCTGGGAGGTCTGGTGCGACGGCATGGAGGTGACGCAGTTCACCTATTTCCAGGGCGTCGGCGGCATCGAGGTCGACGTGGTCTCGGGCGAGCTGACCTACGGGCTGGAGCGTCTGGCCATGTATGTTCAGGGCGTCGACAACGTCTATGACCTGAAGTTCAACAAGGAAGGCCTGACCTACGGCGAAGTCTTCCTCGAGAACGAGCGCCAGCAGTCGGAAGCCAACTTCCACGGCTATGACGTCGCCGCGCTGAAGCGCCGCTTCGAGGACATGGAGCGCGAGGCCGCCCACTTCCTGACGCTGAAGGGTCCGCAGGGCCAGCCGCTGGTCCTGCCCGCCTATGACCAGGTGCTGAAGGCTTCGCACCTGTTCAACCTGATGGACGCCCGCGGCGCCATCGCCGTCGCCGAACGCCAGAGCTACATTGGCCGCATCCGCGACCTCTGCAAAGCCTGCGCACTCGCTCAAGTCGAACATGAGAAGGCGACGTCGTGAGCCCCACCCTGCCGTCATTCCGGGGCGGCGCAGCCGAACCCGGAACCCAGGCGCCGGCGCTCCGCACGGCTCTTTCCGCTTTGAACTCCGCCGTCTGGGTCCCCGGATCGGCGTCGCTCCGCGACTTGTCCGGGGATGACGGAATTTAATCGAATGCCCCAGCTTCTCCTCGAAATCTTCTCCGAAGAAATCCCCGCCCGCATGCAGCAGGGCGCAGCGCGCGACCTGGAGCGCATGGCCTCCGAGCGTTTGAAGGCCGCCGGCCTGACCTGGGACGCGCTGAATGTCTTCGCCGGGCCGCGCCGCCTGACGCTGGTGATCGACGGCCTGCCGACCGCCGCCGAGGACCGCAACGAAGAGGTCAAGGGGCCCAAGACCTCGGCCCCCGCTCAGGCGCTGGAAGGCTTCCTGCGCAAGACCGGCCTGACGCAGGACCAACTGGTCGAGCGCGACGGCGTCTGGTTCGCCGAGATCAGCAGCAAGGGCCGCCAGACGACCGAGGTCTTCGCCGAGGCCGTCGATCAGATCGTCCGCAGCTTCCCCTGGCCCAAGTCGATGCGCTGGGGCGCCGGCACCCTGCGCTGGGTGCGCCCGATCAAGCGCATCGTCGCCCTGTTCGACGGGGCGGTGGTGCCGTTCGAGATCGACGGCATCCACAGCGGCGACGTGACCGAGGGGCATCGCTTCCTCGGCAGCGGCAAGCCGTTCGCGGTCAAGGACTTCGCCGACTATCGCGCCAAGCTGGAACGCGACTTCGTTCTGCTGGACGTGGCCGACCGCAAGCTGCGCATTCTTGAAGCCGCCAAGGCCGCCTGCGCCGCGCGCGGTCTAGCTCTGGTCGATGACGACGGCCTGCTGGACGAGGTGGCGGGTCTGGCCGAATGGCCGACGCCGATCCTGGGCGACATGGACCCGCAGTTCCTGTCGCTGCCGCCCGAAGTGGTCCGCCTGTCGATGAAGGTGCACCAGAAGTATTTCGCTGTGCGCGATCCGGCCAAGGATGGACTCGCCCCGAACTTCCTCGTCGTCGCCAACGTCGAGGCTACCGACGGCGGCAAGGCCCTGGCCGCCGGCAACAGCCGCGTCCTGTCGGCCCGCCTGAACGACGCCCGCTTCTTCTGGGACGAGGATCAGAAGGTCGGCTTCGACGCCTGGAACGACAAGCTGAAGGGCGTCACCTTCCACGCCAAGCTCGGCACCCTGGCTGAACGCGTCGACCGCATCGCCGCGCTGGCCCGCGAGATCGCCCCTCTGGTCGGCGCCGACGCGGATCAGGCCGAACAGGCCGCGCGCCTGTCCAAGGCCGACCTGGCCTCGGGCATGGTCAGCGAGTTCCCGGAACTGCAGGGCGTCATGGGCGGCTACTACGCCCGTCTGGCTGGCCAGCCAGACGCCGTCGCCGACGCCGTGCGCGACCACTACAAGCCGCAGGGTCCGGGCGACACGGTCCCGACCGCCCCGGTCACGGTCGCCGTCGCCATCGCCGAGAAGCTGGACACCCTGGTCGGCTTCTTCGCCATCGACGAAAAGCCCACGGGCTCGCGCGACCCCTACGCCCTGCGCCGCGCCGCGCTGGGCGTGATCCGGCTGGTGCTGGAGAACGGGGTGCGGATGCCGCTGACCCAGATCGGTAAAGTCGCTGATCGCGTTCGCGCTGAGCAACCAACCGGTGCTCTCGGTAAGCTTGATCCGGCTGAGCTTGGCACCTTCTTCGCCGACCGTCTGACCGTCCTGCTGCGCGATCAGGGTCAGCGCCACGACCTCGTGGCCGCTGTCTTCGCTCTGGGCGACGACGATCTGGTGCGGATCGTGCGTCGAGTGGAGGCGCTGGCCGCCTTCCTCGCCACGGACGACGGGGCCAATCTGCTGGCCGGCTACAAGCGGGCGTCGAACATCCTCAAGGCCGAGGAGAAGAAGGGGCCGCTGCCCGAGGGCGCCGTCGCCACCGGCCTGGCTGACCAGCCGGCGGAAGAAACCGCCTTGGCCTTTGCCGCCGCCGCCGCCGCGACCGCCGTGGACGCGGCGCTGGAGACCGAAGACTTCGCCGCCGCCATGACGGCCCTGGCCGCCCTGCGCGGTCCGGTGGACGCCTTCTTCACCGGCGTCATGGTCAACTCCGACGTGGCCGAGGAGCGCGAGAACCGCCTGAAGCTGCTGGGTCAGGTGCGCGGCGTCATGGGTCGGGTCGCGGACTTCGGCCAGATCGCGGGCTGATTTCTGATCCTTCTCCCCTCGAGGGAGAAGGTGGGCGGCGGAGCCGCTCGGATGAGGGGGACGTGTCCATAAACGCGACGCCTTCAGTCCGGCCTCCGCCCGCCCCCTCATCCGTCTCGCTGGCGCGAGCCACCTTCTCCCTCGAGGGGAGAAGGAAAAAGGTGCGCTGACACATCCTCACACGGATTGTTACGCCCCCGGCCTCGCCTTCGCAGGTGCAGCGCGCTAGTGAGGGCCACCGTGCCGGGACTCAAGGCCCCGCGCGACAGACCACGGCTCAGGGACTGCAAGATGACCAAGTGGGTGTACGGCTTCGGCGGGGGCTCCGCTGACGGCGACGCGTCGATGAAGAACCTTCTCGGCGGCAAGGGCGCGAACCTGGCCGAGATGTCGTCTCTCGGCCTTCCGGTGCCGCCCGGCTTCACGATCACGACGGAAGCCTGCGTCCACTATTACTCCAACGGCGAGACCTATCCGGCCGAACTGGCCGCACAGGCCGCTGCAGGCCTGAAGACCGTCGAGGGCATTGTCGGCAAGACCTTCGGCGATGCGTCCAACCCCCTGCTGGTCTCGGTGCGCTCGGGCGCGCGGGCCTCGATGCCGGGCATGATGGACACGGTACTGAACCTGGGCCTGAACGACCAGACGGTCGAGGGTCTGGCTGCTCTGTCGGGCGACCGTCGTTTCGCCTTCGACTCCTATCGTCGTTTCATCACCATGTATTCCAACGTGGTCCTGGGCATCGGCCACGACCAGTTCGAGGAGGTTCTGGACGACCACAAGGATCGTCTGGGCGTCTCGATCGACACCGACCTGACCGCCGAGAACTGGGAAAAGGTCGTCGGCGACTACAAGATTCTGGTCGAGCGCGAACTGGGCCAGCCCTTCCCGCAGGACCCGCATGACCAACTGTGGGGCGCCGTTTCGGCCGTCTTCGCCAGCTGGATGAACGACCGCGCGAAATTCTATCGCCGCATGCACGACATCCCCGAAAGCTGGGGCACGGCCGTCAACATCCAGTCGATGGTGTTCGGCAACATGGGCGAGACGTCGGCGACGGGCGTGGCCTTCACCCGCAACCCCTCGACCGGCGAAGCCAAGCTGTACGGCGAGTTCCTGATCAACGCCCAGGGCGAGGACGTGGTCGCGGGCATCCGCACGCCGCAGTCCCTGACCCAGGCGGGCCGCGAGGAAATGGGCGAGACCGCCCCCTCGATGGAAGAGGCCATGCCGGTCGTCTTCGGCCAGTTCGTCGACGTGGTCGGGCGGCTGGAAAGCCACTACCGCGACATGCAGGACATCGAGTTCACGGTCGAGCAGGGCCGTCTGTGGATGCTGCAGACCCGCAACGGCAAGCGCACGGCCAAGTCGGCGCTGAAGATCGCCGTTGATCTGGCCTCCGAGGGCGTGATCTCGCAGGAAGAGGCCGTGTCGCGGGTCGAGCCCGCCGCCCTCGACCAGTTGCTGCACCCGACGCTGGACCCCAACGCCGCCCGCACCGTGGTGGCGGCGGGCCTGCCGGCCTCGCCGGGCGCCGCGACCGGCAAGATCGTTTTCGACGCCGACGAGGCCGAGCGCCTGTCGCAGGTCGGCGACGCCGTCATTCTGGTGCGCGAAGAAACCAGCCCCGAGGACATCCACGGCATGCACGCGGCGCGCGGCATCGTCACGGCGCGCGGCGGCATGACCAGCCACGCCGCCGTCGTGGCGCGCGGCATGGGCCGGCCCTGCGTCTCCGGCGCCGGCGAGATCTCGATCAACGAGAAGGCCGGGACCTTCACCGCGCGCGGCCGCACCTTCAAGGCCGGCGAGGTCATCACCATCGACGGCGGCAAGGGCGAGGTGCTGGACGGCGCCGTGGCCATGATCGAGCCGGAACTGACGGGCGACTTCCAGACCCTGATGGCCTGGGCCGACGGCGTGCGTCGCCTGAAAGTCCGCGCCAACGCCGAGACGCCGCTGGACGCCAAGACCGCGCGCGGTTTCGGCGCCGAGGGCATCGGCCTGTCGCGCACCGAGCACATGTTCTTCGACGAGGCCCGCATCGCCGCCGTGCGCGAGATGATCCTGGCCGACGACGAGCAGGGCCGCCGCATCGCCCTGGCCAAGATCGCGCCCTTCCAGAAGGCCGACTTCGCCGACCTGTTCACCATCATGGCCGGCCTGCCGGTGACGATCCGCCTGCTGGACCCGCCGCTGCACGAGTTCATCCCGCACACGGACGCCGACATCGACGCCCTGGCCGCTGGTTCGGGCCTGGACGCCGCCAAGCTGAAGCGTCGCGCGCGGGAACTGCATGAGACCAACCCCATGCTCGGCCACCGCGGCTGCCGCCTGGGCGTGGCCTATCCCGAGATCTACGAGATGCAGGTCCGCGCCATCCTCGAGGCGGCGCTGGAGGTGAAGAAGGCGTCGGGCCTGGCCCCGATCCCCGAGATCATGCACCCGCTGGTCGCCCTGGGTCTGGAGATGAAGTTCCTGCGCGAACTGACCGACCGCACGGCCAAGGCCGTGTTCGCCGATGCCGGCGACAGCGTCGAATACCTGGTCGGCACCATGATCGAACTGCCGCGCGCCGCCCTGCGCGCCGCCGATCTGGCTGAATACGCCGAGTTCTTCAGCTTCGGCACCAACGACCTGACCCAGACCACCTTCGGCATCAGCCGCGACGACTCGGGCCACTTCCTGCAGGCCTATCTGGACAAGGGCATCTTCGAGACCGATCCCTTCGTGCGTCTGGACCAGGACGGCGTGGGCGACCTGATCCGCATCGCCGCCGAGCGCGGGCGCGGGATCAAGCCGGACATGAAGATGGGCATCTGCGGCGAACACGGCGGCGACCCGTCGTCCATCGCCTTCTGCGAGAGCGTCGGCCTCGACTACGTCTCCTGCTCGCCCTACCGCGTGCCGATCGCCCGTCTGGCGGCCGCCCAGGCCGCGCTGTCGGCCCGTTCCGGCGAGGAGCGCGAAAAGGACCGCTGAGGCGGTCCTTCCTCCTCAGCTGACGCCTGATACGACGAAGGCCCGCTCCGGGAGGAGCGGGCCTTTCGTTTGGCCGAAGGGATGCGGTTTAGGTCACGCCCGGCGCCAGCGCCCAGCGCAGCGAGTTCTCGCCGAAGGGCTTGATGAAGAAGTCGCGGTAGCGCTCGAACACTTCGATGATCTTCATCTTCAGGTCATGGGTCACGGACTCGCCGCGCTGGCGTTTCATCGCCGCGACGCAGTTGACCACGATGTCCATATGGGCCGATCCGCCCATATGCTTCAGCACCGTGGCCACGTCGTGGGCCAAGGGATCGCTGAGCTTCTCCGCCCAGGGTGAAACTGTCTGAGTCATTCGGGCGCCGTCCCCCCTCGTTCTCGACACCTGTAAGGGTTTGCAAAATTCTGCGAACAGTGCAAGCGCTGCGGAAATAATGATTCCTGTTATCTCAATCAGCCGCGCTTTCGCACAAAGACCGTGCCCGCCGAATAGCCCGCGCCGAAGCTGCAGATCAGGCCCGTGTCGCCCGGCGCGAAGCCGTCGTTCTTCAGGTGGAAGGCGATGATCGATCCGGCCGACGAGGTGTTGGCGTAGTCGTCCAGGATGATGACGTTCTCTTCGGCCTCGGGCTCGCGGCCCAGCACCTTCTTGCCGATCAGGGTGTTCATGTTGATGTTGGCCTGGTGCAGCCACATCCGCTTCAGACCGTGCGGGTCCAGGTTCAACTCGGCGGCGTGGTCCAGGATCATGTCCGAGACCATGGGCACCACCTCCTTGAAGACCTTGCGCCCCTGCTGGACGAACATCTTGTCGGTCAGGCCGTCCGAAGACACCGGCTCGCTCTCGCCCGTCGGCAGGGCGGCGCGATTCAGGAAGCCGAAATTGTTGCGGATATTGTTCGAGAAGCTGGTCTTCAGCTTCGTCCCGACGATGTCCCAGCCGCCCGGTCCGGCCTGATCCTCGGCCTCGACGATGACGGCGGTGGCCACGTCCCCGAAGATGAAGTGGCTGTCGCGATCCTTGAAGTTCAGGTGGGCCGAGCAGATCTCCGGATTGACCATCAGCACGGCCTTGACCGAGCCTGTGGCGACAAAATCCGCCGCCGTCTTGATGCCGAAGGTGGCCGAAGAGCAGGCGACGTTCATGTCGAAGGCGAAGCCCTCGATGCCCAGGGCCTGCTGCACCTCGATGGCCATGGCGGGGTAGGGGCGCTGCATGTTGGACGCGGCGCAGATGACGGCGCCGATATCGCTGACCGGCTTGCCCCAGGCCTTGATGGCCTCCTGGGCGGCCTTGACGGCCATTTCGGCCAGGATCGACAGTTCGTCGTCGCCGCGCGCGGGCAGGTTGGGCAGCATTCTTGAAGGATCGACGATGCCGCTCTTGTCCATGACGAAGCGCGACTTGATGCCCGAGGCCTTCTCGATGAAGGCTTCCGAAGAGGGCGTCTTCAGCTCCAGCTCGCCGGCGGCGATGGCCTCGGCGTTCTCGGCGTTCCAGCCGTCGGCCCAGGCGTTGTAGGCGGCGACCAGTTCGGCGTTCGAGACGGACTGCTCCGGCGTGAACAGGCCGGTGGCGGAAATGACGGCTTTTTGCACTTTTTAGTTCCCTAACGCTCGGCGCGCGGCGCCTCGCTGCATGAGGGAGTTGGCTCCCTGACGGCGTCCGGTTTTGTGGGCGCGCGTTGCGGCGAAGTTCGGGCGCCTCGCGGCCGGACAGGTCCGTAGCGATAACGAACCCCCTCAATAGGCCGGTGGAAGGCTCCGGTCGAGACTGGCCTTGATGCCGCGCCACCATCTGTTGATCCGGCCGCGCGGCGGGGCGGGCAGGGGGTGATCGCGCGCCGCGATCAGGGCCTCGACCAGATCTTCAGCCTCGCAGGGCCAGCCCTCGGGCGTGACATAGACGGGATAGCCGATCAGGGCGGCGTGGATGACGCTCTGCAGCGAGGCGCGGCGGGTGCGGCGCTCGAAGGTCATCCGATCGTCGGTCAGCCCCCAACCGGCATAGAAGGGCCGGCCGTAGACGCTGACCGGCTTGCCCCGCATCAGGGCCTCGAACCCGGTCAGCGACGTCAGCGTCGCCAGCCGGTCGCAGGCGTTCAGGCAGTCCACGATGTCCAGATCGTCGGCCGAGGCGTCGACCTCCTCCATCGCCGCATGGTCCAGCAGGCCCGGCCGGTTGCCCGCCGTCACGTCGGGGTGGTTGCGATAGATCAGGAAGGCGTCGGGATGATCCGCCCGCGCCGCCTTCACCAGGCCGGAGTTGGTGCGGAGGTCCGGACCGCAGCCCATCATGATCGAGCGGTCGTTCTCGACCTGTCCCACGACCAGCAGGGTGGGCTTGTCAGTCGGCCAGGACGCCGGGACGCCCGCGCCCTTCAGATTGTATTTCGACAGCCCTGCCTCGACCACGCGGGCGCGAAGGCGCTCGGCGCGCGCCGCCCGATCCGGCGACGACTCGCCCGCCTCGATCAGGCTTTCCAGCCGGCTGGGCCGGGTCGGGTCGTAGTAGACGCCCTGATCGTCCAGGGCGACCGACAGGGCGCCGAAGAAGTCGGAGCCCAGGCCGCGCGAACGGATGAAGCCGTCCTCCATGCGCACGACGGAGCCTTCGAAGGCATCGGCGGCGGCGCGGATTTGCGGCGTCTCCTTGCCGGCCCACCAGATCAGCTTGCCGTTCGTCGCCCGGGCATGGGCGACGGCGGCCTTGGCGCGCCAGAAGTAGCGGACGCGGCCCTTGGGCGAGTTCAGCAGGCGGCGCACCGGCGGCCGCTTGGCCGGGGCGAAACCGACGGCGGCCCAGTCGCCCGCCAGCCGGTCGGCCCGGTCGCGCAGGGCGATCAGCCGCTCCAGCGCCGCCTCGGCCTCGCAACGCCGGCCTGTGACTGGATCGACGTAGCGGGTGTAGGCGATCAGCGCCGCCGCCGCGACCTGTTCCAGATCGCGCGCCGCGCCGCGCCGCCCGGTCTGCACCGCGTCCGTCGTCAGGCCCCAGCCCGAATAGAAGGGCGCGCCGAAACAGCGCACCGGCAGGCCGCGCAACAGGGCCTCGAACCCCAGGGCCGAGGTCACGACATAGACCGCGTCCACCGCCGCCAGCAGGTCGGCGGGCCGCACGTCGCTGTCGATCAGGGTGACGCCGTCCAGTTCGCCGGCCGGGATGCAGCCCTGCTTGCGTCCCGCCGCCACGGCCGGGTGGCGCTTGACGATCAACTGGGCGCCCGGCTCGTCGCGCCGCGCGGTCGCCAGCATGTCCGAGAAGCTGGCCTCGCTGGCCAGTCCATAGCCGATGGAGGCGTCGCCGAACGTCTGATCCACGATCAGCACCCGGCGGCCGGGTTTCAGCAGGCCAGTGTCCAGCGGGCCGCCCATATTGGTCTTGGATACGCCCGAGGCTGTGATGCGGTCGATCAGGCCGCGGGATCGGCTCCGCATGGCGGCGTCGCACCAGTCTGGCGCCGTCTCGATCAACTGCTCCAGCCGGCTGGGCCGCGTCGCGTCATAATAGACGCCGAGATCATCGACGATCAGGCTGAGGCTGGTCGCCCCGCTCTCGCCCAGGCCGACGGAGCGCAGAAAGCCGTCCTCCAGAGCGATGTAGGGCTTGCCGTTCTTCTCGGCCCAGCGCCGCCCCACCGCCGCCGTCGGCTTCATGCCCCAGCCCAGAACGGCCTCGGTTTGCGGCCCCGGCAGGGCCGACAGGTCGTAGTCCGGAAGGAAGGTCTTCAGGAAGGGCGTCTTCAGCACGCCGGGCGCGCAGACCCAGGCGCGGGTGAGGGAAGCGGGTGAAGGTAGGGGCGTCATGGTCATGCTTGTGCGTGTCTAGGGTCTGCTGAGTCCGCGCGCCACCCTTTCTCCGCTCATCCCGGCGGACGCCGGAATCCAGTTCTTTGGCTTCATCCGCGGGGCGCCACTCTGGCTCGCGAGAAGGGTCGAGGCGGCGTGTGCGGCTCTCACTGGATCCCGGCGTCCGCCGGGATGAGCGGGTTAGAGCTTGGCGAGCAATTCCTCAGCCGCCGCCAGATGCAGCCGTTCCACCATCTCCCCCTCGACGCGGACCACGCCCAGCCCCTCGGCCTCGGGCGTGGCGAAGGCGGCGACCACGGTGCGCGCCCAGGCGATCTCGTCCACCGACGCGCCGAACGCCGCATTGGCCCCCTCGATGTGCGACGGATGGATCAGGCTCTTGCCGTCAAAGCCATAGAGCCGCCCTTGGGCGCATTCGGCCGCAAAGCCCGCCTCGTCCTTGATCCGGTTGAACACGCCGTCGATCACCGTCAGGCCGTTGGCCCGCGCGTGGGCCACGACCGCCGCCAGCCAGGGCTTCAGCGGCTCGCGGTCGGGCGCGGCGCCGGTCTTCAGATCCTTGGCCAGATCGTTGACGCCGAGCATCAGGCCGCTGAGCGCGCCGTTCGCTGCGGCGATGTCTTTCAGGTCGATCAGGGCGCGCGGCGTCTCGATCATGGCCCATAGATCGACGCCGGGCCGCAGGTCGCGCGACAGGGCGTGGACCATGGTCGCGCTCTCGACCTTGGGCGCGACGATCAGATCGACCGGCGCATCCCGCAGCGCCGCCAGGTCGTCGGCGCCCCAGGGCGTGTCCAGTCCGTTGATCCGCACGGCCAGGCGCGGGCCGAAACCGCCTTCACGCGCCGCCGCGACCGCCGCCGCCCGCGCCTCGGCCTTCACCTCGGGCGCCACCGCGTCCTCGAGGTCCAGCACCGCCACGTCGCATGTCAGGCCGCGCGCCTTCTCGACGGCGCGGGCGTTGGAGGCGGGCAGGTAGAGGACGCTGCGCGCCCGCATCAGACCCGGCCCGTGACCGGCAGCAGGGCGCCGGTGATCGCCCGCGCCTGGGGCGAGGCCAGGAACAGGATGGCGGCGGCCAGATCGGCGGGCGCGACCCACTTCTTCGGGTCGGCGTCAGGCATGTCGGCCCGGTTGGCCGCCGTGTCGATGATGGAGGGCAGGACGGCGTTGACCGTGACCGAGGTCGTCTTCAACTCCTCGGCCAGGGCCTCGGTCAGGCGATGCACCGCCGATTTCGACGCCGCATAGGCCCCCATGCCGTGCGCCGCCTTCAGCGCGCCATTGGCGCCGACGTTGACGATCCGGCCTTCATCGGAGGCCTTCAGATGGGGCAGGGCGGCGCGGCTGGCGTTCAGGGCGGTGGTCAGGTTCAGGGCGAACATTCGGCTCCATTCGTCGTCGCCGCCCTCGATCCCCTGCCAGACGAAGCCGCCGGCGATGTTCAGCAGGGCGTCCAGACGACCGAAATGCGCGGCGATCGTTTCGACGGCCTGTTTCGCGGCGGCCGGGTCGGTCAGGTCGACGCCGCCGACCTCGAGCACGCCTTCGGGCATGACATGGCCGCTGGCGTGGTCGATGACCGCGACCTTCAGCCCTTGCGCCAGCGCGGCCTCGACCACGGCCTTGCCCAGCACGCCGTGTCCGCCGGTGATCGCTACGACCCGTTCGCTCATTGTCCCGCTCCCTGATGGTTCGGCGCGGACCATAGCGGCGCCCGTGGCGGGATCAATCGCCCCAGAGCCGCGCGGCGCCGCGCACGCCCGAGGAATCGCCCCACCTGGCGGCCAGGATCCGCCCGTCCCAGTGATCGGAGAAGGCGTGGCGGGCCACGATCTCGGGCAGGCGATCATACAGTTCGCCCACGTTCGACATGCCGCCGCCCAGGACGAAGGTCTCCGGATCGGCAAGGTTGACCACCATGGCCAGCGCCCGTCCCAGCCGGTCGATGTAGCGGTCCAGCGCCGTCACCGCGCCTGGGTCGCCCTGACGCGCGGCCTCGATGACGGCTTGAGCCTTCCAGGCCCGGCCCGTCGTCGCCTGGTGATCGCGCTGGAAGCCGCTGCCAGACACCCAGGTCTCCAGGCAGCCGTGCAGCCCGCACCAGCAGGCCGGGCCGGGGGCTTCCTCGGCGGACGGCCAGGGCAGGGAGATATGGCCGATCTCGGCGGCGACGCCGTGCGCGCCCTCGACCAGCCTGCCGTCGATCACCAGTCCGCCGCCGCAGCCTGTGCCCAGAATGACGCCGAAGACGCTGGACGCGCCGGCGCCGGCGCCGTCCACGGCTTCGGACAGGGCCAGGCAGTTGGCGTCATTGGCCAGCCGCACGGGGCGGCCAAGCGTCGTCTCCAGATCTTCGGCCAGGCGGCGGCCGTTCAGATAGGTCGAGTTGGCGTTGCGGATCAGGCCGGTGCGCGGCGAGGGCGACCCCGGAATGGCCAGGCCGACCGAGCGCGCCGGTCCCGCCTCGGCCTCGACCTGCGCGATCAGGTCCGCGACCAGGGCCAGGGCGGCGTCGTAACTGCCTGGATTGGGTTCGCGGATTCGCGCGGCGAAGGCGCCCGCGTCATCCAGCGCCGCCGCCTCGATCTTGGTGCCGCCGAAATCGACCCCGATGCGCATCAGGCCGCGAACACCCTGGTCATCAGACGCTCCAGCGCCTCGGCGTCCACGGCGTCAAAGGCGGCCTTCTCGGTCGCGTCCACGTCCAGCACGGCGATCAGGTCGCCCGCCGCGTCCAGCACCGGGACGACGATCTCGCTGGCCGAGCGGCTGTCGCAGGCGATGTGGCCGGGGAAGGCGTGGACGTCCTCGACCACCTGGGTCTGGCGGTCGCGCGCCGCCGCGCCGCAGACGCCGCGCCCGAAGGGGATGCGCAAACAGCCCAGCGTGCCCTGATAGGGGCCGACCACCAGTTCCTGCGGCTTGGCCTCGTCCACGACGTAGAAGCCGGTCCAGAAGAAGACGGGAAAGGCGTCGGCCAGCATGGAGGCCACCGTCGCCATGCGCGCCGTCCGGTTCGGCTCGCCGTCCAGCACCGCCAGAATCTCGGCCTCGACCTCGGCATAGCGTTCAGCCTTGTCGGCGGGGCGGTCGTCGCGGGCGACATAGGACATGACGGCTCTCCTTCTGGAGACCGCCATATAGGCTCCGGCTTCGCTGCACAAAGGGGCGGACGGCACTCAGCAAGAATCAGAACAAAAAGCGAACAATTCACTTGAGGGTCTCGTGGGTCGCGCGCTAGCTTCGTCCATGCCTGTCTTGTGAGGCCGGTTTTGGGGAGGGCGGGGATGAGCGGTGCATCGCAGTCGGACGAGAATTTCGCGCGACATCTGGCGTGGCTGGATCGCGAGTTGGCCCTGAGGGTGGAGGAGGCGCGCGCGGGCGATCCCGGCAATCGCGCCCTGGCCGTCGGGCTGCTGATCGGTCTCGTCGCGGGCATGACGCGCGGCGGGGCGGGGGCGTCATGAACGCATTGCGCGAAACGGCGCCGGATCTGGAGCGTCTGCTGGATGACGTCGACTGGTTGCGGTGTTCAGGCCGGGACCTGCACCGGCTGGCCGAAGGCGCGGCCCAGGCGGCGGCGCGAAGGTGTCGGGACCACTTAAGAGTGGCTCAACCCCGGCCTGAAAAGCCACTCGTTTTTTCCGACCACCACTTAGCCGACCACCTAAGGGCGCCTCAATCGCACCCCGCACCTTAGCGCGAGGCTAGGGCGGGTTAGCGCCATGAACCGACATTGGCTCACCTCCAGAAACGCGACCTCCAGGGTCTGCGGCTCCGCAAAGATCAAGGCGGCGAGGACCGAAACCTAAATGGTCCCCGCCACCTAGTGTTAGACTGACGGCGCCCTGCATTGAACCGATCGGCTTTTGCCAACCGCCAATCCGGCCGCACTCGCGACGAGACGTTATCGTCAGTTTTCGACAGCGAGGCCGGGGATATATTGCGAAGCAATCTTGTCAGCAAATCTCTGGGGCCCAGCGCCCAAGAGGTTCGTCAGAACGATCACCGTAAGGTCATCCTCGGGGTAGATGAAGATAGCCGCGCGATCGCCGCCCGTGGGCGTGATTGCGGGATGTTCCGCGCGGCGGATGACCGGCCAGCCGAGTCCATAGCCATTGATGGTCCTGTTGAAACCGCGATAGCTTCCGTCGGGCAGCTGATGCGGTGTCCACAGCTGTTCGAGACCTCTTTCGCTGACCAGTTTCCGATCCTGCAGCGCGATAACCCATGCGGCCAGATCCGTGGCCGTGGCCTGAACGCCTGCCATGGGATGCATGTAGGCGGGCCACGTCTCATGGCGCGCCATCGGGGTCTCGCTGCGCTCGACGCCGACGGTCCTCATGTCCGTTATCTGCAGCGTCAAATAGGTATAGAGCGAGGCGAGCTCGGGCACAGTATCGGCAGTGTGTCCAAAGCGTGCCTGCTCCATGCCCGCCGCGTTGAACTGCCCCTCGCGAACGAAATCAACGAAGCGCTTGCCCGAGACCTTCTCGATGATTTTGCCCATCAGGGCATAGCCGGTCTGATTGTAGGCATACTGCGTCCCGGGCGCATACTTCAGGGGAAGTTCCTGCACCTTCGCCCAGGCGGCGTCGGGCTCGGCGCCGTCGATCAGTCGGGTATTGTCGTCAATGATCTCGGGCAGGCCGGATGTGTGCGTGAGGATCTGGCGGACCGTGATCTCATTCCACGATGCCGGAAGCTCTTCGAGATATTGCGTCACCGATGCATCGAGATCGAGTTTTCCGGCCTCGACAAGCTGCATCGCCGCGACGCCGGTGAATGCCTTGCTGATCGAGTTGACGCCGAAAACAGTGCGTTCCGTTACAGGCTTCGTGGTCTCGAGGTCGGACTGGCCGTAAGCGCCCGTGAATATGATTTCGCCGTTTTTCACGATCGCCAGCTGGAGTCCCGGAATACGGCGAGAAGCCATCTCGCTTTGAACCAGGCGTTCAATCGCGACGGTCTTGTTGTCCGCTTCTGCGACCTGGGTTGTGCGGGCGTTCGCGCTATCGGCAAGACCGCCCATGACCGCAATCAGGCCGATCGCGGCAGAAATTTTGTTCAGCATTCTTTTGGTTATCCATAGCTTGGGGGATATCGGCTGCGATTGTGGACCGGCTATCGACACGCCTTTGCGATCACCTGGGCGGGAAGGAGCTGCGGCGGGCGCAACGGCGCGTTGACTGAGAGATGGGCTGGTCATGGCGTCGGTTGACCCGTTCGCTGCATGCTCGTCCACCCAGGCTCGGTCAATGGTGCGCCTTGATCGGTGAACAGCAGTATACACGGCGAACGGTCGCCTCAAGGGGCTGTCAGGTTTGGGTGCAGCAGCGGCCCCGCAGGGTCGGCTCCCTATCTAACGCTACTCAGGAAAGGTGGTGCCGCTTAGGTGACTCGAACACCTGACCCCATCATTACGAATGCAAATGGTCACTGGTCCTGAGCGGACCTTTCAAACTTCGCCTTTGAGTCAAAGTCCGACAAAGGCGAGCTCGATCGGGTGTAATCGGCGCTTGAGCCGCTCTTAACTGGTTTTGAGGCAGTTCTAAGTGGTCTCGACAAGATGGTAGGCCTGGAGGGACTCGAACCCCCAACCAGACCGTTATGAGCGGTCGGCTCTAACCATTGAGCTACAGGCCCCCGAGAGGAGAGGCTGTGCCTAGCAGGCGTTGCGCCTGCTGCAAAGACGCCCCAGACCTGTCACGCTTTTCATGCCGATGAACGGAACCTGCACAGGGGGATGAAGCGTTTGTTCAGGCTGAAACGGCCAAGGTAGGTCGTGGCTGGCGAACACGTCCGGCCGATGGACTTCACGGAGACTATGATGACCCGCACCGCACGCGCCCTGATGCTGGGCACGGCCCTGATGACTCTGGCGGCGCCGGCCGCCATGGCCCAGTCGCAACCCGGCGGTTCTTCCCCGATGCAGGTGCACGCCATGGCTCAACAACCCGCCCTCAACCTGTCCGCCTATGGCGAGGTCAAGGTCGCGCCGGATCAGGCGACGATCAATTTCGGCGTCGTCACCGAGGCGGCGACTGCGCAAGAAGCCATGGCCCAGAACGCCCAGCAGATGACCCGCGTCATCGCCGCCCTGCGCCGCGCCGGCATCAACGAGCGCGACATCCAGACCTCGGGCCTGAACCTGTCGGCGCAATACGACTATCAGCAGAACGAGCCGCCCAAGCTGCGCGGCTATCAGGCCCAGAACCGCGTCACCGTGGTCATCAACGACCTGACCAAGGTCGGCACGACGGCCGACGCCGTGGTCGCGGCGGGGGTCAACCAGATCGACGGCATCGCCTTCGGCCTGAAGAACCCCAAGGCGGCCGAGGACCAGGCTCGCCAGCTGGCCGTGCGCGCCCTGCAGGACAAGGCGCGGCTGTATGCCCAGGCCCTGGGCGTGCAGCTGGGCGGCGTCCGCTCCCTGACCGAGGGCGGCGGTTATGCGCCGGAGCCGCGTCCGATGTACGCCCGCGCCATGGCCATGGACGCCGGCGGCGCCTCGACCCCGGTGTCGGCGGGCGAACTGACCGTCCGCATCGACATCAGCGGGACCTACGACATCGGCCGCTGATCGGCTGAACGGAACGCAAGGAGAGGGCCCGCCGGCGACGGCGGGCCCTTTCTGCGTTCATTACCACGCCTTCATTTGACGCCTTGCGCGCGCGCCCTATGCTCGCGGCAGGCCGCGCGTGGCCCGCTGACCGGACGGCCGCCTTTTTCATGAAACAGTTCTTCCTGACCATGCTCGGCGTCTTCGCCGGGCTCGTGGCCTTTTTCATCGTCCTGCCGATCGCGGCCTTGTTGTTCTTCGCGGCGGCGGCCGGGGCGTCCAAGCCGACCACGCCCGCCAATTCGGTGCTGGAGCTGGACCTGCGCGAGGGGCTGACCGACCAGCAGCCGACCAATCCGTTCGCAGCCTTCGGCGGCTCGGGCCTGTCGGTGGTGCACATCGTCGACACCCTGGCTCAGGCCGAGAGGGACGACAGCGTCAAGGTCCTGCTGGTCCGCGCGCCCGAGACGGGCATGACGCCCGCCGCCGCCGACGAGGTGCGCCAGGCGATCAACCGCTTCCGCGCCTCGGGCAAGACGGTCGTCGCCCACAGCCAGGGCTTCATGCCGATCGGCGCGGTGGTCTCCAGCTACATGGTCGCGGCCAGCGCCGACCAGCTGTGGATGCAGAACACGGCGAACTTCCAGGCGACCGGCCTGTCCACCGACAACATTTTCCTGGGCCGCGCCTTCCAGAAGTACGGCGTCCAGCCCGAGTTCGAGCAGCGCCACGAGTACAAGAACGCCGTCAACGAATACACGCAGAGCGATTTCACGGGCCCGCACCGCGAGGCGATGGTCGCCTGGATGACCTCCATCTACGACAGCGCCCTGGCCAACACGGCGCGCGACCGCAAGACCACGCCCGAGGCGCTGAAGGCGACCATCGAGGCCGGTCCCTATTCGGCCGAACAGGCCCTGTCGCTGAAGCTGGTCGACAAGATCGGCCAGGTCGAGGAAGCCGAGGCCGCCGCCAAGGCCAAGGCCGGCAAGGACGCCAAGATCATCAGCTTCGGCGACTACGCCTCGATGCAGGGCGCGCGCAACGGCTCGGGCAAGTCGGCCATCGCCATCGTCGGCGGCGAGGGCGCGATCATGACGGGACGCGGCGGCGACGCCTCGCCGTTCGGCTCCGGCTCGGACATTCGATCGGACGACACGGCCAAGGCCATCTATGACGCCATCGAGGACAAGAGCGTGAAGGCCATCGTCTTCCGCGTTTCGTCGCCGGGCGGCTCGCCCGAGGCGTCGGAACAGATCCTGGCCGCCGTGCGCGCGGCCAAGGCGGCGGGCAAGCCGGTGGTGGTGTCCATGGGCGCCTATGCGGCCTCGGGCGGCTACTGGATCAGTTCGGAAGCCGACTGGATCGTGGCCCAGCCCTCGACCCTGACCGGCTCCATCGGCGTCTTCGGCGGCAAGTTCGTGCTGGCGGACGCGCTGGGCCGTTTCGGCGTGGACATGCGCGGCCTGTCGGTCGGCGGCGACTACGCCGACGCCTTCTCCTCGACGCAAGCCTTCGATCAGGGCCAGCGCGCCGCCTTCGCCGCCTCGATGGACCGCGTCTATGAAGAGTTCGTCGCCCGTGTCGCCAAGGGCCGTAAGCTGCCGGTCGAACGGGTGCGCGAGATCGCCAAGGGGCGGGTCTGGACTGGAGCGCAGGGCAAGGCTCTGGGGCTGGTCGATGAACTGGGCGGTCTGAACGAGGCCATCATCAAGGCGCGCAAACTGGCCAACATCCCGACCAGCGAGTCGGTGCGGTTCAAGCGCTTCCCGACGCCGCAGTCGCCGTGGGAGGCTCTGGCTTCGGCCTTCGGCGCCTCGGGCCAGGCGGCCGAGGCCATGGTCTCGGTCGGTCACGTCATGGGCGATCCGGCGGCTCAGGCCATGCTGAATCGTGTCGAGGCCGAGCGCCTGCGCAGCCGCGGCGCGGTGGTGCTGGCCGACCAGCCGGCTTTTTGAGGGCGAAGACCCTGACTGATGCGTGATGTCGCAGTCCATTGACCGTTCAGGTCGATGGACCGACATTGGGTTTCAGGCGTTCCTTCATCGGTTCGCCATGAGAGGCAGTTCCATGATTAAGTCCGACCCCTTCGCCCAGATCGACTTCAACGCCCGTCGCCGCTCCGGCGGCCTGCTGGCGCCGTTCGTCTGGCTGGGCGGCCTCGTCGCCACGGCCTTGGCCTTGACCGTGGGCGCCGTGCTGGCTGTGTTGACCGCCGCCGCCGTGGCTGTGATCGCCCTGATCGCGGGGGTGGTCGTCTTTTTCGCCGGTTTCGCCTTCCGCGCCCGTCGCGCCCGCAGCGCCAAGGTCCGCCGCGACGAGGGCGTGATCGACGCCCAGAAGGTCGGCGACACCTGGGTCGCCTACGGCTGGGAACGTGAAGGGCGCTGATCGGGCGTCATGCTGAGCTTCACCGACGCGCCGTCCCCCAACTTCAACGCCCGGCGCGGCCCGCCGGACATGCTGGTGCTGCACTACACCGGGATGCAGACGGCTGAAGAGGCGGTTGCTCGTCTGCGCGATCCCTCGGCCGAGGTCTCGGCCCACTATGTCGTGGACGAGGACGGCTCGATCCTGCGTCTGGTGCCCGAGGAACGGCGCGCCTGGCACGCGGGCCGGGGCGTCTGGCAGGGCGAGACCGACATCAACGCCGCCTCCATCGGCGTCGAGATCGTCAACCCGGGCCATGAGTTCGGCTATCGCGCCTTTCCCGAGGTCCAGATCGCCACGGTGATCGAACTGATCGCCGACATCCGCTCGCGCTGGACCATCGCCGACGCCCGCATCCTCGGCCATTCCGACACGGCGCCTGACCGCAAGCAGGATCCCGGCGAGCTGTTCCCGTGGAAACGTCTGGCCGAGGCCGGGCACGGCCTGTGGTTCGACCCCGCGCCCGAGCGCGTCGCCGCCCTGGGCGCCGACCTGTCGCCGGGCGACGAGGGGCTGGGCGTCATCGTCCTGCGCTCGGGCCTGCATCGGCTGGGTTATGGGCTGAAGCCGGGCGGCGAGTACGACGATGAAACCCGCCTGACCATCGAGGCCTTCCAACGCCACTGGCGGCCCGACCGCATCGACGGCGTCGCCGACGGCGAGACCCGCGCCCGCCTGGTCGGCCTGCTGCAACTGGCCTCGGCGGGCAGCGTCACCGGCGTTCTGGATTGACGCGCGCCGCGTTCGCGCGCACTTAGCCCCCGCCAGACGGCCGGGCGGTCGCGGCGAGAGCTTGCTCTTGTCGAGGAAAGTCCGGGCTCCACGGTGAAGAGGCGGCGGGTAACTCCCGCCCGGGGCGACCCGAGGGATAGCGCCACAGAAAGCAAACCGCCTGGGCTTCGGCTCAGGGAAGGGTGAAAGGGTGGGGTAAGAGCCCACCGCGTCGGCGGCAACGTCGGCGGCATGGCAAGCCCCGCCTGGAGCAAGACCGAATAGGGACGTCGCGCGGTTTCGGCCGCAGGGTTCACCGCCCGAGGCGTCCGGGTAGGTCGCGAGAACCGTCCAGCAATGGGCGGTCCAGAGGAATGATCGTCGCCGCCTTTCGGGGCGGAACAGAACCCGGCTTACAGGCCGTCTGGCATATTTTCTTGGGCCTATCGCGCTTCGCGCTACTTGAGGCCGTGTTTGGGGGCTATCGCCCTTCGGGCTACTTGAGGCCCGTTCCCGTTCAATTTCCGCCGTCATCCTCGGGCTTGACCCGAGGATCGAGCGTGGCGCGCGCTCTTCCTTGCCGATGTCGTGCAGGCGGACGACCCGATCCTCGGGTCAAGCCCGAGGATGACGGCGGCAAAGTGGTGCGCCTGGGTGAGGGCAGGGGATCTGGTGGCGCCATTAACCCCTGCGTTGAAAACATGGCGAAAAAAGCCGTCCACAGGCTGTGAATACTATTGATGTTGCCTGTATGTTCTCATTTTACACTTGCTGAGACGTTCGACGAACTGCAAATTTGGTTAAAGGGTGTCAACTAATCCCATTGAGGCCCATTTGATCCCATGCTATCCCACAGCCTCATGAGTAGGGGCTGTCGCCCGGCGCGTGGACGTATCAACGGACTTCAGGGGCGGGCCTAGGGCTCGATAGGGCAAAGCGTGTTTCTCTCGACCTACGAGAAGCAGCTGGACGGCAAGCGCCGTCTCTTGATCCCCCAGGAATTCCGCACGGCCGAAAACGGCGCCGAGCACGGCGTCTTCTGCTTCCCCTCCATCGAAGCCGACTGCCTGGAAGCCGGCGGCGACAAGCTGTTCGCCGAATACCGCGCCGTCATCGAAAGCCTGCCCTTCGGCGATCCCTACCGCTCGGCGCTGGAAGCTTCGATCTTCGGCGAGCAGAAGCCGCTGGCCTATGACTCGGGCGGCCGCATCACCCTGCCGGAGCACCTGTGCGCCGAGGTCGACCTGTCGGACACGGTCGTCATCTACGGCGTCGGCGAGCGCTTCCAGGTCTGGAACAAGGACAAGTGGGCCGCGCACCGCGCCGAGCAGCGCCGCATGGCGCGCGAGGGCCTGAAGCAGTTCGGCGAGATGCGTCGCCAGGCCTCGGCGGTGAAGGTCGGGGGCGCGGCATGACGTCTCCGCACGCCCCCGTCCTGCTGGCCGAAGTTCTCGAGGCGCTGAACCCGCAGCCGGGCGACGTCATCATCGACGCCACCTTCGGCGCCGGCGGCTATACCCGCGCCATTCTGGATCGCGGCGCCCAGGTCATCGGTCTGGATCGCGACCCGACCGTCCAGCCGCACGCCGATGCGGTCGCCGCCGCCTATCCGGGCCAGTTCCAGCTGATCCGCACCCCCTTCTCGGGTCTGGCCGAGGCCTTCGCCGAGAGCGGCAAGGCCAAGCTGGACGGCGCCGTCTTCGACATCGGCGTCTCGTCGATGCAGCTGGATCAGGCCGAGCGCGGCTTCTCCTTCATGCGCGACGGCCCGCTGGACATGCGCATGGGCGATACGGGGCCGACCGCCGCCGACATCGTCAATACCTGGGATCACGGGCCGATGGCCCATATCTTCAAGCAGTACGGCGACGAACGTCAGTCGGGCCGGGTGGCGACCGCCATCCTGCGCCGCCGCGTCGAGCAGCCCTTCAGCCGTACGCTGGATCTGGCCGAGGTGGTCGAAAAGGCCCTGGGCGGTCGTCGCGGCGCGCCGATCCATCCGGCGACCCGCGTGTTTCAGGCCCTGCGCATCGCCGTCAACGACGAACTGGGCCAGCTGGAGCGCGGTCTGGAAGCCGCCGAGGCGACCCTGGCGCCGGGCGGGCGGCTGGTCGTCGTCACCTTCCATTCGCTGGAAGACCGCATCGTCAAGGCCTTCATGACCGAGCGCACCGGCAATGCGCCCGGCGGTTCGCGCCATGCCCCGGTCGCGGTGGAAACCCGCAAGCCCAGCTTCGACCTGATGTTCAAGGGGGCGCGCGAGGCGGGCGAGGCCGAACTGGCCGCCAACCCCCGCGCCCGTTCGGCGCGGTTGCGCGCCGCTGTCCGCACCGAGGCCCCGGCCTGGGGCGCGATTGAAGGAAGGTCTGGCGGAGGGAAGCGCGCATGATCGCCGTCCCTGTTCCGGTGAAGCGCCTGTTCGACTGGAAGGTCCGCGGCGTGCGCTGCGTCGAGATCATCGGCGTGGTCTGCGTCGCCGCCCTGGTCTTCTCGGTCTATATCGCCAAGGCCGCCGCCGCCCGCGAAAGCGCCGAGATCAGCCGAATCGAGAGCGAGATCCGCGAGAACCGCCAGCGCGTCCGCCTGCTGCGCGCCGAGGCGACCCGGCTGGAGCAACCCGCACGGCTGGAGGCCCTGTCGCGTGAAATCGGCCTGGGCCCGGTCGATGTCCGCCGTCAGGCGGTCGAGGCGGGTCTGCCGGCCATCGCTCCGCCGCCGGCTCCGGTCGTGGCTGCGCCTGCCGCCGCCGCGCCCGCCCCGGCCGCCGCGCCGGTTGCAGGGGAGACCCTGCATTGAGCGTGCATGATAACCACGGCATGGACTATCGCCGCCCCGCGCCGGGCCGTCCGCAGCCGCGCCCGCAAGGGGCGTCGGTGGGGCCGTCGGTCGGCGGCCTGTTCGCCGCCTGGGGCCGCTGGGTCGCCAACTGCGTCTGGTGGATGGAGCATTCGTTCGAGCGCGCCCGCGCCGACGGCCGTCCGGAAGAAGACACCCGCGTCCGCATCTTCCTGATCCTGGCGGTGTTTTCGGCGGTCTTCGCCTGCCTGGCCCTGGGCGCGGCCCACGCCGCCCTGTTCGCGCCGCGCGGCGGGTCGGGCGCCGGCTTCAACGCCAACGCCCTGACGCGCGCTGATCTGGTGGATCGCAACGGTCAGCTGCTGGCCACCAACATCACCCACTACGGCCTCTATATCGACCCGAACGAGATCTGGGATCCGGCCGCCGCCAAGGCCCAGCTGCGCCGCGCCCTGCCGCGCGTCTCGGCCAAGCGTCTGGACCGTGTGCTGGGCGGCGAGCGTCGCCTGCTGGTGCTGAACGGCCTGACCCCGTCCGAGCGCAGCGCGGTCCACGCCCTGGCCCTGGGCGGCATTTCGTTCGAGCCCGAGGATCGCCGCGTCTATCCGCTGGGAACCTCGGCGGTGCACCTGATCGGCCGGGCCGATACGGGCGGCGAGGGCGTGTCCGGCTCCGAACTGGCCTTCGACCAGGAAATCCGCGCGGCGGGCGCCGCCGGCGAGGACTTCCAGCTGTCGATCGACCTGCGGGTCCAGGGCGTGGTCGAGAACGAACTGGCCGCCGCCGCCGAGGCCGCCGGGGCCAAGGGCGCCGTCGCCGTGGTCACTGACGTCCAGACCGGCGAGGTCCTGGCCATGGCCAGCTGGCCGACCTACGACGCCAATCGTCGCAACGCGGCGCCCGACGAGGCGACGCTGAACCGTGTCACCTCGGGCCACTATGAAATGGGTTCGGTGTTCAAGAGCTTCACCGTCGCCGCCGGCATCGACACCGGGCGGGCCGACATGAACACCCTGTTCGACGCCTCGCAGGCGCTGCAGATCGGCAAGCGTCGCATCAAGGACTTCCACGCCACCAACAAGGTGCTGACGCTGGAAGAAGTCTATCTGCACTCGTCCAACATCGGCACCTCGCGTCTGGCCGTCGAAATGGGCGGCGACGTGATGCGCGACTACTTCCAGCGGCTGGGCCTGCTGGACGCCGCCCCGATCGAGCTGAAGGAATCGGCCCGTCCGTCGCGTGTCCGCAAGTGGGACGACTCGACCCTGGCCTCCCTGTCCTTCGGCTACGGCATCATGGTCACGCCGATCCAGTATGTGGCCGCCTATGGCGCTCTGGCCAACGGCGGGCGCTACATTCCCCTGACCCTGCGCAAGGGCGGTCTGCCCAACGCCCAGGCGCGTCGGGTCGTCTCGCCCGAGACCTCGGCCACCATGCTGGACCTGATGCGCCGCAACGTGACGCGCGGCTCGGGCCGCTTCGCCGACGCGGCGGGTCTGCGGGTCGGCGGCAAGACCGGCTCGGCCAACAAGCTGGTCAACGGCCGTTACGATCCGACCCACGCCGTCGGCTCCTTCGCCGCCGTCTTCCCCGCCGACGGCCCGGTGACGGCCAAGCGCTACACCATCTTCGTCCTGGTGGACGAGCCGTCCTCGTATCCGCGCACCGGCGGCTATGTCGCCGCGCCCGCCGTCGGCAAGATCGCCGACCGCATCGCCCCCTTCCTGGGCGTTCAGCGCAAGGCCGACCGCTGGTCCACGGCGCTGGGCGAGAAGATCCCCGAGTTCCAGGACGTCGAGGGCGACGGCCGATGAGCGCGCTTCGCCTTTCCGAAATCCTGCGCCGCGACCTGGCCTCGGACCCCGAGATCACCGCCGTCACCGCCGACAGCCGCAAGGTCGTCCCCGGCGCCCTGTTCGTGGCCCTGCCGGGCGCGTCCGCCGACGGCCGCGCCTTCATTCCGCAAGCCCTGGCCAGGGGCGCCGCCGCCATCCTGGCCCCGGCCGACACGCCTGCGGGCGTCGCCCCTCTGCTGGTCGCCTCGGGCGACGTGCACCGCGCCTACGCCCTGGCCGCGCGCAGCTTCTACGGCCCCCAGCCCAAGACCTGCGTCGCCATCACCGGCACCAACGGCAAGACCTCGGTGGCCAACTTCTGCCGTCAGATCTGGGCCGGCCTCGGCCTCAAGTCGGCCAGCATGGGCACGCTCGGCGTGGTGGGTCAGAAGGGCGACAAGACCTACGCCCTGACCGGCCCCGGCCTGACCAGCCCCGACGCCGCCGACGCCGCCCGCCTGCTGGCCGAACTGGCCGCCAAGGAGGTGACGCACCTGGCGCTCGAAGCCTCGTCGCACGGCATCGAGCAGCGCCGTCTGGACGGGGTGGCCATTCGCGCCGCCGGCTTCACCAACCTGACCCAGGACCACCTCGACTATCACGGCACGATGGAGGACTATCGCGCCGCCAAGCTGCGCCTGTTCGAGGCCCTGCTGCCGCGCGGTCGCACCGCCGTGCTGAACGCCGATTCCGACGCCTATTCGGCCTTCGCCTCGGCCTCGATCATGGCCGGTCTGGGCGTCATGGGCGTGGGCGAGCGCGGACGCGACCTGACCCTCTTGGCGCGCCGGGCGACGCCGGAAGGCCAGCGCCTGACCATCGACGTGCGCGGTCGAGTTCATGACATCCTGCTGCCCCTGGCCGGCGCCTTCCAGGCCTCGAACGCCCTGGTGGCGGCGGGCCTGTGCATCGCGGGCGGCGAGGACGCCGACCGTGTCATCCCGGCGATGGCGTTCATCCAGGGCGCTCAAGGTCGTCTGCAACGCATTCCCGGCGAGGGCGCGCGCGGCGGCGAGGTCTATGTCGATTACGCCCATACGCCGGACGGTCTGGAGACGGTGCTGAACGCGCTGCGTCCCCATGCGACCGGCCGCCTGATCGTCGTCTTCGGAGCCGGCGGCGATCGCGACCGCGCCAAGCGGCCGATGATGGGCGAGATCGCCGGCCGTCTGGCCGATGTGGCCATCGTCACCGACGACAACCCGCGCTCGGAAGACCCCGCCGCCATCCGCGCCCAGGTCCGTGTCGGTTGCCCTGATGCGCTCGAGATCGGCGACCGCCGCGAGGCCATCCGCCACGCCGTATCGCTGATGCGCGAAGGAGATGTGGTGGTGATCGCCGGAAAAGGGCATGAACAGGGACAGATCGTCGCTGGGGTGATCCATCCCTTCGACGACGCCACCGAAGCGACCGAAGCCCTGCGCGATCATGCCTGACACCCAAACGCCGCTCTGGACCGCCGAAGCCATCGCCTCGGCGACCGGGGGCAAACTTCACGGACCCGATGCTGATGTGTCGGGCCTGACCTACAACAGCCGCGAGATCGCGCCCGGGGACCTGTTCCTGGCCCTGCACGGCGCGCGCGACGGGCATGAGTTCGCCGCCGCCGCCTTCGCCGCCGGGGCCGCCGTCGCCCTGGTCGACCGTCCGGTCGAGGGCGGGCCCTACGTCCTAGTCCCCGATACGCAGAAGGGGCTGGAGGCTCTGGGCGTCGCCGCCCGCGAGCGCGCGCCCCTGCGCGGCGCCGTCACCGGCAGCGTCGGCAAGACCAGCGTGACCCAGGCGATCAAGGCGGGCCTCGATCTGGCCGGTCCGGCCCACGCCTCGATCAAGAGCTACAACAACCACATCGGCGTGCCGCTGACCCTGGCGCGGATGCCGCACGGCACTGAGCGCGCGGTGTTCGAGATCGGCATGAATGCGCCCGGCGAGATCGGGCCGCTGTCCAAGTTCGTTCGTCCGCACGCCGCCTGCGTCACCACGGTCGGCCCGGTCCATATCGAAGCCTTCGCCGACGGCGAGGCGGGCGTGGCGCGCGAGAAAGCCACCATCTTCGAGGGCCTGGTCCCCGGCGGCGTGGCTGTGGTCAACGCCGACAACGCCTATTCCGATCTGGTGCGTCAGGCGGCGGTCGCGGCGGGCGCCAAGGTGCAGACCTTCGGCTCGGGCGCGGGCGCCGACGCCCGCCTGCTGGGCTTCAAGGCCGACGCCGAGGGCGCGCGCGTCACCGCCGAGATCGACGGTCATCGCCTCGAATACCATCTGGCCCAGTCGGGCGTGCACTGGGGCCTGAACAGCCTGTGCGTCATCCTGATGCTGCGGGCGCTGGACGTGTCGCTGGATACGGCCTTGCAGGCCCTGGCCGGGTTCCAGCCTTTGGCGGGACGCGGCCAGATGAAGACGGTCGCCATCCCTGGCGGCGCCTTCACTCTGATCGACGAGAGCTACAACGCCAATCCGCTGTCGATGAAGGCGGGCTTCCTCAGCCTGGGAGCCAAGCCGGTTCCCGAGGGCGGGCGCCGCATCGTCGTCCTGACCGACATGCTGGAACTGGGCGAGCATTCGCGCGCGCTGCACGAAGGCCTGATCCAGCCCATCGCCGCCGCCGGTCTGGACCTGGTTCACGCCGCAGGGATGGAGATGCGCCGTCTGCATGACGCCCTGCCGCCGTCGCGGCGCGGCCTGTGGCGCGCCACCGCCGCCGAACTGGCCGCCGAGGCGGGCAAGCTGGTCGGCCCGGGCGACATCGTCATGGTCAAGGGCTCGAACGGGTCCAAGGCGTCGCTGGTCGCGGCGGCTCTGGCCAATCTGAATGTTGAACAGGACCCCTCAACCGCGCCGGGCGCGGGCCGATAGGGGACTAAGAGAAGCCGATGTTCTACCTGCTCTATCTTTACTACGCGGATATCGCTCAGGAATATCCGCTGCTGCACCTGATCCAGTATCAGACGGTGCGCGTGGCCCTGGCCATGGCCACGGCCATGATCGTCGCGGTCGCCATGGGCAGCCGCTTCATCAACTGGATTCGCGCCAAGCAGGGCCGAGGCCAGCCGATCCGCGACGACGGTCCGGTCAGCCACCTGTCCAAGGTCGGCACCCCCACCATGGGCGGCCTGATGATCCTGGCGGGCATCGGCGTCGCGGTCTTCCTTTGGGGCGACCTGACCAATCCCTATATCTGGATCGTTTCGGGCGTGACGGCGGCCTTTGGGGTGCTGGGCTTCATCGACGACTACGCCAAGGTGACGAAGCAGACCTCGGCGGGCCTGACCTCGAAGCAGAAGCTGGCGGCCCAGGCGGTCGTCGCGGTGATCGCGGGCGTTCTGACCGTCGTGTGGATGACCTATTCCCCGACCTCGCCGGGGCTTGAGACCTCGATCGCCTTCCCCTTCCTGAAGGCGGTGTTGCTGAACATCGGCTGGTTCTATGTGGCCTTTGCGGCCTTCACCATCATCGGCTTCTCCAACGCCGTGAACCTGACCGACGGTCTGGACGGCCTGGCCATTGTGCCGGTCATGATGGCGGCGGGCGCCTTTGGCATCATCAGCTATCTGGTCGGCAACTTTGTCTTCGCCGAATATCTGCAGGTCCACCACGTGCCCGGATCGGGCGAGCTGGCCATCTTCTGCGCCGCCATGATCGGCGGCGGCATGGGCTTCCTCTGGTACAACGCCCCCCCGGCCAAGATCTTCATGGGCGACACCGGCTCGCTGGCTCTGGGCGGCGCGCTGGGCTCCATCGCCGTGGCCACCAAGCACGAGCTGGTGCTGGGCATCGTCGGCGGCCTGTTCGTGGTCGAGGCCGCCTCGGTCATGATCCAGGTCGGCTATTTCAAAATGACCGGCAAGCGCATCTTCCTGATGGCCCCGATCCACCACCATTTCGAGAAGATGGGCTGGCCGGAATCGACCGTCGTCATCCGCTTCTGGATCGTCGCCGCCATGCTGGCGCTGCTCGGTCTGGCCACGCTGAAGCTGCGCTGATCCCATGATCCCGGTTCCCGGTTTCGAGGGCAGGCGGGTCGCGGTCTTCGGCCTCGGTCGGTCCGGGATCACGGCGGCGCGCGCGCTTCAGGCCGGCGGCGCCGTTCCGATCCTGTGGGACGACGGCGTCTCGGGCCGGATGCAGGCCGAGGCCGAGGGCTTTCTCGTCGAGGACCTGACCCGCGCCGACTGGTCGGGCTTCGCCGCCCTGGTCCTGTCGCCCGGCGCGCCCCTGACCCACCCCAAGCCGCACTGGACCGTCGAGCGGGCCCATCAGGCGGGCGTGCCGGTCATCGGCGACGTCGAGCTGTTCGCCCGCGCTCTGGACGCCCTGCCCAAGGATCAGCGCCCCCGCGTGGTCGCCATCACCGGCACCAACGGCAAGTCCACGACCACGGCCCTGATCGGCTGGGTGCTGAAGTCGGCGGGCCTGACCGTCCATATCGGCGGCAACATCGGCATCGGGGTTCTGGCCCTGCCGGCGCCCACGCCAGAGGCCGTCTATGTCATCGAGGTCTCGTCCTACCAACTGGACCTGACCACACGCTTCGCGCCCGACGTGGCCATCCTGACCAACATCAGCCCCGACCATCTGGACCGTCACGGCGGCATGGAAGGCTATGTCGCCGCCAAGCAACGCATCTTCCAGGCGCAGGGCGATGAAGCGCTGGCTCTGGTCGGGGTGGACGAAGCCTGGGGGCAGGGGATTGCGGCGGACCTGCGCAAACTCGGACACCGCGTTTGCGCCGTTTCCACCCTCTCCGTCATCCCGGGGCCGGACGCGCAGCGGCCGGAACCCGGGACCCAGGCGGTTGAGCTTGTCGCCGAGCCCTGGGTTCCGGGTTCGGCTGCGCCGCCCCGGAATGACGGAATTGAAGCGGCGCCCGGCCTGCTGACCATTAGCGATCAGCCCGTCGCCGACCTCTCCGCCGCCCGCTCGCTGCCCGGCCGCCACAACGCCCAGAACGCCGCCTTCGCCTATGCCGCCGCCCGCGCTCTGGGCGTGTCGCACGATGCGGCGGTCGAGGGGCTGATGACCTTCCCCGGCCTAGCGCACCGGATGGAGGCCGTGGGCCGTCTGGGCGGTGTGCGCTTCATCAACGACTCCAAAGGCACCAACGCCGACGCCGCGCGTCAGGCCCTGGCCTCCTACCCCTCTGTCTTCTGGATCGCGGGCGGCAAGGCCAAGGAGGGGGGCATCGACAGCCTGCGCGACCTCTTCCCCCACGTCGCCAAGGCCTATCTGATCGGCGAGGCCGCCGACGCCTTCGCCGTCACCCTGGCCGACACCCCCCACGTCGTGGCCCACACCATGGAGCGCGCCGTCGAATTGGCCGCCGCCGACGCCGCCAAGGCTGGGGGCGAGCAGGTCGTCCTGCTGTCCCCCGCCTGCGCCAGCTTCGATCAGTTCCTCGATTTCGAGGTGCGGGGCGAAGCTTTCCGCGCCGCCGTGCTGGCGCTGGGCGCCCAGCCTGAGCCCGCCGCATGAGCCAGAGCTACAGCCATCCGTTTTCGCGCAATGATCAGAGCCTGATCGCGCGCTGGTTCTGGACCGTGGATCGCGGCCTGCTGGGCGCGGCCCTGACGCTGGTGGCGCTGGGCGTGTCGCTCAGCTTCGCCTCCAGCCCCGCCGCCATTCTGGCCGACGAGTCGATCACCGATCCCTTCCACTATTCCTGGCGGATGATCGTCTGGGCGAGCATGGGCACGACGGTCATGCTGAGCGCGTCGCTGCTGTCGCCGCGCGGGGTGCGGCGGATCGCGGTCCTGGCCCTGTTCGGCGCCATCGTGGTCATGGCGGCTCTGCCCTTCATCGGCGACACGGTGAAGGGCGCCGCCCGCTGGGTGAACCTCGGCCCGTTCAGCCTGCAGCCGTCCGAGTTCGCCAAACCCGGCTTGATCGTCTTCGCCGCCTGGATGTTCGCCGAAGCCCAGAAAGGGCAGGGGGTTCCGGGCGTCAGCATCGCCTTTGGCCTGTGGGCCCTGACCGTCGGCCTGCTGCTGATCCAGCCTGACATCGGCCAGACGCTTCTGATCACCACCACCTTCATGGCCGTCTTCTTCATGGCCGGGGTGCCGCTGAAATGGGTGGCCGTCATCGCCGCCATGGGCGCGGGCGGGGTGGTGTCGTTGTATTTCACCTTCAGCCACATGCGCGACCGCCTCAGCCGCTTCCTGTCGCCCGAGACGACCGACACCCACCAGATCGACCGCGCCTCCGAGGCCATCCGCGCCGGGGGCCTTGTCGGACGCGGCATCGGCGAGGGCGTCATGAAGCGCCACGTTCCTGACCTGCACACCGACTTCATCTATTCGGTCGGCGCCGAGGAGTTCGGCCTGGTTCTCAGCCTGATCCTGATCGGCCTCTACGCCTTCATCGTCATCCGCGGGATGAAGAAGGCGATGAAGCTGAACGACCCGTTCGAGCAGACGGCTGCGGCTGGCCTGTTCATGCTGATCGGGCTGCAGGCCTGCATCAATGTGGCGGTGAACCTGAACCTGATCCCGACCAAGGGCATGACGCTGCCCTTCATCAGCTATGGCGGGTCGTCAATGATGGCCATGGGGCTGACCATGGGGTTTGCGCTGGCCCTGACGCGGCGCCGTCCGGGCGCCTATGAGCCGGGCTCCAACATTTCCCCGCCGCGCCGTCGCCTGCTGCCGTAAGAGAGTATCCATGACCAAGGTCTGCGTCGTCGCCGCCGGGGGCACCGGGGGCCACATGTTCCCCGCCGAGGCCCTGGCCCGCGAACTGGCCTCGCGCGGCTGGCGCGTGGTGCTGGCGACCGATGCGCGCGGCGAGCAGTACGCCCACGCCTTTCCCGCCGAGGAGCGGCTGGCGCTGGACGCCGCCACCGGCAGCGGCCCCATCGGCCTGCTGAAAGCCGGTCTGGCCATCATGCGCGGCGTGGGGCAGGCCAAGTCGGCCTTTGACCGCACCGGCGCGGACGTGGTGGTCGGCTTCGGCGGCTATCCGTCGGCCCCGGCTCTGGTCGCCGCCATCCTGCAGAAGCGACCGACCCTGATCCACGAACAGAACGCCGTCCTGGGCCGCACCAACCGGATGCTGGCCCCGCGCGTCGGCGGCGTGGCCTCGGCCTTCCCGACCCTGGGCCGCGCGCCCGAGGCGGTGAAGACGCGGGCGCAGGTGGTGGGCAACCCCGTCCGCCCCGACATCCGCGCCCTGTTCGACCGCGCCTACGTCGCCCCCGCCGCCGACGGCCCGATCCACGTCCTCGTGACCGGTGGCAGCCAGGGCGCCCGCATCCTGTCCGAGACCGCGCCCCGCGCTCTGGCGGCCCTGCCCGAGGCGATCCGCAGCCGCCTGAAGGTGCAGCAGCAGTCGCGGCCCGAGACGTTGGAGAGCGCACGCGAGATCTATCTGGAGGCCGGCATCGCCGCCGAGGTCGCCCCCTTCTTCCGCGACATGGCCGACCGTCTGTCCAAGGCGCATCTGGTCATCGGCCGCGCCGGGGCCTCGACCTGTTCGGAACTGGCCGTCGCGGCTCTGCCGTCGGTGCTGATCCCATTGAAGATCGCCATGGACGACCACCAGACCCTGAACGCCCGCGCCCTGTCCGACGCCGGCGCCGCCCGCGTCATCGCCGAGGACGACGTGACGGTGGCTGGGCTGACCGCTGTGCTGGGGGACATCCTGTCGGACACGGCCAAGCTGGCGGCCATGTCCGCCGCCGCGCGGTCGGTGGCCATTCCGGACGCGGCGGCGCGTCTGGCCGATCTGGTGGAAGCCGCGGTCTAGCGACCCTCTCCTGCTGGGAGAGGGCTTGAGCGCACGAGAGCGAAGCGAGCGTCCTTGCGCGAAAGGGTGAGGGTCCGACGGGCATTCGGCTCTAGCCGTCGCGCTGCGGCTTGCGCCGACTTTAGCCGCGAACCCTCACCCTTTCGCCTTGCCAATCGCTTCGCTCTTGGAGGCTCAAGCCCTCTCCCATCGGGAGAGGGAAGCGGGTGACGAGCTCATGCGCCCCGGCTAACCTTCACCCATGCCCCAGTTCGTGACCAATCTGACCAACACCATCTTCACCCTGTGGGCCCAGTTCCACTGGCTGCCCGAATGGGCCGTGGTGTCGATCATCACGGCGGTCTTCGTCTTCATCGGCTGGGCGGCCAATCAGGTGGTCTTCGCCCTGCTGAAGCTGCTGGTGCGCAACCGCGACGTCTTCTGGAGGGGCATGGTCGATCGCGCCCGGCTGAAGGTCCGCATCGCGGTGATGATCATCGCCCTGGCCCTGGCGGTGACGGTGTCGCCGCTGGACCCCGAGCCGTCGCTGTTCATCCGGCGCACCCTGCTGTTCGGCTTCATCCTGGTGTGCGGATGGATGCTGGCGGGGGCGGTGGACATGGGGGCCATCGTCCATCTGAAGAAGTTCAACATGGACACGGAGGACAACCTCCTGGCCCGCAAGCACGTCACTCAGACGCGCATCCTGCAGCGGGTGGCCGCCATCCTGATTGGCCTGATCACCCTGGGTCTGGCCCTGCTGACCATCCCCGGCGTGCGGCAATGGGGGCTGTCGCTGCTGGCCTCCGCGGGGGTGGTGGGCATCGTCGCCGGTCTGGCGCTGCAACCCTTCCTGACCAATCTGCTGGCCGGCATCCAGATCGCCACGGCCCAGCCGATCCGCCTGGACGACGCCGTCGTCGTGGAGGGCGAGTGGGGTCGGGTCGAGGAGATCACCTCCACCTACGTCGTGGTCAAGCTGTGGGACTGGCGGCGGATGATCCTGCCCCTGACCTATTTCATCCAGAAGCCGTTCCAGAACTGGACCCGCGACGACGCCAGCCTGATCGGCGTGGCCTTCCTCTATGTGGACTATGAGGCGCCGATCGACCGGCTGCGGATCAAGCTGGAAGCCATCGCCCACGCCTCGCCCCTGTGGGACGGCGACGTGGTGGTCTTGCAGGTGACGGACGTCACCGAGCGCGTGGCCCAGGTCCGCTGTCTGACCAGCGCCAAGAACGCCTCGCTCGCCTTCGACCTGCGCTGCGAGGTGCGCGAGAAGATGCTGGCCTTCATGCGCGATGAATGCCCGCAGGCCCTGCCGAGGGACCGGGTGGACCTGGATCGGAATGGTCGGCCGACGGGCGAGCTTCGCTAGCCCGTCTTATTTCCAGCCGTCATCCTCGGGCTTGACCCGAGGATCGAGCGGGGGCGCACGCTCGACCTTGCTGATGTCGCGCAGGCAGACAACCCGATCCTCGGGTCAAGCCCGAGGATGACGGCGTTGGGGGCAGGGAGGGAGAAGCTCAGTCCTTCATCCGTTCGCGCCCGATCCGCACGGCGTCGGCCGTGCTGACCGCATCGGTCGGCCGCGCCTGCGTCCCGCAAGCCACGTCCGCCAGTTCCGCCGCGTCGCCGCCGGGCGCGATGGCATAGGGTGGGGCGGTCTCGGGCGTGATCGGCCCCTCGGTTCCGTCAGCCTTCAGCGAGGCGAAGTCCAGCCGGTCCGCCGTCCGGGCCGCGCAGTCGAACCGCCACCAGGACCAGCCGCCGGAATAGGCGACGTCGCCGATGACCATGTCCTCTTCGCTGACCTGCAGCGACCGCATCCGCACGCCGTCACCGTCCGGCTTGATTGAGGCCGTGTCGGCGAAGATAGCGAAGCGCCCGACGCCGGTCAGGGTCAGGGCGCGGTCCTGAGCCGCCGCCGTCGTCGCCAGCAAGGCGGCGCCAATCGTCATCGCCGGCAGGGCTCGCTTCATCGCCTGATCCCGTGTTCATTAACCGCATCCGCAAACCGCCCGTTGAGGGGCCGCGTCTAGAAACAAGCCATGTATCAGGAGCCGCTCGGAGTCGATCTTGCTGCCGCCCCGCCCGACCGGCGGCGGCGCGAACGTCGTCCGTTCCGTCAGGTCCGCCGCCCCGAAGAACGCGTCCGCATCCTGGGCGAGACCGTCGATCTGATGCGGCCCGAGGAAGTGCTGCTGCACGTCGAACGCTGCGTCGAGGCGGGCCAGCGCAGCATCATCGCCAACCACAATCTGCACAGCCTCTATCTGCTGCCGCGCACGCCGGGGATGCGGCGCCTGTACGATCTGGCGGACGTGGTGGAGCTGGATTCCACGCCGCTGATCCATTTCACGCGGCTGCTGGGCCTGCACAGCCGGCCCTTCCATCGCTGCACCTATCTGGACTGGCGCGACCAGTTCTGGAGCATGGCCGACCGTAAGGGCTGGCGCGTCCTCTATGTCGGCGGGGCCGACGGCGTGGCGACGACGGCGGCGGAACGGCTGACCGCGCGCTATCCAGGGGCGGTGATCAGCGGCCTGTCGGGCTATTTCGACGCCACGCCGGGGTCGGCTGGCGCCGCCGCCGTCCTGGCCGCTATCGCCGAGTTCAAGCCTAATGTCCTGTTCGTCGGCATGGGCATGCCGCGTCAGGAGCTGTGGATCGCCGACAACATCGAGGCCCTGCCGGATGCCGTCATCCTGCCGGTTGGCGCAGCCTTCGACTATGAGGCCGGCGTGCAGAAAGCGGCGCCTCGCTGGATGGGGCGGCTGGGCGTCGAGTGGCTGTTCCGCCTGTTCGCCGATCCGAAACGGCTGTTCGCCCGCTACTGCGTCGAGCCCTGGTTCCTGATCAGGCCTGCCTTGGGCGACGTGCGCGAGGCGATGCGTCGCCGCAAGGCCAAGCCTTAAGCCGCCACGATCTGCTCGGCCTGGTTCAGGTTGACGCTGACCAGCTGGCTCATGCCGCGTTCGGGCATGGTGACGCCGTACAGGCGGTCCATGCGGCTCATAGTCACCGGGTTGTGGGTGATGACGATGAAGCGGGTGTCGGTGCGGCTACGCATTTCGTGCAGCATCCGGCAGAAGCGGTCGACGTTGGCGTCGTCCAGCGGCGCGTCCACCTCGTCCAGCACGCAGACGGGGGCCGGATTGGCCAGGAAGACGCCAAAGATCAGCGCCGCCGCCGTCAGGGCCTGCTCGCCGCCGCTCATCAGGCTCATGACCGACAGACGCTTGCCGGGCGGGCAGGCGTAGATCTCAAGTCCCGCTTCCAGCGGATCGTCGCTCTCGACCAGTTTCAGTTCAGCCTGACCGCCGCCGAACAGGGCCTCGAACAGGGCCTTGAAGTTGGCGTTGATGACGTCGAAGGCCGCCACAAGCCGCTCGCGGCCCTCGGCGTTCAGTTCGTCGATGCCGTCGCGCAGCTTGGCGATCGCCTGGGTCAGGTCGATGCGTTCCGACTTCATGGCGCCCAGACGTTCGCCGTATTCGTTGGCCTCGTCCTCGGCGCGCAGGTTGACGGCGCCCAGGGCCTCGCGCTCGCGCTCCAGCCCGGACAGCAGGCTCTCGGCGCCGGCGGTGTCCGGCGGGCGGGCGATGGCGTCGTCGACCAGCTTCTGGCCCAGTTCGTCCGGCGACATCTGCGCCGTCTCGCGGACGTTGGCCTCGGCCTCCGCCAGGCGTTCGGTCGCGGCCTCGGCGCGGGCGGCCAGACCGGCGCGGGCCTCGCGCGCGGCGCCGGCGGCGGCCTCGGCGGCGCGGCTGGCGCGGTCGCTATCGCCCGCCGTGGTCTCGGCCAGGCTGAGGGCCTCAGCCGATGCGGCCTTGCGCGTTTCGGCGGCGATCAGGGCGTCCATCAGGGCGCCGCGCTGTTCGGCGAAGCCCTGGGGCGCGATCTCGGCCTGTTTGAGCAGGGCGGCGGTCTTGTCGGCGTCCTTGCCCAGGGCGGTGACGCGGGCGGCGCTTTCCTTGGATCGACCGGCCCAGCCCTCGTGGGCGTGGCTCAGGCTGCCGAGGCGCTGTTCGCGCCCTGCGCGGTCGCGCGCTTCCTCGTCGCGGGTCGAGCGGGCGGTCTGCGCCGCTTGCCGCGCCGCATCGGCCGCCACGCGGGCGGCGGTCAGTTCGTCGCGCAGGCCGGCGATGGTTTCAGACGGGGCCTCGACCGACTGCGCGGCCTCCAAGGCGGCCTGGGCCTCGGCCACCTCGCCGTCCAGACGGGCCACGGTCTCGTCCAGGCCCTGGGCGCGGGCCTCGCGCCGGGTCTGGTCGCGCATCAGGCTCTCGGCCCGGTCGCGCGCGGCGACGACGGCCTTGTCGGCGGCGAAGGGCTTGAGGCGGGCGGTCTTCACCGCTTCCTCGGCGGCGCGGAAGGCTTCGGTCGCGGCCTTCTGGGCTGTCTGAGCAGCCTCCAGCGCGGGCTTGCCGGTGTCGATCTCGGCTTCCAGCTCGGCCAGCCGGGTGCGCTGGGCCAGTCGCACGGCGGCGGGGCGCGGGGCCTCGGCGCGGCTGACGAAGCCGTCCCAGCGATAGAGGTCGCCCTCCACCGTCACCAGACGCGCGCCTGGAGGCAACAGCTTGGCCAGGCGCGGCGCTTCGGACTGGCTGGCGACGACGCACAGGGCCAGACGGGCGGCCAGTTCGGCGGGGGCGGTCACATGGGCGGCCAGCGGGGCCACGCCCTGCGGCCAGACCGGCGAGGGGGCGTCAGCGCCGGCCCAGTGGGCGGCGGCGCGGGCGTCCAGCGCGGCGTCCAGATCGTCGCCGAGGGCAGCGGCCAGAGCGGCCTCATAGCCCTTGGCCGCCGACACCTTGTCCAGCGCGGGCGGGTGGTCGCGCTTGCCGCTGACCAGCAGTTGCGCCAGGCCGCGCGCCTCGGTCTGAAGGCGGCCCAGACGGTCCTCGGCGGCGCGAGCAATGGTGCGGGCCTCGGCCTCGACGCGGGCCAGATCGCCGCGCGCGGTCTCGGCGGCTTCGACGGCTTCGCGGGCGGCGGTCAGGTCGGCCTGGGCCGTCTCCAGCGCCGTGCGGGCGAGGGCCAGCTCCGGCGTCTCGATGGGGCCTAGGGCCTCGCGTTCGCGTTTGGCCTGCTCGAACTGGCCGACGACGCGGGCCAGACGGGCCTCAGCGTCGCGCTTCCTCGCGCTTTCGGCGTTGGCGCGGGCCTCGACGGCGGCCAAGGTTCCGGCCAGTCGTTCGACCTCGCCGTCGGCGGCCTTGCGGGCGTCCTCAGTCGCCAACAGGGCCTTTTCCAGCTCAGGTCCGCGCTCGGGGGCGGCGGCGATCTCGGCCTTCAGCTTCGTCAGTTCCTGGTCCAGCCGGTCCAGTTCGCGCTGGGCGTCGGCGGCCATGCGCTCCTCGCGCTCGACGTCAGCGGCGATGCGGGCCGCCTCGGCCTTCAGCCGGTCGACCTCGGCGCGGGCGGCCTGTTCGGCCATGTCGAGGCGGTCGCGTTCCAGCGTGGCGCGGTGCAGCAGGGCGCCGGCGACGGCGTCCTCTTCGCGTGCGGGCTTCATGGCCTCTTGCGCCTTCAGGGCGTCGGCCTCGGCCTTAACGGCGGCGGCGGTGGCCTCGGCCACGGCGCGGTCGGCGTCACGCAGTTCCTGGGCCGCGACCTCGGCCGCCGCCTTGGCGTCGTTCCAGCGCACGTAGAGCAGGGCGGCCTGCAGGGCGCGGATCTCGGCCGAGATCTTCTTGTACTTCTCGGCCTGACGCGCCTCGCGCTTCAGTCGGTTCAGCGCCGTTTCCAGCTCGCGGCCGATGTCGTCCAGCCGGTCGAGGTTGGTCTCGGCCGCCTTCAGCCGCAGCTCGGCCTCATGCCTGCGGGTGTGCAGACCGGCCACGCCGCCGGCCTCTTCCAGAATCCGCCGACGGTTCTGCGGCTTGGCGGCGATCAGTTCGGAGATCTGGCCCTGACGCACCAGGGCCGGGCTGTTGGCCCCGGTCGAGGCGTCGGCGAACAGCAGTTGGACGTCGCGGGCGCGGACCTCCTTGCCGTTGATGCGATAGGTCGAGCCCTGACCCCGGTCGATGCGGCGCGACACCTCCAGCACCGGGGCGTCGGTGAAGGGCTGGGGCGCGCGCTTCTGGGCGTTGTCGATGGTCAGGACGACTTCGGCGTGGCTGCGCGGCGGACGGCCCGCAGCCCCGGCGAAGATGACGTCGTCCATGCCCTGGCCGCGCATGGCCTTGGCCGAGTTGGCGCCCATGACCCAGCGCAGGCTTTCCAGCACGTTGGACTTGCCGCAGCCGTTCGGCCCGACCACGCCGGTCAGGCCGGATTCAATCTGAACTTCCGCCGCGTCGACGAAGGATTTGAAGCCGACGAGCTTCAGTCGCTGGAACTGCATGGGCGGGGGATTAGCGTCCCTTGATCAGCGGGTCGATGGCCGCCGACAGGGTTTCGAGCGAATGGTCCATGGCGCGGCGGCCATTGACGAAGAAAGTCGGGGTGCCGTTCACCCCGGCGGCGACGGCGGCCTCGACCTCCTGCTGCAGGGACGCTTGCGTCGCCGGGTCGGCCAGGCAGGTCTCGATCTGCGGCAGGGTGCGGCCGCTGACGGCGATGGCGCCCATGTACCAGTCGCGGGCGTCGCCGCTGGCGAAGGCGGCGGCCTGGCCGGCCATGAAGTGATGGGCCACGTCGAAGAACTTGCCGGGCGCGGCGCAGCGGCCGATGGCGGCGGCGGTGGCGGCGACCTGGGCCGGTTGGGTCGGCAGGTCGCGGAAGACCAGCTTCACCTTGCCGGTGTCGATATAGCGGGCCTTGAACGTCGGCAGGACCTCATTGGTCCAGGCGGCGCAATGGCTGCAGGTGAAGGAGGCGTATTCGATCACCGTCACCGGGGCGTCGGCGCGGCCCAGGACGCGGTCGGCGGCGGTCACGGTCGGCACGGCGGCCGGCGCAGGGGCCGGTGCGGATTCCGCAGCCAGGGCGGGCGCGGCGGCCGTCAACACGGCGGCGGCGGTTGCAATGCTCAGGATGCGGGTGATGGAGGCCATGCTGTTCATTTCGCTAGGGCAGCGTCAATCGCCGTCGACAGGTCGGCGAGGCTGGCGCCGGCGCTGCCGGGCGTCTGCACGACCTGATCGTTGACGAAGAAGGCGGGGGTGCCGGTCACGCCGGCCTTGGAGGCCGACTGGATGCGTGTCTCGAACGCCGCGATGGCGGCCTTGTCACTGACGCAGGCCTGGAACTGCGAAGCGTTGAGGCCTGCGGCATTGGCGGTCCGCAGCAGCCAGTCGCGAGGGGGCGTGGCGCCGCTGATCAGGCTCTCCTGATCGGCCATGTATTGGTGCACCACGTCGAAATACTTGTCCGGCCCGGCGCAGCGCGCCACCAGGAAACCGGCGACGGAGACATCCTGCGGCGGCGTAGGCAGTTCGCGGAAGACGAAACGGACCTTCTTGGTGTCCACGTACTTGGCCTTGAACGCGGGCCAGGTTTCCTTTTGCCAAGCCGCGCAGACCCCGCAGGTGACAGAGGCGTATTCGACCACCGTCACCTTGGCCCCTTCGGGGGCGCCCAGAGCCATGTCGCCCTCGGCGGGGGCCGCGTTCTTGCCGCTACAGCCAGCCAGCGTCAGCACGACGCTCAGGGCCGCAGCCCCCGCCAGTTTCCTCAACATGTCCACGCCCCCCGCTTGATTGAAATTATTTCTTGGCCAGTTCCGCGTCGATGGCTTGCGACAGGCCCGACAGGCTGCTGTCGACGACCTTGGCGCCGTTGACGATGAAGGTCGGCGTGCCGGTCACGCCCGCGTCGATGCCGGCCTTGATGCGGTTGCTCATCTCTTCGATGGCGGCCTTGTCGCGGATGCAGGCTTCGGTCTGTTCCTGGCTCAGGCCGGCGGCGGCGGCGGCGCGGAACAGGGTGGTGCGCGGCGCGACGCCCGCCGCCCATTCCTTCTGGCTGGCCATGATGTCGTGGACAACGTCGAAATACTTGTCCTCGCCGGCGCAGCGGGCGATCAGGAAGCCGGCCACGGCGATGTCCTGCGGCGGGGTCGGGAACTCGCGGAAGACGAAGCGGACCTTCTTGGTGTCGACGTACTTGGTCTTGAATTCCGGCCAGACTTCCTCGTTCCAGACCGCGCAGTGGCCGCAGGTGACGGAGGCGTATTCCACGACCGTGACCTTGGCGTCTTCGGCTGCGCCCAGGCCCATGTCGCCCTGAGCGGCGCCGCCGGTCTTGGCGGTGCAGCCGGCGACGGTGGCCATGGCGGCCAGGGCGGCGGCGGTCAGGGCCGCGCGGCGGCTCATCGAAGCGTAACGGAACGTAGCCATGGGTCGTCCTTGGGCGAGAATGTGACTCTGAAGGATGGCGCGATTCCCGAAAGCGCGCGCAATCCGATCCTTTGTCGAGAACAGGTGCGGCGAAGGTTTGTCAACGGCGCTCGTTTTCGGGGGGCTGCGACAGGACGGCTCGGCCCAGCTTGCGCAGGGCGGCTTTCAGCGCGTCCGGCGCGTCCTCGACGGCGGCGGCCAGGTCGGCCTCGACCGAGGCGGGCAGGGGCGGCAGGACCACCTTGCCGCGGGCGCGCGGCTTGGCGCCGGCGACGGGCAGGGGCTTCACCGGCCCCTGGGCGATGCGCAGTTTTTCCACCGCTCCGGCGCCGAGAAACAGGTTCACCCGCTGGATGATGTCCTCGGACTGATGCTGCACCAGCAGGGCGGCGGGGCCGGCCACGCGCAGTTCCAGGGTCCCGCCGGCGCCGCCGCGGCCCTTGGTCAGCTTCTGCGGGCGGGTGACGCGGGCCAGCCGCTCGCCGACGATCTCGACCCAGCGCGGCTCCAGCGCGCCGGCGCCGCGCCCGAACTGGGCGTCCAGCTTCTTGATCAGCGGGGCCAGCGAGCGACCGGCCGGGGGCGGCGGGCGCAACTGCGGGCGCGTCCGGCGTCGAGCCAGGATTTCGCGGGCTTCGCTTTCGGTGGGCAGAGGACGACGCATTCGTCCTATATAGCCCGACCCATGCCCGACGTCCCCTCTCTCCGCGCCGCCCTGCTTGATTGGTACGACGCCCATGCGCGGACCCTGCCGTGGCGCGCGCCGCCGGGGTCGGGGAGCCGCACCGACCCCTACCAGGTCTGGCTGTCCGAGGTCATGCTGCAGCAGACCACGGTGCCGCACGCCGCCCCCTATTTCGAGCGCTTCACCACGCGATGGCCGACGGTCAGCGACCTGGCCGCCGCCCCGGACGCCGACCTGATGGCCGCCTGGGCGGGGCTGGGCTACTACGCCCGCGCCCGCAACCTGCTGGCCTGCGCCCGCGCCGTGGCCAGCGATCACGGCGGCGTCTTTCCTGACAGCGAAGCCGCCTTGCTGGCCCTGCCGGGGGTGGGCGCCTATACCGCCGCCGCCGTGGCCGCCATCGCCTTCGACCGCCCCGCCAATGTCGTGGACGGCAATGTCGAGCGGGTGATGAGCCGGCTGTTTGCCGTGGAGACGCCTCTGCCCGCCGCCCGGCCCGAGCTGAAGCGTCTGGCCGCCCTGTTCGTCAGCGACGACCGCCCCGGCGACTGGCCCCAGGCCCTGATGGACCTCGGCTCCGGCGTCTGTCGGCCCAAGTCGCCGTCGTGCGACCTCTGCCCCCTGGCCTTCGGCTGCGAAGGGCTGAAGACCGGCGAGCCGGCACGCTATCCGCTGAAGACCAGGAAGGCCGAGCGGCCGCACCGGCTGGGCCACGCCTTCGTCCTGCGTGACGGCGACGGCCGGATCGGTCTGGTGCGCCGTCCGGACAAGGGGCTGCTGGGCGGGATGGTCGGCCTGCCGACTTCGGATTGGAGCGCGACGCCCGTGTTTCAGGCCCCCACTGCCGCCGACTGGACCGAGGCGGGCGCGGTCGAACACGTCTTCACCCACTTCAGCCTGACCCTGACCGTGCATGTCGGCGCAGGCGAAGGCGACTTCCTGTGGACCCACGCGGACGACGCGCTGGCCTCCCTGCCCACGGTGTTCAGGAAGGCGCTGGAGCGGGGGTTGGCGACCTAACCCGTCACCCGCACGCTGACCACGCCGCTGCGTTCGCGCGGCATGACGACGACGCGGCCGTCCAGCCGCTGGAAATTCAGGTCGATGACGCCGTCGCCGACCTCCAGATCGGTCACGGTCAGCCGGTCCAGACCGATCGGCAGGGCGGGTTTTGTGACCTCGACCAGACTTTCGGCGGCGTTGATCGACACGCCGAGCACGGCTTGCAGCATCAGGAAGACCGACCCCGCCGCCCAGGCCTGCGGCAGGCAGGCGACCGGATAGGCGATGGGCGGCTCGCCTGTCTCGCGGATGAAGCCGCAGAACAGTTCGGGCAGGCGAAGCTGGAAATGCGCCGCCGCGCCGAAGACTTCGCCCAGCAGCATGGCCACCGCCCGTCGCTCGCCGTAGCGGGCCATGCCGGCCGCCGCCATCGCCGTGTCATGCGGCCAGACCGAGCCGTTATGATAGCTCATCGGATTGAAGCGGGTCTGGCCCTTGCCCAGGGTGCGCAGGCCCCAGCCCGAGCGGAACTCGGCCGTCAGCATCCGCCGCGTCACCAGATGCGCCCGCTCATGCGAGGGCAGGCCGCTGAACAGCAGGTGGCCGGCGTTCGAGCCGATGGCGCGACATTGTACGCCGTCGCCGTCCAGGGCGATGGCGTAGAAGCCCTCGTCCTCTATCCAGAACTTTTCCTCGACCAAGGCCCGCACCGTCTCGGCCCGCGCCCGCCACAGTTCGACGCGATCATCGCCCAGATGGACGCCCATTTCGGCCAGAGCCATCCAGGCTGCATAGGCGTAGCCCTGGACCTCCAGCAGGGCGATCGGCCCCTTGGGGAAGCGGCCGTCGCTGTAGAAGATCGAGTCCTCGGAGTCCTTCCAGCCCTGGTTCGACAGGCCGGTGTCGGCCGCCCGCGCGTAGTCGATCAGGTCGTCGCCGTTCGAGTCGCCATAGTCGGTCATCCAGCCCGCCGCCGCGATCAGGTGGGGCCACAGGGCGCGAATGGTCTCCAGATCGCCGGTCCGCTTGGCGTAGGCGCCGGCCAGGGCGATGAACAGGCAGGTGGTGTCGACCCCGCCGTAGTAGAGGCCGAACGGCACCTCGCCGAGGGCGCTCATCTCGCCGCCGCGCGTCTCGTGCATGATCTTGCCGGGGGCGGAGTCCATGAAGGCGTTGACCTCGGTCGCCTGACGCGAGGCCAGATAGGTCAGCACCCCCTTGGCCAGGCTGGGGTCGATCCACAGCATCTGCCAGGCGGTGATGATGCCGTCGCGCCCGAACGGGGTCGAGAACCACGGCACCCCGGCGTAAGGGTAGGGGCCGGTCGGCAGGTCGGTGGTCAGCAGCGCAACATCGGTCCGGGACTGGGTCAGCCAGTCGTTGACGCGCGGATTGCGCGGCGCCTGCACGCTGCCCCCCCGCCGCAGCCGTCGACGCATGGCCAGACGGGCCTGGATCGAGTTCCAGCGCCACCGTTCCTTGTCCGGCGCGTCGCAGGCGTCCAGCCCGCACTCGACATAGAGGTCCAGCCGCTTGCCCTTGGGCAGGCTGAACATGAACTCGGCCCGGTTGGGGCTCAGGCGCGCCGGCGGCTCAGAAAAGGCCAGGCAACTGGTCCGCACCACGCTGTCCAGGCCGGTGTAGGCGAAGCTCACCCTGCGGCCGTCCATGACCGGGGCGTGGATCTCGCCGGCGGCCGCCCGCTGGGTGCCCCGGACCTGAAAGATGTCGGCGAAGTCGGCCCCGAATTCGAAGGCCAGCGGCAGCAGGATGTCCTCGATGCCGTGGTTGGCCATCCGCACCCGTTCGAACAGCCGCTTGTCCCAGAGGAAGCGCCGCCGCTCCAGATGCAGCACCCCCGCCGGGGCCGAGCGCCCGCCCATCGGCGGCAGGGGGCGGTTGGTCGAATGGCAGGTGAAGAAGACGTTGTCCTCGGTCACGCCGGAACTGAGGCGCGAGGGCCGCGCGCGCCCGACCGTCAGGACGAAATGCGACAGCAGCCGCGTGTCCCGGTCGAACAGGCCGTCGGCGCCGCTCTTCACATCGCCCCAGTGATCCGCGACCAGGAAGGTGTCGCAGTCCTTCAGCGCCATCAGGGTTTCCAACCCGTTCTGATCGCTGTTGTCGGCGGCGGTGGTCTGGACCGAATAGGCGTCGTCCATGCTCTACCTAATGGTCGAGGGGGCTAAGGGTTCAGGCGCGGATGGCGAAACTGCGCGCCTCGTGCAGCGGACGGATCGGGGCGTCGTCCAGGACCTGGGCCGCGAACGGCCGTCGGGCCAGCAGGTCGCCGTAGACGTCGAGATAGCGCCGGGCCATGGCCGTGGCCGAGAAGCGCAGGTCGAACCGCGCCCGGATCGCCTCGCGGTCCAGCCGATGCGCCTGACCGGCGGCGACGACCGCCTGTTCCAGCGTGTCCACCAGGAAGCCGGTGGCCCCGTCCTCGATGATCTCGGGCGTCGAGCCGCAGGCGAAGGCCACGACCGGCGTGCCGCAGGCCATGGCCTCGATCATCACCAGGCCGAACGGCTCGGGCCAGTCGATGGGGAACAGCAGGGCCTCGGCCCCGCCAAGGAAGGCCGACTTCTGATCGTCGCCGATCTCGCCGACGAATTCGATCAGGGGGTTGCCCTCGACCAGGGGCTTGATGACCGTCTCCCAATAGGCCTTGTCCGCCGCATCCACCTTGGCGGCGATCTTCAGCGGCTTGCCGAGGCGCGCAGCGATCTCGATGGCGCGGTCGGGGCGCTTCTCGGGCGAGATGCGGCCGAGGAAGGCCAGATAGCCCTGCGACTTCGGGGAGAAGCGATAGAGGTCGCCCGGCATGCCGTGATGCACCGTCGCCTTCCAATTGGCCTGGGGCAGGGGGCGGCGCTGGTCGTCGGAGATGGACACCAGGCCGAACTCGGGCCAGCGGTCATAGACCTCGGGCAGGTCCTTCAGATCCAGCCGCCCGTGCAGGGTGGTGACGGTCTTGTCCGCCAGACCCCGGAAGAAGGGGAAATGCACCATGTCGGTATGGAAATGGATCACGTCGAAATCGTCGGCGCGATCCATCACCTCGGCCAGCATGGTTATGTGGGCGGCCAGGTCGGACTTCAGCGGTTCCGGGTCCAGCCGGATGGCCTGATCCCGCACCGGGATCAGCCGCGCCCGCGTCTCGGCGTCGGCGCTGGCGAACAGGGTGACGTCGTGGCCCAGATCGACCAGGGCGTCGGTCAGGTGGGCCACGACCCGTTCCGTGCCGCCGTAGAGACGCGGCGGCACTGCCTCATAAAGGGGCGTGACCTGCGCAATCTTCATCATCCGACTCCCGCGCCCCCGCTGGCGTACTGGAGTCGTCAACACGGGTCGGTGAGCGGGGTTCCAGCTTGGCTGGACTTCTTTCCTCCCCACTGGTGGGGAGGGGGACCACGAAGTGGTGGAGGGGGCGACGCAGACGTCTGCGGGGGAGTCGCCCCCTCCGTCACGCCGGCTGCGCCGCCGCGCCACCTCCCCATGAAATGGGGAGGAAAGCGTTTGCCCTACTGCATCCCGGCGCGGATTTCGGCGCGCAGGGCGTCGATGGGGCGCAGGCCCGTGTCGGTCTTGAAGCGCCAATAGGTCCAGCCGTTGCAGGCCGGGGCGTTTTCCAGCAGGGCGCCCAGCTTGTGGATCGAGCCGCTCATGGAGCCGGACACCAGCGAACCGTCGGCGCGGACGCGGGCTTCATGGTCGCCCTTGGGGCAGTAGAGCTTGTCGCCGGGGGCCAGCAGGCCCGCCTCGACCAGGGCGCCGAACGGCACCTTGACCTCGGCCCGCTTCGAGCCGGTGACGACCAGATCCTCGGGCGCGGTCGGGATGACGGCCTTGATCCGCTTCTCGGCGACCTTGGCGTAGCCCTCGTCGCGTTCGATGCCGATGAAATGACGGCCTAGGCGCTTGGCTGCGGCCCCGGTGGTGCCTGTGCCGAAGAAGGGGTCCAGGATGACGTCGCCGACGCGGCTGGCCGACAGGATGACCCGGTGCAGCAGGGCCTCGGGCTTCTGGGTCGGGTGGGCCTTGTCGCCGTTCTCGTCTTTCAGGCGCTCGGCGCCGGTGCACAGGGCCAGGGTCCAGTCCGAGCGCATCTGGGTGTCTTCGTTGAAGACCTTCAGCGCGTCGTAGTTGAAGGTGTAGCGCTTCTGCTCGCGCGACTTGGCGGCCCAGATCAGGGTCTCATGGGCATTGGTGAAGCGGGTGCCCTTGAAGTTCGGCATCGGGTTGGACTTGCGCCAGATGATGTCGTTCAGCACCCAGAAGCCCAGGTCCTGCATCGCCGAGCCCAGGCGGAAGATGTTGTGATAGCTGCCGATGACCCAGAGGCTGCCCTCGTCCTTCAGCACCCGGCGGCACTCGCTCAGCCAGGCGCGGGTGAAGGCGTCATAGGCGGCGAAGCTGTCGAACTTGTCCCAGTCGTCGTCGACCGCATCGACCTTGGAGTTGTCGGGACGCAGCAGATCGCCGCCCAGCTGCAGATTATAGGGCGGGTCGGCGAAGACCATGTCCACCGACTTGTCCGGCAGGCCCTTCAGCACCTCGATGCAGTCGCCACGCAGGATGACGTCAGTCTTCAACTCGGACATGGAAAAGCGGCCCCGGACAGATGAGAGGCTTATGGTGAATCCTTACGGTTAAGGCGGAGTAACCAAACTTAAGATCCCGACAGATCGAGAGAATCCCTGGAGGCGCGTCGCCCCCAAAATCCGCTCATCCCGGCGAAGGCCGTGATCCAGATCATATGACGGAGCGCTCGCCTCATCTGGCTTTGCGCGTCCTGTCTGGACATCTGAGCGCCTTACAATCTGGATCCCGGCCTTCGCCGGGATGAGCGACGAGAGCCGCCTTCTCCCGCTAGGGGAGAAGGAAAGAAGGGTATGCAAATCGCATCCCGTCTGAGCTATGAGGCGAGGATGATCGCACGCCTTCGCCCCGTCCCGTTCGCCCTTGGGCCTGTCCACTTCGTCGGCATCGGCGGCATCGGCATGAGCGGCATCGCCGAGATCATGCTGAAGATTGGCTACCAGGTGTCGGGCTCGGACGCCAAGGCCAGCGCCAACACCGAGCGGCTGGAGCGTCTGGGCGCCCGCATCTACATCGGCCACGACGCCGCCCATGTGACCGAGGGCGTCTCGGCGGTGGTCTATTCCACGGCGGTCAAGGCCGCGAACCCCGAACTGGTCGTCGCGCGCGAGCGCCGCATTCCCCTGGTCCGCCGGGCCGAGATGCTGGCCGAGCTGATGCGCCTGCAATTCTCGATCGGCGTCGGCGGCACCCACGGCAAGACCACCACGACCTCGATGGTCGCCTGCCTGCTGGACGCGGCGGGCCTGGACCCAACCGTGGTCAACGGCGGCATCATCAACGCCTACGGCACCAACGCCAAGGTGGGCGAGGGCGACTGGATCGTGGTCGAGGCCGACGAGAGCGACGGCAGCTTCCTGCGCCTGAAATGCACCGTGGCGATCATCACCAACATCGACCCGGAACACCTGGACCACTACGGCGACTTCGACGCGGTCAAGAAGGCGTTTTGCGACTTCATCGAGGACATTCCCTTCTACGGCTTCGGCGTCGTCTGCCTGGACCACCCGGAAGTGCAGAAGCTGGCGGCCCAGATCGATAACCGCCGCCTGGTCACCTACGGCCTGAACCCGCAGGCCATGGTCCGCGCCGAGAACGTGCAGATGTCGCCCGACGGCGCCCGCTTCGACGTGGTGGTGCAGGGCCAGGGTCTGGCCGCGCTGGAAGAGCCGACCCGCATCGAGGGCCTCTATCTGCCCATGGCCGGCTGGCACAATGTCTCCAACTCGCTGGCCGCCATCGCCGTGGCGCGCGAATTGGGCGTGGACGACGACGCCCTGCGCGCCGGTCTGGCCGGCTTTGGCGGGGTCAAGCGTCGCTTCACCACCACGGGCGTGGTCGGCGGCGTGCGCGTCATCGACGACTACGGCCACCACCCGGTCGAGATCGCCGCCGTGCTGAAGGCCGCCCGTCAGGTGGTCCAGTCGGCCGAGAACCCGGGCCGCGTCATCGCCGTGGTCCAACCGCACCGCTACACCCGCCTGCGCGACCTGATGGAGGACTTCTCCACCTGCTTCGCCGACGCCGACAGCGTTCTGGTCGCCGACGTCTATCCGGCGGGCGAACAGCCCATCGAGGGCGTCGACAAGCACGCCCTGGCCGACGGCATCCGCCGCTATGGCCACCGCAATGTCGCGGCGCTGGAAAACGCCGCCGTCCTGCCGCGCGTCATCAAGGATGAAGCCAAGCCGGGCGATCTGGTCGTCCTGCTGGGCGCCGGCGACATCACCAGTTGGGCCTACGCCCTGCCGGCGCAACTCGAAGCCCTCGCTTAAGGTTTTCCTTTATCCGCTCATCCCCGCGGAGGCGGGGACCCAGGGCTTTGGCTGCTGAGCGCGACGCTATGGGTCTTGCGTGGATTTTCCCAACCGGGCATCGCATGGCTCTTACTGGGTCCCCGCCTCCGCGGGGATGAGCGGAAATTTGCATGTCCTGGTCCGATAATCTCCCCACCGTGCGCGGCAAGCTGCTGCTGAACGAGCCGCTGGGGCCCTACACCTGGTTCCGCGTGGGCGGGGCGGCGGATGCCCTGTTCATTCCGGCGGACGCTGACGATCTGGCCGACTTCCTGAAGGCTCTGCCCGCAGCCGTGCCTGTCACCATCATCGGCGTCGGCTCCAACCTGATCGTGCGCGACGGCGGGGTCGAGGGCGTGGTGATCCGTCTGGCGGGCCGGGCCTTCGCCGCCATCACGACCGAGGGCGACACCGTCACCACGGGCGCGGGCGCGCTGGACTCGATGGTGGCCAAGGCTTCGGCCAAGGCGGGAATCGCCGGGCTGGAGTTCTATGCCGGCATTCCCGGCACCATCGGCGGCGCCCTGACCATGAACGCGGGCTGCTACGGCGCCGAGACCAAGGACGTTCTGGTCTCCGCCTGGGGCCTGACCCGCCAGGGCGAGCGGGTCGAGCTGGGCCTGGCCGACTTCGGCTACACCTACCGCCATTCCAACGCCCCGGCCGACATCATCTGGATGGAGGCGACCTATCGCGGCACGCCCGACGCGCCCGAGGCTGTCGCCGCCCGCATCAACGAGATCACCAGCCGCCGCGAAACGACCCAGCCGATCCGCGAAAAGACCGGTGGCTCGACCTTCAAGAACCCCGAAGGCCATTCCTCGTGGAAGCTGGTCGATGAAGCAGGCTGGCGCGGCAAGCTGCGCGCCGAGACCGGGGGAGGGGCCAAGTTCAGCGAACTGCACTCCAACTTCATGATCAACCCGGGCGAGGCCACGGCCGCCGACATCGAAGGTCTGGGCGAGGCGGTTCGCGCCGACGTTCTGAAAAAGACCGGCGTTCAGCTGGACTGGGAAATCAAGCGGATCGGCCGGAAGTAGCGTCCTTCTCCTTCAAGGTGGAGAAGGAAAAGACGCGACGAATTCCGCTTCGGCCCCGCTATCGTTTCCAACCGGTTAACCGTATTCAGGGCATAGGGGCGGGCTAGTAGTCGGATCGTCCCATGCGCGCGCCCCTGAACACCCTCCACGTCGCTGTCCTGATGGGCGGCCTGTCGTCGGAACGCGAGGTTTCGCTGTCGTCCGGCCGCGGCTGCGCCGACGCCCTGGAAGGGCAGGTCGCCAAGGTCACGCGCGTCGACGCCGGCCGCGATCTGGCCCAGGTGCTGACGGCGCTGAAGCCCGACGTCGTCTTCAACGCCCTGCACGGAAAATGGGGCGAGGACGGCTGCGTCCAGGGCATCCTCGAGACGCTGAACATTCCCTACACCCACTCCGGCGTCCTGGCCTCGGCCCTGGCGATGGACAAGGACAAGTCCAAGGCCGTGCTGAGCGCGGCGGGCGTGATCGTGCCTGGCGGCGGCCTGTTCGACCGGCATGAGGTCGCGCGCGGCCACGTCATCCCGCCGCCCTACGTCATCAAGCCGAACGCCGAAGGGTCCTCGGTCGGCGTCTATGTGGTGCATGAGAGCGCGGAGTCTCCTCCGGTCGAGGTGGGCGCTCCGGAATGGAAGTACGGCGACTTGGTCATGGTCGAGCCCTTCATTCGCGGCAAGGAACTGGCCGTCACCGTCGTGGGCGAGGCCTCTGGCCCGCGCGCCCTGACCATCACCGACATCACCCCGGCCAAGGGCTTCTACGACTACGAGGCCAAGTACGCCGAGGGCGGGTCCAAGCACGTCCTGCCCGCCGAACTGCCCGCCCACGTCTTCGAGGCGGCTCTGCGCCAGTCCGAGCTGGCTCACACCGCCATGGGCTGCCGCGGCGTGTCGCGATCCGACTTCCGTTATGACGATGTTAACGACGTTCTCGTTCTTCTGGAGGTCAACACCCAACCCGGCATGACGCCGACCTCGCTCAGTCCCGAGCAGGCGGCCTATGTCGGGATGGCGTATCGTGATCTGGTTCGGTGGATGGTGGAGGACGCCTCATGCCCGCGGTAGTGCGCGGCGGTCGGCGACAGGGCGCGACGAAGGGCAGAGGGCCGCAAAAAGGGTCCCGCAACGCACCGGCTGTGCCGGGCAAGGTCGCCGCCATCGGTCGGCTGGACCTGTCGCCGCGCGCCGTCCTGATCTCCATCGTGGCGGGCGTCGTGGTGCTGGGCGGGGTCCTGGCCACCGGGGCGCGGGCCGAGCGCATCTCCAACTCGGTCTCCAATCGTTTCGACAGCGTCACCTCCGGCATGGGCCTGAAGGTGAAGAAGGTCCACGTCACCGGCGCCTCGCCCGAGGCCAGGGCGGCCATCCAGCAGGCCGTCGGCGTCAGCGCCGACCAGCCCATCGTCAGTCTGGACCTGAACGCCGTGCGCGACCGGGTGCAGGCCGTGGGCTGGGTCAAGGAGGCGCGCGTGGTGCGCCTGCTGCCCGACACCCTGATCGTGGACGTCAAGGAACATGACCGTCTGGCCGTCTGGCAGACCGCCGGCCACGCCTATGTCATCGATAGCCGGGGTCAGGTGATCCAGGGCGCCGACGCCGGCCGCTATCCCAAGCTGCCGCTGGTCGTCGGCAAGGGCGCCGATCAGACCGCCGCCGAGATCCTGCCGTTGCTGGCCCAGCGGCCGCGCCTGATGGCGCGCATCGACGCCCTGGTCCGGGTGGACGAGCGCCGCTGGGACCTGCGCCTCAAGGACGGCGCCCTGATCCAACTGCCCGCCGTCGATCAGGACTCCGCCCTGATCCGCCTCGACGCGCTGGACCAGCGCGAACGCCTTCTCGACCTGGGCTTCGCCCGGGTTGATCTCCGCACGCCCGAGGAGGTCGCCGTCCGGCCCTCCGAAGGCGCTGTCTGAACCGAATACCCAGGACACGAGCATCATGGCCGGACGCAGCCGAGACACGAACACGGATCAAGCCAAGGGCACCCCGCGCGCTCCGGCCGTGGCCGCGCTCGACCTGGGCCAGTCCAAGGTCGCCTGCTTCATCATGAAGCCCGAGGGCGTGCGTCACGCCGACCGCACCATCCGCGTCGCGGGGGCCAGCCACGTCCAGTCGCGCGGCGTGCGCGGCGGGGCCATCGTCAACATGGACGAGGCCGCCCAGGCCATCGGTCACGCCGTCGAGCGGGCCGAGCGCGCCGCCGGCTCGCCCGTCTCCGGCGTCATCGTCACCACGGCCATCGGCCAGATGGCCAGCCACCGGGTCCAGGCCCGCGTCTCGCTGGGCGCTCATCCGATCAGCGACGGCGACCTGGCCCGCGCCATCGGCATGGCCCTGGCCCAGATCCGTCTGCCCAACCGTCGCCCGATCCACGTCCTGCCCATCGCCTGGTCGGTGGACGGGGCGCGCGGCGTCCACGATCCGCGTTCGATGCGCGGCGGCTCGCTGGGGCTGGACCTGCTGGTCGTCTCCATGGCCGAAGGCGCCTTCGGCGCCCTCAGCCACTGCCTCGAACTGGCCCATCTGGACCTGCAGGGCGTCGCCGCCGCTCCCGTCGTCTCCTCGCTCGCCGCGCTGGAAGAGGACGAGATGGAGCTGGGCAGCGTCTGCATCGACATGGGCGGCGGCTCGACCTCGGCGGCCGTCTGGGGCGGACGCAGCCTGCTGCATATCGAAAGCCTGAACGTCGGCGGCGATCACGTCACCGCCGACATCGCGCGCGGCCTGTCGACCTCCAAGGTCGGCGCCGAACGCCTGAAGACCCTGCATGGCTCGGCCATGGCTTCGGCGAATGAGGACCGCGAGATGCTGGAGGCCCCGCCGCGCGGCGAGGACGCCGCCGCCGGTCCCGTCATCGTCCCGCGCGCCATGCTGAAGACCGTCATCGCCCCGCGCGTCGAGGAGACGCTCGAACTGCTGCGCGACCGGCTGAAGCACGCCGGCGTCGGCATGGACCCGGGCGCGGGCATCGTCCTGACCGGCGGCGCCAGCCAGCTGAACGGCGTGCGCGAACTGGCCGTGCGCGTGTTCGACCGCCCGGTCCGACTGGGCAAGCCGCAACGCGCCCCCCACCTGGCCGACGCCGCCTCGGGCCCCGCCTTCTGCTCGGCCTCCGGAGTCCTGCTGCGCGCCGCCTACGGCCCGCGTGAGGCCGTCTCGGCCCGCAAGCTGATGTCCCGTCAGATCACCGCCGCCGACGCCCCCAAGGTGCACCGCGGCGGCATGGTGGCCCGCGCCGCCGGCTGGCTGCGCGACAACCTGTAGGTTGTACGGGCGCGCGATCGCGCGCCGAATTAAGCCTCACTCTGGCCGCCTTTGGACGCACGTCGTGTGATGACGGGCGTGCTTCGGCGTACGAAATCGGATGAAAACGGGTAGTTTTTTCCGGCAAGGTGCCGCGCGTCGGAATGATTTTCGTTCACGGAGCGACAGTCTGTCATCTATGACCGGACTGTGTCCTGATTGTTACATGTTTGACGCTGGATGGCCCGATTTGGGTCACAAAGCTTGTCCGTGCGTCATTTTCGATTAGACGGGACCATCTGACAGGTGGAGCGCCTTGCGCGATTCCGCCCGTGCTGCAGTTCACTCAAGGTTGGGGCCAAATCCAAATGCATCTGAAGCGCAAGTATCTATTCGGGACGACCGTCCTGGCCGGCGTCATCGCCGTTTCGGCTCCGGCCTTCGCTCAAGAGCGTCCGACGCCGGTCGCTCCGGTTCCCGTGGACGGTCAGGCGACCGATGTGGGCGAGATCGTCGTCACGGGTTCGCGTATTCGCCGCGACCCGGTGAACGCGCCGACGCCGCTGATCCAGGTCAACCGTGAACAGCTGATGGACACGGGTCTGACCAGCGTCATCGACTATCTGGCGACCATTCCGGCCCTGTCCAACTCGCTGGTTCCCTCGGACACCACGGGTTCGCTGAACATCGCCGGCGTTTCGGCCGCCAACCTGCGCACCCTCGGCACCGACCGCGTTCTGACCCTGATCGACGGCCGTCGTCAGGTCGGCGCCCAGGTCGGCCGCCTGCTGGTCGACGTCGACACCATTCCGCGCCTGCTGATCGAGAACATCGAGATCATCACCGGCGGCGCCTCGTCGGTCTATGGTGCTGACGCCGTCTCGGGCGTTCTGAACTACAACCTGCGCAAGGACTTCGAAGGCCTCGAGATCGACGCCAACATGGGTCAGATCGCAGGCGACGACCTGGACGGCCCGATGACGCGCCGTATCTCGGGCCTGATCGGTAAGAACCTCTTCGACGACCGCCTGAACGTCTACGCCTTCGCCGAGTACGAGAAGGTCGACCACGTCCAGGGTGAAGACCTCGCCTGGCTGCGCGACGGCCGCACGGTCGTCTCCGTGGATGCCGATCCGTCCAACCCGCTGATCGGCCCGGCCACTGACGGCAACTACGACAGCGCCCTGTTCTACGACGTTCGCTATGTCGGCCGTCCGCGCTGGGGCGTCACCAACGTCGCCAACAGCCAGCAGCCTTCGGCGACCACCAATCCGCTGATCCCGCTGGCCAACTGCACCGGCCTGACGACCGCCGCCTGCTACGCCATCGATCCGGCCAAGTCCTTCTGGTACGAAAACGGTCAGGCGCGCCTGATCAACATGGGCACGCGCATTGGCGCGGTCGGCACCAACCGTCCGTTCAACATCGGCGGCGACGGCGTCAACTCCAACACCACCTTCGGCGGCTTCTCGCGGACGCCCCAGTCGGAATCGTCCCGCTTCCAGGTCGGCGCCAACTTCAAGGTGACCGACAGCATCACCGCCTACGTCGAAGCCAAGTACGTCGACGAGGAAAGCTATATCCTCACCCAGCCCAGCTTCTTCGACGTCTATATCTCGAACAGCTTCGCTGCCACGGCGGTTCAGCCGCTGCTGGGTTCGTCGGCCTTCACGACGCGCATCGACGACAACGCCTTCCTGCCGGCCATCGTGCGTGCGGCCCTGCAGAACAACGTCGTGAACAACTATGGGGCGCCGACGACCACCACGCCGGGCGCTGTCACCAGCTCCGCGGTGCGCAACTTCGCGCGTCACCAACTGTTCGGCGTCGACCGCAGCCAGGAAAACTCGCGTCAGGTCCAGCGCTACGTCGCGGCCCTGAACGGCAACTACGAGCAAGTCGGCTTCATCCGTAACTTCGGATGGGACCTGTCCTACACCTTCGGGCAGATGGACAATTACAACAAAGAAACCGGCATGGACATTCTGCGGACGTCGCTCGCGCTCGACGCCGTGGTCGACACCGCCGGCATCGTCGCCGGCAAGCCGGGCCAGATCGTCTGCCGCGCCCAACTGCTGGCCGCCCAAGGCCGTCCGGTTGACAACTACAGCGGCAACCTGGACGACAAACGTGACTTCCTGTCCAAGACCGACCCGGAAGTCGCCCAGTGCGCCCCGCTGAACGTCTTCGGCGCCGGCAACCAGTCCGCGGAAGCCATCGCCTACACCACCGGGTCGATCTTCCTGGACGAGCGTAACCGTCAGCAGAACTTCATCGCTTCGCAGTCGGGTCAGCTGTGGGACTTCTGGGGCGCCGGTCCGCTGGGCTACGCCGTGGGCGTCGAATGGCGCAAGGAAGAGGCTCAAGGCCTCGGCCGCACCAACTCGACCGCTGGTCGCTACCTGCAGCTGAACACGGGCGGCGACTTCCTGCCGGCCTCGTACGACAGCAACGAAGCCTTTGCTGAAATCGCGATCCCGCTGCTGCGCGACAGCTGGCTGGGCGAGTTCGCCGAACTCAGCGGTTCGTACCGTGCCTTCGACTACTCGCAGTCCGGTTCGGGCGACGTCTACGGCGTGAACCTGATCTATCGTCCGATCCAGGACATCACGTTCAAGACCAGCTTCAACACCTCGTTCCGCTCGCCGAACCTGGCTGAAACCAATGCGCCGCTGACCCAGACGTTCGCCAACGGCTTCGTCGATCCCTGCGACACGCGCCAGATCACCTCGTCCGCTCGTACGGCCGAAGAGCGCACCAACCGCATCGCCAACTGCCAGGCGCTGGCGGCGGCCAAGGGTCTGACCTTCAACTGGACCGACGTGACGGCGGCCAACGCCTACCTGCCGGTCTACTCGTCGGGCATCGCCGGCGTGAACGGCGGCAACCCCGAACTGCAGCCGGAAACCTCGGAATCCTTCACCTTCTCGACGGTTCTGCAGCCGCGCTTCATCCCGAACTTCTCGATGGTTCTCGACTACTACGAGATCAAGATCGACAGCGTGATCCAGTCGGTTTCGGCTCAGATCCTCGCAAACCAGTGCGTGGACGGTCCGGCTCTCGACACCTTCTCGTGCGCTCGCATCTTCCGTGAAACGGGCGCCGCGGATTCGATCGGCAGCTTCCAGGTCGGTCGCCCGAGCGGTCACCCGGTCGGCGGCTTCGTCCAGGTTCCGCTGAACTACGCCCGTCGTGAAGTCCGCGGTCTGGACTTCAAGGCGCGCTACGGCTTCGAAACGGCTGACATGATCGGCCGGGACTGGGGTTCGATCACCTGGGATCTGGGTGGTTCGTGGCTCATCACGCAGAAGAACTACAACAGCTTCACCTCGCCTGACTTCTTCACGGAATCGGCGTCGACGCCCTTCTATCCGCGCGTTCGTCTGACGAACCGGATCACCTGGCAGCCGAACCCGGACCTGTCGATGACCTGGACCACGGACTGGCAGACGGCCCAGAACATCACCTTCATGCGTGATTTCGTCGCTGGCGGTAACACGGACTCGCGTCCGGTCAGCAAGCTGCACACCGGCAACTTCGCGCGCAACGACTTCTCGGTTCGCTACTCCGTGAACGAAGAAGTCACGGTGCGCGCCGGTGTGACCAACGTCTTCAACAAGTCGCAAAACCCCTGGTTGGGCGACACGCTCTACTCGAACTTCGACCCCTACGGTCGTCGCTTCTACATCGGCCTGAACTTCCGTCCCTGGTAAGTTCGGTTCGATCCGAAACGGAAAGGGCGGCTCGCAAGAGCCGCCCTTTTTGCATCCGCCGTCGATCATCGGAGGAAAAATGAAGGAAATCTGCGGTCAAGCTGCGGGTTCCCGCTTTCAAACCGTCCGACTCATATTACCGAGGTAACTCTCCGTTAACGTAAAAGGGGTTTTCCTTAACGCGCTCATAACCAATGCGATTCGGCGGGGATTTCGCACTGGGGTTAACGGGCAGGGTCGGAAAGTCGGAACAACAATCATGTCTCTCTCGCTGGTGAAGCCGCAACACACGGAACTGAAGCCCCGGATCGTCGTCTTCGGCGTCGGCGGCGCGGGCGGAAACGCCGTGAACAACATGATCGACGCCGGCCTTGAAGGGGTCGAGTTCGTCGTCGCCAACACCGACGCCCAGCACCTGAGCTTCGCCAAGACCGACCGCCGCATCCAACTGGGCGAGACCATCACCCAGGGCCTCGGCGCCGGCGCCCACCCCGAAGTCGGCATGAACGCCGCCGAGGAGAGCGCTGACGAGATCCACGCGCACCTGGACGGCGCGCACATGGTCTTCATCACCTGCGGCATGGGCGGCGGCACCGGCACCGGCGCGGCCCCCGTCATCGCCAAATGCGCGCGCGATCGCGGCATCCTGACCGTCGGCGTCGTGACCAAGCCCTTCACCTTCGAAGGCCGTCACCGCATGCGTCTGGCCGACTCGGGCGTCGCCGAGCTGCAGCGGTACGTCGACACCCTGATCGTCATCCCGAACCAGAACCTGTTCCGCGTCGCCAACGAGCGCACGACCTTCGCCGACGCCTTCGGCATGGCCGACCAGGTGCTGCACTCGGGCGTGCGCTCGATCACCGACCTGATGATCCTGCCGGGTCTGATCAACCTCGACTTCGCCGACGTCCGCGCCGTCATGTCCGAAATGGGCAAGGCGATGATGGGCACGGGCGAGGCCACGGGCGACGACCGCGCCCTGCTGGCGGCTCAGAACGCCATCGCCAACCCGCTGCTGGACGAAACCAGCCTCAAGGGCGCCAAGGCCGTGCTGGTCAACATCACCGGCGGTCTGGACATGACCCTGCTGGAAGTCGACGAGGCCGCCAACGCCATCGCCGCCGAAGTGGACGGCGACGCCAACATCATCTTCGGCGCCGCCTTCGACCCGGCCCTGGACGGCAAGATCCGCGTCTCGGTCGTCGCCACCGGCATGGACGAGGCCGTCATCCAGAAGATCGAACCGCAGGGTTCGGCCTTCTCGGATCGTCGCCCGACCACGATGGCGCCGCGTCAGCCGGAAGTCCGCATCGACCCGGTTCGTGAACCGGTCCGCGCGCCCGAGCCCGCCCCGGTCTATGAGGCCCCTGCCGCCCGCGCCGCGCCCGAGCCGCGTCCGGAACCCGTCATCCATGACGCGCCGCGCAACCTGGAGCCGATCGTCGATCCCTGGGTCGAGGAATACGAATCCGGCGCCGTCCGCGCCGAACCGGCCGCCGCCTCGCAGGGCGATCTCTATTTCGACCGCGGCCAGCCGCAACAGCAACAGCAACAGCAACAGCCGCAGGCCCGTCCGGCCCCGCGCCGCGAAGAGCCGGTCGCTGAAGAGGAATACTACGACGACCGCGATCACCGTCGCAGCGGTTGGAGCCTGTTCGGCAAGAAGCGCCAGCAGCCGCAACAGCAGCAGCCGTCCTATGCGCCGCAGCCGTCGTCGAACCGCACGACCCAGCAACTGCGTCAGTCCCAGTCGGTCCAGCCGACCCAGGACTTCCAGGCTGGACACGCCGAAGACGACGACCTGGAGATCCCGTCCTTTCTTCGCCGCCTCGCGAACTGATCGGACCAGACCCTGATTGAAACGCCCCGGAGCCAGGCTCCGGGGCGTTTTGCTTTGCTACGGCCATGGTCGTCTGTGGGCGTCAGACCGAAACAATCCGAAACCCATCTTTCATTTCTTGCTTGAGCGGTCGTGGCTAAACGACAGGCGAGGCGAACTCCGCACCCCTGGCGCGGAGCCGCGCAACAGAGAGTTTTGAGCTTGCCGGTCCGTCACGACCATCACGAACAGACCATCGTCGCCCCGGCCATCTGCGCCGGCGTGGGCGTCCACACCGGCCAGCGCGTCAAGCTGGTCGTGCGTCCGGCCGCGCCGGGCGCGGGCATCGTCTTCGTGCGCACCGACGTGACCGACCGCGACAACCGCATCCCCGTCTCGGGCGAGGCCGTCGTCGACGCCCGCCTGAACACCATGATCGAGAATGCGGCGGGCGTGCGCCTGTCGACCATCGAGCACCTGATGGCCGCCCTGTGCGCGCTCGGCGTCTCCAACGCCGTGATCGAGGTCGATGGCCCGGAACTGCCGATCCTGGACGGCTCGGCGCTGCAGTTCGTGCAACTGCTGGACCGCGCCGGCTTCCGCCGTCAGGAAGCCCCGGTCCGCTATATCGAGATCCTGAAACCGATCCGGGTGGAGGAGGGCGACAAGTCCGCCGTCCTGCTGCCCTGCGACCGTTACGAGATGCGCTTCGAGATCGACTTCCCGACGCCGGTCATCGGCAATCAGGTGGTGGACTTCGTCGTGGACGAGGCGACCTTCCGCTCGGACATCATGGCCGCCCGCACCTTCGGCTTCGCCCATGAGGTCGAGGCCCTGCGCCAGGCCGGTCTGGCCCGCGGCGGTTCGCTGGAAAACGCCGTGGTGATCGACGGCGACGAGATCCTGAACCCCGGCGGCCTGCGCATGGAACGCGAGTTCGTGCGCCACAAGGCCCTGGACGCCATCGGCGACCTCTATGTCCTCGGCGCGCCCCTGCTGGGCCGCTACGAAGGCGTCAAGGCGGGCCACGCCCTGAACAACAAGCTGGTCCGCGCCCTGCTGGCCCAGCCCGACGCCTGGCGCGAAACGACCCGCGTCCCCGACATGGCGATGGCGGGCTGATTTGCTGACCCTTCTCCCGATGGGAGAAGGTGGCAGGCGTAGCCTGACGGATGAGGGGCGGCGGCTGCCGTCGGCGTAAGCCGTCGCGCTACGGCTAGCGCCGACGGCCTCCTAGAACCCTCACCCTTTCGCCTTGCCGATCGCTTCGCTCTCGGAGGCTCAAGCCCTCTCCCATCGGGAGGGGGTTAATCGAGCGCGATCGTCGAGATCAACCGCCCGAAGTCCGGCTCTCCCGCCAGAAACGCCCGCCGGTTCGAATAGAACCGCGTCGCGTCCGCGCGCGTGTCGTCGCCGGTCCAGGCGGCGTCGCCGACGCCGGACTGCTCCAGTCGCCACAGGACAAAGCCGGGCAGGTCGAACAGGCGTTTGTCCTCGGCCGCGCCGGGGGCGAAGAAGCGTTCGCTGCCGGGATCGTGGTGGGCGAACCGCTCCTGATAGTCGGCGTCGACCTCATAGGAGCCTTGCGCGATGCAGGGGCCGATCACGGCGACCATGCGTTCCGGGCGGGCGCCCAGGGCCTCCATCGCTGCGACGGTCGAGTGGAGGATTCCGCCGAGCGCGCCCTTCCAGCCCGCATGGGCCGCGCCGACCACGCCGGCCTCGGCGTCGGCGAACAGGACCGGCGCGCAGTCGGCGGTCAGGACGGCGCAGATGGGGCCGCGCACGGCGCTGACCACGGCGTCGCCCTCGGGCCGTTCGCCCTTCCAGCCGCTGTCGGCCACGCGGGCCACGGCGGAATGGACCTGATAGCAGCCGCACAGGTCGTCAGCTCCGCCGCCCATCCATTCGGCCACGCGCCGACGGTTCTCGGCCACCAGCGCGGGATCATCGCTGGATCCCACGCCCGTGTTCAGTCCGGCGTAGATGCCCTCGGACACGCCGCCCTCGCGGGTGAAGAAGCCGTGGCGCACCCCGGCCTTGTCCAGCAGGGGGTGGGTGATGGGCCCAAGATGCAGGTTGAGGCTCATGCTTCAAATCCCGGCAGGGCCAGCGAGCGGGGCGAGAAGATCGCCGCCGCCTTGAACAGGTCGCCCATCTGGTCCGGCGCGGTCAGGCGGTCCAGCTGACGCTGGATGACCGGGGCGGCGTCGGGGCGGGCCTGCATCAACCGCTGGGCGCGGGCTTCGATCCCCAGGGCCTTGAGGAAGGCGCCCTGACCGACGCAGCCGGTCACGTCGGCGCCGGTCCGCACGGCGGCCTCCAGCACCAGGGGATAGTCGGCCCATTGCGTCAGGTCGGCCTCGCCCGGCGTCGCCAGCGGATCGACCTTCTGATGGCGTCGCAGGCCCTGCAGGGTGTCGCCCGCGCCGGGCTTGGCGCGGCCGTAGTCGATCAGCAGGGCCGCGCCCGAAGCCGCCTTGACCAGGGTCGCCAGATCGCGCGCGAAGGCGGCCTGCTGCTCTGAAATCTCGACCACCTGACCCGGTTCGACATCATACTCGGGCCGGTCGAAGCCGCCTGAGATGGCGACCAGGCCGAAGGTCAGTTCATTGTCGTCGGTGACGCCGATGCGGCGCTCGGCCCAGCCGCCTTCGGTCTTCATGAACTGGCGCGCGGGCAGGCAGTCCAGCACCTCGTTGGCGATCAGGATGACGGGGGCGTCGGTCTCGATCTGATGCAGGGCGCTGAGCCAGCGGGGGTGGACGTCGGCGTCGGCCAGTCGTCGCGCCTGTTCGGCCCGCAGCGGCGCGCTGGGTTCGATCAGGATCAGGTCCACGGCCTCCAGGAAGCCCGGGACCAGCCGCGCGGCGCGCAGGGCGTCCGAGATCAGGGTGCCGTCGCCCGGCCCGACCTCGACCAGCCGCACCCGCTCGGGCGCGCCCAGGCGGCTCCAGACCTCGATGGCCCACAGGCCGATCAGTTCGCCGAACATCTGGCTGACCAAAGGCGCGGTTATGAAGTCGCCGCCTTCACCCAGCGCCGGACGCGTCGAATAATAGCCGTCCTTGGGGTCGTGCAGGCAGCGGGTGACATAGTCCGCCACCGTCATCGGCCCGGTCAGCACGATCTCGCGGACCAGCCGGTCCTTGAGGGTCTCGGTCATGGCTTCTTACGCCTCCGCGACGACCGGCGTCTTCAGCGCCCGCCAGATCAGCCAGGCGCCGGCCAGCATCATCGGGATCGACAGGATCATGCCCATGGTCAGGCCCAGCGGCAGGTTCTCCAGTCCGGCGTCAGGCTGACGCACGTTTTCCAGGGCGGCGCGGCAGACGCCGTAGCCCATCAGGAACAGGCCGGTGACGAAGCCCGGACGCTTCAGCATCCGCCACTTCCAGATGGCCAGCGACAGGATGACGAGCAGCAGCAGACCCTCGAGGCCCGCCTCATACAGCTGGCTGGGGTGGCGCGGTTCGTTGCCGGCGGGGCAGAAGCCGTACATCTGTTCGATGCGGGCGTTGCAGAAGCGGATGGCCCAGGGAACCGTCGTCTCGCGGCCCCACAACTCGCCGTTGATGAAGTTGGCGATACGGCCGAATAGCAGGCCGATGGGCGCGACCGGCGCGATCAGGTCGCCCAGGCTGAGCGGATTGATCTTCTGGCGGTTGGCGTAAAGCATGATGGCGACGACGACGCCCAGGAAACCGCCGTGGAAGGACATGCCGCCGGTCCACAGTTGCAGCAGCTCCAGCCGCTCGCCCCAGTTCTGACCCGTGAACACCTGGGCGAACATCGACGGCTGGTAGAAGAGGGCGTAGCCGAAGCGACCGCCCAGGATGACGCCGAGCGTGATCCACAGCACCAGGTCGTCCAGTTGCGGTCCCGTCACCGGCGGTTTGCCCGGCGCCCACAGCCGTTCCGTCTTGGCCAGACGCGAGGCGTACCACCAGCCCAGCACGATCCCGGCGACATAGGCCAGGGCGTACCAGCGGATGGGCAGGGGGCCGAGGTGGATCAGGACAGGGTCGAATTCGGGGAAGGGCACAGGGCCTCCGTCAGCGCCGTTTTGAACCCTTCGTCGTCTAGCAAGCGAGACTGCATTCGTCGCGCGCTTTTCCAGCGAAGCAGTTTATAGCCGGTTCGGACGGAAAGGTTTCGTTCACCCAATTTACGACGCCATTAACCATATACTGGTGCGGCAAAGACGCGAGAGTTCATCATGCAGACGCGCAATCCGATCCTCGACGAGTTCGCCAAGCTGACGACCGGCGCCATGGGTCTGGCCCAGGCGGCGGGCGACGAGGCCAAGGCCGCCTGGCGCGCCCAGACCGATCGTTTCGTCGCCGAGATGGATCTGGTGCGCCGTGACGAGTTCGACGTGCTGAAGGACGAGATCGCCGCCCTGCGCGCCGAGATCGCCGAGCTTAAGGCTCAGAAATCGCCCGCGAAAAAGGCCTCGGCCGGAACGTCCACAGCTGCGAAGCCCGACGCCGACGCAGCCGGTTGAGCCGAATCTCCGAACACGTTTACCGTTCGTTTGCAGGTCGTGAGTCGCGGCCCTCGAGTAAGAATGTGAATCCCTGATGGATGCAGCCCGACCCGAAGAGGTCGACGTTCCCTACGACCCCCTGGATGTCGTGGAGCATGTCCTCAACGCGGAGAACCTGCCGTTCGACCGCACGGACGACGGCGACCTCGCCTTCGCCCTGGCCGGCGACTGGAAGGACTATGAGCTGTGGTTCGCCTGGCGGCCCGAGGGCGACTGCCTTCAGCTGTGCTGCGCGCTGGACCTGCGGGTCATGAAGACGCGCCGCGCCGCCGCCTATGAACTGGTGTCGATGATCAATCAGCGCACCTGGCTGGGCCATTTCGAGATCTGGCCTGACGAGGGCGAGATCGTCTTCCGCCATTCGCTGGCCCTGCCGCACAGCGAGCGGCCGACTTTGGCCCAGGCCGCGTCCATGATCGACGCCGCCATCGAGGCCGCCGACCGTTATTACCCCGCCTTCGACTTCATGGTGCGCGGCTCCAAGAAGGCGCAGGAGGCGATCGACGCCTGCCTGTTCGAAACCGTGGGCACGGCCTGATGCGCCGCCCAGTCGTCCTGCAAGGCGTAGGGCGGCTGGGCTCGGCCATCCTGGAGGGCTGGCTGAAGACCGGCGCGGTCGATCCCGCCGATCTCATCATCCTGACCCCGTCCGAAAAGCCCGCCGCCGAAGCGGCGCGGGCCCTGGGCGCACGCATCAATCCGCCGCTGGAGGCCCTGGCCGACGCCCGCGCCTTCGTCATCGGCGTCAAGCCGGCCAACTGGTTCGAGGCCTCGCGCCCGATCCTGCCGCATCTGGCCCCCGACGCGGTGATCGTCTCGGTCATGGCCGGAGTGAAGGGCGAGACGATTTCCGCGGGCTTCGACGGCCGTTCCGTCGTGCGCATCATGCCGACGACCGGCGTGGCCCAAGCCCAGGGCGTGGCGACCATCTGGGCGGCCGAGGGCGCGGCCCGCGTCGTGGGCGAAGCCCTGTTCGCGCCCATCGCCGAGACCGTCCATCTGGACGACGAACCGACCATGCATGCCGCGACCGCCGTGTCCGGCTGCGGTCCCGCCTATTTCTTCGCCTTCACCCGCGCCCTGGCTCAGGCCGGGATCGAGGAAGGCCTGTCGCCCGAGGCCGCCGTGCGGCTGGCGCGCGCCACGCTTCGTTCGGCTGCTGCGGGCGTGGAAGGGACCGAGGCGCTGGACGCCCTGATCGACCGCGTGGCCTCGCCCGGCGGCGTGACCCAGGCTGGACTTGTGGCCCTGAACGCAGACGGCGCCCTCGACCGGGCGGTCGAGAGCGCCGTTCAGGCGGCTGTGGCCAAGTCCAGCGAACTCAGCGACTGACCTTTAGCGCCCGGTCATTCAGCGTTTGACGTAGCGGCCTTCGGCCAGGTTGCGCGCCAGCCGGTTGTAGGCGGTGCTGGCGTCCTGCCAGGTGGTGAAGCCCTGAACGTCCGCCAAGGTATTGGAATAATAGTCGAACTTGACCGGCTGAACCTCGCCGTTCGCCATCGTGATCGAGCCTTCGACAGCGGCGCCGCCGATCGAGATGCTGCGGATGGGGTCCAGACCCGGCTTGTCGCCGATTTGCTGCATGGTCGGGCGGTTCGGCTTCAGGTCGGTGATGACCAGCTCGATCCGGGCGCCGTCCAGGGCGTGACGCGCGGTCAGGGTGCGCTGGACGGTGCGGGTCAGGTCCTCGACCTGTTGGCGGACGTCGCGCTGGCCGAGTTCTTCGGCGGTCTTGGCGAAGTCAGGACTGACGGTGACGACGACGGCGGAGGGTTGGGCGGCTGCAGCGCCGGCGAGCGCCAGGGCGGCGGTGAGCGGTGCGAGGAATGCGAAATAGCGCATCATACGAACTCCTGATCCAGGCCCCCCTGGAACGGGCTCAAGATGGCGATGATTTTACGGTGACGCTAGGGGGCGCGGCAATTTATCCCGGCAGGCGGATCAGCGCCTTCAGCCCGCCCATGTCGCTGCGGTCCAGGGTGATGTCGCCGCCGTGGCCGCGCGCCACGTCGCGGGCGATGGCCAGGCCCAGGCCCACGCCCTTGCGGTTCTGGTTGCGCGAGGCGTCCAGTCGGGAAAAGGGGCGGAAGGCTTCTTCGTGCATATCCTCGGGGATGCCGGGGCCGTCGTCCTCGACCGCGATCTCCAGACCGCCGGAGGGCAGGGGGCGGGCCGACAGGCGCACGTGCTCGCCGTGCGAGGCGGCGTTGCCGGCCAGATTGTTCAGCGCGCGGCGGAAGGCCAGGGGGCGGATCTGGGCGTCCAACTCGTCGGGCGCCTCGACCGTGACCTCGGCGCCGGCGCGGCGGGCGTCCTCGGCGGCGCGGCGCAGCATCTCTGGCACCGAGACGGCCTGGATCGCCTCGCCCGCCTCGCCGCGCGCGAAGGCCAGATACTCGTCGATCATGTGCTCCATCTCGTCCAGGTCGCCCTTCATCGCCTCGGCGCGCTTGAACGGCGGGGCCAGGGCCAGTTCGAGCCGCAGACGGGTCAGGGGCGTGCGCAGGTCGTGGCTGACCGAGGCCAGCAGGGCAGTGCGCTGGTCGATATGGCGCTGGATGCGGCCGCGCATGTCGAGGAAGGCGGTGGCGGCCGCCCGCACCTCGCGCGCGCCATGCGGCTTGAAGCGCGGCACGCTCTCGCCCCGGCCGAAGGCTTCGGCGGCGTCGGCCAGACGTTCGATGGCCCGCACCTGATTGCGGATGAACAGGACGGCTACCCCTAGCAGCAGAACCGTCGCGATCATCAGCCACAGGACGAAGATATGGGCCTGGGTCGCCACGGCCCGCTCGCGCGGGGCGATGATCCGCAACACGCCGTCGGGTTCCTGCACCCGGATGTCGACATAGGCGGGGTAGCGGGTGGTGTCGAACCAGAAGGGCTGGTCCAGGCGCGAGACTAGCGCCTTCTCCATCGTTCGGTCGACCACGCCGATCGCTCCGCGTCTTTGCTCGTCGGGCAGCTTGGCCCCGTCCTGGAAGGCGACCGACAACTGCATGGACCGTTCAGCCCGGTCGGCGATGACGCTCAGGTTCTGGGGCGTCGGATCGTCGCGATAGCTTTCGGCGGCCCAGGCGACGTCGCCGGCCAGGCCCTCGGACAGGCGTGCCGTCACAGCCTGCCAGTGGGCGTCGAAGAAGGCCCAGGTCACCGCCCCCTGCATGATCAGCACCGGCAGGACGATGATCAGCAGCGACCGCCCCCACAGCGAGGTCGGCAGGCGGCGCTTGATCATCCGCGCCCAGACGTTGAAGGGCAGCAGCCTCATCCTCGGATCAGTCCGGCGCCAGCATGTAGCCGACGCCGCGCACGGTCTGCAGATAGCGCGGGTTCTTGGGGTCGGCTTCCAGCTTGCGGCGCAGGCGCGTCACCTGCACGTCCACGGCGCGGCCGGTGATGTCGGCCGTGTCGGGCGACAGGTTCATCCGCTCGACCGGCGAATGGGCGTGGACAGCCAGGGTCTTGAGCAGTTGCGCCTCGGCCTCGGTCAGGCGTTGCAGCGTCCCGTCGCGGGTCAGCTCCAGTCGTTCCATGTCGAACACCGCCGGGCCCATGCGGATCTCGCGCGGCGTCAGCGGCTTGCCGCCGGTGCGGCGCAGGATGGCCTCGATCCGCAGCGCCAGTTCGCGCGGGTCGAAGGGCTTGGACATGTAGTCGTCGGCGCCGCGCGACAGGCCCTCGATCCGGTCGTCGGGGTCGCCCTTGGCGGTCAGCAGCAGGACGGGGGTCTTGGACAGCGAAGCCTGGCTGCGGATCCAGGTCGTCAGGTCAAAGCCGCTCTCGCCCGGCATCATGACGTCCAGCACGATCAGATCGAACTCGATCAGTTCGACCAGGCGCCGCGCCGCGCCCGCGTGGGCGGCGCCGGTGACGCGATAGCCTTCGCGCGCCAGGAACTCTTTCAGCAGTTCGCGGATTCTGTCGTCGTCATCGACGATCAGCAGATGACGGCCCGTGCCGGGTGATGCGACAGGGCCGGAACGGCCGTTGGAACGCGTATCGGTCATGCTTTGGGCGATCCTGCCGAACGCAAGGCGTTGACGGCGGCGGGAGAGAGGAGTGTAACCCGATCATATCCGCGGGAGACGTTATTCAATGGCCTTCGTTCCTTTCGACGATCGTGACGGCTGGATCTGGTTTGACGGGGAATTCGTTCCCTGGCGGGAAGCGAAAACGCACGTTCTGACCCATGGCCTTCACTACGGCTCGTCGGTGTTCGAGGGTGAGCGTATGTACGGCGGCGAAATCTTCAAGCTGACGGCGCACAGCCAACGGCTGAAGCGCTCGGCGGAACTGCTGGACTTCGACATTCCCTATAGCGTGGCCGAGATCGACGCCGCCTGCAAGGAAACCTGCGAAAAGAACGGCCTGACGGAATGCTACATCCGTCCGGTGGCCTATCTTGGCGCCGAACAGCTCAGCGTCTCGTCGCTGAACAGCAAGGTCCACCTGGCCATCGCCGCCTGGGAATGGCCCAGCTATTTCGACCCCGAGGTCAAGAAGAAGGGCATCCGTCTGGAGTGGGCCAAGTGGCGCCGCCCCGACCCGGCCACCGCCCCGTCGACGGCCAAGGCCGGCGGCCTCTACATGATCTGCACCATGTCCAAGACGGCGGCCGAGAAGCGCGGCTTCGCCGACGCCATGATGCTGGACTGGCGCGGCTATGTCGCCGAGGCGACCGGCGCCAACGTCTTCTTCGTCCAGAACGGCGTCCTGCACACCCCGCGCGTCGATCACATCCTGGACGGCATCACGCGCCAGACCGTGATCGAGATGGCCCAGGCCAAGGGCATCGAGGTCGTGGTTCGCGACATCCTGCCGGAAGAGCTGTCGAACTTCTCGGAATGCTTCCTCACCGGCTCGGCCGCCGAAGTCACGCCGGTCAGCGAGATCGGCGATTATCGCTTCACGCCGGGCGACCTGTCGCTGAGCCTGATGGACGACTACGGCAAGCTGGTCCGCGGCCAGCTCTGATCGCCGTCTGATACTGAACCGAAGGCGGAGGATTCATCCTCCGCCTTTTTCTTGCGCCTCTTGCCAGCCGCGCGCGGCTGTCGTTCATGCGCAGATGAGAAACCGGCTCCCGTAGCGCCGGTCGCGGAGCCGCCTTTCCCATGTTCAGCCTTCTGAACCTCCAGAGCCTGTTCGGCCTGGTCGTCATCATCGCCGTCTGCTGGGCGGTGTCCGAGAACCGCAAGGTCTTCCCGTGGCGGCTGGCGCTGGGCGCGGTGGCGGTGCAGGCGGCGCTGGTGCTGGCGACCTTCGCCATTCCAGGTTCGCAGGTGGTGCTGGACGGCATCAACAATGCGGTGAAGGGGCTGGAGCTGGCCACGGAAGAGGGGACCAAGTTCGTCTTCGGCTATCTGGCGGGCGGGGATCAGCCCTACGCCGTGGCCAACGAAGGCGCCCTGTTCACCTTCGCCTTCAAGGTGCTGCCGCTGATCCTGGTGATCTCGGCCCTGTCGGCCCTGCTGTGGCACTGGCGGATCCTGAAGTGGATCACGCTCGGCTTCGGCTTCCTGTTCCAGCGGACCATGGGCCTGGGCGGGGCCTCGGCCCTGGCGGTGGCGGCCAACGTCTTCCTGGGCATGATCGAAAGCCCCATCGTCATCCGCGCCTATCTGGACAAGCTGACCCGCTCGGAGGTGTTCCTGATGATGGTGGTCGGCCTGGCCACCGTCGCCGGTTCGACCATGGTGGCCTATGCGACCATCCTCGGCCCGGTCCTGACCAATGCGGCGGGCCACGTCCTGGTCGCCTCCATCGTCTCGGCCCCGGCCGGCGTCCTGCTGGCCCGCGTCATCATCCCCGAGAAGCCGGGCGAGGGCGGGGCGGTCGCCGACTACAACTCGGCGCTGAAGTACGACAGCTCCATCGACGCCATCGTCAAGGGCACCTCTGACGGCCTGATGGTGGTGCTGAACATCTCGGCCGTTCTGATCGTCTTCGTGGCCCTGGTGGCCCTGGCCAATGTCATGCTGGGCGCCTTCTGGATCGGCGGCGAGGCCTTGAGCGTCGAGCGCATTCTGGGCGTGGTCTTCTCGCCGCTGGCCTGGCTGATCGGGGTGGACTGGGCCGATGCGCAGAAGGCCGGCTGGCTGCTGGGCGTCAAGCTGACCCTGACCGAGTTCGTCGCCTTCATCAAACTGGGCGAGGTCCCGGCCGGCGACATGAGCGAGCGTACCCGGATGCTGATGACCTATGCCCTGTGCGGCTTCGCCAACATCGGCTCGGTCGGCATCACCGTCACCGGCCTGTCGGTGCTGATGCCGGAGCGCCGTGAGGAGGTCCTGGGCCTGGTGTGGAAGGCCCTGTTCGCGGGCTTCCTGGCCACGCTGATGACCGCCTGCATCGTCGGGGCCATGCCGGCCTCGGTGTTCGCCTGATCGTGTCCCTCGGGGACCGCTGAGAGGATCCTCCGGATGAAGCTCTACACCTCGCGTCGCGCGCCCAATCCGCGCCGGGTCCGCTGGGTCATGGCCGAGAAGGGCATCGAGAATGTCGACTTCGTCGAGGTCGATCTGCTGTCCGGTCAGCACCGCGCGGCGGAATACCGCGCCAAGGTGGGCGTGCCGCACGTCCCGGCGCTGGAGCTGGACGACGGCACCTGCATTTCTGAATCCATCGCCATCTGCCGCTATCTTGAGGCGCTGAACCCGGAGCCGAACCTGTTCGGCCATGATCCGAAGGAGCAGGCGCTGATCGAGATGTGGACGCGCCGCTGCGAGATCTATCTGGCCAATCCGATGATGCTGAACGTGCGCTTCAGCCACCCGGCGCTCGCTGCGCTAGAGGCGCCTCAGCCGCAGGTGGCGGAATACAGCCGTGTCGGCGCCGAGAAGTTCATGCGCACGCTGGACCGGCAGCTGGCCGAGCACGAATTCATCGCCGCCGACCGCTTCACCATCGCCGACATCGTCGCGGCGGTCGGGCTCGACTTCGCCCGACTGGTCAAATACCGCCCGCCCGAGGAGTTGGTCCACCTGGCCCGCTGGCTCGAGGCCTGCCACGCCCGTCCGGCCGCGAAGGCCGGGGTCTAAGACGTCTTTTCGGACCCGATCCGTCGTGCCAAGCTGGGCGGTATGAACAGAGCCTTCACGATCACACTCGCCCTGGGTCTCGCCGTGTCCGCCGCCGCCTGCACGGACAGCCGGCGCGCGCGCAACGACGCCACCTGGAGCGACCGCCCCGCCGACATCACCTGCTGGACCTATGGCGTCGAGACCTTCAAGGGCCGCTCGACCGGCAAGGTCGAGTACAACGACGGCGGCCGGATCGCCTTCGTGGACGCCGCGAACAACCGCTACACCACGGTCGATGGCGAGTGCCGGGTGGTTTACGCCCCGGCGAAGTAGGGCTTTCAGTCCCGCGGCGTGAACTTCCGGATCACGCCCGAGAAGGTCAGCAGCAGCCGGTCGCCTGTGTTGATCTGGCCGCGCACGAAGATCAGGCTCTTGCCCGCCTTCGTCACCTGGCCGGTCGCCTCGATCAGTTCGCCGACATAGGCGCCGTCGATGAAGGTGGAATCCAACTGCACGGTCACGCCGGACGCGCCCTCCATCTCCTGATAGGCGATCTGGAACATGGCGATGTCGGCGAAGGTCATCAGGCAGCCGCCGTGCATCCGGCCGCCGGCGTTCATGTGCTTTTGCTCGGCGCGGAAGGCGCAGCGCATATGGCCGTCGGGGTCCAGCTTGCCGTAGAAGGGGCCCACCACCACGTCGAAGGTGTCGTGCAGGTCATAGGTCTGCCAGCCGGCGAACTCGCCTTCGGCGACGGTGATTTTCGCAACCATGTCGGTTTCGCCTTCTTTCCGGTCTTGCAGTGCAGCATATAGGCGCAATGAGCGATCCAATCGAAGCGGCCATTTTCGAAAAACTGGCCAAGGCCGACCCCAAGAACGTCGGCGGCAAGAGCATTGAACCCTCGGACGTGGCCAAAGAGCTGCAGCCCGAGCAGTGGCAGCGAATGCTGCCCAAGGTGCGTGCTGTGGCTTTGGGCCTGATGCGTCAGGGCAAGCTGACCATCACCAAGAAGGGCAAGGCGGTCGATCCGAACGCCTTCAAGGGCGTGATCCGTCTGCGCCTGCCGACCGAGGCCGAGACGGCCGCGGCCCTGGCGGCCCTGCCGCCGGTCGAAGCTTCGGATGACGATTTCGACTGAACCGGATACAGGCCTGGAGGATCTCCTGGCCGACATCCGCGCCTGCCGGGCGTGCCTGGGGCAGTTGCCCCATACGCCGCGCCCGGTGGTCATGGTCGCACCCGAAACCCGCCTGCTGATCTGCGGCCAGGCGCCGGGACGAAGGGTGCATGAAAGCGGTCTGCCCTTCACCGATCCGTCCGGCGACCGCCTGCGCGACTGGCTGGGCGTGGACGAGGCGACCTTCTACGGCGATCCGCGCCTGGGCGTCGCGGCCCAGGCCTTCTGCTTTCCCGGGACAGACCCCAAGGGCGGGGACTATCCGCCGCCGGGCTGCTGCGCCGAGCTTTGGCGGCCCCGGCTGCTGGCCGAACTGCCGAATGTCGAGCTGACCTTGCTGGTCGGCGGCTACGCCCAGGCGTGGGCCTTGGGCGACCGCGCCCGGTCCACCATGACCGAAACGGTCCGCGCCTGGCGCGACTACGCCCCCGCCGTCCTGCCGTTGCCGCACCCGTCATGGCGCAATACCGCCTGGCTTCGGAAAAACCCGTGGTTCGAGGCCGAGGTTCTGCCCTACCTTCGCGAACGGATTGTGGAGATTCTGGCGTGAGCATCGGGCGAAGCGGACTGACAGCGGGCCTTCTGGCGCTCACGCTCGCCCTGTCCGCCTGCGCCACGCCGCATCTGCAGGCGCCGCAGACCCCGCCGGTCGGCTTCAACGGGCCGCGCATCGAGGCGGGGACCGAAGGGCGCGGGGCCTTCGTGGTTCAGGACGGCGCGCATCTGCCCTATCTGCGCTGGACCCCGGAGGGGCAGCCGCCATGGGCCGTCATCGTCGCCCTGCACGGGTTCAACGACCACTACGCCTCCTTCCGGCTGGCGGGGCCGTGGTGGGCGACGCGGGGCATTGAGACATGGGCCTATGATCAGCGCGGTTTCGGCCTGGCACCCCATCGCGGCGAGTTCGCGCCGGAAAGCCTGACCAGCCAGGACCTGCGCACCATCGTCGCCCTGGTTCGCGCCGAGCGGCCTGACGCCATGATCGTGGTGGCGGGCGAAAGCATGGGCGGAGCCTCGACCATCGCCGCCTTCGGGTCCGAGGCGCCGCCCGACGCCGACCGCGTGGTTCTGCTGGCGCCCGGCGTCTGGGGCTGGTCCAGCCAGAGCGCGTTCAACGGCGCCGGCCTGTGGGCCGCCGCCCGGCTGATGGGCGACAGGGCGGTCGAGCCGCCGTCCTTCGCCGTTCGTCGCATCCGCGCTTCGGACAATACGCTGGAACTGGTCCGCAACGGCCGCGATCCCCTCAGCATCATCTCCACTCGGTTCGATTCCCTGCACGGCCTGGTCGATCTGATGGAGACGGCGACGGTGCGTCTGGGCAAGATCGAGAAGCCGACCCTGCTGCTCTACGGCGCGCACGACCAGATCATCGAGAAGCGTCCCATGCGCCGGGCGCTGGAGCAGGCGGGCGAGCGGCCGAACCTGCGGACGGCCTATTACCGCGACGGCTGGCACATCCTGAACCGGGACTTTCAGGGCGAGGTCGTCTATCGCGACATCGAGGCCTGGCTGCGCGACGAGGCCGCGCCCCTTCCATCGGGCGCCGCGCCGGTGCTGCCGGCGCTGAGGGCTGATCCCCATTCCCAGTGATCTAGGGCGCGCTGAACTTCCTGACGCGAAACCGTCATGCTTGCCGTTTAGGCGAGCGCGGCGTATCTCCACGCGCATAAAAAATACCCCAGGAAAGGCCTGTCATGGGCAAGACGCTGTTTGATTCCCCTTCTTTCGCGAACCATGAAGGCGTCCACGCCTTCCATGACGAGAAAACCGGCCTGAAAGCCATCGTCGCGGTTCACTCCACCGCGCGCGGCCCCGCTGTCGGCGGCACCCGCATGTGGAACTACGCTTCGGCCGCCGAAGCCCTGGAAGACGTGCTGCGCCTGTCCAAGGGCATGAGCTACAAGAACGCCGTGGCGGACCTGGAAATGGGCGGCGGCAAGTCGGTCATCATCGGCGACAGCCGCACCCAGAAGTCGCCTGAACTGTTCCGCGCCTTCGGCCGCGCCCTGAACGGCCTGGGCGGCAACTATTACGCCGCTGAAGACGTCGGCACCTCGGTCGAGGATATCGCCGAGGCCCGCAAGGTCACGGAATACGTCCTGGGCCTGAAGGACGGTCCGGAAGCCTCGGGCGACCCCAGCCCCGTCACCGCCGAGGGCGTGTTCCGCTCGAACCTGGTCGTGGCCCGCCGCCTGTTCAATCAGGACGACATGACCGGCCTGACCGTCGCCATTCAGGGCGTCGGCCACGTCGGCGCCTATCTGGCCGAGAAGCTGCACAAGGCCGGCGCCAAGCTGATCATCACCGACGTCAACCAGGCCAACCTGGAAGCTGTCGCCGCCGCGACCGGCGCCGAGATCGTCGCCCCCGACGCCATCTATGACGTCGCCGCCGACATCTATGCGCCCTGCGCCCTGGGCGCGACGCTGAACCTGCAGACCCTGGACCGTCTGAAGGTCAAGGCTGTCTGCGGCGCCGCCAACAACCAGCTGGCCACCGCCGACATCGGCGACGAGCTGTTCCGTCGCGGCGTGCTCTACGCCCCCGACTACGTCGTCAACGGCGGCGGCATCATCAACGTCGCCTCGGAAATGAACGCCCGTCAGTCGGGCGGCGCTTATGACCCGTCGTGGGTCGAGGGCAAGCTGTCGCGCCTGATGGACACCTTCGAGGAAATCCTCGAGCGTTCGGCCTCCGAGAACAAGCCGACCCACCTGATCGCCGACGCCATCGCCGAGGCCCGCATCAATGCGGCTGCGGACAAGAAGGCGGAGCTGCTGAAGGCGGCGTAAGCTCCAAGTCTCTCAAGGCTACGAAAGGCGGCGTGTCGAAAGACGCGCCGCCTTTTTCTTTTCCTACCCATTTTATGGGGAGGGGGACCGCGTAGCGGTGGAGGGGGCGGCGCAGACGTCAGCCGTGGAGTCGCCCCCTCCGTCTCGTCGGCTTCGCCGCCGATCCACCTCCCCATGGAATGGGGAGGAAAGGCGAGGCCCGGATTCTCCCAATCTTTAACGCCTCTTAACGCCGCGTTTACCATCCACGCGGCACTTTCTGCCTAGCGGGGCGGTGTGGTCCTCCCGCCAGTATGAGGCGGGGACGCGTGGGCGGCTTCACGGCGGCGTTGCAGAAGTTCGGTATCGGCCGCCTGGCCGCGGTGCTTGGCGTCGCCGCGGGCGTGGCCGCGGTGCTGGTCGCCGTCATGCTGCGTGTGGGCCAGGCGCCCGACGCGCTGCTCTATTCCAACCTCGACCTGCGCGAAGCTTCCGAGATCAGCGCCGCGCTGGATCAGGCGGGCATCAAATATTCGTCCAAGGGCGACGGCTCGACCATCTTCGTCAGCCGCGACGAGGTCGGCACGGCGCGCCTGATGCTGGCGGGCAAGGGACTCGTGACCTCGGGCAGCGTCGGCTACGAGATCTTCGACAACCAGTCGGTGCTGGGCCAGACCGAGTTCCAGCAGAACCTGAACGAGCAGCGCGCCCTGCAGGGCGAGCTGTCGCGCACCATCATGTCGATGCGCGGCATCACCTCGGCCCGCGTCCACATCACCATGCCGCGCCGGGAAATGTTCCAGGCTGCTTCCGTCGACCCGACCGCCGCCGTGGTCGTGGGCCTGGGCGGGCGCGATCTCAGCGCCGATCAGGTCCGCGCCATCCGCAACGTCGTCGCCTCGTCGGTGCCGAACCTGAAGCCGGACAAGGTCACGGTGACGGACCAGTCCAACCGCACCCTGGCTGCGGGTTCGGAAGACACGGGCTTCACCTCGGCCAACGCCGAGGCCGCCAAGGCCACGACCGAGGCTCAACTGCAGACCCGGATCCAGGACATCGTCGAGGGCGTCGTCGGCGCTGGGGCTGCAAGGGTCCAGGTCACGGCCGACATCGACCACAGCCGCTCGACCACCCAGGAACAGAAGTTCGATCCCGACGGCCAGGTCGTCCGCTCGACCTCGACCAACGGCTCGCAGTCGCAGGACACGACGGGTCAGGCCGACGGCGGCGCGACCGCCACGAACAATATCCCCGGCGGTCAGGCCCCGAACACCACGCCTATCGGCTCGACCAACTCGGAAAACACCGAGACCACCAACTACGAAATCTCCAACACCACCACCACGACGGTGAAGGAGCCGGGCGAGGTCAAGAAGCTGTCGGTTTCGGTGGCCGTGGACGGCAAGTACACCCCCGCCGCCGGCGGCAAGGGCGAGCCGACCTACGCCCCGCGCAGCGCCGAGGAAGTGCAGCAGATCAAGACCCTGGTCGCCGCCGCTGTCGGCATAGACGAGACGCGCGGCGACAAGATTGAGGTGATCAACGTCCGCTTCAACCGCGAGCCCTCGGCGGCGCCGGGCGCGGACGAAGGGTCGTCGATGTTCAACTTCGACAAGAACGACATCATGCGGGGCGTCGAACTGCTGGTCCTGCTGGTGACGGGCCTGCTGCTGATCTTCTTCGTCGTGCGGCCCCTGCTGAAGACCGCCTCGGGCGGCGGCGGCGCGCCCGCCCTGGTCGGCGCCAACGGCATGCCGGTGACGGCGCTGGACACCCAGATCGTCGGCGGTGTCCTGCCGGGCCAGCCCCAGATGCTGGCCGGCCCCAGCGAGATGGACCAGCGCCTGGACATCGCCCGCATCGAGGGACAGGTGAAGGCCTCCTCGATCAAGAAGGTCTCCGACTTCGTGGACTCCCACCCGGAGGAATCAACCGCGATCCTTCGGTCGTGGGTGCATGAGAGCTAATGACCCGCCTCGTGAGCAAGAAAGCCGCAGTTGATGACGCCCGCAAGCTGACGGGCCCCGAAAAGGCCGCCGTGGTCCTCTTGTCGCTGGGCGAGGAACACACGGTCCTGTGGCAGCAGCTCGACGACGAAGAGATCAAGGAGGTCTCCCAGGCCATGGCCGGCCTCGGCGCCGTGACGGCCAACGTCGTGGAAGAGGTGCTGGTCGAGTTCGTCTCCGGCATCGGCGGCTCCGGCTCGCTGATGGGCAGTTATGAGCAGACCCAGCGCCTGCTGGCCTCCTTCATGCCGGGCGAGCGCGTCGACGCCCTGATGGAGGAAATCCGCGGTCCCGCCGGGCGGACCATGTGGGACAAGCTCGGCAACGTGAACGAGGCCGTCCTCGCCAACTATCTGAAGAACGAATACCCGCAGACGGTCGCGGTGGTCCTGTCCAAGATCAAGCCGGACCACGCCTCGCGCGTCCTGACGGCCCTGCCCGAGGACTTCGCCCTGGAATGCGTGCAGCGGATGCTGCGCATGGAGCCGGTGCAGCGCGACATCCTCGACAAGATCGAGCAAACCCTGCGCACCGAGTTCATGTCCAACCTGGCGCGCACCTCCAAGCGCGACAGCCACGAACTGATGGCCGACATCTTCAACAGCTTCGACCGCCAGACCGAGGCCCGCTTCATCGGCGCCCTGGAGGAACGCAGCCGCGATTCCGCCGAGCGCATCCGCGCCCTGATGTTCGTGTTCGAGGACCTGTCGCGCCTCGATCCGGGCGGGGTCCAGACCCTGCTGCGGGCGGTCGAGAAGGACCAGCTGGGCCTCGCGCTGAAGGGGGCCTCTGACGCCCTGCGCGAAATGTTCTTCTCCAACATGTCCGAGCGCGCCTCGAAGATCATGCGCGAGGACATGGATTCGATGGGGCCTGTGCGCCTGAAGGACGTCGACACCGCCCAGATGACCATGGTCCAGGTGGCCAAGGATCTGGCGGCGCGCGGCGAAATCATGCTGGCCGGCCAGGGCGGCGACGACGAGTTGATCTACTGACATGACCGCCATTCCCGCAAACGCCCGCCCCTTCATCTTCGACACCGAGTTCGACGCGGCCGGCGACGTCGTGCGTCCTTCCGCCTGGCAGCCGACCAAGCGCTCCTTCGCGCCCGCCGAGGTCGAGGCCCTGGTCGCTCAGGCGCGGCTGGAGGCCCGCCAGCAGGCCCTGGCCGAGGTCGAGGCCTTGCGCGCCGACGCCCTGTCGACCCTGGCCCAGTCGGTGGCCCATTCGGCGGGTGCTCTGAGCACGGTGGCCGAGGCGCATCGCCGCCAGTCGGCTGAACTGTCGGTGGCCGCCGCCCGCATCCTGGCCTCAGCCGCCTTCGACCGCTTCCCGCGCCGCCCGCTGGAAGCCGCCATCGAGCAGTTGGGTCAGGAGATCGACGCCTCGCCCCGTCTGCTGGTTCGCGCCGCCGGCCTGGATGAGACGGCCCGCGCCCACGTGGAGGCCCTGTGCGCCGACGCCGGCTTCAGCGGCCTGATCGCTTTCCGCGAGGATGCGGGCGCGCCTGCCGCCGCCTTCGCTCTGGAATGGGCCGACGGCCGCGCCGAGTTCGATCCCGAGGGCGTCGCCGCCCGCGTTTCCGCCGCGCTGGAGGCCGCGCTCGCGGCCGAGGCCGGCCATGCTGAATCCCTCGACAGGAGCGCCTTCTGATGGCCACCGACGATCTCGCCCTGGAAGAGTTCGGCGACTCCACCGCCCTGAACATCGCCGACGAGGGCGGCGACAAGTCCGCCGCTGACCTGGCCACCGTCTTCGACGTGCCGGTCAACATCTCGGCTGTGCTGGGCAAGGCCCATATGTCCGTCGCCCAGTTGCTGAAGCTGAACCGCGGCAGCGTGCTGGAGCTGGACCGCAAGGTCGGCGAGGCCATCGACATCTTCGTCAACAACCGCCTGGTGGCGCGCGGGGAGGTCGTCGTCGTCGAGGACCGCCTGGGCGTGACCATGACGGAAATCATCAAGACCGAGGACAAGGGCGCCTGATCGGCCGCCCTGTTTCGGAATAGCGTTCTAGAGGAGAAGACCCATGCGGCTTCTGGTGGTTGGCAGGCTCAGCGGACAGCTGGCGACGGCGGTGAAGATGGCCATGGCGCACGGCGCCAAGGTCCAGCATGTCGAACGCGCCGATCAGGCGACCGAGCAACTGCGACGCGGGCAGGGAGCCGACCTGATGATGGTCGACTACCGCATCGACATCGCCGCCCTGATCGCCGCCAACGACGCCGAACGGATCCACGTCCCGGTCGTGGCCTGCGGGGTCGACGCCGACGCTCGTGAAGCCGCCGACGCCATCCGCGCCGGGGCCAAGGAGTTCATCCCCCTGCCGCCCGAGGCGGACCTGATCGCCGCTGTCCTGTCGGCCGTGGCCGATGACGAGCGCCCGATGATCTCGGCCGATCCGGCGATGAAGGCCGTCATCGGCCTGGCCGACCAGGTGGCGCGCTCGGAAGCCTCCATCCTGATCACCGGGGAAAGCGGCGTCGGCAAGGAGGTGATGGCCCGTCACCTGCACACGGCGTCCAAGCGCGCCGACAAGCCCTTCATCAGCGTCAACTGCGCCGCCATTCCCGACAACCTGCTGGAATCCGAGCTGTTCGGTCACGAGAAGGGCGCCTTCACCGGCGCCGTGGCTCGCCGCATCGGCAAGTTCGAGGAAGCTGACGGCGGCACGCTGCTGCTGGACGAAATCTCGGAGATGGACGCCCGCCTGCAGGCCAAGCTGCTGCGCGCCATTCAGGAGCGGGTCATCGACCGCGTCGGCGGGGCCAAGCCCGTGCCGGTCAATATTCGCATCATCGCCACCTCGAACCGCGACCTGGCCAAGGCCGTAGCCGAGGGCACGTTCCGCGAAGACCTGCTGTATCGCCTGAACGTGGTGAACCTGCGCCTGCCGTCCCTGCGCGAGCGGCCGGGCGACATCGGCGTGCTGTGCGATCACTTCGTCAAGAAATACGCCGCCGCCAACGGCGTGCCGCCGCGCGCCATTTCCGCCGAGGCCCGCTGCGCCCTGGTCGGCCATCGCTGGCCCGGCAACGTGCGCGAGCTGGAAAACGCCATGCACCGCGCTGTCCTGCTGGCGACGGGGGCCGAGATCGACGTCGACGCCATCCGCCTGCCGGACGGCCGGCCTCTGCTGGAAGGCGGCTCGACCGCGCCGTCGCCGACTGCCTCGACCTATGACGCCGGGGTCGCCGGCCATGCGGCCCAGATGGCCGACGCCATGACCCGCAGCTTCGTCGGTCAGACCGTGGCCGAGATGGAAAAGACCCTGATCCTCGACACCCTGAACCACTGCCTGGGCAACCGCACCCATGCGGCGACCATCCTGGGCATCTCGATCCGCACCCTGCGCAACAAGCTGAACGAATACGCCGACGAGGGCACGCCGATCCCGGCCCCGCAGTCGGGCGTGGCCGCCGCCTACGGCGCCGTGGGCTGATCATGGGCGCCGACCGCAGGACCGTGCTGCTGGGCGCGGGCGCGCTGGCGCTTGCGGCCTGCGCCCGCAAGGCCGAGCCGGCCGAGGCCGCCGTCACGACGCTGGCCCTCGACCTGTCGGCGCTGGAGGCCCGCCACGGCGGCCGCCTGGGCGTGGCGATCGCCTCGGACGGGGTGAAGGCGGCGTGGCGCGGCGACGAACGCTTCGTCTATTGCTCGACCTTCAAGATGTATCTGGCCGCCGCGACTCTGTTGCGCGTCCAGGCGGGGCAGGAGCGTCTGGATCGCGCCGTCCCGATCACCGCCGCCGACATGGTCAATCACGCCCCGACCACGGAAAAGGCCGTCGGCGCGACCCTGACCATCGAGCAGTTGATGAAGGCCACGGTCGAGCTGAGCGACAACCCCGCGGCCAATATCCTGATCCGCGAGATGGGCGGGCTGGAGCCTCTGCGCGCCTTCTATCGCGGCATCGGCGACGACAGCACCCGCGTGGATCGTCTCGAGCCGGAGATGAACCGCCTGGACGGCGACAAGGACACCATCACTCCGATCCAGTCGGTGCAGAACATCAGCCGCCTTCTGGTCGCGCCCGACACCCCGCTTGATGAGGCGTCCAAGGCCCTGCTGATGCGCTGGATGATGGATACGCCCACCGGGCAGGGACGGATCAAGGCGGGCGTCCCCGCCGGCTGGGCCGTGGCGCACAAGACGGGGACCGGCGGCTACGGCCCGACCAACGACATCGGCCTGATCCAGCCCCCCAAAGGCGCAATGGCCGGCGCCCCCGTGGTCATCGCCGTCTATTTCCATGCGACCGACGCTTCGACCAACGCCCAGCGCGAAGCCGTCATCGCCGATGCGACCCGTCTGGCGCTCAAGGCGCTGGGGCATGGCTGAGAATCCGCGAATCCTGTCATCTGGCGGGATGATCTCGATTACCCCGTGTGGCGTTCGCCATGGTTGATGCGCCGATCCTGATGAAGGACGGCTATGCGCGCCCCACCGGGCGCGACGCGCTCGGCTGGCTGATGCGCGGCGAGGTGCTGATGGCGGTCGGCGTGATCGGCGTGATCATGCTGCTGATCGTGCCCATCCCCAAGATGCTGCTGGACCTGCTGCTGGCGATCTCGATCGTCTCCAGCGTGCTGATCCTGATGACGGCCCTGATGATGAAGCGGCCGCTGGACTTCGCCATCTTCCCGACGGTGCTGCTGGTCTCGACCCTGTTCCGACTGGGCCTCAACCTGGCCTCGACCCGCCTGATCCTGACCCACGGTCAAGAGGGCCACGACGCCGCCGGCCAGGTCATCAACGCCTTCGGCGAACTGATGATGGGCGGCAACTTCATCATCGGGGTGATCATCTTCGCCATCGTCCTGGTGGTGAACTTCGTCGTCATCACCAAGGGTTCGACCCGCATCGCCGAGGTCTCGGCCCGCTTCACCCTGGACTCCATGCCGGGCAAGCAGATGGCCATCGACGCCGACCTGTCGTCGGGCCTGATCACCGAGGACCAGGCCAAGCTGCGCCGCAAGGAGCTGGAGCAGGAATCGACCTTCTTCGGGGCCATGGACGGTGCGTCCAAATTCGTGCGCGGCGACGCCGTGGCCGGCCTGATCATCACCTTCATCAACGCCATCGGCGGCCTGTTGATCGGCGTGCTGCAGCACAAGATGCCGGTGGGCGAGGCGGCCAACACCTATGTTCAGCTGACCATCGGCGACGGCCTGGTGACGCAGGTTCCGGCCATCATCGTCTCCATCGCCGCCGGCTTCCTGGTGTCCAAGGCGGGCGTCGAGGGCACGGCGGACAAGGCCCTGGTGGCGCAACTGGCCACCAACCCGGTCAGCCTGGGCGTGGTGTCGGGCGCTGCGGGCCTGATCGGCCTGATCCCCGGGATGCCGCTGATCCCCTTCGCGGCCCTGGCCATCGGTTCGGGCTTCATGGCCTGGCGGCTGGGCCGCAACCGGCTGAAGCCGGCGCCGGTCGAAACGGTCGAGCTGAAGCCCAAGGAGGACGTCGAGGAGCCGATCGCCACGGCCCTGACCATCGACGAGGTCAAGATCGAGCTGGGCTACGCCCTGCTGTCGCTGATCAATGATCTGGAGGGCCGTCGCCTGACCGATCAGATCCGCGCCCTGCGCCGCTCGCTGGCCCAGGAATACGGCTTCGTCATGCCCAGCGTGCGCATCCTCGACAACATGCGCCTGCCTAACCAGGGCTACGCCATCCGCATCAAGGAGATGGAGGCCGGAGCCGGCGAGGTGCGTCTGGCCCAACTGATGGCCATGGACCCGGCGGGCCGTCAGGTCGAACTGCCCGGCGAACATACGCGCGAGCCGGCCTTTGGCCTGCCCGCCACCTGGATCGACGAAGCCTTGCGCGAAGAAGCCACCTTCCGCGGCTATACTCTGGTCGACCCGTCGACGGTGCTGACGACGCACCTGACCGAGATCCTCAAGGAGAACATGGCGGATCTGCTGTCCTACGCCGAGGTGCAGAAGCTGCTGAAGGAGCTGCAGGGCGAAGAGAAGAAGCTGGTCGACGAACTGATCCCTACAGTCGTCACCGTCACCACCCTGCAGCGCGTGCTGCAGACGCTGTTGCGGGAAAAGGTCTCGATCCGCGACCTGCCGGCCATCCTCGAAGGTCTGGCCGAGGCGGCACCCCACACCACCAGCGTCACAACCCTGGTCGAGCACGTCCGTACCCGCCTGGCGCGTCAGCTGTGCTGGGCGAACCGGGGCGACGACGGCGCCCTGCCGATCGTCAGCCTGTCGCCGGACTGGGAACAGGCCTTCGCCGAGGCCCTGATCGGTCCGGGCGAGGACAAGCAGTTGGCCATGGCGCCCAGCCGGCTTCAGGACTTCATCCGCGCGGTTCGCGACGTGTTCGAGCGCGCCGCCATGTCGGGCGAGAATCCCGTCCTGCTGACCGGCCCGCAGGTCCGCCCCTATGTCCGTTCGATCATCGAGCGTTTCCGCGGGCAGACCGTGGTGATGAGCCAGAACGAGGTCCACCCCAAGGCCCGTCTGCGGACCATCGGCACCGTCTGAGCTGCAGCGAGGTAACGACTGGACTCAAGGGGTGCGGTCGCGGATGCTCGAATCATGAATCGCATCCGGCCGGCCCTTCGGACCTTTGGCGCCTTCCTGCGCACGCCGACGCTCAGCCGTTCCATCATCGCCTTGCTGGCGCTGGCCATTCTGCTGCTGCTGGCGGTGAACGCCGCCACCTTCGTCATGATCCAGCGGACCTCGGCCTATAACGATACGGTCGATCACAGCCAGCAGGTGCGGCTGGCGGCCAAGGACGTGCTGACCCTGCTGGCCGACGCCGAGACGGGGCAGCGCGGTTTCATGCTGACGGCGCGGCCGGAATATCTGGCGGTGCATGACCGGGCGATCGCCGCGCTTCCTGCCGTGTTCAATCGCCTCGACAGCCTGATCGGAAGCGATGACGAACTGAAACCGCGCCTGGCCCGCGTCCGCTCGCTCTATCAGGAACGCCTGAGCCTGCTCGAGCGGACGATCGAGATGACCCGAACGGGCCGCATCGGCGAGGCCGTGTCCGTCATCCGCAGCGGCCAGGGCAAGGTGCTGATGGATCAGATGCGGGTGGAACTGACCGCCATCGACGCGGTCGAGGCCCGGCGCCTGGCCGAGCGCACCCGTCAGTCCGAGCGCGCCTCGGCGGTGACGGTCTCGGTCAACGCCCTGGCGGCGCTGCTGATCCTGATCCTGGCCGGGATCAGCACCTGGCTGGTGCGGCGCTATGTCGAGGAGATCGAGGAGGCGCATCTGGAACTGGACCGCGTCAACGCCGGGCTGGAGAACCAGGTCCGCGACCGCACCGCCGAGCTGACCCGCGCCAACGAGGAGATCCAGCGGTTCGCCTATATCGTCAGCCACGACCTGCGCGCCCCTCTGGTCAATGTCATGGGCTACACCTCCGAACTGGAGCAGGTCGGCAAGGTTTTCGACCACCAGCTGAGCACCCTGGCCCTGACCCATCCCGAGGCGATCGAGCCCGAGGCGATCCGCGCCGTGCGCGAAGACGTGCCCGAGGCGGTCGGCTTCATCCGCGCCTCGACGGCCAAGATGGACCGGCTGATCAACGCCATCCTGAAGCTGTCGCGCGACGGTCGCCGCGCCCTGGTCCCCGAGACCCTGGACATGACCGCGGTGGTCCAGGCCATCGCCGACAGCGTCCACCATCAGGCCATCGAGTCAGGCGGCGAGATCATCGTGCGCGACCTGCCGGTGCTGGAAAGCGACCGGCTGTCGATCGAGCAGATCTTCGGCAACCTGCTCGACAACGCCGTCAAGTATCAGCAGCCCGGCCGCCCCATCCGCATCGTCGTCGAGGGTGAGGCGGACGACGACGGGCGCGCCCACTACCGCATCATCGACAATGGACGCGGCGTGTCAGAGCGCGACCACGAACGCATCTTCGAACTGTTCCGTCGCGCCGGGAAACAGGACCTGCCGGGCGAGGGCCTGGGCCTGGCCTTCGTGCGCAACAGCGTGCGCCGCCTGGGCGGGACCATCGCCCTGGAGTCCGAGCCGGGGCAAGGCTCGACATTCCATCTGAAATTCCCCACACGATTGATCGTGCCGGGTGACGCAGGAGACCGCCTATGAGCCACTCCGTGAAGATCGTCATGGTCGAGGACGACTACGGTCACGCCAAGCTCATCGAAAAGAACATCCGCCGCGCCAATATCGCCAACGACATCGTCCACTTCGCCGAGGGCGGGGCGGCGCTGGACTATCTGTTCAGCGACGAGGTGCGCGCCCACGGGCCGCTGCTGATCCTGCTGGACCTGAACCTGCCTGACATGTCGGGCACCGACATCCTGGAGAAGGTCAAGTCGGACGAGCGCCTGCGCCGCGCCCCTGTGGTGATCCTGACCACCACCGACGACAAGGTCGAGATCCAGCGCTGCTACGACCTGGGCTGCAACGTCTACATCACCAAGCCGGTGGACTATGAAGCCTTCGCCGGAGCGATCCAGCAGCTGGGTCTGTTCCTGTCCGTCATGCAGGCGCCCGAGATTTGAGCGACATGGGGGCCGCTATCCGCCTGCTCTACATCGACGACGACCGCGCCTTGTCGCGGTTGGTCCAGAAGGAACTGTCGCGTCACGGCTACGACGTGACCTGCGCGCCCGAAGGCGAGGCGGGGCTGGAGGCCCTGCGCGCCGGGACGTTTGATGTCTGTGCGCTCGATCACCATATGCCGGGCCGCGAGGGGCTGGACGTCCTGCCCGACATCCTGGCTCTGCCGGCCCCTCCGCCGGTGGTCTATGTCACCGGGGCTCAGGACGGGCGGATCGCCGTGGCCGCCCTGCGCGCCGGGGCCGCCGACTACGTCATCAAGGACGTGTCCGAGGACTTCACCGCCCTGCTGCGCTCGGCCATCGAGGACGCCCTGCTGCGCCGCCGTCTGGAGCGCGAGAACGAAGCGGCCCAGGAAGAGGTCCGCCTGGCGAGAGACCGCGCCGAGGCCATGCTGCGCGAGGTCAATCATCGCGTCGGCAACTCGCTGCAACTGGTGTCCAGCTTCATCTCCCTGCAACTGCGCCAGCTGGCCGACGAGGGCGCGCGCTCGGCTCTGCGCGAGGCCCAGGTGCGGATCGAGGCCGTGGCTCACGTTCACCGGCGCCTCTACACCTCGTCGGACCTGGCCACAGTGGCGATGGACGAATACCTGGCGGGTCTGGTCGAGGAACTGGGCAAGTCGGTCGGCCCTGACGTGGGGGGTGGCGACGGCTCGCCCCGCCTGACCCTGCGCGCCGAACCGATGCGCGTGTCCACGGACCAAGCGGTGTCGTTGGGCGTCATCGTCACTGAACTGGTCACTAACGCCGTCAAATACGCCTATGCGCCGGGCGAGGGCGGCGAGATCCGCGTGGTGCTGGAGGCCGCGGCCGAAGGGCGCGCGATCCTGACCGTCGAGGACGATGGCCCGGGTCTGGGCGACGGGACCGCCAAGGGCACAGGCCTGGGCGCCAAGATCGTCTCGGCCATGGCCAGCGGTCTGCGTTCGGCGGTCGAGTTCGACGCCGATCACCCTGGGGTGCGGGCGCAACTGATCTTTGATCTTTAGGCCCTTTCGCATCGGCTTCGGCGCGCGTTAGTCTGCCGTCATGAAGCTTCAGTTTGGAACGGCCCGTCCGGGTCTCGACTACATCCACCGCCCCGCCGCCTTCGGTCTGGTCGAGCAGGACGGCAAGCTGGCCTGCGTGCGGGTGGACCGGGGCGAGGGCAGCTATTTCGACCTGCCCGGCGGCGCCGTCGACGGTGAGGAAAGCGAACAGCAGGCGATCATCCGCGAGTTCGCCGAGGAAACCGGCCTGATCGTTCAGCCCGAGGACCGCCTTGTCGAGGCCGCCCAGTACTTCCGTCGCACTGACGGCTCGCCGGTCAATAACGCGGGCGGTTTCTGGACCGTGCGCGTCACCGGCTTCGACGCCTCGACCCAGTGCGAGGCCGACCATGAACTGGTCTGGCTGGAGCCGCTGGAGGCGATCTCCCGCCTGCGCCACGAGGCTCACGCCTGGGCCGTTGCCAAATGGCTGCGGTCGCGCGGCTGAAACCGGCGCGAGGCTGGCTCAGTCGCCGCCGAGGCGGATGCGCAGCCCCTCCGGTTCGCGCGCCTCGCCCGCCGCCGGGCGGCACTCGCTGTTGAAGGCCAGGGCGCCGCTGGACGTGCGCTGGGGACGGTTGTCGCAGACCTTTTCCAGCGGCGTCGGTGCGCTCAGGGCCGCGACCGGACGGGGGCCGCACTGCATGGCGTAGCCGTTCGCCGCCGTGCCGGGGGTGCAGTTCTCCAGCGCTTTCGACGGGCGCAGACCCTCGGGCAGGCGGTCGCCCATCACGGCGGCCAGCGTCACCCGCACCCGCGCCTGACAATGCTCCAGCGGTTCGTCCTTGCGGATGAAGGGGCTGCACTGCGAGCGCTCCCAGCCATAGGGATCGGCCAGGGCGTGGGCGGGCAAGTCGGGAATGGGCGTCGCGACGGCGACCTCCTCGACGGTGGCGGGCGGATCGTCGGACCAGACGACGCCGGGCGCGGCCTGTTGCAGCATCAGGGCGAAAAGCAGAGCCGTCGTCGTCATCGCGTCCCTCCTCGATCAGACCTCTACCGTGTCAGCGCCCGCATGGCCTTGTCCAGTCCGTCCAGCGTCAGGGAGTACATCCGCTGGTCCATGACTTCGCGGATCAGGCCGACCGACTGGGTGTAGCTCCAGTAGCGTTCGGTCACGGGGTTCAGCCAGACCGACTTGTCCCACTGCTGGCGCGCGCGTTTCAGCCAGACGGCGCCGGCCTCCTCGTTCCAGTGCTCAACCGAGCCGCCGGGCATGGTGATCTCATAGGGGGACATGGTGGCGTCGCCGACGAAGATGGCGCGCCAGTCGCCGAGGTATTTGTTCAGCACGTCCCAGGTCGGAATCTTCTCGTTGTGACGACGCCGGTTGTCCTTCCACACGCCCTCGTAAAGGCAGTTGTGGAAGTAGAAGAACTCCAGGTTCTTGAACTCGGTCTTGGCCGCCGAGAACAGCTCCTCGCACAGCTTGATATGGCCATCCATCGAGCCGCCGATGTCGAGGAACAGCAGGACCTTGATCGTGTTGCGCCGCTCGGGCCTCATGCGGATGTCCAGCCAGCCCTGACGCGCCGTGCCGTCGATGGTGCCGTCCATGTCCAGTTCTTCGGCCGCGCCTTCACGCGCGAAGCGACGCAGGCGGCGCAGGGCCACCTTGATGTTGCGGGTGCCCAGTTCGACGCTGTCGTCCAGATTCCTGTATTCGCGCTTTTCCCAGACCTTGACCGCGCGGCCCTGCTTGCCCGGCCCGCCGATGCGCACGCCCTCGGGGTTGTAGCCGCCGTGACCGAAGGGGCTGGTTCCACCCGTGCCGATCCACTTGGAGCCGCCTTGATGCCGCTCCTTCTGCTCCTCCAGACGCTGCTTCAGCGTCTCCATCAGCTTGTCGAACCCGCCCAGGGCCTCGATCTGGGCCTTTTCCTCGTCGGTCAGGAACTTCTCGGTCAGCAGCCGCAGCCAGTCCTCGGGGATGTCGGTGGTCAGGTCCTCGCCCGCGCCGACCGTCTCCAGCCCCTTGAACACCTTGCCGAACACCTGATCGAAGCGGTCATAGTGTTTCTCGTCCTTGACCAGCACCGCCCGCGACAGGTGATAGAAGGCCTCGACCTCCCGCCCCGCCACGTCCTTGTCCATGGCCTCCATCAAATGAAGCCATTCCTTCAGCGAAACCGGAACACGGGCTTCGCGCAGGGCGGTGAAGAAGGGCAGGAGCATTTCGCGACTATAGCCGCGAAGGGAGGGACCCGAAACGGCTGAGAGGGGCGATCAGTCGCGCGGAGGAAGGCTGGCGACAGAGAAAAGGCTGGCGGCGGTGGCTATGAGTTCAGCCTGCTCCAGCGGACCGGACGTTTCAGTCTTGAACGACCATCCATCAACATGGGTGATGATGACGAAGACGGCGGCCTCGGTCCCGTTGGGGGACCGTCCCTGAAGGGCTGTGAACAGCGGTTCGGGGCGTCCTGCCCCGGTCGCGACGCCGAACTCGCCATCAAGCGGCTCGATGTCGCTCCAGGTATTGCGGATTTCGGCGACAGATGACGCCATATCCTGCGCTTCGCTGGGCATCGGTTGGTAGCGGGTCGCCTGGTACGTGATCAAGCCGCTGCAACTGACGTTGTCGCCCCGATTGGGCGTCAGGGCGGCGGGCGGATAGATACGCACATTGTTGCCTGCCGCGACGGGATCGAAGCTGCAGGTCATTCCACTCGCCTTGTGGCGAATGCGTGTGCCACTGTTGTTCCCGGTGATGTTCTCGAACAGGTCGCCGGCGTGGGCGGCGGCGATGATGCGGTCGCCTTCGGCCTTGGCCGCGGCCGGACTCACTTGGGCTTGCTCGGCATCCTGCGCCAACGTCGGATAGGCGGTCGCCAGGGCGGTCAGGCCTGTTAAGGTCAGAAGCCACACGCGTATCATCAGCCATCCCCCGAGATCATTCTGATAGTAGCGTTATTCGAGCGTTACGCTCGCCGCAAGATGAACTCGTGGTCGTTCCAGGCGCCGACCGGGTAGTCGTATTCGCCGGCCTTCTCGAAGCCGTAGGCGGCGTAGAGCTTTTGCGCCTTCTCGTTGCCGCTCCAGACGCCGACCCACAGGGGGCCGTCGGTGTTGGCCTCCATCCAGTCCAGGGCGAGCTTCAGCAACTGGGTGCCGAGACCGAGGCCCTGAGCGTCGCGGCTGATGTAGAGGCGGCGCAGTTCGGCGTGGCTGGAACGGGCGTCGGGATGGGGCAGGGTGTTCGGCCCCGTGTTGGCGAAGCCCAGGATGTCGCCGTCGCGGTCGGCCACCCACCAGGCGGCGCCGGGCTCGGCCAGCTTGGTCAGGATGGTCTCGACGCTGAAGCTCTTGTCGAGGAAGGCGGCCAGGTCGTCGGCCGGATAGGGGATGCCGAATCCGTCGACAAAGGTGTCCACGAAGGTCTGGCGACCCAGGACGGCCAGAGCGGCGGCGTCGTCGGGGCGGGCGGGGCGGATCACGGGCGCGGTCATGACTTCGGCCATAGCGCCGCAAGGGGCGGCGGTCGAGGGCGCAAGGGGCGCTCGCGAGGCTGTCATCGCTTGGTGGTTGCAGGGGCGCGCCCCTAGGGCTACCACCATCTTCCAAGGGGTGGCGATGCGCCTGCCCCGTCAACCGCATTCGGGGGGATTGAGGGACGCCAAAGCCTTGATTTCACAGGCTGCTCCCCGTGCTATGACGTCTCCCGCACTCATGACCCACACCGAATCCGCCGCATCGACGCCTTCAGAGGCGCCCCGCGCCGCCCAGGCGACGTCAGCTGTCGGCGCGATCATTCTGGCTCGACACGGCGAACCGGCCCTGTCGCGCAAATGTCTGATCACCTCGGACGAATACCGCGACTGGTGGGGCCGATACGAGGTCGGCGGTCTGCGCGCCGGCCAGACGCCGCCGCAGGCCCTGCTGACCGCCGCCGAGGGGGCAGGCGCCATCTACGCCTCGACCCGGCCGCGCGCCCAGGAAACGGCCCGCGCCGTGGCCCGCGACCGCGAGGTCCTGGTCGACGCCCTGTTCATCGAGGCGCCCCTGCCGCCGCCGCGTTTCCCGTCGTGGATCAAGCTGTCGCCGCGCTACTGGGGCGTGATCTCGCGCTTCTGGTGGCACGTCTTCAACCACCACGAAGGCCAGGAAACCCGCGCCGAGGCCGAGGTCCGCGCCGACCAGGCCGCCCGCATCCTGATCGCCCGCGCCGGCGAAGGCCGCGACGTTCTGGTCCTGGCCCACGGCTATTTCAACCACATGGTCGGCCAGAAGCTGAAGGTGCACGGCTGGCGTCTGGCCGAGAACCAGGGCTTCAAATACTGGTCGCAGCGTCGTTACGAAAAACGCTGAGCGGTCCTCCTGCGCTCATCCCAGCGAAGGCCGGGATCCAGATCGCATGACGACGTTGTTGGCTACAAATGGCGCTATTGCGCTGCTTCTGGATAGAAGCGCGCCTTTCAATCTGGATCCCGGCCTTCGCCGGGATGAGCGAACGGGGTTGATCGCGGAGACTACAAGCGCCGGGTGACGGATATGACGCCTTTCGTCGTTGATGCGTCGCGCGGGCGTCTCTAGGTTGCCCGCATCATGACCGACGCCCCTGTTTCCCCCGCCGTTTCCGCCGATCTCAGCTTCGAGGACGCCCTGTCGCGTCTGGAGGGCATCGTCTCGCGCCTGGAGTCCGGTCAGGCCCCGCTGGAAGAGTCCATCGCCCTGTATGAGGAAGGCGCGCGCCTGAAGGCCCACTGCGAGGCCCGGCTGAAAGCCGCCCAGCTGCGGGTCGAGAAGATCGTCGTCGGCGCCGACGGCCAGGCCAAGGGCGTCGAACCGGCCGAGTTCGGCTGACGGGCTGTGACCATGCTCGCCGCCAACTCTCCGGAACAGGCCGTTATCGACCGGGTGGCCGAGATCGCCGATCTGGTCACCGTCGCCCTGGACGAACTGCTGCCCCGCGCTGACGGTCCCGAATCGCGTCTGACCGAGGCCATGCGTTATGCCGCGCTCGGCCCGGGCAAGCGGCTGCGGCCCTTCTTCGCCATCGAGGCGGGGCGGATGCTGGAGGTCGAGGAATGCGCCGTGCTGCGCGCCGCCTGCGCCCTGGAATGCGTCCACGCCTATTCGCTGGTGCATGACGACCTGCCGGCGATGGACGACGACGACGTGCGGCGCGGTCGGCCGACCCTGCACATCGCCTATGACGAAGCGACCGCCATCCTGGCCGGCGACGCGCTTCAGACCGCCGCCTTCGACATCATCCTGGACGAAGACACCCACGACGACGCGGCTGTGCGCTGCGAACTGGCGCGGCGGCTGTCCTATGCGTCGGGCGCGCGCGGCATGGCGGGCGGCCAGATGATCGACCTCTTGGGGGTGCGCGACGACCTGGGCGGCGTCGCTCGGATGCAGCGTCTGAAGACCGGCGCCCTGTTCGCCTACGCCTTCGAGATTCCGCTGATCATCTCGCGGGCCGACGACGCCGCATGGCACGCCCTGACCAGCTTCGCCCACGACGTGGGTCTGGCCTATCAGATCATCGACGATGTTCTGGACGCGGAAGGCTCCGCCGAGGAGATGGGCAAGGCCGCCGGCGGCAAGGACGCAGCGCTCGGCAAGACCAATTTCGTCACCCTGCTGGGCGTCGACGCGGCGCGACAGAGGGTCGCGCACCTGGCTGATCAGGCCCGTTCGCACCTTGACCTGTTCGGCCACGAGGCCGAAATCCTCAAGGCCAGCGTGGACTTTGTGCTCAAACGCCGGTCCTGATAGGAAACGCGCCCGCCTCCCGCGGGTTACTGAATGACGTCCTGCGTCAAAGGCCCCCGATCTCCATGCCCGACACCCCCGTTCTCGACACCGTCACTGTTCCCGCCGACATGCGCGGGTTCGACATCGCGCGGCTGAAGCAGTTGGCCGACGACGTGCGGACCGAGACCATCGACGCGGTTTCCGTCACCGGCGGCCATCTGGGCTCGGCGCTGGGCGTGGTCGAGCTGACCGTGGCCCTGCACCATGTGTTCGAGACGCCCAAGGACATCCTGATCTGGGACGTCGGCCATCAGTGCTATCCGCACAAGATCCTGACCGGGCGGCGCAACCGCATTCGCACCCTGCGTCAGGGCGGCGGCCTGTCGGGCTTCACCAAGCGCAGCGAGAGCGAATACGACCCCTTCGGCGCGGCCCACGCCTCGACCTCGATCAGCGCCGCGCTCGGCTTCGCCGCCGCCCGCGACGCCAAGGGCGAGAAGAACCGCGTCGTGGCCGTGATCGGCGACGGCTCCATGTCGGCGGGCATGGCCTATGAGGCGATGAACAACGCCGCCGAGGCCACCCACGGCCAGCTGATGGTGGTGCTGAACGACAACGACATGTCGATCGCCCCGCCCGTCGGCGGCATGAGCGCCTATCTGGCCAAGCAGGTCTCGGGCGGCGCCTATCAGAACATTCGCAAGGTCGGGAAGAAGTTCGTCGACCACATGCCGCGCCCCTTCCGCGACGCGGCGCGCAAGGCCGAGGAATACGCCCGCGGCATGATCGTGGGCGGCACCTTCTTCGAGGAGCTGGGCTTCTACTACATCGGGCCGATCGACGGTCACGACATGGAGAACCTGGTCCCCATCCTGAAGAACGCCGCCGCCATCACCGACCGACCGGTGCTGGTCCACGTCGTGACGCAGAAGGGCAAGGGCTACGCCCCCGCAGAGAACAGCGCCGACAAGTATCACGGCGTGGTCAAGTTCGACGTGGTCTCGGGCAAGCAGGCCAAGGCCGTCTCCAACGCCCCCAGCTACACCAAGGTCTTCGGCACCGAACTGATCAAGCACGCCCGGATCGACCCCTCGATCGTGGCCATCACCGCCGCCATGCCGACCGGCACGGGGCTGGACCTGTTCGGTCAGGCCTTCCCCGACCGCACCTTCGACGTCGGCATCGCCGAGCAGCACGCCGTGACCTTCGCCGCCGGTCTGGCCGCCGACGGGATCAAGCCGGTCTGCGCCATCTATTCGACCTTCCTCCAGCGCGGCTATGACCAGGTCGTCCACGACGTGGCCATCCAGTCCCTGCCGGTGCGCTTCGCCATGGACCGCGCCGGTCTGGTCGGCGCTGACGGCGCCACCCACGCCGGATCGTTCGACATCGGCTTCATGGGCGCTCTGCCCGGCATGGTGCTGATGGCCGCCGCCGACGAGGCGGAACTGGCCGCCATGATCTCGACCTCCCTGGCCATCGACGACCGCCCCAGCGCCTTCCGCTATCCGCGCGGCGACGGCGTCGGCGTCGAGATTCCCGAACTGGCCGCCCCGCTGGAGATCGGCAAGGGCCGCATCGTCCGCGAAGGCACCTCCGTCGCCATCCTGTCGCTGGGCACCCGTCTGCAGGAATCGCTCAAGGCCGCTGATATGCTGGCCGCGCGCGGCGTCTCGGCCACCGTCGCCGACGCCCGTTTCGCCAAGCCGCTGGACGCCGACATGATCCTGCGTCTGGCGCGCGAGCATGAATGCCTGATCACGGTGGAGGAGGGCGCCATGGGCGGCTTCGGCGCCTTCGTCCTGCAACTGCTGGCCGAGAAGGGCGCGCTGGACGGCGGCCTCAAGATCCGCACCCTGACCCTGCCCGACGTCTTCCAGGATCAGGACAAGCCCGAGGTCATGTACGCCCAGGCCGGCCTCGACGCCGACCATATCGCGGCGACTGCCCTGACCGCTCTGGGCGTCGACGCCAGCCGGGCCGTGCGGGCCTAGGCTTGCCTTCTCCCGCTACCTTTTCTCACTCATCCCGGCGAAGGCCGGGATCCAGATGACATGACGAAGCGGCTGGCGACAAAGGGCTCGATCACGCCATCTGACCTAAGCGTCGCATCTTACGATCTGGATCCCGGCCTTCGCCGGGATGAGCGGTTCTAAGGCTTTCGTTCCGCGACCCGTCGTCGCGCACGCAACTTTGACTGTTTCCAATCGGTTTCATCCCGGTAAAATGGGGGTGAAAGCCTTGCCGTGGCGGCCTAGCGTCCCCAAATTGAGGCTTCCAGCCCCAAGGAAACCTTCACCGACGCAGGAGCGCCGATGCCGCATGCCGACAGCCTGATCATCACCCTGGTTGGAGGCTTCGTCCTCGCCTTCGTGTTCGGCATGTTGGCCAATCGGCTGAAGCTGTCGCCTCTGGTCGGCTATCTGGTGGCGGGGATCGCGGTCGGGCCCTACACGGGCGGCTTCGTCGCGGACACGGAACTGGCGCCCCAGTTGGCCGAGATCGGCGTCATCCTGCTGATGTTCGGGGTCGGGCTTCACTTCTCGCTGGCGGACCTGATGAAGGTGCGCAAGGTCGCCATCCCCGGCGCCCTGGTCCAGATCGCCGCCGCCACCGTGCTCGGCTGGGTTCTCGGACGTTTCCTGCTGGGTCTCGGCGACGTTGAGGCCCTGCTGCTGGGCTTCTCGCTGTCGGTGGCCTCGACCGTAGTGCTGCTGCGGGCGCTGGAAGAGCGCAAGCAGCTCAAGAGCGACGCCGGCCGCATCGCCATGGGCTGGCTGATCGTCGAAGACCTGGTGATCGTCATCGCCCTGGTCATGCTGCCCCTGCTGATCATCCAACCCGGCGAGACGCTGAGCGGCGCCGCCTTGGCCAAGTCCATCGGCTGGACCCTGATCAAGGTCGCGGGCTTCGTCAGCGTCATGCTGGTGGTGGGCGCCAAGGTCCTGCCCTGGGTTCTGGTGCGGATCGCCCACACCAAGTCGCGGGAGCTGTTCACCTTGGGGGTGCTGGCCATCGCCCTGGGGATCGCCTGGGTAGCCTATTATCTGTTCCACTCCTTCGCCCTGGGCGCCTTCCTGGCGGGGCTGGTGCTGAACAGCTCGCCGCTGGGGCACAATGCGGCCGAGCGGTCGCTGCCGCTGCGCGACGCCTTCGCCGTGCTGTTCTTCGTCTCGGTCGGGATGCTGTTCGATCCGACCATCCTGGTGCGCGAGCCGCTGGCGGTGCTGGGTGTGCTGGGCATCGTCATCATCGGCAAGTCGCTGGCGGCCCTGGCCATCACCACGGCCTTCAAGCTGGACCGGGCGACCAGCCTGACCGTCGCCGCCAGCCTGGCCCAGATCGGCGAGTTCTCCTTCATCCTGGCCGCCACCTCGGTAGCGCTGGGCGCCATGAGCCGCGAGACCCACGACCTGATCCTGGCCGCGGCCCTGCTGTCGATCTCGCTGAACCCCTTCGTCTTCGCCCTGATCGACCGGATCGGCGGGCGCGTCGCGGCGCCGCCCAGGAAGGACGAGCCCAAGGCGAGCCTGGCCGACGTCATGTAATGAAAAAAGAGGCCCGAAGATCGCTCTTCGGGCCTCTTCCGCATCCGCGTCCTGACAGGGGGGCTTACAGGACGCCGATCATGCTCGCGACCAGGGGGTGGCGCACGATGTCGCGTTCGGCCAGACGCACCACGGCGATGTCCGGCACCGCGGTCAGCCGTTCAGCAATGTCGGCCAGGCCCGAGATGCCGGGCAAAAGATCCGACTGCTGCGGGTCGCCCGTCACCACCATGGTCGAGTGCCAGCCCAACCGGGTCAGCAGCATCTTCAACTGGACGTAGGTGCAGTTCTGCGCCTCGTCGACGACGATGAAGGCGTTGTTCAGGGTGCGGCCGCGCATGTAGCCGATGGGGGCGATCTCGATCAGGCCCTCGGCCATCAGGGCCTTGACCCGCTTCATGCTGAGGCGGTCCGACAGGGCGTCGTAGAGCGGGCGCAGATAGGGGGCCAGCTTGTCCTCCATGTCGCCGGGCAGGAAGCCGATGGATTCCCCGGCCTCCACCGCCGGGCGCGACAGGACGATGCGGCCGACCTTGCCCGCCTCCAGCGCCTCGACCGCCTTGGCGACCGCGAGGTAGGTCTTGCCTGTGCCTGCCGGGCCGAGGGCCAGGACCAGATTGTGGGCGTCGACGGCCTCCATCAACTCGGCCTGACCGTCAGACTTGGGCTTCAGCGTCTTGAGATAGGCCTGATCGCGTTCGTCATTCGAAGGATAGGGCGACCAGCCGTTGCGCGGCGGCAATCGCCGAACCTTGGCGTCCTGCAGGAACTCCCGCGAATCCAGCACGCCTTCACGGACTTGATGCTTGATGGCCGAACGCTTCGTCATGAACGCCTCCAGGGCATGAAAAAAGGCGAGCCCGGCAGGGTCTCGCCTTGGTCGTCGGTGGGGGAGGAGGGGGCCGGAACAATGCAGCGGCCGCCCGGATCAGTCGCGGGGTCGTCGCCGCAGCAGAGGCGTCGTCCCGGAACCGGTCGCGAACACGCCACGCGCATTCTCCAGTTTCTGACCGGACCGGGCTTGATCCGGCTTCGGATCCGGGGCCGAAATGGCGACCTCGAATCGCATCAACAGGATGATGCTAGCGTAGTTTATGAAGGCTTAAAGCCTTCATTTTCTGAAACATAGGCGGTGTTCGGATGAGTGTTTACAGTCTTGGCGACAGCAAGCCTCAGCTTCCGCCGGAGGGCGAATACTGGATCGCGCCGAGTGCAACGGTTCTAGGGAATGTGATTCTGCATCCCGGCGCCAGCATCTGGTTCAACACGGTTTTGCGAGGCGACAATGATCCCATCGTGATCGGCCGCGACAGCAATATTCAGGACGGCAGCATTCTGCATACGGATGTCGGATCGCCGCTGACGATCGGCGAAGGCGTGACCGTGGGGCACAAGGCCATGCTGCATGGCTGCACCATCGGCGACAACAGCCTGGTCGGGATCGGAGCGGTGATCCTGAACGGCGCGCGGATCGGGAAGAACTGTCTGATCGGCGCCAACGCCCTGATCACCGAGGGCAAGGTCATTCCCGACAACGCCCTGGTCATGGGCCAGCCGGGCAAGGTGGTGCGGGAACTGGACGAGGGGCAGGTCGAGGCCCTGCGGATTTCGGCCCAGCACTATGTGCAGAACTGGCGGCGCTACGTGCGGGACCTGCATCCGCTGGCCTGAAGCCCCGAATTGAGGCGCGGCGCGTCAGGATGGCACAGTTTATGGGCCGTCCGGCCTGTTCGGCGCAACGGAAACGCAAGGCTTTTGCGCTTTGATCCAGCATTGGACCGGCCCGCGACTTGCAAGGCGCGGCGCGAAGAACAATGCAGGAGCCCAGCCCATGCGGGTGCGGATCAAGACTTTGCTGGCGGCGTCGGGGGCCTTCATCGGCCTGATGGCGATCGCCGACACGGCCGCGGCCCAATGCGGGGGGACGTGCCAACCGCCGCCCCCGCCGCCGCCGCCGCCGATTCCGGGCGGGCCCTGCGGCGGCGGATGCCTGCCGCCTCCGCCTCCGCCCTGCTGCGGCTCGGGCGGCAACGTCAATGTGAACGTCAATGTGAACGCCAACGCCAATGCGACGGCGCGCGCCTTCGCCGGATCGCGCGGCGGCGCGACGGTGATCGTCGGCGGGGGCGGCGGCGCCTATTTCAATGTTGATCAGCCCTATCCGACCACGATCCAGGGCCTGACGGTCGAGGGTTCGACCATGCAGATGGTCCGCGTCCCCTTTACGGCCTCGCGCCGGATGGAGAAGCGCGTGGTCATCCAGGCCGTCTGCATCGACGACCGCGCCGTGCCGCATCCGGCCTCGCAGGTCCGTCCGGGCAAGGATGTCGGCATGGACTATGAAGGCGAACTGTATCGCTGCATCGCCGGGACCAAGCTGCAATGGACCATCGCCGACGAGGCCGGCGGTCCGGGCGAGACCGTCAACTGCAACAAGCGCGAGGCCCTGTGGTACGGCCGCGGCGGGATGCTGGAATGCCGTCCCGAGAAGCAGGAGCGTGACTGCAACGAGCGTTCGCTGCTGCGCCGCTATGGCGCGGGCGTGAAGGTGCTGACCATGATCCGCGAGGAATCCTACACCGAATACCGTGAGGAGATGGTCGAGACCGCCGGAGCCGTGGCCTCGGGCGCGGTGATCATGCTGGACGGCGGCGTCGGCGGCCGTGTCTTCTGAATAGGCCGTTCAGCCTGGCGTCAGGCGGGCTGAACTAGAGTTCCGCCATCGACTCTCCGTCGATAGGCCAAAAGACTTGGGGCCCCGATCCGCTGGATCGGGGCCCCTTTTTCTTCTCTTACTGGGCCGGAGCCTTGTCCGAGACGACCTCGGCCTTCCACGCCGTGTCCGGCTTCAGGTATTGCCGGGCGGCGGCCTGAATGTCGGCGACGGTGAAGGATTCCAGATCGCTGATATGCGTCTGGATCTGTTCGACCGCGGCCGGCTTGGCCGCGAGGTCTTCCAGCTGGCCGAGCCAGTACTCGTTTCCGGCCTGGCTGCGGCGCAGGGTCTCGATCACCGGCAGGCGAGCGCGGTTCAGCTCGTCCTCGGTGATCGGCGTGTCGCGCAGGGAGGCGGTGATGGCGTCCACGGCGGCGTAGAAGGCAGGGATCTTGTCCGCCGCCGTCTCGGCCATCACGAAGATGGAGCCGTAGCCCTTGAACACGTCCGAGGACGAGGCAGCGACGCGCGGCGAATAGGCCAGGGCCTGCTTCTCGCGGATCTCGTCCAGCACGCGCAGCTTGAACACCTCAGCCAGGATGCCGACCTTGCGCGCCTCAGTGCGGTCGTCGACGGAGTCGGTCGTCGGCCAGGCGATGTAGCCCAGGGCCTGTTCGGCCGGACCCGTGTGGGCCAGGCGCACCGGCTGGGCGTTCGGCGCCGGGAAGCGTCGCTGATCCGAACCGGGCAGGGGCTGGGCGGCCGGCGCGCGGTTCGGCATGGCCGCGAACGTGGACGCGACAGCTGCGATGGCGTCGTCGATCTTGACGTCGCCGACCATGACGATGTCGATGGGGCCGGACGCCAGGCCCTGGGTCACGCCCTGCTTCAGTTCGTCCAGGGTGAAGGCGGCGATGTCCGAGGCGGCGGGCACCGTCTCGCGCTTGTCGCCGCTGGCCAGGAGGCCGGCGGCCTGGATGCCGAAGGCGCCGCCCGGCGTGGCGAGCTGCTGCGTCAGGATCTGCGGGAAGAAGGCCTTGATCTGCTGGAACGGCGCCGGACGCAGGCCCGGATCGGTCAGATAGGCGGCCAGCACCTGCATCTGCAGTTGCAGATCGGCGGGACGGGTCGTGCCCGACAACTGATAGGCGTCGCCGTCGATGGAGAAGCCGGCGCTGTAGATCTTGCCGGTGAGGACGCGGCTCAGTTCGTCGGCCGTCAGCTTGCCCAGGCCGCCTTGGGTGAAGACCATCGGGGCCAGCATCTGGGAGGTGAAGCGGTCAGTCGGCAGGCCTTCCTCGCCGATGCCGGTGCGCACGGACACCAGGATTTGCTCGTCCTTGAATTCGGTCGGCTTGACCGTCAGGCGAACGCCGTTGGGGAAGGCGACGACCGTGGCGCCGACGGCGGCGACCTCGGTCCGGCTGCTCGGAACGGCGGCGGCGCCGAAGTCGGCGTAGGGCCATTGCAGTTGGGCCTGTTCGGCGCGGGCCGTGACGGCGACGGCGCGGCTGGCTTGCAGCGCGGCCGTGACGCCGGCCTCGCCGCCTTCGATCGCCTCGGGCGTGACGACGAGCGCCAGCGGGCCGTAGCCTTCGAACACCGCCTTGACGGCGCCGCCCACCTGTTCGGCCTTCAGATCCTTCACGCCCGCCTCGAAGAGGGCGAGGTTGGCGGCCGGCGACGAGAAGACCTTGTCGTCATTCGTCGCGCCCAGCAGGGCGTTGGCCAGACCGGGCGTGCTGCGGGTCGCAGCGGCCTGGACGGCGTTTTCCAGCGCGGTGCGGGTGTTGGCGATTTCGCGGTCCAGTTCGACCTGGGTCACGCCGAACTGCACCAGGCGGCGCTGTTCTTGCTCGATCGTTTCCAACGCACGCTTCAGCCCGCCGGGATTGAAGTTGGCCGAGACGCTGCCGAGATCGACGGTCTTGAACAGGCTGCCTTGGCTGGCGCTGGCGGTGATGAAGGGCGGGTTGTCGGCGCGGGCGATTTCGCCCAGGCGACGGTTCAGAACCGCCAGGCCGAGGTTCTGGACCAGGGCTTCGCGACGTTCGCCGGCCGTGTCGGGATCCAGATCGGGGTTGCTGATCCAGTTCAACTGGACCGAGGACTGGATGCCCGGCTCGACCAGGATGCGGGTCTCGGGCGCGCGCGCTGCGACGGTTCCCAGATCGGGATTCGGGCCGTCGGCGGCCTTGGGCTGCCAGTCGGAGAAGGTGGCGCGGATCTTGGCTTCCATCTGGTCGACGTCGAAGTCGCCGACGGCGATCATGGTCGCGCGCGAGGGGCGGTAATAGGCGTTGTAGAATTCAACAAAGCGGTCGCGCGGAGCCGAACGAATGATGCTGAGGTCGCCGATCGGCAGGCGGTTCGACAGACGCTGGCCGGGGGCCAGAAGCGCGATCTGAGCCTTGATCGAGCGCAGGCCGGGGGTGTTGCGCAGGCGCTCTTCACCCTCGATCACGCCGCGTTCGGCGTCGATGTCTTCAGCCTTCATCAGGGCTTCGGAGACCTGCTCGCGCATGATGCGCAGCGAGGTGTCGACGGTCTCGTCGTTGGTGCGCGGCAGCTCCAGCGTATAGGCGGTCTGGTCGAAGCTGGTGAAGGCGTTGGTGTCGGCGCCGAAGGCCAGGCCCAGGCGTTCCAGAATGCGCAGCAGTTCGTTCTCAGGCACGTTGGTCGTGCCGTTGAAGGCCATGTGCTCCATGAAGTGAGCCAGACCCAGCTGGTCGTCGTTCTCCATCAGCGAGCCGGCGTCGATCCGCAGGCGAAGCGAAGCCTGGCCCGGAGGCGTGGCGTTCTTCATGATGGCGTAGCGCATCCCGTTCGGCAGGGTGCCGAAGCGGACGGCGGAATCGACGGGGATGTCGCTGGCGCCCTGGGCCCAGGGCTTGGACGGCTGGGCGTCCTGCGCCGCAGCGGCGGCGGGCGCGGTCAAGGCGACGGCGGGCAGGGCGGCGCCGCCTAGAAGGGCGAGGCTGGAGGCGGCAAGCAGCAACAGGTGGCGAGGCGATCGCATTCAGTGAGACTCCGGACCCCGTGCGATCAGGCTGCCCCCGGGACTGACTGCGGCCCTGCACGGTGATGGTCGCGTGCAACGGCGTATGCACGTTCGATCAGAGTGACAAAGGTGCTTGACTGCCTCAAGTTACCGAATGTTAATTTCCACCCGTCCGGGTGACGTAGAAGGTCGCGGCATTGCCCACGGCGTTGGCGCCGGCGATGACATTTCGGCCCGACCCGTTGATCGTCGTATTGGCGACGGCGCTGACATTGCCGCTGTTGGTCTGGACATTGCGCGCGTTCAGGTCGCCGCCGCATTCCGCGCAGGCGTAGCCGGTGACGACGTTGCCCGCGGCGTTGGCGCCGACATAGGCGTCATAGCCGGCCTGTCCGGCAAAGGAGGCGGTCGCTTCAACGCCGCCCGAGTTCACCTGGGTGTTGTCGATGTCGACATAGATGTCGTTGTTGCCGACGGTCACTTCGTTGGCGACGGCGCTGGCGGCGGCCGTGGCCTTGCCGAAGTCATAGGAACTGAGTTGGGCCGCGCTGCGGATCTGGGCGCTGTTGGCCTGATCCGTCGTTGGGATCAGGGATCCGCCCTGATTGTAGAAGGTCGCCTGGTTGCCGCCTGCATGGGCGCGCGCCGCCAGGTTCCAGCCGTTGCCGGCCCAGACGCCGGTGCCGGCCTCGACCATGGCGCCGGACGAACGCTGCCGCACTTCCAGTTCCTGATTGGCGGAGGGGCCGGTCGTGGCCTGAACCGCGTTGGCGACGGCCTGGCTGGAGAACTCGGCCGGATCACGGACGAAGCGAGGCGAGGCCTGATTGGTCGCGCGGACCTCGCCGGTGGCGGTCTGGTCGATGGCGCCGATCAGGGCGGCGCGGCCGCCGCCCGAGCCGCCGCCCGCAAGGGCCACCGTGTTGCCGAAGGCGGCGGCGCCGATCTGGCCGCCGCCGACCAGGCGGGCGTCTGTTCCGGTGATGACAGTCGTCGCCGTGACGTCGCCGCTGACTGTCTGGGTCGCGTCGATGGCCATCTGGGCGTTCGTCGCCGTGCCAGCCAGATAGTTGCCGCGCGCCTGGGTGGTGCTGGTGACTAGGCCGTTGGTGTCGCCGCCAAGCGTCAGCGTCGTCGTCGCCGACACGTCGCCGCGCGCATCCTGAGACGAGCGAACCTCGAGGTCCTGGCCGTCCGCGCCGCCGGTCAGGCTGTTGCCCTGGGCGGCGTTGGACACAGTGACCTGATCGCTGGCGTCGACGACGTTCAACGTTTGGCCCGCGACGACGTCGCCGAGCTGAAGCTGTTCGTTCAGGACCAGACCGCGGTCCTGGGCGGCGACCTCAGTAGCGGCCGCGGCGCACATCGCCGTCGCGGCGATCGTGCCAGCGAGACGGATCCGCGCGAGTCTGACCATTGTTCGTGTCCGTGTTTGCATAGGCGGGGTAGTAGCCGCCGGTCGGGCCGACCGGGGAGTCGCCCAAGGGGTCGTTGGCCGGGCTGAGGCAGACCTCGGGGCCGGGCGCGCCGTAAAGATTGGCCATGAACTCGACAGTGGCGCGTTCGACCAGGGCGCGGACGGCCAACTGGACCGGCTCCAGCCCGCTGGTTCCCGCCGAGATGTCGAAGACATTGCCGTTCATGAAGTCGAACACGCCCGCCGAGATCTCACGGCCGACGATCTGCTTCTGATAGGAGACGACATCGACGACTTCGAGCGTGGTGGTCTGCACCAGCCGCAGGTCGATGGCGATGTTCATGACGAAGACCTTGCCGGTCAGCATCCCAGAACCGCCGTTCCGCTCCACCTCGCCGCCGGCGATGTCGAAGCCGCCGGAGCGGATGTTGTAGTTCACCTCGGTGATGCCGCCGACGACATAGAAGTCCGAGCCGGGCACCTGGCCCGCCAGAATGCGGCGATAGGCGGCGTCCTGAGGTCCGCCGTTGGGCTGGTCGTCGCTGATCAGCTTGTTGTTGGCGTAGCGCAGTTCCAGCTCCGACACCGAGGTGTCGTAGCGCTCGACGATGCGGGCGCCGGCCTTGGCCAGGGCGGTGTTCGCCATCAGCGAGGCGCCCTGGGTGATCTGGCGGCCGCCATCCGAGGAGACGGAGCCGGTGTAGTCGCTGATCCGGCCGACCGCCATGCGCGGCGAAGGCAGGTTGTAGCGACGCGCATAGTCCGCCAGGCAGTAGAGCGCGGTCGAATAGGGCGTCGGGTTGGACGTCACCGGGGCGTTGCCGATCGGCTTGGCGTATTGGCCCGAAGGACCCGCGCTGGTGCTGGCGCAGCTCGCCAGGACGCTGGCGGCGGCGGCAGCGACGGCGGCGACCCGCAGCGGGCGATTGAAGCGAAGTGCGGTCATCAGAAGTTCAAGGTCCCGTTCAGGGCGGTCCCGGCGGTGATGTTGCCGGTATTGGTCTGGGTGGAGTTGATGATCACCGTGTTCCGATTGCCCTGGACCACGACGTTCAGGCTGTTGCCGATGGCGGTCGCGCCGCCGATGGCTGTGCCGCCGTTGGACAATCCCGCTCCGGCGAAACCGCTCGAAACCCCGGCCGACGAGCTGGAAAAGCTGCTGGCGCCGGACTGGATGATGCCGTTGACGATCAGCCGATTGCCGTTGGCGTCGCGCGTCGATCCGCTGGAGGCCTGGGCCGTGGTGTAGCGCGAGGCGCCATAGCCGGCCTGGAACTGCGCGGCGCCGGCCGAGCCCGTCGACTGCGCGGACGCAGCGCCGGCCGCCACGACGGGCAGGGCCAGGACGGCGACGGTCAGGATCAGTCTTTGAAACGGCATGAAGCACTCCGCGGGACGATGCGGGTCGCCAAGCAACCCGCGTGCCAGTTTGGAACGCGGGTCTTAAGATCGGCTTGAGATTGCGTCGGTCTTTGTCCATCAAGGGCTGATGCAGACTTCAGCCGACGGCCCGACCGATCCCAGCCGCGAGCGGATCTTCAACGCCCCCTTCCTGCCTGTGCTGATCGCCGTCTCCATGCCGGTGCTCTACTGGTTTCAGGAGCGGATGGCTGACCAGGGCATGTCCATGGCGTTTCGGGCTGTTGATCTGTGGCAGGGGCGGTGGACGGGTCTGTTCACCTCCATGCTGTTGCACGGCGGCTGGGGACATGTGGCCATGAATGCGGTCGGCGCCCTGGCGTTTGGCGCGCCGGTGGCGCGGCTGCTGTCGCGAGGACCGGGGCCTCTGGCCTTCTTGGCCCTCTATATCGTGAGCGGCGTCGTCGCGGCGCTGGGCTTCGGCCTGTGCCATCCTGGGAGCGAGAGCAATCTGGTCGGCGCCTCGGGGGCGGTGTTCGGCCTGATCGGCGCGGCGACCCGTCTCATGGGCGGACACGGGCGGGTGCTGCCGCTGTTTCATTCTGGCGTCTTGAAACAGGCGGGGGCGTGGATGGCCGCCAATCTGGTGGTGGGCCTCATCGGTCTGGCTCCGGGAGCCGGCGGCGCCAGCATCGCCTGGGAAGCCCACGCCTTCGGTTTCCTGGTCGGCATTCTGGCGATCGGACCGTTGGGCCGTTGGTTCGGCCCGCGATCGGATTTGCTTCCCGCGGGGGTCTGAGCGATCCTGCGGTCATAGCGGCCGGTCCGCGGTCGCCTCCCATATCTGACGGGAAGGAGCCGCCATGCTGGTCGCCGAAATTCTCAAGGGCAAGGGGGAGGCCGTCTTCACCCTGTCGCCCGATACGCCGTTGATCGAGGCGTGCGCCGAACTGGATCGCAAGCGGGTAGGGGCTCTGATCGTCCTTGAAGGAGACGCGGTCCTCGGCGTCCTCTCGGAACGGGACATCGTCCAGGCGGTTTCACGAGACGGAGCGGAGGCGCTGAACCGTCCCGCTTCCCACTATATGACGACCGAAGTGATCTTCGCCGAGCCTACGGAAACCGTAACCGTCCTGATGGCGCGCATGACGGACCGCCGCGTCCGCCATCTGCCGGTTCTGCGCGATCGCCGCCTGGCCGGGGTCATCTCCATCGGCGACGTCGTCAAGTGCCAGATCGCTGAAGCCACCCAGGAGGCCGAGAGTCTGCGCACCTATATAGCGGCGGGTTAGTTGGGCGCGCGCCGTCGTGCGGTCCCGTGGATTCGTGTTCGTCCGGTTTTTCACGGAAGCGTCGTTTACGGGGTTGTGGAGTCGGGGGCGGGTCCGTATATCCCCGCCTCGCTCGGAGACGGGCCGGCCCACAGGGCTTCGGGGACTGGTTCTTCGGGGTTCTGGCGAGGGAAGGGGTTGAAAAACTTCTTGCTTCCGCCGGGTGGTTCGATTAGTCTCCGCGCTTCGATCAAATCGCTGATTTGCCGGTGCGAGAAGCTTTTTCGCTTCTCCTGTCGGTCTTCTGCGGCTCTAAAAGCTTCGGCATTTGGAACTTCAGAAAGCTTGGTTGGTTCGGTTGACATGGAGATCGGCTTTCCCTAGATAGCCGCCTCCGCCGCTTCTCCGGGAGCGGCTTTTGTGAAAAGAAAGTTCTTTAAAAAGAACTGCTTGACACGGAAAACTGAGGCGTCTAGAACGCCGCCTCCGCCGCGGACCGGCGCAAAACAGTCCGGCCGGTTGATCCGGTCGTGGTCTTTGAAATCGTTGATCTGGAAAGAGAAACGCAGGCGGCGGTGTCCTAGCGAAGTTCTTCGGAACTTTAGTCGACACTGACAATCTGCGGTCTTTTTGAAAAGACATACCATGTAACTGATCTTCGGATCGGTGACGTGGGATCTCGTCAATAATACGTAGAACTAATGCCAAGCGATCTTAGGATCGCGATGCTTAGGTCAGATAAGTCAACTCAACCTGAGAGTTTGATCCTGGCTCAGAGCGAACGCTGGCGGCAGGCCTAACACATGCAAGTCGAACGGACCCTTCGGGGTTAGTGGCGGACGGGTGAGTAACACGTGGGAACGTGCCTTTAGGTTCGGAATAGCTCCTGGAAACGGGTGGTAATGCCGAATGTGCCCTTCGGGGGAAAGATTTATCGCCTTTAGAGCGGCCCGCGTCTGATTAGCTAGTTGGTGAGGTAATGGCTCACCAAGGCGACGATCAGTAGCTGGTCTGAGAGGATGACCAGCCACATTGGGACTGAGACACGGCCCAAACTCCTACGGGAGGCAGCAGTGGGGAATCTTGCGCAATGGGCGAAAGCCTGACGCAGCCATGCCGCGTGAATGATGAAGGTCTTAGGATTGTAAAATTCTTTCACCGGGGACGATAATGACGGTACCCGGAGAAGAAGCCCCGGCTAACTTCGTGCCAGCAGCCGCGGTAATACGAAGGGGGCTAGCGTTGCTCGGAATTACTGGGCGTAAAGGGCGCGTAGGCGGATCGTTAAGTCAGAGGTGAAATCCCGGAGCTCAACTTCGGAACTGCCTTTGATACTGGCGATCTTGAGTGTGAGAGAGGTATGTGGAACTCCGAGTGTAGAGGTGAAATTCGTAGATATTCGGAAGAACACCAGTGGCGAAGGCGACATACTGGCTCATTACTGACGCTGAGGCGCGAAAGCGTGGGGAGCAAACAGGATTAGATACCCTGGTAGTCCACGCCGTAAACGATGATTGCTAGTTGTCGGGCTGCATGCAGTTCGGTGACGCAGCTAACGCATTAAGCAATCCGCCTGGGGAGTACGGTCGCAAGATTAAAACTCAAAGGAATTGACGGGGGCCCGCACAAGCGGTGGAGCATGTGGTTTAATTCGAAGCAACGCGCAGAACCTTACCACCTTTTGACATGCCTGGACCGCCAGAGAGATCTGGCTTTCCCTTCGGGGACTAGGACACAGGTGCTGCATGGCTGTCGTCAGCTCGTGTCGTGAGATGTTGGGTTAAGTCCCGCAACGAGCGCAACCCTCGCCATTAGTTGCCATCATTTAGTTGGGAACTCTAATGGGACTGCCGGTGCTAAGCCGGAGGAAGGTGGGGATGACGTCAAGTCCTCATGGCCCTTACAGGGTGGGCTACACACGTGCTACAATGGCAACTACAGAGGGTTAATCCTTAAAAGTTGTCTCAGTTCGGATTGTCCTCTGCAACTCGAGGGCATGAAGTTGGAATCGCTAGTAATCGCGGATCAGCATGCCGCGGTGAATACGTTCCCGGGCCTTGTACACACCGCCCGTCACACCATGGGAGTTGGTTCTACCCGAAGGCGATGCGCTAACCGCAAGGAGGCAGTCGACCACGGTAGGGTCAGCGACTGGGGTGAAGTCGTAACAAGGTAGCCGTAGGGGAACCTGCGGCTGGATCACCTCCTTTCTAAGGATGCTTCTCCAGTGTCTCTCACGAGACATTATTGAGGCTCCGATTTAGCTTCCAGTGCTTGCACTGAGAGGCATTATGCGGGACGCCGCCGTCTCCGTTTCTCTTTCCTCATTCCGTCATCGACGCCAGGACCATTCGGGTTCCGGTATTGATGACGCGATCGCGAGCCTGGGCTCTTCAGCCTGGCTGTCGTGCCGCCATAGGCCCGTAGCTCAGGTGGTTAGAGCGTACGCCTGATAAGCGTAAGGTCGGCAGTTCGAGTCTGCCCGGGCCTACCAGCTTCTGAGCTGGTCCGTGGCATCGTCGACGGCTCACCCGGCTTGTTCCCTGATTGGGGCCATAGCTCAGTTGGTAGAGCGCCTGCTTTGCAAGCAGGATGTCGTCGGTTCGACTCCGTCTGGCTCCACCATTTCTCTTGGTGCTAGCGCCGTAACGGCTGCTTGAGCACCAGGTGATAGGCACATCGCGATCTGACAGGTTTGCATCCAATCGCAAGATTGGCTGCATTGACATTGTGAAGGAAGAATTTGTCCGGCCCCTCATAGGCTTTCAGGACAGGTTCGAGAAGACATCGTCTGGCAAGTAAAATCAGGCATTGGATCCGGCGGATACCTCTTTCCATCCCCCGGGCAGTCCATGCATGAGTTTTGCTGAGAAACGATCAAGCGTTGAAGGGCTTCTGACGGATGCCTTGGCGTAGAGAGGCGATGAAGGACGTGGCAAGCTGCGATAAGAGCCGGGGAGGCGCTAGCACCCTTTGATCCGGCTATTTCCGAATGGGGAAACCCACCTTTACAGTCTTCCAACTTTGCTTTCCCTCGGGAGGGTAAGGATTGGTAGGTTGTTTAAAGGTATAATGAGCTGAATACATAGGCTTCATTAAGCGAACCCGGTGAACTGAAACATCTCAGTAACCGGAGGAAAGGACATCAACCGAGACTCCCGTAGTAGTGGCGAGCGAACCGGGACCAGGCCAGTGCTCTTGTGAAATAAAGGCGAACAAGCTGGAAAGCTTGGCCATAGCGGGTGACAGCCCCGTAGCCGTCAAACAGCAAGAGACTCGAGTAGGGCGGGACACGTGAAATCCTGTCTGAACATGGGGGGACCACCCTCCAAGCCTAAGTACTCCTCTACGACCGATAGTGAACAAGTACCGTGAGGGAAAGGTGAAAAGCACCCCGACAAGGGGAGTGAAACAGATCCTGAAATCGGAAGCCTACAAGCAGTCGGAGCCCCCAAGCGGGGTGACGGCGTACCTTTTGTATAATGGGTCAGCGACTTCATGTGTCGAGCAAGCTTAAGCCGTTAGGTGTAGGCGTAGCGAAAGCGAGTCTGAATAGGGCGCTAAGTTCGACGTATGACGACCCGAAACTAGGTGATCTATCCATGAGCAGGTTGAAGGTTAGGTAACACTAACTGGAGGACCGAACCCGTGAATGTTGAAAAATTCTGGGATGACTTGTGGATAGGGGTGAAAGGCCAATCAAACCTAGACATAGCTGGTTCTCCGCGAAATCTATTTAGGTAGAGCGTCCGACGAATTCCTTGGGGGGTAGAGCACTGGATGGTTGCGGGCTGCGCGAGCGGTACCAATACTAACCAAACTCCGAATACCCAAGAGAACTATCGGGCAGACACACGGCGGGTGCTAACGTCCGTCGTGAAAAGGGAAACAACCCTAACCATCATCTAAGGCCCCCAAGTCATGGCTAAGTGGGAAACGATGTGGGATTGCTTTGACAATCAGGAGGTTGGCTTAGAAGCAGCCATCCTTTAAAGAAAGCGTAACAGCTCACTGATCAAGCGATCCTGCGCGGAAAATGTAACGGGGCTAAAGCCATGCGCCGAAGATATGGGTTTGCAGTTTACTGCAAGCGGTAGCGGAGCGTTCCGTAAGCCTGTGAAGGTCAACCGTGAGGTTGGCTGGAGGTATCGGAAGTGAGAATGCTGACATGAGTAACGATAAACAGTGTGAGAAACACTGTCGCCGAAAGACCAAGGGTTCCTGCGTAAAGCTAATCTGCGCAGGGTTAGTCGGCCCCTAAGGCGAGGCTGAAAAGCGTAGTCGATGGGAAGCAGGTAAATATTCCTGCACCAGCTGGAAGTGACGGATGGCATAACTTGTAAGGGCTTATTGGATTGTCCTTGCAGGGGCGTTGTCCCTGGAAATAACTCCAGCAGAGACCGTACCCGAAACCGACACAGGTGGTCAGGTAGAGCATACCAAGGCGCTTGAGAGAACTGTGCTGAAGGAACTCGGCAAATTGCACGCGTAACTTCGGAATAAGCGTGACTCACCCTGCGCAAGCAGGAATGAGTGGCACAAGCCAGGGGGTAGCGACTGTTTAGCAAAAACACAGGGCTCTGCGAAGCAGCAATGCGACGTATAGGGTCTGACGCCTGCCCGGTGCCTGAAGGTTAAAGGGAGGAGTGAAAGCTCCGAACTGAAGCCCAGGTAAACGGCGGCCGTAACTATAACGGTCCTAAGGTAGCGAAATTCCTTGTCGGGTAAGTTCCGACCTGCACGAATGGCGTAACGACTTCCCCACTGTCTCCAGCACAGGCTCAGTGAAATTGAATTCCCCGTGAAGATGCGGGGTTCCCGCGGTCAGACGGAAAGACCCTATGAACCTTTACTATAGCTTCGCCTTGGCGTTAGCGACCGTATGTGTAGGATAGGTGGGAGGCTATGAAACCGGGGCGCCAGCTCTGGTGGAGCCATCCTTGAAATACCACCCTTACTGTCGTTGACGTCTAACCGAGGACCGTTATCCGGTCCCGGGACATGGCGTGGTGGGTAGTTTGACTGGGGCGGTCGCCTCCCAAAGTGTAACGGAGGCGCGCGATGGTGAGCTCAGAGCGGTCGGAAATCGCTCGTCGAGTGCAATGGCATAAGCTCGCCTGACTGCGAGACTGACAAGTCGAGCAGAGACGAAAGTCGGCCATAGTGATCCGGTGGTCCCGAGTGGAAGGGCCATCGCTCAACGGATAAAAGGTACTCTAGGGATAACAGGCTGATTTTGCCCAAGAGTCCATATCGACGGCAAAGTTTGGCACCTCGATGTCGGCTCATCACATCCTGGGGCTGGAGCAGGTCCCAAGGGTATGGCTGTTCGCCATTTAAAGTGGTACGTGAGCTGGGTTCAGAACGTCGTGAGACAGTTTGGTCCCTATCTGCCGTGGGTGTTCGAAGCTTGAGAGGATCTGTCCCTAGTACGAGAGGACCGGGATGGACATACCTCTGGTGGACCTGTCATGGCGCCAGCCGTGCAGCAGGGTAGCTAAGTATGGAATAGATAACCGCTGAAAGCATCTAAGCGGGAAACTAACCTCAAAACAAGGCTTCGCTGAGGATCGTGGAAGACTACCACGTTGATAGGCCAGGTGTGGAAGTGCGGCGACGCATGAAGCTTACTGGTACTAATAATCCGATCGGCTTGATCGTTTCTCAGCAAAACTCATTCGGTTCTACTTGCCGATAACAAAACGCGACGATGTCTTCTCATTATATTCGGGCTAACGCGCATTCGCGCTGCTTCAGCCCGGATGCTTTTTTATGTGTCTGGTTGACCCCGTGGCTATGTCGGAGGTTCCACACCCGATCCCATTCCGAACTCGGTCGTTAAGCCCTCCAGAGCCAATGGTACTTCGTCTCAAGGCGCGGGAGAGTAGGTCGCCGCGGGGTCTACCAGATACATAAAGAAGTCTTCTCATATTTCTTGTCCTACCGCCCTTTGGGTTACTTGAGGACGAGGATCGAACCACATTCTTCCTTCGCACACCGCCTTGCCGCGGGATGGAGCAGCCCGGTAGCTCGTCAGGCTCATAACCTGAAGGTCGCAGGTTCAAATCCTGCTCCCGCACCCAAGATCCAAAACCCCCGCAGCCCCAAGCTGCGGGGGTTTTTGCGTTCTGGACTCCGCCCAGCGCCCAGGAGGGCCATGAGTGCGCCGTGCACGCGAAGCTTGAACCTGCCCAGGCCCTCGACCGGAATGAAGTTGGATCACTGATGGCGCGCCATCGGACGCCAGGCGGTCCTGGATCTCTGTCTGGCGTGCTTTCAGCGGCGCGCTGATCGTCTTCATCCCCGCTGTCTCGATCGCGCCGTCCAGGCCCATGGCTGCGCCTGCTTCAAGCGGCGTTCGGTCTCGGCCAGTTCGTGTTCCAGCGGCGCTCGCTACGCCGGTCGGCGCCAGGTTCGACGCTCATGGCGACCGGGCGCGCCTTAGCCCAACTGATCGGCGGTGATATCTGGCACCTTGGGGCCAAGCTTGTTGAGGCAACGCACGAAGCTGAAAGGCTTGGCTATTCGCATGGCGTTGGCGGCCTGATGGCAAACTATCTCGCATTCCGTATCGCTAAGGTCATCGAGGCGCCCAGGTAGCGTTGAGCAGCGTCAAAGCCGTTAGGGTGGATTGCCTACAAGCTTGATAGCGCTATCCGAGGGGCTCCATTGCGCGTCATTGCCTCCATGCGTTGGAAGGCGCGCTGCGTGCCCGGCTGACCATCATAGATCGTCACGTTGGTGCCGAAGATGATGAGCTGCTGGGCTCCGCCATAATCGCGGGCGCCCGCGTCAGTCTGCCAAGTCATGATCTTGGAGTGATGATCCACGCGATGCTGGCGGTCGAACCGGAGAGATCGGTCCTGGTGGCTCGCTACTGCCGCCGAAGCTTCTGCGCTGCTGGGCCGGGTACGCACGCAGGCGACAGCGAAGGTTGTGAAGATCAGGTAGCCCGGGAGGGCGGTCTCATATTCCAGAAACGCATATGCGGATAATTTCTTTAAACGTGTGTGGATTTGCGAAGCTGGCTGTCGGATAAGGTTCGCACAGCCTGGTTTTGGGCATGCGGAGGGACGTGTAGCGTGTCGGATTCTCTTTCAACGCCCTCGACAAAGCCGTCAGTCACGCCGTCGCAGGCCAATTTTGCTTTAGGCGTCTTCCTTCTCGCCTACATCCTCTCCTTCGTGGATCGTCAGATCCTCAGCCTTCTCGTCGATCCCATCAAAAGGGATCTGGGGGTGAGCGATCTTCAGATGGGCTTGCTTCAGGGCTTTGCCTTCGCGCTTCTGTACGCATTCCTTGGCGTGCCCGTGGGGCTGCTGGCGGATCGAGCGGTGCGCAAGCGCATCATCGCCTACGGCGTGGTCTTCTGGAGCGCGGCGACCGCCCTTTGCGGTTTCGCCGGCAACTACGCCTTGCTCTTCGCGGCGCGGATGGGGGTCGGGGTGGGCGAGGCGACGCTGTCGCCGTCGGCCCACTCGTTTCTCAGCGACGCCTTCGAGCCCGCCAAGCTGGCCCGGGCCATGGCGATCTACACCATGGGCATCACGCTGGGCGGGGGTATGGCCTATCTGATCGGCGGGACGGTGGTCGCCGCCGTCGCCAGCGCGGATACGGCCCATCTGCCGCTCATCGGCGCGCTCAGGCCGTGGCAGATGGCCTTCCTGATCGTGGCCGCCCCGGGCGTTCTGGTCGCGGCTTTGGTGGCCATGGTCAAGGAGCCGGCGAGGCACAGCCTCGTCAATGGGGCCGGCGCCGCGGCGCGCCCGAACCTATCGGCCGTGGCGGCCTACGTCGCGTCTCATTGGCGTGCTTTTCTTCCCATCTATCTGACCTCGTCCATTCTGGGCATTCTCGGCTACAGCCTTTCCAGCTGGTTCCCGACTCTTCTGATCCGGAACTATGATCTCAGCCCCGGGGCGGCGGGCCTCTACATGGGGTTCATCTATCTGGTGCTCGGGAGCGCCGGCTCCATCTGTGGGGGCTTGTTGTCGGAGCGGCTGGCCCGCCGGGGAAGGCCTGACGCCAATCTGCTCACGGTCGGGGTGATCTCGGCGATGCTGCTGGTCCCGGCCGTTCTCGCTGCGCTTTCAGGCGTCTTCTGGATCACCATTGCCCTGCTGGGTCTGCTTACCTTCCTGGCGAACGGCTTCTTCGGATCTTCGATTGCTGCCTTGCAGCTGGCCACGCCCAACCAGATGAGGGCGACCAATTCGGCGCTCTTTCTGCTCGTGAACAATCTCATCGGTCTGTCGCTCGGGGCGGCTGCGGTGCCGGTTATCAATGCGGTGCTGTTTTCGGGCAGCGAGAACGTCGGTCCTGCCATTGCATTGATAGCTGCCGTCTGCTGTCCGATCAGCGCTGCATTGGCCTTCTGGGGGCTCAAGCCCTATCGCCGTCTCCTTCTGCGCAAGCCTTGAAGCTAAATTTTACGCATACCTTGGCTTGGTGACGATTTAACTTGCTCTCCGCGTTTTTGAGGGATTAGAAAAGCTCCAACGATGAAAGTCCGCAAATGACGGGCTGTTGAGGGGAGTGATTGCGATATGCGTAATTTGCGTATGAGTCTTCTGTGCACTTCTGCTGCCCTGGCTGTGGCCGGGGGGGCTGCGGCCCAGACCGCTCCCGTTTCGACGGAGCCTGGTCAGGAGGCTGCGGCGCAGGTCGATGACATCGTGGTCACCGGTTCGCTGATACGGCAGGCCAGTCAGCCGTCGCCTACTGATGTCGTCAACCTGGATCAGGTCGAGCAGCGCGGCATCTCCAACGCCAGCGAACTGGTCAAGCTTCTGCCGTCCAACTCCGGCTCGGAAGCCCAGGTCGACGGCCTGAACCAGCCGCTGACCTCGGGCACGGCCCAGTTCAATCTGCGCAATCTCGGCCTGGGGTCGACCCTGGTCTTGCTGAACGGACGCAGACAGACGCTGAGCGCCGCTGCGGCTGGCGACGGCAGCACCTTCGTGGACATCAACTCGCTCGCACCCCTGATCGCCATTCGGCGGATCGAAGTCGTCAAGGACGGCGGCGCCGCGACCTACGGATCGGATGCGGTCGCCGGGGTCGTGAACTTCATCACGCGGACCTCGGTGGATCGTCCGGAGATGAGCGCCAAATATCTGACCATGGACGGCTCCAACGAAGTCGATATCCAGGGCATCATCGGTCACAAGGTCGCCGGCGGCGATCTGGTGTTGGCGGCGAGCTATTTCAGCCGCAGCGCGCTCGGCACCGACGAACGCAGCTTCTCTCGCGCCTCGACCTTCGGTCGGCCGTCGTGGCATTCGGTGTCCAGCTACGGCCAGCCCGGGTCCTACTTCCGCCCGAGCACCAGAACTTTCACGCCGGATCCCGGCTGCACCAACGCCGCTTTTCCCTTCAGCTATCGCAACTCGCCGACCGACGCTTTCTGCCGGCTTGATTTCTCGGAATTCTTCGACCTGATGCCGAAGGAAGGCCGCGAACAGGTTTTCGGCGCCTGGAACGGGGACGTCGCCCCCGGCGTTCGCCTCAACCTTGAAGCAGCGTATTCTCATGCGCTTGCTGAAGGGCGCGCCTCGCCGTCGTTCCCGATTCTGGCGGTCTCGCCGCTGGTTCCGAGAACCCACCCCGACAATCCCTTTGGCGAGGATGTCCGCTTCCGCGGGCGACTGCTGGGTGCGTCCTACGGGGCTTCCGTCGCGGAATACGAGTACGACACCTATCGTCTGGCAGGCGGTCTGGACGGCGCCTTCAGCTCCGGCTGGACCTGGGCGCTCAACGCCGCCTACAGTCGTCAGGACTTTCGCTATGACAAGCCCGACACCCTGGCGACCAATCTTCAGAACGCCTTGCGCGGACTGGGTGGAACGGGGTGCAACCCCGCGACCGGAACGCCGGGGGTCGGGCCGTGCGTCTACTACAATCCCTTCTCCAGCGCTGAACTCGGCACGGGAACGGCCAATAGCGACGCGTTCATTCAAAGCCTGATCGGTTACAGCGGCCTGGCCGGTGAGTCCGATCTGTTCACCATCGATGCGGTGACCAGCGGCGATATCCTGGAATGGAAAGGCGGAGTCATCGCCGGCGCGCTGGGCGTCCAGTATCGCCGCAGCACCTTCGCGCACGACTGGAGCGATCTGGTCAACGCCGGGGAGCTGATCACCCTGGGCCAGGCGCCCGATTTCGAGGGTTCCCAGGAAACCTCGTCGGTCTTCGGCGAACTCCAGGTGCCGTTCGGCGAAGACCTGCAGCTCCAGATGTCGGCGCGATACGAGAACTACGCCGAGGGCTTCGATAACGTGAGCCCGAAGGTGGCGGTGCTTTATCGCCCGCTGGAGCAACTGTCTCTGCGCGCCTCCTACGGCAAAGCCTTCCGGGCACCGTCGATCTACCAGCAAGTCGCGGTCCAGGCGCTTCAGCCTTCCGTGAACGACAATGGCGTGTTCAACTTCGTCAACACCCAGACGTTCGGCAGCAAGAATCTGGAGCCCGAGGAATCGTCGAACTACAACCTGGGGGCGACCTTCCGGCCGTTCGGCGGACTTGAGCTCGGCATCGACTTCTACGGCTTCAAATATGACAACCTGATCGTCAAGGAAAACCCCCAGACGATCGTCAATCAGGCGCGTGCCGATACGCTGGCGGGTCTGACGGGCACTGTCGCTCAGAACGCGCTTACTCGGGACATCACCGGCGCGCTCGTGCTGATCAAGACGAAGTTCATCAATGCGTCCTCGGTCGAGACCGATGGCGTGGATGTCACGGCGCGCTACACCTTCGACACGGACTGGGGGACCTTCGCGGCCAATGCGGCCTGGACGCATGTGAACCGTTACGAAATGCAGTTCACGCCGGGCGCTCCCGTCGTCGACGGGGCCGGCAGCGTGAACTTCAACAACCTCGGCCGCTCTCTGCCCCAGGATCGGGTCGAGGCCGGTCTGACCTGGGCGACGGGCCCTCATCAGGTCGTCGCGCTCGCACACTACGTGAGCAGCTACACCAACGACCGCACCGGCATCACTGACGCCAGTATCGACAGCCAGACCACCTTCGACCTGCAATACAATGTCGAGTTGGACGGCCTGACGGGCGTTGGGCCCACCAAGCTCTCGTTCGGCGTCATCAACGTCGCTGACGAGGCGCCGCCGTTGGCGCAGTTGAATCTCGGGTTCGATCCGATGGTCCACGATCCGCGCGGCCGGGTCTTCTATCTGGGTATCAACCAGAGCTTCTGATCTTCCTCCCTGAAGCGTCTCGAGGCCGGCGGACATGTCCCGCCGGCCTCCTTTTTTGGAGCGTCCTCATGGCTGAAACGACCTGTCTTGCGTCGGTGCGCGTGACATGAGCCGCCTTCTCGAACCTGTCGTCCTGGGCGAGCTTCGGCTGGCTAACCGCATCGTCATGGCGCCGGTCACGCGCGGCCGGACGGGCGCCGATGGACGGGCGGCGGACTTCTACGCGCGATGCGCGGGCGCGGGCCTGATTGTCACCGAGGGCGTTTTCCCCGGGCCGAACGGCCAGAGCCAGGTCGATGCGTCAGGCATCCAGGCGGCCGGTCAGGTCGATGGATGGCGATCGGTCGCCGACGCCGTTCACGATGCCGGAGGCCGCATTGTGATGCAGCTGACGCATCATGGACGGGTCGCTTTGAGCACACATCAGGGCGACGCCGCCGAGGTGGTCGCGCCTTCGTCTGTCCGCTGCGGAACCCGTCTCGCTGCGCCCCGGGCGCTCGAGGCCTGGGAGGTCGGAGATGTCGTTCAGGACTATCGGCGCGCGGCGCTGAACGCTGTCGCGGCAGGCATGGACGGGGTCGAGCTTGATGCGGCGGGCGGCCACCTCCCGATGCAGTTCCTGTCGACGAACACCAACCTGCGGGAAGACGCCTACGGCGGATCCAGCCTGGCGCGCTGCCGGTTCGTCCTGGAGGTGATGCAGGCCATGGGCGAGGCGATCGGCTATGGTCGCGTCGGCATCCGGATCAGTCCCGGCGACCGCTGCAACGACATGGCGGACGCGGTTCCCGCAGCCACCTATTCAACGCTCCTCAGGGAGTTGTCGGGCAAGGGGTTCGCCTACGTCCACCTGATTCATCGACCGGAGCGCTCGCTGGACGTCCTGATGATGACGCGAGGCTACTGGTCCGGGGCGGTGGTGCTGAGCAAGGAATACGACATCGCCAGCGCTGCGGCCGATGTGGCCGAGCGGAGGGCTGAGGCTGTCTCGTTCGGACAGCCCTTCATCGTCGGTCCGGAGCTTGTCGCTCGTCTTCGCGATCCAGGCGCGTAGAAAGCGGTCGGCCGCCCTATTCCGTTTCGGGAGCGGGGCGGTCGCCGGGCCGCGACGTGATCCGCGCCATCCTGACGTCGTACTTGAGGTTGTGGATCGAAACCGAGGCGGCCACACGGCGCACGCCGGGCAGGGGTTTGATCTGACTTCGGATCAGTTCGTAAACATCCTCAATGCTGGTGAAGAGGCCCATGGCCATGAGGTTGTAGCGCCCCAGCAGGATCATCACTGATCCGATCTGCTCGATCTCGGCCAGTTGCTCCGCCAGCACGCTGACCTTGGCGGGCTCGGCGTGAATTCCCATGAACACCAGATTGGGCGACCCGGCGAGACGGAAATCGGTGACGACCGTGAACTGGAGCAGGCCGGCGGTCTGAAGTTGCTTTAGCCGGGTACGGATGGTGCCTTCCGTTACGCCCAGTGTCGTCGCGATCTGTCGGTTGGAGACCCGTGCATCCATGCCGAGGGTGGCGATGATGCGGCGGTCGAGCTCGTCGAGCTTCGGGGCGCTCATAGCGGCGCCACGTTGAATTCGAACTTGACGATATCGGCGGCGATGCCGGGTTCGAGCTGGCTGACGCCGGGGATGGGCGCCACATGCTCGACGAGAAACCGCGAGATTTCCTCGAATTGGCTGAGCGTCACCAGCATTTCGAGGTCGTTGACCCCGTTCATGACGTTGATGCTGAAGACTTCGGGCAGTTTGGCCAAGTCCATGCCCACGTCCTTGGCGTCCCGACCATAGACCTTGATGCCGACGGCGATGACGATGTTGAGGTCGTGAGCGGCGAAATCCGTCACGGCCACGACACGCAGGGCCTTGCTCTCTTCCAGTCGCTTCAGTCGGACCGAGATTGTCGCCGGGGTGACCGACAGCTTCTCGGCGATCTCCTGGTTTGTCGCGCGGCCGTTATCACGCAGAATCTCGACGATCCCGCGATCAATGGCGTCGAGTTCCGCGACGGCGATTGGCTTGCCGGCTCTTAGCCGCATTCATGTCCCCAAGGTCATCAAAACTTACCGATTTCATCGATATGACCACAAAATACTACGCAAGCCAACAGAGTCTGTCTTGAAACGCCCGTTGACCGAGGCTGCGCATCGCGGCTTGGCCAGCCGCCCGCGCCCGTTCGACGGTGCCGGCGCCGGCCGCGCGGGCGGCGGCGTCTGGGACCTCGATGCTGGCCGGCAGGTGCCGGAGCATGTCGTAGAGTTCGGCCAGGGCGAAATCGCCCTGGCCAGGAAGGCTTCGCTGCAGGGAGGCTTCGCTCCGGCGGCTTTCCGGGGGCGCGTCGCGCGGGCCGTCGCATATCTGCAGATAGACGATTTCGTTGAGGTGCTGGGCCGCTTTCGCGGGCGTGTCGCCCGAGCGATAGAGGTGCAGGACGTCCAGGTTCACGCCGACGTCCGCGGGCGATCCCAGGGCGTCTACGAGCGCCGCGGCCTGGGGCAGCGTCTTGATCGTCGACGCAGGCACCATCTCTATGGCGACGCCCAGGCCGTGCTGCCGAGCGCGCTCGCAGAAACGGGCGGTCTCATCAAGCGTGCGGGTTTCGTTGCGTGTGAAGACCAGCAGGTTGGCGAAGCGTGCGCCGAGTTCGGCGGCGCAGGCCAGATCGACTTCGAAGTCGCCCGGGCGCGTCCTGTCCGAGATCGTGAAAGGGTAGGCGACATCGATGGTGACGCCTGATGTCCTCAACGTCGATCGCAAGCCTTGCAGGGCGGGCCGGTCGGACGTCAGGTCGAAGGTCGGGCCTCCCAGTCCGTCTATGGAACGGACGAAGGTGCAGATGCGATCGAACCCTGCTGCTGCGGCGGTCTCCGCCAGGGCCTGCGGCGTCGCCTCGATCACGGTCAGGTGGTCGAGCGCGAACGTCGAAAAGGGGCGGTCGTCTCTTGTGCGGCCGGCTTCTAGATTACGCATTGTGATGGCCTTTGACGCAAGAAGTATAAAGATGCATAGCATCTATAGTTCTTAACCGACGATAGATGAAAGTTGTGACCTGGATGCAGTGTGCTAGTTTGCCGACTCCGGGGTCTGTGGCGATCGTGACGGGCGGCACAAAAGGTATCGGCAAGGCCACGGCCGAGGCCTTGCTGGCGGCGGAATGCCGAGTGTTCGTGTTTGGCCGCTCGGCGCCTGATGAGCCTGTCTCCTTTGGCGGGCGTGAGGCTGAGTTCATAGCCTGCGACGTGCGGGATCCCGATCAGGTCGCGCGGGCGGTTGCTCAGGTGGGGGGGGCGTGCGGGCGCATCGATATCCTGGTCAACAACGCCGGCGGCGCGCCTGCTGCTGACGCGGCGACCGCGTCTCCTCGGTTTTCCCAGGCGATCGTCGGGTTGAATCTTCTCGGCCCGATCTACGTCAGTCAGGCGGTTCATGGCTGGATGGGGGGCGGCGGCGCGATCGTGAACATCGCCAGTGTTTCGGCCGTCCGTCCGTCTCCCGGCACGGCGGCCTATGGAGCGGCAAAGGCGGGTTTGATCAGTCTGACTCAGAGTCTCGCTCAGGAGTGGGGGCCGGGAATCCGTGTGAACGCCATCGTCGTGGGCCTGGTGGCGACGGAAGCCGCCGACGAGACCTATGGGGGCGCGCAGGGGCGGGCCGAGATTTCGGCGAGCTTGCCGCTCGGGCGCATGGCCACGGGCGAAGACATTGCTGGCGCGGTCCTTTTCCTCGCTTCTCCCCAGGCGGCCTACATCAGCGGAGCTCGGCTCAACGTGGACGGCGGCGGCGAGCGTCCGCTGTTCCTCGATATCGTTGAACGACAGCGATCCGCGAAAGGCGCGTAGTTCTTGGGTGAAAATATAACGCAAAATGCGGATATAAACTCGATATAAGATTGATACGCGCATTGTCTTCCGTTAGGTGTCGAGGGGTGGCCCGGTTGGGTCGTTGAGGCGCGAACGCGCCGCGGCGGTCGCGCCGCCGCCCTGGGAGGCTCGTAGGCTGATGGACAAGCAACAGACGATTGAGGATGCGCTCGACAGATTGTCGGACGGAATGGCGATCGGCATCGGCGGCTGGGCGACCCGGCGCAAACCGATGGCGCTGGTGCGCGCGATCGCTCAATCCGATCTCAAGGATCTGACCGTCGTTTCGTTCGGCGGGCCGGACGTCGGCCTTCTGGCGGCGGCGGGCAAGCTGAAAAAGCTCGTATTCGCCTTCGTCTCGCTGGATCAGTATCCGCTCGACCCGCATTTCCGGGCGGCGCGCGAAGCGGGCCTTTCGGTGTTCGAACTGGACGAGGGGCTGCTGCACTGGGGTTTGCGCGCTGCGGCCATGAAGTTGCCGTTTCTCCCTTCACGCGTGGGGGCGGGCACCGACGTGATCCGGCAGGAAGGCTTCGCGACCGTGAAGAGTCCCTTCGCGGACGGCGAGACCCTGATCGCCATGCCGGCGGTCAAGCTGGATGCGGCGCTGCTGCACGTTCATCGCGCGGATAAAAAGGGCAACACCGTCACTCTGAGCGCGGACCCCTTCTTCGACGAGCTGATGGCGCGGGCCGCTGACACGGTCATCGTTTCCAGCGAGCGGATCGTGAAGACCAGCGAGCTGGATATTGCGGCTAACGGGCCGCGCAACCTGTTCGAGCGGGCTCTGGTGACCTCGGTGGTGGAGGCTCCGTTCGGGGCGCACCCGACGAGCGCGTCGCCGGACTATCCGCTCGATCTGGAACATCTGAAAACCTACATCGACGCGGCCGGTTCGCCGGACGCCTGGGCGGGCTACCGGGCCGGCTACGTCGATCTTGATCCCGAAGCCTATCTCGCCGCCGTCGGCGGAGCCGCACGCGTGTCGGCCTTGCCGACCGTCGTCTATTGACCGGAGGCGGACATGCACGCCCAGACCCAGACCTATTCCCTGGCCGAGTTGCTGATCGTCGCCTGTGCTGAAGCCTGGCGCGACGCCGGAGAGGTGCAGGCCACGAGCATCGGCCCGATCCCGCGCATCGCAGCGGGCCTGGCCAAGACCGTCTTCAATCCGGAGATGCAGGTGACCGACGGCGAGGCGTGGTACGTCACCGACCCGGTGCCGCCGGGACCGAGGAGCGGCCTGACGCCGGAGTTTGAAAACTGGTGCCCCTATGATCGGGTGTTCCATATCCTCTGGAGCGGGCGCCGCCACGCCATGCTGGCGCCGGTGCAGATCGACCGTTTCGGCCAGACCAACATCAGCGTCATCGGCGATCATGCGCGTCCCAAGACGGCCATGCTCGGCGTGCGTGGCTTTCCCGGCAACACCATCAGCCATCCCAACAGCTTCTTCGTGCCGCAGCATTCGAAGCGCTGCTTCGTCGAGGGCGAAGTCGATTTCGTGTGCGGTGCCGGCTATAATCCAGAGCGCTATCTGGATGGTCGCCCGCCTGTCGGCCTGGATTTGCGCCTGATCGTCACCAACCTGGCGGTCATGGACTTCACCGGCCCGGATCGCGCCATTCGGGTGCGGTCGCTGCACCCCGGCGTGGGCTTCGACGAGGTTCAGGACAATACGGGCTTCGCGCTTGATCGCCCTGAAATCATCCCGGAGACGCGTGCGCCGACCGCTGAAGAACGGGCCTTGATTGCGCGCCTTGACCCGAACGGCGTCCGTCACAAGGTGCTCAAGGGCGATCCCGTCGGTGATCGGCGTCTGGCCGGAGTCGCCTGATGGACGACCTCGTGGAGCCGCGGGACGTTCCGGTGACGTATGAGACGGACGAACCTGTTCTTTACGCCGTCGAGGGCGCGGTCGCCTGGATCAGGCTGAATCGTCCGGCGTTCAACAACGCTCAGAACGGGCAGATGACCTATGCCCTCGACGACGCATTTCGGCGCGCGGTCGATGACGACGAGGTCCGCTGCATCGTGCTGGGGGGGCAGGGCAAGCACTTTTCCGCCGGGCATGACATCGGCACGCCGGGCCGCGATCTGCACACGGACTTCGACCGCCGCCTGATGTTCGGCCGTCATGTGAACCGTCCCGCCGCCGAGCTGCTCTACACGCGTGAGCAGGAACAGTATCTCGGGATGTGCCGGCGCTGGCGCGACATTCCCAAGCCCACCATCGCCATGGTGCAGGGCGGCTGCGTCGCCGGTGGTCTCATGCTGGCCTGGGTCTGCGATCTGATCATCGCGTCCGACGACGCCTTCTTCCAGGATCCGGTCGGGCGGATGGGCATCCCGGGTGTCGAGTATTTCGCCCACGGGTTCGAGTTGCCGCCGCGCATCGCCAAGGAGTTCATCCTGTTGGGCGAGCGCATGCCGGCGCAGCGGGCCTACGACCTGGGGATGGTCAATCGACTGGCTTCTCGGGAAGGGCTGGAGGCCGAGGTGCGCGCCGTGGCGGTCGAGCTGGCCAGCCGGCCTCGTCTCGGCAACTGGCTGACCAAGCAGGCGCTCAACCACGTCGAAGACCTGCGCGGCAAGCGCACTGCCATGGATGCGGTCTTCCACATGCATCACTTCGCCCACGCCCAGAATGATTTGACCTCGTCGAACAGCCTGGGTGGACTGGACGCGAAATCCATGGCTTCGGCCAACAAGGCTCAAGCGGCCTCCAACGCGACGGACAAGGCGTAATGGCTGACCCCCTGCATACGGTTCTGGTGGATCGTCTGGGTTGTCGATACCCGATCATCCAGACGGCGATGGGCTGGGTCGCGGAGCCGTCGCTGGTCATCGCTTCGAGCGAGGCCGGGGCTTTCGGGTTTCTCGGCGCAGCCGTGATGACGCCGGACGAAGTCCGGGCGAAATTGCTTGAGGTGAGGCGCGGCACGGACAAGCCGTTCGGCGTCAACTTCCATATGTTCCAGCCCGGCGCCGATCAGATCGTCGACCTGGTCATCGCCAACCGCGATCAGGTCCGCGCCGTCAGCTTCGGGCGCGGTCCCGACAAGGCCATGATCGCGCGCTTCCGCGACGCCGGCATCCTGTGCATCCCGACGGTGGGGGCCGTGAAGCACGCCCGCAAGATGGTCGAGCTGGGCGTCGACATGATCACCGTCCAGGGCGGGGAGGGGGGCGGTCACACCGGATCGGTGGCGACGACCGTCCTGCTTCCCCAGGTCCTGGATGCCGTGGATGTCCCGGTCGTGGCGGCGGGCGGGTTCGCCGACGGTCGCGGCCTGGCGGCGTCGCTCGCCTACGGCGCGGTGGGGATCGCGATGGGCACGCGCTTCCTTCTGACACGCGAAAGCCCCGTGCCGGGCATCTCCAAGGACCGCTATCTCAAGGCGGCCACGGACGACATCGTCCTGACGACAAAGCTGGACGGCATTCCCCAGCGGATGGTCCGCACCCCCCTGCTGGACAGGATCGAACGATCCGGTCCTCTCGGGATGTGGCTGCGTGCTTTTGAGAGCGGACTGGCGATGAAGCGCCAAACGGGCGCGACCTGGCCCGAACTGCTCAGGGCCGCCCAGGGCATGCGGGCGCATGGCGGTCTGACGTTCGCGCAGGCCGTGATGGCGGCCTCGGCCCCGATGATGATCCAGAAGGCGGTGGTGGACGGCGACCCTGATCGGGGCGTGATGGCCACGGGCGTGGTCGGGGGCCGCATCACCGACCTGCCCAGCTGCGCCGAACTCGTCGACCGCATCATGTTCGAGGCCCGCGCGCGCCTCGACGCCCTGGGGGCGTCAGCCCCGCCCGCCGTCTCGAACTGAGAGAACCGACATGCCGATCCTCGTGGAAATCCGCGACCGCGTCGCCGAGATCATCATCGATCATCCGCCCGTCAACGCGCTGGATTCGGCCGGCTGGGAAGCCTTGCCGAACCATATCGCCGCAGCCGGCGCCGATCCTGAAGTCCGTTGCGTCCTCATCAGGGCGGTCGGACGCGGCTTCTGCGGCGGCGTGGACATCAAGGAGATGCAGGCGCACCCCGAGCGGATCACCCGGCTGAACCAGGGGAATTATCTGACCCTGAAGGCTATTCGCGAGTGCCCGGTTCCGGTCGTCACCGCCATTCACGGCTTCGCCATCGGCGGCGGCGTGAACATCGCCGGAGCGTCCGACGTTGTCATCGCGGCGGAGGGCGCCTTCCTTTCGCTGCCGGAAATCGACCGTGGCGCGATGGGCGGAGCGGCCTTCCTGTCGCGCATGGCGCCCGCGCAGAAGGTGCGCGCAGCCTTCTTCACGGGCGGGAAGATCACCGTCGAGGATTTGCACGGATACGGCTCCGTCCAGGCTGTGGTGCCGCCGGAGCGGCTGTTGGATGAGGCCCGCGCCTTCTGTGCGACGATCGCCGCCAAAAGCCGCGCCGCTCTGGTCATCGCCAGGGAGGCTCTCAACGGTCTGGAGCCGGTCGACGCGCTCAAGGGCTATCGCTGGGAGCAGGGCTTCACGCTCGAAATGTATATGCATGAGGACAGCCAGACCGCCCGGGACGCCTTCGTCGCGGACAAGGGCCAGGCGGCGAAATTCTGATGGACCTTTCCTATTCACCGGAGCAATCGGCCTTCAGGGCTGAAGTGCGAGCCTGGCTCGCGGCAAACGTGCCGGCCGCGCCGCTGGAGCATTTCGACGCCACCCGCGCGGGTTTTGAAGCGCACAGGGCCTGGGAGCGGACGCTGAACCAGGGCCGTTGGGGCATGGTGACGTGGCCGGAGGATCACGGCGGACGAGGCCTTGATCTCATCCAGTGGCTGATCTTCGAGGAAGAATACTATCGGGCCGAGGCGCCCGGTCGGGTCAACCAGAACGGCATCTTCCTCCTGGGGCCGACCCTGATGGAGTTCGGCACCGTCGAGCAGAAGGCGCGTTTTCTGCCGCCCATGGCGGCGGGAGAGGAAATCTGGGCTCAGGCCTGGTCTGAACCCCAGGCCGGCAGCGACCTGGCCGGTGTGCGGGCGACGGCGGTTCGGGACGGCGACGACTATATTCTGAGCGGCCACAAGATCTGGTCTTCCCGGGCCGTGTTCGCGGACTGGGCTTTCGGCCTGTTCCGCACGCCGGGAAGCGAGCGCCACAAGGGGCTGTCGCTGATCCTGTTCCCGCTGTCGGCGGAAGGCGTGGCGGTGAATCCGATCGCCAAGATCAACGGCCACCTCGGCTTTGCCGAGATTTTTCTCGAGAACGTCAGGGTTCCGGCCTTCAACCGGCTCGGCGAAGAAGGTCAGGGCTGGTCGGTGTGCATGGCGACGGCCGGGTTCGAGCGCGGCCTGATGCTGCGCAGCCCCGCCCGATACCAGGAGGCGGCCCGTCGGCTGGTCGAACTCTACAAGACCCAGGGGGACCCGACCGACACCGGCCTGAAGACGCGGGTCGTCCGGGCCTGGATGGACGCCGAGGCCTATGCCCTGTCCATCTACGCCACCGCCAGCCGCCTCATCGCCGGGGGCGAAATCGGTCCGGAGTCGTCGACGAACAAGATTTTCTGGTCCGAGATGGACATCCGGCTGCATCAGACCGCGCTCGACATCCTGGGGCCGCGGGCGGAGTTGTTGCCCGAGGCACCGCACGCCGGCGCCGTCGGCGACTGGCTCGACGACTACATCTTCGCGCTCGCCGGACCGGTTTACGCCGGTTCCAACGAGATCCAGCGCAACATCATCGCCGAGCGGATGCTCGGCCTGCCCCGCTGAGCGCCGTCATGAATTTCACTTTCAACGCCGAGCAGATGATGATGGCGGAGGTCGCTCGCCAGCTGCTCACTGACACCTGCGATCCCGCTGCGCTTCGCAGCCAGATGGCCGACGGCTCGCCGCGCGACGCGACGCGGTGGGCGGCGATCGCTGAAAACGGCCTGACCGCCGTTCTGGCGCCTGAAGCTTCGGGCGGACTGGGTCTGGTGGAAACGGACTTCATCCTGATCGCGGAAGCTGCGGGATGGGTGGCCCTGCCGGAGCCTCTGATCGAGCATGCCGGAGTCGCTGTGCCGCTGCTGGCGGAGGCCGCTCCCGACCATGATCTGCTGGCGGCTGCGGTGTCCGGCGAAACCTCCCTGGCTGTGGCGCATCCTCTCAATCCCTTCGTGCTCGACGCCGATCTGGCGGGCGGCCTCTTGTTGCCGCACGAGGGCGAGGTGCACCTTGTCGCTCCGGACGCCGTAAGCCTGGTCCGCGAGGCCGGCATCGATCCCTTCCGCCGTCTGTTTCAGGTGGAGTGGACGCCGTCGGCGCAAGCCCGGATCGCCGATGCGGCGACCGGCAGGCGGCTGTGGGAACGGGCTCTTGATCGCGGGGCCCTCTTCGCCGCCGCCCAGTGCCTGGGTCTGGCCCAGAGATCGGTCGATCTCGCGGTCGCCTACGCCAAGGAGCGTGAGCAGTTCGGCAAGCCGATCGGCAGCTACCAGGCCGTCAAACACATGATCGCCACGGCCCAGGTCGCGATCGAGTTCGCCCGGCCGGTCGTCCATGCCGCCGCTGCGGACCTTCATCGCGGCTCGCCCCAGTCCCGGGCGCGTGTCTCACACGCCAAGATCGTCGCCGCCGAGGCCGCCGACCTGGCCGCCCGCACCTCGATCCAGGTTCACGGCGCCATGGGTTACAGCTGGGAGGTCGACGTCCATCTCTTCCTCAAGCGGGCCCTGGCTCTGAACTACGCCTGGGGCGACCCGTCGATCCATCGCGCCCGCATCGCGGCGCGCGTCTTTGATCATTCCACCGGGGCTGATCACACCTTTTCCCATGAGGCGGTCTGATGGCCCAAGCCTATCTCGTCGACGCCGTTCGCAGCCCTACGGGACGCAAGAAGGGCGCCTTGTCGGCGCTGCACCCCGCCGACCTCGGCGCCCATCCGATCAAGGCGCTCATGACCCGCACGGGGATCGATCCCAGCGCGGTCGATGACGTCGTCTGGGGGTGCACCGACACGATCGGCGGCCAAGCCGGCGATATCGGGCGGACGGCCTGGCTCGTCGCGGGCCTGCCGGAAGAAGTCCCCGGCGTGACCATCGACCGGCAGTGCGGCAGCTCCCAGCAAGCGGTGCATTTCGCCGCCCAGGGCGTGATGAGCGGCACCCAGGATCTGGTCGTCGCGGGCGGCAGCCAGGCCATGAACCGGATTCCGATCTCGGCCGCCATGACCGCCGGTGCGGCCTACGGCTTCGACAGCCCCTTCCTCGGCTCGCCCGGCTGGGACACCCGCTATGGCGACCAGGAGGTCAATCAGATTCGCTCGGCCGAGATGATCGCCGAGAAGTGGGGCCTCAGCCGCGAGGCGATGGAAGCTTTCGCCGTCGTCTCCCATCAACGGGCGCAGCAGGCCACGCAGCAAGGATGGTTCGCCCGCGAGATCGCTCCGCTCGAGGGGCTGGATCATGACGAGACGATCCGCCCGAATACGTCTCTTGAGGGCCTCGCCGCCCTCAACCCTGTCCGCGAAGGGGGCGTGATCACCGCCGGCGTCGCGAGCCAGAACTGCGACGCCGCCGCCGCTCTTCTGGTGGCCTCCGAGGCCGCCTTGAAGACCCACGGCCTGACGCCTCGCGCGCGGATCCATCACCTCTCGGTGCGCGCGGCGAACCCTGTCTGGATGCTGACCGGGCCCATCCCGGCGACGCGCTACGCCCTGGAGAAGGCGGGAATGTCGATCGACGACATCGATCTGTTCGAGTGCAACGAGGCCTTCGCCAGCGTGCCCATGGCCTGGATGAAGGAGCTCGGCGTCCCCCATGAGAAGGTCAATGTGCAGGGCGGCGGCATCGCCCTGGGCCATCCCATCGGCGCGACCGGCGCGAGACTGATGACGACGCTTCTGAACGCCCTTGAGCGGACCGGGGGGCGCTACGGCCTTCAAACCATGTGCGAAGGCGGCGGCCAGGCCAACGTCACCATCATCGAGCGGCTCTAGGTCATGCCTGCCTATGCGTTCGAGGGCCTGACGCCGGTGGTGCATCCCACCAGCTATGTGCACCCCCTGGCCTCATTGATCGGCGACGTCATCGTCGGACCGGGATGCTACATAGCGCCGGGCGCGTCCCTGCGAGGCGACTTCGGCCGCATCGTGGTGGAAGGCGACACAAGCATCCAGGACAGCTGCACGGTCCACGCCTCGGCGGATCGCGACACCGTCATCGGTCGAGGGGCGACCATCGGCCACGGCGCGATCGTCCATGGTTGCCAGATCGGCCGCAACAGCCTGCTGGGGATGAACGCGGTCGTGCTGGACAATGCGGTGGTCGGCGATGAATGCCTGATCGCCGCCCTGTCTCTGGTGCGGTCGGACATGCGGATACCGGACCGCAGCCTCGTCGCCGGCAATCCGGCCAGGATCATCCGCGCTTTCGGCGCTCACGAGATCACCTGGAAGAACGACGGCGCCGGCGAATACCAGCGGCTCGCTCGCGAAAGCCTCACCGGCCTCGTGGCGTGCGAACCGCTGGCCGAAGCTGAAGTTGACCGGCCTCGAGTGACGTCCACAGCGATCGGCGTGCGCCTCGTGGGGCCGATGGCCGCCGAGCGCCAGCGGCGCGCGGCGGAAGGCGCTCAATTCAAACCCGAAGGAATGCTCCCATGACCGGACTGTGCAAGGACCGCGTCGTCATCGTCACCGGCGCCGGAAACGGCCTCGGCCGCGCCTACGCGCTCGAACTGGCGGCCCAGGGGGCCAAGGTCGTGGTCAATGATCTCGGCGTCGGAACCCACGGAGAAAGCGGCCTCACCCAGGGCGCTGCCGACAAGGTCGTGGAAGAGATCAGGGCGGCCGGCGGCCAGGCGGTCGCCAATACGGACGACGTCGCCGACTGGGAGGCCGGGGCGCGCATCGTCCAGACCGCGATCGACGCGTTTGGAGACCTGCATGCGGTGGTCAACAACGCAGGCTTCGTGCGTGACCGGATGTTCGTGTCATGCACGCCCGAGGAATGGGACGCCGTGCTGCGCGTCCACCTGCGCGGCCATTTCTGCACCAGCCGTCACGCCGTGGATTATTGGCGCGCCCAGCAGAAGGCGGGTGGGAGGATTGACGCCCGCATCATCAACACCACCTCGGGCGCGGGCCTGCAGGGAAGCGTGGGCCAGAGCGCCTATTCGGCGGCCAAGGGCGGCATCGCCTCTTTGACCCTGGTGCAGGCGGCGGAGCTTGCGCGCTACGGCGTCACCGCGAACGCCCTGGCCCCGAACGCCCGCACCCGCATGACCGCGACCGCCTTCGACATGACGGCCGGGGAATCCGGCTTCGACGTCTTCGCTCCGGAGAACATGGCGCCGCTGGTCGCCTGGCTTTGCAGTGCTGAATCGGCGGACGTGACCGGGCAGGTGTTCGAGTTGAAGGGGGGCAGGATCTTCTTGTCCGAGGGTTGGACTGACAGTCCGGCCGAGGACAAGGGCGCTCGCTGGGATGCGCGCGAACTCGGCGACGTGGTTCGGCGACTGACGGCGTCGCGCGCACCGGCCAAGTCCGTGTACGGCGCGGGCTGAGGAGCGACCGGTGCATTTCGCCCTTACGGAAGATCAGCGCGCGATCCAGGACGCGGCCCAGACGTTCCTGTCGTCCGCGACGAATGCTGAAGCGCGGAGCGCCGCTCTAGAGAGCGCTGCGGGCTGGGACGAACCCCTGTGGCGGGCGCTCGGCGCCGAGCTGGGATTCGCCGGGCTGATGGTTCCTGAAGCCTATGGCGGCTCTGGCCTGGGCGCGGTCGAGATGGCCGTCGTGCTGGAGCTGGTCGGCATGGCCCTGCCGGCGGTCCCGCTGTTTGAATCGGCGGTCGTCTCGGTCACGGCGATCCTGGCCGCGGGCGATGAGGCCCAGAAGACGGCCCTGCTTCCCGGTCTGGCCTCGGGCGAGACGATCACCACGCCGGTATGGGCGCGCGAGGGCGAAGCCGCTCCGGTTCTGACGCTCGCCCCGGCGCCGACGCTTTCCGGTCTGGTCCGTTATGCGCCCTTCGCCCAGGCCGCGGATCTTCTGCTTGTGGCGTGCGAAGGCGCCGAGGGCGTGAGCCTGGTCGCGCTGCCCGCCGATACGCCGGGCGTGCGTGTCGAACGTCACGCCAGTCTTGATCCCACGCGTCCGCTGGCGACCGTCCATCTTGATCATGTCGCGCTCCGCCCGGAATGGATTTTGGGCGTCGCGGGCGGAGCGGCCGCGGCCTTGGAACACAGCTGGACCGTCGCCGCCGGTCTCCTGGCCGCCGAGCTGACCGGGGGCGCTGCCTACAGCCTGGCCTCCACGGTCGATTATGCGCAGCAGCGTGTGCAGTTCGGTCGCCCGATCGGTTCCTTCCAAGCCGTCAAGCACACCCTGGCCGACATGATGGTGCAGGTGGAGGCGGCGCGCTCAGCCAGCCTGTACGCTGCGGCCGCGCTCGACCTTGGCGGCGACGAAGCGATCGAGGCGGCCTCTGTCGCCAAGGCCTGGTGCGGCGACGCCGCCATGCATTGCGCGGGCGAGGCGATCCAGTTGCACGGGGGCATCGGCTTCACCTGGGAACACCCCGCCCACCTCTATTTCAAACGCGCGCGCTCGAGCTCGAACTGGCTCGGAAGCTCCGTCCGCCATCGCATGATCGTCGCAGCCCGAATGGGCCTGGATGCGCCAACCCTGGATCCCGCATGACCATTTCCGCCCCTGCCTATCCTCCCGCCCGCGGCCTGCTGAAGGGCAAGACCGTCGTGGTGACCGCCGCGGCGGGCACCGGCATCGGCTATTCGGCCGCGCTTCGCGCCGCCGAGGAGGGCGCGCGTGTCCTGATCAGCGACTTCCACGAACGCCGCCTCGGAGAGGCGGCGGACCGGATCGCCGAGGCCGTGGGCGAGCGCCCGGAGACGGTGACGTGCGACGTAACGCTTCAGGCGGATGTCGACGGGCTGCTCGGCGCGGCGCAGACCCGTCTGGGGACGATCGACGTCCTCATCAACAACGCCGGTCTCGGGGGCGAAGTCCCCGTGGTCGACATGACCGACGAGCAATGGTCGCGCGTGCTCGACGTGACCCTGACGAGCGTGATGCGGATGACCCGCGCCTTCCTTCCTGTGATGTACGCCCAGGGCTCCGGGGCCATCGTCAACAACGCCTCCGTCCTCGGCTGGCGGGCCCAGAAGGGACAGGCGCATTACGCCGCCGCCAAGGCAGGCGTGATGGCCTTCACGCGTTGCTCTGCCCTGGAGGCCGCCGAACATGGCGTGCGGATCAATGCGGTCGCGCCCTCGATCGCCATGCACCCCTTCCTGGCCAAGGTGACGACGCAGGAGCAGCTTGATCGTCTGGCCGCCCAGGAAGCTTTTGGACGGCCCGCCGAGGTCTGGGAAGTCGCCAACGTAATGATGTTCCTGGCCTCGGACCTGGCCTCCTACATGACCGGCGAAGTGCTGTCGGTCTCCAGCCAGAGGGCCTGACCATGCCCGTCGTTTTCGACACGCCCCGCGACATGCTGGGTCAGGAAGGCAGCCAACTGGGGGTCAGCGAGTGGCTGCTGATCGACCAGGCCATGATCGACGCCTTCGCCGCCTTGACCGGCGACGACCAATGGATCCACGTCGATCCGGTACGGGCCGCGACCGGCCCGTTCGGCAAGACGATCGCGCACGGCTATTTCACCCTGTCGCTGGTCAACGGCTTCCTGCCGCACCTGATCGAGGTTCGGGGCTTTTCGGCCGGGGTGAACGTCGGCGCGGACTATCTTCGCTTCGTCGCGCCCGTGCCGGTCGATTCACGGGTGCGGGCGACCGGCGAAATCCGCCGGGTCGAGGTGGTCAAGGGCGACGCCGTCCAGGCGACCTACAGGATCACGGTCGAGATCGAAGGCGACAGCCGCCCGGCTTGCGTCGTCGATGCGGTCGCCCGGTATTTCCCCTGATATGGCTCTGTCGCACACCGTCATGACCGCTGTGGTGGAGGCCTATGTCGCGGCCTTCGAGGCGGAAGATTCCGCCGCCGCCGCCGCGCTCTACGCCGACGACGCCACGATCGAGGATCCCGTAGGCGCGCCGATCATCAGCGGCGAGGCGATCCCGGCGCTCTTTCGCAACGCCATGGCGCGGGGACTGAAGCTGGAACTGACGGGCCCGATCCGCACCGCCGGCGACAGCGCCGCCTTTCCTTTCCGAATTCACTATCCCGAGACGGCGGAGCGCCGCTGCATCGACGTGATCGACACCTTCCGGTTCGACGACCAGGGCCGCATCACGCAGATGCGGGCCTTCTGGGGGGCGACCAACATCCAAATGCGAGAAAGCCCAAGCCATGCGTGAAGCCGTTATCGTCTCGACCGCCCGCACGGGCATCGGGAAAGCCTATCGCGGCGCCTTCAACGATACCGAGGCTCCGGTTCTGGCGGCTCATGTCGTCGATGCCGCCCTGTCGCGCGCCGGGATCGATCCCGCACGGGTCGACGACCTCTATCTGGGTTGCGGCAATCATTGGGGCACCCAGAGCTACAACCTCGGCCGGTTGGCGGTTCATGCTTCCGTGCTGCCGGACTCCACGGCCGGCTTCACCCTGGACCGCAAATGCAGTTCGGGCCTCAACGCCATCGCTCTGGCGGCGCGAGGGATCATGTGCGGCGAAATCGACGTGGCGGTGGCCGGAGGGGCGGAGAGCATTTCCCTCACCCTCAACAAGCATATCCCGGCCTACCGCAATCGCTCCCAGGCCGTCCTGGCCAGCGATCCGCGCGCCTATATGCAGATGATCGAAACCGCCGAGATCGTCGCCGAAAGATACGGCGTCTCGCGCGAGGCGCAGGACGAGTTCTCGGTTCTGAGCCAACAAAGGGCCGCGGCTGCCCAGGCAGCCGGTCGGTTCTCGGACGAGATCGTGCCCATCACCGTCGAAAAGGCGCTCTTCGAAAAGGACGGCAGCGAGGCGGGACGCGAGACCGTGACCCTGGACCGGGATGAAGGGGTGCGGGCCGACACCACCCTTGAAAGCCTGAGCAAGCTCAAGCCGGTCTGGAAGGACGGCCTGGAGATCAAGGAGGGACGTCACGTGACGGCGGGCAACGCGAGCCAGTTGTCCGACGGCGCCTCGGCCTGTGTTCTGATGGAGCGGGCGACCGCCGAACGTGAAGGCCTGCCGATCCTCGGCGTCTATCGGGGCTTCCAGGTGTCGGGCTGCGGGGCCGACGAGATGGGGGTCGGTCCAAACTACGCCGTTCCCAAGCTGCTGCAGCGCCTGGGCCTGTCGGTGAACGACATCGACCTGTGGGAACTGAACGAAGCCTTCGCCTCGCAGGCCCTCTATTGCCGTGACGTGATCGGCATTGATCCCGACAAGCTGAACGTGAACGGCGGCGGCATCGCCCTGGGACATCCTTTCGGCATGACGGGCGCGCGCCAGGTCGGCCACGCCCTGATCGAGGGCAGGCGTCGGGGCGCCAAGCGGGTGGTGGTGTCGATGTGCGTGGCGGGCGGCATGGGCGCCGCCGGCCTCTTCGAGATCGCCTGACCCATGGACCTGCGTTTTGCACCTGAACTGCAGGCCTTCCGCGCCGAGGCTGCGGCCTGGCTGGAGAGCCAGCTCGCCGGCCCCTTCCGCCACCTCAGGGGCTTGAACAACCATGTCGATCTGATTGCGGAGCGCCGCGAATGGGAGGCCGCCCTGGGGGCGGCGGGGTGGAGCGCGATCGGGTGGCCGCAGGCCCATGGCGGTCGCGGCGCGAGCGTCGCCGAACAGGTCGTGTTCGCCGAGGAATATGCGCGGGCACACGCGCCGTCGCGGATCGGCCATCTGGGCGTCGAACTGCTCGGTCCCACGCTGCTGGCGCTGGGATCGGAAGATCAGAAGCGACGCTTTCTTCCCGATATTCTGTCCGGGCGGGCGATCTGGTGCCAGGGCTATTCCGAGCCGGGCGCCGGTTCCGATCTGGCGAATATCCGGACCCGGGCGACGCTGGACGGCGAGGTTTACCGGATCGAGGGCCAGAAGATCTGGACGTCGATGGGGGCGATTGCGGACTGGTGTTTCGTCGTGGCGCGCAGCGAAGAGGGCTCTCGCGGCCCCAAGGGGCTGGTCTTTCTCCTGGTCCCGATGGACCAGCCGGGCGTGACGGTTCGACCCATTCGCCAGATGACCGGGGAGAGCGAGTTCTGCGAAGTCTTCTTCGACGGGGCGGTCGCTCGCGTCGAAGACCGGATCGGGAACGAAGGCGACGGCTGGTCCGTGGCCATGGCCCTGCTGGGATACGAGCGGGGCGTCTCGACGCTCGCTCAGCAGATGCATTTCCGCAATGAACTGGACGAGCTTGTCGCGATCGCTCGCGCCAACGGCAAGGCGTCCGATCCGCTGATCCGGCAGAGGCTCGCCCAGGCGCAGATCGGCCTCAAGATCATGCGGTACAACGCCCTGCGCATGCTGGCCAACGCCGAAGGCGGCGCTCTGTCGCCCGAGGCCTATACCTACAAGCTCTATTGGTCGATGTGGCACCGGGACCTGGGCGAACTGGCGATGGATGTCATCGGCCCGGAGGCGGAGATCGCCGACGCCGAGGGCCGGTTCGCGCCCCTGCCGAACATGTTCCTGATGTCGCGCGCCGACACCATCTACGCCGGCGCCAACCAGATCCAGAGAAACATCATCGCCGAGCGGGCTCTGGGCCTGCCGCGCGAACCCCGAGGCCAGTGATGTCCAGTCTGCCTGCCGACCCCTATCCCTTGCCGGCGACGGCGCCGCACGCCGCCCAGGCCGCAGCGCTGCGATGGGGCGACGCCCCCGGACTGATCGAGAACGGGCGAACCTGGACGTTCGCCGAGCTTTGGGCCGATGTCCGGGCGGCGGCTTCGGCCTTCCTGGCCCGCGGGATCGGTCCCGGCGACATTGTGGCGATCTGGGCGCCCAACCAGAGGGAGTGGATTCTCGCGACTCTGGGTCTCCAGATCGCCGGCGCGGCTCTTGTCCCGCTGAACACCCGGCTCAAGGGCAAGGAGGCGGGGGACATCCTGCGACGCTCCCATGCGCGCATGGTCCTCACCGTGTCGAGCTTCCTCGGCGTGGATTATCGCGACCTGCTCGCGGGAGAGACGCTTCCCGATCTTGAATTTGTGGAACTGCTCGACCCCGCTGCCTGGGAGGCTTTTGTCGCTTCGGGCCGGGGCAGCGACGACCCGGCGGTCGACCAGGCCCTGGCCGCCATTGGCCCGGAAACCATCAGCGACGTGCTTTTCACGTCCGGCACGACCGGATCACCCAAGGGGGTGGTGAGCACCCAATACCAGGTCGTGCGTCTGATCCGGGACTGGGGGCGGGTGGTGGATTGTCGGGAAGGCGACCGGTTCATCATCGCCAACCCCTTCTTCCATGTGTTCGGCTACAAGGCCGGTTGGGTCGCGGCCCTTCTGTGCGGGGCGACCATCGTGCCCATGCCGGTCTTCGACGTCGTCCGGATGGCGGAGATCATCGAGCGCGAACGGATCAGCTTCATTCCCGGTCCGCCGACGATCTATCAGATGCTGCTCGCCGAACAGGCGAAGGCCCCGCGGGACCTTTCGTCCTTGCGCGTCGCCGTCACAGGGTCGGCTCCGGTGCCGCCGTCGCTGATCCTGCGGATGCGGGATGAACTGGGCATACAGCGGGTCGTCAACGGCTACGGGATGACGGAGTTCGGCGTGATCAGCATGACGCCGGCCGACGCGACCATTGATCAGATATCGCACACGATCGGCAAACCCCTTCCCGACGTCGAGGTCCAGTGCGTCGACGCCGAAGGGGCGGTGGTGGCGGTCGGCGAGACGGGGGAGTTCTGGGTTCGCGGCTACGGCCTCATGAAGGGCTATCTGAACGATCCGGCCTCCACTGCCGAGGCCGTGAACGCCGAAGGGTGGCTTCGCACCGGCGACGTCGGCTCCATCGACGCAGACGGCTACCTCCGGATCACCGACCGCAAGAAGGACATGTTCATCTCCGGCGGGTTCAACTGCTACCCGGCGGAAATCGAGAAACTCCTGGCGGACCACCCGCAGATCGAGGCGGCGGCCGTCATCGGCGTCCCGGACGAGAGGATGGGGGAGGTCGGTCGAGCCTTCGTCGTTCTGCGTCCAGGCGCGAGCGTGACGCCTGAGGAGATCGTCGTCTGGGCGCGCACCCATATGGCGAACTACAAGGCCCCCCGATCGGTGGCGATCCTGGACGCCTTTCCCAGGAACGCTGCGGGCAAGGTGCTGCGTTCCGAACTGAAGGGCCTGTGACCGTGACGTCGATCTGGACCTCGCGCGGCGCGGACCTGTCCGGCAGCGTCGCCGGGGGGGTGGCTGTCATCACCGGCGCCGGCAGCGGCATAGGCCGGGCTCTGGCCAGCGAGGCTGCGGCGCACGGCATGCGTCTTGTCCTGATTGACGCCGGACAGGCGGGGCTGAACGAAACCGTTGCGCAACTGCCGTCCGCCGCGGTGCTGGACGTCAGGACGGCGGATGTCCGCGACGCCCATGCATTGCAGGCGGCGGCGGACGATCTGCCTGAGGCTGCGCGGCTGGTTTTCGCCAATGCCGGCGTTCTCGATCGTCATGAACTGAGCACACAGCCCGTCGACGACATCCGGCGCATTCTGGACGTCAACGTCATGGGCGTCGTGCATACGATCCAGGCGTTTGCTCCGGCCATGTTGCAGGCCGTCGCGCCCTCTCGGATGGTGCTGACCGGGTCGCAGAGCTCATTCGTGAGTTTTCCGGGGCTGGGCGCCTATGGCGCCAGCAAGCACGCCGTTCTGGCCATCGCCCAGAGCCTGGCGGAAGAGTGGAAGGGCAAGCCCGTTTCGGTGGCGGTTCTGGCCCCCGGCGGCGTGGCGACGCCGATCCTCGGCCCCTCCGGCGGGCTTAACCCGCAGGCGATGATGCGGCCCGAGCAGGCGGCGGCCCTTGCCTTCGAGGGGGCCTTGGACGGGCGCTTCCTGATTTCCACGCATGACGACCTGCGGGCGAAGATCATGGATCAGGCCCGGAACATGACCGCCGCGCTCGACTGACCGATTCATCATGGACCTCAGCCAGATGAACCGTGGTGAAGGGCGCTATCCGGAGGCGCTTCGATCAAGCGCGTTGACGATTACGGATCTTGCGGCTCTGGCGGGCACGACCGTTCGCGCGGTCAGGTACTACGAAGAGATCGGCCTTCTTGCACCCCTGCGCAGCGTCAGGAACGCCCGAGTCTATCCGCCGGCCGTCGCCGCCCTCGCATGCCGGATCGTGGAGATGCGCCGGCTGGGCATCTCGCTCGGCGACATATCGAACGCCCGCAAGGGATTGGAGGGCGCGTGCGTCGAGGGCCTGGAACAGGTTCTCGTCCGCCGGCTCGCGGTTCTGGACGATCAGCGGGCGGAGGTGAGGTCGCTTCTCGAACACGTCCGCCGTGGGGGCGTCGGGCCGGGCTGAAGGGCGCCGGAGGCGGCCCTGGCCCGAGATCCCGAAGACCTTGCTGGCGGTGAGCGTGGGCTGCCCCGGATCAGCCGATGGCGGCGGGGTAGTCGATGAAGCCTTGCGGGCCGGGCGTGTAGAGCCTGGCGGGATCGTAGTCCGACAGGGCGAGGTCACGCCGTACGCGTTCGACGAAATCGGGGTTCCCGATGAAATGACGACCGAAGGAAACGGCCTGCGCTTCGCCGCTTTTCAGCGCCTCACGGGCTGAGGCGGGCGTGAGTTCATTGTTCAGGATCAGGGCGCCGCGCCAACGCGCCTTGACCAGGGCGAAGTTGTCGATCTTGGGGAAGGCGCGGCGCACGAGGTGGAGATAGGCCAGGCCGAGGCCCGACGCCTGATCCAGAAGCAGGCCGTAGGTTTCGACCGGATCGGCGTCGTCGATGTCGTTGTAGTCGAAGCCGGGACATATCCGCAGGCCCACCCGGTCGAAGCCGATCTCCTCGCCCATGGCGGTCAGGACCTCCATCACGAACCGGACGCGGTTCTGCACGGATCCGCCGTAGTCGTCGGTTCGGGTGTTGGTGTTCGACGAGAGGAACTGCATGGGCAGGTAGCCGCTGGAACAGTGAAGCTCCACGCCGTCCAGTCCGGCCTGCCGCGCGTTGGCGGCGGCGAGGCGGTAGTCGTTGATCGTTTGCAACACCTCGTCCGTCTCGAGCGCGCGCGGCATGTCGAGATCGACCAGGCCATGCTGGTCGGTGAAAATCTGCGCCTGCCCCTGGATTGCGGAAGGCGCGACGATCTCGGACCCGTCGTCCTTATTGAGGTGCGCGGCCACCCGCCCGCAATGCATCAGTTGCGCCACCACCAGGCCGCCTTCGGCGTGGACGGCGTCGGCCACCCGTCGCCAGCCTTCGATCTGGGCCGGGGTGTAGATCCCGGGGGTCCGGCAATAGCCCTTTCCGGCCGGACTCGGCTGGATGCCTTCCGTGACGATCAGACCGGCGCTCGCGCGTTGCCGGTAATAGGTTTCATGCAGGTCGGTCGGTGTATCGCCTGCACCTGCCCGGCTGCGCGTCATCGCGGACATGACCACACGGTTGCGGAGGTTCAGCGCGCCCAGGGTCACGGGTTCGAATAGGTCGGTCATGATCGCCTCGTGGGGTGGATTAGGCCGCCGTCGGACCCGACGCCGCGACGCTCAGAAATCCGGGCTCCGCGCCCTTGGACATGTCGACGCGCAGGCGGGTCAGCCGGCGATAGACGAACCGCCAGCCGTCCGCGTCCCGGCGGTAGCGCTCATGGTAGTGGCCGTAGCCGTGCAGCCAGTGGCCGTCTTCGCCCTGCTTCCAGAACAACATGTCCTCCATCGCCCAAACGCCGGTGGCGGTGGTTTCGGAGGTGATCGCGATTTCGGGCATGTGGGCGTGATGAACGGAGGTGATGCCGTTCAGCACCTGGGCGAGCTTGTCCGTATTGGCCTTGGCGCCCACGGCGGGCGCGTTGCCATAGGTGTCGGAGACGTGGTCCGGCGCGTGCAGGGCTTCGTAGTCCGCCCAGCGTTTCTCATCCATGGCGCGGATACGTCCCGCCGTCAGGCTCTTGATCTCTTCGATCGCGAGGAGGCGCTCAAGATCGGTCATCGCCATCGATGGTGTCCTTCGGGTTTCCTGTTGTGCGCACAATACTGACATGTAAGCTGCGCATATCAACATTATTGTTTGTTTTTTTCCGTGTTATGCGTCCATGTCGGCGGCAAGTAATGAGGGTGGCACCAATGAGTGGTTTGGGGTGGGGTGTGAGCGGCCGCGTCTTCGCGGTTCTGGGCGTAGGCCCGGGTCTCGGGCTCGAGGCGGCGCGAATCCTGCGTCAGGCGGGAGCGATCGTCGCTTGCGTCGACATCGACCGGCAACGGGCTCTTGAAGCTGCGCAAATGGTCGGCGGCGTCGCGATCACAGGCGACATTCTGGATGAGGCGGGGTTTGACGCGGTCATCGACGCCGTGCGCGATGCGGGCGTCGGCCCCCTGCGCGGGATCATCGATATCGTGGGCGGGTCGATCGGAGGACTGCTGCGGGAGGCGGACGAGGAGCTGATCGCGCGCAACTATGATCTCAACCTCAGGCACGCCTTCCGCGTGCTTCGGCGAGGCGGGGAGGTCATAGGGGCTTCCGGCGGCGGAACCATCACCTTCGTCGGATCTCTGGCCGGTATTGTGTCGTCCCCCAATCAGGCCGTTTACGGTTCGGCGAAAGCGGCGCTGCACCACCTCGTGAGATCGGCGGGCGTCGAACTGGGCGCAAAGGGGGTGAGGGTGAACGCCGTGGCCCCGGGGCTGGTCGCGACCCCTCGCATGCTGCAGCGGTTCTCGGATGACGAGTTTGAGCAGGTCAGGTCCGCCTCTCCACTGGGGCGTATCCTCGAGCCCGTCGATATCGCTCGCATCATCCTCTTCCTGGCGTCGGACATGTCGGGCGCGATCACGTCCCAGACCGTCGTCGCGGACGCCGGATTCTCGGCCCAACCCCGGATGTTTTCATGAGCGACATCGATGAGCGGGTCTCCAGGCTGGAAGCCGAGCTGGCGGCGCTGCGTGATCGGCTGGAAATCTACCAACTGACCGCCGCCTACGGGCCGGCGGTGGACAGCGGCGACAGCGTCGCCGCCGCGATGCTATGGGCGCCCGACGGCGGTTACGACTGGGGCGGGGGGCTGACGGCGGATTCACCCCGGGCCGCGACGGGCCGCGAGGCCTTGATGGCCATGGTTGACGGTCCCGAGCATCGTTCCATCATCGAAGCCGGCGCCGCCCATTGGCTGGGCTTTCCTCATGTGACCGTGCGCGGGGATGTCGCCATCAGCATCGGCTACTCCTGCCTGTTCGTTCGAGCTCACGAAGGGTTTCGCGCGGCGCGGGTTTCAGCCTGTCACTTCGAGTGGGCGCGGTCGCCGGAGGGGTGGAAGATCGTCAAGCGCTGCAACCGCCTGCTGGATGGCTCGGCGTCAGCGCGCGATCTGCTCGCCGCAGGTCTCGCCGGTCGCGCCTTCTCCAATGCCTAGATGCTGAATCTTGGGGGGAGTCCATGTCGCTGATTCAGGTTGAGAATGAAGGCGGCGTGGCGGTCGTGACGCTGAACCGGCCGGACAAGCACAATGCGTTGAACGCCGAGATGATGGTCCAGCTGGCCGACGCCTGGGACCTCATCGCGCAGGATGCGAGCATCCGGGTCGCCCTGCTGACCGGGGCGGGTGAGCGGGCTTTCTGCGCCGGGGTGGACCTGGGTTCGCTGGCGCCCCTGGCGACGGGCGCGCGGTTGCCGGAAACGGACTTCGAGCAACGCTGGGTCGATGAGCATCAGTCGCTGGTTGATCGCGCGCTTCTTCGCAACACCGACTTCGTCAAGCCGGTCGTGGCGGCGGTCAACGGACTGGCGGTGGCGGCGGGGTTCGAGCTGATGCTGGGCACGGACATTCGCGTCGCTTCGTCCGCCGCCGTCTTTCAGTTGAGCGAGGTGCGGCATGGGCTCATTCCCAGCGGCGGCTCGCTGGCGCGCCTGCCACGTCAGATCGGTTGGGCCAACGCCATGGAGATCATTCTGGCGGCGACCTCGATCGAGGCCGAGCGCGCCCTGTCCATGGGCCTGATCAATCGCGTGGTCGCTCCCGGGGAGGTGCGGACGGCGGCGAAAGAGCTTTGCGACCGGATCGCCGAGGGGGCGCCCCTGGCCTTGGCAAAGGCCAAGGAGGCGGTGCTGCGCTCCAGCGGTTGCGATTTGCCGCAGGCCTTTCAGATCGAGCAGGACTGTCAGGCCGCGGTCATGGCCAGCGAGGATGCGCGCGAGGGACCGCTGGCCTTCATGGAGCGTCGCCCGCCGCGCTTCTTGGGGCGCTAGGCCTGGGGACGGGAGATGGTCTCGAGGCGGTGAGGGCAATCTTCCTGACTGGTAGTCAGTGCTGCCGTTAGGCTTCGAACACTAAGGGCCGTGTGTGGCATCGTCCAAATCCTGCTCCCGCACCCAAGATCCAAAACCCCCGCAGCCCCAAGCTGCGGGGGTTTTTGTGTTCTGGACTCCGCCCAGCGCCAGCAGCGCCGACAGGCTGCCGCCCAGTCGACAAGCTCAACCAACTTGCGCTGGGGGCTGATGGACCCACTCAAAGCGGCGTGGAAAGTCCGCTTGAGAGATCAGGGAGCCTGCAGGATTTCAGCCAGTTCGAGCGCGCGCCGGATGGCGGGGTGGCGACGACGCTCCGTTCGACAGGCGATGTAGCCTGAGACGGAGATCAGCGAAGGCTCGATGTCCAGCTCCATGACCTTGATCCGGGCGTCGGACGGACATTCCCGGGCGAACATGAAGCTGACGCCCAGGTCGCGGGCGACGGTTTCGCGAATCATCTCGCGGGTGTGCATCTCCATGACGCGGAAGGGGCTGACGTCGCGCGCCTCCAGCAGGCGCTCCATGGCCAGCCGGGTGCGTGAGCCGGGTTCGCGCGTGAGGAGGACGCGTCGCGAGAGCGCCGAGAGGTCGAACGTGGCGCTCTGCGCCTCTGGTGCGTCGATCGCCGTGATCGCGACCAGACGGTCCTCGTAGTAGGGGCGGTAGGTGTAGTCGTTGTGGCCGATCGGCTCGCAGACGATGGCGATGTCGACCGAGGCGTTCATCAGCAGCTGGTTGGTGTCTCGCGCATTGCCGATCGTGATCTTGAAGTCGAGGTTGGGGGCCTCCCGCGCATAGGCCGCGACCAGGTCGGCGGCGTAGGGCGGCGAGTCGGTGCCGATGCGGAGCAGACCGCCTTCCTCGGGCGGGGTGTCGCCGAGCAGGGCCTCGATGTCGGCTGAGGTCTGGAACAGATCGCGCGTCCGTTCGAACAGGGCTTCGCCGGCTGAGGTCAGGGTCAGCGGCGGCCGGCTGCCGGTGAAAAGCTGGACCTGATAGCGGGCCTCGAGGTCCTTGATCTGCTTGGACAAGGTGGGCTGGGTCATGGCCAGGCGGTTGGCTGCGCGTGTGACGCTGCGGTCGCTGGCGACGGCGTGAAATGAACGCAGCTGCTGGAAGTTGACGGCCATGGAGGGCTCCCCGTTGACCGCGATCTAGCGAGGAAATGCGACGGTTTGGCCAAGACGGGCGTCTATAGCGACCATTGCTGAAATCACATGGCTGCGGTCGTGCGGGCGTGGGAGGGCGGATCATTCTCCCTTCCGAAAAGGTCGCTGCATGATCCCCCACTATGATGTCGCCGTCGTCGGCATGGGCATCCTCGGCCTGGCCCACGCCCATGCAGCGGCGCGGGCAGGCCTGAAGGTCGTCGTGATCGACCGCGAACCGGCGGCGCGCGGCGCCAGCATCCGCAACTTCGGCTTTGTCACTGTCTCGGGACAGGCGCGCGGCGAGATGTGGGGCCTGGCGCGCCGCACTCGCGACGTCTGGGCCGAGGTCGCGCCCCAGGCCGGCATCGCCGTGGATCAGGCGGGACTGACCGTCCTGGCCCATCGCCCCGAGGCGGAGGCCGTCCTGAACGCCTTCATGGAGACCGAGATGGGGGAGGGGTGCGAAATCCTGACCCCCGGGGCCCTGGCGAGCCGGATGGATTGCGAAGGTCTGGCGCCGTTCCGCGTCGCTCTGCGCAGCGACCACGAGCTGCGGGTGGAGCCCCGCCTGGCCCTGCCGGCCCTGGCCGCCTGGCTGCAGCGGGAATGCGGCGTCGCCTTCATGCCAGCGACGGCGGTGACCGGGTGCGAGACCGGCGTCCTGTCGACCAGCCGGGGCGAGGTGCGCGCCGGCTGCATCTTCATCTGTTCGGGCGATGACCTGAGCAGCCTGTTCCCCGACGTCCTGGCGCGTCACGAGGTGCAGCGCTGCAAGCTGCAGATGCTTCGCCTCGCGTCTGGCGGACGCCGCCTAGCGACCCCGATCATGGCTGACCTCAGCCTGGCCCGGTACGAAGGCTATGCCGCCCTTCCGGAGGCCGAGGCCCTGAAGCAGCGGTTGCGCCAGGAATGCGGCGAACGCCTGGACGCGGGGGTGCATCTGATCGCCGTGCAGTCGGCCGACGGCAGTCTGGTGGTGGGCGACAGCCACGAATACGGCGCCTCGCCCGATCCCTTCCAGCGGCTCGAGATGGATGAGCTGATCCTGGACGCCCTGCGCGAGTCCATGCCGGGCTATGCGGCGCCGGTCGTCGAGCGCTGGATCGGCTTCTACGCCTGGTCCCCGCGAGAGCCCTGGTTCTCCGAGGAGGTGCTCCCGGGCGTGCACATGACGCTCGTGACCTGCGGCGCGGGCATGTCGAGCGGCTTCGCCATCGGCGAACGCGTGGTGGCGGCCGCGACCAATATTTCATTGAAGGGAGCCGCGTAAATGGGCGCGATCAGGGCGGTGGTGTTCGACTGGGCGGGCACGATGGTGGACTTCGGATCCTGCGCGCCGGTGCGGGCGCTCAAGGCGGTGTTCGCCGAGGCTGGAACGCCGGTCGAGGACGATCAGGTGCGTCGCTACATGGGCATGGCCAAGCGCGCCCACGTCGAGGCCATGCTGTCCGAGCTCGAGATAGGCGAGGCCTGGCGCGCGGCCCGGGGACGCGGCTGGAACGAGGCGGATGTCGACGGCCTGATGGCGGAACTCGAGCCGGCCATGCGGCGCGAAGCCGAGGCCACGGCGACCCTGATCCCCGGCGCGCTGGAAGCTCTGGAGATGCTGCGGGCGCGCGACATCCATGTCGGATCGACCACGGGATACACCCGCTCGATGATGGGCGGCATCCTGCCGCTGGCGGCGGCCCAGGGCTATGCGCCCGAGGTGGTGGTCTGCGCCGGAGAAACGCGGGCGGGACGCCCTGCGCCCCTGATGATCTGGAAGGCCCTGGTGGAACTGGGCGCCTGGCCGACGGACGCAGCGGTCGTGGTCGACGACGCCGCTGTCGGGGTCGCCGCCGGCCGCAACGCGGGGTGCTGGTCGATCGGTCTGGCGGGGTCAGGCAACGGCGTCGGCCTGCCGCTGGACGACTACCGCGCCCTGGCGCCGGATGAGCGCGCCGCGCGCCTGGCCTCGGCCGCCGAGGCGCATGAGGCCGCCGGCGCGGACATTGTTCTCGAAAGCGTCGCCGACCTGTCGCACGCCCTCGCGATAATCGAGGCAAGGATCGCCCAGGGGGGCAAGCCTGGCGGCTCGGAATGCGTCTGCATCCCGCCCGTTCGGGCCTGAGGCGCAGGACCCTCATTCACATGACCGCTGTTCTGCCTGCTCTCCGACCGTCACGCGCCGTCGGCCCCGTCCTGCTGGGCGGCGTCGCCGCCTTTTGCGTCTATCTGTCGATGTACGCCTTTCGAAAGCCGTTCGCGGCCGCGGCCTATGTCGACGTCGCCGGATGGACCGGGGTCATCGACTTCAAGGTGGCGCTGGTCGTCGCCCAGGTGGTCGGCTACGCCCTGTCGAAACTGGTCGGCGTCAAGCTGATCTCCGAACTGACGGGGGCCCGTCGCGGTGCGGCCATCCTCGGTCTGATCGGGGCGTCGTGGCTGGCCCTGGTTCTCTTCGCCGTGGTTCCCGCGCCCTGGAAGATCTTCGCCCTCTTCCTCAACGGCCTGCCGCTGGGGCTGATCTGGGGGCTGGTGTTCAGCTATCTGGAGGGACGACGCACGTCCGAGGTGCTGGGCGCCATCCTGTGCGCCAGTTTCATCGTCGCCTCCGGCGTGGTGAAGTCGACGGCGGTCTGGCTGATGACCGCCCACGCCGTCACCGAATGGTGGATGCCGGCGGCGACCGGGGCGATGTTCATGCCCTTGCTGGCGATATCGGTCGTGGGCCTGTCGCGGATGCCGCAGCCCGATGCGGAGGACATCGCCGAACGGGTCGAGCGCCGCCCCATGTACGCCGCCCAGCGCCGCGCCTTCCTGAAGCAATACGGCTTCGGCGTGCTGATGCTGGTCCTGGCCTATGTGATGCTGACGGCCTTCCGCGATTTTCGCGACAACTTCGCCGCGGAGATCTGGATCGACCTGGGCTATGCTGGCGCCTCCAGCGTCTTCACCGCCAGTGAACTGCCGATCGCCGCTATCACCCTGGCCGCGCTCGGCGCCCTCATGCTGGTCAAGGACAATCGGCGGGCCTTGATGGCGGTCCACGCCATCACCGGCTTCGGACTGGCGCTGATCGGCCTGTCGACCCTGGCCTTCCAGCATGGATTGCTGGCGCCCCTGCCGTGGATGATCGCTTCGGGCGCGGGTCTGTATCTGGCCTATACGCCCTTCAACGCCATGCTGTTCGACCGGCTGATCGCGGCGACGCGCCAGGTCGGGACGGCGGGCTTCCTCATCTACCTGGCCGACGCCTCCGGTTATCTGGGCAGCGTGGCCCTGACGCTGGGCCGCAACCTGGGGAGCGTCAGCATGCCCTGGCTGTCCTTCTTCATGGCGAGCGCCGGATGGGTGTCGGTCATAGGCTGTGTGCTGACTATATTCAGCGCGCTCTATTTCTCCAGAAAGCTTCGTTGATCTATCTCATTCAGTATTTTTGACAGATTTGTAGCAACGCGCTCTGCGAAATCTATGTTCGGCATTGAGGCAATCAAATGGTCTGCGCCTGGCGAACATGGTGTGACCGTTCGGCCAGACGCCGTCTGCGCCTGAAACCTTTCAAGAGATACCCGATGAAGCGCGCGATCCTTCTCGCGGCGGTCAGCTGGACCGCCCTGGCTCACACCGCCCTGGCCCTTTCCCCGGAAGGGATCCCGGCCCCCGAGGCTGGCCTGGCGACCCAGGTCGACGACATCGTCGTGACCGGGGCCATCGTCGGCGGCGAGCGCCGGGCGCTGAACATCCAGAAGTCTGCCGACAACATCCTGAACGTCGTCTCGTCCGACGGCATCGGCCGCCTGCCGGACCGCAACGCCGCCGAGGCCGTGCAGCGCGCCCCGGGCGTCGCCATCGAACGCGATCAGGGCGAGGGCCGCTTCGTCGCCGTGCGCGGCCTGCCCTCGCAGTGGAACTCGACCCTCATCAACGGCGGCCGCCTGCCGACCGCGGAGGAAGAGACCACCAGCCGCGCGACCGCCTTCGACTTCTTCCCGTCCGAGCTGATCGACCGGGTCGAGGTCTCCAAGGCCGTGACGCCGGACATGGAAGGCGACGCCATCGGCGGCAGCGTCAACTTCATCACGCGCACGGCGCCGAGCGAGCGCACCATCCAGGCCACGGCCGGTCTTAACTATTCCGACAAGGCCGGCGAGTACGGCGACCTGCTCAGCCTGACGGTCGGCGACCGCCTGATGGACGGCAAGTTCGGCTTCCTGCTGAGCGGGACCCGCTATGTCCGCGACTGGGCCACTGACAACTACGAACCGCGCCGCGGCGGCGACGGGATCGGCATTTCGCGCCTGGAGTTGCGTGACTACACCGGCACGCGCGAGACCCTGGGTCTGAACGCCGCCGCGGAATACAATTTCGACAACGGCGGCCAGGTGTTCGGTCGCGCCATCTACGGCACGCTGGAAGACGACGAGACCCACTACAAGCACCGGCTGAACTTCGCCTCAAACCGGGTCGAGGTGCAGCACATCTTCAACACCCTGATCACGGAACTGAGCGGCGGCGAGTTCGGCGGGCGTCACCCGCTGGCCGGCGGCGAGGTGGACTGGAAGATCGGCTCCTACCAGAACGAGTTCCGCTACGGCGACACGCCGGACGGTCAGGACAATTCCTACTTCGTCGTCCGCTTCGACCAGCGTAACGTGGGCTATCAGGGCCTGCAGAACCGCGGCGCGGGCAATCTGGCCTACAACACCATCGACGGCGGGACCGATCCGGCCAACGCCATCAGCAACCACCTGCCGGCCGGCTTCCAGATGAATCCGGCGCTGACGCGCCTGGCCAACGTCGAGCTTTACAAGGTCGCCGTGACCGAGCGCGACCGCGTCGTCGCCGAGGTCAACTACACCCGTGAGATCAGCCCCAGCCTGGAGCTGAAGTTCGGCGCCAAGCATCGCGACAAGGTGCGGGACGCCGCCTTCGAGGACCTGTTCTACACCTGGAACCCGGCGGCCGGTCCGGTCCCGACCCTGGCCGACTTCGCGCTGATGGATCAGCCGGGGCGGGGCGACTTCCTTGATGCACTGAACATCGGCGCCCAGTACCGCAACCAGTTCTCCCAGGTGGTGTCAGAGAACGACATCACCGCCTGGTACAAGGCCAACCGTCACAACCTGATCCTCGACGCCGCGGGGTCGGCGACGGCGGCGAACGGCGGCGCCCTGGGGCGGACCTTCACGCTGAACGAGAAGCAGTCGGCGGCCTACGCCATGGCCACCTGGCGTCCCGACGCGCGCTGGACCGTGCTGGGCGGTCTGCGGCTGGAGAACACCGAGACGACCGTGAATGGTCAGGTCCTGGTGGACGGCGCCCTGACGCCCGAGAACCGGTCCAACGACTACCTCGCCGTCCTGCCGTCGCTGCACCTGACCTATCGTCTGGACCAGGACACCAACCTGCGCGCCGCCGTGACGCGCACCTTCGCGCGCCCCGACTTCGGCGACATCGCCCCGGGCGGGGCCTTCAGCGAGGCCGACCTCGAATTCTCGGGCGGAAACCCTGACCTGAAGCCGACCTATTCCACCAATCTGGATCTGCTGTTCGAGCGCTTCTACAGCAACGTCGGCGTGGTTTCGGCGGGGGCCTTCTACAAGCGGATCGAGGATCCGGTCTTCGATACGCGGACGGTGGGGACCTTCCGCGGCACCGACGGCGTGGCCTTCCTGGCGCCCGCCAACGGCGAGGGCGGCTGGCTCTACGGACTGGAGCTGAACCTGCAGCGCCGGCTGACCTTCCTGCCAAGCGTCCTGGCGCATCTCGGCGTCAACGCCAACTACACCTACACCCGGTCCGAGTTCGAACTGCCGGACGGCCGCAAGGCGCCGATCCCGCGCCAGGCCGACAATCTGGGCAATCTCGCCGTCTACTACGACGACGGCCGCCTCTCGGGGCGTCTGGCCATGAACTACAAGGGCGCCTTCATCGAGGAGTATGGCGCGACCGCCGCCTCGGACAGCTACTACGGCGAATACACCAGCCTAGACTTCAACGTCGCCTATGACGTCACCGACCGCGTCACCGTCTTCGGAGAGGCGACGAACCTGACCGACGAGAAGCTGTTCTACTACCTCGGCGACGAGGATCGTCCGCTGCAGGTCGAGTACTACGGCCCGCGCTTCCTGCTGGGCGTCAAGGCCAGCTTCTGACCAAGGAGGCGGGAGGCGTCGAGCCTCCCGCCTCTTCGCGGCTCGCCAACTGAGGTCCAGCCGTTGACGCCTCGGGCCTACTGGCCGAGCGAACGGGCCAGTTCGACGGCCCTGTCAGACGTCATCCGCCTGCTGCGTCCAGGTCTTCGATCTCCATGGCGCCTTCCATGCACATGACCTGGGCGCGCTCCAGCCGCGCGTCAGGATGCGTGCGATGGAGCGGTCGCCATGTTCTAGCGGCGCGTCAGCCGAAAGGCCCGCAGGTCCGCCTCGTCGCGAACCACCCTGGCGGCGACGATGTCTTGGGTCGGGGATACGGCCAGGCTGTGCTTCTGGCCGAACCTTCCCAGCGACTGCACGTCGCGGCTCGCACCGGACCAGGTCGTCAGGCGCAGGACGGTCTCGCCGCTGGGGCTTGCCACCAAGTGATAGGCGCCGTCCCTTGTCGGCGCCCAGGCCTCCTCGTGGCTGACGCGGATCAGAGGGGCCGTGAGAACAGCGCCGGTTGGTTCAAGGCGCCAGAGTCGATCGTCATCCTGTTTCACCGCATAGAGGCCCCTGCCGGCCGCGCTTTTGATAGTCCAAACTCCGGCGCTGTTCGGAACAACGGTCACGCGCCCGCGCGGATCGATCCGTTCGACGCGCCAGCCGGTCTCCCTCAGGGTCGGAACGACGAGGTCGCCATTGCTGTCCCATGCCAGTTCGTCGCGCGCCGCCCCATCCGAGGTGACCTTGCGAAGGCCGGATCCATCGGCGTTGATCAGATACACGTCGGTTGGGCGGTCGCGCGCCGCGATGAAGGCGATGCTGCGGCCGTCAGGCGACCAGCGAGGCGAGAAGACGGTATTGGCCTTCAGGTCGGTCAGTCGTGTCGGCGCGCCTTCGCCGCGTTTGACCCAGATATCCGATCCGCCGTTTTGATTTGAGATGAAGGTCAGTTGGCCTGTCGAGGAAAGGTCCGGATCCCAGTCGTTGGTGTTGCCGTTGGTGAGCGCGACGGGGGCGGCGCCGGTGCGCCAGGCGAACAGGTTTGATCCATAGTCGCTGGCCTCGGCCACCAGCAGGCCATGCTGATCGGAGGACAGGCGGCCGAACGCGAGCAGGCCCAGGCTCAGGCGAACGGGCTTGGCCGGGCGCTCGACGTCCACCGACCACAGGCCGGAATCGCCGTTGCGATTGCTGGAGAAGACCAGGCTCCGGTCGTCCGCGGTGAAGGCGTAGCCTAAGGCTTTCCAGCCGTTGCGGGTGAGGGCCCGTTGTCCGGCGCCGGAAACCTCGGCTGTGTAGAGGTCGCCCACGCCGTAGGAGAAGAAGCGTCGGAAGACCAGGTGATCGCCGCGGTGGGTGACGATCGGGTCGCTGTCGCCCAGGCTGTTGGGCGGCGGCGAGGTCACATCCCGCATCCGGCCAGTGTCGGGGTTCAGGGCGCGGATGCGGCGCACGGCGTTGCGCTTCGGCCGGTCGGACAGCAGCAGTTCGCCCTCACGGGTCCAGGCCAGACGCGTCGCGGCGTCCACGGAGCAGCGCCCGACCACGCGGGGCTCGCCCTGGGGAACAGGGGCGACCAGAATCTCGCAAGGCGCGTTCGTGACGCTGCGGACGAAGGCGATGCTCTGACCGTCGGGCGACCAGGCGGGTGCCATCTCGTCCTCAGGCGTGTTGGTCAGTCGGATCGGCGTGCCGTCAGCGACGCCCCGCAGGAAGATGTCTCTCTGTGCGCCGTATCCGGCGCCGCCGGCGTAGGCGATCAGGCGCCCGTCGGACGAAAGGGCAGGGTGGGTCTCGACGCCGAGTTCCGAGGTCAGGGGACGCACAGCCTCGATCGCGAGCGCGCTGGGCGGCTGCATCACGACGAAGGCTCCGACGCCCAGCGCGGCGATCGTGACGACTGCGCCGCCCGCCAGAAGCCATCGCGGCGATCGCCAGTCTGGTCCAGGCGTGGGCGCAATCGACGACGTCTCGCCCGTCCCGGCCGTCTCCGGCGTGACGGCGAGAAGGCGCAGGCGGTAGCCGACCTTGGGAATGCTGGCGATCTCCACGGCCGGATCGCGCTGGAAGATCTTTCGCAATTTGACGATGCATCGCACCAGGGCGTCGTCGCCAACGACTCGTCCATCCCAGCAGAGACGGGACAGTTCCTCCCGACCAAGCGGATCGCCGCGCCTGCGGTTCAGCGCGACCAGAACCTGCATCACGCGGGGTTCGAGTTTGCAACTTCCATCGGGCCAGACCACCTCGAGAGAGGCGGGATGAACCACGCTCGTCCCCAGTGGGAACGGCGGTTCGGACACCAGTTCGATCGGCCTGCGAAGCAGAGCTGACAGGTCGTTCATCGGAAAATCATCGGCTCAAGATCGGGCCCCCGCCCTCGCTCCCATAACGCCAGTCTCGTCTATCGCCGTGGAGATTACCAGCCACCCCGATTGGACCCGCCGATGCGCATCTTCGACGCCCGCCTGCTTGTACTGACCCCTCTGTCCCTGGCGCTTTCGGTCCCAGCGCTCGCGCAAACTGCGCCGTTTACGGCTGCCTCGACGCCCAACCCGGCCGCGCCACAGGCCGAAGCCGGTCAGGGCGTGCTGGTCTTTCCGCCGGACTTCTTCGCCGGCCAGCAGCCGGTCACGGCGCTGGATATGGTCAGCCGGGTTCCGGGCTTCAGCGTCATCGACGGTGACGGCGGTCGCGGTTTTCAGGGCTCGGTCGGCAACATCCTGATCAACGGCTCGCGCCCGGCGTCCAAGAACGATACGGGCTCCAGCGTGCTGTCGCGCATCCTGGTCGGTCAGGTCGAGCGCATCGAGCTGGTTCGCGGGGGCGCCCCTGGCATCGATATGCAGGGCTTCTCGGTCGTCGCCAACGTCATCACCCGCGATCAGTCCAGCCGCCAGTCGATCTTCACCGGCAATGCGGTCCTGCACGATGGGGGGAACGACGCCTTTGGCGGCGTCTGGCAGTTCACGGCCCAGGACGGCGACCGCACCTGGGGCTTTACCCTCACCGAGGGCTTCTCGGTCAACGACTCGCGCGGTGTCGGCCCCGTGGTGCGTCGGGACGGCTTGGGGAACATCCTGCGTAGCGAGGACTATTTCAGCGACCAGAAGAACGGCGACACCTCGCTGCGGGTCAACTATGCGAACCCGTTCCTGGGCGGTCAGATCGACCTGACGGCCCGTTATGGACTCAACGACTTTGAGGCTCTGGACCTGCAGACGTCGCCCACCGTGCGGCGTGAGGCTATGTACCAGGAGGACGGCTCCAGCGGCGAGTTCGGCGCGGTATTCACCCGCGCGCTCGACAACCGTCTGACCTCCGAGACCCGCTTCATCCATGAGTTCAGCTCAACCGACTCCGACTCCTTCTCGCGGACCCGACTGAGCGGTGTGGACGGCCCCGAACAACGCTTCACCACCGAGAGCGAAGCCGCCGAGACCATCCTGCGAAGTCTGATGCGCTATGAGCACGCCCCAAGCCTGGGTTTCGAGGCCGGCGCTGAAGTCGCCTACAATATGCTGGAGACCGAGCAGGCCTTCAGCAACGGCGGCGTGCCTGTTCCTCTGCCGTCGGCCTCGGTCAAGGTCGAGGAGACCCGCGGCGAAGTGTTCGGCAAGGGGACCTGGCGGGTGCGTGACAACCTTTCCGTCGAAAGCGGCCTGCGCCTGGAGCGCTCGACCATCAGCCAGTCCGGCGACGCCAACCAGGAGAAGACCTTCTCCTTCATCAAACCGCGCCTGCTGGCGACCTGGACGCCCATGCCGAACAATGAGTTCCGGGTGAGGTTCGAGCGCGAGGTCCGGCAGCTGAACTTCAGCGACTTCGCGGCCTCGGCCGATCTGGAGGATGAGAACGTCACCGGCGGCAACAGGGATCTGGTGCCCGAACAGCGCTGGATCAGCGAAATGGCCTACGAGCGCCGTTTCTGGGGCGACGGCATTATCAGCGTCACGCTGCGCCATGACGAGATTCGCAACGCCATCGACGTCATCCCGCTGGAGGACGGTCTGTCAGCGGTCGGCAATATCGGCGACGGCACGCTGGACCGACTGGCGGTGAGCATCCAGGCTCCGTTGGACCGGTTCGGTTTCAGCGGCGGCCGGATCCATGCGCGCAACACCTGGAATCACTCCGAGGTCACTGATCCGACGAGCGGCGAGGTCCGGCGGATATCCTCCGGGCGGCCGTCCCATCCGCTCATCACGATCGCCCAGGACATTAAATCGTGGAATTTGCAGTGGAGCGGAACCTGGGTCCCGCTGCTGGGCCAGACCCGCTATGATCCTGACTTCCGCTATTCGTGGAGAGGCCACGACTACATCGAGGGCTGGGTCGAGTACAAACCGACCCCTACGCTGGCGCTCCGGGCGCAGATCAACCTCTGGGACGATTTTCACCAGACGCGCATCGCCTACGCCGACCGTAAGACCCGGCCCATCAGCTATATCGAAACCCGCAACGTCGACCCGCGGACCTTCTACTCGCTGCGTCTTCGAAAGACGTTCTGACGATGGCCGCGGCGCTGACGCTAGGCGCCGAAGCCGACGGTGACAGACATCAAGCTGGAACCCTCGATAAGCGGTATCCATGGTCAGCCATTGAGAGGCCGCGGTTTCGGTTGCGGCGGTTGTTTTTCTTCAATGATTTCGTGCGCAGAGCTAGCCCCAGGAAAACGACCCTTGGGGATGATTTATGAAGTTGGTGTCTGCCTGCGTTTCGGCGCTGGCTGTGTTTATTGCGGGCTCGGCCCAGGCCAAGCCTGATGTGGCGTTCAATGTGGGCGTGGTCAGCGACTATGTGTTTCGTGGTGCGAGCCAGACGGACGGGGAGGCGGCCCTGCAGGGCGGCGTTGATGTCGATCTGGATGGTTTCTACCTAGGCAGTTGGGCGTCCAATGTGGATTTCGGCGATGATACGGACGCCGAGATCGACCTTTACGGAGGCTACCGGACGGAAGCGGCCGGCTACGCGCTGGATCTGGGCGCTGGCGGCTACTTCTACGTCAATGAGCCGGACGGGGCGGACTACAATTACGTAGAGTTCAAGGCGCTGGCCTCGCGTGCCGTGGGGCCGGCGACCTTGGGGGCGGCGGTCTATTATTCGTTCGACTATTTCGGCGTGGACGAAAAGGCGACCTATGTCGAAGCCAACGCCGCCTTTGTTCCGATGGACCGGCTAACCCTCTCGGGGGCGGTCGGGCGTCAGTGGCTGGACGTGAGCGGCGACTACGCCGCCTGGAACCTGGGTGCAGCCTATGCCCTGACCGAGCAACTGACTGTGGATGTGCGCTACCACGACATGGACAGCCCGCTGGCGGACGCCCGTTTCGTGGCTGGGCTGAAGGCCAGCTTCTAAGGACCTGAAAGGGCCGGCGCGGCGGTTTCCGCCGACGCCGGCCTCCTCAGGAAAAAGCTCAGAACTCTTCCCAGTCCGCTTCCGCCGCCGCGGCCACGCCTCGACCGCCGACCGTTTTGAGCACGGCGACGGGGCGCGCCGGCCTGGAGCGGATCGGCAAGCTCGCAGCCGCTTCCGCGCGCGGGGCTTGGGCGCCCTGGCGAATGCGGAAGCGACCCATCATGTCCGCCAGGCTGCCGGTTTCCTGGGCCAGGGAATGGCTGGCGGCCGTCGACTGCTCGACCATGGCGGCGTTCTGCTGGGTCATCTGGTCCATCTGGTTCACCGCCGTGTTGATCTCGGCCAAACCAGTCGCCTGTTCGCGGGCGGAGGCGGCGATGTCGGACACCAGGCCATTGATTTCGGCCACCTCGGCGATGATGCGGGTCAGGGCTTGGCCTGTCCCGTCCACCAACCTGACCCCCTGGCTGACGCGTTCGGTGCTGGCGGCGATCAGGGTCTTGATCTCCTTGGCGGCTTCGGCCGAACGCTGGGCCAGGGCACGAACTTCCGAGGCCACGACCGCGAAGCCGCGGCCGGCGTCGCCCGCGCGCGCTGCTTCGACGCCGGCGTTCAGGGCCAGCAGGTTGGTCTGGAAGGCGATCTCGTCGATCACCCCGGTGATCTGGGCGATCTGCTGAGCCGAAGTCTCGATATCGCGCATGGCGGCGACCGCTTCATTGACCACTTCGCCGCTGCGGGCGGCGTTGTTTCGGGTGGCGTCGACGATGCCGCGCGCGCGATCCGCGCCGGCCGAGGCGTGACGGATGGTGGTGGTGACCTCCTCAAGGGCGGCGGCGGTCTCTTCCAGGCTGGCGGCCTGCTGTTCGGTGCGGCGCGACAGGTCGTCCGCCGCCTGACTGATCTCGGAGGTGGTCGAGCGAATGCCGCCAGCGCTGCCGATGATGGCCGACATGGTGTCTTCCAGGCGGCTCATGGCGGTGTTGAAGTCGTCCTGCAGCTTGCGATAGTCCTGCGGGAAGGCGGCTTCCAGACGATAGGTCAGATCCCCGTTCGACAGGCTCGACAAGCCTTCGCCGACCGAAGCGACCACGAACTTCTGCTCTTCTTCGGCGGCTCGACGGGCGACGTCGTTGCGCTGGCGCTCGGCTTCGGCGGCTGCGCGATCTCGCTCCTGCTCGGCGCGCAGGCGACCGGTTTCGGCCAGGTCGTGACGGAAGCCTTCCAGCGCGCGGGCGATGCCGCCCACCTCGTCGGTGCTGGCGGTTCCCTTGACCGGCTCGTCATAGCGGCCGGCGTTCAGCGCGCCGACCGAAGCGGTCAACTGGGCCAGAGGGCGGCGAACGACGCGCTCGGTCACGAAGAAGAGGGCCCCCATGACCAGGCCGAGGATCATCAGGCCGCCGATCATCATGGCGATGGCGAGACGATCAGCAGGGCCGTTGATCGCGGCCGAGGGGATGTCGGTCACCAGAGCCCAGGTCGTGTTCAGGTCTCCGAAGGGCACGGGGCTGACCAGGCGTTCGATCGGCTCCTTCCTCAGGTCGCGCAGACCATCGAGGCGCGTCGCCTCGCCGCCGGTCATGACGGCGCGCACGTCGTCGGGCCGCGCCTCGGCATAGGGTTTGGTGCGCAGGGCGGCGTCGGGGTGAGAGACCCAGTTTCCGGCGCTCGACAGCAGCATGACGCGGCCGGTGTCGAAGGGCTTCATCTCGCCCAGCATGGCAGACAGGCCGTCCAGGGTCACATCGACGCCGGCGACGCCGATCACCTTGCCGCCGGAAACGACGGGGTAGGCGATCGAGGTCATCAGCACCATCTTGCCGCTCACCTCATAGGCGTAGGGCTCGTTGAGGATCGGCTTTCCGGTGGTGAAGGGCTGAACATAATAGGGCTGTTCGTAGTCGTTGACCGAGTTCAGCGGCTGCATGACGATATTGCTGCCGTCGTTGACCCAGTAGGGCGTGAAATAGCCGTTGCCGTTCGAGCCCAGGTCAGTGCGGCCGGCCATGGCGCCGTCCATGCCGTCGAAGGCCCCCGGCGCCGCCATGAACCAGCTGCCCGTGACCAGGGCCGTGCCGCTGGCCGCCGGCTTCAGCATGTTCATGATCGTGCGCCGATCGCGGACGCCGGATTCATGCGCCGTGCCGATCATCTCCGCGATGGAGCGCGCCGCGGTGTCGGCCGCGCTGATCTTGCCGCTGACGCTGGAGACCGCGCTCTCGCTCAAGGCTTCGGCGTAGTCGTGCGACAGGCCACGCGCGACCGACCGGGTGTTCTGCGACACCGCCACGGCGGCGCAGAGGAGAAGCACGCCCGTAACAGCGCCGCCCGCCAGAAGCAGTTTTCCGGCTACTGATAAGTTCTTGAAATCACGCATACTAAACCCCGTTTCGACGAAGTTCTAGCGGGACTTTCTTAATGATGAGCTAGGAGGGGTGCTGATCACAGTGTGGCGGCTGGGCTCTCGAGGCCTGCTCAGAGCATCGTCGCGCAGCCGCAACAGATAGGGGGACGAGGACGGCGCGGCGGATGGCCTGGACAGTCGGTGGATGGTTCCGGGATTCAGTTGACGCTCAGTGCGCCGCCGGCGCGGGGGGAAACCGGACGAGAGCGGTTGCTTCGTTAACCATATTGCAAAGCATAGGAGCCTACCCGTCAGATAAGCCTCTGGCTGGAGTAAGACTATGAAGGGCGTCATCTTCAATCTGTTGCAGGACGTGGTCAGTCAGAGCCATGGCGACGATGTCTGGGATGACCTGATAGACGCCGCAGGAGTCGATGGGGTCTATACTTCGGCCGGCAGCTATCCCGACGAGGACATGACCGCTCTGGTGGAGGCCGCCGGGGCCAAGCTCGGCCTGACGCCGGCCGAGGTGCTGCGCTGGTTCGGCCAGCAGGCCATGCCGCATCTGGCCAGGCTGTTTCCCAGCTTCTTCGACGAGCACGTGTCGGCTCGCACCTTTGTTTTGGGCGTCAACGACATCATCCACTTCGAGGTCCGCAAGATCTACGTCGGCGCCGAATGCCCCCATTTCCACATCCGCGAGGAGGCGAACGGCAGTCTGAGCCTGGACTATCGTTCGACCCGTCGGCTGTGCGCCCTGGGGCAGGGGTTCCTTGAAGGCGCCGGCGCTCATTATGGCGAGCGCCTGGATGTTCAGCACCCGCAGTGTATCGACCGCGGCGACTCGGTCTGCATTTTTCATGTCCACTGGCCGCAACTCGCGGCCTGACGAGGTCACAGCGTGGAAGTAGATCGCGACGACTACACGACGCGCCTCGAACGCCGCCTCCAGCGCGAACGCGCCGCGCGCCGCGCCGCTGAAGCTATCGTCGAAGGGAGCACTCGCGAGCTGTTCCTGCGCGCCGAGCGGCTGCGGTTGCTGGAGACGATCGCGGTAGCCTGCAACCTGGGCCAAGACCCCGACGTCGCGCTGAAGACGGCCATCGAGCAGGTCTGCAGCTTCACCGGCTGGCCGGTCGGCCACGCCTATATGCGAAAGCGCGGACGGCGCGTCGTCATGGCCTCCAGCAAGCTGTGGTGGGCGAAGGACAACGTGGACGCCGCAGAGTTCTGCGTGGTGTCCGAGAACATCACCTTCGCCGCGGGCGTGGGCCTGCCCGGTCGGGTCATGGTGCAGAAGACCCCCATCTGGATCTCCGACGTCACCGTCGCCGACAACTTCCTGCGGACCGAAGTCGCCGAGCGGAGCGGATTGCGTGCAGCCTTCGCCTTTCCGGTCATGGTGGGCCAGGAGGTCGCGGCCGTGCTGGAGTTCTTCTCCTACAAGGTCGCGGAACCGGACGAAGGCATCCTCAGGACCATGGCTCAGATCGGCGTCCAGTTGGGGCGGGTGATCGAACGGAGCCGCGCCGAAGCCGACGCCAAGGCTCGCAACGCCAAGCTGGAGCGCATGGTCAAGGAGGCCGAGGCCCAGCGCGTGGCAGCCGAGGCCGCCAACCGCGCCAAGTCGGCTTTCCTGGCCGTGACCAGCCACGAGGTCCGCACGCCCTTGAATGCGGTTCTGGGGCTGACCGAGGGGCTGGCGCGCACGCCGCTTTCCTCGCAGCAACAGGCTCTGGTGGACGGGGTGCGGGAGTCCGGCGGAATGCTGCTGCGATTGCTCAACGCCGTCCTGGACCTGGCCCAGATCGAGGCCGGCAAGATGTCGGCTCACCTGGGGACGTTTGACCTGCGCGGGGCGATGGAGGCTGTCAGCCGGGTCTGGACGCCGCGCGCCAAGGAAATGGACGTGAAACTGGTCGTCGATCTCGACGGCTTGCCCGACGATTGTGCGCTGGTTTCGGACAAGGGCAAGGTCGAACAGACCCTGGTCAACCTGCTGTCCAACGCCCTGAAATTCTCTCCGACCGGCAGTGAGCTCGTTCTGGCGGTCAGCGCGCAGCGAACACGCAACCGCTATCAGGCCCGCGTTGAGATCATTGATCAGGGGCCCGGCGTCTCGCCCGAAGACCGTGCGCGGATATTCGAGGCGTTCGAGCAGACGGACTCCGGTCGCCAGGTCGGCGGCACGGGGCTGGGTCTCGCCATCTGCGCCGGCAACATGGCCAGCCTGGGGGGAACCATAGGTCAGGACGTGGCTCCCGACGGCCGTTGCCGCTTCTGGTTCGAGTTCCCGGCCGACGTCGGGGCTGCGGTCAATGATGCTTATCCGGTCGATGTCCTGGAGGCGTCGATGGATCGGCCCTTGCGTGTCCTGGCGGCCGAGGACAATGCCGCCAATCGGCAGGTGTTGCAGGTCCTGCTGGAGCCGCTGGGCGTCGAGTTGACCCTGGTGGAGGACGGCCTGGCGGCGGTCGAGGCCGTACAGGTGGGCGCCTTCGACCTGATCCTGATGGACGCCAACATGCCGCGCATGGATGGCGCGGACGCGGTCCGGGCCATCCGCGCGCTGGGCGGCCCGTCCAGAGAGATGCCGATCTTCATGCTGACCGCGAACGTCTTCGCCGAGGATGTCGGTCGCTATCGCGCCGCCGGCGTCGACGGCGTGCTGAAGAAGCCGATTGAAGTGGGCGAACTGTTCGCTGCGCTCGCCGGTGCGGCGGCGCGGATCGAGCCTCTCGCACTGGCCGGTTAGGCGGTCGTCGGTCTGAGAAACCGCGTCAGGCCTCGAAAAGCTCCAGGCCGTCCGCCAGCAGGGCAGTCAGACGGGCTTTGAGCGGAGTGCGGGGCCAGCGCCAGGAGCAGCGCCGTCTCCGGGTGATCGACCGGCAAGGCGCTCACCGGACGAAATCGTATTTGAGGCTGGCCTGCAGCCGGGTCACGTCGGCGTCCTGGCCGTTCTGCAGCTCATGGCGTCCGTACAGGGCCTCGATCCCGACCGAGAAGCTGGGACTGACCGCCCAGATCAGGTTGAGCGCGCCATAGCCGCTGGACCGGAACGCGGTCGGCGCCAGCAGGTCGTCGCGTTCCAGAACCAGGATTCCGCCGGCCAGGTTCGAGCGCCAGCGCGGGTTCCAATGCCGGGTATAGCCGAGATAGCCGCCATAGACGGCCAGAGTCCGCACATCGCCGTCCGGCTGGATCAGCCCATCGTATCCCAATCCTCCCAGGTCGTTGAAATACCGCGCCACCCCGTCGCCATAGGTGAAGCCGGCCATGGCGAAGTCGTCGCCCAGCTTGAACAGGCCCGACAGGCTGAGGCCGTGACCGAAGGCGCTTTCATCGCGATCGCCTTCGCGATAGCCCAGCCGGCGCGCAATCGCCGACGCCTGGACATGCCCCCATGGGCGCTCCAGCCGCAGGGCGCCGACCATGTCCGGCGCCGGCTGGGTCGCTGTCTGATCTGTCGTCAACGCCAGTTCCGACGAAGGATGCTCGACCGACAGGGTCGCCGTCGCCCCGCCGCCCAGTTTCCAGATATGCCGGATCCCCGCCAAACGCAGTAGGGGCCCGCTACCCGGCCCTTCATCATCGAGGGTGTCGGGAAAGGCGTCGGCGTCGGCAAAGGCGCTGTAGCCAAAGCCTGCATAGGTGTTGCCGACCTGACCGTGCGCCTGTCTCAGGCGAAAGGCGGTCCTGCCCCCGCCGCCGTAGAAGTCGTTCTCCAGATAGACTCGCATCGGTCCCAGCGCGCTGGGACGGCGCGCCTCGAAGCTGAACCGGGTGTTGTTGGCGTCCAGACTGGTGTTGCCGCCATCGCCCGCACCGATGGGAATGACGGATGTGATCAGCCGGTCCGGGCTGCCCGCCGGGGCGAAGTCATAGATGGCGTTGACCTTGGCGAAGCCGCCGAACCGCACCATCGTCTGGGTGCCGGGAATGGGAATGAAGCCGCGCAGTTCCGGGTCATTCGGCGGCGCCGCCGTGTCGGCCCGCGCCACGCCGGTCAGTTCGTCGCCGAACGTGCTTCTGGTCGGCAGAGGCGATACGGCCGTCGCCATTCGCGCCGCTGCCGAAGCCGAGGTCGGCGACGCTGCAACAGTGATCGAGACCGGCGTCGCCTCCATCTGGCTCGCCCGTTCCACGGCGTCGAGCCGCGCCTGAAGCGCGGCGATGGCCTGACGCAGTTCAATGACTTCCAGGGCCAGAGCCTCGGCGTCCGGCGGGCTCTGCGCCAGAACAGGCGTCGCCGCCGCCAGAGCGGTCGCGGCTATCCATGCGACAGTCCGTGGATGCGTCATGCTTGCCCGTCCCGAACACCTCGGACTAGCGAACGCTGGTAACAAATCAGGGTTCCGCGAGTCGCCCACGTTTGCGCCCGGCTTTCGCCCGTCCTTGGCAACCGGAAGCCGCCTGGCGCGCCGCCCACCTCAATAAACCGTCCTCGGAAAGCTCGTCGCTGAAAGGAAGTCCCAGCTTCACCGTGGATTTGCATGTCCGTCGCCGGTCCGACATCGACGCCCACTACGCCTCCTCCAGATCTTCAAGGGGAATGCGATGATGAAATCCGTGGGAAACAAGGCTGGCCTGCTGACGGGCGCGGCGGCATTGAGCCTGATGGCGGCAGGGGCGGCCCAGGCGCAGAGCGCGGCTCAGGTTTCGACGGTGGACGACGTGATCGTCACCGCCCAACTTAGGGCCCAGGACCCCATCGAGGTGCCCTTCGCCCTGACCGCCTATAGCGGCCAGTTCCTCGAGAACCTGGGCGTTCAGGAGTTTGAGCAACTGTCGGCCTTCGTGCCGGGCTTCCTGGTGCAGAACCAGTCGCCGAATAATCCGGGCTTCGTGATGCGCGGCATCACCTCGGACTCGGGCGCAGCGACGGCCGAGCCGCGCGTTTCTGTGTTCCAGGACGGGGTGTCGATCTCCAAGTCGCGCGGCTCCTATGTCGAGCTGTTCGATCTGGAACGGGTCGAGATCGCCAAGGGGCCGCAGTCGACCCTCTATGGTCGCGGCGCGCTGATCGGGGCGGTCAATCTGGTGCAGAACCGCGCCCGTCCGGGCCAGTTCGACGCCGAGATGCGCGCCGAGGCCGGCGACTACAACTATCGTTCGGTCGAGGGCTTTGTGAATGCGCCGGTGGGCGAGAACGCGGCCCTGCGCCTGGCGACGCGGATGAAGACCCGCGACGGCTCGGTCGAGAACCTGCTGGGCGGCGAGGACTACAACGGCATCGAGACCAAGGCCTTCCGCCTGTCGGGCGCCTGGACGCCGAGCGACACGCTGCGCGCCGACCTGATCGCCAACTATCAGACCGACGCCGCCACCGGCACCTCGTTCAAGTCCATCGCTTATGACCCGGCCGACCCGACGACGGGCGCGGTGCTGGGCGGCCGTGCGCCGTGGGAAGGCGCGGCCCTGACGCCGGGCGCGGCCTTCGACGGCGGCAAGAGCCTGGGTCTGGATCGCAAGGTCTGGGGCGTGACGGGGCTGGTGAAGTGGACGCTGACGCCGTCGCTGTCGCTGAACTCGACCACGGCCTATCGCCAGTTCGACTCCTACGAGACCTTCGACGCCGACGGTCTGTCGCTGCCGCTGCTGACGGCGGCGGAGGACGCTTACGGCGAACAGTGGAGCCAGGAGTTCCGCCTGAACTGGGACAATGGCGGACGTCTGTCCGGCTTCGCCGGCGCGGGCTGGTTCCGCGAGGAAGGCTATCAGCGCATCCCGACCCAGTTCGACGAGCGCATCGCCCTGGCGCAACTGGCGGGCCTTCTGGACGGCTCACCGACGGCGACCGGCCGCAACACCCTGCCGATCTCGGCCTATCCGACGGTGGCGCGCCAGTTTCTGCAGGCGACGCTGACGCCGCTGGGCGCGGGCGCGCTGGCCGCCCCGATTGCTGCGAACCTGAAGTCGGCCCACATCGAGATCCCGATCAACAGCGCCGAACTGACCTCCTACGACCTGTTCGCCGACCTGACCTTCAAGGCCACTGACCGGCTCGAGTTCGCGGGCGGGGTCCGCTACACCCGCGATGACAAGACCACGGGCTACGCCAGTTCGGTCGCCAACGGCCGCTCCATCGCCGGCGGTCTGCTGGCGGTGCTGCAGGGCGCGGTGCCGCCGGCCCAGGTTCCGGCCCTGCTGGGCGGTCTGGCCAACCCGAATGCGGTCAACCTGCCGGCCTCGGTCCTGCCGCTGTTCGGTCTGACGGCGCAGCCGACCGCCAACAACGGCGACTTCGTCTATGGGGATCACGAGGACGACGGCTTCACCTGGCGCCTGACCGCGCGCTACGCCCTGTCGGACGACGCCAGCCTCTACGCCAACTATGCGCGGGGCCGTCGTCCCGAGGTGCTGAGCGTCAGCGGACCGTCCGCGCCTCTGGGAGCGCCGACCTTCAAGGTCATCGAGGCCGAGACGGTCGACAGCTTCGAGGTCGGGGCCAAGGCGGCGCTGATGGACGGTCGCCTGCGTCTGGACGGCGCGGTCTTCCACTACGCCTACGCGAACTTCCAGACGACGGTTCAGGAAGGCACCCGCTTCATCACGACGAACGCGGGCGAGGCCAGCGCCTACGGCTTCGAGGGGCAGATCTTCTGGGCCGCCGCCGAAAACTTCGATCTGTTCGGCACCTACGGCTACAACCACTCGCGCTTTGAGGCGGGCCTCTATGACGGCAATCGCTTCCGCCTGTCGCCCGACAATATGGCCTCGATCGGCGCGATCTGGCGCCTGCCGATCACGGGCGGCACGGTCGAGGTCCAGCCGACCTACACCTGGCAGTCCAAGGTCTTCTTCGACGACAACAACGACATCCCGGCGCTGCAGGTCCAGAACTTCGTCGCCGACACGGTCCAGGACGAATACCAGGACGCCTACGGTCTGCTGAACCTGCGCGTCCGCTATGCGCCGGCCTCGGGGAACTGGGGCGTCGAGGCCTTCGGCGACAACCTGCTGGACGAGGAATACATCAAGGACGCCGGCAATACGGGCGACGCGCTCGGCCTGCCGACCTTCATCGCCGGACGCCCCGCCAGCTACGGCGTGGCCTTCACCGTCCGCTACTGAGGGCCGACGACATGACCATGAACCGTCGCGGCCTTCTCGGCCTGTTCGGGGCCGGGGCGACTGTCGGCGCCGCGCCGGCGACGGCGGAGGCGGCCTCGGTCGCCTTCGTCCACGGCGTCGCGTCCGGCGATCCGGGCGCGGACCGGGTGATCCTGTGGACGCGCGTCACGCCGAACGAGCGCTTCAACGGCCCCGTGTCCGCGACGTGGCGGGTGCTGGAAGGCGAGGGCGACCGCATCGTCGCCTCGGGCCGGTTCGAGACGGGGCCGGAACGCGACTACACGGTCAAGATCGACGCGACGGGCCTGCGTCCCGGCTGCGACTATCGCTACGACTTCGCGGTCGGCGAGACCCGCTCGCCGGCCGGGCGCACCCGCACCCTGGCGGCCGAGGGCGTGGCGCCGGTCAACCTGGCGGTGGTGTCGTGCCAGCTCTATCCCGGCGGCCTGTTCAACGCCTATGAGGCCATCGCGGCCCTGTCGTCGCTGGACGCCGTGGTGCACCTGGGCGACTACATCTATGAATACGGGGCCGAGGCGGACGCCTATGGCATGGTCACGGGTGCGGCGCTGAACCGCGTGCCAGAGCCGCGCCATGAGATCGTGACCCTGGCCGACTACCGGACCCGTCATGCCCAATACAAGACCGACGCCGACCTTCAGGCCGCCCACGCCCGCGCGCCCTTCATCTGCGTCTGGGACGACCACGAGACCGCCAACGACGCCTGGCTGCACGGGGCCGAAAACCACCAGCCCGAGAGCGAGGGCGACCTCGCCGTGCGCAAGGCGGCGGCGCTGAAGGCCTATTACGAATGGATGCCGATCCGCGAGGCGCTGCCTGGCGCCCTGAAGGAGGCGATCAACCGCAGCTTCCACTTCGGCGACCTGGCCAGCCTGATTATGGTCGAGACGCGGCTGACCGGACGCACCGAGCCGCTGGACTACGCCAAGGACCTGACCGCCAAGGACGGCCCTGACGGCGAGCCGGTGCTGGACCTCGACGCCTTCCGCGCCAAGCTGAACGACCCGTCGCGCGACCTGATGGGGCCGGAGCAACGCGCCTGGCTGACGCGGGAACTGTCGGCGTCAAAGACGGCCGGTCGTCCCTGGCAGGTGCTAGGAAATCAGGTCGTCACCGCCCGCGTGGCCGGACCCGACGTGTCGCGCACCATGACGCCCGAGCAGATCGAGGGCCTGATGGCCCGCGTGCCTGAGGCTTTCCGCGAACAGTTCGAACAGGCCCTGTTCCTGTTCAAGATGGGGCTGCCGTTCAATCTCGACGCCTGGGACGGCTATCCGGCGGGCCGCGAGCGCCTCTATGCCGCCTTCGCCGAGGCGGATGTTCAGCCCATCGTCCTGGCTGGCGACAGCCACGCCTTCTGGGCCAATGAGCTGAAGGACGCGAACGGCGCGCGCAGGGCCGTCGAGTTCGGAACCGGCGCCGTGTCCAGCCCCTCCATCGGCGACGCCATCGGCGGCTTCCCGCTAGGCGCGGCTCTGATACAGGCCAATGACGAGGTGGTCTTCTGCGACCAGTCGGCCAAGGGCTTCATCGTCCTGACCCTGACGGCCGACAAGGCTGAGGCGGCGTTGATGCAGGTCTCGACCATCCTGGCCAAGCCGTTCGAGGTCTCGACCTTGAGGCGCTTTAGCGTCGCGACGAACGGCGGACTGCTCGATGAAAGCGGTATCGCAGCGGACTAGGCTATCTAGCGCTCATGCCTGACGTGATCGCCGCCAGGCCTTCCTGGCCCTTCTGCCAGGCGTCGGCTTGACGGCGCCCTGAACCGCCTCCGGGCCGCACGGAAGAGGCGCGGCCCGGAGATCGATCATTGTCAGGCCGCCAGAAGTTCGTCGGCAGGGCCGAAGAACTCATAGTGGATGCGGTCAGACGGCACGCCCGCCTGCGTCAGGTCGGAGACCAGGGCGCGCAGGAAGGGGCGGGGACCGCAGAGGTAGTAGTCGGCCTCCTGGATCGGGGTCTTGTCGGCCAGCCAGGCGCCGTCGATCAGTCCGGCGTGGTCATAGTGGAAGCCCTGGGTCTCGCCCGCCGCCGGGGCTTCATAGAAGGTGCTGCTGCTCACGCCCGAGTGGGCCGCGGCCAGTTGGCGGACATGCTCGCCCATGGCGTGAACCCGACCGTCCTGGGCGCCGTGGACATAGTGGACCTGAACCTGCGGGTGATGGGCGACGAGGGTTTCCAGCATGGACACCATCGGGGTCAGGCCCACGCCGCCCGACAGCAGGACGACCGGACGCTGGGGCTGTTCAGGCAGGAAGAACTCGCCGGCCGGCGGCGAGACCTTCAGCACCATGCCGGGGCGGGCGTTGTCGTGCAGCCAGCTAGATGCCAGGCCGTGCGGTTCGCGCTTCACCGTGATGCGATAGGTCTCGTCGTTCGGCGCGCAGGAGATGGAGTAGTTGCGCTTGACCGGCGGGTGGCCGGGAATGTCGAACCAGAAGGTCAGATACTGGCCCGGCTGGTGGCGCAGCACCGGGCCGCCGTCGACCGGCTTCAGCACGAAGGAGGTGATGACCGCGCTCTCGGGGCGAACCTCGGCGATCTCGAAGGCGCGCCAGCCCTTCCAGCCGCCATTTGCGGCGGCCAGATCGTCATAGATGGCGGCTTCGCGCGTGATCAGGATGTTGGCCAGGAACCAGTAGGCCTCGCCCCAGGCGTTCATGATCTCTTCGGTCGCCGCATCGCCCAGGACGTGGGCGATGGCGCCCAGCAGGGCGTTTCCGACGTGGGGATAGTGTTCCGGCAGGATCTGCAGGCCGACATGCTTTTGGGCGATGCGCTCGACCGCGGCGGCCAGGGCGCCCAGATTATCGATGTTGTTGGCGTAGGCCAGGATGGCGCCGGTCAGGGCGCGGGGCTGGGAGCCTCCGGCGTCATGGTGCGACTGGTTGAACAGGTCGCGGATCTCGGGGTTCTGGAACATCCGCGAATACATCTCGCGGACGATGTCGAGGCCGTGGGCTTCGAGGGCGGGGACGGTGGCTTTGACAAGCGCGATCGTGCGCTCGCTGAGGGCTTGCGACATCAGGGTCTCCTTAGAAGATAGCGATGCGAGAGAGAGGTAAGCGGTCGCGCGGCCTCAGCCGGTGGGCGGTGCGCTATTGGGGGCGGCGGCGGGTCCGTTGATCTGCGACGGGCCGGTCATCGGCTTCGCTCCATTGATGCATTGAAAATACATCTATAGCTCGCGTTTGAAAGATGCAAACAGAATGCATATAATTCCGTGCAGCGGGATGACGCGCTGACCGGAGATCCGAATGCGCCTCACGCGATACACCGACTACGCCATGCGGGTGCTGCTCTACCTGGGCGCGCGGCAGGATCGGCTGTGTTCCATCGCAGAGATCGCGGGCGCCTACGGCATCTCCCAGAACCATCTGATGAAGGTGGTCAGCGACCTGGTGAACGCGGGCTATCTGGTCAGCGTGCGCGGGCGTGCAGGCGGGATTCGACTGGCGCGGCCCCCGGCCGAGATCAACATCGGCGCGGTGGTGCGCCACACCGAGGACGGGTTCGACCTGGTGGACTGCGGCAGTTGCGTCATCGCGCCCGCCTGCGGTCTGACCGGCGCCCTGGCCCAGGCCTTGAGGGCCTTCATGACGGTGCTGGACGGCTACACGCTTGAGAGCCTGCTGAACAAGCGCCTGGACATGGCGGGTCTGTTCGAAGGTTCGGCGGTCCGCCGCCGAGGCGTCAGCGCGCCTTAAGGCCTGGCGAGGTCCAGCTTCATCCCCGCGACGATCAGGCAGGCTGCGTCGGCGACGGCGGCGATCCGCTGGTTCAGCCGTCCCGCCTCGTCGCGGAAGCGGCGGCCCAGGGCGTTGTCGGGCACCAGCGACCAACCGACTTCGTTGCTGACGATCCAAACCGTCGCGGGGCAGGCGGCGAAGGCGGCGGCCAGATCGTCGATGGCGGCGGGCACGTCATGATCCCCCAGCATCTGGTTGCTGAGCCACAGGGTCAGGCAGTCGACGACCACGACATCCTCTGTGTTCAATGCGCGCACGGCGGCGGCCAGATCCAGCGGCGCTTCAAGGGTGCGCCAGCCGTCGCCGCGTTCGTCCCGGTGCCGGTCGATTCGGTCGCGCATCTCGTCGTCGAAGGCCTCGGCGGTGGCGATCATCAGGGGAGGGCGGCTCGTCGGCGTCGCCGCCTGTTCGGCCTGCTTCTGGGCGTAGGCGCTCTTGCCCGAGCGGGCGCCGCCGAGGATCAGGGTCAGGGTCATTGATCGTCTCCGGTTGACCTCGGGGGCGCGCGGTCCTACTGCCACGGTCGCGTCAGGTTCCCCGAAAGGGGATCAAAAGGGAACGGAGTGTGAAACTCCGGCTGTTCCCGCAACTGTAAGCGGCTAGCCCGCGCGTCATACGCCACTGGCGGTCAGGAAGGCCACGGCCTGAACGACTTCTGGGAAGGCGACGCGCACCGGCCTTGATCCGCGAGCCAGGAGACCTGCCTGTCGCCGTCGTTCTCCGCGCGGTCGGGATGTGCCGAGCGGTCGAGGCAACTCGTGTGACGACAGTCGTAAACCAGCCGCGTCAGCGGCCGCTTTCGCTCATCCGGGCGAAGGCCGGTCCGGCGCGTCGTCGTCATATGGAGAACCGGAATGAACCGGACCGCATTCGCTACCCTGGCCGCCGCCAGCCTTCTGAGCGCCGCCCCTGCCTTCGCGGCTGAAGTCACTGACCAACAGGCGGCCGCCCCTGACGTGGCGGGCCGCGCCGGCGCCACCGCCGTGGCCGACGTCATCGTCACCGCCAACCGTTCGGCCCAGCCGATCGAGCGCGTCGGCGCTTCGGTCACTGTCCTGACCCAGGCCGCCATCGAGGCGCGCCAGACCCCCGCCGTGGCCGAGCTTCTGGCCCGGACGCCGGGCGTCAGCTTCACCCGCAACGGCGGCGTCGGCGCGACCACCGGCCTCAACATTCGCGGCGCCGAGAGCCAGCACACCGTCGTCCTGATCGACGGGGTCAAGCTGAACGACCCGTCCTCGACGCAAGGCGGCTTCAACTTCGGCAACCTGCTGGTCGGCGACACGGCGCGCATCGAGGTGCTGCGCGGCGCCCAGTCGACCCTGTGGGGCAGCCAGGCCATCGGCGGCGTGGTCAACATCGTCACCGCTGAACCGACGGAGGCCCTACAAGGCTCGCTCGACGCCGAGGCCGGCGCGCGCGGCACGACCTATTTCCGCGGCGGGATCGGCGGCGCCAACGACCGACTGAGCTGGCGTCTGGCGGCCAGCCGCTATGACACCGACGGCTTCTCGGCCCTCGCCAAGGGAACGGAAGACGACGGCTACACCAACACCGGCCTGTCGGGCCGCCTGAACTTCAAGATCACCGACGCGGTCTCGCTGGACCTGCGCTCGGTCTGGTCCAGCGGCCAGAACGACTTCGACGCCTGGAACGGCGACAGCCGCGAGTACGGCAAGACCAAGGAGCTGGTCGGCTACGCCGGGCTCAACTTTGACCTGCTGGACGGTCGTTTCCGTAACCGCGTCGGCTATGCCGTGACCGACACCAACCGCCGCAACTTCAACCCGGCGACCCTGGTCCAGCCGCTGACCTTCGACGCGGCGGGCGAGAACCGTCGCTGGGAATACCAGGGCACGTTCGCCGTCACCGAGGCGCTGAACACCACCTTCGGCATCGAGAGCGAGCGGTCGGAAATGCGCACCCGCTCGCCCTCAAGCTTCAACCTGAACCCGGCCTTCTCGCGCGGTGAAGCCGACCTCGACAGCGCCTATGCCCAGGTGCAGTGGACGGTGCTGGACGGTCTGACCCTGACGGGCGGCCTGCGCTACGACGACCATGCGCAGTATGGCGACAACCTGCTGGGTCAGGTCGCGGCCGCCTGGGCGCTGAACGACGGCGACACCGTCGTGCGCGCCAGCTGGGGCCAGGGCTTCCGGGCGCCGGGCCTGTACGAGCTCTACAGCGAATACGGCAACCTGACGCTGCAGCCGGAAGAGTTCGACAGCTGGGAAGTCGGCGTCGAGCAGCGCCTGTTCGACCGCGCCGTCGTCTCGGCGACCTACTTCAACCGTCAGGCCGACAACGAGATCCGCTACAACAGCTGCAGCTTCGGCACGACCGATCCGCTGTGCACGGTCAACGGCGTCGGCCGTTGGGGCTACTACCGCAACGTCCTGAAGACCGAGGCCCAAGGCGTCGAACTGATCGGCCGCATCGACGTGACCGAGCGCCTGAACCTCAGCGCCAACTACACCTGGACCGACGCCAAGAGCGCCTCGGGCGCCACGGACGGCAAGCGCCTGACGCGTCGCCCCGAGCACATGGCCAACTTCGCCGCCGACTACGCCTTCGCCTTCGGCCTGAAGACGGGCGTGGCCGTGCGCTATGTCGGCGAGACCTTCAACAACGACGCCAATACCGTCGTCGTCGACGAATACACCCTGGTCGACATCCGGGCCTCCTATCCGATCAACGACAACCTCGAAGTCTATGGCCGGATCGAGAACGCCTTTGACGAGGAGTATCAGACGGTCCTGAACTACGGCACGGCCGGCCAGGGCGTGTTCGCCGGCGTTCGCGTCCGGTTCTGATCCGATGAGCCAAGCCGCGCTTCTGACAGCGGCGACCCGGCACGGCGGCGGTCTGATGAAGGCCGCCGCCGCCTATCCCGACGCGCCGCGACCGTGGCTGGACCTGTCCACAGGGATCAACCCCGAGCCGTGGCGCGGGCCGCGCGCGGCGGAGGCGGAGTTGAACCGCCTGCCCGATCCCGGCGCGCTGGTCGCGCTGGAGACGGCGGCGGCCGCGGCCTTCGCCGCCGCGCCGGAGCGGACGGCGGCCGTGGCGGGGGCTGAGGCGGCGATCCGTCTTCTGCCCCTGCTGCTGGGCGTGCGTTCGGTCGAGATCGTCGGCCCGACCTACGGCGCCCATGCCGAGGCCTGGCGAGCGGCGGGCGTGGCGACGCGCCTGATCGCGGCCGATCAGGCGGCGGCGTCGCAGGCGGGGGTGCTGGTGATCGTTAATCCGAACAACCCCGACGGACGCCTGACCCGGCGGGCCGACCTGATCGCCATGGCCCGTGAACGCTCAGTTGCGGGGCGCTGGCTGGTGGTGGACGAGTCCTTCATCGAGTGCGCGCCCGGCGACAGCGTCGCGGACGTGGTCGAGCCGGGCCTGATTGTCCTGCGCTCGTTCGGCAAGTTCTATGGTCTGGCCGGGGTGAGGCTGGGCTTCATGCTCGCGGCGCCTGATCTGGTGCTGCGTCTGCGCGCCCTGCTGGGCGACTGGCCGGTCGGCGCCGATGCGCTGGCCATGGGGCGAGGAGCCTATGCCGATCCGGAATGGCGCAAGCGGACGGAGGCCGCCCTGGCCGAGCGCGCTGATCGGCTTGACGACCTGCTGGCGCGGGCGGGGTTCGAGATCGTCGGCGGGACCAGCTTGTTTCGCATTACGCGCACGCCGCACGCCGCGCGCTGGTTCCAGCATCTGTGTCGAGCGGGCATCCTAACCCGGCCGTTCGATCACACGCCGGATGCGCTTCGCTTCGGTGTGCCGAGCGAGCGCGACTTCCCGCGCCTGAAGCGCGCTCTAGGGGCCTTCTCGTGAGCGCGACGCGGCGACAGGCGTTGGCGGGGGCAGGAGCGGCCCTGATCGCCGCGCCCGCCGTCGCGAAGGCCGCGCCGCGCCGCATCGTGTCGCTGAACGCCTGCCTTGACGCCGTCCTGGTCCACGTCGCCGACCGGGGTCAGATCGCGGCCCTCAGCCACTATGCGCGCGAGCAGGCCGGTTCGACCATTTCCGAGGTGGCCAAGACCCTGCCCTTCACCTGGGAGACGGCCGAGGAGGTCATCGCCCTGCGCCCCGATCTGGTCCTGACCAGCCGCCACAGCGCGCTGGCGACCCGCAATGCGCTGGGCCGCATGAACATCCCGACCGAGCTGTTCGCCGTGCCCGACAGCGTGGCGGCCAGTCTGGATCAGGTGCGCGAGGTCGCCCGTCTGGTCGGTCGTCCAGCGCGGGGCGAGGCCCTGATCGCCCGCATCGAGGCCGCCATCGCCGCCTCGGCCCCGCCGCCCGGCGCGCGACCGCTGAAGGCCCTGATCTATCAGCCCAATGGTTTCGCCGCCGGGCGCGGCACCCTGATGGACGAGATGATGACCCGCGCCGGGTTCGAGAACGTCGCCGGGCGCTACGGACTCGGCAAATGGGGCAATGTGCCGGTCGAGCGGTTGCTGGCTGACCCGCCGCAGGTCCTGCTCAGCGGCGTGCCGGTTCAAGGCTCGCGCACCTGGGCCGACCGGGTGATGCGCCACCCGGCGCTGGCGTCGTTGTCGGGTCGGATGGTGCAGGCGCGATTGGAAGAGAAGCTGCTCTATTGCGGCGGGCCGGTGCTGATCCAGACCGCCGCCGCCCTCGCCGAGGCGCGCCGCACGGCGCTGGAGGCCCTGTAATGACCTTGCCGCGTCCGCTGATCCTGATCGGTCTTCTGGCCCTGATCGCCCTCCTGTGCGTCGCCAGCATGAGCGCGGGCCGCGTCTGGATTCCGTGGAGCGACTGGGCCGCCCGGCAAGGCGACCCGGCCTGGGCCATCCTGTTCGAGCTGCGTCTGCCGCGCACCGTGCTGGCCCTGATGGTCGGGGCGGTGCTGGGCCTGACGGGCGCGGCGCTGCAGGGTTATACGCGCAATCCGCTGGCCGACCCGGGGATGCTGGGTGTCTCGACCATGGCGGCGCTGGGCGCGGTCATGACCCTCTATCTGGGCGTGGCGGCCAGCGCGCCCTGGGTGCTGCCGGTCGCGGCCATGATCGGCGCCGGGCTGGGCGTGGTCCTGCTGCTGGCCCTGGCGGGGGCGACCAGCAGCGTCATCACCTTCATTCTGTCGGGCGTGGTGATCCAGACCATGGCCGCCGCCGGGGTGGCGTTGGCGCTGAACCTGGCCCCCAACCCCTGGGCCGTGAACGAAATCGTCAACTGGCTGATGGGCTCGCTGGCCGACCGCAGCCTGATCGAGTTGAAGCTGGCGGCGCCGGGCATGATCCTGGGCTGCCTGCTGCTGATGACGCAGGGGCGGACGCTGGACGCCCTGACGCTGGGCGAGGCCGGGGCGCGGTCGCTGGGGGTGCGGCTGGACCTTGGCCGCATGATGCTGGCGCTGGGCGCGGCCCTGGCGGTCGGGTCGGCGGTGGCGGTGACGGGGTCTATCGGCTTCGTCGGCCTGATCGTGCCGCACCTGCTGCGGCCCCTGATCGGGGCGCGGCCCGGCGGCCTGCTGCTGCCCTCGGCCCTGGGCGGCGCGGCCTTGGTGCTGGCGGCGGATATTCTGGTGCGGCTGACCCCCTCGGCGGCCGAGATCAAGCTGGGCGTGGCTATGGCGGCTCTGGGCGGCCCCTTCTTCCTGGCCCTGTTGATCGGCATGAGGAGGAAGCTGGCATGAGCCTTCTGAGCGCGGAAAACCTGTCCGTCCGGTTGGGCGACAAGGCGGTGCTGAACGGCGTCGGCGCGGCCTTCGCGCCGGGGTTGGTCACGGCGGTGGTCGGGCCAAACGGCGCCGGCAAGTCGACCTTGCTGGACTGTCTGGCGGCCCTGCGTCGGCCCGACGCCGGGAGGGTGACGCTGGACGGACGCGCCCTGCGCGATCTGCCGTCGCGCGAGCGGGCGCGGCGCATCGCCTACCTGCCTCAGAACGCCGAGATCGCCTGGGCGGTGGACGGCCGCACCTTCGTCGGTCTGGGCCGCACGCCCTATGTCGGCGCCTGGGGGCTGACGGCCGAGGACCGGGCGGCCGTGGATCGGGCCATGACCGTGACGGGGGTGGAGCGCTTCGCCGACCGTGTGGTCTCGACCCTGTCGGGCGGCGAGCGGGCGCGCGTCCTGATCGCTCGCGCCCTGGCTGGCGATCCGCAGTGGCTGCTGGCCGACGAGCCGTTGGCGGGTCTTGATCCGGGTCACGTTCTGGACGCCTGCGACCTGTTCCGGCGGCTGGCGGAGGAGGAAGGGCGCGGGGTGGTCGTCACCCTGCACGACCTGGACGCCGCCCTGCGCGTGGCCGACCGGGTGATCGTTCTGGCCGAGGGGCGGGTGCTGGCCGACGGCGCGCCGGTCGAGGCGCTGTCGCCCGACGTGCTGAAGGCGGCCTACGGCGTCGAGGCGCGCACCCTGGAAGGGGCGCGGGGGCCGGTGCTGGAGATGGTCGGCCGTGCCCGCTAGCCTGCCCACCCCCTGGATCGTCGCCGGCGCCCTGCTGGTCGAGGGCGCGGTCGGCTGGCCGCGTCGCCTGCCGCATCCGGTCGTCTGGATCGGCCGCCTGATCGCGGGGCTGGAGCGGCGCTGGAACCGGGTCGAACGGCCAGAAGGGGGGCGTCGCCTCCTGGGCGTCGTCGTGGTGATGATCTTGCTGGCTGTCGCTGGCGGCGTCGGCTGGGGCCTTGAGCGGCTGGCCGCCATGGCGCCCTTCTGGCCGGGCCTGATGCTGGTTGTCGTCTGCGGTGCGGCGGGCCTGGCGGCGCGCAGCCTGTTTGATCATGTCCGGGCCGTCGCCCGGCCTCTGACGGCGAGCGATTTGCCAGCGGCGCGTCTCGCCGTCGGCATGATCGTCGGGCGCGACGTGGAGGCGATGGACGAGGGCGAGGTCGCCGCCGCCGCGCTGGAGAGCCTGGCCGAGAGCTTCTGCGACGGGGTGGTGGCGCCGGTTTTCTGGTTCGTGATTGGCGGCCTGCCGGGGCTGTTCGCCTACAAGGCGATCAACACCGCCGACAGCATGATCGGCCACATGGAGCCGCGCTGGCGGGCTTTCGGCTGGGCGGCGGCGCGGACCGACGATGTGATGAACTGGATCCCGGCGCGGATCGCGGGGGGGCTGATCGCGCTCGGCGGCTGGCAGGGCTGGCGCATCATGTGGCGCGATGCGGGCAAGCACGCCTCGCCCAACGCCGGCTGGCCCGAGGCCGCCGTGGCCGGCGCATTGCGGGTTCGGTTGGGCGGGCCGGTTCGCTATGACGGCGTCATGACCTATCGACCCGACTTCGGCGACTGGGCGCGGCCGCGCGCTCATGATCTTCATCGCGGCCTTCGCGTCTATGGCGTGGCCTGCGCCGCGCTGATGCTGCTTCTGATCGCTGGAGGTTTCGCATGGCCGCGCTGATGATCCAGGGCTGCGGCTCGGACGTGGGCAAGTCGGTGCTGGTCGCCGGTCTGTGCCGCCTGTTCGCCAATCGCGGCCTGACGGTGCGGCCGTTCAAGCCGCAGAACATGTCCAACAACGCCGCCGTCACCGCCCCGGACGCCGAGGGGCGTGTGGGCGAGATCGGCCGCGCTCAGGCGCTGCAAGCCCTGGCCTGCCGCGTCCCGCCGACGGTGGACATGAATCCCGTCCTGCTGAAGCCGCAGAGCGATACCGGCGCCCAGTTGGTCGTGCGCGGACAGGTCGAGGGCGTGTGGCAGGCGGCGGGCTATCAGGACCGCAAGACGGCGCTGCTGGACGTGGTGCTGGACAGCTTTCGTCGCCTTCAGGCTGAGGCCGATCTGGTGATCGTCGAGGGGGCGGGCAGTCCGGCCGAGACCAATCTGCGGGCCGGGGACATCGCCAACATGGGCTTCGCGCGCGCCGCCGACGTGCCTGTGGTTCTGGTCGGCGACATCGACCGGGGCCACGTGATCGCCGCCCTGGTCGGCGCCCGCGCCGTTCTGGACGAGGCGGACTGCGCCATGATCAAAGGCTTCTTGATCAATAAGTTCCGGGGCGATCCTGCGCTATTTGATCAAGGACGCGCCGAGATCGCGCGGCGCACGGGATGGACGGATCTGGGCATGGCCCCCTGGCTGGCTGACGCCCGGTCCTTGCCGGCCGAGGATGCGGTGGTTCTGGAACGTTCGAGCGTCGCGCGCGGCGGGCGGGTGCGGATCGCCGTGCCCATGCTGTCACGCATCGCCAATTTCGACGACTTCGACCCTCTGCGGCACGAGCCAGGCGTGGATTTTGGTTTCGTGCCGCCGGGACAGGCCCTGCCGGGCGACGCCGACCTGATCATCCTGCCGGGGACCAAGGCGACGCTGGCCGATCTGGCCTTCCTGCGGGCGCAGGGCTGGGACGTGGATATCGCCGCCCACGTTCGACGTAGCGGGCGCGTGCTGGGCGTTTGCGGCGGGTATCAGATGCTGGGCAGGACGATCAGCGATCCGGACGGGATCGAGGGCGTGGCCGGATCGGCGCCGGGGCTGGGTCTGCTGAACGTCGAGACGGTGCTGGCGGGCGACAAGACCTTGCGCCGGGTGGAGGGGCGCCTGGCGGGGGCCGACGCTCCCTTTGACGGCTATGAAATCCACATCGGCCGCACCGACGGTCCGGACGCCGCGCGCCCTGTCGCCCGCATCGACGGCCAGCCACACGGCGCGGTTTCGCCGGACGGGCGGATCGCGGGCCTCTATGTCCACGGCCTGTTCGACCGGGCCGAGGCGCGGGCGGCCTTGCTGGCGGAACTGGGCGCGGCGTCTGACGGCGTTGATCAGACGGTGCGCGTCGATCAGGCGCTGGACCGCATCGCCGCGGTGCTGGAGGCGCATTTCGACATCCCGGCGCTGAGCCGGATCGCGGGCCTGACATGAGCGAACTGAATGAACTTCTGACCGTTCCGTCGCTGGACTGGACGCTGGAGCCTGTCTTGCAACAGGCGCTGGACGGCAAGGCCAAGCCGCCGGGCGCCCTCGGGCGGATCGAGGAACTGGCGCTGAGGCTGGGTCTGATCCAGGAGCGGACGCGGCCCGTCGTGAGGCAGCCCGTTCTGTTGGTGTTCGCGGGCGATCACGGCCTGACGCGCTCGGGCGTGGCGGCCTTTCCGTCGGGCGTGACCGTGGCCATGGTCGACACGCTTCTGGCGGGCCGGGCCAGCGCCAACGCCTTCGCCCGCGTGGTCGGGGCCGAGGTTCGGATCATCGACGCGGGCGTGGCCGCCGATCTGTCGGATCGGGCGGGGCTGGTCCAGGCCAAGATCGCGCAGGGGACCGAGGACGCCTCGGTAGAGCCGGCCATGACGCCGCAGCAGGCCGAGGCGGCCCTGATGGCCGGGTCGCGCATCGTCCAACAGGCTGTCGCCGACGGCGCCGATCTGATCGCGCTCGGCGAAATGGGCATCGGCAACAGCGCCTCGGCCGCCCTGCTGATGCACCGGCTGGCGCCCGCGCCGCTGGACGATTGCGTGGGGCAGGGGGCGGGCCATTCGCCCGAGGGCATGGCGAGGAAGCGCGCCGTTCTGGCCCGCGCGGCGGCGCGGTCGGATGCGACCGTGCCGTTTGAAGTTCTGACCCAGTTCGGCGGCTATGAGATCGCCATGATGGCCGGCGCCCTGCTGGCGGCGGCCAAGGCGGGGGTTCCGGTTCTGGTCGACGGCTTCATCGGCACGGCGGCGGCCTTGCTGGCTGTTCGTCTGGCGCCCGCTGCGCGCGACTATTGCCTGTTCGCTCACGCCTCGGCCGAGGCGGGGCATCGGTTGATGCTGCAGCGGCTGAACGCCCGGCCCCTGCTCGAACTGGACATGCGGCTGGGCGAGGGGACCGGCGCCCTTCTGGCCGTGCCTCTGGTCAAGGCCGCCTGCGCCCTGCTGTCCGAGGTCGCCGAGCTGGCTGAGGTGCTGGAGGCGGCGAGTTGATCCGGCATGAGGCGCGCCTGGTCGTCTGCGCGCTGCAGTTTCTGACGCGCATTCCGACGCCGCAGCTAGCCGGTTTCCAGCCGGAATGGATCCAGCAGAGCGCCCGCTACTATCCGCTAGTCGGTCAGATCGTCGGGGGCGTGTCGGCGCTGATCCTCTATGGCGCGGCGCAGGTCTGGAGCCCGTGGATCGCGGCGCTGCTGGCCGTGGGCGCCGGGATCGCCCTGACCGGGGGCTTCCATGAGGACGGACTGGCCGACACGGCCGACGGCCTGGGCGGCGGTCTGACCCGCGACCGCCGGCTGGAGATCATGAAGGACAGCCGGCTGGGCTCTTACGGCGCGCTGGCGCTGGGCCTGACCCTGGCGCTGCGGGCGGCGGCTCTGGCCATGCTGGCGCAGGCCTCGCCCCTGTTGGCGGCGCTCGCGCTTCTGGCCGCGCACGGACTGGGGCGGGCGGCGGCGGTCGCGGCCATGACGGTCATGCCCTATGGCGGCGATCCGGGCATGGCCAAGGAGGGCAAGCCCGACCGCGCCTCGTGGGGCGGGCTGACGGTCGCGGTTCTGATCGCCCTGTGGCCGCTGGTCTTCCTGCCGCCGGTCGTCGGGGCAGGCGGCGTCGTGCTGGGCCTGCTGGTCGGCGCGGTCCCGGCCTGGCTGGCGTGGCGGCTGATCGGCGGGCGCACCGGCGACGTTCTGGGCGCGGTGGAACAGGCGTTCGAGGTCGGCTTCCTGCTGGCCGTCGCGGGGCTGGCGATCGGATGAAGCTGATCGTCGCGCCCTTGCACGAAGTCCCCGGTCTGATGGCCAGCCGCCGACCGTCCCATCTGATCAGCCTGGCCTCGCCGGGCCATGTCGATGCGTCGCTGGCCGAGCCGCCGCCGCACCGGCTGGACCTGAGATTCAATGACATCGTCGAACCGCGCGAAGGCCTGACCCCGCCGAGCGAAGCGGACATCGCCGCCCTGCTGACCTTCGCTGAGACCTGGGACGGGACGCGGCCCCTGCTGATCCATTGCTGGGCAGGGGTCAGCCGTTCGACGGCGGCGGCCTATGTGGTCGCCTGCGCCCGATCAGAGCCGGGCAGGGAGCAAGACTGGGCCGAGCGCCTGCGTCATGCCGCGCCGACCGCCACGCCCAATCGGCTAGTCGTCGCCCTGGCCGATCGTTGTTTGAACCGCGACGGCGCCATGAGCCGCGCGATCGCCGCTATCGGGCGCGGGGCCGAGACGGCCTGGGGCGAAGCCTTCGAACTTGACCTGTCTTCCCAAGGAGCCTCGCGCCGATGACCGACGCTGATCTGAACGCCCGTCACGCCGAGAAGATGAAGAAGGTTCAGGCCGCCCGCGCCCGGATGATGGCGGCCAAGACGGTCGAGCGGGGCCTGGTCATCGTTCACACCGGGACCGGCAAGGGCAAGACGACGGCGGCGCTGGGCATGGTCTGCCGCATGATCGGCCATGGCATGAAGACGTCGATCATCCAGTTCATCAAGGGGGCGATGGAGACAGGCGAGCAGAACCTGTTCGACGCCTTTCCCGATCTGGTCGAGATGCGGCCGATGGGCGAGGGCTTCACCTGGGACACCCAGGATCGGGCCGCCGACATCGCCAATGTCCGCAAGGCCTGGGAGGCGGCCAAGGCGCGCATCATGGACCCTGAGTGGAAGATGGTCGTCTGCGACGAGTTGAACATCGCCCTGCGCTACGACTACCTGCCGGTCGAAGAAGTGCTGGCGGTCCTGGCCGCCCGGCCCGCCGACACCCACGTCGTCATCACCGGCCGCAACGCTCCGCCCGAACTGATCGAGGCGGCGGATCTGGTCACCGACATGCAGATGGTGAAGCATCCGTTCCGATCCGGTGTGAAGGCCCAGGCCGGGGTCGAGTTCTGATGACGGCGGCGCGTCTGATCGTCTGTTCGACCTGCCGGTTCTCGAGCGAGGAGCCGACGGACGCCGAGGGGCGGTCCGGGGGAGGTCGACTGCTGGACGCCGTGTCCGCCGTGGTGGAGGCGAGCGGCGCCGAGACCTTGCGGGTGGAGGGGCAGGCCTGCCTGTGGGCCTGTTCCAGCCATTGCGCCGTTCATCTGGCCCAGGCGGGCAAGCCGGCCTATCTGGCCGGGCGGTTCGCCCCCACGCCGGAAAGCGCCCAGGCGATCGTCGCCTTCGCCCGTCTCTATGCCGCCAGTCCTGACGGGGCCGTCGCCTATCGTGACTGGCCGGAAGGCGTGAAGGGCCGTTTCATCGCTCGCCTGCCCGCCCTGTGAGGTCCGTCGCCGTGGGCTGCGACGATCCGGCGATTGCCCCGGCGAAACGGCGTGCTACAGGTGCCGAATGGGCTTTTCTTCGATCAGGCAAGGACTGATGGCGGCGCTTCTGGCGTCGTTCCTGGCCCTGTTCGTCCTGGTTCCGGCGGTCGACGCCATGAGCTGCAGCCCCGAGGCCGAGCTGTCTGAAACCGCCATCCTGCTGATCGACGACCATTCCGGCGAGACGGGCGTGGGCGGCGATGCGGATCACGCGGTCTGCTCGCATGGCCATTGCCACCACGGCGGGGTCTCGACGCCCGCGCGTTCGGCCCTGTCCTTCGAGGTCGCAGCCGTGCGTGCGCCGGTCTATGCGCGCCCGCAAAGCCGACTGATCTCGCATCCGCCCGCCGGTCCCGAGCGCCCGCCCCGAGCCTGACGTGATCGCGCCCTTGCGCGCGCTTCTTCACGTCAATTTCTCGGGAAACAGGATATGCCATCCCCTTATCGTCGTTCGCCGCGTTTCGCGGCGGGCTGCGCCATGGTCGCTTTAGCGACCGCTATCGCCGGCCCCGCCTGGGCCGACCCCGCCCCTGGGTTCGACAGTCTGCTGCAACAGATCGGTGCCGCGCCGACCGCCGTGGAGGCCGAGGCGCTTCTGGATGCGGCCGAGGCTCGCGTTCGACAGGCGCGTGTTCGTCCCAATCCGACGCTCGCCGTGGATGTTGAAAACGCCTTCGGCAGCGGGCCGTTTCAGGGCTTCGGCAACGCCGAGACGACCTTGGGCCTGAGCCAGGATCTTGAGCTTTGGGGCCGTCGCGGCGCTCGGGTCGATGTGGCGCGGGCTGAGGCGGGGACGGCGGCGTTGCGCCGCGATCTGGCCGTTATCGACGCCGCCGGTCGCCTGGCCCTGATCTACGCCGAGGCCGAGGCGGCGGGTCGTCGCTTCGACCTGGCTGAGGAGGCGCTGAGCGTCACCCTGGCCGATGCGCGCGCGGCGCTGACCCTGGTCGAGGAAGGCCGCGAGCCCATGGTGCGCGCCCTTCAGGGCGAAAGCGAAGCCGCCACCGCTCGCGCGGCTCTGGACGAGGCGATGGCTGAACGCGACGCGGCCTTCGCCCGGTTGACGGCGGAGGCCATGCTGCCGACCCCGGTGACGGCGATCGAGGTCAGCTTGATCGATCGGCTTCCATCGGCGTCGATGACCGCCAACGCCGGGACGCCCGTCGTGCGTGTCGCCGAGGCTGAACGCGACGCGGCGGAGCGGCGGATCGCGGTCGAGCGAGTTCAGTCGCGCCCTGATGTCAACGCTTCAGTCGGCCTGCGCCGCTACGAGGCCGAGGATGCGACAGCCCTGACCTTTGGGCTCAGCATGGCCTTGCCTTTGTTCGACCGGAACCGGGGCGCTATCGACGCCGCTCAGGCTGAATTCCGCGCCGCCGAGGCCCGCCTGACAGGGGCGCGCCACCAGGCGCAGGCCGATCGGAACGCGGCGGTCGCGCGGCTGAACGCCTCGGCCAGTCGGGTCGCGGCCGCGGACGCCGGGGTGACGGCGGCGCAGGAGGCCTATCGCCTGTCGCGCATCGGTTTTGACGCCGGGCGCATCTCGCAACTGGAGCTGCGGTCTTCGCGCGCGGCCCTGATCTCTTCCCGAAACGCGGCCGTCGACGCCCGCCTGGCGCGGGTTCGCGCGGAAATCGACCTAGCGCGCCTGCAAGGCCGCGCCCCGTTTGGAGCTGTTCAATGAAACGCGCCGCTGAGCTGAACAAGACCTGGCTGATGGCCGGAGCCGCCGCTGTCGTCCTTCTGGGCGGAGCGGGTCTTTATGCGCTGAACAGCCGACCGACGACCAAGACGCCTGAGGCTGCTCAATCGGAGGAACAGGCCTCAGGCGAGGCTGCTTCCGAAGAGGGCGTCGTCGAGCTGAGCCCGGCTCAAATCGAGGCGGTCGGCATCTCGGTCGTGGCGGCGGGCGGCGGCGGGGGCGGCGAGGTGCGTCTGTCTGGCCGGGTGGAGCCGATGGTGGATGCACGCGCGGCTGTGGCCGCCGCCGTCGCGGGTCGCGTCGAGCGCGTGTTGGTGGCGTCGGGGCAGTCCGTGCGCGCCGGTCAGCCCTTGGCCGTTCTGGTCAGCGGCGACGCCGCCGCCCTGCGGGCCGACGCCGATGCGGCCCAGGCCACGGCGGTCGCCGCCCAGCAGGCTCACCGCCGCGAGGAAGACCTGGCCAACCAGGGCGTAGTGGCGCGTCGCGACGCCGAAGTGGCCCATGCCCAGGCCCTGGGCGCCGAGGCCGCCGCGCGGGCCGCGCGGGCGCGCTCGGCCGCCGCCGGATCGCCTGACGCCATGGGACGCCTGCGTATCGTCAGCCCTATCTCGGGCGTGGTCACGAGCGTGCAGGTCGGTCCCGGCGGCTTTGCGGCCCAGGGGGCGGTGGTGGCCGAAATCACCAATCCCGCCCACGTCGAAATGGTGTTCAGCGCCCCGCCTGCGGTCGCCGCTCATGTCCGCGCCGGGGGACGGATTCGCGTCACGACCGCCGCGGGCGACGTCGAGGGCGTCGTGACCGGCGTGGCGGCGGGCGGAGGGCTGGACAGCGGCGCCGTCGTCATCCGCGCGCGCCCAGGCGGCGGCGCCTTGCCGCCCGTGGGATCGGCGATCACCGGAACAGTGACGACGGGCGAGACGGAAGGCGGCGTCGCCGTGCCCTCCGAGGCGGTGCAGACTCTCGAAGGGACGAACGTGGTCTTCGTCCGCACCGCGACCGGCTTCCGCGCCGCGCCGGTCCTGGTCGGGCGGCAAGCCTCTGGACGAACCGAGATCCTGCGGGGTCTGACAGGATCTGAACGTATCGCCGCCGTCAACGCCTTCCTGCTGAAAGCCGAGCTCGCCAAGGGCGAAGCCGAGCACGGCCACTAGGAGCGATGGATCATGTTCAAGACTCTCATTGAGGCGTCCGTTCGCTTTCGCGGGTTTGTCGTCCTGGCCGTGGCCATGGTGGCCGCGTTTGGCCTGTTCGAACTGACCAAGCTGCCGATCGACGCTGTTCCCGACATCACCAACCGACAGGTCCAGATCACGACCGTCGCCCCGGCGCTGGCGCCCGAGCAGATTGAAAGACAAGTCACCTATCCGCTGGAAACGGCCATGTCGGGCATCCCCGGTCTGGTCAGCACCCGGTCGCTGTCGCGCAACGGCTTCAGCCAGATCACCGTCGTCTTCACCGACCAGACCGACATCTATTTCGCCCGCCAGCAGGTGGCTGAGCGGATGCGGCAGGCGTCGGACAGTCTGCCTGAAGGCGTCGAACCCAATCTGTCGGCCATCACGACGGGGCTGGGCGAAGTGTTGATGTGGACCGTCGACTATGTCCCCTTCGGCCCCAGAACGACAGTGGCGACGGGCAAGCCCGGCTGGCAGGCGGACGGCGCCTATCTGACGCCGGAAGGCGAGCGGCTGACCACGCCGCAGCAGCGCGCCGCCTATCTGCGAACGGTCCAGGACTGGATCATCGCCCCGCAGATGCGGACCAGTCCCGGTCTGGCGGGCGTCGACGTCAACGGCGGCTATGTGAAGGAATACGCGGTGCGGCCCGACGCCGCCGCCCTGACCCGCTATGGTCTGAGCCTGAGCGATCTGGTGCAGGCGCTGGATCGAGCCAATACGCAAGGCGGCGCCGGCTATGTCCAGCGGGCGGGCGAGGCCCTGGTGGTTCGCACCGACGCCCTGGCCGCGACGGTCGAGGATCTGGCTCAGGCGCCGGTGGTCAATCGCGGCGGGCTGGTGGTCCGCGTCGCTGATGTGGCGATGGTCGAGATCGGCCAGGCGCCGCGCCTGGGCGGGGCCAGCCGCGACGGGCACGAGGCCGTCCTCGGCACCGCCCTTATGCTGGCCGGCGAGAACAGCCGGACGGTGGCGCAGGCGGCGGCGAAACGGCTGGAACAGGTGGCGGCCAGCCTGCCGCCCAGCGTGGTCGCCACGCCGGTTCTGAACCGCAGCGATCTGGTCAACTCGACCATTTCGACGGTGGCGCGCAACCTGATCGAAGGCGCGCTGTTCGTCATCGTCGTGCTGTTCCTGCTGCTCGGAAACTTCCGGGCGGCGGCGATCACCGCCCTGATGATCCCGCTGTCCTTCCTGTTCGCCGTCATCGGCATGAACCGCTTCGGCATCAGCGGAAACCTGATGAGTCTGGGCGCGCTCGACTTCGGCCTGATGGTCGACGGCGGGGTGGTGGTGATCGAGAACACCCTGCTGATGCTGACCCAGAAGCGCGGCGAACTGGGGCGGATGCTGACCCGCAGCGAACGCCTGGGCGTCGCGGTCCAGGCGGCGCGTCGAATGGTCAAACCGGCCGCCTTCGGCCAACTGATCATCCTGCTGGTCTTCACGCCGCTGCTGATGCTGGAGGGGGTGGAGGGCAAGACCTTCGTGCCGATGGGCGCGACGGTGATGCTGGCCCTGGTCGGCGCCTTCATCTTCTCCTTCACCTTTGTGCCCGCGATGACGGCCCTGTTCGTGCGCGAGCCGAAGACGGTTCACCTGGGGCCGGACGGTCAGGCCGAGGAGCATGAGACGCGCGTCCTGCGCTTCGCCCGACGCTGGATCCAGCCGGCTATCGGCGCGGCCGTGGTGCGTCCCAAGGTGGTCCTGATCGCCGCCGTGGCGATGCTAGGCGTGGGGACGATCGCCTTTATGAGCCTGGGCCGGGAGTTCATCCCGACCCTGGACGAGGGCGACATCGCCATGCAGGCCTTGCGCGTGCCGTCCGCCTCGCTGGAGCAGTCCCTGGCCATGCAGATGGCGCTGGAACGCGCCATCAAGGCCCAGCCGGAAGTCGAGACCGTCTTCTCGCGCACCGGCACCGCCGAGGCCGCCGTCGATCCGATGCCCGCCAACATTTCGGACGCGGTCATCATCCTGAAGGATCGCAAGGCCTGGCCCGATCCCAAGCTGTCGAAGGAAGACCTGATCGCCCGCATCGAAACTGTCGCCAGCCAGCAGATAGGCAACAGCTTCGAGTTCAGCCAGCCGATCGAACTGCGCTTCAACGAACTGATCTCGGGTGTTCGCACCGACCTGGCCGTCATGGTCTATGGCGACGACTTCGGCACCCTGCAGAAGACGGCGGAGCAGGTGGCCGCCAAACTTCGGGCGACGCCCGGCGCGGCCGATGTGCGGGTGGAGCAGGCGTCCGGCCTGCCGACCCTGACCATCAGCGTCGATCGCTTCGCGGCGGCCAACTACGGCCTGTCCGCAGCCGATGTGTCGGAAGCGGTGTCCACCGCCATCGGCGGCGCCGAGGCCGGCCGCATCTTCGAGGGCGACCGGCGCTTCGACGTGGTCGTGCGTCTGCCCGACGACGCCCGCAACGATCCCGCCACCCTGGCCGCCTTGCCGATCGTTTCAAGCACGGGCGTTGTCGTGCCCCTGTCCTCGGTCGCGCGTATCCACACCGCCGAAGGCCCGAACCAGATCAGTCGCGAGAACGGCAGCCGACGCATGGTGGTCCAGGCCAATGTGCGCGGCCGCGATCTGGGCGGCTTCGTCGCCGAGGCTCAACGGTCGGTGGCCGAGGTCGCTCTGCCGGTCGGCTATCGGCTGGATTGGGGCGGGCAGTTCGAGAACCTGAAACGGGCCGAACAACGCCTGGGACTGGTCATTCCCATTGTCTTCGTCCTGATCGGCGTCCTGCTGTTCATGGCGCTGGGGTCCTTCATGGAGGCGGGACTGGTGTTCGCCTGCGTGCCTCTGGCCCTGGTCGGCGGGGCGCTGGCGCTGCTGCTCAGGGGGATGCCGTTCTCGGTCTCGGCGGCGGTCGGCTTCATCGCCGTGTCGGGCGTGGCGACCCTGAACGGCCTGGTGCTGATGCAGGCGATCCGCGAGCGGCTTCAGGCCGGTCTGGCGCCGGCGGTTGCGGCCATCGAAGGGGCGTCCAGCCGCCTGCGGGCCGTGCTGACCACCGCCCTGGTCGCCATCGTCGGCTTCATTCCGATGGCGCTGGCGCACGGGGCGGGGGCCGAGGTGCAGAAGCCGCTGGCCACCGTGGTCATCGGCGGGCTGCTGACCGCCACGGCCCTGACCTTGCTGGTTCTGCCGACCTTCGCCGCCCGGGCGGCGAGGCGTCGGGCGCCGGAAGGACGGGACGAATAGGGGCGGGGCGGCTCGTCGCGAAGGCGGGCCGCCCCAACTCGGCGTTCGACGAGATGCCAAACCTGTCCAATCTGTAACTTGTCGAGGGGGCGACGAAGCCGTCAGTGTGAAGTCTCTTTTACATCGCGGGGGCGCTTCATGCTGACGATCAACAATCTGGTCCATGTCTACGGCAACGGGACGCGGGCTCTGGACGACGTCAGTCTGACGATCCCGACCGGGATGTTCGGCCTGCTGGGCCCGAACGGGGCGGGCAAGTCGACGCTGATGCGGACCATCGCCACCCTGCAGACCCCGACCTCGGGCGAGATCCGCTTCGGCGACATCGACGTGATCCGTCAGCCGGAACAGTTGCGCCGCACGCTGGGCTATCTGCCTCAGGACTTCGGCGTCTATCCGCGCGTCTCGGCCTACGACATGCTGGACCACATGGCGGTGCTGAAGGGCATAGCCGACGGCAAGGAACGCAAGCAGACGGTCGAGGCCCTGCTGAACCAGGTCAATCTGTGGAGCGTCCGGCGCAAGGCCCTGGCCGGTTTCTCGGGCGGGATGCGTCAGCGTTTCGGCATTGCCCAGGCCCTGATCGGCAATCCCCGCCTGATCATCGTCGATGAACCGACGGCGGGTCTGGACCCGGAGGAGCGCAACCGCTTCCTCAACCTGCTGGCCGAGATCGGCGAGAACGTGGTGGTCATCCTGTCGACCCACATCGTCGAGGACGTGGCCGACCTGTGCCCGCGCATGGCGGTGCTGGCGGGCGGCAGGATCCAGTTGGAAGGCGCGCCGCTGGAGCTGATGAAGCAACTGTCCGGTCGCGTGTGGAAGAAGGCCATCGCCAAGGAGGCTCTGCCCGAGCATCGCGCCCGCTACGAGGTCATCTCGACGCGCCTGTTCGCCGGTCAGACCGTGATCCACGTCCTGGCCGACGTCAGGCCGGGCGAGGGCTTCGAGCCGGCCGCGGGCGGTCTGGAGGACGTCTATTTCTCGACCCTGGCCGCTTCGCGCCGCCCCGTCGTCGCTCAAGCCGCCTGAGGCCCGGATCATGTTCGGGAAAGTCGCGGCCTTCGAGTTCCGCTATCAGCTTCGCCAGCCCGCCTTCTGGGTCATCTCCATCCTCTTCTTCCTGCTGAGCTTCGGCCTGATCGCCCAGCCGAACGTCAGCTTCAACGCAGGCGGAAACGTCTTCAAGAACGCGCCCTATGCGATCGCGCAGGCGCATCTGGCCTTCAATCTGTTCTTCATGCTGGCGACGACGGCCATTGTCGCCAACGTCGTGGTGCGTGACGCCTCGACAGGCTTTGGACCCATGATCCAGGCCAGCCGGTTGTCGAAGTTCGACTACCTCTATGGCCGCTTCCTCGGCGCCTTCGCCGTGGTGGCCCTGGCCTTCCTGTCGGTCGCGCTGGGCATCCTGATCGGCACGCTGATGCCGTGGGTGGACAAGGAGACGGTCGGGCCGTTCCGTCCGCTGGACTACCTCTACAGCTTCGTGGTCATGGGCCTGCCGGGCCTGCTGTTCACTTCGGCGGTCTTCTTCACCCTGGCGACGGTGACGCGCTCGATGATGGCCACCTATGTCGGCGTCGTCGGGGTCTTCATCCTCTACATGACGACGACCACGGTGTTCGGCTCCAAGCCGGAGCTGGAGTCATTGGTGGCCTGGCTGGAGCCCTTCGGCGCCGGCGCCTATGGTCTGGCGACCCGATACTGGACCTCGGCCGAGAGGAACACGATCAACGCGCCGCTGACCGGCATCCTGCTGGGCAACAAGCTGCTGTGGCTGGGCGTCAGCCTGGCCTTCCTGGCCGCTGCCTTCCCGCTGTATCGTCCGTCGCCGCGTGGGGCCAAGCTGCGCACGCAGGAGAAGCTGCGGGCTCTGGCCGACGTCGAGCCCGAACCCTTGGCGCCGGTCGGGCCTCTTGCGTCGCCGTCCTATGGCTTCAAGGCCGGCTGGACGCAGCTGATCTCGCGGACGGCCTTCGAGATGAAGACGGTGTTCAAGAGCCCCGCCTATATCATCATGCTGAAGCTCGGCTTCGCCTTCGGCATCGCCGTCCTGCTGTTCGCGGGCGAGATGTACGGCGCGCCGGTCCTGCCGGTGACGCGGGTGGTGATCGAGACCCTGGGCGGCTCGTTCACCCTGATCGTCCTGATCATCGCCATCTACTATTCCGGCGAACTGGTCTGGCGCGACCGCGAGCGGCGCATGCATGAAATCATTGATTCCACCGCGACGCCCGACTGGACCTTCCTGCTGCCCAAGACGCTGGCCCTGATCCTGGTGCTGGTCTCGACCTTGGTGGCGGCCTCGGTGGCCGGGATGATCGTGCAGACGATCAAGGGTTACACCAACTACGAGATCGGCAAATACCTGTTCTGGTATATCGCGCCCCAGTCCATCAGCTTCGCGTTGACGGCGGTGCTGGCCATCTTCGTGCAGTCGCTGTCGCCGAACAAGTTCGTCGGCTGGGCCGTCATGGTGGTCTATCTGATCTCGACCATCGTCCTGTCCAGCATAGGCTTCGACCACGTCCTCTACCGCTATGGTTCGGGCACGGGGATGCCGTTGTCGGACATGAACGGTCTGGGCAAGTTCGCCGGCTACGCCGCCTGGATGCAGGCCTATTGGTCGGCCTTCGCCGTGGTGCTGCTGGTCATCGCCTATGGTCTGTGGCGCCGGGGAGCGGAGACGCGCTTCATGCCGCGTCTGAAGCGTCTGCCGCGTCGCCTGATGGGGCCGGCGGGCGTGATCGGCGGCGTCGCCCTGACCGCCTTCGTGGCCCTGGGCGTCTTCACCTACATCAACACCAACGTCTGGAACGAGTACCGCAGCCGCGACCAGCGTGAACAGTTGATGGCGGACTACGAGAAGACCCTGCTGAAATACGAAAAGCAGGCCCAGCCCGAGATCACCGACGTCAAGCTGGCGCTGGATATCTATCCGCACCAGCCGCGCCTGACGACCAAGGGAAGCTACGTCATCGAGAACCGCACGGCGGCTCCGCTGAGCGAGGTCCACCTGCGCTGGAACGGCGACCTGAAGATCGAAAAGCTGGACGTTCAGGGCGCAACGGTGGCCAGGGAGTGGCCCGAGTTCGAGTACCGCATCTATCGCTTCGCTGCGCCGATGCAGCCGGGCGAGAAGCGGACCATCGCCTTTGAAACCGTGCTGGAGCAGCGCGGCTTCAAGAACAGCGGCGACACGACGCGGATCGTCGACAACGGCACCTTCGTCAACAACGGCGAGTTCGGCCTGACCATCGGCATGGGTCGCGACGGTCTGTTGTCGGACCGCGCCAAGCGCCGCAAGCACGGCCTGCCCGCCGAGCTGCGCATGGCCAAGCTGGAGGACGAAAGCGCGCGGAACCACAACTACATCGGTTCCGGCTGGGTCAACGCCGACATCACCGTGACCACGGTCGCCGATCAGACGCCGATCGCGCCGGGCTACAAGGTGTCGGACGTGACCAAGGACGGCCGCCGCACGGCCCGTTTCGTCACCGAGGCGCCGGTGCTGAACTTCTTCTCGGTGCAGTCGGCTGATTATCAGGTGGCCAAGGAGCAGCACGGTTCGATCGAACTGGCCGTCTACTACCACAAGGGTCACGAGCGGAACGTGGCGCGGATGCTGACGGGGATGAAGTCGGCGCTGGACTACTACGGCACGGCCTTCAGCCCGTATCAGTTCCGTCAGGCCCGGATCATCGAGTTCCCCGCCTACGCCACCTTCGCCCAGGCCTTCGCCAACACCATGCCCTACTCGGAAGGGATCGGCTTCATCGCCGACCTGACCGACGAGGAGAAGATCGACTACGTCACCTACATCACCGCCCACGAGGTCGGGCACCAGTGGTGGGCGCACCAGGTGATCGGGTCGGACCAGCAGGGCTCGACCCTGCTGTCGGAATCCCTGGCGCAATACTCGGCGCTGATGGTGATGGAGAAGCTGTACGGACCCGACAAGATCCGCCGCTTCCTCAAGTATGAGCTGGACCGCTACCTGCGCTCGCGCGGCATGGAGCGGCTGGAGGAGATGCCGCTGCTGCGCATCGAGAACCAGCAGTACATCCACTATCAGAAGGGCGGCCTGGTCATGTACCTGCTGCGCGACCAGATCGGCGAGGAGGCGGTCAACCGCGCCCTGCGTCGGGTGCTGGCGCAGTACGCCTTCAAGCCCGCGCCCTATCCGCGCTCGCTGGACCTGGTCGCGGCCCTTCGCGCCGAGGCCCCGGCGGACAAGCAGGCCCTGATCACCGACCTGTTCGAGAAGATCACCCTGTATGACGTGAAGACCAAGTCGGTCACGGCGACCAAACGCGCCGACGGCAAGTGGGACGTCGCCCTGACGGTCGAGGCCCGCAAGCTGTACGCCGACGGGAAGGGCGAGGAGACCGAGTCCCCGCTGAACGAGACGTTCGACGTCGGCCTGTTCTCGGCCGAGCCGGGCAAGGGGGCGTTCGACCGCGGGGCCGTCATGCTGATGGAGCGCCGTCCCCTGCGCAGCGGAACCCAGACCTTCCGCTTCGTCGCCGACAAGAAGCCGGCCTTTGCGGGGATCGACCCCTACAACCGCTGGATCGACCGCAACTCCGACGACAATGTCAAGCCGGTCGAGTGACGTCTGAAGCCTCTCCTCTCGCTGTCCGGCGGGAGGAGAGGCGCCCTACGCCGAGTTAATCCTGCCGCCTCAATTTAGACTCGATCCGCTACGCATGTAGCGCTACAAATGTAGCGTCAGCCGATGCGGAGAGTTGGTCGTGATCGAGTCCTTGCCCCGTCGCGAACGCGAAGTGTTCGAGACCCTTTGTCGACTGGAGGCCGGGACCGCCGCCGGGGTGCGCAACGCCCTGACCGACGCGCTCAGCGATTCCGCCATCCGCACCCTGCTGGCCCGCCTGGAGACCAAGGGGCTGGTCGAGCGGACGGCGGGCGCCGACGGCTTCGTCTATCGTCCGGTCCCGCGCACCGAGGCCGTCGCGGCCGGCGCCCTGCAGCGGATGATCGACACCTTCTTCGCCGGGTCCGCCGCCAGCGCCGCCACCGCCCTGCTGGGGCTGGGCCAGCGCCTGACGGCCGACGAGGCGGCCGCCCTGGAGCGCGCCATCGACGAAGCGGTGGAGCGTCAGCCATGACCCTGGCCCTGTTTCTATCGCTGCTGGTCAAGTCCAGTCTGATCGTCGCTGCTGGCCTGATCGTCGCGCGTTTCGTGGCGCATCGGGCCGCCGACCGCGTGGACATTCTGCGGGCGACCGTCTGTCTGTTGCTGGCCCTGCCGGTGTTGGTGGCGGTGCTGCCAGCCGTTGAGTTGGCCCTTTTGCCCGCAGCGGCCGCCGTAGCCGAGGCGCCGACGCCGTTGTGGTCGGGCGAGGTCGGGCCGGTCGCAGGCGTGGCTGTTTCGGGCAGCCTGTTGTCGCCGTCGCTGGCGACGTTCGCCGCTGGGTTCTGGGTTCTGGGCGCAGCGGCGGTCGTGGTGCGGCTGTTGCTGGGCCTGCGCACCCTGAGCCGCTGGACGGAGCAGGGGCGGGCCGTCAAGTGCCCGGCCTGGCGTTCGCCGCTGGAGCCGCTGGCGCCCGCCGCTCGCCCGCGTCTGGTCAGCAGCGACCGAGTAGCCAGCCCTCTGAGCTGGGGCGTGGCGCCGGGCGTCATCGTGGCCCACCTGCGGCGCAAGGACTGGGTCTTCCTGATCCTGTCGCGGCTGGCGCTGGCGCTGTTCTGGTTCAATCCCCTGGTCTGGCGGCTGTCCGTCGTCCTGGCCGAGACCTCCGAAGAAGCCGCCGACGCCGAGGCCGTGCGGACCGTCGATCGTCGGGACTACGCCCGCGTCCTGGTCCGATTGGCCGCCCATCCCGCCTCCTGTCCCGCGACCGCCATGGCCGCCGACGCCCACACGCTTGAAAAAAGGATCGCCTGCATCATGACGAACACGTCTGCTCGCCGCCGCCCGCTGGCGGTCGCCCTGACCGTCGCCGCGCTCGCCGTCGTCGCCACGCCCCTGGCGGCCCTGGAGCTGAGGGAACAGGCGTCCGCCTATGCGCCGCCTCCGCCTCCGCCGCCGCCGCCGGCTCCGCCGGCACCTCCCGCGCCTCCGGCGCCGCCTGCATGGCGCGCGCTCCAAGCCCCGCCTGCGCCGCCGGCCCCGCCCGCGCCGCCAGCCCCGCCTGCCTCTCCCCGCGGCGTCAGCTACTATTATTACGAGAACGCCACGCCCGAGCAGCGCGCCGCGGCAGACGCCGCCCGTGAAAGCGCCCGCCACGCCCGCGCTCAGGCCGCCGTCGCCCGTCGACAGGGCGACGACGCCCGCAAGCAAGCCGTGGAAGCCCGTGCTCAGGCCGCTGTCGCCCGCCAGCAGGGCGAAGACGCCCGCCAGCAGGCCGTGCAGGCTCGCGCCCAGGCCGTCGTCGCTCGTGAGCAAGCGGTCGAGGCCCGCGCCCACGCCGTGGTCGCCCGCCAGCAAGGCGAGCGCGCCCGCGAACGCGCCGCGCGCAGCCTAGTCTCGGCCCGCGTGCAGATGAGCAAGGGCGCCGAGGAGATGCATCGGGGAGCCGACGAGATGCGCCAAGAGGCCGCCCGTCTGCGCAATCCCGCCTATCGCGCCGAGCAGATCGCTCGCAATCGCGACCAGGGCCGCACCGTCACCGACGCCGAACTGATCGCCCTGAGCCCCCGTCTGGTGGAGCGCGCCAAAGATCTGGACTGTCGCGCAGAAGAACTGGCGGCGCGCGCCAAGAGCGTCGCCTGAGCCGGGATCAGGACGCAGCCATCACCATTCTGAAAGGCAATCCATGAAGTTCGCCTATGCACTAGCCGCTCTGCTGCTGACGTCGGCCTTTTCGCCAGTTGCTTTGGCGGCGCCGATGCCAGGGCAAGTCGCGGAACGACCTGCAGACGATGCGGAGATGAAGGCCGCTTCCGTGCCGGTGGAGAACTACATCAAGGCGCTGCAAACGGGTAACGCCGACTATGCCCGGCTGGCCTTTCACAAAGACGCCCGGATGATCGGAAACAACCGTGCGGGTTATCTTTCGATGCCCATTGAAGAATGGATGGCAGGCTTTCAAGGCCAGCCGAGCGATGATGAAGCGCAGCGCAGGCGCAGCTTTCAGATCATTGACCTGACCCCCACCACGGGCGTCGCACGAGTGGACCTTTCCTACCCCGGCGTGACCATGATCGACTATATGACGCTGCTGAAAGTCGACGGAGAGTGGAGGATAATCAATAAGTTATTCCACGTCATTCGTCCGTCGGCGCCGGCGGAGTAGCTGAAAATCAGAGCCGGAGGCTCCGTCGTGCGGTCCGCGCCGCGCGGCGGAGCTTTCGTCTATGGCCCGTTGGCGGTGGGGGCGATAGGCTGGGGCATGGCTCGCCTTTTCCTGATCTTGTCCGCCGTCGCCGCCGTTTCCTTGTCGGCCTGTGCGTCTGGTCCCAAAGTCGTCACCACGCCGCCCGCAGTTTTGCCGAGCACAGCCCCGACCTATCGACTGATCGAGCCTGAACCGGCCTCAGCGGCGGACCAGGCGGTTCTGGCGGCGGTTCGCGGTCAGTTGGCCGCGCAGGGCTGGCGTGAGACGCGCGAGGCGCCGGTCTGGCGAATTGAAGCCGCCTATGCCGTTCGTCCGCAGACGACGGGCGCCTATTCCGACGTTTCGGCGCGTGAGGGCGACTGGCTGGACGCGCCGGTTCTGCCGCAATGGTGGGGGCGTAAGCGCCTCACCCACAGCCTGACCTTGACGCTGCACGGACCCGAGGCCGCGCCCGGCGCCTATCACGCCGGCGCCGTCACGACGGTGGGCGCCCGGCGGGCCAACGAGGCGCTGGCCGCTCTGGCCGCCGCCGCGGTCGCGGAACTGAAGCCCGCGCCCTAGTCGGCCTCGATGACGCGGGGCAGGGTCAGGACGAAGGTGGCGCCGACTTCTCCGGCTTCGTAGCGGACATGGCCGCCATGCCGTTCGGCGACGGTGCGGACGAAGGCCAGGCCCAGGCCCGCGCCCCGGTGATCGGCGTCGCCGTGACCGAAAGGCTGGAACAGCCGCCGCGCCGCCTCGGTCGAGAGGCCCGGACCCTGGTCGCTGATGCGGAGGATGCAGACGGCGCCGTCGTCGGATGCGCCGACGTCCAAGGTGCACCTGATGACGCCCTTTGGCGGGCCGTACTTCAGCGCGTTGTCCAGCAGGTTGGTCAGCAGGCGGCGCAACAGGGCGGGGTCGCCCTCGACCAGATACTCGTCGTCGCCTATCGGCGTCTGAATGGTCACGCCCTTGGCCGAGGCCTGGGGCCACAAGGTGTCGGCGGCGTCCATCAGCACCTGCCCCAGGTCGATGACGACGGCGCGATAGGGCTGGGACTCCGCCCGCGCCAGCTGGACATAGCCTTCGGCCAGATCCAGCGTTTGTCGCGCATAGTCGCCGATACGGCGTTCGAAGGCGGGATCGGCCCGGCTCTGGGCGCCTTCCAGCAGGGTCAGGATCGACACCTGCGGCGCTCTCATGTCGTGGCTGAGCAGTTGCAGCGCCTGTTCGCGCTGGCGCTCGGCGGCGCGGAACAGGGTCATGTCGGCGAAGCGGACGATGTGGCCGACAGGTTGTCCCGCGGCGTCGGTCAGGGCGGCGGCGGCGGCTTTCAGGACGTGTCCGTTCGGCGTGCGGATATCGCCCGGGTCGGTTTCGTCGGACACGAGGAAGCGCCGCCACGACGGCTCGCCCAGCGATTGGAACAAGGCCGCCAGATCGACCTCGTGATCCAGGGCAGGGCCGAACAGGTCGCGCGCCCGGTCGTTGGACAGCAGGACGCGGCCGTCCGGATCGGCCACCACCGTGGCGTCGGGCAGGCTGCGCAGGGCGTCCGAGATGAAGCGGTCCAGGTCGCGAAGCTGCTTCAGGGCCGTGCGCAGAGCGTCCACCTGTTTCGCGACCACGTCCCCCTGCGGGCGGGCGGAGGTCAGGGGCGCGGTCGGCAGCGCCGGACCTTCGCGCTCGAAGGCCTCGACCTCGCTCTGCATATAGGCGGAGGCGGCGGCCAGGCGTCGCCAGCTCCAGAAGGGGTAGGCCAGGGCCAGACCCGCAATGGCCGCGGCGGGCGGGAACCACAGGCCGGCGAACCTAAAGGCGATCAGGCTGCCCGCCAGGGTCAGAAGGATCAGGCCGGCGCCCAGCACCATGTTGACGACGGGGCGCAGAAACAGGAAGCCGCAGACCAGCAGGCTCAGGGGCAGCAACGACAGCGCCAGCAGCCAGGCCGGGGGCAGGGGGCGCGGACCGCCGCCCTCCAGCAGGGTTTGCAACAGGGCGGCCTGAATCTCGACGCCTGGACTCAGTTCGCCGTGCGGCGCTGCCGGGGTGGCGTAGCGGTCGCCCAGACCGGGGGCGGTCGCGCCGACCAGCACCAGTTTGTCCTTCAGGAAGGCGGCGGGAACCTCGCCGTTCAGCACGTCTGCGAAGGACAGGGTGCGGAACCGTCCCGGCGAGCCGCGATAGGCGATCGCTTCGGGGCAGGCGGCGATCAGGGCGTCGGGCGTCGCGGCGTCGGGATCGGGCGGCGGCACGGCGACGCGGGTCTTCGCCAGCGGCAGGATCAGTTGCGGCCAGACCTCGTCGCCGCCCTGCATATAGAGGGGCAGGCGGCGGATCACGCCGTCGGCGTCCACCGTCAGGTTGACGTGGCCCAAGCCGGCTGCGGCCTGGGCCAGAGGCGCGTCGGGCGGGCTGACCCGCCAGGGGGCGCCGTTCTCGCCGGGAGCGTCGATCAGCAGGGGCAGATGGACGTTTGTCGCACGCGCCAGCGCTGCGGCCAGGGCGGGATCGTCGGCGGCGGGTTCCGTGAACAGGACGTCGTAGGCGACCGCGCGAGGCCGGGCTTGGCTCAGCCGGTCGATCAGGTCGGCGTGCACCGCGCGCGGCCACGGCCAGCGGCCCAGCGCCTGCACGCTGCGGTCGTCGATGGCCACGATGACGATGGCGTCGTCGACCGGACCGTCATCAAGCCGGATCAGGGCGTCATAGACAATGTTGTCGACACGGTCGGCGGTCGGACTGAGCGCCAGCCAGCCGACCACCAGGGCCGTCGCCACGGCGACCAGCGCCCACTCGATCAGCGCGCGTCGCCCCGTCAGCCTGGCGCCCAGCCAACGGCCTCGGACCACGGGTCAGCGCCCGATGCGGAGTTGCTGCGGCTCCGACCAGACCTGCAGCAGGCGGCCGAAGCGATGGCGCGACCCCTGAACCCGCCACGTGTAAACGCCGGGCGGCAGATCGCTCAGGGTGAAGGCCTGATCGGTCAGGCCGGGGTGATCGGCGAGCGGCGGTCCCTCCGGCGCGCCGTCGGCGCCCTCTCGCGACAGCTGAAAGCGGAAGGCGGCCTCGCCTTCGCCCTCGGCCTCCCAGCGGAAGCGGTAGAAGCGGCGTCCGTCCTGGCTCGATTGACTGGCCGCCAGGCTGCCGACGCCGTTGCGGGCGCGGATGAAGCTATAGGTCGTGCTGCGGCCCTCGACGCCGTCCGGCGACAGGCCGCTGAGGCGCAGGAAATAGGCGCCGTCCGCCAGTTCGGCGAAGCTCAGGCGGGTGTCGCCGGAAGCCGAGTCCGCTTCGGCGAAGGCGTCGATCATGCCCGCATCGGTCGCCAGCCGCCCTCGGAAGCGATCAGCGCCGGGCAGGGCGTCGACTCCGAAGGTCACGTCGCGGCTCGATTGAACGTCGTCGGGACGGGTGAGCGTGGGGGCGGGCAGGAGCGGGACCAGGCGCGCGCCCGTTTCATTCGCAGTCACGCCTTCGGCGGCTGCTGCGATCGCCTCGGCCGTTCTGTCACCGGAATCGACCTCGACCCTGCCCTTGATGACCTCGGTGGCGGAGCGATCGCCGTCGTCGTCGAACGAGACGCGGAACTCGGTGCCGCGCACGGCCGAAACCGAAACGGGCGTGCGCACGACAAAGCCGCCGGGACGTTGACGGGGCGTGACGCTGGATTCGGCGCGACCGGCCTCGACCGTCATGGCGTGATCGACCGCGCCGTTGAGCGCGTAGCGCCGCAGGCGCGTCAGTCGGACCCGGCTGTTGGACGGCACGACGACATGGCTGCCGTCGGACAGGGCCAGCCGCACGAAGGCGTTGGCGCCGGTGGTCAGAACGGCGCCTTCGGATACGGTCTGTCCCTGCGTCGGGACGCCCGTCGAAGGACCCTGGGTCAGGCTCACCGCGCCCCGGAACCCGGCGATCCGCGCCTGATCCGGGTCCGCCCGCAGCAGGTTGACGGGAAAGGCCAGGGTGCGCCCCACGGTCAGGCGGCGCGGATCAGCAACCCGGTTGCTACGCTGGACCTGACGATAGTCGGTCGGACGGTTCAGATAGGCGACGGCTAGGTCGATCAGGGTGTCGCCGGGCAGCACGCGGTAGTCGATCGTCTCAGGCGCCGAAGCAGGCGCCCGTGATTGTGCGAAAGAGGGCGAGGTCGAAAGCAGCGCCGCCACAAGACCGGCGGCCATCGCCCGTTTTTGCATCATTCCGTCGTCTCTTCCGCATTCCAGGTCGCGACCGAGGCCGCGGCTGCGATCCCATAGGGCGCGTTCACGCGCTCCAGACGGTATCCGTAGCTGTAAATGGGCGTCAGACGAAAGCCCTGCTCGGGCCGCAGGCCCAGTTTGGTGCGGATCCGCGAGATGTGCATGTCCAGCGACCGGCTGTTCAGATTGGGTTCGTTGCCCCAGACGGTTTCCAGAATATAGGTCCGCGACAGGGCGCGATGCAGGTTGCGGAACAGAAGCTGCGCCAGGCCGAATTCCTTGGCGGTCAGCACCACCGTCTGGCCGTCGCGCGTCACGGCGCTGGCGGAGGCGTGGAAGACGGTGTCGCCATGCACCTCGGCCCCCGGCGCGGAGGGCTGGGCGTAGGCGCGGCGCATCAGGGCACTGATGCGCGCCGCCAGAACCGGCGGAGACAGGGGCTTGGGCAGGTAGTCGTCGGCGCCGGCGTTCAGGCCCGCCACGATGTCCTCGTCCTCGGCGCGGCTAGTGACCAGCAGCATCGGCGGCGGCGGCCGCAGGTTGGTGCGCGCCCAGGCCAGAACCTCCAGCCCAGAACGATCGGGCAGGTTCCAGTCCACGATCAGGAGATCAAAAGTGTCCTTGCGCAGCGCCGAGATCAGCGCCTGGGCGCGAGAGAAAAGCACAGGACGATAACCGAGACCCTGGGCCGTTGCGGCCATGGCTTCCAGCTGGACTGAGTCGTCGTCGAGAACTGCGATCTTCATTTTACTGAACGCTCCGGGTCCCGTTGACCATAGACCGCCGGTTCGAGGTTGTGGTCAAACTCGGCCGTTCAGAATGTAAATTTGCGTCAACTCGCGCCCTGCCGCCTTTGCGCGGCGTAGGGCGACAGGCGCTCGGCGGCATCGCGGCACAGGGCCTTGATCCAGCGCCGCGCCGCCTTCAGCCGGGCGGTGCCGTGAACCTCGCGGTGGGTGCTGAGCCAGAAGCGGCGCTCGATCAGGACATGGTCGGGCAGGACCCGCGTCAGCCTCTCGGCCAGGAAACAGGGCAGGACCCCGATCCCGCCGCCCGCCGCGATCATGTCCCGCTGGGCCCGGATCGAGGACGAGGCCAGGCGCGGCCGCAGGTTGGGGCGGATCTCGTCCAGATAATGCAGCTCCGGCGCATAGATCAGGTCATCGACGTAGCCGACGATGTCGAAGCGCGGCAGGTCGTCCACGCGCTCCGGCGCACCATGACGCGCGACGTATTCGGGCGCGGCGTAGAGGGCCAGTTGATACGGCGTCAGCGGCTCGACGATCAGGCGCGGGCTGGCGGCGGGGCTGAGGGTGATGGCCATGTCCACCTCGCGGCGGCTGGGCGACAGGAAGCCGGAACTGGCGGCCAGTTCGATGTTCAGGCCCGGATGCGCCGCCAGCAGGCCGGGCAGGGCGGGGGCCAGGACGGCGCCGCCGAAGCCCTCCGAGGCGCTGATCCGCACCGTGCCGGCGATCAGGTCGGGCCGCGTCACTCGTTCGGCGGCCTCCATCGCACTCTCGGCGTCCAGCGCCGTCTCCAGCAGTTGCGCCCCCGCCGCTGTCAGCAGCAGGCCTGAGGCCGAGCGCACCACCAGCGTCGATTTCAGCGCCGTCTCCAGCCGCGCCACGCGCCGCCCGACCGTGGCCGCGTCTATGCCCAGCCGCTGGGCCGCCGTGGCGAGCGAGCCAGCGCGCGCGGCGGCGATGAAGATGCGAACGTCGTCCCAGTCGAACATTGCAGGAATGCACAGCATAGGATGCAAGATTGCAATGGGTGGCGAGGCCTCGGTCTGCTAGGCCATGATCAAACGAACAACGACATCACAGGAAACGCCTCCCATGCGCGACATTCGCCACTTCATCGACGGTGCGGCCTTCGACGGCGCATCGGGCCGTTTCGGCGACGTGTTCAACCCCAACACCGGCGAGGTCCAGGCCCGCGTCCAGCTGGCGACCGTCGCCGAGATGGACCGCGCGGTTCAGTCGGCCCAGGCCGCGTTCGAGGGCTGGTCCAGCACCAACCCGCAGCGCCGCGCCCGCGTCATGTTCGAGTTCAAGCGCCTGGTCGAGGCCAACATGAACGAGCTGGCCGAGCTGCTGTCCTCGGAACACGGCAAGGTCATCGCCGACTCCAAGGGCGACATCCAGCGCGGCCTGGAAGTTATTGAATTTGCTTGCGGCATCCCGCACGCCCTGAAGGGCGAATACACCCAAGGCGCCGGCCCCGGCATCGACGTCTATTCCATGCGCCAGCCCCTGGGCGTGGTGGCGGGCATCACCCCGTTCAACTTCCCCGGCATGATCCCGATGTGGATGTTCGGCATGGCGATCGCCGCCGGCAACACCTTCATCCTGAAGCCGTCGGAGCGTGACCCGTCGCTGCCGGTGCGTCTGGGCGAACTGATGATGGAAGCCGGCGCACCCAAGGGCGTGCTGAACGTTGTCCACGGCGACAAGGTGGCGGTCGACGCCATCCTGACCCACCCCGACGTCCACGCCGTCAGCTTCGTCGGCTCGTCCGACATTGCTCACTACGTCTATCAGATGGGCGCCCAGCACGGGAAACGCGTCCAGGCCATGGGCGGCGCCAAGAACCACGGCATCGTCCTGCCCGACGCCGACATGGATCAGGTCATCAAGGACCTGTCGGGCGCGGCCTACGGCTCGGCCGGCGAGCGCTGCATGGCCCTGCCGGTGGTGGTGCCGGTCGGCCAGCGCACGGCGGATGAACTGCGCGAGCGTCTGGTTTCGGAAATCCCCAACCTGCGCGTCGGCGTCTCGACCGACGCCGAGGCCCATTACGGCCCGGTCGTCACCCAGACCCACAAGGACAAGGTCCTGGGCTGGATCAGCAAGGGCGTCGAGGAAGGCGCCGAACTGGTCGTCGACGGCCGCGAGTTCAGCCTGCAGGGCCACGAGAAGGGCTTCTTCATCGGCCCGTCGCTGTTCGACCACGTCAAGCCCGAGATGGAATCCTATCGCGAGGAGATCTTTGGCCCGGTGCTGCAGATCATGCGCGCCGCCAGCTTCGAGGAGGCGCTGAGCCTGCCGTCCAAGCACCAGTACGGCAACGGCGTCGCCATCTTCACCCAGAACGGCCGCGCGGCTCGCGACTTCGCCGCCCGCGTCAACGTCGGCATGGTTGGCATCAACGTGCCGATCCCGGTGCCGGTGGCCTATCACTCGTTCGGCGGCTGGAAACGTTCGGCCTTCGGCGACATCAACCAGCACGGCATGGAAGGTCTGCGGTTCTGGACCAAGACCAAGACCGTCACCGCCCGCTGGCCTGACAGCGAGCTGGAGCACGCGGACAGCTCCTTCGTCATCCCGACGATGGGCTGATGCGGTTTCCTCCCCACGCAGTGGGGAGGGGGACCACGAAGTGGTGGAGGGGCTTTCTTCGGCGGAGCGGCCCCTCCGTCTCGGCGGCTTTGCCGCCGATCCACCTCCCCATTTCATGGGGAGGAGAGGGCGCGTTCAGCTCAGCGTATACGGGATCACCCCCCGCTCGTTGTCCGGCACGCGCAGCGTTCGGTCGATGGGCGGGAAGGCCCGCTGGGCGCAGTCGGTGCGCTCGCAGATGCGGCAGCTGACGCCCATGCGGGTGGGCGGGCCGTTCAGGTCGAGGCCCGCCGCATAGACCAGCTGGTCAGCGTGTTCGATCTCGCAGCCCAACCCCAGGGCATAGCGGCGGTCCGGTTCGAGATAGGAGCCGCCCGGCTTGGACACGCTCTTGGCGATGCAGATGTAGCGTGAGCCGTCCGGCATTTCCGACAGGTTGACCAGGATGCGGTCCGGGGCGCCGAAGGCCTCGTGCACGTTCCACAGGGGGCAGGCGCCGCCGAAGCGGGCGAACTGGAACCGCGTGGCGCTGTGCCGCTTGGTGATGTTCCCGGCCATGTCCACGCGCGCGAAATAGAAGGGCACGCCGCGCCAACCGGGGCGCTGCAGCGTCGAAAGCCTGTGGCAGACCTGCTCGAAGCTGACGTGGAAGCGGTTCCTCAGCCGGTCCACGTCGTGCCGCAGTTCGCGCGCCGCCTCAAGAAAGCGACGATAGGGCAGCAGCAGGGCCCCCGCCGCATAGTTGGCCAGACCGACCCGGCAGACGTCGCGCGCGGCGGGAATGTCGAAGGCGGCGCGGTCCAGTTCATGTTCGATCAGGTCGTGGAAGCGCAGCAGCACCAACTGGTGCGCCATCAGGAAGCACCGCGTGGCGCCGGGCAGGCTGGCGTCGACATAGAGGATGCGCGCCGCAGGATCGAAGCGCCGCATGGCTCCGCGCCCGTCGCCGGTGGCCAGCCGCACCCCGCACAGGTCGTTCAGGGCGGCCTCCAGATCCCGCTCCGGGTGGCCGCCGGAACCCAGCCCCAACTGCTCCGCCAGCGCCTCCGCCGCCTGATCCAGAACGTCGATGTAGTTGTCGCGATAGTGGAAGAAGTCGCGCACCGCCTCATAGGGCAGGGCGGGGGCGGCTTGCGCCCGCTCGTCGCGGCCCAGGGTCTCGTTTAGCGTCTTCAGCCGCTCATCGAGGCGGCGATAGTCCTGGTGCAGGGCCAGGAACTGTCGCGCCAGCCGGGGGGTGTTGGTCACCGCCTGCTTTAACTCGACCGGCGAGGGGGCCTCGGCGTGGCCGGCCACGTCGGTGACGGCCTCGCGCAGGTCGGCGATCAGGCGGGCGTCGCCGTCCAGATCGAACAGGCTGGCGTCCACGTCGAAGGCCCGCGTCAGGGCGATCAGAACCCGCGCTGTCGCCGGGCGTTGATTGGTCTCGATCTGCGACAGGTAGCTGGGCGACAGGGCCAGCCGTCCGGCGCAGGCTTCCAGCGTCCAGCCGCGCGCCTCGCGCAGCTTGCGCACCTTGGCCCCGAGATAGAGTTTTTCCGCCATCGCAACTTTGCAAAACAGCCCGTCGACCTTGGCAGGCTTACGCACTTACGCCCCTTTTGCAAAGTTGCGATTGCCTTTCTGCAACGGAGCGTCTTGTTGAGCCTCAAAGATTTCAGGGAGTCGCCCACACCATGAGCCAGGCCATCCTCGAGGAGCTTGAGCGCCGTCGCGCCGCCGCCAAACTGGGCGGTGGCCAGAAGCGTATCGAGAGCCAGCATGCCAAGGGCAAGCTGACCGCGCGCGAACGGATCGAAGTCCTGCTGGACGAAGGCAGCTTCGAAGAGACCGACATGTTCGTGGAGCATCGCAGCCACGACTTCGGCATGGACCAGCAGCGCATCCCCGGCGACGGCGTCGTCACCGGGCGCGGCACCATTGGCGGCCGTCTAGTCTATGTCTTCTCCAAAGATTTCACCGTCTTCGGCGGCTCTCTTAGCGGCGCGCACGCGGCCAAGATCGTCAAGATCCAGAAGATGGCCCTGACGGCGGGCGCTCCGATCATCGGCCTGTTCGACGCGGGCGGCGCCCGCATCCAGGAAGGCGTGGAATCGCTCGCCGGTTACGCCGACATCTTCCTGCAGAACACCCTGGCCTCGGGCGTCATCCCGCAGATCTCGGTCATCATGGGCCCGTGCGCGGGCGGCGACGTCTATTCGCCGGCCATCACCGACTTCATCTTCATGGTGAAGGACACGTCCTACATGTACGTGACCGGCCCCGACGTGGTGAAGACCGTCACCAACGAGGTCGTCAGCCATGAGGACCTGGGCGGAGCCCGCGTCCACGCCGGCAAGTCGGGGGTCGCCGACGGCGCCTTCGAGAACGATCTGGAGGCCCTGTCGGAAGTTCGCCGCCTGATCGGCTTCCTGCCCCTGTCGAACCGTGAAAAGCCGCCTGTCCGCGACTCCTATGACGAGCCGGATCGCGACGAAGCGTCGCTGGATACCCTGGTCCCGACCAATCCGAACCAGCCCTACGACATGAAAGAGCTGATCCTGAAGACGGTTGACGAGGCCGACTTCTTCGAGATCGGCGCCGACTTCGCCAAGAACATCATCTGCGGCTTCGGCCGCCTGGATGGCCAGAGCGTCGGCATCGTCGCCAACCAGCCGCAAGTGCTGGCGGGCGTTCTGGACATCGACAGCAGCCGCAAGGCCGCGCGCTTCGTCCGCTTCTGCGACGCCTTCCACATTCCGCTGGTGACGCTGGTGGACGTGCCGGGCTTCATGCCGGGCACCAAGCAGGAGTACGGCGCCCTGATCAAGCACGGCGCCAAGCTGCTGTTCGCCTATGCCGAGGCCACTGTGCCCAAGCTGACGGTCATCACGCGCAAGGCCTATGGCGGCGCCTATGACGTCATGAGCTCCAAGCACCTGCGCGGCGACGTCAACTACGCCTGGCCCACCGCCGAGATCGCGGTCATGGGCGCCAAGGGCGCGGTCGAGATCATCTTCCGCAAGGAGGCCGGCGACCCCGAGGCCCTGGCGGCGCGCGAGGCCGAATACAAGGCCCGCTTCGCCAACCCCTTCGTGGCGGCGGGTCTGGGCTACATCGACGACGTCATCATGCCCCACGGCACGCGCCGCCGCCTGATCAAGGCCCTGCGGACGCTGAAGAACAAGACCCAGGAAAATCCCTGGAAGAAGCACGACAACATTCCGCTGTAACTCCGACCGTTTCCAAGGGGAGAGCCTTCAGGGTGATCACGATGCAGCTTTCAAGACCAAGGGCGATGATGGTCGCCCTGAGTTTGGCGATCGGCGCTGCGGTTGCCGGTGGGACTGCTGACGCCTGCAGTTTGGTTTCCCACGCAGACAATGGCCGTTACGTCGGCGGGGACTTGCTCGCTCAGGTTACGGCGAAGGCTGATACGATCCAGATCGTGAAGGTGTCGGCGAAGCATCTTGTCAGCCGCACCTATACTGAAGGTGACTGGTATCTCCGCTTTGGGGATAGAAATGTTCCGGCAGATTTTCCCGAGTATATCGACGAGTTCGTTTTCGAGCTTGATCCGGTGGAAACGCTGAAGATCGGGAGCTTCACCTCAGACCCTGCGTACGAGAACCATCTGCGCATTCGAGGCTATGGGCCTGAGGCGCTGCAAGGTTTGGGCGGGGAAGAAACGCAGAGCGCGTTTCGCCCCAACGCTTTGCCTTACTGGCTCTTAGAGCGCCCTGGAAACGATGGTTACGCCTTCATAGGTGCGGCGGAATATGCTGGGCTTGGGGGAGGCGAGTGCTTCTCGCCCTATGTTCTCGAAGTCGGCCAAACGCTGGTGGCGTTTCGGGGCTCACTAGGGCGCCTGTATCCAGCTTCGGGCGCATTTCCCCTCGAAATAGACGTCGAGTTCCGCACCGGACGCCAGAAGCAGCGCTTCACCCTGAATATGCAGTCTCTCGTCCCCATCGCCGGTCCCGACGACGCATTCGTGGCGCACCTACGACAAGCGCTTGCAGCAGACCGAACCAGATAAATAACTGAGATTTCAAATGTTCTCTAAAATTCTCATCGCCAACCGGGGCGAGATCGCGGTTCGCATCATCAAGACCTGCCGCAAGATGGGCATCAAGACGGTGCTCGTTTACTCGGACGCCGACGCCGGTTCGCTGGCCTGCGAGATGGCCGACGAGACCATCCACATCGGGCCGTCGCCCGCCGCCCAGTCCTATCTGATCCAGGACAAGATCGTGGACGCGGTGCGTCAGTCGGGCGCCGAGGCAGTCCACCCCGGCTTCGGCTTCCTGTCGGAAAACCCGGTGTTCGCGCGTCGTCTGGAGGCCGAGGGCATCACCTTCATCGGCCCGAACCCGCACGCCATCGAGGCCATGGGCGACAAGATCACGTCCAAGAAGTTCGCGGCTGAAGCGGGCGTCTCGACCGTGCCGGGCTATATGGGCCTGATCGACACGACCGAACACGCGGTCCAGATCGCCAACGAGATTGGCTATCCGGTCATGATCAAGGCCAGCGCCGGCGGCGGCGGCAAGGGCATCCGCGTCGCCCATTCCGACGCCGACATGGCCGAGGGCTTTGCCGCGGTGAAGGCCGAGGCCCTGACCGCGTTCGGCGACGACCGGGTCTTCCTCGAGAAGTTCATCGTCAATCCGCGCCACATCGAGATTCAGGTGCTGGGCGACAAGCACGGCAATATCGTCTCGCTGTTCGACCGCGAATGCTCGATCCAGCGCCGCAACCAGAAGGTCATCGAAGAGGCGCCGTCGCCCCTGCTGGACGACGCGACGCGCAAGGCCATGGGCGATCAGGCCATCGCTCTGGCCCGGGCCGTGAACTACGACTCGGCCGGCACTGTCGAGTTCGTGGCAGGGCAAGACCGCAGCTTCTACTTCCTGGAAATGAACACCCGTCTGCAGGTCGAGCACCCGGTGACGGAACTGATCACCGGCGTCGATCTGGTTGAACAGATGATCCGTTCGGCGGCCGGCGAGACGATGGCGTTCAAGCAGGAAGACCTGTCGATCAACGGCTGGGCCATCGAGAGCCGCATCTACGCTGAGGACCCCTATCGCGGCTTCCTGCCGTCGATCGGCCGTCTGGTGCGCTATGAGCAGCCCGAGGAAGGCGATCAGGGGGACTATACCGTCCGCAACGATTCCGGCGTCCGCGAGGGCGACGAGATCTCCATGTTCTACGACCCCATGATCGCCAAGCTGTGCGCCTGGGGCGAGACGCGCGAAGCCGCCGTCACCGGCATGGCCCGCGCGCTGGAGGACACCCACCTGTCGGGTTTGGGCCACAACGTGCCCTTCCTGTCGGCGGTGATGGATCAGGAGCGCTTCAAGTCCGGCGAGCTGTCGACCAGCTATATCAAGGACGAGTTCCCCGACGGCTTCCGCGGTCTGGAACCCAGCGAAGCGCAGAAGGACATCTTCATCACCGTGGCCGCGGCGATGAACGAGGTCCTGGCCGAGCAGGCGGGCGATCCCTCGGAACGCACCGACTGGACCGTGCTGATCGGCCGCGAGGCCCACGACGTGTCGCTGTCCTATGACGAGGCGGAGGATCTGGTCATCTCGCTGGACGAGCGCGACCTGACCCTGTCGGAAATCGACTGGCGTCCGGGCATGGCCCAGTTCCGCGCTGTGCTCGACGACGAGCCCTTCACCGCCGAGGTCAAGCGCGCGCCCGACGGCTTCGACATTCGCCACCGGGCGGCCAAGGCCCGCGTCCGCGTCCTGACCCCGCGCGCGGCCGACATGTATCAGCGCCTGCCTGAAAAGGTCGCCGCCGACACCTCCAAGCTGGTGCTGTCGCCCATGCCGGGTCTGGTCGTCGACATCCCCGTGGCCGTCGGTCAGGAGGTCAAGTCGGGCGAGACCGTCGCCATCATCGAAGCCATGAAGATGCAGAACATCCTCAAGGCCGAGCGCGACGGCGTGGTGAAGGCGGTCGGGGCCAAGGCCGGTGATCCGGTCGCCGCCGACGATGTGTTGGTGGAGTTTGCGTAAATGACGACCTTTCCCACGCCGAGCCCGCTGGAATGGCGGGAACAGGCCGAGAAGGCGCTGAAGGGGCGGGCGATCGAAAGCCTGCTCCACCTCGACGCCGACGGCCTGGTCATCCGGCCGCTCTATGCCGACGCGACCGGGGTGCAGGCGCTGCGCGCGCCGCGCACGACGGACGCCGAGGGGCGGGCGTGGGACCTGCGTACCCTGGTCGAGGGCGACGAGGCGGCGGCGATCAACGCCGCCGTCCTGACCGACCTTGAAAACGGCGCCGCCTCGGTGGTGCTGAAGGGCGCGTTCACGACCGACGAGACGACGCTGGCCGCCGCGCTGGACGGTGTGGCTCTGGAACTAGCGCCCGTCGCGCTGGATGCGGGCTTTGAAGGCGTGAAGGCCGCCGAGGCCCTGTCGGCCGTGGCCAAGGGTTCGCCCCGCGCCCAGCTGCAGTTCCACCTCGATCCGATCTCGGCCTATGCCGAGGCGGGCCCCGAATCTGGGAAGGGCGAGATCGACGCCGCCGTGAGCGAAGCGGCGGACGCCGCCGTGCGTCTGGCCGGGACCTATCCCGACGCCAAGCTGTTCCTGGCCTCGGGCCGCGTGGTGCATGAGGCCGGCGGTTCGGCGGGGCAGGAACTGGCCTTCGCCGCCGCCAGCGCTGTGGCCTACGTCAAGGCCGCCGTCCTTGCGGGCCTGACCACCGAGCAGGCGCTGAAGGGCGTGGTTCTGGGTGTGTCCGTCGACGCCGAATATTTCGACGCCCTGGCCAAGGTGCGGGCCATGCGCCTGATCTGGGCCAGCGTGTCCAAGGCCTTCGGGCATGAGACGCCTGCGATCATCGAGGCCCGCTCGTCGCGTCGGATGCTGTCGGCACGCGATCCGTGGCCGAACCTGCTGCGCCTGACCGCCGCCGGTTTCGCCGGCGCTGTCGGCGGCGCCGACGTGGTGGTGCTGGACGCCTTCACCCGCGCCGAGGGCCGTCCCGACGCCTTCGCCCGCCGTCAGGCCCGCAACACCCAGCTGGTGCTGATGGAAGAGGCCAATCTGGGCCGGGTGGATGATCCCGCCGCCGGGTCCTGGTTCCTGGACAGCCGCACCCGCGATCTGGCCGAGGCCGGCTGGAAGGAGTTCCAGTCCATCGAAGCCGAAGGCGGCGTCGTCGACGCCCTGAAACACCACCTGATCCAGCCCCGCGTCGAACGCGCGCGCGGCCAGTTGGAAGCCGCGCTGAAGGACGGCGGCCGCCACATGGTCGGCGTCACCAAATACGTCGATCCCGATCCGCGCCCGGCCCCGGTCGAGACCGCCGATCCCGCCTACATCCCCCTGCACGCCGCCGCCCTGACCCCTGTGCGCTTCGCTGCGCCCTTTGAGGTCGCATCCGAGGAGGCGAGCCAATGAGCTTCCCCGACTTCTCCAAGGTCGACCTCGACCTGACCGCGACTGGCTCAGGGCCAACGCGCGACCCTTGGCTGACGCCCGAGGGCCTGACGGTTCAAACCGCCTATGGTCCCGAGGCGCTGAATGGCCTGGACGCCATCCACGGCCTGCCGGGCTTTGCGCCCTATATGCGCGGCCCCTATCCGACCATGTATGCGGGCAATCCGTGGACGATCCGCCAGTACGCGGGCTTCTCGACCGCCGAGGAGTCCAACGCCTTCTATCGTCGCAACCTGGCGGCGGGTCAGAAGGGCCTGTCCATCGCCTTCGATCTGGCCACGCACCGGGGCTATGACAGCGACCACCCGCGGGTGAAGGGCGACGTCGGCATGGCCGGCGTGGCCATCGACAGCATTCTGGATATGCGCACCCTGTTCGACGGCATCCCGCTGGATCAGATGTCGGTGTCCATGACCATGAACGGCGCCGTCCTGCCGATCCTGGCCCTCTATGTCGTGGCGGCGGAAGAGCAGGGCGTGCCGCACGCGGCCCTGACCGGAACCATTCAGAACGACATTCTGAAGGAGTTCATGGTCCGCAACACCTACATCTATCCGCCCGCGCCCTCGATGCGGATCATCTCGGACATCTTCGCCTGGACCGCGCAGGAGACGCCGAAGTTCAACTCGATTTCCATCTCCGGCTATCACATGCAGGAGGCGGGGGCCTCGGCCGACATTGAGCTGGCCTACACGCTGTCGGACGGGCTGGAATACATCAAGGCGGGCGTCGACGCGGGCATGGACGTGGACCGGTTCGCGCCGCGCCTGTCCTTCTTCTGGGCCATCGGCATGAACTACTTCATGGAGGTGGCCAAGATGCGGGCCGGCCGCCTGTTGTGGGCTGAAAAGGTCGCCGAAAAGTTCTCGCCCAAGGACCAGCGCTCGCTGTCGCTGCGCGCTCACTGCCAGACCTCGGGCTGGAGCCTCGCGGCGCAGGACGTGTTCAACAACGTGTCGCGCACCATGGTCGAGGCCATGGCGGCGGCGGGTGGCCAGACGCAGAGCCTGCACACCAACGCCCTGGACGAGGCCCTGGCCCTGCCGACCGACTTCTCGGCCCGGATCGCGCGGAATACGCAGATCCTGCTGCAGATGGAGACGGGCCTGACCCGCACCATCGACCCCTGGGGCGGCAGCTTCTACGTCGAGCGTCTGACCCACGAACTGGCCGAGCGCGCCCGCGCCCACATGGCCGAGGTCGAGGCCCTGGGCGGCATGGCCGCCGCCATCGAGGCCGGCATCCCCAAGCTGCGCATCGAGGAATCCGCCGCCCGGACCCAGGCCTGGATCGACACCGGCAAACAGACCGTGGTCGGCGTGAACCGCTATCTGAACGACACGCCCGACAGCATTCCGATGCTGAAGGTCGACAACGCCGCCGTCCTGGCCGCCCAGATCGACAAGCTGAAACGCCTGCGCGCCGAGCGCGATCAGGCCGCGACCGACGCCGCGCTGGAGGCCCTGACCAACGGCGCGCGCGGAAACGCCAACCTGCTGGAGCTGGCGGTTCAGGCCGCCCGCGCCAAGGCCACCGTGGGCGAGATTTCCGACGCGCTGGAGGCCGCCTTTGGCCGTCACATCGCCTCGGTGAAAACCGTCTCGGGCGTCTATGGCAAGGAGGCGGGCAGCGATCCCAAGGTCGCCCGCGCCCGCGACATGGTCGCGACCTTTGTCGAGAACGACGGCGGCCCGCCGCGCATCCTGATCGCCAAGCTGGGTCAGGACGGCCACGATCGGGGCCAGAAGGTCGTCGCCACCGGCTACGGCGACATCGGCTTCGACGTGACGGCAGGAGCCCTGTTCCAGACGCCCGCCGAGGCCGCGCGCGACGCGGTGCAAAACAATGTCCACGCGGTCGGCGCCTCGTCGCTGGCGGCGGGGCACCTGACCCTGGTTCCGGAACTGCGCGCCGAGCTGGCCAAGCTGGGGCGAGAGGACATCATGATCGTGGTCGGCGGCGTCATTCCGCCCGCCGACGTCCAACCCCTGCTCGATATGGGGGCGGCGGCGGTCTATCCGCCCGGCTCGGTCATCGCCGAGACGGCGGCGGACCTGATTGAAAAGCTGAACCTGCGGCTCGGCTACGCCCAGCCTGCGCCGGCGGAGACAAAGTAATGATCGGCAACCTGAACCACGTCGGCGTCGCCACGCCCTCCATCGCTGACTCGATCAAGCTGTATCGCGACATCCTGGGCGCGACGAAGATCGGCGAACCGTTCGATCTGCCGTCGCAGGGGGTGAAGGTCTGCTTCATCGACACGCCGACGGCCCAGATCGAACTGATCGAGCCCTATGACGAAACTAGCCCGATCACTGGTTTCCTGGCCAAGAACCCCAAGGGCGGCCAGCACCACGTCTGCTTCGAGGTGGCCGACATCCACGCCGCCGTCGCCGAGATGCGCGCCAAGGGCGTGACCATCCTGGGCACCGGCGAACCCCGCATCGGCGCCCACGGCACGCCGGTCGTCTTCCTGCACCCCAAGGAGATGGGCGGGGTTCTGATTGAACTGATGGAAGCGCCGAAAGAGGCGCACTAAGTCAAAAGGCCCGGTCGATGACCGGGCCTTTTCTTTTCGTTAGAACAGGATCTTGCGCAGACTGATGCGGAAGGTCCGGCCCAGCGGGTCCAGATAGTCGCTCTGATAGGACAGCGGCGTGTTCCCTTGCGCGTCGCGGACTTCGAGGCGCGAGTCGAACAGGTTCTCGACGCCGAAGTTGATGCGCGCACCCTTCAGCCAAGGATATTTCTCGACCCAGCTCGCACGCGACGACAGGTCGGCGAAGACGTTCAGCCCGACCGTCGTCTGGTCCGAGAAGGTCAGGTCCTGCGCGCCCGAGCCGCCGCCGTCGATATGGGTGGAATCCCGCCAGTTGGCGTGCATGAAGGCGCCCATGCCGCTCTTGAACACGCCGGCCTGCATCTGGATTTCGTTCTTCGGCTGACCGCCGCGCGAGCCCGTGGCGGCGCCGTTCAGCAGGTCCAGCACCGGCAGGCCGTCGCGGATCGTGATCTCATCCTGGATCCGGTAGGTGTGATAGAGCGAGAAGTTGAAACGGCCCTGGCCCGGTTGCCCGCCGCCGCCGCGCGGACCGCCGCCCATCCGCATCATCGGGCCGCCCCCGCCGCCCGGCCCCCCGCTGCTGATCGTCATCGTGGAGGGGCCGCCGCCGCCCATGCGCGAGCCGCCGCCGGGGCCGCCAGAACGCGGCCCGCCGGGACCGCCCATGCCCATGCGCGCCGCTGCGGCCGGGTCCGGCTTGCCGAAGGGGGTGGAGTAGTTGAAGCCCCAGCGGACTTCTTGGCGTTCGGTCCCCTGGAAGTTCAGGGGACGGGCGTCGATCGACAGAAGATTGCCTTCCGCGTCGCGGGTGAAGCGTTCCGGCAGGGCGGCTTCCAGTTCCGGGGTGATGGTCGGGAAGGCGGCGATCGAGTCGTCGACCTGGGTCCGCGTATAGTTGGCGGTCAGGCGCAGGTCCTTGTCCTTGATCGGGGTCAGATTGATCCCGAACCGCAGGGTCTTCCTGGTTTCTTCGGACAGGCCGAGGTTGCCGCCCTCGATGCGGGTGATGTTGACCGACTGGCCGGTGGCGAAGTCGTAGACCGGCACGTTGGGGGTCGAGATCGTCGGGTCGTTCAACTGCGACATCGACGGGGCGTTCTGTTCCTCGGCGTAGCTGGCCGAGACGTTGAACGGCTCCCACGGTGTCCAGTTCAGGCCCAGTGTGTAGGAGGTCAGGCCGCCGAAGTCCGACAGGTCTTCATAGCCCAGGTTCAGATTGGCCGAGAGATCGCCCAGAACGCTGAGGACTTCACGGCTCTTGCTGGCGATGGGCAGGTTGAAATTGCCCGAGGCGCTGGCGCGGTCGCGCGACAGCGAGCGTTCCGAAAAGACGCCCGACCGCACACTCTCGGAGTCGAGGGTCTGGGTGTTGAAGCCGACCTTGAGGGTCGAGTTCAGATTGCCGGCTGGACCTTCCCAGGCGTTGCCGTTGAACACGGCCTCGACGTTGGCCAGGCTGGAGACCGAGCGGGCGGTGTCGACGCCGCGCGCGGGAATGGCCGGCAGGTCAGGGAAGGGGGTGATCGTCCCCGTGCGCGTCTTGGTCTCGGTGCGGTCGTAGCCGCCCGTCAGCGTCCAGCGCCAGTCGCCCAGGAAGCCGTCGGCGACGAAGCCCGCCTTGCCCGCCAGGGTGTCGTTGATGCGCGACAAGGGGCTGTTGTCGGGCGGGGGCAGGCTGACGCCCGGCAGGCCCAGGTAGCTGAAGCTGGTGGTGTCCTCCAGGCTGCCGCTGACCGTCAGGGCCGTCGTGCCGTTCAGATCGCGCATCATCGAGCCGCGGACCGTGCCCTGTTCGCGCTCAGGCAACAGGGTGCGATAGGCGTTCGGGTCAACGGCTGCGGGCGCGCCGTCGGTGGCGCGGATGATGTTGCGCTCGGTCTCGAACAGCGGCGTGTCGTTCTGGTAGCCCAGATCCATCGTCCAGCGCTGCTTGCCGGCGATGCGCAGGAAGTTGCTTTCCAATTGGGTGGAGGTGCGGCCGCCCTGATCGGGGCGGCGCGTGCTGGCTTGCAGGGTGACGGAGCGGAACTGCGCCTTCAGGACGAAGTTCACCACGCGCTGGTCGGCGGTGTAGCCATAGGCGAGGGCGGCGTCCTCGGGCAGGACTTCGGTGCGCTCGATGGCCTCCGGCGGGATGCCCTGGATTTCCTGGAAGCCCGAGATGCGGCGGCCGTTGACCAGCAGCACCGGCATGCCGCCGCCACCACGCGAACTGCGCGTCTGCGGCTCGAGGGCGGTCAGAAGCTCGGCGATGCTGCTGGCGCCATAGGCCTTGATCTGTTCCTCATCCAGAACCAGCTCGGGTTCGAAATCGCCCACGGCCGCGCCGCGCTTGGCGCTGGTCGTGGCGATCTCGCCCAGGTCGTAGGTTTCTTCCTCGTCGTTCTTTCTGGCCTGTGTCTGGGCCTGTTGCGTCGGTGCGACCTCGACCGGCGCCGCGACGGCGGGGTCCAAAGAGGCGAGAGCGAGCAACATCACGACGGGCGACATGCGAAATCCTGACAGAATGCGGGGGCGGTGGACGTCGCCCCCCGTTGACGTCTGTCAGTTCGCTTAGAGACCCATGTGCGCCGAATAATGGCGGTTCACGGCCTTCAAGATTAAAGCCCTGTAATGCTGCAGAGGAACCACAACGAAGCTGACAGGTCTGTTCAAACGCAAGAAGGGGCGAAGTCCGTCGGACCTCGCCCCCTCTTTTTTATTTGGCTTGTTTCTAGAAGCGGGCGCGGACGCCGACCACCAGGTTACGGCCTCGCTGCGGCGCGACCTCGGCCAGGAAGGAGGCGTGGTTCAGCGCCAGTTCGTCCAGCAGGTTGGTCCCGCGCAGGAAGATCTGCGACTTCACGCCCGCCAGTTCGACGTCATAGGCCACGGTGGCGTTGACCATGTTGTAGCCCGGCGTCTCGCTTTCGAAGGCGGCGATGTCGTTCTGCTTGAAGGTGCGGCTGTATTCCACGTCACCGGACCACGGTCCGGAGAAGGCTTCGGCGCGGACGCCGACGCGGGCGGCGGGGATGCGGGGCAGATTGCCGCCGTCGCCCTTCAGTTCGCCGCGCACATAGTCGCCGAACACCGTGGCCGACAGCCAGGGCGTCAGTTGCTGGCGCACCTCACCCTCGATCCCGGTGAAGGTGGCGTCGGCCTGGCTGTATTGGATCAGGCGGAAGTCCTCGAACTGGTCCAGCGTCCGGGCGAAGATGTAGTCGTCATAGATGTAGTGATAGGCGCTGACCGAGGCGGTGGTGGATCCGGCGGTCTTGCGCAGCGTCAGTTCCAGCGCATTCGCCGTTTCGACGTCGAGGTTCGCGTCGCCCATCTCATAGGTGTTGGTCGCCAGGTGGACGCCGTCGGCATACAGCTCCTGGGCCGAGGGGGCGCGTTGCGAGCGCGACAGCGACACGGCGCCGGTCCAGCCGGGCATGAAGTGCCAGACCGCCGAACCCGAGATCGAGAAGGGCTTGTGCTCGGCGTCCGCCAGGCCCAGGGCCGAGGCCTCCTGCCATTCCTGACGCAGGGCGCCCTCGAAGTGCCAGTCGCCGAGTTCGTATTCCTCCATCACGAACAGGCCGGTGTTCTTGGTCGTGCTGGGGGCCAGGAAGCTCTCCTCGCCGACGGCGGCGAAGTCGCTCTTGCTCAGTTGCAGGCCGACCACGCCCTTGAAGCCGGCGATCTCGCGATGCTGGGCCTCGATGCGGCCGTCATAGCCCTCGTTGGTGAAGGTGGTCGAGACGACGCCTTCTTCCAGTTCCTGATGCTGATAGTCGGTGTAGCCGGCGCGCAGGCGCACGTTCTCGATGCCGGGCAGGGGGGCGCGCAGTTCGCCACGCAGATCGAAGCGGCGGCTCTTCAACCGAACCTCGGGCACACCGTGTTCGCCCTCATGGTCGTGATCGTGGTCGTCGTCCTCGCCCCCATGCGAACCGCAGTGCAGGGTGTCGCCATGGGGGTGGCAGCCTTCGAACTCGTGCTCGTGCCCGGCCAAGCCATAGCGGCTGGTCTGTTCGGTGTAGGCCGCGCCCAGATAGCCGCGCGATCCGATGTAGGAGGCGCCGAGCGTCGCGGTCGAGGTCTCGTTGTAGGAGCCGTCCAGACGCGGCTCGGCCTGGTCGGGCACCTTGTAGTCGTCGGCCTTGCGGGCGGCGGCCTCGACGCGGACGGCGAAGTTGCCGGCGCCGACCGTGGCGCCGACCACGCCGGCTTCTTCATTGTCGACCGAGCCGCGACGGTATTCGACCACGGCCTCGCCGCCCTCAGCCGGGACACGGGTGGGGATCTTCTTGTCCAGCAGGTTGACCGCGCCGCCGATGGCGCCGCCGCCATAGAGAAGCGCGGCCGGGCCGCGCAGGATTTCGATGCCTTCCAGCAGCAGGGGCTCGCCCGAGATGGCGTGGTCGGGCGAGACCTCGGAGGCGTCCATCAGGCCCGCGCCTTCGCTCAGCACCTTGACGCGCGGAGCGGCCTGACCACGCACCACCGGGCGGCTGGCCCCGCCGCCGAAGGTGTCCGAATTGACGCCGGGAATGCCGCTGAGGGTGTCGCCCAGGGTCGACTGGCGACGGTGGACCAGTACGTCGCCGCTCAACAGGGCGACGTGCGAACCGACGTCGTCGCCGGCCCGGCCCAGGGGCAGGGCGCGGACCACGACATCCGCGATCTCGGTCGGCTCATCCTGCTGCGCCGTCTGGACGACGTCGTCAGCGGCGAAGGCGTTGCTGGAGAGGGCGGCGGCCCCGGCGGCGGTCAGCAGGAAGGTTTGAAGTCGCAAGGCACGCATCCCCGTTACAATGTCGCGAACTTGATATGTTATAGTGTATCAGTTCGCAACCGCCGCGCTCGATTTCTTTCCAAGCGGAGCCTTTGGACGACGATCGACGCCTCAGCGTCCGCCCCCGGCGTCTGAGATCGGGGGTTCAAACCGACCGGGATTCAGCGTAGCGGAGCAGACATGACCCAGATTTTCTATGACCGCATCTCCGCTGAACTGGCTGATATCGACGCCCAGGGCCTGACCAAGCCCGAGCGCGTCATCGCCTCGCGTCAGGGGCCGGTGATTTCGGTGAATGGCCGCGATGTCCTGAACTTCTGCGCCAACAACTACCTCGGCCTCGCCGGCGACGAGCGCGTGACCCAGGCGGGCATCAGGGCGATGGAGAAGTGGGGCGCGGGCACGGCCTCGGTCCGCTTCATCTGCGGCACGCTGGAAATCCACAAGGAGCTGGAACGGGCTATCGCCGACTACCTCGGCTTTGAGGACACGATCCTGTTCGCCGCCGCCTTCGACGCCAACGGCGGCATCTTCGAGCCTCTGTTCGGGGCTGAGGACGCCATCGTCTCCGACAGCCTGAACCACGCCTCGATCATCGACGGCGTGCGCCTGTGCAAGGCCAAGCGCTATCGCTTCGCCACCTCGGACATGGCCGACCTGGAGGCCCAGCTGAAGCAGGCCCGGGCCGACGGCGCGCGCGAGATCATCATCGCCACCGACGGCGCCTTCTCGATGGACGGCTATATCGCCAAGCTGAAGGACATCCGGGCCCTGGCCGACCAGTACGGCGCCCTGATCATGGTCGACGACTGCCACGCCACGGGCTTCATGGGCGACAAGGGCCGCGGCTCCTACGCCTACAACGGCGTCGAGGTGGACTTCGTCACCGGCACCTTCGGCAAGGCCCTGGGCGGCGCCATGGGCGGCTTCATCTGCGCCCGCTCCAACGTCGTGGCCCTGCTGAAGCAGCGGGCGCGGCCCTACCTCTTCTCGAACGCCCTGGCGCCCGCTGTCTGCGGCTCGTCGCTGGAGGCCATCCGCATCGCCGCGGGCGAGGAGGGCGACGCCCTGCGCGCCCAGCTGTTCGCCAACGCCGCGCGCTTCCGCTCGGCCATGACGGCGGCGGGCTTCACCCTGCAGCCGGGCGAGCACCCCATCATCCCGGTCATGCTGGGCGACGCCAAGCTGGCGCAGGACATGGCGGCGCGGATGCTGGAACTGGGCGTCTACGTGATCGGGTTCAGCTTCCCGGTGGTGCCGCGCGGTCAGGCCCGCATCCGCACCCAGATGTCGGCGGCGCACACCTTTGAACAGATCGACGCCGCCGTGGCCGCCTTTACTCAGGCGGGCAAGGAGCTGGGGGTCATCTGACCCCCAGTTTGCTTTCGGGCGAACTCAGTCCTTCAGGCTGTCGTCGGCCATGATGACCGACCGGCCTGCGGGGTTGAGCGCAGCCCACAGCAGGACAGCGGCGACCAGCGGCGCCACCGACATGCCGATGTAGCGGCCGATGATGGCGATCTGCGCCATGACGGCGGGCAGGGGCGGCTGATCCAGCGCCTGTCGCGCGCTCGCGCTGGGCGGAGCCAGGGCGGGGTTCAGCTGCGCCGCCAGATCGCCCCAGATCAGGGACGTCAGCGACAGGGTGAACAGCAGCGTCAGGGCAGCGACCGTCACGACCGCCGCCTTGATGGGGCGCGTCGTGCGCGGCGGGGCGGTCAGGAAGGCCAGGGCCAGCGGGAACCCGAGCAGCAGTCGCCGGATCGCCGTCTCCGCGACGTCATAGTTCACGGGAACGCCCCCGCTGGTCAGACGGGTGCCGACAATCCAGCCGCCGTCCGCGCCCACGCCGATCTCGCCCGTCAGTCCGAACAGCCGGAACACCAGGCCCGCCAGTGGCCGCAGCCCGGCCGCCGCCAGATCGGCGCCCCACAGCCACCACGGCGGCAGCAGCAGGATGAACATCCCCAGCGACCACAGGCCGAAGCGACGGCGCGCGGCCTCTTCCGGCGTGCGGGCGCCCAGGGTCTCGAACCAGGCGGCCATCAGGCGGGCTCCTCTGCGGCGGTCTTGGGGGCCTTGCCAGGCTGGCGGCTCTGCCAGCGGGTCCAGAAGAAGAAGACCAGCAGGCCTTCCAGCCCGATCATCGCGTCCCAGACGTAATGGTGGAAGAACTCGAACAGGGATTCAGACCCGCGCGACAGATACAGCAGGCTGATGATCCGCAGCAGGTTGACCAGTTGCAGCGCGAGGACGCCGACGCCGGCGCCGATCAATCCGTCGCGTAGCCGGCCCGGGAAGGCCAGGATGGCGGCGATCAGCAGAGCGCAGACTTCGACCGCATTGCAGCCGGCCAGCACCTGAACCGCGCCGTGTCCGTCGGCGAAGCGCAGGATGTCGCCCTGCGCCAGAACCCGGCTGTCGAACGGCTTCAGCACCAGGGCGCAGATGTCGACCAGCAGCTGGGTGAAGGGCTGGACGAACAGCCGCTCGGCCCACGGCGTGGCCAGGACGCTGAACAGTGTCACGGCCAGTAAGGCGAACAGGCCCAGATACTGGACCGCAGGGGATTTGAAAAAGCGCGGCATGAGCTGGCGAAACGTCCACTGTCGGCGTCGCCGGGCGGAGACCAGCGTCTGGAAGATGTGTCGCTAGCTGATTCACAGGCGCCCGCACAGGCCTGTGCGTCTCAGTGTTATGCGACGGATTGACTGGTGGGCGTGGCGCAAGTTTTCCTTCGGACCGCTTGCGGTCCTCGCCAAGGCGGCCTAGCGGCTGCGTCTGACCTATCAGGAGCATGATCCATGACCGCCACCATGAAGGCCCTGGCCAAGACCAAACCCGGCGTCGGGCTGGAGCTGATTGACGCGCCGATCCCCGTCGCGGGTGACGAGGACGTGCTGATCCGCGTCCACCGCACCGCCGTCTGCGGCACCGACATCCACATCTGGAACTGGGACGAGTGGTCCCAGAAGAACGTGCCGGTGCCGATGATCACCGGCCACGAGTTCGCCGGCGAGATCGTCGCCATCGGCAAGGATGTGGATCGCCGCCTCAAGATCGGCCAGCGCGTCTCGGCCGAGGGGCACGTCATCGACCTGAACTCCGAAGCGGCCCGCGCCGGCCACTTCCACCTGGACCCCGACACGCGCGGCATCGGCGTGAACCGTCAGGGCGCCTTCGCCGAGTTCGTGGTGGCCCCGGCCTTCAACGTCATCGAGCTGCCCGACGACGTGCCCTATGAGATCGGCTCGATCCTGGACCCCTTCGGCAACGCCGTGCACACGGCGCAGCAGTTCGATCTGCTGGGCGAGGACGTGCTGGTCACGGGCGCCGGTCCCATCGGCATGATGGCCGCCGCCGTGGCGCGCCACGCGGGCGCCCGCACCGTGGTCCTGACCGATATCAACGACTTCCGTCTGGAACTGGCGCAAAAGGTTGCGCCGGGCGTGCGCACGGTGAACACCACCAAGGAGGACCTGCGCGACGTCATGCATGAGCTGGGCCTCAAGGTCGGCTTCGACGTGGCGCTGGAGATGTCGGGCTCGCCCATCGCCTTCAAGCAGTGCGTCGACACCCTGATCATGGGCGGCGGCATGGCCCTGCTGGGCATTCCGTCGAAGCCGATGGAGACGGACTGGGGCACGATCATCCTGAAGGCCCTGACCATCAAGGGCGTCTATGGCCGCGAGATGTTCACCACCTGGCGCAAGATGCTGGGCCTGCTGAAGGCCGGTCTGGACCTGTCGCCGCTGATCACCCACCAGATGCCCTATCAGGACTTCGAGCGGGGCTTCGAGGCCATGCGCTCGGGCCAGTCGGGCAAGGTGGTTCTGAACTGGGACAAGGCGTAACCGCCCGACGCCCGATGATTTCGGCCCCCTGACCGCAAGGCAGGGGGCCTTTTCGTATCAGGCGATGGCTGCGCGCGATCCGGTGGCGCGGAAGACGATGATCGCAAACAGCACCATGCCCAGCAGGATCACCAGGCCCGATAGGGCCAGAACGGGCTGGGCCAGGGCCAGGGCCGGTTGATACTGGATCAGCACGACTGGAAGGCTGGGGACCATCATCACCACGCCCGTCACGGCGACCCAGAAATGCGCCCAGGCCAGCCTGCCCCGCCCGGCCTGCGGCACGACGCGATAGAACAGACCGTAGATCGACATCGACACCCAGCCCAGCAGGTTCAGGTGGGCGTGGGCGCTGTCGGTCGAATGATCATGGGTCGCGCCCATGACGTTGCCCCAGATCATGCCGATCAGGGCGGCCACGACGGCAAGGCGCAGGAAGATGTTCGACAGGGTCATATGATCGCTCCGGTTTCGGGCGCGGCTTGCCGCATAAATAACACCGGTCTATCGTTTATCCAATCTGCAATGCCGTAAGCGTCCGCATCAGCGCCTTGTCAAAGCCTGTCCCTTGGACCCGGGCAGCGCGGCATGATCTCCGGCCTCGACATGCGCGGATGCCGAGGGTTCCGCTATTCGACTTGACCGCAGGCGCGAGGCGGGAGACGAGCGGGCATGAATTATCGCCACAGCTTTCACGCCGGAAACTTCGCCGACCTGGTCAAGCACGCCCTGGTCCTGTGGCTGCTGAAGGAGCGGCAGGAACAGGGGTCTGTCACCGTCATCGACACCCATGCGGGCGCGGGCCTCTATGACCTGTCGGGCGACGGGGCGCGGTCCAGGGAGGCCGAGGCGGGCGTGGCGCGGCTGATGACCGCCGAGGACCGGCCGCCGCTGATCGAGGCGCTGGCGGCCGAAGTGGCGGCCCTGAACCCGGACGGCGGCGCGCGCTTCTATCCGGGTTCGCCGCTGCTGATCGCGCGCGCTTTGCGTGACGGCGACCGCTACCTGGGCTTCGAGTTCAATCCCCCCGTGCAGGAGATGCTGGCCGAGGCCCTGGCTGACTGGCCCGCCGCCGAGGGGCGTGAAGGCGACGGCTATGTCGAGGCGCTGAAGGCGGCGCGCGGGGCGAAGGGGCCGCTGGTCCTGATCGACCCGCCGTTCGAGCGGCCCGACGACTATGTCCGCTCGGCCGAGACCGCCGCCGCCATCGTCCGCCATGATCGCACCGCGACCGTGGCCATCTGGACCCCGCTGAAGGACATGGAGACCTTTGACGGCTTCATCCGCCGTCTGGAGGAGGCGAAGGTCGGGCGGGTGCTGGTCGCCGAGGCGCGGCTGCGCCCGTTGAACAACCCGATGAAGATGAACGGCTGCACCATGACGGTGGTCAATCCGCCCTCGGGCGCGGAGGCGGCGGCGGGGGAAATCTGCGGCTGGGTGGCGGCGACCCTGGGCGATGCGGGCGCGCGGGCCGAGGTCTGGCGCGCAGGTTAGGCCTCCACGACCTCGCCTGGTTCGTAGAGGTGAGGCTCGAAGGTGGCGATGGCCAGGATCGGCTCCATCGCGGCCATGACTGCAGGATGGCGCGTCATGGCCTTCCATTCCGAGGCTCCGGCCCAGATGGCATGATTGGCGACAACGCGACCGTTCAGGCCTCGATGCAGGGTCGCCGAGACGAAGCCGGGCAGGGCGCGCTGCACCTGCGCCAGGGCCGTCAGGTGCTCGATCAGATCCTCCTGACGGCGCGCGTCGCACTTGAAGATATTGATCAGGACGACCGGAGAATTGGCGTTCGCGTCGGCGGTCATGAAGGGCGGCCTCGTTGCAATCGCCTGACTTCTACCCCAATCCAGAGACAGACGCTTCCTTCTCCCCGCTGGAAAACGCCGAAATGACTCGTATCGCCATTCTGGAAACCGGCCACCCGCCCGAACATCTGCGGGACGCCTTTGACGACTATCCCGCGCGCTTCCGCGCCCTGCTGGGCGAGAACGTGCCGACGACGCGGTTCGACGTGCAGTCGGGGCACCTTCCGGAAGATCCGTCCGTCTATACCGGCGTCATCGTCACCGGCTCGGCGGCGGGGGTCTATGACGACCTGCCGTGGATTGCCCCTCTGGTGGACTGGCTGCGGGCGGCGCGAGGCAAGACCCGGCTGCTGGGCATCTGCTTCGGCCATCAGGTCCTGGCCCATGCCTTTGGCGGCAAGGTCGAGAAGTCGCACAAGGGCTGGGGCGTCGGCCTGCATCGCTACGATGTCGTCAGCCGTGAGCCCTGGATGCATCCGCGGGCGCCCTCTATCGCCATTCCCGTGTCGCATCAGGATCAGGTGGTCGCGGTCGCGCCGGATACGCGGGTGATCGCGTCGTGCGAGTTCACACCCTACGCCGGTCTGGCCTGGGGCGAGGACGCCATCAGTTTCCAGTGCCACCCGGAGTTTCAGCCGGCCTACGCCGCCGCCCTGATCGAGGGGCGGCGCGGTGATCGTATTCCGCACGATCTGGCGGACGAGGCCCTGTTGAGCCTGGAAGGCGCCAACGACCGCGCCGTGCTGACGGCCTGGATTCGCGCCTATCTGCTGCTGACCCCGCCGCCGGTGGAGGGCGACGGCAGCGGCATCTGAAGCCCCGGCGGGCGACCCGCCTCATTGCGCGGCGCTAAACCTTGTTCAACTTATGGCGTGCAAGGCTGATGCGTTCAGTCTGGAAACGTCATGTCTTCACTCAGAGTCGCGGGCATCGCGGCTGCCGCATTATTGTTCAGCGGAGCGGCGACGGTGGAGGCCGCGCCGGGCGAGCGTTCGGTTGTCGATCTCGCCCAGGCGCTAGAGCAGCGCGCGGCCAGGACGAATTTCGCCAAGTTGGAAGCCTTCGGAATGGAGGCGTACAAGCGCCGCGACCGCGAGGGGCTGAACCGTCTCTATCATGTGACCTGGACGATCTTGAATCAGGGCGAGTTCGAGCGCGCGGCGGTCTGGAACCGGCGCCTTGAGCAAAAGGCGCGGGCGCAGCACGACCAACGCTATGTTCAGATCGCCCATCTGAACGCCCTGACGGCGCGCTATGATCAGGGTGATCTGACGGTCGACGCCGAACTGAGCCGGATCGCCGAGACGACCGGCGACTGGTTCGTGAAGGCGCATGCGTCTCGCTTGGCCGCCTTGAGCCTGATGGATCAGGATCGCGTCGGGGAGGGGTTGAAGCTGCTGACCCTGGCCGAAGCCGAGATCCCCGCAGACGATCCCTTCGCCGACACGGCGCACGCCGGCCTGTGGGAGGTGACCGGCATGGGGCTGATGAAGCTGAATGACGTGGTCGGCGCGGCCATGGCCTTTCAGCGCTTCGAGATCGAGTTTTCCAATCCAGACTATCCGCGGCCGGATTTCGACAGTCTTTACAATCTGACCAAGATGGCGGTGCAGGTGGGGGATCTGACGGGGGCGCAACGCTACTACGCCGCCCATCATCGCCTGACGCAGCGTGCGGGGCTGGAAAGCCTGGCGGTCTATGACGCCGGCCTATGCGCCGTCGTGGCGGACGCCCGGCAGGAGCCGCAAGAGGTCCTGGCCTGTCTTGAGCCCTATGGCGAAAGCCTGGGCGCCGCCGCCTTTCTGGCGCTGGAGGTCCTGCCGCTGCGGGCGGTCGCCCGGGCGCGCACGGGGCAATTGGACGCCGCGCGCCGGGATCTCGAAGCACTGCGGCGGCTGGATGTCGAGGGCGGGGTCGATTCCCACGTCGCCCTGGTCCAGGCCGAACTGCTGTTCGCCAGCGGGCGGGCGTCCGAGGCCTATGAGGTGCTGCGCACCTATGAACGCAACCGCGAGGTTTCGGCCGCGCAGCGTTTCAGCTCGGGCATCCGTCAGGTCACGGGGGACATGCAGGAGCAGTTGGCCGAGCGGCGGCGTCAGCTGGAAACCGCCCGCGCCAACACTGAACTTCAGCGGACGGTGATCCGCTGGCAGAACTGGATCGTCGGCATCGGCGTGGTCTTCATGCTGTCGGCGCTGCTGACGCTCCTGTGGCAAAGGCGCCAGGCCAAGCAGCTTCGCAGCGCTCGGTTCAGGGCGGAAGAGGCCAATCGCGCCAAGAGCGAGTTCCTGGCCAACATGAGCCACGAAATCCGCACGCCGCTGAACGGCGTCGTGGCCATGGCCGACGCCCTCAGCCAACGCAATCTGGCGCCCGAAGAGCATGAAATGGCCGAGGTGATCCGTTCGTCCGGCGTCACCCTGGAGCGGCTGCTCTCGGATATTCTGGACAGCGCCCGCATCGAGTCCGGTCAGGTGACGATCGAACAGGCGCCCTTCCATCTGGGCCGGGCCGTCCATGACGTGATCGCCCTGTGGCGCGTGCCGGCGGGAGAGAAGGGGGTGGCCCTGGTCGCAGACGTCCACCCGTCGCTGCATGCCGTGGTGGAAGGCGACGCCGTGCGCGTTCGCCAGATCCTGACCAACCTGGTCAGCAACGCCCTGAAGTTCACGGTCGAGGGCGAGGTGAGCCTCAAGGTCGAGCCGGCCGAGGAGGGGCGCGTCCGCTTCACCATCAGGGATACCGGCGTCGGTTTCGACGACGAGCAGAAGGCCCGCATCTTTGGGCGGTTCCAGCAGGCGGACGGCTCGATCACCCGGCGCTTCGGCGGAACGGGGCTGGGCCTGGCCATTTCGCGTGAACTGGCGGCCCTGATGGGCGGGACGCTGGAGTGCGACAGCACGCCGGGGCAGGGCGCCGCCTTCTGGTTCGAAATCCCTCTGCCGCCCGCGGAGAGCGGGCAGGAGGCGGCAAGGGAGATTGCGCCCGAGGTCGATGTCCGGGCGCGGCCCCTGAGCGTGCTGCTGGCCGACGACCACCCCGCCAACCGCAAGGTGATCGAGGTCATGCTGTCGGCGACGGCGATGGATCTGATAGCGGTCGAGGACGGGCGTCAGGCCCTGGACGCCTTCACGCGCGGCGACTTCGACCTGGTGCTGATGGACATGCAGATGCCGGTGATGGACGGACTGACCGCCACCGCCGCCATTCGCGCCTTCGAGGCGCAGAATGGGCGTACGCCGACGCCCATTCTGATGCTGACCGCCAACGCCATGGCCGAGCACGTCGAGGCGGGGCGGGCGGCGGGCGCAGACGGCCACCTGACCAAGCCGCTGACCCTCGCGGCCCTGTTCGACGGCATCGCCCGCGCGATGGCCCAGGGCGAGCGCGCCAAGGTGGCCTGAGGGGGTTAGGCCGTCGTCAGGGCCACTTCACCACGGGCGGCATGGAGCTGAGGATCGACTCGACGTTGCCGCCGGTCTTCAGCCCGAACATGGTGCCGCGGTCGTACAGCAGGTTGAACTCGACGTAGCGGCCGCGCCGGATCAGCTGTTCCTCGCGCTCCTCGGGCGTCCAGGCCTCGGTCATGCGGCCTGAGACGATCCTGGAATAGACGTCGAGGAAGGCCTTGCCGACGTCCTGGGTGAAGGCGAAGTCGCGTTCCCAGTCGCCGCTGTCGTGGTGGTCGTAGAAGATGCCGCCGGTGCCGCGCGGTTCGTTGCGGTGGGGCAGGAAGAAGTACTCGTCGCACCACTGCTTGTACTTGGCGTGCCAAGCCGGGTCATAGGCGTCGCAGACGCCCTGCATCGCCGCGTGGAAGGCCTCGGTGTCCGGGTGGTCCTGACGGCGGTCCGCGTCCAGCACCGGCGTCAGGTCGCCGCCGCCGCCGAACCAGGTCTTGGTGGTCGAGATCAGGCGGGTGTTCATGTGCACCGCCGGGACGCGCGGGCTGACCGGGTGGCAGATCAGACTGATGCCGGTGGCGTAGAAGCGCGGGTCCTCCTCGGCGCCGGGCACGTTCCTGGCGTAGTCGGCGGGGAAGGTTCCGTGGACGGTCGAGCAGTGGACGCCGACCTTTTCGAACAGGCGGCCGTGCATCATGCCCATGACGCCGCCGCCGCCCTCCTGGCGGTCCCAGGGCGTGCGCACGAAGCGGCCCGGTTCGCCGGGGAAGAGGTCGGCGGGGGCGGCGTCTTCCAGGGCCTCGAAACCGGCGTGAATCTGATCACGCAGGGTTTCGAACCAGACGCGGGCGCGCTCGCGATGCTCGACCATCAGGGTAGGGGCAGCTTGGATCATCAGGGCTTCAACCATGACGGACGGCCTTTGTGAACTGTCAGGGGTGCCGCTTGATGCGCCGTGTCGTCGCGTGGGGCCTTGATCCAGATCAGACCCGGTTCCCATGCCGCGCCGCCTGTGCCAGCGTGGCCTTATCAGTTTTGAGGGGACATCATGATCCGCACCGCCTTGCTCGCCGCCGTTTCGCTCGCCGTTCTGGCCGGACCCGCCATGGCTCAGCAGGTAAGCGCCGACGCCGCGGGGCCGGAGCGGGTGCGTCAGATCCTGCGCCGCACGCCGTTGATTGATGGTCACAACGACCTGCCCTGGGCCTTGAGGCAGGGCTTTGGGAACGATCCGTATCGTGTTGATCTGGCGATCAATCTGGATGCCTCGTCCGACCTGCACACGGACATTCCGCGCCTGCGCGCCGGGGGCGTCGGCGGTCAGTTCTGGTCGGTCTATGTCCCCGCCAGCCTGGAGCCGGTCGAGGCGGTCAAGGCCACCTTCGAGCAGATCGACACGGTCAAGCGCATCGCCGCCGCCTACCCCTCGGTGTTCGAGATCGCGACCACCGCCGACGACATCAGCCGCATCCACAAGGCGGGCCGCATCGCCAGCCTGATCGGCATGGAGGGCGGCTACTCCATCGACGATTCCCTGGGGCTGCTGCGCGAGTTTTACGATTCGGGCGCGCGCTACATGACGCTGACCCACTCCAAGACCACGACCTGGGCCGACAGCGCCACGGATGCGCCCAAGTGGGGCGGCCTGTCGCCCTTCGGCGAGCAGGTGGTCAAGGAGATGAACCGTCTCGGCATGATGGTGGACCTGAGCCACGTCTCCGAGGAGACGATGACCGACGCGATCCGCGTCTCGACGGCCCCGGTGATCTTCTCGCACTCGTCGGCGCGGGCGGTGACGGGCCATGCGCGCAACGTGCCGGACGCCGTGCTGCGTCAGATGCCGGCCAACGGCGGCATCGTCATGGTGACATTCGTTCCGGGCTTCATCAGCGAGGCCGTGCGCGCTTCGGGCGCCGCGCGCGGGGCCGAGATGACGCGGCTGACGGCTCTGAACCCCGGCGATCCTGCGGCGGTCAAGGCGGGCATGGAGGCCTTCATCGCCGCCAACCCCGCGCCCAAGGCGACGCTGGACGACGTGGTGGCTCACATCCAGCACGTTCGCGACGTGGCCGGGATCGATCATGTCGGCCTGGGCGGCGATTTTGACGGGGTGGACAGCCTGCCTGTGGGGGTCGAGGGCGTGGACGCCTATCCGCGCATCCTGGCCGAACTGATGCGTCGCGGCTGGTCCGAGGCCGACATTCGCAAACTGGCGGGCGAGAATCTGCTGCGGACCATGCGCGGCGTCGAGCGCGCGGCCACGGCCCAGCGTGGCGAGCGCCCCAACTTGGCGCAACTGCCGAACGACGGCGCGCCGGACTAGGGGCGGATATTTTCCCTCCCCATGAAGGGGAGGGAGGCTGTCAGCGGACCGGCAACTCGCCCAACTGCCTCAGCCCTTCCCACAGGGCGATGCCGGCGCTGACCGACAGGTTCAGCGAGCGCGTTTCCGGGCGGATGGGGATGAAGACCCGGGCGTCGGCGGTGTCATGGACGTAATCCGGCGCGCCGGCGCTTTCCTTGCCGAACAGCAGGGTGTCGTCCGGACGGAATTCGAAATTCGTCAGGGGCGTCGCCCCCTTCGTCGTGAACAGCACCAGGCGACCGCCCGGGCGGTCGCGCAGGAAGGCGTCCCAGTCGGCGTGGCGGGTCATGTGGCTGAGCGGACCGTAGTCCAGCGCCGCGCGCTTCATGGCGCGGTCGTCAAAGCGGAAGCCTGTCGGCTCGATCACGTGCAGATCCACGCCGAAACAGGCACTCTGGCGGATGCAGGCGCCCACATTCTGCGGGATGTCAGGTTGAAAAAGGGCGAGACGCATTCTAAGGCCGTCATACGCGCGGGGCGGGGTCTTGTCGCGGTCTTTGTTGCGACTGTTTCGCAAGTTGTGTCAGCAACTTGCATCGACAGCCGTAATCGCAGGGCCGCCGGCAACTTCTGCCGTTCCGCAAGGACGATCCATGCCGACGACTATCCCCTTCCGGGGCGGGCGATCGGGAGTGCAGAGGTGAGAGCGTGGCCGAATCGGTCGTGAATGCTGAAGGGCCTGATGGCCAACACGGGGGCGGCGACGCCACCCGCCGCGATTTCATCCACATCGCCGCCGGCGCCGCCGCAGTCGGTGCGGGCGTGATGGTGGCCTGGCCGCTGATCAACCAGATGAACCCCGCCGCCGACACCCTGGCCCTGGCGTCGATCGAATTCGATCTGACCAAGGTTCAGGAAGGCCAGCAGGTCGTCATCAAATGGCAGGGCAAGCCGGTCTTCGTGCGCTATCGCACCCCCGCCGAGCTGAAGCGCGTCGTCGCCGACGATCATTCTTCGGATCTGAAGGATCCGCAGACGGACGCCGAGCGGACCAAGCCGGGCCATGAGAAATATCTGGTCGTCATCGGTTCGTGCACCCACCTGGGCTGCGTCCCAACCTTCGGTTCGGGCGACTACGGCGGCTGGTTCTGCCCCTGCCACGGTTCGCACTACGACGCCTCGGGCCGTATCCGTAAGGGACCGGCGCCGATCAACCTGGTGGTGCCGAACTACGAATATATGTCCGACACCCGCGTCAAAATCGGCTGAGGACGGACAGAGGACCCATGAGCGATCACGAATCCACCTACGTCCCGAAGACCGCTTTTGAGCGGTGGATGGACACCCGCCTGCCGATCATCCGTTTCGGCATGGACTACGCCAACCTGCCGACCCCCCGGAACCTGAACTACTGGTGGACCTTCGGCGGCATCCTGGCCCTGTGCCTGATGACGCAGATCATCACCGGCATCGTTCTGGCCATGCACTATACGCCGAACACGGCCCTGGCCTTTGAATCGGTCGAGCGCATCATGCGCGACGTCAACGGCGGCTGGCTGATCCGCTATGTGCACGCCAACGGCGCGTCGATGTTCTTCATCGCCGTCTACCTGCACATGCTGCGAGGTCTCTACTACGGCTCCTACAAGGCGCCGCGCGAGATGATCTGGATCGTCGGCTGCCTGATCTTCTTCCTGATGATCGCCACCGCCTTCCTGGGCTACGTCCTGCCCTGGGGCCAGATGTCCTTCTGGGGCGCTGAGGTCATAACCAACCTGATCGGCGCCATTCCGGTCATCGGCGAGCCGGTCCTGATCTGGCTGCGCGGCGGCCCGGCGATCGACAACGCCACGCTGAACCGCTTCTTCTCGCTGCACTACCTGCTGCCGTTCGTCATCGCCGGCTGCGTGGTGCTGCACCTGTGGGCCCTGCACGCCGCCGGTCAGAACAACCCGGTCGGCATCCTGATCCCGAAGGACCGCGAGAAGAAGGACATGCTGCCCTTCCACCCGTACTTCACGGTCAAGGACGGCTTTGCGATCATCCTCTTCCTGATCCTGTTCGCGGTCTTCGTCTTCTATCAGCCGAACGCCCTGGGCCACGCCGACAACTACATTCCGGCCAACCCGCTGCAGACCCCGGCCCACATCGTCCCGGAATGGTACATGCTGCCGTTCTACGCGATCCTGCGCGCCATCCCCGACAAGTTCGGCGGCGTGGTGGCCATGTTCGGCGCCATCGGCGTGCTGTTCGTCCTGCCCTGGCTGGACACGTCCAAGGTGCGCTCGATGCGCTACCGCCCGACGATGCGCACCTGCTTCATCATCTTCCTGTTCGTGTGCTTCGGCCTCGGCTGGTGCGGTGGTCAGTTGCCGGACGCCCCGGTCATCCCGGGCATGCCCAGCTTCACCCTGTTCGACGGTCAGCTGAACTCCTACCTGTGGCTGACGCGCCTGTTCACGGCCTACTACTTCATCTTCTTCCTGGTGCTGATGCCGTTCCTCGGCCTGCGCGAGAAGCCGCTGCCGGTCCCGGCGACGATTTCCGAGCCGGTCCTGTCGGGCGACGCCGAGCAGAAGGGCTGAGCGCGATGATTTCCAACGAGAAGAAAACCGTGTCCGTGCGCAAGATCCTCGTCACCCTGACGGCCGCTCTGGGCCTGGTCGCCGTCGCCGCTCCGGCGATGGCCGCCGGCGGCGCCAAGCATCCGCGCAGCGGCGGCTTCAGCTTCGAGGGGCCGTTCGGCACCTATGATCAGGGCCAGCTGCAGCGCGGCTACAAGGTCTACAAGGAAGTCTGCGCCTCGTGCCACGGCATGAACCTGGTGCATTTCCGTAACCTGGGCGACAAGCACGGGCCGTTCTGGAACCCGGAATATCCGAACCCGAACGACAACCCGGTCGTGAAGGCTCTGGCCAAGGAAGTTCAGGTCCCGGACATCGACAGCGAGACGGGCGAGGCGCTGATGCGCGACGCCACCACCGCCGACAAGTTCCCGAACCCCTATCCGAACGCCACGGCGGCGGCTGCCGCCAACGGCGGCGCGGCTCCGCCTGACCTGTCGGTCATGGCCAAGGCCCGTCACGACGGCGCCAACTACATCTACTCGCTGCTGTCGGGTTACGGCGCTCCGCCCAAGGGTCTGAAGATGACCTCGGCGCAGCACTACAACCCCTATATGGCCGGCGACCTGACCCCGTTCTGGGAAGGCGAGGGCCACGCCCCTCCGGGCGGCTTCATCGCCATGCCCGCGCCGCTCCGCGACGGCCAAGTCACCTATGACGACGGCACCAAGGCCAGCGTCGATCAGATGGCCAAGGACGTCGCCGCCTTCATCGCCTGGACTTCCGAGCCCAAGGCGACCGAGCGCAAGCAGACGGGCTTTGGCGTGATCATCTTCCTGCTGCTGTTCGCAGGGATCACCTACGCCAGCTACCGCCGCATCTGGAAGGGCGTTGCCCACTAAGGGTGATGCACCTTCGAGGCGAGATGACCCGCCGGAGCGATCCGGCGGGTTTTTTCATGTCCGATTGCCTTGGCTGAAAAAGTGCTTTACATGACAAAGTCAAAGGGAGATTTGCTGATGAAGCCGTTCGCCTGTCTGGTGCTTTCCGCCGTCCTTCTGGCCGCTGTTCCTGTCGCGGCCCATGCCCAGATGCCCGCCTCGCCCAACGGCAGCGAGGCCCAGCGCGCGGCTATAGATCGGCTAGGTTTTCTGGATGGGGAATGGCGCGGCGAGGCGACCATCCACGGCCCCGCCGGACCCATGACCCTGACCCAGACGGAACGTGTCGGTTCGATGTTGGGCGGCTCGATCAAGGTCATCGAGGGCCGAGGTTACGCCGCCGACGGCTCGACCCTGTTCAACGCCATGGCCACGGTTTCATGGGATGCCCGCGCCGGCCGCTATGGCTTCAGGTCCTACGCCCAGGGCTATTCGGGCGACTATGCCTTTGAAGTCACCGATAATGGCTTCCGCTGGGAGACGCCGGCCGGTCCCAATGCGAAGATGCAGTATGTGGCCGTGGTGCTTGATGGAACCTGGCACGAGGTCGGCACCCTGGTGGCCGAGGGCCAGCCGCCGCGCCAGATGATCGAGATGCGGCTGACCCGGATCGGCGATACCGATTGGCCGGCGGGCGGGGCGGTTGATCCGACGCCCTGAGCGCCGGCATCCGCCGCATCGACACGACGGATTTCGGCCGATAGGGTCCGGGCCTCTGATTTGGTTGAGGGGTCTGTCTCCATGCGTTTGATGTCGTCCGCCGCCGTCCTGATCTTCGCCGCCTCGCTCGCGGCCTGCGCCACCAGCGGGGAGGGCGCAAACGCGCCCGTCGTCGCCCAGTTCGACGCGGCGCGCATCTCGCAGGACATCAAGGTTCTGGCGGACGACAGCTTCGAAGGGCGCGGCATCGCCACCCCGGCCGAGGCCAAGGTCGTCGACTACCTGAGCCGCCAGTATGCGGCGGCGGGCTTTGCGCCGGGCGGCGAGAACGGCGGCTGGACCCAGTCGGTCGCGCTGAACCGCTTCACCGTCTCCAACGTCAGCGGTCAGATCAAGGTCGGCGACTGGACGCAGGCCCTGGCCCAGGGCCAGCAGGCCACCATCACCACGCGCCTGCCCGGCAACGGCGTCGACCTGCGCGGCAAGCCGCTGGTCTTCGTCGGCTACGGCACCAACGCGCCCGAGCGCGGCTGGAACGATTTCAAGACCGACGTGCGCGGCAAGGTCATCGTCGTCCTGGTCAACGACGCCGACTTCGAGGAGCCGGCGCTGAACACCTTCGGCGGCGAGGCCATGACCTACTACGGCCGCTGGACCTACAAGTACGAGGAGGCCGCCCGTCAGGGCGCGGCGGGCGTGCTGATCGTCCACGAGACCAAGCCCGCCTCCTACGGCTGGACCACCGTGGCCAACTCCTGGTCCGTGCCGCAGTTCGACATCGTACGTCAGAACCCCTCGGCCGAGCGCGTGCCGATGGAGGCCTGGATCCAGCGCGATGTGGCCGTGGACCTGTTCCGCCACGCCGGGCTCGATTTCGAGCAGGAGAAGATCAAGGCCCGCAGCCGCGATTTCCGGCCGGTGGAACTGGCGGGCGCGACCATCGACGCCAAGTTCGACGTGAAGACCGACCGCATCACCACCCACAACGTCGTGGCCAAGCTGGAGGGCGCGAGCCACCCGAACGAGACCATCCTCTACACCGGCCACTGGGACCACATCGGCATGGGCGAGCCGGACGCCAACGGCGACCGGATCTTCAACGGCGCGGTGGACAACGCCTCGGGCACGGCGGGGCTGCTGGAGCTGGCGCGCGCCTTCGCCGCCGGGCCGCGTCCGCAGCGGTCGATCGTCATGATCAGCTTCACCGGTGAGGAAAGCGGACTGCTCGGCTCGGAGTTCTACGCCGCCAATCCGCTCTATTCGCTGGAGACCACGGTCGCCGGCTTCAATTTGGATGCGACCAACGTCCTGGGCCGGATGAGCAAGCTGGGCGTCACCGGCTACGGCCAGTCTGATCTGGACGAGCGCGTCATTGCCCTGGCGGCCGCCCAGGGACGCGGCTTCCAGGGCGACGCCAGCGCCGGAGCGGGCATCTACTTCCGGTCGGATCACTTCCCCCTGGCCAAGCGCGGCGTGCCGATGGGCTATCTGTCCTCGACCGGCGACTTTGTGGACGAGCCGATCGCGCCGCGTCTGGCCGCAGCCGCTGAATACCGCGCCAACCGCTATCACCAGGCCGCCGACGAGTGGGAGCCGAACTGGGACTATAGCGGCATGATCCAGGATCTTTCGGTCGTCTTCCAGGCCGGTCAGGCTCTGGCCAACAGCCGCGACTGGCCGCAGTGGAAGCCGGGTTCGGAGTTCGGTCCGGCGCGCACGGTCAGCGACGCGCGCCGCAAATAGGCCGAGGCTGATCGGCCTTCGCTGAATATGACAAAACATTAAGGGGCGGCTCCGCAGGGGGCCGCCCTATTGTTTTTGCGAAACGCCCCGGGGGAGGGTGAAGGAGACACCATGCATCGTCGGTTCATCAGCGGCGTCGCCGCCGCAGCCCTTCTGCTTGTCGCTGGTTCGGCCGCGGCGCAGGACTTTTCGGCCCAGCGCCTGTCGGACGAGATCCGCACCATCAGCGCTGACGACTTCCAGGGCCGCTATCCAGGCACGGACGGCGAGAAGAAGACGCTGGACTGGCTGCAGGCCCAGTATGAGGCCATGGGCCTGGCGCCCGGCGGTCCGAACGGCCAATGGCTGCAGGTCATCGACCTGCTGCGCTACACCCCCGTCGCTGACGCCGCCAAGGCCAGCTGGACCGGCGCAGACGGTCAGGTCCATGTCCTGACGCCCGGAACCGACATCACCCTGCGGGCGGTCAGCAACGACGGCAAGGCGGCGATCGCCAACGCAGGGGTCGTCTTCGTCGGCCACGGCATTTACGCGCCCGAGCGCGGCTGGGACGACTACGGCGATCTGGACGTGACGGGCAAGGTCGTTCTCGTCGTCGGCGGCGAGCCGGACGGCGACCTGTTCAACGGGCCTTACGCCACCAACTATCAGTCCGGCGCCTACAAGGCGGACGAGGCCAAGCGCCGTGGCGCCCTCGGCGTCATCACCGTGTCGAAGGCCGCAGCAAGCGACACCGCCTGGACCCGGATGGCGCAGGGCAATGGCCGCACCCGCACCCTGACGCCTGGCGCAGCCGACCTCGAGTTCTCGGGCACGATCAACGCCGACACGGCCAAGGCCCTGGGCCTGGATATCGCTGAACTGGCGCCGCGCGCCGCGACCGGCGATTTCCGCGCCTTCGCCGTGCCCGGCGTGACCCTGTCGGTCGAGACGGCCGAGACCATCGACACCCTGCGCACCCACAACCTGCTGGCCAGGATTCCGGGCGCCAAGCGTCCGAACGAGACCATCATCTATTCGGCCCACTGGGACCACGTCGGCGTCAACGAGCACGCCGCCGGCGACGACAAGATCTTCAACGGCGCCTGGGACAACGCTTCGGGCACCATCGGCGTGCTGGAGATGGCGCGTCAGCTGAAGGCGGCGCCCGCGCCGGACCGCACCATCGTCTTCGCCCACATGGCGGCCGAGGAAATGGGTCTGCTGGGCGCCTACGCCTATGCCGCCGATCCGGTCTATCCGCTGGAGACGACGGTGGCCGACATCAACATCGACATGCTGCCGCTGTCGGGGCCGACCCGCGACGTGCCGATCTTCGGCAAGGGCCAGAACAGCCTGGAAGACGACCTTCAGGCCCTGGCCGAGAAGGAAGGCCGCTATGTCTCTGACGACGGGCAGCCGGAGCAGGGCTTCTACTACCGTTCCGACCACTTCCCCTTCGCCCGGGCGGGCGTGCCGGCCTTGATGCCGTGGCACGGCGTGGACTGGGTGGACGGCGGCAAGGAGGCCGGTCTGGCGGCGTGGAAGGCCAAGTTCGGCGCCGACTATCACAAGCCGACCGATGAATGGTCCGCCGACTGGGACCTGCGCTCGGCGGTCGAGAACCTGACGCTGCTGTACCGACTGGGCCTGCAACTGGCCAACAGCGACACATGGCCGACCTGGAAGCCGACATCCGAGTTCGGCCAGGTGCGAGCCGCCAGCGACGCGGCGCGGCGATAATGCGGCACCTCGGGTTTCAGGCTTTGGCGGTTTCGTTCAGGCGCAAGCCCTTCAGCACCTTGCTCGCGGTCATAGCCGTGATGGTCGCTGTTCGGCTTTTGGGCGAGTTCGCTGCGGGTTTTATCGACGGACTGGTCGTGGGCTTCACCGACGCCGCCTGATCGTCAGCGCGGCTCCCACATGGAAAGGCCCTCCGCCTGTCGCCGGGCGGAGGGCCTTTTCTGTTCCTCGGAGGCGAGGAACGCCTGCTTAGTTGTTGAACAGGAAGTGCATCACGTCGCCGTCCTTGACGACATAGGCCTTGCCTTCGGCGCGCATCTTGCCGGCTTCCTTGGCGCCCGCTTCGCCCTTCAGCGCGACATAGTCGTCGAAGGCGATGGTCTCGCCGCGGATGAAGCCCTTTTCGAAGTCGGTGTGGATCACGCCGGCGGCCTGGGGGGCGGTGGCGCCGACCGGGATGGTCCAGGCGCGGGCTTCCTTGGGACCGACCGTGAAGTAGGTCTGCAGGCCCAGCAGCTTGTAGGCCTCGCGGATCAGGCGGTTCAGGCCGGGCTCTTCCAGACCCAGGGTCTCGAGGAACTCCTTCTGCTCCTCGTCGTCCAGGACGGCGATTTCCGACTCGATCTGGGCCGAGATGACCACCGAGTTGGCGTGGTCCTCGGCGGCGCGCTTGGCGACCAGGGCCGACAGGTCGTTGCCCTTGTCGGCCGAGCCTTCCTCGACGTTGGCGACGTAGAGGGCGGGCAGGGCCGTCAGCAGTTGCAGCATGTCCCAGGCCTTCTTGTCCTCCTTGGACACCTCGGCCAGACGCGCGGGCTTGCCGTCGCGCAGCTTCTCCAGCGCGGCGTCGATCAGCTTCAGCGTCAGCTGGGATTCCTTGTCGCCGCCCTTGGCGCGCTTCTCGACCTGAACGCGACGGCGCTCCAGGCTCTCGAGGTCGGCCAGCATCAGCTCGGTCTCGATGATCTCGAGGTCCGAGATCGGGTCGATGCGGTTCTCGACGTGGGTGATGTCGTCATCGACGAAGCAGCGGGCGACGAAGGCCACGGCGTCGCAGTCGCGGATGTTGGCCAGGAACTGGTTGCCCAGGCCCTCGCCCTTGGACGCGCCGCGCACCAGGCCGGCCACGTCGACGAAGGTGATCCGCGCGGGGATGATTTCCTTCGAACCGGCGATCTCCGCCAGCGTGTTCAGACGGGCTTCCGGCACGGCCACGTCGCCGGTGTTCGGCTCGATGGTGCAGAACGGATAGTTGGCGGCCTGGGCCGCCGCCGTCTTGGTCAGGGCGTTGAACAGGGTGGACTTGCCGACGTTGGGCAGGCCGACGATCGCGACTTTAAGAGCCATGGGATTCCTCGTGAGCGCGAGCCTTTAGCGGGTTCGGGCCTGTTTGTCAGGTGCGGCGGTGTCTGAACCCTCTCCGTTGGGAGAGGGCTTGAGCCTCCAAGAGCGAAGCGATTGGAAAAGGCGAAAGGGTGAGGGGCTACCCTGCAAGTCGGCGGGAGCCGTGGCGCGGCGGCTTGCGCCGACTGCTGCCGGCAACCCTCACCCTTTCGCGAAAGAACGTTCGCTTCGCTCTCGTGCGCTCAAGCCCTCTCCCATCGGGAGAGGGAAGGCTGCTGCTACTCCTCGGAATCCACCACCGGCGGCTGCTTGATCGCCGCGTGGACGCCGATGGCCGGGGCCTTCTCGAACGTCAGGGTGAAGGAGGCCACGCCGCCGTCGACCAGCGGATCGCGCAGGCCCATCAGCATGATGTGGGTCGAGCCGGGCTTCAGCTCGACCTTCTGACCGGCGGGCAGGGGCAGGCCGTCCTTCAGCTCGCCCATGCTCATGACGCCGTTCTCCATCTTCATCTCATGGATCTGGGCGCTATCGGCCAGAGCGGTCGAGACGCTGAGCAGCCGGTCGTCCGAGCCCGCCGTCAGGGTGACGTAGCAGCCGCCGACCTTGGCCCCGTTCGGCGTCGGGCGGCACCAGGCGTCGGCGACCGTGATGGTTCCGGGCGCGGCGGCGGTTTCAGCGGGCTTGTCCGCGGGCTGGCCGCAGGCGGTCAGCGCGAGGGCGCCGAGGGCGCTGAGGATCAGGGTGTGTTTGGTCATCATGGTTCCTTGATAGGCCAATTAGTAGGCTAGGCGGAGGCCGACGAAAACGGAGCGGCCCTCGCCGGGGAAGAAGACGCTGGTCGAGGCCGTGCGGGCGTCGGTCACGGCGGAGAACTCGCCGACGTAACGTTCGTCGGTCAGGTTTCGGGCGTCGATGAAGACGGACAGGCCGTCGCGCACGTCGAAGCCCGCCGTCAGGCCCAGTAGGGCGTAGTCGGGCGCCTTCATCGTGTTGGCGTAGTCGACATAGGGCTGGCTGATCCGCCACTCGACCGAGGGGGTGACGAAGAGGCCTGACGGATGCCGCCAGGTCAGCTCGGCCCGGTACTGATGCTGAGGCACGACCGGCAGGCGGTTGTCGCCCCAGCGAGCGTCGCCATCGAAGCGGAAGTCGCTCCAGGTGTAGGTCTGGCGCAGCAACAGGGAGCCGTCCGCCAGTTCGACCGGCAGGCGCCAGTCCAGACCGGCTTCGATGCCTTGATGGATGGTCCGGTCGGCGTTGAAGGTGGCGGCGGGAATGTCCGGCCCGATGATGAAGTTCAGGATCTCGCCGTCGATCCGGCTGCGATAGGCGGTGACATCCCAGGCGAAGGGGCCGCGTCTGCCGCGTGTGCCGATCTCGGCGGTCCAGGCGTCCTGTACCTGCACCGGCGTGAAGCCGGTCAGCGGCGCCTGCACCAGGGCGCCATAGGCCGGCGGCTCGACCGAGCGGGTCACGTTGGCGAAGACCTGGGCGCCGTCGTCAGCCTCCCACAGCAGGCCCAGGCGCGGAGAGAACCAGTCGTAGTCGATGGCGTCGTCATTGGCGGGCTTCAATCGGTCCTGATAATCGCGCGTGGCCCGGCCCCAGGAACCGCCCGCGACCAGCGCCAGCCGGTCGGTGACGAACAGCCGTCCCTCGGCGAAGACGTCCAGCCCGGTCGCCTGTTGCCGGCCGTTCGCCGTCAGCGCTCCGCGCTTGCCGCCGACGTTGACGTAGCGCAGGGCGTCCAGATCGCCGTCGCGCCAGCTGAAGCCGTAGAAGGCGTCGGCGCGCAGGCCCGCCACCTGGCCCGTCCAGTCGATGCGGCCAAAGGCGCCTTTCGTCTGGCTTTCCTGATCCACGACCTGGAAGATCGGGTGATAGAGCGACTTCTCCCAACCCCAGATCGCGCCCTCGAACAGCGTGGTCTCGGTCAGCCGCCAGCGGGTCTGCAGCGTCAGCCGTTTCAGCGTCTGGTCGCGAGCGGTGTCGTTGATGATGTTGTTGGTCGGGGCCATGCGCGGGGCTTCCAGCGCCTGTTTCAGCGTCAGTGAGCCAGGAACCGACTGCTGGATGTCGGCGGCCTGGGCGATCAGGCGGACCTCGCGGTCCTGACCGAAGGCGCGCCCGACATTGAGGGTCAGACGGCCCTGCGACTGGTCACTCTGCTGGCGATAGCCGTCGGTCTTCATGCCCGAGACCGCGGCGAAGACGTCCCAGTCGCCGTGCTCGCGCGCCAGTTCGCCATGGACGCGGTAGGTGTCGTAGCTGCCGTTCTCAAACTGCAGGACGTTGTCATGCAGGGCCGTGCGGCCCGTCGGCGTGACCAGGTTGATCGCCCCGCCCAACTGCGCCCCGCCGAAGCGTAGGGTGTTCGATCCCTTCCACACCTCGATGTAGCGGGCGCTCAGGGCGTCCACGCCCTGAAAGTCGGAAAAGCCGTCAGCATCGGCGAACGGCACGCCGTCCTGGGCGAACAGGACGCCCCGCTGATGGAAGCCCTGGGCCAGGCCCGAGCCGCGAATGGAGAGGCGGCTTTCCTCGCCATAGCGTTTCTGGGCCAGGACGCCGGGGACATTCCTCAGGGTGTCTGCGAAGCCCTGGGCGAAGCGGTCGGCGTAGCTCTCGGCCGAGACGACAGCGACGGCGCCGGGGGTGCGGCTGAGGCGGTCGCGCGCCTCGGCCACGACGGCGGGATCTTCGGCGTTGCGGCGGCCGGTGACGATGATGCTGTCGACGACGGTGGCGGGGGCGTCAGACTCGGGCAGGTCGGCGGCAAGGGCGAAGGTCGGCGCCAGGCAGGCGCCGATGAGCAGCGCGCACGGCGCCGCGGTGGTCTTGAAAGACATGGAACTGAAATCCTGAAAACAGAGGTGCGATCGCGGGCGTCGTCATGGGACGCGCGCGAGCGGGCAGGGGGTCTGGCTTCAGGCGTGGGGAGGGGCGGTGGACGGCGGACGCGGCGGGGCGCGGGCCGGGGGCGGGGGGCTGACGCGGAAGGGCGTGTAGGCGACGGGCTCGACCATGCGGACGGCCGGGGCCGGCGTCGGCGCGGGCGGTGCGGGCAGGGCGGCCAGCAGCGGCATGACGCAGGCGGCGCACTTGGCCCCGACGTGCCTGTTGACCGGCCCATCGACGCCGCCCGACTGGATCGTCTGCGGCCCTTCGGCCGAGCAGATGACGATGGGCTGGCCGGGAACCGAGGCCGCCAGGGCTGCGAACGGCAACAGGGTTCCGATCACGATGGCGAACGTCGCGGCCAGGAAGGCCAGCGAACGCGCTGTCGACCAGTTTTCACTCTGGGACCGGGTCACGGGGCGGGGCTTAAACCTTCCCATGACGTGAAGCTAGAGCGACGGGACGCCGCGCGCCCTCGACAAATGCGGTTGCCCCATGCCAGCGTAGCTGTCGGACAGCCATCGAGGGACTTCATGATCCGCGCACTCGGCCCCTTTGCTCTCGCCCTTCTCCTGGCCGCGCCCGCAGCCGCGCAACAGGTGGAGGAGGGGCCAGGCGGTCCCGACCGCGTCTCCCTGACCGTCTATAATCAAAACATCGCCCTGGTGGAGGACCTGCGGAACCTGAACGTGCCCGCCGGGCGTTCGCGTCAGGAATTCCCGGGCGTTTCGGCCAGCATCCGGCCCGAGACCGTCGGCCTGTCGGGGCGCGGCCTGTCGGTGGTCGAGCAGAACTTCGACTATGACCTGCTGACGCCCGGCAAGCTGATGGAAAGCGCCGTGGGCGGCGACATCGGTATCGTCCGCACCAACCCCGGCTCGGGCGCGCAGACGACCGAGCGCGCCCGCGTCCTGGCGGCGAATCAAGGCGTGGTGCTGCAGATCGGCGACCGCATCGAGGTGCTGCGCGACGACGGCGTGCCGACCCGCGTCATCTTTGACCGCGTGCCGGCCAATCTGCGTCCGCGCCCGACCCTCAGCGTCACCCTGGACGCCCAGGGCGGGGGGCGGCGCGAGACGACGCTCAGCTATCTGACCACCGGCCTGCAATGGAAGGCCGACTATGTGGCCCGCTTCGATGAAAAGGCGGGCAAGCTGGACCTGACCGGCTGGGTGACGATCTCCAACAGTTCGGGCGCGACGTTCAGCAACGCCCAGACGCGGGTGGTGGCCGGCGACGTCAATCTGGTCAATCAGGGCGGCTACAACTCCTACAGCCGTTCGACGCGAGGGAACGGGACCCAGACGGGCGGGCAGGGCGCTCTGGCCGACGTCTATGTCTATCCGCTGCCCGAGGCTGTCACCGTCGCCAACAACCAGACCAAGCAGGTCGGCCTGATCGACGCGGCCGGGGTTCCCGCGACCAAACGCTATCTGAACGTCATCAATGGCTTCCAGACCTTCGAGGAGCCTGTCGCGGCCGAGGTCGGCGTCATCTTCAGCAACGGCTCGGGCAATGCCGCCCGCGCCCTGCCGGCCGGGGTCATGCGCGTCTATGTCAAGGACGAGGCGGGCGAGCCCCGCTTCATCGGCGAGGATCAGGTCGATCACTCGCCCGCCGGGTCCGAGATCGTGGTCACGACCGGCGACGCCTTCGACGTGACGGTGCAGCCGCGTCTGGTGACGTCGGAGCGGGTGTCCAAGCGCCTCGTGGACTATTTCCGCACCCGCTATGCGATGGAATACACCGTCCGCAACGCCCGGCCCGAGCCGGTGACGGTCGAGGTGCGTCAGCGCGGCCTGGGCCGCGACACGGAACTGAGCGAGCAGAGCATCAACGGTGAAATGCGCGACGCCCGCACCGTGGTCTGGCGCGTGCCGGTGCCCGCCAACGGCGAGACCAAGCTGACCGCGACCATCACGACCGGCGGCTGATCCGATGCGCCGTCTGTTGGCGATCACCACGGCTCTGACGTTTCTGGGGCCGACCGCCTGGGCCCCCGTCGCCTGGGCGCAGAGCGAAAGCGTCTCCGCGCGCCCGGACGCGGCGACCGTGGTCATCTATCGCGACCAGCCGGTCGATACGGTCCAACTGATGGAGCAGTCGCGCCAGTCTTGGAACCGGCTGGACCAGCAGGGGCTGGCCCTGATCGTCGAGACGCGCACGGTCGATCTGCCGGCGGGCGAGGGGATCATCCGCTTTCGCGGCGTCGCCACCGGCATCGTGCCGCAGAGCGCGGTGTTGGAAGGCCTGCCCGCCCATGTGGTCGAGCGCAACACGGACTTCGACCTGCTGTCGCCCGCCAGTCTGATGGAGAAGTCGGTGGGCGAGGTGGTGCGCGTGGTCCGCACCAATCCCGCGACCGGCGAACAGGTGGAAAAGGCCGCCGTGATCCGTGCAGGCGCGCAGGGCACGGTGCTGGAGATCGACGGCCGGTTCGAGGCGCTGGACTGTTCCGGCCAGACCGAGCGCGTCATCTTCGACCGCGTGCCCGAGGGGCTGGGCGACCAGCCGGTGCTGTCAGTGCGGACGCGGGCCGAGAAGGCGGGGCGCCACACCGTCACCCTGGCCTATCTGGCGACGGGACTGCAGTGGTCGGCCGACTATGTGGCGCGGCTGGACCCCAGCGACGGCACGCTGGACCTGACCGGCTGGCTGACGCTGGCCAACTTCGGCGGGACCGGCTTCCCCGACGCCCCGGTGCAGGTGGTGGCCGGGACGCTGAGGAAGGACGCCGGCACCATCCCGGTGGAGCCGCTGTTGCGTTATCCGCAGAACAATTGCTGGCCGCAGGGGACAACGACGTTCGGGGCGGGCGAATTCACCGAGTATGGCGGACCGCCGCCGCCGCCGCCGCCAGCGCCGCCGCCGCCGCCGGTGATGGCCATGGCGCGCGCCGCGACGGAGGACATCGTCGTCACCGGCAGCCGCATCGCCCGGCAGGGTGAACTGGGCGACTACAAGATCTACACCCTGCCGGAGCCGACCACGGTGGCCGCGCGCCAGACCAAGCAGGTCCGCTTCCTTGAGCGGGAGGGCGTGGCCTATGAGCGGGTCTATCGGGCGAACGTGCTCAATGAAGACGACCAATCCCGTCCGACCGCCATCGTCGTGAAGCTGAAGAACGAAGAAGGCGCCGGCCTCGGCGTGGCCCTGCCGGGCGGTTCGGTGGCGGTGATGCAGCCGGACGGAGCGGGCGGGGTCCTGCTGGCCGGTCAGGACAGATTCGCGGACAAGGGCGTTGGCCTGCTGGTGCGTCTTGGTTTCGGCGAATCGCCGGACGTGCGGGTGCAGACGCGGCTGGTGAAGTCGGGCCGCTCGACGCGCGGCGCGGTGACGACGGAACGCACCGAGGTCGAGACCACGGTCACGAACGCTCGTTCCGAGCCTGTCACTGTGGAACTGGGCGCCGGCGCGGCCATGCAGCGCGGCTTCCGTATCCGCAGCCAGTCAGTTCGCAGCCGTATCGACGACACGGGCTATCCGGTCTGGACCTTGACGGTCCCGGCGAACGGGGCGGTGACGTTGAACGCGGCCTGGACCACGACGAACTGAGCTGTGCGTCTCTCCCTCCCCTTTATGGGGAGGGTGGCTGAGGCCGTAGGCCGAAGACGGGTGGGGCGGCTGGGCAGCTCAGGCGCGGCGTCTATTTCACCAAGCCCTCCCCACCCGGTCGCTTCGCGACCACCCTCCCCATGAAGGGGAGGGAGAGGCGTCTGCGTCACTCCCCGCGCGCCGCCTGACGCGGGCTGAACTTGGGCGCGGGGGCCAGGCGCATGACCTCGCCCTGATAGCGTTCGTCGTCGCCCGCGGCGGCGAAGGGAAGGGCGTCGGCGCAGGCTTGCAGCAGGGCGTCCAGCCAGGGCTTCTCGGCCTTGTGGAAGTCGCCGAGGACGTGCGGCATGACCAGATGGCTCTCGCCCGGATGGCCGATGCCTAGGCGGCCGCGACGGAAGTCGGCGCCCAGGTGGCTGATCAGGCTGCGGATGCCGTTCTGGCCCGCCGCGCCGCCGCCGGTCTTCATGCGGAAGCGGCCGGGGGCCAGGTCGATCTCGTCGTGAAAGACGATGATCTCGCTGGGCTTGATCTTGTAGAAGCGCGCCGCCTCGCCGACGGCGCGGCCGCTCTCGTTCATATAGGTCTGCGGCTTCATCAGCAGGACCTTGACCGGGCCGTCAGCGCTATCGACCTCGCCCTCGCTGACGATGGACTGGAACTTGGCCCGCTCGGGACCGAAGCGCCATCGGCGCGCGATCTCGTCCACGGCCATGAAGCCGATGTTGTGGCGGTTCTTTTCGTATTTGGCGCCCGGATTGCCCAGACCGGCGATGATGATCATGGGGACCTCATGCCCGCTGATCCGGGCAAAGAAAAGCCCTGCCGGGCGAACCCGGCAGGGCTGAACTTTTCAGACCGATTGAAACCCTTAGGCTTCGACGGTGGTGTCGCCGGCTTCCGACTGAGCAGCCGAGGAGGCCTTGATCGTGGCGATCATGAAGTCGCGGTCGGTGATGACAGCGGTCGCGCCCTTAGGCAGGACGATGTCCGACATGCGGATGTTCTCGCCGATTTCGCGGCCCTTCAGGTCGACGACCAGTTCTTCCGGGATCTGATCGGCGGCGACCATGATCTCGACCGAGTGACGGACGACTTCCAGCATGCCGCCGGCGCGGGTGAAGGGGGCTTCGTCAGCGTTCTTGAAGTGAACGGCGATCTCGATCTTGACCGGAGCGCTGGCGTCGACGCGCATCAGGTCGAAGTGCAGCGGGCGGTCCGACACGGGGTCGAACTGGACCGTCTTGGCGATGACCGGCTGGGTCTCATCGCCGTACTTCAGGGTCACCAGGTGGCCCAGCAGCTTGCCGGTGTAGAGGGACTTGCGGAAGTCCTTCTCGTTCACCGAGATCGAGACGGGGGCCTTGTCGCCACCGTACAGGATGCCAGGCACGGCGCCCGAGCGACGAACAGCGCGTGCGCTGCCGGTACCCACGCCTTCACGGACGTCAACGTTCAGAATGATCTCGGCCATCGGGCTCGCCTCAACAACAACAGATACGCCGCGCCAACCGGGGCCCGCGCGGCGGGGTCATGAACCCTCGAATTCAAGAGGGCGGGCTATTACACGGAACAGGGGGCGGACGCAACCGCCCCGGTCCGATCAGCCCGCCTTGGCGTCAGTTTGTGGCGCCGCCCGGCGTCGAATTCGACGCCACGTTGGTTGCGGCGGGGGGCGCCGACGTCCGCGTCGGGCCTGTATACTGGGCCGTGCATTGCGCCAGATCGCGCACGATGTGCCGTCCGGTGCAGAAAATGTCCTCATAGCTGGGACGCGACGCCGCCAGGCACTGGAACAGCATCAGCTTGGACATGTTCAGGCAGAACTCGTTGTTCGATTCGCTGGTCAGCGCATCCGTATTGGTCCTGGCGTCGTCGCCGGCGGCGCCCAGGGCGGCCAGGGCGGCGATCGCCAGCGAGTTGACGACAGCGGGCGTGAAGGGGGCGCCGTGCTGGGCCGGGGTCAGGCCCAGGCCCGAACCGTTGTTGGCGGCGGCGAACAGGCGCGCGCTTTCCTCGGCCGAGGGCAGTTGGACGACCGACAGGGTCTTGGCGCCCTGCAGGCGGACTTCGCGGTGCGGGATGGGGGTGACGGCCCAGCGACGGCGCGGGTCGCGGCGTTCCTGGATGGTGTAGGCGTCGCCCTCGACGGCCTCGGCGATGGCGGTGAGGGTCGCGATGTCCTTGCCCATGGTCGAGACGATCAGCCCAGCCGCCGCGTCGGCGCCGGGCAGGGTGGCGGCGTAGGCGGGGTCCAGGACGATGCGCGCGATCATCTGCTGACGCTGCGCCGGATTGGTCGCAAACTGACGCACGCCCGCCACGTATTCAGGCGACTGCAGGGCCAGGATCGAGCCGTAGGCGATCATGCCGCGCGACAACTGGCCGGGTTCGTAGGCCGCACCCTTGCGGATGGCGGCCTGAATCGATTCTGCGTCGGGGAAACCGGCCTGGATGCTGCCGACCTCGCGCACGAAGGCGACATAGACTGAAGCGGCCTGCGCCACGCTTTCATTGAGGGCGACGGGCGGCGGCGGCGTGACGGCCGGCGGGGGAGGCGGCGCCTCCGGCGCGGGGGTCGAGCAACTGGCCAGAAGTGCGGCGACGGCGACAGCGGCGACGGACAGGCCGCGGTTCAGAAAGGCCTGGGACATCGGCGAACTTCCCTACGTATTGGACGCGGGACACGGCGAGGCGCCCCAGGAACTGATGGCGCTTATATCGTGAAGGGAATGGTTATTCGAAGGTTAATCGAAAAGCTTGGAGACGGACTCTTCGTTGGCGATCCGCCGAATAGCCTCGCCAATCAAAGGCGCGACGGACACGGTGCGGATTTTCCCACACTTCAAAACTTCGTCAGGCTGTTCGATGGAATCGGTGATGACCAGTTCCTTCAGCGGGCCGTTGGTGACGCGCTGGACCGCCGGACCCGACAGGACGCCGTGGCTGATATAGGCCGAGACCTCGGTCGCGCCGCGGTCGATCAGGGCCTGGGCCGCGTTGACCAGGGTGCCGCCCGAATCGACGATGTCGTCGAACAGGATGCAGCGGCGGCCTTCGACGTCGCCGATGATGTTCATGACTTCGCTCTCGCCCGCCTTGGGGCGGCGCTTGTCGACGATGGCCAGGTCCGCATCCAGCCGCTTGGCCAGCGAGCGGGCGCGCACCACGCCGCCGACGTCGGGCGAGACGATCATCAGGTCGTCGCCGCGCGGATAGTGGTCCTTGATGTCCTGGGCCAGAACCGGCGTGGCCACCAGGTTGTCGGTCGGAATGTCGAAGAAGCCCTGAATCTGACCGGCGTGCAGATCCATGGTCAGGACGCGGTCAGCGCCCGCGCGGGTGATCAGATTGGCGACCAGCTTGGCCGAGATCGGCGTGCGGCCCCCGGTCTTCCGGTCCTGACGGGCGTAGCCGAAGTAGGGCATGACCGCCGTGATCCGTCGCGCCGACGCCCGCACCAGGGCGTCGGTCATGATCAGCAGCTCCATCAGATTGTCGTTGGCCGGATAGGAGGTCGACTGGATGATGAAGACGTCCTCGCCGCGGACGTTCTCTTCGATGACGGCGAAGACCTCGTTGTCGGCGAATCGTTTCACCTGGGCCTTGGTCAGCGGCATGTCGAGGTGGGTGGCGATGGCCTGGGACAGAGTCCGGTTCGAATTGCCAGAGAGCAGCTTCATTACCGGTCATCCTTTTGCCGTCATCGCTGCGCCAATGAGCGCAGTCGTTTCTGGACGCGCTCTTTAGCAGCGGATCGCCGTGCATCAACCCGTCATGACGGATTTCGCTGCATTGGCATGGTCGCCGTCGCTGCTATAGAGGTCGGCGTAACGACAGCGGCGCACCGGGGGTGCGCTGTGACCAAGGCATCTTAAGAGGTCGCCCTTGCCCGCTTCGAAGTCCCGTTCCGGCCTGATCCTGATGACGGTCGCCGTCGCCGCCCTGACGGTTTCCGCCTGCGCGGGGAACAAGCCGCGTCAGCGACTGGCCTATGAAGAACGTCCGGTCGAGCTGCTCTACAACACGGGCTATCAGCGTCTGCAGTCCAAGCGCTGGACCGACGCCGTCGACTATTTCCAGGAAGTCGAGCGTCAGCACCCCTATTCGGAGTGGTCGCGCCGCGCGATCCTGATGCAGGTCTACGCCTACTATCAGAACAATAATTATCAGGACGCCATCGCGGCGGCTGACCGTTTCATCGCCCTGTTCCCCGGCAATCCGTCGGCGGCCTACGCCTTCTACATGCGCGCCATCTGCAACTTCGAGCAGATCGTCGATGTCGGCCGGGACCAAGCCTACGCCGAGGCCGCTCTGGCCGGTCTGCGCGACGTGGCGCGCCGCTATCCCAACACGGCCTACGCCACCGACGCCCGCGTCAAGATCGACATGGTCAACGACCAGCTGGCCGGCAAGGAAATGGCCGTGGGCCGCTTCTATCAGCGCGCCAACCAGCCGCTGGCCGCGATCAACCGCTACAAGGCTGTGATCAACAACGAAGCCTTCCAGCGCAGCTCGCACACGCCCGAGGCCCTGTATCGCCTGGTCGAGGTCAACGTCAGCCTGGGTCTGACCGAGGAAGCGACGCGCAACGCCGCCGTCCTGGGCCACAACTATCCCGGCAGCCCCTGGTACGCCGAGGCCTACGCCCTGTTGAGCGAGCGTGGTCAGCGTCCGGACGTGCAGCCGCAAGCCAAGCGCGAGAGCTGGCTGCAACGGATCATCCCCGGCGGGGCCTGATCCGACGGGGGCAATCTGTTGGGGGATCGGCGGAAAGACGCTGCGTTCCCCTTCTGTTTCCGGCTAGAGTGGGGCGTGAAGTCGAATCAAGCTGGCCCATGCTGACCACTCTCTCGATCCGTGACGTCGTCCTCGTCGACGCCCTCGACCTGGAGGTCGGCGAGGGGCTGACCGTGCTGACCGGCGAGACCGGGGCCGGCAAGTCCATCATCCTTGACGCCCTGGGCCTGGCCCTTGGCGCGCGCGGCGACGCTGGCCTTGTGCGCTCGGGCGCCAAGCAGGCGGTCGCCACCGCCGTCTTCACCGCCCCCGATGACGAGGCCCTGATCGCGCTTCTGGCCGAACGCGGCTTCGAGGTCGCGCCGGGCGAGGAGCTGATCCTGCGCCGCGTCGTCTCGGCCGACGGCCGCAGCCGGGCCTACGTCAATGATCAGCCGGCGGGCGTCACGGCGCTGCGCGAGATAGGCGCCCTGCTGGTCGAGGTCCACGGCCAGCACGAGACGGTCGGCCTGCTGGACTGGAAGACCCACCGCGCCCTGCTGGACAACTATGGCGGCCTGCAGCCCCAGCTGTCGGGCGTCGCGGCCGCCGCCGACCGCTTGAAGGCCGCGCAGGGGCGGCTGGACGAACTGGAGGCCTCCGCCGCCGAGGCCGCCGCCAAGGCTGAGGAGATCGCGCTCAACCTGGCCGAACTCGACGCCCTGGATCCGCAGCCGGACGAGGAGACCGAACTAGCCGGCGAGCGCGCCATCCTGGGCGCCTCGGAAAAGGCCGTGGCCGATCTGGCCGACGCCCGCAACCTGCTGGGCGGGGACAAGCTGAGCCAGCGACTGGCCTCGGCCCTGCGCGCCGTCGAACACGCCCGCCAGCGCGCCGTTCAGGCGGGCGCCGAGGGCGACAACCTGATCATCATCAAGCTGGGTCTGGCCGCCGAAGCCGTGGACCGCGCCCTGGTCGAGGCGACCGAGGCGGTCGCCGCCGTGGACGCCGCCGCCGACGCTTTCGACTTCGAGCCGGGCCGTTTGGACAAGGCGGAGGAGCGGCTGTTCAGCCTGCGCGCCGCCGCTCGCAAGCTGAACACCACGGTCGACGCCCTGCCGGCGCTGCGGGTGCGTCTGCGCGAGCAACTGCGTCTGATCGAGGATGGGGCCGAGGCCCTGACCAATGCTCGTAGGGATGTGGCCGTGGCCATCGAGGCCTATGACGTGGCCGCCATGCTGCTGACCTCGGCGCGCGAGGCGGCGGGCGATCGTCTGGTCGCCGCCGTCATGGGCGAGCTGGGCCCGCTGAAGCTGGACCGCGCCCGTTTCCGCGTCACCCTGGACCCCATCGAAGGCCGTCGTGGGCCGCTGGGCGTCGAGACGGTGCGATTCGAGGTCGCCACCAACGCCGGCACGCCGTTCGGTCCGCTGGACACCGTGGCCTCGGGCGGCGAACTGGCTCGCTTCGCCCTGGCCATGAAGGCGGCCCTGGCCAGCCGCGAGGACCAGCGCCAGCCGGTCATGATCTTCGACGAGGTCGATCAGGGCGTCGGCGGCGCCGTGGCCGAGGCCGTCGGCGGGCGCTTGCAACGCCTGTCCAGCGGCGCTCAGGTCCTGGTCGTGACCCACAGCCCCCAGGTCGCCTCACGCGGCCACGCCCACTGGAAGGTCCGCAAGGCCGACCACGACGGCCACACCCGCACCTCCATCGACGTGCTGGAGCCCCATCCGCGTCAGGAAGAGATCGCCCGAATGCTGTCGGGCGCCGAAATCACCGACGAGGCGCGGGCGGCGGCGCGGGTGCTGATCGGGTAGCTGTCTTCCTTCTCCCCTTGAGGGAGAAGGTGTCATGCGCAGCATGACGGATGAGGGGTGTCGGCGGCGCCCTTGAGGTCTTGTCGATCCCGAGGGGCGAACCGTCATCGAAGCCGATGCGCTCACACCCCTCATCCGTCGGCCTCCGGCCGCCACCTTCTCCCTCAAGGGGAGAAGGAAGCCAGCTTAAACCCCCAGAATCCAACCCTCTTCGCTCTCGACCTGAGCCACCAGCGCCTCATCCGCCGTCTTCGGCGGGGCGAAGGCCTTCTGCAGCGTGCCGGCGTCGTCCATCTGGGCGAAGGCTTCGGCGGCGGTGCGGACCTGGGCCTGGGTCTTGTATTCCTTGACGCCCTCGGCGCTGACCTGACGCTTGGCGTCGAACAGGGCGGGCCAGACTTCGACGACGACGGCCGACAGCGGCTCGACGTCGGCCTCGGTCAGTTCACGCCAGCCGGTGTTGAAGGGCCAGACGGCGGCCGAGGCGCCCAGCTTGTCCAGCAGGCGGCGCAGCATGGGCACGCCGACCAGGGTCAGGCCGCCGACGGCGCCGGCGCCGTGCATCTGCCAGACGCTCTTGGGCGGCAGCTTGTCCTTGCGCGCGGTCTGTTCCGTGGCGCGGAACTCAGGGATGTCGGCGCCGGCGCCCTCCGGCGGCTTGGTCGTGGTCAGCCAGCGCTGGGCCTGGCTGGCGGGGGCGCCCCAGAAAGGCCAGGCCTCATCGGTCATCAGGCGGTTCATCTTGGCCGCGACCTGATAGCGGTTGTTGGTGTTGTCGGCCTTGTCGACGATGTTGGCGGCCAGGAACTTGCCCATGGCCTCCCACGGGCGGCCGTCCAGCTTCAGCCGCGCCGCCGTGCCGACGGGGAAGCCGAAATCGAAGTCGAAGCCGACCAGGACGCGGTCGCCGCGCTTGCGGTGCTCAGCCAGCAGGTCGGCGATCAGGGCCTCGCCCTCGGCGCGCGAGGCGACGTTGTGGGTCTCGGTATAGAGGCGGAAACGCACGTCGCGCTTGGCGACGCCGACCCACAGGGTCTGCTCGCCCAGCTTCTTGCCTTCGGCGGCGGTCCAGTCGGCGATGATGTAGGCGTCGAAGAGACGGGCCACGGCGGGCTCCTGAGAACTCGAGAAACAGTAGAGGCGCCGGGTTCTAGCCTTCCGCGACGAGGCCGGGAAGGGCGATCAGCGCTTCATCAGGGCTTCGACGTGCGACAACCAGCGGCGCCCCAGCCTCAGCGCCTCGGACGGCGATCCGGTCGAGGCCGGCAGGTCGGCGTTCCACAGGGCCAGTTCGAACTCGGGATTGCGCGCATCGTCGAACATCAGCCGCAGCACGACCTGTTCGGCGTCCGGCACGACGACGTCCAGATCCTTGCGCAGGGCGCCGCGTCGGGCGCGGGCGACCACGTGGCCGTCGACGATGATCTCGCCGCCCTCGATCTCGTCAAAGCCATAGACCAGTCCCTGGACGCCGCGCTGCCACAGCACCACCACCTGACCGTTGTCGAAATCAAGAGCGGCGGCGCGGCCTTCGGCGGGCGACAGGGCCTCGGTGTCGGCGGGCCGCCCCAGGGATTTCAGCAAGGCCCGCTTCAGCCGCCGTTCCGGCTCCATCCACCAGGACAGAATCAGGGCGCCGGTCGTCAGGAAGGCGGCGGCCAGGGCGATCAGCAGGATGGCCCTGAGCGTCTCGCTCATGGATCAGGCCTCCAGGTCCAGATCGACCACCACGGGGACGTGGTCGCTGGGCTTGTCCATGTCGCGGGCGTCGCGGTGGGTCTCGATGCCGCGGAAGCGGTCGGCGGCCTGGGGCGACAGCAGGGCGAAGTCGATGCGGATGCCGTTGTTCCGCTGCCAGGCGCCGGCCTGATAGTCCCAGAAGGTGTAGGTGCCGGCGGGTTCTCCGGCCAGGTCGTGGCTGTCGGCGAAGCCCAGCCATTTCAGGGCGCGGAAGGCTTCACGGCTTTCGGTCTGGAACAGGGCGTCCTCGGCCCAGGCGGCGGGGTTCTTGGCGTCCTCAGCCTCGGGAATGACGTTGTAGTCGCCGCACAGGGCCAGCGGCTCTTCATAGGCCAGCAGGGCCTTGGCGTGGTCGTGCAGGCGCTGGAACCAGGCCAGCTTGTAGGCGAATTTCTCGGTGCCGATCGGATTGCCGTTGGGCAGGTAGATGGCGGCGACGCGCGCCGGAACCGGCGCCTCGATCACGGCCTCCAGATAACGGGCCTGTTCGTCGCTGTCGTCGCCGGGCAGGCCGCGCCGGATGTCGGACAGGGGGAATTTCGAGAGGATGGCGACGCCGTTGTAGGTCTTTTGACCGTGAGTCTCGACGTTGTAGCCCAGGCTTTCAAAGGCCTCGCGCGGGAATTTCTCGTCCACGCATTTGATTTCCTGGAAGCAGACGACGTCGGGATTGGCCGATTCCAGCCAGGCCAGCACGGTGGGCAGGCGGGCGTTGACCGAGTTCACGTTCCAGGTGGCGATGCGCATGGGGCCAAGGCTAAGGCGCGTCGCGTTCGGCGAAAAGAGGTAGCCAAAAACTAAGGTGGAAAACAAAGACGCCGCCGGATCGCTCCGGCGGCGCTTCGTTCGACGATCAGGCGTGGCTTACGCTTGCGGCGTGGCGGCCGGAGGCGTCGTCGTCAGCTTGCAGCCGCCGCCGATCTGTTGGGCGGTGGCGCAGGGGTAGACCTGCTGCACAGCGTGTTCGGCGTTGAAGCGGACGATGGAGCCTTCGGCGCCGGCGCAGGTCACTTCGATGAAGCGGCCGTTGGCGTTCTGGCCCATCAGGCGGACCTGCTGGACGTCGCAGGCGGCGGCTTCCGAACCGACCAGCCACGACTTGACCGTCGCGGCCTGTTCAGCGGGCGTGGTGAACAGGCAGGTGGCGTTCTGGCTCATGATCTGCAGGCACTCGGTCTTCTCCCAGCCCGAGGCGTTCTTCTCGATCCAGTAGCCGTCCGCACCGGCGCAGCCGATCTCATAGATCACGGCGCCTTCGCTGGAGCGTCCGCGCACCTTGGCGTCGTCAACCGTGCAGGCCACGCCGGCCTGGGTAGCATAACCCTTCAGGAAGCCCTGGATGTCCAGATTGCCGGGCAGGGTGCAGGTGGGGCCGGTCGCGGCTTCGGGATTCGCCGTGCGAGCGGCCTGCGCCTGGCTGTCGAGAATGACGCAGTCGGCCAGTTGCGGCGGCGTGGAAGCAACCAGAATGTAGCCCGGCCCGCCGGCGCAGGTCACTTCGTAGATCTTCAACTGTTCGGCAGATTGACCGAGGAATTTGGCTTCGCCGACGGCGCACGACGTCGAGCCGGCGGCCAGAATCGCTTCCGCCTCAGCCTTGATCGCAGCGGGGTCGGGAGCGGCGGCTTCCTGCTGGCGGCCGCCGCGGCGCTGTTGGCGCTCGCCGGACGGTGCGCCGCGAACGCGGCCGGGGGTCACGACTTCGGAGCGGACGCCGTCGCCGCCGGGGCGGCTGGTGTCGGCGCCCGGACGGTCCGCCTTGTTGTTGACGTAGCTCGCCTCCTGAGCCGTGGCGAGCGCGGGGCTCAGGGTCATGACGGCCAAGCCGGCTACGATCCCCAAGGCGCGGCTGAAACGTTTGATGGTCACTGAAAGGGCTCCCTCGGCCTCTGCTGGATGCGGAAAGCCTTGGCGGGGTCTTTCGACCTGGTCAAGCGCCGCTAGGCGCCGTCAGTTTGCAGCCGCCGATCCGCTGGGCGGTGGCGCAGGGATAAACCTGCTGCACGGCGCGTTCGGCGTTGAAGCGGACGATGGAGCCTTCGGCGCCGGCGCAGGCCACTTCGATGAAGCGGCCGTTGGCGTTCTCACCCATCAGACGGACCTGCTGAACGTCGCAGGCGGCGGCTTCCGAGTCGACCAGCCAGGATTTGACCGTCGCGGCCTGTTCAGCCGGGGTGGTGAGCTGGCAGGTGGCGTTCTGGCTGATGATCTGCAGGCACTCGGTCTTCTCCCAGCCTGAGGCGTTCTGTTCGATCCAGTAGCCGTCCGCGCCCGCGCAGCCGATTTCATAGATCACGGGGCCATCGCCGGAGCGTCCGCGCACCTTGGCGTCGTCAACCGTGCAGGCCACGCCGGCCTGGGCGGCGTAGAGCTTCAGGAAGCCTTGGATGTCCTGATTGCCGGGAAGGGTGCAGGTGGGGCCGGTCTCGGCCTGACTGTCCAACAGGACGCAGTCGACCACTTGGGGCGGGGTGGAGGCGACAAGAATGTAACCTGCCTCCCCTGCGCAGGTCACTTCGTAGATTTTGTCCTGTTGGGCGGGTTGCGCCAGAAGCTTGGCCTCGCCCACGGCGCACGACGTCGAACTGGCGGCCAGAATCGCTTCGGCCTCGGCCCTGACTGCTGCGGGATTGCTGCGGCGTTGCTGGCGATCTTCCGGCGAAGTCCTGGGGACTCGGGTTCCGGTCACCACTTCCGAACGAACGCCGTCGCCGCCGGGGCGGCTGGTGTCCGGGCCAGTGCGACCTGCACGTATGTTGCCATAGCCATGTTGCTGCGCCGTCGCGAGCGTCGGACTCAGCGTCGTGACGGCCAGGCCGATGGCGACCCCCAAGACGCGGCTGAAACGTTTGATGGTCACAACATGGCTTCCCTTGACCGCATCATGGATGCGCAAGTCTTGTCTGGGTGCTGCAATTTGGTCAAGCGCCGTTATGCGAGAGACGGGTCTGGACCGGGCCGGCGCAATCGGGTTTAACCTACGAGGGTTGCGATTGGAGACGGACTTGGCGGACGGCGCGATAAGCGATGAGGTGGCGACTACCGCGCGCGGCCTGACCTATCCGTCGGGGCCGCCGCCCGAGGCGGGTCAGGCGGTCGAGGTGGCGCCGGGCGTGCTGTGGCTGCGCCTGCCGCTGCCGCTGAGCCTGAACCATATCAATGTCTACGCCCTGGCGGACGGCGACGGCTGGACCCTGGTGGACACGGGGCTGAAGACCCAGGCGTCCAAGGCGGGCTGGGAGGCGGCGCTGGCGGGGCCGCTGGGCGGCAAGCCGGTCAAGCGCGTGATCTGCACCCATATGCATCCGGACCATATCGGCCTGGCGGGCTGGCTGTGCGCGCGGTTCGACGCGCCGCTGCTGATGTCGCGGCTAGAGTATGTGACGGGGCGTATGCTGCTGGCCGACACGGGCCAGCCTGCCCCGGATTCGGGCGAGGTCTTCTATCGCGCCGCCGGATGGAACGAGGCCCAGATCGCCCATTGGCGGGCCGGATACGGCGGATTCGGCAAGGCGGTGACTCCGCTGCCCTCGGCCTATCTGCGGCTGTCCGAAGACGAGGTGGTGCGGATCGGCGACGGCGACTGGCGCGTGGTGATCGGCGAAGGACACTGCCCCGAACACGTCTGCCTGTGGCGCGAGAGCGACGGCGTCTTCCTGTCGGGCGATCAGATCCTGCCGCGCATTTCCTCGAACGTCTCCGTCTGGCCGACCGAGCCTGAGGGCGATCCCCTGGGCGAATGGCTGGGCTCGCTGGCGGCGCTGAAGGCGCGGCTGCCGGGCGATCTGTTCGTCCTGCCGTCGCACGGCGAGCCCTTCTATGGCGTCACGACCCGGCTGGAGGCTCTGATCCGGGGCCATGAGGTGGCGTTGAAGCGGCTGGAGCGGACGCTGAAGGCGCCGTGCCGGGCGGTCGACGTCTTCTCGGCTCTGTTCGCGCGCCCGGTGGGCGACGAGGTGCTGAGCATGGCGACCGGCGAGGCGATCGCGCATCTGAATTACCTGGTCCGCGAGGGGCGGGCCCGGCGCAACCGCGACGAAGCGGGCGTCGATTGGTGGACACTGACAGAGGCTGGACAATGAGCGAACACATCAAGGTCGAACTGGACGGCGGCGTCCTGACAGTCGCCTTCGACCGGGCGGACAAGAAGAACGCCATCACCCAGGCCATGTATTCGGCCCTGGCCGAGGCCGTCGAAGGCGCCAAGACGGATGACGCCGTGCGCGTGGTCCTGTTCCGCAGCGAGGGCGACTCGTTTTCGGCCGGCAACGACATCGCCGACTTCATCGCCCTGGGCTCGCAGAGCAGCGGCGATCTGGTCGAGATGGGCGTGTTCCGCTTCCTGAAGTCGCTGGCCGATCTGGACAAGCCGGCGGTGGCGGCGGTGCGCGGCCGGGCCGTGGGCATCGGCCTGACCCTGCTGCTGCATTGCGACATGGTGGTGGTGGCCGAGGACGCCCTGCTGTCGGTTCCCTTCGTCAACCTGGCCCTGGCGCCCGAGGCGGCGTCGTCGCTGCTGTTGCCGGCGACCATCGGCCATCAGCGGGCGTTTGAACTGTTCGCCCTGGGCGAGGCCATCGACGGCAAGACGGCCCTGGCCTGGGGCATCGCCAACCGCGCGGTGCCGACGGATCAGGTCGATGCAACGGCGCGCGAACTGGCGCTCAAGCTGGCGGCGCGGGCGCCCAACTCGATCCGCAAGACCAAGGCCCTGATGCGCGACGCCGAGACCCTGTGGTCCCTGATGCAGCGCGAGGCGCACGCCTTTGGCTCGCAAATGCGCAGCCCCGAAGCGATGGAGGCCTTCATGGCCTTCAGCCAGAAACGGGCGCCGGATTTCTCGAAAGCCGGCTGATTTCGCGCAAACGCGATTGATTCGAGGGGGCAGGGGGTCTAGGCGCCGCGCATGAACGCCGTCGCCGCCCCCAATCCTGTTTCAGCACCCGTTGAATCCGTAACGCCGGTCCGCATCGAGCGAGAACGATCGGGCGACGCTGCGGCTATCGACGCCCTGGTGCTGGCCGCCTTTGGTCCTGGTCGGTTCGCCAAGACGGCGGAGCGCCTGCGCGAGGCGTCGGCGCTGGCTGTGGGCTTCTCCGCCTTCGAGGGCGAACGGCTGATCGGTTCGGTGCGGTTGTGGTCGATCACCGTGGGCGAGGCGCGGTCCGTCTTCCTGGGGCCGATCGCCGTGGACGCTTCCAGCCGTCGCGGCGGGCTGGGCGCCGAACTGGTGCGGGCCTGTCTCGACGAGGCCAAGGCGATGACGCTGGACGGCGTGCTGCTGATCGGCGACCCGCCCTATTTCTCGCGCTTTGGCTTTGTTGCGGCGCCTCAGGCCGTGTTCGCCGGGCCGGTGGATCAGCGTCGGGTGATGTGGCTGCCGATCAGCGAAATCGAGCCGGTCGGCGCGGTGCGTCCGGTCGCCTGAGGGCTGTCCGACCTTCCTTTGCCGGGCGACGCGCCCCATAGTCCGGATATGACGAACCCTGCGACACTGCCTGGCCTGTCCGGCGTCGCCGAAGCCGCACGGCATGCGCCTGGGCGCGGCCTGCCGCCGGTGCATCTGTGGCATCCCGACCATTGCGGCGACATCGACATCCTGATCCGCGCCGACGGGGTGTGGATGCATGAAGGCTCGCCTATCGGTCGGGCCGAGCTGGTGCGGCTGTTCTCGACGGTGCTGAGGAAGGACCCGGACGGCTATCATCTGGTCACGCCCGCGGAAAAGCTGAAGATCATGGTCGAGGACCTGCCGTTTCGGGCGGTGGCCATGCGGGCGAACGAGGGCGTGCTGACCTTTACGACCGATGTCGGCGACGAGGTTGAGGCGGGGCCGGACCATCCCATCGTGGTCGAGACGGACGCGGCGACGGGCGAACCGGCCCCGCGCGTTCATGTGCGAGCCGACCTGTGGGCGCGGATCGCGCGGCCGGTCTTCTATGAGTTGGTCGAGCGGGCCGAGGGCGTGGACGGGCGGTTGGCGGTGCGGTCCGGCGGCGCGGTCCTCGCCCTGGGACCAGACGGGGCAGGACTGGAATGAGCTGCAGCAGTCTGAGGCAACGGCTTGAGGCCCATCTGGACCCGGTGAGCGACTGGACGCCCGAGCGGACGGCCATTCGGTCGGACTATGATCTGAACCCCGGCACGGCGCGCCCGGCGCGCGAACTGCGGCCCGCCGCCGTCCTGGTGCCGATCATCGCCCACGTCGAGGGGCCGACCGTGTTGATGACGCGGCGCTCGGACAGTCTGGCCAGCCATACCGGCCAGATCGCGTTTCCCGGCGGGCGCTTGGACCCCGGCGAGACGGCGGGGCAGGCGGCGCTGCGCGAGGCGTTCGAGGAGGTCGCGCTGGACCCCGGCGTGGTCGAGCTGCTGGGGTTGGGCGATCCCTATGAGACGGTGACGGGATTTCTGGTGACGCCGGTGGTGGGCTGGCTGACGGCGCCGCCGCTGGTCACGCCTTCGCCGGCCGAGGTGGCCGAGGTGTTCGAGGCGCCGTGGGACTTCCTGATGGACCCGGCCAATCATCGCCGCGACTTCTATGACCCGGAAAGCGGCCCGCGCCGCTGGTTCTGGGCCATGCCCTATCGCGAGCGTTACATCTGGGGGGCGACGGCGGGCATTCTGAAGGGGCTGTTCGGGCGTCTGTACGGCGACGAGGCCGAACCGCTGGCGGCCGCCGCCGAGGACGCCGCGTGAGCCATCGGTTGCAAGGGCAGGACTGGCTGACGGCCTCGGCCACGCGGGCGGTGACGGCGGCGCTGGCGGCGGCGGGCGGGCCGGATTGCGCGCGGTTCGTCGGCGGCTGCGTGCGCAACGCCCTGATCGGCGCGCCCATTGACGACATCGACATCGCCACGACCCTGACGCCGGATGCGGTGGTCGCGGCGTTGAAGGCGGCGGGCTTGAGGTCGGTTCCGACCGGCATCGAGCATGGCACGGTGACGGCGCTGTCGGAGCATCAGCCGTTCGAGATCACCACCCTGCGCCGCGACGTCTCGACCGACGGTCGGCGCGCCACCGTGGCCTTCACCACGGACTGGGCCGAGGACGCGGGCCGGCGCGACTTCCGGCTGAACGCGCTGTATGCCGATGCGGACGGCGTCATTCTGGACCCGACGGGCCAGGGGTTCGACGACGCGCTGGCGGGGCGGATCGTCTTTGTCGGCGAGCCCGAGGGGCGCATCCGAGAGGATTACCTGCGCATCCTGCGCTTCTATCGTTTCTATGCCTGGTATGGGCGGGGCGCGCCCGACGCGGCGGCGGTGGCGGCCTGCGCGGGCCTGGCCGAGGGCGTCGCGCAACTGTCGGCCGAGCGGGTGTCCAAGGAGCTGCTGAAAATGCTGGCCGCACCCGATCCGCGCCCGGCGGTGCGGTTGATGGATGAGGCGGGGGTGTTGGGGCGGGTCGTGCCGGAACCCGCCGACCTGACCCTGTTCGAGGCGATGACGGGTTTGAGCGAGGATCCGGTGCTGCGGCTGTCGGCCCTGCTGCCCGCCGACCCGGCGAAGACAGCCGAGGTGGCGCGGAGGCTGCGCCTGTCCAACGCCCAGCGCGACCGTCTGGTCGAGGCGGTGAGCGGGGAGGCGACGACGGCGCTGACGCAGCTTACGCAGCCTCAGGCGCGCGCGGCCCTCTATCGCGACGGGCGACAGGCGTTCGAGGACCGGGTCATGCGGGCCTGGGCGGCGGGCGGCGAGGCGGAGAGCGCGCGGCGTCTGCTGGCGCTGGCGCGGGACTGGACGCGGCCGTCAATGCCGGTCGGCGGGCGCGATCTGGCGCGGTTGGGGCTGACGCCGGGGCCGGAGACGGGGCGGGTGCTGAAGGCGTTCGAGGACGGCTGGATCGCGGACGACTTTCCCGACCACGGCCACGAGGCGCGGCTCAGGGCGCTTTTGCCGCCAGCGTGAAGCGGGTGATGACCGGGCGGTGGTCCGAGCCGGTCTTGCGGCCCAGCTTGCGCTCCAGCAGGGCCAGATCGGGCGAGCGCCAGACCTGGTCGATGGTCATGCCGACCGCCGAGGGCGCGGCCGAGGGCCAGGTGCCGGGCCAGCCGGGGGCGGGGATCAGGCCGGCTTCGGCCTGAATCTGACGGCCGATGCGGGCGCTGGAGACGCTGTTGAAGTCGCCCGCCGCGATGACCGGGCCGGTCATGTCGCTGCTAATGGCCGCGAGCGCCGTGGCCTGATTGATCTGTCCCCACTGATACTGGAAGGGCCAGGGCCGGGTCAGGTGGGCGCCGATGATGTTGACGGGGCCGAGCGGCGTCCGGGCGACGGCAGCGACTGAAACCAGACCGTCGGGCCGGTCGGCGATGGCGGTCAGCGGATAGCGCGAGGCGATGGCCGCGCGGGCCGCGCCGCTGGGCCGGTCCACGCGGGCGTTCAGGACGCGGTGGGGGTAGCCTGCCAGCACGCGATCCAGCTGGGCCGTTGGCGCATCGCCCAGTTCGACCAGGACCACGATGTCGGGGTTCGCCTCCTTGATGGAGCGGGCGATGGCCTCCACGTCCTCGTTCCATGCCCACAGATTGGCGGAATAGACGCTGAGGCTGGCGGCGCCCTCGCGCGGCAGGGCGCCGCCGCGCGGGAACCATTGGGGCCAGACGGCGAGGACCAGAAGGGCGGTGACGCTGAGGCCCGCGATCACGGCGGGCCGCAGCCGCAGCATGGCGTAGAGCAGGGTCAGCGCCAGCGTCGCGGCCAGGGCCGGGGCTGGGAAGTGGGCCAGCAGGTCGGTCCAGCGATGGCCGATCCGCGTCAGTGCCGCCACGGCGATGGCGGCAGGCGCGGCCAGCAGGCCCAGCGCCGCCAGATGGATCGCGGCCTTCAAGGGTGAGATCAAGCGGACGTCCTCGCGAAACAATGCGGCGGACCGCTGCCTTGGCCTATCCGACCGGGGCGGCGCGTGTCGAGGGCTGCGCGCCCGACGCGGAACCTCGCGCGCAATCGGGCGGGCCAATCCCTTTGATTTTCCGGGTTTGCCAGGCGCCGCGCCCGTTCAACGCGCCGGGGCGGCGGGCCTGAGCAGACTGATCCTCCAACCTTTGGAGATCCTTTGATGAGCGACGACGCCAGCGCGCGGCTGGGCCTGCCCTATCTGGCGGCGGGACAACTGCAGAAACACGTCACCCTGAACGAGGCGCTGACGCGTCTGGACGCCCTGACCCAGACGGCGGTGGTCAGTTGCACGACCGCCGCCCAACCGGCCGCGCCCGCCGACGGCGCCCTCTATATCCTGCCGACGGGCGCGACCGGCGCGGACTGGGCCGGGCGACCGGCGGGCAGTCTGATGCGGGCCGAGGCGGGAGGCTGGGTCGCGGTGCCGACGCCCGACGGTCAGCTGGCAGTGGTGCTGGACAGCGAAGAGGTTCTGGTTCGTCGCGCCGGGGCCTGGGCGCCGCTGGTGCGGGCGGCTGAGCCGATCACGGTCCTGCGGAACCTGACCCGTCTGGGCGTGAACACCGAGGCGGACGCGAACAACGTCTTCGCCGCCCGCCTGAACAAGGCGCTATGGACCGCGCTGGAGAGCGAGAGCGGCGGCGACGGCGACCTGCGCTTCACCTTCAACAAGCAGGGGGCGTCGGACGTCCTGTCCCTGCTGTTCCAGAGCGGCTGGGGCGGGCGGGCCGAACTGGGGCTGATCGGCGACGACGACCTGAGGCTGAAGGTCAGCGCCGACGGCGGAACCTGGCGCGACGCCTTTTCGGTGGACCGCGCGACGGGGCGGCTGTGGTTCGCGCAAGGGGCGACGCGACGCGAAACCACGGTGCTGACTTCCGGCGGCAGTTGGACCCCGCCCGCCTGGGCGCGCTGGGTCGAGGCGGTCTGCGTCGGCGGCGGGAACGGCGCGCTTCGGCGGCGGCGGTGGTGGAGCAGGCGGCGTCGTGTCGGGGCTTTGGCCGGTCAACGGCTTTTCCGGCGTTCTGACCGTGGCGATCGGTGCGGGCGGCGTCAGCGGCGCCGCCGCCGCGAACTCCACGGTTTCTGCTGATGGAGTCCTGTTGCTGACCGGAGAAGGCGGCAAGGGCGGCGCAGCGGGCAGCGCGGCGTCAGGCCTTGGCGGGGTGGGCGGGGCGGGCCTGGTCCGCTCCAACGCAGGCGGCGATTCGTCTGCCTCGGCTGTCGCTGGCGCGGGGCAGGCGCTGAACCGGCCGGACGGCCCTGGCGGCGGCGGCGCGGGCGGCGGGGTCAGCGCCGCCAATGTCGCCTTCAGCGGCGGCGCGGGCGGCGACGGTGCGGTTCTGCATGTGCGGGCGGCCGGAGGTCTGGGGCGGACGACATCGGGCCTGGGCGGACAGGCTTCGCCCCTCTCGGCCCTGTCCTGCGCGGGCGGCGGGGGCGGCGGCGGGGGCGGCGCGGCCTCAGGCGCCGGCAATCCCGGCGCGACGGGGGGTCTTTACGGCGCGGGCGGCGGCGGCGGCGGGGCGGGCGTGACGGCTGCGGGCGCGGGCGGCGCGGGTGCGGCCGGCGTGGTCTGGCTGACGGCGATCGGGTGAGCGCCATGACCCGATATTTCGACCGCATCCTCGAGCCTGAACTGCTGGACGAGGAGGCCTGGGCCGCGCCCGAGCGGCTGACGCCCGACGACTGTTTCGACCAGTTGGGGAGCGACTGGCGCAGGCCCGCCGCGCCCGGCGATCAGGAGGATGAAGCATGAGCGAGAGAGGGGGGAGCGAGGTTGGGCTGGCCGAGGGGCGCTGGCTGTGGCGGCGCCTCTATGTCTTTTTCGCCAGCGCGGCGTTGTGGCTGCTGCTGGCGCGCGCCGTGGGGCGGACGGCGCCGGCCGACCTGCCGCGCGTGGCGGATGGGTTGATGGGGCTGATCGCCCTGATGCTGGTCCTCTATCTGGTGGCGCCGACGGCCCAGCAGATGATCGCCATACTGGCCAATCTGCGCCTGCGTCTGGCGGCGGGAGGCAAGGGATGAGCTTTCGCCTGTCGCAACGCTCGCTCGCGCGGCTGTCGGGGGTCCATCCCGACCTGATCGCCGTGGTCGAGGCGGCGATCCGCCTGACCGAGGTGGATTTCATGGTGACGGAGGGGCTACGCGACCCGGCGCGGCAGGCGGCGCTGGTGAAGGCCGGGGCCAGCCGTACGCTGAACTCGCGCCATCTGACGGGCCACGCCGTCGATGTCGCGGCCCTCATTGACGGCGAGGTGCGCTGGGACTGGCCGCTCTATGGCCGCATCGCCGCAGCCTTCAAGGAGGCGGGGCGCCGTCAGCGCACCCCCCCCCTGACCTGGGGCGGGGATTGGACGCGGCTGCGCGACGGCCCGCATTTCGAACTGGATCGGAGGGCCTATCCATGACCGCGGCCGTGACCTGGCGGATGTTGTTGCGGACCCTGACGCCGGCGGGATGGCTGGTCGTGGCGGGACTGGCCGTCCTGCTCGTGGCGATGGCCGGGAAGGGTCTGGGGCTGAGTTGGGATCCGTTCCGGTTCCAGGAAAGGCGGCTGGAGACCGCAGAGGCGCGCGCGACCTGGGCTGAGGCCGACGCGGCGGCCCGCCGCGCCGAGGTTGCTGGTCGGACGGCCCAGGCTGTTCGGCTGGAGGTTCGCCATCGACAAATCCAGGCCGTGGAGCGGGCGACCGTCACGGCTGTCACTGAAGCGAGGATCGCAGATGACGCGCAAACCCTTTTGGACGTGGAGCGGGCCGAGCGTCTGCGCGCTCATGATCGCGAGCTGTGCCGGAGCGCCCCCGATCTCGACGGTTGCGCCGCCGCGCCTGGCCCTGCCTGAGGTCGCTGTCGCGCCATGTGCCCTGGCGGTCCTGCCCGACGGACCCTCGTGGTCGGATCTGGAGGCCGCCTACCTGCGACGCGGGGCCCAGATCGTGGCCTGCGACGCCGCCCGCCGGCTGGCGGTCGAGACGCTGACGGCTGAACGGGCGATGCAGGACCGTCTGCGCGGCGAGGGGAGGTCCTGACGGCCTGATCGAACGCCATGCGGCGCGCGGGCGGTCGAATTTGCCGGGCGCCCGGCAGTTTTTGCCGATACTGGCGACCATCGGCAAAAACTGCCGCCCTGGACGGCATGGTTTACCAAATCTAACGCAGCAAAATCAGCAACTTGATGTTTTGGGCGTGACGGAGGGTTCTGGCCCCGCTCTTGCTCCTTGTCACGTCGAGCAGAAAGCTCCCGGCAGCCAAAATGGCGTCGGACATCGTCGAAGACAAAAGGATGGCCAAAATGGCTAACAGCATCAACACGAACGCTGGCGCCCTCATCGCGCTGCAAAACCTCAACGCGACCAGCCGTGACCTCAACGTCACGCAAAACCGCGTGAATACGGGCCAGAAAGTTTCGTCGGCCAAGGACAATGGCGCCATCTTCGCCATCGCCACCGGCCAACGCGCCGAAATGGGCGCCCTGGACGCCGTGAAGCAGTCGATCCAGCGCGGTCAGTCGGTCGTCGACGTCGCTCTGGCTGCTGGTGACGTGGTCACCAAGGCTCTGGAAGAGCAAAAGTCGCTGGCGGTCGCGATTCAATCGTCCATCGCTGGTTCGGCTCAAGAAACCGCCTACCTGGCTGACTTCAACGCCCTGGGCAATGAAATCACCAAGGCTCTGGGCGGCGCCAACTTCGACGGCGTCAACCTGTTCTCGGCGGGTTCGGCCACCAACAACCTGATCGTTCAAACCGGCACTGGCGCGAGTGACACCTTCACCGTTCACGGCGTCGCCGGCACGGCGACGACGGTCGCCACCGCCACGGGTTCGATCGCCCGCGCCGGCGCCACGGCTGCCGCGGTTGACACGGCGCTCAGCGGCTTCGCCGCCAAGCTGGGCACGCTGGGCACCAACTCCAAGTCGCTGGAGCGCCAACTGACCTTCACGTCCAAGATTCAGGACGCGGTGGAAGTGGGTATCGGCAACCTGGTGGACGCTGACCTGGCCAAGGAAAGCGCCAAGCTGACCGCTCTGCAGACCAAGCAACAGCTGGGCGTGCAGGCTCTGTCGATTGCAAACCAATCGAGCGGCATGCTGCTCGGCCTGTTCCGCTAATAAGACGTGGCCGGGGGCGGGCCTTTTGGCTCGCCCCCGTTCGCACGTCAGGAGACGGAGGGCGCGGTATGATCGCGCAAGAGGGAAATGGCAGACAATGTCGCAAGAGTACCTGGCGTAACCTTCATTAACGCGGACGCCCTGGGTCAGGGGGTCGAGGGGCCGCAGCGGCCAGTTCAGAAGGATAGCGATGCAGGACGGTATCGTCTGACCATCGAGGAAGGTCCGAACGGTTTCGTCTACAAGACCCTGGATCGGGTCACTGGCGAGGTCATTCGCCAACTGCCCCGTGAAGACGTCGTCAAGATGCGCCACAGCCCGGCCTACGGCCCTGGCGAGCTGATCAAGACCCGGGTCTGACCTTGTTGCATGGACCGCAGCGCCGCCGGCTCGCCGGACGGCGCCGCGTTCGTTTCTTCGCCGTTAACCATACGCTCAGGAATCAGCGACATTCTGGCGCTCAGAATTTGAACTGGGGCTAGAAGCCATGACCAACAGCGTTCTCACCAATGCCTCGGCGCTGACCGCGCTCCAGAACCTCAATTCGACCAACCAGAAGCTGGCGATGACCCAGAACCGGGTCAACACCGGCCTGAAGGTTCAGGGCGCCAAGGACAATGCGGCGACCTGGGCCATCGCCCAGAACCAGCGGGCGGACACGGGCGCGCTTGAAGCCGTCAAGACCAGCATGAACCGCGCGACGTCGCTGGCCGATGTCTCCCTGGCGGCCGGCGCGCAGATTTCGGATCTGCTGATCGAGCTGCGACAGAAGGCGACCTCGGCGGCGGATCCGTCGGCCTCGACCGCGACCCGCAAGGCCTATGACGACGAGTTTCAGGCCCTGCTGACCTCGCTGCAGTCCTATGCGAAGAACGCCACCTTCGATGGCGAGAACATCCTGAACGGCACCAGCACGACGGCGCTGGACTTCCTGGCCAACGTCAACGCCAGCGAAACCATCACGATGAACCGTCAGGACATGACGCGGGTCGGTCTGGGCCTGGCCACGACCAACTTCACGGCACCCGCGACGGCCTTCAACCTGCTGACGCCTGACAATGCGGCCAACGCCCTGACCCAGGTCATCGCGGCGCTGGACACCGCCAGCGCCAACCTCGCCGAACTGGGCGCTCAGGCCAAGCAGATCGAGAAGCACAACATCTTCGTCGGCAAGCTGATGGACTCGCTGGAGACCGGCATCGGCAACCTGGTGGACGCCGACATGGCCAAGGAAAGCGCCCGTCTGCAGGCGCTGCAGGTTCAGCAGCAACTGGGCGCGCAAGCGCTCTCGATCGCCAATCAGGCGCCGCAGATCATCCTGTCGCTGTTCAAGGGCTGACCTACCTGAACAGGCGGGAGGCCCCGTGACCGAGTGAAATCGGAGGCGGCCTGCGCGGGCTGGGGCGAGGCATCAGCCCGTATAGGCTGGCCAATCTCAGGACGATCCAACGCAGGTACGACATGGGCCATTCCCTTGCCTGTGACCGGCCATTAACGTCGGTCAACCGTCGCTGTTCCGGAACGATCTTAAACAGTTTGTTACCGGACGTGCGGCAAGCTGTCGGCCGGAGCGCATCAGCCTGTGATCAACAACAGCTATCTTCTTGGGATGTACGGCTTGTCGCCGATGGCCTCCGGGTCGTCGGGCGCGGGCGCGTCCGTGAAGAAGCAGCCGACCGCGCCGTGGAGCCCCGCCGCCAAGCCGCCGACCGAATCCGAGCTGCTGCGCGCGGCCTTGGGCGGACGACGCTTTATCAACGAAGGGACGACCTCGCTGGACGCGAAGGGCCCCTCGTCCGGCGACTACCGCAAGATCTTCGCCATGTATCAGGGCCTCTCCATGCTGGAGGCCATTTCCGGACGGGCCGGCGATCGCGGCGTAAGCACGCTTGAAAACGCGCAGCTTTCCAAGCGTTTCGATGCCGGCATGGCCGAACTGTCCGCCTTCCTGCGCGACTCGAAGTTCGACGGCTTGCGGATGGTCGAGGGCGTGTCGGCGACCAAGGCCCAGACCGGCGCCGCCGTCGCGCGCGATTCGGCCAAGTACGTCACCGGCGCGGTACATACGGGCGCAGTGACCGACGAGGTCCTGGCCTTCCAGGGCGACGTCAAGTTCAGCATCACCATCAAGACGATCGGCGGGACGCAGTCGATCGCCATCGATCTGGCCGACATGGGCGGCGCGCCGCGCACGCTGCAGTCGGTGGTGGACCACATCAACGGCAAGCTGGAGGCCGCGGGGGTTCAGACCCGGATGAGCCGCGAACTTCTGCCGTCCGAGCCGCGCGTCATCAAGGCGGGCGACAAGACCATGACCCTGCCTGTGGGTCCCGACCGATGGGCGCTGAGCGTCCAGGGGGCTTCGTCCGAGACGGTCAGCTTCGTTCCGGTCGCGGCGACCGACGCCGTCTATGTGGTGCAGGGCGTGGGAACGGCCGGCGGGCATAACGTGCTGAAATTCCAGGAAGGCGCCGCCAATACGACGGGCGCGGCCTTCTGGGTTGACGGCCAGATCGGTCAATCGGCCCTGCCGGACGGCGTGGAGACGGTTCGCGCCAGCGCCGTCGGACCGGACGGTTCGATGTGGATCGTCGCCGACGTCAGCGAAGGCGCCGCGACCCAGCCGATCAAGGGGCAGGGCGATGTCGTCCTGATGAAGCTGGATTCGGCCGGCAAGGTCGTGCTCAGCCGGGCGCTGGGCGCCGCCTCGACCGCCAGCGGCTACGCGATTTCGGTGGGCGCGGACGGACGTGTGGCTGTCGCCGGCTCCGTCGTCGGCGCGCTGGAGCCCGGGGTGTCGGGCGCCTCCGCCAATGTGGCCGACAGCTTCGTGACCGTATTCGACGCCAAGGGCGCGGAGCGGTGGACCCAGCGGCGCGGCGCCAAGGCGGCGGACGAGGCGACGGCGGTGTCGTTCGGCGCGGACGGCCGGGTCTACGTCGCGGGGCGTTCGCAGTCGGCCATGTCGGGCGCTGCCGCCCAGGGCGGCTGGGACGGCTATGTCCAGGCCTTCAGCGAAACCCAGGTCCACAGCCTGGCGCCGATCAAGGCCATCGCCTCGGGCGTCGACCAGTTCGGCACGGTCGGCGACGACAGCGTCCAGGCCATGACGGTGGACGGCGACAAGCTCTACACCGCCGGGGTCGAGAACGGCCGCATGGTGGTGCGCCGCTTCCAGGTCGATGCGACCGGCGCGCCGACCCTCTTGTCCACGCGCGACCTGGGCGGGTCCGGCGGCGGCGAGATCAGCGGGCTGTCCGTCGTGAACGGTCAGGTGGTCGTCGCCGGCGTCACGCGAAATTCGGCCCTGGACATCGGCCAGGTCAACACCGCCCATGCCGGCGGCCAAGACGCCTTCGTGGCGGTGGTCTCCGATGATCTGACGGCGTCGGCCAATGACCGGCTGACCTATCACGGCGGCGCGGGCGACGATTCCGCTGCTGACGTGAAGATCGTGAACGGCAAGGTCTGGCTGACCGGCGTCGCCGATCGTCCTATCGGGGCAAAGACCACGGACCCCACGTCGGGTTATCTGGCGCGGCTGGATCCGCTGACCGGCGCGGTCGAGTGGAAGCAGACATGGACCGGCGCGAACGCCCAGGCCGCGCCCACGACCATTGCGGTCGCTGCGGGCGGCGCCAGCGTGCTGGATCGGCTGGGTCTGCCGCAGGGTGAAATTCCGCAATCGGATTCCAAGAACCTGGTGGACGCCACGGCCCTGAGGGCCGGCGATCGCTTCTATGTGACCTCGTCCAGCGGTCGTTCGGTCGCCGTGAACATCGACGCCAAGGAGACGCTGCAAACCCTGGCGCGCAAGATCGAGACGGCTTCGGGACGGTCGCTCAAGGTCACGATCAAGACGGACAAGGACTATACGACGGGCATGAACGGCGACGCCACGGTGACGGCGGGCGGGGTTCAGCGCCTGTCGATCGCCTATGCCGACGGCCGCGACGGCGCGGTCCTGCAGGCCGGCGAGGCGGGGCGCGACGCCCTGGCGGCGCTGGGCCTGACCCCCGGCTATATCGGCCCTTCGAGCAGCGACCTGAAGACGTTCGGCCTCGACCTGCCCAAGACGCTGAACCTGCGCGACGCCGACGCGGTCAAGCGATCCAACGAAAAGCTGCGGGCCGCAATGGTGACGCTGCAGAGCGCCTACAGGTCGCTGGCCCCGAAAAGCACCACGCCCGCGATCACCGGCGAGGCGCCGGCCTATCTCAGGACGCAACTGGCCAACTATCAGGCGGCGCTGGCACGACTCACAGGCTAGCGGCGGCGAACCCCGCTTTATGTTGACGCGCGGCGCATCGCCGGGGTTATTGGGGCCATCATTGGCGTCGAGTCCCGCATGGCCCTTCCTAAAGACAATCGCACGGTCCTGATCGTCGGGGGCGGCCTGGCCGCTGTCGCGGCCGTCGCGGCCGCCCTGGTGTTCAGCGGAGGGCGTGACGGTCCGGCCGAGACGCCGCCGGCGGCCCAGGGCGGGCTGACCATCGATCTGGCCGAGGCGCCGACGCTGGAGCCGGCGCGCGAGTTGCGCTGCTTCGTCAATGGACAGTTCGTCGGGCAGGCGACCCTGGCCGACTGCGCCCAGCGCAACGGCGTGGCCACCAGCGCCCTGGACGTGGGTCTGGACGCGACCGGCGCCCTGGCCGCAGCCCCCACCGCCGCCTTCGCCCCGCCGCCGGAACTGCCGGCAGAGCCGCCGGTCGAGGTCGCGCCCGTCGATGAAGGCGCAGCCCCCGTCGAGGCCAGCCGCCCCGCGCCCGCGACCGCTTCGGCGACGGCCTGTTTGCGCCACACCGGCTCGGAGTGGCGTTCGATCGGCAGCGGCATGAGCATGGGAGCCTGTGTTCAGGCCCTCTACGCCGGCACCTGCGTCCGTCCGGGCGAGGCGCAATACGGCCGCTGGGGCGACACCACCCTGCGTCTGGTGCCGCGCCGCGTCGAGCAGTCGAACGACAACAGCCGCTTCCGCACCCTGGCCCAGCAGGACCGCAACTGTCAGTTCCCGGAGCTGGGCCGATGAGCCGCCAGACCGTTGCTTCCGTCGTCGCCCTCGGCCTTCTGGGCCTGACCGTCGCCGCCTGCGCCCAGAAGGGCGTCGAGGCGCCGACCGAGACCGGCGTCTGCTATCACGTGGTCCTTGCCGAGGACGGCAAGTCCGCGCCCCAGATCAACGTCGTCGCTCGCGATCAGAAGCAGATCGAGTTCTGCGCCGCCCGGCTTGAGGAAATGCGCCTGCGTTTCCTGCGCCTGGGAGGCAACAATCGCGACATGATCGGCGCCTATCAGGGGCAGTTCATCTTCATCGACCGGGGCGGGGTCAAGTTCGGCAAGACGCTGACGGGGCAGCGCTTCTTCGCCCTGACGCGCACCGGCGACGGCCGCCTGGCCATTCCGGGCGCCATCCAGCGCGAGATCGACGGTCGCCCCGTCGCCATCGCCCCCAACTAGAATTCCCGCCCGCTCGGGCGTGAACAAAACTGGAACATTCCGTCGCAATCCGCTAGGGATCGACGGCAAGAACATAAAAGGACATCGGTCATGGCGGGCAGCGTCAACAAGGTCATCCTCATCGGCAACCTGGGCAAGGACCCGGAAATCCGCACGCTGAACAGCGGCGACCGCGTCGCCAACCTGCGCATCGCGACCTCGGAGCAATGGCGCGACAAGGCCACCGGCGAGCGCAAGGAAAAGACCGAGTGGCACGCGGTCGTCATCTTCAACGAGAACATCGTCAAGGTGGCCGAGAACTACCTGAAGAAGGGCTCGACCGTTTACATCGAGGGCTCGCTGCAGACCCGCAAATACACGGACGCGCAGGGCGTCGAGAAGTACTCGACCGAGATCGTGCTGCAACGCTTCAACGGCCAGCTGACCATGCTGGGCGGTCGTAACGACAGCCAGGGCAGCAGCCAGGGCGGCGGCTACGGCGGCGGCCGCAACGACGATGACTACTCCTCGGGCTTCTCGACCGGCGGCGCCAACAAGCCCTCGGGTCCCAAGGAAAGCTACGACCTGAACGACGACATCCCGTTCTAAGGGGCGTTCGACCGAACGATCAGGCCGCGTCTTCCGATAGGAGGGCGCGGCCTTTTTCTTGTCAGCGCGCGAAACGACCTTGGGCGGCAGCGGTGCTGAGGGCTTCACGGACGGCGGCGGTCAGTTCGGGCAAGGATTGCACCTGTTTGACGCCATAGGCTTGCGCCGTGATGTCGACGTTGCCCTTCCGCCAGAAGCCCTCGGGGGCCAGCACGATCAGCTTGCCGCCGCGGGCGTGCAGGCCCATTTCCAGCAGGCTGATGGGGCTCTGGGTGCCGGGAGCGAAATACATGACGATGACGTCGGCGGATTCCAGCGCGGCCAGTTCCCATTCGACCTGACGGCGGAACTCGGGCTCGTCGGCCTCGGGGCGCCAGTTCGGGTTCCAGTCGGGGCGGCGGGGGTTGAGGATGACCACGTCCATGTCGGCCAGGGCCGAGGTCATCGCCGCCTGCCAGTCGGGGGCGCCGCCCATGTCGATGCTGCCGCCCAGGAAGACGCGCGGGCGGCTGTCGTCGATGGGCAGGGGCTGGGGCGAGACCACGGCGGTCGGTCCCTTGGTCGTCTGCGCCAGCGCGGGCGAAGCGGTCAGGGCGGCGACGGTCATCATCAGGGCGGCCAGCGTGCGGTTCATCGATCTGCCTCGGTTCTTGATCGGCGGGGGCATAACATCTCGTCCGGCAAAGAGTAGGGCAGGCGCGATGGAAAAGAGTGGTCATCGAACGTGACGGGCCTTTCGCGGCGGCCTGTGGCATCAGGTCACGGTGTCCAGCCAACGCCATTCCCCGCTCAGTCTGCTCGAGATCGGCGCCATCATCGCGGTGATGCTGATCTGGGGCATCAACAACGCCGCCGCCAAGGTCGCCACCGAGGTCATGCCGCCGCTGATGGTCGGGGCATTGCGCTTCGCCATCGCCGCCGCCTGTCTGGTCTGGTTCGTGCGGCCGCCGTTTCCGAACTGGAAGAGCCTGCTGATCATCGCCGTGGTGGGCGGACCGATCCACTATGGCCTGATTTATCTGGCCTTCTGGCTGGCCCACGACGTCAGCCCGGTGACGGTCTCGACCCAGCTATGGATCCCGCTGACCTCGCTGTTCGCCTTCCTGCTGCTGGGCGAGCGGATCTCGCGGACGGCGACGGTCGGGCTGGTCATCGCCTTTGTCGGGGTGGCCTGGATGACGCTGGACCCGCACGCCTTGCAGGACTGGAAGGCGATTGCGGTGGGGGCGGCGGGCGCCTCGGCCTGGGCGCTGACGACGGTGATCGCGCGCCGCACCACCTCCATCCCACCGCTGAAGATGCAGGGGCTGCTGGCCCTGATGGCCTTCCCGGCCCTGACCCTGGGGTCGTTCGTGTTCGAGACGGGCCAGTGGGAGGCCGCGAAGGTTGCGCCGCCCATCGTCTGGGGCACCCTGGTCTGGGCCGGTCTGATCTCGTCGGTATTCGCGACCAGCCTGGTCTTCTGGCTGGTGCAGAGGCGCGAGGCGGGGCGGGTCACGCCCTACCTGCTGGGTTCGCCCATCGTGTCGATCCTGATCGGCGGACTGTGGATGGGCGACGTGCTGACGCCGCAGATCCTGACCGGGGTGGCGATTGCGCTCGCGGGCGTGGTGACGGTGGCCTTGGGGGAGCGCGGCTTGCGCGCCGGCGCCCCCGCCAAGGTTTGATCGTCGGGCTTAGTTGGCGCTGAGGACGGCGCAGGCCACGCGCTCGCCCGCGCCGCCGATGGGCTGGCTGTTGTGGTCGTCGGGGTTGGCGTGGATCACCAGGGCCGAACCGTCGGCGTCCCACAGCCACTGGCCGGGGCCGTCCTGGCTGATGCGGGCCTTGGTGGTGAAGAACTCGGCCTTGGCCGAGCCGTCGGCGGCGGCGTAGAGGTTGGGCAGGTCGCCGTCGTCAGGCCCTTGCGCGTTCAGCAGGCCGTGCGGGGTCTTGGGGTCGGTGTGGTTGATGTGGGCGCCGGCCGAGGTGAAGGGCGCGGCGCACTGGCCCGTGGCGTGGATGTGGATGCCGTGCCAGCCGGGCGTCAGGCCCGTCGCCTCGACCTTGACCAGCAGGCCGGTGGCGCCTTGCGTCAGGGTCGCCTTGCCGATTTCGGCGCCCTGGCCGTTGATGATCGGGGCCTGACCTGTCTGGCCCGGCGTGGCGCGCGGGATCATGGCGGAATGATCGACGGCGGCGGCTTGAGCCCCGGCCTGAGCATGAGCGCCGTGGCCCATGGCGGCGTGATCGTGGCTCTGGGCCGAGGCGCTGGCGGCGATCAGCGAGGCCGCGGCGACGGCGGCGAGGGCATAGGCGTTCAGACGCATGGTTTTCCTGTCCTTTTGGGCATGAGGATAACAGCGGCACAGCTTTGCCACCACGCCCCCCGGATGCTAGAAACCGGAATAGCGGATCACGTTCCGATTCCGGCCATTTAAAGCCTGATTTCCTTGACCGACGACAGCTACGACAACGCCGCACCTTCGGCGCCTGGCGACATTTCCATCATCACGATCGAGGATGAGCTGAAACGCTCCTACCTCGACTACGCCATGAGCGTGATCGTCAGCCGCGCCCTGCCGGACGCGCGCGACGGTCTGAAGCCTGTTCACCGTCGCATCCTCTATTCGATGCACGACCTGAACATGACGCCCGAGCGGTCGTATTCGAAGTGCGCGCGCGTCGTCGGTGACGTGCTGGGTCGCTTCCACCCGCACGGCGACGCCTCGGTCTACATGGCCCTGGTGCGGATGGCGCAGCCCTTCTCGATGGGTCTGATGCTGGTCGACGGTCAGGGCAACTTCGGCTCGGTCGACGGCGATATGCCGGCCTCCATGCGTTACACCGAGGCCAAGATGGCCCCGGCGGCGGTGGCCCTGCTGACCGACATCGACAAGGACACGGTCGATTTCCAGCCGAACTACGACGAGAAGGAGCTGGAGCCCGTCGTCCTGCCGGCGCGGATTCCGAACCTGCTGGTCAACGGCGCGGGCGGCATCGCCGTCGGCATGGCGACCAACATCCCGCCGCACAACCTGGGTGAAGTCGTCGACGCGGCCGTGGCGCTGCTGGACAACCCCGACATGGGCGACGAGGCCCTGCTGGACATCGTGCCCGGTCCCGACTTCCCGACGGGCGGCGAGATCATGGGCCGCACCGCGCCGCGCAATGCGCTGCGCGACGGACGCGGCTCGGTCATCGTGCGCGGTCGCGCCTCGGTCGAGGAGATACGCAAGGATCGCGACGCCATCGTCATCACCGAACTGCCGTTCCAGGTGAACAAGCAGACCCTGATCGAACGCATCGCCGAAATGGTGCGCGAGAAGCGTCTGGAAGGCATTTCCGACGTCCGCGACGAATCCGACCGTCTGGGCATGCGCATCGTCATCGAGCTGAAGCGCGACGCTTCGGGCGATGTGATCCTGAACCAGCTGTATCGCTACACGGCGCTGCAAAGCTCGTTCGGCGTCAACATGCTGGCGCTGAACCACGGCCGTCCCGAGCAGATGGGCCTGCGCCAGCTGCTGGAGCTGTTCCTCGAGTTCCGCGAGGAAGTGGTCATCCGCCGCGTCAAGTTCGAGCTGGCCAAGGCCCGCGACCGCGGCCACGTCCTGGTCGGTCTGGCCGTGGCCGTCGCCAACATCGACGAGGTCATTCACATCATCCGTTCTTCGGCCGACCCGGCCGAGGCGCGCGAGCGGCTGCAGGCCAAGGCCTGGCCCGTCGGCGACATGATGGCTCTGGTCGAGCTGATCGCCGACCCGCGCACGGTTCTGGTCGAGGGCGACAAGATCCGCCTGACCGACGAACAGGCCCGCGCCATTCTGGCCCTGACCCTGTCGCGTCTGACGGGCCTGGGCCGCGACGACATCTTCGGCGAGGCGCGCGGCCTGGCCGACACCATCCAGGGCCACCTGACCATCCTGTCGGACCGCGCCAACGTCCTGGCCATCATCCGCGAAGACCTGCTGGCGGTGAAGGCTCAGTTCGCCGTGCCGCGCCGCACCCTGATCGGGGAAGGCGACGCCGAGATGGAGGACGAGGACCTGATCCCGCGAGAGGACATGGTCGTCACCGTCACCCTGGGCGGCTACGTCAAGCGCGTGGCGCTGAACGCCTATCGGACCCAGCATCGCGGCGGCAAGGGCAAGTCGGGCATGACGATGAAGGACGAGGACGCCATCACCGGCGTCTTCTCGGCCTCGACCCACACCCCGGTTCTGTTCTTCGCCACCAACGGCAAGGCCTACAAGCTGAAGACCTGGCGCCTGCCGCTGGGCAACCCGCAGTCGCGCGGCAAGGCCTTCGTCAACCTGCTGCCCATCGAGCCGGGCGACAGCATCATGAACGTGCTGCCGCTGCCGGAAAACGAGTCCGAGTGGGACAACTACGACATCATGTTCGCCACCAAGTCGGGCGACGTGCGGCGCAACAAGCTCAGCGACTTCGCCACGGTGAACCGCGCGGGCAAGATCGCCATGAAGCTGGAAGACGGCGACCACATGGTCGGCGTGGCCCTGTGCAATGCTGACGACGACATCCTGCTGACGACCAAGCTGGGCCGGGCGATCCGGTTCAAGGCGGACGACGTGCGGGTGTTCAAGGGCCGGGATTCGACCGGCGTCCGCGGCATCCGTCTGCAAGGCGACGACGAGGTCATCTCCATGGCCGTCCTGGGCCGCGTGGACGCTTCCCCGGAAGAACGCGCCGCCTACGTCAAGCACGCCAACGCCATGCGCAAGGCCTTGGCGGGCGCTGACGCCGAGGAAGAGGTCGTCGCGGTCGAGGCGGACGACGAGGATGCGGGCGACGCCCCGATCTCGCCTGAGCGTATTGCTGTGTTGGGCGCGGCCGAGCAGTTCATCCTGACGGTCACGGAAACCGGCTTCGGCAAGCGCTCGTCGGCCTATGAGTATCGCCGCACCGGTCGCGGCGGGCAGGGGCTGACGGCGCACGGTCTGGGCGGTCGCGCCGGCACGCGTCTGGCCGCGGCCTTCCCGGTCGAGGAGAGTGACGACCTGATGCTGGTCACCGACGGCGGCCAGATGATCCGCACCCCGGTCAGCCAGGTCCGCATCGTCGGCCGTTCCAGCCAGGGCGTGACCATCTTCCGCACCGGCAAGGACGAGAAGGTCGTCTCGGTCGAGCGCCTGCCCGACTCGGGCGGCGACGATGACGGCGCGGACGAAGCCGTGATCGAAGAGGGCGGCGAGGGCTGATCGGCCCTCAGGCTGGCGCGGGCATGGCTGACGTTCTGATGCAGATCGACGGTCGGCCCGCCAGCGCCGCCGACCTGGGCCATTTCGCCCTGTCCAACTACGGCGCCTTCACCTCGATGCAGGTGGAGGACGGCGGGGTGCGGGGGCTGGATCTGCATCTGGCCCGCCTTCACGCCGAAGCCGTCGAACTGTTCGGCGTCGCCGTTCCCGAGGCGACGTTGCGCGAGCGGATGCGACAGGCGCTGGACGGGCGGCCGGGTCGGTTCAGCCTGCGGATCAACCTGTTCTCGGACGCGATCAGCCTGCGGGCGCCTGATGCGACGGTCCAGCCGCGCGTCCTGACCACGCTGTCGCCGCCCGCCGCGCCGCTGACCACGCCGCTGCGGCTCCAGGCACAGACCTATGCGCGCGAAGTCCCGCATCTGAAGCACGCCGCCACCTTCGGCCTGACCCGCGCGCGGCGTCAGGCGGTGCTGGCCGGGTTCGACGACGCCCTGTTCGTCGGTGGCGACGGCCGGATTTCCGAAGGCTCCATCTGGAACATCGGCTTCATCCGGGGCGAGGCGGTCGTCTGGCCCGAGGCGCCCATGCTGGCGGGGACCGGCCAGGCCCTGCTGCAACGCGGGATGGCGGAACTCGGCTTGAGCAGCGTGACACGCCCGGTGCGGCTGGCCGATCTGGCGGCCTTCGACGCCGCCTTCATCTGCAACAGCGCCACGCCCGCCTGCGCCGTCGCGGCCATCGACGGTCACGCTTTTGCCTCGGCCGACGCTCCGATCGCGCGCCTGATCGACGCCTGGCGAACAAACCCGTGTCAGGCGATCTAGGCCGTTGATTTCGCACCTGCTAAACGGGACGAAACGCGGGGAGGCGAAGGCCATGCGTATTGGACTGTATCCGGGCACTTTCGACCCGGTCACGAACGGCCATATGGATATCATCGGGCGGGCCATCAAACTGGTCGACCGCCTGGTCATCGGCGTGGCTCAGAACGACGACAAGGGCCCTCTGTTCTCGACCGCCGAGCGCGTCGAGATGCTGAAGGCCGAGGTCGCGCGCTTCAACGCCGACATCGAGGTGCGGCCCTTCAGCAGCCTGCTGATGCATTTCGCGGAAGAGGTGAACGCCAACGTCATCGTGCGCGGCCTGCGCGCGGTCGCGGACTTCGAATACGAGTTCCAGATGACGGCGATGAACCAGCGCCTCAACAGCGACATAGAGACCGTGTTCCTGATGGCCGATCCGCGCCATCAGGCGATCGCCTCGCGGCTGGTCAAGGAGATCGCCCGTCTGGACGGCGCGATCGAGAGTTTCGTCAGCCCCGCGGTCGCCGCCCAGGTGCGCGCCAAGGTGCAGCGCTAGATTTCAGGATACCGAATGACCTTCAAGATGCTTCTGGCCGCCGCCGCGGTCTCGATGATCGCGGGCGGCGCGGTCGCTCAAACCGCTTCGGAATGGCGCACCGTTTCGCCTGACAACCTGCTGGTGATCGACACCGCCAAGGGTCGGGTTCTGGTCGAGCTGGAGCCGCGCGCGGCGCCGAACCATATCGAGCGCATCCGCACCCTGACCAATCGCGGCTTCTATGACGGGCTGAAGTTCCACCGGGTGATCCCGGACTTCATGGCGCAGACCGGCGACCCGCAGGGGACCGGCGCCGGCGGCAGCGACCTGCCGGACGTGAAGGGCGAGTTCAGCTTCCGGCGCGGTCGCGACAGCGGCTTCGCGGCCGTTGAGAATAGCGGCCCCGGCCTGCGTGGGATCATGGGCAGCCTTCCCATCGCCACCCAGCCCGACGCCCAGATGTTTGTCACCGCCGACTTCAAGACCACGGCCGGGGGCCTGTTCTGCCCCGGCGTGGCGGGCATGGCGCGCGCCGGCTCGCCCGACAGCGCCAACAGCCAGTTCTTCCTGATGACGGGCCAGAACGACATGCTGAACGGCGGCTACACGACCTTTGGCCGGGTGGTTCAGGGTCTGGACGTGGTCAAGGCGTTGAAACCCGGCAGCGACGCCGAGGACGGCAAGGTCGGCGAGGGCGCCGACGTCATGACCAAGGTGCAACTGGCCTCGGCCCTGCCGGAAGGGCAGCGCCCGACCGTGCGCGTGGCCGTGCCCGGCTCGGCCGCCTTCAACGCCGCCGTCGAGGCCGCCCGCGCCGCGCGCGGCGCCCAGTTCGGCATCTGCGACGTGCAGCCTGTGGTCGAGGTCACGGGCGGCTAATTATCGACTTTGGGGGAGGGACGAGGATGCGCGTTTCAACGGGTTTGGCGGCGGCGTCCGTCCTGATGCTGGCGGCCGGAACGGCCTGGGCGCAGGAGGCGGCGCCGGCTGTCGCGCCTGCGGCAGTTTCCGCGGCGGCTCCGGCGTCCGAGTGGCGCGCGGTTCCGGCCGAGAACCTGCTGGTGATCGACACCAACAAGGGCCGCGTCCTGGTCGAGCTGGCTCCCGAGCTGGCGCCGGGCCATGTCGAGCGCATCCGGCTGCTGGCGGGGCGGGGCTTCTTTGACGGCCTGCTGTGGCACCGGGTCATTGACCAGTTCATGGCCCAGACCGGCGATCCCCTGGGCAGCGGCGAGGGCCAGAGCCCCTATCCGGACCTGAAGGCCGAGTTCACCTTCCGCCGCGACGGCCAGACGCCGTTCACGGCGGTGGCCGCGCCCGCAGGGGCGGTGCTGGGCTTCCTGCATTCCCTGCCGGTCCAGACCCAGCCCGACGCCTTCATGGCCACGACGGCGGATCACAAGGTCCACGCCTGGGGTCTTTACTGCCCTGGCGTCGCCGGCATGGCGCGGGATGATGCGCCCGACAGCGCCAACAGCCAGTTCTTCCTGATGCGCCAGCCCTATCCGTCGCTGGACAAGCGCTACACTATCTGGGGCCGCGTGGTGTCGGGGCTGGACGTGGTGCGGGCGCTGAAATTCAGCCCCAACCCGGACGGCATCGTCGCCGAACCCGACCGCATGACGCGGGTGCGGGCAGCCTCCGATCTGCCGGAGGCCGAGCGGCCCACGGTTCAGGTGCTGGACACGAACTCGGCCCGGTTCCGCGCCCTGGCCGACGCGGCGCGTCAGGCCAAGGGGGCCGACTTCTCGGTCTGCGACATCGACCTGCCGGTTCAGGTCGCGGGCGCGCCCGCCGCCTGATCGGTTGAGCCTGAGCGGCCCCGGCGACGGCGTCGGCGGGGCTTTTGCCGGTCTTCGCGCATCCTTTGCAGCAACAGGCCTTCGCGCAGGCCCCGGTCGGCGACGCGCACCCGCTCGCACGGCCAGGCGCGCTGCACGGCTTCCAGGATGGCCGCGCCCGCTAGCACCAGATCGGCGCGGTCAGGCCCGATGCAGCTTTCCGCCGCCCGGCCGGCAGGGCCCAGGGTTTTCAGCCGCAGGGCGGCCGCCTCGCAGTCGCCGCGCGTCATCCACAGGCCGTCGACCAGATCGCGCTGATAGCGGCGCAGGCCCAGGTGGATGCCGGCCAGGCTGGTGATGGCGCCCGAGGTGCCGACCATGTGGACCCGCCCGCTCTCGAACAGGCCGCGCACCCGGTCGTCGTTCGGGCCGCCGGTGGCCAGGACGGCGCCGACGTCGGCGACCATCAGATTCGTACCAGGCCTCGGTGTCGCCGTCGGGCTCGGGGTGACGTTCGGCCAGGGTGACGACGCCCAGGGGCGCGGACATCCAGCCCTTGCTCTCGAAGCCGCGCGCGCCGCGCATCAGCCAGGACAACTCGGTCGAGCCGCCGCCCACGTCGATGACCAGCACCGCCTCGGCCTTGGGATCGAACAGGTTCAGGCAGCCGGCGACCGACAGGCTGGCCTCCTCGGCGGGGTCGATGATCTTGAGCTTCAGCCCGGTGCCGCGACGGACCCGTTCGACGAAGGCCTCGCCGTTGTCGGCGGCGCGGCAGGCCTGGGTGGCGACGGCGGTCAGGCGGCTGGCGTCCAGACCCTTGCGGGCCACCCGCTCGGCGCACAGGGCCAGGGCGTCATAGGCCCGGTCCATGGCGCGGTCGTCCAGGCGGCCGGTGCGCGACAGGCCTTCGCCCAGCCGCACGATGCGGCTGAAGCTGTCCACCACCCGGAACCCATCGCGCGCCGGACGCGCGATCAGCAGGCGGCAATTATTGGTCCCCAGGTCGAGCGCGCCATAGAGGGGCGCATCGCGACCGGAAGCCCCCGAATCGCGGGACTTCGTGGGCTGGGACCGCGCGTCGCGCCGTGCAGGCGCGCCAGGGGTCTCCGGCATGGGCCGAGCTTTCATGTGGGCGGTCCGAAGCGGCGCCCGTCCTGATCAGGTTAAACCGGGCCAAGCGGTCACGCCAAGACATTCTGTCGCATTGATGAACGGCCCGGATGCATCCGCTTCAACTCGCCAGGCGTATTGGTTGCAGCATGACCCAGGTTCACACAGCCCGGTTCGGCCTCGGACAGATCGTCCGGCATCGCGACCATGCCTTCCACGGCCTGGTCATGGATGTGGACGCCCAATACGCAGGCCCGGCCGCAGAGACGGGCGTGGTCGCCAGCGACCAGCCCTTCTACCGAATCCTCATCGCGGACACCGAGGGCGGGGTGATCGCCTACGCCGCCGAGGACGCCCTGGTCGCGACGCCGGAGATCGAACCCCTGTCGCCCGAGGACGAGCGGGAGTGGTTCACCATCGACGCTCAAGGCCGCCACGCGCCGCGCTCGCAAACCTTGCAATAGGCATGCGTGACGGCGGCGGGATCGCGCGCTAATCTGCCCCCAACGGCCGTCAGAGCCGAGAGGAGCGTTCCCATGTCCGATTTCGAACACGTCTTTGAAGCGCCGCCCGAAGGCGCCGCCGCCGACTGGACCATCCCCCAGAACTGGGGCGCCTATACCCAGGTCGAGCACGAGACCTGGAACACCCTCTACGCCCGGCAGATGAAGATCCTGCCCGGCCGCGCCTGCGACGCCTATATGCGCGGGCTGGACGCGCTGGACCTCAACATGGGCGGCATCCCCGATTTCGAGGTGATGAACCCCAAGCTGCAGGCCCTGACCGGCTGGACCGTGGTCTGCGTGCCGGGCCTGGTGCCGGACGACGTCTTTTTCGACCACCTGGCCAACCGCCGCTTCGTCTCGGGCCAGTTCATCCGCAAGCCGGATCAACTGGACTACCTGCAGGAACCGGACATCTTCCATGACGTCTTCGGCCATGTGCCGATGCTGACCGACCCCGATTTCGCCGCCTATATGGAGGCCTATGGCAAGGGCGGGCAGCGGGCGCAGTCGCTGGGGATGCTGAAGAACCTGGCGCGCCTCTACTGGTACACCGTCGAGTTCGGTCTGATGAAGGAGGCCGGCGGCCTTCGGATTTACGGCGCGGGCATCGTCTCCTCGGCGACCGAGAGCGTGTTCAGCCTGGAGGACGCCTCGCCGAACCGGCTGGGCTTTGACCTGGAGCGGGTCATGAAGACCCTCTACCGGATCGACGACTTTCAGCAGGTCTATTTCGTCATCGACAGCATCGAGGAACTGAAGGCCGTGACGCTGCAGGACTTCGGTCCGCTGTACGAGCGGCTGAAGGGGGCCGAGGACCTGCCGATCGAGGCGGTCCTGCCCGGCGATCAGGTCTTCACGCGCGGGACCCAGGCCTATGCCCATAAGGGCGGGCGTTTCGCAGCCTGAGGGCGGCGGGAGAAAAACAGAGTCCAATTCGTCTGAATCGTCTGAAATCCTCTTCGTGGCCCTGGTCCGGAGAGGATGATACCGTGGGATGAAGGTCAGGCGCGCCGATTGCCTATGGCGCCGCGTTCACCGTTGAAAAGCTTGGCGTTTACAGCGGTTGATATGCGCGGGAACGGACCAGCGCCGCGCCCCTAGCGTCGGGCCAGGCGCGGCCAGGCGGTCCAGGTTCCGACGGCGTAAGCCAGGCCGTAGGCGAGCACGATCAGCGAACTCCACCAGATGAAGGGGGTGATCCCGCCAGGACCCTGGGGGTTCAGGATCATGGCTGGAAACAGCACCAGACCGCGCGCCAGATAGATCAGGCTGATGACCACCAGGCCGGTCCTCAAGAGCGGAAGCCGAGGCAGGACGCCCGCGCCGGAGAAGGCATAGGCGGCCCAGACCGTCAGGATCGTCGCTATGCCCGTCGTTACGACGGCCGGATACCAGTGACCCGCTTCGGCCATGCGCGCCATCTGCTCGCCGGCGCCGAAAAACCGATAGCCTTCCGGCCCGATGCCGATCACCGCGAGGTGCAGGGCGGCGGCCAGAAGGCTCAACACGCCCCCGGCGATCAGCCAGGAATTGCGGGGCGAGCGCGTCACCGTCAGTCTCGCTGGAACGGATAGAAGTCCCTGCCCAGGGCCAGGATCCCGGTCAGCTCGTCCAGGGTGCCGCGCGTCTCGTCCAGCAGGGCGGGGTCGGCCAGGTCGCTCGCCGTCAGCGTCTCGCGATACCAGCGCGTCGCCCAGGTCGACAGGCGGGCGTGCAGGGCGTCCGTCATGCGCATGGCGGGGTTGGTCGCGGCGAGTTCGTCATCGGTCAGGACGACGCGCAGGCGCAGACAGGCGGGGCCGCCGCCGTTGCGCATCGATTGGCGCACGTCGACATACTCGACCCGGCCGATGGGGCCGTTGGAGGCGGCCAGGCGTTCGGCGACGGCGTGGCTGCGGGCGTTGTCGCGCGTCTCGGTCGGGCAGATCAGGGTCAGGCGGTTCTCGCCCGGAATCTGGATCAGCATGGAGTTGAACAGATAGCTGCTGATCGCGTCGGCCAGCGGCAGGTCGGCGGTCGAGACCTCGACGAACTGCGGCTGGAACAGGCCGTCGGCGGCGCGGCGGATGGCGGCCTTGGTGGCGTCCGTGTCCTCGAACGCCAGTTCGTGGAAGAAGAGGGTGTCCAGGGCGCCGACGCAGACCACGTCGTTGTGGAAGGTTCCGCCGGCGATGGCCGCGCGCGACTGCTGGGCCAGGACCGGACGACCGGCTTCGTGGCGGCGCACGATGGCCTCGGACGCCTCGCGCGTCTGGCGGGCGGGGAAGGGGCCGTCCCAGGGCTCGAAGGCTTCGCGGCCCCAGACCAGCAGATTGACCCCGCGCGCGCCGTGGGAGGCGCAGAGGCGGACGTGGTTGGCGGCGCCTTCGTCGGCCAGATGGGCGACGGCGGGCAGGGCGTCATGGACGGCGAACCGCGTCGCGTCGGGGAAGAGAGCGTCCAGCGCCCGCCTGGTCTGATGATGCTCCAGCGAACGGTGCAGGTTGGTGTGCAGGTTGGCGGGGGTGAAATGCACCCGGCCGTCGGCGGCGTCGGCGCTGGGGGTCACGGTGGCTGCGTTGGCGGCCCACATGGGCGAGGCCGAACAGGCGGCGGCGGCGAAGGCCGGCGCGTCGCGCCAGGCCTTGGCCAGCACGGCCTTGTCCGATCCGGTGAAGCCGAGGTGGCGCAGGAAGGGGATGTTCGGCCGCTCATGCGGGGGCAGGACGAACTGGGGCAGGCCCAGGTCGGCCAGCCGCTTCATCTTGTCGAGACCCTGCAGCACCGCCGCGCGCGGGTTCGACGCCTCGCCCTTGTTCAGGCTGGAGGCGAGGTTGCCCGGCGACAGGCCCGCATAGGAGTGGGTCGGCCCGATCAGACCGTCGGCGTTGGCTTCAACTGCTGAGATCATCCCCGCAAGCCCTTGATCTCGCTCTCGATGTTCTTGACCGCGCCGGCTTCGAAGCTGGCGACGGGGTAGGCGCAGTAGTCGGCGGCGTAGTAGGCGCTGGGGCGGTGGTTGCCGCTGGCGCCGAGGCCGCCAAAGGGCATGTCGCCCGCTGCGCCCGTGGTCGGGCGGTTGAAGTTCACCACGCCCGCGCGGATGCGGTTGATGAAGCGGTCCCAGTTCTTGGCGTCATCCGAAACCAGACCGGCGGACAGGCCGTATTTGGTGGCGTTGGCGGCGGCGATGGCGGCGTCGAAGGTCGGGACGCGGATGACTTGCAGGAAGGGGGCGAACATCTCTTCGTCCTCTACCGCAACCCCGGTCACGTCGATGATGGCGGGCTTCACGAAGGCGCCGGGAAGATTGTCCACCGGGCCGGAGGCGCGGATCACCCTGGCGCCCGCGTCGATGCGTTGCTGCAAGGCGGCCAGAGCGGCGCTCGCCGCCTTTTCCGAGATCAGCGGCCCGGCGTAGGGCTCCGGGTCGCTGTCCCAGGGGGCGAAGTTCAGGCGGTCGGACATGGCCGCCACGGCCTCGACGACAGCGTCGCCCGCCGCGCCTTCCGGCAGGATCAGGCGGCGGGCGCAGGAGCAGCGCTGGCCGGTGGTGACGAAGGCGGACTGGACCACGATGCCGGCCACGGCCTCGGCGTCGGCGGCGTCCCAGACGACCAGCGGGTTATTGCCGCCCAGCTCCAGCGCCAGGATGACGTGGGGATCGTCGGCGAACTTCCTGCGGAAGTGCGCGCCGGCCGCGCCCGAGCCGGTGAACATCAGGGCGTCGATGGGCTGATCCAGCAGGGCCGCGCCGGTGTCGCGCCCGCCCTGGACCATGTTGAACACGCCCTTGGGCAGGTCGGCGGCGTCCAGGCACTCGGCCATCAGCTGGCCCGTCAGGGGCGTTTCCTCGGACGGCTTGAACACGACCGTGTCGCCCGCCAGCAGGGCCGGGACGATGTGGCCGTTGGGCAGGTGGCCGGGGAAGTTGAATGGGCCAAGCACCGCCGAGACGCCGTGCGGGCGGTGACGCAGGGTGGCGCGGCCGAAGGCTGTCTCGGTGCTGCGTTCCCCAGTGCGCTCGTCATAGGCGCGGATCGAGATGTCGACCTTGCCCGCCATGGAGGCCAGTTCGGTCTTGGTCTCCCACAGGGGCTTACCGGTTTCGCGGCTGATGGCCTCGGCCATTTCGGGCGCGCGGTCCTTGAGCACGGCCTGATAGCGTTTCACCGCGTCGATGCGGTCCTGACGCGGGCGGTCGGCCCAGTCGGGGAAGGCTTTGCTGGCGGCCTCGACGGCGGCGCCGACCTGTTCCGTGGTGGCGGCTTCGCCTTCCCAGACGGTTTCGCCGGTGGCGGGGTTGGTGGAGGTGAAACGGGTCATGGCGGGCACTCGGTTCAGGATTTCACGCGGACGACAGCGCCGTCCTTGATCTTCAGGGCGGCGGCGACGTCGGGGGTCATGTGGACCACGTCGCCGTCGATCAGGACGCGGGCGCGCACGGCGCGGAAGGCCGAGACGCTGTCGGTCGAGACGAGGCTGGGCAGTTCGACCTCGACCTCGTTTTCGATCCGGGCGGTCAGGACGCGGGCGTCGCGCACGGTGCGAATGTTGTCGCGACCGCAGGCCACGGTCGGACCGGCGTCGAAGATGTCGACCAGGCCGTTGGGGCGGAAGCCCTCGGATTCCAGCAGGGCCATGGCCGGCACGCCCTGAGGGTGGACCTTGCCGATCACGGCGCGGGCCGGTTCGGGCAGCAGGTCGATGTAGATGGGGTGGCGCGGGGCCAGGTCGAGGATGAACTGCTTGTCGGTCGAGCCGCTCATGCGGTCGGCGTCGTCGAAGTCCATGGGGAAGAACTTGTGCGCCACATGGTCCCAGAAGGGGCAGTAGCCGTCGGGCGTGAAGACGCCGCGCAGTTCGGCCAGGACGTTATCGGCGAACAGGTCCGGCTGGGCGCCGATCAGCATGTAGCGCGACTGGCTGAGCAGGCGCCCGGCGCCGCCCTTGCGACGGTCGGCCTTGAGGAACAGGGAGCCGACCTCGGTCCAGCCGGTGCATTCGTTGACCAGAACCAGGGTCTGATGGTTCAGCTTCATGCCCAGCGACGGCGACTGGACCGTGTTGTTGACCACGCGGAACGAGAAGAAGGGCCGCTTCAGCCCCACCGTCGCCTTGACCGAGCCGATGCCGTCGATGTCGCCCGTGTCGCCGTCTTCCAGCATCAGGGTGTACCAGGCTTCCTGCGGCGGGACGCGGCCCTCGAAGCTGGCCTTGCTCAGTTCCAGCCGCTCGCTCAGCACGTCGGCGTCTTCGGGCAGGCTGGTGAAGCCCGGGCCGGACAGGATGGCCAGTTCAAGCAGGTGATGGAGGTCGGCCGGGCCGGCGGGGCGAACAACGAGCATACGGTTACATGGTCTCCAGTCGGAGCTGTTTCAGCTTCAACGCATCAATCTCGCCCGAGGCGATCTTGCACAGGATAAGGGCGGACAGTTGCGCCCGTTCGACGAAGCTGTCGGGCCAGGCGAATTCCTGATCCGAGTGGATCTCGCCGCCGACGACGCCGAGGGTGTCGACATTGGGCAGGCCCGCGGCGTGCAGGTTGTTGCCCTCGCAGACGCCGCCCGAGGGCTTCCAGGCGATGGTCTGCCCCAGCAGTTCGCCGGCGTCGCGCACGGCGTGGAACAGGGCGGTCTGCGACGCGTCCATCGGCTTGGGCGCGCGGGTCATGCCGCCGTGCAGGTCCAGGCTTAGGCCGGGGAAGGGCGGTTCGGCGGCGATGGCGCGCACCGTTTCGTCGATCCAGGCGGCGCTGTCGGCGTCCGGGACGCGGACGTTGAAGCGCACCACGGCGTTGTCGGCCACGACATTGAGGGGGCCGCCGCCGGCGATCTTGGCGACATTGACGGTGACGCCCTCGCGCTGGCCGTTCAGGCCGTGCAGGCGGGCGGCGATCATGGCCGCGCCGGCCACCGCATTGGCGCCCTCGTGGAAGGCGCGGCCCGCGTGGGCGGCCTTGCCCGTGACGATCAGGTGGAAGTTGCCGCTGCCCTTGCGCTCGCCGGCCAGGGTTCCGTCCGACAGGGCCGGTTCATAGGTCAGGCCGACGTGGCCGCGCGCGCCCAGCTGGGCCAGCAGGGGCGCCGAGGCGGGGGAGCCGATTTCCTCGTCGGGGGACAGCAGCACGGTCCAGCCGACGCGGGCCTTGTCCGGATGGGTTTCGAAGGCTTCCAGCGCGGCCAGCATGACGCTGATGCCGCCCTTCATGTCGGCCACGCCGGGACCGTTCAGGGCGCCGTCGGCGCGCGTGACGACGGTCTGGAAGCCGCTGTCGGCGGGGAAGACGGTGTCGTAGTGGCCGGTCAGGACGACCTGGATCGGCGCCTCGGGCCGGGCGGTGATGGTCAGGCAGTCGGCGTAGGATTCGGGGATGACGGCGCCGCTGTCGGCCACGGTGGTCGAGGCCTGGGTGGGCACGCGCACGACCGCGGCGGGCAGACGGCGGGCCTCGGCCTCCAGCACGTCCAGCACGCGCGCCAGTCCGGCGGCGTGGCGGCTGCCGGAGTTGATATTGGCCCAGTCGATGGTCCGCGCGACGATCACGTCGCCTCGGGCCGCGACATGGTCGAGCACGGCCTGGTCGTGGGGTTCAATCCGCATGGCGGCGACCCTAGACGCGGGCGAGGCAAAGGTGAAGGCGGGGCGGTTTCTCGCTCACGGACTTGGGAAACAGAGCCCGGCCGGGGTAGCTTTGCCTTCAGACCGAATGATTCAGGAAAAGTCCCTTTGCTCAGCAGCTTGAACCCGTTCGCGCGAATCGACTCGCAACCGATGGCGGTCCGTTTCGCGCGTCGCAGCGCCTGGGCCTTTCTCCTCGGGGGACTGATGCAGTTCACATACGCCGGGGCGATCTGGTTCTACTTCGACCACGCCCACGCGATCATGCAGGCGGGCGCTGCGGCTCCGGATGGAGCGCTCCCGTCCAGCGACGACATCCGCAATCTCGTCGTGGGGTCAACGGTCGTGATCGCCTGGATCCATGTGCTGCTGGCCGGCATTCAGTGGCGCTGGCCGAACCGGATGCTCGCGGTCCTGGGGCTGGCCTCGACCGGCTATTATTTCTCCTCGGCGGTCGTGTCTCTCGCGCTCGGCGTCGCCGGCAGCAACTACTACCCGATGTGGGTGGCGAGCATCGGCTATCTGTGCCTGCTGATAGAATTGCCCCTACATATCGCCGGCCTGCGCGGCGCGGCGGCGCTGGCGCGAGGCGGCTTCAAGGCCTAGGTGAGGGCTTCATTTCAGGAGCGCCCGCCGATGACCGTCACCCTTTTCCACAATCCGAAATGCTCGACCTCGCGCAAGGCGCTGGAGCTGCTGCAGGAACGCGGCGTCACGCCCACGGTGGTTGAATATCTGAAGACCGGCTGGGACGCCGCGACCCTGGACCGGCTGGCCAAGGAAACGGGCGTCGGCCTGTCCGGTCTGCTGCGCCAGCGCGAGCCCCGGACGGCTGAACTGCTGGAAAGCGGCGCATCCGAGGAGGCGATCCGCGCCGCCATGATCGCCGACCCGGTGCTGGTCGAACGCCCCATCGTCCAGACGGCGAAAGGCGCCCGGATCGGGCGTCCGGTCGAGAACATCCTGCACATTCTGTAGGTTGAGAACGTAGAGCGTCCGATCCTCCCCCGCTTTGCAGGGGAGGATCGCATCGAGGATCAGCGGCTTCTGCGGCGGTCGGCGCGGTCGCCGCCGGGACGGTCGCTTTCGCGGCGCCAGCGGATCGACAGGCTGGCGTCGCCCTCGCCGCCGAACTTGGAGCTGACGGCCAGGTTGCGGCGCACCTGCCATTCGACATTGACCGCCGCCCCGCCTTCGCCGCCGCCGATGATCTCCAGATAGACGTCGTCGGTGATGTAGCGGCCGCCGGCCACGGTCAGGCTGGAGGCTTCGCCGCCGAACGACAGCCGGTCCAGGCCCGCCAGCTGGCGCAGGTTGCCGATCACGTCGAAGCCGCCGCCGCCGGCCAGCGAGGCCACGGCCGAGGCCAGCTGGGCCGCCTCGAACCCTGACAGCTGCGACGCCGAACGCCCGAACAGGACCTGCGACAGGATTTCATCCTGGGGCAGGGAGGGAGTCGAGGTCAGCTCGATCTTGGGCGCGGCCGCCGTGCCGGTGACCTTGATGGTCGCGGTCAGGTTCGGGTCCTCGCGCACCGCCGCCAGGTTCAGGCGGATGCGCGCCGGGTCGGTCGACAGGGAGATCGAGCCGCTGTCGTCGAAGACGAACCGCTTGCCCGCGAACTCATAATCGCCGCGCACGACATTGGCCGTGCCGGTCAGCAGCGGCTGGGCGATGGTGCCGCGCACGCGAGCGTCGGCGGTCAGTTCGACGTTCAGGCCGCGTCCGCGCACGTGGATTTCGCGCCCGGTCAGGTTCAGGTTCAGGCCGATCTGCGGGCCGCGCGACTTGATCTCGGTCTCGACGGGGTCGCCGCCGGGTCGGTTGATCTCGACCACGTCCATCTTCACCACGCCGTTGGAGCCGGGCAGGTTGGGCGAGATGTTCGCCTCGTCGATGTTCAGGTCGCCGCTGATCTGGATGTTGCTGTCGGCGGCGCGGACGACGGTCAGGACGCCGTTGGCGCGGGCCTCGGCGATGTCGTTGTCGATGACGCGGAAGCGGGTCAGCTCCAGCCGCAGGGTCGAGCCGGAGCCTTCGCGCAGGCCCAGGTTGCCGCTGCCTGTGACCGTGCCCTTGACGCCGTCGGCGGCCTCGAAGCGTTCGATCACGGCCTGGGCGCCGTCAAACCGGCTCGCCAGGGTGACGTTTTCCAGCCGCAGCCCCGTGGCGCTGTCGCGGAAGGCGCCCTGGGTCAGGTCCACGCGGCCGTTCAGCCGCGGATCGTTCAGGGATCCGCCCAGGGAGGCGCGCACCGCCACCTGACCCGACAGGGACTGCGCCCCGCCGAGGAACAGGTCCCAGATGGGCTGGATCTGACCGTCGACGGTGATCTGGCCCGACATGTCGCGGGTGCGGGCGATGGCCAGCCTCAGCGGTGCGGCCGAGGCCTCGACCGGCAGGCTGACGTCTGCCGAAGCCTGAACCGCCGTGCCGTCGTTGGCCTGGGCCTTGATGCGCAGGACATTGTCGCTCAGGTCGGCGTTCAACGTGCCGTCCACGGCCAGACCGCGCGGGGCGTCGATGCTGCGCAACTGCTTCAGGTCCACGTTGGCCGAGCCGTTCAGGGTCTCGCCCGAGCCTTGCAGCGAGACGCGGCCGGTGATCTGACCGCGCAGGTCGGGAGCCAGGGAGCCCATTTCGATATTGGTCAGGTCGGCCTGGATGGCGCTGCCGGCCTTGTCCTGACGCAGTTCGCCGGCCAAGACGCCGCCGCCGACGCCCAGGTCGAGGCGGACCACGCGGCCGTCGCCGTTCAGGGCGATGATGGCGGGGGCGCGGGTGGTGAAGGCGACCTCGCGCACACGGCCGCCGCCGCGCAGGACGACGGTCTGGGCGGGCCCTTCGCGGGAATATTCGCCCGTGCCGTTGAACTGGACCGGGTTAGCGCCGCCGACATCGGCCGACAGGGTGAAGGGCAGACGTTCCAGCGTGCCCTGGCCCTTGAGCGACAGGCTGCGGACAACCCAGGTCGAGCCGGCCAGGCGGACGTTGCGGCCGGTCACGTCCAGAATGGCGCTCTGGTCGCCGCCGCCGTCGGTCAGGCGCACCCGGCCCTCGGCCTCGCCCGAGGCCAGGAAGGCGCCCTGACGCGCCGTGAAGCTCAGGTCGGCGCTGGAGGGGAAGTTGTTGGACAGGGCGATCGACCCCTGCGCCGTCACGCCGCCGGCGTTGACGTCCACCTCGGTCAGGCGGATGCGGTTGCCGCCGAGGAAGAAGTTCCCCGAAGCCCGCGCCGGACCGTAGTTCGAGCCGGAGTTGACGACGATCCGCCCGTCCGAGGCGTCGGCGCCCTTGCGGAAGCTGAGGATCAGGTCGGCGTTGGTCAGGGTCAGGCCGCTGGCCGAGACCTTGTCGAAGGCGGCGCGCAGGTCGGCGCGCGGCTGGGCCAGGGTGCCGGTCAAGGCGCCGCTGCCGCTCATGGCGCCGTCGATGGCGACGGGGCCGACGCCGAACGGGCCGCGGGCGTCCCAGTCCAGGGCCAGACGCATCTTGCCGCCCTCGATCAGACCCTTGGCGCCCATGCGCCCGGCGGCCCCGGTCAGTTCGCTGCTGTCGATGGACAGGACGCTGTCGCGCCACGACCCCGCCGCCTTCAGGCGCGGCGTCTGGCCCAGCAGACGGTCCAGTTCGTCCATGCCGATAGCCATGCGCGAGCCGCGCCCGTCGAAGCTGAGCGTCCACGGCGTGTCGCCACGACCTTTGCCGGCCTGGACGGGTCCCTTGAACGAGCCCTTGGCGCCGGGGCGGATGCGCGAGATGTCGGTGATGTCGGCGTCGCCGCGGAAGCTGAGGCCCCCGGTGATGCTGCGTCCGCCCGATCCGGTCAGGGTCAGGGCCTGGCCGCGCCCGTCGATCTTCTTCAGCAGATAGGCGCCGTCGGGCGTGCGCGAGCCTTCAAGCTGAACGCGCGGCGCAGCGCCCAGCAGGGCGCCGATGATGCCGGCGGTCGAGCCGCCCGTGGCGCGGGCGTCGGTCGTGACGTCAAACTGGCCCTTGCTGTGGGTCAGGTTGAGCGGCCCGGACAGGCGGGCGGCGCGATAGCTGGCCAGATCGGCGTCCTGAAGCTCGGCCGAGCCTTGCAGGGTCCAGGTCTTGGCGTCGCCCTTGAACACGCCGGTATAGGTGGTCGCCCCGGCCAGGGTCGGCCCCGCCAACCGGGTCAGCGACGGGGTCGTGACGGTCAGATTGATCCCGTCGGGCGCGGTGCGGTCCTTGAGGTTGATCAGGCCGCGCGCGTGGGTCGTGATGTTTTCGGCGCTGAGCCGCCAGGCGACGCCCTGGACGTCCTTGCGGCGGCTGTCAGGCACGGCCGCAAAGCCGAAGACCGCGGTGCGGCCGATCCGTTCGGCAAAGGGCGCCAGCAGGTCCGAACCGGAGAAGTCCGCATGACCGGAAACGCGCGCCCCTTCCTTGCCGTAGCGGCCCTTGACCGACAGGGGGGTGAACGCGCCCGTCTTCACCACGACATCGACGATCTCGCCGTTGACGACGGCGACGGCCGAGAAGGGTTGGTCCGGGGAATAGCCCAGCGACCCGGCGATCGGCCCGCCCTGGGCCTCGTTGGCGCGCAGGTTGACGCGTAGGTCCTCGGGCTTCTTGCCGAAGACGGCCTTCAGCAGCAGGTGGTCGCCCTTGCGGTTCAGGCTGAAGGCGTTGAGGTTGACCGTCTTGTCGCCTCGACGCGGGACTTGGGCGTCGCCGCTCAGGGTCCAGCGGCCGTATTCCTTGGAGAAATCCTCCATCAGCTCGACGTTGGCGCTGAACTTGTCGATGTCGACCGTCAGGGCCTGCGGGCCGCCCGGCTCGTCGCGCGGCTCGAACTGGGGACGGCGGAGCAGGCGGATCTGGTCGGCGCTGATCTCGGTGGCGTGGAAGCGGCGCGCCAGCAGCGGCCAGTAGGACCAGTCGAGGCGGACATTGGTCGCCTCCAGCCAGACCCCGTCAGCGTCCGTGACCGTCACCCGGGCCAGGGTGAAGTCGTCGAACAGGTCGCCCTTCAGCCCCTCGACATTGATGCGGCCGTAGCGGCTGATCTTCTTGCCGGCGACGAAGCTGGTGACCAGTTCGCGGCCCGAGTCCGTGAGCAGGTACATTCGTCCGCCGACGGCCAGGACGATGGTCAGGGCCAGCAGGCTGGCGACCACGATGCCCGAGATGAAGGCGATCAGTTGCAGGCGCGTGCGCTCGCGCTTGGCCTCTTTCGCGGGCGTGTCGGCGGGGGCTTCCGCTTCGGATTCGTGAGGCGGAGTGTCGGTCAAAACGCCTGGCCGATGCTGATGTAGAGCTGGAACTCGGAGTCGCCTTCACGCTTGTCCAGCGGAACGGCGATGTCGGCCCGCACCGGACCGAACGGCAGTTTGTAGCGCACCCCGACACCCGCGCCATAGCGAAGGTTGTTGAAGTTCGGCGTCTCCTGGAAGCCGACCGCGCCCGCGTCCAGGAAGGCCACGGCCTGGAACCTCTGGCCGATGTCGTGGCGCACCTCGATCGAGGTTTCGAACAGCGACAGACCCCCGCGCGGCGTGTTGTCGGGCAGGCGCGGGTTGATGCTCTGATAGGAATAGCCGCGCACCGAACCGCCGCCGCCGGAATAGAAGAGGCGGTCCGACGGCACCGTCAGCTCCTGGCCGCCGATGATCGAGCCGATGCGCGCCCGGCCCGCCAGCACCGTCCGGGCGCCGTCCTGCAGGGGCAGGTAGCCGGTCGCCTGACCCTCGGTGCGCAGGAACACCACCGTGTCCTCGCCGGCCACGGCGGTCGGCTGGGCCGAAACGGACAGGCGGAAACCCTGGGTCGGGTCCAGCGGGTCGTTGGAGCGGTCCATGTAGGCGCTGGCGCGTCCGGTCACGATGGCCAGGTCGCGGTCGAAGGTGATCGGCGCCTGGGTCAGGGGATCGAAGCGGTTCTCGGTGTACTGGCCCGCGTCCAGACCCAGGCCGTAGCTGAACCAGGAGGTCTTGCCGATGCGCTGCGACAGGTCGGCCGACAGGGCGACGGCGCTGCGGTCGTAGGCGTCGGTCTGTTCGTTGACGAGGTAGGACGACAGCTTCAGCGTCCGACCGGCCCGGCCCCAGTGGGGGAAGCTGGCCTCGCCGCCCAGGCGACTGTCGATGCTGGCGTAGCGGCCGCCGTATTTCAGCGTCGCGGCGCGACCGAAGCGGTTGTAGCGGGTCTGGAACACGTCCACGCCGGCGCCTTCGGCGGTCGAATAGGTGGCGCCGGCCTCCAGCACGCTGCGCGGCCGGTCGGACAGGGTCACGACGACAGGGCGCAGGCCGTCCGCCGTCAGTTGATCGAGCGGCGCCAGGGTGACGCCGACGCCCTCATAGACGCCGGTGTCCAGCAGCCGGCGCTCCAACTCGGCCACGTCCTCGGGATCGTAGCGGTCGCCGGCGTCCCATGGGGCCAGTCTGGCGATCCAGTCGGCATTGGTCAGGCCGCGCGTCCGCATCTGGATGCCGTCCAGCCGAACCAGGGCGCCCGAGGCGATGTTGAAATTGGGTTGAACCGTAAAGGTCGCGTGGTCGACGACGACCCGACGCGGTTCGGCCTTGGCGTCGGCATAGCCCTCGCGCGTCAGGCCGGCCACGATCCGGCCCTCGGCCGCCAGGACGTCGGCGGCGCGGCCGGGGTCGCCGGGCGCCAGCCCCAGGTCGGCGGTGACGCTGCGACTGGTGTCGGCATCGGGCACGGGGGCCACCCAGTTGACCTTGGTCTCGCCGAGCACGAACCGCCGACCGGGCGTGACCGTCACGACGGCGACCGGCTTGTCCTCGCCCTCCACGTCATCCTGAAGCGTCGGCTGGTAATAGCCCTCCGAGCGCAGCAGGGCCTCGGCGGATTCCATCGCCGTGCGGGCGCGACGGCGGGCCTCGAAGCGGCTGGACGGCGCGTCCTCCACGGCGCCGACGGCGCGTTCCAGTTCGCGGCGCAGGTCGGCGTCGATGTCCCCGCGAATCTGGGCGCGAGGCTCGGCGGCGGCGTGCCCGCTGACGGCCAAGAGCGCCATGCCGGCGAGAAGGAGGTGTGGCCTCGACGTCAAACTGGAACCTTGGCTCAGGGCACGGACAGGAGCGCGAACGAGGGACGCCAAGGCCCCCCGCCGATGGAATCAGTAGAACAGCGTATCGCTTTCCGGCTGAACCGTCTGTTCCGAGGTCCGTTGTTCGGGCGGCAGGGTGTCGACCGGCGGGGGCGTTTCCGCCGCAGGCGCTTCGGCTACGACCGGCGCGGCCGATTCTTCGGCGGCGGGCGCGGTTGATTCCTGAACCTCGACTTCCACGGACGTCTCGGTGGCCGGCGGTTCGCTGCAGGCCGACGTCGCGGCGGCGGCGCCCAGGGCCGCGATCAGCAGCAAACGGTTCAGATTCAATCGGTTCATAAGAAATTTCCCCCTCATGGGGCAGCAAACGTCATCCGGCGAGCCCGGTTCCCTCCTTTGTTGAACGATCCAAGGTGAACCGCAACTGACGGCGAGGGATGTTCTCATAAATTACGTGCTTTACGGCGTCGTGGGCCTTGACCTGCCGCCGCGAATGAACCAGAAACCGCCTCCGCAAACAGGCCTTGCGCCGGTTTGCGGAGAAGCGACCTAACAGGTTGATTTCAAAGTGTGCGCCCCTAGCTCAGTTGGTTAGAGCATCTGACTTTTAATCAGAGGGTCCTCGGTTCGAGCCCGAGGGGGCGTACCATTTTCCCCTTATATATCGGTATTTTGTTTGAGCCGTCGCTAGACCGATTTTGATCGGCTGTCGTTTGGGGCGCAAACGGGCTGTGCATTTTTCCTTTTGTGAGGCGTTCAGGACGTTTCGGCGATCGTCAGCCAACCCATCCGTCACGCTCTCCTGGCCCTGTCGCCGGCCTAGAACCGATATTCAAGGGCGGTCCAGACCTTGTCACGGTCGGGGAAGGCCGCTTGGGTCCCGTCGAAGAGGGCTCCCTTGACTTCAACGGCCCAGTGCGTGTCGAGCACCAGGCGAGCCGAGAGATCCAGTTCGCGGCCGTAGCGCGTGGATCCATCGGCGTCATGAAAGTCGCGCCATGAAGCGGTGAGGACGGCGTTACGTCCCACGGGCGGATGGGCGACCGCATAGCTCACCGTGGCGGAGACGTCGCGCAGGCCGTTCTTAGGCGTCGTCAGGAAGACATCGGCCCAGCCCTGGAAGGCGTGCAATGTCGCCAATGGCGTCTGGAACGCCTGGGAGCCGTCTCCGTCCAGTCGCTCGAGCGCCAGCGTCCCTGTGACAGGACCGTGCTTCAAGCCCGCCGACGCCAGCCCATAGTCGAGGTCGAACCGGGCGGGATTGGCCCCGTAATCGGACTGGCGAGCGTATTCAATTGCGTACAGGGCCGACCAGTCATGCGACAGGCTGCGGCTTCCCTCAAGTCGCGCGCCCCAGGTCGCCGAGGACTGGGCCGGGGCGTTGGCGAAATCCAGCAGATAGCCATAGGCCGTCAGCCTACCCGCAGGGGTCGGGGTCTCGACATTGACCAGATGGCTGTCTGAGCGCCAATCGCCCGCGGGGCTGTCGTCGCCGAACACCCGATGAACCCGGTCGATCCAGGCATAGGTGACGGTCAACGGCTCGAACGCGCGGGTCGTTACCTTGACAGCGTCGAAGGTTTGCTCGTTCTGGCGGAAGCCCACATTACCGACGAAGCGGGCAGAGCCCAGCACGATGCGCTGTCGGCCCAGGATCACTTCGGTGTCCGGCAAGCCGGTCCAGGCGACCTGCATCCGGTTCAGTTCCAACGCCTCCGGATCAGCCACCACGGGATAGCGCAGGGGGCCGTGGATGGTGTCATTGTAGTCATCAACCAGGGCGACGACGGCCTCGCCCTCGACCAGCAGGCGAAAGCCGGATCGCTCCGGGCTTTGCCAACCCAGGCGCGTGCGCAGAGTGGCCGCCGTCGCATCGTCGAGCCCGTCTTGGCGGACGCCTTCATAACGCAGGCGGCTCTCGAATAGGACGTCGCCCGACCGCGGCGAGGCGGTAGCCGACCTCGCTGCAGGGGACTGGGCGTAGGTTACGGCCGGGGTCGCCATTACGGCGAGGGCCAGCAAGATCGGGCGGCCGATCGGCGGCATGTCAGTATCTCCGGGTCAAGGTGCAGGTTCGGGCGGGCGTATTCAGTTCGATTTCAGGATCGCCTGGACGCAGGTCATGGTTGTCTCCATTCGGGTCGCCCGGGCGTCTGGACGAATTCTGTGGCCATCGGCGCGTCGGTCGCCTCTGACCCCGACGTCGCAACCCTGCTGAGCATAGAGTCTGGGCGGCTATTTCGAATTGCTATCGATCAAGCGCCCGGCCGACGCCGGTCAATGGAAGGCGCGAGTCGAAGCCGACCGTGAAGTTCTCCGACGGATCAAACTCGCGATTGATCGCGATCAATCGGCTCTGGCGATTCAGGGGGTAGGAGACGGGCGTGAGGACATTCATGACCCAGATCCCGTCGATCAAAATCCTGTTCTTTGGACGACCCGCCGATCGTCTCGGCTCTGGCCGGATGGTGGAGGGGCCAGCGGAAGGAATGAGTTTGGCGGATCTGCGCCGACGTATCGCCGTCAGCGCCGAGGGCGGCGAGATCCTGTTGGACCCGGCGATCAGGACCGCACTGGACGGGGTTCAGTGCGACGACGAGACCTGGGTGCGCCCGGGCCAGGAGGCCGCCTTTTTCTCCATCTTTTCCGGGGGCTGAGGCATGGCTCTGGATGTCGGGCTAGAGACCGAACCCTTGCGGACGGGCGAGCTTCTGGATCGGTTCATGAGCGACCGGCCGGCCGACGGCGCCGTCGTCGCCTTCACGGGGCTGGCGCGCGGACAGGGGCGGGACGGCGAGCCTGTCGTCGCTCTGCAACTGGACTGGTATCCGGGCATGACCGAGCGGTCGATGGAGGACATCGCCCGCGCGGCCGAAGACCGTTTCGAGGTCAGCGACATCCTGGTGCGCCATCGCTGCGGCGAGATCAGGCCGGGCGAGCCGATCGTGTTGGTGGCGGCCGCTTCGCCTCACCGACGCGAGGCCTTTCTGGCGGCGGATTATCTGATGGACCGCCTCAAGACCGAGGCGGCCTTCTGGAAGCGTGAACAACAACCGAGCGGGACGACGTGGATCGAACCGTCGGACAAGGACCGGGCCGATCTGGCCCGTTGGAGCTGACATGGCCGGCATTGACCTGAACCTGCCCTTCTACGGGCTGAACATCGCGGTGCTCACCGTGTCCGACACGCGGGATTTCGACACGGACACGTCGGGCGGCACTCTGGCGGGGCGGCTGACCGAAGCGGGGCATGTCCTGGCGGGGCGCGCCATCGTCAAGGACGAGGTCGCCGCGATCCAGGCGCAGATGAAGGTCTGGATCGAGGACCCTGGCGTGGACGTGATCTTGAGCACGGGCGGAACGGGCTTTGCGCCGCGCGACGTGACGCCGGAGGCGGTGCGGCCTCTGCTGGACCGGGTGATGGATGGATTTTCCGTGGTGTTTCACCAGGCCAGCCAGACGACGGTGGGCGTGTCCACCCTGCAGTCCCGCGCCCTGGCGGGGCAGGCGGGAGACACCTTCATCTTCTGCGTGCCGGGCTCGACCGGCGCCTGTCGCGACGCCTGGGACCTGGTGCTGGCCGAGGAACTGGACAGCCGGTTCCGGCCTTGCTCGCTGGTCGGCCAGGTGGCGCGCTATCGAGGAATCTGCCCGTGAGCGAACTGACCCACCTGGACCGCGAGGGACGCGCCTGCATGGTCGATGTCTCGCACAAGGCGGAAACGCGCCGGGTGGCGCTCGCATCCGCCCGACTGGTCTGCGCGCCGGAAACGCTGTCGCTGGTGCGCGAAGGCAGGACGCCCAAGGGGGCGGTCGTCTCTGTCGCCGAAATCGCGGGGATCATGGCCGCGAAACGCACCGCCGACCTGGTGCCCATGTGCCATCCCCTGCCGCTTTCGCGAGTGGCGGTGAGCATCCGCCTGGATGACGAACTGCCCGGTTTTCGGATAGAGGCCGAAACCGTGACCGTGGGCCAGACCGGCGTCGAGATGGAGGCCCTGACCGCCGTCACGGTGGCGGGCCTGACCCTCTATGACATGCTCAAGGCCGTGGACCGTGGCATGCGGATAGAGGCGGTCGAACTGATCGCCAAGAGCGGTGGAGCCGGCGGCGACTGGCGCAAGGAACAAGACTGATGGATGCGTTTGAAACCGCGCTGGAGCGGCTGTTGGCGCAGGCCGTCCCGCTGGACGCCGAGGTCGCGGCGCTGGAAGACGCGCTGGACCGCGTGCTGGCCGTCGATCTGACGGCGCGGCGGGATTCGCCATCGGTCGCGGTGTCGGCCATGGACGGCTATGCGATCCTGGACGGCGATCTGGGAGGAATCCTGCCGGTGGCGGCCGAGAGCTTCGCCGGATCGCCTGTTCCGCCGCGGTTGACGCCCGGCGTGTGCGCGCGCGTCTTCACCGGCGCGCCTGTGCCGCCGAACGCCGACCGCGTGGTCGTGCAGGAGCAGGTGGAGCGACGCCTTGAGGGTGCGGTCATGCCCGCCGCCCGTCCGCGCGGCGCCCATATCCGGCGAGCCGGGTCCGATTTCGCGGCGGGAGAGACGGTGCTGGCGGGCGGAACCTCGCTGTCGCCCCAGGCCCTGGTCGCCGCCGCCGGCGCCGATCACGGAGCCGTCGAAGTCGTGCGCAAGCCGCAGGTGGCCATCCTGGCGACCGGCGACGAATTGCGTGAACCGGGGTGCGCCGCCGATGACCTGGCCTCGATTCCCGACAGCGTGACCTATGGCGTCGCGGCCCTGGCGCAGCGTCACGGCGGCGAGGTCTGTTTGAAACGGCGCCTGCCGGATCGGCCCGAAACCTTGCGTCAGGCCGCCGCCCTGGCGTTGACCATCGCGGACGTGATCGTGGTCACGGGCGGGGCGTCAGTGGGCGAGCGGGACTTCGCCAAGACCATGTTCGACGGCCTTGGCCTGGAGATGATCTTCTCCAAGGTGGCGATCAAGCCGGGCAAGCCGGTCTGGTTCGCGCGGGCGGGGCGCACCCTGGTGGTCGGCCTGCCGGGCAACCCCACCTCGGCCATGGTGACGGCACGGCTGTTCTTGGCACCCCTGATCGCCGGTCTGGCGGGGCGTGATCCTCGCGCCGTGTTGAAATGGCGAGCGGTCGTCCTCGATGGCGAAACGCCGGAAGCCGGCGACCGCGACGTCTTCCTGAGGGCGGTGAAGCGCGACGGCCGCATGCGGCTGGCCTCGGATCAGGATTCGGGCGCGCAGAAGACCCTGGGACAGGCTGAGGCCCTGATCTGGCGGCCGCGTGTCGGCGCCGCAGCCGAACCGGTCGGGCTGCGAAGTCTGGAGTTCTGATGCTTCAGTCCAGGAAGCGCGGGAACAGGATGTCGTTCTCCAGGCGCATATGCTCCGAGAGATCCTGATGGAAGATCAGGGCCGCGTCATACAGGCGTCGCCATGTTCCGCAGGCCTCGGACGGCGGTGTAAACCCCTCGGTCAGGTCGTGCAGGGCCTGTAGCTGGGCGTCCACGTCGTCGTGCTCGACCATCATTCGCCGGATGGGGAAGCCGATCATCGGCGAGCCGCCGCCGAGCATCATCGGAAACAGAATCTGCTCCTCCTTCTGTTGATGCTGTTCCAGATCGGCGGCCATCTCCATCAGCAGTTGGGTCAGGCCGTCAGGCGCTTGCGGATGAGCGGCGTGGACGCGCTCGACCCGCTCGGCCAGGGCGATCAGCACGGGCAACTGGGCGCGGTGAGTCTCGTGATACCGCTCCAGGATGTGGGCGATGAGCGGCGCCGTCTCCAGCGCGTCCAGTTGTGCGGCGAAAGGGGAGGTGCGCTGGCTCATGACAGGCTGTCCGTCAAAACGAGAGGGCGGGACGAAGAGGTGTTGGTCGCTGGATGCTTGTGGCCACATGCTGGACAATCAGGACGGGGCGGCGCCGAGATGGTGGTCGTTCGCCAGCACAGAAGGTCCAGCATCAACAGGCGGCCGGCGCGGTCTTCTCCGGCCTTGGCCAGGGCCTTGACGGCGGCGCCGGCCGCGAAGGCGCCTGCGACGCCGGTGAGGGCGCCCAGCACGCCGCTCGTCGCGCAGGCGAACGCCTCAGCGCTGGGTTCGGGGTTGAGGCATCGCCAGCAGGGCCGGCCGCGGAACAGGCCGACCTGAACCTCCCAGGCGCCGACGGCGGCCGCCACAAGGTCCTGTCCGCCCGCGACGCAGGCGTCCGAGATCGCCAGCCGCGTCGCCAGATTGTCAGAGCCGTCAATCACCAGGTCCCAGTCGGCCAGGATGTCTGCGGCGTTTTCGGCGACCAATCGACGGTTGATCGGCACGATTTCGATGTCGCTGTTCAGGGCGCTCAGTCGCTCTCCCGCGGCCGCCACCTTGGGTCGACCGAGGTCTGCTTCAGTGAAAACCACCTGGCGCTGCAGGTTCGAGAGCGCGACGTGGTCGAAATCCAGCAGTCCCAGGCGTCCCACGCCGGCAGCCGCCAGATAGAGGGCGGCGGGCGCGCCGACGCCCCCCACGCCCGCGATCAGGACGCGCGCTCTTTTCAGAGCCTGTTGGCCAGGCCCGCCGATTTCCCGCAACACGAGGTGCCGGGCGTAGCGTTCGACTTCCTGCTCGGAGAAAGATGATGTCATGACGTCATCATAGGGGCGTCGATCGATCGGCCGTTTGAGCGAGGACAAATGGGGGCGCGCAACCCCGCGATAGGGGAGGGGCGAAGGAGACCCTCTTCATGTCCACCGCCCGTGCGATGCGCGCCTACAAGGGGCCGGCGCTATTCAGCTTCGGCTTTCGACCCTTCTTTCTGTTCGGAACACTCTGGGGCGCGCTGGCGCCGCCGCTCTGGGTCTATGTCCTGGCCCACGGGGACGGCCTGATCGCCGGTCGAGCGGGGCTGGACTGGCACGTCCATGAGATGCTGTTCGGATATGTCGGCGCGATCGTAGGGGGCTTCCTGCTGACGGCTGTGCCAAACTGGACGGGCCGATACCCGGTGGTCGGTCTGAGGCTCGCCGGCCTGTTCGGCCTGTGGGTCGTGGGGCGCGTCGGCATGTTGATCCCGGGCCTGGACCCCTATGTGCTGGCCGTGATCGACGGCGCCTACTTCTGCTGCCTGGCGGTGGTGATCTGGCGCGAGATCCTTGTGGGCAAGAACTGGCGGAACCTTGGTGTGGCGGCTGCGGTCACGGGTCTGGCGATCGCCAACATCGTCTTCCATCTGCGCCCGGAGGGCAGCGGTCTGGACGCGGCGGTGCGCTCGGGGCTGGCGCTGCTCGTCGTCTTGCTGGCGCTGATCGGCGGACGCATGACGCCCAGCTTCACCCGGAACTGGCTGCTGAAGCGCGGGGGAGGGACTCTTCCGGCGCCGACCTCTCGGTTGGACACGGCGGTGCTGGCCGTCACTGTCGCGGCGATGCTCGCCTGGATCATCAGCCCGAACCAGGCGGTCGTCGCTGCGGCGCTCGTTGTCGCGGGCGTGCTTCACCTCTTGCTGTTGGCGCGGTGGGCGGGCGGGCGCACGGGGGCGGAGCCGCTCGTGTGGATTCTTCACATCGGCTACGCTTGGCTGGGCCTCGGTTTGGTGCTCCTGGGCCTGTCGGCCTCGGGTGCGCTGGTTCCCGCCTCCGCCGGGGTGCACGCTCTGACCGCCGGCGCCATGGGCGTGATGATCATGGCTGTCACCACCCGCGCCACGCGCGGCCATACAGGGCGCGAACTAGCGGCGGGGGCAGGGACGACCATCCTCTACCTGCTGATCAACGCCGCAGCCGCCGTTCGCGTGATCGGCGGCCTGTGGCCCGCGCAATACGACAGCGCCCTGGTCGTCTCCGGCGGGTTATGGGCCGCCGCCCTGCTGGGCTTCTGCGCGCTTTACGGTCCCATGCTGATGCGGCCGCGCCTGCGCGCCTGACGAGGACGATTGCCTTTGATCAAGGCGCGGTCCGCGCGCCGCCTCTAGGATCACGACATCCGCTCCGAGCCGTGTGACCTATAGCTTCCGCCAGGGTCACGCGGCCGGGCTCCGACAGGAGCCGAGGGTCGGCGGGGAAACCCGCCCGCCTCCCGCATTTTTGGAAAGGAGCTTTCCAATGGCCTCCCTCAGGCCCCAAGCCATCGACGGCTTCGGTCGTCGCTTTCGCTATCTGCGGCTCTCCGTCACGGAAGTCTGCAACTTCCGCTGCGACTACTGCCTGCCGAACGGCTATCGCAAGACGCCTGGTCCCGGCTTTCTGACGGTTGACGAGGTGCGACGACTGGTACGGGGCTTCGCCGATCTGGGGCTGTCGAAGGTGCGGCTGACCGGGGGCGAACCGACGGTCCGCAAGGACTTCGTGGACCTGATCGCGGCGGTCGCGGCCTGCGACGGCGTGCACAAGGTCGCGGTGACGACCAACGGCTGGAATCTGGAACAGCGGGTCATGGACTGGCGCAGCGCCGGCCTGACCCATCTTAACCTGAGCATCGACGCCCTGGAGCGCGAGACCTTCGCCCGGATCACGGGCCATGACCGGCTGGATTCGATCATTCGCGGCCTGGACCGCGCCCTGGAGGCCGACTTCAAGGCGGTGAAGGTCAACGCCGTCCTGCTGCGCGAGACGGTGGAGCAGGGGCTGGCCCACTGGGCCGACTTCGTGCGCGACAAGCCGCTGTCCGTCCGCTTCATCGAACTGATGCGGACCGCCGAGAACGCGGACTATTTCGAACGGCATCATGTCGGCGGCCGGGTGGTGCGCGACTGGCTGGCGCAACGCGGCTGGACGCCGCGTCAAAAGCAGGCCGAGGACGGCCCGGCGACCGAATACGTCCACCCCGATCATCAGGGCGCGATCGGCCTGATCGCGCCCTATGAGCCTGGCTTCTGCGACGGTTGCAATCGGCTGCGGGTCACGTCGCGCGGCAAGCTGCGGCTATGCCTGTTCGGCGAGGGCGGCGTGGATCTGAGACCGCTTCTGTCCGACGATGCGGACCAAGAGGCCTTGATGGAGCGAATCGGCCTCTCCCTGGGGGGCAAGGGGCAGGCGCACGGCTTGAATCAGGGGAATTTCGGCGACACGCCGAACCTGGCGGCCTTCGGAGGCTGAAGCGTTTCGGGCGCGTCCTCCGCGCCCCACGTCTCGACGGCGGCCTTGCCGGCGGGCGAGGAAGAGGTCGGCGCGTGATTGTCGATCAGAGGCGAGGGGCGGGCGAGGCGCTCCAGCGCGCGTGGGCGCTCCAGGGTGATTTCGCTGCCTTTCACCTGCACGCCATAGTCGGCCAGTTGGGCGAAGGCGCGCGAGAGGTTCTCGGGCGTCATGCCCAGAAGGGAAGCCAGGGTGCGCTTGCCATGCGGCAGGACGATGCAGCGGGCGTTGTTCTGTCGCGCGCTCTGCGCCAGCAGGTAGTTGGCGACGCGCTCAAGGCTGCCGCGCAGCTTTTGAGCCTTCACCGTGCGGACCACGCCGCGATAGCAGCCCGCCAATTCCTGCACGACCGCGAAGCCGAAGGCGGCGTCCTGGCGCGCCGTGCGCCGCAGGGCTTCTCCCGAGAGCATCAGGATCTCCGATGGCTCCAGGGTGCGGGCCGACATCAGGGCCGGCGCTTCCAGCATCACGGCTGCAAGGATGAAGGTGGATACCGGCCGCAGCACGGCCAACGTCGATTCCTTGTCCTTCCAACTGCCCTGAAGTTCGACTGAACCGCAGAGCAGAACATAGAGAAAGTCGACGGGGTCGCCCTCCATCAGCAGCGTCGTGCCGGCGGGGAAGCGCTGAAGGAAGGCGCCGGCCGTCGCATCGCGAAAGACGGTCGGCGTCATGTCCGCAAATAGGGGCAGGGCGCGGATACGGTCGAGATCGGCCTGACGAATGGGCATGGGCCGACAAGATCATGCCAAGGCGGTCGATCGATTGATCGAGATCAAACAGCGTGCGTTGAATTCTAAAGATTAGTTAGTATTGATTTTCAATCGCAATATCTCCCTGCTCGCGACGCGGTTTTTTGCGAGAATGGACGCGCATCTAGCCTTCACTTGATCAAAAGCAAGTCTCAAGGCCGGTGGCTGACGCACATCCCTCTCACGGAGTCCTGCTCCGGTTTCGCAGAGGGCGTCATGTCTCGGATAACGGCAACAACAGTTGAGGCGCCCGGCGCCTGGCCCAGCCTGTGGCTCAGTACGCTGGGCTTTACGACGTGCTTCGCCGTCTGGACGATCTTTTCGATCATCGGCATCCAGATCAAGGCGGACCTTGGCCTGTCCGAGACCCAGTTCGGGCTTCTGGTCGGCGCGCCGATCCTGACGGGGTCGTTGAGCCGGGTCTTTCTGGGCGTCTGGGCCGAGCAGTTCGGCGGGCGGCGGGTCAATCTGATCATCGCCGTTCTGGCGTCGGCGGCGACCTTCCTTCTGGCGCAAGCCCAGACCTATCCGCAGTTCCTATTGGCGGCGCTGGGGGTAGGGCTGGCGGGCGGCGCCTTCTCGGTCGGCGTAACCTATGTGTCCAAGTTCTTCGGCGCGGGACGCCAGGGCATGGCCTTGGGCGTCTTCGGCGCGGGCAATGTCGGGGCGGCGGTCACGAAGTTCGCCGCGCCCTTCGTCATGGTCGCCCTGGGCTGGCAAGCCGTGGCCCAGATCTGGGCGGCTGCCCTGCTGATCATCAGCGTGGCCGTCTTCCTGCTGACACGCGACGACCCCGTCACCGCCGCCCGGCGAAAGTCGGGACAGAAGGCGCCGGCGACCTGGCTGCAGCTGTCGCCGCTCAAGAGCCTGCGCGTGTGGCGCTTCGCCCTCTATTACTTCTTCGTCTTCGGCGGCTTCGTCGCCCTGGCCCTGTGGCTGCCGCGTTATCTGACGGGCGCCTATGGCCTGGACATCAAGACGGCGGGCATGGTCGCCGCCGCCTATTCGATCCCCGGATCGCTGTTCCGCATCTTCGGCGGATGGCTGTCGGACCGCATCGGCGCGCGCAAGGTCATGTACCTGACCTTCATCATCAGCGTGATCTGCACCTTCATCCTGTCCTATCCGCCTACCCAGTATGAGGTCGCGGGTTTGAACGGACCGATCCGTTTCAGCCTGGCGCTGAGCCTGCCCGCCTTCATCGGCCTAGCCTTCCTGCTGGGCTTCGCCATGAGCCTGGGCAAGGCGGCGGTCTACAAGCACATTCCCGTCTATTACCCCGACCACATCGGCTCGGTCGGCGGCCTGGTCGGAATGATCGGCGGCCTGGGCGGCTTCATCCTGCCGATCGTCTTCGGCCTTCTGAACGACCTGACCGCGATCGGCTCCAGCTGCTTCATGCTGCTGTTCCTGCTGGTCTCGATCGCCCTGCTCTGGATGCACCTGGCGGTGCGTCGGATGGAGCACGCCCACAATCCTCAGCTGGCCGGCCTGCCGGCCTTCCCCGAGCTGGACGGCCTGAACGGCCGTGCGGCGCGATAGGAGTATCTGCTAATGGCTAGACATGTCCTGACCGACTGGCGCCCGGAGGATCCGTCCTTCTGGGCGGAGAAGGGCAAGCGCATCGCGCGCCGCAATCTCTGGATTTCGGTCCCCAACCTCCTGATCGGCTTCGCCGTGTGGATGTTGTGGTCCACCGCGGTGACGCGGTTGCCTCAAGCCGGGTTCGAGTTCTCGACCGAGCAACGCTTCTGGCTGACGGCCCTGCCAGCGCTGTCGGGCGCCACCCTGCGCATCTTCTACAGCTTCATGGTGCCTATCTTCGGCGGGCGACTGTGGACCACGCTGACGACCTTGAGCCTGCTGGTTCCCGTGGTGGGGATGGGCATGGCGGTGCAGCATGTCGAGACGCCCTACTGGGTGTTCGTCGCCTTGTCGCTGTCGTGCGGTCTAGGCGGCGCGGTCTTCGCCTCGTCCATGTCCAACATCGCCTTCTTCTTCCCCAAGGCTGAGAAGGGCAACGCCCTGGCGCTGAACGCGGGCCTCGGCAACCTCGGCGTTAGCGCGCTGCAACTGCTGGCGCCCATCGTCGTCGGCCTGGCCTTCTTCGGGCCGCTGGGCGGCCCGCCGCAGGTCTATGTCGAGAACGGCGTGGAGCATCAGATGTGGCTGCAACACGCGCCGCTGATGTGGGCGCCGCTGATCGCGGTCTGCGCGGTCCTGGCCTGGTTCGGCATGAACGACGTGGCCTCGGCGCGCGCCTCGTTCAAGGAACAGTCGGTGGTGTTCAAGCGGAAGCACAACTGGCTGATGTGCTACCTCTACATCGGCACCTTCGGGTCCTTCATCGGCTTCTCGGCGGCCTTCCCGCTGCTGGGCAAGACGCTGTTCCCGGACGTCAACATCCTGCAGATCGCCTTCCTGGGACCGCTGGTCGGCGCCGCTTCGCGCGCCCTGACGGGCTGGATCTCGGATCGCTGGGGCGGCCAGCACGTGACCCAGTGGGTGTTCCTTTCGCTTATTCTGGGCGTGGCGGGTCTGCTGCACAGCCTGGGCGCCTGGGGCGGCGAGCCGAGCTTCCCGGTGTTCTTCGCCAGCTTCCTGTGGCTGTTCTTCTGGACGGGCGTGGGCAACGCCTCGACCTTCCAGATGATCCCCGGCCTGATGCGGCTGGAAACCGCGCGCCTGATGCCGAACAGCTCGGCCGGCGAGCGCCTGAAGGCCGCTGAGCTGGAATCCGCCGCGATCATCGGCTTCGCCTCGGCCATCGGCGCCTATGGCGGCTTCTTCATCCCCCTGGGCTTCGCCTCCTCGATGGGGGCGTTCGGGGGACCGACGGTGGCGCTTTATATCTTCATGACCTTCTACGCCACGTGTCTGGTCGTGAACTGGGCCTTCTACGCACGGCCGAAGTCGATTTTGAATAAACTCGAAAAGAAGGTGGCCTGAGCATGAGCCATACTCTCGATCGTCTCGCATTCTTCAAAAGAAAGACCGAGCTTTTCTCCAACCGCCACGGCGTCATGACCGATGACGACCGCAAGTGGGAGGAGTCCTATCGAAACCGCTGGCGTCACGACAAGATCGTGCGCTCGACCCACGGCGTGAACTGCACCGGCTCCTGTTCGTGGAAGATCCACGTCAAGAGCGGCATCGTCACCTGGGAGACCCAGCAGACCGACTATCCCCGCACGCGCGCGGGCCTGCCCAACCATGAACCGCGCGGCTGTGCGCGGGGCGCCAGCTACAGCTGGTATCTGTATTCCGCCAACCGGGTGAAGTATCCGCTGGTGCGCGGCCGCCTGCTGCGTCAGTGGCGCGATGCGCGCCGGACGATGGCGCCGGTGGCCGCCTGGGCTTCGATCCAGAACGACCCGGCCAAGCGCGCCGACTACGTCAAGATGCGCGGCGCCGGCGGCTTCGTCCGCGCCACCTGGGACGAGGTCAACGAACTGATCGTTGCGGCCAACGCCCACACCATCAAGACCTGGGGCCCGGACCGGGTGTTCGGCTTCTCGCCCATCCCGGCCATGTCGATGCTGTCCTATGCGGCCGGCTCTCGCTACCTGCAGCTGCTGGGCGGCGTGTGCGGCTCGTTCTACGACTGGTATTGCGACCTGCCGCCCGCGTCGCCCCAGACCTGGGGCGAGCAGACCGACGTGCCGGAATCGGCGGACTGGTACAACTCCAGCTTCCTGCTGCTGTGGGGCTCCAACGTCCCGCAGACCCGCACGCCCGACGCCCACTTCTACACCGAGGCCCGCTATCGCGGCGCCAAGTCGGTGGTGATCTGCCCCGACTATTCGGAAGCTTCCAAGTTCTCCGACCTGTGGCTGGCCGTGAAGCAGGGCACGGACGCCGCCCTGGGCATGGCCTTCGGCCATGTCATCTTGAAGGAGTTCTACGTCGATCGGACCACGCCCTACTTCGCCGACTACGTCCGCCAGTATTCGGACCTGCCGATGCTGGTGCGCCTAGTCCCGCAGGACGGCGGCTATGTCGCGGAGCGGATGCTGCGTGCATCCGACTTCGTCGATGATCTGGGCCAGGCCAACAATCCCGACTGGAAGACCGTGGCGATCGACGAGATCAGCGGCGACGTGGTCGCGCCGAACGGCTCGGTCGGCTTCCGCTGGGGCGAGGAAGGCCGCTGGAACCTCGAGGAGCGCGAGGCCGAGGGCCGCGAGACGCGCCTGCGCCTGGGCCTGAAGGGAACTCATGACGACGTCGTGGGCGTGCGCTTCCCCTATTTCGCCAACACCGCCTCGAACGGTTTCGCCTCGAGCGACCACCCTGACGTCCTGACCCGCAACGTGCCCGTCAGGAAGATGGCGCTGAAGGACGGCGAGACCCTGGTGGCCAGCGTCTTCGACCTGTTCCTGGCCAACTACGGCGTCGATCAGGGCTTCGGCGGCGAGCATATGCCGCGCGACTACGACGACCCCGAACCCTATTCGCCGGCCTGGGCGGAGCAGATGACGTCTGTGCCGCGTGACCAGATCCTGGCCGTGGCGCGGGGCTTCGCCGGCAACGCCGAAAAGACCAACGGCAAGTCCATGGTCATCATCGGCGCGGCGATGAACCACTGGTTCCACATGGACATGAACTATCGCGCCGTCATCAACATGCTGGTGATGTGTGGTTGCGTGGGGCAGTCCGGCGGGGGCTGGGCGCACTATGTGGGGCAGGAGAAGCTGCGTCCGCAGAGCGGCTGGGCGCCGGTCGCCTTCGCCCTGGACTGGCTCCGGCCGCCGCGTCAGCAGAACGCCACCTCCTTCTTCTACGCCCACACGGGCCAGTATCGTTATGAGACGGTGTCGGCCGAGGAAATCCTGTCGCCGACGGCGCCCGCCGGCGACTGGTCCGGCTCGTTGATCGACTTCAACGTGCGGGCCGAGCGCATGGGCTGGCTGCCGTCCACGCCGGCGCTGAAGACCAACTCTCTGGAGGTGGTCCGTGCGGCCGAACGCGATGGGGTCGATCCCGTCGATTACGCCGTGCGGAACCTGCAGAACCGCTCGCTTGAAATGTCCTGCATGGACCCGGAAGATCCGGCCAACTGGCCGCGGAACATGTTCATCTGGCGCTCGAACCTGCTGGGCTCGTCGGGCAAGGGCCACGAATACTTCCTCAAGCACCTCCTTGGCGCCGACCACGGCGTTCAGGGCAAGGACCTGGGCGAGGACGGCAAGGTCAAGCCGCAGGATGTGCGCTGGCGCGACGCCACCACCGAGGGCAAGCTGGACCTGCTGGTGACGCTGGACTTCCGCATGTCCACCACGGCCGTCTATTCGGACATCGTCCTGCCGACGGCGACCTGGTACGAGAAACACGACCTCAACACCTCGGACATGCACCCCTTCATCCACCCGCTGACGGCGGCGGTGGACCCGGCTTGGGAGGCGCGTTCGGACTGGGACATCTTCCGCGGTCTGGCCAAGACCTTCTCGGAGGTCTGCCCCGAAGTGCTGGGCGTCGAAAAGGATCTGGTGCTGACGCCGATCCAGCACGACACCCCCGGCGAACTGGCCCAGGCCTTCGACGCCAAGGACTGGTGGAAGGGCGAGTGCGAGCCTGTTCCGGGACGCACCATGCCGGTCATGACCGTCGTGGAGCGGGACTATCCCAATCTCTACAAGCAGTTCACCTCGGTCGGCCCGCTGATGGCCAAGGTCGGCAACGGCGGCAAGGGGCTGAAGTGGGACACCGACCATGAAGTCGATGCGCTCAAGGCCCTGAACGGCGAGGTGCTGGAAGAAGGCGTGTCCAAGGGCCTGGCCCGCATGGAGACGGCCATCGAGGCGGCCGAGGCCGTGCTGATGATGGCGCCCGAGACCAACGGCGAGGTGGCGGTCAGATCGTGGGCGGCGCTGTCCCGCTTCACCGGCCGCGACCACACCCATCTGGCCCTGCCCAAGGAAGACGAGAAGATCCGGTTCAACGACATCGTCGCCCAGCCGCGCAAGATCATCTCGTCGCCCATCTGGTCAGGGCTGGAGTCCGAACACGTCTGCTACACCGCCAACTACACCAATGTGCACGAGCGGGTGCCGTGGCGAACCCTGTCGGGACGTCAGCAACTGTATCAGGACCACCCCTGGATGCGGGCCTTCGGCGAGTCCCTGTGCGTCTATCGTCCGCCGTTGGATCTGAAGACCACCTGGGTCAGGGGAATGAAGCCCAACGGTGAGAGCGAGATCGTTCTGAACTTCATCACGCCGCACCAGAAATGGGGCATCCACTCGACCTATTCCGACAACCTGCTGATGCTGACGCTGAACCGCGGCGGCCCGGTGATCTGGATTTCGGAGACCGACGCCCAAAAGGCGGGGATTGTCGACAACGACTGGGTCGAGTTGTTCAACGCCAACGGCGCCATCTCGGCGCGGGCGGTGGTGTCTCAGCGCATCCGTGAAGGCACGACCTTCATGTACCACGCTCAGGAAAAGATCGTGAACACGCCAGGGTCCGAGATCACGGGCCGGCGCGGGGGCATCCACAACTCCGTGACGCGGATCGTGCCCAAGCCGACGCACATGATCGGCGGCTACGCCCAGCTCGCCTACGGCTTCAACTACTACGGCACGGTCGGTTCGAACCGCGATGAGTTCGTCGTCGTGCGCAAGATGAGAACGGTGGATTGGCTGGAAGAGCCCCGTTCGGACAAGGAGAACGGCTGATGAAAGTCCGCGCCCAGATCGGCATGGTGCTGAACCTCGACAAGTGCATCGGGTGTCACACCTGTTCGGTGACATGCAAGAACGTGTGGACCAGCCGCGACGGCGTCGAATACGCCTGGTTCAACAACGTCGAGACCAAGCCCGGCATCGGCTATCCCAAGGACTGGGAGAACCAGGACCGCTGGAACGGAGGATGGGAGCGCGCCCGCAACGGCCGCATCCGTCCTCGCATGGGGCCCAAGTGGCGGATCCTGGCCAACATCTTCGCCAACCCCGACCTGCCCGAGATCGACGACTACTACGAGCCGTTCGACATGGACTACGCCCATCTCCAGGAAGCCCCGGAGATGAAGCACTTTCCTACGGCTCGGCCGCGCTCGAAGATCACGGGCGAGCGGATGGAGAAGATCGAATGGGGGCCGAACTGGGAGGAGATCCTGGGCGGCGAATTCTCCAAGCGGTCCAAGGACTACAACTTCGCAGGCGTCGAGAAGGAGATCTACGGCGCCTTCGAAAACACCTTCATGATGTACCTGCCCAGGCTGTGCGAACACTGCCTGAACCCCACCTGCGTGGCCGCCTGTCCCTCGGGCGCCATCTACAAGCGCGAGGAGGACGGGGTCGTCCTGATCGACCAGGAGAAGTGCCGCGGTTGGCGGATGTGCGTCTCGGCCTGTCCCTACAAGAAGATCTATTACAACTGGGAATCCGGGAAGTCTGAGAAGTGCACCTTCTGCTACCCGCGGATCGAGGCGGGCCTGCCCACGGTCTGCTCGGAGACCTGCGTGGGGCGCATCCGCTATCTGGGGGTGATGCTCTATGACGCCGACCGCATCGAGGCGGCGGCCAGCGTCGACGAGAAGGACCTCTATCAGGCCCAGCTCGACGTCTTCCTGGACCCCAATGATCCCAAGGTGATCGAGCAGGCCCGAGCCGACGGCGTGCCCGACGCCTGGCTGGCGGCCGCGCGCCGCAGTCCGGTCTGGAAGATGGCCATGGACTGGAAGGTCGCCTTCCCGCTGCACCCTGAATACCGGACCCTGCCGATGGTCTGGTACGTGCCGCCGCTGTCGCCGATCCAGTCGGCGGCCTCGGCCGGGGCGCTGGAAATCGACCAGGATATGCCCGACGTCAAATCCCTGCGGATTCCCGTGCGGTATCTGGCGAATATGCTGACCGCCGGCGTCGAGGAACCTGTCGTGACCGCTCTGGAGCGGATGCTGGCGATGCGCGCCTTCATGCGCGGCAAGACCGTCGACGGCCGGATCGATCACGCCCTGGCCGAGCGCGTGGGACTGACCGCTGCCCAGATCGACGACATGTACCGCATCATGGCCATCGCCGACTACGAGGACCGTTTCGTCATCCCGACCAACCACAGGGAAACGGGCGAGGACGCCTTCGACCTGCGCGGGTCTTGCGGCTTCACCTTCGGCAACGGCTGCTCCGGCGGGACGACGGAGTACGGCCTGTTCGGCCGCGTCAAGAAAACACGTCCCCGCAATCCGATGGAGGTGGAATGATGCTGGCGACCTATAGCGCCCTGGGTCGGATGCTGACCTATCCCGACGCGATGCTTCAGGCGTCGGCGGAAGATCTGCTGGCCGTGGTCCGCAGCGAAGGCCACGTGCCGGAACGCCTCGTCAAGGCCCTGGGTCGTCTCATCGATACGTTGAAGACCCACGACCTCTATGAGTTGCAAGAACAGTTTGTAGAGCTGTTCGACCGTTCGCGGTCGCTTTCGCTGAACCTCTACGAGCACGTCCACGGCGAAGGCCGGGATCGCGGCGAGGCGATGGCGGGGCTGCTGGAACTCTATCGCGGCGAAGGCCTGGAACTGGCCACGTCCGAACTGCCGGATCACCTGCCGGTCTTCCTGGAGTTCCTGTCGCAACTTCCGGCGGACCGCGCGGCGTCGCTGCTGGGCGAGGCGGCCCACGTGCTGGAGGCGCTGGGCGAACGTCTGCACAGGCGCGCCAGCCCATATCGGGCGGTGTTCGGCGCCCTGGGCGCCCTGTCGGGCGCGGCCGACAAGGACGCCGTCGCCGCCCTGTTGAGCGAACCCGACCCCGATCCGAACGATCTCAAGGCCCTGGACGAAGCCTGGGAAGACGCCCCCGTCACCTTCGGCCCCGAGGATGTCGGCTGCCCGAAGGCCGACGCCTTGGTCGCGGCGATGAACACGCCGCCCGCCCAGCCCAACGCCGCCTGAAGGAGGACACGCCATGGATGTAATGAATCAGCTCTTTTTCGGCATTTATCCCTATATCGCCCTGTCCGTTCTGGTGATCGGTTCGGTCATCCGCTTCGATCGCGAACCCTACACCTGGCGAACCGGCTCCTCGCAGCTGTTGCGTCGTCGCCAGCTGGTGGCGGGTTCGATCCTGTTTCACCTCGGCGTGTTGATGATCTTCGGCGGGCACTTCGTGGGTCTTCTGACGCCGGTGGTGGTCTGGGACACGCTGGGCGTCAGTCATTCCGCCAAGCAGCTTTTGGCCATGGTCGCTGGCGGCGTGGCGGGCGTCATGATGCTGATCGGCGGCCTTCTGCTGCTGCATCGACGCCTGTTTGATCCGCGGATCCGCAGGACGTCCAGCTTCGGCGATACGTCGATCCTGATCATCCTGCTGGTCCAGCTGTGCCTGGGCTTGTCGACCATCTTCGTGTCCGCCGGCCACATGGACGGCGCGGAGATGATGAAGTTCATGGCTTGGGCCCAAGGCGTCTTCACCTTCCAGCCCGGCGTGGCGAACCTTGTCGCCGACGTTCACTGGCTGTTCAAGGCGCACATCGTGCTGGGCCTGACCATCTTCCTGGTCTTCCCGTTCACGCGCCTGGTCCACATGCTGTCGGCGCCGATCTGGTATCTCAACCGCCGGGGCTGGCAGCTTGTCCGCAGCCGCCGTGAGATGCCGGTGCGCCGTATCTCACCTCTGCCTGCGCATCTGCGCGGTCGTTCGGGAGGCGAAAAATGAGCCGCGAAGCCGCCATCGTCGTCGGCGGGGTGGAGGTCCCTGAGGCTCTCATCGCCCAGGAGATCTCGAACCACCCGGCCCCCAGCATCGAGCAGGCCCGCAAGCTGGCGGCCAACGCCCTGGCCATTCGGGCGCTGCTGCTGAACCAGGCGTTCGAGATGGACATCGAAGCCTCGCCGCTGTTCGACGAGGAGGGGCGTGAGGAGACCGCCGAGGAAGCCATGATCCGCGCGCTTCTGGAGCAGGAGGTCGCGGTCGAAACCCCGTCCGAGACGGAATGTCTGCGGGTCTATGACAGTCGACCCGACGGCTTCCGGTCGCCCGCCATGACCGAGGCTTCGCATATCCTGGTCGCCGCGACGGGCGACGACGAGGCGCTGTGGGAAGCGGCGTATCAAGTCGCCGAGGCGCATTTGGCGACCCTGGGTTTGCGATCGGGCTCCTTCGCCGATCTGGCTCGCGCCGTGTCCGACTGCCCGTCGGGTGCATCCGGCGGCGCCCTGGGGCAACTGGTCCAGGGCGACCTGGCGCCTGAGGTCGAAGCGGCGCTGGCGGCGCTGGCGGAGGGCGAACTTTGTGCGGCGCCCGTGCGGTCGCGTTTCGGCTGGCACGTTCTGAAGGTCGATCGCCGCGCCGAAGGGCAACGCCTGCCGTTCGCGCACGTCCGACCGTGGATCGAGCAGATGCTGGAGGAGCGGGCCTGGCGCGCCGCCGCCGCCCGCTATGTCGCGGATCTGGGCGAGGCTGCGCGCGAAAGCGGCGTGGCGCTGAGCCTGAGCGCGAAAGGCGAGGTGAGCGCCGGGCCGCTGTCCTTGGGCGACCTGCTGGGCGGCGGCGGCGAACGTCTGAGCGAATGGCTGGACGTCGCCGATCCCGAGCTGGCCGGGCTTGCCCGGACGGCTTGCGACGCTGCGGGGCAGACGATGGGCGACTATGTCCAGGGGGTTCTGCGCGACCATCTGACGGCGGCCGATGACGAGGAATGGACCCGGTTGCTGTCGTCCGCCAAGGACGCCGAGGATCCGGCCCTGGCCTGCGCGCGCGCGGTTCTGCGGCTGAAACTGCAACCGGCGCCCCGGACCTTCACCCTGCTGAAGCGACGCTGAGGGGAAGGCAGGGCGCCATGATTCCCAAGGGGATGTCGCCGAAGAACGCACGGGCCGAGCGCATCGAACCCATGCCGCCCCAACTGGTGGCGTCGCCGCTCGACTGGTTGTTCGCGGAACATTATCGCCAGCGTCAACTGTGCCAGGCGATCGACGAGGCGGCCTCGCTCATGCACGCGCCCGTAAGCCTTCTGGCTGAGATCGTCGGCTTTCTCCGGCACGACCTCCCCTTGCACGTCCTAGACGAGGAGGAGGACCTCTTTCCGCTGCTGCGCCGCCGCTGTCTGGCCGAGGACGACATCAACCGCGTGCTGGGACTGCTGTCGAGCGATCATCATGCAGAGGTGGCGAGCGCGGCGCGCCTGGCCGATCGGCTCGAGGTCCTGCTCAATTCTGGAGGCGCGCCGTCGCAGATGCCCGACCTGGTGCGCTCCATGCACAATTTCACCCAGAGAGAGAGACGACACATCGCCTTGGAAAATGCGGTCGTCCTGCCCATCGCGCGCTTGCGCCTGACGCCACGCGACCTGACCGGTCTGTCCCGCCGCCTGGCGGCGCGGCGCGGGCGCGCCTGAGAAAGGAAACCCAGTGTGATTGATCAATTGCTGGAGGCGAATCTGCGGTGGGCGGCGACCAAGACCCGCATGGACGAGGACTATTTCCGGCGCCTGGCGCGGCAGCAGCAACCGGAATACCTCTGGATCGGCTGCTCGGACAGTCGCGTGCCAGCCAATGAGATCGTGGGGCTGGACCCCGGCGAACTGTTCGTGCATCGCAACATCGCCAATCTGGCCTCGCCTCAGGACATCAACTTCCTGTCCGTGCTGCAATATGCCGTGGAGGTCTTGAAGGTTCGGCACGTCATCGTCTGCGGGCACTATGGCTGCGGCGGCGTGCGCGCGGCCCTGACCCGCCGCCGTCAGGGCTTGATCGACCATTGGCTCCAGCCGGTGCGCCGACTGGCCCAGGATCGGGCGGCGGATCTGGACCTGATCGACGACCCCGACATGCGGGCGAACCGCCTATGCGAATGCAACGTCATGGCCCAGGTCGAAGCGGTTGCGGCCAACCCCTTCGTGCGGGACGCCTGGCGACGCGGCCAGCCGCTGACGGTTCACGGCTGGATCTATTCCATTCAGGACGGTCTGCTGCGCGACCTCGAAGTGAGCGTGTCGGAGCCGGCCCGCGCTGCTCGGCGGCAGGTCCTATGACGCTGGTCGCCATTCTGGCCGGCGGAGAGGGGAGGCGCATGGGGGGGCGCAAGCCGGAACGGCGGCTGGGTGGGCGCTCCCTGATTGAGCGGGTTCTGGATCGGGCGAGCGTCTGGGGCGGACCGACAGCCGTCGTGCTGCGGCGGACCGATCAATGGTCGACGCCGTCGCCTGAGGTTCACCTGATCTATGACGACCCGACGCTGGAAGGCCCCGTGGCGGGTTTGGCGGCGGCTCTGGACTGGGCGGCGGCGCTGGGGCGTGACCGGGTCCTGGTCGTAGCGTGCGACACGCCGTTCCTGCCCGAGGATCTGGCGCTGCGCCTGACGGACGCCTTGCGTCCTGATGCCGGGGTGGCGATGGCCTCGACGCCGGGCAAGCTGCATCCCTCTTGCGCCCTTTGGCGAACGAGCAGCCGCGCCGCCGTTGGGCTTGAGGCCGCCGAAGGGCGACGGTCCCTGCGCGGCGTCGGCCACAGGGCGGGTCACGTCGTGGTCGAATGGCCGGACGAGGAAGCCGCCTTCGCCAACATCAACACGCCGCAAGAGCTTGCGTCGGCCGACGCATGGCTGCGCAGCATCGCGAAGGGCTGATTTGTCCGAACGCAAGGCGGGCCATGCCCGAACACGCCAACATCGCTCGACGAGGTGTTGCGATGCGGACAATATCTGACAATCCGACTGAGGACGGACTCGACGGCCGGCGGACGGCGGCGGAGATGCGGCGCGTCTTGCTGAAGGCCGTCGGGTTGGCCGATCGGCTTGAGCCGCGCTACGCGCGGCACGATGCCTGGCCGCATGGTCTCGGGGACGTGCTGGCGGACATGCTCGACGATTTCGAAATCCATGAAGGACGCGAGGCGCTCTGGCTCTGCTCTGGCGAACCGGATCGTGAGACCGCTCATGCCTTGATGGCGGATCATGGGGCGCTGGAACGCCGTTTGCGGGACGTTCAGCGCGTCACGGAGCAACTGTCGCCGCCCGCCGGAGCCTCGCGCGACTGGCGGCGGCTCTATGCGCTGTGCCGCAGCCTGCGCATGAGGCTTCTGGAGCGGATGCGGCGAGAAGACGCCTGCCTGCGGCGGGCGGCGGCGTGATCGTTCTGGTGGACGATGACCCGGCCGTCGCTCATTCGACAGCCTTCGCCCTGGAGGCCGAGGGCCTTGCCATCCGCGTCCACGGCGACGCCGAGTCCTTGCTGCGCGAGTTGGAAGGGACGGACGGCCCAGGCCGGATCGCCGAGATCGCCTGTCTGATCCTAGACTATCATCTGCCCGGCCTGGACGGCCTGACGTTGCTTGTTCGTCTGCGCGCCGGGGGCGTGACGTGCCCTGCCATTTTAACGACCACCCATCCGCCGCGTCGCCTGCGCGAGGACGTCGCTCGGAGCGGCGCCGTCCTGGTGGAGAAGCCTCTGATCGGCGACGCCCTGCTGGGCGAGGTCCAGAAGGCTCTCGCCGTCAGGCGCTGCGTGTCAGGACCGTCACGCGGACCAGTTCCGACAGGCTCTTGACCTGCATCTTGGTCATGAGGTTGGCGCGATAGACTTCGACCGTGCGCGGACTGATGCCCAGATCAAAGGCGATAACCTTGTTGGCGTGTCCGGCGACCAGGCCGTCCAGAACCTGTTTTTCCCGGACCGACAGGGACGAAAGGCGTTCGACGACGGCGAGATCGGCCGCCGAGACCTGCGGTTCGCGAGCGCTGTCGAGCGCGCGACGAAGAGCGTCGATCAGAACGTCTTCATCGAAGGGCTTTTCGATGAAGTCCTGAACGCCGGCTCTCAGCGCCTCGACCGCCAGAGACAGGTCGGCGTGGCCGGTCATGACGACGACGGGCAGGGCGACGCCCTGGCTGCGCAACCGACGAACCAACTCGATCCCGTTCATGTCGGGCATCCGCACATCGGTTAGGATGCAGCCCGTCAGGGGCGCCTGTCGCGCAGCCTCAAGCAAGTCGATCGCGGAAACGTAGAGCCGCGTCTGCAGGTCGTTGGTGTCGAGCAGGAAGCTCAGGGAGTCTCTGAGCGCGGCGTCGTCATCGACGACGTGAACCACCTGCTCACGCATCGTCGTCATGCAAATTCTCCTGATCCGCGGTCCTCAGAATGAAGACGAAACACGTGCCGCCCTCCGGGTTGGGTTCAGCCCAGATGCGCCCGCCGTGCGCCTCGATGATCGTCCGGCAGATCGACAGGCCGACGCCCATGCCGGTGCGCTTGGTCGTCATGAAGGGTTGGAACAGAACATCGGCGATGCTCGGGTCCAGACCCGTTCCTGTATCGGCCACCATGACGCGCGCATCCGGGCCGTCACGTTTGATGGCTATGGTCAGCAGGCGGCGAGGCTGGTCTTCCATGGCCTCCAGGGCGTTGCGGATCAGGTTCAGCACGACCTGCTGGATCTGCACGCGATCCGCCAGCACCAGATCGACATCCGGCGCGAAGGCGAACTCCACCCGCACGCCGTATTCCTTGGCGCCGACCAGGGCCAGGGCCCCGGCTTCTTCGATCAGCTTGGGCAGGCTTTCGACGCGGCGCTCGACTTCGCCTCGCGCTACGAAATCGCGGAGCCGCCGAATGATGTCGCCGGCGCGCAGGGCCTGTTCTCCCGCCTTTCGCAGGGCGTCCTCCAGGCGGTCCCGGGGCAAGTCTTCCTTTTCCAGCAGGCGCACCGACCCCTTGAGGTAGTTGGCCATGGCGCTCAGCGGCTGGTTCAGTTCATGCGCCAGGGCCGAAGCCATTTCGCCCATGGCCGTCAGACGGCCGATGTGGATCAACTCGGTCTGCAGGTCCTGAAGGCGGGCCTCGGTCGCCTGTCGCTCGGTCAGGTCGCGGATGAAACCGGTGAAGTAGCGCTGCTCCCCTGAGCGCATCTCCCCGACCGCCAGTTCAAGCGGAAAGGTCGAGCCGTCCTTGCGTTGTCCGACGACGACGCGGCCCTGGCCTATGATGCGCTTCTCGCCCGTGCGCATGTAGCGGTCGAGATAGCCGTCGTGGGCGGTCTTGTAGGGTTCCGGCATCAGCAGCTTGACGTTCTGACCGACGACATCTTCGAGCGACCAGCCGAACATGCGTTCAGCCGTGGGGCTGAAGGAACGGATGATCCCCGCTTCAGTGATGACCACCATGGCGTCCGGCACGGTGTCCAGGATGGACTGAAGGTGAGCTTCACGTGCGCGCAGATGGGCGTTCACGGCGGCGGCGTGTCGGCGAGCACGATGGAGCAGTTCTCCCCCCACGCTGATCGAGGCCCCCAAAGTCAGGAAGACCACGGCGGCGACGACGTCCCCATCGGTTCTGGGACCGCCCTGCCAGGTGATCAGCAGCCCGCCGATCGCGCCCAACAGCGTGGCCGTCAGACCGGGGCCGACGCCGCCCAGAGCCGCGGCGGCGGCCACCGCGGGAACGAAGAAGAGGAAGGCGATACGGTCGCCAAGCCCCGGCTCCATGGCCGTGCGTAGGCCATAGGCCGCGACGACGCCCGCGACGGCGGCCAGGTAGCCCAGGGCGCGGTGGCGTCGCAGGCTCCAACCGGCCGGCTGTGCTGTCGCGTTCGAAGGCGCGTCGCTCATTTTCTTGTCCGTCAGGCGCGCCGCCGCGCCGGGAGCCAGTCTGAAGGATTCACGTCGCCAAGGCCATGCGGCCAGGCCCCGATAATCGTCAAGCTGTCGATTGACTGGGATCAAAAGAGATCGGCGCCGACCCGGATATATGAAGCGCGACTTCATAACGGACTGCTCCCCATGAGACGCCTTCTCCTGACATCCACCGTGTTCAGCCTTCTGGCCGCCGGCCTGGCGCATGGTCAGGCCCCGGGGCAAACCGAAAGGGCGAGCGAGACCTACCATTTGGGCGAGGTCGTCGTGACGGCGCGCGACCGGACAGGTCAGACGGCCGGCGGCGCCGTGGTTCAGGCCGACGTCATGGAACGCTTCGGCAAGACCAGCGTGGATCAGGTCATGGATCTGATCCCCGGCGTCAGCGCCGTTGCCACGGGCGGATCGCGCAACGAGCGCTACGCCTCCATCCGCGGGTTCGACCGGTTCCAGACGACATTGTCCATTGACGGCGTGCGCGTGTTCCTGCCGGCGGACAATCGTATCGACCTGGCGCGGTTCCTGACGGCGGACCTGTCCCAGGTGCAGGTGTCCAAGGGCTATGTTTCCGTGCTGGACGGACCCGGCGCCATGGGCGGCGCGATCAATCTGGTGACGCGCCGGCCGACGCGCCGGCTCGAGGGCGATCTCGGCGTCGGCCTGGAGTTCGACAATGATCTGGAGGCGGCCCGCAGCAGCGTAACGGGGCGCGTCGGGGCGGCCGTCGATCGCGGCTATGTGCAGGTCAGCGGCGCCTACGCCAACCGTGATCACTGGTCCCTGCCCGAAGGGTTCAAGGCCACGAGCCTGGAAGACGGCGGCGCTCGCGAATTCTCGGAGACCGAAGACTGGCGCCTCAACTTCAAGGCTGGACTCACGCCGAACGAAACGGACGAATACTCCCTGACCTACACGCGACAGGAGGGCTCCAAGAATGCGCCCTACCATGTGCGCGACACCGCCAGCGCCCGCTACTGGAGCTGGCCCGAGTGGAACCTGGACAGTCTGGCCCTGATCTCTCGGATCCAGTTGACCGACCAGGCGACGCTGGAGGGGAGGCTGTACCGGAACACCTTCGATAACGGGCTGTTCGCCTATGATGACGCCAGCCAGACCACGCAGTCCCAGCGCCGCGCCTTCCGGTCCTTCTATGACGATGAGGCCATCGGCGGGGATCTGAGGCTGACGCTCGCCCTGACGCCGGTCGACACCTTGCGGGCCGCCGCCTTCGTTCGCGAGGACGAGCATGTCGAATGGCAGACGAGCTTCCATCCCACGCTCTCGACCGAGCCGCGCCAGATCACCCGTGAGCGGACCACCTCGGTGGCGCTGGAGAATGTGCACAGGTTCGGCGAGACGCTCGATCTGATCGTGGGCCTGTCGCACGATCGCCGCGACCTGCGCCGGGCCGAGGACTACAATAACGGCGTCCTGCTTTCGCATCCCTTGAGCGACGATCAGGCGTCCAATGCGCAGGCGATGCTGATTTATCGTCCTGACCCGGATCTTAAACTTTACGCCGGCGTGTCCTCGCGGAGCCGGTTCCCGACCCTGTTCGAACGGTTCAGCTCCCGCTTCGGCACGTCGGTGCCGAATCCCTCGGTCAAGAGCGAGAGGGCCATCAACTATGAGGTCGGCGTCCATCGAAGATTCAACGACGGACTGACGGTCGACGGCGCCGTCTTCTACAGCGATCTGCAGGACATGCTGGTCCAGATCCCTGTGGATCTCGGTCCGCCCTTCGGCGTGGTCAACCAGACGCGGAACGCCGGCAACGGGCGCCTGTACGGCGTCGAGACGTCGGTGCGGGCCGCCCTGTCGCCGAAGCTGGAAGCGAGCGGCTCCTACGCCTACGTGAAGCGCGAATTGGAGAACCCCGCCGAGACCGACTACCGCGCGACCGGAACGCCGGCCCACCGGGTCTTCGCCTGGCTGGAATGGAGCGTCACGGATCGGTTGACCCTGATCCCCACCGCCGAAGCCTGGAGCGGCCTGTGGACCTATGCGACGGTCGCGCCCAAGCGCTACTACAGGACGGACCCGGTCTTCCTCGGCCATGTCACGGCGGAATTCGCCCTGACGGAGTCCGTCGACCTGATCGTCGCCGCCAATAATCTGTTCGATGAGCATTACGAGCTGGTCGACGGCTACCCCGAAGCCGGTCGCGCCGGTCGTCTGGATCTGCGGGTGAGGTTCTGATGCCTCCGCAGGATGCCCGGCTGGACGCCAGCATCTCCATCGCCAGGGAAGGGGGCGTTCGCGTGAACGTGGACCGCGTCGCCCTGCTGCATGCGATCGAGGCGACCGGTTCGATCGGCGGCGCGGCGCGCCGCCTTGAGCTGAGCTACCGGGGGGCCTGGGATCAGGTTCAGGCGCTCAACAACCTGTTCGAGCACCCGCTGATCGAGGTGGAGCGGGGGCGACGGGACGGCGACAACGCCGTGCTGACGCCGCGCGGCCGGGCCATGGCCGACGCCCTGCAGCGGATGAGCACCGAACTGTGTGCGGCGCTCGCCAAAATCGACGGCGGTTTTCGCGGCGACACCGCGCGCGATCTATTCTGGAGTCTCGGCATGAAGACCAGCGTCAGGAACGCCTTGCGGGGCGTTGTCGCTCGCATCACCCCCGGCGCCGTCAACGGCGAAGTCGTCGTGTCAGTCGGGAACGAGGCCGAGATCGTCTCGGCCCTGACCAACCGTAGCATCCAGGATCTGGGCCTGGCCGTCGGGGATGCGGTCATCGCCCTGATCCAGGCCGGCGACGTGATCCTGGCGCGTGGCGAGGCGCTGCGGGCCTCCGCGCGCAACCAGCTTTCAGGCTGTGTGGTCGACCGCCAGGACGGCGCGGTCAACAGCGAGATCAGCATCGACATCGGAGGCGCCAAAACCCTTGTCGCCACCTTAACCCTGGAAAGCGCGCAGGCGCTCGACCTGGCCGCCGGCGTGGCTGTGACCGCGCTGGTCAAGGCGCCTCACGTGATTTTGGCGGTGGAGAAGTGAACATGCGTACATCCTGGATACTGGCCGCCGTCCTGGCGACGGCGCCGCTTCCGGCGCTGGCTCAGGACCTGATGCTGCGCGGCGTCGGGGGCGAGGCCGTCACGGTGACGGCCGCGGACCTTCAAGCCCTTCCTCAGGAAACCGTGGTGCTGGACAGCCACGGAACCAGCGTGACCTATTCCGGCCCTCTGCTGTTTGAACTGCTGGCCCGGGCGGGCGCGCCCGAAAGTGCGATGATGCATGGACCAGCCTTCGCCAAGGCGGTGCGGATCACCGCGTCCGACGGCTATCAGATCGTGCTCAGCCTGGGCGAAGTCGACCCCGCCATGAAGCCGACGCGGGTGATCATCGCGCCTCCGTCGAACGAGACGAGCGAGAGCCGACCGGCCGGCTTCCGCATCGTCGTGGAGGGGGATTTCCGCCCGGCGCGCTCGCTCTATGGGGTTGAGCGGATCGACATCCTGGACCTCGGCGAAAACCTGCCGCGCACGGGATCGCACCATTGACCCGGCCTGTCATGCGAACCTCGGGAATGGGGCGGCGCGGCCTGCTGCTCGGCCTGATGCTGGCGGGCCTTCTGGTCGGCTGTCAGAAGCCGACGGAGGAAAGCCGGCCGGTCGTTTTCGCCGCCGCCAGCCTCCAGGATGTCCTGACCGATGCGTCCGACGCCTGGACCCGAAAAGGCCATGCGCCGCCGATCATCTCGTTCGCCGCCTCTTCTGCGCTGGCTCGTCAGATCGAAAGCGGGGCGGACGCGGATCTGTTCATTTCGGCGGACGAGGCGTGGATGGACGCCTTGCAGGCCAAGGGGCTGGTCGATCCCGCCTCACGCGCCATCCTGGCGTCCAACCGCCTGGTCCTGGTGGCCCCCAGGGCGCAAGCGCGTTCGCTGGATCTCGCCTCGCCTCAAGCCCTTGAGGCGGCGCTGGGCGACGGTCGCCTGGCGATCGCCGATCCGGACGCGGTTCCGGCGGGACGCTACGGCAGGGCCGCCCTCATCGCCTTGGGCCACTGGCCGAGGCTTGAGACGCGCCTGGCCCCGGCCGAGAACGTCCGCGCCGCCATGGCTCTGGTTGAACGCGGCGTGGTCCCGCTGGGGGTGGTCTACGCCACCGACGCCCAGGCGTCGGACAAGGTCGCCGTGGTCGCCGTCTTCCCGGCGGAGACCCATGCCCGGATTCTCTATCCCGTCGCCCGGCTGGCGCGGTCCGACAGTCGCGAGGCGGCGGCGTTTCAAGGTTTCCTGACCTCCGATGAAGCGGAAGCCATCTTCGCGGCGCGCGGCTTCGTTCGGGGCGACCGCTGATGTTGCAGGCCGGCGACTGGGGGGTTCTGGCCCTGTCGTTGAAGGTGGCGACGGCGGCCGTTCTGGGCGCCTTGCCCCTAGCTTGCGGCCTAGCCTGGATACTGTCGCGAATGCGCTTTCCCGGTAAGGCGTTGCTGGACGCCCTGGTGCATCTTCCGCTGGTGACGCCGCCGGTGGTCGTCGGCTGGCTGCTGCTCGGCTTGCTGGCGCCGGCGGCACCGGTCGGAGCCTGGCTGCATGCCGTGTTCGGCGTGGATCTGATGTTCCGCTGGACGGGGGCCGCCGTGGCCTCAGGTGTCATGGCCCTGCCCTTGATGGTGCGGGCCATCCGCCTGTCGTTCGACGGCGTGGACCGGCGCCTGGAAAGCGCGGCTCGCGGCTTGGGGGCGGGGCCGATGCGGGTCTTCTGGACCGTCAGCGCGCCTCTGGCCGCGCCCGGCGTGGTCGCCGCCCTGGTGTTGGGCTTCGCGCGGGCCCTGGGGGAGTTCGGGGCCACGATCGCCTTCGTCTCCAATATTCCGGGCGAAACCCGGACCCTGTCCCTGGCCATCTACAGCGCCTTGCAGGCGCCGGGCGGGGAGGGCACGGCGGCCCGTCTGGCGATTCTGTCCGTCCTGGTCTCGCTGGTCGCCCTGGCGGCTTCCGAAACGCTCGTCCGGCGGGGGCTCCGACATGCGGCTTGAGGTTGATGTGAGCCTGGACACGGGCGACGGTCCCGTGACGGCGAAGTTCGAGGTCGAGACGCCGCTGGCCGTGGTGGCGGGGCCATCCGGCGCGGGCAAGACGACGCTTCTGCACATGATCGCGGGCTTGCGGCGTCCGGATCGGGGGCGGATCGGGCTGAACGGGAAAACCCTGTTTGATGCAGCGGCTGGCATCGATCTGGCCCCTGAGCGGCGCGCCGTCGCCTCCGTCTTTCAGGACAGTCGCCTGTTCCCCCACATGGACGTGCGCGCCAACCTGCTGTTCGGCGCGCACGGCCCGTCGAAGGACAGGCAGGCGTTCGAGCACATTGTCGAGGTGCTGGAACTGGGGCCTCTGCTCGCCCGGCGTCCGGCCAGCCTGTCGGGCGGAGAAAAGCGGCGAACCGCGCTGGCGCGGGCTCTGTTGCAGCGCCCCTCGCGGCTGCTGTTGCTCGACGAGCCCCTGACCGGTCTGGACCCCGCGCGGCGCGATGCGGCGCTGGGCCTGATCGAGGCGCGACGCGACGAGGGGACGTGCGGGGTCCTCTATGTCACGCACCAGGCCGCCGAGGCAGAGCGCCTGGGCGGGGTCCGCATCCTTTTCGACGGCGAACGTCACTGCCATTGCGCACGCGCAACACCCTTGACGCTCGTGGTCGATAATTTTCGTGCGGGCTTGTCTGTCCGCTAGCCGGACGGCGGGCCCTTCTTGAAGGAGAGGCGAATGATCACGAGACGTATGGCGGCTGGAGGCGTGGGCGCGCTGTTGCTAGGCGCCGCGGCGCCGAGGCCGACCGTTCACACCGTGCGCATGCTCAATCGAAGCGCCGCGGGCACGATGGTGTTCGAGCCCGGGCTGATACGCGCCAGGATCGGCGACACCGTCCGGTTCATGCCGACGGACCCGAGCCACAACGCAGAGCTGATCAGGGGCATGACGCCGGCCGGGGTCCCGATGGCGCGCGGCGCCATGAACAAGATGTTCGATCTGCGGGTGACTCACGCCGGACTCTATGGCGTCAAATGCAGTCCGCACTTCGGCATGGGCATGGTGGCGCTGATCGTCGCGGGTGATGCGCGACGCGATCTCCCGGCTTTCCGCACGGCGACCGCGCGCCTGCCGGTTCTGTCGCGCCGACGGATGGAGGGCTTCCTCCGGCAGGCGAGCGAAGCGCGTCCAGGCAACTCCGGTGTTTCCCCTAGGCGGGATACCTGAATACCGCCCGGCGGGGAGCGGACCTAGCGTGGCGTTATCCAAGACAAAGAGGTTGTCATGTGCGCCGCTCCTCCCCTGACGCTGAACGCCGGATCGACCGCGACTTCGGTCGCGCCGGCGCCTGAAGCGGCTTGCGCCCTGTGCCAGGCCTTCGCCGACAGCCATGCCTTGCCGACCCGGATGGGAGCAGGCGAGGAGCTCTTCCTCGAGGGCGAGGCGGCCGAGTTCGCCTACCGCGTCGAACGGGGGGTTCTGATGAGCTATCGCCTGCTGGGCGACGGTCGCCGACAGGTGGTGGATTTCCATCTGCCGGGCGAGTTTCTGGGGCTGGAGGCGGGCGTGGAATATTCCGTCACCGTCCAGGCCGCGACCGCCGCGACAGTGGTCGCCATAGGCCGCAGACGCCTGGCGGCCCTGGCGGCGGACGATGTCCGCCTGACGGGCGACTTGTGGGCGGCGACGGTCAGGGCCTATCAGCGCAGTCAGGATCACGCCGCCATCCTGGCGCGCCAGAGCGCCACCGAGCGGGTCGTGGCCTTCCTGCTGGGCTACGCCCAGAGGATCGGCGCGGGCAGGGACATGGTTCTGCCGATGAGTCGGCAGGACATGGCGGACTTCCTGGGCCTGGCCATTCACACCGTATCGCGCACCCTGACCCATCTTGAGGCCGATGGGCTGATCGCCGCGCGGTCCAGCCGTCAGGTCCGTTTCATGCGCAGGGATCGGCTGAAGGCGCTCTGCCCCTGAGCGAGGGGTGATGGAGGGGCGGCCCGCGTGGGCCGGCCTCCGGCAAGACCCTTAGGGGCAAGACCCGAATGTCGGCGCCGGAACACGGTCGATATGGTCCGGCTCATGGGGAAAGAGGGTTCCCCGATCGCGAGGCGATAATGTTTCCTCTGAACGAGAATCTCACTTTTCACCATGATCCGCGATCCCTCTCGGACCGGGTCGCCTGGGGCTTCGTCAAGGCGTTGCGCTTCTGCGCCGACACCTTCTTCGCCAAGCGCTACGGCCACCGGGCCGTGGTCCTGGAAACCGTCGCGGCCGTGCCGGGCATGGTGGGCGCCACCCTGACCCACCTGAAGGCGCTGCGGCGCATGAGCGACGACCGAGGCTGGATCCGCACCCTGATGGATGAGGCCGAGAACGAACGGATGCACCTGATGACCTTCATCGAGGTGTGCAAGCCGACCCTGTTCGAACGCTTCATCGTCATTGCGGCGCAGTGGTTGTTCTACATGTTCTTCTTCGGCCTCTATGTCGTGTCGCCGCGCACGGCTCACCGCGTAGTGGGCTATTTCGAAGAGGAGGCGGTGGTCAGCTACACCCACTATCTCGCGGAAATCGACGAAGGCCGCAGCGCCAATGTTCCGGCGCCCAGGATCGCCCGCGACTACTGGAACCTGCCGGAGGACGCGACCCTGAGGGACGTGGTTCTGGTCGTCCGTGCGGACGAGGCCCATCACCGCGACGTCAACCATGGATTCGCCGACGAACTGGCGGGTGCGCCGGCCGCCGCCATCAGGCCCGGCCCCGCGCACAAGGAACTGAAGCCCCACTGGACTGTCTCCTAGCCCGAAGCGGCGCGGCTGGTCCGCTCCGCCTCGCACCCCCGTTTCATGATGACCCTGCTTCCTGCATCCTGGGCCGCTCGCGCGGCTCGATCGCTTCCCCGTTACACCAGCTATCCGACGGCGGTCGCCTTTCAGCCCGCGACGGCGGGGGAGGTCGAGTCCTGGCTGAAGGTGGAAGGCGATCAGGCGCTCTCTCTCTATGTCCACGTGCCCTTCTGCGAGCGCCTGTGCTGGTACTGCGGCTGCAACACCAGCATTGTTTCTTCCTATGATCGGATCGGCGCCTTTCACGCCGTCCTGCTGCGCGAAATCGCCCTTTGGGCTGAGCGCGCCGCAAGATGGCGGGGCGTGGTGCGTCACCTGCATTTCGGCGGAGGCAGCCCGAACGCCCTGACGCCCGGGGACTTCGTCGCCGTGGTTCGCGCCTTGCGCGCCGTCTTCACCTTCGCCGCCGACGCCGAGATCGCGGTCGAGCTGGATCCGGCGCTGTTGAACCCGGCCTTCATCGACGGCCTGGCCGAGGCGGGGGTGACGCGGGTCAGTCTGGGCGTGCAGACCTTCGATCCCGAGGTCCAGGCCAGGGTCAACCGGCCCCAGCCCTTCGCCCAGGTGGCCGAAGCGGTCGAACGCTTGCGTGCGGCGGGGATCAGGGGGATCAATTTCGACCTCATGTATGGTCTGCCGGCCCAAACGCCGGGGAATGTGGCGGAAACGGCCCGTCTGGCGGCCTGCTTGGACCCGGACCGGCTGGCGGTCTTCGGCTACGCCCATGTGCCGTGGATGAAGAAGCATCAGAAGCTGATCGACGAAGGCGAACTGGCGGACACGCAAGGACGCTGGATGCAGGCCGAAGCCGCGGACGAGGTTCTCACGCAGGCGGGCTACCGGGCGATCGGTCTGGATCACTATGCGCGCCCGGAGGACGCCCTGTCCCGTGCCCTGGACCAGGGCCGGCTGCGGCGCAACTTCCAAGGTTATACCGACGATCCGGCGCCGGTGCTGATTCCCTTCGGCCCGTCCGCCATCGGCCATTGGCCGGCCGGGTTCGTCCAGAACGCCGCCGATACGCGAACTTGGCGCGAGGCGGTGGGAGAGGGGCGCCTGCCGATTGCACGTCGCCTGCCGCTGACGGATGAGGATCGCGTGCGCGGCGCCGTGATCGAAGCGCTCATGACGAACCTCGAGGTTGATGTCGCGGAGGTCTGCCGCCGTCACGGCCGTGCGGAAGATCATCTGGACGCCTGTCTTGAGGCGCTCTCGCCCCTGGTCGAGGGCGGCCTGTGCGAAGTCGCCGGGCGTCGGGTGCGGACGCCCGAGCCGGCGCGTCGTCTGGTGCGCGTGGTCGCCGCCGCTTTTGATCAGCACCAGGCGCCCTCTGAAGGGCGTCACGCGCGGGCGGTCTGACGAGGCGCGTCGCGGCTTAAGAATCCTCAAGTCGAGGATTGATCGATTGCGTCGACGAACTTGACGTCAAACCAGATCGGGGCGCTGGCCTCGCGTTAAGATGGTCCCTCATTCAGTCAGGCAGCGAGGCGTCATGCCGTTCTATTCGACCAAGACCTATGGCGCCGAGCGGGGGTTGTCCTGCACCTATCGTCAGTGGAACGCGCGGACGGACTGTCAACTGCTGCACGGCTATTCGCTGGGGTTCCGGTTCACCTTCGCCGCCGAAACCCTGGATCAGCGGGACTGGGTCGTCGATTTCGGCACGGGCGGCTTCGGCCCGATCCGGGATTGGTTGCACGAGACCTTCGATCACACCCTGCTGGTGGCCGCCGAGGACCCCGCCCGGGGGATCTTCGAGAAACTCGCCGAGGGGGGCCTGGCGGACATGCGCATCGTGCCGGGGACCAGTTGCGAAAAACTGGCCGAGCACGTCTTCGAGGCCGCCCAGACGATGGTTCACGACGCCAGCCGGGGCCGATGCCGACTGCATTCGGTGGAGTGTTTCGAGCACGGCGCCAACAGCGCGATCTATGAACATCCCGAGGCTCGGATGCGACAGACGGTCGACGAGGTCATGCGCGCGGTGCTGCGCGCCATGCCCTGAACAGGCGCCGTTGCAGGTCATCGCCTTCAGGGGCGTGGTCCAACCTTGCGGGACCGCGCCCTTTTTCGTGGGCGCTCACGGCGGACGCCTTGACCCGCGTCAAGAGCGGCGCGCGGCTTCCTTTTGAGGGGCGGCAAGCTGGGCGGTTGGAGGAAGGGGTAGGGTTCGCGCCATGTCGATGTATCGCCTTTCAGAGGGGCAGCCGCCCTTGATCCGACCCACGCTGGGGCGTCCCGCATGATCGGCGTCCCCGCAAGGCTGACCAGGAAGAAGGGCGGGAAGCGCATCTCGACGGGCCTGGCCGACAGCGCCGCGCACGAGGCCGTCCTCCTGGCGCTGCGCGCCGCGCCGGAGTTGGTGCTGGATCTGGCCCTGCGCGATCTTCGTCGTCGGCGGCCTGACCTGTTCGAGCGCCTGAGCGACATCGGCGCGGCCACCATCGTGATCGCGCCGACCGATCTGCCGGTGGCGTTTCGCCTGTCGCCGATGGCTGAGCGTCGTCCGGTCGAGGTGGTCGGACGCCGGGACGCGCGACCCGGCGCGGCGCGTATTACCGGACCTCTGGCCCTGCTGCTGGAGGTGCTGGACGGTTCCTCGGACGCCGACGCCGCCTTCTTCTCGCGGCGTCTGGTGGTGACGGGCGACACGCAGACGGTGGTCGGTCTGCACAATACGCTGGAAGCGGCGGAGCTGGCGCCGTCCGACCTGCTGGGCGCCCCCCCGCCGTTGCGTCGGCTGACCGACGCCTGGGCGCGGCGAGGATTGAGATGGATGAAACGTTCGGAGGCGCGGGCCTGATGGGGTCGATCGAACTGGTCTGTCCGGCGGGCTCGCCGGCGATGCTCAAGGCCGCGATCGAGGCGGGCGCCGACAGCGTCTATTGCGGCTTGCGGGACGACACCAACGCCCGGAACTTTCCCGGTCTGAACTTTTCGCCCCAGGAACTGACCGAGGCGTCGGCCTGGGCGCACGAGCGGGGGCGGCGGGTCCTGGTCGCGGTCAACACCTTCGCCCGGCCGGGTGAAAGCGCGCGCTGGCGCGCCTCCGTCGACGCCGCAGCCACGTCGGGAGCCGACGCGGTGATCGTGGCCGACCTGGGCCTGCTGGCCTATGCCCGCGAGCGATGGCCGGATCTGAGGCTGCATCTTTCCGTGCAGGCGGCGGCCGGCTCGCCCGACGCGATCCGCTTCTACGCCGAAACCTATAATGTCCGCCGCGTGGTCCTGCCCCGCGTCCTGAGCGTGCAGGAGATCGCGGCCATGAGGCGCGAGATCGAGACCGAAACCGAGGCCTTCGTCTTCGGCGGGCTGTGCGTCATGGCGGAGGGGCGCTGCGCCCTGTCCTCCTATGCGGCGAAGCGGTCGCCGAACCTGTGCGGGGTCTGCTCGCCGCCCGAGGCGGTTGCCTATACCGAGGAGGACGAGACCTTGGTTTCGCGTCTGGCGGGCTATGCGCTGGACCGTTACGAACTCGGCGAAAAGGCGGGCTATCCCACCCTGTGCAAGGGGCGGTTCGAGGCGCGTGGCGTCCTGTCCTATCTGTTCGAAGACCCGGTCAGCCTGAACGCCATGGGGCTGCTGTCCGGGTTGAGGGCGGCGGGGGTGACGGCGGTCAAGATCGAGGGGCGCCAGCGCGGCAAGGCCTATGTCGCGCGTGTCGCCGGGGCGTTCCGCCAGGCGATCGACGCCCTGGACGCCGGCCGCGATCCGCAGGCCTTCGAACACCTCCTGACCGATCTGGCCGAGGGCGGGCGCGAGACGTCCGGCGCCTACAAGAAGACCTGGCGATGAAGAAAGAGCCGATGCAGATCAACCTTGGCCCCCTGCTGTTCCACTGGTCGCCGGACCGGATCGAGGCCTTTTATGCGGCGGTGGCGGACGAGCCGGCGATTGATCAGATCTATCTCGGCGAAGTCGTGTGCGGAAAGCGCGCGCCGCTGATCCAGCACGCCCTCGTCGCTTCGGCGGAGCGGCTTCTGGAGGCCGGAAAGACGGTGATCTGGTCCGGCCTGGCCCTGCCGGCGATGGTGCGGGACCGCAAGGCGATCGCAGCCCTGTCGGACCTTCCCGACCTGATCGAGATCAACGATGTTTCGGCCCTGCTGGGCCGCGAAGGGCCGTTCGTCGCGGGACCCCTGCTGAACGCCTACAACGAAGGCGCGGTCGAGGAGTTGGTTCGGAGGGGATGCGTCCGCCTCTGTCCCAATGTCGAGCTGTCGCTGGAGGCGATCGGCAAGATCGCCCGGTTCCATCCCCGGGTGGAGATTGAGCTTTTCGCCTTCGGCCGCCTGCCGCTGGCGCTTTCGGGACGCTGCTATCATGCGCGCAGTCACGGCCTGCACAAGGACGCCTGCCAGTTCGTCTGCGATCAGGACCCCGACGGCATGGCGCTGCGGACCCTGGAGGGCCAGCCCTTTCTGGCGGTGAACGGGGTCCAGACCCTGTCGCACGGGGTGCAACTGGTCGATGTTCCGGCAGCGGACCTGCACGCAGCAGGGGTGACGGGGTTGCGTCTGTCGCCTCATTCCGGGGACATGACGGCGGTGGCGCGGGCTTTCCGCGCCTATGCCGACGGGCTGCTGAAGCCGGCCGAACTGGCCGAGCGGGTGCGGTCGGACGATCTCCCGGCGCCATTCGTCAGCGGCTATCTGCACGGTCAGGCGGGCGCGGCGCCGATGTCGGCGGCCTGAGACGAGACCGAGATGAAGGGGCATGACCGGAGCCTGCTGCGAGCCAGGATCGACGATCTGGACCGCCGATTGATCCGCCTGCTTGCGGCCCGCCAGGCCCTGACGGATGCAATGGCGGACTTCAAGGCGCCGGACGCGGTTCGCGACGATCGTCGCATCGCGGCCGTGGTGGCCGGGGTGCGACGCGAGGCGGCTGCGTTCGAGCTGTCTCCGGACCTGGCCGAGACGCTGTGGCGTCAGCTGATGGAGGCCAGCGCCCGGCGACAGGAAGACCGCCTTCGTTCGCGCTGATCAACGGCCCGGCGCGCGGGGCGCGGAGGGTCACGCCGGGACGGTCGTCTTCGTGATATGGTTGTTCACCAGGGCGGCGAACTCCAGGAAGAGGGCGGTGCGCACGTCCGGATCGCTCCAGTAGGGATTGGTGAAGACGCACCGGATCAAGGTCAGGCTGGAAGTGTCCGCCGTCCCGCGCCAGCGAGCGACATGGCGCTCGACGACCGCCGCGCTGGCTGCGCCGAGCGTTGTTTTTGACACCGAGAACTCGGGCGCATGGTGGATGGCGGCGAACAGAGCTTCGGTGCGCTGATTGACCACGGATAGAGGCTCGCCTCGGGCGGCGATGGAAAAGCAGGCGATGTTGCTGTCCATGGGTTCGAGAAAGCGGGCCTCGGCGACAAGGTCGACCACCGTCGCCTGGAATTGGCGCCGCGCCCGAACCGTCTCAGCCAGGATGTCGCCCAAACCATCAGCATCAAACCCCAGGGTCCGTCCGGTCAACCAGACGGCCGCGGCGCCCGCAGCCGAACGCGAACCCTCCAGCGTTGACGACCACTTGCCCTCGCCGAGTTCGGGGCGATCCAGATAGGGGGCGTCGAAGGCTGATACGGCGTAGCTGGTCGCGTCGCGGGTGAGAAAGGCCCCACAGGCATAAGGCGTGTAGCCCAGCTTGTGCGGATCGATGGTCAGGGAATCCGCGGCGCCCATGGCGCGAAGCGCCGCCGTCGTGCGGGTGTCGAAAACCGGCCCGGCCGCCCGAAAGAAGCCGCCGTAGGCTGCGTCCACATGGTTCCAGACGTGGACGCCCTCGTCCTGCTTCAGGCGCGCTAGCCGCGCTTGAAGCAGATCCAGGGGGTCGATCTGGCCGGTTTCGGTGGCGCCCGCGACGGCGACTGTCATGAGGATGGGGCGGGCCTCATCACGGGCGCGCCCGATCAGGCGGTCCAGATCGTCCAAATCCAGCCGTCCGTCGCCGTCCAGGGCGACGCTCCACAGGGAGTCCTCGCCCAGGCCGAAGATATTGGCGGCCTTGCGCCATGAATAGTGCGCCGTGGCCGGGGCCAGCAGGACCGGTCCGCGCCACGGACGGGCGGAGGCTCGGTCTATGCGGCGCCATACATCCATGGGATTGCCGGCGGCGGCGCTGCAACGGCGCACCAGGTCGTCGTTCAGGCCGTGGGAGCGCCACAAGGCGCGGAACTGATCCCAGCCCATGTGGGCGTCGGCGAAGACGTCCAGCGGCCGTCCTTCCGTCTCCGACAGGCACAGGGCCAGGCTGAGCCAATGATCCATGCGATAGCGGGCGCGCCAGACGGCCTCCATATTGGCTACGGTGCCGCCCGAGGTGAAATGCCCCTGCGCCGCGGCCGGATCATAGCCCAGCATCGAGGCCAGCATGGCGATCGCCTCCGTCTCCAGCCGGGTTCCCACGCGGCTGGCCTCGCGCGAGGTGTTGTTCGGATTGTGCAGCATGGCCGCCATCCACCCCAGCAGGGCCGGGGTGGAAATGTCGGACTTCATATGGGCGATGTAGCGCGGCGTGCAGGTCGGGGTTTCGCCCGTGAGCGAACGGCAGAGAATGTCGAGTTGAGCGGTCAGGGCCTCGCGATCCCCCGCGCGGGGCGGCGCCGGCGTCGGGGCGACGTCATGCGGAAAGAGCCCGCGTCGCCAGTCGAACCAGTGATCAAGCACATGGTTCAGGGCCTCGCGCATCCATTCCGCGTTCTCGCCGTGCGGCCCCGGAAAATAGCCGGCGGCCAGATTGGTCGTGGAAGAGGCGGAACGGGGCATGGCGATGCTCTGCGGGTGACGGGGCATGAAGGGGAGTGGGCGCTCTGGGAGGGGCGGCGGCTGTCCTGGCGTCGGTTTCAGGTTGTCTTGTCGTCCCGTTTCGGCCGATCCGCCTTGCGCCGGGACAAAATGCGCGTGGCTGGATCGAAACGGATGCCGGAGACGTCCGCGGACGCCTCCGGCAGGGCTAAAAAGCCGGGACGCCTTATCCGCACTTCGAGTAGCCGCACTCGAAGCAGGTGTCGCAGCCCTCCTTGCGGACCAGACCCGGAGCCGCACAGCGCGGGCAACTGGGACCGACGCGCGCGACATCGGGTGCGACAGGCCTCTCTTCCGTCGCTGGCTCGACCGTCGCGTCGCCGTGGCGGCCCAGATGACGCTCGATGACGCCGCCGATGGCGGCCAGAAGCGACGGCACGTAACGTCCGTTCAGCCAGCTCCCGCCGCGAGGATCGAACACCGCCCTCAGCTCCTCGGCGACGAAGCGCACGTCGCCGCCGCGCCGGAACACCGCCGAGATCATGCGGGTCAGGCCCAGGGTCCAGGCGTAGTGCTCCATGTTCTTGGAGTTGATGAAGATTTCGAAGGGCTGGAGGCCGTCAGGGCCCTCGACGTCATTGAGCGTGACATAGACGGCGTGCGGACTGTCCGGCCAGTTGATCTTGTAGGTCTGGCCGTCCAGCGCCTCGGGCCGCGATGCGAGGGTCGGCGTCGGCAGCGGGGCCTGAGGCGGCTGGGGCGCGGCGACCGGCGGCTCGACCGACAGCACCGAGCCGGTCACGGCGTTGGGCCGATAGGTGGTCAGTCCCTTGCAGCCCATCCGCCACCCCTGGACATAGACGTCCGAGAAGGTTTCGAAGGCGATGTCCTCGGGGCAGTTCACGGTCTTGGAGATGGAGCTGTCGATCAACTCCTGCGCGACCGCCTGCATCCGCAGGTGATGGGCCGGGGTCAGGGTCTGGGCCGTGACGAAGACCTCTTCGGGCGGCGGCGCGTCGCCGTGCAGACGTTTCCAGACCGTCAGGGCGTAGTCCTCGACGGCTTCCTCGCGCCGCGTTCCATCGGGTTGCAGCACCTTGCGAGTATAGGCGAAGGCGAACACCGGCTCGACGCCCGAGGACACGTTGCCGGCAAGGAGGGAGGTCGTTCCTGTCGGGGCGACCGAGGTCAGGCAGCCGTTTCTCAGGCCGTGTCGCGCGATCAGGGCGCGGGTCTCGTCATCCAGATCCTTGAGGTTCGGCGTGTCGAGGATTGCGGGATCGTAAAGCGGGAAGACGCCTTTCTCGGCGGCGAGTTCGGCCGAGGCGCGATAGGCCTCGCGCTTGATGACGCCCATCCACTTGCGCGTCAGGACCTCGGCTTCCGCCTCGCCGTAGCGTGCGCCGCAGAACACCAGGGCGTCGGCCAGACCCGTCACGCCCAGACCGATGCGGCGCTTGGCCCGGGCCTCGGCCGCCTGGGCTTCTAGCGGATAGCGGGATACGTCGATGACGTTGTCGAGGAAGCGGACGGCGGTCCGGGTCAGCTCCGCCAGGCGGGCCTCGTCCAGTTCGGCGTCGGCGGCGAACGGCCTGGGCACGAGCCGCGCCAGGTTGATGGAGCCCAGCAGGCAGGCGCCATAGGGGGGCAGCATCTGCTCTCCGCAGGGGTTGCTGGCCGAGATGGTCTCGCAACGGGCCAGATTGTTCCGGTCATTGACCTGGTCGATAAAGATCACGCCGGGTTCGGCCACGTCATAGGTGGCCCGCATCAGCCTTTCCCACAGGTCGCGGGCGCGCACCGTGCGGAAGGTCTCGCCGCCGAAGACCAGGGGCCAGTCGGCGTCGGCTTCCAGCGCCTGCATGAAGGCGTCGGGCACCAGGACGGAGACGTTGAAATTTCTCAGCCGGGTCGGATCGCGTTTGGCGTCGATATAGGCTTCGATGTCGGGATGGTCGATCCTGAGGCAGCCCATCATGGCGCCGCGCCTCTGGCCTGCCGACAGGATGGTGCGGCACATGGCGTTCCACACATCCATGAAGCTGAGCGGTCCCGAGGCGTCGGCGCCCACGCCCTTCACCGCCGCCCCGGACGGGCGGATGGTGGAAAAGTCCATCCCCACGCCGCCGCCCTGCTGCATGGTGACGGCGGCTTCGCGCAGCGCCTCGAAGATGCCGGGCAGGTCGTCAGGCACCGTGCCCATGACGAAGCAGTTGAACAGCGTGACGGCCCGGCCGGTGCCGGCGCCCGCCAGAATCCGTCCTGCCGGCAGGAACTGGAAGTCCGCCAAGGCATCGGCGAACGTGTCGCGCCAGCGGTTCCGGGCCTTGGGCGCCTCCGCCGCCGCTATGGCCGCCGCGACCCGCGCCCAGGTCTGTTCGACGGATTCGTCGCCACCGCCGTCGGGCGGACTGAAGCAGTATTTGCCACGCCAGATTTCGGCGGCCAGGGGATTGTCGAACGCCATGCGGTCCTCCTTGGGGGAGAAACCAGGCTGGCCGATTCCCGGGCGCGCCGGTCTGCGCGCGAGCAAATGGGCGACGGACTCCGGCCTTGATATTTGGCAAGTGCCCCAGAGCGGAGGGGCTGGCCGGATCTGGGCGCGGTCAGCGATCCAGACGCGCGCAGAGCGCGTCGTAGGCGGGCTTCCAGTCGATCCCGCGTTCCTTCAGCCAGGCGTCGTCGAAGTAGGTGTCCACATATCGCTCGCCTCCGTCGCACAGGATGGTGGCGAGCGAACCCAACTGGCCGGACCGGCTCATGTCCTCGATCAGGGTCGCGCAGGCCCAGATGTTGGTGCCCGTGGAGCCGCCCACGCGACGGCCCAGCCTTTCGCTGACCCAGCGCATGGCGCCAATGGACTGTTCGTCGGTGACCGTTTCCATCCGGTCGATCAGCTTCGGCAGAAAGCTTGGCTCGACGCGTGGGCGGCCTATGCCTTCGATACATGAACTGCTTCCCGTCTCATTCCGCAGAATGCTGGGATCGGCATGATGGCGATGGAAGACCGAATGCTCGGGGTCGGCGACGCAGAGGCTGACCTTCATGCCCTGATATCGGATGAAGCGGCCAAGGGTGGCGGAGGTGCCGCCCGTGCCCGCGCCGCAGACGACCCAGGTCGGTTCCGGAAACCGCTCGGCCGCCATCTGGCTGAACAGGCTTTCGGCGATGTTGTTGTTGCCGCGCCAGTCGGTGGCGCGCTCGGCGTTGGTGAACTGGTCCAGGTAGTGGCCGTTCAGGTCCGAGGCCAGCCGCCGGGCGGCGTCGTAAACCATGCCGCCGTCGTCCACGACATGCACCTCTCCGCCATAGAAGCGGATGGCGTCCAGCTTGGGTTGCGCCGTCGTTCGCGGCACGACTGCGATAAACCGGAGGTTCAGCAAGCGGGCGAAGTAGGCCTCGGATACGGCGGTTGACCCCGACGAGGCTTCGATGATCGGGGTCTGGGGGCCTATCCACTCATTGCAGAGGGCGTACAGGAACAGGGAGCGTGCCAGCCTATGCTTCAGGCTCCCCGTGGGATGGGTCGATTCATCCTTCAGGTAGAGATCAATGTCCGGATAGGCTGCGAGGGGAAGGTGAAGCAGATGGGTATCGGACGATCGTGTGACGTCCGCTCTGATCCGGCGGACCGCCTCATTGAGCCAAAGCCTGTTGTCGCTGCGCTGCGCCGTCATGCTGAAATCCGGGTCCCTTGGCCGGTGGGGCCTGACGAGGAGACATGGGCGGGCCCCAGCCCCGCCGAAGGCCCCGATCGTCGATGTCATTGATTGCACAAGCTGCAGATCAAAACCTAGCCTGACTTTCAGGCGCCGGGATATCGCGAGCCTGTGTCGCACCCGTTCGATCGCCTGAGGGCATGTGGGTGTCGATGATGATCACCGAGGCGCGTTCCGGGCGGCGCGGAAATCGATGCGGCGACGGAACGACCGTTCGCGCCTCTGGTTCTGTTCAGGAAGTCCAAGGGAGATCGGCCATGCCGCATCAGAATACGACCTCCTCGAACGCCACGTCGCAGAACGCGGTGAACGATCCCATCGCCCCGAACGATCAGGCGCGCGAGCAGAATCGCGCGGTTCACCCCGAGCCTCGCGCCTATGCCGCCCACGACGTCGCCGATTCGACCCTGGCCGCACCGGCGGCGGGGGAAGTCGCCGACTACGCGGACGAGGGCGAGGCCATGGGGATGTCGGGCCAGCAGCAGGGCCGCAACCACAATACTCGCCCGATCCGCACCGAGGCGCACAAGGGGCAGGGCAAGAAGACGCGTCAGGCCAACCACGAACGGTTCAACAACCGCGGGCCGCATTAGCCTTCACCGTGGGGACGCGGCGTGGTCTAAGGCGGGATGCGTCATCTTCCCCTCGCCGTCGCCGCCGTTTCTGTTTCGCTGGTCCTGACCGGCTGCAACGCCGGAGCCTCGGCGCGCGGCGGGGCGGAACAGGTCGGGGCGGGGTTGGGCGACGCCGTCACGGCGCCGCTGGATGACTTCAACCTGCGTCGGCAAGAGATCCCGACGATCCTGCTGCAGGCCGAATCCAATCCCTATGATCTGCGCAATCTGAACCACTGCCGCACCATCGGCGCCGAGATCGCGCGGCTGGACGAGGCGCTGGGGCCGGATACGGACGCGCCGCCCACGCAGGACGGCTCCTACATCAGCGAGCGCGCCGCCGACGCGGCGGCCTCGGCCACGCTGGACGCGGTGCGCGGCGCCGTGACCGACTTCATCCCGGCGCGCAGCTGGGTTCGCCGCCTGACCGGCGCCGATGCGCACAGCAAGCACGTCCAGTCGGCTATTCAGGCAGGGCTGCGCCGCCGCTCCTTCCTGAAAGGGGTGGGGATGCAGCGCAACTGCGCCCCGCCGGCCGCGCCGGCCGGCTTCGTCCCCCGTCAGGCTCGGTCCTAGGCCTTCAGGTGCCGGGCGCGGAAGTCGCGCCGGAACTGCTCGAAGCGGCCTTCGCTGATCGCCTCGCGCATGGCCGCCGTCAGGGCCTGGAAGAAGGCGATGTTGTGCCAGCTCAGCAGCACCTTGCCGAGAATCTCGTCGGCGCGGATCAGGTGATGCAGGTAAGCCTTTGAATAGTCGTTGGACGCAGGGCAGGGTACGCCCATGTCCAGCGGGTCCTGATCCTCGGCGAAGCGGGCGTTCTTGATGTTGATCGGCCCGTCCCAGGTCCAGGCTTGGCCGTGACGACCGGCGCGGGTCGGCAGGACGCAGTCGAACATGTCGACGCCGCGATACACCGCCTCGACCAGGTCGATCGGCTTGCCGACCCCCATCAGATAGCGGGGGCGGTCCTTGGGCAGGAACTCGGGGGCGAAGTCCAGAACCTCGCACATGGCCTCATGGCCTTCGCCCACGGCCAGGCCGCCCAAGGCGTAGCCGTCGAAGCCGATCTCTTGCAGGCGCTCCGAGGATTCCCGGCGCAGGTTCTCATAGGTCGAGCCCTGCTGGATGCCGAACAGGGCCTGAGTGTCGCGCGTGCCGAAGGCGTTCTTGGACCGCTGCGCCCAGCGCGCCGACAGCTCCATGCCCTCGCGGGCGCGCTTCTCCTCGGCGGGCCAGGCGACGCATTCGTCCAACTGCATGACGATGTCGGAGCCCAGCCGGTCGGCCTGAATCTGGATCGAGCGTTCAGGCGTCAGGACGTGCTTGGACCCGTCGATATGGCTGGAGAAGGTCACGGCCTCCTCGGTCAGCTTGGAAATGCCCGACAGGCTCATGACCTGGAAGCCGCCCGAGTCGGTCAGGATCGGCTTGTCCCAGCGCATGAAGTTGTGAAGCCCGCCCAGGCGCTCCATCCGCTCCGGGCCGGGGCGCAGCATCAGGTGATAGGTGTTGCCCAGGATGATGTCCGCGCCGGTCTGCTTGACCTGATCCACCGTCATCGCCTTGACCGTGGCGGCGGTGCCGACCGGCATGAAGGCGGGAGTGCGGATGTCGCCGCGCGGGGTCTTCAGCACGCCGGTGCGGGCGCGGCCTTCGACAGCGGAAATTTCAAACGGGAAGGGCACTAAAAACTCCGCTCATCCCCGCGGAGGCGGGGACCCAGTGAGAGCCGCAGACAGGGCGGTGTGAATTGGGGACTGCTCAAACACGGAACCATGCGCTCTGTCACCCCTGACGTCGTCATCCCGGCCAAGCGTTGCGGCCAGCGTCGCAGTATGGAGCGGTCCCGGATAACGGCTTCGCCGTTTCCGGGATGACGAACCTGTCGGGTCTAGCGCAGGCTTTCCAGCATTTCGGCGCGCTGCAGGTCCTTGGGCCGGCCGAACAGGCGGCAGGTCTCGATCTGCTCGTTGATCGAGGGGGTGAAGACGGTGAAGTCCTCCAGCGCGATCGGCACGCGGGTCGAGAAGGTCACGGGCACCCAGTCGCCGCCCGCCCGCACGTCCATCCCGGCCATGACGTCCAGCGGAACGGGCGTGGTCAGGATCTGGCCGAACACCTGCGACCGGAACAGGCCCTCGCCGGGGTCTTCGACGACTTGGCCGTGCAGGGCCTCGATCAGCCGGCGGGCGTCACGCGGGCTGGCCATGATGTCGATGTCCGGCGCGCGCCAGTCCTGAAGCCCCGCCAGCACCATGGCCGCGCCGCCGAAGATCCACCACGGGTCCTGCATCTCGCCCGCCGCCGAGGCGAGGATGTCCAGGGAGGCGGCGAAATCGTCGGGCAGGTCGTCGGTCATACGTCGCTCCGGAACAGCAGGCTCCCGTCGCCATAGGAATAGAAACGATAGCCGCTGTCGATGGCGTGGGCGTAGGCGGCGCGCATCGCCTGAATGCCGGCGAAGGCGCTGACCAGCATGAACAGGGTCGATTTCGGCAGGTGGAAGTTGGTCATCAGCACGTCGGCGGCGCGGAAGCGGTAGCCGGGGGTGATGAAGATGGCCGTGTCGCCGTGGAAGGACTGGACCACGCCGTCCTCGGTCGTGGCGCTTTCCAGCAGGCGCAAGGAGGTGGTGCCGACGCAGACGATGCGGCCGCCCGCCGCGCGCACGGCGTTCAGGGCGGCGGCGGTCTCTGGCGAGACCTCGCCCCACTCGCTGTGCATCTTGTGGTCGGCGGTGTCGTCCGCCTTGACCGGCAGGAAGGTGCCGGCCCCGACGTGCAGGGTCACGGCGTGGGTGGTGACGCCGCGCGCGCGGATCGCGTCCAGCAGGGCCGGGGTGAAGTGCAGACCCGCCGTCGGGGCGGCGACCGAGCCGTCATAGGTCGCAAAGACCGTCTGATAGTCCTTCAGATCGCGGTCGTCCTCGGGCCGCTTGGCCGCGATATAGGGGGGCAGGGGCATGACCCCGACGTCGCGGATGGCGTCGTCTAGCGCCGGTCCAGCCAGGTCGAAACGCAGGGTGATCAGGCCGTCTTCGTCCTTGGCCTCGACGGTTGCGTCGAGGCGGCCCAGTTCGCAGGCGCCGTCAGCCTGGCGTCCGAAGCGCACGCGGTCGCCGGTCTTCAGCCGCTTGCCCGGCTTCATGAAGGCGGACCAGACGTCCGGCGCGTCGCGGTGGTGCAGGGTGGCCTCGACCTCGACGGTCAGGGTCTCGCCTTCCGGCCCCCCGATCACGGGGTTCGGGCGCTGGCGCACGCCCGACAGGCGCGCCGGGATGACCCGCGTGTCGTTGAACACCAGGGCGTCGCCGGGCTGCAGGAAGTCCGGCAGGTCGCGGATGATCCGGTCGTCCAGCGCGCCGTCCTTCACCACCAGCAGGCGCGCGGAATCGCGCGGCTCGGCGGGGCGCAGCGCGATGCAGTCATCGGGCAGGTCGAAGTCGAACTCTGAGGTCAGCATGAGGTGGGGCAAAGGCCATGCCCGCGCCGGTGGGTCAAGGGCGGGGGCGCCGTCCTGCCTTACGGCGAAGTAACTGGGTCTTGGTGCGACCGACAACTAATGGCTGCTTCTGGATAGGGGAGAAGGGCTGTCATGGGCAGGCGCTTGTTTGCGAATCTGGCGACGGTTTTGGGCGCGCTGGGGCTGATCCTGCCCTCGGGCGCGTTGGCGCAGGACGTCGAGGACGCGCGGATCGCCCGCATCGAGCGATTCATGCCGCCGGCGGTCATGGTCGAAGGGCGCGAGTATCCCGCCCAGACCTTGACGGAACTGATGCAGGCCAAGGCCGTGCCGGGCGTCAGCATCGCCGTGATCGACGGCGGCCGGCTGGTCTGGGCCAAGGCCTATGGTCTGGCCGACGCCGCCTCGGGACAGGCAGTGACGACCAACACCCGGTTTCAGGCCGCCTCGATCAGCAAGGCGGTAACGGCGACCGCCGCGCTGGATCTGGTGGAGCAGGATGTTCTGGCGCTGGATGCGGATGTGAACGCCGCGCTGACCAGTTGGAAGGTTCCGGCCGGCGAGGCGGGGCGGCCGCCGGTGACGCTGCGCGGTCTGCTGACCCATACGGCGGGGCTGACCGTGCACGGCTTCCCCGGCTACGCCGAGGGCGCGCCCCTGCCGACCGTGGTTCAGGTGCTGAACGGCGAGGCCCCGGCCAATACGGCGGCGGTCGTCGTGGACCAGGCGCCGGGATCGGCGCGGCGATACTCCGGCGGAGGCTTCACGGTCGCCCAGTTGCAGATGAGCGACGCGACGGGCGAGGCGTTCCCAGACCTGATGCGCGCACGCCTGCTGACGCCAGCGGGCATGGCGAACAGCACTTTTGAACAGCCGCTGCCGCAGGCTTTGCGCTCGGTCGCTGCGACCGCCCATGACGCCGAGGGGCGTCCCGTCGTCGGGCGCTTCCATGCCTATCCCGAGATGGCCGCCGCCGGTCTGTGGACCACGCCCAGCGATCTGGCGCGGTGGGTCATGGCGATCGACGACGCCTGGGCTGGTCGGTCCGACCGGCTGCTGGATCAGAAGACGGCCCGCGCCATGCTGACGCCCGGACTGGGCGGCTGGGGGCTGGGCGTGGGACTGGAGGGCGAGAGCAACGGCCTCAGCTTCTATCATTTCGGCGGCAATGAGGGGTTTATGGCCGTCGCCATCGGCTACCCGGCGCTCGGCAAGGGGCTGGTCGTCATGACAAACGGCCAGAATGGTCGCGCGGTGATCGATGGCCTGACCCGCGCGGTGGCCGCCGAATACGGCTGGCCGGACCGCAAGACGGCGGCCGTTCGATCGGTCGCAGTCGAGCCTGACGAACTTCGCGACGCCGCCGGCCGGTATGAATTCAGCGGCTTCCAGTTGACCTTCAGCGTCATGCCGAACGGCAAGGGCCTGACCGTAACCACGGGCGACGGACACAGCAGCGAACTGATCCCTCAGGGCGACGACGTCTATATCGATGTCTCCGGCAATGAGCGGCTGCGTTTCGAGCGAGACGACAAGGGGCAGGTGGTGGCGTTGATCGCGCCGGACTCGCGCTTCCTGAAATTGGAGTAGAAGGCCGCGTCTAAAGTGGAGAGTAGAAGCATGGATCGCTATCTGGACGACCTGACGGTCGGCGAAAGCTGGGAAGGCCGGCCCTTCACCATCACCGAGGCCGAGGTCATCGCCTTCGCTGAGCAGTTCGACCCGCAGCCCATGCATATCGACCACGCCGCCGCCGCCGAGGGCCGTTTCGGCGGTCTGATCGCCAGCGGCTGGCACGTGGCCTCGCGGGTGATGCGCGAATATGTCGACGCCGCCTATTTCGGCGCGACGCCCATGCTGGGCATCAGCATCGACGACCTGCGCTGGCTGCGCCCGGTGCGGCCCGGCGACACGCTGAAGGCGCGCCGCGAAATCCTGGCGGTCGCGCCGTCGCAGAGCCGTCCCGACCGCGGCACGGTCAAGACCAAGACCTGGGTCAGCAATCAAGACGGCGACGTCGTCATGACCTTCGAGAACCTGATGCAACTGCCGAAGGACGCCTCGGCGCGGCTCTAGGCCCCTCCGATCAGACGTGGACGCCCCAACTGCCGGACGAGGGGGCTCCACATTGTGGCGATATGGCTGCCGCCATAAACCACGAGGAGGCGGCGATGCGTCTCCAGCCGTGACCGGATCAGGTCAAACAGATGCTGATCCCTGATCTTCATGTGCAGCTTCGACTCGCGCTGGACCGGCCCTGCGTGGTCGGGATCATTGCTCGCCAGCCAGTTCGGATCGGCGTTGAGGTCCACGCCGGTACGATTGCGATACCAGGCGCGAAAGGCGCGGGCGCTGGTATCGGGCGTCGGCGTCAGATCGCGTGCGCTCCATCTGGCCCAGCGCTCAAAGGCGGGATCGAAGCGGGAGTCATTCGGTCCGCTGATGTCGCCCTCCCTCACGCCCTGGGCGAGAGGACCGAAAAGGAAGGCGTAGAAGGCGTCCTCGGGATCGCTGCCTGTCGCCAGCAGGGCAGAAAATATGTCCTGCTCGGACGGCTCGCCGCCCCAAAAAGGGATGTCGCGGTCCATCGCCAACTGCGCCGTGTAGACGGCTTCGCCTGCCGCAAAGGGGTTCGAAGACGCCTTCAGAAGGCGAGCCTGGTCCATGATCGGGCGCGGCCGTTCGCCTAGCGCCGTCTCGATGCCCTCGATGACGGCGGCGCGGGGCTGGACCGCATCGAAGGCGGTTCGCACCAGGGCGAAGGTCGGGTGATCGCCGTCGATGGAATGTCTCGCCGCCACGAAGCCCAGCGTTTGGTCGCCGCGCTCGAACACCGCCAGGAGGGGCGGCTGGAGAGGCAGGCGGGCCTGCAGCGCCAGACTGAACTCAGACACGCCTTTGGGGGACGACGGAGCGGACGCGCATCCGGCGGCGGACAGGCCGCCCAGAAGTGCAAATCTACGGTTCAGCTTGGACATGGCGCAGGATGAACACGGCGGGCGGGCCGCGCATACTTAAATGCCTGTCATACGAGGCTGCGCGGCTCTGATCCGCCCGCTGCGGTTGACCGCGGGCGTTCAAGGCTTCAAAGCCCGTTAATGCTTCAGAACCTTGAAACCCTGTCCCGTGAGGCCCGTTCGTGGCCGTTTGAGCAAGCGCGCAACCTGCTGGCCCACGTGCTCAAAAAACGGCTGTCGGATGCGGAGCACGATGCGGCGAAGCTGCTGATCGACGCGGGCAAGGCGGATGAGGCTCTGGCGACCTTCGAGGCGCTGAACAAGCCGGTGATCCTGGAGACGGGTTACGGCCCGTCGGGCCTACCGCACATGGGCACGTTCGGCGAGGTCGCGCGCACGACCATGGTGCGCAATGCGTTCCGCGCCCTGACCGGCGACCACTGGCGCACGCGCCTGATCGCCTTCAGTGACGACATGGACGGCCTGCGCAAGGTGCCGGAGGGAGTGCCTAACCCGGAGATGCTGCGCGAAGACCTGCATCTGCCGCTGACCAAGGTGCGCGATCCGTTCGGCACGCACGACAGCTTTGGCGCGCACAACAACGCCCGCCTGCGCGCCTTCCTCGACGGCTTCGGCTTCGACTACGAGTTCATGTCCTCGACCGAGACCTATCGGTCGGGCCGGTTCGACGCGACCCTGCTGACCCTGCTGGAACGCTTCGACAAGGTCATGGGCATCATGCTGCCGACCCTGGGCGAAGAGCGCCGCGCCACCTATTCGCCCTTCCTACCGATCAGCCCGATCACCGGCCATGTGCTGCAGGTGCCGACGCTGGAACGCAACGTCGAGCGCGGCACCATCGTCTTTGACGACCCCGCAGGCGGCCGCACCGAGGTGCCCGTCACCGGCGGCCATGTGAAGCTGCAGTGGAAACCCGACTGGGCCATGCGCTGGACCGCGCTGGACGTCGATTACGAGATGTCGGGCAAGGATCTGATCGAGAGCGTGCGCGAGAGCGGCAAGATCTGTCGCGCCTTGGGCGGCACCTCGCCGGAAGGCTTCAACTACGAGCTCTTCCTCGACGTCGAAGGTAAGAAGATCTCCAAGTCCAAGGGCAACGGCCTGACGATGGACGAGTGGCTGCGCTACGGCACGCCCGAGAGCCTCAGCTGGTACATGTTCCAGTCGCCGAAGTCGGCCAAGAGCCTGCACTTCAACGTCATTCCGCGCGCGACGGACGACTATCTGTCCTTCATCGAACAGTACAAGACGCAGGAGCCGGCCAAGCAGATCGACAACGCCGTCTGGCACATCCACTCGGGCCAGCCGCCCGAGAGCGCCTCGCCGGTGTCCTTCGCCCTGTTGCTGAACCTGGTCGGCGTGGCCAACGCCTCCAGCAAGGACCAGCTGTGGGCCTATTTCGCCAAATACCTGCCGGACGCCACGCCGACGAGCGAGCCGGTGCTGGACCGGCTGATGGGCTATGCGCTGAACTACTACGAGGACTTCGTGAAGCCCTCGAAGACCTATCGTCTGCCCGACGACAAGGAGAAGGCGGCGCTGCTGGACCTGGCGGAACGTCTGAAGGCCCTGCCGGCCGACACGACCGACGGCGAGATCATCCAGGGCGAGGTCTATGCCGTGGGCAAGGCGCACGAGTTCGAGCCTCTGCGGGCCTGGTTCCAGGCGCTTTACGAGGTGCTGCTGGGCGCCTCGCAGGGACCGCGGTTCGGGTCGTTCGCGGCCATCTATGGCTTGCCGCAAACCATCGCCCTGATCGAAGCCGGGGCGAACGGGGACCTGGCCAAGAGCTGAATGAACGAGCCTGATTGAGAATGGAGCCGCCGCGGGAAACCTCGGCGGCTTTTTCTTTGGGCGTCTCGGCCTCAAGTAGCCCGAAGGGCGGTAGGCCCCAGCAAGCATGAGCGCGGCGGCGCGGCGGACCTTAACCAAGATGAACCGAGAATGACGGCGAGGCTCCGAGAGCCTTCACCTTGAGACAGGCATTCACTCCCTCACGACGCTCGATGACAGGAGAGAGACATGTCGAAGTTCTTCAAGGCGGGTTTGGCCGCCACCGCAATGTTCGCCGCTCTGGCTTCGGCCGCCGTGCCGATGAGCGCCAGCGCCATGCCGCAAGCCAACGGCGTCACCAACTGTGACGCGCCGGGCGGCCGCCAGCGCGCCGGCGCCGCCATCGGCGCCGTGCTGGGCGGCCTGGCCGGCAGCCAGGTGTCCAAGAATGAGCGCGCCCTGGGCGCCGTAGTCGGCGCCGGCGCCGGCGCCGCCGCCGGTTCCTACATCGGCTGCAACCAGCAACGCGCGCGTTCGGCCAATCAGGCGGCCGCCAACTCGTACCGCGCCACCTCGAACCTGCGCATCCGCACGGGTCCGGGCACCAGCTATCGCCAGACCGGCAGCCTGTCGGCCGGCCAACCCTTCACCGCCATGGGTTCGCAAGGCGAGTGGGTGCAGATCGCTGGCGGCGGCTGGGTGAACGCCCGCCACGTCGCGCCGAACTAAGGGCCTGACAGTTTGAGTGGAGAGAGCCGTCCCTGACCGGGGCGGCTCTTTCTTTTTTGGGCGCTACCGGCCGTTCGGCCTACATGAGCGGCGTTCTTGGTGCGCTATCGGTCTTCGACCTGCTTGAGCGCAGTGTTTTGTGCGCTATCGGCCGTTCGGCCTACATGATCGCAGCTACTGGCTGACCCAGAGGATGCGGGCCATCCACAGGATGTCGCGGCGGGGCAGGGCGCGCGGCGGGTAGGCGGGGTTGATCGAGGTCAGGGTCACTTCGCGCGAATTCATGGCCGCGATCTCCTTGGCCAGGGTCTCGCCGTCGGCGGTGCGCACCGCCACCCGGTCGCCGCGCCGGACGTCGGACGCCTCCAGGTCCACGATCACCCGGTCGCCGGGGCGATAGAGGGGGGTCATGGAGTCCCCGTCGATGGTCAGGCTGAACAGGCTGTCCTTGCGGGTCGGCAGGTCGGTCTGGTCCCAGCCGTCGGCCAGGGGCAGACCGGCGTCGTCGAAGAAGCCGTCGGCGCCCGCCTTGGCCAGGCCGAGCAGGGGGATGGCGCGGTCCTCAACCGGCGCATCGTCGGCTAGCGCCGCGAAGGCGCCGAGGGAGACGCCGGTCGCCTCCAGCACCCGCGTCAGGCTTTCAGTGGAAGGCCAGCGCGGCCGGGGCGGCTCGCCGGGGCCGAACCGCTTGGACGGGTTGAAGCTGGTCGCGTCCAGCCCCGCGCGGCGCGCCAGGCCCGAGGGCGAGGTGCCCTCGCGACGCGCCAGGGCGTCGAGGGCCTTCCAGAGTTTGGCGTGGGACAGCGGCAAGGGCGATTCCGGGGTGAAGCCGCCCGAAGTCTATCGCGATCAGATAGGAATATCCACCTAGTCCGCGTCGGCGCCGATGGCCTGACGCTCTTGCCAGGCCCAGAAGGTGCCGATGGCGATGGCCAGCATGATGCCGTAGCCGGTCATGTTGACGACCGTGTAGAAGGCCGAGATCGGCGTGCGCAGGTTCAGCATGATCATGACGTGGCTGGTGACAGCCAGAAGCTGAAGGGCGCAGGCCCAGACCGGCCAGGACCGCGGCGCCTTCCAGACCATGGCCCCGAAAATGATCAGAAGCGCGATGTCGATGGCGAAGACGCCCCATTGCACCCCGAAATAGCTGCCGGATGTCTGGACCATCAGCGATGCGAACCAGGCGAACAGGTATGCGCCGGCGCCGATGCGCTCTGGTTGTCCGCCTTTGATGAGCGCGAACATGCCGACGATGACCATGAAGGCGGCGCCGACCAAGGCCGGCCAAGTGTCAAACATGAATCGCCCCCACTGTCATACGACAATGGGGGCGAACATATCGCAAAGTCAGCGAGAACCGGAGAGCCGATCCTCTAGATTACCGTTATTTCACGCGACGCGCAGGTGATCGACCTTACGCGTCATCGGGCGGTCGTCCCACTCTTCCGGCTTGTTCAGCGGGCCAGCGGCGTAGACGCCGTAGCCGAGGCGACGGTGGTCTTTTTGCAGCTCGGCGTGGCAGGCGACAACGGCGTCGCGGGCGGTGCTGAGAGCCATGATGGCTTCAACGGCCTTGGCTTGCGAACCAGCGCCGGACACCGGCGAGATCGACAGGGCGGCGCGGGCGCCGATCATCGACTGAACCAGGGTGGTGGCGTGGGTGATGGCGTCATCCACCGCTTTTTCGGTGGCGTAGAGGTCGCTGGCGACGCCGGCGATGACTTCAGTGCGGTCCATGACTTTACCCCTCAATAAAGAAACACCGCCATTTCTTAACGCGCATTAAGGGAATTTGGTAGCGATTTGTTTACCAATGGTTACGATTCAACCAATGGTTAATCGACGTTAACCGCCTCAGATTGATTCTCCGACGTCATCGAGCAGGAAGTGTGCGGTCAGGGCGGCGATCGGCTGATCGCGGCTTTCCTGCCAGGCCTCAGCCACCACATGGGCGACGCGGCGTCCAGCCTTGTTGATCCGGGCGCGGGCGTAGACGTCCCGGGGCTTGCCGGAGCGCAGATAGGCCACGGTGACGTTGATGGGGCGCGGCAGGCGCAGTCGGGGGTAGGTCAGCGACACCTGGGCGACGGCGGTCATCTCCAGCAGGGCCGCGGTCGAGCCGCCATGCAGGGCCGGCAGCATGGGGTTGCCGATCAGCTTGTCGTGGAAGGGCATCACGACCGTCAGTTCGTCGCCGTTGATCTGGGTCCGAAGGTCCAGAAAGCGAGCGTAGGGCAGGCTGTCGAGCAGGGGGGCGGTCATGCGGCGTCTCCGGCGGCGCGGGCCGCGCGCAGGTTGGCGCCGGCGCGATGATCGCCCTCGGCGCTGATGACATAGGCGGACTGGGCGGCGGCGACCGGGTCTGTCGGATCGTCCTCGAAGGCCCAGGCGCGGACGAAGCCGAGGGTGCGCGTCAGGCGATAGCAGCGCGCCTCGGCGATCAGATCCCGACCGGGAACGGCGGCGCGCATGTAGTCGACCCGCAGGTCCAGGGTGGCGATCGGCTGATAGGTCTTCAGCGCGACCCAGACCGCCAGGCCGCCGACATGGTCGAGCAGGGTGGTGACCAGCCCGCCCGCCAGGACGCCCGTTTCAGGGTCTCCGACCAGATCGTCGCGGTAAGGGACGCGGATGCGCACCCGGTCGCCGTCCAGGCCTTCGTAGCCGAAGCCGAGGGCGTGGGTATGGGCGGCCCCCGAGGCCAACTGGGGCAGGAGGGTCGTCAGAAACATGTCGGTCATCAGGGCGTCCTGTCTTGGCCGGCGCCCGGGCGGGCGATCGGATCAGCTGGGCTTTCGTGAGCCGGCCCGCGCAGCCTTGTCCAGTCACGCGGCGCCGGGCGCGCATGCAGACAGGCGGGCGAAAGCAGAATGCTGTTCGAGCGAAGGCCGGGGCCGGGGCCGGGGCCGGAAGGCGTCAGGCGGCGCCGCGTTCACGGGGCGCTTCAGCCGCGCCTTGATCGGGCGCCAGCGCCGCGTTCATCGCCATCCGCAGGCGTTCAGGCTTGATCGGCTTCTCGACCACGGCGGCCATGCCCGCCGCCAGATAGTGCCTGGCGTCGTCGGGATCGGCGTTGGCGGTCAGGGCGATGATGGCTATGTTGCGGGCGTCGCCGCTGAGGGCGCGGATGGCGTGGGTCGCCTGGACCCCGTCCATGCGCGGCATCTTGATGTCCATCAGGATCAGGTCGAACGGACGCGCCTTGACCGCTTCCAGCGCTTCCTGGCCGTCCTCGACGGTCTCGGAGGTGCAGCCGAACATCTCGCACAGGGCCTGGGCCACGACGCGGTTGGTGGCGTTGTCGTCGGCGATCAGGACGTGGGGGCGCGCCTGCAGATGCAGTTCGTTCAGGTCCGAGACGTTCGACGGTTCTTCCTGCTGGATGATGGCGCGCGGGGCCGACAGGTCGAAGGCGAAGGTCGAGCCGCGGCCCGGGTTGTTTTCCGCCCAGATGCGGCCGTCCATGCCCTGGATCAGGTGGCGGCAGATGGCCAGGCCCAGCCCGGCGCCCTCGAAGCCGGCCGCATGGTCGAAGACCGTGTCGATCCGGGCCGGGTCCACGCCGGGGCCGTCGTCGCGTACGCGGGCCTCCATGCGGATCTGGTCGCCGACGACGTGCGCCTTCAGGCTGGCCTCGACGATGCCGTTGCGGGCGAATTTCAGCGCATTGCCGATCAGGTTGTTGAAGACCTGCTTCAGGCGCGGCCCGTCCAACACCGCAGCCAGCTCGGTATCGCCTTCATAGCCGACCATGAAGGTGACGCCGTCCTGGGTGGCGCGCGAGGTCCACTGGGTCTGCACCTCGTCCATCACGGCGCGAAGGGGGGTGGGGGACAGGCTCAGCGTCAGTTCGCCGGCTTCCGCGCGGGCCAGATCCAGGGCGTCCTGCAGGGTGCCCAGCAGGGTCTCGGACGAATCGATGATGGTCTGGACGTGAGCGTGGGCGGCGTCGTTCAGCGGCTGGCGGCGCAGAAGCTCGGCCACGGCCAGGACGCCGTTCATCGGCGTGCGCAGTTCGCTGCTCATCAGGGCCATGAACTGGGCCTGGGCCCGGCCGGCGATTTCGGCGCGCCGTTCGGCGTCGTTGAGGGTGCGCACCTGCTCGGCTAGGTCGCGGTTCTGCTGGCGCTGGATGTCGTTGACGGCGCGCAGCAGGGCCACCGCCGTGCCGACGCCGCGATAGGCGCCGTTGCGGGTGACGATGAAGCCGCGCATCAGCGCGCCCGGACCGCTCTTCAGGATGATGTCGGAAAAGGCGTCGATGCGGACGCCGGCTTCGACCACGGCGGGTTCGGCGTCCATGATGTGGGTGACTTCGCGGGCGCCGTAGAGGCTCAGTCCCAGAGGACCGGCCAGCTTCATCAGGAAGTCGCTGCGTTCAATCAGGCCCAGGGGGCGTTCGCCGTCCACGACGGGGATGACCAGGGTGTCCGGCTCGCGCTCGAAACGAACGAAGACTTCGCTCGCCATCGTGGCAGCGGTCACCGGCTCTACGCGCTCGGTCAACACTTCGATCGTCGGCATACGGCCGGCACTCCAATTTGGGGTTTTACATTCGCTGCGAACGCTTTGCGAAAGGGTTAAGGCGAATCAAAAATGCTCAGGTTGATGAAAAGGGTCGGGGCGGCGCCTTTTGCGGCGACCGACGGACTGGCGTATAGGGGACGCTGATCCATCTTCTCCTGGTCCTTCTTTGGATGCGCGCGGCCGTCGGCCGACCGCAGGTTCGTCATGAGCGTTACGTCGCAAGCTTCTGAAACTTCTGCCCTTGTCCTGTTTTCGGGCGGACAGGACAGCGCCACCTGCCTGGCCTGGGCGCTGGAGCGGTACGAGCGCGTCGAGACCGTCGGCTTCGACTATGGCCAGCGTCACGCGGTCGAGATGCAGGCGCGCCAGACGGTGCGCGCGCAGATGGTGAACGTCCTGCCGCAATGGGCCGAGCGGCTGGGGCCGGATCACGTGGTCGATCTGACCGGGTTCGGGGCCATCGGCGAGACGGCCATGACGACGGATCGCGCCATCGAGGCGGACGCGCGCGGTCTGCCCAACACCTTCGTGCCGGGGCGCAATCTGATCTTCCTGGTCGCGGCGGCGGCGCTGGCTGACCGTCGGGGGCTGGAGGTTCTGGTCGGGGGCATGTGCGAGACCGACTTCTCGGGCTATCCCGACTGCCGCAACGACACGATCCAGGCCATGAGCCACGCCCTGACCCTGGGCCTGGCCAAGCCGTCGCCGATCGCGACGCCGCTGATGTTCCTGACCAAGGCCGAGACCTGGGCTCTGGCCGAGCGGATCGGCGGGCGGGCGCTGGTGGAGATGATCGTGGAGGCCAGCCACACTTGCTACCTGGGCGACCGGACGCATCGCCACGACTGGGGCTATGGCTGCGGAGCCTGTCCGGCCTGCGAGCTGCGCGCGGCGGGCTACGGCGAATGGGCGGCGCGGTCGTGACCTATTCGGCCAAGGAAGTCTTCCTGACGGTGCAGGGCGAGGGCGGTCAGGCCGGGCGGCCCGCCGTCTTCCTGCGCTTCGCCGGCTGCAACCTGTGGAGCGGGCTGGAGCGGGACCGCGCCACCGCCGTCTGCAGCTTCTGCGACACGGATTTCGTCGGCACCAACGGCGACGGCGGCGGCAAGTTCAAGACCGCTGACGCGCTGGCCGACCATGTCGCCGGGATGTGGCGGGGCCGCGAGGGCGATCCCAGGCTCGTCGTCTGCACCGGCGGCGAGCCGCTGATGCAGTTGGACGCGCCCCTGATCGAGGCCCTGCACGCGCGCGGGTTTGAAGTCGCGATCGAGAGCAACGGCACGCTGGTCGCGCCCGATGGCGTCGACTGGATCTGCATCAGCCCCAAGGCCGACGCCCCCGTGGTCCAGGCTTCGGGGCAGGAACTGAAGCTGGTCTATCCGCAGCCCCTGGCCATGCCCGAGCGGTTCGAGACCCTCGATTTCGAACGCTTCTGGCTCCAGCCCATGGACGGCCCCGACCAGGCCGCCAACACCGCCGCCGCCATCGAATACTGCCTGACCCACCCCCAATGGCGGCTCAGCGTCCAGACGCACAAATACATCGGGGTGCGGTAGGCGCGAGGAGCGGACCCGCTGAAAGTCAGCGAGGGGTGGCGAAACGCGGTTCGCTCGGTCATGGACGGCAAGAGCTGGGCCGCATAGGCTCGACGAGCCAGGAAATGAAACAGGACTGATCCCGTGCTCAGACCGCTCTTGATGTCGTTCGTTTTGCTGAGTCTCTCGACGACCCTGTCCAACGCCCAGCAGACTTCCGCGCCGAGAGTTACTCCGCTGCGCGCCGAGTTGCCCGATGGCCGACATCTCGCCCTGTATTGCGTAGGGACGGGATCGCCGACCGTCATATTCGATTCCGGTCTCGGTGTGGGCGCCCAAGCCTGGTCGCGGGTCCAGCCAGAAATCGCCAAAACGACGCGAGCCTGCGCGTTCGACCGTCCTGGCTACGGGGCTAGCGATGAAGGCCCGGCGCCGAGGGACGCGACTCGTATCGTCGCCGATCTGAAAGCGGGACTGGAGGCCGCCGGTATTAATGGCCCCTATGTCCTGGTCGGCCATTCGATGGGCGGCTACGACATGCGGCTATTCGCCAACCTTCATGCGGATCAGGTCGTCGGCATGGTGCTGGTCGATCCGAGCCTCGACGGAAACGAGGCACCCCTGCGAGCCGTGTCCCCCGCGTTCATCCAGGGTATGGCCGACTTCCGGGCCACCGTCGGTAAATGTATCCGGGCCACGGCCGAAGGCCAGATGACTCCAGAGCATGCCATTTATGCCGAATGCGGTTCGCCGCCGCTGAACAGCCCCATGGCGAGCGGCGCGCATGCGCGGACGGCGCTGTCGGAACAGCAGAGCATGGACGACAGTTCCCGCCAAGTTCTGGCGAGCGAATCCGCTTCCAGCGCTCTGCCGCTGATCGTGCTGACAGCGGGCGGGGAGAATGGACCCGAGCCGGGGATGCCCGAAGCGGAGCGGATGGCGCTGTCGGCGGTGACCCGCGAGAACCACGCTGCCATCGCCGCGCGGTCGTCGGCCGGAATGCATCGGGTGGTGGAAGGCGCGCCTCACATGATCCAAATGGCTCAGCCGGATGCCGTGGTGGCCGCTATCCTTGAAGTCATCGGCGGGGTCGATGCCGCTTCCCCCTGATGACCCCAAGCCAGCCACGCTGGCTGTGACCCTTGCGGGGCCTAGGACCGGCGGTCGCCGATTTCGGTCAGCCAGGCGCTGAGGAGATCGTGGCGGATGGGGCCTTCGGACATGACGATGTCGGGCTGCGCCTCGGCGGGAGGGACATCGGAGGGCGGATAGCCGTAGCGTTCGCGGAACAGGCGGCCGAAATGGCTCTGGGACGTGAAGCCGTAGGTCCAGGCGATCTCGGTGATGGTCGGCTTCAAGGCCTTGCGGCGTCGCAGGGCGTCTCTGACGTGATGCAGGCGGCGGTCCTGGATGTAGCGGTTCACGCCGCCAGCGCCGTCGAACGATCTGTAGAGCGTCGCCCGCGACACCCCCGCGGCGGCGGCGACAGCCTTGGCGTCAAAGTCGATCTCCAGGGCGGTCAGCCGAGCCTCGATATAGTCGACGGCGGCGCGGCGCACGCTGCCTTGCAGGGCCGCCGCCTCTGGCGCGCCGATGGGGGTGTCGATGCCGGCGACCTTTCCTGCGATGAGCAGCAGCGCCTGGATCGCCGTATCCAGGGCGGCGTCCGGCAGATGCTCGGCTTCCTCGGCCAGGATGCGCATATGGCTGTGCACCAGACGAACCCCAGGTGCGTCCGGCGCCAGGATCAGGCCGTGCATGTCGGGCCCCAGCAACGGGGGCGGGGCCAGATTGCGGGGCGCCATGACGGCGATCAGATCGACGGAATCGAGCCGCGACGATGAGAGCCGGCCCATGTCGCGGAACTGCAGGGCGCCGGGCGCAGCCCTGGCGCTGCGGCCGTCATAGTCGCCCACGGTCGCCGTGCGGTTGATGACCAGGTTCAGGCCGTCGACGTTCGAGCGCCTGAGCATGGCGGGACCTCGGCTCAAGGTCTGACGAACCGAGCGCCCGACGCCGATGCCGCCGACGGCGCTCAGCGTGCTTTTGCTGCGGTTGAAGAAGTTCGCCTGATCCTCGTCGCTGATGCCGGAGACCTCGTAGATATCCGCCATCCCGACCATGTACCGCTCCAGGGCGTCGGGCAGGGTGGCGGTCGAGACGTCCCAGGCGATCGTGCGGGAATGGGGCAAGCGAACTCCTGACTGCGGCGACCTCTGCCGGTGATCTTCTTTGACCATCAAATGCTTGGTGATGAACAGGCCGAAGTGTCGCGGTCGGTGGACGACTAGTCTGTGCGTCTCACGCATTTGAGACGGACGGGCGTTCCTCGCAGGGCGCGGCGGTGGCATCGGGGGCAAGGCCTCGGGTGGGGCCGTCTGGTCGGCGCGTTCGCGGCTGACCCTATCGGGGGCTATATGCGCAAGATCATTATTTCATCGCTGGCGGCGGCGGCTCTCGTGGGGTGGGCGCTGCCCGCTGCGGCGCAGAATCTGGTCTCGAACCCCAGCTTCGAAAACCCCGTCATGGGGAATCCTGGCTTGCAGCAAGACAGCATTCCCGGCTGGACGGGCACGGTCGCCGGGGGCAGCAACTACGGCGCATTTCGCAATACGGCGCATATCGTCGCCAAGGACGGCGCGAACGTCGCCTTCATCAATTCTGAGGCCGGTGCTGCCCGGGGTCTGGTCCAGACCATCGGGGCTGTCGCTGTCGGCGAACGCTACGACGCCAGCGCCTGGTTCGGTTGGCGCGCTGACAACCCCAATAGCTCCAATGTCGCGCTGGAATTTTGGGTCGGCGGCGTCGTTTCCGGGGGCAATATCACAGGCGGGACCATGGTGGCGTCCCAGGCGCCCGTGATGGTGCAGGGGACCTGGGTTCAAGGCGTCGCCAGCTACATCGTGCCGCCGGCGGATGCGGGCAAGACGTTGAGGATCCGTTTGGCCACGACCAGCCCGCTCGGCGCCCAGACGAATTTCGACCATGTCAGCGTGACGAAGGCGGCCCCGGCGCCGGTGCCGACCCTGACGGGGTGGGCGCTGATCCTGCTGTGCGTTCTGTTCGCGGGGGTGGCTTCGACCGTGATCATGCGCCCGGAGGCGCGTCGCCTGGCCTAGGACTGCTTAAGGAAGGGCGAGACCGCCGCCGTCGCGCGCGCGACATACTCGGTCTTCTCTCCGACGGGAGCGACGTAGTGGATGGCGTCCTCGGCGTCTTTCACCGTCGCCAGGCGGGCGATCATCCAGGCGGCGAGGTATTGCGAGGCGAGGCAGCCGCCGGCCGTGGCGACGTTGCCGTGGGCGACGAAGGGGGCGTCCACGACATTGACGCCGGCCTCGACCACCCAGGGCTTGGTGGTCAGGTCGGTGCAGGCGGGCAGGTCGCCGATCAGGCCCAGCCTGGCCAGCAGCAGGGTTCCCGAGCACTGGGCGCCGACCAACTGGCGCGACGGGTCCAGTTCAAGCTGTGACAGGAAGGCGGGATCGGCGGCGTAGTCGCGGGTCCTGATGCCGCTGCCGATCAGGACGGCGTCGGCCTCGCTCAGGAACGCCAGCGGCTTCTGGCGCTGGATCGTCACCCCGGCCATCGAGGTGATCTCGGGCGTGGGGCAGGTGATGTGCGCCGCCCAGCCTTGGCTCTTCATCCGGTTCAGGATGCCCGCCGCGATGAAGGAATCCAGCTCGTTGAAGCCGTCGAGGGTCAGGATGGCGATCTGCATGGTCGGCTCGCGCGGGGAGGGAGGCTCACCCTAGGCCGGAAAAGGCGCGCGCCGACAGGGCCGGTTGGCGGCGAGCGGCCCTAGCAGTCCTTGCCTTGGCGCTGGCGTTGTTCGCAGCGGCGTTGTTCGCGTTCCCATTCGCGCTGCTCGCGCTCGCGTTTGGCCTTGGTTTCCTCGTCCGAGGTGGTCACGGCGTCGAAGCCTGCGCCGACCACGGCCCCGGTCGCCTTGACCGTGCCGCCGACGACGGCCGCGCCGGTTCCGACGACGGCCCCCACGACGCAGCCTTGCAGCATCAGCGAACCGCCGAGGACGGCCAGAAGGGCGGTCGCCCGCGCGAAGGGTTTGGTCATGAGAATCTCCCGAGGCGCCTATTCTGCGCGACGGAAGTGAACAGAGGCTGACGGCGGGATCATGTTTCGCGCTCTACCGCCGTCATCCCGGGGCCTCGAAGCGGAACCCGGGACCCAGATGGTAGAGACGGACGGGATAGGGCCGCGACAAGTGCCGCCGCCTGGGTCCCGGATAACGGCTTACGCCGTTTCCGGGATGACAGAGGGGGGTTACAAACTGTCGACCATGACCAGTTCGGCGTCTTCGCTGGCCGTGATGGTGATGACGGCCTCGTCGATGATGCCGGCGCCGTCGCGAGCGTTCAGCGTGACGCCGTTGACGTCCACCCGACCCACGGCGGGGACCAGATAGGCGCGGCGACCGGCGGCCAGGTCATAGGTCAGGCTCTCGCCCGCCTTCAGCGTCGCGGCCAGGATCCTGGCGTCGGCGTTGATCGTCAGGGCTTCGTCGGCGGGATCGCCCGAGGCGACGACGGTGAATTGGCCCGAACGGTCGCTCTTGGGGAATTCGCGCTGGCCCCAGGAGGGCTGGGCGCCCGGCTTGTCCGTCTCGATCCAGATCTGGAACAGGGTGGTCAGTTCGTTCTCGAGGTTGAACTCGGCGTGACGCACGCCGGTCCCCGCGCTCATCACCTGAACGTCGCCCGCGCCCGTGCGGCCCTTGTTGCCCATCGAGTCCTCGTGGGTGATGGCGCCGGTGCGGACATAGGTGATGATCTCCATGTCGGCGTGCGGGTGGGGCGGGAAGCCCGACTGGGCCGCGATCTCGTCGTCGTTCCAGACGCGCAGACGGCCCCAGCCCATGCGCTTGGGATCATAATAGTTGGCGAACGAGAAGTGGTGGCGGGCGTTCAGCCAGCCGTGGTTCGCGCCGCCCAGGCTGTTGAAAGGTCTGACGTCGATCATGGTGCGGTCTCCCTGTAGGCGCAGCCTATGCCGCGCTGGTCGAGGGCAATATAGGTAACAATAACTGTTACGAAAAGGGGCGTGTTTGCTGACGCGGGTTTCGTCATCCCGGAAGCGGCGCAGCCGCTATCCGGGACCGCAGGAAGCTCTGTCGTCGGCGCCTTGGGCGGTTCCGGCTCTGCGCCTCGCTGTGCGAGGCTTCGGCCGGGATGACGGTGAAGCTTAGCCCACCTGCGCCCGATGCCGCAGCATGGCGTCGGCCAGGACGATGGCGGCCATGGCCTCGACCACGGGGACGCCGCGCAGGGCGACGCAGGGGTCGTGGCGGCCCTTGGTGCGCAGGTCGACCTCGGCGCCGTCGCGGTTGATGGTCTGGCGCAGGGTCAGGATGGAGGAGGTGGGCTTGAACGCCACGCGGGCCGTGATGGGCTGGCCGGTCGAGATGCCGCCCAGGACGCCGCCCGCCTTGTTCGACAGGAAGACGGGCAGGCCGTCGTCGCCCAGGCGCATCTCGTCGGCGTTGTCCTCGCCCGACAGCTCGGCGGCGCCAAAACCCGCGCCGATCTCGACGCCCTTGACCGCGTTGATCGACATGAGGCCCGCCGCCAGTTCGGCGTCCAGCTTGGCGTAGAGGGGCGCGCCCCAACCGGCGGGAACGCCCGTGACCTCCAGCGCCACGACGGCGCCGATGGAGGAGCCGGCCTTGCGCACGCCGTCCAGATAATCTTCCCACGCGGGGACCACGTCAGCCGAGGCGGCGAACAGGGCGTTGTCATAGACGGCGTCGAAGTCGAGGGCCTCGTCGGCGATGCGGTGCGGGCCCAGCTGGACCACGCCGGCGCGGATACGGATGCTGTCGCCCAGGACTTTGCGCGCCACGGCGCCGGCCGCCACGCGGCTGGCGGTTTCGCGGGCCGACGAACGACCGCCGCCGCGATGGTCGCGCACGCCGTACTTGGCCTGATAGGCGTAGTCGGCGTGGCCGGGGCGGAAGGCGCGGGCGATCTCGCCATAGTCCTTGGAGCGCTGGTCCGTATTCTCAATAAGCAGACTGATCGGGGTGCCGGTGGTGACCGGGCCGTTGCCGTCGTCGAAGACGCCGGACAGGATGCGGACCTGATCGGCCTCCTGGCGCTGGGTGACGAAGCGGCTGCCGCCGGGCTTCCTCAGATCAAGCAGGGGCTGGATGTCGGCCTCGGTCAACGGGATCAGCGGCGGGCAGCCGTCGACGACGCAGCCGATGGCCGGGCCGTGGCTTTCGCCCCAGGTGGTGACGCGGAACAGATGACCGAAGGTATTGTGCGACATGGCCTAACGCCTAGAGCGAAATCGGTTCGAATGCGATGGCATTCGGACCCAGATATTCGCTCCAGGATAATGCGAGAGCCTGATTCACGGCATCGGAGGAATCGCGAAGCGATGCCTCCTCAACCGATCAGGCTCTAGGCCGCGATCCGCTCCGGCGTCCAGACCCGCGTGAAGCGAAGCAGCAGGTCTTCGGCCGCCGAGGGCAGGTCGGCCGAGGCCTCCAGCTTGACGAACAGGTCGCCGGCCGGGCGGTTTCCGCGCGCGGGCAGGCCCAGACCTTTCAGCCGCAGCCGCACCGGCTCGACCATGTCGGGGACCAGCCAGGACGAGCGCAGGCCGGCGTGGGTCTGGATCTCGATGCGGCCGCCGTCGTCCATCACCCGCTGAGGCACGGCCCAGTCCATGAACAGGTCGCCGCCCAGAACCGACAGGCCGTCGGCGGGGCGGATCAGAACGGGCAGCAGGACGTCGCCGCCGTCCGCGCCGCCGCGCTTCAGCCGGATCTTGTCGCCCGAGCGCACGCCGGGCGGGGCATGAACCCGCAGGATGCGCGCACCGAGCGTGATGCGGACGCAGCCGCCGCTGATCGCCTGCATCGGCGTCAGGACCAGCAGGGGACCGGGGGCGGGCGGGGCGATAAAGGGCGCGGACTTCGCGTGTGATGCGGGCGCGGGCAGGGCCAGGGTCTGGGCCTGCAACAGGCGATAGGCGGCGATGATGCGGCGGAATTGGTCGGCGCCGCCGCCGGGCGCGTCGGGGCGGGCGGCCTTGACCGCCGTCCGGAACGCCGTCGTCAGGCCCTCGGCGCCGACCGGGCCGGTCAGGCCCAGCAGCGACCGGGCGTCATCAAGGGTGAGGGCGTCCGCGCACATGGCCGCCAGCCTCGGCCGGATATGGTCAAGACCGGGTTAATCTTGCGGCCAATTGAAAAATCGCGGCCTGATGTCGGCATGACGGTTGGCCGTTCGACGTAGCGATATCGCGGAGATCAACTCCGCCGTTCAAACCAAGGGAGAGACGCCATGCGCGTGATGGTGATGATCAAGGGCACGGACGCCATCGAGGCGGGGGTTCAGCCGTCGGAGGCCCTGATGCGGGACATGACGACCTTCAACGAGGAGCTGGCGGCGGCAGGCATGATGCTGGCGGGCGAGGGGCTGCACCCGTCGTCGAAGGGCAAGCGGGTGGTGTTCGGCGGGCGCGACACGCCGATCGTGGTCGATGGCCCCTTCGCCGAGACCAAGGAACTGATCGCCGGCTTCTGGATCTGGCAGGTCAAGGACATGGACGAGGCCGTCGCCTGGGCCCGCCGCATCCCCGACACCGACAAACTGCACGGCGAGGTCGAGATCCGGCCCATCCTGTCGATGGAGGATTTCGACGCCATCACGCCCGACATCGTGGCGCGCGAAGAGGCCTTGCGCCAGCAGACCGGGGCCTATGGCGACGCTTGATGTCGCAGCCTGTCCACGCCTGATGACGTAGGGGAAGCGCGGGTGTAAGGATCAGGGCCATGACCCAGTCCCTGATCCCGCCCAGCCCGTCCGTCGAGGACTACGCCGCGCAACTGGCGGCCAATGCGGATGAGACCATCTTTGAGCGAGGCGAGCCTTTCGCCCTGTTCGCCGAATGGCTGGGCGCGGCCAAGGCGTCGGAACCGAACGACGCCAACGCCATGACCCTGGCCACGGTGGACGCGAACGGCCTGCCGGACGCGCGCATTGTCCTGCTGAAGGATGTGGATGCGCGCGGCTTCACCTTCTACTCCAATCAGGAGAGCGCCAAGGGCGAGCAGCTGTGGGCCCACCCGTCAGCAGCCTTGCTGTTCCACTGGAAGAGCCTGCGTCGCCAGGTCCGCGTGCGCGGCGCCGTCGAGCCGGTCAGCGCCGCCGAAGCCGACGCCTATTTCGCCAGTCGGGCGCGAGAGAGCCGCATCGGCGCCTGGGTGTCCGATCAGTCGCGCCCTCTGGCCAGCCGTGAAGTGTTGGAAGCCGGCGTCGCCACTCAGACCGCGCGCTTCGACGGCGGGGACGTGCCGCGCCCCGAGCGCTGGATCGGCTGGCGGGTGATCCCGCAGCAGATCGAGTTCTGGCGCGACCGTCCGTTCCGTCTGCACGATCGGCTGCGGTTCGATCGCGACGGCGACGACTGGAAGCCGACACGCCTCTGGCCCTGATCGGGGTTCAGGCGCCGTAGCGGGCCAGGAAGGTCTCCACCGCATCCTCGGCGATCTGCCGCGTAGGGCGAGCCGCCGTGACCTCGTCGCCAGTCACCAGCGGCACGAAGAAGACGGGGTGTTCGACCATCCCCATCAGTTGGCCGGCCGCCCAGGACGGCTTGGCGACCTTGACTTGACCCGCGGCGTTCATCTCGGTCAGGGCGACGATCAGCACGGCGCCGAAGTCATGCTTGCCGCGCTCGAAGAAGCTCCTCGCCACGACCTCGAAGCGTGGGCGTTCGGCCAGGACCAGGCGGAACACCGAGTGCACGAACGAGTCGCTCATGAACTCCGCATAGGCGCTGAGGAAACCCGTCAATCGCTCGCGCGGGGCGCCTTCGCAGGTTTTTACCGCCGCCATGCGCCGCGAGAAGTCCTCTGACGCATCCTCGATGACCGCAGCGAACAGCGCCGCCTTGCTGTCGAAGAAGGCATAGAGGGTGGCGGTGGATACACCGGATTCGCGGGCGATCGGCTCCATCCGCGTGGAGGCGTAGCCCTCCGAAATAAAGTGTAGTCGGGCCTGACGCACAATAGCGGCGCGTCGGGGGTCGTCGAGGTCGTGGACAGAAGCGGTCATCAGAACCTTGCCCAAATGTAATCAGGGCACGTTGCCTCTATTTCGCCACTATTGCAACGGGGTAAACGCCGTTTTGCGAACGGAAATCATTAGCGATGCCAAGGCTCTAGCATCGGGTGCGCCAGGACCGGCGCAGCCAGTCGAATGACCGCCTGGGGATCTTCCAGCCGCACGGCAGCCGTGGCGTCGGCGACGATGAAATCGGCGTGGGTGCGCGAGGGTTCGGTCAGCCTTTCGTGTCCGGGACGGACGGTCAGCAGGTACTGGTGGATGACGGATTCGGCGGTGCGGCCGCGTTCCGTCTGGTCGCGCAACAGGCGGCGGATGAAGCGGATGTCGGCCGGGGTATCGACAAAGACCTTGATGTCGAACAGGGCGGTCAGGGCCGGGCTGCACAGGACGTGGGTGCCCTCGACGATCACGACCTCGGCCGCGGGGATCGGCTCGCCGCCCGGATCGCGGCCGTGGTGGAGGAAGGAATAGAGCGGGGCCGTGACCGGCCGGCCGGCCTTCAGTTCGGACAGGTGTTCGGCCAGCAGCTCATGATCGCGCGCGGCCACGTCGTCGAAATCATGGGTGTCGGCGTCGAAGCCGGGCACGCTGGCGGCGTCGCGATAGTAGGAATCCTCGCGCATCAGCACGGCGACGCCGGCGGGCAGGGACGTGACCAGGGCCTCCGCCAGGGTGCTCTTGCCGGAGCCGGAGCCTCCGGTGATGGCGATCAGGATGGTCATGGGCGGTCTCCGTGCGTTCGGGCGGCTTTCTAGGCGGCTGGCGCGCGATTGGCCATGTTGCGCGAACCGCGCCCGTGTTGAAGAAGTCATCCGGTCTGCGAGCTTGCGAGGCATGAGGTTTCCAGCCTCTTTTGGATCGGGAGCGAGGTCATGCGCGGCGGCATGAAAAGCCGCGACCGGGTCCGCGACCTTGTTTCCCTAACGGCACGTTGCTTATCGCTGTTCACCTAGATAGCGTCGCTGCAAAGGCGCCGCTTTCAACAAGGCGCAACACGAGGGAATGCGATGCTGGGTTTGATGCAGGACTGGCCGCTGACGGTCGACAAGATTCTCGACCACGCCAAAAATTGGCACCCGAACCGCGAGGTCGTGACGCGATCCGTCGAGGGGCCGATCGAGCGCACGACCTATGGGGCCATCCACGGTCGGGCCAAGCGGGTGTCGAACGCGCTGAAGGCCTGGGGCGTCCAGCCGGGCGACCGGGTCGCCACCCTGGCCTGGAACACCGCCGACCACATCGAGGCCTGGTACGGCATCATGGGCATCGGGGCCGTGTGCCACACGCTGAACCCGCGCCTGTTCCCGGAACAACTGGTCTACATCATCAACCACGCGGGCGACCGGATCATCTTCGTCGATCTGACCTTCGTGCCGCTGCTGGACGCCATCCTGCCGCACTGCCCGTCGGTCGAGCGCGTCGTCATCATGACCGACCCCGACCACATGCCGCAGACCAAGCTGCCGGTGGTCGAATGCTATGAGAGCGTGCTGGAGCAGTCGTCGGAAGACGTGGTCTGGGGCGGGTTCGAGGAAAACACCGCCTGCGGCCTCTGCTACACCTCGGGCACGACGGGGAACCCCAAGGGCGTCCTCTATTCGCACCGCTCGAACTTCATCCACACCCTGCTGGGCCTGCAATCGACCGTCCTGGGCGCGACGCCCAAGGAAGTCATCCTGCCGGTGGTGCCGATGTTCCACGCCAACGCCTGGGGCATCGCCTTCGGCGGGCCGGCGGCGGGGTCCAAGCTGGTCATGCCGGGGGCGCGCATGGACGGTCCGGCCATCTATGAACTGCTGGAGAGCGAAGGCGTCACCTTCTCGGCCGCCGTGCCGACCGTCTGGCAGGGGCTGCTGAACCACCTGCGCGAGAACAAGCTGAAGCTCTCGACGGTCACACGCGTTCTGATCGGCGGCGCCGCCGTGCCGGAAAGCATGATCCGCGCCTTTAACGACGAGTTCGGCGTCGAGGTGCTGCAGGGCTGGGGCATGACCGAGACCTCGCCCATCGGCACCCTGTCCAACATGACCCCCGAACTGGCCGCCATGCCGTTCGAGGAGCAGCTGAAGTGGCGGGTCAAGCAGGGCACGCCGCCGCTGGGCGTCGAACTGAAGCTGAAGAACTACGCCGGTCAGGAGATGCCGCACGACGGCTCGACCTACGGCCGTCTGATGATCAAGGGGCCGACCATCGCCCGCACCTACTTCCGCGACGAGGGCGGCGAGATCCTGGACAACGAAGGCTTCTTCGACACCGGCGACGTCTCGACCATCGACGATCACGGCTTCATGCAGATCACCGACCGGGCCAAGGACGTCATCAAGTCCGGCGGCGAATGGATCAGCTCCATCGAGATCGAGAACCTGGCCATCGGCCATCCCAAGGTCGCCCTGGCCGCCGTCATCGGCGCGGCCCACCCGAAATGGGATGAGCGCCCGGTTCTGCTGATCAAGCTCAAGGACGGCGAGAGCGAGGACAAGCAGGAGCATCTCGACTTCCTGGTCGGCAAGATCGCCAAGTGGTGGATGCCCGACGACGTGGTCTTCCTGGCCGACATTCCGCTGGGCGCCACGGGCAAGATCGACAAGAAGCTGCTGCGCGAGCAGATGAAGGAGTATCGTCTGCCGACCGCAGGCTGATCTTTCAGGAGGGCCGCATGGCCGAACCGACCCGGACCCAGGCGCGCGCGGCCGAAATCCGTCTGCGCTGGCTGACGCTCGCGGCCTTTCTGGCGCCGATTCTGGTGCTGGTCGCCGTGTTCGGGACTCGGTTCGGCCTGTGGAGCGCCGGCTTTGGGCTGGAAGTGCTGACGCTGAAGATCGGCCGCATCCTGGCCTTCGCCGGGCTGGCGGCGGCGCTGACGGCGGTTGCGATTGCGTGGAAGGACGTGCGGCGGCGGGGCCTCTACGCCGCCGCAGCGCTGGCGGTCGCAGGGCTGACCGTGGCTCTGCTCCTGATCCAGGGGCAGCGTTTCGCGGTCGAGGCCGCCAACGACGTCACGACCGACGCCGCCGAGGTTCCGGCCTTCTCGCGCGCGGTCGTGGCCATGCGGGGCGGGCAGGGGGCGGCGGCGGTCGCCTGTCCCGGCCTGATCGCGGTTCCCCGTCAGGTCGCGCCCGAGACCGCTGCGGCGGCGCTGGAGGCGGCGGGCTTCACCGTGCGCGGCGCGGCGCCTTTCCGCGCTGACGGCTCGAAAGAAGGCTTCTGGTTCGGCCTGACCCATGACGCCGCCATCCGCATCCGTCCCGGCCGCACCGATGTGCGCGTGGCCCAGCGCGAAGGCGTGAAGGTCGGCGACGAAGCCTGCCGTCTGGCTCGCGCCGTCGTGGACGGACTGCAGCCCTAGTCCATGATCAGGGCGTAGCGGGCGGCCATCGTTGGTTCAGGCGCGGCTGCAGCGCGCCCCTCCTGCACCAGCTTGATCAGGTGCGACAGCACCGACAGGCTGGCCGCCGGCCACAGGCGTTGATCCACGGCGGCGTAGAGGGCGGGGACCATCTGGGCGATGGTCTCGTCCCCCGTCGCCAGTCGCGCCATGATCTGAGCCTCGCGCTCCAGCCGGTGGTCGCGGTAGGCCTTCAGGAAGGGCGCGACCTGGGTGATGGCCGGGCCGTGCGTCGGCCACAGGGTCGAGAAGCCGCGCGCCAGCACCCGATCCAGGCTGTCCATATAGGCCGCCATGTCGCCGTCGGGCGGCGCGACGACCGTGGTGGACCAGCCCATGACGTGGTCGCCGCTGAACAGGGCGTTCTCGTCCCTCAGCACATAGGCCATGTGGTTCGAGGCGTGGCCGGGCGTGGCCATGGCCTCAAGGGTCCAGCCCTCGCCCTCGATCCGCTGCCCGTCCGTCACGATGACGTCGGGTTGGAAGTCGGCGTCGTCGTCCTCGTCCATCGCGGCCTGACCCATCTGGTCCGAGGCGTGGATCGTCGCTCCGTGCGGTTGCGCCGCCAGGATGGGCGCGCCGCCCACCGCTTCGGCGAAGGGGCGGGAGAGGGGGGCGTGGTCGCGGTGGGTGTGGGTCACAAGGATATGGCTGACCGTTCGCCCCTTCACCGCCCGCAGCAGGGCGTGCAGGTGGGCCTCGTCGTCGGGACCGGGGTCGATCACCGCCACCTCGGCGCCCGGCATGTCGCGCCCGACGATATAGGTCCCCGTGCCGGTAAAGGTGAACGGCCCGGGGTTGTCGGCGATGACCCGCTGGATCAGCGGCGAAACTTGGTCGCGGTGGCCGTAGGTGAAGTCGAACTGGCGGACATAGGGGATCACGGGCGGTCGTCCTTGGCAGGCGGCAGGGGCGGCCAGCGCGGCGCCGACCTTGCGTTGAACGCCTGTAACCCATTCAGGAGCCCGCGCCGTGATCCGAACCGCTGTTTTTCCTGCGCCAAATCGAGTTTCTGGCGTGTTCTTCGCCCTGGCCTGTCTCGTGGCGGTCCAATGGGGTGTCGCCTCATGCACGCCGGAACCCGCCGCGCCCTACGCTGCGCGCGTCGCCGTCGTCCGTTAGAGCGGCAGGCGGCTAAGATCGTAACCGGCGGCCAGGGCCAAGGCTCGCAGGTCGTCGGCGTCCGCGCCCCGGCTGGCTTCGACCATGGCCCAGGTCGCGGCTGAGCGCATTCCCGAACGGCAGTAGAGAAGCGCCGACGCGCCGTCGTCCAGGAAGGCCCCGACGCAAGCAACCGTTTCGGCGTCGGGCAGGCCGCGCACCGGCGCGTCCAGATACTCCAGGCCGGCGGCTTCGGCGGCGGCGCGGATTTCGGCGCTGGTGGGTTGGCCCGGCTCCTCATGATCCGGTCGATTGTTCACCACCTTGCGGAAGCCCAAGCGCGCCGCAGCGTCGGCCAGGGTGTCAGGAGAGATCTGGCCGGCAAGCCAGATGCGGTCGTTCAGGGCGACGGGGTCGGTCATCACTACTGTCTCCTTACGCGGACGGCGCGGCTGCGCCCCGCGGTCAGCAGATAACTGCCGAGGGAGGCGCGACGCACGCGAATTTCCATGCCGGCTCGATTCTGGAACCGCACAGGATCGGAATCGATCTGACGCCATTCCGAGCCGTCGGCCAGGCGGAACAGCCATTTGCCGTCCAGGCCCTGACCGGCGCTCAGCAGGGTGGTTTCGACGGCGTCGATCTTCTCCGCCGGATCGTCGCGCCCGAACATGGGCGGGAGGGACGGAATTTCGAATCCGAACAGTTGGCGACGGGCTTCGCGAATCTGTCCGCGTTCGACCACGACGACCTCGCCTTGGCGTTCGGCGGCGTCCAGAGCGCCGGCTGCGCGGTCGAAACAGCCCAAACGCTCAGCGTCCGACGTTATCTGGCGGCAGGCGGCGACCTGCTCCAGAAGCGGTGATCGGTTTGTGGCGGAATTTTGCGCAAAACTGGACGCTGGGAGCAACAAAACGGCGAAAATCGCGGTGCCTAGTGTGGTGATGATGCGCACATTTCCCTCCAGGAGAAGCTAAGCCGTTTAAGACGTCTCTTAGTGCCACGGTGTTTCCATCAAGGCCATACGAGTCAGAGCGTGGCGATTTTGCGACAGGGCAGAGGCCACTTTGTTACGCGTGTGTAATTTTCCTGTCCGATACAGATTTCACGTGGCTAACCTCCCGGCCAGCTAACGATCCGACGCGTCTTCAGGCGCCAATCGAGTCTAGCTGTGGGCGACAGGTGAGGGGCAAGCTTTGCTGTTGCCGTCCACAACTCAGGAGGACGAACCTTGAAATTCCAGATCAAACGCGAGCGACTGCTGGCGTCGACGATGATCGCGGGCTTCGCGCTCGCCGGGCTGGCGGCTCCCGCCATGGCCCAGACCACCCCGGCGCCGGCTCAGCCTGAGCAAGCCAGCCAGGTGGGCGACATCGTGGTCACCGGCTCGCGCATTCGCCAGCCCAACCTGACCACGACCAGCCCGGTGACCCAGGTCACGGGCGAGGACATCGACGTTCAGGGCGTGACCCGCGTCGAGGACCTGGTCACCCAACTGCCGCAGGCCTTCGCCGCGCAGAACTCGACCGTCTCCAACGGCGCTTCGGGTACGGCCACCGTTTCGCTGCGTAACCTGGGTTCGTCGCGCACCCTGGTGCTGATCGACGGCAAGCGCATGGGCTACGGCTCGCCGCAGGACGACGCCGCCGACCTGAACCAGATCCCCGGCCAGATGGTCGAGCGGGTTGAAGTGCTGACGGGCGGCGCCTCGGCCGTCTACGGTTCGGACGCCATCGCCGGCGTCGTGAACTTCATCATGCGCCGCGACTTCGAAGGCATCGAAATCGACGCCCAGTACGGCTTCAACCAGCACAACAACGACTATGACGGCGTCGGCAACCTGCGCAACGTCATCGCCGGCCGCGCCGCGACCAACCCGTCGCAGTTCAAACTGCCCGACGACAACGTCACGACCGGCTTCAGCCGCGAAGTGAACGTCCTGATGGGCGTCAACGCACCGGATGATCGCGGCAACATCACCCTGTATGCCGGCTATCGGAAGAACAACAAGGTTCTGGGCCGCGACTACGACTACGCGGCCTGTTCGCTCGCGGCGCCGGCCGCTGCCACTATCAACGATTTCAGGTGCGGCGGTTCCGGCACCTCGTTCCCGGGTCAGTTCACGAAGGACTTCACGGCGGCCAACACCTTCACCGTTGACGCCTCCGGCAACTTCATCCCGTTCGTGGCTTCGCGTGACCAATACAACTTTGGTCCGTCGAACTATTATCAGCGTCCGGATGAGCGTTACACCATGGGTGCCTTCGGCCACTATGACGTGACCGATAAGATTGAAGTCTACACCCAGCTGATGTTCAGCGACTACTCGACGATCGCGCAGATCGCGCCGTCGGGTAACTTCTTCGGCGAGTTTTCTAACGGCTTCCGCACCACGGACGGCAGCTCGACCATCGGCTGCGACAATCCGCTGCTGTCGGCCCAGCAGTTGGGGATCCTCGCCTGTAGCGCGGCCGATATCGCATCCGGCGCCGACAAGGCGATGTATATCGGGCGTCGTAACGTCGAGGGCGGCGGCCGTCAGTCGGACATCCGCTTCCAGTCGTATCGCGGCGTTGTCGGCGCTCGTGGCGATCTGAACGACGCCTGGAGCTACGACCTGACCGCCCAGTACTCGCGCGCTCAGTTCACCAACATCTACCGCAACGAGTTCTCGAACACCCGTCTGGCCCGTGCGCTGGACGTCGTGAAGGATCCGATCACCGGCCAGCCCGTCTGCTCGTCCGTGCTCGCCGGCATCGACGCCGACTGCGTGCCCTACAACATCTTCAAGTCGGGCGGCGTGACGCAGGCGGCGCTGGACTATCTGCAGGTGCCGCTGGTCGCCACCGGCTGGACCACCCAGCAGGTCGTCTCGGGCTCGCTGACCGCCGACCTCGGCGTCTATGGCGTCAAGTCGCCATGGGCCACGCGCGGCGTTCAGACGGCGTTCGGCGTTGAATATCGCCGCGACGGCCTGGACCTGACCCCGGACGTGTCGTTCACGTCGGGCGACGGCGCCGGTCAAGGCGGCGCGACCCTGGGCCTCAACGGTTCGAACCAAGTCTATGACGTGTTCGCCGAAGCTCAAATTCCGATCGCCGAAGGCATGGCCTTCGCCGACCAACTGTCGGTCGACCTGGCCTATCGTCACTCGGAGTATGATCTGGGCGGCGGCACGGACTCGTGGAAAGTCGGCGCCGACTGGGCTCCGATCTCTTCGGTTCGTTTCCGCGCCAGCGCTCAGCGCGCCGTGCGTGCACCGAACGTGATCGAACTGTTCACCGCGCAGGGCTTCAATCTGTTCGACCTGGACTTCGATCCTTGCGACGGCCTGGTTGGACCGAATAACCGCCCCGCCGCCGCCGGCCCCGTTCCGGCGTCGTGCATCGGCACCAATCCGTGGCAGGTGACGACGGCTCAGTCGAATGGCGGCGCTCTGACCAGCCCGGCCGGTCAGTATAACTTCCTGCAAGGCGGCAACACGGCTCTGACGCCGGAAGAGTCCGACACCATGACCTTCGGTGTCGTCTTCACGCCGGAGTTCCTGCCGGGCTTCAACCTGACGCTGGACTACTTCGACATCCAGATCGACAACCTGATCTCGTCGATCGGCGCCCAGAACTCCCTGGACGCCTGCTATACGTCGGGTCTGGCTGCGGCCTGTAACAACATCAAGCGTAACTCCAATGGTCAGCTCTGGATCGGCACCGGCAACGTGATCGACCTGAACACCAACATCGGCGGTCTGAAGACCTCGGGTGTGGACGTGGCGGCCAACTACAATATGGATCTGGCCGACTACGGCTGGGACCGCGCCGGCACCTTGGGCTTCACCATGGTCGGCACCTGGTTGAACTCGCTCGAGACCGACACCGGCCTGGGCTTCGACAACTCGAAGTATGACTGCGCCGGCTTCTTCGCCAACCAGTGCGGCGTTCCGAACCCGGAATGGCGTCACCGCTTCCGCGTCGATTGGGGCACCCCGATCGAAGGCCTGAACGTCAACGGTACGTGGCGCTACTATGGCGGCGCAGAAATCGCCGTTCTGGGTGATGACGGCAGCCTGAACAACGCGCCGGCCAACCGTATCGACCGCGAGTTCGACGCCATCAACTACTTCGACCTGGCGGCGACCTGGCAGGCTCGTGACAACGTGTCGGTGCGCGCGGGCGTGAACAACGTCTTCGACACCGATCCGCCGCTGTCCTCCAGCGTCGGCACGACCGGCAACAACAACACCTATCCGCAGCTGTATAATGCGATGGGGCGTTACATCTTCTTCGGTGTGACGGCTAACTTCTAAGCCCTTTCAAAGGCTTGGGGATTGGGCGGCGGGTCTTCGGACCTGCCGCCCTTTTTCTTTTGAAACCGTCGCCGCAGAAAAACCATCCGGGGCGGCAAGCGTGACGGGGCAGCGCGCCGCTGTCGCCGTCAGAGAGAAAGACACCGCCTATGGACCTTCGTTCCGCCTTGATCCTGGTCGCCGCGATGGCCGTCCTGTCGCCGGGAGCGGCGTTTGCCCAGGATGCGGACGGGCTGGTGGTCACGGCCAACCGCTCGACTGAAACGGCGGAGGCGCTGAAGGTCCGCGAAGCCATGGCCTATGCGGCCGAGTTGCCGCGCGGAGCGCCGCAGGGGGACTATCCGCTGGTCGCCTGGTGCGAGGCCCTGATCAAGGGACACATCGCCCTGGGCGAGAGTCTGCAGACGACCGACGCCCTGGATCTGGACATCATCCGCCTGGGCAAGCTGGAGGCCGTTGATTTCGGTTCGGCTTTGGCCGTCGCAGGAGCGCGCCAGTCTCCGGCGATCAAGGCCACGGCGCAGCAGGCGGCGACCGCCGCCGCCGGTCAGTGGGCGCCGCTGCTGGCGCAACAGGACGTCAAGGCGCGCAGCGAGGCCTTCGGCCTGTTCTTCGGCCTGCCGGGACGCTGCGAACACGCCGCCCGCCGCATTCGCGAGAACATCGCCACGCCGCCCGCCGCGCTGAAGGATGTCGGGCTGGACACCGCGACGGCGGCCCCCGCCGCCTGACGGATCAGGCGGCGGTGTCGCGCGCGATGGCGCCGGGATCGTAGTTGAGGATGGGGGCCAGCCAGCGTTCGGCGGTCTCCACGTCCCAGCCCTTGCGGCGGGCGTAGTCCTCGATCTGATCGCGGTCGATCTTGCCGACGCCGAAGTAGTGGCTGCCCGGATGGCCGAAATAGAGGCCCGAGACCGAGGCCGGGGGCGTCATCGCATAGCTCTCGGTCAGGGCCATGCCCGCATTGGCGCCCGCGTCCAGCAGGCGGAACAGGGTGGCCTTTTCCGTGTGGTCGGGCTGGGCCGGGTAGCCGGGGGCGGGGCGGATGCCCTGATACTTCTCTTCGATCAGGTCCTGAACTGAGGTCTGCTCGTCGGCGGCGTAGCCCCAGAGCTGGGTGCGAACCTCCTTGTGCAGACGCTCGGCGAAGGCTTCGGCCAGGCGGTCGGCCAGGGCCGTGGCCATGATCGAGGAATAGTCGTCGCCTGCGTCCTTGAAGCGCTTGGCGATTTCCAGCTCGCCATGCCCCGCCGTGACGGCGAAGGCGCCGACGTAATCCTGGCTCTCTTCAGCCACGAAGTCCGACAGGGCCAGGTTGGGCTTGCCGTTCGACTTCTTTATCTGCTGGCGCAGGGTGTGGAAGCGGGCGATCTCGTCGCTGCGGTTCTCGTCGGCATAGACGGCGATGTCGTCGCCGTCGGCGCGGGCGGGCCAGAAGCCGACCACGCCCTTCGCCGTGAACCACTTCTCGTCGATGATGCGCTTCAGCATGGCCTGGGCGTCGCGGAACAGGTCCTTGGCCGCCTCGCCGACGATCTCGTCTTCGAGGATCAGCGGGTAGCGGCCGATCAGCTCCCAGCTGGCGAAGAAGGGGGTCCAGTCGATGTGGTCGGCCAGATCGGCCAGGTCCCAGGCGTCGAAGGCCCGCACGCCGATAAACGACGGCTTGCCGGGCATGGTCGCGGCGGGATCGGCGTTGAAGCGGTTCTCGCGCGCCTGCTGGATGGTGGCGCGGGCCTTGACCTCCTGGCCGCGCGCGTACTGTTCGCGGATGCGCACGTATTCGTCGCGGGTGGCGGCTTCGTTCTTCGCCTTGTCGGTTGGAGACAGCAGGCCGGACACCACGCCGACGGCGCGGCTGGCGTCGATGACATAGGTGGTCGAACCCTTGCGATAGCCCGGCTCGATCTTGACCGCCGTATGGGTGCGGCTGGTCGTGGCCCCGCCGATCAGCAGGGGAATGTCAAAGCCGCGCCGCTCCATCTCGCGGGCGACGAAGACCATCTCGTCCAGCGACGGGGTGATCAGACCGGACAGGCCGATGATGTCGACCTTGTGCTCGACGGCGGCGTCCAGGATGCGGTCGGCCGGGACCATGACGCCCAGGTCGATGACCTCGTAGTTGTTACATTGCAGCACCACGCCGACGATGTTCTTGCCGATGTCGTGGACGTCGCCCTTGACCGTGGCCATCAGGATGCGGCCGGCCTGTTCGCGCGGCTTGCCGGCCTTTTCGGCCTCCATATAGGGTTCCAGCCAGGCGACGGCCTGCTTCATCACGCGGGCGGACTTCACCACCTGCGGCAGGAACATCTTGCCCGATCCGAACAGGTCGCCGACCACGTTCATCCCGTCCATCAGCGGACCTTCGATGACGTGCAGGGGACGCTCCACCGACAGGCGGGCCTCTTCGGTGTCGGCCTCGATGAACTCGGTGATGCCGTGGACCAGGGCGTGGGCGATGCGGGCCGCAACCGGCTGCTCGCGCCATTTCAGGTCGACGACGCGCGCCGCGCCCTTTTCGCCCTTGTAGGTGGGCGCCATGTCCACCAGCCGCTCGGTGTTGGACACGTTTGTCCGCTGCGGCCGGTTCAGGATCACGTCCTCGACCGCTTCGCGCAGGGTGGCGTCGATGTCGTCATAGACCGGCAGGTCGCCGGCGTTGACGATGCCCATGTCCATGCCCGCCGCGATGGCGTGGTAAAGGAAGACGCTGTGGATCGCCCGGCGCACCGGCTCGTTGCCGCGGAAGCTGAACGAGACGTTCGACACCCCGCCCGAGATGCGGGCGTAGGGCAGGGTGGCCTTGATGACCTTGACCGCCTCGATGAAGTCGACGGCGTAGTTGTCGTGCTCCTCGATCCCCGTCGCCACGGCGAAGATATTGGGGTCGAAGATGATGTCCTCGGGCGGGAAGCCGACCTCGTTGACCAGGATATTGTAGGCGCGGGTGCAGATCTCGATCTTGCGGGCGGCGGTGTCGGCCTGACCAACCTCGTCAAAGGCCATGACGACAACGGCGGCGCCGTAGCGCAGGCATTTGATCGCGTGTTCGCGGAAGGCGGCTTCGCCCTCCTTCATGCTGATCGAGTTGACGATCGGCTTGCCCTGAACGCATTTCAGGCCCGCCTCGATGACCTCCCACTTGGAGCTGTCGATCATCACCGGCACGCGGGCGATGTCGGGTTCGGCTGCGATCAGGTTGAGGAAGGTGCGCATGGCGACGGCGCCGTCCAGCAGGCCCTCGTCCATGTTGATGTCGATGACCTGGGCGCCCGCCTCGACCTGTTGGCGGGCGACGTCGAGGGCGGCGGTGTAGTCGCCGTCGACGATTAGCTTGCGGAACTTGGCCGAGCCGGTGACGTTGGTCCGCTCGCCGACGTTGATGAAGACAGGACGCATCTTACTGACCGAACGCAATCCTTCTCCCCTTGGGGGAGAAGGTGTCATGCGGAGCATGACGGATGAGGGGGAGGTGTCCGCGTACACGGTCCTTTGCGATGAGGGAGAAGCCAGCGTCCTCCTCATCCGAGCCGCTGGCGCGGCCCACCTTCTCCCCCAAGGGGAGAAGAAAAATACCGGCGGATGTCCTCACGCCACCAGCTCGAACGGTTCCAGCCCCGACAGGCGCATGGCCACCGGGCGTTCCGGGATTTCGCGCGGCTTCAGCGGGGCGACTTCTTCGGCGACGTGCTTGATGTGGTCGGGGGTGGTGCCGCAGCAGCCGCCGACGATGTTGACCAGGCCGGACGCGGCCCATTCCTCGATGAAGTGGGCGGTCTCGTGGGGTTGTTCGTCGTACTGGCCCATGGCGTTGGGCAGGCCGGCGTTGGGGTAGGCGGCGACCAGGGTGTCGGCGACGCGGCTCAGTTCGGCGATGAAGGGTCGCATCAGGTCGGCGCCGAGGGCGCAGTTGAACCCCACCGCGAAGGGCTTGGCGTGGCGCACGGAGTTCCAGAAGGCCTCGGCGGTCTGGCCGCTAAGGGTGCGGCCCGAACGGTCGGTGATGGTGCCGGAAATCCAGATCGGCAGCGGCTCCAGCCCCTCGTCCTCGAGGTCCTTGATGGCCTTGATGCAGGCCTTGCAGTTCAGCGTGTCGGTGATGGTTTCGATCAGATAGAGGTCGACGCCGCCCTCGTTCAGGGCCTTCACCTGATGGCGATAGGCCTCATAGACCTCGTCGAAGGTCACCAGCCGCGCGCCGGGGTCGTTCACGTCGGACGACATGGACAGCATCTTGTTCAGCGGGCCGATGGAGCCGGCGGCGAAGCGCGGCTTGTGCGGCTCCCGGGCCGTCCAGTGGTCGGCGGCGGCGCGGGCTAGTTTCGCGCCTTCCAGATTGATGTCCCAGACGGCTTGCGCGTCCAGCTTGTAGTCGTCCTGGGCGATGGTGGTGGCCGAGAAGGTGTTGGTCTCGGAGATGTCCGCGCCCGCGCCGTAATACTGGTCGTGCAGGTCGGCGATGATGTCGGGACGGGTGATGCAGAGGATGTCGTTGTTCCCCTTCATCTGGTCCTTTTCGTTGTAGCCGGCAGCCGCGACGAAGCGGTCGCCGCGGAAGTCGGCTTCTTCCAGCCCGCGCCGCTGGATCATGACGCCCCAGGAGCCGTCGAGGACCAGGATGCGTTCCTTGGCCGCCGCGTGCAGGGCGGCGATCCGTTCAGGACGGGTCAGGGGGGAAGTCATTTACGCAACAGCCTTGGTTTCACGCACGCCCAGCACCCGGCAGATCGCATAGACCAGCTCGGCGCGGTTCAGAGTGTAGAAGTGGAAGTCCGCGAAGCCTTCTTCCTGCAGCCGCGCGCAGGTCTCGGCGGCGATGGAGGCGGCCAGCAGCTTGCGGGTCTCGGGGTCGTCGTCCAGCCCGTCGAAGTGGGCCGCCAGCCAGTCGGGGATGGAGGCACCGCAGGCCGCGCTCATCCGGCTCAGGCCCTTGAAGTTGGACACGGGCATGATGCCGGGGATCAGGGGGATGGTCACGCCCGCCGCCCGCACCCGGTCACGGAAGCGCAGGAAGGCCTCGATGTCGAAGAAGAACTGGGTCACGGCGCGGGTGGCGCCGGCGTCCACCTTGGCCTTCAGCACGTCGATATCGTGGTCGATCGACGGGCTTTCCGGGTGTTTCTCGGGATAGGCGCCGACAGTGATGTCGAAGCCGCCGACGCGGCTGATCGCCTGGGACAGTTCGGTGGCGTTGGCGTAGCCGTCCGTGCGCGGGACGTAGGCGCCGCCGATGCCGTCTCCGCCCGGCGGGTCGCCGCGAAGGGCGACGATGTGATCGACGCCGATGGCCTTGTAGCCCTCGATGACCTCATCGACCTCGTCGCGGCTGGCCTCGACGCAGGTCAGGTGGGCGGCGGGACGCAGGGTCGTCTCGCTGATGATCCGCTGCACCGTGCGGTGGGTGCGCTCGCGCGTCGAGCCGCCGGCGCCGTAGGTGACGGAGACGAAGGCCGGGTTCAGCGGTTCCAGCCGGCGGATGGCGTTCCACAGGTTGGCCTCGGCCTCGTCCGACTTGGGCGGGAAGAACTCGAACGAGACGTTGACGGCATTGCGGTTGGAACCGGCGCGCGCCACGGGACCCAGCGGCGACAGCAGCAGGGCGCGGGCTTCAGCCAGGTTGAGAGCGGCGGGGGAGGCCATCAGGCGGTCTTTCGGGCAGGGACGGCGGCGCGTTCGCCGGTCCAGATGTGGACGGTCAGGCCCTCGGTGTCGGGCGGCAGGGCGACGGGGGCGTCGGCGGTCAGGCCCGCGTCGGCCAGCCAGCCCTGGATTTCCTCGTCAGCGAAGCCCAGGCGGCGGTGCTGGTGCGCCTCGCGAAGTTGCTCCAGCTGGTGCGGGGCGAAGTCGACGATCAGCAGCTTGCCGCCCGGCATGACCAGGCGCGCGGCCTCGGCCACGGCGGCGGCGGGATCGGCCAGATAGTGCAGGACCTGATGCACGATCACCAGGTCGGCGCTGGCGTGCGGCAGGCGGGTCGAGAAGATGTCGCCGTGGCGCAGTTCGACCTTGTCCAGCCCGGCCTTGGAGACATTGGCGCGGGCGATGTTCAGCATGTTCTGGCTGAGATCCAGACCGACCGACATCTTCGCCTTCTTGCCGAACAGGGTCAGCATCCGGCCCGAGCCGGTGCCCAGATCGACGACGCGCTCGAACGGGCCGGGGCCGGCCGCCTGCTCGACGGCGGTTTCGACCGCGCTCTCGCAGACATAGAGGCTCCGCATCTGGTCCCACTGCGGCGCGACCTGTTCGAAATAGCGGGCGGCGTCGATGGCGCGCTCCTTGCGCACCTCGTCCAGGCGGCGATGGTCGGCCTCGCCCTCGGCGTGGTCCAGCAGGTCCAGCACCGTGTCGATCAGGCGGCGCGACAGGGCGTCGTGCGACAGGCGGTAGAAAACTCGCGCCCCGTCGGGGAATCGTTCGATCAGGCCGGCGTCGGCCATCAGCTTCAGGTGACGCGACACGCGCGGCTGGCTCTGGTCCAGAACCCGCGACAGCTCCATGACCGACAGTTCCTCGGCGGCGAGCAGCGACAGCACCCGCAAACGGGTGGGTTCGCCTGCGGCGCGCAGGGCCTCGACGGTCTGGTCAGCGGTCAGTGTCATGAGGTCGTATAAAGATATCCTTATACGATTATGCAAGCAAAATCTGGCTGCGAATGGGGACTATCGCCCATCACGCGGCACGGATCGGTCGCTAGAGCGCAAGGTGAAGGGCGATCTGCTTTCCTCCCCATGACATGAGGAGGGGGACCGCGTAGCGGTGGAGGGGCTGCTTGATCAAAGGTCGCCCCTCCGTCACGTCGGCTTCGCCGACGCGCCTCCTCCCCATTTCATGGGGAGGAGGACCCGGTTGCCTAGCCCCCGACTGGCGTCTTCAGCGGCTCGCCCGCGAAATGGGCCGACAGGTTCTGAAGCAGCAGCATCAGCATCCCCTGAACCGCCTCAGTCGTGGCTCCCGCCGTGTGAGGCGTCAGGACGGTGTTGGGCACGGCGGCCCAGCGCGCGGCGTCGGTCGGCTCGGTCTCGAACACGTCGAGGGCGGCGCCGCCGAGGCGTCCGTCGCGCAGGGCGGCGATGACGGCGTCCTCGTCCACCAACTGACCGCGCGCGACATTGACCAGCAGGCCCGACGGCCCCAGGGCCTCGATCACCTCGGCCGAGATCAGGCCGCGATTGCTCTCGTCCGCGCGACAGGCGACGACCAGCACGTCGGAGGCGCGGGCCAGGTCGAGCAGGCTGTCGGCGCGGGGCCAGGCGGCCTCCTTGGCGCGCGGCGCCCACCACTGGACCTTCATCCGCATGGCCTCGGCGCGACGGGCCACGGCCTCGCCTATGGCGCCAAGGCCGACGATGCCGATCGTCTGGTCGCCCATCGACGGGGTGATGGTCTTGGAGGCTGGGGTCCAGCCGCCGGCGCGCAACTGCCGGTCCCCTTCTGCGATCTGACGCCGCGCCGCCAGGATCAGGCCGATGGCGTGGTCGGCGACGTCTTCGTGGTTGATGGCGGGGGCGTGGGTGACGGCCAGGCCGCGCGCGCGGCACCACTCGACATCGATGCCGTCATAGCCCGAGGTGAAGCAGGCGATCAGCGACAGGTTGGGCAGGCGCTCGATCAGATCCTTGTCCAGTTCGAACTCGCCCGCCACGACCAGGACGCGGACGTCGGCCGCGGCCTCGATCGGCGGCCCCTCCCAGAAGCGATAGACGTCGTAGGCGCCTTCGAGAAAGACGCTGAGCGGCGCGAGGTGCCGCTGCATGATCAGGATGGCGGGGCGCTGGGTCATGGACGTCAGACTAACCCGGTTCCGCCGTATCGCCAGCGGGCAAAGAAAAACGGCCCCCCGATTGCTCGGAGGGCCGCTCGTCAGTCTGGCAGTTCGATCAGCGACCGAACTTCTGGTGCTGGATGCGCTTGGGAATGATGCTGTCCGCACCCAGGCGACGCATCTTGTCCTGCTCATAGGCTTCGAAGTTGCCCTCGAACCATTCCACGTGGCCGTCGCCTTCGAAGGCGAGGATGTGGGTGGCCAGACGGTCCAGGAACCAGCGGTCGTGGGAGATGACCACGGCGCAGCCGGCGAACTCCTCCAGAGCCTCTTCGAGGTTCTGCAGCGTCTCGATGTCCAGGTCGTTGGTCGGTTCATCGAGCAGGATCAGGTTGCCGCCCGAGGCCAGGGTCTTGGCCAGGTGGACGCGGTTGCGCTCACCGCCAGACAGTTGACCGACCTTTTTCTGCTGGTCGCCGCCCTTGAAGTTGAAGCTGCCGACATAGGCGCGGGTGTTGATCTCGCGCTTGCCGACCATCATCACGTCGGTGCCGCCCGAGATGGCCTGCCAGATGGTTTCGTCCGGCTTCAGGTCGTCGCGCGACTGGTCGACATAGGCCAGCTTGACCGTCTCGCCGACCTTGATGGTGCCGCCGTCGGGCGTTTCCTGGCCGGTGATCAGCTTGAACATGGTCGACTTGCCGGCGCCGTTGGGGCCGATGACGCCGACGATGCCGTTGGGCGGCAGCTTGAAGGTCAGGTTGTCGAACAGGGTCTTGTCGCCATAGGACTTCTTCAGGCCCTCGACTTCCAGAACCACGTTGCCCAGACGCGGGCCAGGCGGGATCTGGATGTGGGCGTGCGTTTGCGCGCCGCGCATCGATTCCTGCTCATCGACCATCCGCTCATAGGCGGCCAGACGGGCCTTGGACTTGGCCTGACGGGCCTTGGCGCCCGAACGGACCCATTCCAGTTCGCGGGTGAGGGCGCGCTGGCGAGCTTCGGATTCCGACTGCTCCTGCACGACGCGCTTGGTCTTGGCTTCCAGCCACGAGGAGTAGTTGCCCTCGTGCGGGTGGCCCTTGCCGCGGTCCAGCTCCAGCGTCCACTTGGTCACCAGGTCCAGGAAGTAGCGGTCGTGGGTGACCAGGATGACGCAGCCCGGGAAGTTCTCCAGGTGATGCTGCAGCCAGGCGACGGATTCGGCGTCCAGGTGGTTGGTCGGTTCGTCGAGCAGCAGCATGTCGGGCTTGGACAGCAGCAGGCGGGCCAGGGCCACGCGGCGCTTTTCACCACCCGACAGGTTGGTGACTTCCCAATCGTCGTCCGGGCAGCGCAGGGCGCCCATGGCCATCTCGATGCGGCTGTCGATGTCCCAGACGTCGCCGGCGTCGATCTTCTCCTGGAGGGCGGTCATCTCCTCCATCAGCTCGTCGGTGTAGTTCTCGCCCAGCTCGTTGGCGACTTCGTTGAAGCGGTTGACCCACTGCTTCTCTTCGCACCACGACTCGACGTTCTGACGAACGTTGAGGGTGGGGTCCAGCTGGGGCTCCTGCTCCAGATAGCCGCGCTTGATGCCGTCGGCGGCGCGCGCCTCGCCCGTGAACTCGGTGTCCAGGCCGGCCATGATCTTCAGCAGGGTGGATTTACCCGAACCGTTGACGCCGACGACGCCGATCTTGGCGTCGTTGTAGAAGCTCAGCCAGATGTTCTCGAAGATCTTTTTGCCGCCGGGGAAGGTCTTGGTCAGACCCTGCATCTGGAAAATATATTGCTGCGCCATGAGGTGCGTTTACGCCCTGTCGTCTGATCGAATGGGGAGGTCGGCGCGGGATGTAGCCGTCGCGCGCCCTTTGAGCAAACTCTAGACGTAACGCGGGGCGGTTTGAAGGCGGCTCAGCCCGCAGGAAGGACCGCCATCAGCGCCCGCGTGAAGCCGACCGGGGCGACCGTCAGGTGGTCCTCGTCCGTCAGCACCGTCGATTGCACGCTCAGGCCCGGATAGGCGCGGGACTTCAGCACCCGCTCCATCGTGCGCATGTCGCCGACCATGTCCGCCTCGCTGTTGTGCCGGGCGGTGGGGCCAGGGCCTTCAAAGGCACCGACATACATGAAGACCTCGGCGGGCAGGTCGCGATGGGTGCGGGCGTAGTTCGCCTCCATCTTCATCATGTGGCGCTTGTCGAACCAGAAGGACGGGCTGCCCAGAACATAGCCGCTGAACATCGTCGGGTCGGTGAACATGATCTGGGCGCCCAGCAGGCCGCCATAGGAATGGCCCAGCAGGACGCGCCGCGCCGGATCGGTGCGGAACTTCTGATCCACGAAGGGCAGGGCCTGGGTCTTCAGATAGGTCTGATAGGCCGCCCCGCCGCCGTGAACGGCATCGCCCGAACTGCGCGGGCCGTTTGGCGTCGGCGTATAGTCGCGACGGCGGCTGGCGGCGCCGTTGTCGCCCTTGGCGTAGGACAGGCCGACCAAGATGAACTCCTCGATCACCGGTCCCTCCAGATTCACCCGGCGCGCGATCTGGCGGATGATGGGGAAGGCGTAGTCGGCGTCGGTGACGTAGAGCACCGGATAGCGCCGACTCGGCTCGGCCTCATAGCTGGCGGGCAGGCTGACGAAGACCTCGTAATCGCGGCCCGAGACCGGATCGGGCACGGACCAGACCTGGGTGCCCGTCAGCACATAGGGTGCGCCCTCGGCGGCGGATTCGGTGGTGGTCCGGGCGTCCGCCCGTTCGCCGCAACCTGTGGCGAGGCTCGCCGCCACCAGAATTGTCGCCAGTCCCAATGCCCGCATGGACGCCCCCTCAAGCTTCACTGAGGGCAGGGTTCAGGGCAAATGCGGCGCTGAAAGGGCGATCAGGCGTAGTTGAAGCTGATCGAGATGCGCTGTTCCTCGGCGCGGTTGGCCGGCACCTCGTGACGCAGCCAGCTTTCCCACATCAGGATCGTGCCTGACGCCGGCTTCAGATAGACGAAGGGACGTTCGGCTTCGGTCGCCTCGGCGGTCAGGCCGGGGCGGGCCATCATCATGACCAGGCGCGGGTCCTCGATCTTCAGCGACGAGGCGCCGTCGGGGACGTGGATGTAGATGGTGCCCGAAATGATGGCGTGCGGGTGGATGTGGCCGGTGTGGCCGCCGCCGGGCATCAGGACGTTGACCCACAGATTGTCCAGCCGGGGCTTCTTGGCCAGATCGAAGTGCAGCGCCTTGGCGTAGGCGGCGGCGTGCTTGTCCAGCAGCTTCTTCAGTTCGGCGAACTCGGGGAAGCGATGCGGCAGGTCGTTGATCGAGCCGTAGGAGGTGTAGCCCGGATAGTGGTTGGCCTTGCACCACTCGATCCCGGCCTCGTCCTCTTCGGCCATGACCAGGCAGAGGTCGAGGATTTCCTCGTGCAGTTCGGCCCAGCCGGGCGCGGCGGCCAGCGAGGCTTCATAGACTTGAGTAGGGAAGAGGGGGCGCAGGGACATGGCGGTTCCTTAGGCCAAGCTGGCGGCTTCAGAAAGGCAGGGCTGCCTCGCCGCGCAGGATGGCCTCGGCCTCGGGGCTGTGCTTGGCGTCGGTGCGGTCGTGCAGGATCAGCGGCGGCAGCAGGCGCAAGGGGGCCTTGCCGGTCTTGATGGCCTGGACCAGCACCCGCTTGGCGGGCTGGTCGGCGTAGGGATGGATGGGGCGGATGGCGAAGGAGCCGGCCTTGTCGCCCAGCAGGGCCAGCAGGTCGGCCAGGCGATCGGCGCGGTGGATGACGATGATGCGGCCACCCTCGCGCACGGATTTCAGCAGGAAGCCGGTCCAGGCCTTCAGCCCGTCGTCGGCCATCCAGGCGCCCATCTTGCCCTCGGCGGGCGCTCGCAATGCGCCGGGGTCGTCGAAGAAGGGCGGGTTGCTGACGGCCCAGTCGAAGGGCGCAAGGTCCAGCGCGCGAAACCCCTGCGCCACATCGCCGCTGAGAATGGTGGTGCGGTCGTCGGCGCCATTGAGTGCGGCGTTCTCGCGCGCCAGTCCGGCGGCGGTCAGGTCGCGCTCCAGCCCAGTCAGGGCCACGCCCGGCCGACGCGCCGCCACCTGCATCAGCACGGCGCCCGCGCCGCAGCCCGCCTCGATCAGCCGTTCGCCGGGTTTAGCGTCGACGGCGGCGGCCAGCAGGGCGGCGTCCATGCCGGCGCGATAGCCCTTTACTGGCTGGCGCAGCCGGACGCGCCCGCCCAGCAGGGCGGATTCCGCAACTTCGGCGGCGACAGTAGGGGTTGACCCGGCTTGACCCGTCATGACGCCGCCACCATTGTGCGCCGCATCGCGTTCGGGCAAGCGGATGCGTGTGATTTCCGGGCGAATCTCCCTGTTCGCCCCCTGTGTTGAAAGAGAATTTCGTGGACGCAGCTCTCGTCGCCGCTCCCCGCCCCAAGGGCGATGTGGACGCTCTTGTTCGTCTGGCCAAGGACGACATGGCGGCGGTCGACGCCCTGATCATCGCCCGGATGCAGTCCGACGTGCCGGTGATCCCGCTTCTGGCCGAGCATCTGGTCTCGGCGGGCGGCAAGCGTCTGCGTCCGCTGCTGACCGTCGCCGCCGCCCGCGCCATCGGCGCGACGGGCGAGATCGAAGGCCCCAAGAAGCTGGCCGCCTCGGTCGAGTTCATCCACACCGCCACCCTGCTGCACGACGACATCGTCGACGGCTCGGAGATGCGGCGCGGCAAGGTGGCGGCGCATCTGATCTGGGGCGCGGCCTCGTCGGTGCTGGTCGGCGACTTCCTGTTCGCCCGCGCCTTTGAGCTGATGGTCGAGACGGATTCCCTGCGCGCCCTGGGGATCCTGGCCACCGCGTCCAGCGTCATCGCCGAGGGCGAGGTGCTGCAACTGACGCGCGCCCACGACCTGAACCTGGATCAGGCCACCTATCTGCAGATCATCCGCGCCAAGACCGCCGAACTGTTCGCCGCGGCCGCCGAGTCGGGCGCGGTGGGCGCGGGCGCGACCGAGGAGCAGGTGAAGGCCCTGCGCGATTATGGCATGGCGCTCGGCATCGCCTTCCAACTGGCCGACGACGCCCTGGATTACGGCAGCGACTCTGCGACCCTGGGCAAGAACGCGGGCGACGACTTCAACGAGGGCAAGGCGACCCTGCCGCTGCTGCTGGCCGTCCAGCGCACCAAGGGCAAGGAAGACCTGTTCTGGGATCGCGTCATCACCAAGGGCGAACGCACACCCGAGGACTTCAACCGCGCGCGTGAACTGATCCTGGGCACGGGCGCGGTCGAGGCGACGCTGGACGCGGCCGGCGACTACGCCGACCGGGCCAAGGCGGCGCTGTCGGTCCTGCCGGCCAGCGACTGGCGCTCGGCGCTGGAAGACCTGGCCGACTTCGCGGTCAGCCGCGCGGCCTAGTTCCGACGACGCAGGCCGCCCAGGCCTCGCAGAATTGAGCGCGCGGCGTCTCCGACGGTCGGGGCGGGCTGGCTGCGATCCTGGGCGCGCGCGCCGTCAGGCTCGTCGCCCATGTCCATGTCCGACATGTCCATGCCCAGCATGGTCGTGGCGTTCGAGGCGTAGCGCACCTTGACCACGTGCTCGATGTTCCACGGCTCGCGCCGGTTGGCGGGGCGCGGCGGATAGGTGAAGTCGGCCTCGCCGCCGAAGGCGGTGACGCGCACCATGGCTTGCGGCGCGGCGGCCAGGACGGCGCTGGGGATCGGACAGCGCGTGGTCGTGGCGGGCAAGACGACCTTCTGCGCGATCAGCCGGTCCAGATCGCCCGGTGACAGGAAGTCGGGGATCATGCCGGGGGCGATGGCGACGTCGCTGGAACTCCAGATGATGACGTCGCCGGCCTCGTTCGCGCCCATGGTCAGGGCGAAATAGCCGCGCGCGTTCGGCACGGCCTCCCAGCCCAGGCCCGAGGCGTCGCCGGGCGCTATGCCGCTCAGGCGCAGGGGCGCCAGGAAGTCCTGATCGCCGCTCAGGCTGAAGGCGATGTCGGGGGTGTAGTCGCCCTGAACCTTGTGCGCGCCGACCAGGGAGCCGTCCGGCGGCACGGTCTGGCTGTCGCGGCCGTTCGGCCAGTCGCCGTAGGTCCGGCCTGCGCCCGGCGAGGGCGGCGTGGGCGAGGACAGGCGGATGTTGTCAGCCAGGGCGCCGAACTGGCTGACGCCGCCGCGCGACAGTTCGATCACCACGGGCTGACCCGCGCCGGTCGCCTCGCCGCAGCCGTGATAGATCAGCATCCGGGCCGAACCGCCGTAGTCCTGCGGCGCGGTGCGGTCGTAGTCAGGCCCGCCCTGGGGCGTGTCCGGCGTGATCAGCGGCAGGCTGGGGCCGACGCCCAGCGAGGCGGGCGGCAGGTGTTCGGCGTGCGGCGAGGCCGTGGTTCGGCTGGACTGAAGCTGCAACGTCAGCGCCTTGTGCACGCCGCCGCCCGACATCATGGCCATGGGGTTGAAACCGGCGCCGCCCGCGCCCCCGCTCATGCCCGCCATGCCGGGCAGTCCGCTGCTGGTCTGGGCCGTCATCCAATAGGTGGCGACGGGGCCGGTGGTGGGCTGGGACTGCGTGGCGGCGGGACCGGCCACGACAACGGCGGCGGTCAGCGCCATAGCGCTGGCTGTCGTCAAACGCTTCATGAGAGAGGCTCCGAAGGGTCGAGTATCGACGATCTTCGAACGCTACGCCTCTCGCGACGATCGCGCCAGAGACGCGACCGCCGCTTCATGAGGAATGTCTATTTCAGCGAGGCGCAGAACTTCTGGATGCGGCGGCAGCCCTCTTCCAGCACGTCTTCCGAGGTGGCGTAGCTGATGCGGAAATAGGGGCTGAGGCCGAAGGCGGCGCCCTGGACCACGGCCACGCCTTCCTGGTTCAGCAGTTCGGCGGTGAAGGTCTCGTCGTTGTCGATGACCACGCCCGACGTCGTGGTCTTGCCGATCAGGTCCTCGATCGAGGGATAGACGTAGAAGGCGCCTTCCGGCGTGGGGCAGCGAACGCCAGTCGCCTGGTTCAGCATGGACACCACCAGATCACGACGGCGCTCGAAGGCCCCGGCGCGCTCGGCCAGAAAGTCCTGCGGGCCGTTCAGGGCCTCGACGGCGGCCCACTGGCTGATCGACGACGGGTTGGAGGTCGTCTGGCTGGCGACCTTGCGCATCAGGTCGATCAGGGGCTTGGGGCCGCCCGCATAGCCGATGCGCCAGCCGGTCATGGCATAGGCCTTGGACACGCCGTTGCACGTCAGGGTGCGCTCATAGAGGTCCGGCGCCACCTGGGCGATGGTGACGTAGTCGAAGCCGCCATAGACGAGATGCTCATACATGTCGTCGGTCAGGATCCAGACCTGCGGGTGCTTGCGCAGCACCACGGCCAGGGCTTCCAGCTCGGCGCGGGTATAGGCGGCGCCGGTCGGGTTCGACGGCGAGTTCAGGATGATCCACCTGGTCTTCGGCGTGATGGCCGCGTCCAGCACCTCGGGGCGCAGCTTGAAGCCGTCGGCTTCCTCGCCGATCACGGTGACGGGTTCGCCGCCGGCCAGCAGCACCATGTCCGGGTAGGACACCCAGTAGGGGGCCGGCACGATGACTTCGTCGCCGGGGTTCAGCGTGGCGACCAGGGCGTTGTAGATCACCGGCTTGCCGCCCGAGGCGACGTGAATCTGGTTGGCGGCGTAGGTCAGGCCGTTCTCGCGCGCGAACTTGGCGACGATGGCGGCCTTCAGCTCGGGCATGCCGTCGGCGTCAGTGTATTTCGTCTCGCCACGGTTGATGGCCTCGACGGCGGCGGCCTTGATGTTGTCCGGGGTGTCGAAGTCCGGCTCGCCGGCGCCCAGGCCGATCACGTCGCGGCCCTGGCGTTTCAGCTCGCGCGCCTGAGCGGTCACGGCCAGGGTGGCCGAAGGCTTGACGCGGGCGAGGGAGGCGGACTGAAGGCTGGACATGTCTATCCCGTCTGGAGGATGTGGAGAGAGCCGGGGAGGCGAGGCTTGATACGCAACCCGGCGAGGCCGCACAACGTTTGTGCGTGCTCTTGGCGATCAAAAGGCGATTTGGGCGAAATTAATGCGGCGGATCGTCGATTTTCTGCTGAACATGGAAGCCCAGCGTTGGCGCACCCTGCTGGTCAGCCTGCTGCTGCTCGGGGGAATCATCGCCCTGTTCGCCTTTGGCAAAAGCCATTTCACCCTGGGCGCGGAAGAGAAGCTGGAAGCCTGGCTGGAGGGCTACAGCATCGGTCCCTGGGGACTGGTCGCGGCCATCGTCGTCTTCACCCTGTCGGCCTTTGTCGGCGTGCCGCAGTTCATCCTGATCGCCGCCTGCGTGGTGGCCTTCGGGCCGTGGTTCGGCTTTCTCTACAGCTGGATCGCCACGGTGGCGTCGGCGGCTGTCACCTACTGGCTGGGACGCGGCCCTACGGCGCGGGCGCTGGAGCGGTTCGGCGGCGGCGTGACCGAGCGGCTGAAGCGGTTCGTCGGGCGCAACGCCTTTTCCGCCAGCTTCATCATCAGGAACGTGCCCTCGGCGCCCTTCATCGTCGTCAACATGGCGTTCGGCGCGGTGCGGGCCTCGTTTCCGGGCTTTCTGGCCGGGTGCGCCCTGGGCGTCCTGCCCAAGACCGCTCTGGTCGCCTTCTTCGGCGGCTCCTTCATGGCGGCGGTTTCAGGCGACGGCGTATGGACCTCTTTGATCCTCGCCGGCGTTGCAGTCGTCTGGCTGGCGTTGATGCTGGCGGTGCGCGAGGTCGTGAAGCGACGCGAGGCCGCGCGCACGGACTGATCCGATCCGGAGGAGACGGCCGATGCTCAAGCTCTACTATTCGCCCGGCGCCTGCGCCATGGCTTCGCATATCGCGCTGGAGGAAGCCGGCGCCGACTATGTCCTGGAAAAGATCGATCTGGCCAAGGGCGAGCAGAAACGGCCGGAGTATCTGGCGATCAATCCGGACGGCGTGACGCCGGCCCTGGCGACGCCGCAGGGGATCATCACCCAGAACGTCGCCATCCAGGCCTATGTCGCCCAGACGCACCCGCACGCCCAACTCGCCGATCTGGACGATCCCTTCGCCTTCGCCCGGCTGCAGGCCTTCAACGCCTGGCTGACGTCGGCCCTGCATCCGGCCATCGGCAAGGTGGTGTTCAGCCGTCCGCCGTTGGAGGGCGAGGCGAGGGATGCGGCGGTCGAGGCCGCCCTGGCGAAATACGACCTAGCCGAACACCATATGCTGGTCGGGCCATGGGCCCTGGGCGAGGACCATTCGCTGACGGACGGCTATCTGATGGTCTTCACCCGCTGGGCCCGGCAGGCGGGTCTGCTGGACAAGGCGAGGTTCCCCAAACTGAACGCCCATCTCGATCTTGTGCAGTCGCGACCCGCTGTCCAGCGGGTCCTGCATCTGGAAGGGCTGCAGCCGATCTGATCCGGTAGGAACTCCTTCAGTATTCGCGTCTAGGTTGGGTGACGGGCGTGGAGGAAATCTCTGATGGATACGCGTTCGCTTGTTTCGCAGCATCGCGTCATCATTCGGCGCGCGATCGCCTTGAGGGGCATGTCCGGCATGGTTCGGACGCCCGAGGACAGTCGCGAAGCGCGCGGCCTGATCGAGGCCATCGACGAACTGCTGGTCGAACATCTCACGATTGAGGATCAGGTGCTTTATCCGGCGCTTCTTGACGCTCCGGACGCCGCTACGCGAGCCTTTGCAGCGGATTGCTTCGAGGAGATGGGCGGTATTCTGGATGTCTGGGTCCACTATCGCGAGCAATGGACGGCTGAGCGGATACTGGCCGATCCCAGGCGGTTTCACGAGGTGACTGGCGGCGTGGTCGGCGCGCTGGCCAGCCGCGTCGAGAAGGAGGACGCCGAGCTCTATCCGGCGATGGACGCCCTGATGGCGGCGCGCGCGGGCCACGATGCGGCCTAAAGCCCGCCGGGACTGGAAGCGGGGCTGTAACCGGGTCGTGATCCGGGTTCGGATTCGGGGCTTGTAATCCAATCGGCATACAGGCAAACGGGCCTGTAGTCGGCTAGGCGAGGACGGTCAGGACGGTCCTGTGCAGGGGATGTGCAGGGCGGGGGCGTCGCCACAGCGGACTAGCACGAATCACGCCCTCGCAGGCTCGAACAAGCGGTACCCGACGCCCATGCTTTCACCCCTCTTCGGCATGATCTCCAACGACATCGCAATGGATCTGGGGACAGCCAACACCCTGATCTACATGCGGGGCAAAGGCATCGTCCTGAACGAACCGTCCGTCGTCGCCCTGCGCAACGTCGGCGGTCGCAAGATCGTCCACGCCGTCGGCCTGGAGGCCAAGCAGATGCTGGGCCGCACGCCCGGCCACATGGAAGCCATCCGTCCGATGCGCGACGGGGTCATCGCCGACTTCGAAGTCGCCGAGGAGATGATCAAGCACTTCATTCGCAAGGTTCATAACCGCAAGGGCTTCGTGAACCCCAAGATGATCGTCTGCGTCCCGTCGGGCGCCACGGCTGTCGAACGCCGCGCGATCAACGACTCCTGCCTGAACGCCTCGGCCCGCCGCGTCGGCCTGATCGACGAGCCGATGGCCGCCGCGATCGGCGCAGGTCTGCCGATCCACGAGCCGACCGGCTCGATGGTCGTCGACATCGGCGGCGGCACCACCGAAGTGGCCGTCCTGTCGCTGTCGGGCATCGTCTATTCGCGTTCGGTCCGCGTCGGCGGCGACATGATGGACGACGCCATCATCAGCTACATGCGCCGCAACCATAACCTGCTGATCGGTGAAACGACCGCCGAGCGCATCAAGAAGGACATCGGCACCGCCCGTATCCCGGCTGACGGCGAAGGCCTGTCGATCGAGGTCAAGGGCCGCGACCTGATGCAGGGCGTGCCGCGCGAAGTGAAGATGAGCGAGCGTCAGGCTGCTGAGGCCCTGGCCGAGCCGGTCTCGCAGATCGTCGAAGCCGTCAAGGTCGCCCTGGAAGCCACGCCGCCGGAACTGGCCGCCGACATCGCCGACAAGGGCATCATGCTGACGGGCGGCGGCGCCCTGCTGCGCGGTCTGGACGTCGAGATCCGCGACCACACCGGCCTGCCGGTCCAGGTGGCCGACGATCCGCTGTCCTGCGTCGCCATCGGCTGCGGCAAGGTGCTGGAGCACCCGTCGTGGATGAAGGGCGTCCTCGAGTCCTCGCTCTGAGGCTGAACGGCCTGTCGCAGGGACTGCGTTCTTCGGGAATCGGTTTTTGCGATAGGCTCTCACCGCCGGCGGGCCATGGCTCGCCGGTCCCGAACCTCTAGCAGGAAGGCTGGCCGTGGCGTTTCGCGACGGACCGTTCGAGAATCTGAAGGTGCCGCTGGCCTGGACGGCCGCGGTCGTGGTCGTCGTCGGCCTGGCCGGCGCGGTCATGCTGTTGCTGGGCGACAGCCGTCAAACTCCGAACGCTGACAGCTATGCGCCTGCACGCGCGGGCTTCGAGGCCGGCGCCGCGCCGGTGGGCGGCGCGCTGTCCGCGCCCGTTCGCTGGACGGGCAACGCCGTCGATTACGTCAAGGGCTACTTCTTCGCCGTGTCGGAGAACCGGCGTCTGCGTCAGCAGGTCGTCGAGCTGAACGCCTGGCGCGATGACGCCCTGGCGCTGAAGAACGTCAATTCCCGTTATGAGCAGATGCTGGGCGTGAAGACCGAGCCGCCGGTGCCGATGGTCACGGGCCTGGCCATCACCGACGCGCGCGGGCCGTTCGCCCGCTCGCGACTGCTGAACGTCGGCGCCGCCAGGGGCGTGCGCATCGGCAATCCCGTGTTGAGCGAGCATGGCCTGGTCGGGCGGATCGTCGGCGCCTCCGCCGGCTACAGCCGGATGCTGCTGCTGACCGACGTGGCGTCGCGCACGCCTGTGCTGATCGAGCGCACTGACGCGCGGGCCATGCTGACCGGCGACGGCAGCGGCAGCCCGCGTCTGGACTATGTGCGCGGCGCGGGTTCGGTGAAGGAAGGCGACCGCGTCCTGTCGTCGGGCGACGGCGGCGGCTTCCCGCGCGGCCTGCCCATCGGCGTGGCCGCCAAGGGCGTCGACGGATCGTGGCGGGTCAAGCTGTTCAGCGACCGCACCGCCATCGACTATGTCCGGGTGCTGCTGTTCCAGGACTTCAGCCAGCTGGCCGACCAGAACGCCCTGAACGCCCCGCCGCTGGCCAGCCTCAACACCGCGCCGCCGCCGACCCCGGCTCAGGCCGCCGCCATTCAGGACGTGGCCACGCGCCGCGCCGCCGCCGCCGCCGCGACCGCCGAGCGCGTGCGCGCCGCCAACGCCGCCCCGCCGCCTGTGGCCGCGCCCGCGCCCGCGCCCGCGTCCGGCGCCACAGCGGCTGCGACGACCGTGCCGACGGCTTCGCGTCCCGCTGCAACCCGTCCGACGACGCCGCAACCGCGACCCGTCGCGCCCCGGCCGGTCGCCCCGGCGCCGACCCCGCCTGGCGCGTCGGCGCCTGACGCAACGCCGAACCCTGCGGGAGCGGCAGAGTGAGACGGGCGATCACGGTCCGCGTCGTCGGCCCGCTGCAATGGATCGTCTATCCGGCCCTGATCGCGATCGCGGTCACGGTGCTGCTGGCGATTCCGTTCCGGCTGTTCGGCCTGAACCTGCCCGAGCCGGTGTTGCCGATCGTTCTGGCCTTCGCCTGGCCCTTGATCCGCCCGTCCATGCTGGCGCCGGCGGTCCTGTTCGGTCTCGGCCTGTTCCTGGATCTGTTCTGGGGCGGAGCGCTGGGCCTTTGGCCGCTCAGCTTGCTGGCGGTCTATGGGGCGATCCTGCTGGCGTCGAACTTCCTGGCGGGGCAGGCGACCATCGTTCTGTTCGCCCTCTATGTCGCCTCGACCGGCCTGGCCTTCTTCCTGGCCTACATGATCACTACGCTGAGCCTGGGCAATGCGCCGAGCATCCTGGCCGTCATGGGTCAGGTCGTGCCGACGCTGTTGCTCTTCCCCCTGGCCGACTGGCTGATCCAGCGGTTTGACGACGCCGACGTACGCTTCCGATGAGCAGCGAACCGCATATCTTCTTCTCGGACGTGAACGAGCGGCAGGGGTCCTTCCTGCGGCGCACCCTGTTGCTGGGCGGGGCCACGACGCTGGGCGTTACGGCGCTGATCGGGCGCCTGGCCCAGCTTCAGATCGTCAAGGCCGAGGAATATGCGACCCTCGCCACCAACAACCAGTTCAACTTCCGTCTGGTCCCGCCGCCGCGCGGTCTGATCAAGGATCGTCACGGCGTGGTCGTGGCCGGCAACCGGCCCAGTTTCCGCGTCCTGGTCGTGCGGGACGAGACCAAGGACCTAGACCAGACGCTCGACCTGCTGGGCCAACTGCTGCCCGATACGCTGGAGCGTCGCCGCACCATCATCCGCGAGGTCAACGCCGCGCCGCGCTTCTCGCCCGTGCCGGTCAAGGCGGATCTGACCTGGGAGGAGTTCTCCAAGGTCAACCTGCACGCCGCCGAACTGCCCGGCGTCATGGCCGACATGAACGAGGCCCGCTACTATCCGCACGGCGGGGCCTACGCCCATGTCATCGGCTATGTGGCCAAGGTGTCGGACCGCGACATCAAGGCGATCCGCGACAAGGGCGAGGAGCCGCCCTCCATCCTGTTCAACCCGGGCTTCCGCATCGGTCGTCAGGGCATCGAGAAGGCGCTGGACTCCGACCTGCGCGGCGAAGCCGGCGGCAAACGGGTCGAGGTCGACGCGCGCGGCCGCGTGGTCGCCGAGGACGTGGCGGGATCCCGAGCCGCTGTGCCCGGCGCCGAGGTGGTGCTGACGCTGGACAACGACGTCCAGAACCGGGCGCTGGAGGTGTTCGGCGAGGAATCAGGCAGTTGCGTCGTCATGGACGTGCGCAACGGCGACATCCTGGCCATGGTCTCGGCCCCGTCATTCGACCCCAACCTGTTCGTCTCGGGCGTGCCGTCCAAGGTCTATCGGGCGCTGGCCGACTATGAGCGCAAGCCGCTGCTGGACAAGGCGATCTACGGCACCTTCCCGCCGGGCTCGACCTTCAAGATGACCACGGCCCTGGCCTTCCTCGATGCAGGCATCGACCCGAAGGAGCGCGTGGTCTGCTCCGGCGGCTATCGCTACGGCGGGCGCACCTTCCGCTGCTGGCGACGCGGCGGGCACGGGTCGATGGACATGCACAACGCCATCAAGAACTCGTGCGACACCTATTTCTACCACCTGTCCAACCGGGCGGGGGTGGACCGGATTTCCCGCGTGGCCGAGGATCTGGGTTATCATCGCACCTATGACATCGGCATCGGCGGCCAATCCAAGGGCCTGTTGCCGACGACCGAATGGGTCAAGAAGGCCCGCCCCAGGGATCCGGTCTGGCATCCGGGCGAGACCCTGTCGGTCGCCATCGGGCAGGGGGCTGTGTCGATCACCTGTCTGCAGCAGGCGGTGATGGTGTCGCGCTTGGCCAATGGGCGAAAGGCCATCACCCCGCGCCTGATCAAGTCCATCGGCGGCAAGGAACAGCCGTCCGGCGGCGACGTGCCGGACCTGCCGTTCAGCGACGAGCACCTGGATATCGTGCGCGCGGGCATGGCGGCCGTGGCCAACGATGTGACCGGCACCGCCTATCGCGCCTCGCAGCTGGGCCTGGGCGACATCAAGATGGCCGGCAAGACCGGCACGGCCCAGTCGCGCGACTACGGCACGGGGTCGCGCGGACCGCGCGACGCGGTCTGGGCGCGACGCGACCACGCCCTGTTCGTCGCCTTCGCCCCGCATGACGCCCCGCGCTACGCCATCGCCCTGATCATCCAGCACGCCCCCTCGGGCGGCGCCGCCGACGCCGCGCCCAAGGCGCGCGAGGTGATGAAGGTCGCCTTGCTGAAGGATCCCGAGATGCGCGCCCGCATCGAGCGGCCCTTGCCGCCTGAACCGGTCGGGCCGGTCGGCGCCGACGAGGCCGAACTGGAGCCGGGCGGCGAAGTCACCGGCCAGGCCGCCGTCGAGGCCTTCACGCCGCGCGCCCCCGCAGCACGGGCGCCGACCGCGTCTTCGGGACCGCGCCCCTATCTTTCGGAGACGCCGCAATGACCGCGTCCGCCCTGTCCCGTCCCGGCGAACGCGACCGGCTGTCCAGCAAGCTGGCCGAGCTGGACTGGCGGGTCGTCGGCCTGCTGTGCGTCCTGGCCGGCATCGGCACGGCCATGCTGTATTCGATCGCGGGCAGCAGTTGGTCCCCCTGGGCGTGGAAACATCTGCTGCGCTTCGGCGTCCTGCTGGTCGTCATGATCGGTCTGGCGATGGTTCACCCGAAGTGGTGGTTCCACGCCGCCTATCCGCTGTACGGCCTGCTGCTGTTCATGGTGCTGCTGATCGAGTTCACCCCGCTGGGCTATATGGCTGGCGGCGCCAAGAACTGGCTGAATCTGGGCTTCATCCGCATCCAGCCGGCCGAGTTCGTCAAGATCGGCCTGGTTCTGGCTCTGGCGCGTTGGTACCACGGCCATTCGGCCCAGGACGCCCGCTGGTCATGGAAGCTGGTCTTCCCCCTGGGGATGATCGGTCTGCCCTTCCTGCTGGTGGCCAAGCAGCCCGACCTCGGTTCGGCCATGGTCATCGGCCTGACCGGCGCCGCCGTCATGTTCATGGCGGGGCTGAGCTGGCGGGTGATCGCCGCCGCCGCCGCCGCCGCCGTGGCCATCATTCCGCCCTTCGTCATGTTCGTCATGCACGACTATCAGCGCAACCGCGTCCTGACCTTCTTGAACCCCGAGGCCGATCCGTCGGGCACGGGCTACAACATCATCCAGTCCAAGATCGCCCTGGGCTCCGGCGGCCTGCTGGGCAAGGGCTACGGCCTGGGCAGCCAGAGCCAGCTGGAGTTCCTGCCCGAGCGGCACACCGACTTCATCTTCTCGACCGTGTCCGAGGAGTTCGGCTTCGTCGGGTCGTTCACGGTGCTGGCCTGCTACACCGCCCTGATCCTGATCTCGCTGCGGATCGCCTCGCTGTCGCACAGCCATTTCGGCCGGATCAGCGCGGCGGGCATGACCGCCTTCCTGGCCATCTTCATCCTGATCAACGGGGCGATGGTGATGGGCCTGGCGCCGGTCGTGGGCGTGCCCATGCCGCTGCTGTCCTATGGCGGTTCGACCATGATGACGGTGATGATCGGCTTCGGCCTGATCCTGTCGACCCACGTCCACCGCTATGTCGAACTGCCGAAGGGGCAGGGGCTGTTCTGATCGCGGTTTCAGGCGTTAGGCTGAGGCCATGACTGACAAAGCGCCCGAACCCGACGCCGCCATCCCCAAGGCCGATCCCTCCATGTTCTCGGACTGCGGCGACGCGCCCTGTCCGCAGCCGGTCATGTCCGACCCCAAGAACGAGGCGGCGGCGCTGGCCGAGGGCGTGCGGATGCGGAACAATCCGGCCGAGTGGGCCTTTGTCCGCCTGTCCAAGATGATCGAGGAGTTCGAGGCCAACCTCGACAAGGACGAGGAGATCGGCGCCCGCGTCGTCGGCCTGCCCGGCGACGGGACGATGCAGATCGTCGATGTCGGATTCTGGGGGCCGGACCTGATCCTGTTCTTCGGCCGCAACGCCGACGGCAAGCCGGTGCGGTTGATCCAGCACTACACCCAGATCAACGTGGTGCTGGCCGCGATCAAGAAGCCGGAGGAGCGCGAGGCGCGCCGCATCGGCTTCCAGCTCAACGAAATGGTGCTGAAGACCAACCCGCCGCCGACCGCCGCTCCGGCGGTCAGCGCGGGCGAAGCGATCTAGAGGCCGGCCGCCCAGTCGGTGCCGCGCACCAGGCTGTCGATGATGCCCGGCTCGCTGGAGGCGTGGCCGGCGTCGCCGACGATGTCCAGCTTGGCCTCGGGCCAGGCGCGGTGCAGGGCCCAGGCGCCCGAGATCGGCGTCACCACGTCAAAGCGGCCCTGCGCGATCCAGCAGGGAATGTGGCGGATCGTGTCGATGTTCTCGAGGATCCAGTTCTCGCTGTCGAAGAAGCCGCCGTTGGTGAAATACCAGTTCTCGATCCGGGCGAAGGCCACGGCGAACTCCGGCTCGGCGAACTTGTCCGGCTTGCCCGACGGGCCCTGGACGCTAACGGTCTCGCCTTCCCAGCTGGACCAGGCCACGGCGCAGCGGTTGCGCTCCTCGACGTCGTCGCCCAGCAGGCGCTTGTTGTAGGCGGCCATCAGGTCGCCGCGCTCGGCCACGGGGATGGGGGCCAGGAAGCGCTCCCAGGCGTCGGGGAAGATCATCGAGGCGCCGTCCTGATAGAACCAGTGCAGTTCTTTCTTGGTCAGCAGGAAGATGCCGCGCAGCATCAGCGCCAGGCAGCGGTCAGGGTGCTTGATGGCGTAGGTCATCGACAGGGTCGATCCCCAGGAGCCGCCGAACACGACCCACTTGTCGATGCCCAGCATTTCGCGCAGGCGCTCGATGTCGGCGACCAGATCCCAGGTGGTGTTGTTTTCCAGCGAGGCGTTCGGTCGCGACAGGCCGCAGCCGCGCTGGTCGAACATGACGATACGGTACTTGGCCGGGTCGAAGTAGCGCCGCATGCCCGGATTGACCGCGCCGCCGGGGCCGCCGTGCAGAACGATGACCGGCAAGCCGTGCGGGTTGCCGCTTTCCTCGTAGTAGATCTCGTGGACGCTGTCGGTCTGCATCCAGCCCGAGGCATAGGCTTCCAGCTCGGGGTAGAGGTCGCGGCGCGGGGTGTCGATCACAGGAAATGCCATGTCAGGAATGGGAGTTTTCAGATTGGCCGGTCAGGCGTTGACGATGTGTGAGCGGAACGCCGCGACGGCCGCCACGATCCATCCGGCGATCATCAGCGTTCCGCCGATGGGGGCGACTGCGCCCATGACGGGCAGGTTCAGCAGGCCGATCATGGCCAGGGCCAGGCTGAAGATCAGCCCGCCGCTCGCCGCCAGCCAGCCTGCGAGGCGCGCGGTCTTGCCGCCCGTGGTCCAGGTCGCGCAGGCCACGGCCAGGACGGCGTGGACCATCTGATACTGGGCGCCCGTGGTCAGCAGGCTCTTGATCGCCGGGCCGGCGCCGTGGGCGGCGAAGGCGCCCAGCGCCACGGCCATGGCCCCGTTGAAGGCGGCGAAGACGAGCAGATTGCGATCGAGTCTCATAACTCAATGTCTAGACCACAACTTCGCGGGAGTCTGCTATCGCAGCGGCGATGAAATCCGCCCCGCGCATGGCCCTGCAATACGTCCTGCTGTTCGCCGCCAGCGGCGTGACCCTGCCGTTCGCCGGCCTGTGGTTTCGCGAGCAGGGGCTGAGCGGGGCCGAGATCGGCGCGCTTCTGGCTATCCCCATGCTGGGGCGGCTGGTGACGGGACCGCTGCTCGCCGTCTGGGCCGACGGGTTCAAATACAGGCGCACGCCCATCGCCCTGCTGGGGCTGGCCATGGCGCTGGGCTATGGCGGGGCGGGATTGGTTCAGGGCTTTGCGGCCTGGGCGGTCTGCTGGTTCGTCGGGGCGACGGCGGCGGCGGCGCTGATCCCGCTCAGCGACGTGATGACGCTGCGGGTCGCCAGGCGTGAGGGGTTCAACTTCTCCCTGCCGCGCGGCTGCGGCTCCGCGGCCTTCGTGGTCGCCAATGTCGGCATGGGGACGCTGCTGACGCGGGCCTCGCCCGATGCAGTCATCATCTGGATCGGCGCGGCGGCGGTGCTGATCGCCGTGACGGCGTGGCGGGTCCTGCCTGCCGAACCCGTGACCGAGGGCGCGCGGGTGCCGGGGATCGAACGGTTCAAGGGCTTGGGGCGGCTGGTGGTCGATCCGGTCTTCATGACCGCCATCTTCGCCATCGGCGCGGTCCAGGCGGCGCACGCCTTCTACTACGGCTTCTCGGCCATCGCCTGGAAGGCGCAGGGGATTCCCGAGAGCGTGACGGGCCTGCTGTGGGCCTTCTCGGTCGTCGTCGAGATCGGCTTCATGTGGGTGGTCGAGCCGTGGCGGCGGCGCGTCGGGATTGGACCCTGGCTGATGCTGTCGATCGGGGCGGGCGCGGCGGTCGTGCGCTGGACGCTGATGGCCTTTTCGCCGCCGCTGTGGGCCTTGTGGCCGCTGCAGACGCTTCACGCGCTGAGCTTCGCCGCCACCTATCTGGCCGGGGTGCAGATCGTCGAGCGCCTGTCGCCGCCCGACAGCCATACGGCGGCGCAGACGCTCAGTTCCGTCCTGTCGGCGGGGGTGCTGATTGGCCTGGCGACGGCGGCGTCGGGGCCGCTGTATGACGCCTTCGGGCTGCAGGGCTATCTGGCCATGGCCGGGCTGGCGCTGACCGGCGGCCTGGCCGGGCTGATCCTGCAATCAAGGCTGGCGAAAGCCAGGGCCTAGGTCAGGCCGCGCTGGGGCGGGGCAGGGGCGTCAGGTGGCGCGCCATGGCCGAGGCCGCCGTCTTGACCGCCAGATGGATCTTGGCTTCCGAGGCGTCCAGCGGCGCGCGGATCAGGCCGATGGACGGCGAGACCGGACCATCCGGCAGATCGTTCAGAATGCGATACAGGATATAGCTGCCGGCATCCTCCTCAGCCTCCGAGGCGGCCAGGGCGGTCAGGCCCACGTCGGCCAGGGCGCGGACGATCTCGGCGACGGGGGCGGTGGCGCGGGCCACGCCGGGGCCTGTGTGATCCAGCCGCTCGGTCCCGTCCATGCGCCGGTTCTCGGCCCGCATCTGCAGGCGGAAGCCGCCGGGCTGGGCTGTGCGGCCGACCAGCAGCAGGGCGCCGCAATCGGCGTTGCTCAGATGCCGGCTCAAGGTGTCGGCCAGGGCGTCGGCCGAGGCGTCGCCAGGCACGGCCAGGGTGCGCGCTCCCGGCGGATTCCAGGGCTCGCCCGACAGATCCTCGACCGGGTCCCAGCCGCGCTCGGCCGGGTTCCAGGCGCAGATGGCGATAGAGGGCCGTCGGTCGGGGCCAGGCCCGGAATCCATATCCAGCAAGGAACTCATCCTGTGCGACACTGATGTGACAGCAGCCCGGACGGTGCGGTCAAACCCGGCGGGAGGTCAAGCCCGCCGGGGTCAAATTGCGACGACATTACGACAGCAACCCTAGCCCAGATCGCCGATGGCGGCGTCCAGCAGCATGAAGGCGCGGCCCTCGTCGGTGGCCAAGCGGGCCTGGACGTCGTGGACGTCGCCCTGACGCGCGTGGTCCTGCATTTCCTGCCCGAAGGCGCGGACATAGGCGTCGGCGTCGGCCCGCAGGTCGGCGTCGGCCAGGATCCGGCGCGACACGCTGCGCACGGCGGCGGGGGCGACCCGGCGCACGATCTGGCGAGCGCGGTCGGGTTCCTGGACGGCCAGGGCGCGGGCGGCTTCCTCGATCCGGGCGCGCGGCAGCAGGGCGTTGGGATCGACCCCCATGCGGCGGATCGCGGCGGTGATTCGGCCAGCCAGGGCGTCTGCGTCGGCGGAAGAAGGAACGGGGGCGTCCAGCTCCAGCGGGACTTCGTGGGTCTCGGCGTCCTGATCCCCGCCGCTGACCAAATCGCTCCAGTCCAGCGTATCGTCCTTGGCGGGAGACGGGGCGGGGGTCGGGACGGGCGCCGCGGTTTCGCCGCCGGTCGGTTCCAGCCGCAGTCGGCCGCGCAGGCCGAAGCCGCGTTCCTCGGCGCGCTTTGCGGCGGGCTCTGGCTTGGGTTCCGGCTTGGGCTCCACCGGGCGCGGCTTGTAGCGAGCGGGCTCGGCCGGCGGGACCGACAGCAGGGGCTCGCGGCGGCGCGTGGTCGGGGTGTCGCCCGACACCACGCCCATGACGCGCACGGCCTCGGTCAACATATCGTAGTTGCGGCGCACCCGGTCCTGGAAGCCGGCGTCCAGGGCCTCGGTGTCCTCGGCGGCCTTGCGAGAGGCGGCGGAGAGGGCGGCGAGGCCGTCCTCGACCGAGGCGCGCACGGCGTCGACACGGGCGGCGGCTTCCTCGGGCAGGCGGCTGGCGCGAGCGTCCATTTCGGCGACGGCGCTTTCGACCTGGGCCAGGGCGGCGGTCATGCGCTCCAGCGTGCCTTCCAGCCGCTCGACCACCTTCTCGCCGGTCAGGTCGACCATGTCGGCGGTCTGGTTGACGATCTTGCGGGCGCCGTCGATGCGGGCCTCGGCGGCTTCGTCGGCCTTCTGCGCGGCGTCGAACAGGGATTCGCCCAGGCGGTCGGCGCGGATCTGGGCCTGTTCAATGGCGGCGGCGGCGGCGGCGCGCTGTTCGTCGGCGGTGGCTTGCAGGGCCGTCAGGGCGCGGCGGGTTTCCTCGACCAGCAGGTCGCGGGCCTCGGCGGCCAGAGCCTCGAAGCGGTCCAGCGCCAGCTTGGTGGCGTGATCAAAGCCGTCAGCCTCGCGCTGCGACAGGTCCACCAGGGCGCGGAACTGGTCGGCGGCGGCCTCGATCTGGGCCTTGATGGCGTCGCTGACGTCGCCGGTCGTCTGGTTCAACTCGCCCGCGGCGCTGCGGGTCAGGGACAGTTGCTCGGTGAACTGGGCGCGCTGGCTCTCGATCTGGGCCGAGAAGTCCTCCTGATCGGTGCGCAGGGCATAGGCGGCGGTGACGAGCGCCGCGCGCTGCTGGCTCAGACCTTCCTCGACCGACTGGATCTGTTCGGCGACGCCGCTGCCGGCGGTTTCCAGGCGCAGGGTCTGGCGGGCCAGATCGTCGGAGGCGGCGCGGGCGGCGTCCTGGGCTTCTCCGGCAGCGGCGGCCAGATCGGCGGCGCGGGCGGCCAGCGCCGCCTCGGCCTCGCGCAGCTGGGTCTGGGCCAGATCGGAGGCGTCCACCACCATGCGCGACTGGCGCTCGACGGCGTCGACGACGCCGACCGCCTGGCTGTCCAGTTGAACGCCGAGGGCGCCCAGTTGCTCACGCTCGCGACCCAACTGGTCCGTCAGGCGACGGGCCATGCGTCCGGCGGACTCCGCGGCTTCGTTCAGGCGGACGGTTTCCTCGGCCAGGGCTTCACGCAGCAGGCTCATGTCGTTGCGGGCGCGCTCGGCGGCCAGCGCCGCCTGGTCGATGTCGCCGCGCAGGGCGGTCAGCACCTGCCCGGTCTGATGGGCGGCCAAGGCGGTCGGGCCGACCAGGGCTTCGGCCATGTCGCGGGCCCGGCGGGTCTCCTGAGCCAGACCGGCGCCCTGCCGCACGGCGTGGGCCAGCATGATGGCGAGACCGGCGGGGGCGAGGGCGATCAGAGCGTAGACGGCCAGCCGCAGGGGCTCCAGCGGCACGGCGCCCGAGCCGAACTCATAGGCGAACCAGGAGGCGACGCCGCCGATCCACAGAGCCGAGGCGACGCCGGCGATCAGATAGGCGTTGCCGCCCGGCGGCGGGGCGGCCTTGCGCGGAGAAACCGGCGCCGGAGCGGGCAGGGTCGCAGCCAGCGGGGCCGGCGGGGCGCCGGCCGACATGGCGAGCGGGGGCAGATCGGGCGCGGCGGCGCGCTCCTCGGCCTGACGCTGTTCTTCCATCAGGCGGCGGCGACGGCGTTCCGACATCGGGCGCTCGGACTGAGGCTGCGGGGCGGGCGCGAGTTCGATCGGCTCCTCGGCGGCGGAGGCGATGGTTTCATCCTGATCTTCGCCCGGTTCGGGGTCGGAAAGGTTGAGCGGCGGCCGATGGCTGGACTTCATGGGGCGTCGTTCTCGATCACTAATCGCCGGAAACGCGGCGAGGGCGCGCGGAGGGATTGGACCCTAGCGGCTCGATCCAGTCGCGCAAAGGCTCGCGGGTAGGGATTCGAAAGGAGATCGCGGATGACGGACCGTCGGCCGGCGCGTCAGCAGCTGCGCTGAGCCGGGGCGGCGATGCTGGCGGCGGGGGCTTCCTTGCAATCCTGCACGCGCTGGATTTCGCGGTCCGATTGGCGCGGAGCGTGCAAATCGACGCCGAACTGCGACAGCGCGGCCGCAGCGAGCAGCGCGATCAGGGCAGCCAGCATTTCAAGCAGCGTTTGCATGGCGCGCACCATGACAGAACACGGCTCTGTTTACAATGCGGCGGCTTTGTGAAGCTGCGCGGCGCAACGAATGGAACGAAGCCTGTCTTCAAACGTCAAGCTTGAGGGCCGCGCGCATGGGCTCGTCACGCGAATCAGTCAGTCTGACCGAATGAGGGAACGGGGCGACAGCTACGAGGGAAGCCTGCTCGAGCCGGGGCGGGACTGCTGGCGCGTGGACACGGCGCATCGCTTCGCGCCGCTGATGGAGAACAACGTCTATTTCGACGCCCTGGCTTCGTCGCTGGCCAAGGCGAAGAAGTCGATCGTCGTCTTGGGCTGGCAGTTCGACCCGCGCACCCGACTGGACCCCGAATCGCCGCTGACCGACCGGCGCGGCGAGATCGGCCATCAGTTGCGCAGCCTGGTGCGTCAGAAGCCCGATCTGGATATCCGTCTGCTGATCTGGAAGTCGCCGCTGCTGATCGCCGCTTCGCAGGGCTTCTATCCCCATCGCGCGCAGGGCTGGTTCAGGAAACGGACGGTCGAGTTCCGGCTCGACAAGCCCGGCATCCTCGGCGCCTGCCACCACCAGAAGGTGGTGATCATCGACGACAAGGTGGCCTTCTGCGGCGGCGGCGACATCGCCACCGACCGTTGGGACACCGACGAGCATCTGGATAATGATCCCCGTCGATGCCAGCCGTCGGGTCTGTTCAGCGCGCCTCGGCATGAGGTGATGTGCGTTTTGGACGGCCCCGCGGCGATGGCCCTGGGCGATCTGGCGCGCGAGCGCTGGTTCCGCGCCACCTGGGAGCGGACCCTGCCGGACGATACGGACCACGATCCCTGGCCCGACGGGGTCGAGCCGGCTCTGACGGACGTGGCCGTCGGCATTGCTCGCACCGAGCCGCGCGTGCGCAGCCGCCCCGAACTGCGCGAGAACGAGGCCCTGCACCTGGAATCTATCGGTCGGGCCAGGCGGCTGATCTATCTGGAGAACCAGTACTTCACCTCGCCGGTCATCGCCGCGGCCCTGGCCGAACGACTGGCCGAGCCGGACGGGCCGGAGGTGGTGCTGGTCTCGACCGGCCGCAGCCCCAGCTGGTTCGACAGTCTGACGATGGACACGGCCCGCGCCGAGGTCCTGTATCGGCTGGAGCAGGCGGACCGCCACAACCGCTTCTTCGCCTTCAGTCCTCGCACGATCGAAGGCGAGCGGATCATCGTCCACGCCAAGATGTCGATCATCGACGATCGACTGCTGCGGATCGGCTCGACCAATCTGAACAACCGCTCGCAAGGCCTGGACACCGAGTGCGACGTGGCGGCCGAACCGGAAACGCAGGAAGGGCGCGACGCCATCCGCCGTTTCCGCCAGCGCTCCATCGGTCATTTCCTGGGCGTGTCGGGAGAGGACTTCGCCCAGGTCGAGGACGTGATGGGGTCGGTCGGTCAGGCGGTCGAGACCTTCGGCGCGGACCGGATGACGGTGCTGGGATCGGACCCGCCCAACGCCATGCAACGCATGATCGCGGAGTGGCAGTTGGGCGACCCCGCCTCGTCGATGGACGCCTGGCGGCCGTGGAAGCGGCTGAACCGCTCGCACCGGCCCCGGCTGACCAGCGATCAGACCGTATCTCAGACGGAGGGCTGAAACTCGAAGTCGATCACCAGCGGCAGGTGGTCCGAGGCCGTGCGCGCCAGAGGATGCAGCGGCGTCATGGCGCCCGTCACCTTGATCTCCGGGCTGACGAAGCAGTGGTCGATGCGGATGGCGGGGAAGCTGGACGGGAAGGTCTTCACCGACGGCTTCAGTCCCAGTTGGCGCTGGGCGTCAGCCAGTCGCCGCGTCAGGGCGTGATAGGGGCGGGTGATCGAGGTGGCGTTGAAGTCGCCGGTCAGAATGGTCGGTCCAGTGCAGGCCGGATCGCCCAGCCATTCCGGCCCCACCAGGGCCGCCGCCTGCATCCGCTGTTCGCGCGGCACCAGTCCCAGATGGGTGTTGAAGACGTTCAGGATCGTGCCGTCGAAGTCGATGGCCGACCACAGGGCCCCGCGCGGCTCCAGCCCCCGCAGATTGGGCAGGGTCGGCAAGGCGGCGGCCCGGATCAGCCGCTCGGGCCGCGCCGTCAGGATGGCGTCGCCATAGAGTTCGGCCTCGATGGTCATGGCCGGATGGAAGCGGAAGCCCATGGACAGGTATTCGGCGATGGCGTGCGCCTGATCGACGCCGTTGGTGCGGGCGCGACCCACATCCAGTTCCTGCAGACAGACGATGTCCGGCTCCAGTTCGGCGATCACGTCGGCGACGCGGGCCACGTCCAGCTTGCGGTCGACGCCGACGCAGCGGTGCACATTATAGGTGACGAGTCTGGGCATGAATCCTTGCCGAGCGGCGACGGGAACAGGATCGCGCCTCCCGGGGCGCTCCCGCAAGGGCCTTATCAGGCCTAGATGACAACCAGTCGGTCGGGAACCTCGTTGGCGTCAGCGACCCGGGGCGGAAACTGTTCCGCCAGCACGGCGCCGCACAGGGCGACGGCCTGTTGCAGCCCCTCGACCGGCTGATTGCGACGCAGACCGTTGGTGAGGGCGGCGACGGCATCGGCCCAGACCTCGGGGCTGACGCAGGCATGGATGCCCTCGTCGGCGATGACCTCGACCTGATGATCGGCCAGGGCGGCGAAGATCAGGACGCCGGTGCGGGCCTCGGTGACGTGCAGGCCGTGGGCCAGGAACTGCTGCATGGCGGCGCGGCGGACGCGGGTGCGGCGCAAGGGGGCAGGGGTGATCAGCCGACGCACCGCCGGAATCAGGCTGATCAGGAAGACGCCGAGGAAGACCGCCGCCTGCACCAGAGCGTAGGCGGCCAGGGCCTGTCCGATCTCCACGTCACGCGCGGCGGCGTGGGCCGCCTGCCAGTCGGCGCTGCCCAGACCGGCCAGATTGGGCAGCCAATGGGCGCCGAAGCCCAGCGGGATCAAGCCCAGCGGCAGCAGCAGCGCCGCCGCCGCCGCCCAGGCCAGGCTGACGTCGCGATAGGAGGACACCTGCCGCGCCACCACGCAGAAGATCTCGCCCGAGGTCTCAGCCTCGGCGCGGGCGATAGCCTCGACGACGCGGGCGTGGTCTTCGGTTGTGAATTGCATCACCATCCCCCCGAGGCGCCGCCGCCGCCGAAGCCGCCGCCGCCCCCGCCAAATCCACCGCCGCCGAACCCGCCGCCTCCGCCGCCCCAGCCGCCGCCTCCGCGACCGCCCCGCCCCTGGTTCTTCAGCGCCTCGCTGGCGGCCCAGATCAGGATGGGGGTCAGGCCGTCGCCCCTGCCACGACGACGCTTGCCGCCCGCCGCGGCCATGACCAGGCTGATGAACAGGAAGAAGAAGATCAGGAAGATGATCAGGGCGGGCAGGATCGGCTTCTCGCGCTCGTTGGCCGCGCTTTTCGCCTCGGCGGCGCGGGCCTGGGCCTCGGCCGGATCGGCGGTCAGCTGGGCGATGACGGCGTCGGTCCCAGCGATGATGCCGGCGGCGTAATCGCCCTGGCGGAAGGCTGGCAGGATGTCGTTGCGGATGATCAGCGAGGAATAGGCGTCGGTCAGGACGCCCTCCAGCCCATAGCCGACCTCGATCCGCACCTTGCGCTCGTTCGGCGCGACGATCAGCAGGGCGCCGCCGTCGTTTTCCTTCTGTCCGATGCCCCAGTGACGACCCAGCTGATAGCCGAAGTCCTCGATCTCCTGATCCTGGAGCGAGGGCAGGGTGACGACCACCAACTGATCGCGGGTCTGCTGTTCCAGCGCCGCCAGCTTGCCGGTCAGGGCCTGTTCCTGTTCCGGGCTCAGCAGTTGGGCGTCGTCGACCACCCGCCCGGTCAGGGCCGGGAACTTGATCTCGGCGGCGAAACCGACGCCGGGCAGGATCGTCAGCCACAGGACGAGGCCGAGCAGCAGCGCCGGGAGCAATCCCGGCCCAAGCGGGCCGAGACTGGGGCGTTCCCTCACGGCGAGGGCGGAAGGGGTCATGTCGGCCTGACTAGGCCGCCGGAGCGGCGGCCGGCGCGGCCGGCGGCGTCGAACCGGGCGCTGCGCCGGGCGTGGTTGCGGGCGCGCCGCCGCCCGGCTGGGCGCCGGGAACGCCGAGGTTGAAGTTCACCGTCGGGGCGCTCTGGGCCTCGGCGGTGGCGGTGAACAGCTGCATGGGCTTCGACCCGCCGTGCAGGGTCTTGGCCCAGATCACGGTCGGGAAGGTGCGCAAGGACGTGTTGTAGTCGCGCACGGCCTCATTGTAGTCGCGGCGCGCCACGGCGATGCGGTTTTCGGTGCCTTCCAGCTGCGATTGCAGGGTCAGGAAGTTCTGATTGGCCTGAAGCTGGGGATAGGCCTCGACCGTCACCAGCAGCCGGGACAGGGCGCTGGAAAGCTCACCCTGCGCCTGCTGATATTGCTGGAAGGCGGCGGCGTTATCGAGGTTCGACGCGTCGATGTTGACGCTGGTGGCCTTGGCCCGCGCCTCAATCACCTGGGTCAGGGTGGTGCGTTCCTGAATGGCCGCGCCCTGCACGGTGGCGACCAGGTTCGGCACTAGGTCCGAACGGCGCTGATACTGGCTCTGCACGTCGGCCCAGGCGGCTTCGGCCCGTTCCTGCTTGGTCGGAATGGTGTTGTAGCCGCAAGCCCCTACGGCGGGGGTCAGGACGACGACGGCGGCGACGGCCGCGAGACGGGGCGAGAATCCAGCCATGAAGCTCCTCCGGCGGCCATGATGACCGCTGATCCGCTAAGGACTATCGGAGCGGAAAGGCTCCGCTTCAAGGCCGGATTTTTAGTCAATGATCTCCCTTCCCCCTCGATGGGGGAAGGGCAGGGGATGGGGGTGAGGGCGGGACATTTCAGGGTGTGGCGCGAGAGACGCGCCCGGCGTCTCCGGCGGTCTTATGGGAAGCCGCCTGCCTGCCCCCCCACCCAAACCCTCCCCCATCGAGGGGGAGGGCTTTAACTTCAGCCCAGATCGTCCGGCGTGACGCCGACCGACCGGCAGGCGGCGGTGTAGGTGTTGGCCAGCAGGCAGGCGATGGTCATGGGGCCGACGCCGCCGGGGACGGGGGTGATGCGGCCAGCGACCTCGACCGCCTCGGCGAAGTCCACGTCGCCGACCACGCGGGTCTTGCCCTCGGCGGCCTTGACCGGATCGCGCGCGGGGACGCGGTTGATGCCCACGTCGATGACGGTGGCGCCCGGCTTGATCCAGTCGCCCTTGATCATCTCGGGACGGCCGACAGCGGCCACCAGGATGTCGGCGGTGCGGCACAGGGCGGGCAGGTCGCGGGTGCGCGAGTGGGCCACGGTGACGGTGCAGCTTTCACCGAGCAGCAGTTGCGCCATCGGCTTGCCGACAATGTTCGAGCGGCCGACGATGACGGCGTTCAGACCCGACAGATCGCCCAGTTGGTCCTTCAGCATCATTAGGCTGCCCAGCGGGGTGCAGGGGATCATGCCCGGCAGACCGACCGCCAGACGCCCGACGTTGACCACGTGGAAGCCGTCCACGTCCTTGTCCGGGTCGATGGCGCCCAGGACGGCGGCCGAATCGATGTGCTTGGGCAGGGGCAGTTGCACCAGGATGCCGTGGATGCCCGCATCGGCGTTCAGGGCGGCGATCAGGGCCAGAAGCTCGGCCTGGGTGGTCGTGTCGGGCAGGCGGTGGGTGTCGGACCGCATCCCGGCCTTCAGCGTCGTCTCGCCCTTGTTGCGCACGTAGATCTGGCTGGCGGGGTCCTCGCCGACGATGACCACGGCCAGGCCGGGCGTCACGCCGTGGGCGGCCTCCAGCCGGGCGGCGGCCGCGGCGACGCGCTCGACCAGGGTGTGCGAGAAGGCCTTGCCGTCGATCAGAGCGGCGGGGGCGGGTTCGACAGCCATGATCGGCTCCATCTACTTCGGGAACTGGAAAGCGTGGCCGCGATTTACAGCCGCTGCGGTTCGGCGTCTATGATAGCGCCAGCAAAGAGGTTTTCATGCGTCATTCTCAGTTCGGGGCCCTGTTCGGGGCGGTCAGCGTCGTCGCCCTGCTGTCGTCCGGTTCCGCCTTGGCCCAAACGCCGACCGACACCCGCATCGGCGCCGAGGTGCGGGGACGGCTGGAAGAGGGGGACGCGCGCACCCGCGGCGGCGACGCCTATCGCTATGACGACTATCGCGTTCAACTGCGCGCCGGGCAGCGGCTGCAGGCCGAACTGCGCAGCAGCGACTTCGACGCCTATCTGGACGTCTATGCCGAGGGGCGGACTTCGGGCGAGCCTCTGGCCTCCGACGACGACGGCGCCGGCAGCGGCTCCAACGCCCGCCTGCGGTTCACGCCGGAAAGCGACGGCGTCTATATCATTCGCGCGCGGCCCCTCTCGGGTCTGGAGACCGGCGCCTACACCCTGGCCCTCAGCGAACGCGTGGCGCCGCGTCAGCCGCGACCGGGCCGGATTTCGGTCGGCGGCGACGTATCCGGCCGCCTGACCGGCGGCGACGCCGAGGACGAGGACGGCAACACGTTCGACGCCTACGCCTTCCGCGCGGAGGCCGGGGATCGCGTGGCGGTCCTGCTGGAAGCCGACGACTTCGATCCGGTGGTCCGCATCGGCCGTATGGTCAACGGCGCCTTCGTGCAGACGGCCCAGAACGACGACGGCGCGGGCAAGGGGCTGAACGCCTATCTGGTCTTCACCGCGGCGCAGGCCGGCGAATATGTGATCCAGGCCGCCTCGGTCGGCGGCGGCGCTGAGGGCGACTATCGCCTGTCGCTGGAGCAGGGGCCGCCGGCCCCGTCGGCGCGCAGCATCGCCATCGGCGAGGAGGTCAGCGGCCGTCTGGACGAGAACAGCGCCCAGAGCGATTCCGGCGCGCCCGCCGACCTCTATCGCTTCACCGGCCGCGCCGGTCAGCGCGTGGCGATCAGCCTGAAGGCCGACGACTTCGACAGCTACCTCGAACTGTTCGACGCCGACCGCAACAGCCTGGCGACCGACGACGACGGCGGCGGCGAGTTGAACGCCCGCCTGACCTTCGTCCTGCCCGAGGACGGCGACTATCTGGTCGAGGCGCGCGGCTTCTCGGACGCTGCGGGGTCTTACGACCTGAAGCTGGAGGAAGTGGCCCCGCCGCCGCCGCCGACCGCCCTCGGCTTCGGCCAGACGGTGCAGGGCGAACTGAAGGAAGGCGGCGCGACCGACGACGAGGGCCGCCTGTTCGACGGCTACGCCTTCACCGGGACCGAGGGCCAGCGCGTTCAGGCCCTCATGCGCTCCGGCGATTTCGACGCCCTGTTGCAGATCGGCAAGGCGGGCGAAGAGTTCGAGGAACTGGCCAGCGACGACGACGGCCTGCGTCAGGGGACGGACGCGCGCCTGACCTTCACCCTACCGGAAGACGGCGACTATATTCTTCGCGCACTGCCTTATTCTAGCGGCGGCAAGGGGCTGTATTCGCTGGAATTCTCGGATCGCGGACCTGAGCCGGGTCCCGGCAGCCTGCTGGTCGGATCGACCGCGCGCGGCAGCCTGTCCGAAGCCGACGCCATGAACGACGAGGGCGTCTCGTTTGACGCCTACACCTTCAAGGCCAAGGCCGACGAGAAGCTGCGCTTCACCATGATCTCCCCGGCCTTCGACGCCTTCGTCGAGGTGGGCGAGGACAAGGAGGGCGACTTCCGCAGCCTGGCCGAGGACGACGACAGCCTGTCGGACACCCACGCCCGGCTGGACTGGACCGCGCCGCGCGACGGGACCTATGTCGTGCGCGCCCGCAGCTTCGCGCCGGGCTCGACCGGCGACTATGTCCTGACGGTCGAGCGTCAGCCCTGACCGCCAAGGGGAGGGCGCGATGAGCGACGACCTGATTCTGGGCCGCAAGGACCAGCACCTCGACGTGGTGCTGTCCGGCGGCGGGCGACACGCCCTGGCCTCGGGCTTCGACGACTGGCGCTTCGTGCACGAGGCCCTGCCGGATCTGGACCACGCCAAGATCGACCTCGGCGCCGACTTTCTCGGTCGGCGTCTGCAGGCGCCCCTGCTGATCAGCGCCATGACTGGCGGACCGGCGCGCGCCGAAGCCATCAACGCCCGTCTGGCCGAGGCGGCGCAGCATCTGGGAATCGCCCTGGCCGTTGGCTCGCAGCGCGCGGCCATCGAGGGCGGGGCGACGGGAGGGCTGGATCGCTCGCTGCGGGATCGAGCGCCCGACACGGTGATCCTGGCCAACATCGGCGCGGCCCAACTGACGCGGGGCTTTGGTCTGGATCAGGCCAAACGGGCGCTGGACATGATCGGGGCCGACGCCCTGGTGGTGCATCTCAACCCCTTGCAAGAAGCCTGTCAGCCCGAGGGCGACCGCGACTGGTGGGGCGTCGGCGCGGCGCTTCAGGCCTTGATCCGCGATCTGGATGCGCCGGTCATCGTCAAGGAGACGGGGGCAGGCATATCGGCCGTCACCGCCCAGCGCCTGATCGCCATGGGCGCGGCGGGCGTGGACGTGGCCGGGGCTGGAGGCGCCAACTGGGGCCTGATCGAAGGCGAGCGCGCCACTGATCCTGCGGACAAGATCCACGCCGCCGCCTTCGCCGCCTGGGGCATCCCCACCGCCCGCGCCATCGCTGAGGCGCGCAACGCCTTGCCCGAAGCCCTGATCATCGGCTCGGGTGGCGTCCGCGACGGGGTCGATGTCGCCAAGGCCGTTCGCCTGGGCGCCGACGTGGTCGGCATGGCCTCGGGCGTCATTCAGGCGGCGACCATATCCACTGAGGCGGTGGTCGCGCATTTCCAGGTCGTGATCCGGCAACTGCGCACCGTCTGCTTCTGCACCAACGCCGCCAACCTGGCCGCGCTCAAACGGGCGCCGCTGCTGGCGGCGAAATAAATCAGTCGTTTAGGGCGTCACGCTACAGGCGACGTTCAACATTCGGAGACCTCCCCCATGCGCGCCCTTCTGATGACGACTGTTCTTGCGTCCGCCCTGGCTGTGGCCGGCGGCGCTGCCGCCCAGAGCACCATCCGTCCCGGCCAGACGGTGCAGGGCAATTTCAGCGGCAAGGACGCCCGCATGGGCGACGGCTCGCACTATCGTTGCTACGTCGTTCAGACCAATGCTGACGAGGCCTATACGGTGACGCTCAGCTCGGCCGACTTCGACACCTATCTGTCGGCGGGACCGGGCGCGGATTGCGATGAGACGACCGTCACCAACGACGACGGCCCCGACATGGGCACCAACTCGCAGTTGCGCTTCTCCTCCGGCGGCGGCCTGTGGATCATCAAGGCCAACACCCTGAGCGAAGGCGAGACCGGCCGCTATGAGCTGCGCATCTCCTCGGGCGAGCGCGTCCGTCCGACCACCCAGGTCCTGCCGATCGCCGTCGGCGAAAGCCGTTCCGGCCGTCTGGAGTTCAGCGATCGTCGCGCCGACGACGGTTCCTTCTTCGACTGCTACGCCCTGACCGTGGGCCGCGCTGGACGCACCGCCATTCGCCTGGATGCGCCGGAGTTCGACGCCTATCTGGCGCTGCATGAGGGGCCGCAATGCGACGGCGACTCTCTGGCCACCGATGACGACAGCGGCGGCCGCACCAGCGCCCTGATCGTCAAGGACCTGAGGCCGGGGACCTATTCCTTCCGCGCCAACACCCTGGGGGCCGCCGAAGAGGGCGAATACACGGCCACCGTCTCGATCAAGCGCTGACTGCAGGCGGCCGCCTCCGGACAAGACAAAGGCCTCGGCGTTCTCGCCGAGGCCTTTTCCTTTGGCTGCAATGCGGTCTTACGCCGAGGGCAGCAGATCGCCGGCGAAGGCGCGATAGCGACCGGCCCGCACCCCGTCCGTGGCCCGCGCGATGTCCGGCGCGAAGTAGCGGTCGGACGCATAGGGCTCGGCCGCCTCGCGCACGATGGCGTAGGTCTGCTCCAGTTCCGGCGACGAGGTCAGGGGGCGACGGAAGTCGATGCCTTGCGCCGCGGCCAGCAGTTCGATGCCGACCACGGTCGCCGTATTGGCGGCCATGTCCAGCAGGCGGCGCGCGCCGTGGGTGGCCATCGACACGTGGTCTTCCTGGTTGGCGCTGGTCGGCACGGTGTCGATGACGCAGGGGTGGGCCACCATGCGGTTCTCGGCCACCAGGGCCGCCGCCGTCACCTGGGCGATCATGAAGCCCGAGTTGACGCCGCTGTCCTTGACCAGGAAGGCGGGCAGGTCGGTCATCTTGGGGTCGACCAGGATGGAGGTGCGGCGCTCGGAGATATTGCCGATCTCGCATAGGACCATGGCGATCTGATCCGCTGCATAAGCAACAGGTTCCGCGTGGAAGTTGCCGCCCGAGATGACGTCGCCGTCCTCGATGAAGACCAGCGGATTGTCGGTCACGGCGTTGGCTTCACGCTCCAGCATGGCGGCGGCGTTACGCAGAACGTCGAGGGTCGCGCCCATGACCTGCGGCTGGCAGCGCAGCGAGTAGGGGTCTTGCACCTTGGCGCAATCGTGGCGGTGGCTTTCACGGATGGCGCTGCCGGTCAGAAGTTCGCGCAGGCGACGGGCCACGTCGATCTGACCCGGCTGGCCGCGCAGGGCGTGGATGCGGTGATCGAACGGCGCGTCCGAACCCAGAAGCGCATCGACCGACAGGGCGCCCGCGGCGACGGCGGCGGCGAAGACGTCCTCGGCGGCGAACAGGCCGGCCAGGGCCAGGGCCGTCGAGCACTGGGTGCCGTTCAGCAGGGCCAGGCCTTCCTTGGGGCCCAGGACGACGGGCTTCAGCCCGGCCTTGGCCAGGGCCGTCACGGCGTCCAGCGTCTGACCCTGATAGCGGGCCTCGCTGACGCCGATCAGGACGCAGCTCATGTGGGCCAGCGGCGCCAGATCGCCCGAGGCGCCGACCGAGCCCTTGGCCGGGATCAGCGGCAGGACCTCGGCGTTGACCATGCCGATCAGGGTCTCCAGCGTCTGACGGCGAACGCCCGAGGCGCCCTTCGACAGGCTGGCGATCTTCAGCACCATCAGCAGACGGGTGACGTTCTCGTTCAGCGGTTCGCCGACGCCGCAGGCGTGGCTGAGCACTAGGTTCTTCTGAAGGGTTTCAAGGTCTTCTGCCGCAATGCTGGTGTTGGCCAGCAGGCCGAAGCCGGTGTTGATGCCATAGACCGTGCGGCCTTCGGCCAGGATGGCGGCGACGACCGCCGCGCCCTTCTCGACATTGGCCCAGGCGGCGGGCGTGAGTTCGACCTGAACGGGGCCGTTCAGGGCTTGGCGCAGCTGATTAAGAGTCAGCGGGGCGGCGCCGATGGTGATCTGGGTCATTCGTCTTCTTCTCCTCCCTTCCCCTCGAGGGGGAAGGGCCGGGGATGGGGTGCAGGCAGTGTGCCTGAAATCAAGGCGCGGGAGGCGGCGCCTCCAGAGGCTTTACGGAAAGGGCGAAGGGTTCACCCCCACCCAACCCTCCCCCCTCGAGGGGGAGGGCTTTTAGGTTACGTCAGGCTCGGCAGGTTCAGCCCGTGCTCACGCGCGGCGTCCTTGGCGATTTCGTATCCGGCGTCGGCGTGGCGCATCACGCCGGTGGCCGGGTCGTTCCACAGGACGCGCTCCAGACGCTTGGCGGCTTCCGGCGTGCCATCGGCGACGATGACGACGCCCGAGTGCTGGCTATAGCCCATGCCGACCCCGCCGCCGTGGTGCAGCGACACCCAGCTGGCGCCCGACGCGGTGTTCAGCAGGGCGTTCAGCAGGGGCCAGTCGGACACGGCGTCCGAGCCGTCCATCATGGCCTCGGTCTCGCGGTTCGGGCTGGCGACGGAGCCGCTGTCCAGATGGTCGCGGCCGATGACGATGGGGGCCTTCAACTCGCCCGAGGCCACCATCTCGTTGAACATCAGACCGGCGCGGTGACGGTCGCCCAGACCGATCCAGCAGATGCGCGCGGGCAGGCCCTGGAAGGCGATGCGCTCGCCCGCCATGTCCAGCCAGCGATGCAGGCCGGCGTTGTCCGGGAACAGCGTCTTCATCGCCGCATCCGTCTTGCGGATGTCCTCGGGATCACCCGACAGGGCGGCCCAGCGGAACGGGCCGACGCCGCGGCAGAACAGCGGGCGGATGTAGGCGGGCACGAAGCCGGGGAAGTCGAAGGCGTTCTTCACGCCCTCGTCGAAGGCGACCTGACGGATGTTGTTGCCGTAGTCGACGGTGGGGATGCTCATGGCGTGGAAGTCGAGCATGGCCTGAACGTGGACGGCCATGGATTTGCGCGCGGCGGCTTCGACGGCGGCGGGGTCGCTGACGCGCTTTTCTTCCCACTCGGCGACGGTCCAGCCCGAGGGCAGGTAGCCGTTGACCGGGTCGTGGGCGCTGGTCTGGTCGGTTACCAGATCGGGGCGAACGCCGCGCTTGACCATTTCAGGCAGAAGCTCAGCTGCATTGCCCAACAGGCCGATCGACAAGGCTTTCTTGTCCTTGAACGACTGCTCCAGCAGGGCCAGGGCCTCGTCCAGGGTCTCGGCCATGACGTCGACGTAGCGGGTGCGCTGGCGGAACTCGATGCGGCTGCGCTGGCACTCGATGGTGATGCAGGAGGCGCCGGCCATGGTCGCGGCCAGCGGCTGGGCGCCGCCCATGCCGCCCAGGCCCGCCGTCAGGATCCACTTGCCCGACCAGTCGCCGCCATAGTGCTGGCGGCCCGCCTCCATGAAGGTCTCATAGGTGCCTTGGACGATGCCCTGGGTGCCGATGTAGATCCACGACCCGGCCGTCATCTGGCCGTACATCATCAGACCCTTGCGATCGAGCTCGTTGAAATGCTCCCAGGTCGCCCACTTGGGCACCAGGTTGGAGTTGGCGATCAGGACGCGCGGGGCGTCTTCGTGGGTGCGGAAGACGCCGACCGGCTTGCCCGACTGGACCAGCAGGGTCTCGTCGGCTTCCAGCTTTTGCAGCTGCTCGACGATGGTGTCGAAGGCCTGCCAGTTGCGGGCCGCCTTGCCGATGCCGCCATAGACGACCAGGTCCTCGGGGCGCTCGGCCACCTCGGGGTCGAGGTTGTTCATCAGCATCCGCATGGCCGCTTCGGCGGCCCAGGTCTTGGCGGTCTTTTCAGGCCCGTGCGGGCTGCGGATGATGCGGGTGTTGGGCGTGGCGCTCATCGATTCCTCCGTGCGGCGTCGGCCGCCGTCGTGTGTTCTGGCGGTCAGTCTTATGTCTAGACATTATTGCGCGCAAGAGGCAGGGTCAGTTCATGGATCATGAGCCGCTTCATCGACGGATCGCTGGCGACATCGAGCGCCGCATCGCCTCGGGCGAATGGCGGCCGGGCTTCCGCATCCCGACCGAGGCCGAGCTGATGGCCGAATACGGCTGCGCCCGGATGACGGTGTCGCGCGCCATGTCGGACCTGTCGGCGCGGGCCCTGGTGGTGCGGCGGCGTCGCGCCGGGACGGTGGTGGCCCATCCGCCGGTGCATTCGTCGGCCCTGGTCGCGATCCCCGACATCCAGTCCGAGGTCGAGGGCAGGGGGCTGACCTATTCCCACCGCCTGCTGGGCCGGATCGTCCGCCCCGCGCGGCCCGACGAGGGGCTGGGCCAGCGGGTGGTCGAGCTGGAGACCCTGCATCTGGCCGACGACCTGCCCTTCGTCTTCGAGCGCCGCCTGATCTCTCTGACCGCCGCGCCCGAGGCGGAGGCCGCTGACTTCACCACCCAGCCGCCGGGCGGCTGGCTGCTGGCCCACATGCCCTGGACCGAGGCCGAGCATCGGATTTCCGCCGTCGGCGCCGACCATGAAACGGCGACCCATCTGGGTCTGGCCGACGGCGCGGCCTGTCTGCGGCTGGAGCGCCGCACCTGGCGCGACGGCCAGGGCGTGACCTGGGCGTGGCAGACCTTCCCCGGCGCGGCCTATGATCTGGTCGCCCGCTTTTCCCCGACCAAAGGATGACCCTCATGAGCGAACCGTCTGAAGCCCTCGGTTGGCGCTCTGTCGCGGACCTAGTGGGGAACCATCCCGACGCCGCCGTCGCCCTGATAGGCGCGCCGCTGAACGAACGGTCGCTGACGCCGGGCCGCTGCGACCTGGGGCCGAAAACCCTGCGCGCCGTCCTGCCGCGCCTGTCCACCTATGACGTCGAGACCGGGCTGGAGCTGGAGGTTCTGGTCCACGACGCGGGGGATGTGGCGCTGAAGGCCGTGTCGCCGTTCGACGCTTTTGAACCTGTGCGCGACGCGGTGAAGGCTCAGGCCCACCGCGCCCTGACCATCCTGGTCGGCGGCAACAACGCCATCACCCGGCCGGGCGTCCACGCGCTGGGGCTGGACCGCGTCGGCGTGCTGACGCTGGACGCTCATTTCGACCTGCGCGACACGGATCAGGGCCTGACCAACGGCAATCCGATCCAGGCCCTGCTGGACGATGGGCTAGACGGACAGCGGATCAGCCAGATCGGCCTCGCTCCCTTCGCCAACACCCGCCGCGCGCATGAAAAGGCCGATGCCGCCGGGATCAGCGTCCGCACCGCCCGCGAGTGCCGCCAGCGCGGTCTGGCGACCGTGGTGGTCGAGGAACTGGAGCGCCTGTCCTCCCTGTGCGAGGTCATCTACGTCGACTTTGACATCGACGTCATCGACCGCAGCCAGTGGCCCGCCAGCCCCGGCGCGCGGCCAGGCGGGGTCTCGGTCCACGATTTCTTCGACGCCGCCCGCGCCATCGGCGCCTGTCCCAAGGTCCGCGCCGTCGATCTGACCGAATACGACCCCTCGCTGGAAGTCGGCGACCTCGGCTCCCTGACCGCCGGGCGCTGGTTCTGCGAAATCCTCAGCGGGGTGGCTGCGCGATGATCCTCGCTGACCGTCTCCTTACCGACTGCCACGTCGCGACCATGACCGAGGGCGGCGCCCCCTATGGCGCGATCGAGGACGCCGCCATCCTGATCAAGGATGGGCGCATCGTCTGGGTCGGGCCGCGCGCGGACCTGCCTGTGCACAAGGCTGTGGAAACCGACAGTCTGGGCGGCCGGTGGGTCACGCCGGGCCTGATCGACTGCCACACCCATCTGGTCTTCGGCGGCGACCGCTCGGGCGAGTTCGAGCGGCGGCTGGAGGGCGCGACCTATGAGGAGATCGCGCGCGCCGGGGGCGGCATCGTCTCCTCGGTCAAGGCGACGCGAGAGGCCAGCGAGGACGCCCTCTACGCCTCGGCCTGCAAGCGTCTGGAGGGGCTGAAGGCCACGGGCGTCACCACGCTTGAGATCAAGTCCGGCTATGGTCTGGACCACGACAGCGAGCTGAAGATGCTGCGCGTCGCCCGCCGCATCGGGCGCGAGGCGGGGGTGCGGGTCCGCACCTCCTACCTGGGCCTGCACGCCGTGCCGCCCGAGCATAAGGCCGACCGCGCCGCCTATGTGGACAAGGCTGTGGATGAGATCCTGCCCGCCGCCCATGCCGAGGGTCTGGTCGACGCCGTTGACGCCTATTGCGAGCCCATCGCCTTCACCACGGACGAGGTGGCGCGCCTGTTCGACAAGGCCGAGGCGTTGGGCCTTCCGGTCAAGCTGCACGCCGACCAGTTGTCGGACGGCGGCGGCGCGGCGTTGGCGGCCCGCTATCACGCCCTGTCCGCCGATCATATCGAGCACACGACCGAGCCGGGGGTTCAGGCCATGGCCGAGGCAGGCGTGGTGGCGGTCCTGCTGCCCGGCGCCTTCCTGATGTTGCGCGAGACCAAGCTTCCGCCCGTCGCCCTGCTGCGTCAGCACGGCGTCGCCATGGCGGTGGCCACCGACTGCAACCCCGGAACCTCGCCGGTCGCTTCGATGACGGCGGCGCTGAACCTGGTCTGCGTCCAGTTCCGCCTGACCCCGGAAGAGGCCCTGGCCGGCGCCACCCGCCACGCCGCCCGCGCCCTGGGGTTGCAGGACGAGGTTGGGACCATCGAGGCCGGCAAGGCCGCCGACCTGGCGGTCTGGGACATCAGTCGCCCGGCCGAGCTTTGCTACTGGCTGGGCGCGCCGCTGCTGCATGGGCGCTACCTCGGCGGCGAAATCTCCTAAAGGTTGTATTTCTGCGTTATCTGTAATCTAAGATTGTTGGCGGGGAGGCCGACAATCCATGGATGCAGACGACTTCATTCGCCGCTGGTCCGAGGCGCCGATCAGCGAGCGCGCCCACTATCAGACCTTCATCGCTCAACTGTGCCGCCTGATCGGCGTCTCGGCTCCGGATGACGAGCGGACGGGCGATCTCGACTACTGCTTCGAGCGCCCGGTGAAGTTCCACCACGAGGACGGCGGCAGCCACCCCGGCTATATCGACTGCTACCGACGCGGGGCCTTCGTGCTGGAGGCCAAGCAGTCGGGCAAGCGCGGGGCGGGCGGGGCGCTGGACCCGCAGCCGCAACTGGCTCTGTTCGGCGGGCGCGGGCGCAAGGCGTCCGCGGGCGTGACGGGCGGGCTGGAAGCCCTGATGCGCAACGCCAAGCGTCAGGCCGAGAACTACGCCAAGGCCCTGGACGAATGGCCGCCCTTCATCGTCGTGGTCGATGTGGGACGGGCCATCGAGCTGTGGTCCGACTTCGGCCGACAGGGCAAGGCCTATGTCCCGTTTCCCGACCGCGCCCGCTATCGGATCGAGATGGCGCATCTGCGCGACGAGGCGGTGCGGGACCGGCTGAGGCGCGTCTGGTCCGATCCGATGAGTCTGGACCCCGCCGCGCGCGTGGCCGAGGTGACGACGGACATCGCCGGGCGGCTGGCCTGGCTGGTGCGCTCCATCGGCGGACGGGTTCCGGTTGGCGTGGATGGACGGCCCGATCCGGTGGCCAAGGCGGCGCGGGCCAATCAGACGGCCCTGTTCGTCATGCAGTGCATCTTCGCCATGTTCGCCGACAGCGTCGGCCTGATCGAGGACAAGGGCTTCCGGCGCTTTCTGGAAAGCTATCGCGGCCACGCCGACCAGTTTCATCTGGGCGCGGGCGACTTTTTCCGCCGCATGGATGAGGGCGGGCACTGCTCGGCCATTCGCCAGACCTTGCGCCGTTTCAACGGCGGCCTGTTCCGCCACGCCGCCGCCCTGCCGATCACCGAGGACGAACTGGAGGCTCTGATCGCGGCGGCTCAGCGGGATTGGGCCTCGGTCGAACCGGCCATCTTCGGAACCCTGCTGGAACAGGCTTTGGCCCCGGACGAGCGGGCGGAACTGGGCGCCCACTACACCCCGCGCGCCTATGTCGAGCGTCTGGTCGAGCCGACGATCATGGAGCCGCTTCGCGCCGACTGGGAGGCCGCCGAGGCCAGCGCCATCGGCCTGTTCATGGCCGGCGACCACAGGGGTGCGCGCCGGATGGTGCGCCAGTTCCATCATGACCTGTGCCACGTCCGCGTGCTGGACCCGGCCTGCGGCACTGGCAACTTCCTCTATGTCGCCATGGGCATGATGAAGGAGCTGGAAGGCGAGGTCCTGGCCGTCCTGGGCGAGATGGGCGAGGCGCAAGGCTCGCTGGCGCTGGACGGCCATACCGTCAGCCCGGAACAGTTCTGGGGGCTGGAGAAGAACGCCTATGCCGCCTGGATCGCCGAGATGGTGATGTGGATCGGTTATCTGCAGTGGCATTTCCGCGTCTATGGCGACGCCAAGCCGTCAGAGCCGATCCTGCGCAATTTCGAGCGCATCCGTCAGACCGACGCCCTGCTGTCCTGGTCGCGCGAGGAACTGGTTCGCGACGCCGCGGGGCGGCCCGTCGTGCGCGCGCGGCCCAGACCTCGACAAGGGCGCAAGGACAGCGACGCGCCGGACCTGTTTCCGGTGCTCGAGGAACGCGAGGTGGTCCGCCTGATCGACCCGCGTCCGACGCCGTGGCGGGACGTTCACTTCATCATCGGCAACCCGCCCTTCATCGGCGGCAAGGATCTGAGGCGCGAACTGGGCGACGGCTATGTCGACGCCCTGTGGCAGGTGCGCCAGGGGCGGTTTCGGTCCGCTGACCTGGTCACGGCCTGGTGGGACCGGGCGGCGGACATCCTGACGGCCAAGGGGAGCAGCCTGCGCCGCTTCGGTTTCATCACCACCAACTCGATCACCCAGACCTTTTCGCGTCGTGTGCTGGAGCATCACCTGAAGGGCGAGCCGCCGATGCGGCTGGTCTTCGCCATCCCCGACCATCCCTGGATCAAGGGCGGGGACCGCGCCGCCGTCCGCATCGCCATGACCGTGGCCGAGCGCGGCGAGCCGGACGGGCGGGGGCGGTTGCTGACCGTCGTGTCGGAGGCGGGTCTTCACTCCGACGCGCCCGAGATCGTCTTCGGCGTCGAGCGCGGCGCTATTTCAGCCGATCTTTCGGTCAGTGCCCCGGTGTCCGACGCCGTGCCGTTGAAGGCCAATGCGGCCCTGGCCATGCGCGGAGTGCAACTGATGGGCGCGGGCTTCATCGTCGCGCCGGACCGGGCGGCGGCCCTGCTGTCGGCCTCAGAGCCCGAGGCGGTCTCGCCGATCCGGGCCTATCGCAATGGCCGAGATCTGGCGGATCGGCCGCGCGGGGTGAACGTCATCGACCTGTTCGGCTGGGAGGAGGCCGAGGTGCGGCGGCGCCACCCGGCGATCTTTCAGCACGTTCTCGAGACGGTGAAGCCCGAGCGGGACCGCAACAACCGGGCCTCCTATCGTGACAACTGGTGGATCTTCGGCGAACCGCGCCGGGAGCTGCGTCCAGCACTGGAAGGTTTGCGGCGCTATATCGCGACGGTCGAAACCGCCAAGCATCGCTGGTTCCGATTTATGGATCCGGGCATCCTGCCCGACAACAAGCTGGTGGTGATAGCCAGCGACGATCCGGTCGTGCTGGGCGTCCTGTCGTCCTGGCTGCATCAGCAGTGGTTCATCGCCAACTCGGCGCGGATCGGGGTGTATGACGGCGACGCTGTTTACGTGAAGGGCGCTTGCTTCGACGCCTTTCCCTTTCCCGATCTGTCCGGCAGGGCGGCGGCCGAGATCGCGGCTCTGGCCGAGGAAATCGACGAACTGCGGGCGCGGGTTCTGACGCGGCACGCCTTCCTCAGCATGACCGGTCTCTATAATGCGCGGGCCAGACTGGCGGATCATGAGGTGCTGGCCGAGGCCGAGCGCGCGCTGCATGAAGCCGGCTGCATCGGCCTGCTGGACCATCTGCACCGGCGGTTGGATGCGGCGGTCATGGCCGCCTACGGCTGGCCGGCGGATCTGTCGGCGCAGGAGGCCGTGGCGCGGCTGGTGGCGCTGAACCGGGCGCGCGCCGCCGAGGAGGCGCACGGCGAGGTGCGCTTCCTGCGTCCTGCATTCCAGGCGGGGCGGGTGAAGACGCCCCGTCGTCCTGTCCAGGTCGAGGCGAAGCTGGACGTCGCCGACAGGCTTCCGCATCTCCCCGAGGCGCCGGGAGCCATGGCCTCCGCCCTGCTGCACGCCTTGAGGCAGGAAGGCGTCCCGGTCGGGCCGCGCGCTCTGGCCGCCCGCTTCGGCGGTCGTCGCGGACGCCGGATGGAGGATCGCATCGAGCAGACCCTGGCGGTTCTGGCCGTGGCCGGGTCGGTTCAGCGCACCCCGGACGGATGGTTCACCCCGCGCCGAGTCTGATGCTAGCCTCCGCCCTCGGTCGAGGGGAAGCGGACGGCATGGCGCAATCACGGACGGACGTCGTCATCCTGGGCGGCGGGCACAACGGGCTGGTCTGCGCCTTCTATCTGGCGCGGGCCGGGCTGAAGGTGACGGTGCTGGAGCGACGCGGCGTGGTCGGCGGGGCGGCGGTGACGGAGGAGTTCCATCCCGGCTTCCGCAACTCGACCGCCAGCTACACCGTCAGCCTGCTGAACCCGCGCGTCATCGCCGATATGGAGCTGGCTCGCCACGGGCTGCGGGTGGTCGAGCGGCGCGCGGCCAACTTCCTGCCCTTCGATGACGGGCGCTACCTGCTGACCGGCGAGGGGCGGACCCAGGCCGAGGTGGCCAAGTTCTCGACCCGCGACGCCGAACGTCTGCCTGACTATGAGGCGCGGCTGGAGACGGTCGCCGCCATCCTGCGCGACCTGATCCTGACCACGCCGCCGAACGTCGTCGAGGGCGGCTGGCTGGCGGCCCTGCCGGAGATGCTGAAGGCGGCGTCGCTGGGGCGGCGCGTCTCGGGGCTGGACATGACGGGGCGGCGCGACCTGCTGGACCTGTTCGCCAAGTCGGCGGGCGACTGGCTGGACGGCTGGTTCGAGAGCGATCCGATCAAGGCCCTGTTCGGCTTCGACAGCGTCGTCGGCAACTACGCCAGCCCCTATACGCCCGGCTCGGCCTATGTCCTGCTGCACCACGTCTTCGGCGAGGTGAACGGCAAGAAGGGCGCCTGGGGCCACGCGATCGGCGGCATGGGGGCCATCACCCAGGCCATGGCCGCCGCCTGCGCCGAGCAGGGCGTCGACATCCGTCTGGACGCGCCGGTCGCCGAGGTTCTGACCGAAAAGGGCAGGGCGGTCGGCGCCGTGACCGAGGCGGGCGACGCAGTCCGCGCCCGCGCCGTCGTCTCCAACCTGCACCCGCGCCTGCTGTTCGACCGGCTGGTCGATCCGGCCGTGGTTCCGGCGGATTTCACTGAGCGGATGAGCCGCTACGCCTCGGGTTCCGGCACCTTCCGCATGAACGTGGCCCTGTCTGAACTTCCCCGGTTCACGGCCTTGCCGGGCGCGGGCGATCACCTGACGGCGGGCATCATCATCGCGCCGACGCTGGCCTATATGGACCGCGCCCATGCCGAGGCGCGGCTGAACGGCTGGTCGTCAAAGCCGATCGTCGAGATGCTGATCCCCTCGACCCTGGACGACAGTCTGGCCCCGCCCGGCCAGCACGTCGCCAGCCTGTTCTGTCAGCACGTCGCGCCCGATCTGGCGGACGAGCATCGCGACACAGTGGCCGACCTGATGATCGAGACGGTCGAGGCCCATGCGCCGGGGTTCAAGGCCTCGGTGGTCGGGCGGCTGGCGCTGGGCCCGCGCGATCTGGAGCGGCGCTTCGGACTGATCGGCGGCGACATCTTCCACGGGCGGCTGACGTTGGATCAGCTGTTCAGCGCCCGCCCTGTGCTGGGCCACGCCGATCACCGGATGCCGGTCCCAGGGCTTTACCTGTGCGGTTCCGGGGCCCACCCCGGCGGCGGGGTGACGGGCGCGCCGGGCCACAACGCGGCCCGCGCCATTTTGAAGGATCTCAAGCCAGGCTGATGTTCAGCACCTTCATCAGGGCGTTGCGAATGGCGCCCTCGGTGAAGGGTTTCTGGATAGTGGGATGGCCGCGCCAGTGTTCGGGCAGGCCCGCCTCGCCATAACCGGTGGAGAAGACGAAGGGCACGCCGCGCGCCTTCAGCGCCTCGGCCACCGGAAAGACCTCGCGCCCCGCCACGTTGACGTCCAGCAGGGCGGCGTCCAGCGCAGCCTCATGGGTCGCCGATCGAAGGCCGTCGTCGATGTTGGATTCCGGACCGACCACGGAGCAGCCCATGTCGTCCAGTATGGTTTCCAGCAGCATGGCCACCAAAGACTCGTCTTCGATGACCAGCACGCGCCGACCCTGCAGGGCGTTCGTCATTCCGCTTCCTTCGTCAGCGGGATGGAGATCTCCGCTGTAAACCCATCGCTTGAGTAGCGGCGTTCGACGGTTCCGGCCAGATCATGCCGCACATTGCGCTCGATAAGCCGGCTGCCGAAGCCGCGGCGATCCGGCGCGGAGACAGCCGGTCCGCCGGTCTCGCGCCACCGGATGTTCAGGCGCGGCGCATGGAGGTCGGCGACCGACCAGTCCACAAGCACGCGTCCGTCGCCCGGCGACAGGGCGCCGTATTTGGCGGCGTTGGTCGCCAGCTCGTGGAAGATCATGCCCAGCGAGACGGCGGTCGCCGGGTCCAGCCCGACGTTCGGTCCATTCAGAGACAGGCGGTTGGCGCCGTGCGCTTCGGTCTCATGCTTCAGGACGGCCCGCAGATCCGCGCCTTCCCAGTGGCTTAGGGTCAGCAGGTCGTGGGTGTGGGACAGCGATAGGATGCGCGACTGGAAGGTCTCGGCGAAGGAGCGCGGATCGTCGTGCGAGCGCGCGGTCTGCATGGCGATCGACTGGACGGTGGCCAGGGTGTTCTTCACGCGGTGGTTCAGCTCGTCGATCATCAGCTTCTGACGTTCGGCGGCGACCACGGTGTCGGTCACGTCGTGGCCCTGGACGAAGATGCCGACGATCTCGCCGGCCTGATCCCGGATCGGCTGGTACATGAAGTCGAGATACCGGGTCTCGAGCGGCCCGTTGGGCGTGTGTTGCAGTTGAACCGGGCTTTGCCGTCCATGGAAGGGTTCGCCGGTCGCATAGACCTCGTCGAGAAAGTCGTAATACCCCTGACCCGACAGTTCCGGCAGGGCGTCGCGGATCGCCTTGCCGGCGATGTCGCGGTGGCCGATCAACTGGCTGTAGGCCCCGTTGATCAACTGGAAGACATGGTTCGGTCCGTTCAGAACGGCGACGAAACCGGGCGCCTGCATGAACATGTCCAGCAGTTGCTTGCGCTCGTTCACCAGCCGCCGGTTGTCGGCCTGAACCGTCATGGCGCGGCGGAAGACGCCGCCGCCGATCATGGAATCCAGGGCCGAGGTGGTTTCGCTGGGCCGCTGCCGCGCGACCTGCCGACGCAGTTTTTCCAGTTCTGTGATGTCGCTCGTGTGCTGGAGGATGTGGGTGACGCGGCCTGTATCATCCATGATCGGCGTGTGAGTGCAGCTCCAGTAACGGTCCTCATAGACGATTTCGCCGTCGGGACCGGGGATGGGGATGGCGTAGTGAAGGACCGCCAGATGGTCAGCTTGGCCGGTTTCGAGAACCTTCTCGAACGACGACAGAAGTTGGCGCGCGTTTTCCGCCGCCTTCTCGCCCGGTCCGGCGTCGAACATCTCCATGACGGCGCGGCCGATCAGGTCGCTTCTGCGCCTCTGGGTGACATCCAGATAGGCCTGATTCATCCCCGCATAGCGCAACTGGTCGTCCAGCAGCATGTAGGGATTGGGCGAGGCGTCGAACGCTGCGACCAGATCAATTGTCTTGGCGAGTGTTCGCACCCTGTCCCCCGGTTCCGCTCCTCTAACGCGAGGCGCAGCGAAAGGGTGCGTGTTTTCGAAGCAAAAACTTGAGCCTTGTCCAGCGAGGGCGCCCCGGGGCGCCGAGCGGCAGCGGCTCAGGCGCTGGCGCGCAGGGTGTCGGCCAGGGCCCAGTACATGGGCTTGGGGCTGTAGGCGTCGTCGTAGGGCAGGCCGCGGTTGACGTCTTGGGCGGCCCGAACGCGGGCGTCGACCTGCTCGGTCAGCCATGAGAACTTGTCGGTCAGGCCCCAGGTCACGACGCCGCGCACCTCGGGGAAGGCCAGCATGACGTCGAGGTAGCGCCGGGTTTCGTCGGCGACCTTTTGGTCGCGCGCGGCGGTCGGGGCGCCGGATTCCGATTCCTTGACGTCCAGTTCAGTCACGGTGATGTCGAGGCCTAGGTCGATCAGGGCCTTGGTCATCTCTTGCAGACCGACGGTGTCGATCGGTCCCTTGGACAGATCCAGGTGGGCCTGAACGCCGACGCCGTCCAGCGGGACGTTGGCTGCGCGCAGGCGCCGGGCCAGGGCGACGAAGGCCTGGCGTCGGGCCTTGTCGACCGGATTGCCGTATTCAAAGCCGTAGTCGTTGACGACCAGATGGGCCTGGGGCGCGTGCGTCCGCGCCTCTTCCAGCGCGCGCTCGATATAGGTCGGGCCAAAGGCGCGGAAGAAGGTGTTGCGGCGCAAGGACCGGGCGCCCGCCTCGGTGTCGATGGGTTCGTTGATGACGTCCCACTCGTCGATGCGCGACCCATAGCGGCCCAGGACGCGCGAGAAATGCTCGGACATCAGCCGCCAGTCGCGATGCTCCAGCATTTCGCGCTTGGCCCAGTCGGGCGTGCTCTGATCCCACAGCAGGGTGTGGCCGCGCACGCGCAGGCCGTTTTCGTCCGAGAACGCCAGCAGGTCATCGACCGGGGCGAAGTTGAACTGGTCCTTGCGCCATTCCAGCGAGTTCCATTTCAGATGGATCTCGGGAGTCAGCACCTCGCAATCGCGCAGCACGGCGGCACGTAGAGCCTTGTCGTCGCGCAGGTGGTCGGCGCGGGCTGCGGCGCCGTAATAGCGTCCGCCGCTGCGGGCGGCGCGGGACAGGGACGTGGGCGTATTCGATGCGGCGGGCAGGGCGGCGCCTTCTCCCTCGGGCACGGCCCAGGCGCCGTGAGGCATGACGGCGAGCGCCGGGGCCAGCGCAAGGCCGGTCAATACGGTTCGTCGTGACGGAAGCGTCAGCATACTACGCCTAGCCTTCTCAAGTCGCGGAGAAGAGTAAGCGTGATCGTTAAGCTCCCCGGGGATAACGCCGGGTTAACGATTGCCGAGCGGTGGTTTTAAGGCGAAAAAGCAGTCGCCTTTTGTCGAGCCTCCTTAAAGCTAAGCTTGGAGGAGCGAGGCGAGGTCGGATGGTTTCGTTGATCCGACCTCGCGGAAAGACTTAGAAGCCGCGATAGAATCCGACGCGAACATAGCCGTCGGAGCCTCTGTCGTCCCCGTCGCTGTATCCGGCCGAGAGCTGGATTTCCGACTTGTCGTCGATCTTGAAGCCGACGACCGGGCCGATGTGAAAGGCGCTGTAGTTGGAATCCCCGTCGGCGGCGACCTCCATCCCTACGCGCACGCGGCCCGAGGCGCCGACCGTGTGCGTCAGACTGGCCAGGGCGTCGTAGTCGTCCAGCTGGAAGCCGTAGGAACCGTACCAGTCGGCCCGCCAGGGGCCGGCGACGTGGCCGCCTTCCAGGCTGACCATCACCTCGCCCTGGCCGCCGTCGCGGCGGTTGCCGGGGTCGCCGGGGCTGAGGTCGGTGTCGACGTAGCGATAGCCCAGGCCGACGCTGCCCCAGGTCGGGCCCGAGCCGAAGCGATAGATCAGCTCCGCCTGACCGCCGGTGAAGTCGGCGTCGATCGTCGTCGGTCCGTTCAGGTATTCATAGCCGCCGGTATAGACCGCACCGCGCACGGCCCAGCCCTTGTTGTCGACCGAGCCGGGCAAGCCGATCGTGGCCCCGGCGTAGGCCGAATCCGCGACATCCAATTTGCCGCCGGCGAAAATCGTCACGTCGCTTTGCGCCGCGGCGGATCCGGACCAGCCAGCCGCGCCGAGGGCGACCAGGGCGGCTGCGATTGACGTTTTCGATGCGAGGCGACGGCGTTGGTCGGTCATGAACATTCCCTAACGAAAGTATCGAGCACGCCGCCTTGTCGGCAGCGCAGAGGAAGGCGCTTCAGCTACGCTGGATCATTTTGGTTAATACTTTCAGACGACCAATTTTCCTCGTGTCAGTTCGGCCAGGCTTTCGGCGCTGCGGTCTATCGGCACCTTGGTGCGCGACACCCAGGCGATCAGCTCGGCCATGCCGGTCTCCATGTCGCGTTCCGGCTTGAAGCCGTAGGTCCGCTCGATCTTGGAGATGTCGCCGAAACAGTGCCGGATGTCGCCGACACGATACTTGTTCAGCACCTCGGGCGCGATGTTCTTGCCCAGCAGTCGGGCCAGCACCCCCGCGATTTCGTTGACCGAGATCGCGGCGCCGCTGCCGACGTTGAACACGTCCCAGGTCTCGCGGTCGCTGTCCAGAACCGTGGCGAAGGCCCGCGCCACGTCCTGGACGTGAACGAAGTCGCGCATCTGGCGGCCGTCCTCGAACACCAGGGGCGGCTGGTCGTTCAGCAGGCGCGAGATGAAGATGGCGGCCACCCCGGTATAGGGATTGCTCAGCGCCTGACGCGAGCCGTAGGCGTTGAACAGGCGCAGGGCGACGGTCGGGATCTGCAGCGCCCGCCCGACCGAGAGGAACATCTCTTCGTGGTCGCGCTTGTTCACGGCGTAGATGGAGTTTGGCTGCAGCAGCTTGTCTTCCGCCGTGGGGACGGGCTCCAGTTCCTCGCCGTCGACCATGACCTCCCACTGCCGCGCTTCAAGCTGAGCATGGGGGCGGACGTCGGCGGTGATGTGGCTGTTGGTCGAGGGGCGGATGTAGTCGCCCTCGCCGTAGATCGACATGGACGAGGCCACGGCCATGCGCTGGACCGTGTGCGGCTTCTGCGACAGCACCTCCAGCATGACCGCGGCGGCCATGACGTTGTTGCGGGTGTAGTCGACGATGTTGGTCATGCTCTGGCCGACGCCGACCGAGGCCGCCAGGTGCGCCAGGTGGGTGACGCCCTCCAGCGCGGCCTCGAACACGCCCTCGTCCAGCAGGTCGCCCTTGATCCGACGCGCGCGCCGATCGAGGTAGGTCGGCCAGCCGTCGGCGTCCATCTCGCCGTCGGCGTGCACCTGGGGCGACAGGCTGTCGAGGACGCTGACGCGATAGCCCCGCGCCAGCATGACATCGACCAGGTGCGAGCCGATGAAGCCGGCGCCGCCGGTGATCAGGATATGCTTGTCCATGAACCTCGCCCGCTCAGTGGTGGTGAGGGAGGACGCCGTACTGGTCCAGCTTGGACCGCACGAGCGCGTTGTTGGCGTCGATCTTCTCGGTGCGCTGCCAGACCTGACCGCTGTCCTTCAGGTACATGACGAAGCCCAGGGTCAGCGGAATGATCCACATGCACCACCAGATCATCACGAACACCGGATTGACCATCAGCATGTAGCCGATGCGGTCGATCGTGCGCTCCAGCACCAGTCCTGTGCGCGTCCAGGTCCGCATATAGAGGCCGACGATCAGGACGGTGAAGGCGATGATGTTGAAGATCGACAGGATCACCAGCCACAGGGGCAGGAAGTCGTCGCCGTTGAAGAAGCGCCACGCCGCCCAGATCCCCAGGGGGATGCCCAGGGTGTTCACCCACAAAGACATGCAGGGCAGGAAGTTGGTCCAGGCGCGGACGCGTTCGCCGAAGGTGAAGTCCATCTCCTTCAGGGGCGTGCCCAGGCTCTGGAAGAAGCCGGCGACCCAGCGCTTCCTTTGGGTGACGCCTTCGCCGAAGGTTTCGGGGACCTCTTCGATCAGCGAGTTGTCGATGATGCCCAGGGTCTTGCCGTTCTTCCAGAACCGCTCGCCGACCTCGGGGTCCTCGATGGTGATCCAGGGATGGAAGCCGCCCAGGGCGATCAGGTCTTCGACCTTGAAGAACAGCCCCTTGCCCAGGACCCAGAAGGGTTGCTTGGGGTCCGACAGGTGGCCGTACTTGGCGCCGTCCCACGTCATGTGGTCGAAAGCGTGGAAGGCGGCGGCCAGGCTGGCGTTCAGGTTGCCGGCGACGTTGCGGGCCTGAAGCACGTCGTACTTCTGCAGGCCGATGGCGGCGGCCTTGAAGTGATCGGCCGGCGGGCAGCTGTCGGCGTCGATGTAGTCGATGGTCAGATTGGTCTTGTCGCGGTGCGTCGCGGCGACCTGATACAGGGCGTAGATCAACTGCCGGGTCTTCTTGGGCGGCAGGTCCTTGACCCCGGCGCGTTTGCCCCTGTGCCACCAATAGGCCTTGGGGTTGGCGTCCCAGGCGTTCCAGACCACGTCCCATCGCGGGTCGCTGGTCGGCGGGACCTCCAGGATCTCCACGAAGGGATAGGCCTGGGCCAGCCGTTTCAGGCTGGCGACGGTTTCAGCGTCGTTCGCGTTGGGAATGGCCACGACGCGATAGCGGTCGCGCGGGTAGTCGAGCTTGGCCAGGGAGGTGAAGGTCGTCTCCATCGTGCGCTCAAGCTCTCGGAGCACGGGGTAGAGCAGGACGATGAAGGGGAGGTCCGCGTCGGCGGGCATCGGATCGTCCATGTCCACGCTCTGAACGCGCAGGGAACGGAAATACATCTCCAGCAGGAAGCAGCCCAGGTAAAGCAGCTGGGATATGGCGAACAGCCATATGAGAATCGTCGGAAGGTTGTTTTCGTAGATTTGCATCGAAAGGCCCGCCCAGAATTTTCGTGTTGGAGTGCTGTCTTTCCAGTCGTGTCGAGAGTGTCTCTTTGGGGCTGTGTCGTACTGATCTCAGGAGGCGAGCGCGCTTGTCGGACTGCGGCCGCTGTTTCTCATCTCGTCCATGAAGTAGGCGATGGTTTTGCTCAACCCGTCGTGCAGAGGCACCTGCGGGGACCAGTTCAGCCGCGCCAGGGCGCGTGAAATGTCGGGCTTGCGCCGCTGGGGGTCGTCCACCGGAAGCGGATGGTAGACGATCTTGGAGCTGGAGCCGGCCATGGTCAGGATCTGTTCCGCCAATTGGTTGACGGTGGTCTCGTTCGGATTGCCGATGTTGATCGGGCCGTCGATGCCCGAATTCGCGTTCATCAGGCGCACGAACCCTTCGACCAGGTCATCGACGAAGCAGAAGGAGCGGGTCTGCTCGCCGCTGCCGTAGATGGTGATGTCCTCGCCCAGCAGGGCCTGAACGATGAAGTTCGAGACCACGCGCCCGTCGTCGGGGTGCATGCGGGGGCCGTAGGTGTTGAAGATGCGCACGATCCGCGTCGTCAGGCCGTGCTGGGCGCCGAAGTCCGTGACCAGGGTCTCGGCGAAACGCTTGCCCTCGTCATAGCAGGAGCGCGGGCCGACCGTGTTGACGTTGCCTCTGTAGTTCTCGGTCTGCGGATGAACTTCGGGATCGCCATAGATCTCCGACGTCGAGGCCTGGAAGAAACGCGCCCTGTCGGCGGCGGCCTTGTTCAGAAGATTCAGCGTTCCCAGCGAGCATGTCAGCGCCGTTTTGACGCGATCATACTGATAGTGGACGGGAGATGCCGGGCAGGCGAGGTTGTATATTTGATCGACGGTTGGAAGGTCGTTCGGAAGGGCGTCGTTGATGTCGTGATTGAGGAGCAGGAAGCGCCCCGATGATTCTAGGTGGGCAACATTCTGTGGTCTTCCAGTGTGAAAGTTGTCGATACAGATTACAAAATGTCCGCTTTCGATCAGTCGAGTGCATAGGTGGGATCCAAGAAATCCTGCTCCACCGGCAACAATGATTGTTGCATTGGATGCTTCGTCATAGTTTTCATGACGATTGTAGAAATGACGATTTTCAACCATCTCTTGCGATCCCGAGTGATCATGTAGTTTTAGGCTGTTCGGTCCACCACGACGACTTCATTCATCCGGTGCGCGAATTTCGAAAAGCGTAAGCGGCACCTTAAGAACCTGTTAACAAACGATGCGACCTTGGGTTCCGTTTACATTTCGACGGAAATGCGACGAAGCTTCGCGGCGCAACCGCAGGGCCGGCCGCAGGCAAGGCCTGGCGCTGTCCGGTTGTGGCCTGGACAGTGGGGCGGTGGCGGCGAAGGAAGGCGACGGCTGCGGTCGCCCGGCGTCAGCGCTCGGGGGCGGACGCTGTCAGAAGGGCCAGCAAGGCGAAGCTGGCCAGCCAGTGTTCGCCCATATAGTCGCCGGTCACGTGGGGCAGGGCGGCGTCGAGGTGGACCGCCGCCGCCTGCTCGCCGACCGGGCGGCGAGGGTCGTCGGCAGACAGCCCGGCGATGACCTCGCGCCAGCACCAGCCTCGGCTCAGGTTCAACCCGTCCAGGTGGGCGATCTTGCCATCGGTGCGGTCGCTGACGCGGGCGGGCGACAGCAGGGTCGCGGGCTGGCCGTCGCTCAGGCGCGGCAGGAAATCATCGAACCAGGACTGGAAGTCGGTCGCGGGCAGGACCCGTCGCATCAGCACGGCCTCCATCAGGGCCGGCGACAGGAACTCGTCCTGCGACGGCTCCCAGGCCTGACAGTCGCGGTCCCCGGCGTGCCAGCGCAGGGCGGCGCTACGGCAGGCGGCGGTCAGATCGGCGTCGTGGGCTTCGGCGTAATCCAGCGTCAGCCGCAGGGCGAAGGCGGTGTTGTAGTGGGTGCCGACCCGCACCGGATAATCGGCCAGCGGCAGGAAGGCCTTGAACCGGTCGGCGAAGACCAGCGCCAGCGGGCGCAGGGTCTCGGCCCAGCGGCGGCCCTCGTCGGTGTCGTGGCGTTCCAGCTCGGCCGCCAGCATCAGCAGCCAGGCCCAGCCGTAGGGGCGCTCGAACCCCCGGCTTTCGGGGCGGGCCAGATAGGCGGCTTCGCCCGCGACGTTCTCGGGCGTGAACAGGTCGTCGGCCAGGGCGCGGATGGCTGGCGCCTCGGCCATGTCGGGATGCAGCCGATAGAGGGTGAACAGGGTCCACCAGCCGTGGACGCAGGAATGCCAGTCGAAGCTGCCGAAGAAGATCGGGTGCATGTCGCGCGGGGTGCGGGCGTCCTGCGGCCCGGTCAGCACGTGCATGATGTGGTTCGGATATTCCCGCGTCACATGGCCCAGCGCCGTGGCGGCGAAACGGGAGGCCAGGTCAGCATTGGGGGCGGTTTCGATCTGGGTCATGTCAGAACCGGAAGGCGAGGAAGTACATCAGCAGCATGTTGGCGATCAGCATGACGGCGGCGGTCGGCGCCTGGGCGCGGATGACTCCGTTCAAAGGCGAGTTGCGGTCGGGCAGTTCCAGCAGGTTGGCCGGCACGACGTTGAAGTTGGCGGCCATGGGCGTCATCAACGTCCCGCAGAAACCGGCCAGCATGCCGATGGCGCAGACGATGGCCGGATCGCCGCCGAACTGATGCACCACGATGGGCAGGCCGATGGCGGCGGTCATGACGGGGAAGGCGGCGAAGGCGTTGCCCATGATGATGGTGAACAGGGCCATGCCCGCGCAATAGGCGAAGACGGCCAGGAAGGCCGAGGTCATGGGGATGACCCGCGCGATCAGATCGCCCACCACCTGACCTACGTCGGCGGCCAGGAAGACCGCGCCCAGCGAGGCCAGCATTTGCGGCAACAGGGCGGCCCAGCCGATGGAGTCCATCAGGCGACGCCCTTCCTGAACCGGGGCCATGACCGGCGGCCGGAACCAGGCCATGGCCGCGACCAGGGCGACGACGCAGCCCAGGCCCAGCGAGATCAGCGTCGTCTGCACCGGCGAGATCAGCCAGGCCCCGGCAGGCGTGTGCTTGGCTAACAGGGTGCCGCCGACCGCGACCAGAGGCACCATCAGGGCGGGCACGAACAGGGCGTTCTTCCAGCGTTGGGCGCTGACATGCCGCTGTTCGGACGTGGTGGTGGCGGGCTTGCCGACGCCCAGCTTGCCCGAGGCGCCGATGACGACCAGGGCGATGACCAGAAGCCCGTTGCCCAGTCCGCCCAACCACGAGCCGAACAGCAGGGAGACGGCGATCAGGCCCCAGAACAGGGCGCTGCGGAACCGCGTCGGATTCAGCGGGTCGCGCAGACTGAGGATGGAGAAGGCCGCGAACATCAGGCCGGTGGCGATGTAGGCGTGTTCCAGCGTGATCATCGGCCAGCCTCCCCGTCTTCGACGACATCCGGCACGGCCATGTCCTTCTTCACCTGCCGGTCGAACATCAGCAGCCGCACGCCATGGACCAGGAAGGCGATGAGGGCGGTGGGGATGGCCCAGAGGGAGACGTGCAGGGCTTCGACGCGGATGCCCGCCTGTTCCAGGAAGCCGACGATCAGGACGATGGAGCCGATGGCGATGAAGATGTCCTCGCCAAAGAACAGCCCGACATTGTCAGTGCCCGCCGCCATGCCGCGAATGCGGAAGCGGGCCTTGTCGGTCAGGGGGCCATGCTGGGTCTCGGCCGCGCCCTCGGCCATCGGCGCGATCAGCGGGCGGACCATCTGCGGGTGGCCGCCCAGCGAGGTCAGGCCCAGAGCCGAAGTCGCTTGACGCACCAGCAGATAGATCAGCATCAGCCGCCCGGTGGTCGCCGCCTTGAAGCGCGTCACCAGATCGCGCGCACGCTCCTGCAGCCCTGCGCGCTCCAATAGCCCGATCACCGGCAGGACCAGCCAGGTGATGTGGAAGTAGCGGTTGTCGTTGAAGGCCTGTCCGAAGCGCGAAATCGTGTCGATCCCGGCCGTCAGCAGACCTTGCGCGTCAACGCCCGGCCCGACCGCCGCCAGCACCCCGGTGGCGATCGCGGCGACCAGAATGACCACCAGCGGATTGATCCGGGCGACGAAGCCCGCGACCACGATCAATATTCCCAGAAGCACCAGCATGGTTCGTCCTCCCCGACGAATGGTTGCGCGGTTCGGTCGGCTCAGGAAGCGTCTTTCGCGCCGAAGCCGCCGCCGCCGGGCGTTTCGATGACGAAGACGTCGCCGACCTGCATGGCGACCTCGGCGGTGGCGGCCAGAGGCTCGACCGCGCCGTTCGCCCGCTCGACCCGATTAACCCCGACCGCGCCCGGCCCGCCGCCCTCGACGCCGAAGGGCGGCACGCGGCGGTGGTTGGACAGGATGGCGGCGGTCATCGGCTCCAGGAATTGTATGCGCCGCACCGTCCCGTCGCCGCCCTGCCAGCGCCCGGCGCCGCCCGAACCACGCCGGATCGAGAACTCTTCCAGCAGGACGGGAAAGCGGGTCTCCAGCACCTCCGGGTCGGTCAGGCGGCTGTTGGTCATGTGGGTCTGGACTGCGCTGGTCCCGTCAAAGCCTGGCCCGGCGCCCGAGCCGCCGGCGATGGTCTCGTAATACTGACGCGCCTCGTCGCCGAAGGTGAAGTTGTTCATCGTCCCCTGGCTGGAGGCCAGGACGCCGAGCGCGCCGTACAGCGCATCCACCACGGCCTGACTGGTCTCGACATTGCCCGCGACGACGGCGGCCGGATAGCGCGGGTTCAGCATCGAGCCTTCGGGCACGATCAGTTCGATCGGCTTCAGACAACCCTCGTTCAGCGGAATGGCGTCGTCCACCAGGGTGCGGAAGACATAGAGGGTGGCCGCCCGCGCGATCGACAGCGGCGCGTTGAAATTGGTCGGCAGCTGGTCGCTGGTCCCGGTGAAATCGACGACGGCGCTGCGATTGGCGACATCCACGTCGATGCGGACGCGGATGACGGCGCCGTCGTCCATCTCATAGGCGAAGGAACCGGGTTTCAGGGCGGCGATGGCGCGGCGGACGGCTTCTTCGGCGTTGTCCTGAACATGGCCCATGTAGGCGGCGACGACGGTGCGGCCGAACTCGCCGGTCATGCGGATCAGTTCGTCGGCGCCGCGCGTGCAGGCCGCGACCTGGGCCTTCAGATCGGCCAGGTTCTGATCGATATTGCGCGACGGCCGGGGACCGGAGGCGAACAGGGCGCGGGTCTCGGCCTCGCAAAGCGTCCCGGCGTTCACCAGCAGGAAGTCGTCGATCAGCACCCCTTCGTCGTCCACGCTGCGCGAGTTCGCGGGCATGGACCCCGGCGTGATCCCGCCCACATCGGCGTGGTGGCCGCGCGCCGCGACGAAGAAGGCGGGGGCGTCGTCGGCGTCGAGGAAGACCGGCATGATGACAGTGATGTCGGGCAGGTGGGTGCCGCCGTTGTAGGGGGCGTTCAGCATATAGACGTCGCCCGGCTTCATGCCCCTGCCGTCACGTCCGTCGCCGCGCGAGGCGATGACCGTGCGGATGCTTTCGCCCATCGAGCCCAGGTGGACCGGGATGTGCGGGGCGTTGGCGATCAGGGCGCCGCCCGCGTCGAAGACGGCGCAGGAGAAGTCCAGCCGCTCCTTGATGTTCACCGAATAGGCGGTGGCGCGCAGGGCCTCGCCCATCTGTTCGGCGCAGGCCATGAAGCGGCTGTTGAAGACCTCCAGCATGATCGGATCGACGTCTGTGCCGATGGCGGTGCGGGCGGGCAGGGGCACGACCCGTTGCAGCAGCAGGTTCGCCGCTGCATCGACCGAGGCGCGCCAGCCCGGCTCGACCACGGTGGTGCCGGTGTCCTCCAGCAGGACAGCGGGGCCGTCGACGGCGACGCCGGGCGTCAGGGCGTCGCGGCGATAGACCGGCGTGTCACGGTCCTCGCCCGCCATGCGGACGGTCAGGCGGGCGACGGAGGCCAGTTCGGCGGCGCTGGCCGCGAGCGACGTCGTCGGCGCCTGATCGGAGCGTCCGACAGCCTCGACCTCCAGCGTCTCGACGACCAGGGCCTTGCCCTCGGCGAAGAAGCCGAAGCGGCGGCGGTGCATCTCCGCGAACGCCTCGGCCATGGCGGCGGCGGGGCCGAAGGGCACGACCAGAGGCGTGTCCGATCCGGCGAACTTGATCTCGGCCCGCGCGAGGGTAGAGACGGCGTCGGCGGCGAAGCCCTGGGCCTCCAGATCGGCCCGCGCCGTGGTCGCCAGTTCGGCGATGCGGTCGTTCAGGCCGGCGTCCTGATCGGCGCCCAGCGGCGCGGCGACGGTCGTCTGGCGGATGGCGCGCACCTCGGCCAGTCCCATGCCATAGGCCGACAGCACGCCCGCGAAGGGATGCAGCAGCACCCTGGTCATGCCCAGCGCATCAGCGACCAGACAGGCGTGCTGCCCGCCCGCGCCGCCGAAGCAGTTCAGCACATAGCGGGTCACGTCATAGCCGCGCTGGATCGAGATCGAGCGGATCGCCTCGGCCATGTTCTGCACGGCGATGGTGACGAAACCCTCGGCCAGTTCTCCGAGCGTGACGGCGCGGCCGGTCGCGGTCGTGACCTCGGCCGCCATCGCCTCGAACTTCGTCCGCACGGCGTCTGCGTCCAGCGGCTGATCGGCGTGGGGGCCGAAGACGGCGGGGAAGAAGTCGGGGTTCAGCTTGCCCAGCATGACGTTGCAGTCCGTCACCGTCAGCGGCCCGCCGCGACGATAGGCGGCCGGTCCCGGCACGGCCCCGGCTGACTCAGGCCCGACCCGCAGCCGCCCGCCGTCGAACCGGCAGATAGAGCCGCCCCCTGCGGCCACGGTATGGATGCTCAACATCGGCGCCCGCAGCCGCACCCCGGCGACCACGGCGTCGGAAGTCCGCTCATAGTCCCCCGCGAAGTGGGACACGTCGGTCGAGGTGCCGCCCATGTCGAAGCCGATGACGCGGTCGAACCCGGCGGCCCGGGCCGTCTCGGCCATGGCGACCACGCCGCCCGCCGGTCCCGACAGGATGGCGTCCTTGCCCCGGAAGGCGTCGGCCGCCGTCAGCCCGCCTGACGACTGCATGAACTGCAACGGCGTCGCCTCGCCCAAGTCGGCCCCGACCCGATCCACATAGGCCCGCAGGATGGGCGACAGATAGGCGTCCGCCACCGTGGTGTCGCCGCGCCCGATCAGTTTGATCAGGGCGCCGACCTCATGACTGACCGAGACCTGCTCGAACCCGACCTCGCGCGCGATCTCGGCCAGCCGCGTCTCGTGGGCGGTGAAGCGCCAGCCGTGGACCAGGACGATGGCGATGGCGCGCAGCCCGGAGGCATAGGCCGCTGCGAAGTCGGCCCGCGCCTTGGCCTCGTCCAGCGGACGATCCAGCGCGCCGTCGGCGGTCACCCGCTCGTCGATCTCGACCACGAGATCATAGAGTTGATCGTTCAGCACGATGTGGCGCACGAACAGGTCAGGCCGCGCCTGCCAGCCGATCCTCAACGCGTCGCCGAACCCCGCTGTGATAGCCAGCAGGGTCGGCTCGCCCTTGCGTTCCAGCAAGGCGTTGGTCGCCACCGTGGTGCCCATCCGCACCTCGTCCACCAGGCCCGCGGCCAACGGGCCGGGCGCGGCGTTCAGGATGCGGCGGATGCCCTCGACGGCGGCGTCGGCGTATTGCTCGGGATTGACCGACAGCAGCTTGCCGGTCTGCAGCGCCCCGTCCGGCGCGCGTGCGACGATGTCGGTGAAGGTGCCGCCACGATCAATCCAGAAACGCCACGCTGTCATGCTCGTCCGTCCTGTCGATTGAAGGCTGGGGTCAGGCGGCCTGAACGCCGTCGATGGCCGTGACCCCACCCAGAGCGAGCGGCTCGAACACATGTTCCGCCAGATGCCGGACGACCGGCGCCGCCACTCCGTCGCCGGTCAGGTGATAGGCGTCGCTGTATTGCCGGGGCAGGACATAGCTGTCCTTCAGCCCCATCAGCCGCGCCGTCTCGCGCGCCGAGATCAGGCGCGAACGAATGCGGCGTCCCTCGACCACCAGAATGACCTGACGGCTGGATCCGCCCGAGGGGGTGCGCAGACAGCCCGCCACGTCGTCAAACCGGACCTCGGCGCGCTGCACCTTGGCGCCGGTCTCGTCCACGCGGGTGCGGCGATAGACGCCGCCGACCATGCGGCGTCCGGCGCGCTTGGCCGCCTCGACCTTGGCCAGATGGACCGGCGACATCATGTCGAGCAGCTTCTTGGTCTCAAGCTGATTGTGCCAGGCGACGCTGGTCGGGCGCTCCTCGATGATGTCGGCGAAGGTGGCGATGCGCCGCTCCGGCGTCGGCACGTTCCACCACAGCAGGCTGTCGCGCACGTCGTCGGGCAGGCTCCCGACCGCGCGGCGCAGGGCCCGCGTGTGGAAGGGTTCGATCGGTTCCGGCGACAGCAGTTCGGGCGCGACCTCGACCTCGGCGTGGACGCCGATGACGAACAGGCGCGGGCGCGACTGCGGCACGAACAGGTCGGCGTTGATGACCAGGGCGCCGTAGCGATAGCCGGCCTCGGCGAAGGTGTGGCAGATGGCCTCGAAGTCCTTGCCGCCGTGCGACGTCAGGGCGCCGCAGACGTTCTCGACCGCCACCATGCGGGGCGCGCGGCCGTCCTCGATCAGGCCGTGGATCAGCTTCCAGAAGGAATAGAAGGTGCCGGACCGCTCGCCCTCCAGCCCGGCGCCGACGCCCGCCAGCGACAGATCCTGACAGGGGAAGGAACCCCAGACCAGATCGGCCGTCCCCGGCAACTGCGCGGCCTCCAGCGCCCGGATGTCGCCCACCGTCAGTTCGCCGCCCGTGCCCCAGTTGGCCTGATAGGAAAAGCCCTTCTTGGCGTCGAAATCATTGGCGAACAGGCACGACCAATCCGGCCCCAGACCAGCGCGGACCATGCCGCCGCCGGCGAAGAACTCATAGAAGCTGGGGGCCGAGGAGGACGAATCGCGCATCCCGGCACTGTGACCCAGGCGGGCCTCCTTTTCCACGCTTGCCCTTGACGCCAGCGGGCAGGGGACTACGAACCCCGACCCTTCTCCCCGCAGGTTTTCCCATGACGTCCGCGACGCCCGCCACCATCGGCATCGACTTCGGCACGACCAATACGGTGGTGTCGCTGACCCACGGCGACGGCCCGGCGACCCTGGTGCGGTTCCAGGCGGAGGAGAAGGACCTGTTCGCCTTCCGCTCGGCGCTGAGCTTCCAACTGCACGAGGCGCGCGACGGCGGATCGCCCGAACGGGTCATCGAGGCCGGGCCCTGGGCCATCGACGCCTATGTCGAGGACCCGCTGGACACCCGTTTCATCCAGTCGTTCAAGACCTTCGCCGCCAGCGCCGCCTTTACCGAGACCCGCATCGACAACCGTCGCTATCGGTTCGAGGATCTGCTGTCGGCCTTCCTGCTGCGGCTCAAGCATCATGCCGACGGGGCGATGGACGCCCTGCCGCCGCGCATCATCGTCGGACGGCCTGTGACCTTCGCCGGGGGCAATCCCAACGAGGCCCTGGCGCTGGAGCGCTATGAGGCGGCGTTCGCCCGCCTGGGCTTCACCGACATCCGCTACGCCTACGAACCCGTCGGCGCGGCCTTCTTCTTTGCGCGGGAACTGAAGCAGGACGCCAATGTCCTGGTCGCTGACTTCGGCGGCGGCACCAGCGACTTCTCCATCGTGCGGTTCGAGCGAGCCGACGGCGCCCTGCGTTCGACGCCTCTGGCGCGGTCGGGCGTCGGCGTGGCGGGCGACGCCTTCGACTATCGGATCATCGACCAGCTGGTCTCGCCGGAACTGGGCAAGGGCAGTCTGTACCGGGCCTTCGACAACCGCCTGCCGATCCCGCAACGCTACTACAGCGCCTTCGCCCGCTGGGATCAGTTGGCCCTGCTGCGAGCGTCCAAGGACATGCGCGACATTCGCGGCCTGGCCTCGACGGCGCTGGAGCCTGAGAAGATCGAACGTCTGATCGAGGTGCTGGACGACAACCACGGCTACGCCCTGTATCGCGCCGTGTCCGGCTTGAAAGAGGCCCTGTCGCGGGACGAGGAGGCGGTCTTCTCCTTCCATGCCGGATCGGTGCGGATCGAGAAGCCGGTCAAGCGCACCGACTTCGAAGGCTGGATCGCCCCGGAATTGCAGGCCATGGAGGCCGCCGTGGACGAGGCCATGGCCCAGTCGGGTCTGGACGGCGCGCAGATCGACCGCGTCTTTCTGACCGGCGGCACCTCCTTCGTGCCGGCGGTGCGCGACATCTTCATCCGCCGCTTCGGCGCCGAGCGCATCGAGACGGGCGGCGAGTTCGAATCCATCGCCTCGGGCCTGGCCCTGATCGGGCGCGAGAGCGATCTCGATCTGTGGAGTCAGAAGGCGGCCTGATCCCGCGTCAGTCCCGGTCTGGCGCGCCCAGCGGGAAATAGGCGCGGTAAGGCCGGGCCTCGTCCACCGCCCGGGCCATCGGCGGCCGGGCCAGCAGCCGGGCGCGATAGGCCTTCAGCGTCGCGAACCGCGCGTCGATCGGATGCGACCAGTCGGCGTAGAAGAGCGCGGGCGCGGCGGCGCAGTCGGCCAGGCTGAAGCCGTGATCCGTGGCCCATTCACGCCCTGCCAGCCGCTCGTCCAGCCACGCATAAGACGTTTCCAGCATCCGCTTCGCCTCGGCCACGCCATAGGGATCGCGGTCGCCCTCTGGCCGCAGGGCGTCGGCCACCAGCTTCTGCTGCGGCGTCGAGATATAGTGATCGAACACCCGGTCCATCATCCGCACCTCGACGGCGGCGGTCGGATCGGCGGGGATCAGGCGCACCGGGCCGGGATGATGCACGGCCAGATGCTCGATGATAGCGCTAGCCTCGAGCACCGTGCGATCGCCGTCCTGCAGCACCGGGAACTTCCGGACCGGCCACAGCGCCGCCAGTTCGGCGAAGGCGGCCTCGCCTTCCAGCAGCCGGAACTCGAACGGCGTGTCGTTTTCATACAGCGCGATCAGCGCCTTCTGGCAGTAGGACGAGAAGGGGTGGGCGTAGAGCTTCATGCGCGTCTCCTTCAGAGCCATGCGAGTCGGCAGCAGACGTTCCAAGCGTCCGCGAGGGGGAGTAGCCATTCGCTAGTCATTGGGCCTGCTTCAGTTCCTTGAAGCGGCGCAGCACGCGCTGGGTATCTGGAGCGCCGTCGACGAGGATGACGAAGTCCCATGGTGCCGAGGAATCTTCGGCGCGGCCAAGCAGAGTCACGCCAAGGCCATTGTGCACGACCGGCAGGCCCAGGAACTCCCCATATCCATCAACGGCAGCATGCAGGTTTCCGCGGGCGCAGTTCGAGAAATACTCGCGCGGAATGACGATCCGCTTCGGTGCCCCTCGCCCCCAGAAGGACCGGGTCCGGTGGATCACCATCGTGACGTCGCCATAACGACCTTCGGACTCTTGCAAGTCCTCGATGACGCCCCGGAACAACACTGTCGCTCGAAGTAGGTTCTGATCTTCGTATTCCTGCCATCGCTCGCGATAATCGGGCGGGGGCATGCAGGCGTAGGCTACGGCGGGCGCGGCCACGAAGCCTAGACAGAACAGTGCAGTCAGAAATGTCCGCATCGCCCTCTCCCTACCCAAAGTGTCGCCGGGCGCATCAGCAACGTCAATGTCCGCTAAGGGTCGAAAGCAGACATCTGAGCCCAACCAGAAAGCGGAAATTTGACCCCTCCGCCTCCCGATGCGAGATCGCGCCCCTCACCATGCGAGGAGCGCCGCCATGACCATCACCCTGCACGGCATCAAGGCCTGTGACACGATGAAGAAGGCGCGCGTTTGGCTGGACGGGCAGGGCGTGGACTACGCCTTCCACGACTACAAGGTCGCGGGCGCGAACAAGGCTGATCTGGAACGCTGGATCGCCGAGCACGGCTGGGAGACGGTGCTGAACCGCGCCGGGACCACCTTCCGCAAGCTGTCGGACGCGGATAAGGCCGACATCGACGCCGACAAGGCGGTCGTCCTGATGCTGGCCCAGCCGTCGATGATCAAGCGGCCGGTGCTGGACCTGGGCGACGGCCGGACCCTGGTGGGGTTCAAGCCGGAACGCTACGCCGAGGCCTTCGGAGGCTAGTCTTCGACTTCAGTTTGCGGGCGGTCATGGCCGTCGGCGCGCTCGGTGATCCATCGGCCCGTGACGTCCTCATATTCGATCCATGAGGTGCGGTCCGGCACCTGCTGCTCGCGCGAGACGGCGACGGCGGCGGCGCGGGCGGCCTCGTGCGTGGCGAAGGTCTCGGAGAAGCTGTCGCCCAGCTTGTAGGCCCAGCCGCCGTCATGGGGGACGATGCGATAGGTGATCTGCGTCATGGGAAGCCCTGTCCGGTAAAGTCGCGTTCGACGCTCGACCCGCGTCCGCGCCCTGTCGAGTCACGGTGTGGTGACGTCCGCGCCTGCCTTACAAAGAGTTCATGTGCGATCCTGCATCCGATCGGCGTGATCGCCGCCTCTTGTTATCAGAAGGCCGCAGCGTCACGCTCGGCTCCACTGTTCAAGAAGGGGCGAAACCCATGGCGGAAGAATTCATTCCCATCGCGTTTTTCATCATGATCGGCGCGATCGTGCTCGTGCCGGCCTGGCTGAAGAGCAAGGAACGCAAGGAGATGCAGGCGACCCTGCGCTCGGCCATTGAAAAGGGCCAGCCGCTGCCGCCGGAAGTCATCGACTCGTTGAGCAAGGACAATATCAAGGCGCCGGCGACGGCTGCGCGCGACCTGCGGGTCGGCGTCATCCTGCTGGCGGTCAGCCTGGGCGTGGCGCTGTTTGGCTATATGGTCAGCTTCGCCGAGATGGACGCCTTCTATCCGATCGCCGGCAGCGCGGCGGTTCCGGGCATGATCGGTCTGGCCTTCATCGTCCTGAGCATCTTCAACAAGAACAAGGGTTGAGGCGGGACGGGAGGGGAGACCGTCATGGCCAAGCCTTTACGCGATCTGCACGATGTCGAGCTCGCCGCCCTGTCGGCGGCGGGCGGGCGGCGCGAGTTCGGGGAACTGGTGCGTCGCCACAGCCCGGCGGTGCGCGGTCTGCTGCGTCGGATGGGGGCGCAGCCCGCCCTCGCCGACGACGTGGCCCAGGACGCCTTTTTGCTGGCGTTCGAGAAATGCGCCGAGTTTCGGGGGGAGGGGACCTTCGGCGCCTGGATCAAGCGCATTGCGGCGCGCCTGTATCTGAAGCGGCGGTCCAAGGACGCCCGCTATGTCGCGGAGCTGGAATCCGATGAGGTCGCGCCCCACGTGGACAGCGTCGGCCGCATGGATCTGGACGAGGCGTTGAAGGGGCTGACAGAAGCGGAGCGGCTGTGCGTGTCCCTGTGTCATGGGGCGGGCCTGTCGCATCCGGAAATCGCGACCGCCATTAATTTGCCGCTTGGAACGGTGAAATCTCATGTCAAGCGTGGTCTGGATAAACTTCGGGTCCGGCTCGAGCCGGGGCCGGCTGCTCACGGGAGCGCGTCCCATGTCGGTTGATGAATTCGACCCTGCCATCGAGCGCTTGTTCGCGCGGGCCCCGGCCTTCGCCGATTCGGCGCTGTTCGAGGCTGATCTGGCGGCCAAGCTGAACAAGTCGTCGCGGTTCAGAACGGCGGCCCTGTCGGTCGCCGGCCTCATCGGCGGCGTCATCGCCGTGCGCGAGGTCCTGAGCGTCGATTTCAACTTCGCCTCGTCGTCAGTGTCCGCATCCGCAGGCGCGGAGCCCGTGGCGCAAAGGCTGACGATGGCAGGCGTGGATGGCGGTCTGGCCATGCAGTCGCTGATGGATCGAGTCGGTCTGACCGGCATGGACCTGGGCTCGATGGGCGGGATGCAGCTGTTCTGGGCCACGGCCGGGGTGCTGGTCGCCCTGCTGGCGGCGGGCGTGGTGAAACTGTCCCAGCAGATCTGAGCGCCGTTTTCCTGCCGAAGTCGCGACCTAGTGCTGTAATTTCCGGTCGCGGCGTAAACGCCTGCGTTGCGGGCGCGACGACGACCCTCTAGGGTCGCGCCGGTTTAGCGACCAGTCTTGGCAGCGGTTTTTGGGGCGACGTTTCGTGGTTGATGTCTTCGAACAGGTCGAGGAGGAGCTTCGCTCCGATCGATACAAGCGTATGGCTCGCACCTGGCTGCCGATCGGCGCGGGCCTTCTGGCTGTCGCCCTGGTCGCCGCCCTGGCCTGGTGGGGCTGGCAGAGCTATGTGACGAACCAAGCCGACAAGGCCTCGGCCGCCTATGATCGCGGCATGGAGGCCCTTCAGGCCAACAACCCGTCGGGCGCCGACACCGCCTTCGCCGAAGCCGCCAAGTCGGGCAACGGCGCCTACAAGGCGCTGGCCATGATGCAGCAGGCCGGAATCGCCGTGTCGGCCAACAAGACCCAGGATGCGGTCAAGCTGTTCGACGAGGCCGCCAAGGCCGCCGGCGACCCGATCATCGCCGACGCCGCCGCCATCAAGGCCGCCTTCCTGCTGATGGATACGGCCTCGCTGGAAGACATTCAGAAGCGTCTGGAGCCGCTGGCCGACGACAAGCGCCCGCTGCACGTCTTCGCCCAGGAAGCCCTGGCGATGGCCCAGCTTCAACACGGCAAGACCGCCGAGGCGCGTCAAGCCTTCGTGCAACTGCAACTGGGCCAGGACGTGCCTGACGACATTCGTCAGCGCGCCCAGGCCGGGGTGCAGGCGATTGATTCGGGCACGGCCGCCGGCCTGGCCGCCATCGTCCGCGCCGCCGTCGCCCTTCCGGCCCCGACCGCGGCGCCCGCCGTGGCCGCTCCGGCCGAATCGCCGGCTCCCGCACAAGCCGAGGCGGCTCCCGCCGCCGCTCGCCCGTAATCGACGCTTTCAGGACGCCCTCCATGAATCGAACGCTGAAAGTCGCCCTGTTGTGCGGTCTGGCCATGACCGTCGCGTCCTGCGGCACGGTGCGCAACGCCCTGCCGTTCGGTCTGGGTGGACAGAAGGAAGACGTCGCCAAGGCGACCGAAGGCCAACGCATCTCGATCCTGGAGTTCGAACAGCAGCTGGCGCCGTCCGCCGCCCTGTCGGGCCGTGACTTCTTCTTGCCGGGCCCCCAGGCGGCGACCGCCTGGACCCAGCCCGGCGGCAATGCCGAAAACTCGGTCGAGCACGTCATCGCGGCCCAGGATTTCTCCATCGCCTGGAAGCGCGACATCGGCGTCGGCTCCAGCCGCACGCGCCAGGTCATGGCCCCGGTCGTCGCTGACAACGGCAAGATCTTCGTCCTGGACGGCGAAGCCGGCGTGACGGCGGTGGACGCCGGCACGGGCGCGGTCCTGTGGAAGGCCAGCGTCAAGGTCGACGAGAGCGACCGCGGCAACCGCATCCTGGGCATCGGCATCGGCGGCGGCTCGACCGGCGGCGGCTTCGGCGGCGGCGTGGCCGTCAGCGGCGGCAAGGTCTTCGTGTCCTCGGGCTATCGCAGCGTCACGGCGTTTGACGCGGCCACCGGCGCCCAGGTCTGGCGCTCCAGCGTCGAAGTGCCGATTCACGGCGCGCCGACGGTCGCCGGCCAGCGCGTCTTCGTCATCGACGTCGACAACCAACTGGTGGCCTTCAACGTCAACAACGGCCAGCAGGACTGGTCCTATCGCGGCATCTCCGAGCCGGCCCGCATCATGCGCGCCTCCAGCCCGGCGGTCAGCGGCGACACGGTCCTGGCGCCCTTCTCCTCGGGCGAACTGGTGGCGCTGCGCGCCTCGAACGGTCAGCCGGTCTGGCAGGAAGTCCTGTCGCGCACCAGCCGCACCAGCGCCCTGTCCGAGATTCGCGACATCGCCGGACGCCCCGTGGTCAGCCGCGGTTTCGTCTACGCCATCAGCCAGTCGGGCGTCCTTCAGTCGATGGACATCCGCTCGGGCCAGGCCAAGTGGTCCCTGCCGGTCGCCGGCGTGAACGCGCCCCTGCCGGTCGGCGACGTGGTCTATGTCGTGTCCAAGGCGGGCGAACTGACCGTGGTCAACCGCGACAGCGGCCAGGTTTACTGGACCCGCGACCTGAACGAGGGCCGCGTCCGCAACGAAGGCGGCTTCCTGGGCATGGGCGCGAAGACGGTTCGTCCCGTCTGGTCGGGCCCGATCCTGGCCTCCAATCGTCTGGTGCTGGTCAATTCGGACGGCGAGGTCGTGGCCTTTGATCCGAAGACCGGCGCGCAGCAATCCAGCCTGAAACTGGGCGCGGCGGCCTATATCGCCCCCGCCGCCTACAACGGCGCCCTCTACGTCCTGACGGACGAGGGCCAACTGGTCAGCATCCGCTGATCTTTTTCCTGAATTTGAGTTAGAAAGCCGACATGGCTCTAAAAGTCGCCATCGTCGGCCGGCCCAACGTGGGCAAGTCGACACTGTTCAACCGACTCGTCGGCAAGCGTTTGGCGCTGGTCGATGATCGCCCGGGCGTGACCCGTGACCGTCGCTATGCCGACGGCAATATCGGCGACATGGATCTGACGCTGATTGACACGGCCGGCTACGAAGACGTCACCGACGACAGCCTGGAAGCCCGGATGCGCGAGCAGACCGAGGCCGCGCTCGACGACGCCGAAGTGGTCATGTTCATGATGGACGCCCGCGAGGGCGTGACGTCGCTGGATCGCATCTTCGCCGACCGTCTGCGCAAGGTGCACAAGCCGATCATCCTGCTGGCCAACAAGTCCGAAAGCCGCGAAAGCGGCGGCGGCGTCGGCGAAGCTCACGCCCTGGGCTTCGGCGAGCCGGTCGCCATCTCGGCCGAGCACGGCGAGGGCATGGCCGACCTGTACCAGGCCCTGCTGGCGGCCTCGGCCGACATCTTCATCGAAGAGGTCGATGAGCCGGACAAGCCGATCCGCATCGCCATCATCGGCCGTCCCAATGCGGGCAAGTCGACCCTGATCAACCGTATGCTGGGCGAGGACCGCCTGCTGACCGGACCCGAGGCCGGCATCACCCGCGACTCCATCTCGGTCGACTGGGAATACGAAGGCCGGGCGATCCGCTTCGTCGACACCGCCGGGATGCGCCGCAAGGCCCGCGTCCAGGAGAAGCTGGAAAAGCTGTCGGTCGCCGACACCATCCGCGCCATCACCTTCGCCGAGGTGGTCGTGCTGGTGATGGACAAGGACGACGCCTTCGACACCCAGGACCTGCAACTGGCCGACCTGGTCGAGCGCGAAGGCCGCGCCCTGGTCTATGTCGCGTCCAAGTGGGACCTGGAAGAAGAGCCTCAGGCCAAGATGGCCGAGCTCAAGTCCCTGGCCGAGAACAAGCTGCCGCAGCTGAAGGGCTCGCCCTTCGTCGCCCTGTCGTCGCACAACGGACGCGGCGTCGAGCGGCTGATGCCGGCGATCATCAAGGCCTATGAAACCTGGTCGGTGAAGGTCAAGACCAAGGACCTGAACACCTGGCTGGCCATGGCCACCCAGAGGCACCCGCCGCCCGCCGTCAACGGCAAGCGCGTGAAGCCGAAATACATGGCCCAGACCAAGGCCCGTCCGCCGACCTTCGTGCTGATGGCCAGCCGCGCGTCGGACATGCCCGAGCACTATCAGCGCTATCTGGTGAACAGCCTGCGCGAGAGCTTCGACCTGCCCGGCACGCCGATCCGGCTGACGGTCAAGTCCGGCTCGGCCAACCCCTATGCCGAGGGCGGCGCCAAGTCCGGTCCTGAACGCTACAAGGGCGACGCCAAGACCGCGCCGCGCAAGGTGCTGAAGGCCGAGAAGGCCGCCGAGGCCCTGTCGAACCTGCCCGGCAAGGCGCTGGAGCAGAAGAAGTCGGGCATCAAGCCCAAGGTGAAGGCCCTGGGCGGTCTGAAGGCCAGCTCCAGCAAGAAGGCCGGCCAAAGCATCGCGATCCAGAAGGGCGCGCGCGGCGGCGCCCGCCAGGTCTCGCGCTCGGGCCGGGTCCGCACCGGCCAGAAGCACGCGCCGAAGAAGTAGGCCGCCCTCACGGGCAGCCGGAACAGTTTGAAGGGCGGGCGGTCGGCGACGACGGCTCGCCCTTTGTCTTTTCGGGAACCCTGAGGCCCCATCGTGCGTCCAAGCCTGCGGATGGAGCACGTCATGAGTTTGCGGAAACCGAACGACTACGCCGCGCTGGATCAGGCCGACCTGGTGCGTCTGGCCCAGGCCGGCGACCGCGAGGCCTTTCGCGCCATCATGCAGCAGGGCAACCAACGCCTGTTCCGTATCGCCCGGGGCGTGGTCAGCGACGACGCGGAGGCGGAAGACGTGCTGCAGGAAGCCTACGCCCGCGCCTTTGCGGCCATCGGCGGCTTTCGCGGCGAGGCCGGGATCCTGACCTGGCTGACCCGCATCGTCCTCAACGAAGCCCGAGACCGGGTGCGGAGACGTCGCCCGACGGTGGATCTGGATGTGGTCGAACAGGCCCAGCAGGCCGAAGTGATCCCTTTTCCCAACGCCTTCGGTGTCGGCGCCTTCGGCGGCGGCAGTCCTGAGGTCGATGCGGCGCGGATGCAGATCCGGGGCCTGATCGAACGGGCGGTGGACGATCTGCCGGCGCCCTTCCGCATGGTCTTCATCATGCGCGACATCGAGGAATGCAGCGTCGAGGAGACCGCCGCCAATCTGCAGCTCAAGCCCGAGACGGTGAAGACCCGGCTGCACCGCGCGCGCCGCCTGCTGCGTCAGGCCTTGGACGCCCAACTGGGCGCGACCATGGTCGGGGTCTTTCCCTTCCTCGGCGCGCGCTGCGCCCGCATCACCGAGGCGGTCTTGGCGCGAATGGAGCGGGAAGGGCGGCTGGCCCCCTCGGGAACCTTTCCCGCCGTTTGAAGTCCAATGCGGAGACGACGGCGGTCAAGCCGTCGCAGCAAAGGAAGAAACCCATGTCGAAAGCCCTCCTGCTGGCCGGCCTCCTGATGTTCGCACCTCTGGCGCCCGCCCTGGCCCAGAACGCCGGACCGACCGACCCCCAGATCGCGCACATCGCCTATACCGCCGGGCAACTGGACATCGACGCGGCCAAGCAGGCGCTGGAGAAATCCACCAATCCCAAGGTCCGCGCCTTCGCCGAGACCATGCAGCGCGACCATGCGGCGGTGAACCAGCAGGCCCTGGCCCTCGTCACCCGCCTGAACGTCACGCCGGAGGCCAATCCGACCAGCGCATCGCTCAGCGACGCAGCGGCGGCCACCCGTCAGCGGCTGGCCGGGCTGTCCGGCGCGGCCTTCGACAAGGCCTATGTCGACAACGAGGTCGCCTATCACCGCACCGTCAACGAGGCGCTGCGCAAGACCCTGATCCTCGAGGCCGACAACGCCGAGCTGAAGTCTCTGCTGCAGACCGGGCTGGAGCTGTTCCAGCAGCATCAGGCCCACGCCGAGCATCTGGCCCATGAATTCCATTGATCCGAAATCGGAGCGGCTCTCCCGGCGACGGCTCCTGATGACGGCGGGAGCGTTGGCGATCGCGCCGGCGCTCCCGGCGGTCGCCGCCGCCCGGACGCACACGGTCATCATCGACAAGATGAAGTTCGGGGCGGCGCCGACGGGCGTGCGTGTCGGTGACACTGTGGCCTGGGTCAACCGGGACCTGTTCCGCCATACGGCGACGGCCCGAAACCAGGCCTTCGACGTGGACCTGCCGCCCGGCGCGACCGGGACGGCGGTGATGCGGACGGCCGGGACCTTCGCCTATTACTGTCGTTTCCACACGGCCATGACGGCGCAACTGGTGGTCGCCGCCTAGAAGGGGCGCGGCCGTCGCGTGCGGGTAGAGGGCGGGATCGCGCGCGGTGGGGCGTCCTGATCGCCGATGACCGCCTTCAGCGCCAGGGCGACGAACAGCACCCAGCGCAGATTGTGCCAGTTCATGGTGATGCTCTCGGTCAGCATGGTCAGGGTATAGGCCGTCATCATCGGCATCAGCAGCCAGCCCGAGGGCCGGGCGTAGGCGGCCCACAGCGATCGACCCCACATCTCGACCATCCAGGCGCCCAGCAGGATGACGCCGGGAATGCCCAGGGCCGCATAGACCTCCAGCCAGCCGCTGTGGGCGTGGGCGGCGCTGAACTTGGCTTCATGAGCGATCCAGGCGGCGGGACCGCCCGGCGAGGCGTCGTCCCAAATCACGCCATAGCCGAAGCCGGTCCAGGGCCGCTGCTGCATCTGATGCAGGATGCCGCTCCAGATCTCAGTGCGGCCCGTCAGGGTGGCGTCCTTGCCCAGCAGGTCGAAGATCAGGTCGCTGCGCGTCACGACCACCAGCAGGGCGGCGCAGAGGACCACCACGGCCAGCCAGGTGCCGACAATGGCGCGCTTTGGCCCGGCCTTGACCAGGGCGACGAAGCCCATGCTGGCGAAGGACAGGATCAGCACCACCAATCCGGTCTTGGAGGTGGACAGGATCACCAGGGCCGAGGCGATGGCGGCGCAGATCAGCCACAGGCGCCGTCGCGCCGGGACCATGATCGCCGCCGCCGTCATGAACAGGGCGGCCAGCCCCATGTTCTCGCCCAGGGCGTTCTTCTCCAGCCACAGGCCGCGCCAGGCGCCGGGGAAGATTTCATGCATCCGGCCCCAGTCGGGCATCAGGGCGCCGAGGAAGAGAGAGGCGGCCATCATCACCGCCATGGCGGTGGCGAAGATCTCGGTCAGGGTGGTCCAGCGCCAGCGCGACGCCAGGGCCACGCCGCCCAGGGTGGTGAACAGCAGGGCCATCACCCGGCGCAGCGTCACGTCAGGGCTGATCGACCACAGGAAGGAGGCCGCCGTCAGCGCCAGCAGCAGGATCAGCAGAGGCGAGCGGACGAGCGCTTTCAGCGCCGTGCCGGGCCGGATCAGCACCAGCCCGACCGCGAGGGCGTAGGCAGGATAGTAGCCGTTGCGCAGGAAGTCGGCCGAGCGGACGCCATAGCCCGTCATCGGCGCGGCCCAGGACTGCGAATAGATCAGCACCACCAGCACCGAGGCCAGAAACGCCAGAATATCCCCATAGGGCGTCGCGCGCGCGACCAGGCCGGAACGCGGCGCAGCCGTCAGTCGAACGGATTGTGTCGTCGGTCCTGAAAGTCGGCCCCCCGGCGACTGGATCGACATGGTCTCTGTCCTAGACCAGGGCGTCCGCCGACAGGCCGTGCTTCCAGTCCTTGAAGCTGACGGTCAGGGGCGGGGTGAAGTCGGGGCGGGCCAGTTCGACCATCAGGGGGCCGATTTCGGACGGATGCGTCAGGGTCTGAGGGTCTTCGCCGGGGAAGGCCTGGGCGCGCAGCTGGGTGCGCATCCGGCCCGGATCCACGACGGCGACGCGGACCGGGGTGCTTTCGATCTCGTCGGCCCAGCATTTGACCAGGTTCTCGGCCCCGGCCTTGGTCGCCGCATACATGCCCCAGAAGGCACGCGGGTTGGTCGCCAGGCTCGAGGTCAGATAGATGGCGCGCCCGGCGTCCGAGGCGCGCAGCAGCGGCTCCAGCGAGCGGATCAGGCGATAGACGCCGGTGAAGTTGATCTTCTCGATCTTGGCGAACTCACGCGGCTCGGCGTGGGCGACGGGCGTCAGACCCGAAGGCCCCATGGTCGCGGCGGCTTGAACCCAGATGTCCAGCTTGCCGAAACGCTCGAACAGGGCGCCGCCCAGACGGTCGATGGCGCCGCCGTCCACCAGGTCAAACGGGACCAGGGTGGCGTGCTGGCCGGTGGCGGCGAAGATGGCGTCGTCCAGTTCTTCCAGACCGCCCTGCGTCCGGGCGGCCGCCACGACATGGGCGCCGGCCTTGGCCAGGGCCAGAGCGGTCTCATAGCCGATGCCGCGCGAGGCGCCGACGACCAGGGCGATGCGGTTGGCGAGGGGAAGGGAAGCGTGTTCGGACATGGTCCGCTGATAGCGCGCCCTGTCGCGGGTTGAAAGGCTCAGCCTTGCCGGATCAATAGCCCGGCGCCGGTTGCCACACACTGAAGCTGACGCCCTGATCATCGGCCACGACCGCGGACAGGCCGGACGGGCTTTCGGCCGGCATGGCGGCGTGTCCGCCCAGCTCTCTCACGCGCGTGCAGGTCGCGTGGATGTCGTCCACGCGGAAGTAGAGGTGGGGAAAGGCTCTGTGCTCGCCCTTGGTGATGCCGAAGGCGGGGTTGGAGTCGCTGACGTGGGCGTAGGTCGGGTGCGAGGCTTCTTCGTCGAAGGTCCAGCCGAACAGACCCGCGTAGAAGGCGCGGGCCCTTTCGATGTCAGGCGTGTCGAGGGTGAAGTAGCCGAGTTGGATCATACCGCCTTAAGCGGTCACTAGCAGGGAAAGTTGCCCGCCCTTCGCGTCGCGGCCGCCTTCCTCGATCTCGCGGTCCACCAGCCGGGTCGGATAGTCGCCCGTGAAATAGTGGTCCGTGAACTGCGGCTGGGCCGGATCGCGCGGTCCCGCGCCCATGGCGTCATACAGGCCGTCGATGGACAGGAAGCCCAGGGAGTCGACCTCGAGGATGGCGCGCATCTCGTCCATCGTATGGGTCGCGGCCATCAGCTGCGTCCGCTCGGGCATGTCGATGCCGTAGAAGTCGGGGAAGAGGATCTGCGGGCTGGCCGAGCGCAGGTGGACCTCCTTGGCGCCCGCCGCGCGCACGGCGCGCACCAGCTTCAGCGAGGTGGTGCCGCGCACGATGGAGTCGTCGATCAGGACGACGCGCTTGCCTTCCAGAGCCGAGCGGTTGGGGCTGTGCTTCATGCGCACGCCCTTTTGACGCGCGCCCTGGCTGGGCTGGATGAAGGTGCGGCCCAGATAGTGGCTGCGGATGATGCCCACTTCGTAGGGGATGCCGCTTTCCTGGGCATAGCCCAGGGCCGCCGGCACGCCGGAGTCCGGCACCGGCACGACCACATCGGCCTCGACCTGGAACTCGCGGGCCAGACGACGGCCCATTTCCTTGCGGACGTTATAGACCGAGCGGCCGTTCACCACGCTGTCGGGGCGGGCGAAATAGACATATTCGAACAGGCAGGGACGGGCGGCGCGAGCCGGGAAGGGCTTGAGCGAGGTCAGGCCGTCCTCGTCGATCACGACCACTTCGCCGTGTTCGATGTCGCGAATGAAGGTGGCGCCGATGGTGTCCAGGGCGCAGGTCTCGGACGCCAGCACCCAGGCCTCGCCGACCTTGCCCAGCACCAGCGGGCGGATGCCCAGCGGGTCGCGGGCGCCGATCATCTTGTAGCGGGTCTGGGCGACCAGGGCGTAGCCGCCCTCGATCCGGCCCAGGGCGTCGATGAAGCGGTCGACGATCTTGGCCTTACGGCTGCGGGCGATCAGGTGAAGAATGGCCTCGGAGTCCGAGGTGGACTGGAAGATCGCGCCTTCCGAGACCAGTTGGCTATGCAGGTATTTGAAGTTCGTCAGGTTGCCGTTGTGGGCGATGGCGATGCCGCCCTGGTCCAGATCGGCGAACATCGGCTGGATGTTGCGCAGGAAGCTGCCGCCGGCGGTGGAGTAGCGGGTGTGGCCGACCGCGGCGCCGCCGGGCAGGCGGGTGGTCAGCTCGGCGTTGCCGAAGGCCTCGCCGACGAGGCCCTGATGGCGCTCGGTGTAGAAGCGTTCATCGCTGACGCTGGCGATGCCGCAGGCTTCCTGGCCGCGATGCTGCAGGGCGTGCAGGCCCAGGGCGACGATGGAGGAGGCCTCGTTCTCGGGCGCGCCCCAGACGCCGCAGACGCCGCACTCCAGCCGAAGCTGATCGTCCTCTGGCTCGCGCCAGTGTTCGCGGTGTACGATGGGATCGGCGATATGGTGGCGCATCGTCAGGCTCCGATGACCGGGAACAGGGTAACTCAGGCGGTGGCGCCGCGCACGTAGTCCGCTATTGGGGCCGGGGCAAGGCTCATTGATCGGAAAACCCTTCGCGGACGGAAGAACCGACGACCGGCGTCAGGGCGTCGGCGCCCTTGCCCAGCGTCGGCAGCACGATCTGGATGGACTTGGCCGCCCCTTCGCTGACAGGGGCCAAGGCGGCGTGGGTCAGCCAGCGCGGGGGATTGTCGGTCATGACCCCCATGACGGTCAGGTGGACCGCCCCCACGAGCGCCAGCGCCCGCACCAATCCGAGGGCCAGGCCGAAGACCTGATCGAAGGCGCCCAGGGCGTTGCCGCGCGCGCCCTTGGAAATGGCCGTGCCGAGCAGGCGCAGGCCGAAATAGAGAATCAGGAAGGTCAGCCCCACGGCCAGAACCGATCCGGCCCAGTCGGGATCGACCAGCGACCGCCCGAACGGCGCTGTCCAGGGCAGGGTGATCAGGGCCAGCAGCCCGGCCAGGAAGAAGCTGAAGAAGGCCGTCAGCTCGCGCACGCCGCCCCGGAACCAGCCGGCGGCGCCGGAGGCCAGAAGCACAAGGATGACGAAGACGTCGTAGCCGGTCACACGCGCTGCAATCGCTGGAGGAAGAGAGGCCGCCTCAATAGCGGTTTTGCGAGATTCGCTCGACCACCTCGGTCAGCAGGCCGGCGGCGGTGACGGCGACGTCGCCCTTCTTGACCTTGTCCTTGGCCTGAGACGGGGCGAGGGCGCGGTCGAAGCCCAGCTTCTTCGCCTCCCTCAGCCGGGCTTCGGCGCGATTCACGGCGCGGACCTCGCCCGACAGGCCGATCTCGCCGAAGACGACGCAGCCCTGCGGCAGGGGCATGTCCAGCGCCGAGGAAATCAGGGCGGCGGCGGCGGCCAGGTCGGCGGCGGGCTCGCTGATGCGCAAGCCGCCAGCGATGTTCAGATAGACATCCTTGTCCCCGAAACCGAGGCCGCAGCGCGCCTCCAGCACCGCCAGCAGCATGGCCAGGCGGCCATTGTCCCAACCCACGACCGCGCGTCGGGGCGTGCCGTAGGCGGAAGGGGCGACCAGCGCCTGAATCTCCACCAGAACCGGACGCGACCCTTCGATGCCCGCAAAGACGGCGGCGCCCGGCGCTCGCTCCTTGCCTTCGCCCAGGAAGAGAGCCGACGGGTTGGTCACTTCGCGCAGGCCGACGTCGCTCATTTCGAAGACGCCGATCTCATCCGTGGCGCCGAAGCGGTTCTTGCCCGCGCGCAGGATGCGGAAGGGATAGCCGCGCTCGCCCTCGAAGCTGAGCACGGCGTCGACCATGTGCTCGACCACGCGCGGCCCGGCGATCTGGCCGTCCTTGGTGACGTGGCCGACCAGGACGATGGCCGGCCCGCCGTCCTTGGCCAGCCGCACCAGTTCGGCGGCGCAGGCGCGCACCTGGGTGACGGAGCCGGGGCCGGCCTCGTGCGCGTCAGACCACAGGGTCTGGATGGAATCGATGATGACGATGTCGAACTTGTCGCGCTTCAACGTCGTCAGGATCTCGCGCAGCGCCGTAGCCGAGGCCAATGACACGGCGGCGTCGGCCACGCCCATCCGCTTGGCGCGGGCGCGGATCTGTTCGATGGCCTCTTCGCCCGAGATATAGGCCACGCGGGCGCCGTTCCGCGCCGCCTTGGCTGTGACCTCCAGCAGCAGGGTCGACTTGCCCACGCCGGGATCGCCGCCCAGCAGGATGGCCGATCCGGGCACCACGCCGCCGCCGCAGACGCGGTCGAACTCGGTCACGCCGGTGACGATGCGCGGCGGCTCGGGCGTGTCGGATTGCAGGGTCTCGAACTGCAGGCCGCGCCCGCGCGCCGTCGAGGCGGGCTTCATCGCGCCGGGCGGGGCCGATTTCGATTCCTCGGCCAGGCTGTTCCACTCGCCGCAGGCCGAGCATTGCCCCGACCATTTGGAATGAACCGCCCCGCAGGACTGACAGACATAGAGAAGGGTGTCGCGCGCCATGACCCTGACCTAGCAGGAATCGCGGCGCGGGCGAGGGGCGATGCGCAGGGCTGCGACCGATTTTGACGCAGGGCGACGCGCGCGGGTTGCATTGAGCCGCATATGGCCGTCATCCTGCCAAGCTATAGCGCCGCTACGATTCACCCCCCGCCCGAGGCCGCCATGTCTTCCGAGAATCCGTCCGTTATCGACCCTGGCCTGATCGCGCGGGTGAAATACATCCTGACTCGGCCCAAGCTGGAGTGGGCGGTGATCGAGGCCGAGTTCGCCACGCCGCGCAGCCTGTTCGCCCGCTACGCCATGGTCCTGGCGGCGATCGGCCCGGTCGCCGGGTTGATCGGCGGGCAGGTGGCGGCGCCCAATTTCTTCGGTCTGGTGCTACGGACGCCCATCACGGGCGGCCTGATTGGCGCCTTGGCGACCTGGGGATTCTGGCTGCTGCTGGCGCTGGTGCTGGAGTTGGTGATCGAGGCCCTGGCGCCAACCTTTGGCGCGACGAAGGATCGGCTGCAGGCGCAGAAGGTCGCCGTCTATTCCCTGACGCCGGCCTGGATCGGGGCCGTGTTCAACCTGTTTCCGTCGCTGGCCTGGGTCGGAGTGCTGATCGCTTTCTACGGCTGCTACCTGCTGCATCTGGGGCTGGGCGTCGTGATGAAGGCCGCGCAAGACAAGGTGCTGGGCTACACCGTGGTGGTCACTCTGGTGGCGCTTTTGCTGTCGATGGTGGCGTGGTCCGTCATCGACGGTTTCGTCGCCATTCTCAGCTGACGTAGAGGCGCGGCACGCGCGGCGTGACCGAGGTCAGCAACTCATAGCTGATGGTTCCCGCCGCCGTCGCCGCGTCGTCCACCAGACGATTGGCGCCGAAGATCTCGACCGTGTCGCCGGTCACGACGTCCAGGCCGGTGACGTCCACCGCCAGCACGTCCATCGACACCCGGCCGAGGATGGGGCGCAGCTCGCCCGCCACCCAGACCTGACCGTGCGGGCTGTTGCTGCGCATCACCCCGTCGGCATAGCCGGTTCCGCAGGTCGCCACGCGCATCGGCGCCTCGGCGCGATAGCCTTGGGAGTAGCCGACCGTCTCGCCCGCCGGCACGTCGCGCACCTGCATGATCTGGGCGTTCAGCGTGGCCACCGGGGCGATGCGGCTGTCGGGCTTGCCCTCAGGGCCGCCGCCGAACAGGCAGATGCCCGGACGCGCCACGTCAAAGGCGAAGTCCGGGCCCAGGAAGCAGCCGCCGGAATTGGCGAAAGACCGCGTCACGCCCGGATAGCGTGTCACCGCCGCCGCATAGGCGTCGCGCTGGGCCCGGTTCAGCGGATGGGCCGGCTCATCGGCGCAGGCCAGATGGGTGATGACCAGTTCCAGCCCTTCGAACGGCTCGGGCGCGTCCTCGACGCGGAAGCCCAGCCGGTTCATGCCGGTGTCCAACTGCAGGCCGCAGGCCCCGCCGCCCGCCGCTGTCCAGGCCTCGATCTGGCCGGGTTGGTTCAGCACGGGACGCAGGTTCGCCGCCTTGATCATGGCCGCCGACGACCCGTGACAGCCGTCCAGCACATAGATGACCGGCTCGGCCCCGAGGGCCTCGCGCAGGAGCACGCCCTCGGCCGCCCGCGCCACGAAGAAGGTCCGGGCCCCCTCGGTCATCAGCCGCCTGGCGACCGCGGCGGCGCCCAGGCCGTAGCCGTCGGCCTTGACGACCGGATTGACCGGCACGCCGATCAGGCCCTGCAGGGTGTGGAAATTGCGCGCCAGGGCGCCGAGGTCGACGGTGAGGGAGGCGGGGAGGGACATGAGCCCCTTATGCCGCAAGTTTCGTGCGGCGCCACCGGATTTGAGACCCTATTCGGGAATGTCCGCATAGGCGCTGCCGTAGCGGTCGTCGTAGGCCAGGTTGCCGAAGCGGACGGTGTCCGCGTCGAAGGCCAGCTTGACGATGCCGATGGGGCCGTGACGCTGCTTGCCGATGACCACCTCGGCCTGGCCTTGCAGCCGGTCCATGTCCTGCTGCCATTGCAGGTGTTCCGGGGAACCCTCGCGCGGTTCGGCCCGGCCCAGGTAGTAGCTTTCACGATAGACGAACATGACGCAGTCGGCGTCCTGCTCGATCGAGCCGGATTCACGCAGGTCGGACAGCTGCGGGCGCTTGTCTTCGCGCTGTTCGACCTGACGCGACAGCTGCGACAGGGCGATGATCGGCACGCCCAGTTCCTTGGCCAGGGCCTTCAGGCCGCCGGTGATTTCGGACACTTCCTGCACGCGGTTCTTCTGTCCGCCGCCTTCGCCCGTCGTCACCAGCTGCAGGTAGTCGACGATGATCAGGTCTAGGCCGTGCTCCATCCGCTTCAGCCGTCGCGCGCGCGCCGCCAGCTTGGAGATGGAGATGCCGCCGGTGGCGTCGATGTAGAGGGGGCTCTCGCCGATCTCGACCGCCGCGTCGCGCAGCTTGCCGAAGTCCGAGGCGTCGATCTCGCCCTTGCGCAGCTTGTCCGAGGACACTCCGGACGCGTCGGCCAGGATACGCATGGCCAGCTGCTCGGCGCTCATTTCCAGCGAGTAGAAGGCGACGACGCCGCCGTTGACCGTCTTGCGGCCCTCGGGCGTCGGCTCCCACTGATATGCGCGGGCCACGTTGAAGGCCATGTTGGTGGCCAGGGCTGTCTTACCCATCGACGGGCGGCCCGCGAGGATCAGAAGGTCGGACGGGTGCAGACCGCCCAGCTTGCGGTCCAGGTCGTTCAGGCCGGTGGCCAGACCGGCCAGCTTGCCCTCGCGCTGATAGGCCTCGCCCGCCATTTCGACGGCGCCGGCCAGGGCGGTGGAGAAGCTGACGAAGCCCGACGAGGGCTTGCCCGTCTCGGCCAGCGAATAGAGGGTCTGTTCGGCCTGTTCGATCTGTTCGTCGGCGGGCGTATCCGGGTTGGGCGCCTCCTTGATCATCTCGCCGCCGATGCGGATCAGGTCGCGGCGCAGGGCCAGGTCATAGATGACGCGAGCGTAGTCGGGCGCGTTGGCCGCCGGGGGCGCACGGTCCACCAGATCGGCCAGGTAGCGCAGACCGCCGAACTCGTGGAAGGCCGGATCCTGCTTGAAGCGCTCCATCAGGATGGTAGGCTCGGCCAGCAGGCCCTGGCGGATATGATCCTCGATCGCCTCGAACAGCCGCTGGTGGAAGGGCTCGTACATGTGCGAGCCGCGCAGCCGGTCGCTCAGCCGCTCGAACACGGCGTTGTCGAACATCAACGAGCCCAGCAGCGCCTGCTCCGCCTCCAGGTTGTGGGGCATGGACGTGACGGAGACCTGGTCGTTTCCGTAGGGCATGGGGGCGAAGGCGTTCATCGGATTACGCATAGCCGTAAGCGACCCCTGCGTCAGATGCGGGCGCCGCCTTGGTCGTGGACAGCCGACGGCGTCTGTGGACGGTCCCGAAAACCTCTGTCGGATCAGCGGCGCTCACGGCGCGCAGGGATAGCGTTCGGCCATCCAGTCGCGCACGGCCTGGGTGACGCTGTCGCTGCGCCGCGACGCCGGCAGGCTGCTGAAGCGCGCCAGCAGGGTCTGGGCGGTGATCCCGGTGCCGGTGGGCGGAATACAGGTGGCGGGCGGTCGACCGGCCTGCATGGCCGAGGCCTGCTCGGCCTTGACCGTCAGCACCGCCTGCTTGACCGCGCCGATCAGTTGGCGCGTGTCCGACCGCAGAACGGCCGTGGGATTGCGTGGGATCCGGTCAGCGATGGCCATGAACTGCTGCACCGTCATGGCCGAGGCCAGGACGGGCGATGACGATGACGCGGCCAGCCATAGGGCGACCGCCAAGAGGAGCGCGCGCAACGGCATCGGCGGAAGATGGGGAGTCGAGGCCGCAGGGCAAGCGACGCCTTGGGGGCGGCTCACGCCGGGCAGGGATGCTCCGCCGCCATCCATTCCCGCACGGCCTGGGTCACGCTGATGTTGCGCCGCGCCGCCGGGATGGCGTTGAAGCGATTCAGGATCATGTCGGGCGACAGGCTGATCTTGGCCCCTTTGGGAATACAGGTGGCCGGGCGTCGGTTCGCCGCCTGCGCCGCCTTCTGTTCGTCGCCGACTGTTTTGAAGGCGCCGTTGATCTCGTTCATCAGCCGCCGCGTGTCCGATCGCAGCAGGGCGGTCGGGTTGCGCGGGATGCGATTGGCCGAGGTCAGGAACTCCTGAACCGTCATGGCGCTGGCGCCGCTCGCCCACAGGCTGGCGGCAAGCGCGAGGATGAGCGTGGTCTTCTTCATGCGGACCCCTCCGATTGGAACGGCCCAGCTTGTCCCGACGTCTATGGCGGAACAATGGCTGTCGAACGCAGTCAGGTCTCCAGCGGGATCGTCGGCAGGGTGTTGGGACAGATCCGCTGGACCTCGCCGCCCCCGAGCAGCAGGACCCGGCGCGAGGCGGAGGGAGGAGCTCCCTCGCGCTCGGGTCCCGCCGTCGTCACCACTTCACGCTGAGGCGGGCGTAGCCGTAGCGGCCGTTGAAACCGAAGGGCGAGTAGTAGGGGAAGCCCAGGACGCCGTTGCTGTTCAGACTGGCCGGAACGAAGTCGGGATATTCGTCGAAGACGTTGTCGATCCCGATGGCCAGGCCGACGCGATCCGTGACCTGGAAGCGGCCTTCCAGATCGACCGTGGTCTTGGCGCCGGTCGAATAGTCGTTGGCGGGGGTCGATCCGGGTTGCAGCACGTCGGCGTAGTAGGTGGCCCGCGCCGTCGCGCCCCAGCGGCCCAGGCGCCAGTCGACCGAGCTCGAGACCTTCGTATCCGGCGTGCCTTCCTCGATGGTCAGGATGCGGCTGCGCGCGAACAGGGTCGGGACCGGGTTCAGCACCGACGAGGAGGTCGGCAGCTTGGTCAGGCTGACGTCGTTGACGTTGGCGGCGACGGTGAAGTCGAAGCTGCCGGCGCTTTCGGTGCGCAGGCGATAGCGGCCGACAATGTCGACGCCCTCGGTCTCGGTCGTCACGCCATTGAGGAAGAAGCGCGCCGCCTGGACGCCGAGCGGGTCCAGCAGGCTGGCGATCTGAGGGTTGATGAGGGCACCGCCCGGTCCGGGCACGGTTCCGTTGGTCGTGCGGCCGATCAACTCCGACAGCACGATCTGATCCTCGATAGTGATCTTGTAGGCGTCCACCGTCAGGTCGAAGTTCCCCAGGCGGACGACGGCGCCCAGCGAATAGTTGGTCGAGGTCTCGGGCTTCAACGGACGCGCGCCGAGGACGGAGGCGACGGTGCTGGTGGCCGGGAAGGTGCCGGTCTCGACCACGGCGCCGTTCTGGATCACCGACGAGGTCGAGGTGAAGAAGCTCTGCTGCAGCGACGGCGCGCGGAAGCCGGTCGAGACCGAGCCGCGCAGGGCGAAGTTCGGGCTGAAGTCATAGCGGGCGGCCAGCTTGCCGGTATGGGCGTCGCCGAAGTCGGAATAGTCCTCGACCCGCAGGGCGCCTTCGACCGTGAACTTCTCGGTCAGCGGGATTTCCACGTCGGCGTAGAGGGCCAGGGCGTCGCGGTCCTGGTCCACTTCGTTCGAGGGCTGGAAGCCGACGAAGCCCTGTGCGCCGCCGGCAAGGGCGGTGTTGGAGCCCAGAGGACCGCGGTTCCAGGATTCCGGCTGGCCGGCGTCGATCTTGTAGCCTTCACGACGGGCTTCCAGACCCCAGGCGAAGTTCAGCGGGCCGCTGAGGCCGACCTCGAACTGACGGGTGAAGTCGGCGCCGAAGACCAGTTGGTCATAGGTCAGGCCGCCGGAATCGAAGCTGGTCGGCGAGGCCGCCCCATAGGTGGAGTTCAGCGAGTCCTCGGTGCGGAAGTCCAGGGCGTTACGACCGTAGACCAGGCTGAAGTCGGCGCTCCATCCGGCGATCTCGCCCTTCACGCCGCCCGCCAGGGACAGGTCCTGCGAGTTGACGGCGATCTTGGGCAGGAAGCCCTTGGGATAGACGGCGGGCACGTTGTTGGCGTTGTTGGGCAGGCGCGGGAAGGCGGCGCTCTGGCTGTCGCGATCCTGATAGCCGGCCCAGCCATAGGCCTCCCAACCGGCGGCCAGAGGCTTGCCGGCGTTGGCGAAGACGGTCCACTGCTCGACCTTGGGGTCGCCGGCGCGGGCGGTGACGGCGTTGGGCGTCATGCGGGGGTCCAGATCCGAACGGTTGGTCGGCTCGCGGTTCAGGTATTCAGCCGACAGGGTCAGGAAGCCGTCGGAGCCGAGACCCAGGCCCTGCCAGGCCGAGGCGGTGACGGTGCGGCCGTCGGTCTCGTCGCGCTCGCCGCGCGCGGTCTCGACCGTGGTGAAATACTGGCCGTAGGTGACGCTGGCGCCGCCGCCCTCGCGGGCTTCCTTGAGGCGCAGGTTGATGACCCCGGCGATGGCGTCCGAGCCGTATTGCGCCGAGGCGCCGTCGCGCAGGACCTCGACCCGGTCCAGGGCGCCGGTCGGGATGGCGTTCAGGTCGACGGCGGCCGAGCCGCGGCCGATCGAGCCGTTGACGTTGACCAGGGCCGAGGCATGGCGGCGCGTCCCGTTCAGCAGCACCAGGGTCTGGTCCGGCGACAGGCCGCGCAGGGTAGCCGGGCGGACAGAGTCGGTGCCGTCCACGACCGATGGGCGGGCGAAGACCAGAGACGGTACGCTCTGGGCCAGGGCGGCGGCGAACTCGGTCGTGCCCCGCGTCGACAGGGTCTCGGCCGTCACGACATCGACAGGGGCAAGCGTGTCGAGGCGCGAGCGGCTGGGCACGCGGCTGCCGGTGACGACGATCTCATCGACCGAAGTGGCGTCGGCGGGGGCTTCCTGGGCGGCGGCGGCGCCCGCGATCAGCAGGGCGGCGCTGGAGGAAGCCAGGAACAGGGCGGAACGGTAGGCAAGGATACGGGTCATCTCGAGAGGTCAGCTTTTCTGATTTGGACGCATGGGTTCAGTCGCTGCCGTTGACCGGCGTCGTGAGACTGCGTCGATTGTTTGTGTGGTCAGGGCCGGCGGCGGACCGGCCCGAAGGGGGTCAGCGGCGAGCTGGACATCGCGCCGGTCGAACGACCGGGCGATGAATGTCGGCGTAGAAGCGCATTCGCATCGTCATCTCCCGCCCATCGGGGAGGATGAGCTGTGACCATATTGCGGTGCGAAAGCGGCGCGGAATATCGAGAATCTGTCAGCGATTCTGTAGAAAATCTAAAACATTCGGCCAAGAAAAAGGGGCGCGTCCCGAAGGACGCGCCCCTTGATCGATACCGTCAGTCGACAGATCAGGCTTCGTCGCCGAAGCCTTCTTGTTGACCGGCGCCGCCTTCGATCAGTTCTTGGGCGGCTTGTTCGGCGGCGTTACGCTCGTCGTCGAACTGGGCGCGGATGACATCCTCGCCCTTGGCTTGACGTTCGGCTTCTTCGGCCGAGCGCGCGATGTTGATCTTGACCGTGGCGCGGACCTCGGGGTGCAGGCGAACCGGCACTTCGTGGACGCCCAGGGCCTTGATCGCGACGTTCAGCACGACTTGCGAACGCTCGACCTTGCCGCCTTCGGACTGAATGATTTCAGCCACGTCGCGACCGGCGACCGAACCGTACAGGTGTCCGGTTTCACCGGCCTGACGGATCATGACGTAGGTCTGGCCGTCGATCTTGTCGGCGACCTTCTGTGCGTCGGCCTTGTTCTTCTCGTTGCGGGCTTCGATAGCCGCGCGGTCGAGTTCGAACGCCTTGAGGTTGGCCGAGGTCGCGCGACGAGCCTTGTCGCGCGGCAGCAGGTAGTTACGAGCGAAGCCGTCCTTGACGGTGACGACGTCGCCGATGGCGCCGAGGTTCTCGACGCGTTCCAGCAGAACGACCTTCATCTTACTTCACCACGTACGGCAGGAGGGCCAGGTAGCGAGCGCGCTTGATGGCCTTGGCCAGTTCGCGTTGCTTCTTGGCGGAAACGGCGGTGATGCGCGAGGGCACGATCTTGCCGCGTTCGGAAACGTAACGCTGCAGCAGCTTCACGTCCTTGTAGTCGATTTTCGGCGCGTTGGCGCCCGAGAACGGGCAGACCTTGCGGCGACGGTAGAAGGGGCGACGGCCGGCCGAGCCGGAGCCGGCCGGGGCGCCCGGGATGGGAGCGGTGGTGTCGGTCATGATCCGGTTCCTTATTCCGAGGCCGCAGCTTCGTCGGTGCGCGGGCCGCGATCGCGGTCACGCTCACGTTCACGACGAGCCAGCAGGGGCGACAGTTCCAGGTCGAGTTCCTCGACGCGGACGGTCAGCCAACGCAGGACGTCTTCGTTCAGCGACAGCTGACGTTCGACTTCGGCCACGGCGGCAGCCGGGGCGTCCAGAGCGAGCAGGGAATAGTGAGCCTTGCGGTTCTTCTTGACCCGGTAGGTCAGGTTGCGCAGACCCCAGTACTCGATCTTGGCGACGCTGCCGCCGCCTTCTTCGATCAGAGCCTTGATGGTGTCGTTCAGCGCTTCGGCCTGTTGCGCCGAGATATCCTGGCGCGTCATGACCGTGTGCTCGTAAAGAGCCATGCGGTAGTCTCCCTTGTGGGCATCGGCGCGAGGCGGACCGGGTAAAGTCCAATCCCACGATGGCTCCTGAAGCGGCGGCCGGGATGACTTCCCGAACCCTTTGGCGTTCCGCAACAGGACCGAAGCCCTGGAAAGGCGGCGCGTATAGGCGAAATAGGCCCAAAGAGCAAGGCTGAGAGCGCCAGCGTCAGCGCCTGCTTGCCGTAGGGGAGGGTTTCGCCTACGCCTCGCGCCTTGAATCAACGGACCACGGATCGTTCCTCTATGACCCTCGCGCTTCTCTTCCCCGGCCAGGGCAGCCAGAGCGTCGGCATGGGCGCAGCCCTCGCTGAAGCCTTCGCCAGCGCCCGCGACGTCTTCGCCGAGGTCGACGACGCGCTGAACCAGAAGCTGTTCGACCTGATGCGCGAAGGCCCGGAAGACCAGCTGACCCTGACCGAGAACGCCCAGCCGGCCCTGATGGCCGTCTCCGCCGCGGCGGCGCGGGTGCTGAAGGTCGAGTTCGGCGTGGACGTGACCAAGGCCGGCTTCGTCGCCGGTCACTCGCTGGGCGAGTACTCGGCTCTGGCGGCGGTCGGCGCGATCAGCCTGTCGGACACGGCGCGTCTGCTGAAGCTGCGCGGTCAGGCCATGCAGCGCGCCGTGCCGGTGGGCAAGGGCGCGATGGCCTCGCTGATCGGTCCCAAGACCGACCTGGCCCTGGCCGAAGCCGCCGCCAAGGCCGGTTCGGAAGTCGGCGTCTGCGTCGTCGCCAACGACAACAACAACGGCAACGTCGTCATCTCGGGCGACAAGGCCGCCGTGGACCGCGCCATCGAGAAGGCCAAGGAACTGGGCGCGCGGGCCATCCCGCTGAACGTCTCGGCGCCCTTCCACTGCCCGCTGATGCAGCCTGCGGCTGACGAAATGGCCGATGCTTTGGCCGACGCCAAGGTTCTCGCCCCGGCCGTGCCGGTGGTCGCCAACGTCACCGCCCGCCCGGAAACGGACCCGGAGGTTCTCCGTCGCCTGCTGGTCGAGCAGGTCACGGGCCGCGTGCGCTGGCGCGAGAGCATGGAGTGGATGGCGACCGAAGGCGGCGTGACCCGCTTCGTCGAGATCGGCTCGGGCAAGGTCCTGACCGGCATGGCCAAGCGCATCGCGCCCGACGCCGAGAGCCTGGCGCTGAACACGCCGGAAGACCTCGAAGCGTTCGCCAAGTCGCTCTGATTTCATAGGGATAGAAACAATGTTCAATCTTTCGGGAAAGATCGCCCTGGTGACCGGCGCGACCGGCGGCATCGGCGGGGCCATTGCGCGCTCGCTGCACGCTCAGGGCGCGACCGTGGTGCTGTCGGGCACGCGGGAGGCGGTGCTGGCTGATCTGGCCAAGGAACTGGGTGAGCGCGCCTTCTTCGCCGCCGCCAACCTGTCGGACGCGGACTCGGTCGACGGTCTGGTGGCGCGCGCGGAAGAAGCCGCCGGCGGTCCGCTGGACATCCTGGTCGCCAACGCCGGCATCACCAAGGACGGCCTGCTGATGCGGATGAAGGACGAGGACTTCCAGTCCGTCATCCAGATCAACCTGGAGAGCTACTTCCGCCTGACCCGCGCGGCGGTGAAGGGGATGATGAAGCGCCGTTCGGGCCGCATCATCGGCGTGACCTCGGTGGTCGGCGTGACCGGCAACCCCGGCCAGACCAACTATTCGGCGTCCAAGGCGGGCATGATCGGCTTCTCCAAGTCGCTGGCCCAGGAAGTCGGTTCGCGCGGGATCACGGTGAATTGCATCGCGCCGGGCTTCATCGCTTCGCCGATGACCGACGTGCTGAACGACCAGCAGCGCGAGGCCATCCTGACCAAGATTCCGTCGGGTCGTCTGGGCACGGGCGAGGAAATCGCCGCCGCCGCCGTCTATCTGTCGTCGGACGAAGCCGCCTATGTCACGGGGCAGACCCTGCACGTGAACGGCGGCATGGCGATGATCTAAGCGTTGCGCGTCGTCATCACGACGCGCAACAATCTATTTCCCGCCCCGGTGGCTGTGCTAAAGGGCGGGAATGCTTCGCGGCGGTGAGTCCCTTCAAGGTCTTGCGTCCCCGGGGCTGCCGTGACACGGCGAACACTGATACCCCGCCTTCACGGCGACAAACAAACAGGCAGAGAGACACTCATGTCCGACACCCTCGAACGCGTCCGCAAGATCGTTATCGACCATCTGGACGCCGATCCGGACAAGGTCACGGAAAAGGCCTCCTTCATCGACGACCTGGGCGCCGACTCGCTCGACAACGTCGAACTGGTCATGGCCTTCGAAGAAGAATTCGACGTCGAGATCCCGGATGACGCCGCTGAGCACATCCAGACCGTCGGCGACGCTGTGAAGTTCATCGACGAGAAGCTGGCTGGTTAATCCAGCTGCGATCTGTCGCACTTCTAAATGATGGCCGCCGTGACGGGACCCTAGCGGGACCGTCCGGCGGCCATTATTGTTTTCGGTCACGATTCTGGTAGTCCAAGGAGCGCGAACCATGCGCCGCGTCGTCATTACGGGCCTCGGCCTCGTCACTCCGCTCGGTTCGGGCGTCGAGCATGTCTGGAAGGGCATCGTCGAGGGCCGCTCGGGCATCGGTCCGATCACCTGCTTCGACACCGAGGGCTATGGCTGCACCATCGCCGGCGAAGTGCCGTCCGTGGACGGCCGCGGCCGCGGCGCGCCGGGCCAGCCGGGCGTGTTCGATCCTGATCAGGTGATGTCGGCCAAGGACCGCAAGCGGGTCGACGACTTCATCCTGTACGCCATTGCCGCCGCCGACGAAGCGCTGGCCGACGCGAACTGGAAGCCCGAATCCGAGGACGACAAGGAAGCGACCGGCGTCATGGTCGGCTCCGGCATCGGCGGCCTGGGCCCCATCGCCGACACGGCCATCGTGCTGAAGGAACAGGGCGTTCGTCGCGTCAGCCCCTTCTTCATCCCCTCGGCCCTGATCAACCTGGCTTCGGGCCAGATCTCGATCCGCCACGGCCTGAAGGGGCCGAACCACTCGGTCGTCACCGCCTGCGCCACCGGCGCCCACGCCATCGGCGACGCGGCCCGCATGATTTCGCTGGGCGACGCCGAGGTCATGGTCGCGGGCGGCGCCGAAAGCTCGGTCGTGCCGATCGGCATCGCCGGCTTCCTGGCCTGCAAGGCCCTGTGCACCGCCTATAACGACACGCCCGAGAAGGCCTCGCGCCCCTATGACCGCGGCCACGCCGGCTTCATCATGGGCGAAGGCGCCGGCATCATGGTGCTGGAAGAGTACGAACACGCCAAGGCGCGCGGCGCCAAGATCTACGCCGAGGTCGTCGGCTACGGCATGAGCGGCGACGCCTATCACATCACCGCTCCGTCGGAAGACGGCGACGGCGGCCTGCGGGCCATGAAGGCGGCGTTGAAGCGCGCCGGGATGGAGCCGTCGGACCTCGACTACGTCAACGCCCACGGCACCTCGACCATGGCCGACTGGATCGAACTGCGCGCCATTGAGCGGCTGGTCGGCGATCACGCCAAGGATGTCGCCGTCTCCTCGACCAAGTCGATGACCGGTCACCTGCTGGGCGCCGCCGGGGCCATCGAGAGCATCTTCTCGGTCCTGGCCATTCGCGACCAGATCGCGCCGCCGACCATCAATCTGGACGATCCCGAGCACGAGACGGTCATCGATCTGGTCCCGCACAAGGGCAAGCCGATGAAGATCGATGTGGCGATGTCCAACAGCTTCGGCTTCGGCGGCACCAATGCGGCCGTGATCTTCAAGAAGGTCGACTGATTTGGCCAAGGCTCCGTCGCGTCGTCCCACGCCCAAGGTTCGCATCCCCAAGAATCGCGTGCCGAAGCGGGGCGGCGGCGGAGCATCCAAATCGAGTCTCGGCGTCGGCCTGATCACCGCCGCCGGGACACTGGGCCTGTTCGTGGTTGCAGCCTTGATCGCCCTGTGGGCGGTCTATTGGGGGCCGGGGCCGAAGGCGGTCGAGGGCGACGCCACCGTCGTCAGCCTGCCGTCCGGTGCGGGCGTGCCGGCCATCGCCGCCAGTCTGAAGTCGGCGGGCGTGATCCGCTCGACCGACCTGTTCCGCGCCGCCGTCAGCCTGACCGGCGCCGACCGCAAGATCCGTGCGGGCGAGTATGAGGTTCCGTCCGGCGCCTCGCTGGCGACCGTGGTCGGCCTGCTGGTCGACGGCAAGGCGGTGCGCCACTACGTGACCCTGCCGGAAGGCTGGTCCTCGGCCCAGGCGGTCGACATCCTGATGAAACAGCCGGTCCTGACCGGCGAGGTCGAGGTTCCCGTTGAGGGCAGCCTGTGGCCCGACACCTATGAGGTCTCGCGTGGCGAGACCCGCGCCTCCGTGGTCGCGCGGATGCAGCGCGCCGCCAAGACCAAGCTGGACGCCCTGTGGGCGCAGCGCTCGCCCAACACCATCGTCACCACGCCGGAAGAGGCCATGGTGCTGGCCTCCATCGTCGAGAAGGAGACCGGCCTGGCCTCGGAACGGCCCCAGGTGGCGGCGGTCTTCACCAACCGTCTGCGGCTGGGGATGCGGCTGGAGAGCGACCCGACCATCGTCTACGGCGTGACCAAGGGGCGTCCGCTGGGCCGCGGTATCCGGGCCTCGGAACTGCGCGCCCAGACGCCGTGGAACACCTATCTGATCGACGGCCTGCCGCCGACGCCCATCGCCAACCCCGGCGAGGAGGCGCTGAAGGCGGTGCTGAACCCGCCGCGTTCGGACTATGTCTTCTTCGTCGCCGACGGCACGGGCGGCCACGTCTTCGCCCGCACCTATCCCGAGCATCTGCTGAACGTGGCGCGCTGGCGCGAGATCGAACGGCGCAAGGCGGGTCTGCCGCCGGGCGAGACGGCATCGGTTCCCGGCGCCGCGCCCGCGCCGATGGGCGAGGCTGCGTCCGCGCCCGTGGTCATCCCGCCGGGCGCCAAGGTCATCACAGTGCCGACGGCGAGTCCGCAATGAGCAATTCCATCTCAGGCATGACCGGCTTCGGCCGGGCCGATGGGGCGCTGGACGGCTGGGCCTGGACGGTCGAGGTGCGCTCGGTCAACGGGCGGTCGCTGGAGGTGCGTTATCGCGGCCCCGGCGGCTTCGACAATCTGGAGCGGCTGAGCAAGGCGGCGGCCCAGGCGCGTCTGAACCGGGGTCAGGTGACGCTGGGCGTGCAGGCCAAGCGGGCCGAGGGTTCGGAGCCCGCGCCGCGCGTCAATGAGGCCGTTCTGGCCACCTATCTGAAGCTGGCGAACCAGTTGGCGGAGGAGGGGGCGGTGCCGCCTTCGGCCGACGGCCTTCTGTCCCTGCGCGGCGTCATCGAGGTGGCCGAGGAGGACGAGGACCCCGAGGCCCGCGCCGCCATCGAGGCCGCCATCGCCGCCACCATCGAACAGGCGCTGGACGCCCTGAAGTTGTCGCGTCAGCGCGAGGGCGCGCAACTGACGCCGGTCATCCATGATTTCGTCGGGACCATCGAGGCCCTGGTCGCGCGCGCCGAGGTCGAGGCATCAAGACAGACCGAGGCGATCCGCGAGCGTTTCACTCGCCGCATCAGCGAACTGGCGCCCGATGCGCCGGGTCTGGACGAGCGAATCTTCCTGGAAGCCGCTGCGCTCGCCACCAAGGCGGACGTGCGCGAGGAGTTGGATCGGCTGACCGCGCACGTGGATTCGGCCCGCACCCTGTTGCAGCAACCCCCCGCCGGGCGAAAACTCGACTTCCTGATGCAGGAATTCATGCGCGAAGCGAATACGCTCTGCTCGAAATCCGCTACCACGCCGCTCACCGGAATCGGCCTCGAACTGAAGGCCGTCATCGAGCAGCTTCGAGAACAAGTTCAGAATGTCGAATAACCGCACCCCCCGCCGTGGCGTCCTGCTGATCGTGGCCAGTCCGTCGGGGGCCGGGAAGACGTCGCTGTGCCGCCGCCTGATGGCCGACCACAAGGGGCTGGAGCTGTCGGTCTCCATGACCACGCGCGGCATCCGTCCCGGCGAGGTCGACGGCCGCGACTATCACTTCGTCACCCATGAGGAATTCCAGCGCCTGATCGACGGCGACGCCTTCCTGGAATGGGCCGACGTGCACGGCAATCGCTACGGCTCGCCCGCCGCGCCGGTGAACCGCGCCCTGGCCGAGGGCCGCGACGTCCTGTTCGACATCGACTGGCAGGGCGCCCGCGACGTGGCCGAGAAATGCCCCGGCGACGCCGTGCGCGTCTTCGTCATGCCGCCCAGCCTCGAGGAACTGCGCCGCCGTCTGGTGACGCGCTCGCAGGACGCCGACGACGTGATCGAACGCCGCGTCGCCAACGCCAAGGGTGAGATCGAACACTGCGACGAGTTCGACTACGTTCTGGTCAACGAGGATTTCGACAGCAGCTATGCTGAGCTGGCGCACATCTACCACGCCGAACGCAGCCGCCGCGCCCGCAACCTGTGGGTCGAAGGCTACAAGAGCGCGCTGCTGAAGGAAGTGGTCTGAGGTTCACCCCTTCTGCTCATCCCGGCGAAGGCCGGGATCCAGATTAAGGCGCACCGTCTGTTTCGGATGGCGCAATCCCGCCTTTAGAGCTTGCCGTCCCGCCATTTGATCTGGATCCCGGCCTTCGCCGGGATGAGCGGAATAGGGGGCTGGTTTTCACATCCACGCCCGCCCATCCCAGAAAATCAGCCGAAGGCGGCGACGGCCTACGCCGACTGACGCGGGGAACCCTCACCCTTTGGCTGCTACGCGCCGCCCTTCGGGTCGCCTTGCCAATCGCTGCGCGCTTGGAGGCTCAAGCCCTCTCCATCAGGAGAGGGAAGATTGGGCCGCGAAGAAGGGCTTGATGCGGGCCAGCGCGTCCTCGACCTGGGCGGTCGAGACGGCGAAGCTGAAGCGGATGAAGCGGTGGCCGTTGACCGGATCGAAGTCGACGCCGGGGGCGGTGGCCACGCCGGTTTCGCGCAACAGGGCCTCGCAGAAGCTGATGCTGTCGTCGGTCAGGTGGCCGATGTCGGCGTAGATGTAGAAGGCGCCGTCGGGCGGAGCGATGGAGCGCAGGCCCATGGCCGGCAGGGCGTCCAGCATAAGGGCGCGGTTGGCGCGGTAGACGTCGATGTTGGCCTCCAGCTCGTCCTCGCAGTCCATGGCGATCAGGCCGGCGTGCTGGCTGAGGGTGGCGGGGGTCAGGAACATGTTGCCGACGCGGGCGCGGGCTTGCGGCACCTCGGCCTCGGGCAGGAGCAGCCAGCCCAGGCGCCAACCGGCCATGCTCCAGTATTTGGAGAAGCTGTTGACGATCAGGGCGTTCGGCTCGAACTGCAGCATCGACGGGGTCGGGCCGGTGTAGGACAGGCCGTGGTAGATCTCGTCCGAGATGACCGAGATGTTCAGCTCGCGGCAGACCTCGGCGATGGCCTTCAGTTCGGCCTCGGGGATGATGGTGCCGGTCGGATTGGCGGGGCTGGCGATGATGACGCCCGCCGGGGCGGGATCGAGGGCGCGCAGGGCCTCGGCGGTCAGTTGGAAGCGCACCTCGGGGCCGCAGTCGATCTCGACCGGCTCCATGTGCAGGGCCTTCAGCGTGTTGCGATAGGCGACGTAGCCGGGGCGGGCGATGGCCACCCGGTCGCCGGGCTGGAACCGCATCATCAGGGCCAGCACCAGGGCGGGCGAAGCGCCGGCCGTCATGACGACCCGCTCGGGATCGACGCTCACGCCGTAGCGGTCGTCGTAGAGCTTGGCGATGCGAGCTCGCAGGGCCGGGCTTTCCCAGTAGCCGCCGGGTTCGCTGTCCAGAATCCGGTGCGCCTCGGCAATGGCCTTGGTCGGGGCGCCGGTCGAGGGCTGTCCGAACTCCATATGGATGATGGAGCGGCCCTGGGCCTTCAGTTCATGGGCCAGGCGGCTGACGCTGATGGCGCGGAAGGGTTCGATTTCAACGGTCATGTCAGGCGGTCACTTCAGGGCGTCGGCCAGGCGGAGGAAGCCGGCGATGTCGATGACTTCGGCGCGGGCGTCGGGTTCGATGCCGGCGGCTTCGCACAGGGCGGCGCCGCCGAGTTGTTTCAGGCTGGAGCGCAGCATCTTGCGGCGCTGGCCGAAGGCGGCGGCGGTGACGCGTTCCAGCTTCTTCAGCCGTTCAGGCGAGGGGCGATCGGCCAGCGGCACCACATGCACGACCGCCGAGGCCACCTTGGGCGGCGGGGTGAAGGCGGCGGCGGGCAGGTGCATGACGATGCGGGCCTCGGCCACGGCCTGGGTGATGACGGCCAGACGGCCATAGGCGTCGTCGCCGGGGCCGGCCACGATGCGCTCGGCCACTTCCTTCTGGAACATCAGGGTCAGGGCGCAGGGCGTCCACGGCCCGGTCAGCCACTTGATCAGCAGCGGCGTGCCGACATTGTAGGGCAGGTTCGACACCAGATGCGTCGGGCCTTCGACCAGTTGAGCCTCGCGCACGTTCAGGGCGTCGCCCTCGACGATGGTCAGGCGGCCGGAGCCGTCGTCCAGTTCGCTGAGCAGGGGGATGAAGCGGGGGTCCTTCTCGACCAGAACCACCTTGCCCGCGTCGCTTTCCAGGATGGCGCGGGTCAGGCCGCCGGGGCCGGGGCCGACCTCGATCACGGCGCGGCCCTCGAATGGACCGGCGTAGCGGACGATCTTGCGCGTCACATTGAGGTCCAGCAGGAAATGCTGGCCGAAGCTCTTCTTGGCCAGCAGGCCGTGGGCGTCGAGCGTTTCGCGAAGGGAGGGAAGGTCCGTCATACGGACGCCTTAGCGCGTGGCGCGCGCCGCCGCCATCTCTGAAGCCAGACGCACGGCGGCGATGAAGCTGTCGGCGCGGGCGACGCCCTTGCCGGCGATGTCGAAGCCGGTGCCGTGGTCGGGCGAGGTGCGGACGATGGGCAGGCCGAGGGTGGCGTTCACCCCGCCCCAGAAGTCCAGCGTCTTGACCGGGATCAGGGCCTGATCGTGATAGAGGCAGACGACGGCGTCATAGCGGGCGCGGGCCTCGTCGTGGAACAGGGTGTCGGCGGGCAGTGGGTCGGTGATGTTCAGCCCCTCGGCGCGCAGGGCAGCGGCGGCGGGGCGAAGGACCTCGACCTCCTGAAGGCCGATGGAGCCGCCTTCGCCCGCGTGGGGGTTCAGGGCGGCCATGGCCAGGCGCGGGGCCTTGATGCCGAAATCGCGCTGCATGGATTCGTGGACGACGCGGGCGACGCGCATGACCCGCTCGGCCGTCACCAGTTCCGGCAGCTGGTCGATGGCGACGTGGATCGTCACCAGACAGGCGCGCAGGTCCTTGGCTGTCAGCATCATGACCGGGCCGCGCGTGCCGGAAAACGGCATGTCGGCGGTCAGCTCGGCGATGAACTCGGTGTGGCCGGGGAAGCGGAAGCCCGAGGCGTACATCGGCGCCTTGGCGATGGGGGCCGTGACGACGCCGCTGCCTTCGCCCGAGATGACCAGATCGACGGCGCGCTCGATCCAGTCGGCGACGGCGGGGGCGTTGCGCGGATCGGGCTGGCCCGGCGTCACCGGGGCGGGGGCCGGGTGGTGCAGGACGGGAATGGCGCGGCCGAAGACGGCGGCGGCCTCTGACGGGCTGAAGATCTGCTGCACCGGCGCGCCCAGGGCCGCCAGAACGTCGGCGTCGCCGATGACGGCGAAGGGGGTGACGGGGGCGAGCGGGCCGGGCGGCGTGGCCAGGACCGGCCACGCCTTGGCGATGATCTCCGGCCCCACGCCGGCGGGGTCGCCCATCGTGACGATGAGCGGCCGCCCGGTCATCACTGCTTGATTTCGATCAGGGCGTCGGCCCGCAGGTCGCGCAGATAGCGGCGGCCCAGCATGGCGTAGTTCTGATTCTGCAGACGCGATTCGACCTGTTGGGCCGAAGGGGCCTCGGGGCCGCCCAGGCGACGGCCGCAGACGGCCAGAAGGTGAACGCCGAGCGGGCTGCGAACGACGCTGCTGACCGAACCGATTTCGGCGGAACGGGCGACTTGCTGGAACTGCGGCAGCAGGTTGGCCACGTCGCTTTCGCCGAGATCAGCGCCCAGCATCCCTTGCGCGGCGCGGGCCCGTTCCAGGATGTTGTCGCAGGTGAGGCCCGCGCGGATCGCTTCCAGCCGTTGGGTGGCGGCGGTGACTTCGGCCTCGCCGGCGGTTTCCGGCAGCTCGATCATGACCTGCTTCATCTGAACCAGGCTGGTGGCCGCGCCCGAGCGCTTGTCGCGCATATAGAGGATGTAGACGCCGCCATCGACCGGGATGGGGTTGGACAGCTGACCGACGGTCAGGGCCTCCATGGCCTGTTCCAGGGCGGGCTGGACTGTGCCCTGGACAACCCAGCCGGCGTCGCCGCCGCGCGCTGCCGAGGGGGCGGCCGAGAACTGACGGGCCACGGCCATGAAGGGCGCGCCCTGAATCATCTGCTGCACCAGTTGGCGCGCGCCGTTCATGGCTTCCTGCATGCCGCCGACGCGGTTGGCCTCCAGGTAGATTTCGCCGACCAGATACTGGGGCTTGGTGGCGGACTCGGTCATCTGGCGCATGGCCTGCTCGACCTGAGTGCGGCTGACCTTGGCGCGGTCGCGGAAACGGCCGCCGACCAGTTCACGCCAGCCGATCTCGGTGCGCAGCTGTTCGCGGAAGGGCTGGGGGCGGATGCCGCCCTGTTCCAGGAAGGCCATGTAGTTGGCGGCCGTCGTGCCGGCTTCGCGCGCCATGCCGGTGATCTCTTCATCGACTTCCTGGTCGGAGATCTTCAGCTGATCGAACTTGGCGATCTCGGCGGCCTGAAGATGCTGCTCGATCAGATCGTTGAGCGCCTGTTGCTGGATGGCGCCGATGTTTTCCTCGGTCGGCTGGACCTGGGTCATGGCCATCAGGACCAGCATCCGTTGACGCAGGTCATAGCCGGTGATGATGCGGTCGTTGACCGTGGCGATGATGCCGTCGGACAGGCGGAACTGCGGGGCGGCGGCCGCGCGCTGGGGCGCTTCCTCGGCGGCGGGATTCAGCGTCCCGGCGGCCGGAGCCGGCTGCGCGGGCGCCGTTTGGGCCGCGGACTGACCGACAGCCGAGCCGGCGATGAGGGCGGCCATGGCCACGCCCGTCGTGTAACGCATCAAACGCATCGTCAGTCCTGATTCCCAAAAGCAGTCTGGTCCTGGCCCAGCAACGTCATCGACGATTCTGAACCCCGGATGGCGCACGCCCCTGCACGCCGTGCTTAGCGCATATCACTTCGATCATAGCCTGAACCTCCAAAAGTGGCGAGGTTAAGTCGAATATAGACCCCTTCCGAGGGGCCGGACGGGCGCACCCGCGTATTGTCGCGACGCCAGCCCAGTTCGACGCGGAAGCAGTCGTCGTCGAACAGAAGGCCCACTTCCGAGCGCGTGATGATGTTGCGTTCCAGATCCGCGACGCCGTTCACCGCCACGCCCCAGTTGCCATAGACGAACTGCTGGCCGGAAAGCTGGACGAACTCGTAATTGCGGTTCAGCGGACCGGGCAGGGGATTGGAGCGGTCGATGATGTAGCTCAGGCTGGCCAGGTTGCGCCGGCCCCAGCGTCCATCGACGGTCGTCTCGCCGCGTCGCACGTCGCCGTTCGGGTCGATCGTGGCGTGCGCCCAGCCGCGAATCCGGTCGGACGGCGAGAAGGTGGCATGAACCACCCAGTCGGACGTGCGGTCGGCCAGACCCGAGGGGTCATACAGGCGCGTCGGATCGTCGGGAATCGGGGTGCGGAACTCGTCCTGATCGTCGGCGCGAATGCTGCGGCCGATGAACAGGCTGGCCGAACGCTTGTCGTCCCAGCGCAGGGTGGCGCGTGCGCCTGCGGTGAAGCGCAAGCCGCCTTCCATCAGGTCGTAACCAGGGAAGCGGTCCATGCGGAACAGGGAGATGTGGTCCAGTTCCAGCGTCTGGCTGTCTTCGTTGGGAATGCGAGGGTCCAGGTCGGCGTGGTTCGACACCGACAACTGGGCCATCGGTTCCAGGATCAGATCGGCGGCGGCGGACAGGCGGCGGTACAGCGGATAGCTGACGTCCACCCCGGCGCTGGCGCGGCCGCGGGTGAAGGCGTCCGTATCGAGGCCCAGCATCGGCGGCAGGTCGTCTACCGAATAGACGTCGAGCCGAGCGTCCACGAACGGCTCCCAGCGGACGCCCATGGGCGAGATCAGCGTCCGGCGCCAGTCCACCTGTCCTGTAAGGCGGCGACTGTCCACGCCAGGCAGGCCGTCGGTCGGTCCGGGCGGGATCAGGCCCGGCGCCAGGGTCGGGTAGCCGATGTAGGCGTCGCGCGTCAGGGCCACGGCCGAGCCGCGCAGGCGCAGGCGCCCGCCGAATATTGGGCCGCCCGGTTCCCAACGTGCGTCGATCAGCGGCGCGACCAGGGGCAGGGTGTTGTCGTCCTCGAACACGTTCAGGGCCGGCGTCAACGGATCAAACTTGGCGACTTGCAGGCTCTGGATCGAGAAAGCCGCGATCGAAAGATAGGACCGCTGGGTCTGACGTTCGGCATAGATCTGGCTGATCAGGCGGCGGCGGTCGCCATAGTAGAGGCCGTTGTCCTGATAGGTGTCGCGGATGTTGTAGCGGTCGAACAAGGTCTTGTCCGATGCGCGCTCGGCCGTGAAGCCCCAGCGCCACGGACCCTGCAGGTCGAACTTGCCATGCGCCAGCAGATAGCTGCGGTGGGTGCGGTCGCCGAAGCGGACGTTGCTCTCGGCGTCGCCGTCGCCGTCCTGATCGAAGTCGCCGAAGTCGCGCTCATACGTATAGCCGCCGCGCACGACGATTGTGCCGCTGTTGAAACGCCGCCGCCATTGCAGGTTCAGCAGCGGCGCGATCTTGGTGTTGATCTGCGGGCTGATCAGCCAGTCTTCGGAGGGCGAAACGACATGCAGATAGGGAACCTCCAGCGAGGCGCCGCGTCCTTCGTCGAAGTCCGGGAAGGGGATCAGGAAGCCCGAGGCGCGGTCGACGCTGGGGTCGGGGTGGGCGAAGGCCGGCAGGTAGAAGACCGGGACCCCGCCGACGCGGAAGACCACGTTGCGATACAGGATGGCCCGCAGGTCCTGGTCCTGAACCGCCTTGTCGGCCTGGATCGAGACGCTGGGCTGCTTCGGCCCGTCGACGTCGCAGATCGGGCAGGGGGTGAAGATGACCCGGTTCAGTTCGGCGACGTTTTTGGACCGGCGCACCGCCGTCGCCGCCATCAGGCTGGCCCCGTTGGCGAGGCGCATGGCCAGGTCCGTTGCGACGCCGGCCTTGAGGTCCGAATCCAGTTCAATGCGGCTGGCGTGAACTACGGCGCCGCCGGGTGCGGTCAGTTCGGCGCGGCCGACAGCGGTCGCGGCGCCGGTCTTGAGATCATAGGTGATCCCTTCGGCCCGCAGGCTATGGTCGCGAAAACGCGCGAAGACGCGATCCAGGGGCGTGCCGCTTGCAGTGATCACATCACCCTGGCGGCTGGCGGAGGCGGCGTTCACATAGACCGAGCCAGGCTCCAGTCCGTCAACGACCAGCGCGGGCTGGACGGCGGCTGCCGGGGCGGCCGTCGGGGCGGCTTGAGGCGCAGAGGCCGTGTCCTGCGCCATGGCGGGCAAGGCCGGAACGCAGGCGATGACGGCCGCACCGGCCAGGAGCCGGGCGCGCAGGGCTCCCTCTCGGGATGTGCGGCGATCACTCATGCGGAATCCACTCATTGCCGGGCGACCGGAAGCCGTCCGATTAGCCGTCTTCGGTATAGAACAGCAAGGTAAAGGCGGCGAGGGCCGTCAGCACAGGCGGAAGCCAGGCCGCCAGGAAGGGCGGCACCACCTCGGCCGAACCCATGGCCGAGGAAAACTGGTTCACGAAGAAGAAGGCGAAGCCCAGCACCACGGCCGCCACGGTCATTCTCGCCAGGTCGCCCAAACGCATCAGGCGCAGCGAGAAGGCCGCCGCCAGGATCGACATGGCGGCGAACATCAGCGGCGTGGCCAGCAACTGTTGAAGGCGCAGACGATAGGCGGTCGAGGCGAAGCCCGCGTCCTCGATTCGCTGGATCTGGTTGGGCAGCGACCAGAAGGGCGTCGACTGCGGCCGGGCGAAGCGCTGGAACGCCTCCTTGTCCGCCAGGTTCGACGGCAGGTCGAGGGTGGCGTAGCGCACCGCGCGCTGGCCCGTCTGCGCGCCCGTCGCGTTCGTCAGCCGCCAGCGGCCGGCCGTCAGCGAGGCCGTGGTCGCGTCGATCCGCTCGCTGAAGACGCGATGGCCGCCCGCCGCGGTGGTGTAGATGAAGAAGCTGGCGTCCAGCAGACGTCCGCTGGCCGGATCCTGTTGCGCGCCGCGAATGATCATCTGACGCGAGGCGTCGCCCTCGCGCAGCCAGACCGCCTCATGGCTGTCGGTCCCCGGGGTCGAGCCCGAGATGCGGCCACGCTCGCGCTGCCAAAGGCCGTCGCCGGCGGCGGCCATGGGGCCGAACACCGTGACCGTCAGCACGCCCAGCACCAGGGCTGCGCCGGCTGCCGGCAGGACGAAACGCCAGGCCGATACGCCTGCGGCGCGCATGGCGATCAGTTCGCTGCGTCGGTTCAAACCGACGAAGGCCGCCAGGGTGCCGAACAGGAAGACGAACGGCAGCAACTGAACCACTACGGTAGGGGATTTCAGCAGCACCAGACCGAAGATGCGGGCGCTGGACAGCTCGCCGGACGAGTTCAATCCGCGCGACACCTCGACGAAGTCGATCAGCATCACCAGGGCGGAAATGATGGCCAGGGCGACGGCCAGGGCGCGGAACTGCTGGACCAGCACATAGCGTTCGATGCGGCCGAGACGGAGCTTCATGCGAACCTCGCCTTGAAGCGTTCATAGGGCGCCCAGACGCGCCGCCGATGCGGCTTCAGCGCGCGGAACAACAGGCGCAGGGCCACGAAACAGGTCGCCAGCGGCAACAGATACTGCAGCAGGTTCAGGGCTCCATTCCAGGCGCTGGCCGCCACCAGGCCGTAACCGACCACGCGCACAACCAGGAAGACGCCCGCCGCCTTGGCGATGCGGCCGCTGTAGCCGGTGCGGCTGAACGATCCGCCCAGAATGGCTGTCAGCGCCAAAGCCATCGCCGCCAGGGCGTAAAGGGGCGAGGCCAGCCGCGAATGGGCCTCGGCCGCCAGCTCGCCGCGCGTGCCGGCGCTTTCCAGCAGGGCCGGGGTGGGGTCGAACAATTCGGTCAGCCACAGGTCGGACGGCTTGAAGCGGATGCGCTCGGTCGTCTTGGTGTAGGGCGACAGGTCGAACACCTGCTGGTCGAACGACAGCTGGTTCAGCACGGCGCGCGACGAATAGCGCTGCATCGACCCGTTCTGCATGGTCAGGACCGGCACGCCGTCGACCCGGCCGAAGCGGGCGGTCTCGGCGTCCCAGGTCGTCACCGTCTTGCCGTTGTCCAGATAGACGAACAGGTTCTTGAGCAGGCCGTTCTGCTCGATCTGCTGCACATAGACGGTCAGGCCGCCCGGTCCCTGAACGAACTGGCCTTCTTCGACCAGCAAGGCGGCCAGGTCGGTACGGATGGCGAAGGCCTGACGCCGCGCCTCGCGCTGGGCCCAGGGCTGGACGAAGACATTGGTGATCAGAGCGATCACGGCCACGATGACGGCGATCTTGATCGCCGGCCGGATCAGCGACCAGCGGCTGACGCCGGCGGCATAGGCGGCGGTCAGCTCCTGTTCGCGCTGCAGTCGCGTCAGGGCGATCAGGGCGCCGACGAACAGGCCGATGGGCAGGATGACGGCGACCAGCTGGGGCAGGGTCAGCAGGGTCAGCTTGGCCATGACCCAGACGCTCTGGCCGCGCTCGACGATGACCTCGAGCTGATCCAGGCTCTGGCTCAGCAGGCCGATTCCGGCCAGCGCCGCACACGCCGCCACGACGGGCAGACCGATCTGGCGAAAGAGGTAGCCCTGAATCAGCGTCATGGTCGGAAAGAAAGGGTTTCGGGGGCGAGCGAGTTGCAGCCGCGAGCGATGCGGGCCATGTAATACACATCCGAGCGTAACGGCGAAACAGCCGGTGCGCCTATGTCTGATTCAAGCACGACCGGGGCACAGAACCCTGGCCTGGAGTAGGTTTCATGAAAATCGAGTTCGTCGCTTCCCCCAGCGCCGCCGAAATCCTTGCCGTTCTGGTCCATGAAGGCCGCGCGCTGGCCGGTACGGGTTCTGCCCTGGACGCCGCCGCGTCGGGCGCCCTGACCAAGGCGATGACGAACAGCCGCTTCACCGGCGCAGTCAACAGCCACCTGACCGTCGCGGCCCCGGCCGGTATCGACGCCAATTCAGTTCTGCTGGTCGGCGCGGGCGCGGCCGACAAGTTCGACGATCTGGCGGTCGAGACCGCCGCCGCCGCCGCCTATCACGCAGCCAAGCTGTCGGGCGCTGAAGTCCTGACCATCGACGCGGCCCACCTGTCGGCCGAACAGGCCGCGCGCGCCGGTTTCGCTGTGCGTCTGGCCGCCTATCGCTTCGCCAAATATCTGACCAAGCAGAAGGCCGACAAGGTTCCGTCGGTCACGACGGTTCGCGTCGTCACTTCGGACGCAGCCGCCGCCGAGGCCGCCTTCGGCCCGCTGTCGGCCGTGGCTGACGCCGTCCTGTTCTCGCGCGATCTGGTGTCGGAACCGGCCAACGTCCTGTACCCGGCCGAGTTCGCGCGCCGCGTGAAGGAACTGGAAGCCCTGGGCGCCAAGGTCGAGATCCTGGGCGAAGCCGAGATGGAAAAGCTGGGCATGCACACCCTGCTGGGCGTCGGCATGGGTTCGGAGCGTGAAAGCCAGCTGGCCGTCATCCAGTGGAACGGCGGCAAGGAGGGCGAGGCCCCCATCGCCTTCGTCGGCAAGGGCGTTTGCTTCGACACCGGCGGCATCAGCCTGAAGCCCGCCGACGGCATGGAAGAGATGAAGTGGGACATGGGCGGCGCCGCCGCCGTGGCCGGCCTGATGCACGCCCTGGCGGGACGCAAGGCCAAGGTCAACGTCGTCGGCGTCCTGGGCCTGGTCGAGAACATGCCTGACGGCAAGGCGCAGCGTCCGGGCGACGTGGTGGTGTCGATGTCGGGTCAGACGGTCGAAGTCCTGAACACCGACGCCGAAGGCCGCCTCGTTCTGGCCGACGCGCTTTGGTACACGCAGGAGCGCTTCAAGCCGAAATTCATGATCGACCTGGCCACCCTGACGGGCGCCATCATCATCTCGCTGGGCCTGGAATACGCCGGCGTCTTCTCGAACGACGACGATGTGGCCAACGGCATCCTGGCCGCTGGTCCCAAGGTCGGCGAGAACGTCTGGCGCCTGCCGATCCCGGCCGCCTATGAGCGTCACATCGACAGCCCGATCGCCGATGTGAAGAACACCGGCAACGGTCGCGCCGGTGGTTCGATCACCGCCGCCCTGTTCCTGCAACGCTTCACCAACGGCACGCCGTGGGCGCACATCGACATCGCCTCGACCGCCTGGGTCAAGGACAGCCGCAACCCGACCGTGCCGGACGGCGCCGTGGGCTATGGCGTGCGTCTGCTGGACCGCATGGTCGCCGACAAATACGAAGCCTGATCCGACGCATTCAGAGGGTAGGGCCAGGTGTCTGACGCAAAGCCGGAAATCTGGTTCTACCATCTGGAGCGCTCGACGCTGGATCAGGTGCTGCCGGGTCTGCTGGAGAAGACCCTCCAGCGGGGCTGGCGCGCGCTGGTGCGCGGGGCGACCCCGCATCGGCTGGACGACCTCGACGAAAGCCTGTGGACCTATCGCGACGACAGCTTCCTGCCGCACGGGCTGGCGTCGGAAGAGCACGCCGCGCGACAGCCGATCCTGCTGTCCGAATCGGGCGAAAACCTCAATCGTGCTCAGGCGTTGTTCATCGTCGATGAGTCAGAGCTGGGGGCCACGGAGGGGTACGAGCGGTGCTTCATCATTTTCGACGGCCGAAACGAGCAGGCGCTGCAGTTCGCGCGCGAACGTTGGCGCACGCTGAAGGCGGCGAACGCCAACCTGGCCTACTGGAAACAGACGGACGAAGGACGTTGGGAAAAGGCGGCCTGATCGCTTCTTTGACCGCCTTGAGCCTGCTGGCCGTCGCCGGCTGCTCCTCGTCTTCGTCCGCGCCCACCGCGCCCCGCATCGTCGACCAGGCGCGTCAGAACCCGCCGATCGGCACGCGCCTGCCTCAGGGCGACGCCGACATGTGCAAGGCGGGCGAGCTTCAGTGGCTGGTCGGGAAACCCCGGACCGAGATTCCCGTTCCGGTGGACGTGGTGAACCGTCGGGTGGCCTGCACAACCTGCCCCATTACCGAAGACTATTCGCCTTACCGACTGAATATATTCTACAATCAGCAAACCGGCATCGTCGAGCGCGTGAGCTGCGGCTAGGCCGAAACGGAGAGAGACGCCATGAAGACGATGCTGCTGTTGACGGCTTTCGCGGGCGCTGTGGCGCTTTCGGCCTGCGCCCCGACGCAAGAAGCCATGCCCGCGCCGGGCGGCGAGGCCACGCCTGTCGCCTGCAAGGCCGGCGACTATCAGGAATATGTCGGCCGAAACCGTTCGGCGATTCCCGCCGACGCGCCGGCCGGCCGCATCTTCCGCGTCCTGTGCAGCAGCTGCGCCGCGACGATGGACTTCCGCGATAACCGCGTGAACTTCACCTACGACGACAAGACCAATGTCGTGACGCGCGTCAGCTGCGGCTGACGCGGCTCAGGGGGCGGGCCTGATCGTGACGCGGACAGAGTCAGCCCCCTCGGTCCCGACTTCGTAGCGCGCCGTGCCGGTGCGCTTCATCATCATGCGCGGGGCGGCGATTTCCTCGCCGTTGCGGATCAGGTTGACCTCGGTGAGCAGCATGTCGTCGGCGCCGTCGCCCTGCTGGGTGTAGATGTTGGCGTTGAACTCGAGCGCGTCCTTGTCGGCGTTCAGCGTCAAGTTCGCCGGGCTGCCTTCCGCAACGAAGGTGCGCGCCATGACCACCTCCTTGCCGGCCTCCATCACCTGAAGCTCTACCGAGTAGCGTTGCGGCGTCGCGTTCTGAGCCAGGGCGGCGGCGGGCGAGAGCAGGGCCGCGGTCAGGGCAAGGGCGGCGAAGGTTCTGATCATGACGGCTCCGTGGATCGTGTGACGGCGACGTCGCACGATTCCGGTTCACTAACAAAACATCGGTCGTCGAGGCGGCTGCGGCTGCGGCTGAACGGCTAAACGGCCGTCATCCCGGAAGCGGCGAAGCCGCTATTCGGGACCGCCTCAAGCTCAGACGTCTGCCTCTTGGGCGGTCCCGGCTCTGCGCCTCGCTAGCGAGGCTTCGGCCGGGATGACGTCCTTTGTCAGCGCTCCAGGCCGTAGAGGGCGTCGGCGACGTCCTCGACCTTCTGGCGCACCACGGTCTCGGCGTCGCGCAGGCCCCGATTGTAGAACAGCCGGCCGATGTCGCGTTCGATGAACTCGACCAGCATTTCCGTCGGCAGTTGGCCGGCCTCGACATCCATTTCCTCGCGCAGATAGGTCCGCAGGCGGCTGGCCGCCTCCTGCATTTCGTCGCGGGTCAGGACCGAGGGCGGGGCCTTTTTGCTCATCAGGACACCGCCGCCAGGGCTTCTTCGGCCTCGACCCAGGCGGCCTCGGCGGCCTCTAGATCGGTCTGGGTCTTGGCGCGGGCGCGCGTCAGGCCTTCCAGCGCCTTGGGGTTGGAGACGGCGGCGTTGGCCAGGTCGTCGTCGATGCGGGCCACCTCGGCGGTCAGGGCGGCCATGCGCTCTTCGGCCTTTTTCACCGCGTGACGCAGGGTTGAGGGCGAGGGGCCGGACTTCTTGTCGTTCTTCTTCTTGCCGCCTTGCGAGGGTGCCGCCGCAGCAGCCGCCTCCTGCTTGATCTGGCTGGGCTTGACGGCGGCGGCCTTGGCGCGGTCGAGGACGAACTTCTGATAGTCGTCCATGTCGCCGTCATAGGGCTTCACCGTGCCGTCGGCGGCCAGCCACAGGCGGTCGGCGACCAGTTCCATCAGCGAGCGGTCGTGGGTGATCAGGATGACGGCGCCGCTGTAGTCGTTCAGCGCGTCCAGCAGGGCGCGGCGGCTGTCGATGTCCAGGTGGTTGGTCGGTTCGTCGAGGATCAGGACGTGGGGCGCGTCCATCGCCACCATGTTCAGCAGCAGACGGGCGCGTTCGCCGCCCGACAGACTGTCGACCGTGGTTTCCTGCTTTTCGTAGCCCAGACCGAACTGGGCCAGCTTGGAACGGCGGCTGCTCTCGCTGGCGTCCGGCATGGCCCGGCGGATGATCTCCAGCGGGGTGTCGGTCGGGTCCATGGCCTCGATCTGATGCTGGTGGAACCAGCCCACGCGCATCTTCTTGTCGCGGTGCAGTTCGCCCTCGGAGACGTTCAGCGCGCCAGCGATCATCTTGGCGAAGGTGGACTTGCCGGCGCCGTTGACGCCCAGCAGGCCGATGCGGTCGTCCAGGTCCATGCGCAGGTTCAGATTGCGCAGGATGGGCTTGCCGGTCTCATAGCCGACGTTGGCGCGTTCCAGACGGATCAGCGGCGGCGCCAGCGGGCGGGGCGGCGACGGCAGGGTGAAGGGGGCGACACGCTCCTCGATCGTGGTCGAGACCGGCTCCATCTTGGCCAGGCGCTTCATGCGCGACTGGGCCTGGGCGGCCTTGGAGGCCTTGGCCTTGAAGCGGTCCACGAAGGCCTGCAGGTGGGCGCGCTCGGCGTCCTGCTTGGCCTTGGCCGACAGTTGCAGACGGGCCTTTTCGGCGCGCGCCTTCTCGAACATGTCGTAGCCGCCGGTGTAGAGTTCCAGCTTGCGGTTCGCCAGGTGCAGGGTGTGGGTGCAACTGTTGTTCAGCAGTTCGCGGTCGTGACTGATGATCAGGGCCGTGTGCGGATATTTCTGCAGGCGGCTTTCCAGCCACAGGGCGCCTTCCAGATCGAGGTAGTTGGTCGGTTCGTCGAGCAGCAGCATGTCCGGCTCGGCGAACAGGGCCGCCGCCAGGGCCACGCGCATCCGCCAGCCGCCCGAGAACTCGGACATGGGACGCTGCTGGTCTTCCTGGCTGAAGCCCAGACCGGCCAGGATTTCACCGGCGCGGGCGGGGGCCGAGTCGGCGTCGATGTCGATCAGGCGCGCCCAGATCTCGCCCATCTCCTCAGGCGGCGCGGTTTCCAGCCGGGTCAGCAGGGTGTGGCGTTCGACGTCGGCTTCCAGAATGGTGTCCAGCACGCTGTCGGGCGTGGCCGGGTGCTCCTGATCCACCGAGCCGACGCGCGCGGTCTTGGGCAGGCTGACCTCGTCGCCGTTGGCGGCCAGTTCGCCCAGGATCAGCTTGAACAGGGTCGATTTGCCGATGCCGTTGCGGCCGACCAGGCCGACTTTCGAGCCCGGCGGCAGGCTGACGGAGGCGTCGTCGAGGAACTGGCGGCCCCAGGCGTTGAACGTCAGGTTTGTGATCTGGAGCATGGAGTGCGTCTGACGTTCAGGTGGCGGTTGGAAAGCGGGGAGGGCGCCGCTATAAGCCCGCGACCCTCAATCCTCCAAACTGCAAAGAGTCTTCCCCATGACCGAACGCACCTTCTCGATCATCAAACCCGACGCCACGCGCCGCAACCTGACCGGCGCGATCAACGCCGTCATCGAAGGCGCCGGCCTGCGCGTCGTCGCTCAGCGCCGCATCAAGCTGACTGAAGAACAAGCCAAGAAATTCTACGAAGTGCACGCCGAGCGTCCCTTCTACGGCGAACTGGTCGGCCAGATGATCGCTGAGCCGGTCGTCGTCCAGGTGCTGGAAGCCGAAGGCGCCGTCGCCAAGTACCGCGAAGTCATGGGCGCCACCAACCCGAACGACGCCGCTGAAGGCACGATCCGCAAGCTGTTCGCCCTGTCGATCGGCGAGAACTCGGTCCACGGTTCGGACTCGCTGGAAAACGCCGGCATCGAAATCGCCCAGTTCTTCACCGACGCCGACATCGTTGGCTAAGGTTTGAACAGGCCACCTTGTACGGCCTGGCTCAGCGATAAAAGCGGCCCGCCTTCGGAAACGGAGGCGGGCCGTTTGTTTGTCGGGACCTCCCCCTTCACCGCTCATCCCGGCGGACGCCGGGATCCAGTAAGAGCCACAATCTCCAGGGTGGGAAAAAGCCTCTATCCAGCGCCGCGCTTGCAACCAAAGTACTGGATCCCGGCGTCCGCCGGGATGAGCGGGATTTGGAGCGGGCGCCTCAGACAAAGAAACGGCGTCGGCTTTGCAGCCGACGCCGTTCTCATGTCCGCAGGGACGTCGCGTCTACCAGATGCGAGCGCGCTTCTCCGGGGCGATGAACTCGGCCTGATCCGGGGTGACGCCGAAGGCGGCGTACCAGGCGTCGATGTTGCGCGGCGGGGTGGCGGCGCGGGCGGCGCCCGGCGAGTGCGGGTCGGTGGTCAGTTGCTCCTTGAGCGCCGCCTCACGCGACTTCTCGCGCCAGACCTGCGCCCAGCCCAGGAAGACGCGCTGTTCGCCGGTCAGACCGTCGATCACCGGAGCCGGCTGGCCGTTCAGGCTGCGGTGATAGGCGTCCAGCGCCATCAGCAGGCCGCCTAGGTCGGCGATGTTCTCGCCCATCGTCAGGGCGCCGTTGATATGCGTGCCGGGGACCGGCTCCTGGGCGTCGTAGAGGGCGCCCAGGACCTTGGCGCGCTCCTCGAAGCGGGCGGCGTCTTCGGCCGTCCACCAGTCGCGAAGCACGCCGTTTGCGTCCGACTTGCGGCCCTGATCGTCGAAGCCGTGGGTGATCTCGTGGCCGATGACGGCGCCGATGCCGCCATAGTTGACCGCCGGGTCGGCGTTCGGATCGAAGAAGGGCGGCTGCAGGATGGCGGCCGGGAAGACGATCTCGTTGCGCGGCGGGTTGTAGTAGGCGTTCACCGTCTGGGGCGTCATCCCCCATTCCAGCGGATCGACCGCCTGGCCGATCTTGCCGCGCTTCCAGGCCCAGTCGAAGGCCGAGGCGCGCTCGACGTTGCCGTAGAGATCGCCCGCCGACAGCTCCAGCCCGTCATAGCTGCGCCATTTCTCGGCATAACCGATCTTCACGCCGAACTTGGACATCTTGAGCAGGGCCTGCTCGCGCGTCGGTTCGCTCATCCAGTCCAGGGCCTTCAGGCGCTCGGTCATGGCGGCGCTGAGGTTGGCGACCAGGGCCTCCATCTGGGTCTTGGACGACGGGGGGAAGTGCAGGCGGACGTATTCCTGACCCAGAACCTCGCCCAACTGGCCGTCGACCAGGGCGACGCCGCGGTTCCAGCGCGGACGGTTCTCGGGCTGGCCGCGCAGGGTCTTGCCGCGGAACTCGAAGCGGGAATCGACGAAGGCGTCGGATAGATAGGGGCCGGCCTGATCGACGATCTGGAAGGCTTCCCACGCCTTTAGCGTGTCCAGCGAGGTCTCGGCGAAGACCTGGGCGATGCTCGGGATGGCGGTGTTTTCCATCAGGACGATGGTCGGCACGGCGCCGATCTGGGCGCCTTGCAGGAAGGCGGTCCAGTCAAAGCCGGGGGCCAGCTTGGCCAGGTCGGCGGTCGGGGCCGGGTTGTAGATCTTGTCGATCTGGCGGCGCTCGACCGTGGTCCAGTGCTTCTCGGCGACCTTGGTCTCGAAGGCCAGGATGTCGGCCGCGGCCTGGGCCGGGTTCGACCAGCCGGCGGCGGTCAGGGCGCGGGTGATGTAGGCGACGTAGGCCTCGCGCTGGGGCGCGAAATCCGCCTTCAGGTAGTAGTCGCGGTCGGGCAGGCCGAGGCCGCCCTGGCCCATATAGGCCGAGTTGAGGTTGGGGTTCTGCAGGTCCTCGAAGACGTCGACGCCGAACAGGGAGCCGCCGAAACCTGCGTGGCTCTCGCCCATCAGACGGGCCATGCCGCTGTGGTCAGCGACGGCGCGGACGGCGGCCAGGTCGGCGGCCAGGGGCTGGGCGCCCAGCTGGTTGACGCGGGCCTCGTCCATGAAGCTGGCGTAGAGGGCGCCGACCTTTTGCGCGTTGGCGTTGACCGGGTTGGCGGCGCTGGCCTCGATGATCGACTTCAACTGGTTCTGGGCGGTCTCGTACAGGACGTCGAACGGGCCGAAGCGGGCCTTGTCCGCAGGAATCTCGGTGTTCCGCAGATAGGCGCCGTTGGCGTATTCGTTGAAGTCGTCGCCCGGCTTCACCGCCAGGTCGCGACCGTTCAGGTCGAAGCCCCAGGGATGGATCTGCGGCGCGTCAGCCGCAGCGGAGGCCGGGGCGGCATGGCCAGCGTGGGCGTTCTGGGCGGAAGCAGCTTGGGCGGAGAGCGCGAGGGCGAGCGCCAGGCCGGCGGCGCCCATCAGGCGGGTCTTGGACATCGGGTCTTCCCATGTGGAAACAGCGAGCGATCGCCGGAGAAGCCGGTCCGATCGTTCGCCGGGAAACTGCTCCCGCCTGCGACGGGCTGTCGCATTAAAAATAATTCAGAAAGCGTGGCCGTTCATCGCGCGGCGAAGGCCGCCAGCGTCTGCGGGTAAAGCGTGTGTTCCGCCGCCTTGACCCGTTCGGCCAGGGTCTCGGCGTCGTCGCCCGGCAGGATCGGCACGCGCGCCTGGCCCAGGACGGGGCCTTCGTCGACGCCCTCGGTGACGACGTGGACGGTGCAGCCGGCCTCGGCGTCGCCGGCCTCGATGGCGCGGGCATGGGTGTTCAGGCCGGGATAGAGGGGCAGCAGCGACGGGTGGATGTTCAGCATCCGCCCCGCCCATTTCTGCACCAGCCAGGGCGTCAGCAGGCGCATGTAGCCGGCCAGGGCCACGACCTCGATCTCGCGTTCGACCAGCAGGGCGTCCAGCGCGCGCTCATGCGCCTCGCGGTCCTTGCCGAAAGGACGGTGTTCGACGGTCAGGGCCTCGACCCCGGCGGCGCGGGCTTTTGCCAGCCCTGCGACGTCCGCCACATTGGAAACGACCGCCACGACCTCATAGGGCGCGCCCGCCGCCTGACCGGCCGCGATCAGCGAGGCCATGTTCGTGCCCGAGCCGGAGATCAGCACGGCCACGCGGGTCTTGGGCTTGGCGGTTTCAGTCGGCATGGGGACGGCTCGGGCGACAGGTCGGGGAGGAGGCGAGGGATGCGACCGCGACGGCGGCTTGGCAAGCCCGCAGCGTTATTTGGCAAGCCCGCAGCGTTATAAAGTCCGTTGCCGGATGGCCAGGCTTGGCGTTAGCGTCCCGGCGCCGGATGTCCGGCGTGTTCAGGGGGAGTTCCAATCATGCGTCATCTGCTTACCGCCGTCTGTGCGACGGCGCTGCTCGCCGCGCCCATGGTCGCCATGGCTCAAGAAGCGTCCAGCGGAGGCTCCGGCCCCGTGCGCTCGGCCTCCGACCGACTGCGCAACGCCAACGCCGAGCAGGTGGAGCGCAACTGGGCCCGCGCCAGCGTTGAGGAAAAGGAGGTGACGACCAGCCATTCGATCACCGCCCACGGCCGCGCCATGCGCTACAAGGCCACGGCCGGCACTCTGACGATCCGCGACGACGCCGGGATGCCGACGGCCAGCCTGTTCTACGTCGCCTATACCCTGGACGGCCAGCCGGTCGGCCGCCGCCCCGTGACCTATCTCTACAACGGCGGGCCGGGTTCGCCGACGGTGTGGCTGCACATGGGCGCCTTCGGCCCGGTGCGGGTGCTGACGGATGATCCGGTGGTCGAGCGCCCGGCGCCGTTCAACGTCGGCCCCAACGACATGACTCTGCTGGACAAGACCGATCTGGTCTTCATCGACATGGTCGGCGCCGGCTATTCGCGCCCGCTGGCCGAGACGCCGGGTTCGGCCTTCTGGGGCGTGGATCAGGACGCTGACGCCTTCACCCGCGCCATCATGCGCTACACGACCAAGTTCAACCGCTGGTCCAGCCCCAAGTATGTGCTGGGCGAAAGCTACGGCACCCTGCGCACGGGCGCGGTGGCGCATCAGCTGGAAAGCCGGGGGATGTCGCTGAACGGCGTCATCCTGCTGTCGTCGATCATGAACTACGGTGTGCGCCAGCCGGGATATGCGCAGAACTTCATCACCCTGCTGCCGACCTATGCGGCGACGGCCTGGTATCACAACAAGGTTCCGAACCGCCCCGCGACGGTGGAAGCCCACGTCCAGCGGGCGCGCGACTTCGCCATGGGCCCCTATGCGGCGGCCCTGGCCAAGGGCCACATGATCTCTGACGCCGAGCGTGCCCAGATCGCCCAGCAGATGAGCGAACTGATCGGCGTCTCGCCGACCTTCATCGACAACGCCAACCTGCGGGTCGAACTGTCGCCCTTCCGCAAGGAGCTTCTGCGCGACCGGCGCGAGACCGTCGGCCGCCTGGACACCCGCTATATCGGCATGGACGCCGACGCGGTGGGCGGCGAGCCGGAAGAAGATCCGTCGAGCAGCGCCATCACCGGGGCCTATTTCGGCGTCTTCAACGACTACATCGCCAATACGCTGAACTTCCGCACCGACATGGACTATCGCCAGTCGGCGCGCGGCCTGCCGGGCTTCAACTGGAACTGGAGCCACCGTCCGCCGGTCGGCGGGCCGCAGACCACGCCGAACACGGCGATCGACCTGGCCACGACCATGCGGCGCAATCCGCATCTGAAAGTGTTGGCGCTGAACGGCTACTACGACGCCGCCACGCCCTTCTTCTCGACTGAGTTCGACCTGGCCCAGATGATGCTGGAGCCGAAGCTGCGTCAGAACCTAGAGTTCACCTACTATGAGGGCGGACACATGATGTACACGAGCCGCAAGGCGCTCGAGGAACTGCACGTCGATCTGGCGAAGTTCTACGACGAGACCGAGAACGGCGGCGTTCGCTGACGTTCAGGCGGTAAAAGAAAAGGCCCCGGTCTCGCGACCGGGGCCTTTGTCGTTTCAAGCGGTGGAAGCTCAGGCGGCTTCGAGTTGGCCGCAGATGAAGGCTTCTTCGCCCGCGTTCAGCAGGGCGGCCAGGACCGGCTCGGCGTTTTCCGGCGAGACGATCAGGATGAAGCCGACGCCGCAGTTGAAGGTGCGGCGCAGTTCGTGGTCGGAGATGCCGCCGACGACGCCCAGCCATTCGAAGACCGGGGGCAGGGACCAGGCGTTCCAGTCGAACGCGGCCTGCAGGCCCTCGGCGATGCAGCGCGGCGGGTTCTCGATCAGGCCGCCGCCCGTGATGTGGGCGGCGCCCTTGACCAGACCGGCCTTCATCAGCGGCAGGACCGGCTTCACATAGATGCGGGTCGGCTCCATCAGGGCCTGGGCCAGGGTGCGGTCCTTGGCGAAGGGCGCGTCGTCGCCCCAGGCCAGGCCGGATTTCTCGACCACCTTGCGGATCAGCGAATAGCCGTTCGAGTGCGGACCCGAGGAAGCCAGGCCGATGACGACGTCGCCTGCCTTCTGCTGGTCCAGATAGGGCAGGACCTGGCCGCGCTCGACCGCGCCGACCGAGAAGCCGGCCAGATCATAGTCGCCGCCCGAATACATACCGGGCATTTCGGCCGTCTCGCCGCCCACCAGGGCGCTGCCCGACTGACGGCAGCCCTCGGCGATGCCGGCGACGACGCGGCGCGCGGCGTCCACGTCCAGCTTGCCGGTGGCGTAGTAGTCCAGGAACATCAGCGGCTCGGCGCCTTGGGCCAGCAGGTCGTTGACGCACATGGCGACCAGATCGACGCCCACGCCGTCATGACGGCCGGTTTCGATGGCGATTTTCAGCTTGGTGCCGACGCCGTCCGTCGTGGTGACGATCAGCGGGTCTTCAAAACCGGCGGCCTTCAGGTCGAACAGGGCGCCGAATCCGCCCAGCGAAGCTTCGGCGCCGGGGCGGCGAGTCGACTTGGCCAGGGGCTTGATCGCATCGACCAACATTTCTCCGGCGTCGATATCCACGCCTGCATCGGCGTAGGTGAGGCCGTTTTTCAGGGCTTCGGGGGTGTCGCTCATCGGTCACGGCTCGATATCGGGGGCGAAAATCTGTTGCGGCGCTCTTGCCACAACGGCGTCGCGCGGGGCTATAGCATCGGAATGACGCCAATCACCACCAATGACGCGCTAATCGAGTTCTGCGAACGGCTGGCCAAGGCCCCGTTCATCACAGTCGACACCGAATTCATGCGCGAGACGACCTACTGGCCCAAGCTGTGCCTGATCCAGGCCGCTTCGCCGACGGACGCCGCCATCATCGACCCGATGGCCGAGGATCTGGACCTCGAGCCCTTCCTCGACCTGCTGCGCGACGAATCGATCATCAAGGTCTTCCACGCCGCCCGTCAGGACGTCGAAATCTTCAACCGCCTGGGCGCCATGCCCAAGCCGATGTTCGACACCCAGGTCGCCGCCATGGCCGCCGGCTTCGGCGATCAGGTCAGCTACGAGCAGCTGGTCCGCCAGATGCTGCGCCAGGAACTGGACAAGGGCAGCCGCTTCACCGACTGGGCGCGTCGCCCGCTGTCGGATGCGCAACTGGTCTACGCCCTGGGCGACGTGACCCATCTGGCCGCCCTCTATCCCAAGCTGCGCGATCGGCTGCAGAAGGAAGGCCGTCTGGACTGGGTCATGTCGGAGATGTCCGCCCTGACCGATCCGGCGCTTTACGACACCACGCCCGAGAATGCGTGGAAGCGCCTGAAGCCCAAGAAGTTCAGCGCCAAGTATCTGGCGGCCTTTGTCGCCGTCGCCGTCTGGCGCGAACGCGCGGCGCAGGAACGCGACCAACCGCGCGGCCGTATCCTCAAGGATGAAGGCATCGACGAGATCGCGGTGCAGACCCCGACCGACCCGGAGGCCTTCAACCGCCTGCGTTCGGTGCCCAAGGGCTTCGGCGGTTCGCGCCTGGGTCTGGAACTGGCGGCCGAACTGAAGCGCGTTATGGCCGATCCGGAGGCCCATGCGCCCAAGCTGGAACGCCCGGCGCACAGCCAGCCGGCCCCGCCCTCGGTGGTGGAACTGCTGAAGGTGCTGCTGAAGGCCAAGAGCGACAACGCCGGCGTGGCCACCAAGCTGATCGCCAACGTCGCCGATCTGGAAAAGATCGCCATCGACGACAACGCCGAGGTCGAGGCCATGAAGGGCTGGCGCCGTCAGTTGTTCGGCGAAGACGCGCTGAAGCTCAAGAAGGGCGAGATCGCCCTGGTGCTGAACGGCGCCCGGGTCGAAGTCGTCGAAATCGAGGGCTAGAGCGAAATCGGTTCAGACGCGAAAGCGTCTGAACTCAGATATTCGCTCAGATATTCGCTGGGCGAAGAGGGGTCAGGCCGGCGGCGACGCCGGCTCCCACAGCTCGATCGGATTGCCCTCGGGATCATGGATGCGGGCAAAGCGTCCGATCTCGGGCGTGGCGTCCCATTCGGCCTTGGTGATGACCTCGATCCCGGCGGCCTTCAGCGAGGCGATCAGGTCGTCCAGCCCCTCGACCCGCAGATTCAGCATCCAGCGGTGGTCGGCGGCGAAATAGTCGCTGTCTTCCTTGAACGGGGCAAAGACCGTCGGCCCCGCCTGCTGGTTCCAGATCCAGACGTTTTCCGGCGCCCCGACGCCGAGGTGGGTCAGATACCAGTCGGCCAGGGCCTTGGTGTCCTTCGAGCGGAAGAAGAAGCCGCCGATTCCGGTCACGGGCATGGTCGTCCCCTAGATTTTCAGAGTCAGGTTCATGGCTTCGGCCAGGGCCTTGGCGCGGCGGCGGGTCTGTTCGCCCAGCAGCATGTCGGCGTAGCCCTCGGCGGCGGTGATCCGCAGCGCCCCCTTCTCGACCGTGGCGGCGGCGTTGGCCAGCAGTTGCGGCGAGCGGCCGGACAGGTCGCAGGCCAGCCGCATGGCCAGGCCGAGAGCGCGGGCGCGCTTCTGGCCCTTTTCCGACAGCAGGCGATCCACGGCGCCGGGCGACGGCGTCTTGGCCTCGCCGCCGTAGCGGGCGTTCATGGCCACGGCCAGGAAGGCGCGTTCGGCGTGGGTCTGGCCTGGAATGGGCGAGCGCAGCACCTGATCGAAGACCAGATCGACCCGGTGGTCCGGGTGCAGCCGGGCGCCGAGATCGGCCAGTCGACAGACCGAGGCGGTCAGCAGGGCGTCGCGTTCCTCGCCAAAGGCCTCGGGCATGGCCGAGACGACCGGCTGCAGCCAGCCGTCCAGCGCGCGGGGCAGGGCCGGGTCCACGCCCTGGCGTCCGCCCCAGGCCGAACAGCCGGCCAGCAGGGGATCCACCGCCGCCATGTCGGACGACATCCCGGCGTAGAGCAGGCCCTCGCGCACGCCCCAGGCGGAGAAGGTCACGGATTTCAGGCCCAGGGCGTCGATCAGACCGTCCAGCACCAGGGCGGCGTAGGGCAGGGTTTCGGCCCGGCGCTTGGACACGCCGGGCAGCTTCTCCAGCGAGGCCTTGGGCTGACGCGCCACCAGCCGGGCCAGGTCGCGGGCGTCGGCGGCGGTCATGGCGTATTCGTGCACGATCCGCAGCGGGTGGTCGGTCTGGGCCATGTGCATCTGGGCCAGGCTGCGCCAGGCCCCGCCGACGGCGTGCAGGGCTTCGGTGGCGTAGGTCTTGGCGACCGGCTCCAGGCGCTTGGCGATGCGGGCGCGCAGACGATCAACGTCGAACCCCCTGGGATCGGCCAGGGCGAACGGCCCCAGCGGCAGGGTCACGCCTTCGCCCAGCGGGCGGTTGCGGGCGCCGTCGCCGATGCGGGTCAGTTCCAGACTGGCGCCGCCCATGTCGGCGGCGACGCCTTGCGAGCCGGGCGCGCCGGCCAGGACGCCGAGCGCCGAATAGCGGGCTTCTTCCTCGCCGCTCAGGACGCGGACCTGCAGCCCGGTTTCGGCGGCCACGCGGGCGCAGAACTCGGCGCCGTCCTCGGCTTCGCGGACGGCGGCGGTGGCGGCCACGATGGTCTGGTCCGGCTGGACGCCCTCGATGACGGCGGCGAAGCGGCGCAGGGCCGTCATGGCCGAGACGACGCCGGGCACGGACAGGCGCTTGGTCGCGGCCAGATCACGCCCCAGACCGGCCAGGACCTTCTCGTTGAACATGGTCCAGACCGCCCGGCCTTCCAGTCGGTAGAGGACCAGACGCACCGAGTTGGAGCCGATGTCGATGACCGCGATCTGACGCGAGGGGTATTCGGCCTCGACGCCCATCAGCGGCGCTTCCGGGCTTTAAGCCCCGAATAGGACAGGGCGCCGGGCAGGGTCTTCACCTTGCGGCCGCGGCCCGACAGGCTGGGATTGGTCATGAAATACTTGTGGGCCGAGAAGGGGCGTTCAGGACCGGAGGGCGTGACACGGCGATAGGTTCCGTCGGCTTCCAGAACCCAGCTCTGAGCGTCGTCCTTCAGGTTGGCGACCATGATCTGATCCAGCACCTGATCGTGGACCGTGGCGTTCAGGATCGGCGTCATCAGTTCGACCCGGCGGTCCAGGTTGCGCGGCATCCAGTCGGCGGAGGAAATGAACAGCTTGGCCTTGTTGCTGGGCAGGTCGTGACCGTTGGCGAAGGCGACGATGCGGCTGTGCTCCAGGAAGCGGCCGACGATCGACTTGACCCGGATGTTCTCGGACAGGCCCGCCACGCCGGGGCGCAGGCAGCAGATGCCGCGGATCACCAGTTCAATCCGCACGCCCCACTGGCTGGCGCGATACAGGGCGTCGATGATCTCGGGATCGACCAGGGCGTTCATCTTGGCCCAGATGGCGGCGGGCTTGCCCTTGGCGGCGGCCGACATCTCCTTGCCGATCATTTCCAGCAGGCTGGTCTTCATGTTCAGCGGCGAGACCACCAGGGCCTCCAGCTCGTCCGGCGCCGCATAGCCGGTGATGTAGTTGAACACCCGCGTCGCATCGCGCCCCAGCACCGGGTCGCAGGTGAACAGGCTGAGGTCGGTGTAGATCTTGGCCGTGGTCGGGTGGTAGTTGCCGGTGCCGAAGTGGCAGTAGGTGCGCAGGGCCTCGCCCTCGCGCCGCACCACCACGCTCAGCTTGGCGTGGGTCTTGTACTCCACGAAGCCGAAGACGACGTGGACGCCGGCCCGCTCCATCTGCCGCGCCCAGCGCAGGTTGGCCTCTTCGTCAAAGCGCGCCTTCAGTTCGATCAGGGCGGTGACGTTCTTGCCGTTCTCGGCCGCCTCGATCAGGGCGGCGACGATGGGGCTGTCCTTGGAGGTGCGGTAAAGCGTCTGCTTGATGGCGATGACGTGGGGATCGCGCGCGGCCTGTCGCAGGAACTGGACCACCACGTCGAAGCTCTCGAACGGGTGGTGGATCAGCATGTCCTTCTCGCGCACCGCCGCGAAGATGTCGCCGCCGTTGTCGCGGACCCGCTCGGGATAGCGGGGCTCATAGCCCTTGAACTTCAGGTCGGGGTGGCCGCCGGGGATCAGTTCGGCCAGTTGCGCCAGCCCCAGCATCCCCTCGACCAGAACCACGTCCTGGGGCTGGGCGTGCAGTTCGGCGATGATGAAGTTGCGCAGGTCCTCGGGCATGGAGGCCTGGATCTTGATGCGGACGACCGAGCCCATGCGGCGCTGCTTCAGCGCCTCCTCGAACTCCATGACCAGGTCTTCGGCCTCTTCCTCGATCTCGATGTCCGAGTCGCGGATCAGGCGGAACAGCCCCTTCTCCAGAACCTCGCAGCCGGGGAAGAGATGATCGATGAAGAGCAGCAGCAGGCTTTCCAGCGAGACAAAGCGCTTGCGTCCGGGCGTCGAACGGCCGTCCGTCGCCAGAGCCCAGAAGCGTCGTACCTGCGTCGGCACCGGCACCAGGGCGTAGAGGACGCGGTTGTCATTGTTCCGGCGCAGCTTCAGCGCCAGCGAGAAGCCGAGGTTGGGCAGGAAGGGGAAGGGGTGGGCCGGGTCGATCGCCATCGGCGTCAGAACGGCGAACAACTGGTTCAGGAACTCGGGCTCCAGCCGCTCGCGCTCGGTGCGGGTGATCTTGCCGCCGTCCACGACCTCGATCCCGGCGGCGGCCATCTCCTTGCGCAGGACGCGCCAGCGGCGCTGCTGCTCGGCCATCAGGGCCCCGGCGGCGGCGTTGACCTGCTCCAGCTGTTCGGCGGGCGTCAGGCCGTCGGGCGAGACGACGCGGACGCGCTCGCGCACCTGCCCCTTCAGCCCCGCCACGCGGGTCATGAAGAACTCATCCAGGTTGTTGGCCGAGATCGACAGGAAGCGGACCCGCTCCAGCAGCGGATGGCCCTCGTTCGCGGCCTCTTCCAGCACGCGCCCGTTGAAGGCCAGCCAGGACAGCTCACGGTTGATGAAGCGCTCGGGCGAGTTCATCAGCGCCTCGGACAGCTCCAGCTGCGGGGCGCGCGAGGAGGGGACTTCCTCGCCGGTGGTGTCGACAGCGATGGGCGCGATTTCAGTCATTTGACTGTTGTCGCGCGGCCCTGTGACGGCTGCAACCGCGATCTGGCGACTTGTTGGATCGCAGACCTGCTTTACCGTGTCGGCAACGCGGGGAGGGTGTCATGGATGAGGAAACGATGCGGGTCGCCTGTCCGGCTTGTCGGCGGCGCATTCCGCTTTCGAGAGCGCTGTCTCAGCTCAAGCCCAAGCCCTTTTCGTGCAAGGGGTGCGGCGAAATGCTCGTGCGAGCGTCGAACCTTGGCTGGATGGGGCTGGTTGCGATTGCAGCTTTCTGGCTGGCGCGGACCCAATGGGGTGAGCGGAGTCCGAAAACATGGATGGTCTTCGGCGGGCTGATCATCGGCATGGGCTTGGCGCAACTGCTGCTGACGCCAGTGAAGCTTGCCGACCGAGCCTGATCAGTCGGACAGTTCGTCGCTGTCTTCCAGGACCTGACGGGCCAGGACGCGCGTGACCGGGCGGTGGAAGGCGTCCAACTGGTCGACGATGCGCTCGACGGCGTCGGCCGAGCGGTCGATGCGGCGGGCCAGATAATCCACCACCTCCTCGCCGGGCGTGATGTTGCGGGTGGCGAAGGCGCGTTTCAGCATGGCGGCCAGGACGGCGTCGTCGGGGGCTTCGATCCCCACGGTGCGGATCGCGTTCAGGCGCGAGCGCAGGTCGGGCAGGTCGCAGGCCCAGGCTGCGGGCGGGTCGCGCGACACCAGCAGCAGGGCGCCGCCGCCGGATTGCGTCAGGTTGATGAGGTGGAACAGGCTCTCGTCGTCGGCGTCCTGGGCGCGGTCCAGGAGGACGATCCGGCCCTCCAGCTCCAGCGGATCGACGATGGCGGCCTCGGCCCCGTGCAGGGCGACGGCGCCGGTGCGTTCGACCCAGGCGGCGGCCAGATGGCTCTTGCCGCTGCCGGGCGGGCCGAAGATCGACAGGACCGAACCGGCCATCTCGGGCCAGGTCGCCAGCACCGAGGTCGCGGCCGCATTGGATTCGGACACGACGAAATCGGCCGCACGTTGCGACGCCTCCTGCCGCAGGGGCAGGCGCAGTTGCTGGATGTCGGAACCGAGTGCGGTCATGAACTGAACCATAGCAGAGGCCGTCCGGCGCGCTGTGGGCAGGTTCCTTGCTGCGGTGGACAACCGCGCGGCGCTGTGGATTTAGCCGCCAGCCTTGACTTTCCGGGGCGATGATGGGCCTTTCGCCCCTCCTAATTCACGCTGTTCTCCAGCCGTTTTCAGACGAAATCCGATCATGCACGCCTATCGCACCCATACCTGCGGCGCCCTCCGTTCGACGGATGCGGGCTCGAATGTTCGTCTGTCGGGCTGGGTTCACCGCAAGCGCGACCACGGCGGTCTGCTGTTCATCGACCTGCGCGACCACTACGGCCTGACCCAACTGGTGCTGCACCCGGAGACGCCGGGCTTTGAAGCCGTCGAGCGTCTGCGCGCCGAAAGCGTCATCAAGATCGACGGCGAAGTGGTCAGTCGCTCGGCCGAAACCACCAACGCCAACCTGCCGACGGGCGAGATCGAAGTCCGCGTCCTGTCGGTCGAGGTTCTGTCGGAAGCCGCCGAACTGCCGCTGCCGGTCTTCGGCGAGCCGGAATATCCTGAGGAAATCCGCCTCAAGAACCGCTTCCTCGACCTGCGTCGCGAGACCCTGCACAAGAACATCGTCCTGCGCTCCAAGGTGATCCACTCGATCCGTCAGCGCATGGTCGAGCAGGGCTTCCTGGAGTACCAGACCCCGATCCTGACGGCCTCGTCGCCGGAAGGCGCGCGCGACTTCCTGGTGCCGTCGCGGATGCACCCGGGCAAGTTCTACGCCCTGCCGCAGGCCCCGCAGCAGTTCAAGCAACTGCTGATGGTGTCGGGCTTTGACCGCTACTTCCAGATCGCGCCCTGTTTCCGCGACGAAGACCTGCGCGCCGACCGTTCGCTGGAATTCTACCAGCTCGACGTCGAGATGAGCTTCGTCACCCAGGAAGACGTCTTCGCCGCCATCGAGCCGCTGATGCACGGCGTGTTCAACGAGTTCGGCGAGGGCAAGCCGGTCTCGCCGATCGATCAGCCCCACACCTTCATCAACGACTTCGATCAGAGCATGGAGCACAAGGGCTTCGAGCGCCTGACCTATGCCCAGTCGATGAAGTGGTACGGCTCGGACAAGCCGGACCTGCGCAACCCGATCAAGATGCAGGACGTCTCGGACCACTTCCGCGAAGGCGGCTTCGGTCTGTTCGCCAAGATCCTCGGCGCCGACGCCAAGAATGCCGTCTGGGCCATCCCGGCTCCGACCGGCGGTTCGCGCGCCTTCTGCGACCGCATGAACTCGTGGGCGCAGGGCGAAGGCCAGCCGGGTCTGGGCTACATCTTCTGGTCCGACGATCAGCAGGCCTGGGGCGGCCCGATCGCCAAGAACCTCGGCCAGGAGCCGACCGAGGCCCTGATGGCCTCGCTGGGTCTGGGCAAGGGCGACGCCGCCTTCTTCACCGCCGGCGACCCCGCGGTCTTCGCCAAGTTCGCCGGTCTGGCCCGCACCCGCGTGGGTACGGAGCTGAAGCTGGTCGACGAGGAGCAGTTCAAATTCTGCTGGATCGTCGACTTCCCGATGTTCGAATGGTCGGAAGAAGAGAAGAAGGTCGACTTCAGCCACAACCCCTTCTCGATGCCGCAGGGCGGCATGGAGGCCCTGGAGACCCAGGACCCGCTGACCATCCGCGCCTATCAGTACGACATCGTCTGCAACGGCTATGAGCTGTGCTCGGGCGCGATCCGGAACCACAAGGCCGAGATCATGCTCAAGGCCTTCGAGATCGCCGGCTACGACGCCTCGGTGGTCGAAGAGCAGTTCGGCGGCATGCTGAACGCCTTCCGCTTCGGCGCCCCGCCGCACGGCGGTCTGGCCCCCGGCATCGACCGCATCGTCATGCTGCTGGCCAACCAGACGGCCATCCGCGAGGTCATCGCCTTCCCGCTGAACCAGCAGGGCCAGGACCTGCTGATGAGCGCGCCCGCCGAGGCCGCCGACAAGCAGCTGAAGGAACTGTCGATCCGCACGGCCCTGCCGCTCAAGTAAGCGGCGTTGCGGCGCTGGAATGCAAAAGGGGCGGCCTTCGCGGGCCGCCCCTTTTTTGTCTTGTCTTGTGGTCAGTTGCCGGAGGCGATGACCAGATTGCGCTGGCGCGGCGGGACGGGCGGCGTCGGCGGCGCCGGGTGGGACCGGATAATGCGGACGCCGCCGCCGCAGGAACGCACTGACAGACCGCTGGGCAGGCGGGTGGATCCGTCGCCACAAGCTTCCTGGATCTGTTCCTGACGCAGGCCGCGCGCGCCTGACAGGTCGGCGCCGCGAATGTCGGTGCGTTTCATCGAGGCGCCGGAGAAGTTGGCGCGGTCGAAGCTGCCGCCGGTCAGGCGAGCGCTGTCCAGCGAGGCGTTGCGGAACAGGGCACCGTCGAATACGCCGTTGGACAGGTTGGAAGCATTGACCTCGGCGTTGGTGAAATCGGCGCCTTCGGCCCGAACATTGGCCAGGGTCGCGGCGAACATCTCGCTGTTGCTGAGATTGGCGCGCGTCAGGACGGCGCGGTTGAAGTTTGCGCTGTTCAACTCGGCGGACGACAGGTTGGCGTCCCGGAAATTCGTGCCGATCAGGGTCGCGCCCGAGGCTTCCGCGCCCGTCATATTGGCGCTGATGAACAGGGCGTTGGTGAAGTTTGCGCCCATCATCTCGGCGCCGCGCAAATCGGCGCGGCTGAAGTCGCTGCCCGAGAAGTTCGAGCCCATCAGCTCGGCGCCGCGCAGGGTGGCGCCGACCAGGGTGGCGTTGGTGAAGCTGGCGCCGGTGAAGGTGGCGCCCGACAGGTCGCGGCCCGACAGTTCGCAACGGTTGCAGCTGCCGCCCAGCGACACCATGCGGGCGACGTCGCGATCCTGCATCTGAGCCATGTCCACCACCCCGGCGAAGGCGGGTGCGGCGGTCAGCACGCCGGCCAGCCCGCCCGACAGGGCGGCGGCTGCAGGAGCCAGGCGACGGAGAAGGGCGAACGAGCGTTTCATCACGTTATCTAGATGCGCCCATCGCCCGAAAAACCCTACTTAAATCGTGGTAACGAAGGCGACCTTCAGCAGGCTGGAATGCGTAGGCCGGAAGGCAGGACGGTCGCATCATCGCCGCAGGCCTGATTGAGCTGGCCCTGGGTCAGGCCCACCGCCCGCGCCAGCTGGGCGCCCGACAGGTTGGTCCCGTTCAGCCGCGCGCCGGACAGGACGGCTCCGTCCAGATAGGCGCCGACGAAGCTGGCGTTGGTCAGGTCGGCGCCGGCGAAGTTCGAACTTGAGAAGACGCCGCCATAGGCCTCCACGTCGCGCATGTCGGCGCGCGAGAAGCGGGTGCGGTTCATGACGGTCAGGCTGAGATCGGCCTGGCGCAGACGGGCCCCGGCCAGATTGAGGCCGCGCACCTCCATGCCGGAAAAATCACCCTGGAACAGGTTGCAGCCGGGGCAGTTGGCGCCGCTGCGCACGCGGCTGATCTGCGAGGCGTTCTGGGCCGCGGCGGGCAGGGCCGCGGCGGCGACGAGCGAGGCGACGAGTGCGATTGCGAGACGATTCATGCGAAGGCTCCGGGCTTTGACACATCGACAGCAAGAAGCGGGCCGAACGGGGCTTGTCTCAGCCCTGCATCTGCGGGGCTGCTCCGCAGGTGTCGCAAATCCATCCGCCGCCGCGATTCTGGAGACTGAAGTCGCCGCATTCGGGACAGGCGACGGCCTCGGTGGGCGCATTTGGTCGGGGAGCCTCGGCCTTGCGTCCAAATGGGACGACGACAAGGTTGTCGGGCGCCGCGCCGCGCGCGAACCCCTTGGAGATGAAGCGCGCCGCCGGCACTGGCTCGGCGTCTTCGGCGGCGCCCCCCAGACCGTCGGGGTTCAGCCCCTCGGGCTCGGCGTTGGCCAACTCCTGACGCTCCAGATAGGAGACGCCCAGCTCGCGGAAGATGTAGTCGAGGATCGACGTCGCCGAGCGGATCGAATCATTGCCGGTGACGCGCCCCGCCGGCTCGAACCGCGTGAAGACGAAGGCGTCGACGAACTCGTCCAGCGGCACGCCGTATTGCAGGCCGATCGAGATGGCGATGGCGAAGTTGTTCATCAGCGAGCGGAAGGCGGCGCCTTCCTTATGCATGTCGATGAAGATCTCGCCCAGTTCGCCGTCTTCGTATTCGCCTGTGTGGATGTAGACCTTGTGGCCGCCGACGGCCGCCTTCTGGATATAGCCCTTGCGGCGGTCGGGCAGCTTGCGGCGGGTGCGGTCGCGTTCGATGACCTTCTCGACTACGCGCTCGACGGTCTTGGCTTCCGGCTCGGTGCGCCGCTGGGCGGGCGCGTCCTGTTCAGGCAAGTCCAGGCGGAAGTCGGCGGGCGGCGCGGCCCGGCGCAGGACGACGGCGCGGCGGCCGTCGCGGGCGGCCTGGCCTAGGGCGCGGGCGGCCTGAAGCGGACCGGCGCGCCAGTCGATGATCTCGGGCGAGGCGTCGGGAACGTCGCTGAACGGTTCGACCGCGCGGCGAAGGTCGGCCTCGAAGTCGGCCGGATCGCAGGACAACAGGTCGCGCAGGGCGTCCGGGGCGGCGGTCCAGTCCGACAGGTCGGCGTGACCGAAGGCGGCGGCCCGGGCCGCCTCGATGGCGCCCTCGTCGAAGCCCAGGCGCGGCAGCAGGTCGCCGCCGTCCTCGACCGACAGGCCCAGCACATCGCCGATGAAGCCCGCATCCAGCACCGGCGGGGCGAAGACGGCGGACAACTGGTCCGTCCGCGCCAGCGCGTCCTCGACCGCCTCCAGCTCCAGATCGGTGAAGCCCAACTCTCGCAGGGCCGAATGATTGAGGCCCGGCGCGCCCATCAGGGTGCGGCGACCGAACAGGCGGCGCTCCGCGTCCTCGACGTCGCCGCCCGTGCGGGCGATGGCGCGGGCCAGCGAGGGACGCAGACGACGCTCGGTCTCGCCATCCTCGGTCTGGAACAGGTCGGTGGCGGCGAAGGGCGAGGCGCCGAGACGCAGTTCCAGCTCGGGATCGCGCACGAACAGATTGATGGCGGCGTGACGACGACCGCTGTGCTTCAGCGCCCTGGTCTCCTGACCGCGCTGGGCGGCGGCGTCCACGACTTCGTCGCTGACGGCGTCCCATTCGGCGCAGGGGCCGAGCAGGGCGGCGAGTTCGGCGGAGGCCGCGCTGGCGGCGGCCGAGACGCGCGCGCCGACCGAGGCGGCGAGGGCGGTCGGGTCTTCGGCGTTGGTTGCGACGGCCCAGTCGGCCAGACCGGACAGGCCCAGCGCGATGGGACGGACGGCCTGGCGCCTGCGGGCGCTGGCGGCGTCGGCGCGGAAGCCTATGGCCGTTTCGATCTCAAGGGCGACGACCCAGAGCCGGGTCAGGTCGTCGAGCGCTTCGTCGAAGGCCTCGCCCGCGATGGCGGCCAGGGTCGGCAGATGGAAGGCGGCGCGGGCTTCCAGCGCCGCGTCGGCCAGGGCCTCGGCGTCGCGCGGGGCGAAGGTCAGGGCCAGATCGCCTTCCAGCGCGGCCTCGGCCACGGCCAGAGCCTCGGGGCCGCCCGAGGCGATGCTGTCGCGCGGGGCCAGCACGGGCGTGAGGACGCCAGTTGCAAGGGCGGGGAGGGCGGCGATGGGGCTCTCGCCCTCGACGGCGCGGACGATGTCTGCGTCGCTCGCGCCGCAGCGGCGGGCGGTCAGGGCGGCGCGCGCCAGGGCCGGATTGGCGGCGGGATCGGCGCAGGCTTCGCGCGGGCCTTCGCAGCGGTCCACGGCGTCGGCGACCGCGCGCAGGGCGTCGGACAGGGACTCGGTTGCGCGTGCGGCCATGCGTTGGCCGCGTCGGGCTGCGGTCAAATCGGCCAGACGCCGCGCGGCGCCAGGCTCGCTGACGGAGAGATAGGCGGCATCCGACCGAGCCGCGTCCGACACAGGCGCGTCGGGCGCGGCGAGGCCGAGCAGCAGAACAGCCCAAAGTTCCTCGGCAAAGGCCTCGGCGTCGGCGTCGACAGCGAACAGGCCCAGGGCGCGCCCCCAGGCGCCGAGGCGATGCGCCCAGCGATCGGCGGCGCCGTCCAGCCAGGCGGTGTAGTCGTCGTCCGGAGCGGCGGCGTCCTGCGGCAGATCGGTCGGCAGGCTTTCGGCCCAGTCCAGCCAGGCTTCGACGCGCGCATCAGACCAGTCGGCGGGCGCCAGCGTCGGCGTCATGACGCCGGGGCGTTCGATCAGGCGGGGCTCCAGCGCCACGGCTGCGGCGAGGGAGGCAAATCGGGGCTTGATGCGCATCAGACGTCTCCGCGCGTGTCCTGATCGCGACATTAACGACGCCTCGGAAGCCGTTTCAATAAATCTTGGGCCTCAGGGGCGTGTTACCCCCAAGATGTTGATGTCGGGCGGCGACGCTCTGTGCGGGTCCCGGGCTGGACGCGGGCGGCTGCGGTTTCTATGATCGCTTTGCGCCGCCGGACCTCCCTGGGCGGCGGAATTCAAGTGAGTTCGACGACGTGCTGAGCAAGATCTTCACCTGGTGGAACGGCGCCACGATCGGCACCCTGTTCACGGTCGGCAAACGCGGCCAACTGGTCGGCACGGACGAGTTCGGCAATCGCTATTATCAGTCGCGCGACAACGTCAGCTATGACGGCCGCAAGCGCCGCTGGGTCATCTATGACGGCTACGCCGAGGCGTCGAAGGTGCCGCCGGAATGGCAGGGCTGGCTGCGCTACACCTATGACGAATCGCCCGCCGAGAAGCCGCTGCCGCGTCGCGCCTGGGAGAAGGACCACCTGCCGAACCTGACGGGCACGCCGATGGCGTGGCGCCCGCAGGGCTCGCTGGCCAACGAAGGCAAACGTCCCGCCGCCACCGGCGACTACCAGGCCTGGAGCCCGGAATGACCGCACGCCGCCTCCTGCTTGTCGGCATGGCCGTGGCGGGACTGGCGGTCGCGGGCGCCGGCATGACCAGCGCCCTGATGGACCTGCCGCAGGACGCCGTTCCGGTTCAGGATCCGGTCGGCGATCTGCTCCGCGACACCAACCGCGCGCCTCTGCAAAATCCGCCCGCAACGGCGCCGCAGACCCCGGCGACGCCCGCGCAGGGCTCTACGACGCCCTCGACCGCGCCGACCGCCGCGCCGGGAACGCCCGGGGTCGTGGTGACGCCCGAGGCCGAGATCGCCGCCGTTCAGGAAGACGTCCCGCCGGAAGCAGCGGTTGAGGCGCCCAAGCCGGCGGCTGAGCCCGCCGCCGTTCCCGGCCGTCGCCAGCGCCGCCCGGTCGCCATCATCCACGCCATCGACAAGGTCACGGCCGAATCCATGCGGTTTGAGGTCGAGGTCGGCGGGCGTCCCGTTCGCTTCAACAAGACCCTGATCTTCAGCGCACGCGCTTGCGAGGTTTCGGCGTCGGACGAACAGACCGAGGACTCCATCGCCTATCTGGAGGTCGGGGTGCAGCCGCGCGGGATCGCCGTGCCGACCGAGGCGCGTCAGATCTTCAAGGGCTGGATGTTCGCGTCATCGCCGGCCGTCAGCGGCCTGCAACACCCGATCTACGACGCCTGGGTCGTGGGCTGTAAGGCATAGGTCACGGCCTCTGCGCCCGTCATGGGCGCGGTCAGGACCAACTTGTCGGGCGTCAGGCGCAGGGCGGGCTTCAGCAGCCGCAAGTAAGCCGCCTGCGGCGTCTCCACGGCCCCGAACTGGCTCAGGTGTTCGGTCAGGAACTGGGCGTCCAGCAGACCCCATCCGCCCTTCCGCAGCCGCGCCACCAGATGCACCAGGGCGACCTTTGACGCATCGCGCGCCCGGCTGAACATGCTCTCGCCGAAGAAGGCGCCGCCCAGCGTCACGCCATACAGCCCGCCGACCAGAACCTCGTCCTGCCAGCACTCGATGCTGTGGGCGTGGCCGCGCAGGTGAAGCTGGAGATAGAGCGAGCGGATCGGATCGTTGATCCAGGTGTCCTCACGCCCGGCGGCTGACGCCGCGCAAGCGTTCAGGACGGCGTCGAAGGCCGTGTCGACCCGCACCTGGAACGGCTCGCCCCGAACGGTGCGGCGCAGCCGCGCAGGGATGTGGAAGCGGTTGAGCGGGACGACGCCCCGCTGGTCCGGCTCGACCAGGAAGACGCGCGGATCGTCGCGCGCCTCGGCCATGGGAAAGACGCCCCGAGCGTAGCAGGCCAGCAGTTCGTCAGGCCCGAAGGCGCTGGGAGGGCTGCTGGCGCTGAACTCGGGGTCTTCCAAGGCGCCTTAGGCCTGAGCCTTCTGGGCGGCGGCCCATTTTTCCAGCCAGTGGATGTCGTAGTCGCCCGACAGGATGTCCGGCTCCTGCAGCAGCTTCTGGAACAGGGGGATGGTGGTGTCGACGCCGCCGATGACCATTTCGCCCAGACTGCGCTTGAGGCGCGCCAGGCACTCCTCGCGGTCGCGGCCGTGGACGATCAGCTTGCCGATCAGGCTGTCGTAGTAGGGCGGGATCGAATAGCCGGCGTAGATGGCGCTATCCAGACGCACGCCCAGGCCGCCCGGAGCGTGGAAGTCGGTGATGGTGCCGGGCGACGGGGTGAAGGTCTCGGCGTTCTCGGCGTTGATCCGCACCTCGATGGCGTGGCCTTCGAAATGGATGTCTTCCTGCGTGAAGGACAGCGGCAGGCCGGCGGCGATGCGGACCTGTTCGCGGACCAGATCGACGCCCGTGATCATTTCCGTGACCGGGTGCTCGACCTGCAGGCGGGTGTTCATCTCGATGAAGAAGAACTCGCCATCTTCCCACAGAAACTCGATCGTGCCGACGCCCAGGTAGCCGATGGCGGCGATGGCCTTGTTGACCGTCTCGCCGATGGCCTTGCGACCCTCGGCCGACAGGGCGGGCGAGGGGGCCTCTTCCAGCACCTTCTGGTGGCGGCGTTGCAGCGAACAGTCGCGTTCGCCCAGGTGGACGACGTTGCCGTGGCTGTCGGCGATGACCTGGATCTCGATGTGGCGCGGCTTCTGGAGGTAACGCTCCATATAGACGGCGCCGTTGCCGAAGGCGGCCTTGGCCTCGGTCTGGGCCGTCTGCACGGCTTCGACCAGATCGTCGGGCGTCAGGGCGACCTTCATGCCGCGACCGCCGCCGCCGGCGGCGGCCTTGACGATCAGGGGGAAGCCGATGGTCTTGGACGCCTCGATGGCGGCCTCGACGGTCTCCACTTCGCCGTCAGAGCCGGGGACGACGGGGATGCCCGCCTCCATGACCGTCTTCTTGGCGGTGATCTTGTCGCCCATGACCCGGATATGCTCGGGCTTGGGGCCGATGAAGGTCAGGCCGTGCGCCTCGATGATCTCGGCGAAGCGGGCGTTTTCCGACAGGAAGCCGTAACCCGGGTGGATCGCCTGGGCGCCGGTGATTTCCGCCGCCGCGATGATCTGCGGGATGTTCAGATAGGACTTGGCCGCCGGCGCGGGGCCGATGCAGACGCTTTCGTCGGCCAGCCGCACCCACATGGCGCCGCGGTCGGCTTCGGAGTGCACGGCGACGGTGGAGATGCCCATCTCCTTGCACGCCCGGTGGATGCGCAGGGCGATTTCGCCGCGGTTGGCGATCAGGACCTTGGTGAACATGACGGGTCTCAGGCTTCCAGCATAACCAGAGCTTCGCCGAACTCGACCGGCTGGGCGTCGCCGACCAGGATTTCCGAGACGACGCCGTCACGCGGGGCCTGGATCGGGTTCATGGTCTTCATGGCTTCGACGATCAGCAGGGTCTGGCCCTTCTTGACCTTGTCGCCGGCCTTGACGAAGGCCGGAGCCTCCGGCGAGGGCTGCAGATAGACGGTGCCGACCATCGGCGACTTCACCTCTTCGCCCTTGCGCGAAACGATGGTGGCCGGGTCCGAGGGCATGGAGGCCGGAGCGGTGGCGGCCGGAGCGGCGTGCGCGACCGGAGCGGCGGCGTAATGCACCGGGGCGGCGGCCGTCATGGTGATCTCGCGGGCGACGCGGATACGCAGTTCGCCGCGCTCGACCTCGATCTCGGTCAGGTCGGTTTCGTTGAGGATGTCGGCCAGGCTGCGGATCAGGCCGGCGTCGATGCCTTCGTTCTTGTGCTTGTCGTCAGACATGATGAGTCTCTCTTCAGATCTTGGGCGAACGAACCCCGGCCTCGGCGCGTTCCCGCGCGAGCCGAAGGGCGGCCTTGACGGCCAGTTCGTAGCTGTGGGGGCCGAAGCCCGAAATTACGCCGGTCGCAACCAGCGAAACATAGGAATGACGCCGGAAATCCTCGCGCGCGGCGGGGTTCGACAGGTGGCATTCGATGACGGGCACGCTGAGCGTCTTCAACGCATCCAGCAGGGCTACCGAAGTATGGGTGAAGGCGGCGGGATTGATCACCAGGGCGCAGGCTTCGTTGCGCGCCTCATGGATCCAGTCGACCAACTGGCCTTCGTGATTCGATTGGCGGAAGACCACGCGCGCGCCCTCGGCGGCGGCCTCGCACAGGGCCTGCACATCGGCCAGGGTCTCGCGGCCATAGATGTCCGGTTCTCTAACCCCGAGGAGGTTGAGATTGGGGCCGTTCAGGACGTAGAGGACAGGGGCTTCGGGCATTCGCTCGGAAAACTGGCGCTCACGACCGCGCGGATTCGGTCGGGCGTTGTAGCTCAGGTAAGGCGCGACGCAAAGCGCGTCGATGAAGAGGTTGACCTAACGTCATGCGTATCGAAGTCAACGGCGAGGTGCGGGACACCGCCGCCACGACCATTCTGGGCCTGGTTCAGGAGCTGTCGCTGGACCCGAAGAAGGTGGCGGTCGAGCGCAATCTGGAGATCGTGCCGCGCTCGCTGCACGGCGAAACCGCGCTGGCCGAGGGCGACAAGATCGAGCTGGTGCAGTTCGTCGGGGGCGGCTGACGTTTCCCTAGATCCCCGCTCATCCCCGCGGAGGCGGGGACCCAGTTCTTTGGCGACAAGCCTGACGGTCCTAGGGTGCGCATGGGGTTCTCACTGGGTCCCCGCCTCCGCGGGGATGAGCGGAAGGGTGGGACGCAGTTATCAAATCCCGCAACGACGCTTCCCCCGTGCGCCCCGCAGCGCTAGGTCAGGAGCATGACCGATACCGCCCCCCGCACCGACAGCTGGACCGTCGCCGGCCGCACCTTCAACTCGCGCCTGATCGTGGGCACCGGCAAGTACCGCGACTATGCTCAGAACGCCGCCGCCGCCGAGGCTTCGGGCGCTGAGATCGTCACCGTGGCCGTGCGCCGGGTGAACCTGACCGATCCCAGCCAGCCGGTGTTGACCGACTTCCTGGACCCCAAGCGCTATACCTATCTGCCGAACACGGCGGGCTGCTTCACCGGCGAGGACGCGGTGCGGACCCTGCGTCTGGCGCGCGAGGCGGGCGGCTGGACCCTGGTGAAGCTGGAGGTTCTGGCGGACCAGCGCACCCTGTTCCCCGACATGGAAGAAACCCTGCGCTCGCTGAAGCTGCTGACCGCAGAGGGCTTCGAGGTCATGGTCTATTGCACCGACGACCCGGTCTATGCGCGCAAGCTGGAAGACGCGGGCGCCGTGGCCATCATGCCGCTGGGTGCGCCGATCGGCTCGGGCCTGGGCGTGCAGAACCCCATCAACATCCGCCTGATCGTCGAGCAGTCCAAGGTGCCGGTGCTGGTCGACGCGGGCGTCGGCACGGCGTCGGACGCCGCCGTGGCGATGGAGCTGGGCTGCGATGGCGTGCTGATGAACACCGCCATCGCCGAGGCGCGCGACCCGATCCTGATGGCCAGCGCCATGAAGCACGCGGTCATCGCCGGGCGTGAAGCCTATCTGGCCGGGCGGATGAAGAAGCGCCTCTATGCCGATCCGTCGTCGCCGCTGGCGGGCCTGATCTAGGCTTATTGCGAAGCTGAGGCCGCTTGCAGCCTCGCTGTCGGACGCGCACTCTCCCGTCTGCTCAGGGAGAGGGTTCCATGCGTTTCGGATTGATGGCCTGCACGGCCGTGGCGGCCTGCATGATCGGGCCGATGGCGGTGGCGGACGCGACGGCGGACAAGGCCGTGCGCGACCTGCTGGATCAGCCCCAGGTCTGCGGCCCCGGCGGCTCGGCCATCGAGGCGATCCCGGCCAGCGACATCGTCATGGTCGAGGGCTTTGGCACGGGCGGGTTCAAGATCGACACGGCCAACCCCGAGGCCCAGGCCTGGTTCGACCATGGGGTGCGGTTGCGCTGGGCCTTTGAGCATACCGAATCGGTACGGGCCTTCCGCAAGGCGCGGGCGCTGGACCCGACCTGCGGCATGTGCGCCTGGGGCGAGGCCTGGGCCATCGGTCCCAATCTGAACGGCGGCGGTCAGGACAAGGCCTCGATCGAGGCGGCCCGCAAAGCCGCGCGCGACGCCCGCCGTCTGGCCCGCGACGCCACGCCGGTGCAGCGCCAGATGATCGACGCCCTGATCCAGCGCTATTCCGGCGGAGAAAAGAGCCGCGCCGACCGCTTTGCCCAGCGCATGGACCGGATCGCACGTCAGAACCCCGACGACGGGGCCATCGCCAACATCACCGCCGACGCCTGGCTGCTGGCCGCCGATGAATGGTGGGACGACGACGGCAAGGCCGCCGATCCGGCCATCCCCCGCGCCATGGGCCTGCTGGAGCAGGCGCTGGCCAAGAACCCCAATGATCCCGGCGCGATCCACCTCTATATCCACCTGACCGAGTGGTCGGACGACCCGCACAAGGCCATTCCCTACGGCGAGAAGCTGGCCCTGCTGGCCCCGGCGGCCAGCCATCTGGTGCATATGCCGTCGCATACCTATTACCGGGTCGGCCGCTATCGCGACGCCATGATGGCCAACGTCAACGCTGTGGCGCTGGACCGCCGCTATGACGCCCTGGCCAAGCCGCCGGGCGGGGTGCCGGCGATGCGGCTGCACGGCCACAACATCCACTTCGGCATGGGCGGCGCCCTGATGGCCGGCGGCGGCGAGGAGGGGCTGAAGCTGGCCGACTGGTTCCTGACCACCTATCCGAACATCGGCGCTCAGGAATACTGGCGTCAGATCGTCGCCAACAACGCCTACGCCATCTACGGCCGCTTCGGCACGCCGGACCAGGTGGCGGCGCTGAAGGAACCTTCGGAGACCCATCCGTTGCTGCGGATCAGTTGGCGCTACGCCCGGGGCGAGGCCGCAGCGCGAGCGGGCGACGCCGCCGCCGTGCGCGCCGAGGCGGACGCCATCAAGGCGCTGCGCGAAGCCACGCCCTTCACCGGGCCGATGGCCGAGCAGCGGGCGGTCTTTACCGAGTTGTCTCAGCGCATCCTGGAGGGCCGCGCGGCCATGATCGAGGGCAATGCGACGGCCGCCGTCGCCGCCTTCACCCGCGCCGCCCAGATTCAGGCCCTGGACGACGAGGGCGGCGATCCGCCGATCATCTGGTATCCGACGCGCCGCAGTCTGGCGGCGGCCCTGCTGGCCAGCGGCGACGCCGCCGGGGCCAAGGCCAAGATCGAGGAACTGCTGAAGGACTGGCCCAGCGATCCCTACAGCTACTTCGTCCTGGCCGAGGCCGAACGGAAGCTGGGCAACGCGGACGCCGCCGCCGAGGCGACCCGCCGCGCGAACGTCGAGTGGATCGGCGGCGAGCGGAGCCTTGCGGCCGCCTAGCGCTTGGCCGCTTCGATCTGCTTGGCGACTTCGCCCGGTTCGATGCTGGCGCTGGCCTTGCCGTTGATGAAGAAGGTCGGCGTGCCTTGCAGGCCCAGGGTCGCGGCGACGGTGTGGATGTCGGTGACGTGGCGCGTCATCTCGGGCGAGGCGATGGCCGCCTGGGCCCTGGTCATGTCGACCCCGTGCTGGACCAGGATGCCGTCGATGGCGGCGCGGTCCAGGGCGCGCTCGGTCATCAGGGCGTCGTAGACCTCCAGATACTTGCCCTGTTGATGCGCGGCCAGGGCGGCGCGGGCGGCGTATTGCGAGGTGACGTCGTCGCCCCGGTCCAGGATCGGCCAGTCCTTGAAGACGAAGCGGACCTCGGGGTGGGCGGCCATCAGGGCGCGGTAGTCATGGGCCACGGCCTTGCAGCCCGGGCAGCGGAAGTCGAAGAACTCGATCACCGTCACCTTGGCGTCGGCGGGGCCGAAGCTGGGGTCGCGCGCATCGGGGGCCAGCAGCGCCGGATTGGCGGCGACGGCGGCGTTGATGGTCTGAACGCGCGACTGTTCCTCGCGCGCCTGGCGCGCGGCCAGAACCTCGTCCAGCACCTGCGGGTGTTCGATCAGATAGGCGCGCACCCGGCCGCCGAAATCGCCGCCGGTCAGATAGGGAGCGGCCGACACGCCCAGAGCCAGGACCGAGACGGCCAGAGCCGCGCCGCCCAGCGTCTTGCCGGACAGCCGCGACAGGGCGCTGCCCTTGGGGGCGGCGGGCGTCGGGGTCTCGGGGGCGTCGGGGCGTGCGTCGTCAGTCATGAAGGTCTCGATATCGGAAAGTTGGGCGGCGTCAGCCGTTGGGCAGGATGACGCCGCGGCTGTTGCGCTGTTCGTTGCGGCGCTCGGCGTCGTCGATGTCTTTCTGCGAGGCACCGGATGCGAAAACGATATCCGTGGCGCGACGCCATTCGATGGAGCTGCGGTCCAGCATGTCGCGGGCGCGCATGGCGAATTGCGTGGCCTGTTCGGTGCGGCCCAGGGCGAACCAGTATTCGGCCGAGGCCAGGCGCGCCTCGCCCTCCTTGCCCTGACTGGCGTAGGCCTGGGACAGCAGGCGCCAGGCCAGGGTGTTGTCCTTTTCCAGCGCGATGGCGCGTTTCAACTGGTCGATGGCGGCGTCCAGATTGGCGGCGTCGTTGGTCTCGATCAGGGCGTGGGCCAGGTTGATCTTTAGCAGCGGGGCGTCGGGCTTTAGCTCGACGGCCTTCTGATGGGCGCCGATGGCCTCGGCCGGTCGGGCTTCCTCGAACAGGATCTGGCCCTTCAGCTCCCAGAAGTAGGGATTGTCGGGCTGCTCGGTCAGCAGGTCGTCGACCGCCGACAGCGACTTGTCCGTCTGGCCGTCCCGATACCAGGCGATGGCCCGGGCGTAGCGGGCGGGCAGGGTGGTGTTGGACGACGGATAGTCCCGCAGCGTCGCGTTCGGAGCGTCCATGAAGGCGTGGATCTTAGCCAGGACCAGCGCGTGCTGGGCCATCCGCTCGGGGCTGTCTTGGTGGCTAAAATGGGGGGCGGCCTCGACTGGGCGACGCAGGGCCTCGATGCGTTGCGACGACAGCGGGTGGCTGCGGAAATAGGGGTAGCGGCGCTGATCCGAGAAGATCTCCTGGGCGCGGAAATTCTCGAAGAACTCGACCATGCCCTTGCCGGATTCCCCGGCGCGTTCCAGGGCGCGGGCGCCGGTGATGTCGGCTTCGCCTTCCTGGCTCTGCATATAGCGCAGGGCGCCGAGCGTGCCGAAATACTGGCTGGAGGCCAGAAGCGCCGCGCCCGCGTCCGGCGCGCCCGCGATCACGGCCAGGGCGCCGAGCGCCATGGTCATGATCATTGGCTGCATCCCGGCATTCTGGGCGCCGTCGCGCAGGGTGTGGCGGTTCTTGATGTGGCCGGCCTCGTGGGCGATCACGCCCAGAAGCTGGTTGGGGGTCTTGGTCTGCAGGATCAGGCCGGTGTTCAGCCCCATGATCCGCCCGCGCGTGGCGAAGGCGTTCAGGTCCTGATCATTGACCAGCAGAACCTCGACCTCGGACGGCTCCAGACCCATGGCGACGAAGACCGGGTCGGACCAGTCGCGGATGATTCCCTCGACCTCGGTGTCGCGGATCAGGCTCTGTGCCGAGGCCGATCCCGCCATCGCCAGCACCGCCACGATGGCCGTGGCGGCGACGAGGATGCGGGATGCGACACGTGTAGGGACACGGGGAAGCCTGGTCATGGCGTGCTCCAGAGCGACAGTCTCCCCCGTGTCTTCAAGCCTAATCGTGTCCGATCAACGGCGCCACCAGCCGCGCTTCGGCTTGGCGGGCGGTGCGCCGATCTGGTTCGGGTCTTCGGCGATGAGGGCCGCCACATCGACTTCGGGCGTCGGTTCGGCGATGACGACCGGTTCCGGCTCGGGAGCCATGGCCTGCTCTATGGCGGCCTCGATCTTGGCGGCGACCACGGGTTCCACGTCCAGTTGGGCGGGGATCGGTTCCGCTTCGACCTCGGCTTCAACCGGAGCTTCGGCCTCGATCGGCGCTTCGATCACGGCTTCGCCCGCGACGTCGGCGCTGGCCTTGCGACGCACGCGGCGACGCTTGGGGGCCTCGACGGCTTCGGCGACGATTTCAGGCGCGTCAACGGCGTCATCCTCAGCGGGGATGATCGTGGCGATCGGCGTGTCCGGCGAGCCGACGGGGGGCAGGCCCTCGTTGACGGCGCGGTCCTCGACCTTGGCCTCGTGGGGCAGGCCGCCGCGATCACGACCGCGACCGCGACCGCGACGACGGCGCGAACGGCCGCCTTCGCGCTCGGCGCGTTCGCCTTCGGGACGTTCGGCGGTCGCTTCCACGACGTCGCCGGCTTCCGAGGCTTCGACCGGGGCGCGTTCGTTGCGCGGGGCGGGATTGATCGGGTCGAACCAGACGTAGGGATCGTCCAGCGACGGCGTGCGGCCGCGCACCCAGGTGAAGGCGTCGCGTTCGCCGTCTTCGCGCATCCGGCGACCGCCACGACGGCCGCGACGACGGCGACGGCCGGCCTCGCTGTCGTCGTCTTCGTCATCGGCGGCGACCACATCGGCGGGCGCGGCTTCGTCGGCGGTTTCCTCGTCACGGCGACCGCCGCGACGGCGGCGACGGCGGCCACGGCCGCGGCCTTCGCCGTCGTGATGTTCGGCGCGCTCGCGAGCCTCGTCGTCGTCGCTGTCTTCGCGGTCCAGGTCGGCTTCGTCCTCATCGTCGCCGCCGATGATTTCCTCGTCCTCGTCTTCGTCCTCATGGTCGAAGGCGCTGTCGTCGAAGCCGTCGTCCAGCTCGGCGGCCGAGATGTGGGTGACGGTGGGGACGAAGTCCTCGTTGGTCGAGGTGCGCTCGATGGCGTGCTCGCCCTGACCCAGGCTGTCATCGATCAGAATGACGACGTTCAGGCCGCGCTGCTCCAACAGGCGCTGCAGATAGTTGCGCTTGTGGTTCAGGATGTAGAGGGCGACGGCGGTCGAGACGCGCAGGTTGACCGAGCCGGCGCCGTTGCGGCCTGCCTCGATGTCCACGGCGCGCAGGGTCATCAGAGCCGCCGATTCCGCCGAGCGGATGCGGCCGGCGCCCTGGCAGTGCGGGCAGACCTCGGTGGCGCCTTCGATCACGCCCAGGCGGCGACGCTGGCGGCTGATCTCCATCAGGCCGAAGCCGGAGATGCGGCCCATCTGGATGCGGGCGCGATCCTTGGCCAGCGCGTCCTTCAGCGCCTTTTCGACGGCGCGGTTGTTCTTGCCTTCATCCATGTCGATGAAGTCGATGACGATCAGGCCGGCGAGGTCGCGCAGACGCAGCTGGCGGGCGGCTTCGACGGCCGCCTCCATGTTGGTCTTGGTCGCGGTGGCCTCGACGTTGCGCTCTTTGGTGGAACGGCCCGAGTTCACGTCGATGGCGACCAGGGCTTCGGTCTGGTTGATGACCAGATAGCCGCCCGACTTCAGCGGCACGACCGGCTGGTGGATCTGGGTCAGCACCTCTTCGATGCCGTTGGCGGCGAACAGGGGCTTGGAGCCCTGATAGAGGTGGATCTTCTTGGCCTGCGACGGCATCAGCACACGCATGAAGTCGCGGGCTTCCTTGAAGCCTTCCAGACCCTCGACCTGAATACCGTCGAAGTCCTTGTCGTACATGTCGCGCACGGCGCGGCGGACCAGGTTCTCTTCTTCGTAGATGACAGCCGGGGCGTTCGACTTCAGCGTGGTCTCGCGGATCGTCTCCCACAGGCGCAGCAGGTATTCGTAGTCGCGCTTGATCTCGGCCTTGGTGCGCTTGGCGCCGGCCGTGCGGATGATCAGGCCCATGCCTTGCGGCACCTTCAGCGCCGAGGCGGCGGCCTTCAGGCGACGACGGTCCGAGGTGTTGGTGATCTTGCGCGAAATGCCGCCGCCCTTGCCGGTGTTCGGCATCAGGACGCAGTAGCGGCCGGCCAGCGACAGCCAGGTGGTCAGAGCCGCGCCCTTGGCGCCGCGCTCGTCCTTGACGACCTGCACCAGCAGGATCTGACGGCGCTTGATGACGTCCTGGATCTTGTAGCGGCGCATCAGGCGACGCTTCAGACGCTCCTCGTCGGCCAGACCGCCTTCGGACTCGTCGTCGCCTTCACGGCCCAGATCGTCGTGATCGTCGTCGTCCGACTGCGCTTCGGCCATGATGGCTTCGCGGTCGGCGACCGGGATCTGATAATAGTCCGGGTGGATTTCGTTGAAGGCCAGGAAGCCGTGACGATTGCCGCCGTACTCGACGAAGGCCGCCTGAAGGCTGGGCTCTACGCGAGTGACCTTGGCGAGGTAGATGTTGCCGCGAAGCTGGCGGCGGGCCGTGGATTCGAAATCGAATTCCTCAACCTGACGTCCGTCCACGATGGCGACGCGGGTTTCTTCCGCGTGCGCCGCATCGATCAGCATTGTCTTTGACATGAAGGGTCTCTCTCAGGCGCGCCAGGCCGGGCCCTGCGGATGTCTCCGCGGACAAGGGGGCGGCTCGCCGAATGGAAATGGGGGCCAGGGCGCGCGTCATCCCCTCGCGGAATGCGAGAGCGGCAATGGTCTGCCGGTCGGGAGCGCAGGCGGGTCGGCCCATGAGGTCTGTCGGTCCTGGATCCGAACGCGCCGTTCAAGGCCGCGTCCCGGACCCGTTTCGTCGAATCGTCGGCCAGGCCGATCGATCCTCGGAATGAGGTGAAAGTCAGCGCCGCGAGGAGGGCGCGCCCGAACCCTGCGATGCTGCAGGGGGCGCGATCATTCGCTAGCGGACCAGATCATAGGCATATGTGGCGGAAATTAAAAGAACCACGACCGTTACAGGTCTTAACGAAATCCTTAGCACGTTCGGCCACGCTAGCGCGGAACCAGAAGGGTGAAGTCCGTCCATGTATGGCCGGTGGCGTAACAGTTTGGCCCGTTGGGGCGTGCGTGAATGGGCGATGACGGCCTTGGCCTTCGTGGTCATGAGCGGCGTCGTGCTGACGGCTGGGCGCGGCCTGGCCTTCGGTCCTGACGGGCAGATCTCCGCCATCCGCTTCGGCGGCGACGCCCAGCGCACGCGGGTCGTGCTGGATCTGGGCAAGACCACGCGCGGCCAGGTGATCGAGGACGGCACGACCGGCCGCGTGATCGTGGCCCTGTCGGACGTGGCGCCAGGCAGGGGGCTGGACGGCAATGGGTCCGGCCTGGTGCGCGGCTATGGCGTAAGCGCGTCGGGCGGCTCGTCCCGTGTGCGGCTGGACCTGGCGCGCGGCGCCGAGATTGAACGCCGCTTCCTGCTGCCGCCGGGCGACGGGGTTCAGCACTATCGCTATGTCATCGACCTGAAGGCCACGGGCGCCGCAGCCGCCGTCGCCGCCAGCACGCCGCCGCGCCGCGAACAGGCGCGCAAGGAAAAGCCGCTGATCGTCATCGACGCCGGTCACGGCGGCCGCGATCCGGGCGCGCAGGGCGTTCATGCGCAGGAAAAGGCCGTCACCCTGGCCGCCGCCCGCGAGCTGAAGGCCGCGATCGAGCGCACCGGCCGCTATCGTGTGCGCCTGACCCGCGACGGCGACGTCTATGTCGTTCACGGCCGTCGAGTGCAGATCGCGCGCGACGCCGGCGCCGACCTGTTCATCTCGCTGCACGCCGACGCCGGGACCGACCCGGCCCTGCGCGGGGCCAGCGTCTATACCCTGTCGGAGCAGGGGGCGGGGCGCGCGGTGCGCGAATACACGCGCGGCGACGACTGGCAGCGCGATCTGCGCCTGCCGGGGCGCGACCCCTCGGTCGACCGCATCCTGCTGGATATGACCCAGCGCGCCACCCAGAACCGCTCGGCCCAGTTCGCGCGGGTGTTGCTGACCCATCTGGAAGGGGCGGACCATCCCTTGCTGCGCCGCAGTCACCGCGACGCCGGTCTGGCCGTGCTGCTGGCCCCCGACGTTCCGGCCATCCTGCTGGAGATGGGCTTCATCACCAATCCCGAGGACGAGCGCGTCCTGACCGACGAGCGCGCGCGTCGCCGCCTGATGCGCTCGGTCGCCGAGGGCATCGACCGCTATTTCCGCGAACCCTCGGCGCCGGTGATGGTGGCCGGCGAGGTCGCCGGCGGCGGCTGATCTAGTCTTCCAGCGCCAGCTTGGCGCGGTGGAAGATCGCCTCGAACATCTGCGGCGTCAGTCGGCCCGTGTTCGTGTTCAGTCGCGAGCAGTGATAGCTGTTGATGATCGTATAGGCGCCGACCTTGCCCTCGACGCCGTGCCCGGCGGGGATGGCCGTGCCGGGATAGCCCAGCGTCCTCAGGATGCTGCGCCGCGACACGTCGCCCAGGGTCACGATCACCTTCAACCGGGGCAGGGCGGCCAGGCGGTCGATCAGGAAGGGGCGGCAGGTGTTTTCTTCGGCGCCGGTCGGCTTGTTCAGCGGCGGCGCGCAGCGCACCGCATTGGTGATCATGCAGTCGACCAGCGTCAGGTCGTCCTTGCCGTCAGGGTCATAGCTCCCTTGAGCAAAGCCGGTCTTGCGCAGGGTGTCGTAGAGCAGCCATCCGGCGTGGTCGCCAGTGAAGGGGCGGCCGGTCCGGTTGGCCCCGGTGCGGCCGGGCGCCAGGCCCGCGATCAGCAGGCGCGCGTTCGGATCGCCAAAGGACGGCGCAGGGCCGTTCCACCAGTCGGGGTTCTGGCGGATGTTCTCCTGGCGATAGGCGACCAGGCGCGGGCACAGCGGGCAGTCGCGCGGCGGCTCGGGGTTCAGGGCGCGGCTCATGGGCGGTCGTCTCGTTCAAAGGTGCGCATCGTCGTCTGCGACGCGGCGCTCTTGGGCTTGCTGAAATGGGCAGCGACATCGGCCAAATCGATAAAGGCGTCGGCCTGACGGCGCAGTTCGTCGGCGATCTGCGGCGGCTGGCTTTTGGTGGTCGAGACCACGGTGACGCGCACGCCCTTGGCCTGAACGGCCTGCACCAGTCGGCGGAAGTCGCCATCGCCCGAGAACAGGATCATGTGATCCAGCCTGGGCGCCAGCTCCAGCATGTCCACCGCGATTTCGATGTCCATATTGCCCTTGATGCGCGACTGCCCTTGCGCGTCGGTGAAGCGCTTGGCCGGCTTGGTCACGACCGTGAAGCCGTTGTAGTCGAGCCAGTCCACCAGCGGCCGGATGGGCGAGAACTCTTCGCCCTCGACCACCGCCGTGTAATAATAGGCGCGCACCAGTTGGCCCTTCTGAGCGAACCAGTCGGACAGCTTTTTGAAGTCGAGATCGACGTTGAGCGCGCGGGCCGCCGAATAGAGGTTGGCGCCGTCGATGAACAAGGCGAGACGGTCGCCCGTATGGCCGGTCATGAATATGAGTCCGTGGAAATGGTCGAGAATATGAGCGTCCCGACCGAGATTCCCGAAGGCGACATCGACCTGGACGGCGCAGTCATCGTCGCGCTGGGCTGCAATGACAAGGGCGTCTGGGCGTCATGCGCAGAGTCGCTTGAGGCGACGCTGGCGCGGTTCCGGGCCGAGGGCATCGACATTCTGGCCCGCTCGTCCTGGTGGTCGTCGCAGGCCTGGCCCGATCCGACAGATCCGCCCTTCTTGAACGGGGTGGTGATCGTGCGGACGGCGCATGACCCAGGAGCCCTGATGCGCAAGCTGGCCCGGGTCGAGGACGTGTTCGGCCGTCGTCGCAGCGTCCGCAATGCGCCCCGCACCCTGGATCTGGATCTGATCGCCTATGGGCGGCTCAGCGGCGATCTGGACGGGCTGATCCTGCCGCACCCGCGCGCCGCCGAACGCCTGTTCGTCATGGGGCCGCTGGCCGAGATCGCGCCCGATTGGGAGCATCCCGTGGTCGGCGGGCGCGCCGCCGCTCTTGCCGCCGCCTGTGTCGTCGGGCTAGACGCGCGCCCTGTCCCGGCGGAAACGGGCGTCTGAGGCCTCATTCCGGCCTTCGCGGCGTTGCACAATCACGCCTAACCCTATATTTTGTGCGGTTCTCCCTGCCGCCAGAGGAAATTCATGGCCCGCGTCACTGTCGAAGACTGCATCGAAAAGGTGCCGAACCGCTTTGGTCTGGTTCTGCTGGCCGGCCACCGCGCCCGCAACATCGCCAACGGCGCCGCCCTGACGCTGGATCGCGACAACGACAAGAACCCGGTCGTGGCCCTGCGTGAGTTGGCCGACGAAACCGTCGTGCCGGACGAACTGCGCGAAAACATCATCACCACGCTGCAGCGCGTCGATGAGCGCACCGAAGCCGAGGATGAAGCCGAAGTCGTGGCGCTGCTGGCCGAGCCGCAGCACATGAACATGGCCGAGGCCGAACTGATCCGGGCGCTGCAAAGCGACCGGGACGGCGGCCAGGAGGAACGCTACTGACGGCTGAGCCAGTCAACGGCGTAACGATTCTTCCGGCGCGGTCCCCCGCAGGCCCGTCGCCGGACCAAGTCGCGAATCAGATAGATCAGACGGCGTCGCTCCTTTCCGGGGCGGCGCCGTTGTCGTCTGAAGTCCCCTCCCAGTCCGAGTCCTCCCAGTCCGTGTCTCCTGTGCCTGAAGCCAAGCGCGCGCCGATCATGCGCCAGTTCGAATTGATCGAGGCGGTCAAGGCCTATGACCCGACCGCCGACGAGGCGCTGCTGAACCGCGCCTATGTCTATGCGATGAAGATGCACGGCTCGCAGTTGCGGGCCTCGGGCGACCCCTATTTCGCCCATCCGATCCAGGTCGCGGGCATCCTGACCGACTACAAGCTGGACACCGCGACCATCGTCACGGCTCTGCTGCATGACGTGGTCGAGGACACCTCGGCGACGCGCGACGACATCGCCGCCATGTTCGGCGAAGAAGTGGCGGTTCTGGTCGAGGGCGTGACCAAGCTGTCGCGTCTGGAGTTGCAGGCCGAACACACGCGCCAGGCCGAGAACCTGCGCAAATTCATCCTGGCCATTTCCAAGGACGTGCGGGTCCTGCTGGTCAAGCTGGCCGACCGCCTGCACAACATGCGCACCCTCCAGTACGTCAAGCCGGAGAAGCGCGAGCGCATCAGCCGCGAGACGCTGGAAGTCTATGCCCCGCTGGGCCGCTCCATCGGCATCCACTCCATCGCCTCCGAGCTGGAGGAACTGGCGTTCGAGCACCTGAACGCCACGGCGCGCGTCGCCATCCAGCGCCGGCTGGAGGCGCTGAAGCTGGAGCACGGCCGCGCCATCGAGGGCGTGTCGCGCGAAATCGAACTGGTCCTGAGCGAGGCGGGCGTCCGCGCCCACGTGAAAGGCCGGGAAAAGACGCCCTATTCGATCTGGCGCAAGCTGCAGAGGAAGTCGGTCGGCTTCTCGTCCCTGTCGGACATCTACGGCTTTCGGGTGATCGTCGAGGCTGAAGACGACTGTTACCGCGCCCTCGGCGTCATCCACCGCGCCTGGCCGATGGTGCCGGAGCGGTTCAAGGACTTCATCTCGACGCCCAAGTCGAACAACTATCGCTCGCTGCACACCACGGTCGTCGGTCCGGGCGGGCTGCGCATCGAGATGCAGATCCGCACCGAGATCATGGATCGCGTGGCAGAGGACGGGGTCGCGGCGCACTGGGCCTACAAGAACCACTCCTACGGCTTCGACCGCGAGGCGATGGAGGCGGACGGCGGGCGCGACCCGCTGCTGAACCTGCGCCATCTGGTTCAGGTCATCGAGCACGGCGAGGGCGGCGAGGACTGGGTCGAGCACGCCAAGCTCGAAATGTATCTGGATCAGGTCTTCGTCTTCACGCCCAAGGGCGCGCTGATCACCCTGCCGCGCGGCGGCATGGCGCTGGACTTCGCCTATGCGGTCCACACCGAGGTCGGCGACACGGCCGTGGGCGTCAAGATCAACGGCGAACTGAAGCCGATGCGCACGGCGCTGCAGAACGGCGACGTGGTCGAGATCATCCGCGGGACCAAGCGCGAGGTGCCCACCGATTGGCGCAGCCTGACCGTCACTGGCCGGGCGCGCTCGGCCATTCGCCGCCATATCCGCACGTCGGAGCGCGACGAGTTCGTGCGCCTGGGCAAGGCGACGCTGGAACAGACGCTGGAACGGGCGGGCAAGTCGCTGGCCGACGTCGCGCTGAAGCCGGTGCTGGAAGCCCACGCCATCGCCTCGGAAGAGGATATGTTCGACGCCATCGGCCGAGGGCGTCTGGCCGCGACCAAGGTGGCCGAGACCATCTTCCCGGCGCTGAAAGGGCAACTGAAGGCCGGGCCTGAGCGCAAGCGGATCGGCAATGAACACGCCCGCCTGTTCGTGCGCGGCAGCGGCCTGACGCCGGGCGTCAGCATCCATTTCGGCGCCTGTTGCAGCCCCGTTCCGGGCGACCGCATCGTCGGCATTCTGGAGCCCGACAAGGGGCTGACGGTCCATACCATCGACTGTCAGACCCTGGCCGACTTCGCCGACGACGATTCCGTCTGGCAGGACCTGCAGTGGACGCCGCAGGCGGAGCAGGACGCCGTGGCTTCGGCTCGTCTGCGCGCCACGATCCGCAATGCGCCGGGCGTGCTGGGGCAGGTGGCGACCATCATCGGCGAGGCCGGGGGCAATATCCTGAACCTGTCGATGGCCCATCGTCAGCAGGACTTCTTCGACGTCGACATCGACGTGGAGGTCGAGGATGCGCGTCACGCGACCATGATCATCGCCGCCCTGCGCGCCAATCCGTCCGTCGACACCGTGGACCGCGCCCGCGGCTGACTTCGCTTGGGCGTCTGACTGAAGGCCGAAATGTCACCCGAACAGCAAGACCTCGCCAACGCCGCCCAACTGGCCTCGCCCTCCTATCGTCTGGCCGCGCTGGATCAGGACTTCCTGCTGGGCGAGTCGATGCGCGGCGTGCGCTTCCTGATGGAGTACGAAAAGGCCGAGGAGGCGCTGAAGGCCTGGGGCGTGCGTTCGACCATCGTGGTGTTCGGCAGCGCCCGCATCGGCGCCAGCGGCGGGGGGCGTCACGCCTACTGGTACGAGCAGGCCCGTCAGTTCGGCCGCATCGCCTCGGAGCGGGGCGGGGCCTTCCGCGGCTCGCCGGGCGAGGTGCGCGACAACGTCATCGCCACCGGCGGCGGGCCGGGCATCATGCAGGCCGCCAATCAGGGCGCGCATGAAGCCGGCGCGCCGTCGATCGGTTTCAACGTCACCCTGCCGCACGAGCAGGTGCCCAACCCCTGGTCGACGCCGGAACTGACCTTCCAGTTCCACTACTTCGCCATGCGCAAGATGCATCTGGCCATGCGGGCCAATGGTCTGGTGGTCTTCCCCGGCGGCTTCGGCACGCTGGACGAGATGTTCGAGATCCTGACCCTGCGCCAGACCGACAAGGCGCCGCCGATTCCCATCGTCCTGTTCGACGAGGCCTATTGGCGCTCGGTCATCAACTTCGACACCCTGATCGAGCACGGCATGGTCAAGGCCTCGGACATGGCGCTGTTTTCCTTCGCCGATGACGCTGAGACGGTGTGGGCCAAGCTGCTGGAAGGCGGGCTGAAGCCGAACTGCGACATCAAGTAGATCGCTCGGCTTGAGGGGGAGGGTCCCAGGGTCTAAGGGACGCTCTCATGAACACTGAAGACGTCCTCAACGAATTCCGCGACGCCGGCGCCCTGCGCGAAGGCCATTTCGTCCTGTCGTCCGGCCTGCACAGCCCGGTCTTCCTGCAGAAGAACCTGGTCTTCATGGACACGCGCCGCTGCGAGCGCCTGTGCCAGGCCCTGGCCGACAAGATCGTCGCCACGGTCGGCCCCGTCGACGTGGCCATCTCGCCCGCCGTCGGCGGCATCATTCCCGGCTATGAGACGGCGCGGCACCTGAACGTGCGCTCGCTCTACGTCGAGCGCGAAGGCGGCGAGTTCAAGCTGCGTCGCGGCTTCACCGTCGAGCCGGGCGAGAAGGTCGTCATGGTCGAGGACATCGTCACGACGGGGCTTTCTTCGCGCGAATGCATCGCCGCCATCCAGAAGGCCGGGGGCGAAGTCGTCGCCGCCGCCTGCATCGTCGACCGCTCGGGCGGCCGCGCCGACGTGGGCGTGCCGCTGATCGCCCTGGCGACGCTGGACGTGCCGGCCTATCCGGCCGACGCCCTGCCGCCCGAACTGGCCGCCCTGCCGGTCGAGGACCCGGGCAGCCGCCGGCTGTCCAAGTAGAAGAAAGAGAACGGGATGAAGCGCGAGCGGGTTCGTCTGGGCGTCAACATCGACCACGTCGCCACGGTTCGTAACGCGCGGGGCGGCGCTCATCCCGATCCGGCCCGCGCGGCCGAGGCGGCGTTGGCGGCGGGGGCGGACGGCATCACCGCCCACCTGCGCGAGGATCGTCGCCACATCACCGACGCGGACATCGACGTGCTGACGGCCCTGTGCCGTCGCGCGAACAAGCCGTTGAACTTCGAGATGGCGGTGACGGAAGAGATGCTGGCCATCGCCCTGCGTCACCGTCCGCACGCCGCCTGCCTGGTGCCCGAGCGGCGCGAGGAAGTCACGACCGAGGGCGGTCTGGCCGTCGCCGGTCATGAGGCGCGCATCGCCCCCGTAGTGAAGGCGCTGTCGGACGCGGGCATCCGCGTCAGCCTGTTCATCGAGCCGTCGGAGGAGCAGGTCGAGGCCGCCGCCGCCGTGGGCGCGCAGGTGGTCGAGTTCCACACCGGCCGCTACTGCCACCTGGCCGATCCGGCCGAACGGGCGTTCGAACTGGACCGTCTGGCCGCCGCCGCCGCTCAGGCCGACATCTTGGGGCTGGAGGTCCACGCGGGCCATGGCCTCGACTACGCCACCGCCAGCGTGGTTCTGGCCATCCCCGAGATCAAGGAACTGAACATCGGCCACTTCCTGATTGGGGAGGCGGTCTTTGTGGGTCTGGACGCCGCCATTCGCCGAATGCGGGCGGCGATGGACGAGGCCGTGGCCGGAGCAGGCCGGTGATCATCGGCATCGGCGCTGATATGTCGGACATCCGGCGCATCGAGGCGTCGCTGGCCCGGTTCGGCGACCGCTTCAAGAACCGCGTCTTCACCGAGATCGAACGCACCCGTTCGGACCGCAAGCCGGACCCGGCCTGGAGCTACGCCAAGCGGTTCGCGGCCAAGGAGGCCTGCGCCAAGGCCCTGGGCACAGGCATGCGCGCCGACGTCTATTGGCGCGACATGGGGGTGGTGAACCTGAAGTCGGGTCAGCCGACCCTGGCCCTGACCGGCCACGCCGCCGAGCATCTGGCGCGCCTGACCCCGCCGGGGCATGAGCCGCGCATCCATCTGACCCTTAGCGATGAACACCCGTATGCTCTCGCTTTCGTGGTCATCGAAGCCTTGCCCGTGGCGTAATCAGCCTTTACGCCTCAGGCTTCCAACCCCGCGTTCTGTGGGGGATTCGAGCAGACCATGAGCGACGACCCCAAGGCGAACGGCGGCGCCGGCAATCCTGCCATCGACCCGACCGAGCAGCGACCGATCTGGAGCGACGACGGCGACGCCCCCTTCGATATGGGCGACGACCCGGAAGCCCTCGACAGCGACAAGCCGATCTACGCCACGCCGCGTCCCAAGAAAGCCAAACGTGTGAAAAAAGAGAAGTCCGCGAGCAACGAGACGGTCGAGATCATCAAGACCGTCGTCTTCGCCCTGCTGATCGCCTTCGTGCTGCGGGTGCTGCTGTTCCAGCCCTTCACCATTCCGTCGGCCTCGATGGAGCCCAACCTCTATGAGGGCGATTACATCGTCGTGTCGAAGTGGTCCTATGGCTATTCGAAGCACTCGATCCCGTGGAGCCCGCCGCTGTTCGACGGCCGCATCCTGGGCAAGGATCCGGCGCGCGGCGACATCGTCGTGTTCAAGCTGCCGCGCGACAACAAGACCGACTACATCAAGCGCGTGATCGGCCTGCCGGGCGACAAGGTGCAGATGATCGCCAACAAGCTCTACATCAACGGCGCTGCGGTTAAGGACGTCGTCGTCAGCCGCGCCGAGATGGCCGACATGTTCGGCCCGCGTCCGGTGACCCAGGTCCGCGAGACCCTGCCGAACGGCAAGAGCTTCATGACCCAGGACTTCGGTCCCGGCGGCGATCTGGACGACACCCCGGTCTATGAGGTCCCGGCTGGCCACTTCTTCATGATGGGCGACAACCGCGACAACTCGATCGACAGCCGCGTCGAGATGTCGGCCGGCGTGGGCATGGTCCCGGCCGAAAACATGGTCGGCAAGGCCGAGATCATCATGTTCTCGTGGTCGCCGGGCGCGTCGCTGTTCAACCCGGTCAGCTGGTTCGCCAACATCCGTCCCAGCCGGTTCTTCAAGATCCTCGACTGATGACGAATGTGCGGGCCGAGGCTGTCGCCGCGCTCAGGCGTCGGCTGGGCCATGATTTCGCCGATCCGTCTCTGCTGGAGCGCGCCCTGACCCACGCCAGCGTGGGCGAGGGCGGGGGGCAGGCCGACGGCCGTCGTCCCGCCGATAACGAGCGGCTGGAGTTCCTGGGCGACCGGGTGCTGGGCCTGCTGGTGGCGGATCGCCTGACGCGGGACTATCCCTCGGCGGACGAGGGCCAGCTGTCGGCGCGTCTGCATGCCCTGGTGGACAAGAGCGCCTGCGCCCGCGTCGGCGAGCGGCTGGAGATCGGCCCGGCCCTGCGCCTGTCGGCGGGCGAGACCAAGACGGGCGGCCGCAGAAAGGCCGGAGTCATCGCCGATGCTGTCGAGGCTGTTCTGGCGGCCGTCTATCGCGATGGCGGGCTGGCGGCGGCCAAGATCATGTTCGATATCGCCTGGGCCGAGGAGTTCGCATCTCCGCCGGCGCCGGCCGTGACCAATCCCAAGTCCGCTCTGCAGGAGTGGGCGCAAGCGCAAGGGCGTCCGCTGCCGACCTATCGGGTGGTGGAACGTACCGGATCAGATCATGCTCCGACCTTCGTGGTCGAAGCGACGGTGGTCGGTTTCGACCCCGTGAAACAAACAGGACGTTCGCGTCAGGAGGCGGAAAAAGCCGCCGCCACGGCGCTGTTGAAACGAGAAGGCGTAATTTGACCGAGACCCTCAACCCCAACCAGCACGCGGGCTTCGCCGCCATCATCGGCGCGCCCAACGCCGGCAAGTCGACGCTGGTGAACCGGCTGACGGGCTCCAAGGTCTCGATCGTGACCCAGAAGGTCCAGACCACGCGCTTCCCCGTGCGCGGCATCGCCATCGAGGGCGACGCCCAGATCGTGCTGGTGGATACGCCCGGCATCTTCACCCCGCGCCGTCGCCTGGACCGCGCCATGGTCGCCTCGGCCTGGGGCGGGGCGCAGGACGCCGACGTGGTGATCCACCTGATCGACGCCCAGTCGCACATCAACGCCGAGGGCAAGGAAGGCACCGCCGCCGACCGTCGCTCGGCTGAGGACACCGAGACCATCATCGCCAATCTGCAGTCGACGGGGACCAAGGTCATCCTGGCGCTGAACAAGATCGACGGGATGCGCCGCGACACCCTGCTGGCCCTGTCGCACCGCCTGTTCGAAACCGGCGTCTATGAAGAGGTCTATATGATCTCGGCCCTCAGCGGCGACGGCGTGGACGACCTGAAGAAGCGTCTGGCCCGCTCCATGCCCGCCGGTCCCTGGCTCTATCCCGAGGATCAGTCGGCCGACGTGCCGGTGCGCGTCCTGGCCGCCGAGATCACGCGTGAGAAGGTCTATCTGCGCGTCCACGAGGAACTGCCCTATTCGGCGGCGGTTGAGACGACCGCGTTCGAGGAAAAGCCCGACGGTTCGGCCCGGATCGAACAGACCATCTATGTTGAGCGCGAAAGCCAACGCCCCATCGTTCTGGGCAAGGGCGGCCAGACCCTGAAATGGATCGGCCAGAAGTCGCGCGAGGAGCTGATCGAACTGCTCGACCGGCCCGTCCACCTGTTCCTGACCGTCAAGGTCGACCCGAAATGGCAGGACAGCCGCGCCCTGTACGCCCAGTTCGGGCTGGAGTTCGACGTCTAGGATCGTAGTTCAGTATCGTGTTTGTAGTTCCCAAGTCCGCAGGCGGGCGGCCCTGGTTCCTCGGATCCCTGGCCGCGGTCGCCCTCGCATCCGCCGGCGCCGGCGCCTGGATCGTCCACGCCATCGCGCCTGAGACCCAGGCGGCGGTGGCGAAGCCCAAGCTGCCCGAGCGCCCGCCGGTCGAGGTCGTTGAGGCCCTGCCGCAGCTGAAGATGCGGCTGGACTATCTGGCCGAGCGCAAGCAGTTCATGGGCGCCATCCTGGTGGCCAGGGGCGATCAGGTCCTGTTCCGTCAGGTCTACGGCAAGGCCAACTACGAGAACGACCAACCGCTGAAGCTGGACACTCGCTTCCGTCTGGCCTCGGTGTCCAAGCAGTTCACCGCCGCGGCGATCCTGAAACTGCAGGACGAAGGCAGGCTGTCGGTCAACGATCCGGTCTGCAAATGGATCGAGGCCTGCCCGGACGCCTGGAAGCCGCTGCGCATTCACCACCTGCTGTCGCACACCTCGGGCATTCCCGACCTGATGGCTCAGTCGGAGTGGGGGCGTATCCGCGTCACGCCGCGCACGCCGCAGGAGCTGACCGAGACCTCGGCCCGCTATGGCCTGCAGTTCGAGCCGGGGACCAAGATCCGCTACGACAACGCCGCCTATAATCTGGCCGCCGAGATCGTGGCCAAGGCCAGCGGCAAGCCGTTCGAGACCTATCTGAACGACGCCGTCCTCAAGCCGCTGGGGCTGAAGGACACGGGGTCGGACGCCCGCGCCGACGCACAAGGCCTGGCTATGGGCTACGCCAACTTCCCCGGCGGACTGGCGGCCCAACCGATCGCCAATGTCAGCGTCGTCTTCGGCGCCGGCGCCCTGTATTCGACGCTGGACGACATGCTGGTGTGGAACCGCGCCCTGCATAAGGGCCATGTCCTCAGCGACGCTTCCTATGCTCAGATGGTGGCCGATCACGCTCCGGCGAATACGCCCAAGGAGCGGGGCCGCGCGCACCGGGCCTATGGCTACGGCATCTACGTCAACAGCCTGGGCCAGCAGGTTTCGCCGTCGTTTGACGACAAGCAGATCTATCACACGGGCAGCTGGGCCGGGTTCCGCAACCTGGTCCTCTATCAGCCCGAGGCCGACGTGACGGTGGTGGTCCTGTCCAACAACTACCACCAGCGCGACCTGGTCTTCATGCTGAGCCAGCAGGCTATGGCCGAGGCCTTGGGGCGTGAGTTCCCGACTGGGATGAACCGCTAAGACCTATCCGATCCTCCCTTGTCGCGCAGCGACGGGGGAGGGGACCGCCGTCAGGCGGTGGAGGGGGCGAGCTTCAAGAGCCGTCCCCTAGTCGTTTGAGCGCCAGGCTGTTTCCGCCCCCCTCCACCATGCTGCGCATGGTCCCCCTCCCCGCGAGCGGGGGAGGATCGAAGGTCAGGCCTTCATCGATCCCGTTTCGATAAACCGCTGGTGCCAGGACAGGGCCTCGGTCAGCAGATGCGGCGATTGCAGGCCGTATGACCCTTTCAGCGCCCGCGCGTAGTAATCGCTGAGCGCGTCGCGATAGTCGGGGTGGGCGCAGTTGGCGATGATGACCTGGGCGCGCTGCTTGGGCGACAGGCCGCGCAGGTCCGCCAGCCCCTGTTCCGTGACGATGACCTGCACGTCCTGGGTGATGTGGTCGACGTGGCTGGCCATGGGGACGATGGCGGAAATTTTGCCGCCCTTGGCCGTCGAGGGGGTGACGAAGCAGGAGATGTAGGCGTTGCGTGCGAAGTCGCCGGAGCCGCCGATGCCGTTCTGGATGCGCGAGCCCATCACGTGGGTCGAGTTGACGTTGCCGTAGATGTCGGCCTCGATCAGGCCGTTCATGGCGATGCAGCCCAGACGGCGGATGATCTCCGGGTGGTTCGAGATCTCCTGCGGACGCAGGATGATCTTGCCGCGGAACTGCTCCATGCGGCTGTTCAGGTCGGCGGCGGCCTCGGGGCTGAGCGAGAAGGCAGTGGCCGAGGCGACCGTCAGCTTGCCGCTGTCGAGCAGGTCCAGCATCCCGTCCTGCAGCACCTCGGTATAGGCGGTCAGGTTCTCGAACGGGCTGTTCTGAAGGCCCGCCAGCACGGCGTTGGCCACATTGCCCACGCCCGATTGCAGCGGCAGCAGATGGGCGGGCAGGCGGCCCAGCTTCACCTCATGCTGCAGGAATTCGATCAGGTGGCCGGCAATGGCCGTGGCGCTGGCGTCGGGCGCGGCGAAGGGCAGGTTGCGGTCGGGCGAGTCCGTCTCGACGATGGCGGCGATCTTGGACGGATCGACGCGGAAGACCGCCTCGCCGATCCGGTCGGTCGGCCTGGTCAGCGGGATCGGCACACGGGCGGGCGGCAGGGCCGTGCCGTAGTAGATGTCGTGCATCCCCTCCAGCGCCGGGTTCTGCCAGCTGTTGACCTCCAGGATGATACGGTCGGCGCGGTCCAGCCAGGTCTTGTTGTTGCCGATGGAGGACGAGGGGATCAGCGAGCCGTCCTCGCGGATGCCCGACACTTCGACCACCGCCGTCTCCAGAGGGCCGAGGAAGCCCTGCCAGGCGACGGGGGCCACCTGCGACAGGTGCATGTCGAGGTATTCCATCTCGCCTCTGTTGATCTTCTCGCGGGCGATGGGGTCGGAGTTGTAGGGCAGGCGGAACTCGATGCCGTCCGCCTTGGCCAGGGCGCCGTCCAGTTCCGGCCCGGTCGAGGCGCCGGTCCAGACCTTCAGCTTGAACGGGTTGCCCGCCGCGTGCTCGGCCTCGATCCGGTCGGCCAGGGCCATCGGCACGACCTTGGGATAGCCCGAGCCGGTAAAGCCGCTCATGCCCACGGTCGAGTTCGCCGGGATCAGGGCGGCGGCGTCCTGGGCGGACATGATCTTCGACTGCAGGGCGGCGTTGCGGACGCGGGACATCGGAAACCTGAAGGCGGCGGCCCATGCGGGCGCGGGAAAAAGGCGGACATAGGCGCCGCATCACCCTGATTCCAATACGGCTTTGGTCGTAACGGTCCGTGATCACAAAGGCGTCAGCCGCCGGGTTTCCACTCCTCCGCCGGGTTGGTGTTGACCATCCACGGGATGCCGAACTTGTCGGTGAAGGCGCCGAATCCGGGGGACCAGAAGGTTTCGGCGAAGGGCATCGACACCTTGCCGCCCTCGGACAGGGTGTCGAACACCTCGCGCGCCTTGGCGACATCGTCGGTGTGATAGGAGACGTCGAAGCCGTTCTTGGGCTTGTCGATGTTCGGCGCGAACTCGGGCGGCATGTCGGACCCCATGATCGACTGATCGCCGACGTCCAGCCAGCCGTGCATCAGCCAGTCCTTGTACTTGGCGTCCACCTGCATGTCGGGCGGGCCGTCGCCGAAGGGAAAGGCGGCGGTGACCTTGCCGCCCAGAACGCGGGCGTAGAACTCCAGCGCCTCGCGGCACTGGCCCTGGAAGCTGAGACTGGTGACGATCTTCATGGGACCTCTCCGGGTGTCGGGTTGGAGGTCTCAACGCATGGGGCGGACGTCGTTTCCCATCTTTTCGGATAGCGGGACTTTCCTCCGCTCATCCCGGCGAAGGCAGGGATCCAGATCATATGGCGGAACGGCAGCTTCCAAAGGGCGGTGCGCCGGGATGAGCGGGAGTGTGAGTGCTTCCCCCACTGACGGAACAGGACTAGAACATCAGCATGATCACCGCCGCCCTGATGATGCTCCAGATGTCCGCCGCCCCGGTCCAGGCCGCGCCTGCGCCGGATGCCGAAGTCGCCCCCGTGAACCGCGTGCTGGACGCCATGCACGCGGCAGCCTCGGCGGCTGACGGCGAGGCCTATTTCGCCACCTTCACGCCCGACGGCCGATTCATCGGCACGGATGCGACCGAGCGGTGGACGCTGCCGGAGTTCCGCGCCTACGCCATGCCCTACTTCTCGCAAGGCAAGGGCTGGACCTATCGGCCGACGACGCGGACCGTGACCATCGCCCCGATCGACTGCCGTTGCGTCGCCTGGTTCGACGAGGTGCTGGACAACGACGCCTATGGGACCACGCGCGGTTCGGGTGTGCTGCGCCTGACCGACGGCGGCTGGAAGATCGAGCAGTACGTCCTCAGCTTCGCCGTGCCGAACGACAAGGCGCGCGCCGTCGTCGATGTGATCAAGGCCGACTGATGGAGGTTCAGGACGACGCCTTCGTCCTGTCGGCGCGGGCGCATGGCGACACGGGGGCCGTGGTTGAACTGCTGACCGAGCGACATGGGCGGCGCGCCGCCTATGTGGCGGGCGGGGCGTCGCGCAAGATGCGGCCCTTCCTGCAGGCGGGCGCGCGGGTGGTGGCTGATCTGCGGTCGCGGACCTCGGACCAACTTGGCTCGGCGCGATTGGAGCCGGTGGGCGAGGGGCCGGCGGCCCTGTTCGACGATCCTCTGGCCCTGATCGGGCTGAACGCCGCGGCTGCGGTGGCGCAAGGGGCGCTGCCCGAGCGCGAGCCGCATCCGGGGGCCTTTCTGGCCTTCGAGGCCATGATGGGGGCGTTTGCTCTGCCCGAGGTCTGGCCCGCCATCTTCGTGCGGTTCGAGGCGGGGCTGCTGGAGGATCTCGGCTTTGGTCTGGACCTGTCGCGCTGCGCCGCCACCGGTTCGATGGACGATCTGATCTACGTCAGCCCGCGCACGGGCCGCGCCGTCAGCCGCGAGGCGGGCGCGCCCTATGCCGACAAGCTGCTGAACCTGCCGCCCTTCATGCTGGGGGCGCAGGCGGGGTTGGGCGAAGGCGACGTGAAGGCGGGGCTGGAGCTGACCGGGCATTTCCTCGAACAGTTCGTCTTCCACGCCCTGAACAAGCCGCTGCCGCCCGCGCGGGTCTGGATGATCGAGCGGCTGGCCGAGGCGGGACGGCTCTAACCAAAGGTGAAGGCGAAGGCCTGAACGCCTGGGTCGAGGAACTCAATCTCGAACGTCCGCTCGCGCACCGGCCCTGACTGACGCACCAGTTGATACAGGCGCTGGCTGTCGATCCGGCCTGCGCCTTGTGCGTCGATGTCCACGCCTGCGTCGGCGCCCGGCGCCTGACCGTCGATGCGGACGCGGAAGCGCACCGGTTGACCTATGCTGCTCGGCCCCATGACCAGATGCAGATCACGCGCCTTGAAGCGGAAGGCCAGCCGTCCGTCCGCCGCCTGCAGGTCGGCGTGTTCGGCGCGCACGATCCAGTCGCCCGACAGGCTCCAGTCGTTCAGCGCCAGCGGGCCGGCCGCATAGGTCTTGCGGACATCGAAGCCGAAGCCTCCCGGCGAAACGAAGTGCTCAGCGCGGGCATAGCCGACATAGGTTTCGGGCGAGGCGACCTCGGCCATGTCGGCGGCGGCCTCGGCGCCCTGGCCGCGCACCTGGACCACGGCCTGATCGACGTTGGCGGCCCCGGCCTCCTTCAGCAGTTGCTGGATGACCCGCTCGGAGTGTTCGTAGTCGCCCTCGCCGAAGTGGTGGTAGCGGATGTTTCCCTTGGCATCGACGAAGTAGTGGGCCGGCCAGTAGCGGTTATCGAACGCGCGCCAGATGGCGAAATCGTTGTCCATGGCCACGGGATAGGTGATGCCGAAGCGGCGCACGGCGTCGCGGACATTGGCGGGCGACTTCTCGAAGGCGAACTCGGGCGTGTGGACGCCGATCACCACCAGACCCTGATCGCGATATTTCTCGGCCCAGGCGCGGACATAGGGAATGGTCCGCACGCAGTTGATGCAGGAGTAGGTCCAGAAATCGACCAACACGACCTTGCCGCGCAGCTGTTCGGTGGTCAGGGGCGGGCTGTTGATCCACTCGGTCGCCCCTGTCAGCGGCGGCATGGTTCCTTCGATCGGCAGGGCGTCCAGCGGCGCGCGCGCGGCGTTCATGGGCTGGGCGGCGCCGAAGCGGTTGAGCAGCCCCTGTTCGATCCGGTTGGTGCTGCCGGTCGAAAGCCGTGTCAGCAGGCCGGTGTCGAGGCCCAGAGCGATGGCGGCGACGCCGATCAGCACCAGCACGCCCAGACCCTTTCGCACCCATTCGCCGACGCCCAGCGACTTCTTCATCGTCTGGAAGACCTTGCCGCCGATCAGCAGGGCCAGAGCCAGAGAGGTCGCGGCCCCGGCGGCGTAGGCGACCAGCAGCAGGGTCGTGCCCATGCTGGCCCCCTGAAGCGCGGCGCCGGTCAGGATCAGCCCCAGGATCGGCCCCGCGCACGGCGCCCACAGCAGGCCCGTCGCCACGCCCAGCAGGAAGGAGGTCCAGACGCCGCCGCCGCTCTGCTGATCCAGGCTGGCTTTCTCGCTCAGCCGCGAACCGAGCGCCACCAGAGGCCGGGTCAGCCGATCCGCCAGCGACGGAAACACCAGGGTCAGCCCCAGCACCGCCATGACCGCCAGCGCGATCCAGCGTCCGACCTGATTGGCCTGCACCGCCCAGCCGCCGCCGACCGCCGCCAGCGTCGCCACGCCCGCAAAGGTCAGGGCCATGCCCAGCAGCAGGGGCAGGCCGCTTTTCATGAAGGGCTGGCCCGCCCGCGCGAACACGAACGGCAGGACCGGCAGGATGCAGGGGCTGAGAATGGTCAGCGCCCCGGCCAGATAGGACAGCAGGATCAGCAGCATGGCGTCATCCTTGGGCGTGTCGCCTCGGATGAGGATACGCCTCGATGCGCCTTCTGGATGCAGGGCGCCGGTTTTCCAGACTTTACCCCCTTCTGATTCCGCCAGTGGGCTAGACTTCCGGCGTCCGATCTCCGATTCGAAAACACATGACCATCCACACTCCGACGCCTGAAGGCGGCCGCATCGTTGAAGAGCCGATGAGCGAGGCGCTGTCCAAGCGCTACCTCGCCTACGCCCTGTCCACGATCACCAACCGGGCGCTGCCCGACGTGCGCGACGGCTTCAAGCCGGTGCACCGCCGCATCATGTACGCCATGCACCAAATGCGGCTGAACCCGCAGGCGGCGGCGCGCAAATGCGCCAAGGTCGTCGGCGAGGTCATGGGCGGCTATCACCCGCACGGCGACGCCTCCATCTATGAGGCCCTGGTGCGTCTGGCTCAGGACTTCGCCCAGCGCTATCCGCTGGTCGACGGGCAGGGCAACTTCGGCAACATCGACGGCGATAGCGCCGCCGCCATGCGCTACACCGAGTGCAAGCTGACGCCCGCCGCCGTCCTGCTGCTGGACGGCATCGATCAGGACGCGGTCGACTTCCGCCCCACCTACGACGACCAGGACGAAGAGCCGGTGGTCCTGCCGGCCGGCTTCCCCAACCTGCTGGCCAACGGTTCGTCGGGCATCGCCGTGGGCATGGCGACCTCGATCCCGCCGCACAACGTCGGCGAACTGATCGACGCCTGCCAACTGCTGCTGGAGCGGCCCGAGGCGACGACGTCGGAACTGGTGCAGATCGTGCCGGGGCCGGACTTCCCGACCGGCGGGGTCTCGGTCGAAGGCCATGCCTCCATCCTCGACGCCTATGAGACGGGCCGGGGCGGCGTGCGTCTGCGCGCCCGCTGGGAGACCGAGGACCTGGGTCGCGGCGTCTGGCGCATCATCGTCACCGAGATGCCCTATCAGGTGCAGAAAAGCCGCTTGATCGAGGGGCTGGCCGACCTGATCGAGAACAAGAAGGCGCCGCTGCTGGGCGACGTCCGCGACGAGTCGGCGGAAGACATCCGCCTGATCCTCGAGCCGAAAAACCGCACCATCGAGCCCGAGATGCTGATGGAGAGCCTGTTCAAGCTGTCCGATCTGGAGGTTCGCTTTCCGATCAACATGAACGTGCTGGACGCCGGCGGCACGCCGCGCGTCATGGGGCTGAAGGAGTGCCTGCAGGCCTTCCTCGATCACCGTCGCGTGGTGCTGAACCGTCGCTCGCAATGGCGCATCGAGCGGGTCGAGAAGCGGCTGCACCTGCTGGAAGGCCTGCGCATCGTCTTCCTCAACCTGGACGAGGTGATCCGCATCGTCCGCGAGGAGGAGCAGCCCAAGGCTGTCCTGATCGCGCGCTTCGGCCTGAGCGAGCCGCAAGCCGACTACATCCTCGACACCCGTCTGCGTCAGCTGGCGCGGATCGAGGAAATGGCGATCGAGAAGGAATTCAATGCCCTGTCGGAAGAACTTGCGGCGCTGAAGGCGCTGACATCTTCGGAAGGCAAGCAGTGGAAGGCCATTTCCAAGGAGCTGGAACTGGTCCGCAAGGCGCTGATCTCGCCGCGCCGCACGACCATCGGCGAGGCGGTGGACGCCTCGGCCTTCGTGGCGCCCGAGGCCTTCATCCCGCGCGAAGCCATCACCGTCATCCTGTCGGAACGCGGCTGGATCCGCGCCGCCAAGGGCAAGGTCGAGGACCCGTCGGAGCTGAAGTTCAAGGAGGGCGACAGCCTGGCCTTCCTAGTGCCGACCTTTACGACCGACAAGCTGCTGATCGGGGCGTCTGACGGCCGCATCTTCACGGTCGGCGCCGACAAGCTGGCCTCCGGGCGCGGCCACGGCGAACCGCTGCGCCTGATGATCGATCTCGACGAAAAAGCCGAGATTATCAACGTCGTGGCGCACGAACCGAATGCGAAGCTGCTGGTCGCGTCCAAGGCCGGTTACGGCTTCGTCGCGCCCGAGAACGAGCTTCTGGCCCAGAAGCGCGGCGGCAAGCAGGTGCTGAACGGCGACATGCTGGCCATGCTGCGCGTCACCGGCGACCACGTCGCGACGATTGGCGAGAACATCAAGGCGCTGATCTTCCCCATCGCCGAACTGCCCGAAATGGGCCGCGGCAAGGGGGTGAAGCTGCAGAACTACAAGCAGGGCGGCCTGGTCGATGTGGCGGTGTTCAACGCCGAGACGGGGCCGGAATGGGCCGACGGCGGCGGCCGCCGCCGCAACTGGCCCGACTGGAAGGACTGGCTGGGCAAGCGCGCCGGCGCCGGTCGTCAAGGTCCGCGCGGGATGCGGAAGTTCCGCTAAACTTCTTTCCTCCCCACAGCGTGGGGAGGGGGGCCGCGCAGCGGTAGAGGGGCTCTGCTGCGCCTGTAAAAGCGGCCCCTCCGTCTCGTGCGCTTGCGCGCCCGATCCACCTCCCCATTGCATGGGGAGGAGAAGTGACGGCGAATTCACTGGTTGCCGGGGCTGCGGCCCCCCATATTCCTCCTGAAATGCTGGAGGAGGCTCAATGATCACTTGGATCATCATCGGCGTCATCGTCGTCGTTCTGCTGTTCGTCGTCGTCGGCGCCTACAACAGGCTGGTGGCCCTGGATCAGGCGGCCAATCAGTCGTTCGCCGACATCGACGTGCAGTTGAAGCAGCGTCAGGATCTGATCCCCAATCTGGTCGAGACGGTGAAGGGCTACGCCACGCACGAGCGCGGCACGCTGGACGCCGTGACCCAGGCCCGCGCCGCCGCGGCCGGGGCCGTCACGGTCAACGACAAGGTGCAGGCCGAGAACATGCTGACCGGCGCCTTGGGCCGCCTGTTCGCCGTGTCCGAGGCCTATCCGGACCTCAAGGCCAACGCCAACTTCCAGCAGTTGCAGATGGACCTGTCGGACATCGAGAACAAGTTGGCCGCCGCCCGCCGCTTCTTCAACAATGCGGTCAGCGAGTTCAACGCCGTGCGCCGTCAGTTCCCGACCGTCCTGTTCGCCGGACTGTTCGGCTTCGCCTCGGACAAGCCCTTCTTCGACGTGGGCGAAGGCGATCGCGCGGCCCTGAACGCGGCCCCGCCGACGGTGAAGTTCTAAGCCCCAATGGCTGTCTTCGGTCAGGCCGTCGGCCTCAAGACCCATATCTGGAAGAACAACACCCGGTCGGCGATCCTGCTGGCCGGGTTTCCGGTCCTGCTGGTGCTGATCCTGTTCGGCATCCAGGTGCTGATGATGGGCTTCGGCCTGTTGCCCAACTCGGGCGGCTCGCTGGGCCAGGATCTGGCCCTGGCCGCCTCCATGCTGGGCTGGACCGTGCCTACGGCGCTGGTGGTGGCCGTGATCTGGTTCGTCATCGCCTATTTCGGCAATCAGGCGATGATCGACGCCATGACGGGGGCGAGGAAGGTCGAGCGCCGGGTCGAACCGGACCTCTACAACCTCCTGGAAAACCTCTCGATCTCGCGCGGCCTGCGGACACCGACGCTGCGGATCATCGAGAGCCCGTCGCTGAACGCCTATGCCTCGGGTCTGCACGAGGGGAACTACAGCGTCACCGTCACGCGCGGCCTGATGCAGACGCTGAGCCGCGACGAGATGGAGTGCGTCCTGGCCCACGAACTGACGCACGTCATCAACAAGGACGTGCGGACCATGGTGATCGCCTCGATCTTCGCGGGGATCATCAGCGTGATTGCGGAACTGGTGTTCCGAAGCCTGTTCTACATGCGCGGCGGACGCGGCGGGAACAACAAGAACGCCCTGCCGCTGATCCTGATCGGTCTGGCCATCGGCGTGATCGGCTTCGGTCTGGCGACGGTCATCCGCATGACCCTGTCGCGGACACGGGAGTTTGTGGCCGACGCGGGGGCGGTCGAACTGACCAAGAACCCGGACGCCATGATCTCGGCGCTGAGGAAGGTGTCGGGCCAGTCGAAGCTGGAGGCCCCCGACGAACTGCGCGGCATGTTCCTGGACAATACGGCGGACAAGGCCGACTTCGCGGGCCTGTTCGCCACCCACCCGCCGATCGAGAAGCGGATCGCGGCTCTGGTGAAGTTCGCCGGCGGTCGGGACGAGGGGCCGTGGGGGCCGACGCCGTCCGCACCGCTGTCGGCGGGCACGGCCGTGCCGACGACCTAAGCTAGGGAAGGCGTTCCCAGCCCAGGGGGCGCAGCGCCTCCATCGGGCGGAACTTCGCCTTGTATTCCATCTTGGGCGAGCCCTGGACCCAGTAGCCCAGATAGACGAAGGGCAGTCCCACAAGCGCCGCCTGGCGCAGGTGATCCATGATGGCGAAATGCCCCAGGCTGCGGCGCTCCAGGTCGGGGTCGAAGAAGCTGTAAACCATCGACAGGCCGTCATGCAGCAGGTCGGTCAGGCAGACCCCGACCAGATCGCCCGGACCGTCGTCGTCGGCGGGCAGCCGGTATTCGATCAGGTGGGTGCGGACGGCGGTATCCTCGACCATGGCCACGTAGTCGGACCAGCCCATGTCGCTCATGCCGCCGCCGGGGTGGCGGGCGCTCAGATAGCGGCGCAGCAGATCGAACTGCTCCATCGTCGCCTCGGCCTCGACCAGATCGCGCGACAGATCGGCGTTGCGGTTCAGGATCTTGCGCTGGGATCTCGAGAAGGTGAACTCGCCGACAGGGATGCGGACGGAGACGCAGGCGGCGCAGGCCTCGCAGGCCGGGCGGTAGGCGATGTTCTGGCTGCGGCGGAAACCGGCCTGGGTCAGGGCGTCGTTGACGTCGGCGCCGTCGCTGAAGGGCAGGTTGGCGAAGACCTTGCGCTCGAACTGGCCCGGCAGATAGGGGCAGGGCGCGTTCGAGGTCATGAAGAACCGCAACTGCCGGGTCGGGAAATGCTGGGTCACGGCCTTACGTCCGTTCCCGATGGTTTCGGCGGATTTGCGCGCGGGTCGTCATGTCCCGATTTGGCGCGCAACTGGGCGATTTCGCAAGCGCCGTGAGAGCGGCGCCTGCAGTCACAGGCTGGTGTCCGTGGGCAGGACCGGCGCCTCGCGCAGCAGGACGATGGCGATGCGGCGATTGCCGGCCAGCGACGGGTCGTCGGGGTAGAGGGGATCGGACCCCGCCTTGCCCGCCACCGAATAGACCCGGTCAGCGTTCACGCCCGCGCCCTGCAGCGTCAGACGCGAGGCGTCGGCTCGGGCAGATGACAGGGACCAGTCGCCGGCGCCGCTGGCCCGGCTGGAGCCGGCGACGGCGCTGGTGTGGCCGGTGATGGAGATGCGGTTCGGAAGTTGGTTGATGACCTTGGCGATGGCTCGCAGCAGCATCTGGGCGCGCGGATTGGGGCGCGCCGAGCCGTTCTCGAACATCGAGCGGCCTTCCTGATCGACCAGCTGGATGCGCAGCCCTTCGGGCGTCTGGTCGATGATCAGCTGTTTCGACAGCTCGGCCAGTTCGGGCATGGCCTGCATGGCCTGGCGCAGGCTCTCGGCGGCGCTGGCGAAGTCGGCGGCCTCGCGCTTGGCGATCTCGGCGCGCAGGGCGGCTTCGCTGGCGGCGGCCAGGTTGGAGTTCTGGCCCGCAGCTTCGGGCGAATCGGGCGCTTCGGGCGCCAGTTGTTCGATCACGGACATGGAGCCTGAACCCTTGGCTCCGTCGTCGCCCAGGGCGGTGCCGCCCAGAATGCCGCCGGAACCGGAGGTCGAAGCCGAGACGTTGGCCGGAGCGAAGTATTCGGCGATGCCGCGCTTCTGCTCCGGATCGGTCGTGTTGATCAGCCACATCAGCAGGAAGAAGGCCATCATGGCAGTCACGAAGTCGGCGTAGGCGACTTTCCACGCGCCGCCGTGGTGCCCGCCGCCGGACACCTTCTTCACCTTCTTGATGAGGATCGGACGATCGCTCACGGACATGGGCCAGCCAATCTTAACGTCGTTAGTGAATCCTGAATCCCACGCGGCCGTTAAGAAGCGGTTGCGGCGCGGTCGTTTCCGGCGCGCGGTCTTGCCGCATGACGCCCCACGGCTTAGGTCAGGCCTGTGTCCGGGTCTTCATCCTCATTCGAATTCGACGCCAAGGCTTACCGCCGGGCGTTGGGCGGTTTCGCCACCGGCGTCTGCGTGGTGACGGCCCATACAGCCGAGGGGCCGCTGGGCATTACGGTCAACAGCTTTACCTCCGTGTCGCTGGACCCGCCGCTGGTGCTGTGGTGCCTGGACGTGAAGTCGGACCGCCACGACGCCTTCGCTGGGGCCGACCGCTTCGCCGTTCATGTCCTGCCGGTCGAGGATCAGGCCATGTCGGACCGCTTCGCCTGGGGCGTCTGCACCCTGTCGGAAGACGAGTTCGAGGTGGGCGATCCAGCGCCGCCGCGCCTGCGCAACGCCGTGACGCGGCTGGACTGCACGACCCATGACCGCATCGTCATGGGGGACCATCTGGTCATCGTCGGCCGGGTCGCCGCGTTCGAGACCCATCCCGGCGACGCCCTGACCTATTTCCGCGGCAAGTACGGGCAGGCCGTCGATCCGACGGCCTGAACCGGATCAGGCCCCCAGCAGCCTTGCCGCCTTGGGTGCGAAGTAGCTGAGGACGCCCGACGCCCCGGCGCGCTTGAAGGCGTGCAGGGTTTCCAGGATGGCGCGGTCTTCCTCCAGCCAGCCATTGGCGATGGAGGCCTGCATCATCGCGTACTCGCCGGACACCTGATAGGCGAAGGTCGGGATCTTGAAGGCATCCGAGACCAGGCGGACGATGTCGAGATAGGGCAGGCCCGGCTTGACGATCAGGGCGTCGGCCCCTTCCGAAATGTCCATCGCCACCTCGCGCAGCGCCTCGTCGGCGTTGGCGTAGTCCATCTGATAGGTCTTCTTGTCGCCGGTCAGCGACTTGGACGAGCCGACGGCGTCGCGATAGGGGCCGTAGAAGGCCGAGGCGTACTTGGCGGCGTAGCTGATGATCAGGGTGTCCGAGAGGCCGTTGGCCTCCAGGGCTTCGCGGATGGCCTGGACCCGGCCGTCCATCATGTCGGACGGGGCCACGGCGTCGGCGCCCGCGTGGGCGTGGATGAAGGCCTGTTCGGCCAGGCGTTCCAGCGTCGGGTCGTTGACGATGCGGCCGTTCTCCAGAACCCCGTCGTGGCCGTGGTCGGTGTAGCAGTCCAGGGCGACGTCGGTCATGACGCCGATCTCGGGGGCGGCGTCCTTGATGGCCTTGATGCAGTCGGGGATCAGGCCGTCCGGATCGCTGGCGGCCGTGCCGACGTTGTCCTTCAGGCTGTCGTTCACGTTGGGGAACAGGGCGATCATGGGGATGCCCAGGTCGCGGGCCTCGACGGCGGCCTTGGCCGCTTCCTTGGGCGACAGGCGGAAGACGCTCGGCATGGAGGCGACGGCCTGCCGGTCCTCGGACCCGTCATGGACGATGATCGGCCAGATCAGGTCGGCGGGCGTCAGGGTCGTCTCAGCGACCAGACGGCGCACCCAGGGCTGCGAACGCAGGCGGCGCGGACGGGCGTAGGGGAAGGCGGCGGGCTGGAAGGGCAGGGTCATGCAGCGCTCATAGTCCCACAGGCGGGGCAGGGAAACGGCCTTGGGGACCGCATATCGGATACCGGCCGTGAAAAAACAGAGTCCAATTCGTCTGAATCGTCTGAAATCGACGTGTCGAAAGGCAGAGACTAGCGCGTCCCTGCGTCACAGGCGGACACAAGATGCGGCGCACGGCGCTGGCGGGGTGACGTTTCGCAGGCGCTTGGATAGAAGCAGCAAGAACGCCCCGTCAGAGGGCCGACCAGAGTCGGGAGTAAAGATCATGGACTTCGCCCTCAACGACGACCAGCGCGCGATTCAGGACGCGGCGCGGGCATTCGCCGACGCCGAGCTGGCGCCGCATTCGGCCCGGTGGGACGAAGACAAGCATTTCCCCGTCGATGTGATGAAGTCGGCGGCCGAGATGGGCTTTTGCGGCATCTATACGGGCGAGGAGCATGGCGGCATGGCCCTGGGCCGGGTCGAGGCGGCGGTGATCTTTGAGGAGCTGTCGCGCGGGGACGTGGCGACGGCGGCCTTCATTTCGATCCACAACATGGCGACGTGGATGATCGACAAGTTCGGCTCGGCCGATCTGCGGTCGCGTTTCGTGCCGTCGCTGGTGACGATGGACAAGATCGCTTCCTATTGCCTGACCGAGCCGGGTTCAGGGTCGGACGCGGCGGCGCTGCGGACCACGGCGGTGCGCGACGGCGATCATTTCGTGCTGAACGGGTCGAAGGCCTTCATCTCGGGCGCGGGAACGTCGGACGTCTATGTCGTCATGGTCCGCACGGGCGGCGAGGGGCCGAAGGGCGTCAGCGCCGTGGTGGTCGAGGCGGGAACGCCCGGCCTGTCGTTCGGGGCGCAGGAAAAGAAGATGGGCTGGAACGCCCAGCCGACCGCCATCGTCAGCTTCGACGACTGCCGCATTCCGGTGGCCAACCTGCTGGGCGAGGAGGGCGCGGGCTTCAAATACGCCATGGCCGGTCTGGACGGCGGGCGCCTGAACATCGCCGCCTGTTCCCTGGGCGGGGCGCGGCTGGCGCTGGAGACGGCCCAGGACTACGTCGCCACCCGCAAGCAGTTCGGACAGGCCATCGGCCAGTTCCAGGCCCTGCAGTTCCGACTGGCCGACATGGCGACCGACCTGGAGGCGGCGCGCCTGATGGTGCTGCGCGGCGCCTGGGCCATCGACAACGACCACCCCGAGAAGACCAAGTGGTGCGCCATGGCCAAGCGGCTGGCCACCGACGCCTGTTTCCAGATCGCTGACGAGGCGCTGCAGATCCACGGCGGCTATGGCTATCTGAAGGACTATCCGCTGGAGCGGATCGTGCGCGACCTGCGGGTTCACCGCATCCTGGAAGGCACCAACGAGATCATGCGCGTGATCATCGCGCGGGAGCTGGCCCGATGAGCGATCAGGTGAGCGAAGCTGAAGTCCTGACGCGCATCGAAGGCGGAGTCGGCCGCATCACCCTGAACCGGCCCAAGGCGATTCATGCGCTGAACCGGGGCATGTGCGAGGCGATGATCGAGGCGCTGCTGGCCTGGCGCGGCGACGACGCCGTGAAGTCGGTCCTGATCGACCATGCGGGCGAGCGCGGCTTCTGCGCCGGGGGCGACATCCGCATGATCGCCGAGAGCGGGGCGGGGGATGCGTCGGAGGCGAAGGTCTTCTTCAAGACCGAGTATCAACTGAACCATCTGCTGTTCGACTATCCCAAGCCGATCACGGCTGTCGTCGACGGCATCGTCATGGGCGGCGGCGTGGGCATCAGCGAGCCGGCGGATGTCCGCATCGCCACGGAGCGCACCACCTACGCCATGCCCGAGACGGGCATCGGCCTGTTCCCCGACGTGGGCGGGGGCTGGTTCCTGCCGCGACTACCGGGGCAGACCGGCGTCTGGCTGGCGCTGACGGGCGCGCGGTTGAAGGCGGCGGATACGGTGGCGCTGGGCATCCATACCCATTTCGTGCCGAGCGAAGGCGTCGAGGCGTTGAAGGCCGAACTGCTGGCCGCGCCCGCCGATCCAAAGGCGGTGGTCGATCGCGCAGCCGGAGATGCGGGTCCTACGCCGCTGGACGCGCATCGCGAGGCCATCGACCGGCTGTTCGCCTTCGATACGGTGGAGGAAATCTTCGCTGCGCTGGAAGCCGACGGCTCGGACTGGGCGCTGGCCCAGCTGAAGACGCTGAAGACCAAGTCGCCGCAGTCGCTGAAGGTGTCGCTGCGCCAGATCCGCACCGGGGCGGGCCTGTCGTCCTTCGCCGAGAACATGGCGATGGAATATGCCCTGGGCGGCCGGGTGGTGCGCACTCACGACTTCCAGGAAGGCGTCCGCGCCGTCATCGTCGACAAGGACAACGCCCCGCAGTGGTCGCCTGCCGACCTGTCGGGCGTCAGCAACGAAACTCTGGATGCGTTGTTCGCGCCGCTGGCCGCCGACGAGGCCTGGTCGCCGCTCTGAATCGCCGCTGCGGCGCAACATTTGTTGTTCCGAGCGGCCTGGAGGGTTATCTAGGCGGCATGAGTAAGCGCTGGACCCCTGAATCCTGGAGAAACAAGCCCGTCGTCCATATGCCGACGGACTATCCTGACATGGCCGAACTGGCGCGTGTCGAAGACGAGCTGCGGGCCATGCCGCCCCTGGTGTTTGCCGGCGAGGCCCGCAAACTGACCCAGCATCTCGCGCAGGTGGAGGCGGGCAACGCCTTCCTGCTTCAGGGCGGCGACTGCGCCGAGAGCTTCAAGGAGTTCTCGACCGACAACATCCGGGACACCTTCCGCCTGATCCTGCAGATGGCGGTGGTCCTGACCTTCGCCGGCCGCAAGCCGGTGGTGAAGGTCGGCCGCATCGCCGGTCAGTTCGCCAAGCCGCGCTCGTCGGCAGTCGAAGAGATCGGCGGCGTCGAGCTGCCGTCCTATCGCGGCGACATCATCAACGGCATGGGCTTCACGCCGGAAGAGCGCGTGCCCGATCCGCAGCGTCTGCTGAAAGCCTATAACCAGTCGGCCTCGACGCTGAACCTGCTGCGCGCCTTCGCCGGCGGCGGCTATGCCGACCTGTACAACATCCACCGCTGGACCCTGGGCTTCGCCGACAACGGCGCAGGCGCGGCCTATCGCGAGCTGGCCGACAAGATCACCGAGGCCCTGGCCTTCATGGAGGCGGTCGGCGTCACGCCCGAGACGCATCCCGACCTGTCGCGCGTCGAGGTCTTCACCAGCCACGAAGCCCTGCTGCTGAATGTCGAGAGCGCCCTGACGCGCCTCGAAGGTTCGACCGGCGAATGGTTCGACACCTCGGCCCATATGCTGTGGATCGGCGAGCGGACCCGTCAGCTGGACGGCGCGCACATCGAGTTCATGCGCGGCATCTCGAACCCGATCGGCGTCAAGTGCGGGCCGACCATGACGGCGGAGGACATCCTGCCGCTGATCGACGCCCTGAACCCGAACAACATTCCGGGCCGTCTGACCCTGATCGGCCGCTTCGGCCACGACAAGATCGGCGATCGTCTGCCAGCCCTGATGCGGGCGGTGAAGGCCGAGGGCAAGCGCGTCATCTGGTCGATCGACCCGATGCACGGCAACACCCTGAAGGCGGCCAACGGCTACAAGACCCGGCCGTTCGACCGCGTCATGGGCGAGGTCCGCAGCTTCATCGACGTGGCGGAATCCGAGGGCGTTCACCCCGGCGGCGTCCACCTGGAGATGACCGGCCAGAACGTCACCGAGTGCCTGGGCGGCGCCCAGGCGGTGACGGAAGACGATCTGTCGAGCCGCTATCACACCCACTGCGATCCGCGCCTGAATGCGGATCAGGCGCTGGAGCTGGCCTTCCTGGTGGCGGAACGCCTCAAGGTCGGCCGCCAGGCGCGCGCCGAGGCCGCGTGACCTCGACAGTCGAAAATGAAGGGTCGGGCTGCGTCGCCTATCAAGGCGCGCCCGGCGCCTTCAGCCATGAAGCCTGCCTCGACCTGCGTCCCTGGGACGATGCGGTTGGATTCGAGACCTTCCAGGGGGCCATCGAGGCCGTGCTGTCCGGCGACTGTCAGTTCGCGCTGATCCCGGTCGAGAATTCGACCATCGGCACGGTCGAACCTGCCGCCAGCCTGGTGCGCGAGGCCGGTCTGACGGTGGTGAGCGAAGCCTGGCGGCCCATTCGGCTGGCCTTGCTGGGCCTGCCCGACGCCCGGATTTCGGACATCAGGACGGCTGAGAGCCACCCGGTCGCCCTGCAGCAATGCTCCAAGGCTCTGGGCGAGATGAAGATCACGCCGGTCGAGGTCTTCGATACCGGCGGAGCCGCCGCCGCTGTGGCCGAAGCAGAGGACGTGACCCGCGCCGCCGTGGCGCCCGCGCGTGCGGCCGAGGTCTATGGACTGACGGTTCTGCGCAACGATCTGCAGGATTTCAGCGACAATCGGACGCGATTTGTCCTGCTTAGCGCCCCTGGGGCTTGACCGCGCATAGAGTTTGCGCGCTTAAGAGAGGATCGGATCGACCCTGATCCTGAAACCGGACCGGACCAATGTCCTCGCTGCGCGCACAACTGACCCTTGAAACCACCACGCGCGCGGTGGCCGGATTCTATTTTGGCTACGGCTATTACGGCTTTCGATACGCCGGCTGAGGCGTCGAGTTTCTTCAAACTCTGACTGTCTCACCGGCGACCGCTCTGACCCAGAGCGGCGACGCGATCACACGCATCCCCCTATCGAAATTCGAATGCTGAAAGCCCAATCCCATGCCCAATTCCAATCTCCAGCAAGTCTGGCCCGCCGACCAAGCTGAACTGTCGCCCGAGCAGAAGGCGCTGGCCGCCCTGCGCGCCGAGATCGACAGCCTGGACGACCAGATCCTTGAACTGTTTGAGCGCCGTCTGGCCGTCGCCGCCCAGGTCGGCAAGGCCAAGGACGCGCCGAGCGGCCCCCACACCAAGCTGCGCCCCGACCGCGAACAGGCCGTTCAGGCCCGCGTCCTGAAGCAGTGCGAACCCGAGAACCGCGAGGCGGTCGAGCACCTGTGGCGCGAGATCGTCGGCTGGGGTCTGGCCCGTCAGGGCCGGCTGCAGGTCCACGTCTGGGCCCCCATCGACCCGGCCAAGGCCGTGGACGGCGCCCGTCTTCGCTTCGGCGCCGCCGCCGACATCAAGCTGGTCCGCGACCCGCAGGCCGCGCTGGCCCATGCGGCCGAAGGCCGTGGCGTCTCGGTCCTGTCGATCAACACGGATGACGCCTGGTGGATGGGTCTGCGTCGCGAATGGTCGATGCTGAGCGTCTTCGACGGCTACGGCGGCGAGACGCCGACCTCGCTGGCCGTGGGCAAGATTGATCCGCCGGCCCTGCCGACGGGCCGCCGCGTGGTGGTGACGGTCGGCGGCGACGCCGGCGACGGCTCTGGCGCGCGCCGCTGGGGCCTGAACACCAACCACGGCTGGACCCTGGCCCTGACCGATGCCGACGTGGCGCCCGGCGACGTGGAAGGCTGCGTCGGCGCCATCGGCTGAATGAATGAGTGAACGGGCGTTAAGCCTGTTCCTCAACCCTGTCTCAAAGAGCGGCGTCCACTGTGGCGTCATGAACGCCTCCGTCATCCTGCGGTTCGTGCCGGTCGGCGCCCTTGCGGCGCTGCTGGCCGGCTGCGGCGTGACGGAGGCAGATCCGCATCGGTTCGAGAGCATGGCGGATCGGATCGTGGCCATTCCGGTGTCGGCCAAGGCCGAGCCCGGGCGTGAATCCGCCGGGCCGCGCAACGCCGAGGCGGCGGGGCTGCGGCCGCTGAAGGTCGAGCTTCTGACGCCGCATCAGCTGTGGGACGCCCGCGACGGGTTGACGAGCAAGGCCGCCGCCGTCCTGCCGGCCATGCCGCCGGTGTTTCATGATCCAGAGGCGCCGGCCGTGGAGCAGGCTGCGCAGCGCGCCGAGGCCCAGCCGCTTCGGCGTGTTGCGGTCGCCGCGCCGTCGTCTGGCGCCCTGATCCAGCTCGGCGCCTATGCCAGCCAGGCCTCGGCCCAGGCGGCGTGGGATCGACTGGGCCATGGCGTGACGGCCGGCCTGAACCCGGTTTTCGAGCCGGTCGAGGTCAACGAGCGGCGTCTGGTTCGGTTGAAGGTTCGCGCCGGTTCGGCTCAAGCGGCGGCCCTTTGCGAGCGGGCGGCGGCGTCCGATCCGTGGTGCGTCCGGGCCGCAGCGACCGCGTCGTCCACAGGCGCGGCTTAAGGTTTCGTTGACGACTGACGCCCGTGGCCCGATCTAGGGGACTAGGGGCGGGCCGCGAACGCATGAGTCGCGACCGTCGAAACAACGGAACCCAAAATGGCGCAGCCTCAGGTCATCGTCATCGGCAATGAAAAGGGCGGGGCGGGCAAGTCCACCCTGGCCATTCACATCGTCACAGGCCTGCTGCACGCGGGCAAGAAGGTCGCCATCATCGATCTGGACCTGCGCCAGCGGTCGATGGAGCGCTTCTTCTCGAACCGCGCCGCCTGGGCCGCGGCCAACGGCCATGTCCTGCCCCTGCCGATCGTGCCCGACATGGGCGACGGCAAGGCTCTGGCCAAGGCCGACGAGGCTGAGCAGTTGGCCCGGTTCGACGCCGCCTACGCCGAGGCGCAAGGGCTCGCCGACATCATCCTGATCGACACGCCCGGCGGCGACACCGCCCTGTCGCGTGCCGCGCACGGCCGCGCCGACCAGATCGTCACGCCGATGAACGACAGCTTCGTCGATTTCGACCTGCTGGGCGAGGTCGATCCGGTGACGCTGGATCTGAAGAAGCCCTCCATCTATTCCGAGAGCGTCTGGGAGGCGCGCAAGCACCGCGCCATCACCGAGGGGCGTCAGGTGACGATCGACTGGATCGTCGTCACCAACCGTCTGGCCGTGGCCGAGGCTCGCAACCGTCGCCGTCTGGAAGAAAAGATGCTGAAGCTGGCCAAGCGCGTCGGCTTCCGCGTCGGGCCGGGTCTGCGCGATCGGGTCATCTATCGCGAGCTGTTCCCGTTTGGCCTGACGGTCGCGGACCTGTCGAACGACATCCGCCCGGTGTCGGTGTCGCTGGCCCACGTCGCGGCGCGTCAGGAACTGCGCAATCTGATGCAGTCGCTTGGGCTGGACGACGCCCAGGGCGGTTCATTGGCCCCGTTGGACGCGGCGGCGGCCTGATCCTCGCATGGGCCTGATCTGGCTGGCGCTGGCCGCCGTGGCGGTCTGGGCGCTGGTCCGGTTGGGCCGTCAGACCGAGCGCGCGCGGCGCGGCCACTGGCGCATCTCCGCGACCATCCTCAGCACAGCCCTGTTCGCGGGGGCGGTTCTGGCCGCCTCGCGTGGGGTCTGGCTGGCGGCGATCGGCATGGCCGGCGCAGGGCTGTGGCTGGCGGTTCAGTCGCGGGTTCGTCCGGCGGCGCCGCGCGCGCCGGTTGCTGAACGCCTGTCGGAGGCCGAAGCGCGGGCCATTCTGGGGGTGTCCGTCGATGCGACGCCCGAAGCCATCCAATCCGCCTGGCGCCGCCTGATGGCGCGCGCCCATCCCGATCAGGGCGGGACGGAAGGGCTGGCCGCGCGCGTCAACGCCGCCCGGGATCGGCTGCTGAAAAAGACCTAGCTAACACCGCTCATCCCCGCGGAGGCGGGGACCCAGTGCTTTGGCTGCAGGCCCTTTGCTGAAATCAAAGGGCGCTTTTCCGAGCGCAGCGCGTGAGGCTCTTACTGGGTCCCCGCCTCCGCGGGGATGAGCGGATTTTGAGTTAAACGTCCAGATCCGCCACGGCGAAGCGGGCGTTGTCCTGGATGAACTGGTACCGGGCCTCGGCCTTGCGGCCCATCAGGCGTTCGACCAGATCCTCGATCTCTTCCTCGCTCTCGGGCAGGGAGACGCGCGCCAGGGTCCGCTTCTTCGGATCCATGGTGGTCTCCTTCAGTTGGGAGGCCATCATCTCGCCCAGGCCCTTGAAGCGGCCGATCTCGACCTTCTTGCCCTTGAAGACGGTGGCCAGCAGTTCGTCGCGGTGGGCGTCGTCGCGGGCGTATTCCGACAGAGGACCGGCCGAAATCCGATAGAGCGGCGGCAGGGCCATGAAGAGGCGACCCTGACGGATGGTCTCGGGCATGGAGCGGTAGAAGAAGGTGATCAGCAGGGCCGCGATGTGGGCGCCGTCGACATCAGCATCGGTCATGATGACGATACGCTCGTAGCGCAGGTCTTCGATATTGAAGCGATTGCCCGGCTGGACGCCGAGCGCCAGGGCCAGGTCCGACAGTTCGATGTTGGCGCGCAGCTTGTCCGCCGTGGCCGAGGCGACGTTCAGGATCTTGCCGCGCAGGGGCAGGATGGCCTGGGTGGTGCGGTCGCGCGCCTGCTTGGCCGAGCCGCCGGCCGAGTCGCCCTCGACGATGAACAGTTCAGTGCCCTCGGCGGCCTGGCGGCTGCAGTCCGACAGCTTGCCCGGCAGGCGCAGCTTGCGGGTGGCGGCGGCGCGCTGGACTTCCTTGTCCTTGCGGCGGCGCAGGCGGTCCTCGGCGCGGTCGATGACGAAGCCGAGCAGGGCGTTGGCCTGTTTCGGGCTTTCGGTCAGCCAGTGGTCGAAGGGGTCGCGCAGCAACTGTTCCGTCAGGCGCTGGCCCTCGGGCGAGGACAGGCGGTCCTTGGTCTGGCCCTGGAATTCCGGGTTGCGGATGAAGACCGAGATCAGGGCACCGGCGTTGGCGATGACGTCCTCGGCCGTGATCTGGGCGGCGCGTTTCTCGTTGATCAGCTCGCCATAGGATTTCAGGCCCTTGACCAGGGCGGAGCGGAATCCGGCCTCGTGCGTGCCGCCGTCAGGGGTCGAGACGGTGTTGCAGTAGGAGCCGATGAAGCTGTCGGCGTCGCCGAAGCCGATGGGCGACCAGGTGACGGCCCATTCCAGCGCGCCCGCCTCGCCCTTGCGCTCAGCGCGGCCGGCGAAGACGGGGGTGACGGTTTCCAGCTCGCCCACGCGCTCGGCCAGGGCGTCGGCCAGACCGCCGGGGAAGTGCAGGGTGGCCTCGGTCGGCGTGGCGTCGGTGATCCGTTCCGCCGCGCAGGTCCATTTGATCTCGACGCCGCGGAACAGATAGGCCTTGGCGCGGGCCATGCGGTACAGGCGCGCGGGCTTGAAGGCCGCGCCGACGCCGAAGATCTGCTCGTCCGGATGGAAGCGGATCAGGGTGCCCTTCTTCTTCGAGGGGCCGATCTGCTGGATGGGGCCCTGGACCAGGCCGCGGCTGAAGGACTGGCGCCATTCGAAGCCGTCGCGCCAGACCGTGACGTTCAGATGGTCCGACAGGGCGTTGACCACCGAGACGCCGACGCCGTGCAGGCCGCCCGAGGTCTCATAGGCCTTGCCCGAGAACTTGCCGCCCGAGTGCAGCACGGTCATGACGACTTCCAGCGCCGACTTGCCGGGGTGCTTGGGGTGGGGGTCGACGGGGATGCCGCGGCCGTCGTCGCGGACCGACAGGAAGCCGTCGGCGTCCAGATCGACGGTGATCAGCTTGGCGTGGCGGGCCACGGCCTCGTCCATCGCGTTGTCGAGGACTTCGGCGAACAGGTGGTGCAGGGCGCGCTCGTCGGTGCCGCCGATATACATGCCGGGGCGCTTGCGGACGGGCTCCAGCCCTTCCAGCACTTCGATCGAGGAGGCGGAGTAGCCGGTGGCGGCCGCCGTTGCGGTGCTGGCGTGGCTGGCCAGCTCGACCTTGGGCTCGTGCGTGACAGGTGCGGGGGCGGCGACCGGGGCAGGCGCAAGCGCGGGCGCTTTTTCAGGCGCGCTCGGTTGGGTCGGTTCAGCGTCGTCGAGGGTGGAGAACAGGTCGGCCATCTACGCAGTCTGCGATGATTCGGGGACCGGACTGGTAGGCTCCGCGCCGCATCCGAGCAAGCCTTGCGGCCTTTGGCGCCCGTTATCCACTGAATGGCTGGACGCGCCGGATCGAGGGACGCAAGCTCGATCGAATTGGGAGGATGGAGCGGGGCCATGACTAGTCTGATGCGCGTCCGACGGTCGGGGGAACACGCCAGGGTCGGCTTCGTCGAGTTGTTCTTCGATCTGGTTTTCGTCTTCGCCATCACCCAGGTCAGCCACCTGCTGCTGGCGCACCTGACGCCGCTGGGCTCGCTGGAGGCGGCGATCCTGCTGGCGGCGGTGTGGTGGGTGTGGATCGACACCAGCTGGATCACCAACTGGCTGGACCCCGAGCGGGGGCCGGTGCGGCTGATGCTGTTCGCCCTGATGGCCGCCGGCCTGATCATGTCGACCTCGTTGCCCGAGGCGTTCGGCGACAAGGGGCTGGTGTTCGCCTGCGCCTTCGCCTCCATTCAGGTGGGACGCAGCCTGTTCACCCTGTGGGCCGTACGCGGATCTCCGTCTCAGAAGGCCAACTTCCAGCGGATCTCGGTCTGGGCCCTGCTGGGCGCCGTGTTCTGGATCGGGGGCGGGCTGGTCGAGGGGCAGACGCGGCTGCTGATCTGGCTGATGGCTCTGGCGTTGGAGTTCACGGGGCCGCTGCTGGCCTTCTTCGTGCCGGGGCTGGGCCGATCCAGCACCATGGACTGGGACGTCGAGGGCGCGCATCTGGCCGAACGGGTCGGTCTGTTCACCATCATCTGCCTGGGCGAGTCGATCATCATCACCGGGGCGACCTTCGCCGAACTGGCGTGGACGCCGCCGGTCGTCGCCGTCTTCGTGTCGGCCCTGATCACCACCATCACCATGTGGTGGCTGTTCTTCAACGAGGCGCATGAGGCGGCGTCGGAGACCATCAGCCATGCGGACGATCCCGGCGCGATCGCCCGGCGGACCTATACCTATTGCCCCATCATCGTGGTGGCGGGGATCGTGGTGACGGCGGTCGGCGACGAACTGGCTCTGGCGCATCCGCTGGGCGTAGCGGGCGTGGCGAACACGGCCGTGCTGATCGGCGGGCCGTTGTTGTTCCTGCTGGGGACGGCGCTGTCGATCTACAGCATCTGGGGCAAGGCGGCCTGGCCGCGCTTCGCCGGAGCCGCGGCCCTGGGCGCGGCGCTGATCTTCGGGCAGGTGCTGTCGCCGCTGGCGCTGACGATGACGTCAACAGCGATCCTGGTGCTGACGGCGATCTGGGAGTCCGTCGCGGGCCGAGGAAAGAAGGCCTAGGAGGCCTTCTCCACGAAGCTGTCGATGACCTTCTTCTCGCCGGCCTTGTCGAAGGCGACGACCAGCTTGTTGCCCTCGACCGCGCGCACGGCGCCATAGCCGAACTTCTGGTGGAAGACGCGGTCGCCGCGTGACCAGTCGCTGCTGGATTTCGGCGGCGTCACCGGGCGGCTTTGGCCCTCGATGATGGCCTTGCGGGCGGGTGTCGAACCCGAAGCTGAGCGCGAAGGCGGGCTGGAGGTGAAGCTCTGGGCGCGTTTCCAGCCGGGGCTGGAATAGCCGGCGCCGAAGGAGGGGGCGTCGTCCCAGCGGCTCTTGGTTTCCTTCATGCCGGCCGAGCCGCCGCCGCTGTAGTAGCCGGTGTCCGACTGCGGATCGACGTGGGCGAGGGGCAGTTCGTCGACGAAGCGGCTGGGCAGTTGCGAGGTCCAGCGGCCATAGACCAGACGGTTGGCGGCGAAGCTGATGCGCGCGTCCTGCTTGGCGCGGGTGACGCCGACGTAGGCGAGGCGGCGTTCCTCCTCGAGGCCCTTCACGCCCTTTTCGTCAATGCTGCGCTGGCTGGGGAAGACGCCTTCCTCCCAGCCGGGCAGGAAGACCAGCGGGAACTCCAGCCCCTTGGCGCCGTGCAGGGTCATGATCTGCACTGCCCCGCTCTCGGACTCGGGCGCGGCCCGGTCGAGGTCCATGACCAGGGAGACGTGCTCCAGATAGCCTTGCAGCGTCTCGAAGGCCTGCATGGCCTGGGTCAGTTCCTTGAGGTTGTCCAGGCGCGTCTGGCCGCTGGTGCGGTCGGCCTTCTGCATCTCGGTGTAGCCGCTCTCGTCCAGCAGGGTTTCCGTCACCTGCCAGTGGGGCGTGCCCATGGTGGCCAGATCGCGCCAGCGGTCGAGGTCGCGCACGAAATTGGCCAGGGGTGTGCGGGTGCGGGCCTGAAGTTCGTCTGTGGTCAGCAGGTGGCGGACCGCCTGCATGGCCGAGACGCCGTTCTCGCGCGCGATATGCAGGATCTTCTGGACGCTGGTGTCGCCGATGCCGCGCTTGGGCGTGTTGACGATGCGCTCGAAGGCCAGGTCGTCGTCCTCGGACTGGATCAGGCGCAGGTAGGCGTGGGCGTCGCGGATTTCGGCGCGCTCGAAGAAGCGGGGTCCGCCGATGACCTGATAGGGGACGGCCAGCATGACGAAGCGTTCTTCGAACGCCCGCATCTGGAAGGAGGCGCGGACCAGGACGGCCATGTCCCGGTATTTCATGCCCTGCTTGCGGGCGGTCTCGATCTCGTCGGCGATCAGACGGGCCTCGGCCTCGCCGTCCCAGACGCCGCGCACGCGCACCTTGTCGCCGCTGTCGTCCTCGGTCCACAGGGTCTTGCCCAGACGGTCCTGATTGGTCGCGATCAGGGCCGAGGCGGCGCCGAGGATGTGCCTGGTCGAGCGGTAGTTGCGCTCCAGCTTGACGATCCTGGCGCCGGGGAAGTCGCGCTCGAAGCGCAGGATGTTGTCCACCTCGGCCCCGCGCCAGCCGTAGATCGACTGGTCGTCGTCGCCGACGCAGCAGACGTTGCCGGTCGAGGAGGTCAGCAGGCGCAGCCACAGGTACTGGGCGACGTTGGTGTCCTGATACTCGTCCACCAGGATGTAGCGGAACCGGCGTCGATATTCATCAGCCAGATCAGCATGTTTCGACAGGATGGTGAGGTTGTGCAGCAGCAGGTCGCCGAAGTCGCAGGCGTTCAGCGTGGCCAGCCGCTTCTGATAGGCGGCGTAGAGGGCGTGGCCCTTACCGTTGGCGAAGTCCTCGCCCGGGGGCAGCTTCTCGGGCGTCCAGCCGCGGTTCTTCCAGTGGTCGATCAGGTGGGCCAGCGACTTGGGCGTGTGCTTCTTGGTGTCGATGTTGGCGGCTTCCAGCAGCTGCTTCAGCAGCCGTTCCTGATCGTCGGTGTCGAGGATGGTGAAGCTGGACTTCAGTCCGACCAGTTCCGAGTGGCGGCGCAGGATCTGGGCCGCGACCGAGTGGAAGGTGCCGAGCCAGCGCAGGCCCTCGGCCGAGGGGCCGATCAGGTGGGTGATCCGCTCGCGCATCTCGCGCGCGGCCTTGTTGGTGAAGGTGACGACCAGCAGTTCCCACGGCTTGGCGCGGCCGGTGGCCAGGATGTGGGCCAGGCGCGTGGTCAGGACGCGGGTCTTGCCAGTGCCGGCGCCGGCCAGGACCAGAACCGGACCTTCGGTCGTCTCGACCGCCAGCCTCTGTTCGGGGTTCAGGCCGGACAGGTAGTCGCGAACGCCAGCGGCGCCGTCGGGCGACTGGGCGCGCGCGAGGTCGGATATGCGGGGGGCGGGCAGGTCGGTCACAGGATAAGCGGCTCACGCAAGGCGGATTCGGGGGAGAACATAAGCAGCACAGCGGCCAAAGTCAGGCCCCGATGGAAAATGGCCGACGGGAACCGCCAAGCCTGACCCTCGTTCTCTGGACCTCAGGGGAGCGACGAGGAGCGCCAAATGACGGACCCCAATATCCCGCCGCCTGAACGCGTCGTGCATCAGACGACGATCAATACGACCGGCCCTGAGCGAAAGGGCGGCGGCGGGCTTCTGGCCTTCCTCGTCGGCGGGCTGGTCGTGGCCGTCGCCGTGATCGGCTGGCTTCTCTATTCGGGCGGGCGTCCGGCTGTGCCCGAGGCGCCGGAGGTCAATCTGGACATCAACATTCCCGCGCCCAAGCTGCCGGAGGCGCCGCGTCTACCCGACCGCCCGGTCCTGCCTGACGTGCCGAGCCCGGCCGAGCCGCCGACCGTGAAGACGCCGACCGCCGAGCCTCGGGCCTAGCAAGGTGGGGCGTGGCCCTGTGGCGCTCAAGCGCGCCTATGAACCCGCCGCGCCGGAGGACGGTCAGCGGGTTTTGGTCGATCGCTTGTGGCCGCGCGGCGTTAGCAAGGAGGAGGCGGCCATCGACCTGTGGCTGAAGGAGATCGCGCCCAGCACGGCGCTGCGCCGGTGGTTCGGGCATGATCCAGAGCGATGGGAAGAGTTCCAGCTTCGCTATCGCGCCGAACTGGACGCCAACGGCGAGGTGGTGGGGCAACTGAGGGATGTGATCCACGCGGGCAAGACGACGCTGGTCTATGGCGCGAAGGACGAGGCGCACAACGACGCGGTGGTGCTGGCGGCGTATCTGTTTGAGAGGTGATCTGCCCACCCCAACTCGCTCATCCCGGCGAAGGCCGGGATCCAGATGCCGAACGCTAAGGTTGGCTATCAGAGGCCGGATTGCGCCAGAGGATGTTCGCGACGCGCCCTACAATCTGGATCCCGGCCTTCGCCGGGATGAGCGGGGTTTGGGTTGGGCTTACTTCAGCCGGTAGCTGATCGTGGTGACGACGCGGACCTTCTTGTTCAGGGAGGTGGCCTCGTCGCCGAAGCCGTCGCGGGGCAGGATTTCGAACGACCCCTGACCCGCCGACTTGATCGGGCCCAGCGGCGCGCCGGAGTCCTTGGCGAACTGGACGGCGCCGGTGCGGGCGGCGGCGGTGGCTTCGGCGATCATGGCGGGGCGGACGTCGTTCAGCTTGGTGAAGATGTAGGACGGCCCCTGGAAGTCCTGCAGCACCACGCCCTGACGCACCAGATCGTTGAGGTTGCGGGTGGTGGTCTGGACCCGGTCCACGTCGTTGGTCCGCACGATGACGGTCTGGTTCAGGATGAAGCGGGGGCCGCCGGTCTGGCTGGCGTATTCGCGCGAGCGGGTGTCGGCGACGCCGAGTTGGCCCAGATCGACCGAGGCGTCGGGATAGCCCTGAGCCTTGAGGAATTGGCGCACGATGGCCAGGTCGCCGTCGATGCGGGCCTGAACCTCGGACAGGACCTCGCCCGAGGCGGTGAAACGGATCGGCAGGACGGCCAGATCGGCCTTCACATCCTTTTCCGCCAGGCCGCGCACGGTGACGGAACGGTCGCCGGCGCGGGCGTTGACGACGCCCTGACCGATCAGGGCGCCGCCGCCGATCAGGCCGACGGCGAGCAGACCACCGATGACGGCGGCGGGGATCAGGCGGCTGTCGGTGGTCATGCGTCTTCTCCTGCGAAGCTGTGGTCGCCGCTGGCCCATTGCAGAGCCAGAACGCGGCAGGCCGAGGCGAGGGGGCGACGGCCGCGCCAGGCGTCAATACGGATCAACAGAGCGGCGCGGCCGAGGTTCAGTTCAGCCCCGATGGCGTCCAGCACGGCCCAGAACTCCGGCTCCAGCGCCACCGAGGTGGCGTGGCCGGACAGGAGGACGGAACGCTTGGCGAGGCTGCTCACGGTTTAGCGGACGCCGACCATCATGATGTCGACCTTGTTCGGCGCGCCTTGCGTCAGGACCGAATGGCGGGTGTCGGTGGTGAAGCGCAGGGCGCCGGCCGGATCGCGGATTTCGGCGCGAACGGCGTAGGTGTGGCGCGGGTCGATCTGGGCGTTCGGCACGGCCAGGACGACAGCATAGGGCGGGCCGCGGCCTTCCAGCGGCTTGCTGGTTTCGGCCAGGACGCGGGCCGGGGAGTCCATCAGGCTGACGTCCTCGACGCGCACGGTCAGCACATGGCCCGGCGGCAGCATGATGCGCTCGCGATAGGCAGCTGTGACCTCGACCGAGGTGGTTTCAGCCTCGGGCGGCGCCATGCTGGAGCAGGCGGCGACCACTAGGGCGAGGGGAGCGATCAGCGGCAGATAGCGCATGAGAAAGGTCCTGTTTGGAGGTTAGCTTAGCAGAACGCGCGAGCGTCACATAAGGCTGCAAGACGTGAGGCGCATTGGTCGCGATCCGGTGCTAACGGGAGTTCCTGTTTCGTTTCCGTGAGTCGCGCGCCGTGTCCGAATCCGCCTCTTCCGCACCGAAATCCTTGATGTCGCCCGCCTTCCTAGCGTTCGGCGGCGTCGGCGTCTGCGCCCTGATCTGGGGCACGACCTGGTACGCCATCACCTTCCAGCTGGGCGCGGTTGATCCGGTGGTGTCGGTGGTGATGCGGTTCGGTCTGGCGGCGGCGGTGCTGGCCCTGGTGGTGAAGGCGACGGGCGGGCGACTGGCCATGACGCGGCCGCAACACCTGATGGCCATGGGGCAGGGGCTGTTCTCCTTCTCGATCAGCTACGCCTTCGTCTATGCCTCAGAGGAGAAGATCGCTTCGGCCGTGGTGGCGGTGATCTTTGCGGCCCTGGCCTTCCTCAACCTGATCCTGTTCCGCGTGGCCTCGAAGCAGAAGGCGGCCTCGGCGGCCTGGCTGGGCGCGGGCATGGGGGTGATCGGGGTGGCGGTCCTGTCGGGCGGCGAGGTCATGGGGGCGGGGCTGGGGCTTCATGCCGTCGAGGGCGTGACCTTCGCCCTGATCGCGGTGGTGGCCTCGGCCTTCGGCAACTGGTTTGCCTGGAAGGGTCAGCAGGCGGGGGCGCAGGTCTTGCCTGGCACGGCCTGGGCCATGGCCTATGGCACGGGTGCGCTGGCGCTCTATGGCCTTGTGACCGGGGTGTCGTGGTCGGTGGCGTGGAGTCCGGCCTATGTCATCTCGCTGCTGTATCTGTCGCTGTTCGGCTCGGTGATCGCGTTTGGCCTCTATTTCACCATCGCCCGGGCGCGCGGCTATGCCCTGGCCAGCTATATCTCGGCCCTGACGCCGCCCATCGCCATGCTGGTGTCGGTGCTGTTCGAGGGCGCGCGGTTCGGCCTGATCGCCCTGCTGGGGCTGGCGTTGGTGCTGGCGGGGCAGTTGTTCCTGATCCGCGCGCCGAAGCGGTCGGCGGCTTAAGCCGAGCGTCATCCCGGAAGCCCGCAGGGCTATCCGGGACCGCATCAAGCGGCGGCGTCTGGGGCGGTCCCGGCTCTCCGCTGCGCTGCGGCCGGGATGACGAAGGAGAATGCGGCTACTCAGGCTCGTCGAGCTTGTGGCCGTCCAGTTTCGCCGCGTCGCGGTCGCGTTCCTGCTGCGTCGTCAGACGTTCCGCCTTGGTGCGGCCGAAGGTCAGGCGGTTGGCGTCGGCGGCGCGCTTGGCCTCGGCCTTGTCGCGGGCCTTCCTAGCCTTGTTCAGATTGACGACCTCGCCCATCAGACGTGACCGTCGGGGCTGTCCTTGGACCAGGCGCGTTTCAGCGCAGGGCGGGCGCCGATCCTCTGGACGTAGGCGTCATAGGGCTCGCCCGGCGGCATGGCGGCGCGGAACCATTGCAGCAGGCTGCCGAACAGGATGTCGAGCGCCGAGAACTGACCCAGGATGTAGCCACCGTCCTTGATGGCGGCGCTCCAACGGTGGTCCAGCGCGGCGTAGCCGGCCTTCCTCAGGTCGTTCCAACTTTCGGGCGGACCCGAGGTCAGGACGCTCTCCAGCACATTGTTATAGAGGCCCAGCCACGACAGATACTCGGCCCGGCGCGGATCGTTGGGGCCGGGCGCCATCTTCGCGTCCGGGAAGCGGTCGGTCAGGAAGAGGAAGATCAGCACCGACTCGATCAGTAGTTGGCCGTCGACGCTGACGGCGGGGGCCTGTTTCAGCGGATGGGGGTTGGTGGGGTCGGCGTGACCGTGCCCGCCCTGTCGCTCGATCTCGACATAGTGGATGTCATAGTCGGCGCCCAATTCCTCCAGCAGCCACAGCAGACGGGTGGAGCGGGACTGGGGGGCGTGATGGACGGTCAGCGACATCGTGAACTCCCTGAGCGGTCTTCTGATGGACCCGAAAGCGGCGTGGCCCGTTTCACCATCACCCGCAATCGGCAATGGAGACAACGATGATAAGCGCCTCGATGATCAAGGAACATCTCGAAGTCGTGGGTTCGGACGGCGGGCACGTCGGTCGGGTGGACCATGTGATGGGCGATCAGATCGAACTGGCCAAGTTCGATATGGGCGCCGGGCTGAAGCACCACATGATCCCGGTCAGTTGGGTCGACCATGTCGACGAGCACGTCCACCTGAACATGACCAAGGACGAAGCCAAGGCGCGCTGGACTGTGAAACACTAGCCGGCTTACCGCGAATTCACCCGGGCCCCGCTGTCACAGGCGGGGTCTTTCGCCATATCAGGGACGTCGCGCAGATCGCGCATGGGGAGACGACCTTGATCCGACTGATCCTGAACCTGCTGTGGTTCTTCCTCGGCGGCTTCGCCTCGGGCCTGGCCTGGCTGTTCGGCGGGCTTCTGCTGGCGCTGACGGTGGTCGGGCTGCCGTGGGCCTTCGCCGCGTGGCGGATCGCCAGCTATTCCTTCTGGCCGTTCGGACGAGAGATCGTCTGGCGCGATCCGAACCCGGCTGATCTGGGCGTGGGTTGCCTGGGCGTGGGGCTGAATGTGATCTGGCTGGTGCTGGCCGGCTGGTACATCGCCCTGGCCCATATCCTGATCGCCGTGCCGCAGTTCGTCTCGATCATCGGCATCCCGTTCGCGCTGAAGAACGTCGAACTGGCCAAGCTGTCGCTGGCGCCGGTGGGGCGGACGATCCGGGATCGGTAGGCCAAAAGAAACGGCGGCGAGATCGCTCTCGCCGCCGTCCTTGTTCAGTCTGCTGAGACGGCTTAGCCCGGCGAGATCATCTTCTCGGGGCGGACGGCTTCGTCGAACTCAGCGTCGGTCAGGTAGCCGCCGCCGACGGTTTCCTGGCGCAGGGTGGTGCCGTTCTTGTGGGCGGTCTTGGCGATCTTGGCGCAGGTGTCATAGCCGAGGCGGCCGTTCAGGGCGGTGACCAGCATCAGCGAGTTGTTCAGGCCGCGCTCGATGTTGTCCTCGCGGGCTTCGATGCCGACGACGCAGTTGTCGGTGAAGCTGATGGCCGCGTCGGCGACCAGACGGACCGACTGCAGGAAGTTGTAGGCCATGACCGGGTTGTAGACGTTCAGCTCGAAGTGGCCTTGCGAGCCGGCGAACGACAGGGCGGCGTTGTTGCCGAACACCTGGGCGCAGACCTGGGTCAGGGCTTCGCACTGGGTCGGGTTGACCTTGCCCGGCATGATCGACGAGCCCGGCTCGTTTTCCGGCAGGGCCAGTTCGCCCAGACCCGAACGCGGGCCGGAGCCGAGGAAGCGGATGTCGTTGGCGATCTTGAACAGCGAGGCGGCGACCGTGTTGATCGCGCCGTGGCTGAAGACCATGGCGTCGTGGGCGGCCAGGGCCTCGAACTTGTTCGGGGCGGTGGTGAAGGCCAGGCCGGTGATGGCGGCGATGTTCTCGGCGACCTTCTCAGCGAAGCCGACGGGGGCGTTCAGGCCGGTGCCGACGGCGGTGCCGCCCTGGGCCAGTTCCATCAGCTTGGGCAGGGTCTGCTCGATGCGCTCGATGCCGTTGGCGACCTGTTGCGCATAGCCGCCGAACTCCTGACCCAGGGTCAGGGGCGTGGCGTCCTGGGTGTGGGTGCGGCCGATCTTGATGATGTGGGCCCAGGCCTTGGACTTGGCGTCTAGGGCGGCGTGCAGGTGCTTCAGCGCGGGCAGCAAATCGTTGACCACCTGCTCGGCGCAGGCGACGTGCATGGCCGTGGGGTAGGTGTCGTTCGACGACTGGCTCATGTTGACATGGTCGTTGGGGTGGACCGGCTTCTTGGAGCCCATCTCGCCGCCCAGCATCTCGATGGCGCGGTTCGAGATGACCTCGTTGGCGTTCATGTTCGACTGGGTGCCCGAACCCGTCTGCCAGACGACCAGCGGGAAGTGGTCGTTCAGCTTGCCTTCGATCACTTCATTGGCGGCGGCGATGATGGCGTCGGCCAGCTTGGCGTCGAGCTTGCCCAGGTCGCGGTTGGTCTCGGCGGCGGCGCGCTTGACGACGCCCAGGGCGCGCACGACAGGCAGAGGCATCTTTTCCCAGCCGATCTTGAAGTTGCCGAGCGAACGCTGCGCCTGCGCGCCCCAGTAGCGGTCAGCGGCGACCTCGATGGGGCCGAAGGTGTCGGTCTCGATACGGGTGTTGGGGCGGACGTTGCTCATCGCAGGCTCGTTCTCAGACGTGGCGGGAAGATGCCGGGCGGTGTAGCACGCGGACACGGCGGGGCAAGGCGGCCCGACCATTGGCTATAGGGACGAGGCGCGCGTGGAAGGCTGGATCGGCACAGGCAAGGTGCGCGGACGCGAGGTCGGCGACACGGTCGAGATCACCATCGACGGCCTGACCACCCAGGCCAAATACTACAAGCCGCTGGCCTATGAGTTCTTCCGCAAGGAATGGACGTCGAGGCCGGCCTGGGGCGACTACACGGTCGAGATCCTGATGGAGCACGTCGGCGACGCGCCGTGGATGGACCTCGACAACCTGGCCAAGGCCCTGCTGGATTCCATCAAGGGCTATCTGTTCCACGACGACAGCCAGGTGGCGCGGCTGCTGGTCGAGCGGAATGAAGGCGAACGTGAGCGGATCACGATCCGGGTGTTTCCGAGGCGGTGAGGGCTAGCGTCCGCTTTCGACCCAATGCAGACGTTCTCGGGCCGGTCACAACTATTTTGCGAAGGGAGAGGCTGATGCGACTTCGGAATCTTGCGACTGTCATGGTGCTGATTGCGGGCGGGTGCAGTCAGTCGGCAGAACGGGTTGTGACGAGCACCAGCCATTGCACGAGCGTGCAAGTCGCGCCGAACTTGCTCATGAGATTAAGTTCGTACGCAGGACATCCAGACTCGGTCCGACTCTGGGTGGTGCAAGCGTGCCATCCGACGGGAACCGCCTGCTCCCCCATCCTCACGTATGATCACGCACCCCCGCCGGTTTACGAGGTGAAAGGCAACACAGTAGCGGTGGCTCTGCTCGGAGGGGGCAAGCCTCGCCTGCACAAAGCCTCAATCAAATTGGGCACTCAGGATTACGCGGTGATCGTTCAACGCTATGCAGGCGACGCACAGGCATTTCATCGCCAAGTTCAGCATCGTTGCCCACCAGGCAACCGGCAATATCCCGAATAGGTCCGCTACCCACTCGCTACGGACTTCCAGTGCCTCCGACTAGGGACGCTGAAACGCCTACTTCTTCCGGAACTGGTCCAGCGAAACCACCTTGGGGCCGTCGTCGTCGCCCGAGGGGGGCGGGGCGGCGTTCGGGTCGCGGGCCGGGGGCGTCAGGGGGGCGATCTCGGCCTCGACGATCTCGGGCTCTTCGAACTGCAGCAGGAACTGGACGCTGGGGTCGTAGAAGCGGGTCACGGCCGAGTAGGGCGCCGACAGCACCTTGGGCATGCCGCCGAACTTCAGCATGACCGAGAAGCGGTCGTGATCGACGCTCAGGTCCCAATACTGGTGCTGCAGGACAATGGTCATCTCGTCGGGGTATTTGGCCAGGACGTCCGGCGGCACCGAGACGCCCGGCGCCCGCGTCTTGAACGTGATGTAGAAATGGTGGGCCCCCGGAATACCGGCAGGCTCGGCGGCGCGTTCAAGCGCAGAGCGGATCACGCCGCGCAGGGCGTCCTGGGCGAGCTGCTCGTAGTGCATCTCGTCGACCGGGGGAGATTGATCCGTCATCGGGGGCCTCGAAACTGGGAACGCGCGACTGTTACCCGCGACAGGCGAGTGACGGAAGATGGTGATTTGGGGAAAGCGCCGGGATTCTGTTGCCAGGCTCCGGACATGCCTGGGAAAGTGGGGGGCTTCTGTTGCCAGGCGCCCCCCGGGCCCCGCCTGAGGATCTGAACCCCCAGGACTTAAGTGTTCGAAATCAACCGAACCGCATTACGCGGCGAGGCGGACTTCTCCAGCGAAGTTATCGTTCGCAGTTACAATATGGCCCGATACGGTGGGCCAGGACGAGCGAAAGCATCTTCTTTACACGTCCGTCGATGCTAGTCGGCCCCGCACTTCCCGCCGATAACGCGGAGGAAGAGATTGGTGGAGCCGCCGGGAATCGCACCCGGGTCCGGTCCGCTTATTACAAGCGCGTTTATCGCCATAGTCCGGGCGAACCCGAACAAAGCCAATATAGGCGCTGAGCCGCCGGGTTCCAAGGGCGGAGCGTTGTCGGCGTCGAATTTACAGCGGGATAGCTGGCTTCGCCGCTTATCGCGCGCGGGCGCGGACCTGCCAGCAGGCGGCTGTGAATCTGGCGACGCCGTCGGTGACAAAGGGTTCGAAGGCCTGAGTGACCGCATGGATCACCGTCGTCCGGGTCGCCTCGTCGAGGTCAGGCATCATCTGGCCGACGCGACCCATGCGGGCGGCATAGGTCGCGAGGTCGTTTGCTGACAGCGTGCAGGGAACGTCGAGCGGCTGAATGTCGATGTCGCGCCAGTCCGTCTCCAGAATCCGGCGCACCCGATCCGCGTCGGCGAAGGCGAACTGGCCGGGAGCGGCGGGATCGCGCGGCGTCAGTTCGGGCAGGAAGGGCGCCGCCGCGCGCTCTGCCGCGACCATGAAGGGATTATCCTCGGCGCTGCGCCAGGCGATGAAGGTCAGATCGGCGCCGGGGCGAACGGCCCGCCGCAGATTGGCGAAGGCCGCCGACGGGTCGTCGAAGAACATGACGCCGAAGCGCGAGACGACGGCGTCGAAGCTCTCTGGCTCGAAGACATGACGTTGCGCGTCGCCGGCTATGAAACGGGCGTTGGCGAGGCCCTCGCGCTCGGCGCGACGGCGAGCAGCGGCGATCAGCGGGACCGAGATGTCCAGCCCTGTGCATTGGCCCTGCGACCCCAGTCGCCGCGCGGCGGCCAGGGTTGTCGCGCCAGCGCCGCAGCCGATGTCGAGGATATTGCCGGCCTCGCCGCTGGCGACCGCATCGTCCAGCAGGCGCTCGAACGGCAGGAACAGGCGGTCCAGCAGTTCCTGTTGCTCGACCCAGACCTCTCCGCCGCGCGAATTCCAAAGCTCCGACTGCGATTGATTGGGCTGGATGTGCGGTTGGGTCATGGCGGGTCCTTGTATCTGGCCTAGGTCCGCGCGACGATACGACTTCAAGTCAACTTGAGGTCAAGCGTGAAGCTGCTGGATATTGGCGAGGTGGCGCAGCGGTGCGGATTGCCGGCCTCGACGCTGCGGTTCTATGAGGAGAAGGGGCTGATCGCCTCGGTCGGACGGCGCGGGTTGCGGCGGCTGTTCGAGCTTGAGGTGCTGGATCGGCTGTCGCTGATCGCCCTGGGGCGCGCGGCGGGTTTTCCGCTGGACGAGATCGGGGCGATGCTGGGGCCGGACGGCCCGTTGCAGATTGATCGGGCGCGCCTGTCGGACAAGGCGAACGAACTGGATCAGACGATCAAGCGGCTGACCGCCCTGCGACACGCCCTGCGCCACGCGGCCGAATGCCCGGCGCCCAGCCATATGGAATGCCCGACGTTCAACCGCTTGCGGCAGGCGGCGGCGGCGCGCGGACGCGGGCCTAGGCGTCCGGCGAAACGCGGGTCCAGTCCGAGGTCTGGTTCCTGAACCAGGTCAGCTGGCGCTTGGCGTAGTGGCGGGTGGACAGGCGGATGGCGGCGACGGCCTGATCCAGCGTCGCGGCGCCCGTCAGGTGGGCGGCCAGTTCCGGCACGCCGACGGCCTTCATGGCGGGCAGGGCGGGGTCGAGGTTGCGGGCCAGCAGGGCGCGGACCTCGTCCACCGCGCCGTGTTGGATCATCTGGCTGACCCGGGCGTCGCAGTTGGCGTAGAGGCGGTCGCGCGGCGGCTCGACCACCAGGGCGTTGTAGGAACAGGGCGCCATCAGAGGCCGGGTGTCGGCCTTCCAGTCGCTGAGCGAGCGCCCGGTGGCCTGGGCCACGGCCAGGGCGCGGATCAGGCGCTGGCGGTCGCCAGGGGTGATGGCGGCGGCAGCGACGGGATCGACTTCGGCCAGACGGCGGCGGAAGGCGGCTTCGCCCTCAAGGTCATAGGCGGCCTGGACCGCGTCGCGGACGGCGTCGGGCACGGCGGGGATGTCGGCCAGGCCGCGCGTCAGGGCGTTGAAATAGAGACCCGTGCCGCCGACCAGCAGGGCGGGACGGCCTTGCGCTGTCAGTTCGTCCAGCAGCGGCATGACGGCGCGGGTCCAGCGGCCGACGGACCAGGATTCGGCGGCGTCGGCGACGCCATAGAGGCGATGCTCGGCGCGGGTTTCGTCCTCGACCGACGGGCGGGCGCTGAGGACGCGCAGGTCGGCGTAGAGCTGCTGGCTGTCGGCGTTGACGATAACGGCGCCGGTCTTTTCGGCCATCTCCAGCGCCAGACGCGACTTGCCCGAGGCGGTGGGGCCGGCGATCAGGGTGAGGCGGGACGGCTTGGTCAAAGGAACGGGCTCGCGAACAGGACCAGACGGCGATAGAACGCCCGCGACCGGCCCGGCAAGGGCCAAGGAGCAGAGCCTTGATCGACCGCACCGCCGTAATCGCCGCCCTCGACGCCGTTTCCGACCCGAAATCGGGCCAGGGGCTGGTCGCCGCCGGTCTGGTTCAGGGGCTGACGGTGGCTGAGGACCGCGCGGGCTTCGTCATGGAGGTTCCGGCGGGCGAAACCGCCATCTATGCCCCCGTGCGCGACGCGGCCGAGGCGGCGCTGAAGGCTATTCCGGGCATGGCGCGGGTCTCGGTCGTCCTGACCGCCGAGGCGGTGGCGGCCGCCGCGCCGCGCCGCACGGCGGGCCTGTCGAAGGCCGCGACCGATCAGGGCCGGGCCAAGGCCCCGGTTCCCACCGAACGCCCCGCCCATGTGAAGCGCGTCCTGGCGGTGGCCAGCGGCAAGGGCGGGGTCGGCAAGTCGACCGTGGCGGTGAACCTCGCGGCGGCCCTGGCGGCGCGGGGCCTGTCGGTCGGGGTGCTGGACGCCGACGTCTACGGCCCGTCGCTGCCGACCATGCTGGGGCTGTCGGGCCAGCCGGCCTATGAGGACGGGGCCATCGTGCCGCATGTCGCCCACGGGCTGAAGGCCATGTCGGTCGGTCTGCTGACCAAGGCCGACGACGCCATGATCTGGCGCGGGCCGATGGCGTCGCAGGCCATCACCCAGATGCTGACCCAGACGCGCTGGGGCACGGAGGAGGCGCCGCTGGACGTGCTGGTGGTCGACCTGCCGCCCGGCACCGGCGACGTGCAACTGACCCTGATCCAGAAGACGCCGCTGGACGGGGCGGTCATCGTCTCGACCCCGCAGGAGGTGGCGCTGGCCGACGCGCGCCGCGCGCATACGCTGTTCCAGCGCGTCAACGTGCCGACCCTGGGTCTGATCGAGAACATGAGCGGACCGATCTTCGGGCAGGGCGGGGCCGAGGCCGAAGCCGGCCGGCTGGGCGTGGCCTTCCTCGGCGACCTGCCGCTGGACGCCGCCCTGCGTCAGGCGGGCGACGCCGGGCGGCCGCTGGTTTCGACTGACCCGGACGGCGAGGTGGCGCAGCGCTTCGCCGTGGTGGCGGCGCGTGTGGCGGAGAGCCTGGGCCTCTAGGCCGGTTCGACCACGACCGCCGTGCCGTAGGCCAGGACCTCGGTCACGCCGGGCATGATCTCGTTGGCGTCATAGCGCATGGCCAGGATGGCGTTGGCGCCCATGTCGCGCGCGTGGGCGACCAGTTCGTCATAGGCCTCCTGACGCGCGGCCTCGGCCAGCTTCACATAGGCGCCGACGCGGCCGCCGATCATCGACTGCACCCCGCCGATGGCGTCGGATACGAGGTTGCGAGAACGCACGGTGACGCCGCGCACCATGCCGATATGGCGGACGATGCGGTGGCCGGGCAGGTCATTGGTGGTGGCGACGATCATGCTTGTGTCTCCGGCTCAGCGTCGGTCCAGGGTGCGGAAGGTGAAGGCGTGGTCGTCCTTTTCGCCCGCCGGATGGGATTCCGACAGGGTCTCGACGAAGGCGGCTTCGTCAAAGGCGGGGAAATGGGCGTCGCCTTCGGGCTCGGCCTCGACCTCGGTGATGTAGAGGCGCTGGGCGCGCGGCAGGGTGGCTTCGAACAGGGCCGTGCCGCCGATGATGCAGACCTCGTCCACGCCATCCTCGACGGCGGTTTCGCGGGCGATCGACAGGGCTTCGCTCAGGTTCGAGCAGACCAGCGCTCCCTTGGCCATGCCCTCGGATTCGTAGGAACCGTCCTTGGTCAGGACGATGTTCAGGCGACCCGGCAGGGGCTTGAGCGGCAGGCTTTCCCAGGTCTTGCGGCCCATGATGCAGGGCTTGCCGACGGTCACGGCCTTGAAGCGCTGCAGGTCCGAGCGCAGCCGCCAGGGCAGGTCGCCGTCACGTCCGATGACGCCGTTCCTGGCGCGGGCGACGACGAGGGCGATCTTGGGGCCAATTGGGGGAACAGACACAGGCGAACTCCGGCAGACGGGGGCGACGCGACGCCGCCCCCTCGATGCCGACTTAGGCCTCAGGCTCGAGCAGTTTCAAGCGGAAGAAGGCCGCGCCGATCACCGCGCCGATCGCCGGAGCAAGGAAGAAGACCCAGACCTGGCTCAGGGCCTGGCCGCCGACCAGCAGCGCCGGACCGAAACTGCGGGCCGGATTGACCGAGACGCCCGTCACCTGAATGCCGACGATGTGGATGACGGCCAGGGTGATGCCGATGGCGACGCCGGCGAAGGCGCCGTGTCCCTTGGCCCCCGTCACGCCCAGGATAGCGATGATGAAGATGGCGGTGGCCACGATTTCGAAGATCAGGGCGGCGTGCAGGCCGTATCCGCCGGGCGATCCGGCGTCGAAGCCGTTCTGGCCCAGGCTGGCGAAGCCGGTCTTGGCGATCATGCCGAGAATGGCGGCCCCGACGATCGCGCCGATGAACTGGGCGATCCAGTAGACCAGCATGTCCTTGGCGCTCATCCGCCCGGCGACGAAGACGCCCAGGCTGACCGCCGGATTGACGTGACAGCCCGACACCGGACCGATGCCATAGGCCATGGCGATGATGGCGAAGCCAAAGGCCAGGGCGATGCCCAACTGCCCCACATGATCGAACCCGCCCAGCACGGCGGCGCCGCACCCGAACAGCACCAGCACCATCGTCCCGACCAGTTCGGCCGCAAACTTCTTCAACATGACAACCCTCCCGTTTCATGCGCCCGCATCGACGCGGATCAGGGGAGGGTGCGCCGAGTCTCAGGCGCTCGCCAGACGGTGTTACGGGTGGTTACGCTTCAGCCTTGAGCCACTTCAGCCACTTGCGCTGCATGGCGGATTCCAGGTCGATGCCTGCGCGGTCGCAGTAGATGAGCAGCATCCCCAGCACGTCGGCGGCCTCGTCGCCGAGGGCTGTAGCGTCGGGCGCGCCGCGGGCGCGGCCGGTCAGGCGCAGATGCTCGGCGGTCAGTTCGCCCAGTTCTTCCTGCAGCTTCAGCAGGGCCCAGTCGCGGTCGCGGTCGATGGAATGCTCGCGCGCATAGATGTCGGAGATGCGGAGGACGTCCGCCTTGAGGTCAGCGATCTTCATGAGGGTCAGACCGCGACGGCGGCCTTGATGTGAGGCCAGGGGGCATAGTCGCTGAGCGCGAAGTCCGACAGCTCATAGGCGAACAGGTCGGATTTGGGCGCGACGGTCAGGGTCGGCAGGGGGAGCGGCTGGCGGGTCAACTGCAGCTCGGCCTGCTCCAGATGGTTCAGGTAAAGGTGGGCGTCGCCGAAGGTGTGGACGAAGTCGCCGGGCTCCAGCCCCACCACCTGGGCCAGCATGATGGTCAGCAGGGCGTAGGAGGCGATGTTGAACGGCACGCCCAGGAAGACGTCGGCCGAGCGTTGATACAGCTGGCAGCTGAGTTTGCCGTCGGCGACGAAGAACTGGAACAGGCAGTGGCAGGGCGGCAGAGCCATGTCGTCCACGTCGGCCGGGTTCCAGGCGCTGACGATGTGGCGGCGGCTGTTGGGATTGGTCTTCAGGCCGTGAATCAGCTTCTGGATCTGGTCGATGCTCTGGCCGTTCGGCGCGGCCCAGGAGCGCCACTGCTTGCCATAGACGGGGCCGAGGTCGCCGTTCTCGTCGGCCCATTCGTCCCAGATGCCGACGCCGTTTTCCTGAAGCCAGCGGACATTGGTGTCGCCGCGCAGGAACCACAGCAGCTCCAGGAAGATGGAGCGGGTGTGCAGCTTCTTGGTGGTCAGAAGGGGGAAGCCCTTCGACAGGTCGAACCGGATCTGACGGCCGAAGACGCCCAAGGTGCCGGTGCCGGTCCGGTCGTCGCGGCGCACGCCGTTGTCGAGAATGTCGCGCAGCAGGTTGAGATACTGCCATTCGGGGTGATCGGCCGGGGCCGCCCCGCTGCGGGTTTCCAGATCAGCGAGGGCGAGGGCGGCGTTCATGGAAAGAGAGGATGCCGCTGATTCGCGGCGCTGGGCAGGCCGCTGATTCGCTTGCCCACAAGAAAGCGGTTTCAGCCCTTGAAGCCGTCCCCGCTTAGGAAGGCAGCCTCGTCCGCTGTCGTCTCGCGGCCCAGGCAGGCGTTGCGGTGGGGAAAGCGACCGAAGCGGGCGATGATGTCGCGGTGGATTACGGCGAACTTGAAGGTGTTCGGCTGATCGGCCTCGTTCAGCAGGGTCAGCAGGGTTTCCTGATCCGTGAGCGATTCCGAGTGCATCAGCGGCATCAGGACGAAGGGGCGCAGGTCGTCGGCCACCTGGCGGTCGTCGCCGCGCGCGATGGCTGCCTTGGCGAACATCAGGGCCAGGGAATCGGTGGCGAACATGTGCGCGGTTTCGCGGAAGGCGTTTCGCGGCAACTGATCCAGCAGGACGATGAGGGCCAGCGCGCCCTCGGGCGTCTGGGCCCAGTGGTCCAGTTCGCGGCGGGCGGCGGCGAAATGCGTATCGCGGCATCGCTGGGTGAAGGCCACGTCGAAGGCGGCGTCCTTGGCGAACCATTTTTCGGGGCCGGCGTCGATCCAGAAGGCGACGACTTCTTCGGGGGTAAGCAGCGTGATCATGCGCCAAAGCTTAGCGCGCGCAGGCGTGAATGCACGGCCCCGCGAGGGGGAAATCATCTGACGATGTAAGGAAAAATGGTCGGAGTGAGAGGATTCGAACCTCCGACCCCTGCGTCCCGAACGCAGTGCTCTACCAGACTGAGCCACACTCCGACATTTCTTCTCGACGCGGGCCAGAGGCCGTCGCTGCGCCGAGGAGGGGGCTTATAGCCACGAGTTTCGGACCTCGCAAGCGGGGATTTTGCTGCTTTTTAAAAAGTCGCCGCTCGATGAAAATTCTTTTGTTTTCAGGTGTTGCATCCCAGAAAAGCTTGGCGTATCTCACCGCTCCTCGCAGCAACGAACTGCGGGGCGCACTGGTCCTGCTGGGGAATGGTGTAATGGTAACACTACGGTTTTTGGTACCGTCATTCTAGGTTCGAGTCCTAGTTCCCCAGCCAACCGCTTTCTTCATGTGATCATTGAGACGGCGGGCACTTGAGGCCCAGGCACGACGCCGTCGCCACTGTAAAACCTGTGCTGTTCCTGTAAAAATTGGCCAATTGTCCGTTGGTTCTGCAGGAGGCGCCGCCGTTTCACGGCTCCTGCCCCGTCTCTGAACAATAGAGCTGCGTGTTGCGGACACCGTCTGAGTCCGCCCCCCTTTGAGGCGTTGAGGAAGCGGGGCGAGGTCGAAGCCGCGCTGCCGATGGCTTCCCGGACCTGGCCGCGTGCGCCTCAGCTGGCGGCCAGCCGCTCCAGCGCCGGGGTCTTCAGGATGCGGAAGTCGCGGCAGGTGGGAAAGGCGACCAGACCGTCGTTCTGGAACTGGCCCAGCACGCGCGACACCGTCTCCATGGCCAGGCCGAGATAGTCGGCCATGTCCTGGCGGCTCATGGGCAGGGAGGCGTCGTTCGAGCGGGCGCGGACGGCGGTTTCAAGCAGGAAGCTGGCCATCTTCTCGCAGGCGGTGCGGCGGCCCAGCATGGCCAGATGGTCCTGGGCGCGCGCCAGTTCAGCCAGCGCCGCCTGGGTCAGGGCGTTTTCGTCGGGCAGCGCCGCGCCGCGCGGGATCGCTGCGACCTCGGTCGGGCAGAGGGCCTCGGCCGAGAACCGATGATCCTCGCCGGGTTCGAGACCGAACAGATCGCCGGGATAGTAGAAGGCGCCGATCTGGCGCCGTCCCTCAAGGGAATAGCGGATGGTCCGCACCGCGCCGGAGATCACTGCATAGACGGAATAGGCCTGGTCGCCCTCGACATAGACGGGTTCGTCGGCGGCGTAGCTCAGTTTGACGCCGGAACGGCGGTCCAGACGCGGACCGAGCCGAAACGTCGCGACGCAGAGCAGAGGGGGGGCGTCCATCACAGCCTCGCAGTCCCCGGCTCCCGTCATATGGGCGCACAGGGCGGACCGCCGCAAGATCGAAATTCGGGTCGCGCTCGGCCGGGGGGGCACGGTCAAGCTTTGACGGACGTCAACCGGCCCCGGGCGCCGGCGTGCGATGGTCGCGTTCAAGATGGCGAGGCGAAGCCATGAACGACGGATTGAAACTGATCGTCGCCCTGGCTGGCGGCGTTGAGGGCGACGACGACGAGGCCCTGAGCTTCGCCGCCGAACTGTGCGCTCGCCACGGCGCCTGGGCGCGGGTGGTTTCGACCTATGGCGATGCGGCGGGGGACCTGATCGCCATGGGCCGGTCTCTGGGCACCCGGCGGGCGGCGGAGGCGATCGCCGTGATCGAACACGCCGAGGATGAACGGCGAACCCGCATCGAAGCCTTGGCGCGCAGCGCCGCCGTCTCGCGGGGCGTCGCCTTCAGCGAGGACGAGCATGAGGCCGGCGACAGGGCCGCGCCGCGCATGGCCATGGCCCGGCATGATTATCGCCCTCCGGCCGCCGCGGCGCGCGCGACGGCTCTGGCCGATCTGGTGATCCTGGGTCAGGGCGGGCTGAACCACGCCGATCCGCGCGGCGAGGTGCTGGGCCAGGCCCTGTTGCAGCAGTTGACGCCGACGATGATCGCGCGGGGCCAGCCGTCGGCCCTGTCCGGCCTGGCGGCGATCGCCTGGGACGGCGGGGCGCAGGCGGGGCGGGCGGTGCGCGCGGCCTTGCCGCTGCTGGCCGAGGCGTCCGAGGTGGTGATCCTGCAAAGCAGCCGCGGGCTGGACCTGATGGCCGCCGACCCTGACGCGCGGCGCCTTCAGACCTATCTGGCTTTGCACGGGATCACGCGGACCTCGGCCTCCCAGGTCGACGGCGACCGCGAGGGCGAGGCGCTGGCCGCCGCCGCCCGGTCGCGGGGCGCGGGGCTTCTGGTGGCGGGCGCCTATGGCCGGTCGCGACTGCGCGAGGTCGTCTTCGGCGGCGCGACGCGAAGCTTCCTGGCCGACCGCGACGGCCCGTCCCTGCTGCTGGCGCACTGAGGCATGGACCGGCGTCCGCCCCTGTTCGAGGACCGCGCCGAGGCGGGGCGGCGGCTGGCCGATGTGCTGGAGGCGCTGAAGACGCGCGACCCGGTGATTTACGCCCTGCCACGGGGCGGGGCGCCGGTGGCGTTCGAGGTGGCGCGGCGTCTGGATGCGCCGCTGGACCTGGCCCTGGTGCGCAAGATCGGCGCGCCGGGCAATCCCGAGCTGGCGCTGGCGGCGGTGATCGACGGCGAGCATCCCCACACCGTGATCAATGAGGAGGTTCGGCGCATGACCGGCGCCGACGCGGCCTATCTGGAGCGGGCGCAGGCGCGCGAACTGGCCGAGATCGAACGCCGCCGCGCCCTCTATTTCGGCGGCCGGTCCCGGCCCGACCCGCGTGGACGGACGGCGATCATCGTCGACGACGGCCTGGCCACCGGCGCCACGGCGCGGGCCGCCGTCCTGGGCCTGCGCGGGCAGGGCGCGGCGAGGATTATCCTGGCCGTCCCGGTCGCGCCGCCCGACGCCGCCGACGCCCTGCGCGAGGAGGTGGACGCCTTCGTCTGCCTGGCCGAGCCTGTGTCCTTCCGCAGCGTCGGCGAAGCCTACGTCGATTTTCATCAGTTGGAGGACGAGGAGGTGCTGGACCTGATGGACCGCGCCGCGTCCTTCGGCGCGTCCCGCCGGGGTTAGGTCGGATCAGCGCAGGTGGTCGTCGAACCAGGCGGCGGCCAGCCGGATTGCCTCTTCCAGCGTGCCTGGCTCCTCGAACAGATGCGTCGCGCCGGGGATGACCGCCATCCGGGCCGGGCCGGCGATCTGCTGCTGCGCCTCGCGGTTCCACGTCAGCACGGGTTCGTCGTCGCCGCCGACGATCAGCAGGGTCGGGGCCGTGACCAACGGCAGCGCCTCGCCTGCCAGATCGGGTCGGCCTCCGCGCGAGACGACGGCGGCGACGGCGGCGGGCCGTTCCGCGGCGGCCTTGAGGGCGGCGGCGGCGCCGGTGCTGGAACCGAACAGGCCCAGCGGCAGGTCCGCCAGATCGGGTCTGGTCTTGGCCCAGTCGACGGTCTGGACCAGCCGTTCGGCCAGCAGGTCGATGTCGAAGACGTTGGCGCGGTCGCGCGCCTCGTCCTCGGTCAGCAGGTCGAACAGCAGGGTGGCCATCCCCTCGGCGACCAGGGCCTCGGCGACCTGGCGGTTACGCGGGCTGAACCGGCTAGAGCCGCTGCCGTGGGCGAAGACCACCAGGCCGCGCGGCCGGGCCGGCGCGCGAAGGTCGCCGGCCAGATCCAGCGGCGGGATCAGCACGGCTTCGGCGGACGGATTCGCGGACATGGGCGGCCTCGAAAAGCGGGTCGGCGCGGCCGACAGAAGGACGGGAGGCTAGGGACGCGCGCGCCCTCGGCATTGACGGGCGTCAAGGCGGAGAAGGGAAAGCCGGCTCAAATGGCCGCATGACCACGCCCCCTCTGTTCCGGATCGAGGATGTCGCGGCCTTGGTGCGGCGGCGTTCCCGCCCCCTGCCGCCCATCGACGACGAGGATTTCGTCGCCGCCTTCGACCATTTCGGGCAGGCTCGCGTCGTCTTGCTGGGCGAGGGCACCCACGGCACCCGCGAATTCTATCGCGCGCGGGCAGCGATCACTCGGCGGCTGATCGACCGGCACGGCTTTCGCATCGTCGCCGTCGAGGGCGACTGGCCCGACGTGGCGGAACTGGACCGTTTCGTCCGCAATCGCGGCGTCTGGGGCCAGAAGGACAGTTTTCCCAACTTTCCGCGCTGGATGTGGCGCAACGCCGAGTTCGCCGCCTTCGTGCGCGAACTGCGGGTCTGGAACCTGGAGCGGGCGGCGGCGGACCGCGCCGAGTTGCGCGGGCTGGACGTCTACAGCCTGTCGCAGTCGCGCAGCGAGGTGCTGGCCTATCTGGACCGGGTCGACCCCGAGGCGGCGGGCCAGGCGCGGCTGCGTTACGGCTGCCTGACGCCCTATCTGGACCAGCCCCAGGGCTATGGCGCGGCGGCGCGCCTGGGCGTGGTGGACTGCGAGGACGCGGTTGTGGCCCAACTGGGCAGCCTGATGCGGCATCGGCTGAGCTACAGCCGTCAGGACGGCGAGGACTATCTGGACGCGGCGCAGAACGCGCGGGTGGTTCGGGCGGCCGAGGGCTATTACCGCGCCATGTATCGCGGCTCGGTCGAGAGCTGGAACCTGCGCGACAGCCATATGTTCGAGACGCTGGCCTATCTGCTGCAGGCGCGCGGGCCGGGGGCGAAGGCCGTCGTCTGGGCGCACAATTCGCATCTGGGCGACGCCTCGGCCACGGCGATGGGCGCGGCGGGCGAATACAATGTCGGCCAGTTGTGCCGCGAAGCCTTCGACCGCGACTGCGTCTCCATCGGGTTCGGCACCGATCGGGGGCGGGTGGCGGCGGCCGACGACTGGGGCGGGGAGGTGCGCTTCAAACAGGTGCTGCCGTCGCGCCGCGACAGCTGGGAGCATATCTTCCAGCAGGCCGGATTGGGCCGGTCCCTGACCGACTGGAGCGCCGACGCCGGACTGGCCGAGGCGCTGGCCGAGACCCGGCTGGAGCGCGCCATTGGCGTGATCTACCGGCCCGAGACCGAGCGCAGCAGCCACTATTTCGACGCGCGCCTGTCGGCCCAGTTCGACGCCTTCGTCTGGTTCGAGGAGACCGGGGCGGTGACGCCGCTGGCGGGCGCGCCGCCGGAAGGGGCCCCGGACGTTTATCCGTTCGGTCTCTGATCAGGCGGCGGCGTGGCGGACGGCGCGGGGGGAGGCGGCGTCGCGGCGCCAAGCGCCGCAGCCACCTGGCGCGCGGCGGCGATCTGAAGCACGGCGCTCTGTTGAGCCGCGAACAGGTCCCGCGCCTTGGCGGCGTCGGCCATGGCGGTCAGGCTGGCCTGCATCGTGTTGGGAATCGATTGGGCGCTCAGCAGCGGCGCCGTCAGTCGCCATTGCTCGTCGGCGGCGGCGGCGGCGGCGGTCAGGGCGGCCCAGTCCGTGGGCTTGGCTCGCGTCAGCACCTGATAGCGCTGGCCTGCGGTGAGCAAAAGCTCCGCCGGAATCGGAGGTTTCGCCGTGGCTGCGTCCTGCGCGGCGACCAGATTGCGCTTTGCTTCCAAGGAGGCCAGGGCAAGCGCCGTCCGGTCCTCTGCCTTGCGGGCGCGGTCAAGCTCTTGCAGCGCGCGGTCGAGATCGGCGGCGCTGGCCGGCGACAAGCGCGCGCGGGCTTCGCTCGCCGAGGTCATGGCGCGCGCATGCAGGCCGTCGACCTCCTCCCAGGTGGCGCCGGTGGAGCGCTCGACCATCGCCCCGAAATCCGCAGCCGCGCTTCGCAGGGCTTGATCGGAGGTGGCGGCCGGCGGCGCGTCCGGGGATGTCTCGGGCTCCTTGCGATTGCATCCGTAGACGAAGAACGAGGCCGTCAGCGTCGCCGCCGTCAGCGTCATCAGGACTGAGTTTCGTCGCGCCATGAGATAGCTCTCCCAATCTCTTTGTCAGACGAGGCTAGGCGACAACGCGGCGCGCCGATTTGACCGTTGTCATTTTTGGTCAGTCGGCAACGGCGCATTTCCGCAGAGCAGCTTGCTGACCGCTTGGCGCGCGAAGCACTGCGGCATGCCGCTCAGGCGAGAGCCTTGAGGCCGCCGGATCGCGCCAGCGGCCTTTGGCGGTTCTGATCCGGCGGTCAGCGTGCCGGCGTTGTTGTGGCGGGGGCGGGCGCGCCGTCCTTGTAGCGGTCGAACCAGGCCAGGATGGCGCTGATCCGGGCGGCGTTCTGGGACGGGCGGACCGCCAGGCTGTGGCCGACGCCGGGAATCTTGACCAGGGCGGTCGGGACGCCGCGCAGCTGCAGGGCGCTGTAATACTGCTCCGACTCGCTGACCGGGGTGCGGTAGTCCTCGTCGCCGACGACGACCAGGGTCGGCGTCTTGACGTTTCCGACCAGCGACAAGGGCGAGCGGCGCCAGTAGGCCTCCGGGTTCTCCCACGGATATTCGCCGAACCAATAGCGGGCGAAGAAGGCCGGGTTGTCGGCGGTCAGGACGAAGCTGGCCCAGTCGATCACCGGCTTCTGGCTGGCGGCGGCCTTGAAGCGGTCGGTCTTGCCGACGATCCAGGCCGTCAGGACCCCGCCGCCCGAGCCGCCGGTGACGAACAGACGGTCGGGATCGGCCACGCCTCTGGCGATGACGGCGTCGATGCTGCTGATCAGGTCGTCGTAGTCGTGGCTGGGATAGTCGTGGTGGATCAGGTTGGCGAACTTTTCGCCATAAGAGGTTGAGCCGCGCGGATTGACCGACAGGACGGCGTAGCCCGCCGCAGCGAACAACTGGTTGTCGGTGGCGAAGTGCGGGCCATAGGCGGCGAAGGGCCCGCCGTGGATTTCCAGGATCAGCGGATATTTCTGACCCTCGACATAACCGGCTGGCAGGGTCAGCCACGACTCCACCGCGCGGCCGTCGTGCGAGGAGGCGACCTCCAGCCGCTGCACGGCGCCCAGGGTCTTGCCAGCCAGATAGTCGGCGTTCAGCCGGGTCAACTGGGTCTGACGGCCCTGGCGCAGCACATGGACGTCGGCCGGGCGCAGGGCGTCGCCGCGCGTGAAGGCGACCGCGCCGTCCTCGGCCAGGGAGAAGTCGCCGCCGGTGTAGGGGCGGCCGATGTCGTCGCCGCTGAGGCCCTGAACCACGGTCGAGACGGCGCCGTCCAGCGAGACGCGCGCGACCGTGGTCGAGCCTCGGTCGTCATAGGCGATCAGGATGGAGCGCCCGTCCTTGCTCCACACCGGCGACTGAACCGAGCGGTCCAGACCGGCGGTCAGGACACGGCGGTTCGCGCCGTCGCGGTCCATCACATAGAGACGGGTGTTGTGATAGCCCATCCGCCGGTCGTCATAGCCGACATAGGCGATACGGCGGCCGTCGGGCGAAACGACGGGCGACTGATCCGGGCCCTGACGGTCGGTCAGGGCGGTCAGGACGCCGGAGCGGACGTCCAGGCCATAGACCTCGCTGTTGGCCGCCTCCCGCTGCCAGTCGGCGCCGCGATTGGCGCTGAGGTAGAGGGTGGCGGAATCGGGCGACCAGGACAGGTCGCCGCCGTGGTTGAAATCGCCCTGGGTCAGCTGGCGCGCGCCGCCGCCGTCGGCGGGAGCCACGAAGACCTGACGATAGCCGGGCTTCAGATAGCCCTGGCCGTCGGCGCGATAGGTGACGGTGTCGATGACTTCCAGCGGCGGGGCCCATTGGGCGCCCTCGGGCTTGGCCAGCGGTGCGCCCAGTTTCGGCGCCTGACCGGCGACCAGAACCGAATAGGCCAGCTTGGTCCCATCCGGCGACCAGCTGATTCCGGTCGGCGTGTTCGGCAGGCTGGTGACGCGCACCGACTGGCCCGAGCCGATCCAGCGCACGAACAACTGGGCGCCGCCGCCCTCGGCGGTCGAGATATAGGCGACGCGGGTTCCATCGGGCGACCAGCGCGGCTGGCTGTGCGATCCGGCGCCGGCGACCAGCGGCGTCTGCTGGCCGGTGCGCACGTCGATCAGCCAGATCGTCGGCCGCATCCGGTCGGTCATGATGTCGGCGGTCTGGCGCACATAGGCGATGCGCGAGCCGTCCGGGCTGATCTGCGGGTCCGAGGCGACCTCGAGGCCGAACAGGTCCTGAGCCTGGAAGCGGGCGGATTCGGATGAAAGCGGCGCGGATTGCGCCATGGCGGGCGCGGCCAGCAAGGCCAGGGCGCAACAGGCCCAGATCGCTTTAGACATTCGACGTTTCCCCCTCTGGAACGCCGAGATCATAGATGGGGCGAGGGGGGCGGCAAGCGGCATCGCGCTGTCGATGACCGATGTGCCGATTTCAAATGTTTGGGGGCGGTGTGCGCCATCCCCTTCGCTGAAGGGAATGGCGCGAGTGACGGGGCTCGAACCCGCGACCTCCGGCGTGACAGGCCGGCACTCTAACCAACTGAGCTACACCCGCGTTTCCCGCTGCGATGCAATGCGTCGCGGCGAGGGGCGTCGTTTAGGCGGGAGGGCCGGTTACTGTCAAGCGATGCGTCTGTGGATAAGTGAAAATATCGCGAGACCTCCGTTACTTGGCCGCAGCGGCGGCCTGAGGCGGGGCCACGGGACCGGCGATTCCGCCGTCCGCCGGCAGGTGCGAGGCGGTGGCGGGCGGCGGCGGGTCGTAGTGGACGCCCACGCCCGGCCCCAGCGGCAGGTCCAGCGCCACCCAGGTCGCCACCATGATCAGGCCCGCCACCAGGAAGGCCCCGGCGTAGGGCAGCATGGTCGCCATCAGCGAGCCCAGGCCGAAACGGGGGTCCCAGCGCTGGGCGAAGGTCAGGATCAGGGGGAAGTAGCTCATCAGCGGCGTGGCGATGTTGGTGACGCTGTCGCCCATGCGATAGGCGGCGGTCGTCATCTCGGGGCTGATGCCCAGCAGCATGAACATGGGCACGACGATGGGGGCCAGCGCCGACCACTTGGCCGAGGCCGAGCCGATGAACAGGTCGAAGACGCAGGACACCAGCACCACGACGATCAGCAGCAGCGGCGTGGGCAGGGCCAGTTCGCGCAGCGAGGCGGCGGCGTTGACCGCCAGGATCGGTCCCAGACCGGACCAGTTGAACATGGCCACGAAGTGGGCGGCGAAGAAGGCCAGGACGATATAGGGGGCCAGTTGGCTGATCCCCTCGCGCATCATGCGGACGAGGTCGCGGTGATCCTTGATCGAGCCGGAGCCGACGCCGAAGGCTGCGCCTGCGCCGAAGAAGGTCAGGGCGAAGAAGGCGACCAGCGAGCGATAGAGCGGGTTGAAGCGCTGCGCCGGCTCGGCGTCCGCATCAACGAAGGGCGAGCCGGGCAGGAGGGTGACGATCGTCCACAGCGCGATCATGACCAGGATGGTCAGGCCCGCGAACAGCAGGCCGCGCTTTTCGGCGCCGCTCAGGGGCGTCTTTTCCTCGGCGGTGGCGGGCGCGGCGGAGGAGGGAACCCAGGGGCCTAGGCGCGGCTCGATGACCCGATCGGTCAGGAACCAGACGATGGGGGTGAAGACGAAGACGACGCCGACGATGAAGAACCAGTTGCCGGCGATGCTGACGGCGTAGGAGGGATCGATCAGGTGGGCGGCCGGCTCGGTGATGCCCAGGATCAGGGCGTCGCTGGCGCCAGGGAAGAGGTTGCCGGCATATCCGCCCGAGACGGCGGCGAATCCGGCGGCCAGACCGGCCAGCGGGTGACGGCCGGCCGCGGCGAAGATGACGGCCGCCAGAGGGATGACGACGACATAGGAGGCGTCAGAGGCATGGTGCGACACCATGCCCGTCACCACCACGATGGGCGTCAGGATGAATCGCGGCGCGTTGAGCAAGGCCCCGCGAATGGCGGTCGAGAACATGCCGGTCCGCTCGGCGACCGAAGCGCCGTAAATAATTGTGATCACAATCCCCAGAGGCGGGAAGTCGGCCAGGGTGCGCGGCATGCCGATGAACAGCCGCTCCAGATTGGCGGGCGACAACAGACTCTCGGCCTGCAGCGCGTCGCCGGTCACGGGATTGACCGCGGACCAGCCCAGGCCGGCGCCCACCAGGCTGAGGACGATCAGGCCCAGGATCAGCCACAGAAAGAGAAATACAGGATCGGGCAGGCGGTTGCCGACGCGTTCGATGGTGTTCAGCAAGCGGGCTGCCAGGCTCATGCTGCGACCTTGATTACAGAGATATGGGAAAGCCGCCATTTACGCGTATCCGCGGTGCGACTGGCAACGCCGGAGCCTGCGGCAAAACGCGCATTGGCTTGCGAACCGTTCTCAACAAAAAACCTTTGCCGACATGGGTTTGAACCCCGGCGAGGTTGGGTCTAAGAAGCCCCGAATCCGCCCCCTCCCTCGGCGGGCGAGGCAGCTCGAATGAACGCATTTCTTCTGGAATACCTCCCGATCGTCGTTTTCCTGGCGATCGCCGCCGTCCTGGGCCTCGGCTTCATGCTGGCCGCCTGGGCCTTGGCGCCGAAAAACCCCGACACCGAGAAGCTGTCGGCCTATGAGTGCGGCTTCAACGCCTTTGACGACGCACGCATGAAGTTCGACGTCCGGTTCTATCTGGTGTCGATCCTCTTCATCATCTTCGACCTGGAAGTGGCCTTCCTGTTCCCGTGGGCGGTGTCGATGTTCGACCTGTCGACGGGCGGCATGGTCTTCGCCTTCTGGTCGATGATGGTCTTCCTCGGCGTCCTGACCGTCGGCTTTATCTACGAATGGAAGAAGGGAGCGCTGGAATGGCAGTGATCGCGCCTTCGTCGCCCCTGGTCCCCGCCGGCTCGGCCGCGCGCTCGACCGTGGAAGGCTACGACCCCAAGATTCACGACAAGTTCTTCGAGCAGGTGAACACCGAGCTCGGCGAGCAGGGCTTCCTGACGACCTCGCTGGACGACGTCATCAACTGGGCCCGCACGGGTTCGCTGATGTGGATGTCGTTCGGCCTGGCCTGCTGCGCCGTCGAGATGATCCACCTGTCGATGCCGCGCTTCGACCTGGAACGCTTCGGCACCGCGCCGCGCGGTTCGCCGCGCCAGTCGGACCTGATGATCGTCGCCGGCACCCTGACCAACAAGATGGCTCCGGCCCTGCGCAAGGTCTACGACCAGATGCCGGACCCGCGCTACGTCATCTCGATGGGCAGCTGCGCCAACGGCGGCGGCTATTATCACTACAGCTACAGCGTCGTGCGCGGCTGCGACCGCGTGGTGCCGGTGGACGTCTATGTCCCGGGCTGCCCGCCGACGGCCGAGGCCCTGCTGTACGGCATCCTGCAGCTGCAGAAGAAGATCCGCCGCACGGGGACGATCGAGCGATGAGCGAACTGGTGCGCGTCGCGGAGCGCGAAACCGCCCTGACCCCGCTGGGGACCGAAATGGTGGCGGCTCTCGGTGTCGAGGCCGTCGTCGCCTATGGCGAGCTGACGCTGATCGCCCCGCGCGAGAACATCGTCGCCGTCATGACGGCCCTGCGCGACCAATTCGGCTTCCAGCTGCTGATGGACGCCTGCGGCGCCGACTATCCCGACCGCGCCGAGCGGTTCGAGGTGGTGTATCACCTGCTGTCGCTGACGCGCGCCGCGCGCGTCCGCGTCAAGGTTTCGACCGACGAAGTGAAGCCCGTCCCCAGCGTGTCGTCCGTCTATCCGTCGGCCGGCTGGTTCGAGCGCGAAGCCTTCGACATGTACGGCATGATCTTCTCGGATCACCCCGACATGCGCCGCATCCTGACCGACTACGGTTTCCAGGGGCATCCGCTGCGCAAGGACTTCCCGATGACGGGCTATGTCGAGGTCCGCTACGACGAAGAGCAGAAGCGCGTGGTCTACGAGCCGGTGAAGCTGGCTCAGGAATATCGCAACTTCGACTTCCTCTCTCCGTGGGAAGGCGCTGAATATCCGACCGTCCTGCCGGGCGACGAGAAGGCGGGAGCCAAGTAATGGCTGACGGAAACAACACCCCCGCGACGGCCGCCCCCAAGGCGATCGATCCGTTCGAGGACTACGAAGACGGCCTGACCCCGCACGCGCGGGCGATGGACGACCGCAAATTCACCATCAACTTCGGCCCGCAACACCCGGCCGCGCACGGCGTGCTGCGTCTGGTGCTGGAGCTGGACGGCGAGCTGGTGACGCGCGTCGACCCGCACATCGGCCTGCTGCACCGCGGCACCGAGAAGCTGATGGAGGCGCGCACCTATCTGCAGAACATCCCCTACCTGGACCGGCTGGACTACGTCTCGCCGATGAACCAGGAGCACGCCTTCTGCCTGGCGATCGAGCGCCTGCTGGAACTGGACGTGCCGTATCGCGGTCAACTGATCCGGGTCCTGTACTCGGAAATGGGCCGCATCCTGAACCACCTGCTGAACACGACCATGCAAGCCATGGACGTGGGCGCTCTGACCCCGCCGCTGTGGGGCCATGAAGAGCGCGAGAAGCTGATGATCTTCTACGAGCGGGCCTGCGGCGCGCGCCTGCACGCCAACTACTTCCGTCCCGGCGGCGTCCATCAGGACCTGACGCCGGAGCTGGTCGACGACATCGGCCGCTGGTGCGCCGAGTTCCCGGCCAAGCTGGCGGACATCGAAAGCCTGGTCACGGAAAACCGCATCTTCAAGCAGCGCAACGTCGACATCGGCGTGGTGTCCAAGGAGCAGGCTCTGGCCTGGGGCTTCTCGGGCGTCATGCTGCGCGGTTCGGACATCGCCTGGGACCTGCGCAAGGCCACGCCCTACGACTGCTACGCCGATCTGGAGTTCGACATCGCTGTCGGCAAGAACGGCGACTGCTGGGACCGCTATCTCTGCCGCGTCGAAGAGATGAAGCAGTCGATCCGCATCATGGAGCAGTGCATCCACAAGCTGCGCAACTGCCCCGGCGAGCCGGTCCTGGCCGAAAACAACAAGATCACCCCGCCGCGCCGCGGTGAGATGAAGCGTTCGATGGAAGCGCTGATCCACCACTTCAAGCTCTACACCGAGGGCTTCAAGACGCCGGAAGGCGAGGTCTATGCGGCCGTCGAAGCGCCCAAAGGCGAGTTCGGCGTCTATCTGGTGTCGGACGGCACCAACAAACCCTACCGCGTCAAGCTGTCGGCCCCTGGGTTCCGCCACCTGCAGGCGATGGACTGGATGAACACGGGCCACATGCTGGCGGACGTGTCGGCCATCCTCGGCTCGCTCGACATGGTGTTCGGAGAAGTGGACCGATGAGCGTTCGTCGCCTCGCCAAGGAACAGCCTGAATCCTTCGCCTTTTCAAAGGACACGAAGGCCAAGGCCGAGTGGTGGATCAAGAAGTATCCCGAGAACCGCCGCCAGTCGGCGGTGATCCCGATCCTGTGGCTGGTCCAGAAGCAGGAAGGCTGGGTCTCGGAACCTTCCATCCGCGCTATCGGCGAACTGTTGGGCATGCCCTTCATCCGGGTGCTGGAGGTCGCGACCTTCTACACCATGTTCCAATTGGAGCCGGTCGGTAAGGCCGCCCTGATCCAGGTCTGCGGCACTACGCCCTGCATGCTGCGCGGCGCCAATGAGCTGATGAAGGTCTGCAAGGAAAAGATCGGTCCCAAGGACGAACTGTCCGCCGACGGTCGCTTCACCTGGCAGGAAGTCGAGTGCCTGGGCGCCTGCGCCAATGCGCCGATGGCCCAGATCAACGACTATTACTATGAAGACCTGACGCCCGAGACGATGGCCCAGATCATCGACGACTTCGCCGCCGGCAAGTCGCCGAAGCCGGGCTCGCGCGTCGGTCGTCACACGTCCGAGCCTGAAGGCGGCGCCAAGGTCCTGACGGACCCGACGCTGTACGACGGCTCGCGCGCCAAGAAGATCAAGTCGCTGCCGAACTCCAAGCCGGCGGCCGAGAAGGCTCCGGCCTGATGACGAAACCGAACCTGGACACGGACGAGGGCAGGGCGGCTTACCGGGCCGAGCTGCGTCGCGTCGGCTGGCCGTTCCGCTGGGGCGGGATGGCGCTGATCGTGGTGGCGGCGGGACTGGTGCTGTTCGCTCGCGAAGGTCGGTTCGGACTTACGGAAGATGCGGTGACGGTCGCCTATGGCGTCCTGGCCGTGGGTTGGGCGCTGGTGATCGGTTCGATCTTCATGCGCACCCGCCACCATAAACGCCGCATGGCGGAAGGACTTTAAGGGCTCATGGTCGGAATCCTCGAAGACAAGGACCGCATCTTCACCAACCTCTATGGTTTCCATGACTGGGGCCTCGAGGGTGCGAAGCAGCGCGGCGCGTGGAACGCCACCAAGGACATGCTGGACCTTGGCCGCGACTGGATCATCACCAACGTCAAGAACTCGGGCCTGCGCGGACGCGGCGGCGCCGGCTTCTCGACCGGCCTGAAGTGGTCCTTCATGCCGAAGGAAGTGAAGGATCGTCCTCACTACCTGGTCATCAACGCCGACGAGTCCGAGCCCGCCACCTGCAAAGACCGCGAGATCATGCGTCATGATCCGCAGCTGCTGATCGAAGGCGCGCTGATCGCTTCCTTCGCCATGCAGGCCCACGCTTGCTACATCTACCTGCGCGGCGAGTACGTGCTGGAGCGCGAGCGGATGGAAGCTGCCGTCAAGCAGGCCTATGAGGCCAAGCTGATCGGCAAGAACAACGTCCACGGCTGGGACTTCGACGTCTATATCCACCACGGCGCCGGCGCCTACATCTGCGGCGAAGAGACGGCCCTGCTGGAATCCCTGGAAGGCAAGAAGGGCCAGCCGCGCCTGAAGCCGCCGTTCCCGGCGGGCGCTGGCCTCTATGGCTGCCCGACGACCGTGAACAACGTGGAATCGATCGCCGTGGTCGGCACCATCCTGCGTCGTGGCGCAGACTGGTTCGCCAGCTTCGGTCGTCCGAACAACACCGGCACCAAGCTGATGTCCCTGTCGGGTCATGTGAACACGCCCTGCGTGGTCGAAGAAGCCATGTCGATCCCTCTGCGCCAGTTGATCGAAGATCACGGCGGCGGCGTTCGTGGCGGCTGGAGCAATCTGAAGGCCATCATCCCCGGCGGCGCCTCCTGCCCGGTGATCACGCGTGAGCAGGCCGAAACCGTCCTGATGGACTTCGATTCCATGCGCGAAATGCGCTCGTCGCTGGGTACGGCGGGCGTGACGGTCATGGACCAGTCCACCGACATCGTTAAGGCGATCGCCCGCATCAGCTACTTCTTCAAGCACGAGAGCTGCGGCCAGTGCACGCCGTGCCGCGAAGGCACGGGCTGGATGTGGCGCGTGCTGGAACGCATGGCCATTGGCGATGCTGATCCTTCGGAAATCGACCTGCTGCTCGACGTGGCCGGTCAGGTCGAAGGCCACACCATCTGCGCCCTCGGCGACGCCGCCGCCTGGCCCGTTCAGGGCCTGATCCGGCACTTCCGTCACGAGATCGAAGACCGCATCAACACCTACCGCAGCCGCCGCGCGAACTTCGCCGGCCACGCGATCGCGGCGGAGTAATCGTAATGCCTATCGCCAAGGTCAACGGCGTCGAAACCGAGTTCGAACCCGGCATGACGGTTCTGCAGGTCGCAGAGCGCGCCGGCCAGGAGATCCCGCGTTTCTGCTACCACGAGCGCCTGTCCATCGCCGGCAACTGCCGCATGTGCCTGGTCGAAGTGAAGCCCGGACCGCCGAAGCCGCAGGCTTCGTGCGCCCTTCCGGCCATGGACGGCCAGGAGATCTTCACCGACACGCCGATGGTCAAGAAGGCCCGCGAAGGGGTGATGGAGTTCCTGCTCATCAACCACCCTCTGGATTGCCCGATCTGCGACCAGGGCGGCGAGTGCGACCTGCAGGACCAGGCCGTCGGCTACGGCCGTGACGGTTCGCGCTACGGCGAGAACAAGCGCGCGGTCGAAGAAAAGAACATGGGCCCGACGGTCAAGACGTTCATGACGCGCTGCATCCAGTGCACGCGTTGCGTTCGCTTCATCACCGAAGTGGCCGGCGTGCCGGACATCGGCATGATCTCGCGCGGCGAAGGCGCCGAGATCACGACCTATCTGGAAAAGAACATCGACAGCGAGCTGTCGGGCAACGTCAACGACCTGTGCCCGGTGGGCGCCCTGACGCACCGCCCGTGGCAGTACCACTATCGTCCGTGGGAGCTGAAGAAGACCGAGACCATCGACGTCATGGACGCCCTGGGCTCGAACATCCGCGCCGACGCGCGCGGCGCCGAGGTCATGCGCGTGCTGCCGCGCGTGAACGAGGGCATCAACGAAGAGTGGCTGTCGGACAAGAGCCGCTATGCGGTCGACGGTCTGGCCCGTCAGCGTCTGGACAAGCCCTACGTTCGTGAGAACGGCAAGCTGCGCGTCGCCTCGTGGGACGAGGCGCTGAACGCTGTCGCGACCAAGATCAAGACGGCCTCGGCCGACCGCATCGGCGTCATCGCCGGCGACCTGCAGGACGCCGAGTCGATGAAGGCCGCGCTGGACCTGTTCCGCGGGCTTGGCTCGGCCAATACGGACTGCCGTCAGGACGGCGCCGCGATCGGGCAGGGCGCTCGCGAGGGCTGGCTGTTCAACTCCGGCCTGCAAGGTATTGAAAACGCTGACGCCATCCTGATCATCGGCGCCAATCCGCGCGCCGAAGCGCCGCTGCTCAACGCCCGCATCCGCAAGACCTGGCTGAAGGGCGCCGCCGAGATCGGCGTCATCGGCGAGCAGGTCGATCTGACCTATGACTACAACTACCTGGGCGCCGGTTCGAAGACCCTGGGCAAGCTGCCCAAGGCCGCGATCGACTTCCTGACCAAGGCTGAACGTCCGGCGATCATCGTCGGCGCGGGCGCCCTGATCGGCGACACCGGCGCGGCTGTGCTGAACGCCCTGGGCGCGCTGGCCAAGAAGGTCGGCGTGGTCAAGGACGGCTGGAACGGCTTCAACGTCCTGCACACCGCCGCCGCCCGCGTCGGCGGCCTGGACATGGGCTTCGTCCCCGCCGAGGGCGGTCTGGACGTGGCCGGCATGCTGAAGCCGGGCGCGCTGGACGTGCTGTTCCTGCTGGGCGCCGACGAGGTCAACGCCTCGGGCTCTGACGCCTTCCGCGTCTATCTGGGTTCGCACGGCGACCGCGGCGCGCACGGCGCCGACGTCATCCTGCCGGGCGCCGCCTATACCGAGAAGTCGGGCCTCTACGTGAACACCGAGGGCCGGGTGCAGATGGCCGAACGCGTCGTCTTCCCGAAGGGCGAGGCCAAGGAAGACTGGGCCATCATCCGCGCCCTGTCGGAACGGGTCGGCTGCAAGCTGCCCTTCGACACGCTGGAGCAACTGCGCACCAAGCTGATGGGCGACCATCCGACCTTCGGCCGCATCGACTACCTGGCCCCGGCTGCGTCGTTCGACGTGGCGGCTCTGGGCGCCAAGGGCGATCTGGGCGACGTCGCCTTCGTCTCGACCATCGTCGATCCCTACCTGACCAACCCGATCGCGCGCGCCAGCGAAACCATGGCCGAGCTGTCCGCCGAGCGGACTGCCCCGGTCGTTCTGGCGGCGGAGTAAATCATGGACGCTGCGACCTCCTTCTGGGCCACCCCCCTCGGCTGGACCCTCGCCACCATCGGCGGAATTCTGATCGTCACGGTCGGCATCCTGATCTCGCTCGCCTTCCTGCTGCTGGCGGACCGCAAGATTTGGGCCGGCGTGCAGATGCGCAAAGGCCCCAACGTGGTGGGCCCGTTCGGCCTGCTGCAGTCCTTCGCCGACTTCTTCAAGTTCGTGCTCAAGGAAATCGTCGTCCCGTCGGGTTCCGACAAGGTCGTCTTCCTGGCTGCGCCGCTGATCACTTTCATCCTGGCCTTCATCGCCTGGGCGGTGATCCCGTTCGCGCCGGGCTGGGTGATCTCGGACCTGAACGTCGGCATCCTCTACATCCTCGCGATCAGCTCGCTGGGCGTTTACGGCATCATCATGGGCGGCTGGGCTTCGAACTCGAAGTATCCGTTCCTGGGCTCGCTGCGTTCGGCGGCGCAGATGGTGTCCTATGAGGTCTCGATGGGCCTGGTCATCATCAACGTCATCCTGCTGGCCGGGACGATGAACCTGACCGAGATCGTGAGCCAGCAATCGGGCTGGATCTACGAGTGGAACATGTTCGGCGGCGGCCTCGAGACCCTGCCGACCATCGTGGTCATGATCCCGATGACGATCGTCTTCTTCATCTCGGCCCTGGCCGAGACCAACCGCCCGCCCTTCGACCTTCCCGAAGCGGAGTCGGAGCTGGTGGCCGGCTATCAGGTCGAATACTCGTCGACGCCCTACCTGCTGTTCATGATCGGCGAATACGCCAACATCGTCTTCATGTGCGCCATGATCAGCCTGCTGTTCTGCGGCGGCTGGAACCCGGGCTTCCCGACGGACTTCCTGGACAGCTGGCCGACCTTCCTGGCCAACCTGTTCTACTTCCTGGTCCTGGCGACCAAGATCGTCTTCTGGTTCTTCATGATCGCCCTGGTGAAGGCTTTCGTGCCTCGTTACCGCTACGACCAGCTGATGCGCCTGGGCTGGAAGATCTTCCTGCCGTCGTCGCTGATCGCCGTCGTGGCCGTGGCGGCCTGGCGCGTGTTCGCGGTGGGCGCGTGATGGGCGTTCGCGCCGCAGTACTGAGCGTGCTGGTCGTCGCGGGCGCCGTCGGCGCCTGCGCGCCCTACGAGGCCGAGCCCGTCTCGGTCTATCAGTGGGAACGCAAGGTGGAGCAGGTGCAGCGGCAGGACGCCGAACGCCAACGCCTTTGCCAGACCCTCGACAAGGAAAGCGCGCGCTATCAACGCGACTGCGCCGGAGTGAAATCGTAATGCTGACCCGTATCGTTCAGGCGGCCAAGGGCGCGATGCTGACCGACGTGTTCGGCGCCGTCGGCCTGTCGATGAAGTACATGATGAAGCCGAAGGCGACGGTGAACTATCCGTTCGAGCGCAACCCGCAGTCGCCGCGCTTCCGCGGCGAACACGCGCTGCGCCGCTATCCGAACGGCGAAGAACGCTGCATCGCCTGCAAGCTGTGCGAGGCCATCTGCCCGGCTCAGGCCATCACCATCGAAGCCGAACCGCGCGCCGACGGCAGCCGCCGCACGACCCGCTACGACATCGACATGGTCAAGTGCATCTACTGCGGCCTGTGCCAGGAGGCCTGCCCGGTGGACGCCATCGTCGAGGGACCGAACAGCGAGTTCGCCACCGAGACGCGCGAAGAACTGCTCTATGACAAGGCCCGACTGCTGGACAACGGCGACCGCTGGGAACGGCTGATCGCGAAGAATCTGGAACTCGACGCTCCGTATCGCTAAACCGAGCCGCGATTCCGCCATGGGATCGCAGCGCAAGATTTTGAAGGGGGCTTTGTCCCACCCATGCTGCAAGGCATAGCGTTTTATCTTCTGGCGACGGTCGCCGTGGTTTCGGGCCTTTTGGTCGTCACCGCGCGCAATCCCGTGCACTCCGTCCTGTGGCTGATCCTCAGCTTCTTCTCGGCCGCCGGCCTGTTCGTCCTGCTGGGCGCAGAGTTCCTGGCGATGCTGCTGGTGGTCGTCTACGTCGGCGCCGTCGCGGTGCTGTTCCTGTTCGTGGTCATGATGCTGGACGTCGACTTCGTCCGCCTGCGCGAAGGCTACGCCCGCTACCTGCCGCTGGCGGGCATCGTCGCCGGCGTGCTGCTGGCCGAGATGATCATGGTGTCGATCACCGTGGTGCAGGGCGGGGCGGCCAAGGCCGCGCTCGGCCCGGTCGTCGCGAGCGCTGACGCCTCGAACGTCGAGACGATCGGGCGCGTGCTGTACACGGACTACGTCTACTTCTTCCAGGCCGCGGGCATCGTGCTGCTGATCGCCATGATCGGCGCCATCGTCCTGACCCTGCGTCACCGCCCGGGCGTGCGTCGCCAGGACCTGGCCGCCCAGGCCAACCGCGAACGCGCCAAGGCCGTCGAGGTCAAGTCGGTCGCTACCGGCCAGGGCGTCACCCCCGAGGAGCTTCTGTGATGGACATCTCGCTCCAGCACTATCTGGCGGTCGCCGCCATGCTGTTCACCATCGGCGTGTTCGGCATCTTCGTGAACCGAAAGAACGTCATCATCATCCTGATGTCGGTCGAGCTGATCCTGCTCGCGGTGAACATCAACTTCGTCGCCTTCTCGACCTACCTCAACGACGTGTCGGGCCAACTGATGGCCATGTTCGTCCTGACCGTCGCCGCGGCTGAAGCCGCCGTCGGTCTGGCGATCCTGGTGACCTTCTTCCGTAACCGCGGCGACATCGCGGTTGACGACGCCTCCGTGATGAAGGGCTGATCGGAACCGTGACTATCCAGACTCTCGTCACTCTCGGCGTCATCGCCCCCCTTCTGGGGGCGATGATCGCTGGCTTCTTCGGTCGCAGGATCGGGAACATCGCCTCGCAGTCGGTCACGACCGGCCTGCTGTTCTTCTCGTGCGCGATCTCGTGGATCGTGTTCAGCCAGTGGACCTGGGGCGGGCTCGAAGCCTTCACCGTCCACCTCGCGCCCTTCATCCACGTCGGCGACTTCCAGTCGAACTGGTCGATCCGCGTGGACGCCATGTCGGCCACCATGCTGATCGTGGTGACGACGGTGTCGTCGCTGGTTCACCTCTATTCCTGGGGCTACATGGCCGAGGACGACAGCCGGCCGCGCTTCTTCGCCTATCTGTCGCTGTTCACCTTCATGATGCTGGCGCTGGTGACGGCCGCCGACTTCCTGCAGATGTTCTTCGGCTGGGAAGGCGTGGGTCTGGCCTCCTATCTGCTGATCGGCTTCTGGTACAAGAAGGACACCGCCTCGGCCGCCGCCATCAAGGCCTTCGTGGTCAACCGCGTCGGCGACTTCGGCTTCCTGCTCGGCATGATGACCGTCTTCTGGATGTTCGGCACGATCGAGTTCGCCGAGCTGTTCCCGCAGATCGCCGGCAAGGTCGGCACGGGCTGGGAATTCCTGGGCTACACTTGGTCCGCCCTGGATCTGGCCGGTCTGCTGCTGTTCATCGGCGCCATGGGCAAGTCGGCCCAGTTCTTCCTGCACACCTGGCTTCCGGACGCGATGGAAGGCCCGACGCCTGTGTCGGCCCTGATCCACGCGGCGACCATGGTCACCGCCGGCGTCTACATGGTCTGCCTGCTGTCGCCGCTGTATGAGCACGCGCCGGTCGCGTCGCTGTTCATCGCCATCATCGGCGGGATCACGGCCATCTTCGCCGCGACCGTCGGCATGATGCAGAATGACATCAAGCGCGTGATCGCCTATTCGACCTGTTCGCAGCTGGGCTACATGTTCTTCGCGGCGGGCGTCGGCGCCTATCAGCCGGCCATGTTCCACCTGTTCACGCACGCCTTCTTCAAGGCCCTGCTGTTCCTGGGCGCCGGTTCGGTGATCCACGGCATGCACCACGAGCAGGACATGCGCAGCATGGGCGGCCTGTGGAAACTGCTGCCCATCACCTATGCGGTCATGATGATCGGCACCATCGCCATCACCGGCCTGGGCCTGCCCGGCGTCGGCGGCTTCGCCGGCTTCTATTCCAAGGACTCCATCCTCGAGAGCGCCTATGCGGCGGCGACGAGCGGCCATTCGGTCGCGGGCATGTTCGCCTTCGTCATCGGCATCTCGGCGGCCCTGCTGACGGCCTACTATTCGTGGCGCCTGGTCTTCATGACCTTCCACGGCACGGCCAAGTGGAAGGACGACGGTCATCACGCCGCCGACGACCACGCCTCGCACGCCCAGCTGGAGACGCACTCCGAGCCGCTGGACGGCGACAACTCTCACGATGGGCATACGCACGACGACCACCACCACGGTCCGCTGCAGCCGCATGAGAGCCCGCTGCCCATGGTCCTGCCGCTGCTGGTGCTGTCGATCGGCGCCATGTTCGCGGGCATGATCTTCGCCCCGCACTTCATCGGTCACCATGAGGCCGAGTTCTGGCGCGGCGCCATCTTCGTCGGCAGCAACAACCACGTCCTGCACGAGAGCCACAACGTTCCGACCTGGGTGAAGTGGTCGCCGCTGGTCGTGACCCTTCTGGGCACCTTCGCCGCCTTCTGGATCTACGTCCTCAAGGAAGGCGTCGCCAAGCAGTGGGCCGAGCGCAAGGGCCCGCTGTGGACCTTCCTCTACAACAAGTGGTTCTTCGATGAGCTGTATGACGTCGTCTTCGTGAAGGGCGCCAAGGCCATCGGCGACTTCTTCTGGAAGATAGGCGACGTGAAGATCATCGACGGTCTCGGCCCCAACGGCGCGGCCTGGGCTTCGCTGAAATCGGGCGGCTGGCTGTCGCGCTTCCAGTCCGGTTTCGTCTACTTCTATGCATTCGTGATGCTGATCGGCGTGGCTGTGTTCCTTGCCTTCGCCATCTTCACGTGGGGAGCCTGAGCCTCGTGCCTCACATTCTGAGCATCGTCACCTTCCTGCCGCTGGTCGGCGCCGGCCTGCTGCTTCTGGCCGGCATGATGAACAAGGGCGGCCAGGACGCCGCGGCCCCGGCCGCGCGCTGGATCGCCCTGGGCACCACGCTTGTGGTGCTGGCCGTGTCCGTCCTGCTGGTCGCCCAGTTCGATCCGTCGAACCCGGCCTATCAGTTCGTTGAAAACTACGTCTGGTTCGCCGGCGCCGGTTATCACCTGGGTGTGGACGGGATCTCGATCCTGTTCGTCCTGCTGACCGCCTTCCTGATGCCGATCTGCATCGTGGCCAGCTGGAAGTCGATCGAGACGCGCGTCGTCGAATACATGATCGCCTTCCTGGTGCTGGAGACCCTGGTCATCGGCGTCTTCACGTCGCTGGACCTGTTCCTCTTCTACATCTTCTTCGAAGGCACTCTGGTGCCGATGTTCCTGATCATCGGCATCTGGGGCGGGGCGAACCGCATCTACGCCTCGTACAAGTTCTTCCTCTACACCCTGCTGGGGTCGGTGCTGATGCTGCTGGCCATGCTGTGGATGGCCCATGAGACGGGCACCACCAGCATTCCCGAGCTGAAGACCTACGCCTTCGACCCGGCCGTTCAGCCGATCCTGTGGCTGGCCTTCTTCGCCTCGTTCGCGGTCAAGATGCCGATGTGGCCGGTCCACACCTGGCTGCCCGACGCCCACGTTCAGGCCCCGACGGCCGGTTCGGTCATCCTGGCCGGCATCCTGCTGAAGCTGGGCGGCTACGGCTTCATCCTGTTCAACCTGCCGATGTTCCCGCAGGCGTCGCAGATGTTCACGCCTCTGGTCTTCACCCTTTCGGTGATCGCCGTGGTCTACACCTCGCTGGTCGCCTTCCGTCAGACCGACATCAAGAAGCTGATCGCCTATTCGTCGGTGGCCCACATGGGCTTCGTGACCATGGGCATCTTCGCCGGCAACGACACCGGGGTGCAGGGCGCGGTCTTCCAGATGCTGAGCCACGGCCTGATCTCGGGCGCGCTCTTCCTCTGCGTCGGCGTGGTCTATGACCGGATGCACACCCGTGAGATCGCCTTCTACGGCGGCCTGACGGCGCGGATGCCCTGGTATGCGGCCATCTTCCTGATGTTCACCATGGCCAACGTCGGCCTGCCGGGCACTTCGGGCTTCATCGGCGAAGTGCTGACCATGACCGGCGCCTACAAGGTCTCGACCTGGACGGCCTTGATCGCCGCCTCGGGCGTCATCTTCTCGGCGGTCTACGCCCTGACGCTGTTCCGCAACGTCATGTACGGCGAGATCAAGAACCCGGCGCTGCAGACCATCACGGACATCGACAAGCGCGAGCTGCTGATCTTCGTGCCGCTGATCGTCGGCACCATCTGGCTGGGCCTCTATCCCAACGCCGTCCTCGACTACACCGGGCCAAGCGTTGAGGCCCTGACGACCGCCTATCGCGCAGCCATCGGCGGGTGAGAGCATAATGACTGATCTGTCTTCCGCCCTTCAACTCGCCGCCCCGGAGCTGACCCTTGCGGTCGGCGGGCTGGTGCTGCTCATGCTCGGCGCCTTCACCGGCGAGAAGTCGACGCGCCTGATCTCGGGCCTGTCGGTTCTGCTGCTGGCTGTCGCTTCGGTGCTGGCTGCGGTCGGTCCGCTGGGCACGGCCTTCAACGGCGCCTATGTGGCCGACCCGCTGGCTGTCTATGGCAAGGTCGCCATCTTCCTGTCGGCGGCGGTGGCCATCGTCCTCGGCGACGGCTGGATCCATCGCAACGGCATCGCCAAGTTCGAGTATCCCGTCCTGATCGTGCTGGCCTCGGTCGGCATGTCGATGATGGCCTCGTCCGGCGACCTGATCTCGCTCTACATCGGCATCGAGATGCACTCGCTAGCCCTGTACGTGCTGGCCGCCTATCACCGCGACAACCTGAAGGCCTCGGAAGCGGGCCTGAAGTATTTCGTCCTGGGCGCCCTGTCGTCGGGTCTGCTGCTCTATGGCGCCAGCCTGATCTACGGCTTCGCCGGTTCGATGCGCTTCGTCGACATCGCCGCCTTCGCCACCGCCAACCCCGGTCCGGGCCTGATCTTCGGCCTAGTCTTCCTGATCTGCGGTCTGGCGTTCAAGGTTTCGGCCGCGCCGTTCCACATGTGGACGCCGGACGTCTATGAAGGCGCCCCGACCCCGGTCGTGGCCTTGTTCGCCACGGCGCCCAAGATCGCGGCCATGGTGCTGATCATCCGCGTTCTGGTCGAAGGCTTCGGCGTCGCCCACGGTCAGTGGGCCCAGGTCATCATCCTGATCTCGCTGATCAGCTTCGCTGTCGGATCGTTCGGCGGTCTGATGCAGAAGGACATCCAGCGCCTGCTGGCCTATTCGTCGATCATCAACATCGGCTACGCCCTGCTGGGCGTGGCGGCGGGCACCGAAGCCGGCGTCCAGGCCACGCTGATGTTCATGACCCTGTACGCCATCGACCAGTTCGGCTTCTTCGCCGTCCTTCTGTCGCTGAGCCGCAATGGTCGTCCGATCCGCAAGATCGCCGACCTGGCCGGTCTGAAGAAGGATCGTCCGCTGACGGCGGTGGCCCTGACCATCCTGTCGCTGTCGGCCGTCGGCATTCCGCCGATGTCGGGCTTCTGGGGCAAGTTCTTTGTCTTCGGCGCCGCCGCCGACGCGGGCTACTGGATGGCCGGCGCTGCTGGTCTGGTCGCCTCGGTCGTGGCCGGCTTCTACTATCTGCGCATCATCAAGGTGATGTGGTTCGACGCGCCTGAAACCGAGGTCGCCACCGACAAGTCGCCGCTGGAAGCCAAGTGGATCGCCCTCGCGGCCGCCGCCTTCTGCTTCCCGCTGGTGATCGTCGCCCTGACCTGGCTGGAGCCGCTGACCCGCGCCGCCGCCTCGGGCGTCGGGGTCGGGTAAGGGTCTTTGGCCGCGCCGGTTCTGATCCTCGACGAAACCGACTCCACCAACGCCGAGGCGCGACGCCGCGCCGAGGCGGGCGAGGTCGGGCCGCTGTGGATCACGGCGCGGCGCCAGACGGCCGGCCGCGGCCGTCGTGGACGCAAGTGGGAGAGCGAGAGCGGCAATCTCGCCTCCACCCTGCTGCTGCTGACCCGGAAATCCCCCGCCGAGGCGGCGCAACTGACCTTCGCCGCATCCCTGGCCGTGGCCGACCTGCTGGACCGCTACGTCCCGCCGGCACTGGTCACGATCAAATGGCCCAATGACGTGTTGCTGGATGGTCGCAAGACCTCGGGCATCCTGATCGAGTCCGGTCCGGCGCCTTCGGGGGGGCTGTGGCTGGCGATCGGCATCGGGGTGAACCTGAGCCAGACGCCCGGCGAGACCGAACGGCCCGCCACCTGCATCGCTGAACATCTGGCGCATGGCGTCGTCTCGGCGCCGACCGTTGATGAGGCGGCCAAGGCTCTGGCCGAGACCTTCGGCGTCTGGCTGGATCGCTGGACGACGCTGGGCTTCCAACCCATTCTCGACGCCTGGACCGTGCGGACGCCCGGTCTGCATGGCCCATGCACGGCGCGGCTGACCAACGAAACCCTGAGCGGCGTGGCCGACGGGGTCGAGGCGGACGGCTCGTTGCGCCTGAAACTGCCGGACGGATCGCTGCGCGTGATCTCGGCTGGCGACGTCTTTTTCGGAGAGGCCGCCTGATGCTGCTGGCGATCGAGCAAGGCAACACCAACACCCTGTTCGCCGTCCACGACGGCACGGAATGGATCGCCCAGTGGCGCACGGCCACCGACGCCATGCGCACGGCCGACGAATACGCCGTCTGGCTGCATCAACTGTTCGAGATGCGCGGCAAGGGGCTTTCCATGAAGGACCTGGACGGCTGCATCATCTCCAGCGTGGTGCCGCAGTCGATCTTCAACCTGCGCAATCTGGCGCGGCGCTATATCGCGGTCGAGCCTCTGGTGATCGGCGAGAACGTCAACCTCGGCATTGAGGTGCGCATTCCCAAGCCCAGCGAGGCCGGGGCCGACCGTCTGGTCAACGCCATCGGCGCGCTGCAGATCTATGAGGGCGACCTGCTGCTGATCGACAGCGGCACGGCCACGACATTCGACGTGGTGTCGGGCGGGGCCGAGCGAGGGCAGGGGGCCTTCGAGGGCGGACTGATCGCGCCGGGCATCAACCTGTCGCTGCAAGCCCTGCACGAAGCGGCGGCCAAGCTGCCGCGCATCGCCATTCAACGCCCCGATGTCGTTATCGGGCGCGACACCGTCACCTCCATGCAATCCGGCGTCTTCTGGGGCTATATCGCCCTGATTGAAGGGCTGGTGGACCGCATCAAGGCCGAGTGGGGCAAGCCCATGACGGTCATCGGCACCGGCGGCGTCGCCTCCCTGTTTGAAGGCTCAACCCAATCTATCGACCGGTTCGATCCGGACCTGACTATCCGCGGCCTACTCGAAATCTGGCGGCGGAATACCCACCTTTAGGGACGTATGACAAAGAAAACTCAAAACGACGAACTCGTCTTCCTGCCGCTGGGCGGCTCGAACGAGGTCGGCATGAACCTCAACGCCTATGGCTTTGGCCCGGCGCATGATCGCAAGTGGATCATCGTCGATGTCGGCGTGACCTTCGGCGACCCGTCCACGCCGGGCGTGGACGTGATCGTGCCCGATCCCACCTTCCTGGAAGGCGAGAACATTCTGGGCATCGTGCTGACGCACGCCCACGAAGACCATATCGGCGCTCTGGGCTGGCTGTGGCCGCGCATCCAGGCGCCGCTGTATGCGACGCCCTTCACCGCCTATCTGATCCGCGAGAAGCTGCGCGACGCCAACATTCTGGATCAGGTCGAGCTGAACGAAGTGCCGCTGGGCGGCGACCTGAACCTGGGTCCGTTCGACGTGACCTTCGTCACCATCACCCACTCGATCGCCGAGCCGAACGGCTTGGCCATCAAGACCCCGCTGGGCACGGTCCTGCACACAGGCGACTGGAAGATCGACAATGATCCGGTCGTGGGCGAGCGCACCGACGTCGAGACCATCCAGCGCCTCGGCGACGAGGGCGTGCTGGCCATGGTCTGCGACAGCACCAACGTCTTCGTCGACGGCGTGGCCGGTTCCGAGGGCGACGTGAAGGTGGCCCTGGCCGCCTTGATCAAGGACCTGAAGGGCCGCGTCGCCGTGGGCTGCTTCGCCTCCAACGTCGCGCGCATGGACAGCGTGATCCGCGCCGCCGAAGCCGCCGGCCGCCGCGTGGCCCTGGCCGGGCGCTCGATGCACCGCATCACCGCCGCCGCCAAGTCGGTCGGCATGCTGAGCGACGTCAAACCCTTCCTGTCGGAACAGGAGGCCCGCGTCTGGCCCGAGGACGAGATCCTGTATCTCTGCACCGGCAGCCAGGGCGAGGTCCGCGCGGCCCTGTCGCGCGTGGCCGAGGGGACCCATCCCTTCATCAAGCTGGGCAAGGGCGACCACTGCATCTTCTCGTCGCGGGTCATTCCGGGCAACGAGCTGTCGATCGGCCGACTGCAGGACAAGATGGCTGACCGGGGCGTGCGCCTCTACACCGAGAAGGACCATCCGGGCATCCACGTCTCGGGCCACCCGTGCCGTGACGAACTGCGTCAGATGTATAACTGGGCGCGTCCGCAGATCGCGGTGCCGACCCACGGCATGCGCCGTCACCTGATGGAGCACGCCAACCTGGCCAAGGACATGCAGGTCCCGGAAACCGTGACGCCGCGCAACGGCGACATGGTGCGTCTGGCCCCCGGACCCGCGGCCATCATCGACGAAGTGCCCTCGGGCCGTCTGTTCGTCGACGGCGGGATGCTGGTCGAGGAGGCGGGCGAGGCCCTGCGTGAGCGCAAGCACGCGGCGACCAATGGCGTCCTGATCGTCAGCTTCGCCATGGACAAACGCGGCAAGATCGTCAGCGACATCGACGTGCGCGGCATCGGCCTGCCGGGCGACGAAGATCGTCCTCTGGGCGATGTGCTGGATGATCTGGCCGAGCGCGCCGAACAGGCGGTTCGCAAGCTGAAGGGCGAGGCTCTGGACGACGAACTGGTGGTCGAACAGGCTGTCAGCCGCGCCCTGAAAAAGGCCAGCCAGCAGATCTGGGACCGTCGTCCCATCGTAGAAACCGTGATCCTGCGGCTGTAATGACGGACCGGCTTTATCTGCTGAACGCCGATTGGTTCGATGATCAGGGCGGGCCTTGGTATTGCCCGCCCGGCGCCCGGATCGAGGGGGTGCTGGGCCTCTATCCGCGCCTGCGCGAGCAGGTTCAGGTCACGCATCTGGATCACCCCCGTCCGCGCGCCGCTGTGGTGGCCGAGGTGGGGGAGGCGAACCAGAGCTGCCCGCTGCTGGTTCTAGACGGCGAGTTTGACTGGCCCGACGCCCAGGTCAGCGCGGAGACCGGCGCCCGCTTCCTGCAGGACGACGACATCCTGCCCTACTGGGCGGCCCGCTACGGCATAGGGCGGCCGCATCCATAGGCGGCGTCAACCGCCCAGCGTGACCTTACGATAGTTGTCCTTGTCCAGGTTTCCGATCTCGACGGAAATCTGGGCCGGACCGTCGTAGGGCTTCACGCCCGCCAGCAGGGCCGCCTGAACCGCTTCGCCCAGCGCCGTCTTCTGCTCCTGGGTGCGGCCGGTCAGGATGCGCAGGTCGCAGTGGACCATGGCCTGGGCCGGGTCGCCGTCGGCGATGATCAGGTCGTCGCAGCGCACGATCCGCGTCTTGCAGGCCTGGGTCGTCGCGCCGACCACGTCCACGCACAGCTTATGGATCTCCAGCGCCAGGGCGCGCCAATCGGTCCCGTCGAAATGGGGGGAGTGTTCCAGGGTGATCTGTGGCATGAGGACGTCCTTGTTTCGCGCCCTTCCTTAGCCCGCCGCCGACATGGGCGGAATGCGAAAGGGGCGCACGAACTGATGGATGGATTGTCCCGATGCCTCTTGGCCCCTTTACCCTGGTGGCGCTGTATCTGACCTCGTGGTGGATCGTGCTGTTCACGATCCTGCCGTTGGGGTCGTCGAAGCAGGTGGAGGCGCCGCCGACCGACGGCAGCCAGTGGGGCGCGCCCGCCAACCCGCAGTTGAAGAAGAAGTTCATCACCACGACCTGGGTCGCGGCCATCGTCTGGGCCCTCATCGTCCTGATTGTCTGGACCGGATGGGTGCCGCTGCCGAACTTCAGCCGCGGACCAGCGCTCTAGCTTTCGCCCCATTCGCCCGGTTAAAACTCGGGCCAGACTGATTTTGCAGAGATTCCCGCCATGCGCCTGTCGCGCTACTTCCTGCCGACCCTGAAAGAAGCCCCTTCCGACGCCCAGATCGTGTCGCATCAGCTGATGCTGCGCGCGGGCATGATCAAGCAGGAGGCCGCCGGCATTTACGCCTGGCTGCCGCTGGGCCTGCGTGTGCTCCGCAAGATCGAAGGCATCGTGCGTCAGGAGCAGGAGCGGGCAGGGGCGGTCGAACTGCTGATGCCGACGCTGCAACTGGCCGACCTGTGGCGCGAGAGCGGCCGCTATGACGCCTACGGTCCCGAGATGCTGCGCATCACCGACCGCCACGAGCGCGAGCTGCTGTACGGACCGACCAACGAGGAAATGGTCACGGATATCTTCCGAGCCTATGTGAAGAGCTACAAGGCCCTGCCGCTGAACCTCTTCCACATCCAGTGGAAGTTCCGCGACGAGCGCCGTCCGCGCTTCGGCGTCATGCGCGGCCGTGAGTTCCTGATGAAGGACGCCTATTCGTTCGATCTGGACGAGGCCTCGGCCCGCATCGCCTACAAGCGCATGTTCGCCGCCTACCTGAACACCTTCTCGCGCCTGGGCCTGAAGGCGGTGCCGATGCGCGCCGACACCGGCCCGATCGGCGGCGACCTGAGCCACGAGTTCATCGTTCTGGCCGAGACCGGCGAGAGCGAGGTCTTCTGCGACCGCAAACTGGTCGAGATGGATGCGCCGGGCCACAACCTCAGCGTCGAGCAACTGGAAGGCGTGTTCAACGAACGCACGGCCCTCTACGCCGCGACCGAGGAAATGCACGACGCGGCCCAGTTCGAGGCCCAGACCGCCGAGGGCGACCGCCTGTCGGCGCGTGGCATCGAGGTTGGCCACATCTTCTACTTCGGCACCAAATACTCGGCCCCGATGAAGGCCAAGGTCGCCGGGCCGGACGGCCAGGACACCGAGGTCCACATGGGCAGCTACGGCGTCGGCGTGTCGCGTCTGATGGGGGCCATCATCGAGGCCAGCCACGACGCAGGCGGCATCATCTGGCCGGACCCGGTCGCCCCGTTCGACGTGGTGGTGATCAACCTGCGCGCCAACGACGAAGCCGTCTCGGCCGCCTGTGAAGAGGCTGTCGCCAAGCTGGAAGCCCTGGGCAAGGACGTCCTCTACGACGACACCGACGAGCGTCCGGGCGGCAAGTTCGCCACCGCCGACCTGATCGGCGTGCCGTGGCAGCTGACCATCGGTCCCAAGGGCCTGGCCGACGGCGTGGTCGAACTGAAGCGCCGCGCCACGGGCGAAAAGCAAACCCTGTCGCTGGACGCCGCCCTGGAGCTGCTGACGAAATGACCGACGCCGCGACGGCCTCCGCGCCGCCCGCCGTGAAGCCCGCCGGTCCCTTCTCCGCCTGGGAGATCGGACTGGCGCTCCGCTACCTGCGCGCCAAGCGCAAGGAGGGCGGGGTCGCCCTGATCGCCATCATCAGCTTCGTCGGCATCATGCTGGCTGTGGCGGTGCTGATCAGCGTGATGAGCATCATGGCCGGTTTTCGCGGGACGTTGATGGACCGGATCCTGTCGTTCAACGGGCATATGTATGTGCAGGGGCCGGTGCTGACCTCGCCCGACCGCGAGGCGACGCTGAAGCGGATCAGCGACGTTCCAGGCGTGGTTTCGGTGTCGCCGCTTGTCGAATCTGCAGCCATGTTCCGCGCGGGCGGTCAGATGACCGGCGGCATGGTGCGCGGCGTGCGGCCGCAGGATCTGGCGGCGACCCGGTTCGTCTATGACAGCCTGACCCCCGAAATGCGCGCCTCTTTCGGCCAGGGCGCCTATGGCGGCGACAACATCCTGATCGGCAAGGCGCTGGCGGATCAACTGGGCCTGAGCGTGGGCAGCGCCATCTCCATCTATTCGCCGACCGGGGCTGACAGCGCTTTCGGCAATCTTGGCGGGCTTGAAAAGACCTATCGGGTCGGCGGTATCTTCAGTTCGGGCGCGGCTGATTACGATCGCGCCTTCATCTTCATGCCGCTGGAGCAGGCCCAGCTCTTCTTCGGCAAGGAAGGCGTCTGGGACGTGCTCGAGATGAAGGTGGCCGAGCCTGATCTGGTGGAAAACCAGATCGCGTCCGTGCAGCAGGCGGCGGGCCCCGGCAATATCGTCACCGACTGGCGCAATCGTCAGGCCGCGATCTGGGGCGCGCTGGAGGTCGAGCGCGCGGCCATGAGCATCATCCTGGGCATGGTCGTGGCCATCGCCGCCATGAACATCATCAGCGGCATCATCATGCTGGTGAAGAACAAGACCCGCGACATCGCCATCCTGCGGACCGTGGGCGCCAGCCCGTCGTCGATCCTGCGCATCTTCTTCGTCTCGGGCGCGGCCATCGGCATCGGCGGCACCATCGCCGGCCTGATCCTGGGCCTGCTGTTCTGCCTGAACATCGGCGCGATCCAGCACTTCATCGAAGCCCTGCTGGGCGTCCAGCTGTTCAACGCCGAAGTCTATATGTTGGATTCCATTCCGGCCGAGGTCGACGCCTGGGACGTGACCTGGGTGGCGCTCTTCTCCTTCTTCATGAGCTGCCTCGCCAGCCTGCCGCCGTCGTGGAACGCGTCGCGGATCGACCCGGTGGAGGCGCTTCGCTTTGAATAGTCCGCTGAACAAGGCGCCGACGCTGCGTCTGCGCGGGATCACCCGCACCTATCCGACCGCCTCGGGCGGGCTGACGGTGCTGAAGGGCGTCGATCTGGACATCATGCCGGGCGAGGTCGTCGGCCTGATCGGGCCGTCGGGCTCGGGCAAGTCGAGCTTGCTGCACGCCGCCGGCCTGCTGGAGCGGCCGACTAGCGGTCAGGTTATGATCGACGGCGAGGACGTCGGCGGTCTGGACGAGCGGGCGCGGACGCGTCTGCGCCTGTCGCGGATCGGTTTCGTCTATCAATTCCATCACCTGCTGCCGGAATTTGACGCACGGGACAACGTGGCCCTGCCCATGCGCATCGCCGGTCATTCCGAGGCCGAGGCGCGTCGCCGGGCCGAGGCCCTGCTGACCAGTCTGGGGCTTGGCGAGCGTTTCCTGCACCAGCCGGCCCAGTTGTCGGGCGGCGAGCAGCAGCGGGTCGCCATCGCGCGGTCGCTGGCCAACAGCCCGCGTCTGCTGCTGGCCGACGAACCTACGGGCAACCTCGACCCGACCAACAGCCACGCGGTGTTCGAAGCCCTGCGCGAACTGGCCAAGACCACGGGCGTCGCCGCCCTGATCGCCACCCACAACATGGAGCTGGCCGGTCACATGGACCGCGTCTTCGCCCTGAAGGACGGCCATCTGGAAGAACGCGCGGCCGAAGCCCAAGCCTACTGATCAGCCCACGGCGGCGTCGCCCCACAGGGCGTGCAGCCTGATGCTGCGGCGGCAACCGATGCGGTAGGCCTCGTATCGGACCGGATGCCGACGGGCGAAGTCCTGATGCTCGGCGCCGGCCGGCCAGAAACGCATGGCGGGATAGACGGGCGTGACGAAGTTGCGGGCGCCAAGCGTGGCCCTCGCCGCCGTTCGCGACGCCTCGGCCGCGGGCGTCTGGGCCTCGGTCGCATAGACCGCCGTGACGTAGGACGGGCCCTGATCGCAGAACTGGCCGGCGGGGTCGGTCGGGTCGATGGTGCGCCAGTAGCGGTCGACCAGACTGCGGTAGCTGACGACGGCCGGATCGAACGTCACCTGCACCGCCTCGCGATAGCCGGTCCCGCCGCGCACCACCTGCTCATAGGTCGGGTTGGGCCGCGTGCCGCCGACAAAGCCGGACACCGCCGAGCGTACGCCCCGCAGACCGTCGAACGCTTTTTCGCTGGACCAGAAACAGCCGCCGGCGAAGACCGCCATCTGAAAGCCAGGCGGCGGTTCCGGCGGAGCCGCGCGGGCGGACGTTTCGCCGGGCGAACAGGCCGCTGCGAGGGTCAGGGCGATCAGGGGCAGAAGGCGCGACATGGGAAACTCCCGGTCATTCTCCGCATCAGAGGCCCAACATGGGAAGGCGGACCGCCGCGCGCATCAGCGAGAAGGCGGCTTGCAATGAGAACAAAGCGAGAATATAGAACGTTTCAGGAACAAGCGAACTGGGGATAAGCCGATGTCGCGTTGGGTGAGGGATATGCTGTCGCTTGCGTCGTGCGGCGGCTTCGTCTGGATGATCTGGCAGGCGTCTTTCCTGGTGACGTGATCGCCGCGAAGACCCTCTGCATGATCGAGGTCCGACCGCGTGGCGGTCGGACATGAGGTCCCGGCGTCCGGGATCAGCGGAGTTTGTATTGGCGGAAACGGCGAACAGTCAGGGTTTTGTCCATCTGCGGGTCCGCAGCGCCTATTCCCTGCTGGAAGGGGCGATCAAGGCCGGCAAGATCGGCAAGATGGCCGCAGACGCGGGGATGCCGGCCGTCGCGGTGGCTGACCGCGCCAACCTGTTCGGGGCGCTGGAGTTCAGTCAGAACACCAAGGATGCGGGCGTCCAGCCGATCGTGGCCTGCGCCCTGCCGGTGCTGGGCATCGGCGGTCAGATTTCCGATCGTTGGGCCAAGACGCCGACCGTGGTGCTGCTGGTCCAGAACGAGCAGGGCTGGCTGAACCTCTGTGCGCTTTCGTCGGCCGCCTACCTCGACGCGGGCGAGATGTCCGAGCCGGGCGTGCCCTGGGGACAGGTTGTGGATAAGTCCGAGGGGCTGATCCTGCTGTCGGGCGGTCCCGACGGTCCGATCGACCCTCTGTTCGTGCAGAACAAGCCTGCTGAGGCCCAGGCGGCCCTGGCGGAAATGCAGCGCGTCTTCGGCGACCGCTTCTATGTCGAACTGCAGCGCCACGGCCTGCCGCAGGAGCCTGTCGCCGAGGCGGGACTGGTCGACTGGGCCTACGCCAACGACGCGCCTCTGGTCGCCACCAACGACGTCTATTACGCCAAGGCGGCGCAGGCGAAGTCGCACGACGCCCTGCTGTGCATCTCCGACGGCGCCTTCACCGGCCAGGAGGAGCGGCGGCGCATCACCGACCAGCACTGGTTCAAGACCGCCGCCGCCATGCGCGAGCTGTTCTCGGACCTGCCCGAGGCCTGCGACAACACCATCGACATCGCCCGCCGCTGCGCCTTCCTGGTCCCGACGCGGGCGCCGATCCTGCCGCGCTTCGACACCGGCGCCGGTCGCTCCGAGCCCGACGAACTGGCCCATCAGGCGCGCGAGGGACTGAAGGCTCGCCTGCAGCAGGTCACGCCCGCCGCGCCCGAGGAGGAATACTGGACCCGCCTGGAGTGGGAGGTCGGGATCATCCAGCAGATGGGCTTCCCGGGCTACTTCCTGATCGTGGCCGACTTCATCAAATGGGCCAAGCTGCACGGGATTCCCGTGGGGCCGGGGCGGGGTTCCGGCGCCGGTTCGCTGGTGGCCTGGTCGCTGACCATCACCGATCTGGACCCCTTGCGGTTCGGCCTGCTGTTCGAGCGGTTCCTGAACCCCGAACGCGTCTCCATGCCCGACTTCGACATCGACTTCTGCCAGGAGCGGCGGGAAGAGGTGATCGACTATGTGCAGGATCACTACGGCAAGGACCGGGTGGCCCAGATCATCACCTTCGGCACCCTGCAGGCGCGGGCCGTGCTGCGCGACGTCGGCCGGGTGCTGCAGATGCCGCTGGGGCAGGTGGACCGTCTCTGCAAGATGGTGCCGAACAACCCGGCCAATCCTGTGACCCTGGCCCAGGCCATCGACCTGGAACCGCGCCTGAAGGAGGCGCGCGACGCGGAACCGGCGGTCAAGACCCTGCTGGAGACGGCGCTGGAACTGGAGGGGCTGTACCGCAACGCCTCGACCCACGCCGCCGGCATCGTCATCGGCGACCGGCCGCTGACCGAACTGGTGCCCCTGTATCAGGATCCGCGCTCGACCATCCCAGCCAGCCAGTTCAACATGAAGTGGGTGGAACCGGCGGGTCTGGTGAAGTTCGACTTCCTGGGCCTGAAGACGCTGACGGTGCTGGACCGGGCGCGGGAGTATCTGGAACGGCGCGGAGCGGCTCCGGAGTGGAATCTGCTGCCGCTGGACGACCCCAAGACCTACGAGTTGATGGCTTCGGGCCAGACGGTCGGGGTGTTCCAACTGGAATCCCAGGGCATGCGCGACACCCTGCGCAAGATGCGCTGCGGCTCCATCGAGGAAATCACCGCCCTGATCTCCCTCTATCGGCCAGGGCCGATGGAGATGATCGACACCTATATCGATCGGAAATTCGGCCGGGCCGAGGTCGATTATCTGCACCCATCGCTGACCGAGGTTCTGACCGAGACCTACGGCGTCATCATCTACCAGGAGCAGGTGATGAAGATCGCCCAGATCCTGGCGGGCTACAGCCTGGGCGAAGCCGACCTTCTGCGCCGGGCCATGGGCAAGAAGAAGAAGGAGGAGATGGACTTCCAGCGTCTCCGCTTCGTCAAGGGCGCCTCCGAGAAGTCCGTGCCGGAAGCCCAGTCCGGCTCCATCTTCGACCTGGTGGCCAAGTTCGCGGGCTATGGCTTCAACAAGTCGCACGCCGCCGCCTATGCGCTGATCTCGTTCCAGACAGGCTGGCTGAAGGCCAATCATCCGGTCGAGTTTTTCGCCGCCTCCATGAGCCTGGACCTGTCGAACACCGACAAGCTGGCGGTATTCTATCAGGACTGTCGCCGGTTCGAGGTTCCGGTCCTGGCCCCCGACATCAACCGCTCGTCCGCTGACTTCGACGTCCAGTGGAAGGACGGGCAGGGCAGCGTCCTCTACGCCCTGGGCGCCATCCGCAACGTGGGGCTGGAGGCGATGAAGCACGTCGTCGAGGTGCGCGAGACGGGCGGGCCCTTCGCAGACATCTTCGACTTCCTGGAGCGGGTCGATCCCAAGGCGGTCAACAAGCGGGCGCTGGAAGGCCTGGCCAAGTCGGGCGCCTTCGACAGCCTCAATCCCAATCGCCGCCAGCTGTTCGAACAGGCCGACACCCTGATCGCCTATTGCCAGAGCGTGGCGGCTGAACGCGCCTCGTCGCAGGTCAGCCTGTTCGGGGCGGATCAGGCGGGGGCCGCGCGGCCGCGTCTACGCAGCGTCGAGCCCTGGGCCGGCCCGGACAAGCTGGATCAGGAGCTGTCGGCGGTCGGCTTCTACCTGTCAGGCCACCCGCTCGAAGATCTGACGCCGGCGCTGAAGCGCAAGCGCGTGACCTTCGTCGCCGAGGCGCAAGGCTTGGCTGAGGCGGGACACGAAGCCTTCCTGATGGCCGGCGTCGTGCGGCGTCGTCAGGAGCGGGCCAGCGCCAAGAGCGGCGAGAAATTCGCCTTCGTCACCTTCTCGGACCCGACGGGCGAGTTCGAATGCCTGTTCCCGCCGGAACAGCTTCGACGCTGTCGCGACATCCTCGAGGTCGGGACCTCGGTTCTGGTCAAGGTGCGGGCCAAGTCGGCGGACGGCGAGGTTCGCTTCTTCGGCGACGACGCCAATCGCATGGATGTCCTGCTGGACGACGCCCAGATCGGGCTGCGGGTCGTGCTGTCGGCGCAATCGGCGGACGCCGAGGCGCTGAAGGCGCGGCTGGACCGGGCGCGGGCGCAAGGGAAGGGCGGCGAGGTCTGGCTGCAGGCGACCTTGGGCGGCCGCACCGAGGTCGAGATCAAGCTGCCGGGCCGCTATCGACTGGACGCGGCCTTGCGTGGGGCGCTGAAGTCGGCGCCGGGCGTGGTGATGCTGGAGGATGCCTAGTGGGCGAGGGCCAGATCATGCGGAATGCACGCGGAACCTTTGATGTCGTCATCACGCCGGTTCAGCCCGCCGCCGATGCGGCGTCGGACGCGCCGGGACGGATGCTGCTGGCCAAGACCTTCCACGGTGATCTGGTCGGAACCGCCGCCGGCGAGATGCTGGCGACCATGAGCCCCGATCGGTCGGGGGCCTATGTCGCGCTGGACCGGGTGTCCGGCGTGATCGACGGGCGCGAGGGCGCCTTCACCCTGGCGCATCGCGGCCTGATGGACCGGGGCGCGCAGGAACTGCTGATCACCATCGTGCCGGGATCCGGGGCAGGGGGCTTGACCGGGATCGCCGGCGTCTTTCACCTGACCATCGCCGACGGCGTTCATCACTACGATCTGGAATACAGCTTGCCGACACCCTGAGGGAGGGATGGATCATGAGCGTGCACAAGGGGTCCTGCCACTGCGGCGCGGTGGCCTATGAGGTCGAGGTCGGGCTGGAAGGCCTGATCGAGTGCAACTGTTCGCACTGCTATCGAAAAGGGTTCGTCCTGGCCTTCGCGCCTCGCACGGCCTTTCGATTGACGGCGGGCGAGGAGGCGACGACTTCCTACTTCTTCAATCAGCACAAGATCGAGCATCGCTTCTGCAAGACCTGCGGCGTCCAGCCCTTCGGTTACGGCGTGGCGCCGGACGGGTCCGAGGTCGCGGCGATCAATGTGAGGACCCTGACCGACGTGGAACCCTGGGCGTGGACAGCGAGCCGCGTGGACGGGCGCAGCTTCTGACTGATTGGCTTGCCTTTTCCGAACAATACGCCTAGAGAGCGCGCGCACTTCGCACGTGGGCGTGGCGCGGTCCGGGGAGACATCCTGGCCTGCACCGTTCCGAGGGACCGTCCGGTCCTTTACTCGCTCACGCTAGGTTTGATCGGAAAAAGGATACAACGATCATGGCTCTGCCTGAATTCTCGATGCGTACGCTGCTGGAAGCCGGCGCTCACTTCGGCCACCAGACGCACCGCTGGAACCCGAAGATGGACCGCTACATCTTCGGCTCGCGCTCGAACATCCACATCATCGACCTGTCGCAGACGATGCCGCTGCTGCACCAGGCCCTGGTCGCCGTGCGCGAAGTCGCCGCCAAGGGCGGCCGCGTGCTGTTCGTCGGCACCAAGCGTCAGGCTGCTGACCCGGTCGCGCAAGCCGCTACGCGCTGCGCCCAGTACTACATGAACAACCGCTGGCTCGGCGGCACGCTGACCAACTGGCGCACCGTCTCGGGCTCGATCGCCCGCCTGCGCGAGCTGGAAACCGTTCTGGCCACCGGCGGCGAAGGCCGCGTCAAGAAAGAGCTGCTGAACCTGCAGCGCGAGAAGGACAAGCTGGAACTGTCGCTGGGCGGCATCAAGGACATGGGTTCGATCCCGGACATCATGTTCGTGATCGACACCAACAAGGAAGCGATCGCGATCCAGGAAGCCCGCAAGCTGAACATCCCGATCATCGCCATCCTGGACACCAACTCGGACCCGGACGGCATCACCTATCCGGTCCCGGGCAACGACGACGCCGCCCGCGCCATCCAGACCTACTGCGACCTGATCGCCGACGCCGTCCTGGACGGCCTGGCCGCCGGCGCTTCGGCCTCGGGCATCGACCTGGGCGCTTCGGAAGCTCCGGTCGAGCCGATGCTGCGTGAAGCCGCTGCTGCTCCGGTTGAAGCCGAAGTCGCTCCGGCCGGCACGGAAGGCGCTGCTGAAGAACTGCTCGCGACGACTGAAGAAGAGGTCGAGGGCTAAGACGCCCTCGGGGCCCGGTCGATGATCGGGCCTACGCCAAACTGACATGCGGCCGGGCTATCCATGCCCGGCCGCTCATTTGAATTTTCAGGAGAAGAACATGGCCGAGATCACTGCCGCCCTCGTGAAGGAACTTCGCGAGCGTTCGGGCGTCGGCATGATGGACTGCAAGAAGGCGCTGGTCGAAAACGACGGCAACATCGAAGCAGCAATCGACTGGCTGCGCGCCAAGGGCCTGTCCAAGGCCGCCAAGAAGGCTGACCGCGTCGCCGCTGAAGGCCTGGTCGCTGTCGCGTCGAAGGAAGACGGCAAGGGCGAAGTCGCCGCCGCCATCGAATTCAACGCTGAAACCGACTTCGTCGCCCGCAACGATCTGTTCCAGAACGCTGCCAAGTCGTTCGCCCAACTGGGCCTGGACCACCACACGGTCGAAGCCCTGCACGGCGCCGAACTGGAAGCCGGCAAGACGGTCCAGGACGAAGTGACCAACATGATCGCCACCATCGGCGAGAACATGCAACTGCGCCGCGCCGCCCGTCTGTCGGTGTCGGAAGGCGTCGTCTCGACCTACGTCCACAACGCAGTGTCGCCGGGCGTCGGCCGCATCGGCGTGCTGGTCGCCCTGGAAGGCGAGGGCGACAAGACCGCTCTGCGCGAACTGGGCCGCAAGATCGCCATGCACGTCGCTGCGACCGCGCCGCTGTCGCTGAACACCGACGACCTGGATCCGGCCGCCATCGAGAAGGAACGCGCTGTCCTGATCGAAAAGGCCAAGGAAGAAGGCCGTCCGGAAGCCATGATCGAGAAGATCGTGGAAGGCCAGATCAACAAGTTCCAGAAGGACGTGGTGCTGTCGAAGCAGCCGTTCGTCATGGATCCGGACGTGACCATCGAACAACTGGTCGCCAACTCGGCCAAGGAACTGGGCTCCTCCAACCTGCACCTGGCCGGCTTCGTGCGCCTGGCTCTGGGTGAAGGCGTCGAGAAGGTTGAAGGCCCCGACTTCGCGTCGGAAGTCGCCTCGATGATGGGCGGCAACTAACACTGAAGTTTCTTCCCGAAAGGGAAGAATTTTCAAAAGGGCGCGTTCGGCTTTGATGGCCGGCGCGCCCTTCGTCTATGATGAGCCGCCGATTCACCTCGCGCGGATGCGTAACCCCTGTATCCACGGACCCATACCCATGCCCGACGCCCCTTCCGAGTTCCGATATAAGCGCGTCCTGCTGAAGGTCTCGGGCGAGGTCCTGATGGGCGAGCAGTCCTATGGCATCGACATGAAGACCGTCGACGTCGTGGCGGCCGCCGTGGCCCAGGTGGCGCGCGAGGGCGTCGAGATCTGCCTGGTCATCGGGGGCGGCAACATCTTCCGCGGCCTGTCCAAGGCCGCTGCGGGCATGGACCGCGCCAACGCCGACTACATGGGCATGCTGGCGACGATCATGAACGCCCTGGCCATGCAGGGCGCGCTGGAGAAGATCGGCGTCGATACGCGGGTCCAGAGCGCCATCCCGATGGCCGCCATCGCCGAACCCTACATTCGCCGTCGCGCCATGCGTCACCTGGAAAAGGGCCGGGTGGTGATCTTCGCCGCTGGCGTGGGCGCCCCCTTCTTCACGACCGACTCGGGCGCCGCGCTGCGCGCCGCCGAAATGGGCTGCGACGCCCTGTTGAAGGGCACCAGCGTGGACGGCGTCTATACCGCCGATCCCAAGAAGGACGCGACCGCCACCCGCTATGAAACCCTGACCTATCAGGACGTTCTGGCCAAGGACCTGCGCGTCATGGACGCCTCGGCCATCGCCCTGATGCGCGACAGCGACATCCCGATCGTGGTCTTCTCGATCCGTGAGGAAGACTCGCTGCGCAAGACCCTGCGCGGCGAAGGCACCTTCACCGTCATCACCAACAACAAGGCCGCCTGAGCGGCCCTCGACCCGAACGACCAGACCAAGGAAACCACCATGGCCAAGCCCGAGTTGAAGACCTATCGCGAACGCATGGACAAGTCCGTCGCGGCGCTGAAGGAAGACTATGCCGGTCTGCGCACGGGCCGGGCCAACTCGGGGCTGCTGGATCCGGTTCAGGTCGAAGCCTACGGCTCGACCTCGCCGCTGAACGCCGTGGCCGCCATCAGCGTGCCGGAGCCGCGCATGATCTCGGTCAGCGTCTGGGACAAGAGCATGGTCGTGGCGGTCGAAAAGGCCATTCGCGCCGCCGGCCTGGGCCTGAACCCGATCGTGGACGGCCAGACCCTGCGTATCCCGGTGCCGCCGCTGACCGAAGAGCGCCGCAAGGATCTGGTCAAGCTGGCCGGCAAGTACGCCGAGCAGCAGAAGATCGCCGTGCGCAACGTGCGTCGCGACGCCAACGACGACCTGAAAAAGGCCGAAAAGGCCACCGAGATCAGCCAGGACGAACAGAAGAAGATGGAAGCCGAGGTCCAGAAGGATACCGACGCGGCCATCAAGCGCATTGACGAGGCCTTGAAGGCCAAGGAAGTCGAGATCATGCAGGTCTGACGCAGACACGCGCGTCAGGAGGGATCTTACAATGTCGGCCGAGACCGTCGCCACGGCGCCTGAGAGGGGGCCTCGTCACGTCGCCCTGATCATGGACGGCAACGGTCGCTGGGCCGAGCGTCGCGGCTTGCCGCGCGTCATGGGGCATCGCGAGGGCGTTCAGGCCCTGCGCCGCACGATCAAGGCGGCGCCGGACTTCGGCGTCCGCTGCCTGACTGTGTTCGGCTTCTCGACCGAGAACTGGAGCCGTCCGGCGGACGAGGTGTCGGACCTGATGGGTCTGGTCCGTTCGTTCGTCGGCAGCGACCTGAAGCGGCTGGAGGCGGCGGGCGTGCGTATTCGCGTCCTGGGCCGTCGCAAGGGCCTGCCCGCCGACATCGCCGCCATCGTCGACCGCGCCGAGGCGCAGACCGCCCACAATGACCGCTTCCTGCTGCAGGTGGCGTTCAACTATGGCGGCCGCGCCGATCTGGTGGACGCTGCTCAGCGGCTGGTCGACCAGGCCCGCGCGGGACAGTTCACGGGCGAAGTGACCGAGGACGACCTCGGGGCCGGCCTGTCGACGGCTGGGGCGCCGCCGGTGGATCTGATCGTGCGGACCTCGGGCGAACAGCGGCTGTCGAACTTCCTGCTGTGGGAAGCCGCCTACGCCGAACTGGTGTTCCAGGACATCCTCTGGCCCGACTACGGCGCCGAGGCCCTGGGCGAGGCGGTCGCTCTCTATGGCAATCGCGAGCGGCGGTATGGGGGGCGTGACGCCTTGCCGGATGCGGCGCCGAAGACGGCGGCAGGCTGATGGCGTTGAAGATCGGTGACATTGGCCTGAGAGCGGCCTCGGCCGTAGTGCTGGCGCCGGCGGCTGTTCTGGCGACCTGGGCCGGGGGCGGCTGGTTTTGCGCCCTGGTGGTGGCGGCTTGCGGCCTGCTGGCGTTTGAATGGGCGCGGATGAGCGCCCCGCGCTTCTGGCGTTCGGTCGGCGTCGCCGTGGCTGTGGCGCTGATTACGGCGGTCATCGCCGCCCATATCGGCCAGATGTCGTTGGCGCTGATTTTGCTGGTCTTCGGGGCTCTGGCGGCCGGGCTGTTCGCGCGGTCACGCGGAGCCGAGGCGATGGATGCGGCCTATGGCGTCCTCTATCTCGGCTGGCCGTGCGTCCTGCTGATCTGGCTGCGCGATCTGAACGCGGCGCAGGGGCTCTACTGGACCGTGCTGGTCTTCGCCGTGGCCTGGGCCTCGGACATCCTGGCCTATCTGGTCGGCAGCGCCGTGGGCGGGCCCAAGCTGTGGCCGCGCTTTTCACCCAACAAGACCTGGTCCGGCTTCATCGGCGGTCTGATCGCCGGGATGATCGCCGGCGCGGCCATGGCGGGCTGGCTGGACATGGGCCGGTTGAACATCTTCTGGGGCGGCGTCCTCGGCTTGGCGGCGGCTCTGGCCACCATGGCGGGCGACCTGTGGGAATCCGCCCTGAAGCGCCGCTTCGGGGTCAAGGACGCGGGCAATATCATTCCCGGCCACGGCGGACTGCTGGACCGGGTCGACGGCCTGATGTTCGCGGTCGTGGTCGTGGCGGCAGGGCGCGTGATCGTCCTGATGCTGGAGCGCGGCGCATGATCGCCCGCAAGGTCAGCGTCCTGGGCTCGACCGGCTCGGTTGGGACGTCCACGCTGGACCTGATGGATCAGGCCGAGCAGGCGGGCTCCGGCGCGTTCCAGGTCGAGGTCCTGACCGGCGGGAACAACATCGCCCGCCTGGTCGAACAGGCCCGACGCTGGCGGCCCCGACTGGCCGTGACCGCCGATCCGGCGCGTCTGTCGGAACTGCGCGAGGCGCTCGCCGGAACGGATGTCGAAGCGGCGGCCGGACCCGAAGCCATCGTCGAGGCCGCCAGCCGGCCTGTGGACTGGGTCATGGCGTCGATCGTCGGCGCTGCGGGGCTGCGGTCCGCCTGGGCGGCGGCCGGCACCGGCGCGACCCTGGCCCTGGCCAACAAGGAAAGCCTGGTCTGCTGCGGCCCGGCGCTGATCGAACGGGTCAAGCGCAGCGGCGGCAAGCTGATCCCGGTCGATTCCGAGCATTCCGCCATCTTCCAGGTCTTTCCGGCCGAAGCGCCCGAGCAGGTGTCGAAGCTGGTGCTGACCGCATCCGGCGGACCGTTCCGCACCCTGCCGCGCGAGGCCATGGGCCGGATCACGCCGGAGCAGGCGGTGGCCCATCCGAACTGGAGCATGGGCGCCAAGATCTCGGTCGACAGCGCCACCATGGCCAACAAGGGTCTGGAACTGATCGAGGCGGCCTATCTGTTCGGCATGAGCGGCGAGCGGATCGATGTCGTGGTCCATCCGGAATCAATCATCCACAGCCTTGTGGAATATGTGGATGGTTCGACCCTGGCTCAGATGGGGCCTCCGGACATGAAGACGCCGATCGCCTGCGCCCTGGCCTGGCCGGACCGCCTGGCGTGGCCGGCGCCCAGGCTGGATCTGGCCGCCCTGGGGCGGCTGACCTTTGAAGCGCCTGACGAGACGCGGTTCCCATTACTGCGGCTCGCGCGTGAAGCCCTGGCGGCGGGGGGCGCGGCGCCCATCGTCTTCAATGCGGCCAACGAGGTGGCGGCCCTGGCCTTCCTTGACCGCCGACTGGGCTTTCTCAATATTGCCGCAGTCGTCGCCGACACCTTGGAACGTGCGACGAACGCGGGGGTGAGTTCCGGTTCCGACGACGCCTGCGACGCGGCACTGGCCGTGGACGCCATGGCCCGGCGGATTGCGAACGACATCATCGCCTCGCTCGCGATTGCTGCCTGAGGGCGACAGGAGACATGATTGGGATGCTAGGTGTTCTTGGGCAGGCCCTGATCTATGTCGTGCCGTTCCTGCTGGTGCTGACCCTGGTCGTCACCATTCACGAACTGGGGCATTTTCTGACCGCGCGCGCCTTTGGCGTGAAGATGGAGCGCTTCTCCATCGGCTTTGGCCGCGCCATCTTCCGGCGCACCGACAAGCAGGGCGTCGAATGGCGGCTCGGCTGGCTGCCGCTGGGCGGCTACGTCAAATTCGCCGGTGATCTGGACGCGACGGGCGTGCCGGACAAGGCGGGTTTGGACGCTCTGAAGAACGAAGTCGTCGCCGCTCACGGCCCCGGGGCCGAGAAGGACTACCTGTATTTCAAGCCCTTGTGGCAACGCGCCCTGGTCGTGGCGGGCGGTCCCTTCGCCAATTTCGCGCTGGCCATCTTCATCTTCACCCTGCTGTTCAGCCTGGTCGGCGTCGAGCTGCGCCCCGCGCGGGTCGTGCAGGTGCAGCCGGAATCCCCCGCCGCCGCCGCCGGCTTCCAGCCCGGCGACCTGATCACCCGCGTCAACGGCAAGCTGATCGCCGACGGCGGCGAGGTGACGCGCGTCGTGGCCCTGAGCAGCGGCGATCCGGTTCAATTCACGGTCGAGCGCGCGGGCGCCGACGTGCAGTTGACCGCCACGCCAGAGCGTCGGGTCGAGAATGATCCCATCGCCGGGCGGGTCTCGGTCGGTCGCATCGGCCTGGGTCTTGGCTCCAGCCGCGCTGAGGTGCGCCATGTCCGCTATGGGCCGGTCGCCGCCGTGGGGCAGGGGTTCAAGGAAACCGGCGCCATCCTGAGCACGACCTTCACCTATATCGGCCGCATCTTCACCGGCCGCGAATCGGGCGACCAGTTCAGCGGCCCCCTGGGCATCGCCAAGGCTTCGGGCGCCCTGACCAACGCCGCCGTGGCCGCCAATCCCGATCCTCTGGCGATGGCGGGAAATCTCCTGCTGACGCTGACCAGCTTCGCCGCCATACTTTCGGTTGGAATCGGCTTTCTTAATCTGCTGCCTGTTCCGGTTTTGGATGGGGGGCATCTGATGTTCTACGCCTATGAGGCGGTGGCGCGCAGGCCCGTGGCGGCCAAGGTGCAGGAGGCGGGATATCGGGTCGGTCTTGCTTTGCTTGCCAGTTTAATGTTGTTCGCGACCTGGAACGACCTGCAGAAACTCAATCTCTTCAAATTCCTCGGCGGGCTCGTCTCGTGAGCCGACGCCAGCCCCCGATGGTTCCCCGAATGATTCAGAACGACAGTCGCCTCATGATCCGAACCCGTGGCCGTATTCTTGGACCCAGCGCCCTGGTGCTGGCCGTCGCCGCCGGACTGGCGGGACCCGCGTTGGCGCAGACGGCGCCCGCTGCCGCTCCGGCGGCACAACAGGATCCTCAGGTCGTCGTTACGGCTCCGCCCGAAGAACGCGCGCTCGTCAACCGGATCGTCGTGCGCGGCAACCAGCGCATCGACCAGACCACGGTCCTGTCCTATTTGCCGATCCAGCCGGGCGACACCATCGACGCGGCCACGATCGACGTGGCGGTGCGGACCCTGTCGCGGACCGGCCTGTTCGCCAACGTGCAACTGGGCCTGCAGGCCAACGGCGACCTGATCGTCGAGATCGCGGAAAACCCGATCATCAACCAGGTGACGTTCGAGGGTAACAAGGCCCTCACCGAGAAGAAGCTGACGGACGAGGTCACGATCAAGCCGCGCGGCATCTACACGCGCGCCCGCGTTCAGGAGGACGTCGGCAAGATCGTTGAACTCTATCGTCTGTCGGGCCGCATCTCGGCGACCGTGACGCCGAAACTGGTTCAACTGGATCAGAACCGCGTCGACGTGGTGTTCGAGATCGACGAAGGGCCGGAGACCGGCGTCGCCGCCATCACCTTCCTGGGCAACACCGCCTTCTCGGACACCGACCTGCGCGACGTCATGGTCACCAAGCAGTCCAGCTGGTGGCGCCTGTTCAGCTCGAACGACAATTACGACCCGAACCGGCTCGACTATGATCGCGAGCAACTGCGGAAATTCTATACGAACCGCGGCTATTACGATTTCCGCATCCTGTCGTCGGTGTCGGAGCTGAAGCCCGACAACAGCGCCTTCGGCATGACCCTGACGGTGGATGAAGGCGATCGCTACAACTTCGGCGAGGTCAAGGTCGTCACCGAGAACGATCGCCTGAACGCTGACTTCCTCAAGCGCCTGCTGCCGATCCGCTCGGGCGATCTGTACGAGAGCGATCGTATCCAGAGCGCGGTCGACACCCTGACCTTCGCTGCAGGTTCGGCAGGTTACGCCTTCGTCGAGATCAACCCGACCTATCGCGCCAATCCCGATACCGACACGGTCGATGTCACCTTCAACGTGAAGGAAGGCCAGCGCGTCTACATCGACCGCATCAACGTGGTCGGCAACACGCGGACCCTGGACTCGGTCATTCGCCGCGAACTGATGGTCGGCGAGGGCGACGCCTTCAACCGCTCGCTGGTCGAGCGGTCGCGCAACAATCTGCGCGCCCTGGGCTTCTTCAAGGACGTCAAGATCGAGGAGACGCGCGGCAGCGCGCCGGACCGTTCGGTCGTGAACGTCACCGTTGAGGAACAGCCGACCGGCGAACTGTCCGTCGGCGCCGGCTTCAGCTCGGTCGACTCCTTCGTGCTGAACCTGGGCATCACCGAGCGCAACTTCCGCGGTCGCGGCCAGAACGTGGTGGCGCGCGCCGAGTGGGGTTCGCTGCGTCAGCAGATCGACTTCCGCTTCACCGAGCCGAAGTTCATGGGGCGTGACCTGCGGGCTGGTTTCGACCTGTTCCACACCCGTTACGACCTGAGCGAATATTCGTCCTACGACTACCGTTCGACCGGCGGCGGCCTGCGCCTCAGCTACCCGCTGAACGGCTATTCCTCCTTCAGCGTTCGCTACTTCCTGAAGTCGGATGAAGTCATCATTCCGGCGGGCTACTGCTCGGGCACGGGGTCGTCGGCGCTGTGTGATCAGGCGGGCGCGTTCCTGAACTCGTCCGCCGGCTATACGCTGGTGGTCAACCGTTTGAACGACCCTGTGCGGCCGACGCGCGGATGGTCGGCGTCCCTGCGTCAGGACTTCGCCGGCATCGGCGGCGACGTGAACTATCTGAAGACCGAGGCCGACGCCTCCTGGTATTACGGCATCCGTCCGAACTGGGTGGTGAGCGTCCAGGGCTCGACTGGCTACGTCTCTGGCTGGAACGGCGATCCCATCCGCATCAACGACCGCTTCTTCAAGGGCGGCAACACCTTCCGCGGGTTCGAGACGGCCGGCATGGGCGCGCGTGATCTGAACACGACCGACGCCCTGGGCGGCAACTTCTACGCCATCGGCACGGTTGAACTGACGGTGCCGAACTATCTGCCTGACGAATACGGCATCAAGACTTCGCTGTTCGCCGATGTCGGCACCCTGGGTCTGCTGGACGACCGCTATATGGTCGACACCGTCACCGGAGCGCCCAATCCGAACATCGTCGACAACCTCGCCCTGCGGGCCGCGGCCGGCGTCAGCATCCACTGGCGTTCGCCGATGGGACCGATCCGTTTCGATCTGTCCAAGGTCCTGTCGAAGGAAGACTACGACAAGACCGAAACCTTCCGCTTCTCCACCTCGACCCAGTTCTAACCGCAGCCTTCCAGACTGCTCAAAGGTTCAAGATGAAATTGTTTGCTTTCGGCGCCGCCGCCCTTGTTTCGCTGACCGCTTCGGCGGCCATGGCTCAGTCGCAAGGCCCGGCCAACCCTGGTCCGGCCATCCCGGGCGTCTGCGTCTATTTCAACCAGCAGGCGCTGGCCCAGTCGACCGTCGGCCAATCGGTGCAGACCCGCATGGAGCAGCTGGCTCAGGAAGTTCAGGGCGAAATCGCTCCCTACGCCACGCAACTGCAGACCGAGTATCAGGCGCTGCAGCAAGGCGCCTCGACCATCCCGGCTGACCAACTGAACCAGCGTCGCCAGGCTCTGCAGCAGCGTGCCCAGGAAGCCCAGCAACTGGAGCAGACCCGCGACAACGAGCTGCGCTACACCCTGGGCGAGCAGCGCAAGAAGATCTCGGAGGCCATCGAGCCGATCCTGGTCGCCGTCTATCAGGAAAAGGGCTGCGGCATCCTGGTCGACCGCGAGAGCGTCTTCATCATGAACCCGGCCATGGACGTGACGCCGCTGGTCATTCAGCGCCTGAACACGGCTCTGCCGACGCTCAGCTTCAACCGTATGCCGGTTCCGGCTCAGCCGCAGTCGTAAGACGGGCCATGCCCGATCCGAGGTTCTTTCAGGCCCTGTCGCCCCTGACGGTCGCCGCCCTCGCCGAGCAAATCGGCGGGGAGGCGGTCCGGGGCGGCGAGGTCGTCATCTCGGCCGTTGCGCCCCTGTCCTCAGCGGACCGGGGCGCGATTGCGTTTCTGGGCGACCGGAAATTCGCGGCGGCCCTGGCTGAAACACAGGCCGGCTGCGTCATCGTGCCGGCCTCGGCGGTCGAGGCGGCGCCCGAGGGCGCGGCGGTGATCGTGTCCGGTGAGGCCCAGGCCGCCTGGGCGCGAGCCTCGGCCTTGCTGCACCGGCCCGTGCGGCTGGATCGCGCGGCGAGCGTCGCCGACGTGGTCGAGGACGATAGCGTGGTCCTCGAGCCGGGCGTGGTGCTGGGCGAGGGTGTCCGCATCGGTCGCGGCAGCCGCATCGGCGCCAACACCGTCATCGGTCCCGGCGTCCAGATCGGTCGCGACTGCCTGATCGGTTCCAATGTCACCATCAGCTTCGCCCTGCTCGGCGACCGGGTGAAGCTGCTTTCCGGCGCCCGCATCGGCGAGGCGGGCTTCGGCGCCGCCGGGTCGAAGGCGGGGCCGGTGGACATTCCGCAACTGGGCCGCGTCATCCTGCAGGATGGCGTCACCGTCGGCGCTAACTCCTGCATCGACCGCGGCGCCTATGGCGATACCGTCATCGGCGAGAACTCCAAGATCGATAATCTGGTCATGATCGGCCACAACTGCGTCATCGGCCGCAACAACCTGATGGCCGGCCACGTCGGTCTGGCGGGGTCGGTGACGACCGGCGACAACTGCATCTTCGGCGGTCGCGCGGGCGTGGGCGACCACATCACCATCGGCGAGGGCGCGCGCGTCGCGGCCGGCGGCGGCGTCCTGGCCGACGTGCCGCCGGGCGAGACCTGGTCGGGCTATCCCGCTAAACCCCTGCGCCAATCCTTGCGCGAAGCCATCTGGCTGGCCAAACAGGCGTCCCAGAAAAAGGGCGCGAAAGAATCATGAGCGACGAAAACAAGATCGACTATGCCGAAGTCATGCGGCGCCTGCCGCATCGCTACCCCTTCCTGCTGGTCGACAAGGCCGAGGACTTCGTGGCGGCGACATCGATCGTCGGCATCAAGAACGTCACGCATAACGAGCCCTTCTTCCCCGGCCACTTCCCGATCGATCCGGTCATGCCGGGCGTCCTGATCGTCGAGGCCATGGCTCAGACCGGCGCCCTGCTGATGTCCAAAAGCTTGGATGTTGCGGTGGCCGACAAGGTCATCATGTTCATGTCGATCGACGGCGTGCGCTTCCGCAAGCCCGCCCGTCCGGGCGACCAGCTGCGGATGGAGGTCAAGGTCATCCGCGCGCGCGGCGACGCCTACAAGTTCCGCGGCGAGACCTTCATCGACGGCAAGCTGGCCGCCGAAGCCGAGTTCATGGCCATGGTCGTGACCGTGGCGGAGCCCGCCCAGTGACCATCCATCCGACCGCTGTCGTCGACGCCTCGGCCCAGATCGCCGACGGGGTCGTGATCGGCCCCTGGTGCATCGTCGGCCCGGGCGTGACCCTGGCCGAGGGCGTCAAGCTGGTCAGCCATGTCGTGGTCCAGCAGGACACCAGCGTCGGCGCGCGGACGGTGATCCATCCCTTCGCCGTCATCGGCGGCGACCCGCAGCACAACGGCTACAAGGGCGAGCCGGTGCGGCTGGAGATCGGCGCGGACAACGTCATCCGCGAGCACGCCACCTTCAACCGGGGCACGCCACAGGGTACGGGCGTGACGCGCGTCGGATCGAACGGCCTGTTCATGACCGGCGCCCACGTGGGCCACGACTGTGTCGTCGGCGACAATGTCGTCATGGCCAATAACGCCACCCTGGGCGGTCACGCCCAGATCGGCGACAAGGTCTTCCTGGGCGGCCTCTGCGCCGTGCATCAGAACGGTCGGGTGGGGCAGGGCGCCATCGTCGGCGGTCTGGCCGCCGTGACGCGCGACGTCATCCCCTACGGTTCGGCCTGGGGCAATCACGCTAGCCTGCACGGGCTCAACCTGATCGGGCTGAAGCGCAAGGGTTACGGCAAGGACGCGGTGCGCCGTCTGCTGGCCGCCTATCGCGACCTGTTCGAGGGCGAGGGCGTCTTCGCCGAGCGTTTGGACCGGGTCGAAACGACCTATGCCGACCTGCCCGAGATCATGGAGATCGTCGCCTTCATCCGCGACGGCGCCAAACGGCCGCTCTGCCTGCCGGGCAAGGAATGACAACCGGACCCAAGCTGGCCCTGATCGCCGGCGGCGGCGACCTGCCGGCGCGTATCGCGGCGCGGTGCGAGGCCGAAGGGCGGGCGGTCTTCATCATCCGCCTGGCGGGGTTTGCCGACGAGCATCTGGTGCGCTGGCCGGGCGCCGAGTTCGGCATGGCCGAGATCGGCCGCATCCTGAAGACGATGAAGGCCGAGGGCTGCGAGGCCGTTTGCCTGGCTGGCTATGTGAACCGACCTGATTTCAAGAACTTGAAGCCTGATTTTAAGGGCGCGACCCTGCTGCCCGGCATCGTGGCGGCGGCGACCAAGGGCGACGACGCCCTGTTGCGCAAGATCCTGTCGGTGTTCGAAGCCGAGGGTTATGCGGTCGAGGGCGCGGACGACATTCTGGGCGGCGAGGCCCTGGCGCCCGGCGCGCTTGGCGCGGTCAAGCCGACCGAAGAGCAGCTTCAAGACCTGAAGAAGGCGCTGCACGTCGCTGAAAAATCAGGCGAACTGGATATCGGTCAGGGCGCGGTCGTCTGTGACGGCCTGGTGCTGGCGGTCGAGGCGCAGGAAGGCACGGACGAGATGCTGCGCCGCGTGGCGGGTCTGCCCGCCGACCTGCGGGGCGCGCCGGGCGCGCTGAAGGGCGCATTGGGCAAGGCGCCCAAGCCGATCCAGGACCTGCGGGTGGACATGCCGGTCATCGGCCCAAGAACGGTTGAACTGGCTTCCGCCGCCGGTCTGGCGGGCATCGGCGGCTTCGCCGGGCGGTTGATCATTATCGACCATGAGGCTCTGGTTGAGGCGGCCGACCGCCTGGGCCTGTTCGTCTGGGGCGTGGCCAAGGCCGAGAAATCATGAGCCGCCCGCTGAAGATCATGCTGGTCGCCGCCGAGGCGTCCGGCGACGCCCTGGGCGCGAGTCTGGCCCACGCGCTGAAAATGGGTCTGGGCGCTGATGTGGCCTTCGTCGGCGTCGGCGGGCCCAAGATGGCGGCCGAGGGCGTGGTCAGCCCGTTCGACATCGCCGAGCTATCGATCCTTGGCTGGATCGAGGGTCTGAAGGCCTATGGCCTGGTCAAGCGCCGGGTGGCCGACACGGTCGAACTGGCTAAGGCCGAGCGGCCGGACGCCGTGGTCCTGATCGACAGCTGGGGCTTCACCATCCGTGTGGCCAAGGCGCTGCGCGAGGTCCTGCCGGGCGTGCCGCTGATCAAATATGTCGGGCCTCAGGTCTGGGCCTCGCGTCCGGGCCGGGCCAAGACCCTGGCCGCCAGCGTGGATCACCTGCTGTCGCTCTACAGCTTCGACGCGCCCTGGTTCGAGCGCGAAGGCCTGCCGACGACGGTCGTGGGGTCTCAGGCCCTTCATGTGGACATGGCCAACGCCGATGGCGCCCGGTTCCGCGCCGCGCGCGGGATCGCCGCCGACGCGCCCCTGCTGCTGGTCCTGCCGGGCAGCCGCCCCAGCGAGATCATGCGTATGACGCCCGTCTTCGAGGCTACGGTGAAGCGGTTGAAGGCGACGGACTCGTCGCTGGAGGTGGCCGTCGTCGCCGCCGGCACGGTCGCCGCCGATGTGGCCGGCCGTGTCGCCGCCTGGCCCTTCCGCGCCCATCTGGTGCAGGAGGCCGACAAGTATGATGCGATGAAGGCCGCGAACGTCGCCCTGGCCACCAGCGGCACGGTCTCGACCGAACTGGCGCTTGCGGGTGCGCCCATGGTCATCGCCTACCGGATCGACGGGCTGTCCTATCTGCTGATGAAGAACCTGGTGACGGCCAAGCACATCACCCTGTTCAACATCGCCGCCGACGATCGCATCGCGCCCGAGTTCATCCAGAACGACGCCACGCCCGAGAAGCTGACCGAGGCGGTCGGGCGTCTGCTGACGGACCCGCAGGTCGCCGCCGATCAGGCCGCGCGCCAGACAGCGGCGCTGGACCTGATGGGCCGCGGCGGCCCCGATCCGTCCGAGTTGGCGGCGGATGCGGTGCTGAGAGTGATCGCCGGTCGGAAGGGCTAGGCAGCGCTTGTGCCCCTTCGCTCAGTAGCCATAACGATGATCACTGCTCTGGTCGGCGGGTGCTTTCCAGGTAACGAGTTTGAGGAGCCGGCTCCGCGCGACATGATCGTTGTCGCAGCAGCACGGTGTGGGATTCCGAACTTTGAGCCGACCCCGCGTGGTGATGGGTTTGCAGCCTACGTGAATGACAACGTGCCGAACCGCGATGCGAAAGAAGCCTGCATCATTGAAGATGTGGAGCAGCGGCAGGGGTATCGGATCGAACGATAGCCTTTGGCTTAGAGGGCGTGTCCCACCCGCCACCGACGGCTTGAGTGCTATCGTCGTCGCAACCGCCTAGCGCGTCATCCAGGGCTTGTTCGAGCCGGACTTCACCGTGACCGACTTGTCGCGCTGCAGGCCGCCTTTCTGGGGCGGGCCGGAGCGGGCTTTCAGCGCGGCCTGTTTCAGACGCAGTGCGCGCTGGGCCGGGGTTTCTGCGGCGGGGGCGTCGTCGTTCTGGTCGCTCATGGTCGTTTCCTAGCACAGCGGAGCCGTTTCAGCGGCCTGCTTCCGTGAACAAAAAACGCCGGAGCGAAAGCCCCGGCGTTTTTCATCTTTGTTGGGCTGCGGTCAAAAGGCTGCGCCTTTTCGATCCGACGCAGCCATTCTCCTGGGCTGCGGTCAGGAGACGAAGTCTCCTCGACCCGACGTAGCCTGGTGATCAGCCGCGCTGTTCGATCGGCACGTAGTCGCGTTGCGTCGGGCCGGTGTAGAGCTGACGCGGGCGACCGATCTTCTGCGAGGGATCGGCCATCATTTCCTGCCACTGCGAGATCCAGCCCACGGTGCGGGCCAGGGCGAACAGGACGGTGAACATGGTGGTCGGGAAGCCCATCGCCGACAGGGTGATGCCCGAGTAGAAGTCGACGTTCGGGAACAGCTTGCGCGAGGTGAAGTATTCGTCCGACAGGGCGACGCGCTCCAGTTCCTTGGCGACCTGGAACAGCGGATCGTTCTCGCGGCCCGTGGCGGCCAGCACTTCATAGGCCGACTGCTGCATGACCTTGGCGCGCGGGTCATAGTTTTTGTACACGCGGTGGCCGAAGCCCATCAGCTTGTAGCGTTTGTCCTTAACGCCCTGGATGAACTCAGGAATACGGTCCGGCGTGCCGATTTCCTTGAGCATGTTCAGCGCCTCTTCGTTGGCGCCGCCGTGCGACGGGCCCCACAGGCAGGCGATGCCGGCGGCGATACAGGCGAAGGGGTTGGCGCCCGACGAACCGGCCAGGCGGACGGTCGAGGTCGAGGCGTTCTGCTCGTGGTCGGCGTGCAGGGTGAAGATGCGGTCCATGGCGCGAACCAGGGCCGGATCGACATGATAGTCCTCGGCCGGAACGGCGAAGCACATGCGCAGGAAGTTCTCGGCGTACGACAGGTCGTTGCGCGGCGAGATGAAGGGCTGGCCGACGTGGTACTTGTAGGCGCGGGCGGCGATGGTCGGCATCTTGGCGATCAGGCGAATGGCCGAGATGTCGCGCTGCACCGGATCATGGATGTCCAGGCTGTCGTGATAGAAGGCCGACAGGGCGCCGACGGTGCCGACCATGATCGACATGGGGTGGGCGTCGCGGCGGAAGCCTTCGAAGAATCGGTCGAACTGAGCATGCAGCATGGTGTGCCGCGTGATGCTCTCTTCGAACTTCGCGTATTGCGCGGCGGTCGGCAGTTCGCCGTGCAGCAGCAGGTGGCAGACCTCGATGAAGTTCGATTTCGACGCCAGTTGGTCGATCGGATAGCCGCGGTGCAGCAGGACGCCTTCGTCGCCGTCGATGAAGGTCAGGGCGCTTTCGCACGCCGCCGTCGAGGTGAAGCCGGGGTCAAAGGTGAAGGCGCCGGTCGCGCCGTACAGCTTGCGGATGTCGATGACGTCCGGCCCGGTGGAGCCCGCGAGGACGGGAAGTTCGACGTTCTTGTCGCCGTAGGTGAAGGTCGCCGTGCCGGCGGGTTTCGCTTGTTCAGTCATCTAGGCCCCTTATTTTTCTTCGGGCCGGGCGCGGGGAGGCGTCCAGCCTGCATGGTTATGGGTGATCACTTAGTCTGTTGCAGCGCATCATCCAAGCGCCCCAGACCTTCGTCGCGCCCCAAGGCCGCCAGAATTCGCGCAATGTCGGGCGACACAGAGCCGCCAGTCAGGACGCCGCGCATCGAAGGGCCTATTTTTCCGAAACCTACGCCTTCTTCCTCGGCAAAAACCTTAAGTTCGGCTTCGAGGGCGAAAACGTCCCAGCTCTGGAAAAGGCGGAGTCGTTCACGGAGTCGTGAAATACGTTCGCCGCCTTCACCTTCCAGCAGGGTCCGGGTTTTGTCGTCCAGAACCAGGGGGCGAGCCTTCAGCGCGAACTCGGTCTGGGTCGCCAGTTCCAGGATGGTCTTGGCGCGATCCTTGACGAAGGGCATGGCGCGCAGCAGGCGGGCTTCGTCGTCGGGTTGCAGGGCGCGGCCGGCCGCCAGATGGGCGTCCAAGGTCAGCTTGGCCAGGCGGTCGTCTTCGGTCAGCCGGATCCAGTGGGCGTTGACGTGGGCCAGCTTGTCGAAGTCGAGGCGGGCGGGCGCCTTGCCGATTCCCGGCAGGTCGAACCACTCGATGGCCTGTTCGTCGCTGAACAGCTCATGGTCGCCGTGGGCCCAGCCCAGACGCGCCAGATAGTTGCGCATGGCCTCGGGCAGATAACCCATCTCGGCGTATTCATGCACGGCCTGGGCGCCGTGCCGCTTGCTGAGCTTGGCGCCGTCGGGGCCGTGAATCAGCGGAATGTGGGCGAAGGTCGGCCGGGTCCAGCCGAGGGCGTCATAGATCAGGCTCTGGCGGGCGGCGTTGTTCAGGTGGTCGTCGCCGCGAATGACGTGGGTCACGCCCATGTCGTGGTCGTCCACCACCACGGCGAGGTTGTAGGTCGGGGCGCCGTCCGAGCGCAGGATGACCAGATCGTCCAGAGACGCCGAATCCCATCGCACAGCGCCCTGAACCGCATCCTCAACCACAACGGCCTGATCCAGCGGACGGCGGAAGCGGATGGTGTGGGGCTTGGCCAGGTCGTCGACGCTCGGCTCGCGGTCGCGCCAGGGCGAGACGAAATCGCGCCCCTCGGCCTTGGCCTGGTCGCGCAGGGCGCCGGTTTCATCGGCGGTCAGATAGTCGCGGTAGGCATGTCCCGAGGCCAGCAGTTGCTCGGCGACCTCGCGGTGGCGGTCGGCGCGGGCGAACTGGAAGACGGGCTCCTCGTCGCCGAACAACTCCAGCCAGGACAGGCCGTCGAAGATGGCCTTCACGGCGTCGTCGGTCGAACGCTCGCGGTCCGTGTCCTCGACGCGGATCAGGAATTTCCCGCCCCGGCTCTTGGCGTACAGCCAGTTGAATAACGCGGTTCTCGCCCCGCCGATATGCAGGTAGCCTGTCGGCGAGGGGGCGAAGCGGGTGACGACTGTCGAGGAGGGGGAGGTCATTCAGGAGGGGTCCGTTGCGGAGGCCCTTATACGCCCGCGCGCGCCAAAGCGAAGCCTTGCCGTAAGGGTTATTGAGGCTCTGCGCGATGAAGTCGCGGACCAGACGGATCGGTGGCGGTTGTGGGCGCCGGTCTTCTTTGGCGGCGGGTGCGCGGCCTATTTCGTCCTGAGGAGCGAGCCGGCGGGATGGCTGCTGATGTTTGTGGCGATTCTGGCGGGCGGGATGTGGCTGGCGGGGAGGCGGCTGGGACTGGCGCGGCGCTGGACCTTGATCTTGCTGATGCTGGCCTGTCTGTGCGGCGGGGCGGCGGTGGCCAAGCTGCGGACCGAGGCGGTCAGCGGGCCGATTGCCCCGGCGATGGCTCGCCCGACCGTGGTCGAGGCCTGGGTCATGGATGTCGACAGCCCCGGCGAGCGTGGCGCGCGAATCGTCGTGGCGCCGGTGCGGATCAGGGGACTGACGCCCGAGGCGACGCCGGTGCGGCTGCGGGCCACGGTGCGGGGCGAGCCGCCGGCGCCGGGGACGGCGGTGCGGCTCTATGGCATTCTGAACCCGCCGCCCGCGCCGGCCAGTCCCGGAGCCTATGACTTCGGCCGCAACGCCTTCTTCCAGGGCATGGGCGGGACGTTGTTCGCTCTGGGCCAGACGCGGCCGACGGTCCTGCCTGAACCGCCGTGGCGGGTGCGGGTGGCGATGAAGGTCAATGCGGCCCGCTATGCTTTGGCCCAGCGCATCGTGGCGCGGCTGGGCGAGCGGACGGGCGGGATCGCCGCCGCCATGACCACGGGGCATGAGACCTGGATCGGGCGCGAGGATCTGGACGCCATGCGCGATTCCGGGTTGGCGCATATCCTGTCGATCTCGGGCTTGCACATGGCCATCGTCGGGGGCTTCGTCTTCTTCGCGGTGCGGCTGGGCGTCGCAGCCTGGCCGTGGCTGGCGCTGCGGGTGTCGGGCAAGAAGGTGGCGGCGGTGGCGGGTCTGATCGCGGTCGGGACCTATCTGGTGGTGTCGGGCGCGCCGCCGCCGGCCGAGCGGGCGGCGATTACGGCCTCCATCGCCTTTGTCGCCATCCTGCTGGACCGACAGGCGGTGACCATGCACGCCCTGGCGGTGGCGGCCTTCGCCGTGCTGTTACTGCAGCCCGAGGCCATCGTCACGCCGGGGTTCCAGATGTCGTTCGCGGCGACAGCGGCTCTGGTGGCCCTGGTCGAGGTCTGGCCGCGTCGGATCAAGGAGATTGCAGCGCCCTGGCCCATCGTGGCGACGCAGCGGCTGGGCAGCTGGTTGCTGGCAGCCTGCACCGCCAGTCTGGTGGCGGGCATGGCGACGGGACCGTTCGCCATGCAGCATTTCAACCGGACGGCGGTCTATGGGTTGGTCGCCAATCTGGGCACGGCGCCGATTGCGGACTTCATCCTGATGCCGGCGTTGGCCTTGGGCGCTGCGCTGGAGCCGTTGGGGGTGGGCGCGCCCTTCCTGTGGCTGGCGGGCAAGGGCGTGGAGATGATGCTGGCCATCGGCCACTGGACGGCGGGGCTGCCGGGGGCGGTGCAGACGGTGGCCAGCGCGCCGGCGGCGGCCTTGCCAGTCGCCTTTCTCGGTATCCTGTTCATCTGCCTGTGGCGGGGGCGGCTACGCTGGCTCGGTCTGCCGCTGGCGGCGGCGGTGCTGGTCTGGCCGCGCCCGGCCGCGCCTGACCTGTGGATCGGCGACGGCGGGACCAATGCGGCCTTTCATCAGGCGGGCGAGGCGGTCGTGGTGCGCCCCGGCGTGCGACAGTTCGCGGCGGACCTGTGGTCGCGGCGGCGGGGGCTGACGCTGACCCCGAGGCCGGACGAGGGCTGGACCTGCAAGCGGTCGTCCTGCGCGCCGGAAACCAGCAAGGCCGGGCCGGTCGCCCTGTGGTGGGGCAAGAAGGCGCCGTCGAGCGAGCAGTTGGAGGCGATGTGCCGTGCGGCAGAGGTCGTCAGCAGTCGGGCCGAGCTGGCGTCGCTGCCCGCCTCATGCGCCGGACGACTGGTGCTGGACGGCGTGGATTATGGACGCGGCGGCTCCGTTGAGCTGTGGCGCGTTGGGGCGGGCTGGAAGGCGGTGTGGGCGGCGGAGGTCAGGGGCGAGCGGCCGTGGACGCGGCAGCCCGATCCCGACTTCAGTGATAGCGGCGGATAAGGCCGACCAGCTTGCCCTGAACCGCGACCTGGTCCGAGCCGTAGATCTTGGTCTCATAGTTGCGGTTGGCGGGTTCCAGCGCGATGGAGGCGCCCTTCTTGCGCAGGCGTTTCAGCGTCGCCTGTTCGCCCTCGACCAGGGCCACGACGATCTCGCCGGACGAGGCGTCGGCGGTCGATTTGATGATGACCATGTCGCCGTTGAGGATGCCCGCCTCGATCATCGAGTCGCCCTCGATCTCGAGCAGATAGTGTTCGCCCGCGCCCAGCATGGCTTCCGGCACCGGATAGCGGGCGGTTTCATGCTCGATGGCGTCGATGGGCGTGCCGGCCGCGATCTTGCCCATCATCGACAGTTCGCGGGTGTCGTTGGCCGGTTCAGCCGCCTTGGGACGACCGCCGCCCTCGATCACGCCGGGCTTGAAGCCCGCGTGGCCGCGCGGCGCGCCGGCCGTGGCCTGTTCAGGCAGCTTGGTCACTTCCAGCGCGCGGGCGCGATGGGCCAGACGGCGGATGAAGCCGCGTTCCTCCAGCGCCGTGATCAGGCGGTGGATGCCCGACTTGGACGCCAGATCCAGCGCCTCCTTCATCTCGTCGAAGGAGGGCGAGACGCCCGTTTCCTGAATCCGTTCGTGAATGAACATCAGGAGTTCGTGCTGCTTCTTGGTGAGCATGGGCGCAAGGCTTCCAGAACAAGGCGTGAACCGTCAGCGATGTTCTGTAAGTGTTCTTGCTGAATGTCAACTCGACCGCGTTCAACTGACGCAGGCGCTCGAACCAATGGCAGAGGGATTTCCGCCGGCAGGAGGTTTTGCCACTCACAGCAGTCCCTCTGGATGTCGCCTAAAGGTGGACAGCGGTACTTCAGCGCCGCACGGTGAGGTATGCGGTCTTCAGCTATTACACCCCTCGCAGTCTCCATCGCCGCACTCGCAGCGTGTTCTGCTCCGGTTGCCAACGCGCAATCAGCTTTGGAACAAGGCTTCTCTGGAGCCCTTCGTGGCTGTGAGGAATGGATTCTAAACCCAGAAAGCTGGATCGACGGCCCGGCACCTTTCATGTCTACGGTGGGGCTGGGCGACAAGATGGGCCTGGTTGCGCAGGTCGATGAGGCTTCGCTTCCACCCCCGCCACTCCGTCGCGGAAACCGCTATTGGCGCATCAACTCAACGGACGCCGCTGGCTACGTCCTGGTCGTCTCCGACCAAATGCCCATCTGCCACATCACGGGCGGCGGAAATGTAGATTTGCAGCCTGTAGTTGAAGCCGTTCTTACGTCAGCAGAGTTTGCGGGCCGTTGGGAAACGGTTGAGCGAGCTGAGCGGGGCAATATGGCGACGACATCGTTCCGGAACCGGACGGATCCGTCCCTGTCAGCGGTCGTCAGCCGGGCTAGTGGGCCGGGCGCGAGATTGGACCGCGTCCAAGTCTTGGTGACGGCCACCTACGAAACGCAGAACTAGACTCTGCTTCAATGCCGTGCGCGCAAACGTCCGCAAAGGGTCGACTGCGGACGTTCCCCGGCCAAGCCGATATCCGACATTAGCTCAGCGACAGCAGGGCCTTCGTCGCCGCCTCAACATCGTCCTGACGCATCAGGCTTTCGCCGACGAGGATGGCCTGGGCGTGGGCGTCGGCGACGCGCTGGACGTCGTCGGGGGTGAAGATGCCGCTTTCGGCCACCAGCAGGGCCTTGACGGGGCTGAGCATGGACAGGCGCTCGGTCGCGTCGAGGTCGACCTCGAAGGTGCGCAAGGAGCGGTTGTTGACGCCGACGAGGTCGCCTCCGAGCGCGCAGGCGCGGGCCATTTCGGCCTCGTCGTGGGTCTCGATCAGGGCGTCCATACCGAAGCGCTCGGCCTCGGCCAGCAGGTCGGCGGCCAGGGCGTTGTCGACCATGGCGAGGATGATGAGGATGCAGTCGGCGCCCAGGGCGCGGCTCTCGGCCACCTGCCAGGGATCGACCAGGAAGTCCTTGCGCAGGCATGGCAGGGCGACCGCGTCGCGCGCGGCGGCCAGGAAGGCGTCGTCGCCCTGGAAGCTGGGGCCGTCGGTCAGGACGGACAGGCAGGTGGCGCCGCCGCGCTCATAGGCTTTGGCCAGCGCGGGCGGGTCGAAGTCGGCGCGGATCAGGCCCTTGGACGGGCTGGCCTTCTTGATCTCGGCGATCAGGGCGGGCCGGCCGGTATCCTCGGAGACGCGTTCCAGGGCGGCGCGGAAGCCGCGCGGGGCCGAGGCTTCGCGGGCGAGGGCCTCGATGGCGTCCTGAGAGGTCGCGGCCTTGCGGGCGGCGACTTCGTCGCGCTTGTAAGCGGCGATCTTCGCCAGAACGTCGGTCATGCGGCCTCAGGTACAATGGGAGTGTTGGTGACGCGCACCAGGGTTTCCAGCGCAGCAGCCGCGCGACCGTCGTCGATGACGGCAGCGGCCAGTTCGGCGCCTTCACGCAGATCGGCGGCGCGGTCGGCCACGACCAGGGCGGCGGCGGCGTTCAGCACGACGATGTCGCGATAGGGGCTGTGTTCGCCGGCCAGCAGGGCCTTCAGCGCCGCCGCGTTGTAGTCGGCGTCGCCGCCGCGCAGATCGTCCAACGTCGCCAGCGGTAGTCCGGCGTCGGCGGGGGTGACGGTGAAGCGGCGGACGGCGCCGTCCTTCCACTCGGCCACTTCGGTCGGGCCTGTGGTGGTCAGTTCGTCCAGACCCTGACCGTGGACGGTCCAGGCGCGCCGCGCGCCGAGGCGGCCCAGGACCTCGACCAGAGGCTCCAAGAGGGCGGGATCATAGACGCCCATGACCTGCCGCGTCGCATGCGCCGGATTACAAAGCGGCCCCAGAAGGTTGAAAACCGTGCGGAAACCGATCTCGGCGCGGACCGGGCCAACGTGGCGCATGGCCCCGTGATAGGTGGGGGCGAACAGGAAGGCGATGCCGGCCTGATCCAGGGCGCGGGCCTGTTGCGCGGGCGTGGCGTCGAGGTTGACGCCGAGCGCGGCCAGGACATCGGACGAGCCGGACTTGGAGCTGATGGCGCGATTGCCGTGCTTGGCGACCTTGAGCCCCGCGCCGGCCAGGACGAAGGCGGCGGCGGTCGAGACGTTATAGGTGTGCTGGCCGTCGCCGCCGGTGCCGCAGGTGTCGATCACCTCGTCGAAGGGGTGGTCCAGCGACAGGGCGGCGTCGCGCATGGCGCTGGCGAAGGCGACGATCTCGTCCACCGTCTCGCCGCGGATGCGCAGGGCGGTGACGGCGGCGGCGACCTGTGACGGGGTCGGCTCGCCGCGCAGGCAGGCGGAGAAGAAGGCGTGGGCTTCATCCGGCGTCAGGACGCGGCCGTCGACCAGCTTGGCCAGCAGAGGCTTGAAACCGTCGGCCATGATCAGACCGTCGTCCGACGCTTGACGCCCGCCAGATCCAGGAAGTTGGCGATCATGTCGTGGCCGTGCTCGGTGGCGATGGACTCCGGGTGGAACTGGACGCCGTGGATCGGCCGGGTGCGGTGGGCCAGGCCCATGATCTCGCCGTCGGCGGTCCAGGCGGTGACTTCCAGCTCATCCGGCAGGGTTTCGCGGCGCACGGCCAGCGAGTGGTAGCGGGTGGCGGTGAAGGGCGAGGGCAGGCCCTTGAACACGCTGCGGCCCTCATGAAGGATAGGCGAGGTCTTGCCGTGCATAAGAGTCTTGGCGCGGATCACCTCGCCGCCGAAGGCCTGGCCGATGGCCTGGTGGCCCAGGCAGACGCCGAAGATGGGCATGTCCAGCGGCGCGGTCGTGATCAGCGGCAGACAGATGCCCGCCTGATCCGGGGCGCAGGGACCGGGCGACAGCAGCACGGCTTCGGGCTTCAGTGCCCAGGCTTCGTCCACCGTCAGGTCGTCGTTGCGGATGACGTGCGTCTGTGCGCCCAACTCCGCGAGGTAGTGGACGAGGTTGTAGGTAAAGCTGTCGTAGTTATCGACGACGAGGATCATGGCAGGGTTCTTAGGACGGGAGGGAGGACGCGCCAAGCGGAGGCGAGATGAAAGCGGACGTTAAGCTGTCCGCGCGATATAGGAGCATCGCCATCGGAAGAAATCCGTCTTGACCGCCATCAACGCCATCCGCGACGCCCGGGCCATGCTGAATGAGCCGCCCATAGAGCAGCCGAAACCGCTGCGTCTGCTGGCGGCGGCGGCCTTCGCCGCGACGACGGCGGTGTTGCTGGCGGGGACCATGGTCGTGGGCCCCGGCGTGTCGTTCGACCAGGGTTCCACGGTTTCCAATCCTTAGACTGAGCCGTCGGCGCCCTGGCCGCGAGTGGTCGCGGTGAATCGCCACGCATCCTCGGCCGCCTTCATCGGGGCGCGGGCCTTGGCGAGGGTCTCGGCGTACTCGGCGGCAGGATCGCTGTCGGCGACGACGCCGGCGCCGGCCTGAACGAAGATCTGGTTCTGGGCGAACATGGCGGTGCGCAGGACGATGCAGATGTCCGCTTCGCCATTGGCTGAGATATAGCCTACGCCGCCGCCGTAACCGACGCCGCGCTTCTCGGTCTCAAGCTCGTCGATGATCTCCATGGCCCGCACCTTGGGTGCGCCCGAAAGGGTCCCGGCGGGCAGGGCGGCCAGAAGCGTATCGACCGCGTCCAGCTTGGGATCGGCCGCGCCGTGCACGTTGGAGACGATGTGCATGACCTGGCTGTAGCGTTCGACGACGAAGCTTTCCGTCACCTCGACCGAGCCGGGCGACGACACGCGGCCCACGTCGTTGCGGCCGAGGTCGAGCAGCATCAGGTGCTCGGCCCGCTCCTTGGGATCGGCCAGAAGTTCGGCCTCCAGCGCCTTGTCCGCCTCGGGCGTGGCGCCGCGCGGGCGGGTGCCGGCCAGGGGACGGATGGTGACGCGGCCGTCCTTCAACCGGACCAGGATCTCCGGGCTGGAGCCGGCCAGCTGGAAATCGACGTAGTCGAGGAAGAACAGATAGGGCGACGGATTGCCGCGCCGCAGCGACCGATAGAAGGCGAAGGGGTCCTGGCTCCACGGCGCCGAGAAGCGATGGGCCAGCACGACCTGGAATATGTCGCCGGCGCCGATGTAGTCCTTGGCCCGGGCCACCATGGCGTCGAAACCGGCGGCGTCGACGGGCGAGCGGAAGGCGGGGGCCGGAACCGGCTCGGCCTCGCGCTGGATCGGCAGAGGGCTGCGCAAGCGGTCCTCGAAGTCATCGAGGCGCGCTAGGGCCGCCGAGAAGGCCGTGTCCGCGTCGGCGCCGCTGTCGGGATAGGCGGCGGCGACCAGGACGATCTCGTGCTTCACCGAATCGAAGATGGCGACCAGCGACGGGCGCGCCATGACGGCGTCGGGCAGGTTCAGAGGGTCGGGATTGGCCGGACCCAACGGCTCCAGCAGCCGCACCATGTCGTAGCCGAAGACGCCGAACAGGCCGGCGGCCATGGGCGGCAGGTCGTCGGGCAGGTCGAACCGGGTGGCGGCGATCAGGGCGCGCAGGGAGTCCAGCGCGGGCCGGTCTTCGGGGGTGAAGCGATCGGCCAGCACGGCCTCGCCGCGTGCGACCTCGGCCTTGCCGTCACGGCAGCGCCAGACCACGTCGGGGGCCAGGGTGACGATCGAATAGCGGCCGTTGACGGCGCCGCCTTCGACCGACTCGAGCAGGCTGGCGTAGGGCCGCCCGTGACCGACCTTGAGGAAGGCCGAAACGGGGGTCTCCAGGTCGTCGATCAAGCGACGCACGACGACCTGGGGGCGGCCTGATTTCAGGCCCGAAACAAACGCAGCGCGTTCAGCTTCCTGTCCGACGCCTGCGCTCATTTCTTGGCGGGCGCGGCCGGAGCCGCCGGAGCGGCCGCGGGGGCTTCGATGCCGAGCGCCGTGATCGCGGCGGCCGGGTCGTTCTTGGCCTTCATCCGCGCGGCGGCGGCGGTGAAGCTTTGCTCGACCATGGCGTTGGCCATGGCCTGGGTCAGGCGCGGACGAACCTGTTCGACCAGAGGCGCGGCCAAGGCGGGGACGGCGCCGTGGATGGCGTCGACGTGGCCGACCACGAAGCTGGTTTCCGACTGGGCGCCGGTGAAGACCTGGCCCTTGCCCTGACCGAACAGGCCGCGCAGCACGCCTTCGCCCAGTTGGGTCTGGCTGTCGCGGCTCTGTTGCACGGCCGTGCGGGTGGTCAGTTGAGCGCCGGCCGAAGCGGCCACCTTGGCGATGTCCTCGCCGCCGCGGACGCGGCCAGCCAGTTCCTCGGCCTTGGCGGACAGGCGGCGGGCGTTCTCGCGCAGGGTCCATTGCTGGGCCAGCGGCGCGCGGACTTCGGCCAGGGTCGGCAGCGAAGCGGGGCGGATGTCGTCGAGGCGAACGGCGAAGTACTGGCCTTCGCCGGCGTCGATGATCTCGCTCTCGCCGCCCTTGGACAGGGCGTAGGCCGACTCGAAGATCTGACGCGGGGCGTTCAGCGGCTGGCCGTCGGGCAGGCGGCCGTCAGCGGTGAAGGGCGGCAGTTGCACCAGACGCGCGCCGACCGACTGGGCGGCGTCGGCCAGGTTTTTGCCGTCCTGGCGAGCCTTTTCGTACTTCTCGACCTTGGCGTAGGTCTCGCCCTTGGCGTCTTCGGCGCGCAGTTCCTGAACCAGGGCGTTGCGGACGCTTTCCAGCGTGGCCGGCGCGCCGGCGGTGACGGCCGTCACCTTGGCGACGGTGAAGCCGAGGCGGCCCTGGATCGGGTTGGAGACCTGATTGACCGGCAGGGCGAAGACGGCGGCGCCGACGGCGGGGTCGCCCAGGGCGCTCTGCGGCGTGTCGACATACTCGCCGGGCTGGATCTTGTTGGCGGCGGCGACCTGGGCCGGCGTCTGACCGGCGCGCAGGGCGGCGGCGATGCGGTCGGCGGTTTCCTTGTTCGGGGCAGTCAGCGTCACGAAGGTGCGCTTCTCGGCGTTCGACAGGGCAGCCTTGCGGAACTCGAAGCGTTCGCGAATGCGTTCTTCGGTGATCGGCGCCGGCTGGCTGTTGGGCGCAGCGTTGAACAGCACGATCGAGATCATGCGGAATTCGGGACGACGCAGCTGGGCGGCGTTCTCATTGAGGAAGGCGGTCAGCTGGGCGTCGGTCGGGGCGGAGGCCGAGCCGGCCATCGCCTGGGTCACGGAGAACCAGCGACCGTCGCGCGTCTCCAGCGCCTGGCCGGCCAGCAGGGCGCCGTAGATGCGCGGCACGCGGGCGCCGGCGAAGACGCCTGCGCCGAACTGGCTGGCGACGTACTGGTCGCGCAGGTCCTGCTCCAGCATTTCCGAGGTCATGCCCTGGGCGGCCAGAGCCTGCTCATAACGGTCCTGATCGAACTGGCCCGTGACCTGGTTGAAGAAGGCGGGGATCTGGCGAATCTGCTTCAGCACCAGCTCCTTGCCGGGGCGGATGCCGGCGTTCCAGGCCCAGGCGAGGAAGCCCAGGCGCTGCGTCTGGCTTTCCAGGTACTGGGTGTGGATGTTCTCCTTGACCATGTCGTCGAACGACACGGGGCGCCCCGCCTGTTCCTGCAGGTTGGCGCGAACGCGCTCGAAATCGCCGCGGAACTGCTGGGCGCTGATGCTGCGGTCGCCCGCGTCGATCACGTTTTTCGGCCCGAAGCTCGAAAAGACGTCAGACTGCGCGCCCACAATCAGGAAGCTGAGGATCAGCAGGGCGAACAGGCCCGCAGCCCATTTCGATTTGGCGAAGTTGCGGAACAGCGAGATCATCTACAGAACCTGACGAGGGCCGGCGTCGAAAGGGCGCCACGCTCGCCTATAAGGGCAGTCCCTAGGGCGCCGCAAGCCGACGCATGGCCACATCTTGGCTTCGGCGCGAGCGGCGCCTAAAGAGACCGCATGAAACAATCTGCGAAGCTGGTCGCCGGCAATTGGAAAATGAACGGTCTGGGCGCGAGCCTGGGCGAGGCTGAAGCTCTGGCGAAAGCCTTGCAGGAACAGGCCGCGGCCTGTCGCGTGGCCCTGTGCCCGCCTGCGACGCTGATCGAGCGGATGGCGCGCGCCCTGGCGGGCGGCCCGGTCGAACTGGGCGGTCAGGACTGCCACGCCGAGACCTCGGGCGCATTCACCGGATCGGTGTCCGCCGCCATGCTGGGGGACGCCGGGGCGACCCTGGTGATTCTCGGTCACTCGGAACGCCGCGCCGGATTCGGCGAGACCGACGCCGATGTCGCCGCCAAGGTCGAGGCGGCCCTGGCCGCCGGTCTGGAGCCCATCATCTGCATCGGCGAGACGCTGGCGGAGCGTGAAGCGGGCCAGGCGGTCGAGGTCGTCAGCCGTCAGGTGGCCGGTTCGCTGCCGTCGTCGCTGTCGGGCAAGGCCTTCGCCGTCGCCTATGAGCCGGTCTGGGCCATCGGCACCGGTCTGACGCCGACGCTGGAGCAGATCGAGGAAGTCCACGCCGCCGTGCGCGCCGCCATGGTCGCCAAGCTGGGCGAGGGCGGTCGCGTCGCGCCGATTCTCTACGGCGGCTCGGTCAAGCCGTCGAACGCGGCTGAAATCCTGGCCGTGGCCGAAGTCGGCGGCGCCCTGGTCGGCGGCGCCTCGCTGAAGGCCGAGGATTTCCTGGGCATCATCCGCGCCGCCTAGGCGCGGATTTAGCGCCACAGTTCGTTCGGCGTTTGCCCCGGTCCCGCATCGGTGTTAGACGCCGCCGCTTGATCGGCGCATCTGCGCGCCCACATGATTGACACCATGCTCCAGACCATCTTGCTCGTCGCCATGATCCTGATCTCGGTCGCCCTGACGGCCGTGATCCTGCTGCAACGCTCCGAGGGCGGGGCTCTGGGCATGGGCGGAGGCCCTTCGGGCTTCATGACCGCACGCGGCGCGGGCAATCTGCTGACCCGGGCGACGTCGATCCTGGCGATCGCCTTCTTCGTCTGCGCCATCAGCCTGACCATCGCTGGCAACTTCGCCCGCGGTTCGCGCTCGGTGATCGACGCCGACGCCGTCGGCGCCATCGCAGTCGGCGCCGAACAGCAAGCTGCGCCGGCCGAACAGACGGCTCCGACGCCGGCTGCTCCGGCGGCTCCGTCGCTGGACGATCTGGAAGCCAGCCTCCCGGCTGCTTCCGCTCCGGCTCCGGCGCAGGCTCCCGCTCCGGCGCAGTAAGCCGCCGACAGCCACGAAAATCCCCGAAAGCGCGCCGCAGGGCGCGCTTTCTTATTATGTTCAACAGTTGTTTTGCGTCGGGCCATGCTCCCGCCGCGAATCATGGAGTAAGGTGTCCGCCCATGGCTCGCTATGTGTTCATCACCGGCGGCGTGGTTTCCTCGCTAGGAAAAGGCCTCGCCTCCGCCGCTCTCGGCGCTCTTCTGCAAGCGCGAGGTTACAAGGTCCGTCTGCGCAAGCTGGACCCTTATCTGAACGTCGATCCGGGGACGATGAGTCCCTATCAGCACGGCGAGGTCTTCGTGACCGACGACGGCGCTGAGACCGACCTGGATCTGGGCCACTATGAGCGCTTCACCGGCGTCTCGGCGGCCAAGTCCGACAACGTCACGACCGGGCGCATCTATTCGACCATCCTGGAGAAGGAGCGTCGCGGCGACTATCTGGGCGCGACCGTCCAGGTCATTCCGCACGTCACCGACCAGATCAAGCAATTCTGCCTCAGCCCGGCCAAGACCGACGGCGGCGAGGACGTGGACTTCGTCCTGGTCGAGATCGGCGGCACCGTAGGCGACATCGAGGGCCTGCCCTTCTTCGAAGCCATCCGCCAGCTGGGCCAGGACCTGCCGCGCGGCCAGTCCTGCTTCGTCCACCTGACCCTGCTGCCGTTCATCAAGACGGCCGGCGAGATGAAGACCAAGCCGACGCAGCACTCGGTCAAGGAACTGCGCTCCATCGGCATCCAGCCCGACATCCTGCTGTGCCGCTGCGAGCAGCCGATCCCGGCCGAGGAAAAGCGCAAGATCGGCCAGTTCTGCAACGTACGCGAAAGCGGCGTGATCCAGGCGATGGACTCGGCCGACATCTACGCCGTGCCGCTGGACTATCATAACGAAGGTCTGGACAGCGAAGTCCTGGCCCATTTCGGCATCACCGACGCGCCTCAGCCCGACCTGTCCGGCTGGGAAGAGATCGTGCGTCGTCGTCTGCATCCGGACGGCGAAGTCACCATCGCCGTGGTCGGCAAATACACCGTGCTCAAGGACGCCTATAAGTCCCTGATCGAGGCCCTGCATCACGGCGGCGTGGCCAACAACGTCAAGGTCAACATCGACTGGGTCGAGGCCGACACGTTCGAAGGCGATCCCCAGGCCTGCCAGGAGCGTCTGCAGGGCGCTCACGCGGTCCTGGTGCCCGGCGGCTTCGGCGAGCGCGGGGCCGAGGGCAAGATCGAGGCGGCGCGTTTCGCCCGCGAGCGCAAGATCCCTTACTTCGGCATCTGCTTCGGCATGCAGATGGCGGTGATCGAGGCGGCCCGGAACCTGGCCGGCTTCCCCAAGGCGACCTCGACCGAGTTCGGCCCGGCGGAAGAACCCGTCGTCGGCCTGATGACCGAATGGACCCAGGGCAACCAGCGCGTTCTGCGTCAGCAGGGCGGCGATCTGGGCGGCACCATGCGTCTGGGCGCCTATGACTCGACACTGATCGCGGGCTCCAAGATCGCCGAGATCTACGGCGCGACCGAGATCAGCGAGCGTCACCGCCACCGCTACGAGGTGAACATCAACTATCGCGAGGCGATCGAGCAGAAGGCCGGTCTGGTCTTCGCCGGCCTGTCGCCCGACGGCGTCCTGCCCGAGACGGTCGAGCGCCCGGACCATCCGTGGTTCATCGGCGTCCAGTACCACCCGGAACTGAAGAGCCGTCCGTTCGCGCCGCACCCGCTGTTCGCCAGCTTCATCGGCGCCGCCGTGGTGCAGAGCCGTCTGGTCTGAGGCGTCGGTTCAAGCACGGTTGTTGCAGCGTTTATCCAGTATTGTGCCAATATGGGCCGCAATCACTGGATAAACGCAGATGGCGGGTGAAATCCTCTATTTCTTGCACAGGCATTTCAAGGTCGTCCTGATCCTTGGAATGATCGCAAGCCTGGGCGTTCTGTTCACCTTGGCGAACGCCGTGCTCCGCCTCCTTCAAGTAGGCCTTTAACCGCATCGCTGCGCCTGACAGTGGGGTGCCGCCGCCGAAGGCGTTCGGGGAGGGGGCTGGGGCGCGCGGGTTCTGGTCCCGGCTTGGCTCCGCAATCTGGCGACATGTGTTGCGACTGGTTCGCTGAGGCCGAAGCAATGTCGATGGGCCAGCAATCCCGGCGCGCCGGGTGGCTGGTCCTCGGTCTGATCTTCGTCGGCCTGGGCTGTCTTCGTGGCGTCGCGCCCGTCGCCGGGAGGCCGCGATGGGCGTATGACATGACGACGGCCTCGGCGCCGTCCGCGTCCGATGTTCGCGCCAGGGTCCGGCCTCGCCGCAGGCGCAGATGGGGCGCAGGCGTCGCGGCCTCGGTCCTGCTGCACGTCGCGCCCTTGGTCCTGGCGGGCGGCTTGTGGGCCTCGCGGCCGCCGCTGGCCCCGCCGCCCGAGGCGGTGTTCGAGGTCGAACTGGTGCGTCTGCAGGCACCGCCCGCCGATGCGCCAGGCGAACGCATCACCCTGATCGTGCCGGTCGAGTTTTTCACGAGGCGATGAGAAGGGCCCCGAACCTCAAGCGCCGGTTTGATCGCCTTGCCGTCAAGACCAGGATCATCAGCGGCGATCGAGCAAGCTGGCTCATTGACAACGTGCGGTCTTGCCTTTCAACATACCGACCGTTCGGTTTGTTTCTCTGGGAGGAGGAGTTGAAGCGCGTTCGTGTCCATCGTCATCTGCGGGATGTCTTCGGCGAGGCGCAATCGCCGTCGCAATTGATCGCGATCATCCTGTTCGGGATAGCTGTGCCGGTCGCCCTTGCGGCCACATCGTTCGATCTGATCGGATCCGTGTCGCCGTGGCGGAGTGCTTTGGCGCTTCTGCTCGTGCTCGATGTCGCGGCTGGCAGCGTCGCGAACTTCACCCGCGCGACCAACGACTTCTATGCCGGCCGACCGCGCAATCGCTGGGTTTTCATCGCCATTCATGTCCACGCCGTCGCCGTGGCCGCCTTGTTGAACGCCGACGTCGGCCCGTCCATCGCCGTTTGGGGCTACACGATCGCCGGTGCGGTCGTCGTCAACCTGCTCGCCGCCAGCCAGTCGCAGACATTCGTCGGCGGATTGCTCCTGGCGATCGGCTTGACCGGGATTGCGCTATGGCCGGGGCTGTCGCCCTTCATGTCGGTCGTCTTTGTGCTGTTCACGCTGAAGGTCCTCTTCAGCTTCGCCGTCGACCACTATCCCGCACCTGCTACAGACGCCCCGGGCGCCCAACATGATTGAACCCGCGCACATCCGAGATCTGCGCGGCAATGACAGGGCGAGTTTTCTGGCGGTCATGGCGCGAGCGTTCGAAGTGGCGTCGCTGGACCTCGGTCGTGTCGAGGCCCACCGCATGTTTCTGCCCCTTGGAGAAACGAAATGAAGGACACCAGGGCGACGATTGTCGAATGCGCCTTTCGATTGTTTATCGAGCGCGGCTACGAAGGCGCGAGCATGGCGGACCTCGTCAGCGCCACTGGTCTATCGAAGGGGGCTTTCTATCACCACTTCAAGGACAAGGATGCGCTGCACGATGCAGCGATCGAGTATTTCTTTCTGCGCTTTTTCGGCGACGGCGAGCCGCTCCCAACGACCGAGGCCGATGAGGGGCTGGACGCCGTCCTTGGCGACATGTGCGGAGACTATGCTCGCCTCATGGAGGCGATCTCAACCGTCGTACCCGATCACATCGCCTACTACCGCTTCGTGTTCTCCATTCTCCCAAAGGTGAAGGAGCGGGTCAGGCGACAAATCGCGCGTGGGCGAAATGGGGTGATAGCCTCCGTGGTGCTCGATCAGAAAAGAGGGAGGCTTGCCGCATCGCTCGCCCCGGAGACGATCGCAGATCATTGCCTCGCATTGATCGAAGGCACGGCGCTTCTCTGTGTCATTGAAGGTAGGCGAGACATCGCCGCCGCTCTCGAACAGTCGTTGGAGAGCTACCGCCGACTGCTGCTCTCGTGACGCCCTCCAGCCCCCTCGACAGGGCTGGAGGTGCTTCTATCGCGCGGTTCTTCAGAGTCCGGCGCCGCCATATTTGTAGGTCAGTTGGAAGTAATAGCTGCGGCCGACCGAGTCGAACCAGGAGATGTCGTAGTAGGGGTAGGCGCTGTAGGTCGGATCCTTGACCGGCCCCTCGTCGAACAGATTGTTGACCGTCAGCGACAGGCGGACGTGATCCGTCAGATCGTACTGGGCCGAGGCGTTGAACAACCAGCTGTCGCTGATGAAGGCGTCCTCGTCATAGTTCGGCAGCTTGCCGAGGTACTGGCCCTGAAGCGTCGTGGTCAGCTTGTTCAGCGCCCAGCTGACGCTGGCCGTGCCCTTGTCGCGCGGGATGTAGTAGCCGCTGTCGAAGGCCAGCTTGTCGATGACCGGGTCACCCGGATACTGCTGGAACGTATGGTCGTCGACATAGGTGTAGGCCAGCGAGAGATTGAACTCGCCGATCCGATCCGTCGGGACGCGAAGGCGCGCGGCGACATCCAGGCCGGAGGTGGTTTCCTTGGCGATATTGATCGGGTTGGTGAAGACGCCGATCAGTTGCCCCGCCAGAGGCCCCGTGGTCTGACGCTCGACGCGGGCGATGGCGTCCAGGCAGGTGGGCGAATTCCGGTCAACGGGCGTGCCGCCCTGGGTTTTGCCCAGTCGACAGTCGGCCTCGTCGCGCAGGATGGTGTCCAGGCTCATGTCGCGGACCTGGTTGGCCAGCTCGACACGGAAATAGTCGAGCGACAGGCTGAGGTTTCGCGTCGGTTGCCAGACGATGCCGCCGTTGAACGACTTGCTGGTCTCGGGATTCAGGTCGCGGTTGCCGTTGCGGTGGGCGACGATGCCCTCGTCCGAAAAGCTGCAGTCGCCGATTTCCTCGTCCGGCTCCTCGCTGCGGCAACGGAAATAGTCCGTGCCCGAGGGGTGGGTGTTGCCTGGCCCGGAGAAGACATAGTGCAGGTCCGGCGCGCGGAAGCCGGTGCCATAGGCGGCGCGGAGCAGGACGGTGCTGATCGGGCGATACTCGAGGCCGGCGTTGTAGGTGAACTTGCCGAAGCCGTTGCCGGCGAACTCATAGTGATCGTAACGACCGGCCGTGCTGAGTTCCAGATTGCTGAGCAGCGGCGCACGCACTTCATAGCCCACGCCCCAGTGGTCCCGGTCTCCCTTGCCGTCGGAATCCACCAGCCCGTAGTAGTAGGGCGTCAGGGCCAGAGGGTCGGGCTTCAGGTTGTAGCTCTGGTTGCCGGCCTCGACGACCGCGGCGAAGCCGACCGGCCCGGCGGGCAGTTCAAACAGGGCTCGGTTGGTGATCGTGGCCGACAGATTGTCGGTGCGCGAGCGCGGATTATAGACCGCATCCTGAGAGATCAGGTCGTATTCGGCGGGTGTCAGCGGCTTGTACAGCCGGGCGGCGTTGGCGCCGGCGGCGAAGATCGCATAGCCGCTCTCGGGATCGACGCCGAGTTTCGGGCCGAGGAAGAAGGCGTTCGCCGCTGAGGCGATGATCTGGGGGAAGCGGACCTTCGAGCGGTATTCGGCGTGGTTGAAGGCGACCTCATAGCCCCACTGGTCGGCGTCGCCGAACGTGCCCTTCACCCCCGGAGTGATGGTGAAGCTGTCGGAGCGGTTGCGGGTGAAGCCCTTCGACAGGCCGCCCATTTCCTCGGGCGAGAACTGGCGCTGCCAGCCCTCGACCATGCCGGTGTCGGCGTTGAAGAAGAGGCCGTCCTCGCTGCCGTTCTCATCCTGATATTGCCATGACTGGACGTCGGAGAAGAGCTTCAGATCGCTGTGGCTATACTGCAGGTCCAGGAACAGCTCGGTCCTGTCGCTGAGCGTGTAGCCCATGGACGCATAGCTGTTCAGGCCCTTGCGGTCGCTGAGGATGGTGCCGTAGCCGATCGCTTCGTCGCTGCCGCAGAAATTGCCGTAACGCGGCCGGTTGGCGTGGTAGGTCGTGCCGCCGTTGAGCGAGGACAGGGCCGCGCAGGTCGCCGCGCCGGGATCCAGATAGTCGTCGTTTTCGTCGAACCGCAGGAAGGCGCGGCGGGCCGTCGTGTTGGTCGGGCTGTCCTTCGTCGAGTCCTGGATTTCGCGATCATAGGCCCACAGCGGTTTCTGGCGAAGCAGCTCCAAGCCGACGACGCCATGGAAGCCGCCGCGGCTGCCCCCGGCCGTCACGGTGAAGCGCTGGGAATCGCCGCCGCCGTCTTCGGTCAGGCCCTGGCGGAAGTCGAAGCGGATGCCGTCGGCCGATTGCTTGAGCACGAAATTGACCACGCCGGCGATCGCGTCGGAGCCATAGACCGCCGATGCGCTGCCGCTCAGCACTTCGACCCGTTCGATCAGGCCGACGGGGAGGTTGGAAACGTCGGTGAAGTTGCTCTGTCCCTGGAAGGGCAGGGGAAAGTCGGCGATGCGCCGCCCGTTCACCAGCACCAGCGTATGGTTGGGGCCAAGGCCCCGCAGGTCGACCTGCTGCGCCCCGGGCGTGAACGAGGCGCCGGAGAAGGACTGCTGGCTTTGGGTCTCGCCGCCGTTCTGCGTCACCGCGCGAAGCAGATCCGGCACGCTCTGATAGCCGTTGCGCAGGATGTCGTCGGCGGTGATCGTCGTCACCGGCGCCGGACCTTCGGTGTCGATCTGGCGCGGGATCCGCGAACCCAGGACGACGATCTCATCGACCGTGGTCGCCTGGTCAGTTGACGGAGCAGGCGCGGTCTGCGCCGCCGCCGTCAGCGCGATGAGGCTGGTCCCGGCCCCCAGACTCCAGATGATCGATTTGATGCGTCGCATGACAATCCCCTATGCCCCTGCAGTCACCATGACGACGTTCTTTCAGTTTTTGAAGGGCGAAAATATCCGTTCGTATCGCCTGTCGCGATGAACTGTGCCCATATGTGCTCCTCATGGCAGGATAGGGGGCGTTTCATGCGGCCGGCGGTTTTCGTGCTCTTCAGCGTTCTGGCGCTCGTCTGCGGCCTGGCGCCAGCGCAGGCGTCAAACGCCTCACCGGCCGGCTACACCTATTATGAGGTCGGCGACGTCGCCGCGCCGACGCCCGGTTCGACCGAGGCCGGTCTGATGCTGATGGGCGGCGGCGACTGGGACTATCGCGCGTGGCGATGGTTCCTGGCCAAGGCCGGGCACGGCCATGTGGTCATCCTGCGCGCCTCTGGCGACGGCGAGGGGGGCGAAGAGATCTATCGCGACATCGGCGGCGCCGCATCGGTGCGGACCTTGATTTTCGACGACCGCAAGGCGTCCGAGGATCCCCGCGTTCTCGCCATCCTCGAGAGCGCAGACGGCGTCTTCCTGGGCGGCGGCGATCAGGCCAAATATGTCCGCTTCTGGAAGGGCACGCCGGTCCAGAAGGCGCTGAACGACCATGTCGCGCGCGGACGCCCGATCGGCGGCACCAGCGCCGGCCTGGCCATCCTCGGCGGCGCCGGCTACGGCGCGATGGACGGCGGCAGCATCGACTCGATCACGGCTCTCAAGGACCCAATGGGACCGGAAGTCACCATGGTCGGCGATTTCCTGACCATGCCCTATCTGGCCCATGTCGTGACCGACACCCATTTCAGCGCCCGCGACCGGCTGGGCCGTCTCATCGCCTTCGTCGCCCAGGTGCGGGCCTCTAGCGATCCGCAAGCCGTCGGCCTGGGCGTCGATGAGGACGGCGCCCTGTGCATCGACGCCGACGGCGTCGGTCGCTTCTTCACCGCCAGCACCGGCTTTGCATGGCTGGTGCAGCCGGACGGCGCGCCGCGCGTCGAACCCGGCCAGCCGCTGGACTATCCAGCGGTGCGTGTCACGACCCTGGGGCAGGACGGCGAGATCGACCTGAAGACGATGCGGATCACACGCCCCGCCTTCTCGGGAACGGCGTCGGTCCAGGCGGGCCGGTTGCTGAACGCCCCCGCCGATCCGGCGCCGTCATCTCGACCAGCGGCCTGATCGGCAAACCGCGGGGCGGTGCTGTCATTGCGAACTTGGCTGCAGCAGGCGCCATGTTCGCGCTTTTACGATGGCTTTGCGTATTGCTCGGCGCTTAGGAATTCGATGCCCACGAAGCGCTCGTCGCCTTCCACCCAGGCGTCATGGCCGGGCGGAATGGTGTAGGAGGCGCCTGCTCCAAAGGTCTTCTGGGTTCCGTCGTTCATTCTGACCGTCAGGGTTCCGGACACGACATGACCGACGTGCGCCGCTTGGCAACTGTCCGTCTTGACGACCGGCTTGACGCACTCGGACCATTTCCATCCCGGTTCGAGATTGAACCGCCCGAGAGTGAAACCGGGAAGCCGAACCACCTCGACGCGGGTCTTGTCGGGCGTCCGCACCTCATCCGGGCTATCGTGAGATTTGGTCTCGAATTTCGTGACGGTCATTCCGCTATCGGCCATGGCATCCTCCTGATACGCGGCACGTAGTCTGAGGTTTTGTGGTTCCCATAACGGCTGGCGCATCCTTGGCGTTCCGAGGATGCGGGAATGTCGAGGTCAATTTCAGGGAAACAGCGAACCGTCAGTCAGCGACTGACGGCGTGGCGGACAGGGTGGGATTCGAACCCACGGTAGGCTCTCACCTACGGCGGTTTTCAAGACCGCTGCCTTAAACCACTCGGCCACCTGTCCAGCGCGAGTCGAGACAGCGCGCGGAGGCGTGCATAGCGGCAAGTTCGCCGTCGCCCAAGCACAAAGCGCAGCCTGGATGCGCGGATGATCAGGCTGGGCGGGGAACCGCCGGGCGCGTCACCAGCCAGATGCCGGCGCAGACCAGGAGCAGCGCCGCCAGATAGCTCCACCGCAGCAGGGATTCGCCCAGGAAGATCGCCGACAGGGCGACGCCGAATACGGGAATCAGGAAGTTGAAGGCGGCGATCAGACCGACGGAGTTGTGCTTCAGCAGCAGACTCCACACCGCGAACGCCACCGAGGACAGCAGCGCCATATAGAGCAACAGGGCGCCGGACTGAAGATCCAGCCCTTCCAGATGTCCGCCGCCCGCCATGCCGATCCCGGTCAGGATCGCCCCGCCGATAAAGAGCTGCCAGGCGGTCATGACCATAGGGTCCATGCTGGCCGACACGCGCTTGCCGTAGATCGAGGCCGCCGCCAGCACGAAGGCGGCGATGATGACAAAGCCTTCGCCCAGCAGGCTGAAATCGAAGCCCAGGGCCCCGCCGCCCAGATTGACCACGACCACGCCGAGGAAGCCGATGGCGCAGCCCAGCGCCTTGCGTCCGCTGAGGCGGTCGTCGGCGTAGATGAAATGGGCCAGGACGACGCTGAAGAAGACGCCGGTGGCGTTCATGATCGACGACTTCACGCCGCTGGCATGAGCCAGGCCGATATAGAAGAAGACGTACTGGATCGCCGTCTGCGTCAGTCCCAGAAGGGCGACCTGTCGCATCTGCCGCCCGTTCAGCGCCATGACCGGCTTTCGCATCCCGGCCGCGACGATCAGCAGGATGATCCCGGCCAGGGCGAACCGCCAACCGGCGAACAGCATCTGGCTGGCGATATCGGACGGCGCGATATGCAGCAGGGCATAGCCGTTCTTGATCGCCGGATAGGCGCTGCCCCACAGGAGGCAGCACAGAGTCGCAAGGGCGAAGACCCCCGAACGGGTCTGATAGAGTGAGGGTTTCAAGGCGCTCGCTTCAAGAACTGGACGCGGGCGCAAGGGCGAGGCCGCGACGCTGGGACGCATAATCCCAAAGGCCCCGTTAACCAAACCGGAAACGTCCTCGGCGATGATCACCTCCGAGTGAACCGGAGTGCGTGAGGCCATGATGGCGAGATTGCTGAAAGGCGTACTGATCGCCGCCGCCTTTTCCACCCTGGCGGCCTGCGCCAGCCTAGGGGGAGGGCGCGACGCCCCGCTGCGTCCGCCCGTCGTGACGGATCCCGCGCCCATCGTTTCGGGGACGATGCGCCCCTATCAGATCCGCGGCCGCTGGTATCGGCCCGCCGAGCAGCCCCATTATGACGAGGTCGGCTTGGCCTCCTGGTACGGGGCGCAGCACAACGGGCGCCCGACTTCGACCGGCGAGCGGTTCGACATGAACGCCCTGACGGCGGCGCACAAAACTCTCCCTTTGCCGAGTCTCGTGGAGGTGACGAACCGCGCCAACGGGCGTCGCGTCATCCTGCGCGTCAATGACCGCGGACCGTTCGTCGACAGCCGTATCATCGACCTGTCGCGCGCGGCGGCCGAGGAGTTGGGCTTGCTGTCGCAGGGCGTGGGCGAGGTACGGGTCCGCTATGTCGGGCGTGCGCCGAGAGCAGGCGGCGGAACGCCAATGCGGCGAGCCGAAGCCGAAGCACCGTCTTCGCAGCCAGCGCCCCATGTCCGGCCTTCGGCGCCTGTTGCGCCTGCGGTGTCGGAAGCATCCGCGTACTGGGTGCAGGCGGGCGCCTTTTCCGATCGAAGGGCGGCCAGGCGAATCGCTGACCGTCTCGGTGATCGGGCGTCGGTTCAGGACATCCGCCGGGACGGGCAGCCCCTGTTCCGGGTGATCGTCGGTCCGTGGCCGGACGCCAACGCCGCCGAACAGGCCCGTCAGGCCGTCATTGCACGCGGGTTTGGCGACGCCCTGTTGATATCAGGCGGTTAAGGCTTGCCTGACGCGCCGCGCTCGCCATTGTGCGCGGGTGCAGCGCGGTAAGTTCATCACATTCGAGGGCGGCGAGGGAGCCGGCAAGACCACGCAGGCGCGCCTGCTGGTCGAGCAACTGCGCGCGCGCGGCATTGATGTCGTCCAGACGCGCGAGCCGGGCGGCTCGCCGGGCGCCGAGGTCATCCGCAACATCGTCGTGGCCGGGGACGCCGAGCGTTGGTCGCCGCGCACCGAGACCCTGCTGATGTACGCCGCGCGCTCGGACCATCTGGAGCGCACCATTCGCCCGGCGCTGGACGCCGGGAAATGGGTCGTCTGCGACCGCTTCGCCGATTCCAGCCGCGTCTATCAGGGCGCGGGCGGCGGCGCGCCGGAAAGCCTGATCGAGGCGCTGGACGCCGCCATCGTGGCCGAGGACCAGCCGGACCTGACCCTGGTGTTCGATCTGCCGGTCGAGGTCGGACTGGAGCGCGCCTTCGGTCGCGGCTTGTTCGAGACGCGGTTCGAATCCAAGGGCCTGGCCTTTCACCAGAAGCTGCGCGAGGGCTTCCTCGGCGTGGCTCGCCGTCACCCGGAACGCTGCATCGTGATCGACGCCACGGGCGAGCTTGAGGCCGTTTCCGAACGCCTGTGGAGCGCTGTGTCCGAGCGGCTGCTGTGAGCGAACACCCGCGCGACCGGTTCGACCTGGTCCCGGACGCGGCGGCCGAAGAGGCTTTTCTTGACGCTTTGAACCGGGGGCGGTTGCACCACGCCTGGCTGCTGTGCGGAGTCGAAGGCAGCGGCAAGGCGACCTTCGCCTATCGCGCCGCCCGTCGCCTGCTGGGCGCCGCGCCCGATCCCACGCGCGGTCCTCTGGGCGCCGCTCCCTATGATCCCGTCAGCCAGTTGGTCACAGCCCAGTCCCATCCCGACCTGCTGGTGCTGGAGCGGCTGGTCGAGGGCGGCAAGCAGAAGAAGACCATCTCGGTCGATCAGGCGCGCGACCTGCCCGGCTTCTTCGCCAAGAGCCCGTCTCAGGCCCAGTATCGCGTGGCCATCATCGATGCGGCAGACGACCTGAACGTCAACGCCGCCAACGCCTTACTGAAGATTCTTGAGGAGCCGCCTGAGCGCGGCGTCCTGCTGTTGGCGACCCATGCGCCCGGCCGGCTGCTGGCGACGATCCGATCGCGCTGCCGTCGCCTCAGCTTCCCGATCTGGACGCAGGATCAGCTGGAGACCCTGGTGCGCAACCGCACGGGGGCGGAGCCCGACGACGCGCGACTGGCCGCCGACATGGCTGGCGGTTCGCCCGGCGCGGCCCTGGCCCTGTCGTCCGGCGCCATGCAGGAAGTCGACGCCTTGGCCCGCAGTTGGGTGTTTGGCGCCGCCGTGGATCGCGCTGAACAGTTGGCGGTCGCGGACGGTTTTCGCGGCGCTGAAGGCCAGGCCCGATTCGAGGCTCTGATGGATCGGCTGATCGCGGCGGTGAAGGCCAGGGCGCTTGAAGCGCCGGCGGGACAGGGCGCGCGCTGGGCCGAACTCTGGACCCGGCTGGCCGAACTGCCTGACCGGACGGCCGCCATCAATCTGGACCGGGCCGACGTTCTGGCCGGCGCCCTGGCCGACATCGCCCGCACCAAGGCGCTCGGATGATCATCGACAGCCACGTCAACCTGCACGCCCCTCAGTTCGACGAGGACCGCGACGCCGTCATCGCCCGCGCTCGCGAGGCCGGCGTGCGTTTGATGGTCGAGATCTCGGACAAGCTGTCGACCTTCGAGGCGACCCATGCTCTGGCCATGGCGCACGACGACATCTGGTGCACGGTCGGCGCCCACCCGCACGAAGCCAAGGACCACATCGAACTGACCGCCGACGAACTGGTCGCCCTGGCTCAGCGGCCGCGCGTCATCGGCATCGGCGAATGCGGCCTGGACTTCCACTACGATCTCAGCCCCCGCGACGAGCAGGCGGCGGTGTTTCGTCAGCATATCGACGCCGCGCGCCGAACCGGCCTGCCGCTGGTGGTGCATACGCGCGAAGCCGACGACGTCATGGCGGCCATCCTGCGCGAGGAGCACGCGAAGGGGCCGTTCAAGCTGCTGATGCATTGCTACACCAGCGGCATCGAACTGGCTGAAACGGCTGCGGAACTCGGCGCCTGGTTTTCCGTTTCCGGCATCGCCACCTTCAAGGCGGCGGAAGACGTGCGCGAGGTCATTCGCCGGATGCCTGAGGACCGGATCATCGTCGAGACGGACTGCCCCTATCTGGCGCCCATCCCGCATCGCGGACGACGCAACGAGCCGGCCTATGTCTCCCTGGTGCTGCAGAAGCTGGCGGAAGTCCGTGGCTGGACGCCGCAAGAGGCCGATCAACGCACGACCAACGCCTTCTTCGCCCTGTTCGACCGCATCCCCCGGCCCGCCGAATGAGCAAGCCGGGCGAGTTGGAGATCGTCATCCTTGGTTGCGGTTCATCCGGCGGCGTGCCGCGTGGCGACGGCGACTGGGGCGACTGCGATCCCAATGAACCCAGGAACCGACGCACCCGCTGCTCCATGCTGGCGCGGCGTCACGGCCCGGACGGGACCACCAGTGTTCTGATCGACACCTCGCCGGATCTGCGGCAGCAGGCGCTGGCCGCCAAAATCCGCCACGTCGATGCGGTCCTCTACACCCACGACCACGCCGACCAGACCCACGGCATCGACGACCTGCGGGTCTTCGCCATCCATGCGCGGCGGCGGATTCAGGCCTGGATGGATCCGGCGACCCATCACGCCCTGACGACGCGGTTCGACTACATCTTCGAGAGCCATCACGGCTATCCGGCCATTCTGGAAGCCCAGCGGATTCCGCCGCACGGGGAGGCCTGGAGCATCGACGGCGCGGGCGGCGAGATCCCTGTCATCACCTTCGACCAGATGCACGGGCCGATCCGCTCGGTCGGCTACAGGATAGGGCCTGTCGCCTATTCCAGCGACGTATCCGATCTGGATGAGGCGGCGTTGGAGGCGGTGCGCGGCGCGGATCTGTGGATCATCGACGCCCTGCGCTACACGCCCCATCCGACCCACGCCCACGTCGACAAGGCGCTGGACTGGATCGCACGGGCCGAAGTTGGGCAGGCCGTGTTGACTAATCTGCATATTGATCTGGATTACAACGCCTTGCGTGGCTCTCTTCCGGATAACGTCGAAGTCGCCTTCGACGGCTGGAGCCGCCGTTTCGACCTCTGATCCGGCCGCCATTGAACCGGCATCCCGGCCCGGCGTTGCATGGGTTTCCGGATGAAGGATCGACGCCATGCTTCGCATGGGCCTCATGGTCGCCGCCGCAGCCGCCGCCCTGACCCTGACCGCGGCCTTCTCGCCCGCGCGGGAAGCCAGCCCCGCGGTCATCGAGATTCAGCTGAAGAACTATGATTTCGTCCCCTCCGCCCTGCGTCTGAAACGCGGCGTCCCCGTCGTGCTGCGACTGGTCGAGACCCGCGGCTCCCACAGCTTCTCGGCGCCCGAGCTGTTCGCGGCCTCGACCCTGGACCCGGCGACCGCCCAACTGGTTCGCAACGGAAAGGTCGAAGTGGGCGAGGGCGGCGTCGAACTGCGCCTGACCCCGAATACCCCCGGAACCTACGCCTTTCACTGCACCCATTTCATGCATTCGGCGTTCGGCATGAAGGGCACGGCGGTCGTGGAGTAGTGCCGCCTCCCGTCGCCTTGCTGGCCCTGTCCACGGCGTCGCCGCCCAACGTCCTTCGCCAGGACGAGGTCGCAGCCGCCGCGCGTTCACTGCTTCAGGATCGCTTCCCCGGCTTTGACCGGATGGCGTCGGTGTTCACCACGGCGGGCATCGACACCCGCCAATCCGCCATGCCGATCGAATGGTTTCTGGAGCCGCGCAACTGGCCCGAGCGAACCGAAATCTATCTGAGCGTCGCCGTCGATCTGTTCGTCCAGGCGGCGCAACGGGCGCTGGACGAGGCAGGCCTGACGGGAGGCGAGGTGGACGCCATCGTCACCGTGTCCTCGACCGGCATCGCCACGCCCAGCCTGGAGGCGCGGGCCATGGAGCGGATGGGGTTTCGCCCCGACGCGGCGCGGGTTCCGGTTTTCGGCCTGGGCTGCGCGGGTGGGACAACGGGGTTGGGGCTGGCTAGCAAGCTGGCGCGGGCGTCGCCGGGCAGCGTGGTCCTGCTGGTCGTCGTCGAGCTTTGCACCCTGTCGTTCCGGATGGACGATCTCAGCAAGGCCGACATCGTGGCCACCGCCCTGTTCGGCGACGGGGCGGCGGCCTGCGTGCTGCGGACAGGCGAGGGCGGTTTCGCCCGCGTCGAGGGGGCGGCGGAACACACCTGGCCGGACACGCTGAACATCATGGGTTGGCGGGTCGGCGACACCGGGTTCGGCGTCATCTTCGACCGCGCCATCCCGCCCTTCGCCAAGAACCACCTGCGTCCGGCGATAGACGAGATGCTGACGGCGCAGGGTCTTAATGTTGACGACGTGGACCGCTTCATCTGCCACCCCGGCGGGATGAAGGTCATCCACGCGCTGGAAAGCGCCCTGTCGCTCGAACCCGGACGGCTGGATCATGAGCGCGCCGTTCTGGCCAAGCACGGCAACATGTCGGCGCCGACCGTCCTCTATGTGCTGGACCGGGCCAGGCGTGCGGGCCTGCCGGCGAAATCTGTCCTGGTCGCCCTGGGGCCGGGCTTCACCGCCAGCACCGTGAGCCTGAGCGCGACGTGATCCTGTCCATCATCATCCTGAGTCTGGTCACGGCGCAGCGTGTCGGCGAACTGGTGCTGGCCCAGCGAAACACGCGGCGGCTGCTGGCGCGCGGGGCGGTCGAGAGCGGCGCCGGCCATTATTCCTTCATCGTGGCGCTTCACGGCGCCTGGCTGGGCGGACTTTGGCTGCTGGCCTGGGATCGTCCGCTGAACCTGTGGCTCCTGGCTGCCTTCATCGGGCTGCAGGCCGCGCGCATCTGGGTCATCGCGACCCTGGGCGAGCGCTGGACGACGCGGATCATCACCCTGCCGGGCGAGCCGCTGGTGCGGCGCGGACCCTATCGGTTCGTGTCGCACCCGAACTATCTGGTGGTAGCGGCTGAAATTCTTGTCTTGCCGCTGGCCTTTGGCCTGGTGTGGTTCGCCCTGATCTTCAGTCTTCTCAACGTCGCGATGATGGCGGTCCGGATCAGCAGCGAGATGCAGGCGTTGCGGGTTTCGCGTTAGGTCATCCTCGGCGGATGGCCTCGAACCCGCCGGTGAAGACCGCCTCCATGGCGTCGCAGATGGCGGCCATTTCCGAGGACTTGCACAGGCCGCCGGACAGGACGTCGATACGGCCGGTCTGGGCCAGCGACAGGGTCAGCGACCCGGACAGCAGGTGATAGAACCAGTAGATCTGACGCGGGGGCGTCTCCGGCGCGATCCGCTTCAGCACGCCGATGAAGCGTTCGATCACCGGGTCGAAATGCTGGTGCATGGTGTCGCCGCCCCAGGCCGGAGTGTTGTTCACCTGGGCCACCAGGGCGGCGTAATTCAGCCAGGCCGCGTCGCCGTTGTCGAACAGGACGAACAGCGGACGCAGGAAGGCGTCGATGGCGCCGCGCACGGTCATGGCGTCGCCGTGCTTGGCCTCATAGCGATCCAGACTGTCGAGGCGCAGCCGGTTCACGACCTCGGCGCGGCGTCCGAAGACGGTGGAGAACAGCCGATTCTTGTCGTCGAAATAATAGTGCAGCAGGGCCGTATCGACGCCCGCCTCCTTGGCCACGGCCTTCAGGGTGACGCCGTGCAGGCCGTCGCGCGCGAACAGGGCCTCGGCCACGTCGAGGATGCGGGTCGTCGTCTCCTCGCGGCGCTGGGCCTTGGGTTTGGGCGGGGCCTTGGCTTTCGCCTTCGGGCGTGGCCTGGTTTCGGTGGCGGTCATCGACGTAGTCTAGCCGAGAACAGGCGTCGCAGGCGATCCCGCGTCCGCAGCAGCAGGATCAGCATTCCGCCCTTGCGGCCGTGGTGGTCCAGCGCCGCCTTCCACCAGCCGCGCCGCACCTCGCCGCCGGGCGTATCGCCGAACACCATCCAGGCGTCGTCCGTCGGGACATAGGCGGGCCAGTCCGCGCCGGGGACGCCCGTTTTTGCAAAGGCGACCCAGCGCGCGTGCATGGCGGCGCCGACGGCGCGGTCGGCCTCGGTCGCGGGCGGGGCGCCGTCGGGTCGATGGTCCAGGGTCTCGAAGACGTGGAAGATCTCGGCGGCGTGATTGGCGCGCGGCATGGCCTCGCGGCGAGCCTCCTCAATGTAATCAAAGGCGTAGAGCCAGGCCTTCGACCGGCGCGGGCGCGACGCCACCCAGCGTGCTGGGGCGGCGAAGGCGAAGTCGCGGAAGCCGAGGCGGATCAACTGTTCCTCGTCGCCGTTCGCCTGCGGATAGAGGCGGGCCAGGGCCGCGTTCGGCTTGATCAACTGACCGAAGCGTTTCAGCCCGCCGCCGTAGTTGAGCAGGGAGTCCTCGCCGCTGTTGACCCCGATCATCAGCGGCACGTCGGCGAAGTCGCCGCGCGCGAAGGCGCTGATCGGGTCGCGATCCAGCAGCCGACCGTCGATGACCGGACCGAAGGCGCCCTCGACCGCGGTCAGCCGTTCGGGCGCGACGGCGCGCAGGGCGGCGGCGTCGGGATTGCTCAGGCCGAGGGCGGTCGCCGCCGCAACGCCGCGTTGCTCGGCGGTCTTCAGCGGCGTGGCGGGCAGCCAGCCGCCGCCGGACTGGACGACGGCTTTGTGGAACAGACCGCGCGCCTTCTTGGCCGTCATCAGGGCCAGGATGTCGAGACCGCCAGCGGACTCTCCGAACAGGGTGACGTTGGCCGGATCGCCGCCGAAGGCCGCCACATGGTCGCGCACCCATTCCAGGGCCGCGATCTGATCCAGCAGGGCGTGGTTGCCCAGGGGTTCGTCGGGCGCGGCCTCGGCGGTCAGCGCCGGATGGGCGAAGAAGCCGAGATGGCCCAGGCGATAGTTGACGCTGACCAGGACCACGCCGTCCCGCGCGAAGGCCGCGCCGTCATAGAAGGGCAGGGAGCCGGCCCCCATCCGGTTCGACCCGCCGTGCAGCCAGACCATGACCGGGGCCGGGCCCGTCGCCTCGGCGGGCGCCCAGACATTCAGCGTCAGGCAGTCTTCGCCGGTCGGTTCGGGCGCGCCGCCGATGGAGACGATGTCGGCCACGTCGGTCGGGCCGGCCTGGGGCGCGGAAGGGCCGAAGGCTGTCGCCTGGCGCTCGTTGCCCCAACCCGGATGCGGCCGCGGCGCCTGCCAGCGCTGATCGCCGGTCGGGGCGGCGGCGTAGGGCACGCCGCGAAACACGTTGGCCGCACCTTCGCGCCGGCCGCGCAGGTCGCCGGACGGGGTGTGCGCGACGGGCTGCGTCGCGGCGCGGTTGATCTGATCCATGTTCCGTCCCTCGGCGTCTTCCCTGGGGCGCGATCTTCGCCGCGCTCGTTCATTTGAGAATGAAGAATGCTCGCCCGGCTGTCGAGCCGCTTCGTGAAACATCATTCATGCAAGAATGAATGATGTTGACAGCGGGGCCGTTCGCGGACCACCGTCGCCCCAACACAGATCAGCGGCGACCAAACGACCGCGCGTGGAGAGGAAACGAGAATGCGAACGACAGGACAGTTGCGTCTGGCGCTGATGACCAGCGTCTTCATTGCGGCCCCGCTCTGCGCGGCGCCGGCCTTCGCCCAGCAGGCGCCGGCCCCGACCGAACAGGCGTCCAGCGTCGATGACATCGTCGTAACCGCCCGCCGTCGCGAGGAGAGCCTGAAGGACGTCCCGGTCGCCGTCACCGCCGTCAGCGGCGAGCGTCTGGAACAGACCGGCGCCGCCGACATCACCACCCTGCAGCAGCAGACGCCGAACGCGACGGTCCAGGTCGCGCGCGGCACCAACTCGACCCTGACCAGCTTCATCCGCGGCGTCGGCCAGCAGGACCCGCTGTGGGGCTTTGAACCCGGCGTCGGCCTCTATATCGACGACGTCTATGTGGCCCGTCCGCAAGGCGCGGTTCTAGACATTTTCGACATCCAGCGGCTGGAAGTCCTGCGCGGACCGCAGGGCACCCTCTATGGGCGCAACACCATCGGCGGGGCGATCAAATACGTCACCAAACGTCTGGGCCAGGACCCGGAACTGACGCTGAAGGGCGCCTACGGCAGCTATAATCAGGTCGATCTGATCGCCTCGGGCTCGGCCCCGATCACCGACACCCTGCGCGTCGGCGGCGCGGTCGCCCGCTACACCCGCGACGGCTACGGCACGAACCTGACCACGGGCGCCGAGCACTACAACAAGGACGTCACGGCGGCTCGCCTGAGCATCGAATGGACCCCGACCGACGATCTGTTCTTCCGCCTGGCGGGCGACATCACCCAGGACGATTCCAACGCCCGCCACGGCTATCGCCTGAAAGCGCCGATGACCGACGGCATCTATGACACCCGCGCCGGCATCGGCGACGAGGGCGACGTGCGCACGCGCGGCCTGTCCTTCACCGGCGAGTGGGCGGCCAGCGACACCCTGACCTTCAAGTCGATCACCGCATGGCGCGACGGCGACACCAAGGGATCGGGCATCGACTTCGACGGCCTGCCGCAGCCCATCCTCGACATCCCCGGCTACTACGCCGACAGCCAGTTCACCCAGGAATTCCAGGCCCTGTTCGAGGGCGAGCGCTGGCAGGGCGTGGCCGGCGTCTTCTACATGGACGCCTCGGCCGAGGGGGCGTTCGACACCGTCATCGGCCTCTATCCCTTCGTGCCGCCCGGCTTCAAACCCGGCCTGACGACCTTCACCGGCGGCAAGGTGGACACCGAGAGCTTCGCCGTCTTCGCCGACTTCAGCTACGACCTGACGGATCAGCTGTCGCTGTCCGTCGGCGGTCGCTGGACCCAGGACAAGAAGAGCGTCGATCAGCTGCGCCAGAACTATCTGGGCATCAAGAGCCCCTTCTTCGGCAACAGCTTGGCCGTGCCTGCCGGGACGCCCTCGACCGACTACACCAACTCGGACACCTATGCCGAGTTCACGCCGCGGGTCAGCGCCAGCTACAAGTTCACGCCTGAACTGACCGGCTATGTCTCCTACGGACGCGGGTTCAAGTCCGGCGGTTTCGACATGCGCGGCGACGCCAAGCTCTATCCTGAAACCATCAACGGCTATCAGCCCGAACTGGTCGACACCTATGAGATCGGCTTGAAGGGCTCGCTGCTGGATCGCCGGATCAACTTCGCCACAGCCCTGTTCAAGTCGGACTACACCGACCAGCAGATCACGTCGCAGTTCTTCATCCCGCCGGCCTCGGTCGTCAGCTTTGTCGACAACGCCGGCTCCAGCGAGATCTGGGGCTGGGAGCTGGAGGCCAGCGCCCGCGTCACCGACAGCTTCGTTCCGCGTCTGACGCTGGGTTATCTGGACGCCAAGTTCAACGACTTCGTCACCTTCAATCCGCTGACCGGCAAGCGCGAGAACATGGCCGACCAGCGCCACTTCCAGAACACGCCGGAATGGACCGCCAATATCGCGCTGCCCTACAGCGTCGACCTGGGCGATCGCGGCTCGGTCATGTTCACGCCGATGGCGTCGTATCGCGGCGCGACGCAGATGTTCGAGACGGCCATTCCGCTGCTCGATCAGGGCGCCTACTGGCTCTATGACGCGACCCTGATGTGGACCGCTCCGGACGCTCGCTACCGGGTCAGTCTGGCGGGCCGCAACCTTGCGGACGAACGCTATCGCGCCGGCGGCTACAACTTCCCAGGCGCTCTGACGGGTGATTCCGTCATCGGCTTCTACGGCGCGCCGCGCACCGTGACGCTGAGCGTGACGGCGAACTTCTAGACTGAAGTTCATCGTTCAATCGCTGTTTCCCCCTCCCGCCAGGACGCAAGTTTTGGGGGAGGGGGGCTTCGGTCAGGTCGAGAAGAACCTAGTCGTCGTCGCCGTCAGCCTCGTCGACGGCGCTGGCCACCAGATCCCGCCACGTCGGATCGGTGTCGTCCACCAGGTCGACATCGTCCATCAGCGCCACCGCCGCGCTGCCGTCGGGCAGGATCAGGCCCAGCACCTCCATGGTCTCGCCATCGGACCCGACGTGGGCTTCGGCCTGAACGGCCACCGCTGCCTGTTCGCCGTCGTCTTCCCACCAGATGAGCGGTTGGGGCAGGTCCATGTCGAGCGTCCAGGAGTCTTCAGTGTCGCCGAGCGCGAAGACGGCCTTGCGCGCCTGAACGTCATCAAGCGTCGCCACCGCGCCCGTGAAAGGCTTCAGGCGCGACCAGTCGTCGACATCGAAGCCGCCGCCGTCTTCCTCGTGTTCGTCATGGTCGCTCATGCGCGGCTCCTCGATTTTGGCTGATGTCTCTAGCGCCGGTCAGATCAAATGTAACGGGCCGCACAGGCGCGGCGCGGGAAGAAAGGCAGTGGGGCGGCGCGATTTTTTACGCCTAAGATATATTATGCGAAGAAGACGCCATTTGGCTACGTCATGTGTCAGTGTTCCAGGTCCCTGAGACTCCGGGCATTTGCGGCGTTTTGGTTCCAGGTTCGTTGGATTCCGGGGATTCACACGCTAGGCCGCTTCAGCAGTCGCGCTTTCCAGCACATGGCTGACTGCGGTGAATACAAGCTCGTTCGGCGTCACGCGTCTGGCTAGCGCGGCGTCGCGAACCGTATGCGCAAACCGGACCGGAACGTTGACGTTGATGTGGCGCGTCGTTCTGTGGAGGCCCCTGCCCTGTGCAGGGCTGCAGATTGCGCCTCGGTCCGGCGTCTCAGGCAGGCCGCGCTCTTGGGCGTCGTCGCTTTGGGAGCCCGCTCGGATTGGACCAGAAGGTCACGACAGCCAGCGAGCCCAGCAGCGTCAGCGCCGCGCCCGAGGCCGCGACCACCAGCCTGTAGGCCAGACCGCCGACCTTGGCCGCATGGAGTGGATATTGGGCGTTGATGACCTGCAGGCCCAGCGGCAGGGCCAGGGCGTCGCGCGATCCGACGACCCGCCCGTCGGCGGGATCAAACCACACCTGGGTCCGGCCGTTGGGCAGCCACTCCGCCGCCCGCCGCATCCGCAGGCCGATCAGGCCGCCGGGCTTGGTCGGCAGTGAGACGATGCGCAGATCGGCGTCGGGGAAGCGGGCCTGGGCCGCGACCATCATGGCCGACCAGTCCAGATCGGCGGACAGCGGCCCTCCCTCGTGCTCCGGCTGGGCCATGACCGCTTCCAGATCCACGCGCGGCGACAGGGCCTTGGCCAGGCCGTCATAAAGGGGCGAAAGCGCCACGATCGCCCCCGTCGCCAGCACCAGGGCCAGTACAGGCGCGCTCCACACGCCCATGTCGCGATGGTGCTTGACGATCCCCGGCCGCTTCCAGGTCCTGGGCAGGACTGCGAAGACGAACGTGCGCCGCGTCGGCCACCACAGGATCACCCCGGTGATGACGAAGCCCAGACCGGCCAGGCCCGCGATCCCGGCGATGGTTTTTCCTGTATCGCCGATCAGCAGATAGTGGTGCAGGTCGAACAGCCACAACTCGGGCCGCGCCCACAGGCTGTCCCACCGCGCCACGACCTGACCCGACTGCGCGACGTAGGCGCCGCGCGTCTTGTCTTCATAGTTCAGCCGATGAACGCCCAGCCGATCTGTAGCGAGGACGACGGACCGCGGCCGGTCCGGCGCCGAGAACGCCTGATCCAGCGCCGTCCCGATGAGCTTCGGATCCGAAACCCGCGCCTCGGCTGCATGGGGCACGACGGCGCGCAGCCAGTCGTCCTTGAACACCAGGACGGTCCCGGTCAGTCCCAGCACGAACAGCAGCAGGCCGATCAGCCCCCCGGTCCAGCGATGCGCCAGTCGGACCAGACGCATCAGAAGCGACGGTCCCACCCGATGGTGAAGGAGCGCCCGCGCCCGGCGAAGTAGCGCCGGTTGTCGCCTAGATTGCCGGTGTCGGAACTATAGGTCACATAGTCCTCGTTGAAGAGGTTCTGCACCGCCAGCGACACGCCGCCGAAGGCGAAGTCGTAGCGCACATAGGCGTCGGCCACGGTGTAGCCTTCGAAGTCGTTGTCCGGATCTCCGTTTTTGATCTTGAACTCACGGGCCAGATAGGTCTGGACCTGCAGACGCGCCGACAGCGGGCCATTGGCGTAAACCGCCGCTGCATTGATCCGGTCCGGCGAGATGTTGGCGCCGTCCAGGTTCGTGTCCACCCGGCCGTCGTCATTGGTGTCGGTCTGGCCGCGCAGGCGGGCGTAGCCGGTCGAGACCGTCAGCCCCTCGACCGGGGTGCGGGCGCGCAGGTTCAGCTCCAGCCCCTCGATCTCGACCGCCTGGCGCAGAACATCATAGACGCCGTCGGCGTTGCGGACCAGAAACTGGCCCAGGTCCGACGACGACCAGAAATAGGTCGCCCCGGCCTCGAACGGCCCGCGCTTCACCTCCAGCCCGATCTCCTGATTGTCCGAAACCACAGGGCTGATGTTGAGGTAGGTGTCGACGTCCTTGCCGTCCTTGTCGATGCTGCGGAGGATGCGGCCGACGTCGGGCACGGTGTAGCCCTCGGCGTAGCTGACGTAGGCGCGCACGCCCTCCAGCGGCTCATAGACCACGCCGCCGTTGACCAGGGTGGCCTCGAACTTGGGCGTGCCGCCGCCGACGCGGCGCGAGCCGTAGAAGGCCAGGGTGGTGAAGTCGTCGACCGACAGTTCGACGTTTTCCTGACGCACGCCGCCGGCCAGACGCACCCGGCCGTCGAACAGGCGCATGTTGGCCTGGATGAAGGGAGCGACGCTCTGGAACTCGGTCGGCGGCACCCAGGCGCGGTTGGTCGCGATCAGCAGTTGCTCGGTGCGGTCCTTCAGGGCGTCCAGACCCAGGGTCGCGGTCAGGGCCGGCACGCCCGGCACGGCCCGCTCGTAGCTGGCCCGAGCGCCCAGCTTGCGCGAGCGGTTCGAGGACTGGTCGAACAGGGTCCCCTTCGGGGCGATGCTGGCGTCCTGGAAGGTGCTGCTAGTGCGATCGCCGCCGAAGGTGTCGCGCGTGCGGTTAAAGAAGACCTGGGCGCTGAAGTCGCCGCCCCACAGGTCGCTGTCGGTCAGCGAGGCCGACACGGTTTCAACCCGGTTGGCGGCGGGCTCGCCCTCGACCTGGCCGCGCACGCTGCTGGTCGGACGGCCGATGAGGCGATCGCCGGCCAGGACCACATAGTCGCCGTCGCCCTTCAGCTCGAAGCGGTTGGCCAGCAGGTCGAGGCGCACCGTGTCGGTCAGGTCCCAGCCGAAGCGGCCGAAGAAGGACAGGGCCTTGGAGTCCTGAACCTCGCCCTGGGTGTTGTCGACGCCGATGCGGCGGCCGTTCGCGTCATAGAAGGCGCCGCGCTGGTCATAGGCCAAGCCGAACACGCCGTCGAAGTCGCCATGGCGATAGGCGGCCAGGCCGCCCAGCTTGGCGCCGATCCCGTCGCCTTCGGGTCCGCCCGAGCTGGAGACCTGGGCCAGCATCCGGCCGCTGAGGCCGTCCGTGGTCGGCGCGCCCACCGTCACCTGATTGACCACGCCGCCCGTCGCGCCGATGCCCTGCAGGGCGTTGGAGCCGTAGATCAGCTCAACCCGGTCGACGAAGAAGGGGTCGATCGTATAGCCGTCGCGCGACCCGTCGCGGATCGGCGTCGACTGCGGAATGCCGTTGATGGCGAAAAGCGGCGAGCGGCCGCGCAGGCTCTCGCCCGAGCCGGTCAGTTTCTGCCGCGTCGGCGAAAACGACGGCGACAGGGTCGCGACGGCGTCGATCACCGAGCCGCTGATGGCCACCTGTTCCGCCAGGGCCTTGCGGTCGATCACCTCCACCGTCATCGGCAAGGCGCTGGCCGGCAGGATCGTCCGGGCCGCCGTGACCACCACGTCCTCAACCGAACTGGCCGCTTGCTCCTGCTGCGCCGTCTGGGCGGCGGCGGTCGAGGCGAACGCCGTCCCCGCGAGCAGAACTGACACGGCGACAAGGCCCGAGCCGGTACGGCCCATGGACGGAAGGAACGGCGAGACAGACATGGAGACTCCTGGGGAAGGCCCGCCGCATAAATGCAATTGCGAGCAACTTGCAACAAAAATCCCCTGATGGGAATCGATGCTTGCTCCGAGCAAGCTCTTGGCTCCTGTCCACGAACGGTGAAGGAAACCGCCAGCTTGGCGCTAGGCGCCCTGGCGCATGGGGCGGCTCTCGGCCGGCGTTGACTCGGCTCCTCCGTTCAGTATGCCTTGGAGCTCAAAGGGGACGATGATCAGATGCAGGGTAGGACTTCGTCCTCAGATGAAGCCTTGGCGCGTGCGCATGATCGGCTGTTGACGAACGACACCTTGCAGTTCGACCGTGTTGGTTTCGATCCGCCCGCCCCGCCTGGCTGGCTGCGCTGGATCGGCGAACTCATGCAGACGCTGGGACCGGCTCTCCAATGGCTGTTCTGGATCGGCCTGGCTCTTTTGGCTGGCTTGCTGCTTTACGCCATCGGACGCGAGATCCTGCGCTTGCGAGCGCCTGGCGCCAGGCCTGAGGTGAGGCCAGCGGTTGAAACCGCATGGCGGCCTGATGAAGACGCGGCGCGCAACCTGCTGGCCGAAGCCGACGCCCTGGCGGGCCGCGGCCTCTACGCCGAAGCTGCGCACCTGCTGCTGCTGAGGAGCGTCGAGGATGTCGAAAAGCGGCAACCGCGCGCCCTGCGCGTTTCGCTGACCACGCGCGAAATCGCGTCGCTCAAAATCATGCCGGACGCAGCCCGCCCCGCCTTCGCTCTGATCGGAAGCGTGGTCGAGCGCAGCCTGTTCGGCGGCGCGGCTGTCGGTGCGGCGGACTTCGTCGCTTGTCGGCAGGCCTATGAGGCCTTTGCCCTGCCCGACGGATGGCGCCGGTGAGTCGTTCGACGAAGTCGACCCGCGACGCCTTTTCGCCCGTCGCCATGATCGTCGCCGTACTGGTCGGCGTGGTGGCGTTTGCGGGACTGGGCCTGCTGTCGGCCTATGCGCCTGAACTTCGATCAGGCAACGACGGCGGCGATCACGCCCTGTCATCCGCCGCCACAGGGTTCGGAGGCCTGCCCCTGCTTCTGCGGGGCCTCGGGGCGCCCGTGGTGATGCAAAGAGGGGTTTTGACCGAGGGGGCGGACGACAGCCTTCTGGTGCTGACGCCTAAGCCGGACACCCGCCCCGAGCAGATCCGCGAGATCGGGCACCACGGAGCGACCCTGATCGTCCTGCCCAAATGGGCGACGATGCCTAGTCCGGGGCATTCGGGCTGGGTCCGCACGCTCGGAGTGCTGCCGGCCGAGGCTGCCCTTGCCCCCCTGCCGGCGGAGTTCGGCGACGGATCGCAGCTGATCGAACGCCAGGGGCGCGCGACCGTGGTCTTGCGTCGCCCCGACGGCGCCCCGTTCGGCGCACCGATCCAGGTCGATGGTCTGAGAACCCTTTCTGGCCCGCAGTGGATTCCAGTCGTCATCGACGATCAGAATCGTCCTGTGCTGGTCATGCACAGCAAGCTGCGCACCTATGTTCTGGCGGACCCCGACCTGATCAGCACCCACGGGTTGAAGACGCTGAACGGCGCCAAGACGGCGGTGGCGCTGGTCGGTATCGTCCGGGCTTCGGATGCGCCAGTCATGTTCGATCTGACCTTGCATGGTCTTGAACGGAGCCGGAATCTGCTGCGGCTGATGCTGGAGCCGCCGCTGCTGGGCATGACCCTGGTGCTGGCGATGCTGGCGGCCTTCGTCGGTTTCCAGGCTGCGGTTCGCTTTGGCCCCACGCGCGAGACGGGCCGCGTCATCGCCCTGGGCAAACGCGGCCTGGCCGACAACACCGCGGGCCTGGTGCGGCTGGCGCGACGCGAACACCACATGGCCGCGCCCTACGCCCTGCTGGTCCGCGCCGCCGCCGCGCGCGCGATCGGCGCTCCGCGACATCTGAACGAGGCGGCGCTGGACGCCTTCCTCGACCGCGTCGGCCGGATGAACGGCGCGAGCGATGCCTATTCCGCCCTGGCCGAGCAGGCCCGAGCGGCCAAGACTTCCGGCGACCTGATGCGGGTCGCCGGCGCCCTATACCGATGGAACCAGGAGCTGACCCGTGGACGTCAATGAGGTGAAGACGATCGCCGAGCGCATCCGCGCCGAGATCGCCAAGGCCGTCGTGGGCCAGGACGGGGCCGTCGACCTGTTGCTGACCGCTCTGTTCGCGGGCGGCCACGTCCTGCTGGAAGGCCCGCCCGGCACGGCCAAGACCCTGCTGGCCCAGAGCTTCGCGCGCGCCGTCGGCCTGGATTACGGCCGCATCCAGTTCACGCCTGACCTGATGCCCGGCGACATCATCGGCTCGAACCTGTTCAACTTCCAGACGTCCAGCTTCACCCTGACGCACGGGCCGATCTTCTGCGAACTGCTGCTGGCCGACGAGATCAACCGCACTCCGCCCAAGACCCAGGCCGCTCTGCTGGAGGCCATGCAGGAGCGTCAGATCACCATCGACGGCCAGGGCCACGCCCTGAGCCCGCGCTTTACCGTCGTCGCCACCCAGAACCCGATCGAGCAGCAGGGCACCTATCCCCTGCCCGAGGCCCAACTGGATCGCTTCCTGTTCAAGCACGTGCTGGACTATCCGACGCTGGAACAGGAACAGGCCATCATCGCCGCGCACGGATCGCGCACAGGCCAGATGGATCCCATCGCCCTCGGCGTGGCGGTCGTGGGCGAGAGCGCGACGATCAATGCGGCGGTGGACATGGTGGCGAACGTGCGCCTGACCGACGAAGTCGTCGCCTATGCCGCCGGCCTGGTGCGGGCGACGCGGGATTCGGCGGATGTCGAAACCGGCGCCTCGCCCCGCGCCGGAGCCATGCTGGCCGTCGCCGCCCGAGCACGCGCGGCGCTGGACGGCCGCAACTACGTCATTCCCGACGATGTGAAGGCGCTGGCGATTCCGGCTCTGCGCCACCGCCTGGTGCTGTCCCCCGCCGCCGAGATCGAGGGCCGTCGGGTCGAACAGGTGCTGGCCGGTCTGGTGGATCAGGTGGCGGCGCCCCGGTGATCTATCCCAGCCGACGCGCAGTGATCGTCATGGCCGCAGGCGCGCCTGTCGCCCTGCTGGCTGGCGTGCTGACGCCCGCTGGATGGCTGGCGGGTCCGTTGTGGATCGCGGTCATGTTGCTGCTCGTCGCCGTGGACGCCTTGACGGCAGGATCACGCGAAGGCTTGCGGCTGGACGAACCCGAGCCGCTGCGCGCGGCGGTGGGACGCGCCGGTCTTGCTGGCTTGGCGGTGCGTTTCGCTTCGCCGGGGCGCGCGCCGCGCTCGGTGGAAGCCGCGCTGTCGGGGGAGGCCCGTCTGGGTCTGGACGGCTCGCCGCGCCTGGCCGATGTCGTCGAGAACGCCGTCCCCCTCGCCTTCCCCTTCACGCCGACGCGGCGAGGGACCGCCAGCCTAGACGAGCTGTGGGTCCGCTGGCGCGGGCCGATGGGCCTGGCGTGGAAGCAGAAGGTCTTCAGCCTGAACCTGCCCGCGCCGGTGCTGACCGACCTGCAATGGGTGCGCGACCAGGCGGTGCGTCTGTTCGCCCGCGACGCCGAGTTCGGAACCAAGACCCAGCGGGAAATCGGTGAAGGCTCGGAGTTCCAGGCCCTGCGCGACTATCAGACCGGCATGGATCGCCGCGCCATCGACTGGAAGCAGTCAGCGCGGCACTCGGCCCTGCTGGCCAAGGAGTTCCGCACCGAGCGCAATCACAACGTCATCATGGCGCTGGACTGCGGCCGCGCGGCCTGCGAGCCGGTCGGCGGGATGCCGCGCATCGACCGCTTCATCCACGCCGGACTGCTGCTGTCCTACGCCTGCCTGCGCGGCGGCGATCGGGCTGGGCTGTTCGCCTTCGATTCCCGCCCTCGCCTGTCGACCGGCGCCGTCGGCGGCGTGGACGCTTTTCGCACCCTGCAGACCGTGGCGGGGCGCATCGACTATTCGACGCACGAGACCAACTACACCCTGGCCCTGGCCACACTGTCGGGCCAGTTGCGGCGACGTTCCCTGATCGTCGTCTTCACCGATTTCACCGACTCGACCGCCGCAGAACTGATGCTGGAAGCCCTGGCGCCGATGCTGAAGCGCCACCTGGCCCTGTTCGTCGTCCTGCGCGACGAGGAGCTGGAAGGCCTGGCCGCCGCCGAGCCGGAAACGCCCGAGGACGTGGCCCGCGCCGTCGTGGCCGGAACCCTGCTGCGCGAGCGTGAAACCGTTCTGGGCCGCCTGCGCCGCATGGGCGCCCACATCGTCGACGCCCCGGCCGACCGCATCGGCCCCGACGTGGTCAACGCCTATCTGGACCTGAAGCGGAGGGACCTGCTGTGACCGAGGCTCGACCGTCCGGCCTGCTGAAAAGCCAGCGCTTCCGCCAGGCGCGCGAGGACGATTGGCGTCGTCTGGAACGGCTGATGGACAAGGCCGAAAAGGGCTCGGCCGCCAAGCTGACCGACGCGGAGATCCTGGCCGTCCCGGTTCTCTACCGCTCGACCCTATCGGCCCTGTCGGTGGCGCGCGAGACCTCGCTGGATCAGGGTCTGATCGACTATCTGGAGACCCTTTCGGCGCGAGCCTATTTCTTCGTCTATGGATCGCGCGCGACGCTGCAGGATCGGCTGGCCTCCTTTTTCCGTCACGACTGGCCGAAAGCGGTTCAAGGGATCTGGCGCGAGACCCTGATCTCGGCGGGACTGATGCTGCTGGGCGCCCTCGTCGCCGGCTGGCTGGTGATGCATGAACCCGAATGGTTCTACGCCTTCGTGCCCGGCGACCTGGGCGGAGGGCGCGATCCGGCGGCCTCGACCGCCGCCCTGCGCGCCACGCTGGACGGCACGAGCGACGCGGACGGCCTGTCGGTCTTCGCCGCCTTCCTGTTCACCCATAACGCCCAGGTGGCCCTGCTGGCCTTCGCCCTGGGGTTCGCTCTGTGCCTGCCGACGGCCCTGCTGGTCCTCTACAACGGAGCGACGCTGGGGGCTTTCCTTGCCCTGTTCGTCAGTCGGGGGCTGGGCGTCGAGTTGGGCGGCTGGCTGCTGATCCACGGCGTGACCGAACTGTTCGCCGTCGTCCTGGCCGGAGCCGCGGGCCTGCGCATCGGCTGGTCGGTCGCCTTCCCAGGTCAGAAACGACGACTGGACGCCGCCGTCGAGGCCGGACGAACGGCAGGGACCGTCATGGGCGGGGTCGTGGTCATGTTGCTGCTGGCGGGCCTGCTGGAGGGCTTTGGCCGACAACTGATCGTCGACACCGGGGCGCGCTACGCTGTGGCGGCGGCGACCGCCGTGCTGTGGGGTCTCTATTTCTACGCCGCCCGACGCGAGGCGCCTCATGTCCGCTGAACGGATCGATCGCAGCCCGACCGAGCGCGCCTTCGTCACGCCCGAGGGCGTTGATCTGCGGCTCAATATCGGCGATGCGGGCCAAAGAGCCGCCGCCTTCATGCTGGACGCGGCCATCGTCGTCGCCGTTCTGGTCGTCTTCACCCTGCTCATCATCTTCACAGGCGTGGGCGCGGTCGGCGCCGCAGGCCGCGCGGGGGCCGAGATGATGGCGGTGATCTGGTTGGTGGTCTTCTTCCTGCTGCGGAACTTCTATTTCACGGCGTTTGAACTGTCTGCCGCCGCCGCCACCCCCGGCAAGCGGATCATGGGTCTTCGTGTCGCGGCGCGCGACGGCGGACGGCTGCGGGCCGAGTCGGTCTTCGCCCGCAACGCCATGCGCGAACTGGAGGTCTTCCTGCCGCTGTCCGTACTGCTCGCGCGCGCCGACGAGGGCGGCGTGGACAGCTGGATGTATCTGCTGGCCTTCGTTTGGGCGGGAATTTTCGTCTTCTTCCCATTGTTCAACAAGGATCGGCTGCGTCTAGGCGACCTGGTCGGCGGGACCTGGGTCGTCCGGACCCCGCGCCGCAAGCTGACGCGAGACATGGCTGACGACGGCGCGCCGCGCCGGACCGCCTATGGCTTTACGCTGGCCCAGATCGACGCCTATGGCGCCAAGGAACTGCATGTCCTGGAATCCGTCCTGCGCCAGGGCGACCGCAAGACCAAGCGCGCCGTGGCCGACCGGATCGCGACCAAGATCGGCTGGACCCGCGACCCGCTGCAGAGCGACAGCGACTTCCTCAGCGCCTACTATGCCGCCCTGCGCGGTCGGCTGGAGGAAAAGCTGCTGATGGGCGTCAGGCGCCGCGACAAGCACGACGTCTGACTGGCGCTCGTCAGTCGAACACGGACGCCAGATCTTCCGGTCCTGCGCCCTCCTTGGCCGTCCGCAACTCATAATAGAGCGAGGCCACGCCCGCCGAAGCGACCACGCCGGACAGGACGTTCACCACAGGGCCGGCAATCAGGTTGAAGCCCAGGTTGGGGCCGGCCTCAAAGGTGCCGCCCAGCGCCAGATTCAGCCCGCCGATCGCCCCGCCGACGATCCACGTCAGCACCATATAGATCACCAGCAGGCCGAACACCGGCCAGCGATACCCCCGCGTCAAATCCCGGCTGCGTTGCAGGCTTTCAAGGATGCCGCGCTTTTCGACCACGACAGCCGGCGCCGCCACGGACCACAGCACGGTCAGGATCACGCCCGGCACGATCAGAAAAATAAACCCGAGGCCCATGCCCAGACCCGCCACGATGCCCAGCCCCAACAGCGGCAGGAACATCTGGATGCCGACGTTGAAGGCGCTGTCGAAAGAAGTGGTCTTGCCGTTGAAGCCGTTGACCGCCGCCTTCACCACCACGCCTTGCAGGATGTAGAGGCCGACCATGTAAAGCACGGCTCCGAACGCCACGAAGAGGAATGACGAGCCGGACGTCGTCGTCAGCAGGTCGCCCTGTCCAAAGGCCGAGAGGGCGCTGGGAACCCCGACCAACAGGGCGGCGGCGCCGAAAAACACCGCCGCGTTCTGGCTGATGCTGGTGAAGGTCCGCTGGATCACCCGCCCCAGATCGAACTCGCCGCGTCGGACGCCTGCCGCGGCCGCGTCCCGGACCGGGGCCGCCGGACGCATGACGAAAATCTCCCTCGCCAGGCGATCCTCACCCGTCACGAAATCAACCCGTTGCCCCTGTTCCAGCGGCGATGACGAGGGGTGAACATCCCCCGCCGCAAACCGATAGCGCGCGCCGTCATCGCCCAGAATGGCGCCTTCGCCAGCGTCCTCATTGAACGATAAAACCTGTCCCCGCATGGCGGCCTCCTATGCTGGCGTCATGCTGGCACGATGCAGGGGGATAGGCAAAATTGGCGGGCGTGTCGCTCAACCGTTCTCCTCAGCCAGGAGAACCGGCGGCGTCAGAGGCGGCGCGGGCGTCTCACCGTGAACCTGCTGGGCGGCGCAACCTTCGACCAGGAAGTCCAGCAGCAGCCGCACCGACGGCAACAGCCCCCGCCGCGAAGGGAAGACCGCGTGCACGATCCAGCGTCTGGGCCGCCAGTCGGGCAGCAGGTCGATCAGCCGCCCGGCCTCCAGATCGCTCGCCACCGCCACGCTCGGCAGCAAGACCAGGCCCAGCCCCCGCAGCGCGCCCTCGTGCAGCATATAGAGGTCGTCCGTCACCAGACGCGGCCTGTGCCGCACCGAGGCGGTCATGCCGTCGCGATGATGCAAGGCCCAGACATGGTCCCCCCGCGCCGGGCCGAAATCCAGACTGGGCCAGTCGGCCAGATCCGCCGGACCGGAGGGCGCCGCAAACCGCGCCATCAGATCGGGCGCAGCGACCAGGCGATGCACGCTCTCGTCCAGCTTGCGCATGACCAGATCGGTCTCCTCCAGCGGCGGCTCGCGCACACGGATGGCGAGGTCGAAGCCCTCGCCGATGACGTCCACCCGGCGGCTGGTGCTGTGCAGGTGGACCTCGACCTCGGGATAGACCGCCATGAAGCGGGCGATCAGGCCGCCCATCTGATAGGTCAGCAGCCCCGGCGTGCAGGCCACGCGGATGACCCCGCGCGGCTGGGCCGTGACATTGTCGATCACGGCCTGGGCCGCCTCGGCCTCGACCAGCATGGCCAGGCAGTGCTGGTAATAGGCCTGACCGATCTCGGTGACGGAAAACTTGCGCGACGAGCGCTGGATCAGGCGGGTCCCCAGCTGGTCCTCCAGCGCGGCGACCCGTCGGCTCAGCTTGGACTTCTGCATCCCCAGCGCCCGGGCGGCGGGCGCAAAGCCGCCATGGTCCACCACCTGCACGAAGTAATAGAGGTCGTTGAGGTCCCGCATCGTTCTATTGATAGAACGCAGCGGCGCGATTTCGCAATCTCCCCCTGTCGGCGTTCCCGGATCATATGGGTGTCAACGCGGTCGGCGAGGTCCGGTCGCCACAGGAGACACACCATGAAGAAGGTTCTGGGACGTTACGGCAATGATCGCGGCCACTGGGTCGGCGACGGCTTTCCCGTTCGCTCGCTGTTTTCCTATGACGCCGTCGGCAAGCAGGTCAGCCCCTTCCTGCTGCTCGACTATGCCGGTCCGCACAATTTCGAGCCGACCGACAAGCGACGCGGCGTCGGCCAGCATCCCCACCGCGGCTTCGAGACCGTGACCATCGTCTATGACGGCGAGGTCGAGCACCGCGACTCCACCGGCCAGGGCGGCATCATCGGCCCCGGCGACGTGCAGTGGATGACGGCGGGCGGCGGCATCCTGCACGAAGAGTTCCACTCGTCCGCCTTTGCGCGGACGGGCGGCCCCTTCCGCATGGTGCAGCTGTGGGTCAATCTGCCGGCCAAGGACAAGATGGCGCGGCCTGGCTACCAGTCGATCCTGAACGCCGACATTCCGGCGGTGGCCCTGCCTGACAATGCGGGCACGGCCCGGATCATCGCCGGTCAGTTCGGCGCCGAAGCCAAGGGTCCGGCCAGCACCTTCACCCCCATCAATGTGTGGGACGTGCGGCTGAACCGGGACGCCGAGACCACGCTGGACCTGCCGGAAGGCCACACCGCCATCGTCGTGGTCCTGTCGGGTCACGTCACGGTCAACGGCGACCAGCCGGCCGGCGCCGCCGAGGCCCTGCTGCTGGACCGCAAGGGCGACAGCGTCACCCTGAGCGCCGACGCGGACTCGGTCCTGCTGGTCCTGACCGGCGAGCCGATCGACGAACCCATCGTCGGTTACGGCCCCTTCGTGATGAACAGCGAGGACGAAATCCGTCAGGCCGTCACCGACTTCAACAGCGGCCGCTTCGGCGACATCCCCGCCGCCTGATCCACCTCACGAAAACGTAGGCCCGGTCTTCGGACCGGGCCGCAACCCCCGCCCCGACCGGACATTTGTCCGGGCGCGGCCCTCTGCCTGAAAGGAACGCCCCATGTCGACTTCCGCCCAGCCCGCCAACTTCAACGGCGCCCGTCCGGTCATCGACCCCGACGACGCCGTCATGCTGCTGATCGACCATCAGAGCGGCCTGTTCCAGACCGTCGGCGACATGCCGATGACCACCCTGCGCCGTCACGCCGCCGCCCTGGCCTCGATGGCCACCCTGGCCAAGCTGCCGGTCATCACCACGGCCTCGGTGCCGCAGGGTCCGAACGGCCCGCTGATCCCCGAAATCCACGCCAACGCCCCCCACGCCCAGTATGTGGCGCGCAAGGGCGAGATCAACGCCTGGGACAACCCCGATTTCGTCGCCGCGGTGAAGGCCACGGGCCGCAAGACCCTGATCATCGCCGGCACCATCACCAGCGTCTGCATGGCCTTCCCGGCGATCAGCGCGATCTATGAGGGCTACAAGGTCTTCGTCGTGGTCGACGCCTCGGGCACCTATTCCAAGATGGCCCAGGAGATCACCCTGGCCCGCGTGGTCCAGGCCGGCGTCGTGCCGATGGACATGGCCGCCGTCGCCTCGGAGCTGCAGAAGACCTGGCATCGCGACGACGCCCAGCAGTGGGCCGCGATCTACACCAATATCTTCCCCGCCTATCAGCTGCTGATCGAGAGCTACGGCAAGGCCCAGCAGGTCGCGACCGACCACGAAACCCTGGACTCGCAGCGGTCCTGACGCCTCCCGCCGACCTCGCCCGCGCGGCGAGGTCGGCCCCTTCTGCACCCCCAGCCCCGGAGCCTTGAACATGACCAGCGAACCGATCCGCGATCCCGTCGCCGACGACCTTCTGACGCCTCAGAACTCCGCCTTCGTCATCATCGACTATCAGCCGGTCCAGGTGAACTCGATCGCCTCGATGGACCGCCAACTGCTGGTCAACAACATCGTCGGCACGGCCAAGGCCGCCGTCGCCTACGGCCTGCCGATCGTCCATTCGACGGTCAATGTGAAGACCGGCCTGAACAAGCCGCCCATCGGCCAGCTGCGGAAGGTCCTGGGCGACTATCCCACCTATGACCGCACCACGATCAACTCCTGGGAGGACGTGGAATTCCGCAAGGCGGTCGAGGCCACCGGCCGCAAGAAGCTGATCATGACCGCCCTGTGGACCGAGGCCTGCCTGACCTTCCCGGCTCTCGACGCCCTGCGCGAAGGCTATGAGGTCTATGTCGTGGCCGACGCCGTCGGCGGCACCTCGACCACGGCCCACGAGATGGCCCTGCGCCGCATCGAACAGGCCGGCGGCAAGATGATCTCCGTTCCGCAGCTCTTCTGCGAACTGCAGCGCGACTGGAAGCGATCGGAAACCGTCCCCGCCTTCATGAACCTGTTCATTGAAACCGGCGGCACGGCCGGGATTCAGTTCTCCTACGACAAGGACTGATCCCTGAGGGGCGGTTCGTCTCCCCCGACCCGGACCGCCCTTTCTTTCTCCCGACCGCCCCATGGTCAGCGACGACATTGACGTCCAGACTGCCTCTCGAAGCCCCCCTGATCAGGAAAGAACCTCATGATCGAACTCGTCATCGACCAGCGCCGCAAGGACCTCGGCGGCTTCGAGGTGGGGCGCGTTCTGCCCCACGCCAAGCGACGCATGGTCGGCCCCTTCGCCTTCTTCGACCACATGGGGCCGGTCGACATGCCCGCCGGCATCCCCAAGACCGTGGACGTGCGGCCGCATCCGCACATCGGCATTTCGACCCTGACCTATCTGTTCTCGGGCGAGATCACCCACCGCGACAGTCTGGGCGTCCAGCAGGACATCCGTCCGGCCGAAGTCAACTGGATGACCGCCGGCAGCGGCGTCACCCACTCCGAACGCTTCGAACGGGCCCGTCGCGAGGGCGCCCATCTGGAGGGCATCCAGGCCTGGGTCGCCCTGCCGAACGGTCAGGAGGAGATCGACCCCTCGTTCCAGCACGTGACGGCGGCCGATTTGCCGACCTGGCGCGAAGACGGGGTCAAGGGCCGCCTGGCGGCCGGCGAGGCCTTCGGCATGAAGGCCGGGGTCAGCACCTTCTCGCCCCTGCACTACCTGCATCTGGAGCTGGAGCCCGGCGCCCGCTTCCAGACCCCGACCGACCATTCCGAAAGCGCCGTCTACGTGGTCCAGGGCCTGGTCGAGATCGACGACGGCCGCCCGCTGGGTCACGGCCAGATGGCGGTTCTGGAAAAGGGCATCGCCTCGGTCGTCTGTGCGCTGGAGCCCTCGACTGTCATGGTGCTGGGCGGCGAGCCGGTAGGCGAACGCTTCATCGACTGGAACTTCGTCTCCTCGTCCAAGGACCGCATCGAACAGGCCAAGGCCGACTGGCGCGCCGGACGGATGAAACTGCCCGACATGGACAATCAGGAATTCATCCCCCTGCCGCCCGATCCGACGCCGCCCGCCAATCCCATGTCCTGACCGGAAATCGCCTCATGGCCATCGCCCACGCCCGCATCGGAACCGCCCGCTACCGGACCTCGATCCGGACGGGCGGCGACCTGAAGCACGAACTGACCGCCGACGAGCCCGAACGTCTGGGCGGCGCCGACCTTGGTCCTGCGCCGTTCGACCTGCTGGTCTCGGCGCTCGGCGCCTGCACCGCCATCACCCTGACCATGTACGCCGAGAAGAAGGGCTGGCCGCTGGAGGGGCTGGACGTGCAGCTGGAATATCTGGGCGGCGAGACCCCGCCGCGCATCGAACGGGTGCTGACGCCCGCCGGTCCGCTGGACGAGGATCAGCGCGCCCGCCTCGCCGCCGTGGCCGAACGCACCCCCGTCACCCTGGCCATCAAGAACGGCGTGCCGGTTCACACGCAAATGCAGTCCTAGACGCCATCTGCACCCAGGATGGGCAGGCCACGGCAAGCCTGCCCATCTGTTTGTTTTTCTGCTGCGCTTGACATCGGGTGGTCTTGAAGCGGCATATAGAACAAATGGAGAACGTCAAATCACATCCGGCCCGGCTGGCCGCCCTCAAGAGGCGATTACAGGCTCTCGACAGGGGTTCCGACCCAGTGCTGCGCGCGCCTGTCCCGGTCGCCTCCGGAGATTTCTCTGTCGATATCGCCCCTCACGCCTTGCACGACCTCTACGCCGCAGCCCCCGCCGACGCTGTGGCGGTCAATGCCTTCGGCCTGGGGCTGGCGCTGCGGGCGGCGGCGGGACGGCCCATCGTCTGGGCCCTGCATGAGGTAATGGGACAGGAGGCGGGGCGGCCGCACGGGCCGGGCCTGCACGAGATGGGACTGTCGCCGCGCGACCTTCTGCTGGTGCGGGCGCGCGACGTGCAGACCTTGCTGGCCGTGGGCGAAGAGGCTCTGCGCAGTCCTGCCGTCGGCGCGGTCCTGCTGAGCGCTTGGGGCGAGGCCAAGGCCTTCAGTCTGACGGCCAGTCGGCGACTGGCGCTGGCGGCCGAGACCGGCGGCGCGACGCTTTTTCTGGCGCGGGCGGGGGCGGATCCCTGCCCCAGCGCGGCCGAGACCCGCTGGTCGGTCGGGTCGTGCGCCTCGCAGCCTCTGGAAGGCGGGGCGCCGGGGCGGCCGTCTTTTTCCGCGACCCTGCTGCGGCGACGCGGCGGCGGGGGGACCGGAACCTGGATCATGGAGTGGGATCGTGAACAGCGCACATTCCGCCCGCCCGCGCCGCTATCTGGCGGTCTGGTTCCCCTGGCTGCCCAGCGACCGGTTGCGGCGTCAGGAACAGGCGAACGACGGGCCGCCTGATACGCCTCCCGTCGTCCTGGTCGAGAAGGTCAAGGGCGCCCTGCGTCTGGCCGCCGTCGATCCAGCGGCGGCGCGGGCGGGGCTGACCCCCGGCCTGACCCTGGCCGACGCGCAGGCGCGCACGCCGAGCCTGCGCACCGTCGCGCACAGGCCCGACGCCGACGCGGCCCTGCTGGCCCGGGTGCTGGAGGATTTCGGCCGCTTCACCCCCATGATCGCCCTGGACCCGCCGCACGGCCTGATGCTGGATGTGACCGGCTGCGCCCACCTGTTCGGCGGCGAGGCGGGGCTAATGCAGACGGTTCAGACCCGCGCCGGACGCGCCGGGCTCCAAGCCCGCTGCGCCCTGGCTGGAACGCCCCAGGTCGCGCGCGCCCTGACCCGCTTCGGTCCCGGCGGCCTGTTCGAACCTGGACAGGACCGCGCCGCCGCCCGCCGACTGCCGGTCGCCGCGCTGGAGCTGTTGGACAAGGAGGAACAGGCCCTGCGCCGCGCCGGGCTGAAACGTCTGGCCGATCTGGACGACCGCCCGCGCGCGCCCCTGGCCGCCCGTTTCGGCGCCGACTTCCCCGCCCGGCTGGCGCGGGTTCTGGGCGACGAGGACGTGCGCATCACCCCGCATCGCCCGCCCGCCCCCTTGGTCGTCGACCGCGTCTTCTTCGAGCCGGTCTCGGCGCCCGAGGACATCGAGCGCGTCCTGTCCGACCAGCTGATCGAAACCATGGACCGGCTGGATCTGGTCGGTCAGGGCGGTCGCGCCTTCGAGGCCGGCTTCTATCGCGTGGACGGCGAGGTGCGCCGCATCGTCGTCCACACCGGCCGTCCGACCCGCGATGCGCCCGCGACCTTGCGCCTGTTCCGCGAACGGATGGCGGCCCTGTCCAACCCGCTGGACCCCGGCTTCGGCTTCGACCAGATGCGGATGTCCGTGCCCTGGACCCAGACCCTGACGCCGACCCAGCGGGGACTGGAGCGTGAGACGCCGGGCGATGAGGCCTTCAGCCGCCTGATCGACCGGTTGACGGCCCGTCTGGGACCGGAGGCGGTGCTGCGCTTCGAACCCTTCGCCTCGCACATTCCCGAACGCGCCGCACGGCTGGTCTCAGCCTCGGCGCGCCCCGACGACGAGGTCTGGCCCGAGCTCGATCCCGACGATCCTCCCTTGCGCCCCCTGCAGATGTTCGATCCGCCCCAGCCGGTCGAGACCCTGGCCGAAGTGCCCGACGGCTATCCCCTGAAGTTCCGCTGGCGCCGCGTCCTGCACGAGGTGACGCGCGCCGAGGGGCCCGAGCGCATCGGCGGCGAATGGTGGCGCGCGCCGGACCAGCGCACCCGCGACTACTACCGCATCGAGGACCAGGACGGCCGCCGCTTCTGGCTGTTCCGCCAGGGCCTCTATGGCGAGACGCCCGAGCCGCGCTGGTTCATCCACGGCCTGTTCGCATGAACACGCTCGACTCTTGCGGCGACTACGCCGAGCTGGCGGCGGCCAGCAACTTCTCCTTCCTGCGCGGGGCTTCGCACCCCAAGGATCTGGTGCTGACGGCCCTGCTGCGCGGCCACGCCGGGCTGGGCCTGGCCGATCGCAACACGGTGGCGGGCGTGGTGCGGGCCTGGAGCGCGCTGAAGGAACTGCGGGCTGTGGGCCTGAACCCGCCGGAGAAGATGCGCGATGGCGGCAGTCCCGGCGAGGTCGCCTATGTCGAGGACCCGCTGAACGATCCGGCCGTGTCGGAGGCGGTGAAGCGGCGCGCGGCGGACTTTCGCCTGCTGACCGGCGCGCGGCTGGTCTTCAACGACGGGACACCGGACGTCATCGCCTATCCCGAGACCCGCACGGGCTGGGGGCGGCTGACCCGGCTGCTGACCCTGGGCAATCGCCGCGCGAAGAAGGGCGAGTGCGAGATCGGCCTGAGCGACCTGCTCGCCGACGCCGAGGGCCTGCTGCTGATCCTCATGCCGTCGGATCGATTGACCGGCTTGGAGACGGTTCTGACGCGTCTGGCCGAGGCGGCGCCCGGCGCGGTCTGGCTGGCCGCCGTCATGCTGAGGCGCGGCGACGACCGGCGGCGTCTGGCCCGGCTGAAGGCGATGGCGGCGAGCACGAACACGCCGCTGCTGGCCGTCAACGACGCCCTCTACGCCTCGCCGTCCGACCGCGACCTGCAGGATGTTCTGACCTGCATCCGCGAAGGCGTGACCATCGAAACCGCCGGCCTCCGGCTGGAAGCCAACGCCGAACGCTGGCTGAAGCCCGCCCCCGAGATGACCCGCCTGTTCCGCGACGCGCCCGAGGCAGTGGGCGAAACGGCCGCCTTCCTGTCGCGCGCGACTTTCGATCTGTCTGACCTCAGCTACCAGTATCCAGAGGAACCGATCCCGCCGAACTGGACCCCGCAAGCCTGGCTCGAAGACCTCACCGGCCGCCACGCCGCCATGCGCTATCCCGACGGCGTTCCCGACAAGGTCCAGGCCCTGCTGGACAAGGAACTGGCTTTCATCGCCCGCAAGGAAATCGCCCCCTACTTCCTGACCATCTTCGACATCGTGCGCGTGGCGCGGGACAAGCGCATCCTGTGTCAGGGACGAGGCTCAGCTGCGAACTCGGCGGTCTGCTATGTCCTGGGCATCACCTCGGTGGACCCGATGGAATCCGACCTGCTGTTCGAACGCTTCCTGTCCGAGGACCGAAACGAACCGCCCGACATCGACGTGGATTTCGAGCATGAGCGGCGCGAGGAGATCATCCAGCACATCTACGAGCGCTATGGCCGCCACCGCGCCGGCATCGCGGCCACCGTCATCCATTTCCGCCCCCGCAGCGCCATCCGCGAGGTCGGCAAGGCGCTGGGCCTGACCGAGGACGTCACCGCCCGTCTTACCTCCAGCCACTGGGGCAGTTGGGGGACCGAGATCGGCGACCGTCATGTCGCCCAGGCGGGACTGGACGCGACCAACCCCATGATCGCCCGCGCGGTCGAAATGGCGTCACGTCTGCTGAACTTCCCCCGCCACCTCAGCCAGCACGTCGGCGGCTTTGTCCTGACCCAGGACCGGCTGGACGAACTGGTCCCCATCGGCAATGCGGCCATGCCGGACCGCACCTTCATCGAATGGGACAAGGACGACATCGACGCCCTGCGCCTGATGAAGGTCGATGTGCTGGCGCTCGGGATGCTGACCTGCATCCGCAAGGCCTTCGACCTGATGCGCGCGCACCATGACGTGGATCACGACCTGGCCTCGATCCCGCGCGACGACGTCGGGGTCTACGACATGCTGTGCCGCGGCCAGTCCATCGGCGTGTTTCAGGTCGAGAGCCGGGCCCAGATCAACATGCTGCCCCGGCTGCGGCCCCGCTGCCTTTATGACCTCGTCATCCAGGTCGCCATCGTCCGCCCCGGCCCGATCCAGGGCGACATGGTCCATCCCTATCTGCGGCGCAGGAACAAGGAGGAGGCGGTCGTCTATTCTTCTCCTTCGCCCACACACGGCCCGCCCGATGAACTGAAGGAAGTTCTGAAGAAAACCCTCGGCGTTCCTCTGTTTCAGGAACAGGCAATGAAGCTGGCCATGGTCGCCGCCGAGTTCACTGACGCCGAGGCCAACGGCCTGCGCAAGGCCATGGGCACGTTTCGCGGCGATGGCAGTCTGCACACCTATGAGGGGCGGATGGTCGGGCGGATGATCGAGCGCGGCTATGACCCCGCCTTCGCCCAGCGCTGCTTCGAACAGATCAAGGGCTTCGGCTCCTATGGCTTCCCCGAGAGCCACGCCGCCTCCTTCGCGCAACTGGTCTACGTCTCGTCTTGGATCAAGCACCACCACCCGGCGGCCTTCGCCTGCGCCCTGCTGAACAGCCAGCCGATGGGCTTCTATGCCCCGGCGCAGATCGTGCGTGAGGCGCAGGAGGTCGGCGGGGTCGAGGTGCGGCCCATCGACGTCTCGCACAGCGATTGGGACAACAGCCTGGAGCCGAGGTCGGGTGAACCGGCCCTGCGGCTGGGCCTGCGCCAGATCGACGGGTTCAGGGAAAACTGGGCCAACAGCCTGTCGGCGGCGCGAGCCGAGCAGCCCTTCGCCGACATCGAGACTCTGGCCCGGCGTGCTGAACTGCCTGCTGCAGCGATGCGCAAACTGGCGGACGCCGACGCCTTCCGCTCGCTGGGCCAGGACCGGCGTGAGGCTCTGTGGGCGGTGCGGCGTCTGCCCGACGACGATCCCCTGCCCCTGTTCGCCGCCGCCGAGGCGCGCGAGCGCGGCGCCCGCGAACTGGGCGCGGAACCGGATGCGCAACTGCCGTTGATGCCTCTGGGCGAGCACGTCGCCGCCGACTACCAGACCGCGCGCCTGTCGCTGAAGGCCCACCCGATGGCCATTCTTCGCCCCGTCTTCATCGCCGACCGGGTGCTGACCTGCGCCGAGACCGAGGCCAGACGCGGCGGCTCCGTGGTGCGGGTCGCGGGCGTGGTTCTGGTGCGTCAGCGGCCGGGCAAGGGCAACGCCGTCTTCATCACCCTGGAGGACGAGACCGGCATCACCAACGTGGTCCTATGGGCGCGGATGTTGGAACAGTTCCGCCGCGAGGTCATGGCCGCCCGGCTGATGCAGGTCGAAGGCGTGGTCGAGAAAAGCCCCGAGGGCGTCGTCCACGTCGTCGCCCGCCGCGTCGTCGACCGCACCGCCGATCTGGCCCGCCTGTCAGAGGATCATCAAACCGAGATCGAGCTGGCCCGCGCCGACATCGTCGCCCACCCGCAACCGCCGCGTCAGCCGCCGCATCGCCATCCGCGCGATGTCCGCATCCTGCCCGGTTCGCGCGACTTCCACTGACCGGGCTAGAGGTCGTCCGCCCGTTGTTCTGCGGCCTGGATCTCGGACTTCATCCATCGCACGAAGGCGCGCGCAGGTTCTGAAACGCCGCTACGCCGCGTCAGCACGTGATAGGCCAACTCGGTCGCGAGCGCGCCGTCGGCGAAGGGCGCGACCAGTCGGCCTGACGCCAGATCGTCGGCGACAAAGGCGTAGGGCGCCAGCGCGACCCCCTGGCCATAGGCCGCAGCTTCGATCGCCAGAGCGGTCTGGTCGAACCGAGGCCCCGCCGAGGCGTCGATCTGCTCCAGTTTGCGAGCGGCCAGCCACGTCGGCCAATCCGGTCGCGACTCTTCCAGGTCGCCCGGCCGCAGATGGATCAGGGCATGATGCGCCAGATCCGCCGGCCGTTTCAGCGGATGCGCGCCGGTCAACAGGGCCGGACTGCACACTGGGGTCACGTCGGCTGTCAGCAAGCGCTCCGACCGCACGCCGGTGTAGTCGCCACGCCCGTAACGGACCGCCACATCAACCCGACCGCCGCCGACATCGGCCAGTCGCATGTCCGCCGACATCCAGACCTCGACCTCCGGGTGGGCCGCCGCGAACCGGGCGATGCGCGGAGCCAGCCACTTGGCGGCGAAGGACGGCGGCACGCTGATCGCCAGGGCGTGTCGGCGGTTGGGCCGATAGAGCAGATCCCCTGCCCGTTTCAGATAGTCGAAGCCGTCGTGCAGCAGCGGATAAAGCTCGGCGCCCAGTTCGGTCAGGGCGATCTGACGGCCCTCGCGGTGGAACAGCGGCGCGCCCGCGTGCTGCTCCAGAATGCGGATCTGCTGGCTGATGGCGCCGGGCGTGACCGACAGTTCTTCAGCCGCGCGGGTGATGTTCAGACGCCGCGCGGCGGCTTCGAACGCCTTCAGCGCGTTCAGCGGCGGGATGCGGCTGTCGATGGGCGCGTCCTTCTTGGCCCGGCTCATCGGTTCAGCCACTCGGGCGTCGGCAGGCCGCGCGCGGTCAGGAAGGCTGGATCATAGACCTTGCTGGAATAGCGCTGCCCGGCGTCGCACAGGACGGTGACGATGGTCTTGCCCGGCCCCAGGTCACGGGCCATGCGGATGGCCCCGGCGATATTGACCCCGCTGGACGGCCCCAATGACAGGCCCTCGTGCTTCACCAGATCGAACAGGATGGGCAGGAATTCTGCGTCCTCGATGCGGTAGGGATGATCGACGGTCAGCCCCTCCAGATTGCCGGTGATGCGGTTGACGCCGATGCCCTCGGTGATCGATGAACCTTCGCCCGCCAGCCTGCCCTCGGTGAACCAGCTGTAGAGCGCGGCGCCCGGTACGTCGGCCAGGCCGATGCGGACCTCGGGCTTCCGTTCGCGCAGATAGGCGGCGCAACCGGCCAGAGTCCCGCCCGAACCGACGGCGCAGATGAAGCCGTCGATCTCGCCGTCGGTCTGTTTCCAGATCTCGGGCGCCGTGCCTTCATAGTGGGCTTCGCGGTTGGCCAGATTGTCGAACTGATCGGCGTAGAAGGCGCCGTTCGGCTCGCTCTCGTTCAGTTCCTCAGCCAGGCGGCGGGAATAGGCGACGAAGTGGTTGGGGCTGGCGAAGGGGGCCGGATCGACCTCGATCAGACGAGCGCCGTGCAGGCGAACCGCCCGCTTCTTCTCGTCCGTCTGGCTGCGCGGCATGACGATGACGACCGGATGGCCCAGCGCCGCCCCGACCAGGGCCAGGCCGATGCCGGTGTTGCCCGCCGTGCCCTCGACGATGACGCCGCCGGGCTTCAACGCGCCCGACGCCCGCGCCTTACGGATGATGCTGAGCGCCGCCCGATCCTTGATCGAGCCGCCGACGTTCATGAACTCGGCCTTGCCGAGGATCTCGCAGCCCGTCAGCTCGGACGCGCGCTTCAGGCGCACCAGAGGCGTATTGCCGATCAGGCCGAGGACGTCAGAGGCGACGATCATGGAAAATCCGAACCGTGGAGAGAGGGCGATCCTCTTAGCCACAGTTCAGATTTTCTAACAACCGGATCAGATGTGGATCACACGGCCATAGGCGTCCAGAGCCGCCTCGTGCATGGCTTCGGACATGGTCGGGTGCGGATAGACGATGCCGTGGATGTCTTCCTCGGTCGCTTCCATGGTGATGGCGGTGACGTAGCCCTGGATCATCTCGGTCACTTCATGGCCGATCATGTGGGCGCCGATCAAGGCACCGGTCTTGGCGTCGAAGATGACCTTGACGAAGCCGTCGATCTCGCCCGCCGCCACAGCCTTGCCGTTCACGCGGAACGGGAAGCGTCCGATCTTGACCTCGCGCCCCTCGGCGCGCGCGCCCTGCTCGGTGATCCCGACCGAGGCGACCTGCGGCTGGGCATAGGTGCAGCCGGCGATGGGCGAATGGACGTTCGGGGTCTTGTAGGCCGCGATGTGCTCGGCGGCGTGAATGCCTTCGTGGCTGGCCTTGTGCGCGAGCCAGGGCGCCCCGGCGCAGTCGCCGATGGCGTACAGGCCTTTGACGTTGGTCTGGCAGTGGCTATCAGTCTTGATGTGGCCGCGGTCCAGCTCGACGCCCAGCGCCTCCAGGCCGATGCCGTCGGTGTTGGCGGTGATGCCGACGGCCGAGATGCAGACCTCGGCCTCCAGCGTCTCGGCCTTGCCGTTCACTTCAACAGCGACCTTCACGCCCTTGGAATCCTTGGAGACCTTCGTGACCTTGGCGCCGACCTTGAACTTGATGCCGCGCTTTTCGAACGACTTCTGAGCGGCCTTGGAGACCTCTTCATCCTCGACCGGCATGATGCGGTCGACGGCTTCAACGACCGTCACCTCGGAGCCCAGGGCACGATAGAAGCTGGCGAATTCGATGCCGATGGCACCCGAGCCGATGACGACGAAGGTCTTGGGCAGTTTCTTCGGCGCCAGGGCGTCGCGATAGGCCCAGATCTTGTCGCCGTCCGCTTCCAGGCCGATCTGCGGCAGGGCGCGAGCGCGGGCGCCGACGGCCAGCATGACGGTCTTGGCTTCGATGGCGCGCGTGCCGCCGGCCTTCAGGGCCACGACGACCTTAGGGGCAGCAGCGCCTTTCTCGAGCGTGGCCGAGCCTTCGATCACCTCGATCTTGTTCTTCTTCATCAGGAAGCCGATGCCCTTGTTCATCGTCGCCGCGACCCCGCGCGAGCGCTGGATGATGGCGTCGAAGTCAAAGGAGGCGCCCGAAGCGGACAGGCCGTATTCCTTCAGGTGTGACAGGCTCTCGAACTTCTCACCGGACTTGAGCAGGGCCTTGGTCGGGATGCAGCCCCAGTTGAGGCAGATGCCGCCCAGGTTCTCACGTTCAACGATGGCGACCTTCAGGCCCAACTGGCTGGCGCGGATCGCCGCGACGTAACCGCCGGGGCCCGAACCGATGACGACGAGATCGAATTCAGCAGCCATGGTCAGATCAACTTCTCGATGTCGGCCTTGATGGCCGCGGGTTCAGTCTGGGGCGAATAGCGCGCGACGACGCGGCCTTCGCGGTCGGTCAGGAATTTGGTGAAATTCCACTTGATGGCCTGGGAGCCCAGGAAGCCGCGCTTCTGCTTGGTCAGCCAGGCATAGAGCGGGTGCCGGTTCGGCCCGTTGACCTCCACCTTGTCGAACAGGGGGAAGGTCACGTCGAAGCTGCTGGCGCAGAAGGCGGCTATTTCCGCCGCCCTGCCCGGCTCCTGTTCGCCGAACTGATTGCAGGGAAAGCCCAGAACCTCGAACGGCGCGTCGGCGAAGTCGCGGTGCAGCTTCTCCAGCCCGTCATACTGACCGGTGAAGCCACACTTGGACGCCGTATTGACGATCAGCAGCGCCTGCCCGCGAAAGCGGTCCAGCGCCACGTCCGTGCCGTCGATGGCCCGGGCGGAGAAGTCATAGACCGAGGTCATGACCTCACCCTCCCCTTAGGCCAGCATCGCCACGGGATCTTCGATCAGCGGCTTGAACGCTTGCAGGAAGCGAGCGCCCGTTGCGCCGTCGACCACGCGGTGATCGCAGGTCAGGGTCACGGTCATGACCGTGGCCGGCACGATCTGGCCGTCCTTGACGACCGGACGAAGCTCGCCGGCGCCCACGCTCATGATGCAGCCCTGCGGCTCGTTGATGATCGAGGTGAACTGCTTGATGCCGAACATGCCCAGGTTGGACACCGAGAAGGTGCCGCCCTGGAACTCTTCGGGCTTCAGCTTGCGTTCGCGGGCGCGCTTGGCCAGGTCCTTGGACTCGGTCGCGATCTGCGCCAGGCCCTTGGTCTCGGCCTTCTTGATGATCGGGGTGATCAGGCCGCCGTCAATCGCCACCGCCATCGAGACGTCGGCGTTGTGGTGCATGGCGATGCCTTCGGGGGTGTAGGAGGCGTTCGCCTCCGGCACCAGCTTCAGCGCCAGGGCCGCGGCCTTGATGACGAAGTCGTTGACCGAGACCTTGATGCCCTGCGGCTCCAGCATCTTGTTCACTTTGGCGCGGACGGCCATCAGCTGGTCGATCTCGACGTCGATGAAGAGCGGGAAGTGCGGGACGTTCTGGATGCTGTCGACCATGCGACGCGCCACGGCCTTCTTCATCCCGTCCAGCGGGATCAGGTCGTAGCTGCCGTCCGGGATGCCCATCTGGGCCAGCGACGGGGCCTGACGCGGGGCGATACCCGTGGTCGCGGCTGCGGTCGCCGTGGCGGCTGCGGGCTGGGCGGCGCCCTTCGGAGCGCCCTCCACGTCACGTTTGACGATGCGGCCGTGCGGGCCGGTGCCCTTGATCGCCTTCAGATCGACGCCGTTCTGGGCAGCGATGCGGCGCGCCAGGGGCGAGGCGAAGATACGTTCGCCGCTGGCCGACTTCGGCGCAGCGGGAGCCGCGGCTACCGGGGCAGCAGCCTTGGGCGCTTCCACCGCAGCAGGAGCGGCTTCCGTCTTGGTGGCAGGCTTGGGCGCAGCAGCGCCGCCCTCGTCCTTCAGGCGGGCGATCGGGGTGTTGACCTTCACGCCCTCGGTGCCTTCGGCGACCAGGATGTCGGTGACTTCGCCCTCGTCCACGGCCTCGACTTCCATCGTGGCCTTGTCGGTCTCGATCTCGGCGATCACGTCGCCGGCGGAGACGACGTCCCCGACCTTGACGTGCCACTTGGCCAGAACGCCCTCTTCCATGGTCGGCGACAGGGCCGGCATCAGGATGTCGGTCATTGCGCGGACTCCGTTTGGGCGGACTCGGCGGCCTTGGCGTGCGCCGCGTTCCAGCTGTCGCAGATGGCCTTGAACGCTGTGGCTTGGTCAAAGCCGTGGTGTTCGGCGTAGGCGTGGGAGTAGTGCCAGGCCAGTTCGGCCAGCACGACGCCGATGTTGCCCGGCTCAGCCAGAGCCGGGCGGATGTTCATGATCGGGCCGGTTCCGTTCCACCAGACACGGGCCAGTTCAATGACCTGGTCCTCGGGGGCGTTCAGCCCTTCGGGGATCGGCAGGGAGCGTTGTTCCAGAGCGGCGGCGTCCATCAGGCGTTCCCCTTCGCTTCGACCACAGGCTCGGCCACGGTCTGCACATTGTCCGCCTTCACGACCTCGGAAAGGCCCTGAAGGATGCGGTTGTAGGCTTCACGCTCGTTGTGGCCGTGACGCAGAGCGTAGCCGTGCGCCATGTGACGCGCAGCATAGGCCAGCAACTCGCCGAACTTGATCGGGTCGTTGAAGGCGGGCTTCACCGACATGACCGGCTCGTCCTTCGACCACCACATCCGCAGGATTTCGATGGCCTGCGGATCAGCGGCGACGCTTTCCGGCGTCGTCAGCAGGAACTCGGAAGCCTCGCTCACGCCATCACCTGCTTCACGGCGGCGACGATTTTGTCCACGCCCGGAAGCGACAGGACTTCCAGATTGGCGGCGTAGGGCAGCGGCACGTCTTCCTGGTGCACGCGCAGCGGCGGAGCGTCCAGGTAGTCGAAGGCGTGTTCGATCACGCGAGCCACAACCTCGGCGCCGACGCCCATCGGACCCCAGCCTTCTTCGGCCGAGACCAGGCGGCTGGTCTTCTTGACGCTTTCGACGATGGTTTCGTGGTCCAGCGGACGCAGGGTGCGCAGATCGATGACCTCGGCCTCGATGCCTTCCTCGGCCAGCTTCTCGGCGGCCTGCAGGGCGAAGCCGACCATGCGGGCGTGGGCCGTAATGGTGACGTCCTTGCCTTCGCGACGGACCTTGGCCTTGCCGATCGGCAGGACGTAGTCGTCGCCCCCCGGCACGTCGAACTCGGTGCCGTACAGCATTTCGTGTTCGAGGAAGACGACCGGGTTCGGATCGCGGATGGCGGCTTTCAGCAGGCCCTTGGCGTCGGCCGCGTCATAGGGCGCGATGACCTTCAGGCCCGGGATCTGGGCGTACCAGGCCGAATAGTCCTGGCTGTGCTGGGCGCCGACGCGGCTGGCCGCGCCGTTCGGGCCGCGGAAGACGATGTCGGCCCGGATCTGACCGCCCGACATATAGAGGGTCTTGGCGGCCGAGTTGATGATGTGGTCAATCGCCTGCATGGCGAAGTTGAACGTCATGAACTCGACGATCGGCTTCAGGCCCGCCATGGCGGCGCCGACGCCGAGACCGGCGAAGCCGTGCTCGGTGATCGGGGTGTCGATGACGCGCTGGGCGCCGAACTCTTGCAGCAGGTCGCGGCTGACCTTGTAGGCGCCCTGATACTGGGCGACTTCCTCGCCGATCAGGAAGACGCGGTCGTCACGACGCATTTCCTCGGCCATGGCGTCGCGCAGGGCGTCGCGGACGGTCGTCTTGACCAGCTTGGCGTCGGCCGGGATTTCCGGGTCGCGCAGTTCGACCTTGGGCGCAGCCGGAGCAGCGGCAACCGGAGCGGCCTGGGCGACGGGCGCCGCTTCAGCCTTGGGCGCGGGCGCAGGCGCGCTGTCTTCGCCGGCAAGACGTGCGATCGGCGTGTTGACCTTCACGTTCTCGGAACCCTCGGCGACCAGGATTTCCAGCACTTCGCCTTCATCGACGGCTTCGACTTCCATCGTCGCCTTGTCGGTTTCGATCTCGGCGATCACCTGGCCGGCCGACACGGTGTCGCCTGCCTTGATGTGCCACTTGGTCAGCGTGCCCTCTTCCATCGTGGGGGACAGCGCCGGCATCAGAATGTCGGTCACGGATCAGGCCTCCACGTAGACGTCAGTATAGAGCTCGGACGGATCCGGCTCAGGGCTTTCCTGTGCGAACTGCACGGCTTCGGCGACGATGGCTTTCACCTCGTTGTCGATGGCCTTCAGCTCTTCCTCGGTCGCCTTGGCGGCGGCGAGCAGCATTTTCAGATGGTCGATCGGGTCGCGGGTCTTCTTGACCTCGTCGACCTCTTCCTTGGTGCGGTACTTGGCCGGGTCCGACATGGAGTGGCCACGATAGCGGTAGGTCTTCACTTCCAGGATGTAGGGGCCGCCGCCTTCACGGGCGCGCTTCACGGCGCGGGCCGTGGCGTCGCGGACCGCCAGCACGTCCATGCCGTCGACCTGCTCGCCCGGAATGCCGAAGCTGGCGCCGCGCATGTAGAGCTCGGTCGTGGACGACGAGCGTTCGATGCTCGTGCCCATGGCGTACTGGTTGTTCTCGATGATGTAGATGGCCGGCAGCTTCCACAGCTGGGCCATGTTGAAGCTCTCGTAGACCTGACCCTGGTTCGAGGCGCCGTCGCCGAAGTAGACGAAGGCGACCGAGTCATCGCCCCGGTACTTGCCGGCGAAGGCCAGGCCGGTGCCCAGCGCCACCTGGGCGCCGACGATGCCGTGCCCGCCGTAGAAGCCGGTCGGCACGTCGAACATGTGCATCGAACCGCCCTTGCCCTTGGACGAGCCGCCGATGCGCCCCGTCAGCTCGGCCATGACGGCGTTCGGGTCCATGCCCGCGGCCAGCATGTGGCCGTGGTCACGATAGCCCGTGATGATCTTGTCGTGGCCCTGCCTGACGCTCTCCTGAACGCCCACCGCCACGGCCTCCTGGCCGATGTACAAGTGGCAGAAGCCGCCGATCAGGCCCATGCCGTAAAGCTGGCCCGCGCGCTCCTCGAAGCGGCGGATGAGGACCATCTCGCGATAGAAGCGCAGCAGGTCTTCTTTCGAAGCCTGAGGCGTGTTCGGAATCTTGTTGTCGCCCACGCTGGACGAGGATTTCTGAGCGGCGGCTTTCGCCATCCGGCATCTCCCGGCTGCGCCCCAATTGTCAGGGACTCTTATCGTTACGGAAAGGGGCTTTAGCAGCCTTCGTTCCCGAAACGCAAAGCGCCCCAGCCAGGCTGTAACAATAGTTCAGGAGGCGTGGATCGCGTCAGGGTTGCGCGCAGCGGGCGCACTAAGGCGAACGACGTAGTCGCGCGGATCGGTGAAGCCAAGCACCGCCCTCGCCCGTTCTTCCAAAAGGTCCTTGGACAGGCTTTCGGTCCGCAGGTAACGCACCCGCACCTCAAGGTCGCGGCGCTGCTCCGTCAGATGCGCAAGTTGGGCCTCGCGCTTGGCGAGAAGCGCATCGCGCTCGCCGCCGCTCAGCAAGCCGCGCTGCCCCGTCAGGGCCTGAACGCCCAGATAGACGATCAGGAACAGCAGGAAGGCGGACGGAAGATAGGGCTTCATCTGCTCGGGCACGACTGACGCTCCTTCTGAGCGTAAACACGGTTTCCTGACCCTGACCGAAAATGCCTAACGAACCGTAGCTTGGCCGCAATTGCGAACGCCGCCTCCGAGGTTCGGAGACGGCGTCATGCACGTCTTCGTGAGAGGCGCTTACTTCAGCAGCATGCCGTCGCCGAAATAGGCGGCCTGGTCGCCCAGCATCTCTTCGATGCGCAGCAGTTGGTTGTACTTGGCCGTGCGGTCCGAGCGGGCCAGCGAGCCGGTCTTGATCTGACCGCAGTTGGTGGCGACGGCCAGATCGGCGATGGTCGAGTCCTCGGTCTCGCCCGAACGGTGGCTCATCACCGAGGTGTAGCCGGCGCGGTGGGCCATATCGACGGCGTCCAGGGTCTCGGACAGGGTGCCGATCTGGTTGACCTTGATCAGGATCGAGTTGGCCAGACCTTCGCCGATGCCCGCGGCCAGACGGCGCGGGTTGGTCACGAACAAGTCATCGCCGACCAGCTGAACCCGGTCGCCCAGTCGGTCCGTGAGCAGCTTCCAGCCGTCGAAGTCGTCCTCGGCGCAGCCGTCCTCGATCGAGACGATGGGGAAGCGCTCGACCAGATCGGCCAGGTAGCCGACCATGCCGTCAGCGTCGAAGCTCTTGCCTTCGCCGGTCAGGTTGTACTTGCCGTTCTTGAAGAACTCGGTCGAGGCGACGTCGAGGCCCAGGTGGAAGTCCTCGCCCGCCAGATAGCCGGCCGACTGACCGGCCTTGGTGATGAAGGCCAGGGCTTCTTCCGCCGAGGCCAGGTTCGGCGCGAAGCCGCCCTCGTCGCCGACGTTGGTGTTGTGGCCGGCGTCCTTCAGCGCCTTCTTCAGGGCGTGGAAGATTTCGGCGCCCATCCGCAGGGCGTCCGAGAAGGTGTCGGCGCCGGTCGGCAGGATCATGAACTCCTGGATGTCGATCGGATTGTCAGCGTGAGCGCCGCCGTTGATGATGTTCATCATCGGCGTCGGCAGGACGCGGGCCGACACGCCGCCGATGTAGCGGTACAGCGGCAGGTTCGAGCTGATGGCGCTGGCCTTGGCCGCAGCCAGGGAGACGCCCAGGATGGCGTTGGCGCCCAGGCGGCCCTTGTTCTCGGTGCCGTCCAGTTCGATCAGGGCTTCATCCAGGCGGCGCTGGTCTTCGGCGTCCATGCCGCTGAGGGCGTCGAAGATCTCGCCGTTGACGGCGTCGACCGCCTTCTGGACGCCTTTGCCGCCCCACATGTCCATGTCGCCGTCACGCAGTTCGACGGCTTCGTGCGCGCCGGTCGAGGCGCCCGACGGCACGGCGGCGCGGCCGAAGCTGCCGTCTTCCAGGGTGACGTCCACCTCGACCGTCGGATTGCCCCGGCTGTCGATAATCTGGCGGGCGACGATGTCGGCGATGTCGGTCATGAGGAAGGCGCTCTGTCAGGAGGAGAAGTTCAGCCCCCGGTTTAGACCAGCCGCCGCCGAATCGCCAACTGCGCCGAAGCTAGCCGCAGCTTTCGACCAACTGGATCGAAGGGCCGCCGCCGTGGATGGCCTTCACCTTGCCGTCTACGCCGACGTCGTAGCGAACGCCGCGCGCGGCCGCGTCGGTGACATAGGCCTCGCTCTTGGGACCGCCGCTCCAGACGGTCACGTATTCCGACGGCGCCGATTCGTATTTGTGCGGCGAGAGCTGGGCGGCGGCGCCGTAAGCCTGCTTCACTGCGGCAGCGGGCGCGCCCAGGCCCAGGGCGCGGTCGGTCACGGCCGATGCGCCGTCGCGCAGGGTGACGCGGCTGACCCTGCCCTCTTCGGTCATGACCCAGACGCCTTCGGGCGCGCGGGCGGGGTGGAAGACGTTGCAGCCGTTGGGATCAGCAATGGGCTTGGCCGGCGCGCCATAGGCCCGTTCGACCTCGGCAAGCGTCTGGCCGACCCGAATGGCGCCGAATCCTTCAGCCGTCAGCTGATCCGCCGCTGGCGCTTCGGTCGCGGCGACCGCAACGGGCGCGTCCGGCGTCGCGGGCGCGGGTTCGGCCGGTCCCTTGCATCCCGCCAGGGCGAGGACAGCTACGGAGCCGAGGGCGGCGAAACGAGTCATGCGGGCGTCTCCTGTTCAGGTTCGCCGCAGACTACGCACGAAAACGGCGCGCGATACATCGCGCGCCGTTGAATTCTTCGTCCGGCCGAAGCCAGGGCCTTATAGGAAGACTAGTCTTCCTTCGGCGTGATGACCTGGCGGCCGCGATAGGTGCCGGTCTTCAGGTCGATGTGGTGCGGACGCTTCAGCTCGCCCGTGTCCTTGTCTTCGACGTAGGAGTTGGCGCCCAGGGCGTCGTGAGCACGACGCATGTTGCGACGCGAGGGGGATACTTTGCGCTTCGGAACGGCCATGTCCGTCTCAATCTCTAAGTCGGTGCGCCGTAAAGACGCGAAAACATACAGTGCCGGCCCCCCGATAAGAGCCGCCACGCGAGGGCGGGCTTATGCATGAAGACGCTGGCGATTTCAAGGGTGTCCGTCGGATGAACGCCGCTTGAGGGTCTGCGCCGGATTTCCGCAGCGAATACGGCTGTTTCAGCGATGATTGTGGGCCAAATGAGCCGGTATCGTTCGCCGAGGCCAAGATGCTTCGCTCAGTTTGCTCGCCAGAGTGATTCGTCACGCTCAGGCTTTCGTCAGCGCCTCCGCCACGGCTTCGCCGATGGCCAGTGAACTGGTCAGGCCGGGGCTCTCGATCCCGAACAAGGCCATCAGGCCGTCGATGCCATGATGCTCGCGCCCATGAAGCTGGAAGTCAGGCTGGGATTCGCCCGGTCCGTGCAGCTTGGGCCTGATGCCGGCGTAGTCGGGCGTCAGTCGCTCGACCGCCACGCCCGGCCAGAAGCGGCGGATGTAACGGGCGAACTCCTCGGCCTTGGCCGGATCGACGGAATAGTCCTCGATCTCGACATAGGCCAGGTCGGGGCCGAACACCCCCTGCCCGCCCAGATCCTTGCGATAATGGGTGCCCAGCGCGCCAGGGATGGGCGGCGGATAGATCAGTCGGTTGAACGGCGCCGGCCCCGTCAGACGGAAATAGACGCCCTTGCCCAGATGACGCGCCGGAATGTCGCCGGCCGGATAGCCCTCGACGGCCGCGGCGACGCTCTGGGCCGACAGGCCGGGCGCCGTGACCAGCAGAGGCGTCGTCAGCACGGCCCCGCCCTCCCCCGAATCTGACCCGCCCGCCGTGATGCGGAACCCGCCATCCGGCAGCAGCTCTGCCCGCTCGAACGGGGTGGAGATCACGACCGAGCCGCCCGCGTCCTCGATCTCGCCCTGCAGGGCCAGCATATAGCCGTGGCTGTCGAACACGCCGCTCTCAGGCGACAGGATGGCGGCGTGGGCGTTCAGATCTGGCTCCAGCGCCCGCGCCTGGGCGGCGGTCAGGTGTTCCAACCCCTCGACGCCGTTGGTCGTCGCCTGCTCGAAGATGGCCTCGATGCGCGGAATCTCGGCTTCCTCGGTCGCCACGACCAGCTTGCCGCATTTCCAGTGGTCGATCTTGTGGCTGGCCAGGAAGTCATAGAGCGCCCGCCGCCCCTCGACGCAGAACTTCGCCTTCAACGATCCCGTCGGATAATAGAGCCCGCCGTGGATGACCTCGGAATTGCGTGAGGAGACGCCCTGGCCGATGTGGGCTTCTTTCTCCAGCACCAGGACCGACAGGCCGCGTTTCGCCAGCGCCCGTCCGCACGCCAGCCCCACAGCCCCCGCGCCCACGACCGTCGCATCGAAGTCGAAGGGCGCACTCATGGGGTCCTACCTCTTGCCGTACAGGGCCTTGGCGCGGCCCTCGAAGCACTGGATCAGCTTGTCGACCGCTCGATCGAAATTCGCCTGCAGCATCATGTCCAGCATGCGTGACTTGAAGGCGAAGTCGATGAAGAACTCCAGCCGCGTTCCATCAGGATGCGGATGAAACTCCCAGCGGTTCTTCAGATGCTTGAACGGCCCGCGGATCAGGCCGACCTCCACCTTGGGCGCATGGACGTCATGCCGGACCCAGGTAGAAAATCTCTCGGTCAGGAAGGCGAAGCCCACGCCCGCCTCGGCGTCCAGCAACCGCACGCCCGGCGCCTCGTCACGCTGGTTCCAGACGCGCATGGAGGTGATCCACGGCACGAAGGCCGGATAGGCCTCCACGCCTGCGACCAGGTTCGCCAGATCTTCGGGCGCATACGGAAGAATGCGCGTAACGCGATGGACCGCCATTCAGGGCTTAGCGGGCCGAACGGCCTGCCTGCGCCTGACGCGCGGCCTTCAGGCGGGCGAAGTCGTCCCCGGCGTGGTGCGACGACCGCGTCAGCGGCGACGACGACACCATCAGGAAACCCTTGGCGCGCGCGATGGCCTCATAGGCCTTGAACTCTTCCGGCGTGACGAAGCGATCGATGGCGGCGTGCTTGCGCGTCGGCTGCAGGTATTGGCCGATGGTGATGAAGTCGACGCCGGCGGACCGCATGTCGTCCATCACCTGCATGACCTCTTCCTTGGTCTCGCCCAGGCCGACCATGATGCCGGACTTGGTGAACTGGTTCGGGTCGCGCTCCTTGACCATCTGCAGCAGGCGCAGGGAGTGGAAGTAGCGGGCGCCGGGCCGGATCTTCAGATAGAGGCGCGGGACCGTCTCGAGGTTGTGATTGAAGACGTCGGGCGTGGCGTCGATCATCACCTCGGCCGCGCCGTCCTTGCGCAGGAAGTCGGGCGTCAGGATCTCGATCGTGGTGTTCGGCGCCTGCAGGCGGATCTGGCGCACCACTTCGGCGAAGTGGGCGGCGCCGCCGTCCGACACGTCATCGCGGTCCACCGAGGTGATGACCACGTGGTTCAGGCCCATCTGCTGGACGGCCAGGCCGACCTTGGCCGGCTCTTCCGGGTCCAGGGCTTGCGGCAGGCCGGTCTTGACGTTGCAGAAGGCGCAGGCGCGCGTGCAGGTGTCGCCCATGATCATGAGCGTGGCGTGCTTCTGGCTCCAGCACTCGCCGATGTTCGGACAAGCCGCCTCTTCGCAGACCGTGTTCAGCCCCTTGGAGCGAACAATGTCCTTGGTCGTATTATACTGGCCCGAGCCGGGCGCCTTGACGCGCAGCCAGTCAGGCTTCTTCAGCACCGCCGATTCCGGGCGGTTTTGCTTTTCCGGGTGACGCAGCTCGGAAGGCTTCTTCGTCAGGGTGTCGATCAGCGTGACCATAGCCGGCGGTCTGGCTCCTGTGCAGAAGGGCGGTATGTCGGCTTTCCGACCGCCGATGGCAAGCCACAGTCGGTTTCAGTGATGGAGATACGACGTTCACGCGACGTTACGCATCTTTTCAAGGCGAACTTAGGTCACTAGTTTCCGGCCTCTTGTAACCGAGAGGGCCGCTGAGAGCCCTCCGAAGGAGGACGTGCTTGCGGGCTGCCCTGGACCCCACGGTCTATGATGAATCCCTGTTCGACGCGCTGATCGATGCGCGCGCTCGCTATGGCGACAAGGAGATCCTGGAAGACCAGGACCGTCATCCCCTGACCTACACCGGCCTGATCCGCGCCGCCTTCGTGCTGGGCCGCAAGATCGCGGCCATGACCCAGCCGGGCGAACGTGTCGGCGTCCTGCTGCCGTCCAGCGCGGGCGTGGTCGTGACCTTCTTCGGCCTGCACGCCTTTGGTCGCGTGCCGGTCATGCTGAACTTCACTTCGGGCGAGGCCAATCTGAAGGCGGCGCTGAAGACGGCGGGCGTCACCAAGATCCTGTCGGCCAAGCGGTTCGTCACCCAGGCCAAGCTGGACGACCTGATGACGGCGCTGGGCGAAGTCGCCGAGATCATCTGGCTGGACGACGTGCGCAAGACCATCGGTCTGGCCGACAAGTTGTATGGCCTCAGCGCCGGCATGGCCCCGCGTCGCTTCCGTGTGAAGACTGATCCGAATTCGCCGGGCGTGGTCCTGTTCACCTCGGGCAGCTTCGGCGCGCCCAAGGGCGTGGTGCTGAGCCAGAAGAACTTGGTCGCCAATGCGCGTCAGGTCGCGGCCCATATCGAGCTGAAGCCCGAGTGGGTGATGTTCAACCCGCTGCCGACCTTCCACTGTTTCGGCCTGACCGGCGGAGTTCTGCTGCCGCTGCTGCAAGGGATGAAGGCGTTCGAATACCCCTCGCCCCTGCACGCCAAACAGATCACCGACCTGCTGCCGCAGGTGAAGGCGTCCATCCTGTTCGCGACCGACACCTTCCTGAACCAGTACGCCCGCGTGGCCGAGCCGGGCGACTTCGCCACCCTGCAGTTCGCCGTGGCCGGCGCTGAAAAGGTCCGCGACGAGACGCGCCAGATGTTCAACACCAAGTTCGGCGGCGTCGAGCTTCTGGAAGGCTATGGCGCCACCGAGGCGGCGCCCGTGGTCGCCGTGAACCACCCCAACCGCAACCGCCCCGGCAGCGTCGGCCAGATCATGCCGGGCATGGAATACCGCCTGGACAAGGTTCCGGGCATCGAGGGCGGCGGACAGCTTTATCTGCGCGGGCCGAACGTCATGGCGGGCTATATCTCGCCGAACAATCCAGAGGGCATCGAGCCGCTGGAAGGCGGCTGGTATGACACCGGCGACATCGTCGACATCGACGCCGAGGGCTACATCACCATCCTGGGCCGGGTGAAACGCTTCGCCAAGGTCGGCGGGGAAATGGTGTCCCTGCTGGCGGTCGAGGACATGGCCGGCGCGGTCTGGCCCGAGCATCGCCACGCCGCCGTCTCGGTGCCCGACAGCAAGAAGGGCGAGCGGCTGATCCTGGTCACTGACCACACGGACGCCGAGTCCGCCCGACTGTCGGAATGGGCGCGCGTCAACGGGGCGCCGGAATTGGCGGTCCCCAAGAAGATCATCAAGATCGACGCCATTCCCGTCCTGGGCACAGGCAAGACCGACTATGTCGCCATCCAGAAGCTGGTCGAGGACATGTTGAAAGCCGCCTGATCGGGACGCTTGCAGAGCCAGCAGCTTCGCCTAACCTCCGCCTTTGCGCCTTGCGTCGGTCCGGTTCCCGGACCTGACGGTCGTGCGTCATCGGGAGGAAAATGAATGGCGAGTTCAACGTCTCTTTCGGGCTGGGCCCCGCGCTTCCAGAGCATTCTGCGGATCGTGGCAGGCCTGCTGATCCTGCAGCACGGCGCGCAAAAGATCCTGGGTTTCCCGCCCGGCGGGCAGGGCGGCGGGTTTGACCTCTCCAGCCTGTCCACCCTCCCGGGCTGGTCCGGTCCGATCGAACTGGTCGGCGGCGTCCTGATCGTGCTGGGCCTGTTCAGCCGCCCGGCGGCCTTCATCCTGTCCGGCTTCACCGCCGTGGCCTACTGGATGGTGCACGCGCCGCAGAGTCCCTATCCGATCAACAACGGGGGCGAGTTGGCGGCGCTCTACTGCTTCGTCTTCCTGTATCTGTTCTTCGCCGGTCCCGGCCCGATCGCCCTGGACAGCATGATGCGCAGCGGTCGCCGCCGCTGATCGCTCGACACGGCGCCTGGATCAGCCGATCCGGGCGCCGGTCATCGAGATCCAGCCGCCCTTTCGCTTCGGTTCAGCGAGATCCAGCCGTGACAGATGAGTTGATTGTCGAGTTCCCTCTGCAAGGTGAGTGGTTCGTCGGCGCGGACGGCACCGAGCCCGGCCACGAACTGGCGCTTGATTTCATACGCCTGGATGCAAAGCTGCGGGCGACCCAGAAATCATCGCTGCATGAACTTCTGACCGCGGTGCCGTTGGAGCTGTATTTCGGCTGGGGCCAGCCCATTCTCAGCCCGTTCGACGGGCGCGTCGTGACGGTCGTTGATGGTTGCGCTGAAAAGTCACAGAGCTTTATCGCGGCCATCTTTAGCGGCTTGTCGGCGACTGTCTCGTCAAGCCAACGCCAGCAACTCGAAACGTTGCAGGCGAAAGGCGGCGACATCAGCCCGCTTGCCGGAAACCACCTGGTCATCGAATCCGCCGAAACTGAGGGCGTGTTTGCGTTCATCGCCCATGCCAGACCCGGCTCGATCATCCCGCGCGTCGGGGATCTTGTCTCCGCCAGTCAGCAGGTGGCCGAAGTCGGCAACTCCGGGTCCTCGATGGCCCCTCACCTGCATTTCCACCTGATGAGCGACCCGTCGCCGCAAAGCGTCCAGGTCATTCCGTTCAAGTTCGCCCGCTACGAGGTGCTCGTCAAAGGCGAATGGCGGCTTCAGGAGCGCGCTCTGCCCAAGAAACGGCAACGCATCCGCAGCATACCGCCAACGACTTGAACCGGCGCCTGGATCAGCCGATCCGGGCGCCGGTCATCGAGATCGAGCCGCCCTCGATGGCGTCGGTGAAGAAGCTGACCGTCTCGCCGGAGGCCTGCTGAGCGGCGACGTAGAGCAGCGGCAGATAATGTTCGTCGGTCGGCACGCTGAGTTGCGCCTGTTCGGCCAGATGCACCCAGTCGATCAGGCCGTCATGGTCGCCCGCGACAAAGGCGCGTTTCACCGCCTCGTTGAAGTCGATCGCCCAATCGTAGGGCGCGCCGCCGTCGCGCTTCCACGTCCGCAGATTGTGCACGAAGTCGCCGGAACCGGCGATCAGGATCCCCTCGTCCCGCAAGGGCTGCAGCTTTTTCGCCAGTTCATAGTGGGCGCGTGCGTCGATGGTCCGATCCAGCGACAGCTGGACGATCGGCACATCGGCCTCTGGCCAGACATGGGCCAGGACCGACCAAGTGCCGTGATCCAGGCCCCATTGCGTCGTCTGCTGCGCCCCGGTCAGTTCCGCCACCCGGGCCGCCAGCGCGGGCGAACCGGGCGCGGGATACTGCATGGCGTGAAGTTCAGGCGGGAAGCCGCCGAAATCATGGATGGTTTCCGGCCGCTCCTGCGTGGTCACGCCCAAGCCCCGCGTCTCCCAGTGAGCCGAGACCATGACAACGCCCTTGGGCTTGCCGATCTCCTCTCCCAGCGCGCGCCAGGCGTCGGCGTAGGACCCGCCGAGGGCGTTCATCGGAGAGCCGTGACCGAAGAAGATGGCGGGCTGTCTCATGGCTAGACCTTGCTTGCGACGCTTATTGCGCCAATGACTGTTACAGATTTAGTGCGGTCTGTCGCTCCCGCAAGGGGTCTAAATCTCCATTCGCCGCGCCAGCGGACAGACTCGGTCGTAGAAGGCCTGATTGGCGGGCGCACGGCCTCCGCGCGACAGGATGAAGCGGTGCTCGACCACCATGGCCTGCTGTTCGATGTTAAGCCCGCCCCAGTCGCACAGGTCATCCAGCGGATAGGCGTAGGCGGCGGGACCGTCGCCCGCGCGCAGCTTGCTCATCAGCAGGTTCAGTCCGTTCTGCGCCTGCCAGACGTGGACCAGTTCGTGAATGAAGACGGCCTGGGTCCGCAGCGGCGTACGCGAAAGGTCCGGCTCCAGCGACGTCTTGGGCCAGACGATCCAGTCGCGACCAAACCATGCGCCCGGCACGAAGGCCCGATCAAACGGCCAGGGCGAGGCCAGGAAGCGGATGTCGTCCAGCCTCAGCGCCGCGCCGAAGACCTCGCGCGCCAGCGTCGCCTCACCGTCCGCCAGCGGCCGTATCATTGCCTGTCCATTCCCAGTGCCACGGCTCGAAAACATAGGGCGTGAAGCCGAAACGAGAAGCATTGGCCACCAGCCAGCGATAGGCCGGCCCCTGGGCCATATGGCGGCGGCTCATCGGATCAGTCGAGTCCACGCCCATGCCGGCGACATGGCCGACATGAATGTCGATGGCGGTTCCGGTCCTGTGCGGCGAGCAGGCGGCGCGGCGCAGGCCGTCGCAGTTCCCTTGCGCGGCGCAACGCGCGGCGTCGGCCTCCGGGTCGCGGAAGCCCGAGAATATCTGCATCAGTTCGGGATCGGCGGCGATGGCCGGCACCTCGGCGCGAGCGGCGGCGGCCATGCGACGGTAGGCGTCCAGCACGTCGCGGCGCAGCAGGCGCGTCATGCGCTGTGCATGTTCCTCGGCGGGATCAAGATAACCCAGCAGGTTGATCGGCGGCGGCTCGGGACATTCCCCCCTCACCCGCGCCATGACGAAGGGGCGCCGTTCCTGCCACAGGCCGCGAAACACCTGGAAGGTCGCCTGATCAAACTGCCCTGTCGCCATCAGGCCATAGCGCGTCTGAAACTGGGCCAGAGCCTCGGCGAAGGCCGGCGACGCCGGATCGCAGGGCGAGCCGATCTCGCGCTGGATCAGGGGGGTGTAGGGCTCCCAGCCCCATTCCACCGTGCCGAACGGCGTCCATTCCAGCGTGTAGAGCGAGATCCCGTTGGCCTGGGCTGCGCTGTCCCAGGCGTTGGTCGGCCGGTCGCAGATCTGGGCGTCCCTGGCCTGGGCCGCTCCGGCGCCGCCGAGAACCGCGGCAAAGGCCACAGCAAGGATCGTAAATCGCACTGACATGAGACCAGCAGGCCTCAGCTTGCCGGGAACCGCAAGGCCGTCTTCGCCTGTTCGCGGAAAACCGGCATGGTGAAGCTGCGGCCGACTCAGGCCGACCATGCCCGGACGCCTGATGTCATCCGCTGTCACCGCTGACGCTCCCCGCCGTTCCAACGCCGTTCTGGCGGCCTTTTCCGGCCCTTGCTTGCCGCTGGCGGCCTTCGGTGTCGCCTTGCCCGTCACCCTGCCGGAGTTCTACGCCACCCACGTCGGGCTGGAACTGGGCGTGGTGGCCGCCGTCTTCATGGCGGTGCGGCTGATCGACATCGTCTTCGACCCCTTCATCGGCTGGGGCATGGACAAGACCAAGACCGCGTTCGGCCGCTATCGCCCGTGGATGGCGGTCTCGACGCCGATCCTCATGCTGTCGGCGCTGATGATGTTCGTCCTGGTCCAGCCGGGCGCCGGACCCGCCTACCTGTTCGCCTGGCTGCTGGTCCTCTACCTCGGCTTCTCCATCGGCACCCTGGGTCAGCTCGGCTGGGCGGCGGTTCTGGCGCCCCAGTACGACCAGCGCAGCCGCGTCTATGGCTGGTGGCAGGTGTTCAACATCATCGGCGTCATCCTGATCCTGATCCTGCCGACCGTGGTGGTGAAGACCGGCATCGGGAACTACGCCGACGGCGTGCGGATCATGGGCTGGGCCATCCTGATCGCCCTGCCCGTCTCCATCGGCTTGGCCATGGTCGCGGTGCCGGAACCGATGAACGTCGGCGCCCCGCCGCATGGCGGACCCAGGGCCTATCTGGCGCTGTTCGGCATGAAGACGGTGCGCAAGCTGCTGATCGCCGACCTGCTGCTGGGCGTCGCGCCGGGCATCACAGGCTCGCTGCTGTTCTTCTTCTTCGGCCAGATCAAGGGCTACGACCACAGCCAAGCAGGCCTGTTCATGCTGTTCTATTTCGTTGCTGGCCTGTGCGGCGCGCCCATCTGGGCCTGGCTGGCGACCAGGATCGGCAAGGACAAGGCCCTGGCCGTCGCCAGCCTGATCTTCGCCGGTCTCTATATCGCCGCCACCCTGGTCCCCGGCGGCAACTTCGCCCTGACGGCCGTGGTCATGTTCATCGCCGGCCTGCCCTATGCGGCGGGCCTGTTCCTGCTGCGCGCCATGATGGCCGACGCGGGCGACGAGGTGCGGCTGGAGACGGGCGTGGACCGCACCGGCCTGATGTTCTCCATCCTGTCGGCCACGACCAAGATCGGCCACGTCGTGGCCCTGATCCCCTATCTCATCCTGCAATGGGTGGGGTTCAAGGCGCTGCCGGGTCCGGCGGGCAACAGCGAGTTTTCGCTGCTGATGCTGCAAATCCTGTTCATCGCCGTGCCGGGCCTGCTACTGGCGGCGGCCGCCTGGGTGCTGAAGGGCTATCCCCTGACGCCCAAGCGCCATGATGAAATCCGCGAGGCGCTTGCACTTCGCGACGCCAGGACCGCCTGAATGACCCACTCCGTCGACCGCCTGAAAGAGATCATGGTTCGCCTGCGCGATCCGAACGGCGGTTGCCCTTGGGATGTCGAACAGACCTTCGCGACCATCGCCCCCTATACGATCGAGGAGGCCTACGAGGTCGCCGACGCCATCGAGCGCGCCGATATGCAGGAGTTGAAGGTCGAACTGGGCGACCTGCTGTTCCAGGTCGTCTTCCACGCCCGCATGGCCGAGGAAGCCGGTCATTTCGCCTTCGATGACGTGGCCGAGGCCATGGCCGACAAGCTGATCCGTCGCCACCCTCATGTCTTCGGTGAAGAGGACGCCAAGCCCAGCGGTTCGGCCCAGAAGATGCGCTGGGAGGACATCAAGGCCGCCGAGCGCAAGGCCAAGGCCCAGCATGGCGTGCTTGACGACGTGCCGGTCGGCCTGCCCGCCCTGACCCGCGCCGCCAAGCTGACCAAGCGCGCCGGCCGCGTCGGCTTCGACTGGCCCTCGACCGACGAGGTCTTCGACAAGCTGGCCGAAGAGGTCGAGGAACTGCGCGTCGAGATCGCCGCCGGCGACAAGGACAAGGCGCGCGAGGAACTGGGCGACCTGCTGTTCGTCGTCGCCAACCTGGCCCGCAAGCTGGAGGTCGAACCCGAAGACGCCCTGCGCGCCGCCAACGCCAAATTCATCCGCCGCTTCGGCTTCATCGAAGCCGAACTGGCCAAGGACGGCCGCACGCCGGAACAGTCCGATCTGGCGGAGATGGACGCCCTGTGGGACGCAGCCAAGGCGGCTGAGAAGGCCTGATCTTGGCGGCCTACGACCTGATCATCTTCGACTTCGACGGCGTCGTCGCCGACAGCGAAGTGCTGAACAACGCCATCCTCGCCGACCTCCTGACAGAGAACGGGATGCCGACCACGCTGGACCACGCCCTGACTGCCTATGTGGGCAAGCGCTGGCTGGACTGCCTCGCCCTGATCGAGGCGCGGTTCGGACCTTGCCCTGAAGGCCTGCACGCCGAATGGACCCGTCGGTGCCACGCCCGGGCGCCGATGGAACTGATGCCCGTCGCTGGCGCGCTCGACTTCATGGCGTCGCGGAACGAACGGCGCTGTGTCGCCTCGTCCAGCCCGCTCGACTGGATTCAGATGGGCCTCGACCGCTTCGGCATCGCGGGCACGTTCGGCGGGCCGATCTTCAGCGCGACCGTTCATGTCACGCGCGGCAAGCCTCACCCCGACCTGTTCCTGCACGCCGTCGCCGAGATGCGAGCCGATCCGGCCAGAACTCTGGTGATCGAGGACAGCGCCGCCGGGGTGGCGGCGGGCCGGGCTGCGGGCATGACCGTCGTTGGTCTCTGCGCCGGGGGCCACATGCGCTCGGGCGACGGCGAACGTCTGCGTCAGGCGGGCGCTGACCATGTCTTCGACGACTATGCCGGCGTCAGCGCGCTGCTAAACCGCTCCGCTCAGACGTAGCGCAGTTCCTGCAGGTCGACTTCGCGGATCAGGCGACGCGCGGTCTCCTCGTCGATCAGGCGCTGGCGTCTCAGGCGGATCAGTTCGGCGCGCTCGCCCGCAAGGCCAGCCAGTCGCAGGTGGCGTTCGACCGCCTCGGTTTGTTGGGCCAGGGCCATGTCGTCGCCCGCGCAGTGGGTGCGCATCTCGATGCGATGGCGATAGATCTCCATCAGGCGGGTGGCCGTCTCGGCATAGAGGTCGGGGTTGGCCTTGCCCTCGGCCATGGCGTGCTGCGCGTCCTCGATAGCGTGCATCGCCGCCGTCGCCGCCGCCACGCGGCCCCGGTCTTCCTCCTCCAGATGCGACGGCTCGGGCGGCAGTTCGATCCCCTTCAACAGGCGCGGCAGGGCGACGGTCGCCAGCCCCAGGGAGACGATGATCACCCCCGCGGCCAGGAAGATGGCCAGGTTGCGCGCCGGCATGGGCGTGCCGTCGCCCAAAACGAACGGCAGGGTCAGGATACCGGCCAGGGTGATGGCCCCGCGCACCCCCGCCAGCGACATCACCGCGACCAGACGCAGGCCCACCTTGGGCGGGGCGCCGCGCCCGCGATGGCGGAACAGGGTCAGCTTCAGCGACATCCACACCCAGATGAAGCGCAGGGTCGCCAGCGCCGCCACTATGGCCAGGACATAGACCGCCAGCCACCAGACCTCGCTGTGCCGGGTCGTCTGGATGACCTCGGCCGCGCGGGCCATGATCGACGGCAGTTGCTCGCCCAGGATGACGAAAATCACGCCGTTAGCCACGAACTGCACCGTGTCCCAGACCACGGCCCGACGGATGCGCGTCGCGGCCAGGGCCAGACCCTTGCGCTCGGTGAAGCTCATGGTCACGCCCGCCGCCACGGCGGCCAGAATGCCGGAGCCGTGGACGGCCTCCGCGGCCAGATAGGCGGCGAAGGGGATCAGCAGGCTGATCAGAATCTGCCCGCCGACGTCCTCGCCCCAGCGCCGGCTGATCCAGCCCTTGAGCAGGCTGATGACCAGGGTCACGACGACGCCCGCGGCGATCCCCGCGACGGCCAGCCAGGCGAAGGTCCCGACGGCGCTGGTCAGTGAAAACGCCCCCGTCGTCGCCGCGATCACGGCGATCCGCATGCAGGTCAGGCCGGTCGCGTCGTTGAGCAGCGCCTCGCCCTCAAGGATATGCATCAACCGCTTGGGGATCGGCGCGCGCGCGGCGATGGCCGAAACCGCGATAGGGTCGGTCGGTGACAGGATGGCCGCCAGCGCAAAGGCCACGGCCAGAGGCATGGCCGGAATCATCCAGTGGATCAGGAAGCCCAGCCCCACGACGGTGAAGATCACCAGGCCCAGCGCCAGCTCCAGGATCACCACCCGGTCGCGATACAGGGCCTCATTGGGAATGCGCCAGCCGTCCACGAACAGCAGCGGCGGCAGGAACAGCAGGAAGAAGATGTCCGGCTTCAGATCGACCGCCTGACCCGTGATCAGAACCACGACCGCGCCCAGACCGATCTGCACCAGCGGCAGGGCGATCCGCGTGATCCGCGCCACCCAGCCCGACAGCACCACGGCCAGAAGCAGGAACAGGATGGTCTCGATCAGGTGCATCGGGCGTCAGTCGATGATGTCGGGGTAGAGGCGCTCCAGTCGCCCCAGAGCCGCCGGGTGCAGCCTCACGACCAGATGGGTCCGACCGTCCGCGTCTGTGTCGCGGAAGGTCACGCGGCCGTTCTCATACAGCCAGGCCAGGGCTTCGCCCTGATGCGGCTCCAGCGTCAGCCGGGTTTCCGGGTCGTCGTCGATCAGACCGGCGATGGTTTCGCGCAGGGTTTCGATGCCCTCGCCTGTCCAGGCCGAGACCGCGACCGCCTTGCCCTCGCGCGCCAGACGTTCGGCCTGGCCCAGAACCGCCTCGCGCACGTCGGTGTCCAGCAGATCGGTCTTGTTCCAGACTTCAAGAATACGACGGGTCTTGCCCTCCGGCGTCGGGATCTGCTCCAGCACCGCCTCAACGTCCTTGGCCTGGGCGTCGCTGTCGGCCGAGGCGATGTCGCGGACGTGCAGGATCAGGTCGGCCTCGCCCACCTCTTCCAGCGTGGCGCGGAAGCTCTCGACCAGTTCGTGCGGCAGGTCGGAGATGAAGCCCACGGTGTCGGCGATGATGGCCGGTCGCCCCTGCGGCAGGCGAATGGTGCGCTGGGTCGTGTCCAGGGTGGCGAACAGCAGATCCTTGGCCAGGACTTCCGAGCCCGTCAGCCGGTTGAACAGCGTCGACTTGCCGGCGTTGGTGTAGCCGACCAGGGCCACCGATGGGAACGGCACCTTCTTGCGCGCCTTGCGGTGCAGGCCGCGCGTGCGGCGCACATCTTCCAGTTCGGCCTTCAGGCGCACGATGCGGTCGGCGATCAGGCGTCGGTCCAGTTCGATCTGGGTTTCGCCAGGACCACCAGTCGAGCCGGTGCCGCCGCGTTGGCGCTCCAGGTGGGTCCAGGTGCGGACCAGGCGCGACCGTTCATAGTCCAGACGCGCCAGTTCGACCTGCAGCCGGCCTTCCTTGGTCCGCGCGCGACGCCCGAAGATTTCGAGAATCAGGCCGGTGCGGTCGATGACCTTCACCTCCCAGGCCTTCTCCAGATTGCGCTGCTGGACCGGCGACAGGTCGTCGTCGATGACCACGGCCTCGGCGTCCGCCGCGCGCACCAGGGCGGCCAGTTCCTCGACCTTGCCCGACCCGAACAGGGTCGCGGGCGTGGTCGAGCGCAGGCGCACGATTTCCTCGGCGCGCACGTCGAGGTCCAGCGCGCGGGCCAGGCCCGCAGCTTCCTCAAGGCGCTCGCTCGCCAGCCGAGGGCTGTCCGAGCGTCGGTCGGGGTGGATGACGACCGCCCGGATCAGCGGGACGGCGTGGTCGATCAGTTTACTGGACAATCAGTCTTCTTCGGCGTCGGGCTCGTACAGTTGCACGGGCGCGGACGGCATGATGGTCGAGATGGCGTGCTTATAGACGAGCTGCGACTGGCCATCGCGACGCAGCAGCACACAGAAGTTGTCGAACCAGGTCACGATTCCCTGCAGCTTGACGCCATTGACCAGGAAGATGGTCAGCGGGGTCTTGGTCTTGCGGACGCTGTTGAGGAAGGTGTCCTGAAGGTTCTGTCGTTTGTCTTGCGACATGGCAGGTTGGTCCTGTTCTTGGTTCTTTTTCGCCGGCTGGCCCAGCCGGTGCGGACTCGTCGGTCCGCACCCAACTTTAGACGCGCCTTCGCAGTCGCGGCAACGCCCTAAATGGCCTCTCGCCGCGCCTGTTCAAGATAGACCTCGCGCAGACGGGTCGCGATCGGACCCGGCTTGCCGTCCGCGATTTTCGATCCGTCCAGCGACACGATGGGCATGACGAAGGAACTGGCGGCGGTGACGAAGACTTCCCTGGCCCGCTTGGCTTCGTCCACGCTGAACGGACGCTCGTCCAGTTCGATGCCCTCGGCCTCGGCCAGTTTCAGAATCGCCGCTCGGGTGATGCCGCGCAGGATGTTGGCCTGGGTGTCGCGGGTCCGAAGCTTGCCCTCTTCGTCGACGATCCAGGCGTTGGTGGACGAGCCTTCCGTCACCAGCCCCATTTCGTCGAACATCAGGCACTCATAGGCGCCCTTCTCGCGCGCCGCCTGCTTGGCCAGGACATTGGGCAGCAGGCCCACGGTCTTGATGTCGCAACGGCCCCAGCGGATGTCGGGCATGGTCACGCCCGCGGCGCCCTTGGCGGCCAGAGCCTCGCCCTTGGACAGGTCCAGCGACTTGGCGGTGACGACGACGCTGGGCGGCGTGTTCACTGGGAAGGCGTGGTCGCGCGGCGAGGTGCCGCGCGTCACCTGCAGATAGACGATGCCGTTGCGGACCCGGTTGCGCCGAATGGTTTCCTTGAGCACGCGCTCCAGGGCCTGGGCGGTCATGGGGATCGGGATGCGAAGCTCAGTCAGGCTGCGGGCCAGACGCGTCATATGGCCTTCGAAATCGGCGAGCATTCCGTCGAACACCGACCAGACCTCATAGACCCCGTCGGCGAACTGGAAGCCGCGATCCTCGATATGAACCGTGGCGCCGCTGTGCGCCTGATAGGTCCCGTTGACATAGGCGATCCTGGACATCAGGCGCCCTCTCCTTCTTCGTCTTCGCCGCCGCGAGCGGGCGAAACGCCCAGCGACTTCAGTTTGCGGTGCAGTGCGGATCTTTCCATGCCGATGAAGGCGGCAGTGCGCGAGATATTTCCGCCGAAACGCATGATTTGCGCCGCCAGATAGTCTCGCTCGAACACTTCGCGCGCCTCACGCAGCGGCAAGGCGATGATGCGGTCCGCGCCCAGCGACGGCGCGCCACCCGACGAGGCCACCTCTTGCGGCAGCATCTCGGCGGTGATCGGCTCGTCCGGATCGCCCGTCGCCAGGATCAACAGACGCTCCACATTATTGCGAAGCTGGCGCACGTTGCCAGGCCAGGGATGAACCTGCAGCACGGCCAGGGCGTCGTCCGCGATACGGCGACGCGGCAAGCCCTGCGACGCCGCCAGACTGTCCACGAAATACTCGATCAGTTCGCCGATATCCTCACGACGCTCCGACAGCGGCGGCACGCGGATCGGCACCACGTTCAGGCGGTGGAACAGGTCCTCGCGGAACCGTCCCTCGGTGATCTCGACCTTCAGGTCACGCGCGGTCGAGGTGACGACGCGCACGTCGACCTGCACGTCCTGCTCGCCGCCGACCCGGCGGAAGCGCTGCTCGACCAGGACGCGCAGGATGCGGCTCTGGCTCTCACGCGGCATGTCGCCGACGTCATCCAGATAGAGGGTGCCGTTATGGGCGCGTTCGAACACGCCGATCTTGCGCGGACGGCCGTCGCCGCCCTCTTCGCCGAACAGTTCGACGTCCAGCCGTTCGGGCGTCATGCCGGCGGCCGAGATGGCGACGAATTCGGACTTGGCGCGCGGGCTGGCGTCGTGGATCTGGCGCGCGACCAGTTCCTTGCCCGAACCAGGCGGGCCCGAGATCAGCACGCGGCTGTTGGCCGGGGCCACCTTGGCGATGGTGCCGCGCAGCAGTTGCGCCGCCGCCGATTTCCCGATCAGGCCGGTCGGCGCCATCGTCTGCGCCCGCAGGCGGCGGTTCTCGCGCTTCAGCGAGGCCGCTTCCAGGGCGCGCTCGACCACCACCACCAGCCGGTCCGACTTGAACGGCTTTTCGATGAAGTCGTAGGCGCCGCGCTTCAGCGCGCTGACGGCGGTTTCGATATTGCCGTGGCCCGAGATCATGACGACCGGCAAGTCCTCGTCCAGACCCTTGACCACATCCAGCAGTTCCAGCCCGTCCAGACCGCCGCCCTGCATCCAGATGTCCAGCACGGCCAGCGAGGGTTTGCGCGCCCGGATGGCGGCCAGGGCCTCGTCCGAGTTGGCGGCCACGCGGACCGAATGGCCCTCGTCCTCAAGCAGACCCGAGACCAGTTCGCGGATGTCCGCCTCGTCGTCGACGACCAGAATGTCGGCACCGGTGTTTCGCATGACGCCTCTCTTACTCCGCCGCTCGCGCCGCGCCGGGGGCACGGTGAGCAGCCTTGCTGTCTTGGGTCAGGGGGAAGGTCAGGCACACACGTGCGCCCGACAATGTCTCGGCGTCGGCCAGCTTCAGCTCGCCGCCGTGGTCTTCACAGATGCGCTTGACGATGGCCAGGCCCAGGCCGGTGCCCTTCTCGCGCGTCGTGACATAGGGTTCGGTCAGCCGGTCGCGATCCTTGGCCGGAAGGCCGACGCCGTCGTCCTCGATCGTGAAGGTCGCCACGCCGCCATCCACGTCCAGCCTGGCGATAATGCCGGCTGTTCCAGCAGGCACAGGCTCGCGCATCCGCTTGGCGGCCACGGCCTCGCCCGCATTCTTCAGGATATTGGCCAGGGCCTGACCAACCATGCGGCCGTCGCATTGCAGGACGACGGCAGGCAAGGGTTCGATCAACTCGACGCCGATATCCGCCGCCGCGACGCGCTGGGCGAAGACCGCCTCGCGCAGCATTTCAGCGGGGTTCTCACGGGTGAAGCGCGGCGCCGGCATCCGGGCGAAGGACGAGAACTCGTCCACCATCCGGCCGATGTCGCCGACCTGGCGGATGATGGTCTCGGTGCAACGGTCGAAGACCTCCACGTCGTCACCGACCTGAGAGCGGTACTTGCGCCGCAGCCGTTCCGCCGACAGCTGGATCGGCGTCAGCGGGTTCTTGATCTCGTGGGCGATGCGGCGGGCCACATCGCGCCAGGCGGCGTTGCGCTGGGCCGTCACCAGACGGGTGATGTCGTCGAAGGTCAGAACCATCTCGCCGCCCTGCCCGCCTTCGATCCGAACCCGCAGCCGCCGCGTCTCGCCGTCGCGGCTGACGTCGATGTCTTCCTCGATATGGGCCTCGGCGCGCTCGGACAGTTCCGCCAGTTCCGGCGCCACCTCGGCCAGCAGACGGCCCTGGACGTCGGTTTCGCTGATCGCCAAAAGCTGGCTGGCGCTGTCGTTGATGGCTGAGATACGGCCCAGTCTGTCCAGACCGATCACGCCGGCGCTGACGCCCGACAGCACGGTCTCGATGAAGCGGCTGCGGCCCTGGGCGTCGTCGCTGGCGGTCTTCAGCGCCGCCTGCTGGGTCATGATGTCGTCGGTCATCCGGTTGAAGGCCTCGGACAGGACGACCAGTTCGGACGGGGCGCCGGTATTGTCCACGCGGGCGTTCAGATCGCCGCCGGCCACCTGGTCCGCCGCCTTCACCAGACGGCCGATGGGCGCCGAGATCGAACTGGCCGCCGACATGGCCAGCCAGACCGCGCCGACCAGAACCAGCAGCGCCGTCTCCAGATAGCTGAGCGCGAAGGCCGCCTGAATCCGCGCCCTGCTTTCCTCGGCGGCGCGATAGGCGGCGATGGATTCCTCGCCATTGCGCATGCGCTGGATCAGACCCGGCGCCAGCGGCCGCACCACGTAGAGGTAGGCGTCGCCATAGTCGGGCAGCGGATAGAGGGCCCGCACCATGTCGGGGTTTTCAGTCACGGTCGTCGGCGCTTCCTCGCCTCCGGCCACCGTCTCGAACGCCTCACGTGGGGGCGCGACATAGGGTGGCGCGCCGGGCTGTTCGCCGCTGGCCATCACCTCGCCGTCGCCGTTCAGGATGTAGAGGGCCGGATAGCCGAAGAAGTCGCCGATCTGAGCCAGGGCGCGCGAAAACTGGATGCGATTGTCGAACAGGCCGCGCACCCCGCCCAGTTCAGTGGACATGGTCTCCAGATCGACTTGCAGCCCCGCGCCCACGTCGGCGACATAGGCGCGGCCGATCTCAGCCCCGTTCCGAACTGCGGACTGCACATTCTCGCTGAACCACTGATCCACGCCGCGGTTGACCAGCACCCCGAACACCAGAGCGATCAGCACCGCCGGAACGACCGCCACCAGCGAAAACAGGGTGACAAAACGCAAGTGAAGCCGTGCGCCGGGGTCATTGCGGTTTCGCGTCAGACGCAACACGCGCCCGCCGATCACCGCCGCCAGGCCGCCGATCAGCACTAGGTTGCCCAGAAGAATGAACAGGACCACCTGACTGGCCGCCGTACGCGCATCGCCACCCGCCGTCGCGCCCGGCGCAATGGCCACCAGCCAGATCGCCGCGGCCGTGATCAGGAAGGCGACGGCGTAGGCCGTGCCGAACAGGGCCCGCACGCGGCTACCGGAAAGGCGCCCCCAGAGCGATCGCTCGGGGCCGTGGCCTTCAACCTGCGCGGCGGGAGAGTCCGTCATCACCTCGCAGCTTCGACCAGCTGTGGCGGATTTTCAACAACAGAGTTGCTCAAATGCGTCACTGATGGACGCCAGAGGTCGGAAAGCGCCTCTTCGACCTGTTGCGGCTCGTCCAGACGGCACAGGCGCGCCTTGGCTGCGCGGCGCTCCGCCGGATCGTCCGGCCAAGGCGCCTGCTCGATGTACCAACCCAGATGCTTGCGAAACATCTTCAGACCCAGCGGCATGCCGTAGAAGGCGACGGACGCCCGCAGATGCTCGACGACGATCGCCAGCCGCTCCTCGCGGTCCGGCTCCTGCAGCCGCGTTCCGTCCGCCAGCGCTCGCTCCAGATGCGCCGCCAACCACGGCCGGCCATAGACGCCGCGCCCCAGCATCAGGGCGTCAGCACCCGACTGGGCCAAAGCCTCGCGCGCCTGTTCGGCCGTGATGATGTCGCCGTTGACGACCACAGGGATCGACACAGCCGCCTTGACCTCGGCCACGGCGGCCCAATCGGCCTGGCCCGTGTAGAACTGCTTGCGGGTGCGGCCGTGGACCGTGACCGCCTTGACACCCAGGTCCTCGGCGCGGCGCGCCAGTTCGGCGGCGTTGCGGCTGTCGTCGTCCCAGCCCAGCCGCATCTTGACCGTCACCGGGCGGCTGACGGCCTTCACCGCCGCCTCCATCAGGCGACAGGCCAGATCCGGCGTCCGCATCAGGGCCGAGCCGCAGGCCGAACCGGTCACTTCCTTGGCCGGGCAGCCGAAATTCAGGTCGATGATGTCCGCGCCCGCCGCCTCGGCCATGCGCGCGCCCTCGGCCATGGTGTCAGGGTCGCGGCCTACCAACTGGATCACCGTCAGCGGCAGGCCGCCGCCGACCGCCGCCCGGCGCACCACGTCGGGCCGCCCGCGCGCCAGCTCGGCCGAAGCCACCATCTCGGTCGCCACATAGGCTGCGCCCAGCTTTGAGGCGAGCAGCCGAAACGGCAGGTCGGTGATCCCGGTCATCGGGGCCATCAGCACCCGCCCGGCGATCCGCACGTCTCCGATTTGCAATCCTGCGTTCATGCCGCCCTTACCGCCGACTGTTGCCCCTCTCGTCAAGCGGAACTGGGGCGCTTAGAAGGCCGACATGGGATTTGCAGCAATCGTAGTGGCCGCCGGTTCGGGGTCTCGGGCCGGTGGAGACAAGCAGTGGCGGGCCGTCGGCGGTCGCCCGATGGTGCGCTGGTCGGTCGAAGCCCTGCTGGCCGCAGGGGCCGATTCGGTCGTCGTCGTGGTCGCGTCCGGGGCCGAACTGCGCGTCGCTGAAGCATTGGCCGGCCTGTCAGGATGGCGCGCGGTCGCTGGCGGCGCCACGCGCGCCGAGTCGGTGTGCGCCGGTCTTGCCGCATTGGAATGCGCTGAAGACTCGCCGGTTCTGATCCACGACGCGGCCCGCCCATTCCTGAGCGCAGCCGTGATCGACCGTCTTCTGGCGGCTCTGAACCATGCCGACGGCGCCCTGCCCGCCCTGCCCATGGCCGACAGCCTGCGTCGCGGCGTGGACGGCCTGGTCGTCGGCGGGGTCGAGCGTGACGGCCTGTGGCGCGCCCAGACGCCGCAAGCCTTCCGCCTTAAGACCATCTGTGACGCCTACGCCGCCTGGAACGACGCCGACGCCCCCACAGACGAAGCCGCCGTTGTCGAACGCGCCGGCGGCCGCGTGCGCCTGGTCGAGGGCGACGCCCGTTTGATGAAGCTGACCTATCCCGAGGATTTCACCATGGCCGAGGCCCTGCTGCCCAAGACCATCCGCATCGGCCAGGGCTTTGACGTGCATCGCTGGGGGCCGGGAACCTCGGTCTGGCTCTGCGGCGTCGAGATCCCGCACGACCAGACCCTGATCGGCCATTCCGACGCCGATGCGGGCCTGCACGCCCTGACGGACGCCATCCTGGGCGCCATAGCGGACGGCGACATCGGCGATCACTTCCCGCCCAGCGATCCGCAGTGGAAGGGCGCTTCCTCAGACCGCTTCCTGGTTTACGCCGCCGAGCGCGTGGCGGCGCGCGGCGGGCGGATCGTCAACGTCGACGTCACCCTGATCTGCGAGCAGCCCAAGGTGAAGCCGCACCGTCAGGCCATGCGCGAACGCCTCGCCGAGTTGCTGAAGCTTCCGCTCGACGCCGTCAGCGTCAAGGCGACCACGACCGAGGCCCTGGGCTTCACCGGACGCGGCGAAGGCCTGGCGGCGCAGGCTGCCGTTTCCGTGGAACTGCCCTAGGCGTTCGCCAGGTCGGCCGACGCCCGCTCCAGAACGACGGCGGGCGTCTCGCCGTCACGCATTTCGGCGACCCCGACATCGAACTCGACAATGAAGGGCGAGCGATCCTGACCTGCGTCAAACGCCGTGCAGGCGATCACCGCCGCGATCCGGTCGGCCGCCATCCGCGCCTCCCGCTCTTCTGTCGCCGGCAAGACGAGGGCGAACAACTCCGGCCCTAGACGCGCCGCCGTATCCTCGACCCGCACCAATCGCGACACCATGGCCCCGATCTGCGGCATGGCGCGATCCAGCCAGCCGCCAGCCCGCGCCTGAACGACAGGATCGCGCTCCGCCACGCGCAACACGCAGACCGACAAGGCGCGATTGCGGGACCGGGCGCCTTCGGCCAGGCGTGCCAAATGCGATGCGAACAGATCTCGGGCGAACAGGCCGGTGGCGACGTCCATCAGGTCCGATCCGCGCACAGAATCGAGCGCGCGCCTTATGGCCTGACGCCGACGATGGTTGCGCGCCAACGCCAGCACGCGCTCGGCGGTCTCGTCTTCCGGCGTTTCAGCCGCCGCCACGTCGGCGAAGCCACGGCGGAACAGGTCGGCCAGTTCGACCTCGGCTGCGCCGCGCAGATAGAGAACTAGGGGAATATGATAGAGGCGGGTGTTGCGCTTCATGCCCGATGCGATCGACAGGGCCGGCGCATGGTCTTGCCCGCCCCACAGGACGGCGGCGTCAAAGGCCCGCTCGTGCAGATAGTCGAAGGCGGTATAGGGCGTCGGCGCGGCGACGACCTCGGCCCCGGCCGCCGACAAGGCGTTGGACATGGCCAGGAAACGGCGGTCCGCCGCCCCCGCAGTAAGAATCTGCAGCGGCGTTTCTCCGACATCGGGCGCATGCAGGGTCACGCCGTGGGCGGCGAAGGTCGCCTGCCGCAATCGGAACTCCTCCTCTGCGATGCCTGCGCGCGTCAGTTGGTCCAGCCGCAGGGCGGCCTGGGCCGGATGAGGAGGCGACGACATCGCCAGATCGACGTCCCTGCCGCTCGTCTCATCCTGTCCGATCATGAGGATTGGAAGATAGCGCGGCGCTGCGGCGTCACGCAGTCGAGCGACGATGTCATGGCCCTCAAGGCCCGGTGCGGCCACAACCGCGGCGTCGACCATCATGTCCTGCAACACCAGCACGGCGGCATCCACCGTCCGCGCTGTCATCGTGGGCCACCCCAACTGATCCAGCCCCTCGCACAGGGGGCCGATCAGGGCGTCATCAACGGCGACGACCAGTACGCGAGGATCGGAATCCAAACTTCTCTCCCATGGCCTGAACGGCTCGCCCCCGACGCCGGTGCTCCAGGCCGATGGATGATACTGATCATGCCCACGCTCTAGCAATGGCAAGCACGCTCTCCGAGGTTACAAATTCAACGCCCTTGCTAGGGTTTCGCCACAGGCCGAATGGGGTTAATCGGTCGCTTTGACGACTGTCCGAGGTCAGGCTTGAACCAACCATCTCGTTTGACGGCCCACCCCTTGTTCTGGGGCAAGCTCGCGGTTCGCGCCTTCACCCGTAGCTGGGGGCGCGACGTCATGCTTTACACGGGCGGCGTGTCCTTCTTCGCCCTGCTGGCTGTCTTCCCCGCCATCGCCATCCTGATCGGCTTCTACAAGGTGGTCCTGTCCATCGGGCAGGTCAGCGAACAGGCGGCGGCCCTGGCCGATGTCGTGCCGCACGCCGCGCGATCCATCTTCCTGAATGAGATCGACCGCCTGGCGAACGCTTCGGCGCGCACGGTTTCGGCGCAAAGCGCGCTGGCGCTGATCATCGGCGCCTATGCCGCGCACAGGGGATTCAAGGCCTTGTTGGCAGGTCTGAACCTGATTCACGACGAGACGGAGCCGCACGGCTTCTTCAAATTCAATATGCTGGCCTTCCTGGTCGCCCTGGCCGCCTTCGTCCTGTTCACCATCGTGTCGGGCGCGGTCGTGACGTCACGACTGATGGAGCATGCCCACGCCCAGGACCCGGTCGGCCTGCTGGTCCTGCCGCTGGACGGTCTGTGGCCAGCCCTGGGCCTGTGGCTGGGTCTGGCCATGCTCTATCGCTACGCCATGTCCCATGCGACGCGGGTGGCGTGGAAGGCGGCGATCATGGGCGGGCTGATCGCCACGGTCATGTCCAGCTTCTTCTCCTGGCTCTGCGCCATCTACGTCGAGCAGATCGCCCAATTGGGCGCCACCTACGGCTCGGTCGGCGCAGTCGTGGTGCTGCTGATCTGGCTGTCGTGGAACGTCAACGCCATCTTCTATGGCGGCGCCTTCGCTACCGAACTGGAGATCGCCTGGAAGCCGGAAGAACCGGAAGTCGAAAGCGGCGGTTCGGTCGTCAATCTCTCTGAACGGCGCCAGTCTCGACGGTGATGCGCAAAGTCCCGCTGACCTCTTCGATCTCGCAGACCCGCCCACCCCGCTCGCTCATCAGATAGGGCACGTCGATCCGCGCCATCGGATCGCTGGCCAGCAGGATCAGCCGCACGCCCGGCGCCAGCCCCTCCATCGCCTTGCGCAGCCGCAGACTTGGGACAGGGCAACGATGCCCCCGCGCATCGACCAGAACGGGTTCGCTCACGCCGTCACCGCGTCCAGGAGCAGGGCCAGGGCGACCCGGACGCTCTCCAGCCGAATCGCCTCGCGCCCAATGTCGCCGAACCGACGCTCGACATGGACAACGACGCCGCTGGGGCCGACGGCGGCGAAATGCACCAGGCCGACCGGCTTTTCCGCCGAGCCGCCGCCGGGACCGGCGACGCCGGTGATCGACACGGCCGCCAAGGCCCGCGACCGCGCCACCGCCCCCAGAGCCATGGCCCGCGCCACCGGCTCCGACACCGCCCCGAACTCCGCCAGCAGGTCATCTGAGACGCCCAGAAGCTCATTCTTCGCCTCATTGCTGTAGGTAACGAGGCCTCGGTCCAGCACCGCCGAAGATCCGGCGATCGCGGTCAGGGCGCCGGACACCAGGCCGCCGGTGCAGCTTTCCGCCGTGGCGACCATGACCCCGGCCTTGAGCGCGGCCTGAATCACGGCGGCGGCCGAGGCCTGAATATCTTGCGGGAACATGGCTATGCGCTCCGTCTGCGAGTCGGTCTAAACCTGCTGAACAGGGGGCGGGTCAGACGACCACGCCGATGCCAGCGGATCGCGAATGACCGATTCCACCATGACGACGGCCTTTCGCAAGGCCGATGCGATAACACCCGCGCTGTTCGCCGTCGCCATCTTCACGTCGGCGTCGCTGGTTTTTGTCGTCCAGCCCATGGTGACCAAGCTGGTCCTGCCCATGCTGGGCGGATCGCCGTCGGTGTGGAACACCTCGATGGTCTTCTTCCAGACGGCGCTGCTGGTCGGTTACGGCTACGCCCACCTGCTGCAACGGGTTCGCTCGCTGAAGTGGCAGGCCGCCGTTCACCTGTCCCTGCTGCTGGCGGCGGCCCTGTTCCTGCCCTTGCAGATCAGCGGCGTCCTGGGCGAGCCGAACCCCGCCGCGCCTACCGCCTGGCTGCTGGCGACATTGGCCCTGTCGGTCGGCGCGCCGTTCGCCGTCCTGTCAGCCACAGCCCCCTTGTTGCAGGCCTGGTATGCGCGGGTTCGCGCCGATCACGCCGACGGCCAGAACCCCTATGTCCTCTATGCCGCTTCCAACCTTGGCAGCTTCCTGGCCCTGCTGGCCTACCCGGCCCTGATCGAGCCGCTGCTGTCCCTGTCGGGGCAAAGGACGGGGTGGACGGGCGGTTACGGCCTGTTCGTCGTGCTTGTAATTGGTCTGGCCGTCGTGGTCTGGCGCCGACGGGTTCAGGATGCGCCCGAGCCTGCGCCCCTGGCCGTCAGCGCGCCGATCCCGTGGCGTGAGAAGGGCATACTGGTCCTGCTGGCCGCCGCCCCATCCAGCCTGATGCTGGGCGTCACCGCCCACCTGTCCACCGACGTGGCCTCCGCCCCCTTCCTCTGGGTCGCGCCGCTGGCCCTCTATCTGCTGACCTTCGTCATCGCCTTCCAGGCCAAGCCGTGGATCAGGCTGTCCACGACCCTGGTGCTGCAAGCCGCACTCGGCGTCATCGTCGTCAGCATGGTCGGCACAAGCACGGGACACTGGCTGGCCCTGTTGCTGACCCACCTCGGCGCCTTCTTCATCACCGCCCTGATGTGCCATCAGAGGCTGGCCGAACGACGCCCCGCGCCGGACCGGCTGACCGAGTTCTACCTGCTGCTGTCGCTGGGCGGCGTGGTCGGGGGCGCGTTCAACGCCCTGATCGCACCGACGATCTTCAACGTGGTGTGGGAGTATCCCCTGGTCATGGTGCTGGTCGGTCTGGCCCGCCCCTGGGGCGAAGGCCCGCTGTCGCGCCGCGACATCGTCGTCCTGCTGATCGGCATCGGCATCGCCGCCGCACCGCCGATCGTGCTGGAGTTCATGCGCTACAATCCCGACTTCCGGGCGCTGCTCAGCGATCAGGTGCGGCTGCAGGTCGTCCAGTTCATCCTCGGCGGCGCCGCCATCTGCGCCTTCCTGGTGCGGGACCGGGCGGTGCTTTTCACCATCATCGTCGGAGTTATCACTCTGTCGGCGCACCATGTCGGTCGGGGCTATGACTGGAGCCTGTCGGAACGCAGCTTCTTCGGCGTCATGCGGGTGGCGGTGACGCGCGACGACGCCATGGGCGGCGACGTCCACGTCCTGATGCACGGCACCACCCTGCACGGCGCCCAGGCGCGCGCGCCCGGTCACGCATGTGGTCCGACCATGTATTATGCGCCCTCCACGCCTCTGGGACAGGCCGCCATGCGCATCCAGCAGCGCACCCCGGCGGCCAAGATCGGCATCGTGGGCCAGGGCTCCGGCGCCATGGCCGCCTACAAGCGCGCCGAAGACGAGATGACCTTCTTCGAGATCGACCCGATGGTGGACCGCGTGTCGCGCGATCCTTCCTGGTTCACCTATATCTCGAACTGCGCCGACGGCCCGATCCGCACCGTTCTGGGCGACGCCCGGTTGACCATGGCCAAGGAAGCCCCCGGCGCCTATGACCTCTTGGTCATCGACGCCTTTTCGTCCGACGCCGTGCCGACCCACCTGCTGACGGTCGAGGCGATCCAGGGCTATCTGCGGCTGCTGAAGCCTGACGGCGTGGTGGTGCTGCACCTGTCCAACCGCAACCTCGAGATCACCATGCCAGCCGTCGCCGCAGCACGTCAGCTGGGCGCAGCGGACCTGCATCAGATCTATATCGAGCAGCCGAACGCGCCTGAAATGGCCGAAGCCTCGACTGAAGCCCTGGCCATCTCTCCGACCGCCGAAGGTCTGGCCGACTTCAAGGCTGACGGGCGCTGGCGCAAGCTGGCCCCGACCGAGGTGCGGCCGTGGACCGACGACTACGTCAACCTGTTCGGCGCCCTGGTTCGGCAGATGCAGGGGCGGGGTTAAGCCGCCCCCGCCACCCGCGCCAGATCGGCGGTGATCCGCTCGGCGACCTTCAGACGGTCGTCGGGCGTGGGCCATTCGCCCTTGATCACGATCTTCTGGTCCGGCCGGATTTTCCAGAAGGCCTGGTTCTTCTGGATCAGGCCGACCAGCCCCATCGGATTGGGGAAGCTGTTGTTGCGCAGGGTCAGCACCGCGCCCTTCGGCCCGATGTCGATGCGTTCGATCGAGGCCGTGCGGCAGTTGGCCTTGATGCCCACGATCCGCAAAAGCTGCTGCGCCTCGTTCGGCAGCGGGCCGAACCGATCGATTAGTTCGGCGGCCAGGGCTTCGCGATCCTCGCTGCGTTCGGCGTCGGACAGACGGCGATACAGGCTGAGGCGAACATTCAGGTCCGGCACGTAAGCCTCTGGAATCAAGACCGCCGCGCCGACGTTGATCGACGGCGACCAGCCCCGGTCGGCCACGGCTTCACCCGCTTCGCGCAGTTCGGCGACGGCGTCTTCCAGCATCTGTTGATAGAGCTCGACCCCGACCTCGCGGATGTGGCCCGACTGCTCGTCGCCCAGCAGGTTGCCGCCGCCGCGCTGGTCCAGATCGTGGCTGGCCAGTTGGAAGCCGGCGCCCAGGTTGTCCAGCGACTGCAGCACCTGCAGACGCTTCTCGGCCGACAGGCTCAACGGCCGCTTCGGGTCCGTCGTCAGATAGGCGAAGGCGCGGGCCTTGGACCGGCCGATGCGGCCCCGGATCTGGTGCAACTGAGCGAGGCCGAACATGTCCGCGCGATGGACGATCAGGGTGTTGGCCGTCGGAATGTCGATGCCGCTTTCGACGATGGTGGTCGAGACCAGCACGTCATAGCTGCCGTCGTAGAAGGCGCTCATCACGTCTTCCAACTGGGTCGGGGTCATCTGGCCGTGGCCGACGACGAACTTCACCTCGGGCACCTGCTCGCGCAGGAATTTCTCGATTTCCGGCAGTTCCTTCAGGCGCGGCGCGACATAGAAGGCCTGACCGCCGCGATACTTCTCGCGCAGCAGGGCCTCGCGCACCAGCACCGGATCCCACGGCGTCACATAGGTCCGCACCGCCAGACGATCGACCGGCGGCGTGGCGATGATCGACATCTCGCGGATGCCCGACAGCGCCATCTGCAAGGTGCGCGGAATGGGCGTGGCCGTCAGGGTCAGCAGGTGAACATCGGCCCGCAGGGACTTCAGCTTCTCCTTGTGCTTGACCCCGAAGTGCTGCTCCTCGTCGACGATCACCAGGCCCAGATCGCGGAAACCGACCTGCTCGGCCAGCACGGCATGGGTGCCGACCACGATCTCGAACGTGCCGTCCTTCAGGCCCGCGCGCGTCTCGTTGGCGTCCTTGGCCGTGACCATGCGCGACAGGTGCCGCACCGTGATCGGCCAGCCAGCGAAGCGTTCGCTGAAGGTCTTCAAGTGCTGACGCGCCAGCAGGGTCGTCGGGCAGACAATCGCCACCTGCTGACCCGTCATGGCCACGACGAAGGCGGCGCGCAGGGCCACTTCCGTCTTGCCGAAACCGACGTCGCCGCAGATCAGGCGATCCATCGGCGTGCCCTTGCCCAGGTCTTCCAGCACGTCGCCGATGGCGTTCAACTGGTCGTCCGTCTCCTCATAGGGGAAGCGGGCGCAGAACTCGTCGAACAGGCCAGACGGCGGCACGATGGCGTCGGACACGCGCATCGCTCGCTTGGCGGCCAGGGCGATTAGCCCCTCGGCCATGGCGCGCAGACGCTCCTTGGCCTTGGCCTTGCGGCCCTGCCAGCCGGCGCCGCCCAGACGGTCCAGCAGCACCCCGTCGGCGTCGGTGCCGTAGCGGGTCAGCAGGTCGATATTCTCGACCGGCAGATACAGCTTGCTGTCGCCGGCGTAGAGCAGTTCCAGACAGTCGTGCGGCGCCTCCTGGATCTCCAGCGTCTTCAGGCCCTCGTAGCGCCCGATGCCGTGATCCAGGTGGACCACCAGATCGCCCGCCGTCAGGGCCGAGGCCTCGGCCAGGAAGTTGGAGGCTCGCCGCTTGCGACGGGGCCGCGCCAGACGGTCGCCCAGGATGTCGGTCTCGGAAATCACCGCCACGTCGTCGGTGACGAAGCCATGCTCGACCGGCAGGACGGCCCGCAGATAGATGTCCTTGGGCGCCGCCAGAACATCGTCCCAGTCACGCACAGGCAGGACGTGTTCCAGCCCGTGATCCGACAGCATGGCCGCCAGGCGTTCGGATGAACCTTCGCTCCACGAGGCGAACAGGACCTGCTTACCGGCAGACTTCAAAGTCTCCGCGTGTTTGGCCACGGCGGCGAACAGATTGACGCTGTCCTGGGTGCGCTCGGCCGCGAAACTGTGGCCCAGACGCCCGCCGGCGTCCTCGCCGCCCTGAGACGCATCGGCGGCGAGCGGCGACAGGCGACGCACGGCGCGACCGGCCAGCGCGCTGTTCCAGTCGCCCTCGTCCAGATAGAGGCTGCGCGGCGCGGGCGCGCGATAGGCCGCCCCGCCCTTGCCCTTGGCCGCCTCGCGCCGCGCCTCATAGGCGTCTGTCGTCAGGCTCCAGCGCTCGGCGCGCGCCTGCTCGACCTGACTGTCGAGGAAGACCGGGGCCGTGTCGGGCAGGAAGTCGAACAAGGTGTCGAGCCGGTCGTAAAAGAGCGGCAGCCAGTGCTCCAGCCCCTGACGCCGCGCGCCCTCGCTGACGGCGGCGTACATGGGCTCGTCGCCCGCAGCGCCGAACAGGTTCAGATAGCCGGTGCGGAAGCGCGAGATTGCGTCGGCGTCCAGCAGGATCTCGGACACCGGCAGCAGGGCGACCTGCTTCAGCTGTTTGGTCGAGCGCTGCGTCTCGGGATCAAAGGCCCGGATCGATTCCAGTTCGGTCCCGAACAGGTCCAGACGCACCGGCTCGTCGAAGCCCGGCGGGAAGACGTCGATGACGCCGCCGCGAATGGCGTACTCGCCGCGTTCCGACACAGTCGAGGCGCGCATATAGCCGTTGGCCGAGACGTAGCGTTCCAGCGCCGCCGTATCCAGATCGCGGCCCACGCGGGCCTCGAACCCGGCCCCGGTCACGGCCTGACGCGGCGGCGTGCGCTGGGTCACGGCGGCGATGGTGGCGACGACCAGCAGAGGTCTGGCGTCCGACGGATCGCGTTGAGCCAGACGGGTCAGGGTCGCCATGCGCTGCGCCGCGACTGAGGCGGTCGGGCTCAGGCGGTCGTAGGGCAGGCAGTCCCAAGCCGGATATTCAAGAACTTCAATATCCTTGGCGAAGAAGCTGAGCGCCTGAGTGAAATTGCCCGAGCGCTGATAGTCGCGCGCCACCAGCAGGCCCGCGCCGCCCTGCGCCATCAACCGTTCGGCGACGATCAGCGCGTCCAGCCCCTCGGGCGCGCCGCCCAGTTCGACGTCACGCCGCGTCATCGCCGCAGAACTCATCAACCGATACCCTTGGCCACTTCGGCGGCGACGTGTTCGCGCATGAAGGCCCGGATGCGCGCCAGCATCGGCCCGTCGAACTCGGGCGGGGTCGGCTCCTTCTCGATGATCCAGGCGTAGAGGTACTGATCCTCTTCATCCAGCAGGGTCTCGAGCTGATCCAACTCCTCGTCGCTCAGCGTCGGCCCGACCTGATCGGTGAAGGGGCCCAGCACCATGTCGGCCTCGCGGAAGCCGCGTCGCCAGGCGCGATAGGAGATCCGGCCCAGGCGTTGGTGCTTCAGATTGTCCTCTGGACGTGCGTCAATTTCGGCCACGCGGTTCCTTGCCCGGTCCGTTCATGTGAAGAGTTCGATCAGATAGCGTTCCCGTTCCGTTTTCGCTAGCTATGCTGAGGCTAATGCGGCCCGAGATTCTCTTTCCCCTGTTCGCCGACGTCTCCACGCTGAAAGGCGTGGGGCCTCGAAGCGCGCCTCTCGTGCATAAACTGGCGGGTCCGCTGGTGCGCGATGTCCTGTTCCTGTCGCCGTCCGGGATCATCCAGCGCCGCCGCACGACGGCCGCCGCCGCCGTCGAGGGCGAGATCGGCATCTTCGACGTCCTGATCGACCGGCTGATCCCGCCGCACAAGATCGGCGCCCCGCTGAAGATGCGGGCGTCGGACGACACAGGCTTCGTCCACCTGATCTGGTTCGCCGGATCGCCGCGCCATATCGAGAGCTTGGCCCCGCGCGGCGAGCGGCGGCTGGTGACGGGCAAGGTCGAGCGCTTCAACAACGAGGTGCAGATCGCGCACCCCGACTACATCCTGCCGCTGGAAAAGGCGGACGAGATTCCGCTGTCCGAACCCGTCTATCCGGCGACGCAAGGCCTGACCTCGCGTGTGGTCAGGAAGCTGGCGCAGGGCGCGCTGGCGACCGCGCCGGAACTGGCCGAGTGGCAGGACGCCGCCTGGCTGTCGGCCCGGCGCTGGCCCGGCTGGCGCGCGGCGCTGGAGACCCTGCACGCCCCGACCTCGGAAATGGACCTGACGCCTGAGGCTCCGGCGCGACAGCGCCTGGCCTATGACGAGCTGTTTGCGCATCAGCTGGCGCTGGCCCGTCGCCGCCGCGCGCGTCAGGTCACGCCGGGCGCGCGCATCGCGGCGGGCGAGGCCTCGCAGCGGATGCTGGCCGCCCTGCCCTTCACCCTGACCGGCGCCCAGGCCTGCGCCATCGAGGAAATCCGCGCCGACCTGGCCTCGGGCGAGCAGATGGGCCGGCTGCTGCAAGGCGACGTGGGCTCTGGCAAGACGGCGGTGGCTGCGCTCGCTCTGGCCGACGCAGCCTCCAGCGGCTTCCAGTCCGCCCTGATGGCCCCGACCGAAATCCTGGCCCGCCAGCACTATCAGCGGCTGGCCCCGATGCTGGAGGAAGCCGGGATCTCGACCATCCTGCTGACCGGCCGCGACACTCAAGGAGAGCGGCGGCAGAGGCTGGCCGCGCTGGCGTCCGGCGAGGCCCAGGTCGCCATCGGCACTCACGCCCTGTTTCAGGACGCGGTCCAGTTCAACCGGCTGGCCCTGGCCGTCATCGACGAACAGCACCGCTTCGGCGTCAACGAGCGCCAGAGGCTGCAAGCCAAGGGCGATCCGCGCTTCGGCGGGGTCCACCTGCTGACCATGTCGGCCACGCCGATCCCGCGCACCCTGGAACTGACCCAGTACGGCGAGCTGGAAGTCAGCCGCCTGATGGAAAAGCCGCCGGGCCGCACCGCCGTCGCCACCGCCGTCGTGCCTCTGGTTCGCATCGGCGAGGTCGCCAAACGGCTGAAGGCGGCGATCGACAGCGGCGCCCAAGCCTACTGGATCTGCCCTCTGGTGGCCGAATCCGAAGCCATCGACCTGGCCGCCGCCGAGGAGCGCGCCAACGACCTGCGCCGCATTCTTCAGGTCGAGGTCGGCCTGGCCCACGGCCAGATGCCGGGCGCCGAGCGCGAGGCGGTGATGGCCGAGTTCGCCGAGGGCCGCATCCCGCTGCTGGTCGCCACCACGGTCGTTGAGGTGGGCGTGGACGTGCCCAACGCCTCCATCATGGTCATCGAACACGCCGACCGCTTCGGCCTAGCTCAGTTGCACCAACTTCGGGGCCGCGTCGGACGCGGGGCCAAGTCCAGTTCCTGCATCCTGTTGTACGGCGGTCAGGACGGCGCGCTCGGCGAAACCGCGCGCGAGCGTCTGGAGACCCTCCGCCGCACCGAAGACGGGTTCGAGATCGCCGAGGAGGATTTCCGCCTGCGTGGCGGCGGCGACCCTCTCGGCCTGAAGCAGAGCGGCTTCCCCGCCTATCGCTTCGCCGATCCGATCAAGCATCGCTCGCTGATGCTGGCGGCGTCCGACGACGCCCGCCTCATCCTGGGCCGCGACCCCTACCTGACCAGTCCGCGCGGCGAGGCCGTGCGGGTGCTGGAATCCCTGTTCGACTGGCGCAACGAGCGGCCAGGGATCGACTAGGCGGCGGGCGCCTGCCTGGCCTTCCAGACCGCCAGTCGCGCCAAGGCATCGGCCTCGATGTCGGCATAGAACAGATTGTAAGGTCGCGCCTTGCGGCGGTCCGCCCATCCACTGAACTCGCGGAAGGATTCCGACTTCAGCACCGTATGGCGCAGCAGACCGTCGCGGCACTGCGTGGCGATCTGCCGGTCGATGAAGGCCGGTCGCACCCCCCACTCCAGGCCGGTGGCGTTGGCCGCGCCCAGATGGCGTCGCGCCGGGACCGCCGAGCCTTCGTCGCTGCCCGACACAGGGTTCACGCATAGCGCAGGACGGTCGCCCAGCTCGACCAGTTGGCCGCGATCATTCCACACCAGGGCGCGCCGCAGCCGTCGCTTCGCGGCCCCCTCGTCGCCCTCGCCGACCTGTGACCAACCGACGACACAGTCGGTCTGGTCGCGCACATGGCAGGCGGCGATAGGCACCGTCTGATCCAGGCCTACGATGGCGTCCATCAGGTAAACGGCGACCAGACGCCGGCGCAAAGCGGCGTCATTGGCCACACGCTCGTGAACCAGACGCGCAATCAGATCCGCGCCCTGCTCCACGCCCGCCAGAATGATCGGCCCGTTCGGGTGGGCGGCCAGCCATTGATCGAACGCCTTTTCCACATCGCCATAGGCGAAAGCGCGGGCTTCGCGCGCATCCTCGCGCAGCGTCAGGCGCGTATAGAGGCTGGCCTGGCGATAGCGCGGCGCGCTGATGGCCCCGGCGCGCGCGAAGGGACCCGCGTAGTTCGGGATCACGACCCGCTTCAGATAGGCGTCGGCCTTGCGATCGCCGATCGGGCCGTTCCAGCCGGCGCCGCCGTCATACGTGGTCGAATGAACAAAGAAGATCGCGGCGTTCTCGGCCGCCGGCGCGCGGGCGTCCAGCAGCGCCCAGGCGGCCGGTTGAGCGTAATCCGGCGGCGGCGGCGGCTCATAGGTCTGGAACGGAATCTGCGGATCCAGGCCCGCCTTCAGGATGTCGCCGCGCCAGACGGCCACGGCGGCCACCAGAATGAAGACGAGCGCAAAGCCCGTGTAGCCGACCCATTGGCGCAAGGTCAGGCTGGGCATCTTCACCGATAGGAGTCCGGCTGGGACAGGAAGTCCTGAACATAGCGACGCACGCCTTCTTCGAGCGGCGTCGACTGGCCGCCGAAGCCGACCGCGCGGATGCGGTCCATGCTGGCCTCGGTGAAATACTGATACCGGTCGCGGATCACCTCGGGCATGTCGATATAGGCGATGGACGGTTCCTTGCCCGCCGCCGCGAAGGTCGCTCGCGCCAGATCGGCGAAGGACCGCGCCTGACCCGACCCGGCGTTGAACACGCCCGAGACATCCGGCGTCTGCAACAGCCACTCGATGATGTTCACCACGTCATCGACATAGACGAAGTCGCGCAGTTGGCCGCCGTCGGGATAGCTGGGGTTGTGCGACCGGAACAGGCTGACCGTCTCGCCCGCCTGAACCTTGGGCCAGATCTGGGCCACGACCGACTTCATCCCGCCCTTGTGACCCTCGTTCGGGCCATAGACGTTGAAGAATTTCAGCCCGGCCCACTGACGCGGCGCCTGTCCGCGATCCGCCTGACGCACCGCATACTGGTCGAACAGGTATTTCGAATAACCATAGGCGTTTAGAGGGCGAAGCGCATTCAGGCTCTCAGGATCGTCGCGGTCCTCGAACCCCGTCTCGCCGTCGCCATAGGTAGCCGCCGACGAGGCGTAGATCATCCGCACGTCGCGAAGGGCGCACCAGTCCCAGATGTCGCGCGACAGGCTGAAATTGGTGCGCAGGATCAGGTCGGCGTCCGGCTCGGTCGTCGAGGAGATGGCGCCCATGTGCACCACGGCCTCGATGCGTTCGGCGTGGCGTTCCAGTTGCTCGAACAGCTCTTCCGGCGCCCACAGATCGGCGATCGGGTGCTTGGCGATGTTCTTCCATTTGGCGAGATCAGCCGTCTCCAGCCGGTCGCAGACGACCACGTCCCAGGCGTCGCTCTCGCACAGACGCGCCACGATGTTCGAACCGATGAAGCCCGCGCCCCCCGTCACAACGATCATGCGAGGGGTCATTCAGCAGCTCCGGTCGTCATCTTCTCAATCGTCTTGGTCGTGGAATAGCCGTCGGCGAAATCAGCCAGACGGACGACGCCGCCCCAGCTCTCGACCTCGGTCGCGCCGACCACCTTGTCCTTGGTGTAGTCCGCGCCCTTGATCAGGACGTCGGGCCGCAGCCGTTCGATCAGCGCCATCGGCGTCGGATCGTCAAAGGCCGTCACCCGGTCCACGCTGGCCAGACCGCCGATGACGACGGCGCGACTGTCCAGATCATTGACCGGCCGGCCCTCGCCCTTCAGGCGACGCACCGAGGCGTCGGTGTTCAGCGCCACCACCAGCCGGTCGCACCAGCTGCGCGCCTGGGCCAGATAGGCCACGTGGCCGCGGTGCAGGATGTCGAAACAGCCGTTGGTGAAGCCGACCTTCAGCCCCTGACGCTTCCACGCCTCGACCTGATCCGACAGCTCGTCCAGCGGTGTCACCTTGGACTGGGCCAGGGCCGCGTGCTGGCTCATCTCCGCCTCGATCAGCTCGGCGGGCGTGACGACCGCCGTGCCGCTCTTACCGACGACGACGCCCGAGGCCAGGATGGCGAACTGCACCGCCGTCTCCAGCGACGCGCCTGCGCCGAGCGCCAGGCCCAGCGCCGCCAGCGAGGTGTCGCCCGCGCCGGACACATCATAAACCTCGCGCGCCCGACCGGGGAAATGCACCACGCCGCCGTCGCGACGGGCCAGGGTCATCCCCTTGCCGGCGCGAGTGACGACGACCGCCTTGGTCGTGGTGGAGGCCAGCAGCGCCGCCAGCGCCGCCTCAACCTCGGCGTCCGTCTCGACCGGCAGGCCGGTGGCCCCGGCCAGTTCGCTGGCGTTCGGCTTGATCAGATCGACCGCGCCATAGCGGGCGAAGTCGCGGCCCTTGGGGTCCACGATGACCGGCGCGCCGTATTCGCGCGCGGCCCACAGCGCCGCCTCGATCAGGGCGTCGTCCACCACGCCCTTGGCGTAGTCGGACAGCAGGATGGCCTTGGCGCCCTTGAACACAGATTGGTCGCCATAGGCGCCGGTCGCGGGCTGTTCGTCGTCCAGCCGCAGAAGCTGCTGACCGGCGGCGACGAAGCGCGTCTTGACGATGGTGGCCGCGCCCTCAGGCCGGACCAGGGCGTCCTCGATTCGGTCCTCGGCGGCGATCAGATCGGTCAGTTCGGCGCCCGCCGCATCCTGTCCAGCGACAGCGCCCAGTCGGGCGTGACCGCCCAGGGCCGCGACGTTGCGCGCCACATTGCCCACGCCGCCGGGCATGGCCACGGTGCGGCGGGCGCGCAGGACAGGGATCGGCGCCTCGGGCGAGATGCGGCTGACCTCGCCATAGACATAGCGGTCCAGCATCAGGTCGCCCACGCAGGCGACCTTCAGCTCATGCACCTGCGCCAGCAGACCCTGCAGCGCGCCCAAATCCAGTGATCGTTCAGCCATCACGCCGAACTACCGGATTCAGGCCAAGTTCGCCATCGGCGCCTTGGCGCCGACCTTGATGGCCAGGTCGTCGAAGGCGATCAGTTCGGCGGCCAAGGCCTCGAACTGGTCCAGCGGCACCATGTTGGGGCCGTCCGACGGAGCGTTGTCGGGGTCTTCGTGCGTCTCCAGGAAGACGGCGTCCACGCCCACGGCCACGGCGGCGCGCGCCAGAACCGGCACGAACTCGCGCTGACCGCCCGAGGACGTGCCCTGCCCGCCCGGCTGCTGCACACTGTGGGTGGCGTCGAAGACGACGGGGCAGCCGATCTCACGCATGATCGGCAGCGAGCGCATATCGCTGACCAGGGTGTTGTAGCCGAAGCTGGCGCCGCGCTCGCAGGCCATGACGTTGGGATTGCCCGCGCCGACCACCTTGGCGATGACGTTCTTCATGTCCCAGGGGGCCAGGAACTGACCCTTCTTGATGTTGATCGCCTTGCCCGTGGCGGCGGCGGCCAGCAGCAGGTCGGTCTGACGCGACAGGAAGGCCGGAATCTGCAGCACGTCCACGGCCTGGGCCACGCCTTCGCACTGGGCTTCGGAGTGAACGTCGGTCAGGGTCGGCAGGCCGGTGACTTCGCGGATTTCGGCGAAGATCGGCAGGGCGTCCTTCAGGCCGATACCGCGCGCGGCGGTTGCGCTGGTGCGGTTCGCCTTGTCGAAGCTGGTCTTGTAGATGATGCCGACGTTCAGCCGTTCGCCGATTTCCTTCAACCGGTGCGCCGTTTCCAGCGCGTGCTGGCGGCTTTCCATCTGGCAGGGGCCGGCGATGAAGACGATACGGCGGCCGCCGCCGATCACGACGGGCTTCTTGAGGCCAGCGGACAGTTCGATGACGGCGTTGGGACGGTTCACGGCGGCGCTTTCGGCTGTTTGAATCGATAAAGTCGCGGGCTAGTGCCGCAACTTTGCGTCCGACAGGTGGCGTCGAACCCTCAGCTTCGCAACCTACAAGGCGACTCAGCGCCTGACCACAGGCCCGACAAGGCCTGAGCAAACCGCGCATTGTGATAGTCTGGTCCAATGACCTCATCGCCTTCCCTGACCTCGCCCCTGATTTCGACCGCCGATCTGGCATCCCGCCTCGGCGATCCGGCGCTCCGCATCGTCGATGGAAGTTGGCATCTGGACGGGCGTGACGGACGGCCCGATTTTGAAGCGGCTCGCCTGCCCGGCGCCGTGTTTTTCGATCTCGAGGCCAGCTCTGATCAGGGCAACTCACTTCCCCACATGATGCCCTCCGCCGCGGCCTTCGCCGAGCGCATGGAAAGCATGGGCCTGAACCAGGCTGACCACATCGTTGTGTACGACACCGTTGGAATTCGCTCCGCGCCCAGGGTGTGGTGGATGTTGCGCGTCATGGGCGCCGCCCATGTTCAAGTGCTGGATGGAGGTCTGCCGAAATGGCGATCCGAAGGCCGACCGCTGGAACAAGGCCCCACCACGCCAGCGACGCCAGTGAGGTTCCAACCTCATTTCCACACCGCCGCCGTGGTCGATCTGGATCAGGTGCGACAGGCGTTGGATGGATCGATCCAGGTGCTCGACGCGCGCGCCGCCGAGCGCTTCCGCGGCGAGGCGCCGGAGCCGCGCGCGAGTCTGCGGTCCGGCCATATGCCCGGCGCGCTCAACCTGCCCTTCGGCCAGGTGCTGAATGCTGATGGAACGATGAAGCGCGGCGCGGCGCTGGAAAGCGCCTTCCGCGACGCCGGGGTTGATCTTGACCGCCCCATCATCACCAGCTGCGGGTCCGGCGTCACCGCCGCCATCCTCAGCCTGGGTCTGGCGGAACTGGGTCGGCCGTCGCGGCTCTACGACGGCTCATGGGCCGAATGGGGCGCGCGCGAAGACGCACCGATAGCGGTCGGCTAACACGTCAGGCGGCAGCAGGAGCCGCGTCTGTATCTTCTTCGCCACGCGAAACCACGACAGCGACGACCAGATCGCCTGTCACGTTCAGCGTGGTGCGGCACATGTCCAGGAAGCGGTCGACGCCCAGGATAAGGCCGATGCCTTCCGGCGGCACGCCCACCATGGCCAGGATCATGGCGATGACCGGCAGCGACCCCGCCGGCACGCCCGCCGTGCCGACCCCGCCCAGAATACAGACCAGCATGACCACGAACTGCTGACCCAGGCTGAGGTCCACGCCGAAGAACTGGGCCAGGAACAGCACTGTCACGCCCTCGAACAAGGCCGTGCCGTTCTGGTTCGCCGTAGCGCCGACCGTCAGGACGAAACGAGCGATCTTGCGCGGCAGGCCCAGGTTCTGCTCGGCGACGCGCAGCGACACCGGCAGGCTGGCGTTGGATGAAGCAGTCGAGAAGGACACCACCATGGCCTCGCGGATGTCCCGAAAGAACTTCAGCGGCGACATCCCGCCCAGGGTGGCGATGCAGATCGGATAGACGACGAACATGTGGATCGCCATCGCCCCTACCGCGACGGCGACAAAAGCGGCCAGCCGCACCAGCAGATCCCAGCCGAACAGGGCCGCCAGGTTGAACATCAGACAGGCGATCGCGATCGGGGCCAGTCGGATGACGAGGTTGATCAGCTTCATCATCACCTCGAACACGCCCTCGATGGTCTTCTGCAGGCTCTCCGTTACGGGGCTTTTCACCAATACCAGCCCGATGCCGAACAACAGGGCGAATACCATGACCGGCAGAATTTCGTTCTGCGCCGCCGCCGTGAAGACATTGGACGGCACCAGATCGAGGAAGAAATCGCCCGCGCGGACCGAATCCGGCGCGCCGCCGACGATGGAGGCAGCGCCGCTGCGTCCCTGTTCCAGCAGTTGCTGGGCCAGGGCGGGGTCCACGCCGTCGCCGGGCCTGAAGATGTTGACCATGGCCAGACCGATCAGAACAGCGATGGCGGAGATGAAGACGGTGAACAGCAGACTCTTCGTCCCTGCGCGCCCCAGCGTCTTCAGATCCCCCATCTCGGCCACGCCGACCACCAGGGCCGAGAACAGCAACGGCAGGACCATCATGAACAGCAACCGCAGGAAGATCTGCCCCACCGGTCCCGTGATGTTGCTCGTCAGCCACTGAACCCAGGGCGCGTCGCCGCCGATGGTCAGGTTGACCGCCAATCCTCCGAGCAAACCGACAAGGAAGCCGATCAGCATCAGCATATGAAGTGGAAGGCCGTGTTTGGTCGCCGTGATCATACGTCCCCCAAATCAGGCCGCGCTACGCCCTACCGGATCGGCAAGCCGTAGAGCAGGCCACTGGGTCGAGCGCTCCATTGCGCATTCAATCCTCTGGCCAGATTCAGCGCCGATTGCTGGCCAAGGTTCCGTTCGAAGATCTCGCCATAGTTTCCGCTGGCGGCGATCGCGTCGCGCGCCCAGGTGCGCGGCAGGCCGAGCGAAGGCCCGAACTCGCCCTCCTCGCCCAGCAGGCGGCGGACGCGCGGGTCCTGGCTGTCGCTCTCCAGCGCCGCGACATTGGCTTTGGTCACGCCCAGTTCCTCCCCCAGGATCAAGGCGTTCAAGGTCCAGCGGATCACCGCCGTCCACTGATCGTCGCCGCGCCGCACGACCGGGCCGAGCGGCTCCTTGGAGATCACGTCCGGCAGGATGACGTGCTGCTGCGGATTGGGCAGCGTCGTTCGCGCGGCCGCCAGGGCGGAAATGTCCGCGGTGAAGGCGTCGCACGCTTCGCGCGCATAGGCCTGACGCGCCTCCTCCTCGGTCTTCACCACGACCGGGCGATATTCGATCCCGCGCGTCCTGAAATAATCCTCGACGTTCAGTTCGGTTGTCGAGCCGGCCTGGACGCAAACCCGTGCGCCGTTCAACTCCGCCGCGCTGCTGAGATTCAGCGCGCGACGCACCAGGAAGCCCTGCCCGTCGTAGTAGTTTATGCCCGCGAAGCTGAGCTCGCCGCCGGTATCGCGGCTCATGGTCCAGGAAGAATTGCGCCACAGCACGTCGACACGACCATCCCGCAAGGCCTCGAACCTTTGTTCTGCCGTCAGGGGAACAAAGCGCACCGCATCGGGATCGCCGAATATGGCCGCCGCCGTTGCGCGACAGAAGTCCACGTCGAAGCCCCGCCAGGCGCCGCGATTGTCGGTGAAGGCGAAACCGACCAGGCCCTGATGCACCCCACAGTTCAGCCGGCCACGCTTCTTGATCGCCGCCAGCGTCGGACTTTCGGTATTCTCCGGCAAGGTCGCGGGCCTGGCAGGAAGGGCCTCGTTCACATCGGACGCAGGGGTCTCGGCGCGTCGCTCGCAACCGCCTATCGCCACCGCGAAGGCTATCGCCGCTCCCGTCGCTATCCTCGACGCCCGCATTTCATCACCCTCGCAAACTTGCGCCCCGGAGGACTTTAGAGCCCTCTAGGCGCGGAACCGCAACCCGCTGGAGCTTTCATGCCTCGTCTTTCCGACCGCACCCGCTTGATCGCGTCGGCTACACGTCGGGGCTACGGGCGGCGAGCGGTCAATCCGCCGCTGGAGCGCGCCTCGACCATGCTCAGCGATGATCCGGCGGCCATGCAGGATGCGACCGACGGCCCCGTCTACGGGCTGGACGGCACCAGTGCGGCGCGAGAGCTGCGCGCGGCTCTGGCTGATCTGGAGGGAGCCAATGACGCCTTCCTGCTGCCTTCGGGCCTGGCCGCCGTCACCGTCCCGCTCAGCGCTCTGCTCCGGCCCGGCGATGAGGTTCTGGTCACGGACGCCGTCTATGGCCCGACGCGGCGGTTTCTGACCCGGCACATGGCGGCGCGCGGCGTCACGGTCCGCTTTCATCCCGCCGAGGCCTCGACAGCCGACATTCTGGCGGCGCTCAGCGAACGCACCCGTCTGTTGCTGATCGAGGCGCCGGCGTCGCTGACGTTCGAGATCGTCGATGTTCCCGCCCTCGCGGCCGCCTGTCGGGAACGCGGCGTGCTGACGATCATGGACAGCACCTGGGCCGCCGGCCTGTCGTTTCGACCGCTCGACCATGGCATCGATGTCAGCGTGCAGGCCCTGACGAAGTACGCCTCGGGTCATTCCGACCTGCTCATGGGCGGCGTCGCCGTGCGCGACCGCGAGATCGGCCGCGCCATCATGGAAACCATCGACGACATGGGCTGGCACGTGTCGCCGGACGACGCCTGGCTGGCCCTGCGCGGCCTGCGAACCCTGCCGTTGCGCTACGCCGAGCAGGCCCGTTCGGCGCTGGCTGTCGCCGAATGGCTGCAAGCCCGGCCGGAGGTCGCGCGCATCCTCTATCCGCCCCTGCCCGACTCGGTCGGCCATGATCTGTGGCGACGCGACTATTCGGGCGCGGCGTCGCTGATGGGCGTGGTGATGAAGGGCGGCGACAAGACAGCGGCGCATGCCCTGATGCGCGCCCTGTCGCTGTTCGGCATGGGCTATTCCTGGGGCGGCTTTGAAAGCCTGATCACCTTTGAGACCCCGCAACTGGCTTACCGCCAGCACGCGCCCGCCCTGCCCGGCCAACTGCTGCGCCTGCATATCGGGCTGGAGGATCCGGCTGACCTGATCGCGGATCTGGAGAACGGGCTAAAGGAATGGCGCGCCCTGCAGGACTCGAACCTGCAACATCCCGCTTAGAAGGCGGGTGCTCTATCCGGTTGAGCTAAGGGCGCCTAAGCCGAGGCCGCAGCGAAAATCCGGACCTAATGGGTCCAGGACTGCTTGCGGTTGGTGGCGAAGTTGTCAGCGTAGGCCTTGAGAATGACCGGGGCTTCCTGCGGTTCGTGCAGGCGGAAGGCGATGCCGTGGCGTTCGGCGTATTCGACCGCTTCTTCCTTGGTTTCGAAATTCAGGCGCACCTGACCGTTCATGTCCGAGGAGCTGGTCCAGCCGGTCAGCGGGTCCTGGGTGCGGGCCGAGGCCGGTTCGAATTCCAGACGCCAGTCGTTAGTCTTGGCCTTGCCCGACTGCATCGCGGTCTTGGCCGGGCGATAGATGCGAGCAAGCATGGGCGGAATCCTTCGGCGACGTGTCTTGGCCGGGTCAATAGCCCGACCTCGCCGCCCGGTCCAGCCGTCCGCCGCGACTTCAGGCGGCGAGCGTGGTCGAGCCGGCGTCGATCCAGCGGCGGGCGGCGCGCTGGGCTTCGGCGATCTCGTCGTGCTCCATTTCCTGGCTCATCTCGCGGCGATAGATGCGCGCCTCGATCGAGCCCTTCATGGCCGCAAGATTGAAGATCATGTGAGCCGAGACCCGGTCGATGGGGCATCCGTCCAGACCGGCCGAATAGGCCAGCCCCAGTCGGAACAGGGCGTCCCCGTCCATGTCGATGGTCGGCAGCGGCAAGGCTGCGGTCTCGATAGCCTCAGGCGCGGTTTCGTGCGCGGTCATAGCCAGTCCTCCGGGCGTTGGTCGTTCTGACCCTGCCTTTCGAACTGCATTCAAATACCGCCGATTTGAAATTAGAGTTAACGCCCGAACCCCGTGCGAAATTGCCGCTGACAAGCTGACTTCGTCGTTCAGGGCGAGTTCATCCGCAGAGACCGACTTTGATCGCCTGTTTCAACGGGCCGCCCGCAGTTCCCTCGGCGCCCTGACCAAGGAGACGCAAGATGAACCGCCTGACCAAGGCCGCCATCGTCGCCCTGGCGCTGACCACGACGGCTGCGCCGTTGGCGGCCCAGGCCCAGGACCGCCATGACCGTCGCGAATGGCGCCAGGATCGCCATGATGACCGACACGACGACCGCGACGATCGTCGTGAGTGGCGTCAGGATCGCCGCGATGATCGTCGTGAGTGGCGCCAGGACCGTCGTGAGGATCACCGCGAATGGCGTCAGGATCGTCGGGACGATCGCCGCGACTATCGCCGGGACCGCCGCTATGACCGCTGGGATCGCAACAACCGCGACTGGTGGCGCGACCGCTCGGACTTCCGCGACTATCGCGGCGCTCGCCACGGCTACTGGTATGCGCCAGGCCACGGCTACTATCGGGTCGAGCCGCGCTACTACGGTCATCGCTGGCGTCAGGGTTCCTACCTGTCTTCGGCCTATCGCAGCTACTATGTGGACGATCCCTACTATTACGGCCTGCGCCCGGCGCCGCGCGGCTATCGCTACGTCTACGCCGGCAACGACATTCTGTTGATCGCCCTCGCCAGCGGGCTGATCGCCAGCGTGCTGCACGACATCTACTAGGTCCGAGCCATCGCTTCGGAAGTCCCCGCAGAGCCAGGCTTTGCGGGGACTTTTTCATGGGCGCGTGCTCACAGAAGGCTGCCAATTTCCATCGACCGACGTTCAGCCTCGGTTCATGGCCGCGGCCTCAGATTCCGGATCAAGCCGCCGCAATCGGCGTGCGAGGAACAAGATCATGAAACGTTCCCTGATGGTGTTCACGGCCATCGCCAGCTTCGTCCTTCCGGCGGCGGCCCCCGTGGCCTCCCTGGCGCAGGACCAGCAGGCTCAAACGGAGGACTCGTCCGGTCCCGAGCGCGCCCAGCGCCGGGCTGAACGCGGCGACAGAGGCTCCACGCCCCAGCAACGACGTGACGCGCCGCGGGCGGAAAGCCCGCAGCCGCGCCCGGACGTTCAACGTCCAGACCACCCCGATCGACCGGACCGTCCCAACCGCCCTGACTGGCAGGGCGACGGCCAGCGCCCGAACCGTCCTGATCGCCCTGATCGTCCCAGCCGACCGGACGGCGCTGACGAAGGCCGGCCAAACCGGCCCGATCGTCCTGGCGGTCAATGGCAAGGGCGCCACGATCGGCCCAATCAAAACTGGCCCAACCGGCCTGGCGGCGACTATCGCCCCGATCGACCGAACCGTCCTGACCAGCCCGACCGTCCGCATCGACCAGATCGGCCGGATCGTCCTGACAGGCCCAACTGGAACCAGAACCGCGACTATCGCGACTTCCACAATCGCTGGAACCGCGACCAGTGGCGGCGCGACTGGAACCGGCGACATCACGACGACTGGTGGCGCCACGACCGGCGCTTCCGGGGCTGGAACGGCGTGCGGCTCGGCTTCTATTTCGCGCCGGGCTACGGCTACTACAGCGTGCCGCGCAGCTATTGGAACCGTCAGTATCGCGTCGGCGACTATCTGCCGGCCATCTTCTGGCGCTATCAGGTCAACGACTGGCGCACCTACGGCCTGGGCTACCCGCCTCCGGGGACGCGCTGGGTCTATGTCGACAACACGATCTATCTGATCGACGACTACGACGGCTACATCATCGAGGTCGTCCGCGACGCCTGGAACTGGTAGCAGCTGCGTAGAAACAGAAAGGCCCCGAGGAGCAATCCCCGGGGCCTTTTCCATATCCACCGCCCATGTCGCTCATGCAGCGAGCGACCGCGTCGCGAGCGTTAGCGATCCACGGGGGTTGGGGGCGCAAGCCCCCAGGTGAAAACCCTTAAATCAAAGCCCAAGCTTTGATTTAAGGATTTCGTTGACGGCGGCCGGGTTGGCCTTGCCGCCCGTCGCCTTCATCACCTGACCGACGAACCAGCCGAGCGCTTGCGGCTTCTCGGCCACGGCCGCCGCCTTGTCCGGGTTGGCGGCGATGATGTCATCGACAGCCTTCTCGATGGCGCCGGTGTCCGTCACCTGCTTCAGGCCGTGCTTCTCTACCACCTCGGCGGGGCTGCCCTCGCCGTTCCAGACGTAGTCGAAGACTTCCTTGGCGATCTTGGACGAGATGACGTTGGTCTCGATCAGTTCGACCAGCTGGGCCACGTGCGCGGCCGGCAGCGGGTTCTCGCTGAAGTCCTTGCCGTCGGCGGCCAGACGCGCCGACACCTCGTTGGTGACCCAGTTGGACACCAGCTTGGCGTCACGCCCCTTGGCTGCGGCCTCGAAGTAATCGGCCTTGGCCTGTTCCGAGATCAGCACCACGGCGTCGTATTGCGACAGGCCGTAATCGGCCATCAGACGACGGCGCTTCTCGTCCGGCAGTTCCGGCAGATTCGCCTTGATGCCGTCGATCCAGGCCTGCTCCAACTCCAGCGGCAGCAGGTCGGGGTCGGGGAAGTAGCGATAGTCCATCGCCTCTTCCTTGGAGCGCATCGAGCGCGTCTCGCCCGCCGTCGGATCATACAGACGGGTTTCCTGCGTGATCGAACCGCCGTCCTCGAGAATCTCGATCTGGCGGCGCGCCTCGTAGTTGATGGCCTGGCTGATGAAGCGGAACGAGTTGACGTTCTTGATCTCGCAGCGCGTGCCCAGGAAGCCGAAGTCGCCCGTTTCCTTGAACTTGTCGTAGTTGCCGGCGCGGCAGACCGAGACGTTCACGTCGGCGCGAAGATTGCCCTTCTCCATGTCGCCGTCGCAGGTGCCGAGGTAGATCAGGATGGTGCGGATCTTCTTGACGTAGGCGACCGCCTCTTCCGGCGTGCGGATGTCGGGGCGCGAGACGATCTCCATCAGCGCCGTGCCGGCCCGGTTCAGGTCGACATAGGATTCCGTCGGCGACAGGTCGTGGATCAGCTTGCCCGCGTCCTGTTCCAGGTGCAGGCGCTCGATGCCGACGTTGAAGAAGCTGCCGTCCTCGGCCTCGACCTCGACCACGCCCTCGCCCACGATCGGGAAATACAGCTGGCTGATCTGATAGCCGGTCGGCAAATCGGGATAGAAGTAGTTCTTGCGGTCGAACTGGCTGCGCTTGTTGATCTGCGCCTTCAGGCCCAGGCCGGTCTTCACCGCCTGCTCGACGCACCAGCCGTTCAGGGTCGGCAGCATGCCGGGGAAGCCGGCGTCGACCAGCGACACCTGCTCGTTCGGACCCGCGCCAAAGCCCACGGCCGCGCCCGAGAACAGCTTGGCCTTCGACGCCACCTGGGCGTGGATTTCCAGCCCCATGACGATTTCCCAGTCGCCGGTGCGACCTTTGATCAGTTTCGTGTTCTCAGACATGCTCACCACCAACGATCCGGCTTGGCCACGAAGCCGGCAGACTCTTCCAGCGCGCTCGCGACCTGGAAGACGGTCGCTTCATCCAGCGCCTTGCCGATGACCTGAAGACCCAGCGGCAGGCCGTTGGCGTCGACGCCCGCGGGCACCGAGATGCCCGGCAGGCCGGCCAGGTTCGTCGTCACCGTGAAGATGTCGTTCAGGTACATCTGCAGCGGGTCGATCTGCTTGTCGCCCAGGGCGAAGGCGGCCGACGGCGTCGAGGGGGTCAGGATGGCGTCCACCTTGCCCCAGACGTTGTCGAAGTCCTCGGCGATGCGGCGACGCACCTTCAGCGCCTTGACGTAGTAGGCGTCATAGAAGCCCGCCGACAGCACATAGGCGCCGATGATCAGACGACGCTTCACCTCGGCTCCGAAGCCCTCGGCGCGCGAGGTTTCATAGAGGTCGGTCAGCGAAGTCGTGCCTTCGGCGCGATGGCCGAAACGCATCCCGTCATAGCGGGCCAGGTTCGACGACGCCTCGGCGGGAGCCACGATGTAATAGGTCGGCAGGGCGTATTTGGTGTGCGGCAGGCTGATCTCGACGATCTCGCAGCCGGCGGCCTTCAGCCACGCGACGCCCTGCTCCCACAGCTTCTGGATCTCGGCGGGCATGCCGTCGATCAGGTATTCAGCCGGCACGCCGATACGCAGGCCCTTGACCGACTTGCCGACCGACTGGGTCCAGTCCGGGGTCGGGATGTCGAGGCTGGTCGAGTCCTTGGCGTCGAACGAGCACATGGACTTCAGCAGGATGGCGGCGTCGGCCACCGTCTTGGTGATCGGCCCGGCCTGATCCAGCGAGCTGGCGAAGGCGACCATGCCGAAACGGCTGGCGCGGCCATAGGTCGGCTTGATGCCCACGGTGCCGGTGAAGGCGGCGGGCTGGCGGATCGAGCCGCCGGTGTCCGACGCGGTCGCGGCCAGGCAGAGGTCAGCCGCCACGGCCGAAGCCGAACCGCCCGACGAACCGCCCGGCGTCAGCTCGGCGTTCGAGGTTTTCGACTTCCACGGGTTCTTCACCGGACCAAAGGCCGAGGTCTCGTTGGACGAGCCCATGGCGAACTCGTCCATGTTCAGCTTGCCCAGCATGACCGCCCCGTCGCGCCACAGATTGGCGGTGACGGTCGATTCATAGGGCGGCTTGAATCCGCGCAGCATGTTGGAGCCGGCGGTCGTCTGCACGCCCTCGGTGCAGAACAGGTCCTTGATGCCCAGCGGCGCGCCTTCCAGAGCGCCCGCCGTGCCGGCCGCGATCTTCGCGTCAGAGGCCCGCGCCTGTTCCAGCGCCTTGTCCGTCGTCACTTCGACATAGGCGTTCAGCGCCGGGTTCGAGGCTTCGATGTTGCTCAGGAAGGCCTTGGTCAGTTCCTCGGACGAGAAGGTCTTGGCCTTCAGCCCGTCCAGGGCGTCCTTCAGGTTCAGTTTGGTCAGATCAGACATGGCTTACTCGACCACCTTGGGCACGACGAAGAAGCCGTCGGCCGACTTCGGGGCGTTCGACAGGACCGCATCCACCTTGCCGCCGTCGGTGACGACGTCTTCGCGCAGGCGCAGGGGCTGGGCGACGTTGGAGGTCATCGGCTCGACACCCTGCACGTCGACCTCGTTCAGCTGCTCGATCCAGTTCAGGATGCCGTTCAGCTCCTGGGCCAGCGGCTCCAGGCGGTCCTCGGGGGTCTTGATGCGGGCGAGGTGGGCGACACGCCTCACCGTCGCGGCGTCGATAGCCATGAAAATCTCCGAAATTCCTCCAGCCGCAACGCAAGGGAGTCGTCGCAGACTGATGATTGTCGTGGGTTAACCGCCCGATGCGGCTTCGACAAGCGTTCCGCATTGCAATATGGGACGTCCGTGCCCGTATTTAACCTCGAAGACCTGCCCGCCGCCTGCCCGCCCGACACCGCCTGGATGGGGCTGGATCTGGGCGAGAACACCATTGGCGTAGCCGTGTCCGACACCAGCCGCATGATCGCCAGCCCGCTGCAGCTGATCCGCAAGGTGAAGTTCAGCCAGGACGCCGAGCAGTTGATCAAGCTGATGAACGGTCGCAACGTCTCGGCCCTGGTTATCGGCCTGCCGCTGAACATGGACGGCTCCGAGGGGCCGCGCGCCCAGTCCTGCCGCGCCTTCGCCCGCAATCTGGAGCGGCTGCGCCCCGTCAACGTCGCCTTTCAGGACGAGCGCCTGTCGACCAGCGCCGTCGAACGCTTCCTGATCGAAGAACTGGACCTGAACCGCAAGCGCCGCGCCAATGTCGTGGACCGCACCGCCGCCGCCTGGATCCTCCAGGGCGCGCTGGACCGTCTGCGCGACTGACATGACGGCCATCGTCGCGGGCGTCCTGCCGGTCTTCATCCTGTTGGCGCTGGGCTACGGGCTGAAGAAGTCGGACTATCTGCCCGACGCCGCCTGGCGGCCGATCGAAAAGCTGGCGATCAACGTCCTCTACCCCGGCTTTCTGATCCCCGCGATCTGGAGCGCGGACCTGTCGGGATCGGCGGCCGGCGCGGCTGGCGCAGCCGCCGTGACGGTCTCCATCATCGTCTCGACCCTGACCCTCTTGTCTCGGCCGCTGCTGAACCTCAGCGGCCCGGCCTTCACCAGCGTGTTCCAGGGCATGATCCGCTGGAACAGCTTTGTCTTCCTGCCGGTCGTGCAGGCGACGTTCGGACCTGTAGGCGTCGGTCTGGCCGCCGTGGTCATCGCCGCCATGATCCCGGTCAGCAACATCCTCAGCGTCATCGTCCTGGCCAAGTGGGGCGCGGACCAGCGCGGCGCCTCGCCCAAGGCCCTGTTCAGGGCGATGATGTCCAACCCCATCCTGCTGGCCTGCCTGCTGGGACTGGCGCTCAACTTCCTGGGCGCGCCACAGCCGCCGGGCGTAGCCGAGACGCTGCGCCTGCTGGGTTCGGCCGCCCTGCCGCTGGGCCTGATCGTGGCGGGCGCGGGCCTCAGTTTCCGCGAGCTGGCGCGAACCCGCGTCACCGTCGGCGCCGTGGTCGTGGTCAAGATGATCGTGACGCCCCTGGCGATGTGGCAGCTGGCGCGCCTCTACGGCGGCGACGAACTGGCCCAGGGAATCGCCCTGTTGTGCGGGGCGGCTCCCGGCGCGGCCTCGGCCTATGTGCTGGCGCGGCAGATGGGCGGAGACGCGCCTTTGATGGCCGGGATCATCGCCGCGACGACGGTATTCTCGGTCTTCGGCATCCCGATGGCCTTGCTGCTATTCCATCTGACCTGAGTCCCGCTTATAGCGGCGTCTCGATGACCCATGCCGCTTCCGTCACCGAAACCATCGAGGAGCGACTGACGCCGTTCCCCCGCGATCATTTCCTCGCCGCCGGCGATCTGAACCCGCCCGCCGCCCTGGCGCTGCTGGATCTCGCCGACGCCTTCGTCGACTTCAATCGACAGTCGGCCAAGGGCATCGACCTGATGCGCGGCCAGACGGTCGTGAACCTGTTCTTCGAGAACTCGACCCGCACCAGCTCCTCGTTCGAGATCGCCGCCAAGCGTCTCGGCGCCGACGTCGTGACCATGCCGGTCTCGGCCTCCTCGGTGGCCAAGGGCGAGACCCTGATCGACACGGCGGTGACGCTGAACGCGATGAAGCCGGAGATTCTGGTGGTCCGCCACTCGTCGTCGGGCGCCGTGGACCTGCTGTCGCAAAAGGTCGGCTGCGCGGTCGTCAACGCCGGCGACGGTCGTCACGAACACCCGACCCAGGCCCTGCTGGACCTGCTGAGCCTGCGCCGCGCCTTCGGCGATGTAGGCGGGCTGACGGTGGCCATCTGCGGCGACATCGCCCACAGCCGCGTGGCCCGCTCCAACGTCGCCCTGCTGTCGATGATGGGGGCGCGCGTCCGCCTGATCGGCCCGCCGACCCTGGTGCCGGGCGACGCCGACCGTTGGGGCTGCGAGGTTTTCCACGACATGAAGGAAGGCCTGGCCGGCTGCGACGTGGTCATGATGCTGCGCCTTCAACTGGAACGCATGACCGGCGCCCTGATCCCTTCGACCCGCGAGTATTTCCGCTTCTGGGGTCTGGACCGCGAAAAGCTGGCCTGGGCCGCGCCCAACGCCAGGGTCATGCACCCCGGCCCGATGAACCGGGGGGTCGAGATCGACTCCGACGTGGCCGACGACCTCAGCGTCTCCCTGATCCAGGATCAGGTCGAGATGGGCGTCGCCGCCCGCATGGCCGTTCTGGCCGCCCTCGCCCACCGCCGCGCGGGAGCCGCCGCATGACCGCTCCGAACACGCTCGCGATCATCAACGCCCGCCTGCTGGACCCGGCCAGCGACTATGACGGCCCCGGCGCGGTCCTGATCCAGGACGGCCGCATCGTCGAGGTCGTCCACGGCCAGGCGACCCAGCGCCCCGACGGCGTCACCGTCATCGACGCCCAGGGCCGCTGCCTCGCCCCCGGTCTGATCGACATTCGCGTCAAGACCGGCGAACCGGGCGCCGAGCCCAAGGAGACGCTGAAGTCGGCCAGCCTGTCGGCGGCGGCGGGCGGCGTCACCACCATCGTCGTCCAGCCCGACACCGACCCGGCCATCGACGATCCGGCCCTGATCGACCACATCCAGCGGCGCGGCGCGGCGCTCGAGCTGGTCAACGTCCGGGCTGCGGGCGCCGCCACCCAAGGCCGCGACGGCCAGCGCATGGCCGAGATCGGCCTGATGCACGAGGCGGGCGCCCTCTATTTCACCGACGGCGACCGGGTCATCGTCAACACCCGCACCCTGCAACGGGTGATGAGCTACGCCGCCGCCTTCAACGCCCTGATCGCCTGTCGTCCGGCTGAACCCTGGCTGTCGGAGGGCGCGGTCGCCACCTCGGGCGAACTGGCCACCCGTCTGGGTCTGTCGGGTTCGCCCGCCATCGCCGAGCGCATCCAACTGGAGCGCGATCTGGCCCTGGTCGAACAGACCGGCGCCCGTTTCCTGGTCGACCAGATCTCGACCGAGGGCGCGCTGCAGACCCTGGCCCGCGCCCGCGCTCGGGGCCTTGAGGTCTCGGCCTCGGTCTCGATCAACCACCTCTGCTTCAACGAAATCGACATCGGCGACTACCGGACCTTCTACCGGCTCGACCCGCCGCTGCGCGCCGAGAGCGACCGTCAGGCCCTGGTCGAGGCCGTCCGCGACGGCCTGATCGACGCCATCACCTCGGCCCATGCGCCCGAGCCTGCCGAGAACAAACGCCGTCCCTTCGCCGAGGCCGCGCCCGGCGCCGTGGGTCTGGAAACCCTGCTGCCCGCCGCCCTGATGCTGCATCACGAGCACGGACTGGACCTGCTGGACGTGCTGCGTCCGCTGACCCAGGGCCCCGCCGGTCTGCTGGGCTTGGACGCCGGGGTCCTGGCGCAAGGCGCGCCGGCCGACCTCGTCCTGTTCGACGCGGGCGCTCCGGTTGTGATCGACGCGGCCACACTGCGTTCCAAATCGAAGAATTCGCCCTTCGACGGCCGTCGTCTGCAAGGCAAGGTCTTGCTCACGGTCGTCGGGGGACGCATCGTCCACGACGCACGCTAAACGGGAGCGAATCACTTGCAGGATCTGGCGGCGCCGGCGCTTCTTACGCTCGGGCTTGTGGCTATTGGCGGATACCTGCTCGGTTCAATCCCGTTCGGGGTCATCCTGACGCGCGCGGCGGGCACCGGGGACGTGCGCAACATCGGCTCGGGCAATATCGGCGCGACCAATGTGCTGCGCACCGGGCGCAAGGACCTGGCCATCGCCACCCTGATCCTCGACGCGGGCAAGGGCGCGGTCGCCCTGCTGATCGCGCGCTATCTGTTTGGCAGCGAGGCGGCGGGCGCCATCGCCGGCGGCGCGGCCTTCATGGGCCACTTGTTCCCCGTGTGGCTGGGCTTCAAGGGCGGCAAGGGGGTCGCGACCTTCTTCGGCCTGATCCTGGCCGCCTGCTGGCCCCTGGGTCTGATGGCGGCGGCGACCTGGCTGATCGTGGCGTTCGCCCTGCGCTATTCCTCGCTGGCGGCCCTGGTCGCGGCGGCGCTGACGCCGCTCTACGCGCTGCTGCCCCTGCCGATGCTGGGCCTGCCGGCCCCCGCGCCCATCCTGATCCTGGCCATCTTCACCGCTGTGCTGATCTATATCCGCCACCATGAGAACATCGCCCGGCTGCTGAAAGGCGCCGAGCCGCGTATCGGGGCCAAGAAGGCTTGACCCCCCTGTCCGACGCCGAGCGTTTCGCCCGGCTTCGGCTGGCCCGCACCGACCGCGTCGGTCCCGTGGCCTTTTCCCAACTGTTGCAACGCTTCGGCTCTGCCGTTCGCGCCATCGACGCCCTGCCCGATCTGGTGCGACGCAGCGGTCGCGACGGCTATGCCCTGCCCGCCATTGAGCGCGTCGAGGCCGAACTGGCCGCGGGCGAGCGTGTCGGCGCGCGGCTGATCCTGCTGGGCGACGCGGACTATCCAGACATGCTGGCGGCGGTCGATCCGCCCCCGCCCCTGCTGTGGACGCGCGGCGACCCAAACCTGCTGTCACAGCCCTGCATCGGCGTTGTCGGCGCCCGCATCGCCTCGGCGGGCGGCCAGCGCATCGCGCGCGGCCTGGCTCAACAGTTGGGCGAGGCCGGCCATATCGTCGTGTCCGGTCTGGCGCGGGGCGTCGATGCGGCGGCTCACCTGGGCGCCCTGCCGACCGGCACAGTGGCGGTCCTCGGCGGCGGCGTGGACGACATCTATCCGGCCGACAACACCGACCTCTACCGCCAGATCGCCGAACAGGGCTGCATCGTCTCGGAAAGCCCCGTCGGCGCCCGCGCCCAAGCCCGCGACTTCCCCCGCCGCAACCGCATCATCTCGGGCCTGTCGCGCGGCGTCATCGTGGTCGAGGCGGAAATCCGTTCAGGCTCCCTGATCACCGCCCGCCTGGCCAATGAACAGGGCCGCGACGTCTTCGCCGTGCCGGGATCGCCGCTGGACCCCCGCTCGAAAGGCCCCAACGAACTGCTGCGTCAGGGCGCTATTCTCTGCGAAGGCCTGGAAGACGTAGAGCGCGCCTTCAACACCCTGCGAACCCTGCGCGAGCCGCCGGCTGATTCGCCCTTCGACGGCGCCCCGGATGATCTGGACGAGGCCCTGATCGAACAGGTCGCGGCCTTGCTGTCCCCCACGCCCGCGCCGCGCGACGAACTGGCGCGGGCGCTGAACCTACCGATCGGCGTCGTCGCCGCCGCCCTGCTGGAACTCAGCCTGATCGGTCGAGCCACGCTTCTGCCGGGAGGCCTGGCCTCCGTTTGAAGCGCTATTTCGCCGCGCCGGACGCCATTGCCGATGCGGCTTCCAGAGCCCCTGCAAGAACTTCGTCCCCGTCCCAGCGCGCCATTCGGGCCAGTTCCAGCGCCATGGCGGTGACGTACTCCCGCACCGGATAGTCATTGAGATCGGGGGCCGCTCGTCCCGTCGTCGAAACACCTTGCTGCAGCGGCACCTGGTCGCCTTGGCTCGACATCGTCTCGCTCCTGATTGCAGTTGCGAATAATGCACAACCTTTAGTGGCTCGCAAGACGTGTCAAACACCCTCAGGTAGACGTCGTTCATCCATGCGATTGACTTCCCTCGCGACGCCAACCACGTTCGCGCCCCGATTTCCCGAACAGAGCGCCATGAATCTCGTCATCGTCGAGAGCCCCGCCAAGGCCAAGACCATCAATAAATACCTGGGCTCCGGCTACGAGGTGCTGGCTTCCTACGGCCATATCCGCGACCTGCCGTCCAAGGACGGCTCGGTCCTGCCCGACGAAGATTTCGCCATGCAGTGGGAGGTCGACGCCAAGGCGTCCAAGCGCCTGTCCGAGATTGCGGAGGCGGCCAAGCGCGCCGACCGCGTTATTCTCGCGACCGACCCCGACCGCGAGGGAGAGGCGATCAGCTGGCACGTTCTGGAAGTCCTGAACAAGAAGAAGGCGCTCAAGGACACCGAGGTCCAGCGCGTCACCTTCAACGCCATCACCAAGGCCGCCGTGCTGGAAGCCATGGCTAATCCGCGCCAGCTGGATATGGAGCTGGTCGAAGCCTATCTGGCCCGCCGCGCGCTCGACTATCTGGTGGGCTTCAACCTGTCGCCCGTCCTGTGGCGCAAGCTGCCCGGCGCCCGCTCGGCCGGCCGGGTGCAATCGGTCGCCCTGCGCATCGTCGTCGATCGCGAGATGGAGATCGAGAAGTTCAAGGCCCAGGAATACTGGTCGGTCGAAGCCGATCTGGTCGCCGACAGCCCGCCCTTCACCACCCGCCTGGTCAAGCACGCCGGCAAGCGCATCCAGCGCCTGGACATCCCGACCGAGGCAATGGCCTTCGCCGCTCGCGACGCCATCCAGTCCGGCGACTTCACTATCAAGTCCGTCGAGAAGAAGCCGGCCAAGCGTTCGCCCGCGCCGCCCTTCACCACCTCGACTCTGCAGCAGGAAGCCTCGCGCAAGCTGGGCTTCACCGCCCAGCGCACCATGCAGGCGGCGCAGAAGCTGTATGAAGGTGTCGACGACACCGGCGGCCTGATCACCTACATGCGTACCGACGGCCTGTTCGTCAGCCCCGAGGGCATCGCCCAGGCGCGCGAGGTCATCGCCGACCGCTTCGGCCCCGCCTACGTCCCGGCCGAGCCGCGCTATTACAAGACCAAGGCCAAGAACGCCCAGGAAGCGCACGAAGCCATCCGCCCGACCAACATCGCGCGCCATCCTGACAGCCTGCGTCTCGAAGGCGATCTGCAGCGTCTCTACGAACTGATCTGGAAGCGCATGGTCGCCTCGCAGATGGAGAGCGCCCGCCTGGACCGCACCACGGTCGAGATCGAGACGCCCGACGGCCAGACCGGCCTGCGCGCCACCGGCCAGGTCGTCGCCTTCGACGGCTTCATCGCCGCCTACGAAGAAGGCCGCGACGAGAAGCAAAAGGGGTCCGAGGACGAAGAGGACGAGGGCGGCCGCCTGCCCGCGCTGAAGGAAGGCGCCAAGGCCAAGGTCGAGGCCGTCCGCGCGGACCAGCACTTCACCGAGCCCCCGCCGCGCTTCTCGGAAGCCACCCTGGTCAAGAAGCTGGAAGAACTCGGCATCGGTCGCCCCTCGACCTACGCCTCGATCCTGACGACCCTGCGCGACCGCGAATACGTCCGCATGGACAAGAACCGCTTCTATCCCGAGGACAAGGGACGGCTGGTCACGGCCTTCCTGGAACAGTTCTTCAGCCGCTGGGTCGAATACGACTTCACCGCCGCGCTGGAGTCCCAGCTGGACGAGGTCTCCGCAGGCGAACTGGACTGGAAGGCGCTGCTGCGCAGCTTCTGGACCGACTTCCACGCCGCGACCCAGGCCGCCGGCGAGCTTCGCACCACGGCCATCCTGGATCACCTGAACGACGCCCTGGGCGCGCACATCTTCCCGGACAAGGGCGACGGGTCGGACCCGCGCGAATGCCCCCTGTGCCATCAGGGCCAGCTCAGCCTGAAGACCAGCCGCTTCGGCGCCTTCATCGGCTGCTCGCGCTATCCCGACTGCAAATACACCCGCCCTGTGGCTTCGCCTGACGGCGCCGAAGGCGGCGCGGACGGCGGCGACCGCGAACTGGGCGCCGATCCGGCGACCGGCCAGCCGGTGCAGCTGAAGATCGGCCGCTTCGGCCCCTATGTCGAAACCACGCCGCCCGGCGAGGAAAAGCCGAAGCGCTCGTCCCTGCCCAAGGGCTGGAGCCCCGCATCCCTGACGCTGGACCAGGCCCTGCGCCTGCTGGCCCTGCCGCGCGAAGTCGGGGTTCACCCCGAGGACGGCAAGATGATCACGGCGGGTCTGGGGCGTTACGGTCCGTTCGTCCTGCACGCCGGCACCTACGCCAATGTCTCTGACATCGACGAGGTGTTCGAGGTCGGGATTAACCGCGCTGTCGCCCTGCTGGCTGAAAAACGCGCCGGTCGTCCCGGTCGCGGCTCGGCCACGGCCCCGCTGAAGGAACTGGGCGCCCACCCGGAAGACGAAGCCCCCGTTCAGGTCATGGCCGGACGCTTCGGTCCCTACGTCAAATGGGGCAAGGTCAACGCCACCCTGCCCAAGGGCGTGGCGCCCGAAGATCTGACGCTGGAAGACGCCCTGCCCCTGCTGGCCGCCAAGGCCGGCGCGGCGCCGAAGAAAAAGGCGGCTGCGGCCAAGAAGCCGGCCGCGAAGAAGGCTCCGGCCAAGGCCGCCGCCGAGAAGAAACCTGCAGCTGCGAAAAAACCTGCGGCCAAAAAGCCGGCCGCGAAGAAGGCCGCGCCCAAGAAGACGGCCGACGCCGAGTAGGATCGCGACGGCGCCTCCCGGTTCGCCCAGCGGGCCGGGAGGTGTCTAGCGGCCCGCTACCAGCTCGTTGCGAACCCGACGCCCCAACGGATCACGCCCCGGCCAGGTCTGACCCACCGACGCTTCCACCAGGGTCGTGCAGAACCGCGACAGCAACATCCGCGGTCTGATCCCGTTCAGGCAGACGCGCTCGCCCTCGATGGCCCAGCGCGCCGTCAGTCGGCGCCCGTCGGAAAAAGCCGCCCGATAACTGCCGTCCCGGTCAAACCAGTGCTTCACCCACGCCCCATCAGGATAGTGGGAGATCACGGTGTTTCCGAAAGCTGATTCCATCTCCGCCTGGGCCGGCAGCGCAGTCGCGCAACAGGCCGCCAAGGCGAACGCAAGCGTTTTCATACGCATACGACAACCCTTCCCTTCCCCAAGGCGACATTACAGACGTGTAAGGTTTTGCCAACCGCCTGGTTCCCGAACGGAAATACTTGACTGAGGCGTAGGGGTTTCCATATACCGCCGCAGGCTCGGAATAGGACTGGCGATGCGCGCCGCCCACTCGCCCACGAGGGGCGGTTCCGTAAGCCGAAGACGTTACGACGTTTCCTCCGTCCTCAAGGTTACATGACAGAATTCACCAAGCTGGGCCTTTCGGCCACGACCCTGCAAGCGGTCGCCGATACGGGCTACACCGAAGCCACCCCCATTCAGGCCTCCGCCATCCCGGTGGCCCTGGCCGGCCGCGACGTCCTGGGCATCGCCCAGACCGGCACCGGCAAGACCGCCGCCTTCACCCTGCCGATGATCGACCGCCTCGGCTCCGGCCGCGCCCGCGCTCGCATGCCGCGCGCCCTGGTCCTGGCCCCGACCCGCGAACTGGCGGATCAGGTCGCTGAAAACTTCGCCAAATACGCCAAGGGCACCAAGCTCAGCTGGGCGCTGCTGATCGGCGGCGTGTCCATGGGCGATCAGGTGGCCCTGCTGAACAAGGGCGTCGACGTCCTGATCGCCACGCCGGGCCGTCTGCTGGACCTGTTCGAACGCGGCAAGATCCTGCTGACGGGCGTTGAGATGATGGTCGTCGACGAGGCTGACCGTATGCTCGACATGGGCTTCATCCCCGACATCGAGCGCATCTTCAAACTGACGCCGCCCAAGCGCCAGACCCTGTTCTTCTCGGCCACCATGCCGCCCGAGATCACACGCCTGACCACGCAGTTCCTCAAGGATCCGACCCGGATCGAGGCCTCGCGTCCGGCCATGACCGCCGACACCATCACCCAGTATCTGGTCCGCATCCCGACCAGCGATCCCAAGGCCAAGCGCACGGCGCTGCGCGCCCTGATCGAACGGGCCGAGGTCAAGAACGGCATCGTCTTCTGCAACCGCAAGTCGGAAGTCGATATCGTCGCCAAGTCGCTGAAGACCCACGGCTTCGACGCCGCGCCTATCCATGGCGACCTGGACCAGTCGCTGCGGATGAAGACCCTGGCGGACTTCCGCGCCGGCGATCTGAAGATCCTGGTGGCCTCGGACGTCGCCGCGCGCGGTCTGGACATCCCCGATGTCAGCCACGTCTTCAACTACGACGTCTCGCACCACGCCGACGACTATGTGCACCGCATCGGCCGCACGGGCCGCGCGGGCCGCAAGGGCGAGGCCTTCATGATCGTCACCCCGTCCGACGACAAGTCGTTGGATAAGGTGCTGAAGCTGATCAAGATGGAGCCGCAGGAGCTGACGCTGGAAGGCATCGACTTCGCCGCCATCAAGGACCGCCCCCGCACCGACGACGCCAAGGGTCGCGGCCGCAGCCGCAGCGACCGTCCTCGCCCCATCCCCAAGAGCGACAACGTCGCCTCGATGGAGCCGATCGCTCGCGCAGCGCCGAAGGCCGAAGAAGCCGCCGAGGAGGCTCCGCGCCGTTCGCGCAGCCGCCGCGCGCCGCGCACCGAAACTGCTGAAGTCGCCGCCCAGGTTCCGGCGACGACGCCGGACGCCCAGACCGCTTCGGCCGAAGTCGCGCCCCAGCGTCGTGAACGCACCCGCGATCACGCCCCGCGGGAGCCAAAGAAGCCCGAAAAGCACAAGGAGCAGCCCGTCCAGGCCGCTCGCGGCGGTTTTGGCGACGACGTTCCGGCCTTCCTGCGTCGCCCTGTGATTTTCTCGGACTGACAGCCAATTCGTCAGACGTGGTTTCGCATTTAACTGCTCATTACGGATCACCGGCCTAGAGTTCCCTTACTGGAACTAGGGGCGCGAGAATCAGAATGACGGCGCAGGTCGAAACCACGCTTCGAGGCCCGGACGCCTATGGGCTGGCGCACCGCGTGGTGGATGCGATGCAAGAGGCCTCGGTCTGGCCGACGCCTCTGAATTTTGAACTTTGGCTGCACTACGTCAGCGATCCGGAAGGACCGCTGGGCCGCGAGATTCATCGCCTGCTGGCCGGCGACACGCCCTTCACTGACGCCACTGCTGAAATGCTGGCCGCCGAATTCCTGCCGCGCGGCCGACTGTCGGAAGAAATTCGCGACGTCGGCGCGGTCCTGAATCGCGAACTCGCCGCCGTCGCCGAAGCCATCGACAACGCGCGCAAGACTCAAGCCTCCTATGGCGAAACCCTGACCAGTGCGTCCGCCAAGATGGAAGGCGCCGAAGACGCCTCGGTCCTGACCGCCATCGTCACAAGCCTGTCCTCCGCCACGCGCAAGGTCCAACGGCACACTTCGGCGCTGGAGAAGCGCCTGGAGTCCTCCAACCGCGAAGTCGTCCGCCTGCGCGAACACCTAGAGCAGGTCCGGCGCGACGCCATGACCGACGCCCTGACCAATCTGGCCAACCGCAAGACTTTCGATGAGCAATTGGCCCGCGTCTGCGAGGAAGCGGAAGAAGGCGGCAAGGGCGTCACCCTGGCTATCGTCGACATCGACCACTTCAAGCGTTTCAACGACACTTGGGGTCACCAGACGGGCGATCAGGTGCTGCGCTACGTCGCCAGCGTCCTGGGCCGCATCTCGCGCGCGCCTCGCGTCGCCGCCCGTTATGGCGGCGAAGAGTTCGCGGTCATCTTCCCCGGCGAGACGCCTGGAACCGTTGAGGCCGCACTGAACGCCATTCGCGAGGAAATCGCCTCGCGCTCGTTGCGGCGCCGCTCCACCAACGACGACCTGGGCGCCGTGACCATTTCGGTCGGTTTCGCTGAGCGCCACGCCGGAGAGACAGCCCTGGCCCTGCTTGAGCGCGCCGATGAAGCCCTCTACGCCTCCAAGCGTGGCGGCCGGAACCGCGTCACCAACGCCGAAACCCTGGCGCGCGCCGCCGCTTGACGGCTGTCGCAAAACCGAAGCCGCATGGCATAGTGCCGACATGAGAAGCTTGGCTTTCTGTGTCGCCTATTGGGCGCTGTCCATCACCTACGGCCTCGCCGCAGCCTTCGCCGCGCTGGCGCCCGGGCGCGGCGCGACCAGTTGGATCATTCGCCGCTATGTCCGGCGGATGGTGCAGGCGATGAACCTGCTCGCCGGCATCAAGATCAAGGCGCGCGGCAAGGAGCGTCTGCCGCAAGGCGCCTTCATCATCGCGTCGAAGCATCAGAGCTGGGGCGACGGCTTCGCCACCTATGACCAGTTCGACGATGTGGCCTTCGTCACCGGCGACCACCTGGAGAAATTCCCCCTGCTCGGCACGGTGCTGAGAAAGCTGGGCGCCATCGTCGTCAACAACTGCGGCGGCCATGCCGCACGCGCCGCGTTGAAGGAACGCGCCGCCGACGCCCATCGCGAAGGCCGCAAGATCCTGATCTATCCCGAAGGGCATCTGGCTCGCGTCGGCGAGAAGTTCCGCTACCGCTCGGGCGTCTGGCACATGTACCGCGACTTCGACATGCCTGTGGTGCCGCTGGCCACCAACCTGGGCCTGTTCTGGCCGCTGGACGGCTTCGAGAAGCACCCCGGCGCGGCGACGCTGGAGTTTCTCGAGCCGATCCCAACCGGCCTGCCCAAGGGCGAGTTCCTGGCCCGGCTCGAAGCCGCCGTCGAGGGAAAGACCGCCGAACTGATCGCCGAGGCGACCGGCCAGCCGCTCGCCCACGCCGTGCAGGTTCCGTCGCCCAACGAGGCGGCGCTCGTGACGGCGGCTGCGGCGGCTTAGGCCGCCGGGATCACCGCGCCGTCGTACTTCCTGGCGATGAAGTCCTTGACCGCCTGGCTGCGCAGGGCGGTCGCCAGGGCCTGAACGCGCGGGTCGTTCTGGTTGTCGGGGCGCGCCACCAGATAGTTCACATAGGGGCTGTCGGCGCCTTCCAGCGACAGGGCGTCGGTCTTCGGCTTCAGCCCGGCGTCCAGGGCATAGTTGGTGTTGATCACCGCCGCATCGACCTGGGGCAGGATGCGCGGGATGGTGGCGGCCTCGACCTCCTGGAACTTCAGTCCCTTGGGGTTGGTCGCCACGTCGCGCACGGTCTGCAGCGGATTGGTCGGGTCGCGCAGGGTGATCAGGCCCGCGCTCTGCAGCAGCAGCAGCGCCCGCCCGGTGTTGGACGCATCGTTCGGCAGCACGACCTGCGCCCCGTTCGGGATCGCCGCCAGCGCGGCGTGCTTCTTGGAATAGACGCCCAGCGGCTCGACGTGGACGCCGGCGACCGTCACCAGATCGGCGCCCCGCGCGATATTGAACTCGTCCAGATAGGGCTTGGTCTGGAAGTAGTTCACATCCAGCCGTTTTTCAGACAGTTGCACGTTCGGCTGAACGTAGTCGTTGAAGACCTTGACCTCGATCGGCACGCCCTCTGCGGCCAGGATCGGCTTCACGACCTCCAGAATCTCGGCATGCGGCACGGCGGTCGCGCCAACCAGTAGAGGCGCGCCCTCGGCGCCCGCTTTCTTGTCCGCGCCTTGGCCGCAGGCGGCAAGCGTCAGGACAGCGACGGCGGACAGCAGCAGCGAACGGCGGATCATGGGGCAGGCTTTCGAAAAATCAGCGGTGCGAAACCTTAGCGACCAGACGGTCGCCGATCATCTGCAGAATTTGTACGAGGATCAGCAGAAGAACTACGGTCACGACCATGACATCGGTCTGGAACCGCTGATAGCCGAAACGCACGGCCAGGTCGCCCAGCCCGCCCGCCCCGACCACGCCCGCCATGGCGGTGTAGCTGACCAGGGCGATAGCCGTGACCGTGGCCCCGGCGATGATGCCCGGCATGGCTTCGGGCAGCAGGGCCCGCGTGACGATCTGAAAGGTCGAGCCGCCCATGGCCTGGGTCGCCTCGACCACGCCCTTGTCCACTTCGCGCAGCGCCGTCTCGACCAGACGCGCATAGAAGGGTGCCGCCCCCACGACCAGCGGCGGAATGGCCCCGGCCACGCCCAGCGAGGTGCCGACCAGCAGCACCGTCACCGGCAGCATGACGATCAGCAGGATGATGAAAGGCACCGAGCGGAGCACGTTGACGATCAACGACAGCACGGCGTTCAGCACCGGATTGGCCGCCAGCCGTCCCTTGCCCGACAGATAGAGCAGCACGCCAAGCGGCACGCCCAGTATCACGGTCAGCACCAGCGACCCGCCCAGCATCAGCAGGGTGTCCGCCGTCGCGCGGCCGATCTCGGCCCAATCGACATTCTCGAACATCAGGCGCTCTCCCCCAAGATGCTTTCAACTTCCACGCCGCGCGCGGTCAGTTGCGCCACCGCCGTCTCGGCGTCGCCGCCGGTAAAGGCCACGACCAACTGGCCATAGGGCTCGCCCCGGATACGGCTGATGCGGCCCGACAGGATCGAATAGTCCACGCCGACCGAGCGCGCGACGCGGCTCAGCTCCGGCTCATAGGTCGAGCCGCCGCGGAAAGTCAGCTTGGCCAGACGCGCCCCGACCGGCACGACCGAGGCGTCGAACGCCTCTTCGCCCTCGGCCAGCATGGCGCGGGTCACGGGATGCTGCGGGTGCAGGAAGACGTCGGCCGTCGCGCCCTGCTCCACGATCTTGCCGTCCTTCAACACGGCCACCCGATCGCAGACGCGGCGCACCACCTCCATCTGGTGGGTGATCAGGACGATGGTCAGACCCAGGTCGCGGTTCAGCCCGTCCAGCAGGGTCAGGATGTCCTCGGTCGTCTCCGGGTCCAGCGCGCTGGTCGCCTCGTCGCACAAAAGGACGCTGGGACCGCAGGCCAGGGCGCGGGCGATGCCGACGCGCTGCTTCTGACCGCCGGACAGCTGGGCCGGATGCTTCCTGGCGTGTTCCGCCAGACCCAGTTGGGTCAGCAGTTCCGCCGTGCGCGCCTTCACCTCGGCCTCGGGCCGCCCCTCCAGCCGCAGGGGAAAGGCGACGTTGTCCTCGATGGTCTTGGCGTTCAGCAGGTTGAAATGCTGGAAGATCATGCCGATCCGGCGCCGTGCGGCGCGCAGCTCTGCGGGCTTCAGCGCCGTGATCTCCTGATCGTCGACGAAAATGCGGCCCGCGTCGGGCGTCTCCAGCCGATTGATGGCGCGGATCAGGGTCGACTTGCCGGCGCCCGAACGCCCGACCACGCCGAACACCTCGCCGCGCCCGATGGTCAGGTCCACGGCGTCCAGCGCCGTGCGCTCGCCCGCCGCGCTGCGATAGCGCCGGGTCACACCCTCCAGTCGGATCATGTCAGTCGGCGTCCAGGGCGGCGGCGGGGATGATGGTCACGCTCTCGCCGCAGCCGCAGGCGTCGGTTTCGTTCGGATTGCGGAACACGAATTTCGAGGCCAGCTTGGTCGTCTCGTAGTCGATCTCGCTGCCGATCAGGAACAGCACGGCCTTGGGCTCGATCAGGATGGTGACGCCCTTGTCCTCGACCACCTCGTCCAGCGGCTCGATCTGCTCGGCATAGGCGAAGGTGTACTCCTGCCCGGCGCAGCCGCCGTTCTTCACCCCGACGCGCAGGGCGACATAGGGCTTCGCCGCATTGGCCATGATCTCGCGAACGCGCTCGGCGGCGGCGTCGGTCAGGGTCACGGCCTTGGGCCGGGGGCGGCGCGGTCGGGCGGCGGTCTGAAGCTCGGTCATCGACGCATCCCTAGAACATGTTCAGGGCCAGCTTGGCCTCGTCGCTCATCTTGGAGGAGTCCCACGGCGGATCGAACACCAGATTGGCCTTGGCGCTGCGCACGCCCTCAACCTTCTTCACCGCATCCTCGACCCAGCCGGGCATTTCGCCCGCCACGGGACAGCCCGGCGCCGTCAGCGTCATCTCGATCAAGACGTCGCGGTCGTCGGAGACATCCACCTTGTAGATCAGGCCCAGCTCATAGATGTCGACCGGGATTTCCGGGTCGAACACCGTCTTCAGCGCCTCGATCAGGTCGTCAGTCAGCTTGTCCAGCTCAGCCTGAGACAGGGCGCTTTTCTGCGGCTCGTCCCAAGTCGCGGCGAAGGCGTCGCTGTCGCTGATGGCGTTGTCGGTCTTGGCGTCCATACTCGTCACACGAAGAAATTCCGCGCCTTGATCAGCGCATCCACGAAGGCGTCTGTATCCTCCACGGTGTTATATAGGGCGAAACTGGCGCGCGTGCTCGAGGTCACGCCCAGTCGGTTGGCCAGGGGTTCGGCGCAGTGCAGACCGGCCCGCACGGCGACGCCGTAGCGGTCCATGATCTGGGCCACGTCATGGGCGTGCGCGCCCTCGACCGCGAAGGTCAGCAGCGCGCCCTTGCCCTCGGCCTCGCCCAGAACCCGCAGCCAGCCGGCGTCGGCCAGCCGCGAACGCGCGTGGTCGTAGAGCGCCATCTCGTGCGCAGCCACGGCCGCCCGGTCAAAGCCCGACAGCCATTCCAGCGCCGCGCCCAGACCGACGGCCTCCAGGATCGCCGGCGTGCCCGCCTCGAACCGATGCGGCGGCTTGGCGTAGGTGATGCGGTCCTTCGTGACCGTCTCGATCATCTCGCCCCCGCCTTGATAGGGCGGCAGGCTCTCCAGAGCCTCGGTCGTGCCGTAAAGCGCGCCGATCCCGGTCGGGCCGTACAGCTTGTGGCCCGTGATCACATACCAGTCGCAACCGACCGCCTGAACGTCCGGCGTCGCATGGACCGCGCCCTGGCAACCGTCGACCAGCACCCGCGCCCCGGCCGCGTGGGCCAGACGGGTGATCTCGGCGATCGGGTTGATGGTCCCCAGGACGTTCGACATGTGGGTGACGGCGACGACTTTCGTCCTCGGCCCCAGCAGCTCGGCATAGGCCGCCATGTCCAGCGAGCCGTCGTCGTTGATCGGCGCCCATTTCAGCACCGCCCCCTTGCGCTCGCGCAGCAGGTGCCACGGCACGATGTTGGAGTGGTGCTCCATCTCGGTGACGATGATCTCATCGCCGGGCTCGATGCTCAGACCGATGCCGTTGGCGACCAGATTGATCGCCTCGGTCCCGCCCTTGGTCCAGACGATGTTCTCGCCCGACGGCGCGTTCAGGAAGCGGGCCACGATCTCGCGCGCCGCCTCGAACGCCTCGGTCGCCTCGTTCGACAGAGTGTGTAGGCCGCGGTGGACGTTGGCGTAGCTGCCCTCCATCGCGCCGACCATGGCGTCGATCACCGCCCGCGGCTTCTGCGCCGAGGCGGCGTTGTCCAGATAGACCAGCGGCTTGCCGTTCACCTGTCGCGACAGGATCGGGAACTGCGCCCGCGCGGCGTAGGGGTCGAACGTTTTCACAGGCGAGCCGTCAGCCATTCGCGCACAACCTCCTTCGCCGCCTCGTCCTCGATGCGGTCGACGACCTCGATCAGGAAGGCCTGGGTCAGCAAGGCGCGGGCCTCGTCGGCCGGAATGCCGCGCTGCTGCATGTAGAATAGGGCGCTCTCGTCCAGCGTCCCGACCGTATTGCCGTGCGCGCACTGCACGTCGTCGGCATAGATGATCAGCTCCGGCTTGGCGTCGACTTCGCCGCGCTCGCCCGCGATCAGGGCGTGGTGGCCCATGCGGGCATCGGTGCCGTCGGCCCCGCGCTCGACGATGATCTTGCCCTGGAATACGCCGCGCGCCGTGTCGTGGACCACGCCCTTGGTCAGTTGGCTGGTCATGCCGTCGGCGGCGGTGTGATCGACCACGGTCGTCAGGTCAGCGTGACGCGCCCCCTTCAACAGATAGAGGCCGTCCAGCCGCACGTCCGCGCCCTCGGCGCCGTGGCTTACTTGCGTCTCCAGACGCTGCAGCTTGGCGCCGGTCGTGACGATGGTCTGACGATACAGGCCGCCGGCCTCGACCCGCACCACGGCGTTGGTGACGGAAATGGCGTCTTCCGGCTCGTCCACCAGCACGATGCGCGTGACCTCGGCGCCCGCCGGGACGTCCAGTTCTACGCGGTTATGAGCGACATAGGCCGAGCCCGCGCCCTCATGGCTTTCCAGCAGCAGCAGCTTGGCGCCCGCTCGCGCCGCGATCCGCACCGAGGCCGTGTGGCCGGTGTTCACCGCGTCCGAGACAAAGCGCAGGCGCAGCGTCTGCGCGCCCGCCGCGACAAAGGCGTCCGCGCCGGTCGCCCGTCCGTTGGCGAAGGCCAGAGCCTCGCCACCCAGCGTCGCAAAAGGCCCCTCGCCGCTGACGGCGATTTGGCCCGACGGTTCCGGTGCTTCACGAAGCCAACGCTTCAGGTCGCTGTATTTCCACGCTTCCGTGCGCCGCGAGGGAAAGGTCTCGGCGTCCTTCAGGTCGATCTGAACGGCGTTCACGCGGCGGTCGGCAGGAACTTGTCGTACCCTTCCGCCTCCAGCTCCAGCGCCAGTTCAGGCCCGCCCGAGGCGACGATCCGGCCGGCTGCCAGCACGTGCACCTTGTCCGGTTTGATGTAGTCCAGCAGGCGCTGATAGTGGGTGATGATCAGCATCGACCGGTCGGCGCGACGCAGGGCGTTCACCCCCTCCGACACGATGCGCAGGGCGTCGATGTCGAGGCCCGAGTCCGTTTCGTCCAGGATCAGCAGCGACGGCTCCAGCAGGGCCATCTGCAGGATTTCCATTCGCTTCTTCTCACCGCCGGAGAAGCCGACGTTCAGCGGCCGCTTCAGCATATCGAAGTCCATCTTCAGCGCCTGCGACGCCGCCTTGACCTGCTTCAGGAAGGCGGGGGCCGAGACCTCCTCCTCGCCGCGCGCCCGCTTCTGGGCGTTCAGCGCCGTGCGGATGAAGGTCATGGCCGGTACGCCGGGGATCTCCATCGGGTATTGGAAGGACAGGAAGACGCCCGCAGCCGCACGCTCGGCCGGGTCCAGACCCAGCAGGTCCTGCCCGTTCCACGAGGCGGAACCGTCCGTGACTTCATAGCCGGGACGGCCCGACAGGCTGTAGCCCAGCGTCGACTTGCCGGCCCCGTTCGGCCCCATGACAGCATGGACTTCGCCCGCCGGCACTTCGAGCGTCAGGCCCTTGAGGATCGGCTTGTCAGCGACCGAGACGTGGAGGTTTTCAATCTTGAGCATAGTTCTTCTTTACCCGACCGAGCCTTCGAGGCTGATCGCCACTAGTTTCTGCGCCTCGACGGCGAACTCCATCGGCAGCTTCTGCATCACGTCGCGGACGAAGCCGTTGACCAGCAGGGCCACCGCCTCTTCCTGCGACAGGCCGCGCTGCTGGGCGTAGAAGAGCTGGTCTTCCGACAGGCGGGTCGTCGTCGCCTCGTGCTCCAGTTGGGCCGAGCCGTTGCGGGCCTCGATGTAGGGGATGGTGTGCGAGCCGCACTCCTTACCGATCAACAGGCTGTCGCACTGGGTGAAGTTGCGCACGCCCGTCGCCTTGGGATGCACCGAGACCAGGCCGCGATAGGTCGAGTCCGACTTGCCCGCCGACACCGCCTTGGCGATGATCCGACTCTTCGAGTTCTTGCCCAGGTGGATCATCTTGGTGCCGGTGTCGGCCTGCTGATGCCCGTTGGTGATGGCGATGGAATAGAACTCGCCCGAGCTTTCCTCGCCCTTCAGGATGCAGGACGGGTATTTCCAGGTGACGGCCGAACCGGTCTCGACCTGGGTCCAGCTGACCTTCGACCGGTCCCCCCGGCAGTCCGCGCGCTTGGTGACGAAGTTGTAGATGCCGCCCTTGCCCTCGGCGTCGCCGGGGTACCAGTTCTGAACCGTCGAGTATTTCACCTCGGCGTCGTCCAGCGCCACGATCTCCACGACCGCCGCATGCAGTTGGTTCTCGTCGCGCATCGGCGCGGTGCAGCCTTCCAGATAGGAGACGTAGCTGCCCTTGTCGGCGATGATCAGGGTCCGCTCGAACTGGCCGGTCTGGCTGGCGTTGATTCGGAAATAGGTCGACAGCTCCATCGGGCAGCGTACGCCCGGCGGGATATAGACGAAGGACCCGTCCGAAAAGACAGCGCTGTTCAGCGCCGCGAAATAGTTGTCCGACACCGGCACGACCGATCCCAGGTACTGACGCACCAGATCAGGATATTCGCGCAAAGCCTCGGAAATCGGCATGAAAATCACGCCAACCTTGGCCAGCTCGGCCTTGAAGGTGGTCACGACGGAGACGCTGTCGAACACGGCGTCCACGGCCACCTTGGGCGCGCCCTGCACGCCCGCCAGCACTTCCTGCTCCTTCAGCGGGATGCCCAGCTTTTTGTAGACTTCCAGAATCTCGGGATCGACCTCGTCCAGCGACTTCGGCCCCTCCTTCTGCTTCGGCGCGGCGTAGTAGAAGAGGTCCTGATAATCGACCGGCTCGTACTTCACCGCCGCCCAGGTCGGCTCTTCCATCGCCAGCCAGCGCTCATAGGCGGCCAGACGCCATTCCAGCATCCATTCCGGCTCGCCCTTCTTCTCGGAGATGAAGCGGATGATGTCGGCGTTCAGGCCGCGCGGCGCATATTCCGTTTCGATGTCCGAGGTGAAGCCATGCTCATACTTTTCCAGAGCGGCGACAGCTTCGACAGTTTCCTTAACAGCAGCCATGACTTACGCGACTTCCTTCACGCGCTCGAGCACGCGCGCTTGATGCTTGTTCCAGGCGGAGACCCAGGCGTCGGCGAACCGATCCCAGTCCGCCTCGGTCGTTCCCCAGCCCCCGGAGACGCGCACGCCCCCGGTCGCCAGATGATCCAGGCCCATGGCGCTGATCGTCTTGGACGGCTTGACCTTGCCCGACGAACAGGCCGAGCCGGCCGAGACCATGACCCCGACCAGATCCAGCGTGATCAACTGCTGCGGGCTGTCCCAGCCTTCGACGGTCATGAACAGGGTGTTGGGCAGACGCGCAACCGCGCCGCCGATGATGGTTGCGCCGGCCGCCTTGACCCTGGCCTCGGCCGCGTCGCGCCAGGCGGCGTGGGCCATGGCCTCGTCCAGATCGCGCGCCGCGCAGTCGGCGGCGGCGCCGAAGCCGGTGATGCCCGGCACGTTCTCGGTCCCGGCGCGCAGGCCGCGCTCCTGACCCGCGCCATGCAGGATGCGCACAGCAGCGACGCCTTCCTTCAGCACCAGAGCGCCCACGCCCTGCGGCCCGCCCAGCTTGTGCGCCGACAGGGTCAGGCTATCCGCGTCCAGCGCCCGCATGTCGACCGGCACCTTGCCCGCCGACTGGATGGCGTCGACGTGCAGCCAGCCGCCCGCCGCGCGGACCAGAGCCGCCGCCTGAGCGATCGGCTGAATCACGCCGCTTTCATTGTTCGCATGATGGATGGCGACCACGGCCCGGCCCGGACGCTTCAGCGCCTCGGCCAGCCAGGCCAGATCGACCACGCCGTCGGCATCGACCGGCAGCACCTCGACCGGCGCGCCCGACGCCGTCGCCGCTTCAGCCACGCAAGGATGCTCGGTTGCGCCGACGATCAGCCGCTCGCAACCCGCCGCCAGAGCGCTGACGACAGCCTGGGCGTTGGATTCCGTGCCGCCCGAGGAAAAGACGATCGCCGTCGGATCGGCCCCAACCAGATCGGCCACCTGAGCCCGCGCCGTCTCGATGCGCGCGCGGGCGCGGCGGCCGGCGGCGTGAACGGCCGAAGGATTTCCGTTGTCAGCCAATGCCTTGGCCATGATCTCTTGCACTTCAGGACGAACCAGGCCCGAGGCGTTGTAATCCAGGTAGACGCTCATGCCGTCGCCTCCATGCCCGCGGCAGCCGCGGCGGCGCCCATGCGCGCCTGGCCGGTGCGGTTCTGGATCACGTCCTCCAGACTGACGCTGGCGAGATAGCGGTGGATCTCCCGCCCCAGATCCTCCCACAGGTGGTGGGTGATGCAGCGCTCGCCCTTGATCATGCAGCCCTTGGGCGATCCGGCGCCGACGCAGCGAGTGGCGCGGATCGGCTCATCCACCGCCAGAACGATCTCGGCGACGGCGGTTTCACAGGCTTCACGGGCCAGGCGATAGCCCCCACCGGGGCCGCGCACGCTCTTGACGAGGCCGCTTTTGCGCAGCCGCGCGAACAGTTGCTCCAGATAGCTGAGGGAGATCTCCTGGCGCGTCGCGATCTCGGCCAGCGACACCGCCCGATCCGCGCCATTGCGCGCCAGATCGGCCATCGCCATCACGGCGTATCGTCCCTTTGTCGACAGGCGCATCGAAAGCCCTCAAAAATCTCGCGCTTTTCAGGGCTCATGTGCTAGAACCCGCGCCCTCGCAGACAAGTGCGCCACGCAGGGCGGACTTAGAAAGTCCTACTGCGTTGGTCAAGTATTGTCCGCCCGCGAAACGACAGTTGAAGACAGGATTCCGCTGATCCATGCCTGAAGTCATTCTTCCCGGCGCCTCGGGCCGCATCGAAGGCCGCTATTCGCCCGGCAAGCGCCCGAACGCGCCGATCGCCCTGATCCTGCACCCCCACCCCAAGGCGGGCGGGCATATGAACAACCCGGTCGCGGTGACGCTGCACCAGTTGTTCGTCCAGCGCGGCTTCGCCACCCTGCGGTACAACTCGCGCGGCGTCGGCAAGTCGCAGGGCGAGTTCGACAGCGGCATCGGCGAGCTGGCCGACGCGGCCACGGCCCTGGACTGGCTGCAGGCCAACAACCCCGCCGCGACCCAGACCTGGGTCGCCGGTTATCAGTTCGGCGCCTACATCGGCATGCAACTGCTGATGCGCCGCCCCGAGACGGACGGCTTCATTTCAGTGTCGCCGCCCTCGAACATGTACGACTTCAGCTTCCTGGCCCCCTGCCCGGCCTCCGGCCTGTTCCTGCACGGCACCAACGACACCGTCGTTCCGCCGGTCGAGGTCGAGCGCGTGGTCAACAAGCTGCGCACGCAAAAAGGCATCGTCATCGATTATGAACTGGAAGAAGGCGCGAGCCACTTCTGGCAGGACCACATCGGCGCGGTCGAGCGTCGCGTCGGCGCCTATCTGGACAAGCGCCTGGAAGAAAACCCGGCCTGATCCGACTTCATGTGTCGACCCGGGTTTCGGCCCGGGTCTTCCACATCGACCACAGAATACCCGCGGCCAGGATGGTGGCCGTCACGACGAGCGAGATCGCCGGCGGAAACTTCTCCAGCCCCATCAGCGGCGCGGCGACGACCTTCCCCCCGATAAAGACCAGCAGGATGGCCAGCGCCTGCTTCAGATAGGCGAAGCGGTGGATCACCGCCGCCAGCGCGAAATACAGCGCCCGCAGCCCCAGAATGGCGAAGATGTTGGACGTGTAGACGATATAGGGGTCCGTCGTGATGGCGAAGATCGCCGGCACCGAGTCCACGGCAAAGATCACGTCGGCGACCTCGATCGTCATCAGGGCCAGGAACAGAGGCGTGGCGCGCCAGACCAGCCTTCCCGCCGTGCTTGTCTCGCGCACGAAAAAGTGCGAGCCGTCCAGCCGATCTGTTACCGGCATGCGTCGGACCAGCCAGTTCACGACCCCCCGCCCCTCCGTCGCCTCCTCGCCGGGACTGGTGGCGATCATCCGACCGCCGGTGAAGATCAAGAAGATGGCAAAGAGATAGAGCGCCCACTCATAGCGGCTGATGAGAGCGGCCCCGGCGGCGATCATCACCGCCCTCAGCACGATGACGCCCAGCACGCCCCAAAACAGGACGCGATGCTGATGCAGACGCGGAACGCCGAAGGCGCTGAAAATCAAGGCGATGACGAAGACATTGTCCATCGCCAGGCTCTTCTCGATGGCGAAGCCGGTCAGATAGTCCAGTCCGCTGTCCGCCCCCAGCCTGACCCAGACCCAGCCCCCGAACAGCAGGGCGACCGCAATGTAAAAGCCCGACAGCAGCAGGCTCTCCCTGACGCCGATCTCATGCGCCTTGCGGTGCAGCACCCCGAGATCGAAGGCCAGAAGCCCCGCGACCATGACCAGAAAACCCACCCACATCCAGGCGGGCTTGCCCATCCACTCCAGCGTCAGAACATCCATCAGCGCCTCTAGACCGCATCTGTCGCCGCCGTCCAAACGGACGACCGGCGCGGCCCGACATCACGACCTGAGCCGCCAGAGGGACCCGGTCCGCTGAAGGATCAACGCAACACGCGCGGGGATGTTCACCCCGCGAGCGCTACGGCGTGCAGGGCGGATAGTGGGCGAAGTTGGTCTCGTATTCCGCCAGGGTCTGATGAAATCCCATCTCGGCCCGGCGTTTGTCGGCGTTGGCCGGGTCTTCCAGGTTCTCACGGTCAATGACCCAGCGGCCGTCCTTGCAGGTCATCTGCGTGCCGTAACGCTGCGGACGATTCTCGTTGACGGCCAGACGGTCGTACATGAGCCCGAACCTCTGACCATGAACTTCGCCAGCTGCGACCAACGGCTCAAGAACCGGTACAAAGCGCCGCCATTGTTCGACGTCGGAGTGCTGAATGATGAGGAAGGCCGCGCCAGCCGCCCGGTCGCCATAGACGCTTTCCAGAAACCAGCCCTCAGGCGGCAGCATGGCCAGAATTTGGGTCAGATGGGTTCGGTCGAGTTCCTCGATAGGCGCCCAGGCCGCCGCCTCAGCCGCCTTCCGCTCCTCCTCCGGCAAACCGCTGACATCGACCGAGATCGAGGCGCGCCGACCAACCTGATCCAGCAGCCCCATCCGCTCCAGTTTCTCTCGGTCGTTGGCCGCTGGCGGCAGGGCCGCCTGACGCGATTTCTCGGCCTCGATTGCGCCTTTCACCGCCTGGATCAGGGCTGTCGCCGGGTCACTGGGCGTGGCTGCTTCCGAGTTCGCCTGCGGCCCTTGCGAGCCAAGCAAGGCCAACGCCAACGCGATTCCAATCATCTACCCCTCCCGATTTTGGAGATAGCGCCCGGTTCTGATGGCCGAATTTTGGCGTATCAGTGCTCGCCTTCCGCCGCAGCGATCGCCGCCGGACGGTGCCCCCGCACGCACCAGACGACGCTGACGACCATCAGGATCATGGCGACAACCTCGATCACGGTCGGCCCGCGCCCTTCCCACAGGAAGCCGTAGAGGAAGGCGAACAGGGTTTCGGACACGATCATCTGGCCCAGCATGGTAAGGGGCAGCAACCGGCTGGCCTGGTTCCAGAAGGCGTTGCCAATGATCGAGGCGAAGACGGCGACGCCGAGACTGACCCCGATGAACCGCACCCAGGCTTCGCCGGACCAGACGCCCATGGTCAGCACCGCCGGAACGGCCAGCAACAGCGCGAACCCGCCTGTCACCACGCCGGTCAGCAGGGACCAGTCATGGGGCGAGACATCAGGCAGACGTCCCATCCAGCGGCTGTTGCCGACGGCGAAAGCCGACCACGACAGAAGAGCCGCCAAGGCGCAGGCCAGTCCGATCAGGGTCTGGACGCCGTCATGCGCCCCGCCGCCCGTCTGGCTCAGGGATTCCCAGCCGATCAGACCGACCGCCAGGGCCGCGACCGCAATGGGCGGCGCCACGCGCGCCAGCGGCGGCGAATCCTTGTCCTTCAGCCCCCACAGCGCCACCACGACCGGCACCATGCCGACGATCAGGGCCGAAGCCCCGACGCCCGCGAAATGGACGCTGACCACCAGGAAGACGAAATAGACGATGTTCCCGGCCAGGCTCAGCCAGGCCAGCGCCCGCCACGCCTTCCAGTCCAGCGCCGCCGTGACCCGCCGCCAGCGCGGGGCGACCAGCAGGGCGGCGATCAGGCCATAGGCGAGGTAGCGCCCCGCCGTCAGCATCATCGGTGACGCCTCGGGCGCGACCTTGGGCGCCAGAAAGACCAGCCCCCACAGGGCCCCGGCCGCGATACCGCTGGCGACGCCCCAGAACCGCTGGGACTGCATCAGGCTCACTGTTCGCCGGGCTCCACGATGCGGCCGCCGGTCATGGGTTCGGCCACGCCGGTCGTGCCGGGGAAACTGATCGGCAGACCCAGCAGGCAGCGCGCGGCCAGGAAGGCGAAGGCCTCAGCCTCGATCGAGTCGCCGCGCCAGCCCTCGTCCTCGGCGGTCGTCACCGGCACGCCCGCCCGCTCGCGGATGGCCGCCAGCAGGACGGGGTTATGGCGTCCGCCGCCACAGGCCACGACCTTGGTCGGCCGTTCGGAACAGCGCGCCACGCCCAGCGCCGCCGCCTCGGCCGCAAAAGCCGTCAGCGTCGCCGCCGCGTCTTCCAGCGACAGATGCATAACCGGGTCCAGCGAGAAGTCGAAACGATCCAGCGACTTCGGTCCGGTCGCCGCGAAATAGGGATGGGCCAGATAGGCGTCCAGCACGGCCTGATCGACGGTCCCCGCCGCCGCCAGCTTGCCGCCCTCGTCCATCCGCTTCTTGCCGCGCGACTGGACCAGCAGGTCGACCATGCCGTTGGCCGGGCCGGTGTCGAAAGCCTCCAGCCCCCCATCGGCGCGGATCAGGGTGATGTTGCCCACCCCGCCCAGGTTCAGCACGGCGACCGGCCCGCTCAGGCCCGCCTTCTTCACCAGGGCCGCGTGATAGATCGGGGCCAGCGGCGCCCCCTGCCCGCCCGCCGCCACATCCGCGCTGCGGAAATCATAGGCCGTACGCACGCCCAGCCCCTCGGCCACGCTCAGGGCGTCGATCAACTGGACCGTGCGGCCGGGCAGTTCCGGCGTCGGCGCCTCGTGCAGCACCGTCTGGCCGTGCACCCCGACAATATCCAGCCCGCTGGCCTTGACCCCGTTCACCGCCATGAAGCCGAGCGCCGCCGCCAGATGGGCGTCGGCCACCGCCATGCGGGCGTCCTCGAAGCTGCCGGGCTCCTCCTCGTCACGCTCCCAGTCCAGGGCGTCCTCGATAGCGTCCTCAACGATGGCGCGGGTCTCGGCGTCCAGCTTCATCTCGCCGGCGGGGCCGAAGCTGAGGATGTTCTCGCCGTCGGTTTCGATCACCGCCATGTCCACGGCGTCGAGCGAGGTGCCGGTCATGAAACCGAGCACGCGAAGGGTCTTTGTCGAGGAGGAGGTCGTCATGCCGGGTTGACTGCCACGTCGCGCACGCCGTAGCTAGCGCCCATGATCGCCGCCCGCGCCATTTCCGGCCTGTATTACCGTTCGCTGAGCTAGCGAGCGGCCGCGATCTCGTGCCGCCTTCGCTGGCGGCACGGCTTTCCGAAAGGAAGACGGCCGCCGGCATCCCTGCTACGGAGCCGTCCATGACCGACCAAGCCTTCAAGTCCGACTTCCTCAAGACCCTGCAATCGCGCGGCTACATCCACCAGGTGACGCACCCGGTGGAGTTGGACGAGGCCGCCTCGAACGGGATCGTGACGGCCTATATCGGCTTCGACGCCACGGCCCCTTCCTTGCACGTCGGCAGCCTGATCCAGATCATGATGCTGCGCCGTCTCCAGCAGGCCGGGCACAAGCCTGTCGTCCTGATGGGCGGCGGCACGACCAAGGTCGGCGATCCGACCGGCAAGGACGCCTCGCGCCCGCAACTGACCGACGAGACGATCCAGGCCAACATCGCCTCGATCAAGACCGTGTTCGAGAAGTTCCTGACCTTCGGCGAAGGCCCGTCCGACGCCGTCATGGTCGACAACAACGACTGGCTGTCCAAGTTCGGCTACGTCGAGTTCCTGCGCGACTACGGCACGCACTTCACCGTCAACCGGATGCTGAGCTTCGACTCGGTCAAGCTGCGCCTCGAGCGCGAGCAGCCGATGACCTTCCTCGAGTTCAACTACATGCTGATGCAGTCGGTGGACTTCCTGGAACTGAACCGTTCGCTGAACGTGACGCTGCAGATGGGCGGCTCGGATCAGTGGGGCAACATCACCTCGGGCGTCGACCTGGTGCGTCGCGTGGACCAAAAGTCCTCCTTCGGCCTGACCACGCCGCTGCTGACCACGGCGTCGGGCGGCAAGATGGGCAAGACGGCCCAGGGCGCCGTCTGGCTGAACGCCGAACAGCTCAGCCCCTATGACTACTGGCAGTTCTGGCGCAACGCCGAGGACGCCGACGTCGGTCGCTTCATGCGCCTGTTCACCGACCTGCCGCTGGATCAGATCGCGCTTTACGAAGCCATGGAAGGCGCCGGGATCAACGAGGCCAAGAAGGCCCTGGCCGACGCCGCGACCTCGATGCTGCACGGCTCGGAGGCCGCCCACGCCGCCCGCGCCGCCGCCGAGGCCGCCTTCGAGAAGGGTCAGCTTTCGGCCGACCTGCCGACCGTCGAACTGCCGCGCGACGAGGTGATCGGCGCCATGATCGCCGCCGTCGTGACCAAGGCTGGCCTCAGCGCCTCCAACGGCGAGGCGCGGCGCCTGGCCCAGGGCGGCGGCCTGCGTCTGAACGACGAGGCGATCGCCGACGGCGCGCGCCTGATCGAAGCCTCGGACGTCAACGCCGACGGCGTGCTGAAACTGGCGGCCGGCAAGAAGAAGATCGTCCTGGTCAAGCCGGTCTAAGGAGCAAAGAGGATGACCGACATCACCGAAGGCCAGCCGGCCCCCGCGTTCGACCTGTCCACCGACGGCGACGGCCGCGTCACGCTGGAAGGCCTGAAGGGCCGCTCGGTCGTCCTCTACTTCTACCCCAAGGCCGACACCCCGGGCTGCACGACCGAGGGTCTGGACTTCTCGGCCCTGGCCGACCAGTTCGCCGCGGCGAACGCCGTCGTCATCGGCGTCTCACGCGACGCGGTGAAGAAGCTGGACCGCTTCAAGGCCAAGCACGACCTCAAGCTGGTGCTGGGTTCGGACGAGGACGGCGTGGTCTGCGAGGCCTACAGCACATGGGTGCAGAAGAAGCTCTACGGCCGCGAATACATGGGCGTCGAACGCGCCACCTTCCTGATCGACGGGGCGGGCGTGGTCCGCCGCGTCTGGCGCAGCGTCAAGGTCAAGGGCCACGCTGAACAGGTGCTGGAGGCAGCCAAGACGCTCTGATCGCTCAGGCCAAGCTTGCCTCTCTCGCCGACCTGCTCCTAACTGCTGCTCAAGGGGCTATAGTAGGATTAGGCCGGCCTTGCTGGCGAGATGCGGAGAGCACCATGTTCAACAAGAGCAAGCCTTACGACAACAACCCGTCCAGCGGCCTGGGCATCCCCCCGGCGCCGGAACCCACCTCGACGACGTCGCCCAGCCCCGCGCCCGCCCGCGCGCCTGAGCCGTCGCGGCCCGCCGCCCGTTCGTCCAGCCTGTCGACCCTGTCGGCCGGGGTGAAATACGAAGGCAACATCTCGGGCGCCGGCGAGCTTCAGGTCGACGGCTCGCTGAAGGGCGACATCCGCGTCGTGCGCGTCACCATCGGCGAAGGCGGATCGGTCGAGGGCACGGTCCACGCCGACGTTCTGGAGGTGCGCGGTCGCGTCTCGGGCGCCATCGTCGCCAAACAGGTCAAGCTGTTCGCCACCGCCCGCATCGAGGGCGACATCACCCAGGAACAGCTGTCCATCGAACAGGGCGCCTGGTTCCAGGGCCGCTGCACCCAGGCCAAGCGCGACACGCCGGGCGCCTCCATGCTGGACGCCACGGAAAAGCCGGCCGCCGCCAACGCCAAGACCGACAAGGTCGAGGCCAAGCCCGCCGCCTGATCGGCACATCCCGCCAAATGAAAAGGGGCGGCCCAGCGGGGCCGCCCCTTTTTTAGTTCGCTGCGTCGCGGGTCTCGCCGACCCGGGCCGCCAGGGCCGCGCCCATGAACCGATCCAGATCGCCGTCCAGAACCCCTTGCGTGTCCGAGGTCTCGACCTCGGTGCGCAGGTCCTTGACCATCTGATACGGCTGCAGGACGTAGGATCGGATCTGGTGACCCCAGCCAATGTCGGTCTTGGCGTCGGCCAGGGCCTGAGCCGCGGCTTCACGCTTCTGCAGTTCCAGTTCGTACAGACGGGCCCGCAGCATCTTCCACGCCATGTCGCGGTTCTGGTGCTGTGAACGACCGGCCTGACAGGCCACGACCGTATTGGTCGGAACGTGGGTCAGACGAACAGCCGAGTCCGTCTTGTTGATGTGCTGACCGCCCGCGCCCGAAGCGCGATAGGTATCGGTCCGCACGTCGGACGGATTGATGTCGATCTCGATCGTGTCGTCCACGACGGGCGAGACGCCGATGGAGGCGAACGAGGTGTGCCGCTTGGCCGCCGCGTCATAGGGGCTGATGCGGACCAGACGGTGCACGCCCGATTCCGACTTCAGCCAGCCATAGGCGTTGGGCCCCTCGATCAGGATGGTGGCCGACTTGACCCCCGCCTGCTCGCCCTCTTCGTGGGCCTCGATCGTGACCTCGTAGCCATGAGCCTTGGCCCAGCGCGAGTACATGCGCAGCAACATGCCGGCCCAGTCGTTGGACTCGGTGCCGCCGGCGCCGGAGTTCACTTCCAGATAGGCGTCGTTGCCGTCGGCCTCCCCGGACAGCAGGGCTTCCAGCTCGGCACGGGCGGCGCGGTCCTTGACGCCGCGAAGTTGGGCGCGCGCTTCTTCAAGCGTCGCCTCGTCGCCTTCCTCGTCGGCCATGTCGGCCAGCATGACGCCCTCTTCCAGGCCGCTTTCCAGTTCGCGGACGCTGTTGATCTGGCCTTCCAGACGCGAGCGGTCGCGGCTGACGGCCTGGGCCTGCTCGGGGTTGTCCCAAAGGGTCGGATCCTCGACCCGAGCGTTCAGCTCATCCAGTTTTCGAAGCGAGACATCCCAGTCAAAGACGCCTCCTGAGCAGAGCGACGCTCTGCTCGATGTCGGCCTTCATGGCCTCGACATCCGGTCTCATCGCAATCTCCTGCGAAACAACGCCTTCCCTCAAGCAGGGCCGCACCGCGTGCGGACCGATAGGGAAAGCAAGAACGTCCCCCTCATACAGGGTCGCGTCGCGCGCGACCCGATAGGGGAAGGACAATGACAACGGCGCGCCTGCGGACAGGCGCGCCGATTGATGGGCCTAACTAGAGCCTCAGTAGAGTCCGCTCAAGTCCTCAGCGGGCTGCTTCTTCGGCGGCGGCGGCGCGACGGCGGCGGGCGCAGACGGCGCCGGGGCCTGTGCAGCCTCCTGCTCACGGCGGACCACGTCGTTGTAGCTCTGCGGTCCTGACGGCTGGACGGGACGCGGCGCTTCCTCGCGGATCTGGCGCTCGGTGCCGGGGCGGAAGGCTTCCTCGATGCCGTTGACCGTGCGGAAGACGGCGTTCTTGGGTCGGACGAAGGGCCGCGCCGGACGCTCCTTCAACGCGACCTGCATGAAGTCGGTGAAGATGGGCACGGCGGTCGCCGCCCCGGCTTCGCCGCCGCCCAGCGAGCGGTTGTCGTCGAAGCCGACGAAGACGCCGACCACAACGTCGCTAGAGAAGCCGACGAACCAGGCCGAGCGATACTCGTTGGTGGTGCCGGTCTTGCCGCCGACCCAGCGGCCCAGGCCACGGGCGCTGGCGCCCGTGCCGCGCTGGATCACGCCTTCCAGCATGGAGCTGACCTGATAGGCGGTGATCGGGTCGATCACCTGAGTTCCGCGATCCGGCAGACGCGGCGACTCCTGACCGCTGAAGCCACGGCTGCAATCGCGGCACTGGCGCCGGTCAGCGCGGTGGATGGTCTGGCCGTTCCGGTCCTGCACCATCTCGATCAGATAGGGATCAACCCGTCGCCCGCCGTTGACGAAGGCGGCATAGGCGGCCGTGATCCGATAGGGCGTCGTCTCCCCTGCCCCCAGCGACATGGCCAGGTTCGGCGACATATCGTCAACCACGCCCATCTTCTTGGACAGATCGACGACGTTCTTCATGCCGACCGCCTGGGCCAGACGCACGGTCATGACGTTGCGCGACAGCTCCAGACCGCGACGCAGGGTCTGCGGACCGTAATACTGGCGGCTGTAGTTCTCAGGCGTCCAGCGGCCGCCGTTGGCGCCGCCAGGGAAGCTGATCGGGGCGTCCAGCACGATCGAGGCCGGCGTGAAGTCGCCCTCGAGCGCCGCCGCGTAGACGAACGGCTTGTAGGCCGAACCCGGCTGGCGGCGCGCCTGCGTCGCGCGGTTGAAGCTGGACAGGGCGTAGGAATAGCCGCCGACCATCGCCAGGACGCGACCCGACTGCGGCTCGATGGCGACCAGGGCGCCGTTCACCGCCGGGACCTGTTTCAGCGCATACTGGCCGCCGCGCGGCTCGACGAAGATCAGGTCCCCGCGCTTCAGCGGACGGTTGGCGTTGGCCCAGGCGGCGTCGGAGACGAGCAGCGAGCCGGTGCGGTCGTCCTTGGCCGTGCGGACACGGACGTTGTTGCCGCTGACGCTTTCGACGGCGGCGGCCTGCCAGGTGCGGCGCTCCGGCGGCGTATTCTTCTTCAGCGCTTCGGCCTGCCAGCCCTCGGCGAAGTCGGTCGTGCCCCAGGCGCCGCGCCAGCCGTGGCGGCGGTCGTAATTCTCGAGCCCGTTCATCAGGGCTTCGCGGGCGGCCGACTGGAGCTGCGGGTCCAGCGTCGTGCGCATGTAGTAGCCGCCGCGGTTGACCTCGTCCTGACCGAACAGGCCGATGGCGCGACGGCGCGCTTCCTCAACGAAGAAGTCGGCGTCGGCGTATTCCGCACGGCGCGGGGCGGCGCGGGTGTTCAGCGGGCGGGCCAGAGCCGTCGCCAGGTCTTCCTGCGACAGCCACTTGTTGTCAGCCATCTCGCCCAGAACCCAGTCGCGGCGGCCCTTGGCGGCTTCCGGATGGCGTTTCGGGTTGTAGTTGTTCGGCCCCTTGGGCAGGGCCGCCAGGAAGGCCGCCTCGTCCGGCGTCAGTTGATTCAGCGACTTGCCGAAATAGTTGTAGGCCGCCGAGGCCACGCCATAGGAGCGATAGCCCAGGTAGATCTCGTTCAGATACAGCTCAAGGATCTGTTCCTTGGTCAGGGTCGCTTCCAGACGGCTGGAAAGGATGGCTTCCTTCAGCTTGCGGTTCAGGCTGGATTCGTTGGTCAGCAGGACGTTCTTGGCCACCTGCTGGGTGATGGTCGAACCGCCTTCAAGGCGTCGCCCCGACAGGACGTTGAAGACGTTCTTGAACATGGCCCGGCCAATGCCGGATACGTCGATGCCGCCGTGCTGGAAGAAGTGGCTGTCTTCCGCCGCCAGGAAGGCGTGGATCACCTGCTCCGGCACCTGGTCATAGGTGACGTAGATGCGCCGCTCGTCCGAGAACTCGCCGATCAGGGTGCCGTCGCCGGCAAAGACGCGCGTCGCCGTCGCCGGGCGGTAATCCGCCAGCTCGGACGCATCCGGCATGTCATGCAGCACCCAGGCGGCATAGATGGCCACGACCAGCCCGGCCACAGCGATGCCGCCCAGCAAGGCGACGCCCGCCATAACGAACCAGCGTTCGGCTATCTTCACCGTGAACTCCGCAAGACGCGCCCCAGGAATTGTCGTTTATCGCGCGTCGGCCGCGCCGCAAAGCGGAACCGCAAACTCAGCCCTTGTCGCGCAACAGCCGAGCCTTGTCGCGCTGCCAGTCGCGTTCGGCCGAGGCCTCGCGCTTGTCGTGCAGTTTCTTGCCCTTGGCTAACGCGATCTCCAGCTTGGCCTTGCCCTTTTCGTTCAGGTACAGGCGCACCGGAATGATGGTCCGACCGTCGCGCTGGACGGCGCCGATCAGCTTGTCGATCTGCTTGCGATGCAGCAGCAGTTTCCGGTGGCGGCGCGGCTCGTGGTTGAAACGGTTGGCCTGCTTGTAGGGCGGAATGTCGGAGTTGATCAGGACGATCTCGCGCCCCTCCACCGCCGCATAGCTTTCCGCGATATTGGCCCGACCGTCGCGCAGCGCCTTGATCTCGGTCCCCAGCAACTGGATCCCGGCCTCGATATAGTCCTCGAGGAAATAGTCGAAGCGCGCGCGCCGGTTCTCGGCGATCACCTTCTTGGGCGCGTCAGCAGCCATCAGGCGACCCCGGCCTCCATCATGGCCTGGTCGATCAGCGGTTTGACAGAATCGCGCGTCAACGACAGCGGCAGGCGGACTTCCTCGCTGCACAGGCCCAGCTTGGCGAGGGCGTATTTGGCCGGCGACGGCGAGTTGTCGAGGAACAGCGCCTTGTGCAGACCGATCAGTCGGTCCTGCCAGGCCCGAGCCGTGGCGAAATCGCCCGCGGTGATGGCGTCGTACATGGCGACCATGGCTTCGGGCGCGACGTTCGAGGTGACCGAGATCACGCCCGCGCCGCCGCTGGCGGCATAGCCCAGCCAGCTGGCGTCATCGCCGCTGATCAGATCAAACGGACCGCTGATGTGGCTGCGCATCCAGCTGACCCGCGATATGTCGCTGGTGGCGTCCTTGATGCCGACGATATTGGGATTGCCCGCCAGATGCGCGACCGCCTCGTTCGACAGATCGACGCCGCAACGGCTCGGCACGTTGTAGAGCAGCATGGGAATCTGAACGGCGTCGGAGATCGCCTCGAAGTGGGCGATCATGCCTTCCTGCGAGGGCTTGTTGTAATAGGGCGTCACCACCAGGGTCGCATCAGCGCCGACCTGCTTGGCGAAGGCCGACAGCTCGATCGCCTCATGCGTGGCGTTCGACCCGGCGCCGGCGATCACGCGCACGCGCCCGGCCGCGATGTTCACGCACTGCTCGATGACGCGCTTGTGCTCGTCCATCCGCAGGGTGGCGCTTTCCCCGGTCGTGCCGACCGGGACGACGCCATGGACGCCAGCAGCGATCTGACGTTCCAGGAGTTTTTCAAAAGCCCCTTCGTCCACGTTTCCGTCACGAAGAGGTGTGATCAAGGCGGTGATCACGCCCTTGAACAAGGGGGCGGTCATTGAAACAAGTTACCTGCGCGGTGTTTCGGGCGGCGTGCCGCCCTTTTGAAGAGGCAGGGAGCGTAGGTTGCTCGCCGCTCGGCCGCAACCAGTGATGAATGAGGATCGGACATCTGATGATCGCGACGACCGTGGCCGCCGCCTTGGCGATTCTGACTCCGCCGACCCAGAACGTGCTGAACAGTGCGCCCGCGCCCTATGCCTCCAGCCAGAACGGCGTCATCAACGGCCAGGACATGGCCCTGTTCCAGCAAGGTCTGGCCTCGGCCCGCGCCCGCGACGTGATCGGCACGCAATCCATCATCAGCCGCATTTCCGACCCCACGGCCAAGAAGCTGGTCGAGTGGGCCTTGGTCGACACCTCGGACCGCCAGCTTTCCTATACGGATCTGGCCCGCGCCCAGTCCGATCTGGCCAACTGGCCGCGCGGTGATTCGCGCCGGGCGGCAGGCGAGCGCGCCCTCGGCCTGGCCAACGCCTCGCCCGACACGATCCTCGCCTTCTTCAACGGCTCAGCCCCGACGACCGCCGACGGCGCCATCGCCCTGGCTGGCGCCCTGGAGCAGAAGGGCCAGCGCCGCGAAGCCCAGGCCCTGATCCGCGACTGGTGGCGCACTCAATCCTTCGAGGAAGCCCAGCAGTCCCGCATCGCTGCGCGCTGGAGCGGCTGGCTGACCCCCGACGACCATGTCGCCCGCCTGAACATACTACTGCTTGGCCCGCACGGCCCAGCGACCCGCGCCATGACCTATATGGTCCCCGCCGACCGTCAGGCCGTCGCCAACGCCGTCATGGCCCTGCGCGCCGCCTATTCGCCCGACGCCATCGTCGCCGGCCTGACCCCGGCCCAGGCCAACGACCCGGCCGTGGTGCTGGAGAGGGTGCGCCTGCTGCGCTCGGCCGGTCGCCAGTCCGAAGCCTTCCCCCTGTTGTCCGCCCTGCCCGCCGCGCCGTCGCACAAGGAAGGCCAGGACACCCTGTGGAACGAGCGTCGCAACTACTTCCTCGACGCCTTGCAACAGGGCAATCCCCGCGCCGCCTACGCCGCCATGAACGGCCACGGCTTCCCCTCGGGCGAGCGCAAGGTGGACGCGGAATTCTTCGCCGGCTGGGTCGCCCTGACCAAGCTCAATGACCCGGCGACGGCGGCGGGGCATTTCGAGACCCTGCGCAACGCCTCCTCGACACCGATCACGCAAGGCCGCGCCCTCTACTGGCTGGGCCGCGCCTCCGAAGCGCGCGGCGACCGCGCGGGCGCCCAGCGCTGGTATCAGGCGGGCGCCGAGCACTGGCAGACCTTCTATGGCCAGTTGGCCGCCGAAAAGGCCGGAGCCACGACCCTGACCCTGCCGGGCGAACCCGCGCCGACGCCCGAAGACGTCAATCGCTTCGAGGGCAATGAGGTCGTGCGCGCCACCCGCATCCTGGGCGCGGCGGGCGAAAGGACCCTGATGCGGGTCTTCGCCTACCACCTCGACGACACCCTGCCCTCGCCCTACGACCTGACCCAGTTGTTCGACCTGATGCAGGGCTATGGCGACCAGTTCGGCTCCATGATGGTCGGCCGCGCCGCCAGCCAGCGCGGCTTTGTCATGCCCGAGCGCATGTATCCGGTCCGCATGCCGCCCCAGACCTCGGGCGCAGCGCCGCTGGAGTTCACCCTGGCCATCACCCGTCAGGAATCCAGCTTCGACCCTCTGGCCCGCTCCGGCGCCGACGCGCGCGGCATGATGCAGCTTCTGCCCGCGACGGGTCAGGGCGTGGCCCGCCGCATGGGCATCGGCTTCTCGTCCGAACAGCTGTGGGACCCGGACGCCAACATGCGCCTGGGCAGCTATCACCTGGGCGAGCTGATCAACAACTTCGGCGGTTCGCCGTTGCTGGCCACGGTCGGCTACAACGCCGGTCCGGCCCGACCGCCGCAATGGGTGGCCCGCTGCGGCGACCCGCGCAGCCAGCAGGTCGACCCCATCGACTTCATCGAGTGCGCCCCCTTCACCGAGACGCGCAACTACATGATGCGGGTGATGGAGAACATGCAGGTCTATCGCGCGCGGCTGAACGGCGGCTCGGCGCCGCTGACCCCCTCGGCCGATCTCGCGCGCGGCACGCCGCCGTCCAGCGGCCCGCGCGCCTATCAGCCCTAATCCAGGCGGCGGGCCGCCAGCAGCGTCCCGCCAATCAATCTTGAGAAAGACGACGGGCCGCCAGCAGCGGCCCGTCGGGCGCCTCGACCCAGACGCCGTCCAGGCGGAAGGCCGAACGCAGCACCCCCGGCGCCAAGGCCTCGACCGGCGCCGCATCCGCGACCACCCGCCCAGCGTCCAGCACCACCACTCGGTCCGCGATCCGCGCCGCCAGCGTCAGGTCGTGCAGGCTGACCAGCACGCCCCCACCGGCGTCGGCTCGCGCCCTCAGCCGCTCCAGCACCAGCAGTTGCGCGTCCGGATCCAGCCCAGCGATCGGTTCATCCGCCAGCAGCAGCGGCGCCTGAACCACCAGCGCCCGCGCCAACAGCACCCGCGCCCGCTCGCCGCCCGACATCTCGGCCACGCCGCGCTCGGCCAGATGGCCGGCCCCGACCTCGTCCAGCGCCGCGCGCGCCCGCTGCAACGCTGCATCCCCCGCCAGGAAGGGCGCGCCCAGCGCCGCCACCTCGATGGCCGGCAGGTTCCAGGCGATATGCCGTTCCTGCGGCAGATAGGCCGCCCGCGTCCCGCGCTCTCGTTCGGACAGGCGGTGCACGTCGTCGCCGCCCAGCTTCGCCACGCCGCTGTGCAGAGACATCAACCCCAGAGCCGCGCGAACGGCGCTGGACTTGCCCGCCCCGTTCGGCCCGCACAGGGCCACCAGTTCGCCCTTCGCCACCGACAGGCTGACCCCGCCCAGCACCGTGGCCGCGCCCATGCGCGCGACGACGCCGTCCAGTTCCAGCAAGGCGCTCACAGCCGCCACTCCCGCGCCGCGCGCCAGGCGATCAGGGCGAACAGGGGCGCCCCGACCAGGGCCGTGAACACGCCCAGCTTCAACTCCTGATCCGTCGGCATCAGCCGCGCCGCCAGATCGGCCAGCAGCAGCATCAGCCCGCCCGCCAGCGCCGAGGGCGCCAGCAGTCGCCCCGGATCGCCGCGCACGGCGGCGCGCACCAGATGCGGCGCCGCCAGACCGACAAAGCCGATCACGCCCGCCACGGCCACCGCCGCCCCCGCCGCGACCGCCGAGGCGATCAGGGCCAGCACCCGCATCCGCCCCATCGACAGGCCCGAGGCCCGCGCCGCCTCCTCGCCCAGGGTCAGCATCCGCAAGCCTGGCGACGCGCCCGCCGCAAAGACGGCGGCGACGGCCAGCGCCGGCGCCACCCAGGCCACATCGATCCAGCTTCGGTTCTGCACTGAACCCAGCAGCCAGTTCATCACCTCGGCCGAAGCGATGGGCGACGGCGACAGGTTGAAGATCAGGGCCGTCAGCGCCCCCGCAAAGCTCGACAGCGCCACCCCGAACAGGATCAGCGCCTCGGGCGCCCGCACCCTGGCCGCGATGGCGACCAGCAGCAGACCGGCCAGCGCCGCCCCGACCAGGGCTGCGCTCTCGACCAGACCGGGGATGGCCGCGGCCCCCAGCACGATAGCCCCCGCCGCGCCCAGCGCCGCCGTCGCCGACACGCCCAGCACGCCCGGGTCCGCCAGCGGGTTCCTCAGCAGGCCTTGCAGCACCGCCCCCGCCAGCCCCAGCGCCGCCCCGACCATCAGGGCGCAGACCGCGCGCGGCGCCCGCACCTGCCACAGCACCTCGCCCGGCCCCGACGCCGGATCGGCCAGGGCCTGCCCATACTGGGCCGACGACAGGGCCGTCTCGCCGAACAGCACCGCCCCCGCCAGAGCCAGCAGGATGGCCGCCGCCAGCCCGATATTCAGGCTCATGTGTCTGTTCATCGCGCGGCCTCCGCCAACAGGACCGCAGCGTCGGCGGCGAACCAGGCGGGACAACTCAGCGTCGGGGCCGGCAGGTCCGCCACCGTCCGCCCCTTGGCCGCGCGCTCGACCACCGGATGTCGCCCCGGCCCGCGCCAGTCGGATCGCCATTGCTGGAAGAAGCCCCGCACGAACAGGGCCGGCGGGCTCAGGGCGATCTTCTCGATCCCCAACGGTTGATAGCCCGGCCCGCTGACGCCGTTGCGGAACCCGGCCGCCTTCAGGATGGAATCGATCAGCGACCCCGATCCGGTCGTATAGCCGCCCGGCGTGACATAGACGGCTTCCCGTCCGCGTCCCGCACCCGCCGCCTTGGCCAGCCGCCGATCCATGTGAGCGATCAGAGCGGCGCCGCGCGCGTCCTGGCTCAAGCCATGCGACACGGACCTCAGGTTCTCGCGAACCCCGGCCATGTCTGTCGCATCATTGATGGCCAGCACCCGCGTTCCCCGCTTCTCCAGCGCGGCCAGCAGGCGCGGCTCGCCGCCCCAGTAGCGGACCACGACGTCGGGCTGAAAGCCGATGGCCGCCTCCAGCGTCGGCCGAACCCGAGTTCGCCCCCGCGCCGCCCGGCGCATCCAGGAATCCGGGTCGTCCGCCCGCGAGGACAGGGCCAGATCGGCTTCCGGCGCCAGGGCCAGAACATACTGATCGGCGCACTGATCCAGCGACAGCACCCGCAACGGCCGCGCCTCAGCAAAGGTCGGCGCCAATACCGCAAGCGCCAGGGCGACACCGCCAGCCCGGATCACGGCTTGAGCAGCCCCGCGAACAAGGCGTCCAGCTGGATGCGGACCAGTTCGTCGCGGTCCACCCAGTCGAAATAGGGCTTGGTGATCATCAGCGACACGATGCCATGCCCGCTGGCCCATATGGCCTGGGCGATGGCGCGCGCATCACCCTGCATCCGCCCGGAGCCCACGGCTTCCTCGACCACCGACGTGAAGGACCGGAACAGCTCGAACCCCGTCTCCTGCGCCACGGTTTCCGCGCCCTCACGCGCCTCGATCGGGCGGGTCAGATAGGTCAACCGATAGGCGTTGGGGTTTTCAAAGCCGAAGCGGACGTAGCCCTCGATCATCCGCCGCAGCCGCACTTCGGCGGGCGCCGCTTCGGTCGTGATCCCCTCGTGGGTCGCAATCAGCGTCTCGAAGGCCCCACGGCAGATCTCGTGCAGGATCGCGGCCTTGTCGGGAAAATGCATGTAGAGGGCCGTCGACGACAGGCCGACCTCATCCGCGATCTTGCGGATCGTCGCTCCCTCATAGCCATGCTCGACGAAGATGCGTTCCGCCGCCGCCAGGATCTCCGCACGGCGCGCGTGGCCTTCGCCCTTGGGCTTGCGAGCGGATCGAGGCGTGGGAAGCGATGAACCGGGCAATCCAGACTCCATGGCTGGGACCCGGCTTGAATAACCGCAATGCCTGAGTCCGCCAATCGCTTGCCATCAAAGAACAACGATATTAACGCTTCTCGTTTGCATCGGGTCCGGGGGCTTCTCGTATGCACGGCGGGTCAACCAGCATGAAGCGTAGCCACATGGCGTCCGCGGCGCAGATCACTCTGTCGCGGGCGCAGCTTCTCATTCTCTCCGCACTGATGGCCGGGTTGTCGATCAGCTTCTTCGCCTCGCCCCATGTCGCCCCTGCGGTTCTAACTGCGATCCAGCTTGGCTTTCTGGCCGTCGCCGGATGGCGGATCGTAACCTTGCTGACACGTCGCCCGCCAAAGCGCGACGATCCGGAGCCCGTCACTTGGCCGCACTACACCGTCATCGCAGCCCTCTATGACGAGGCCGCCGTTCTGCCCCAGCTTGTCGAACGGCTCGCTCGGATCGACTACCCCGCCGACCGGCTAGAAGGCTTTCTGGCGCTGGAAGCCGACGACAGCGTCACCATCGCCGCCGCCCTCGCCGCCGACCGTCCGGAATGGCTGAAGGTGCTGATCGTGCCGCCGGGCTCGCCAAAGACGAAGCCTCGCGCCCTGAACTACGCCCTGTCCGTCGCGCACGGCGATCTGGTGACGATCTATGACGCCGAAGACGATCCCGACCCGCTCCAACTCCGGGAAGCCGCCGCTCGCTTTGCGGCCGAGGGGGACGACCTGCTCTGCCTTCAGGCGCCGCTCCGCATCCAGCGACGAGACAAACGGAAGAGCGCCTCGCCGTTCCTAGACGCGCAGTTCGCGGCGGAATACGCGGCGCTCTTTGAAGTCACCCTACCCGCCATGGCGGCGCTGGGCCTGCCATTTCCCCTGGGTGGGACCAGCAATCACTTTCGCGCATCCGCGCTTCGCTCACTCGGCGGATGGGACGCCTGGAACGTCACGGAGGACGCCGACCTGGGCTTCCGCATCTGGCGCACGGGAGGACGCCTGGGGGTGCTGGAGCGCCCGACGTATGAAACGCCGCCCGGCGCGCTGCGGCTATGGCTGCCGCAACGCACGCGCTGGCTCAAGGGTCACCTCCAGACGCTCGCCGTTCACACCCGAACACTGGGCGGCATGGGTTGGCGCGGCTGGACCGCGCTGGCGATGACCCTGGGCGCGGGTTGCGCGTCGGCGGCCATCCACGCGACCTCCATCGCCTGGATCGGCGCTGTGGCGTTGACTTCCCTTGTTTCCGGCAAGCTGCCGCCCGCCCCCGCACTGGGCATGAGCGTTTTGATCACCGGCATTGCGACCGCTTGGCTGGCCATGGTGATGGGCGCACGCCGCGCCGGCATCCGATTCGGCGCGAGAGAGATGGCGACGGCGCCTGCCTATTGGTGCCTGCTCAGCTTGGCCTTCGTGCATGCCCTCTACCGGCTGATCACAGAACCTCACCGGTGGGACAAGACCCCGCACACGCCCGACTTCGCGGTCGATCGAGACATGGACAAGGCCTTGGACGCTGGACGAGCAGCCGCCTGAGCGCCTATCAGCCCTAGATGGCTCCCGTTCTTTCCTCCTCGCCCGAAACCCTCGTCACGCGAGGCTGGTCGGACTACGCCCTGCTGGACAGCGGCGACGGCCGCAAGCTGGAGCGTTACGGCCGCTACACCGTCGTCCGACCCGAGCCGCAGTGCTTCTGGAAGGCCCATGACGAAGGCGCGTTCCAGCGCGCCAACGCCGTCTTCGATCCGCAGCAGGAAGAAGAGGACGCCGGTCGCTGGCGTTTCGACGCTCACGGCCCCATCGACGCCTTCCCGCTGAAATGGCGCGACGTGCGCTTCATGGGCCGGTTCACGCCGTTCCGGCACCTGGCCTTCTTCCCCGAGCAGGCGGCCAACTGGGAATGGCTGGACGCGCGCATCCGCACCCTGAAGCAGCCGAAAATCCTGAACCTGTTCGGCTACACCGGCGTGGCCAGCCTGGCCGCCGTTGCGGCGGGCGCGCACGTGACTCACGTGGACGCCTCCAAGAAGTCGGTCGCCTACGCCCGCGAGAACGCCGAGCTGTCCGGGCTGTCCGACCGCCCGATCCGCTGGCTGGTCGAGGACGCCCGCAAGTTCGTCGCCCGCGAGGTTCGTCGCGGCAGCAAGTACGACGGCATCATTCTGGACCCCCCCAAATACGGGCGCGGCGCCAATGGCGAGGTCTGGCGGTTGTTCGAGGACATGCCCGAGCTGCTGAAGGACTGCGCCTCCCTGCTGTCCGACGACGCCTCCTTCCTGCTGCTGAACGCCTATGCGGCGCGGATTTCGGGCCTGTCGCTGGCGCACATGATGGCCGAGGCGACGCATGATCGCGGCGGGCGCATCGACTGGGGTGAACTGGCCCTGTCGGAAGACGGCCCGGACGCCCGCGCCATCGGCCTCAGCTTCTTCGCCAGGTGGAGCGCCTGATGTACGAGCGCGTCATCACCTCCCTGACCAACGACACCATCAAGTCGGTTCGCGCCCTGCATATGCGCAAGGAGCGCGACCTGACCGGCCGCTTCCTGGCCGAGGGTCTGAAGTTCATCGGCGAAGCCCTGGATCAGGGCCGCGCTCCGGTCATGCTGCTGGTCGGCGAAGAGGCCCGACCGCACCCGCTGCTGGATCGCGCCAAGGCCGAGACGATCAAGGCCGGCGGCCAGATCATCGTCGTCACCCACGCCATCCTCGAAAAGATCAGCCGTCGCGACAATCCGCAGACGGTGCTGGGCGTGTTCGAGCAGGTCTACACCCCGCTGGACGCCATCCAGCCCTACGCCAAGCCCTGCTGGGTGGCCCTGGAGCAGGTGCGCGATCCGGGCAACCTCGGCACCATCATCCGCACGGCGGACTCAGCCGGGTGCGGCGGCGTCATCCTGATCGGCGACTGCGTCGATCCCTTCTCGGTCGAGGCCGTGCGCGCCACCATGGGCTCGGTCTTCGCCGTCACCATCAGCAAGGCCACGCGCGAGGAATTCCTGGCCTGGCGCTCCAAGTGGCCCGGCAGCGTCATCGGCACGCGGCTCGACGCCACCCACGGCTATCGCGACAGCCCGGTGCGCTATCCGGCCCTGATCCTGATGGGCAACGAGCAAGCCGGGCTGACCGACGAACTGGCCGCCGCCTGCGACCTGAACGTCAAGATCCCCATGCGCGGCCGAGCCGACAGCCTGAACCTGGCCATCGCCACCGGCATCATGGTCTATGCGGTGACGGACGCGGCCGTCGTTCAGGCGGGGTGAGCCTCCAGCCGGATATTCCGCACCGCCGTCCAGCCTGAGGCGGCGTTCCCGCCCAGGCGCACGATGCCCGAACCGCCCCGCAATTCCTGGCGGGCGCGATAGACCTCGTCGACGCGGAACTCTCCCTCGAACACGACATCGTCAATGTAGTAAAGCGGTCTGCCCGGTTCCTGGATGAACAGGTGCACATGGGCCGGCCCCGTCCGATCCGGATAGGGCGCGGGCTTGATGGTCTCGAACACATAGTCGCCGTCGGCGTTGGTGCGCGCCCAGCCGCGCAGGCGACCGTGCCGACGGCTCCATTCGGTTTCACTTGACCCGTTGGCGTAAAGACCGTCGGCGTTGGTGTGATGGGCGTAGATGACGACGCCCGGCCTCGGCGTCACGCCGTCCGGCGCATAGACCCGCCCCGAAAGCCGCATCCGTTCGCCGGGTTCGTCCGGTCCCGCCAACACCGCCGACCAGGATAGGCTTTCGGGAGCACGCTCGGTCGTCGCTTCGCACCCCTCGCAGACGTACAGGTTCGCTCGGACCTCGTCGTCTGGCGCGGATGTGCGGCCCCGCGAGCAGGCGGTCGAGGACGCAAAAACGCCCGCCAGGCCTGAAACGACAAAGGTTCTTCTGCGCAGCCCCATGATGTCGCATCCTTCCATCGAGAACGGAAATATATCTGCTTCGGTCAGGGAGGAGAAGCGTATGCCCCGGATCATGCCCCCACACGCTTGGAACCACGTTGCGAAAGGCCTGCACTGGATCGTGGCTGTGATGATCGTCGTCCAGTTCACCCTCGGATGGTTGACCGAGAACGCGCCCGACAGGCAGGCCGAGTTCCTCTTCGGTCGCAGCCATTTCCAGTTCGGCGTTCTGCTGGCGGGGCTGATCCTGATGCGAATTCTCTGGAGGCTGGCCAACGCCAGGCCGCCCCCGCCGCCCGGCGAGCCGGCATGGCGGCGCCATCTGGCGACGACGGTCCATGGCCTCATCTATCTGGCTCTGATCACGCTGCCGATCAGCGGCTATGTGGTCTGGGTCCATATGCGCGAGCCCATGGACCTGTTCGGCGCCGTCACGGTTCCGACCGTCTTCACCCCCTCGCCCGACGACGAAAGCCTGTGGTCAGGGGCCTGGTATATGCACTTCTTCGCGGGCTGGGTGCTGATCGGACTGGTCGCCCTGCACGTGGGCGCCGCCCTCTATCACCAGTTTGTGCTCAAGGACGGCCTGATCCGCCGAATGCTAGGCTAGGCTTCGCCCTCCGTCCGGATCCGCTTCATGCCCAGCAGGGCCAGGATGGTCAGGACGGCGGCGACGGCCAGATAGGCGCCCACCGCCTGCAAGCCGTAGTGACCGGCCAGCCAGGTCGCCGCAAACGGCGCCAGCGATGCGCCGAGAATGCCCGCCAGATTGAAGGTCATCGACGCGCCGGTGTAGCGCACAGTGGTCGGGAAGGGCCGCGCCAACGCGGCCCCCAGCGGCCCATAGGTGCAGCCCATCAGGCTGAAGCCGATGATGAAGAAGGCCACCACCCCGGCCAGTCCGCCGCCGCCGAACAGCGGCGCCAGCACGACACCGAACAGGGCGATGCCGACCGAGGTCGCCAACAGCGTCCGCCCCTGCCCCCAGCGATCCGCCGCCAACGCCGACAGCGGAATGAACAGGCCGAAGAAGCAGACGCCCAGCAACTGGATCGGCAGGAACTGCTCGCGGGTGTAGCCCATGGCGGTGGTGCCCCAGCCCAGGGCGAAGACGGTCATCAGATAAAACAGCACAAAGGTCGCCAGCCCCGCGAACGTCCCGGTCAGCAGCGCCCATTTGTGCCGCGCGATCAGCGTCAGGATCGGCATTTCGACGCGCTCGGCCTTATCCAGCGCGCGCTTGAACTCCGGCGTCTCGGTGATGCGCAGCCGCACCCACAGGCCGACGAAGACCAGCAGCGAGCTGGCGATGAAGGGAATCCGCCAGCCCCAGGTCAGGAACTGTTCGTTCGACAGCGTCGCCGTCAGGATGATGAAGGACAGGGTCGACAGGATGAAGCCGATCGGCGCGCCCAGTTGCGGGAACATGCCGAACCAGGCCTTCTTGCCCTGTGGCGCGTTCTCGGTCGCCAGCAGCACCGCCCCGCCCCACTCGCCGCCCAGACCCAGGCCCTGCCCGAACCGGCACAGGGCCAGCAGCAGCGGAGCAACCACGCCGACGGAATGCCAGGTCGGCAACAGGCCGATGGCCACTGTCGACAGCCCCATCGTCATCAGGGCCGCGATCAGCGTCGCCTTGCGTCCGACCCGGTCGCCGAAGTGGCCGAAGACGACCGCGCCGACCGGCCGCGCGAAGAAGGCGATGGAAAAGGTGGCGAAGGACGACAGCATGGCCGTCGTCGGGTCCCGGCCCGGGAAGAAGAGGGCCGGAAACACCAGCACCGCCGCCGTGGCGTAGATGTAGAAGTCGAAGAACTCGATCGTGGTGCCGATCAGGCTGGCGAACAGAATTCTCCGTTTGGAGGCGGCAGGCGGTGAGAGTGCAGCGTCGGCCACGCGAAATCCTTGCATTGATGCAAGGTCCTTGCGGTGCGTCGCCGCCTATCGTCAAGCCGGGCCTTAGGTTCCGCGGGGTTTGACCCGGTTGGTGGGCGCGGCGTTGGCAGGGTCTTCCGGCCACGGGTGCCGCGGATAACGGCCACGCATCTCGCTGCGCACCGCCGCCCATGATCCGCTCCAGAAGCCGGGCAGATCCTTGGTCACCTGCACCGGCCTTCGTGCGGGCGACAGGAGACTGAGCGTCAGCGGAACCCGCCCGCCGCCCACGGTCGGATGCGTCTTCACCCCGAACAGCTCCTGCACCCGGATCTCGACGCGCGGTCCGCCCTCGGCGGCGTAGTCGATGGAGGCAGAACCCAGCGGCGTGGTCAGGCGCGGCGGGGCCATATCGTCCAGCTTGCGCTGCAAGTCCCACGGGATCAGGCCGCGCAGGGCCTCGGCCAGCTTGCCGTCGCCGATGTCGCCCAGCGACCGCGCGCCCTCCAGCAGCGGCCACAACCAGTCCTCGCGCAGGGCCAGCAGTCCCTCATCCGACACGTCGGGCCACATCGCATCCAGCCCCTGCAGGAAGGCCAGCCGCGCCCGCAGCGCCCCCGCCTGCTCGCCCCAGTTCAAGGCCTTCAGCCCGCCCGCCTCGACTTCAGACTTCAGCGCCGCCGTCATGGTCGCCCGATCCGGCGCGCCCACGACCTTCTCGTCCAGCACCAGGGCGCCGATCCGGCGAATGCGGCGGATCACCGGCTTGCCCGACGGCTCCCGCGCCAGCCGGTCCTCGACCTCAATCCGGTGCCCCAGATCGGCCTCCAGCGTCGCGGCGTCCAGCGCCGCCGCCAGCCGGATACGGTCGCGCGCCTCGCCGCCGCCCAGTTCCGCCACCGCCAGCCAGGGCTCGCGCGCCATATGCTCCGTCGGGTCGAGGAAGGCCCCGCGCCCGGAGGCCAGCAACACCTCGCCCGGCTTGCCGCGCGCCCGCGCGATCCGCTCGGGGAAGGCCTCGGCCAGCAGCAGGCCCGCGTCCGCCTCGCCGCCGTGACCGCCGCCCGCCGTCCGCGCCCAGCGCTCAGCCAGCTTCATGGCATCACGAGCGCGCGGCGAACGGTCCCGCTCCAGCCCCTTCAATCGGTCGTGCAGATCGACGGCGTTCCCGCCCAGCCCTGGCTCGCTCAGCACCGCCGCGATCTTCGCCCCGCCCAGCGCATCATCCTGATCCGAAGCGACGGCGACCATGTGCGCCAGTCGCGGCGGCAGAGGGATGCGTGTCAGCCGCCGCCCGTGCGACGTCAGATCGCCCTTGGCGTCCAGCGCCCCCAGCCGGGTCAGCACCTTCCTCGCCTCAGCCAGCGCCCCGGCCGGCGGTGGGTCCAGCAGCGCCAGCCCCTCGACCGACTTCGCCCCCCAGCGCGCCAGATCGAGCGCAAAACCGGTCAGGTCGGCTTCCTGAATCTCGGGCCGCTGATGCGGGACCAGACCGCGCGTCTGTTCCTCGTCCCACAGGCGGTAGCAGACGCCGGGCTCGACGCGACCGGCCCGCCCCCGCCTCTGCTCCGCCGAAGACCGGCTGACCTTGACCGTCGCCAGCCGGGTCAGGCCGCTGGACGGCTCGAACCGCGGCACGCGCGACAGGCCGCCGTCGATCACCACGCGCACGCCCTCGATCGTCAGACTGGTTTCCGCCACCGAGGTCGCCAGCACCACCTTGCGACGGCCCGGCGGCGCGGGCTCGATGGCCCGGTCCTGCTCGCCCTTGTCGAGCGCGCCATAGAGGGCGACGACATCGACCTTGGGATCGCGCAGCCGTTCGTTCAGGCGCTGAACCGTGCGATGGATCTCACCCTGCCCCGGCAGGAAGACCAGCACCGATCCGGTCTGCTCGCCCAGGGCCAGCATGACGGCGCGCGCCACGGCGTCCTCGAATCGCTCGGCGGCGTTGCGGCCCAGATAGAGGGTCTCCACCGGGAACATCCGCCCCTCGGCCTCGATCACCGGCGCGCCATCCAGAAGATTCGACACCCCGGCGATATCCAGCGTCGCCGACATGACCAGCAGCCGCAGATCCTCGCGCAGCACTGACTGGCTTTCGCGCGCCAGAGCCAGGCCCATATCCGCGTCCAGACTGCGCTCGTGGAATTCGTCGAACAGGACGGCGCCGACGCCTTCCAGCCCCGGATCATCAAGAATCATCCGGGTGAAGACGCCCTCGGTGATGACTTCGATGCGGGTGTCAGGCCCGATCCGGCTTTGCAGCCGGGTGCGATAGCCGACCGCGCCGCCCGCCTTCTGGCCCAGGGTCGTCGCCATTCGGTCCGCCGCCGCCCGCGCCGCCAGCCTTCGCGGCTCCAGCACCAGCACCTTTTGGTCGCCCAGCCAGGGCTGATCCAGCAGGGCCAGAGGCACGACCGTGGTCTTGCCCGCCCCCGGCGGGGCGGCCAGAACGACCGCATGGGTCGCGCTCAGCGCCGCTTTCAGCGGCTCCAGTACGGCGTGAATCGGCAGCATCAGATGCGCTCTAGCCGCAACGCCCCAGGTCACGAAAGCGTCGTCTGCGCTTCATCCAACCGAAACCGCGTTGCGCGCGGCCCTTCGGATGGTTAGCGTCCGCCCCCAAGAAGACGACCCGGGAGGGGTCGTTGCGTAATTGGGGGCGCGACTTCATGTCCGCAGACGGCGTAAAGCCAGCCGGCAACCGGCTATTCCTTAAAAAGTCCATTGCTCAGATCCAGAAAGAAGCCGCCAAGAGCGAGTTGAAACGGACCTTGGGCCCCTTGAACCTGATGAGCCTGGGGATCGGAGCCATCATCGGCGCCGGCATCTTCGTGCTCACGGGTCAGGTCGCCTCGGCGCACGCCGGTCCGGCCATCATGTTCTCCTTCGTCATCGCCGGCATCGCCTGCGGTCTCGCCGGCCTCTGCTACGCGGAACTGGCCTCGACCATGCCGGTGTCCGGTTCGGCCTACACCTACGCCTACGGCACCCTGGGCGAGGTCTTCGCCTGGATCATGGGCTGGCTGCTGGTGCTGGAATACGGCGTCGCTGCCTCGACCGTCGCGGTCGGCTGGTCCGGCTATGTCGTGTCGATCCTGAACGACTTCGGCCTAAGCGCCAGTCTATTCCCGACTATAAGTTTCGCCGGCGGTGAAGGCCCTCAGTGGGCGACGCCCCTGATCCAGTACATCGCCAGCGGCCCTGACGCAGGCTTCCCGATGACGGGCACCTTCAACCTGGTGGCCGCTGTCGGCATCGCCGCCGTTTGCGGCCTGCTGGTCCTCGGCGTGTCTGAATCGGCGAACATCAACAACGCCATCGTCGTCATCAAGATCATCGTCCTGCTGACCTTCATCGCGGTTGGCGTTCAGTACATCAACCCGGCCAACTGGCAGCCCTTCGTTCCCGCCCAGGGCGCGACCTGGGACCAGTTCGGCGTGGGCGGCATCTTCCGCGGCGCGTCGATCATCTTCTTCGCCTACGTCGGCTTCGAGGCCGTCTCGACCGCAGCCGCCGAGGCCAAGAACCCGTCCAAGGACGTGCCGGTCGGCATCCTGGGCGCCCTGTTCGTCTGCACCCTGATCTATATGGCCGTCGCCGCCGTCATGACCGGCGTGGTTCCCTATCTGGAACTGGCTTCGCCGGCTCCCATCGCCGTCGCTATCGACCGCATGGGTCTGGAATGGGCCAACGTGCCGCTGGCCGCCGCGCCGAACGGCCACCTCAACCTGATCGCCTTCCTGATCAAGATCGGCGCCGTCACCGGCCTGTCCTCGGTCATGCTGGTGCTCTGCTACGGCCAGACGCGCATCTTCTACACCATGGCCCGCGACGGCCTGCTGCCGAAGGTGTTCGCCACCATCCACCCGAAGTTCCGCACCCCCTGGATCGGCACCATCCTGCTGGGCATCGTGATCGCGATCGCGGCATCCTTCCTGCCGATCTCGATCCTGGGCGACCTGGTGTCGCTGGGCACGGCGACGGCCTTCTCCATCGTCTGCCTGTCGGTCATCGTCCTGCGCATCAAGCACCCCGAGATGGAGCGTCCGTTCCGTGTTCCGGGCGGTATCGTCACCGCTGTCCTGGGCATCATCGCCTGCTTGGCGCTGGCCTCGTTCAACTTCGTCCCGATGGTTCAGCACGCTCTGAACGACAACCCGCTGCCCCTGGCCATCCTCGGCATCTACGCCCTGGTCGGAGCGCTGGTTTACGGTCTCTATGGCTTCGCTCACTCGAAGCTGGCCAAGGGCATCGACATCACCGAGGACACCACGCTGGATACGGCTGTGGAAGCTCTCGGCCACGGCGTCGACAACAAGAAGGACTGATCCTCGGATCAGGCTTCAACGGCCTCAAGCAGCGCAAGCTGCGATAGGCCACGAGAATGAAGAGGCCCCGGAGAAATCCGGGGCCTTTTTTGATGCTCGACGCCGATGACGATTGCCCAATCTCACGCCCTCGCCTACAGGCATCGGCCTACCTATGCGGATGTGGCGGAACTGGTAGACGCACCAGATTTAGGTTCTGGCGCCGAGAGGCGTGGAGGTTCGAGTCCTCTCATCCGCACCATAGGTCTTCAGCCGGGGTAAAGATCCGCCAGCACCGCCGGGATCAGTTCCGGCAAGTCTTCCGCGATCAGTCCCGGTCCAAACCGCCGCCCGGCATCCGCGTGCATCCAGACCGCCGCGCAGGCCGCGTCGAAGCTGTCCATATGCTGGGCCAGCAGTCCGCCGATCATCCCCGCCAGCACGTCGCCGCTGCCCGCCGTCGCCAGCCAGGGGGAGCCGTTTCCGTTGACGACGCAGCGTCCGTCCGGCGCGGCGATGACGGTGGCGCTGCCCTTCAGCACTACGATGCATCCCGCCCGTTCGGCGGCCTCTGCAGCGCCCGCCTCGCGCCCCTTGGCCAGCAGGCCGGGAAACAGCCGCTCGAACTCGCCCTCATGCGGCGTCAGCACGTCGTCGCGGTCCAGACAGGCGAACAGGTCGCCTGGACGATCGCGGAACAGGGTCAGGGCGTCGGCGTCGACGACCAGGGCCACCCCGGTCTGCGCCAGCGCCGCCACATTGGCCCCCGTCGCCTCTGTGAGGCCGGCGGCGGGCCCGATCACCACGGCGTCCATCGGCTGGGCCAGCGCCGCCAGCTGATCGGCTGTGGCGAAGCTGGCCAGCATGACCACCTCCAGCGTCGGCGCCAGGATCGACGCCGCGTCGGGCGGGCAAAAGACCTTCACCAACCCCGCGCCGACCCTCAGTCCCGCTCGCGCCGCCAGCCGCGCCGCGCCGGTCGACAAGGCGTTCCCGGACACCACGCCGAGTCGGCCTCGCGCATGCTTGTGCGCCTCGGATCTCGGCCAAGGGAGCAGGCTTTGCCATGTCATGGGGTCGTTGATCGGGTTCATGATCGAATTCCGTTCACGGATGGCCTCTAAGCTCGAAAATTGCTTGCCTTATTGTGCAATGCAATGTCCCTTTACGCCCCGAGCGTCGGACCAACTAGGGAGCCGCCTCGGGACTCGCCATGAAGAAGATTGAAGCCGTCATCAAGCCGTTCAAGCTGGATGAAGTTAAGGATGCGCTCCAGGACATCGGGGTGCAGGGCATGACCGTTATGGAGGCCAAGGGATACGGCCGTCAGAAAGGCCATTCCGAACTGTATCGCGGCGCCGAGTACGTCATCGACTTCCTGCCCAAGATCAAGATCGAGGTCGTCGTCGCCGACGATCTGGCCCCGGCCGTGGTCGACGCCATCCAGACCGCAGCCCGCACCGGAAAGATCGGCGACGGCAAGATCTTCGTCTCCGCCCTGGAAGACGTGATCCGCATCCGCACCGGCGAAACCGGCGCACAGGCCATCTGACCACCACGGCCGCCCCTTCCGGGCGGCCGCTTTTCGTTCCTCCTCTCCTCCCCGAACCAACAGGACTTCGAGCATGAGCGCCGCCCAAAAGATCCTTCAAGAGATCAAGGACAAGGACGTCCAGTACGTCGACATCCGTTTCACCGACACCCGTGGCCGCCTGCAGCACGTGACCTTCGACATCGACCTGGTCGACGAGGAGTTCCTGGAAGAAGGCACCATGTTCGACGGCTCGTCGATCGCGGGCTGGAAGGCCATCAACGAAAGCGACATGCTGCTGAAGCCGGATCTGGAGCGGGCCTATATCGACCCCTTCTATCAGCAGACCACGCTGTTCCTGTTCTGCGACGTCCTGAGCCCCGACACGGGCGAGCCCTACAACCGCGACAGCCGTTCGATGGCCAAGAAGGCCCTGGCCTATGTCCAGTCCTCGGGCGTGGGCGACGTGGTCTATTTCGGCCCGGAAGCCGAGTTCTTCATCTTCGACGACGTGCGCTGGAACACGGCCCCGCACAACACCGGCTACAGCTTCGACTCGATCGAACTGCCGTCCAACACCGGCGCTGAATACGCCGAGGGCAACCTGGGCCACCGTCCGGGCCACAAGGGCGGCTACTTCCCGGTAAACCCGGTCGATTCCGCCCAGGACCTGCGCGGCGAGATGCTGGGCGTGATGAAGGACCTGGGCATGGACCCGGAGAAGCATCACCACGAAGTCGCCCCGGCGCAGCACGAACTGGGCCTGAAGTTCAGCGACCTGCTGACCATGGCCGACCGCCTGCAGCTCTACAAATACGTGATCCACAACGTGGCCGCGGCCTACGGCAAGTCGGCGACCTTCATGGCCAAGCCCATGTTCGCCGATAACGGCTCGGGCATGCACGTCCACATGTCGATCTGGAAGGACGGCAAGCCCCAGTTCGCGGGCGACAAGTACGCCGGCCTGTCGCAGGAATGCCTGTGGTACATCGGCGGCATCATCAAACACGCCAAGGCCATCAACGCCTTCGCCAACTCGACCACCAACTCCTACAAGCGCCTGGTGCCCGGCTATGAAGCCCCGGTGAAGCTGGCCTACTCGGCCAGCAACCGTTCGGCCTCGATCCGCATCCCGCACGTCTCGTCGCCCAAGGCCAAGCGTCTGGAAGCCCGCTTCCCCGACCCGATGGGCAACCCCTACCTGACCTTCGTCGCCCTGCTGATGGCGGGTCTGGACGGGATCGAGAACCGCATCGATCCGGGCGCGCCCGCCGACAAGAACCTCTACGACCTGCCGCCGGAAGAGCGCGGCTCGATCCCGGAAGTCGCCGGTTCGCTCAAGGAAGCCCTGGACGCCCTCGACGCCGACCGCGCCTTCCTCAAGAAGGGCGGCGTCATGGATGACGACTTCATCGACAGCTTCATCACCCTGAAGATGGAAGAAGTCGCCCGTCTGCAACTGCACCCGCACCCGGTCGAATTCGACATGTACTACAGCTGCTGATCCCCGGATCAGGCTGACGATCAAGGCGCCGGGCGGAAACGTCCGGCGCCTTTTTCATGGACGCTATGGGCGGGAACAACCGCCCCTTCTGCGTGGTTTGGCTGCTCAGAGGAGCGCGTCGTCATGCCGAACAAACACGCAGACACCGATCGCTGGGGCGGCCCAGGGGCAAGTCACGAAAACCGGGACAAGCCCAAGCCCGACCCTCGGGTCAAAGACGCCGACGCCCCTGACCACCTGTCCCCGCGCAGCCAGATTTCCGGCGGCGGCGGCGAGGGCGACGTTCACAAGGGCCACTCCGCCAAGGCCAAGCACGAGAAACGCTCGACCTCGCAGGAGAAGAAGCACGAGCGAGACGGCCGCCACTAGCCGCGTCTCAAGCCTATGGACTATGGTTCGGCCAAGACCGGGATGGGGGTTGGCGATGGACCGCGCTGCGACAGTCCTTCTGGCCATGGCCTTGGCGGCGATGTCGTCAAGCGCATCCAGCCAAACCCACGTGGGACAGAATCACGACGGCGGTCTTCCCTGGTCCGTGGCGGCGCCGCGCGGCACGGCTTGGTCTCTGTCTTGCGGCTTTAGCCCCGTCACGCTGCACATGGGCCAGTATGATCGCCAGCACTGGGCGAACCGCCTGACCCTCTCGGGACGCGGACCTCAGCGGGGCCGCCTGCCGGGAGACAACGGTAGCTGCACTCTAACCATGACCGACGGCGCAGGGCCGGTCGGCATCGCCATCATGAAGAGCGGTCGGGCTACGGCCGCCGGAACGAACCATCCGGCCAGACCAGCTCAGATCAATGTCTTCTAGCGGGCGTCAGACCGCTTCGGCCGCATCCGCCTTCTTGCGACGCAGTTCGATGAGGCGAACGCACCAGATCGAAACCTCGTAGAGCAGCACCATGGGCACGGCGAGCATCAGCTGACTGATGGGGTCCGGCGGGGTGACGACGGCGGCGACCACGACCACGGCGACGATGGCGTAGCGACGGCCCTTGGCCATGACCTGGGAGCTGATCATGCCGGCCAGCCCCAGCAGGGTCATGACGACCGGCAGCTGGAAACACAGGCCGAAGGCCAGAATCAGGGCCGTCACCAGGTTCAGATAGTCCGACACCTTGGGCAACAGTTCGGCCGCCACGCCCTCACCGATGATCTGCTGGCTCAGCGAGAACCACATGACGAAAGGCAGCATGACGAAATAGACCAGCGCCGCGCCCAGCAGGAACAGCAGCGGCGCCGCGATCAGGAACGGCAGGAAGGCGCCCTTCTCATTGCGATACAGCCCCGGCGCGACAAAGCGATACAACTGCCAGGCCAGAACCGGGAAGGCCACGATCACCGCCCCCAGGCCCGCCAGCTTCATCTTGGTGAACAGGATTTCCAGCGGCGCCGTATAGATCAGTTTGACGCTCTGATGATCCACGTCCGGCACCGGGATCAGGCGCGCCGTACCCAGGATCAGGTCGAACGGCGACACATGGCCCTGCGCCCCGACCGTCTGATGGAAGGCCGCCGACACCACATAGGGCTGGACCAGGAACAGGTAGAGTTTCTCGGAGAAGGCGAAGCAGCCGATGAAGGCGACGACGAAGGCCACGACGCAGATCAGCAGCCGCCCGCGCAGCTCGATCAGGTGATCCATCAAGGGCGCGCGCGACGCCTCGATCTCGGCCTCGTCCCGGTCGAGCGACGTCATTGATCGACCTTCTTCTTACGCACGGTCTTGGGTTTGGCGACCGCAGCCTCAGCGACGGCAGGGCTGGCCTTGGGTGCAGTCTTGGCAGGAGCGCGAGCCGTCTTGGGCTTTGATATCGCCTGGGTCTTGGGTTCAGCGGGAACGGTCGCCGCGACCGGCTCAGCCGCAGGCTGGAATGCGTCGGGCCATTCATCCACGCCCGTGGCGACGGGCCCTGCAAAGGCAGGCGCCGCCAGCGCCGGGGCGTCCAGCGGCGCCTCCAGATCCTTGCGGATGTCCTTGAAGGCCGCTTCGGCCTCGGCGCCGAGCGGGTGCATGCCCTGCCCCGTCCGCAGCGCCTCGACCTCCTTGCGAAGGTCGTCCAGCTCGGACTGGCGCGCCATTTCGTCGAAGCTGGCGCGGAATTCGTTGGCCATGCCGCGCGCCTTGGCGACGAACTGACCGACCTTGCGCATCAGCATCGGCAAATCCTTTGGCCCCACGACAAGCAGGGCCACCAGACCGATGACAAGGATTTCGAACCCGCCGATTCCGGGGCCAAGACCACCCATGATTCAGCGTCTTTCCGCGAACGCGATCAGCGGTTCAGATCTTCTTTTTCGGCCTCGGTGCGCGGCAGCGAGCTGACGCCTTCCTTCGGCCCCTTGGAATCACCGTCGTCTTTCAGGCCGTCCTTGAAGGCGCGGATGCCCTTGGCCGCATCGCCCATGATGCCGGACAGCTTGCCGCGTCCGCCGAACAGAAGGGCGACGACGACGATGACGATGGCCCAGTGCCAAATGCTAAATGAGCCCATGGCGTTACCTCCTCAAGGAACCGACTACGCCCGGTCCCGTCCGACTGATTGTTATGCGTCATATAGGCTGACTGATGGCGGCGCGCCAAGGGACGCTGTAGGCATCCCGCCATGAGTCTGGTCGATCACGTCATCATTCACACCGACGGCGCCTGCAAGGGCAATCCTGGCCCCGGCGGCTGGGGCGCAATCCTGCAGACCGGCGGCGGTCACGAAAAGGAATTGTGGGGCGGCGAGCCCAACACGACCAACAACCGCATGGAGTTGATGGCCGCCATCGCCGCGCTGGAAGCCCTGAAGCGTCCTTGCCGCGTCGATCTGCACACCGACAGCAAATACGTCATGCAGGGCATCACCGAGTGGATCCGGGGCTGGAAGGCCCGCGGCTGGAAAACCGCCGACAAGAAGCCGGTCAAGAACGACGACCTGTGGCGCCGCCTGGACGAGGCCCGCAGCCGCCACGAGGTCAAGTGGCACTGGGTCAAGGGTCACGCCGGCCACGTCCTGAACGAACGGGCCGACGCCCTCGCGAATCGCGGCGTCGACGACATGCGACGCCGCTAGAGCCTCAGACCGGGCGCACCCGCAGGTGGGCCCCGTCCACCGATTCGACCACGACGCTTTCGCCCGCCAGGGGCGCCGCGCCCTCGATCTCGGCCGGCCATTCGGCGCCCGAGACGAAGACCCGGCCGCGACCGTCCACAAAGGCCTCGACCACCTGCGCCCGCTCGCCGACCAGGCGCAGATCGCGGTCGTTGATGTCGGGCTCACCCCCGGGGTTCACCCGCTTGATCAGGCGACGCGACAGGACGGTCGAGACGACCGTCAGGGCGGCGAAGATCCCGATCTCGACCGGCAGGCCCAGATTGGGCGCCAGCGCCGAAATCAACGCCACCAGCCCCGCCGAGACGGCGGGCCACAGCAGCCATTCGGTCGAGGCCGCTGCCTCGATGGCCAGCAGCACCACGCCCACCGCAAGCCAAAGCCAGAAGGGCTGGGCGGCGTAGAGGTTCAAGATCCAGTCCATGCGCTACTCCGTGGTCGGCACGCCGCCGCCGGGGCGACGCGGCGTGGCGGGGCGGGCGGGCGGCGCCGAGGCCGGCGTCGGGGCCGGGCGCGCGTCGCGGCGAACGTCCGTGCGGCCCTGCTGTTGCTCCTTGGCCAGACCGACCAGTTCGCCCAGACCGGCGATGGTGCCGACCAGACCGCCCATTTCGGCAGGAACGATGACCGTCTTGGCCGTGGGGTTGCGGGCCAGCTCGGCGAAGGCTTCGACGTACTTCTGGGCCACAAAATAGTTGATGGCGTTGACGTCGCCGCGCGCGATGGCTTCGGACACCATGGCGGTCGCCTTGGCCTCGGCCTCGGCTTCGCGCTCGCGGGCCTCGGCGTCGCGGAAGGCGGCTTCGCGGCGGCCCTCGGCCTCCAGAATCGCCGCCTGCTTGGCGCCCTCGGCGCGGGTGATCGCGGCCTGCTTCTCGCCATCCGCCTCGGTGACGACGGCGCGACGTTCGCGTTCGGCCTTCATCTGACGCGCCATGGCGTTGGTGATGTCGGCGGGCGGCGTCAGGTCCTTGATCTCGATCCGGTTGGCCTTGACGCCCCACGGCTCGGTCGCCGCGTCGATGACGTGCAGCAGACGGGTGTTGATGGCGTCGCGCTGCGACAGCACCTCGTCCAGCTCCATCGAGCCGACCACGGTCCGCAGATTGGTCATGCAGAGCTGGGCGATGGCGTAGGGCAGGTCGTCCACGCGATAGGCGGCGCGGGCGGCGTCCATCACCTGAATGAAGACGATGCCGTCGACCTTCACCACGGCGTTGTCGCGGGTGATGACTTCCTGGGTCGGGACGTCCAGCACCTGCTCCATCATGTTCATGCGCTTGCCGACGCGCTCGACGAAGGGGGTCAGGATGCTGATGCCCGGCTTCAACGTCTTGGTGTATTTGCCGAAGCGTTCCACCGTGAATTCACGGCCTTGCGGCACGATCTTGATGACGCTGAACAAGAAGATGATCGCGAAGGCCGCGAACACCACAAAGAAGATAAGTGAGAAATCCATAAGCCCCTCCGGTTGAGAGCGGAGCTTAACGGTCGCCTGGTCCCGACGCCACCGAATCCGGTTCACTGGCGATGACAAGGCCGTCAGCGCGACGATCCGCCGCCATGGCGCGCGCCTGTCGGATGATCCGCCGCGTCTCGGACCAGTCGACCCGCCGCAGCGCCTCGTCAAACGGCACGAAGGCCGCCTCGGCCGCGTCGTCGCCCGCGATCGGCTCGCCGCCGGTCCAGATCGCCGCATAGTCGATCAGGACGTAGTGCCGCCCGGCCTCGGGAAACAGGCCGTCCACGACGTCGATCAGGCCGATCAGTTCGGCCTCAACGCCCGTCTCCTCGCGCAGTTCACGCAGGGCGGCGTCGGCCAGGCGCTCGCCCGGCTCGATTCGGCCGCCCGGCAGGCTCCATTCGCCCTGACGCGGCGGCGTGCCGCGCCGGATCAGCAGGACCTCGTCGCCTTTCAGGCAGACCACGCCGACGGCCGGGACCGGAATCATGTTTTCTCCGCGAATTGACCGCCTGGAGGCAGGGTTTTGCGCTTCCACCACGCCACGCCTTTTGCCACAAGGCGGATATGACCCTCCCCACGTCCGCCGCCCTCCCTGCCGCTCTGGAAGACCTCAAGGCCGCCCTGCCCGGCGCCTGGACCACGGACGCCGACGACATGGCGCCTTGGCTGACCGAATGGCGCGGACGCTGGACGGGCGAGACGCCGATCCTGCTGCAGCCGCGCACGACCGAGGACGTAGCCAAGGCTGTCGAGATCTGCGCCCGTCACGGCGTCGCGGTCGTGACCCAGGGTGGCGGCACCGGCCTGGTCGGCGGCCAGATTCCGTTCGGCGAAGTCCTGCTGTCCACGCGCAAGCTGCGCACCGTGCGCGACGTGACGCCGCTGGACGACGCCATGACGCTGGAGGCCGGCGTGACCCTGCTGGAGGCGCAGCAACTGGCCAAGGAGAAGGACCGCTTCTTCCCTCTCAGCCTCGCGGCAGAGGGCTCGGCCACCATCGGCGGCGTCATCTCGACCAACGCCGGCGGCACGGCGGTGCTGCGCTACGGCATGATGCGCGACCTGGTGCTGGGCATCGAGGCCGTCATGCCCGACGGTCAGGTGTTCAACGGCCTGAAGCGCCTGCGCAAGGACAACACCGGCTATGACCTGAAGCAACTGTTCATCGGCGCCGAAGGCACCCTCGGCGTCGTCACGGCGGCGACGCTGAAGCTCTTCCCCATCATGCGCAGCCGCGCCACGGCCATCGTCGGATTGGAAAGCCACCACGCCGCCGTCGCCCTTTTGGCCCGCGCCAAGGCCGAGACCGGCGGCGGGGTCGAGGCCTTCGAGCTGATGAAGCGTCTGGGCATGGCCCTGGTGCTCAAGAACATTCCCGACACGCGCGAGCCGCTGGAAACGACCCCGCCCTGGTACGTCCTGATCGAGCTGACCTCGGGCGAGCCCGGCGGCGCCGATTCGGCCATGGAGCGGCTGCTGACCAACGCCTTCGAGGAAGGCCTGATCATCGACGCCGCCATCGCCCAGAATGACGCCCAGAAGGCCGCCTTCTGGCGTCTGCGCGAAGAACACTCGGCGGGCCTGAAGCCCGAGGGCGGCGGCTGGAAGCACGATGTCTCGGTGCCGGTGTCGCAGATCGCGGACTTCATCGATGAGGCCACGGCGGCGGTCGAGAAGTTCCACCCCGGCTGTCGGGTCTCGGTCTTCGGCCACGTCGGCGACGGCAACCTTCACTATGACGTGATCCCCGGCGTCGGCGAGGACGTCCCTGCCTTCATCGCTCGCTGGATGGAAGGCTCCGAAATCGTCCACGACATCGTCGCCCGCTACAACGGCTCGATCTCGGCTGAACACGGGCTGGGACGGCTGAAAACCGAAGAAGCGCGCCGCTACAAGTCTCCGCTGGAGATCGCGACCATGCAGGCGATCCGTCAGGCCATCGACCCGCAGCGGATCATGAACCCGGCGGTCCTCTTCTAGGCCTCACGACCGAATGTGACGCCGCCGACGGTTCAAATCGTCACGGAAGCGGCCTATGAGGCCCGCTTCCCGATGCTTCGGAGCCTGTGTCGCCTTGCTGATCGTCCTGTCCCCGGCCAAACGGCTGGACTTCACGCCCCCTGCCCTCGACGTGGCCTCGACCCCGCGTCGATGCGCCGACGAAACGGCGGAGCTGGCCAAGGTCACGAAGAAGCTGAGCCGCGCCGACCTGCGCCGCCTGATGTCGATCTCCGACGCCCTGGCCGACCTGAACTACGAACGCTTCCAGGCCTTCGACAACGAGACGGCCGAGGGCGCGCTGCAGGCCGTCTTCGCCTTCGCCGGCGACGTCTATGACGGGCTGGACGCGCGCTCGCTGGCCCCGGCCGATCTGAACTGGGCCCAGGATCACCTGCGCATCCTGTCGGGCTTCTACGGCCTGTTGCGCCCGCTGGACGCCATCCAGCCCTATCGGCTGGAGATGGGCATCCGATTGAAGACCAAGCGCGGCGCCAACCTCTATGACTTCTGGGGCGAACGCATTTCGCTGCGCCTGAACGAAGACGCGGCGCCCCTGCCCGACCGCACCCTGGTCAACCTGGCCAGCCAGGAGTACTTCGGCGCCGTCGACGCCAAGGCGCTGAAGCTGCCGGTCATCACGCCCCATTTCAAGGAGCGCAAGGACGGCGAGGCCCGCATCATCTCCTTCTTCGCCAAGAAGGCGCGCGGCGCCATGGCCCGCTACGCCATCGAGAACCGCATCGAGAAGGCCGCCGATCTCAAGGCTTTCGACCGCGACGGCTACCGCTTCGACAAGGCGCTTTCGACCGAGGCGGACTGGATATTCATCAGAGAAGGAAATTCCTGATCGCCAGATTGAACGACTGCGGTTAGGCTGCGTTGCAGCATAGCTATTCCACGGGTTCTCACCGCATGTTCGCCATGAACGATCTCAAGGGCCAGGTCGCCGTCGTCTCCGGCTCGACCTCCGGCATCGGCCTGGCGCTGGCCCGCGCCGTCGCGCAATGCGGCGGCGACGTGGTGCTGAACGGCTTGGGCGATCCCGCTGTCATCGAACAGACCCGCGCTGCTCTGGCCGCCGAGACGGGCGTGCGCGTCCTCTATCACCCCGCCGACATGACCCAGCCGGATCAGATCGCCGACATGGTCGCCACCGCTCACCGCGAGTTGGGCCGCCTCGACATCCTGGTCAACAACGCCGGCATCCAGCACGTCGAAGCCGTCGAGAACTTCCCCGCCGATGCGTGGGAGAAGATCATCGCCATCAACCTGTCCTCGACCTTCTACGCCACCAAGGCGGCGATCCCGATCATGAAGGCCCAGGGCCGCGGCCGCATCGTCAACATCGCCTCGGCCCACGGCCTGGTGGCCAGCCCGTTCAAGTCGGCCTATGTCGCCGCCAAGCACGGCGTGATCGGCTTCACCAAGACCGTGGCGCTGGAACTGGCGCAACAGAACATCACCTGCAACGCCATCTGCCCCGGCTTCGTCGAGACTCCCATCGTCGCCAAGCAGATCGAGGATCAGGCCCGCACGCGCGGCATGACGCCCGAAGACGTGATGAAGAACGTCATCCTCGGCTCGCAGCCGACCAAGCGGTTCGTCACGACCGACGAACTGGCGGGCATCTTCCTCTATCTGGTGTCCGACCTCGGGGCCTCGGCCAACGGGTCCCACTACTCGGTCGACGGCGGCTGGACCGCGCAATAGCGACCTGAACAGGGGCGGATGATGGCCAAGTCAAAATCCCGCCCTCATCGTCACCCCGTCTGTCTCGCGCTTCAGGGCGGCGGCTCGCACGGCGCCTTTCAGTGGGGCGTGCTGGACCGGCTGCTGGAGGCCGACATCCTCGACATTCGCGCCGTCACCGCAGCCTCGGCGGGCGCGATGAACGCCGCCGCCCTGATCACCGGGTTGGCGCAGGATGGCGCAGCGGGCGGCCGCGCCGTCCTCGACAAGCTGTGGCGCGAGGTCAACCAGTCCGGCGGCCGCAACGTCTTCGGCGACAGCGCCATCTGGTCCAAGGCCCTGACGCCGGGTTGGCTCAAGGAAAGCCCGATGTGGAAGGCCGGCGAGACCCTGGCCCTGTCCATGAGCCCCTATTCGTTCAACCCCTTCAACCTGAACCCGCTGAAACGGGTGCTGGAGACCGCCGTCGATTTCGAGGCGGTGCGGGGTTCGGACATTCAGTTGATCGTCTCGACCACGGCGGTCCGCGCCGGGCGGTCGCGCCTGTTCCGCTCGGCCGAGATCACCCCTGACGTCCTGCTGGCCTCGGCTTGCTTGCCGCACCTGTTCCAGGCGGTCGAGATCGAGGGCGAATTCTATTGGGACGGCGGCTATCTGGCTAACCCGGCGCTGTGGCCGCTGTTCTACGCCGACACACCCGACGACATCCTGCTGCTGCCCCTGAACCCCTTCGTCCGCGACGAGGCCCCGCGCGAGGCGGGCGAGATCATGGACCGCCTAAATGAGATCCTGTTCAACGCCCCGCTGGTCGCCGAACTACGCGCCGTGGCCTTCGTTCAGGACCTGATCGCCGAGGGCAGGCTGAGCCACAACGAGGACCATTATCGCGGCGTCCGCATGCACGCGATCGAGGTCGACGACTGGCTGGGCAGCCTGTCGCTGTCGACCAAGTTCGACACGGAATGGAGTTTCCTCAACGACCTGAAGTCGCGCGGCCGTCAGGCGGCGGAGCAGTGGCTGGAAACCTGCGCGCCCCAGGTAGGCAAGGCTTCCAGCGTCGATCTGAAGGCCCGCTTCCTCTAGCCGACAAACCCCGCCGCGCGGCGCAGCCGGTCGTTGATGGCCTCGCCCAACCCTTTGTGCGGGATGGGCGACACGGCGATGCCCCTGGGCTTGGTCCGGTCCGCTTCCCGCAGCAGGCGGAACAGATTGGCCGCCGCCTCGCGCAGGTCGCCCGTCGGACTGAGGCTCCAGCGCGGCTCGCCGACGCCGGGGCCAAAGCCCAGCAGGACTTCGCCATCCTTCGCCGCCTCGGCCTCGATCCGCACCGGGGCGTCGGGGGCGTAGTGCAGGGCCAGCCGGCCGGGCGAGCGATGCCCCTGCCCGCTCTCGGCGAGCGGACCGACCACAGCCTCGATCTCCTCGCGCGTCACCGATCCGGGGCGCAACAGGGCGACGACGCCGTCCAGCACCGAAACGACCGTGCTCTCGACCCCCACAGCGCACGGACCGCCGTCGACGGCGGCGCCGACCGCATGGCCGGTTTCCTCCAGCGCATCGGCATAGGTGGTGGGGCTGGGCCGCCCCGAGCGGTTGGCCGAAGGCGCGACCACGGCCCCGCCGAAGGCCGCGATCACGGCTCGCGCGCGCGGATGCCCCGGCACGCGCACGGCGACGCTGTCCAGACCGGCGCGCGCCAGATCGCAGACGCGCTCGCGGTCCCGAACCGGAGCCACGATGGTCAGCGGACCGGGCCAGAAGGCCTCGGCCAGCGCGCGCGCCCGGTCGTCGAACACGGCGATCGCCTCGGCGTCCAGGCCGTTGGCGACGTGCGCGATCAAGGGGTTGAAGCGCGGTCTTCCCTTGGCCTCGAAGATGCGCGCCACCGCCTGCGGGTTCGAGGCGTCGGCCGCCAGCCCATAGACGGTCTCGGTCGGCAGGATGACCAGCCGACCGGTCTTCAGCGCCTCGGCCGCGATCTCGGGGGTGTCGCCCTTCATGGCCGGCGCGGGATGATCGGGATCATGCGGTGCAGCACATTGTCCCGGTTGATGAACTGATGCTTCAGCGCGCCCGCGACGTGCAGCAGGATCAGCAGATAGAGCAGCTTCGCCACCATCTCATGCACGTCCATGAACTGGCCCGCCGCCTCGCGCCCGCCGCCGACCGGCAGGAGGGGCCATTGGAACAGGCCGAACCAGCTGATCTCACGCCCGCCCGCCGACGACGCCAGCCATCCGGTCAGCGGCATGACCAGCAGCACGACATAGAAGGCGATCTGCGTCGTCCGCGACAGAACCCGCTCCCACTTCGGCATCTGGACCGGCAGGGCGATCAGCGGATTGGCCAGCCGCCAGCCGATTCGCCCCAGGGTCAGGACCAGAATGGTCAGGCCGACCGCCTTGTGCATCTGCACGAACTCGCGCGACAGCGGCCCCTCGGTCGCCTCATGCGCCATGATCAGCGCCACCTGGGCCACCACAGCCAGGGCGATAGTCCAGTGCAGGATCAGCGAAACGGTCGAATAGCGGTTCCGGGGCTCGGCCAAGGTCTTTCCTTCCGCGACGGCATTGGGGCAGAGATTGGCGCGAACCGCGACCAAAGTCCAAGCGCCCTTGCATCCACGACGGCTCGGGCGTCAGAAGCATGTTGAAGATTCTGGAGACCGCCATGAGCTACCGCGCCCCCGTCCGTGACCTCGCCTTCGCCCTGGAAGCCGTCGCCGGCATTGATCAGGTCGCCGCCACCGGCGCCTTCGCCGACTACGACGCCGACGTTATGGGCGCGGTGCTGGAGGCCGCAGGCCAGTTCTCGGAACAGGTGCTGGCCCCGCTGAACCGTCCCGGCGATCTGGCCGGCGCCAAATACGCCAACGGCGCCGTCACCGCCGCCCCCGGCTTCGTCGACGCCTACAAGCAGTTCGCCGAAGGCGGCTGGACCGGCCTGACCGCCTCGGTCGAGGCCGGCGGCCAGGCCCTGCCCAAGGCGCTGGAGCTGGCGGCCTATGAGACCGTCCACTCCGCCAACATGGCCTTCGGCCTCTGCCCCATGCTGTCGCTGGCCTCGATCGAGGCGCTGGAGCAGGTCGGCACCGAGCACCAGAAGACCACCTATCTGACCAAGCTGGTCTCGGGCGAATGGACCGGCGCCATGGTGCTGACCGAACCCCACGCAGGTTCGGACCTGGGCGCCCTGACCACCACGGCCACGCCCAACGGCGACGGGACATACGCCCTGAACGGCCAGAAGATCTTCATCACCTGGGGCGACCACGACGCCACGGACAACATCGTCCACCTGGTGCTGGCCCGTCTGCCCGACGCCCCGGCAGGGCCGAAGGGCATCAGCCTGTTCCTGACGCCCAAGTTCGCGGTCAACGCCGACGGGTCGCTGGGCGAGCGCAACGCCTTCCACCCGGTCGGCGTCGAGCACAAGCTGGGCATCCACGCCTCGCCCACCTGCGTCATGTCCTATGAAGGCGCCCGCGCCGAACTGGTCGGCCGTCCGAACGAGGGCCTGGCCCATATGTTCGTGATGATGAACGCCGCCCGTCTGGCCGTCGGCGTCGAGGGCGTCGGCGTCGCCGAGCGCGCCTATCAGCACGCCCTGGCCTATGCGCTGGAGCGCCGTCAGGGGCGCAGCGTCTGGACCGGCGAGAAGAACGCGCCGATCTTCGACCATCCCGACGTGCGCCGCACCCTGGGCGTCATGAAGGCCAAGATCGCCGCCGCCCGCGCCATCTGCCTGTCCACCGGCGTCGCCACCGACCTGGCCAAACACGCCGCGACCGAGGCCGAGCGCAAGCTGTGGAAGGGCCGCGAGGACCTGTTCACCCCCATCGCCAAGGCCTGGTCCACCGACGTCGGCTGCGAGGTCGCCTCGCTGGGCGTCCAGGTCCACGGCGGCATGGGCTTCATCGAGGAGACCGGCGCGGCCCAATACTATCGCGACGCCCGCATCACCCCGATCTACGAAGGCACCAACGGCATCCAGGCCATGGATCTGGTCGGCCGCAAGCTGTCGATGGACGGCGGCGATTCCGCCAAGGCCCTGATCGCGGACATGAAGGACACCCTGGCTCAGATCGACCGCCTCTATGTCGGCAAGCCGGTCGAACGCTTCGCCACGGCCATCGAGGCCGTCGAGGACGCCACCCTGTGGTTGCTGGACCGCAAGGCCGCCGCCGACGGCGCCGCCGACGTTCTGGCCGGCGCTGACGCCTATCTGAAGCTGCTGGGCGACGTGGTCGGCGGCTGGATGCTGGCCAAGGGCGCGCTGGCGGCCAAGGCGCGGCTAGCCGCCGGAAACGGCGACCCCGTCTGGCTGCAAGGCAAGCTGGACCTCTACGAACTCTACGCGGCCAACGTGCTGGGCCATGTCTCCAGCCGTCTGGCCGCCGTGGGCCAGGGCGGAGAGCTGCTGCAAGGCCTGAGCGTCGAGGCCCTGGCGGGCTAAGATCGCAATATCAGCGGGAAGGCGCATCGTGCCTTCCCGGAGTTGCAGGATGTGGCGCTACGGCCTGGATACGGCGGCGGGCTGATCCAGCAAGGCGATCGCCTCGCGCACATATTGGGCGTGGGCGACGACGCCCAGCTCCAGCCCTTCGCCGCCGCCTTGCACTTCCTGCACCAGAACGCCAGCGATGTAGGGGTGGTCAGGCGTCGGCGCGCCGGGGCGACGATGCACGGCGGGCGTCCAGAAAACCGGGCCGCCCGAGTTGCCCTGCGACACGGCGAAATCCAGCAGGAAGATCGGGAAGTGACGGATCGGCGTCAGCGGCCAGGAACTGATCCTGCCCAGGCGCAGGATCGGGAAGCCCGCCTTGTTGGCCGCCAGTCCATGCGGAAAGCCCAGCGCCATCAGTTCGTCGCCCGGTCCCACGCGCCACTGATCCAGGGTCGCACCGTCGGCCAGCCAGCCCAGAGGAATGGCGGCCTGGGCGAAGGCGTCCGGCGCGGTGATCTCCATGACCGCCACATCCCGTTCGGGATGCTGCGTCCACAGCGGGGCGCCGGCGCTGCCCCGGATCGTCAGACCCGCGGGCGCGAACTTCCACGCCCCGTCGGCTTCGGCGGTGCGCCAGCCGATGCGCGCTTCCGATCCCGGCATGACGTTCAGGACATGGGCCGCCGTGACCAGAACCACGCGCGGCGCGCCGTCCGGCCGCGGCGCCGAGATCAGGAAGCCGGTGCCGACCTTGCGTGTGCTTTCATTCAGCGGCTGGTCGATCTGCACCGTGGCGCTGATCAGACCCAGGGTCAGGTCCCATTCCATAGGGGCGGCCACGGCGACGGGCGGTTCGGGCGGAGTATCCGAAGTGATCATCGGGACATTTGACGCCGGTCGTCCGCGCGCACAAGGTCCGCCCGACCATACAGGGGGCTGACGCCATGAATCGCCGCGAACTGATCGTCTCGACCGCCGCCGCCGCACTGGCGACCGCCTCCCCCGCCCTCGCCCGCCAGACCCCTACCGGAGCCTCGATGTCCCTGCCTGTCCCGCCCGTCGCCAAGAAGGTCCCCGTCCGCATCGAACAGTTGGGCCGGGTTCGCACCGACGACTATCAGTGGATGAAGGACGACAACTGGCAGGCCGTGCTGCGCGATCCGTCGCTGATCAAGGCCGACGTCAAGGAACACCTGACCGCCGAGAACGCCTATCGCGAAGCCATCATGGCCTCGACCCTGCCGCTGCAGGCCGCGATGTTCGAAGAGATGAAGGGCCGCATCAAGGAGGACGACAGCTCCGTCCCCGCACCCGACGGCGCCTGGGAATACTACGTCCGCTACAACACCGGCGACCAGCACCCGCTCTATTGCCGTCGCCCGCGTGGCAAAACCGATGGCGAGGCCATCCTGCTGGACTGCAACAAGCTGGCCGAGGGCAAGGCCTATTCCGAGGTCTCGGCTGTCGAGCACAGCCCCGACCACGCCCTGTTCGCCTATGCCGAGGACGCGCAAGGGTCCGAGGTCTTCAAGATCTACGTCAAGGATCTGGCGACCGGCGAGGTCCTGCCTGAGCCCATCGAATCGGCGACCGAGAACTTCACCTTCTCGCCGGACAGCCAGTGGATCTTCTGGACCAACCGCGACGACAACGGCCGCCCGGACAAGATCTTCCGCCGTCCGGCGCGCGGCGGCGAGACGACCCTGGTCTATGAGGAAACCGACGACGGCATGTTCCAGAGCGTCGGCCGCACCGCCGACGACGCCTTCATCATCATCGGCATCGGCAATCAGGAAACCTCGGAAGGCCGCATCATTGCGGGCGCGAATCCGACCGCTACGCCGGTCGTGGTCGAGCCGCGCCATGTAGGCCGCCTGTACGACCTGGACCACTGGGGCGACCGCTGGGTGATCCGCACCAACGCTGACGACGCCATCGACTTCAAGGTGGTCGAGGCACCGACAGCCGCGCCCGCCAAGGCGAACTGGAAGGACCTGATCCCCCACACGCCGGGCCGCTTCATCGAGGGCGTCGCCCTGGTGAAGGACTATCTGGGCCGCCAGGAACGCGCCGACGCCAACACCAAGATCGTCATCCGCGACCGCGCCGGCGCCGAGCATGAAATCGCCGTGGACGAGCCGGCCTACGCCTTGTCGCTGGGCGGGGCGTCGGAGTTCGACACCACGGTCATGCGTTATGGCTATAACTCGCCGTCCACGCCGACGTCGACCTACGACTACGACCTCAAGTCGCGCGAACGGACCCTGCGCAAGGTTCAGGAAATCCCTTCGGGCCACAATTCGGCGGACTATGTGGTCGAGCGGCTGAACGCTCCCGCCTCGGATGGTCAACTGGTGCCGGTGACGGTGCTGCGCCGCAAGGACACGCCGGTCGACGGCTCGGCGCCTCTGCTGCTCTACGGCTACGGCTCCTACGGCATTCCCATGGCGGCCAGCTTCTCGACCAATCGGCTGTCGCTGGTGGATCGCGGCTTCATCTACGCCATCGCCCATATTCGCGGCGGTTCGGACAAGGGCTGGAACTGGTTCCTGACCGCCCGGCGCTTCACCAAGATGAACACCTTCACCGACTTCATCGCCGCTGCCGACCACCTGATTGCGAAAAACTACACCAAGGCCGGAAATATCGTGGCCGAAGGCCGGTCGGCTGGGGGGCTGCTGATGGGGGCCGTCACCAACATGCGCCCCGACCTGTGGGCCGGGATCATCGGCGGCGTGCCCTTCATCGACGTCATCAACACGATGAGCGACACCTCCCTGCCGCTGACCCCGCCGGAATGGCCCGAGTGGGGCAATCCGCTCGAGGACGCCGCCGCCTACGACTACATGCTCAGCTACAGCCCCTACGATCAGATCGAGGCCAAGCCCTATCCGGCCGTGCTGGCGACTGGCGGCCTGTCCGATCCGCGCGTCACCTATTGGGAGCCTGAGAAGTGGGTGGCCAAGCTGCGTCCCGCCACGACCTCGGGCAATCCGGTGCTGTTGAAGATCAACATGGAGGCGGGCCACTTCGCCTCGTCGGGCCGGTTCGACTATCTGAAGGACATCGCCCACGACTACGCCTTCGCCGTCTGGGCCGTCGAAAAGGGCTGGGAAAAGGTGTGATCGTTCGGCCGTTCAAGGAAGCCGACCTGGCCGCCGTCACGGCCATCTACGCCGAGAGCGTACTGCACGGCACGGGGACGTTCGAACTGGATGTCCCGTCGGCTGACGAGATGCGGGCGCGCCTGGCCGCGCCCGCCGCCCTCGGCCTGCCGGTTCTGACCGCCGAGATCGAGGGGCCAGACGGAATTGGGCAGGTCGCGGGTTACGCCTACGCCGGCCCTTACCGCCTGCGCGCCGCCTATCGCTTCCTGGTCGAGGACTCGATCTATGTGGCCGAGGCGTTTCGCGGGCGCGGCGTCGGCAAGGCCCTGCTGGACGCCCTGCTGAGCGCCTGCGAGGCCCTGGGAATGCGTCAGATGGTGGCGGTGATCGGCGACAGCGCCAACGCCGGCTCCATCGCCCTGCACGCCGCCGCCGGCTTCGAACATGTCGGCATATTCCACGCCGCCGGATGGAAGTTCGACGCCTGGCGCGACGTGGTCTTCATGCAGAAGGCGCTCGGCCCCGGCGCGACCGCCGCGCCAGATGCTCCCGGCCTCGACTGCGGGCGCTAGAACCTGAATTCGCAGCTAATTTCGACCTTTTCGCACATTGCGCTTGACCCCATCGTGAGTCGCCCTTAATCGGCCCTTCTCCTCCTCGCGGAGGGGAACGCGGGTGTAGCTCAGTTGGTTAGAGTGCCGGCCTGTCACGCCGGAGGTCGCGGGTTCGAGCCCCGTCACTCGCGCCATTCTCTTCAGCGAAGAGAATGGCGCACACCGCCCAAAACGGGCGCCGCCTCTCTTCTCACTGCATCGTCAGCGCCATCCGCAGCCGCGCATCTTTGCGGCCCGACGCCGCGCGGCTAGTTCAGCGGCGCGACATCTTGCGGCAGGATGAACTCGGGTCGCCCGCTCAGCTCGCCATAGAGCATCGACAGGTCCTCAAAGACCCGGTTCCAGGCGAATTGCTCCACCATCTTGACCCGCGCCGCCCGGCCCAGAGCCTCGACGTCCCGCTCGAACAGCGCCTCGATCGCCTCGGCGTAGTCGGCCGGGTCGGCCGAGCGCGCCAACTGACCCACGCTGGAATCGACCGTCTCGGCCACGCCGCCCGCATTGACGCCGACAACGGGACGGCCGCAGGCCATGGCCTCCAGCACGATCAAGCCGAACGGCTCCTTGTCGTTGGCGTGAACGAAGGCGTCGCAGCTGGCGATGATCCGCGCCACGGCCTTGGGGTCCTTCTCATAGGGCAGCGAGATCACGCGATCTTCCGGAGGCATCCCAGCCCCGGCCCCGACCAGCACCAGGTGATAGGGCGCGCCCAGGCGTTGCACCGCGTCGATCAGGACATCGACGTTCTTCTCCTTGGCCGGACGCCCGGCGAAACAAAGCAGGCGGGCATCGGCGCCCAGGCCCAGCTTCTTCAACAGCCAGTCGCGGTCGCGCCGATCCGGGCGAAAGGTGTCGACCTCGACCCCCAGAGGACGAATCACGATGCCGCCGACGCCCGCCTCTTCCAGCCGTCGGGCGATGAAGCGGCTAGGTGAGACCACGCGGTCGAACTGCGAAAACAGCCTGGCCCAGCGCTTCTCGACCGGCTTCTTGGCCCATTCGCCGAAATGCAGCGCCGCCAGACCCGCCGGGTCCGAATGGCAGAAGCCGACGACCGGGCAGCCGGCTCTCTGACCTGCCTCCAGAGCGCCCTGCCCCGGCGTATAGGGATCCCCGGCCTCAATCACGGATGGGTTCATCGAAGCCACCCAGGCGCCCCAGCGTCGCACAGAGCTGGGCCAGCGATAGCCATCGCCAAACGGCAGCTTGGCGGCGTGAAGCTGAACGATGCCGTCCGCGCCTGCCTTATGCTTGGCCCCTGGCACCACCAGCGTATGAGCGATCGCAGGCCGATTCGCCTCAAGCCAGGCCTTCTTGGACAGGAGGTAGCGCTTCACGCCGCCGGATCGGGGGGCGAACAGCATGGTCGTGTCCACCAGTCGCGGCCGCGGATCGGATGTCGACGCCTTCAGCGTCCTCAGAGTTTCTGCGACCTCCTCATCCAGCCCAGGAAACAGGCGAAGTTCGCTTTCCTGGACGTCGATATCGCTCATGCTCATCGAGGCGGCTTCTCCCGGGTTTGACGCCGCAACGCGGCTGGCCCGGCTTTGGATGCGACGCGCGCGTTTGGAACTCACCATGAATCGCCCGTAGCGCCGGAAACTGCTCCGCTCAAGCATCCTTTTTTCAGAACCCGCGCCAACCGGCGCTGAATAGAGGTTTTCATCTCCCGTTCAGCTTCGCCGCACTACCCCCGGCCTTGCATTCGCCTCAAATTCGAGAAACTTGGGGCATGGTGGCGCCGAGCCTGTTAAACGGGCGGCTGGCGTCGTTGCGCGTGTGTCCACGAGGGGTTTCTATCTAATGCGTATTCTGCTCGCGACCGCGGTGGCGATCGCCCCCTTGATGGCCGCCGCCGGGGCTCAGGCCGAGGTGGTCATTTCGACGGCCCGCACGACCCCGATTTCGACCTCCAACGCCACAGGCACGGCGCCGGACAGCATCCGCCTGGCCAACGGCGGCTCGGTTTCTGTTGCGAGCGGCGCCGCCGTGACCGTCGATTCCAGCCACGGCGTGGACCTGGACAGCGGTTCCACGATCACGATGGCCAAGAGCGCCAACGGCTCGACCGGCATCCTGGCCCTGGGCGGCACGACCGGCACGATCACCATCGGCGGCGGGATCAGCGTCACCGACGATATCGACGAGTACAAGGACACCGACAAGGACGGCGACGCCGACGGCCCCTTCGCTTCAGGCTCGGACCGCTACGGCCTGCGCGTGACCGGCCCCGCCGCCAAGACCGGCGACATTCTGATCGAGACGTCGGGTTCGATTCTGGTCGAGGGCAACAACTCTTACGGCGTTTCGGTTGAAGCGCCTCTGGTCGGAAATCTGACCAACTTCGGCAACATCAACGTGACGGGCGACAACACCCGCGGCGTCAGCGTCAGCGGCCCCGTGAGCGGCAACGTCAGCGTCCTGGGTTCAGTGGCCGCCCGCGGCCAGAATGCAGTGGGCGTTGCGGTGGACGGCGCTGTCGACGGACGCCTCGCGATCCAGGGCACGATCACCTCGACCGGCTATCGCTACACGACCCGCCCCAACAGCAAGCCGACGACCGGCACGGTTCCTGCTGAAACCCTGTTCCTCGAGAACCTCGACGCCGACGACCTGCTCCAGGGCGGACCGGCCGTGCGTATCGGCGGCAACGTCGCCAAGGGCGTCCTGTTCGACGTCGGTCCGACCTATGGCGCCGCCGGGATCGAAGGCGACGACGACGGCGACGGCGTCAAGAACGGCGACGAGGACAACGACGGCGACGGCGTCAAGAACCGCGAGGACGCGGATCGCGACGGCGACGGCCTGCCCGACGCCAACGAAGCCGCCGCAAAGGTCACGTCCTACGGCGCGGCCCCTGCCGTGGTCGTCGGATCGACCGCCAACACGGTCACCTTGGGCCTCGCGGGCGCAGGCAACAACGCCTACGGCTTCGTCAATCGCGGCGAAATCTTCGGCATCGGCGTCTATGACGACATTGCGCCCACGGCGCTTCAGTTCGGTGTCGCCGGCGGTCAAGCCGTGACGATTGAAGGCGGCGTGCGCAACGAAGGCTCCATCGCCGTTCTCGCCAACAAGGCCGACGCCACCGCGATTCGCTTCGCGGCCGGCGCGACGACCCCGACTCTGATCAACACCGGCACCATCAACGCCGCTTCCGCCTCCGATAGCGCGGATCAGGTCACGGCTGTGCGCATTGAGGCCGGGGCGAACGTTTCGTCGATCAACAACGACGGCACGATTGCCGCCACGACGGGCGGCGGCGCCGCCAATACGACGGCGATCGCCGATCTCAGCGGCAGCCTGACGTCGATCACCAATACGCGGTCGATCCAGGCCACCGTCTCGCCGAACGACAAGGGCGACCCGATCACCGGCAAGGCAACAGCCATCGACGTCACCGCCAACACTTCCGGCGTCACCTTCACGCAGAAGGGCATCGCCGGGACCGCCACGACCTCCGATCCGGACACTGACGGCGACGGCGTGACGGATTCGCGCGAGCCCACCACCTTCGGCGACATCAAGCTGGGGTCGGGCGCCGACTTCCTCGACATCCAGAACGGCGTGGTTCAGGGCGATATCTCGTTCGGCGCGGGCGCCGACCGGCTGTCGATTTCGGGCGGTGCCGTGGTTCGCGGCGCGATCAACAATTCGGACGGCCTGCTGGACATCGACATCTCCAAGGGCACCCTCGACGCTCGCCAGAGCGGCGTGACCACCATCAGCAAGCTGAACGTGGGCGCGGACGGGGACCTGATCGTCACCCTCGATCCCGCCAAGGGCATGAACAGCGGCTTCAAGGTCGACGGCGTCGCCAATATCGCCACCGGCGCCGGCCTGGGCGTGAGGTTCAACTCGCTGCTGCAGGACCCCACCCGCTTCACCATCATTGATGCGAACACGCTCAACGTCGGAACCATCGACGCCGACGCCATCCAGGCCAACTCGCCCTACGCCTTCGTCGTCAAGGCCGGCGCCGATGTCGCCGCCGGCGACATCTATGTCGATGCTCGACGCCGTACGGCTCAAGAAGCCGGCATGATCGACGTCGAGGCCGCCGCCTATGACTCGATTTACGGCGCGCTCGACAAGAATGAAGCCATCCGCAACGCCATCCTGGGCCAGACCGGACGCGACGGCTTCTTCGACATCTATGAGCAGATGCTGCCCGACCACTCGGGCGGCCCCCTGCTTTCGCTGGCCAGCGGCGTCGACGCCGTGACCCGCGCCCTGACCGGCCGCAACGCCTCGGCCGCGCCCGGCGAAACCAGCGCCTGGGTTCAGGAAATCAACTTCTACGCCGACAAGGACAAGACCGACTCCTACGGCTTCCGCTCGGAAGGCTTCGGCGTCGCCGGCGGCGTCGAGCGCGGCACCGGCATGGGCGCGGTCGGCCTCACCGCCGCATTCACCTCGTCCGACCTGGAAGATCCCGAGGCTGCGGCCGAGGAAGTCCTGTCGGCCAACCTGCTGGAGCTGGGCCTCTACTGGCGCGCCCAGGGTCAGTATTGGACGACGTGGGCGCGGGCTGCGGGCGGCTACGCCTCGTTCAATGCGACCCGCAAACTGGTCGCCGACGGCATCAACCTGAAGAACGAATCCGACTGGCACGGCTTCACCCTGGCCGCCGCCGGCGGCGCCTCCTATGAGCGCAACTTCGGCCGCCTGAACGTCCGTCCTGAAATCTACGGCGAGTATTTCTCGCTGAGCGAAGGCGCGCGCACTGAAAAGGGCGGCGGCGACGGCTTCGATCTGAAGATCGATGAGCGCGACGGCCATATGTTCTCGGGCGTGGCCGCCGTGAACATCGGCTACGGCTTCGGCCAGAACGGCTGGATCCGTCCGGAAGTCCGCCTCGGCTGGCGTCAGAACTTCTCGGTCGACGCCGGGACGACCATCGCCCGCTTCGCCTCGGGCGGCGACGCCTTCACCCTGGATCCCGCCAGCATCGAAGGCGGCGGCCCGATCCTGGGCTTCCGCCTGAACGTCGGCAACGAACTAGGCATGCTCGCCATCACGGGCGATGCGGAACTTCTGGAAGACTACGTTCGCTACACCCTGCTGCTGCGAGCCAGCTTCAAGTTCTGATCGACCTCGATCTCAACAGAAAAAGGCCGCCGGTTCGCCCGGCGGCCTTTTTCATGAGCGCATGACATCGAAAGCCCTCAGTCTCTTGTGATGGATCGCTCAGCGCCTCTGGCTCTATTCGACCACGACACTCATCAAGCAGGAGCCCCGAATGGGCCGCTGGAACACGCGCAAGCGCATTGATGCAAGCCCCCAGGACGGCCAGAGCCTGGCCCGCACCCTGAGTTGGCCGCATCTGATCGCCATGGGCGTCGGCGCCATCGTCGGCACCGGCATCCTGACCCTGATCGGCATCGGCGCCGACAAGGCGGGGCCCGCCGTCCTGCTGTCCTTCCTGATCGCCGGCTTCGTCTGCGCCTGCGCCGCCCTGGCCTATGCCGAGATGGCGGCCATGATCCCGGCCTCGGGCAGCGCCTATACCTACAGCTACGTGGTCATGGGCGAGGTCTTCGCCTGGATCATCGGCTGGAGCCTGATCCTGGAGTACAGCCTGGTGGTCAGCGCCGTGGCGGTCAGCTGGTCGGGCTACGCCGCCCCCCTGCTGAATGGCTGGGCGGGCGTGCCCATGAGCCTGATGCAGGCGCCGCATGCCGGCGGCGTCGCCAACCTGCCGGCCCTCTTCATCATCCTGGCGGTCGCGGGCCTTCTGATCGCCGGCACGCGCAAGAGCGCCAGCCTGACCATGATCCTGGTGGTGGTGAAGCTGTCGGCCCTGGCTGTCTTCGTCTGGTTCGCCCTGCCCCATTTCGACGTCGCCAATCTGGAGCCCTTCAGCCCCTACGGCTTTGCACGCAACATGGGCGAGGACGGCATCGAGCGCGGGGTTATGGCCGCCGCCGCCATCATCTTCTCGGCCTTCTACGGCTTTGACGCCATCGCCACCGCCGCCGAGGAAACCCGCAACCCCAAGCGCGATCTGGCCATCGGCATCATCGGTTCGATGTTCGCCTGCGCCGCCATCTATACGGTCATCGCCCTGGCGGCCCTGGGCGCCACGCCCTTCATCCGCTTCGCCAACAGCCCCGAGCCCCTGGCCCTGATCCTGCGCGAGATCAACCAGCCCGGCGCCGCCCGCTTCCTGGCCGTGACCGCCGTCATAACCCTGCCGACCGTGATCATGGCCTTCTTCTATGGCCAGAGCCGGATCTTCTTCGTCATGGCGCGCGACGGCCTGCTGCCCCACGGCCTGTCCAGGGTGTCCAAGGGCGGCCGTCCGATCCGCATCACCCTGTTCACGGTCGCCATCGTCGGCTGCATCAGCCTGTTCCTGCCGCTGGACGAGATCGTCGCCCTGGCCAACGCCGGCTCGCTGGTGGCCTTTACGGCGGTGGCGGTCTGCATGCTGATCATGCGCCGCCGCGCCCCCGATGCCCCGCGCGGCTTCCGCACGCCCCTGGCCTGGATCGTGGGCCCGATCGCCATCGCCGGCTGCCTCTATCTGCTGGCCAGCCTGCCGCAGAAGACCCACCTATGGTTCCTGTTCTGGAACCTGGCCGGCGTCGCCGTCTATCTGGCCTATGGCCGTCGCCACAGCCTGGCGGGACAGGCGTTCAGCGCCGACCGCGCCTCGCCCGAACACTAGTTTTGCGTGGAAATGGTAGGCGGCGACGGGTTCGAACCGCCGACCCTCTCGGTGTAAATCGCCCCAGATGCCATTTCAAGGCTTTTCATCACATTACAAAACTCGCCTAAGTGACTGAACATAAAAGAATTGGGGTTTGCACACCTGTGCACGGGTTTGCAGTGAATCTTGCACCGACTGCCCCCCTATTGCCCCCCTTGATGGTAGGCTGGGCGCGTCTGATTTGCTCAGGACGTAGCCTCCATGCCAACCCAGGTCATCACGACAGATCGCCAGATCGTCGGCCTCAAGCCGCTCGACTGTCGGTTCGAGCGCCGTGTTTCCGGCGCCCGAGGTCTTAGCCTGCGGGTCTGGCCGTCTGGCCTGAGGCAGTTCGAGGTTCGATACGCGGTCAAAGACGGACCTCGGCGTAGGGTGATCCTTGGCGACTATCCCGAGGTGTCGCTTGCCGATGCACGGCAAAAGGCGACCAAACTCAGGCTTGAACTTCTCAAGGGCGTCGACCCCGTCGCGGAGCGCGCCGCCGCCCAGCTTCCCGCTCCGCCCCAGGACTCTTTGGACGAAGTCGCGGAGACCTACTGGGCTGCAGCGGAGCTGGGTCTGCATGGCGGTCGCCGAAGGCCCAAACGTCCAAGGACGATCGCCAACGAGCGCCACCTCTGGAAACGTCATATCTCGCTATCTCTCGGTACGACGGCACCGCGCGATTTGAAGCGCGCCGAGGTCAAGACCTTCATGCGCTCGCTCGTCACCGAGCGGCGGCTCTCTGCCGCCAGCGCGGCTTCGATTGGCGGGCTTCTTCACAGCGTCATGGCCTTCTGTGTTCAGGAGGAGATGATCGATGCCAACCCCGTGGTCGGACTCGCTCGGCCTCTGGCCCTGGTTTCACGCGACCGGATGCTGGACGACGCCGGACTGAGGCTGGTTTGGGACATTGCGCTGGACGGCATACAGCCACGACCGCCCGGCTATCTCAATGTCGGCCTTGCGGCGCGGCCCGAGCCAGTCATGGCGCTCGCCATCCAGTTGCTCATGCTCACCCTGACACGCCGCAACGAGGTCGCGGGCGCGCGAAAGGCAGAGTTCGACCTGAACGCCGCGCTCTGGGTGATTCCGGCGGACCGGGCCAAGGCCAACCGTCAGCACGTCGTCCCGCTAAGCCCGCAGGCTCTGGAGGTGCTCGGTGCAGCGATCGCACTCGATCCCGACAGCCCCTTCGTCTTCCCCTCCCCGCGCGTCGCCGATCAATGCATTGACGAGCAGGCGATCACGCGAACTTTTTCGCGCATCTTCGAGCGCAGGAAGCTGCCGCTTCGATCGCCTCATGATGTCCGCCGAACGGGCGCGACGACCTTGACGGGGCGCTACGGCGTCACCCGTTTCATCGTCGGTCTCGTGCTCGGCCATACGCCAAAGGACGGCGCAGCAGTCACGGCCGTCTACGACCGCTATACCTATGTGCCGGAGAAGCGCGACGCTCTCGTCAAATGGGCGGAGCACCTTACCGGAGCGCGATCCGAATCCACTGCTGCTTCGGCTGCCGACGAAGCCAGTGTTCCGGGGCGAACCGCAGACCTGGAGGCGGCCAAGGTCCGTGCGCTCGCGCTCTGCGTCGATGGCCGGACGCAGCAGGCGGTGCTGACGATGTGCATGGCGGCCAGTCGGGAGGGCTCGGTCTCACCAGCCCACCTGGATTTGCTTTCAGCCGTCGGCCTGGACCTCGCCAGTCGCAACGACTGGTCAGAGCTGGAGGCGTGGATCAACGGCTTCGGGTGAGGAGCCGTGATCGAAAGCTGGACGGCAATGCAAGGATTAGATCGCGGTAAACAAGGAATCTAGTGGCTCAGAGACAGAAGGTCGCGTGCCATCAATGCGCGCTGACCACCCCGGATTCCCCCGATAATGTGCAAGGAATTTAAACCAAAAACGCTGCACGAATGACTAGGCGCGTCCATGTTCACGCCTAGAGGTGGTCATGTCGGCCTTGAACGATCTGAAGAAGCGGCTGCGACCCGGTCAGGTCTATCGTCGCCAGGACCTCGCGAAGTGGTCCAATGCGGTGGACCGCCATGTGCGGCAGCTGCTCGACGAAGGCCGGCTCGAGAAGGTCTCCGGCGGCGTCTACATGGCGCCCCGCCAGACCCGTTTCGGCAAGGCGCCCGCCAAGCCCGAGAAGCTGGTCGAGGCCTTTCTGAAGGACGACGGCTTCCTGATGGTGTCTCCGAGCGCGTTTAACGGCCTCGGGGTCGGTTCGACCCAGCTCTACAACGAGCCGGTGGTCTACAATCTGAAGCGCCATGGTCGGTTCAAGCTGGGCGGCCGGACCTACGACTTTCGCAAGAAGTCATCTGTTCCCGCTCGCCTGACCCAGGAGGTCCTGCTCGTCGATCTGCTGCAGACTATGGACCGGCTGGCGGAGGACAAGGCCGAGCTCCTGCCGAGGGCGCTGGAGCGGGCCCGATCCATGGATCGGGTTCGCCTTGCCAAGGCCGCGCGCGACTTCGGTTCGGTCCGGGCCGGGCGGCTCGTGACCCAGGCATTCCAGGCGGCCTGAGGAGATGACGCTTCTTCACGACACCGACGACTATGCGATCCTGATCGAGGTCGTCGCGGGCGAGATCGCGATCGATCCCGGTCTGGTGAAGAAAGCCGGGCCCTAAACGTTCGCCTATACAACCGGCGCCATCGTTTGATCGCCCAACGGTTCAGCCCTTGCCGCGCAACCAGGCCATAAAGAGGTTGAAGACCACGCCGCCTGAGGTCGAGCGAATCCTGCGGGCGTGGCGGCCCTTGCCGCGATAGACCTCAAAGCCCGACTGCCCCGTCATGGAATCTGCCCTTTCTTCGCGCTCCAGATGCGTGATTCCGCAATGCCAGTCTGGCCCATCTCACGAGGCGAGGAAACGGGCTATCGGCGCCAACCGTCGCGCGACCAGGCGACAGTTCGGCCCGCTCGGCGAGAGACGAACCGAACTGTCTATGAAGGCGAGGTCGGTCGCCTCCATGGCGTCATCTTAAGGCAAAGCTTGATCGGCTAGAAGCCGAAGTCGATCTGGTCGACATGGACAGGACGTCCGCGCCGCTTTGGTGCAGACGGCCTCGCAGGCGTGTTCGTCGAAGCCTTCAACGTCTCCTGTCGATCGCAGGCTTCGTTCGACGTCGCCGCCACGGAACGCATCGGAGCCCGCCGCGGCATGCCGGGCAACCGCGGCCTCGAAGGCGGCGCCAGCGGCTTGGCCGCGCCCCGCGTACCTTTCCAGGCCGTGAGTTCGCTCTCCCACCAGCCGACTCGGCCCGGCGACACCGGCACCGGCGTCGGAAAATCACCGCTCTGCTGCATCCGCCACGCCGTGGTCCGGCTGATGCCCGCAATGTCCCGGACCCGATCCCAGGGCAGCAGCCGGTCCTCCGGTCCGCCGGTATCGACGGATTCACCATCCACCCGGAAGCTCATGGCGCGAGGCCCAGCCCGTGATCAGCCCTTCTGGCGAGGGCTGCATGGAGAAGACGGGCGTCGTGCTCCGCATCCAGGCAATCCCGTCCCGCCCAGGCCTCGATCACAGCCTTCAGGGCGAAGCTCGTCGTCGGGTCCGCAAGCAGCCCGTCTAGCGTCACAGGTTCAATGGCGCTCGTTTCAGGCACGGCTTCGGCCCCTCGCCGCCGCCGGCGCGCCGGTCCTCACCTCGGTGATCTGGGCTTTCGCCCAGTCCCGCAGAAGTCCGCGCGGGTAATAGGGCCTGGAGCGAATATGGCGGCACGGCGGGCCGTGGGATCCTGTCGACCAGAGGCGCGCCAGGGTAGCTGGCTTGAGCCGGACGCCCAGCAGCGCCAGAAAGGCAGAGGCCTCGGCACGCGTCAGCAGATCATCCTCGCCAGACGGCGCCGCAGGACCCGCAACATCCGGGATCATGGCGTCGCTCCTTCCGACCGGCACTGACGTGAATTGACGACGGCCCGCCCCGCGCTCAGCGCGAGATAGCATTCGATGACGGCGGCGACATAGGCGCGGGTCTCGGCGATGTCGGGGATCCGCCCCAGACGCGCTACACGCCCCGGCCCAGAATTATAGGCCGCCAGAGCCAGTCTCAGATCGCCGAAACGTAGGATCTGACGGGCCAGGTAGTCCGCCCCTCCTCTCAGGTTTTCAATGGGATCGAAGCGGTTCCTGACACCCAACTCGAGCGCCGTGGCCGGCATCAACTGCGTCAGACCGGCGGCGCCGACCGGCGAAACCGCATCAGGCCGGTAGGCGCTCTCCGTCACGACCAGGGCGTGCAGCAGTTTCGGGTCCAGCCCGTGGGCGGCGGCGGCATGGGCGACCGCCTCCCGGAACGGCTGGTCCAATGGCCGGAGCCTCGGGGGCGCCTCTCCCTCTCCCTCCCCGGCGCCGGTCGCCACAACCTCGTCCGCCGGCGCGCGGCCGAACAGGTCGCCGCCCGCCGCGCTCCAGTTCACGCCTTGAGCCCGGGCGCTGCCGCAAGCCGCCGCCATCAGCAGCGCGGCGATCATCACTCTCACCATGTCAGGATCTCCCTGTAGACGCCGACCACGTCGGATCGACGCACCGGCCCGAAATACCGGCTGTCGAAGCTCCCCGGCGTATCGCCGAGGAGGAAGACTTCGTCCGGTGCCAGGACGCGGCACTCGCGCCAGGCCGGCAGAACTGCGCCCCGTCGATCCCGGTCCGGCGCTCTCGTATGCCGCCCCGGGGTCTGCACCCCTCCATCGGCGACGCAGACCCGGTCTCCTCCGATCGCCGCAACCCGCTTGAGCAAGAGAACCTCGCCCGGCATACCCAATCGCTCGAGATAGGGCCTGGCCGTCCAGGGCTGGGGAACCGCCACGACCGCGCCCGGCTCGATCCTCATGCCCGCGCGCAGGTAGAGGCCGCGCGGCAGGCTGGGGCTTTCGTTGATCAACGCCAGAGCCGGCCGTTCGCTGCCGAACGACATGGCCGCCAGGAAGACGCCGACAGCCGAGACCGTCGCCCTTCGCCGCATTGTTCGCTGTCCTGTCATGACCTGTAGGGCTCCAGGATCAGGTCGCGCGTGATCATCACCCGGACCGGCGCCCCTGGCTGAAGCCTGATCGACGGACGAACCTCCAACTCGCGATCCACCAGCCGGCCGCCGACCTGCGCCCCCTCGATCGCGGCCGCATCCCCGGCGTCGCCGAGCCAGCCGCCCGAATTCCGACCGCTGTCGTCCCGGGCCATCTGGCCCAGGGTGGTCACGGCGCCTGCAAAGAGGGTTCCGACCAGGAGGGGAAACAGTCTGCGGTCGACCTGCCCCCGCACCCCGATCGCCCCTTGGGCGTCCACGCCGGGTTCACCGTCCAGGAGCAGGCTCTTTCCGTTGGGCAGGATCAGGCGTTCCCAGACCAGGAAGGCCCGGCGGTCGCCATAGGCGCTTTCGCCCTCATGGCGACCGATCAGCCGCGCTCCCTGGGGGATGAGCAGATGGCGTCCGCTGACGGTGTCGAAGACGTTCTGGGTCACCATGGCGACGACCGGCCCCGCGCGCGCCGTGTCGACGCCGGTCAGCAGGGCGGCGGCCACCACAGCGCCGGCCTTGAGCTCAAAGGGCGACAGGGGCGCCGCCAGCACATTCTCATTATAGACAGCGCCCCGTCGCCCGTTCGCCGCAGAAGCCTCGCCCGCCCGCGGCGCCGACGCCACAACCGGCTCAGCGACCGATGAACTCCCGCCCCTGCCAGCATCGAAAAACAGGGCAGAGCGCGCCGCCTGGTCCGCGGCGCTCGCCCCCGTGGACCTCGGCGTCGGCGGCGGGCGATAGGCCTGAGCAGGATAGGCGGAGGCCGGCGTCGCCACGGCCGAAGGTTCAGCCGCTTCCGGCGCCGCCCCGCCGCGAGGGTCCGGGAGCCGGTCGTAGCTCGAGGGCTGGCGAGTGACGATCTCGGTCGGGCGCACCAGGCCGCGCCCCTGCTCCGGCTTCTTCTCTGCGGCACGTGCCTGGGCGCCCGCGCGAAGCTCGGGCTGGACCACGAAGGCCCAGGCCAGGGAGCCCGAGACCAGGATGGCGCCGCCCATGACCACGGCCTGGACGACCGACTTCCGAAGCCGGATCACCGGTGGGCGAGGCGCGCGCAGGGAAAGGCCCGGCGCCGGCTCCTTCGGCTGAGGCGCGTCTGCTGCTGGATCGGGCTTCTCAAGGTCGGTCATCGGCCCGCTCCCGCAAGTCGATGGATGCGCACCACCTGGGGCCGGCGATCACCCAAGCGCAGTTCGGCGCGGTCGAACAGGCGGTCGACCACGAACAATCCGCCCTGCTGCCGGTAGTTGACCATCTGGGCTTGGCCGTCCGGCGCCAGCACGAACAAGACCGGCGCCTCATCGACCTGCAGGTCGGCGTCGAAGGCGATGAAGGTGCGCGTGCCGTCGTTGAAGACCGACGACGGCGTCCAGCGCGCGCGCCGTCCCCGGGGTTCGATACGGTAGCGGGCGTCGAGCGGTCCCTGCGGCGTCACGAGCGGGTCCGCTCCCTTCGGTCCTTCGACAATCACCCCGGCTGCAGACGGCGCCGGTTCATCCCAGGCGATAGCCGCATTGAAGGCGTCAGCCGGGCCGCTCTTCAGGTCCAGCAGATAGACCCGGAGATTTGTGGTCAGGACCAGGTTGGTCTCCAGCCCGCGTTCGAGCGGCTTCAGCAGGACATGGGTTCGGCGCGCCGCACCCGATCCCGACGCTGCCTCGCCGATCTGCCAGCGGATCGTGTCGCCCGCCGCCTTGGAGACCAGGGTCTCGCCCTCGCCGAGCGTCAGGGTGGTGACGCGCAGAGGCGCCGTCCAGACCTCGAACACCCGCCCCGGCGACCAGGCGAAGACCTGGACCCCGCCGACGAACCCATCTGCACGAGAGGGCGATCGCGCCGCCTGGTTGGCGATGGCGATGGCGGCCCGTCCGCTCGGGCCAACCCTCGTTTCAACGACTGGCGGCGGCGGCCCGATCGTCGCCGCCAGATAGGGGACCTCTGTCGGAGAGATGACCGGCTCGTCCGGCACGACGCGCACTTCTTCGAAAGCCGCCAGGACGACTTCTTGAGCCAGGCCGGGTTCGGGCGAATCCATCCCGCCTCCAGCAAGGGCGGCGCAGCCGGCGAGCAGCGATCCAGCCGCCGCCAGCGTGAGTGTCGGGGTCAGGAGGCGTCGGGGGTCCATGATACGTCCTCGATCTTCAGTCCCAGGGGGTTCTTCATCAGCTCGGCCTCGGTGCGGGGCGGCTGGAGGCCGGTGGTGATCAGCGCGCGCCAGCGTTCGCTCCCGGCCTGCTGGCCGTTGACGAAGCGGGTCTCGCGCCATTGCAGGTCGTAGGTCCGCTCGGTGCGGCGTACGACGTTGAGGACCTCGACGTTGACCGCCTCGCGCCCGGCGTCGGCGAAGGGGTCGTGGGTCTGGGCCCAGGTGTTGAGGAAGGCCGCAGCGCGAGGCGTCATCAGGTCATAGGCCCTCAGCCAGTTCTGCCGGATGACGATGGGGTCGATGCTCTTGGAGCGGACGTCGCGGATCCAGCCGCCGAGCGCATGGCCGACCTGGGCCTCGCTGGGTTCATAGAGGCCGCCGATGGCGGTGATCCTCTGGGTCTCGCCCCAGTCCGACACCTCCACCACAAAGGGTTTGACCACGGCCCGGTCGGCCTGGACCCACCAGCCCGCGCCGAGGAAACCCGCCATGACCAGATTGGCCAGGGCCATGCGCCGCCAGTTGCGGGCATGGGCCAGGGACAGACCCATGCGGTCGTCCCAGACCTGGCCGGCCCGCTGGTAGGGCGTCGAGTCCGGGGCGGAGGTTCGGGCTCTCCGGGGACGGAAGAAGGGATGCATGGCTCAGGGCTCCTCGGTCTTGAGGGAGGGCGACAGGACGCCGCTGGTCTCGCCGGACGGCATCAGGCCGCGTCCGGCATTGGCGACGAAGAAGGCCTGGAGGGCTGCAGATCGGCCCTGCGGTCTGCTCTTCGCCGGGGCGTCGCCACCCGCCGCCGCTCGGTGGAAGTCCCGGCGCGCCGCCTCGGCCTCCCGGGCGATGGTTTCGGGCTTCCGCCCAGGACCTGCTCCGCCCGTCGAATCCGGATTGCTTCCGGCCCGGTCCTTCCCGGACGTCGACGCCGGCCGCGGCTCCGCAGCCGATGCCGATTCCCCCTGCGGGCCGGCGTCCGGTGACCAGGCCCGCAGGGCCTCGCTGACGCCGGGGCCTCCAGGCGCGGATCTCGGGCCCGACGGCGAAGGGTTGTCATTGGAGGCGCGCGCCGGCCCGCCAGGCCTGGGCGAGGCCGGAGACGACGGAGGGGACGAAGGCGAAGACGGGGGTGAAGGCGAGCCCGAACCGGAGGGCGGCGCCGAACGCCCTGCCCCCGCGCTTGACGCCGCGCGTGCCGGACCGGCCAGACGCGCGGCGGCCCCGCCTGCTCCGACCAGGCCGACGCCCGTCAGGAGCCCTGCGCCGCCGACCGCCAGCCCGCCGGTGATGAGCGCGCCCGCGCCGAGAGCCGGACCTCCGGTGACCAGGGCCGAGGCCAGGTTGGGAATGAATACGGCCAGCATGGCCAGGAGGATGGCGGCGACCAGAATGGTCAGGGCTTCGTAGATGTCGGGATTGGCCGAGGGCTGGAGCTGGTCGAAAACGGTCCGCGCGCCCGACACCACAATGGCCAGGGCCAGGACCTTGAGGCCCGAGGAGACGACGTAGCCCAGCGGCCGTTCGGCCAGGAAGGCGGACTTGCTCCATATGCCGAAGGGCAGAAGGATGAAGCCGCCCAGGGTCACGATCTTGAACTCGACCAGGGAGACGATGATCTGCAGGGCCAGGACCGCAAAGGCCAGCATGATGCCGATCATGGCCATGCCGAGGATCAGGGCGTCGGTCAGGTTGCCGGCGATGTCGAGCGGGTTGTTCACCGGCGCGGGCGTGTCGCCCAGGGCCTTCACGATCCGCCAGCCTTCCGCGAGGATGGCCCCGGGGTTGAGGAAGTCGGCGCGGCTGAGATCGCCCCCGCCTGCCGTCAGCCCCAGCTCGAGAAAGCCCGCGTAGATGGTCTCCGACAGGGCCTGCCAGTCATTGATCAACCAGGCGAAGGCCCCGATCAGCAGGATCTTGCCGAAGCCAGACGCCAGGACCTCCCGGTTGGGCGACAGGGCCCACTGGATGCCGGTCAGGGCCACGACCAGGGCGATCAGCAGGCCGAAGATGCTGTTGACCGGACCCTGCAGGGCCGAAAAGCCCGCCGAGACGGTGTTGGAAAAGACCGCCATCAGCTCATTGGGGGTCTCTACGCCGACAGATGCCGCCATCGCCCTGCCCCTCAGTTCCGCGCGTTCGACAACGGGTCGAAGGCGGGCGGGTTGGGGACCGCAACCGGCCGCGACCAGGTCCGGCGGCGCGCTTCGGCTCCGGCTGTCCGCTCGGCGGCATCCCGGGCCGCGCCCTCGGACAGCAGCCGGGCCTGGGCCAGCATGATGACGCGCAAGGCAGCCAGGTCCTCGGCCAGCACCGCCAGCATCTGATTGGAGGACTGGACGGCGGCCGTCTGACCCTGGGCGGACTGGCTGGCCTCAAGGGCCCCGGAGAGACGCTCGCCCCGTCCCTGCCCCAGCCGTTCCAGATCGGCGGCGGTCCGGGCCAGATCCTCGGCCGTGCGCCGCGCATTGGCGGTCCGGCCCCGGCTCTGTTCCAGCAGACGCAGGGCGTCCGCCCCTGACAGGTCTTCGGGATAGAGGTCCGCAAACTGCCGCTCCAGCCCGTCGACCGAGGTCGCAAGCCCGCGCGCCGTCCGGGCCAGTTCAGCCATGTCCTGAAGCGCCTGGCTGTTCCCGGCCAGATGGCTGTAGGGCGAGGCCGCCAGGCTCTTCGCCTCATTGGCCAGACTCTCAAGCTGGCGCGCGGCCTGCAGCGCATTCTCCAGATGATTGCGCGGGTCGAACACGACCTGCTGGGCCTCGACCGGCCCCACGAAGGCCAGGGCCGCCACCGCTGCGGCCAGGCTGAGCCGCCTACTCGGCCGCCAGCGGCGGGGCGAAGGCGTCGAAAACGGAATCCACATGTCGCACTCCCTTGGCTTTGAGGAATTCACGGGCGAAACCGGCCTCGCCGGATCGCGACAGCACGGCGTCGATGAGGGCCTGATCCTCAGGCGAGCCGGCGCCGCACAGGGCCAGGGCCACGCCTGACAGCCGAAGATCGAACAGCCGCCGCCCCTGGGGCTGACGCCAGTAGTAGGCGCGCTTGGGCGCGGCGAAGGTGATCAGCTCCAGCTGGCGTCGGTTCAGGCCGAAGCCGCGGTAGAGATCGGCCGACGACGGCTCCAGCGCCCGGGGATTGGGCAGGAAGACCTGGGTCGGACAGGATTCGATCAGGGTGGCGGCGATCGGCGAAGCCGCCACATCGTCCAGGCTCTGGGTGGCGAAAACCACGGCGACCCGCTTCTTGCGCAGGGTCTTCAGCCATTCGCGGATCTTGGCCGCAAAGGCCGTCTCGCCAAGGAAGAGCCAGGCCTCGTCCAGCACCAGCAGGGTCGGCCTGCCGTCGAAGCTCTGCTCCATATGATGAAACAGGGCCGAGAGCACCGGCGCGACCGCCGAGGGCGTCGCCATCAGGGCCTCAAGCTCGAAGGTGTCGAACCGGCTCGGGGCCTGGCTCCCTCCGGCTCCATCCAGCAGAGCGCCGTGCGGCCCTTTCAGGGTCAGAGCCTCAAGGCCTGCCGCCACGGCCTTGTTCTGGACCAGGGCGCAGAAGACGGTCAGCGTCCTCTGCTCCACGGGCGCCTCGCCGAGCGCCGCCAGGGCCGCCCATATCTCCTCGCGCACCGCCGGCGTGGGCTCAAGACCGGCCTGGCGCACCGTCTCGGCGATCCATTCGGCGGCCCAGGCGCGTTCGTCGTCTGCGTCGATCCCCGCCAGGGGCTGAAGGGAGAAGGCCGCCCCCGGCTCCAGCGCCCGCCAGCAGCCGCCCGCCGCCAGGGTCGCCGCCCGCGCCGAGCGCCCCTTGTCGAAGAAGACCACCCGCGCGCCCGGATAGCGAAACCACTGCAGGGCGAGGAAGGACAGCAAGGCGCTCTTGCCGGACCCTGTCGGCCCCACGACCATGGCATGGCCGACGTCGCCGACATGGAGCACCAGGCGAAACGGCGTGGAGCCGGTCGTCCGGGCGACTGCCAGCGGCGGCCCGTCCAGGCAGGCGTCGCCTGGAGGTCCGGCCCAGACCGCAGAGACCGGCAGGAGGTCAGCCAGATTGAGGGTCGAAACCAGGGGCCGGCGCACATCGGCATAGGGCTCGCCCGGCAATGAGCCGAGCCAGGCCTCCACGGCGTTAAGGTCCTCGATCCGCGCCGTCAGCCCCTGGGCGTTGAGCGCCGCCTCGATCGCCCGGGCCTTGGCCGCTGCGCCCGCCTCGGTTGGATCCATGACCGTCACCGTCAGGGTCAGGTAGCCGAAGGCGCAGGCCTCGGCGCCCAGCATCTCCAGGGCGCCGTCGCACTCCTCCGTCTTGGAGGCGGCGTCGGTGTCGATCAGAGGCTGCTCCTCGCGGGTGATGGCCTCCCTCAGCAAGGCCCCGACGCCCTTTCGCTTGGAGAACCAGCGCTTGCGCAGCTTGACGATCTCCCGCTCGGCCTCGGCCTTGTCGAGACCGATCCAGCGGGCGGTCCAGCGATAGGCGAAGGGCAAGGCCCCGAGACCATCCAGCAGGCCGGGCCGGGTCGCCGAGGGCAGGCCCCGCACCGACACTGTCCGCAGCCATTGATCGCCGAGCCGGGGCGCCGTCCCGCCCGTCAGGCCGGCGTCCGCCAGCCAGACGTCGAGAAAGACCGGCGTCTCCGGCGGCCGCACCGGATAAGGGTTGGGAGAGACGCAGGCGTGCAGCCAGGTCAGCAGGGCCGCGTCTTCCAGCGGCGTGATTTCCGGCAGGGCGTCCGCCAGCAGATCAAAGGTCGCATCGGCCTCTCGCCGGAAGGTGGCCAGGGTCTGGCGCCAGTCCTGGCCGGCCCGGGCCAGGCCGTCGAACAGCCACCGCTCCAGCCGCCGCGTCTCGTCGGCCGGCGGCAGCCAGGTCAGGGCCAGGCGGAAATCCGTTTCAAAGGCCGGTTCGGCGTCCTCGAACCGGTCGCGCCGTTCGGCGTCGACCAGCCAGGCCGCTTCGGCCTCGAACGCGCTCTCGGGATAGGCGGCCGCAGGCCGACGCTGCGCCTCCACATGCAGGCACCATCCGGTGCCGAGGCGCTTCAAGGCGTTGTTCAGCCGCGCCCGGACCGCCATCAGTTCCTCTTCGGTCGAGGACTCCAGATCCGGCCCCCTGAAGGAAAAGGCGGTGGTGAAGGAGCCGTCCTTGTTCAGAACCACGCCGGGCGATACCAGAGCGGCCCAGGGCAGATGATCCGCCAGGCTGGCGGGGCGACGGCGATGTTCGTCGAGGAAGCGCATGGCGGCCTCACGCGTCCAGATGGCCAGGCAGGGCCAGATGGCGCCGCAGGACATCGAAGAAGCGCCGGTCCGCCCGCGCCGCCCACAGGCCGACGGCATGGGCGACGGCCCACCACAGGAGACCCAGCCACCAGATGCGCAGCGCCAGACCCAGCACCATGGCCGTCGTGCCCATGAGGATGGCGTAGTCGCGCGGCATGCCGGCCATCAGCACCGGCTCGACCAGGGCCTGGGCCACAGGCAAGTCCCAACCTTCGGGCTGCAGGGCGTCAAGGGAGCGGGCCATCAGGCGATCTCCACCCCGCCGGCGAAGCCGAAGAAGTCGAGGAAGAAGGTCGAGGCCGCAAAGGCGATGGTCAGCCCGAACAATATGCCCAGGGCCCGCCGCATGGAGGAGCCGCTCTCGCTCATGGCGACGCCGGCCCCGAACAGGACCACGGCGATGACCGCGGCCGCCTGGACGACCGGGCCGGTGATCGACTGAACCACCTGCTGGATCGGCCCTTCCCAGGGCATGCCCGATCCGCCCGCCAGGGCCGTGCCCGCCGCCAGAAGACCGCTGGCCAAGGCTGCGCCGAACAGGCGCTGTCCCACTCTCCGCTTCATGATCCGCCTCCAAGGGTTCAGCGCATTTCAGCGCGCCGCACCCCATTGCAAGCAAAACAATCCACAGGCTGTCAATAGAAAATATTGGGGTATTTCAGAGAGTTAAAGTAAGTTTTTGAGCGACTGGTTCACGAGTTTTGAAAGCGTCGCCGCGAGTTGAGCCATCCGGTAAAGCCCGACCTGCGACCTCGAGCGATGGCGAAGAGCGGCGCGGGCGGGGAAACCTCAAGCCGGCGCCCGCCTCGGCTCCTACTCATCTTCCATAGCCATTTGGCCTCAGGGTCGCCGATCAGGAGCGACCGGCGCCGCCTGCCAGAATTTAGCCTCAATCTATATGCTAGCCGCAGGGTCCCGGATTCACCTCAGGCGCCCAGATGCACCCCCTCATTCACGACCAGACCCTTGCGCGCTCCGACCTTGAGGCTCTTGCCGGCGGCAAGATCAGGACCCTGAGCGAATGTGTTTTCAATGATGTCGACCTGTCCGGCCTGAATCTGAACGGCCTTCTGTTCGAGCGCTGCAGCTTCAAGGGAGCGGACTTCACCAGCGCCCAGCTGGAAGACACGCGCTTTGCCGGCTGCCGCGGCGCCATGGCCAATTTCACCGCCGCCAGACTGGATGCTTCGACCTTGAAGTCCTGCGACCTCAACAATGCACGCTTCACCGGCGCCAGCCTCTCGGAGACGGTCTTCACCGGCTGCAAGCTGACGGGGGCGGACTTCTCGCGATCGCGGCATGTCGGGATCACCTTCATCGAGACCACCCTGGCGTCCGCCCGCCTGCCCGGCTTCTCCTTCCGGAACCAGACCCTCGAGACCCTCGACTTCAGCCATGCGGATCTGGCGGGCGCTGACTTCAGGGGCGCGGTGCTGAACTCATGCAGCCTGCGCGACAGCCACCTTGTCGATGCGCGTTTCGACAACGCCGACCTGAGGGGCGCAGACCTCGGCGGCCTACGCCTGAACGACGCCCGGCGGTTCAAGGGCGCGACCATCTCGCGCGTCCAGGCCGGCGCCCTGCTGGCCGAACTGGGCCTCAAGGTGATCTAGCCCACAGCCTTGCCCTATCTGTTGAGAACCCGCCCCAGCGCATCGACACCAGGATCGAACCTCTGTCTTACAGGCCAATGAAACGACTGACGCCGATCGAACACGCCAAGGCCAAGGGCAAGACCATCACCATGAGCATGCCTGACCGTGGGCCTGACGTGCGCGCGCAAATCCTCGCGTGGCTGGAGAAGCGGCCGGGAGACGGATGGTTCTACGCCAAGGGCGACAACTACACATTCGGCACGCCCGCGGACGCGTCGGCGTTCAAGCAATGGCTGATGAGCGCGGTCGCCGCCTGAACAGCGACGTCTGCTTTCAGGCCGGAAGCCAAGGTCGGCTTTCGCCCCATAAGAGACCTTCGATCTCAATCCGGGCTTTGTTGCCATGAGCCCGGCGGCACGCCCCAAAGTTCGAAGCACATGGCCTTCGCAGCGTTCACATCCTGCCCCCAATAATCCCATTCCGGATAGGGAGAGTCTGCCCGCTCAAACGCGAAGCAGTCCACGCCATCATCACCGACCTCAAGCACGGTTTTGGCAAAGCTCTTGGTGTTGTTGGTGGATACGAGCTTGATCATCCGAGCAGGCTAAATCGAAGAATGTCCGCTAACCACCCTTAGCTGACCAAAGCGAAGTTCGCTCCCGGGCTTGCACGCCAATGTCTGCTTTCGGCGCCAGAGCCTAGGACCGCATTCGACCCATTGCGGACCTTCTCCCGTATCGGGCCAAGTGTATGTTCGGGAAATGCCGCCGCTGCCCACAATCGTTTTCGACCTGGATGGCACGCTGCTCGACGGCGACTCCGCCACAGCCTGGATGATCGGCAGGATCAGACGCTCTTGGGCGAGAACTGCTATGGCCATCGCTGCCGCGCCCCTTGCCTGCTTGCTCATGACGAATTCTCGATCGCGGCGCTGGGGTGCCTCAATAGCCCTTTGGATCGCAAGCGCAGGGCAGACCGAAGATGAGCTCCGAGCCTCCTTTGGTGTCTTCGCGGATGGAATTCATCGAGGTGATGGGCCCATCGGTTGGCGGGAGGCCGGGCTTTTGACGATACGCGGCCATATCGAGCGTGAAGAGCCAGTGATCATCGCCACTGCCGCCCCGGCATGGCTGGCTGAAAAGCTAATCGAGCGCCTGAACTTGCCGATGATCGCCGTCGTTGGCTCCACGCTCGGCCCATGGCTCGGAGGATGGGTCGGAATCCGACACTGTCGCAATCAGGCGAAGTGCGACGCCATTTGGGCCGCCGGGCATGGCCAGCGGTGGGCGGTAGCCTATTCAGACAGCGCAGATGACCTGCCATTATTGGCGCGAGCGGATCGAGCGTGCCTAGTGAATGGGTCTGCCTCAACACTCGCTCGGTTCGCAAAGAGCGGCGTCGCGATCGAACCTATTTCCTGGTGAGCTAGACCAATCGCCAACCGTGAAGCTGACCTGAAGCCAGCTGGACCGTGACGACATCGCCGAGCAGGCTAACTTCTGACGAACGACGCCCCGAACCAAGTACGTCAAGCTCATGGTCATTGGCTAACCGAACCCTCCGACCACCCTGCGGCAAGAGCCCAATGACATGGGCAGCCATCGTGATTGGATTTTGCCCGGCAGGCGTGTTCCTGGCGGTGACTTCGTAAAGTCTGATGAGAGACATGACCGATATTTCCTGTCGGTCCAAACGAGCGACTTTATGGATATGGGCACGTGTGCTCGTTTCCCAGCGCTGCTGGCATCCGCCCCCCTCAGCTGACGTCGACAACGACCGCTTTCCGCGCCGAAGCCCAGGGCCGCAATCGACCCTTAGCGGACCTTGATAGCTGTATTGCCGAGCAAAGGCAGGATCCGCATGTAGGCCAGAGAGGCGACAAGTTCGACGAGCGTTTGTGTCACGATCACCGCTGGCAAAAGCGGAGCCGCATCCGGAATGGCGAAAGCTAGTGGAAGCACGACAAGCGAGTTCCGTGTCGCCGAACTAAATGCCACGGCGCGTGTCGCGCTCGTCTCCAGCCGGGCGATCCTGCCTACTAGCCATCCGACCGATGGCGCGAGCACTGCAAAAGCGAGATACAATGGCAGAGCCGTTAGAGCGCCGTCCAGCGCCTGCCCCATCTGCGGCGCCACGGACGCGATCACCACGAAGAGAACGAGCGCGGTCGCGGGGACCGGCAGAAGGCCCAGCGTATCCTTTAGCTGCAAAAGCGCGTTGCTCCGGTTGGCTAGCATCTGGACCGCGCCGGCGAGCGCTAGAGGAGCCACGATCAACCAGATGAAAGCATGCATGAACGGCTCGATGTGGATCAAACCGACAGCGTCTCGTCCCAGGAATGCACTGAGATAGACGGGCAGTAAGAGCATTTGCAGCAGAAGCAGGACGGGCGTTGTCGCAAGTAGCAGTCGAGCGTTCGCTTTGCCGATGTGCGCGAAGGTCACGACATAGTCGATGCAGGGGGCTAACAAGACCAGAAGTACTCCGATCCGCACTAGCGGGTCCGACGGCAGGAACTGAACCAGACCGAAAACCAGCGCTGGGATCAGGATGAAGTTGGCGACGCAAAGAGCGCCCAGAAACCTGAAATTCCGCAATGACCGCCCTAGATCGGCAAGCGGCACCATCAGAAAGGTCGCGAACAGCATCACCGCTAGGGCAGGGTTGATCCATGGTTCCAGTCGTTCCGTCGATGGGAACGCTAAAGCCGCGAGGCCCCCGCAAACAACCGTGACCAGGTAGATGGCGACCTGGTGGGTTTCGAGCATGTCACGCAGCTTAGCCATGCGGCGACGAACACCAGGGCGCTGCGCGGGTCAAGCCGAGTTCCCACCCGAACCTACCCCTCCTCCCCAGGGAATCCTGAATGCCCGCTGTGAGCGTGACCGACGCAAGCTCGCGGCCAGGGGCAGGTTCGACGCCGTGCTCTGATCAGCCCGACCGTGCGCTGTCGCCCGCCGTCGCAGAAGATGCGGCGCGAACGAAACGAACCCGTTCGGCGCGCAGCTCGGGCAGGGGCGAAAATCCTGACTGCGCGAAGGCGCGCTGCTGCGGCTGGGCAGAGACGGCGTCCTCGGCGCGCCACCACAGGAGATTGTTCGAGGCCTTGGGAAGAAGGCCGCCGACGATCCGTTCGATATCGCGAAAGCTCAGTTCAACCTCGGCGCCCTTCTGGCGACGGAGATATCGAACAAGAGGCTCATACTTCGCCATGTGTCGCCCCGTTTCTGTCTCACGCGCCGCAGGGTGAATCACCTGCCCAAAAGCAAGCGAGCCCCAATAGCGACGGTCGTCGCCGGAGAGAAGGTCCAGCCTTGAGCTGCGCCTGCCAGATTTTATGGCGGCCCGACTGTTCCGCCGCAAAGGGGGGGCAGTGGACGGAGAAGACCGGGCCGCCGCCCCGACCGAAGCAGGGGACCCAGCTCAACTCGCCGATCCGCCTCGAGGTTCCTTCAGGCCCCTCTCGCTGTTCGCCAGCCCCCCCCCGCCTCGCCTAGCCCAGCGTTTTCTCGAGGCCGCCGATATCCTGTCCGACTAGGCTCGCCCCCTCAGGCCAGCGTCCTGAAGGTGATCGAATAGCGTAGCGCCGTCATCGGCGAGATCGAATGCTCCCAAGCCCGCCGCGCCTCGCCGGAGAGCCGATAGGCAGACCCAGGCTCCAGCGGCGCCGCTGACCGACGCCATCCCGGCCCATCCTTCTGGCGCAGGCGCATGACGCAGGGCGCAAGCAGAGAGACGCCGAGGATTTCGCCATAGACTGGCCGATCGCGATGCCAGCCGATCCCCGCGCCAGGGGCGTACTCATTGACGAGGGCCTGAACGAAGTCGCCGCGGTTCAAGCCGACCCGCTCCGCGAGACGGGCCAGCAGGACCTGCAGGAAGTCCGGCCAGGGATCGGCAACCTCAAGCCTGTCCTGTTCGACGTCATAGCGCCGCCCGAAAGCAGCGATGCGCCTGAATCCCTGATAGCCCATGTGCTCATAGGGCTTGAAGCTCAGTCTTTGAAGCTGCGCCGCCAGTTCACCCTGCTCTTCAGCGGACAGCACTTCGGGCCAGTAGTCGAAGCCGTTCGGCTTCACTGTCGCCGAGGCAGGGACATGGCCGAACAGGTCGGTCTGGACCGCCGTCATGACAGCGCCAGTTCGCCGACGGCGGTCTGGGCCGTCGCCTTCTCAAGGTTGGAGATCGTCACCCCCACCAGTCGGATCCCCCTGGCGGGAGGATAGAGCGACCTGATCAGCAGGCGGCTGACCTCTCTGAGGCGGGCTTTCGATGCGACCAGCTCAGCGAAGGACCGACTGCGGGTCGATTGCTGGAAATCGGCCCACTTCACCTTCACCGTCACGGTCCGACCCAGCGAGCCGGCCTTCTCGCACCAGGCCCAGACCTCGTCCGCCATCTCCTTGACACCGGCCTCGATCGCTTCCGGTTCGACGAGGTCCTCGGCGAAGGTGGTCTCTGAGCCGCTGGACTTACGCTCGCGGTCCGGATTGACCGCCCGATGATCTTCGCCTCTGGCGATGGCGTAGTACCAGGGGCCCGACTTGCCGAAATGATATTGCAGGAAGGCCAGCGACTGGCGGCGCAGGTCCGCCCCCGTTTCGATGCCCAACCGGGTCATCTTCTCGGCCGTCACGGGTCCTACGCCATGGAAGCGCTTTACCGGCAGGTCCTGGACAAAGGCCTCGCCCCGTCCCGGCGGCACGACGAACTGGCCGTTCGGCTTACGCTGGTCCGAGGCCAGCTTGGCCAGGAACTTGTTGTAGGAGATCCCGGCCGAGGCCGTCAGCCCGGTCGTCTCCAGAATGCGGGCGCGGATTTCATCGGCGGTGGCGGTGGCTGTCGGCAGTCCCTTGATATTGGCGGTGACGTCGAGATAGGCCTCGTCCAGCGACAGCGGCTCTATCAGGTCCGTGTAGTCGGCGAAGACAGCGTGAATCTGGGCCGAGACGGCGCGATAGACCTCGAACCGGGGCGGCGCAAAGATCAGTTCGGGGCAGCGCCGCAGAGCGGTGCTCGACGGCATGGCCGAGCGCACCCCGAATTTGCGCGCCTCATAGCTGGCGGCGGCGACGACCCCGCGCGCGGCGGCGTGACCCACCGCCACCGGCCGACCGCGCAGGGCCGGATCATCCCTCTGCTCCACCGAAGCGAAGAAGGCGTCCATGTCCACGTGAATGATCTTGCGAACCGCCGCTTCTCCCATAGCGGACGGCTAGCAAAATCAGAACAAAAAGAGAACATAAAATCACACGTCAGGCCGCCGATTGAAGGATCTGATCCGGCCCGCGACCTCGGGTCCAGTGGCCGCCGTAACCGCAGCCCGATAGGAGACACAGGCTCCTGAACCGTTCCTGGAACCGCTGCATGAACACCATCGCCCTCGGCCCCCTCATACTTTCAGGCGAACGGTTCGCCATCCTGGCCGGGGTCTTCGTCTTCCTGATCGGCACGGGCGTGCTGGCCTGCCGCGTCAGCCCCCGCTTCAATCTGTGGAGCACCGTCGTCGTCATCGGCGGCCTGGCCGCCGCGCGGCTGGCCCATGTGATCGCCCAGTGGTCCTATTTCAGCGAAGATCCTCTGCGCGCCCTGGCGATCTGGCAGGGCGGCTTCAACTGGCTCTGGGTCCTGCCTGTCGTCGCCCTGTCGCTGGCCTTCCTTCTGCGGACCTTGCGAGAACGCGCCTGGGCGATCGCGCCGCTCGCGGCAGCGACCCTGGCCTGGACCACGGCCCATCACCTGGCCTCGGCCACCGAGCCCCTGCCCCCGCCGGTCCTGACCCTTGCCGCCCTGGACGGCCCGCCGATCGATCTGGCGGCCAGCGATGGGCGGCCGACCGTCATCAACCTCTGGGCCACATGGTGCGCCCCGTGCCGACGCGAGATGCCCGCCCTGGCCCAGGCCGAACGCGCGCATCCCGAGGTTCGCTTCCTCCTCATCAATCAGGGCGAAGGCGAAGCCAAGGTGCGCGACTTCCTCGGGCGCGAAGGCCTGGCCTTCGATCACATGCTGCTTGATCCCGCCATGGCGACGCAGCGCCACTACCGGACGGTCGGCATTCCTGTGACCCTCTTCCTTTTCCCCGACGGTCGACTGGCTATGGCTCACACGGGCGAGATCGCGCCCGAACGGATCGCCGCAGAGATCGCGCGGTTGAAATCGCCCTGAAGCCTCTCGCCCGGCCGGGACGCCTCCCCGACCTGCCCCGGTCGCGCCGGGACCTGAAGGAGCGCTCTCAGCTCAGAACGCGCACCGATATCGGGCAGTGATCCGAAGGATGTTCGGCCTCCGGCACGCCATAGACATATTCCTCGAACGATCCCGGCTCGATACGTGCTGCGGCGTCCACGCCGACGACGATGAAATCGATGAACTCCCGATACCGCGCCTTGCAGCCCGCCGAACGGTCGCCTCCGGCAAGGGTCAGCGCCGCAGCCGCTGGCTCGCCGTCATTGAGCCCGTCGAAGAAGGCGTCGCCTCGGCTCGCCATGCGCCGGTTCCAGTCCCCCAGAACGGCAAAGGCCTCCCGGGCATGAGCCCGCTCATCGACCCAGGCCTCGAGGACCGGGAGCTGATCAAACAGGACGGGGCAGTCGGGATCGTTCGAGGCGCGCCCTGAATTGCAGCCGGACTTCAGGTGAACAGCTAGAAGCCGCAGGGGCCGTCCCTGGACGACAGTGATGTCGACGCCCCAGCGCAGGTTGGGGTTGCCGAGAGCCAGAGCCGAGAGGTCGCCGTTGCGCGACCAGGCGACGCCCTTGCGGATCGCGAATCCGACGGCCTGGTTCTGGATGTGGCGCCCAGGAAGCCCCCGGCATTCCGGACCACGCTCGCTCGCCGGGCGGGTCGACATCACGACATCATACTTCGCCGGCTCGAACACCCGTTCCGCCGCGGCCTGGTTCTCGACCTCCTGGAGAGCGATCACATCGGCCCCCAAGGCATCAGCATGACGGCGCAGGACGGCGTAATCGGCTTCTACTCGCGGCCGGCATCCCTGGCCGTCCAGCTCGGCCAGGTGTTCGAGATTCCAGCTGGCGATCTTGAGCGGCGCGCCATCCGACGGGACGGGCAAGACCCCGGCGCAGCCGGACAGAAGAGCGGCGGCGAATGCGACAAAGAGACGTTTCATGCGTGACCCGTAGCGGGATGAAGCTTAACCGCGCTCCAACATGGCCGCGCCTGCCGCTGCCTATCCCAGCGACGGCTTCGCGCCCAGGGGCTTCCGGACGCGGGCAGCCATCAACTCGAGCAATCAGGCCAGGGATCGGATGTGATACTCGCCGTCTGCAAACCCGCTCACCGCGATCACAGCCTCGACGCGACGCCCTGACGCGGTCCGGCGAATGTGGGCGATGCAATTCACAGCCTCTCCGATCATGCGAAACGGAACCTGGCTCGCAACCTCTCCGATCAGGTCCTCCATACGTCTCAGCGCTTCCGGGGCCGAGTTGGCGTGGACCGTGGACAAGCCGCCTGGATGGCCTGTGTTCCAGCTTTTCAGGGTCTCCAGCGCGGCAGCGCCGTCCCGCATTTCTCCGATGACGATCCGATCCGGCCGCATGCGCAAGGCGTCGCGCACGAGCTCCGCCACGCCGATGACTAGCGGCTGCCGGCGGGTCACGACCGATACGACGTCCCAGGCCGAACACTGCAGTTCAGGCGTATCCTCGATGAGAAAGACCCGGTCCCCGGCGAATGCCGGCTCGGCCAGGACAGCGTTGGCCAGCGTCGTCTTTCCCGATCCCGTTCCGCCGGAAATCAGTATGTTGCGACGTTCTGATGCAGCGACACGCAAGGCATTCGCCTGCCCCTCGCTCATGACGCCGTCGCGCACATAGTCGTCCAATCCCCAGATCACGGCGGGACGCTTGCGTATCGAGAAGGCAGGCCCAACGGCGACGGGCGGCAACACCCCCTGGAACCGCTCACCTGTCCCCGGCAGGACGCCGGACAGCCTCGGGTTCTCCCGTGTCACCGTCTCTCCCGCATAGTCGGCGATCAGCCGGATCGCCCTCTCCCTCGCCTCGGTCGACAGGACGCAGCCCGTGTCGCTTCGTCCCGCGCCCACCCTGTCCAGAACAAGCCGTCCGTCCGGATTGGCCATGATCTCGACCACGGCCGGTTCCTCGAGCGCGGCGAGCACCGTCGCGCCCAGGGCATGCCGCAACGCCTCCAGCTTGCGCTCGGCGATGATCGGATGGGGCGCCACCTAGTTGGCCGGAGCGAAAGACGGCGGCTCGCCCCTGACCTCCGCACGCCCTCCATCCCGCCTACCCGAGACGATCCGGGCGGCGGTCGCGTCCAGCAGACGCTCGATGCGCCGCTCCACCGCCGCCTGCACCGTCGGATCCTCATCGACGACAGCGTCCGGCAAACGCAGGAAGAAGGCCTTGGCCACCTCGATCAGGAGCTCCTGCACGATCTGCATGTCCCGCCCGGTCGAGCGCATATGATCCCGCAGCGATCGCTCCAGGTTCAGCAGCCGGTCATCCGGATCGGCCTTGGGGTTCCTCGCCAGGCCTCGCACAATGGCCTGGCTCGCCGCCTGGCTCAGGGCGATGCGCCCGACCCTGGCCTCGCGGTTGAGGCTCGACACCACCTTGGGGTCGTTGAGATAGACCTGCACGCGCGTCGCCAGCTTTTCGCTTCTAGCCATCGCTCCCTCCTTGCAGTTGATCCAGGACCGCCTGTTGCGCCGCCATCTCCTGGGCCACCCGCCCATAGATGTCGGCGGCGCGCGAGGCGGCCTTCCTGTCGTCCATGGCGCCCGCGACCTCCTTGAACAGGGGCAGGCTGGCCATGACGTCCCGGCCCAGACTGCGCCGTCCGAGCCAAGGATGGGGCGGCCGGCCCGGCGTATCGACGCGCAGCGCCTGGTCCGGCGGCGATCCGCCTGCGCGACTGCGAAAGGGCTCACGCCGATCATAGAGAAGCTTGTCGGTCCGCAGCGGCCGCTGCCCCGCCACGAAGACCAGCTGCTGGTCGTCCGGCAGGGCGCGGATTTCGCCGGGCTCCAGCAGGGGCCGCTCTACTTCCGAGCGCGACACCGAGCTGCGGCCCGCGCCGAACCCTGACGGCGCACTGCGGCTCGTCCGGGTCTCGGTCACGGAGCCGGTCAGCTTCGACACCTTGTCCTGGGTCAGCGGGTCCAGGGCGGAAAAGGCCGTGTAGACGTGGCAGTTGTCGAGGATCGTGTTGTGCGGGCCGTAGGTCTCGACGATGTCGTTCAGGGACTGGGCCACGAACATGGCCTTGATCCCGTAGCCGCTCATCAGCCTCAGCGACTTCTCGAAGAAGCCGAGCCGCCCGAGCAGCGGGAACTCGTCCATGACCATCAGCAGCTTGTGGCGCTTGATCCGCCCGGCGGCGTCGCGCTTCTCCTCGGCTGTCAGGGCCTGGGCCGCCGCGTAGAAGAGCAGCCGCACCAGAGGTCGAAGCGCCGCCGCATCAGCAGGCGCCACCTGCACGTAAAGGGACATCGGCGCCTCGGCGCACATCAGATCGCCCATGGCCAAGTCTGAAGCGGACAGGACCCGCTCCACGTCCTCGCCCGCCAGCCACTTCAGATAGGAGCGCGCTGTTCCCTGGACCGAGGTGCGGAACCGGTCATGCATGGCTGCATAGCCCTTCACCGCCGTCTGGATGAAGGGATGCGCCTGCGGCTCGCCGTCCAGGCCTGAGCGATGCAGGGTCTTCAGCATGACGTCCGCCGCCTCATCGAGGTCGGCCAGCAGCGCCCGGACCTTGAGCAGGGTCTTGTCCTGATCTTCGGCCGTATAGAGAACATGCAGGATCACGGCCTCCAGGATCTCCGAAGCCGCCTTGTCCCAAATGGCTTCCTCGTCCCGTGTTCCGCCCGGGTCCGAGAGAATGGCGACCAGCCGCTGCACCTGGGCCAGTTCGCCCGGTCCCGGCTGGATCTCCGCCAGCGGGTTCCACCGCGCCGAGGCCACATCGCGAGGCGCCAGATAGAGGGTGTGCGAAAACCGCGACCGCCAACCGGCCGTCACAGCCCAGAGCTCGCCCTTGGGATCATGGACCAGGGCGCTGCCGCCCCAGGACAACAGGGTCGGAACCACATGCCCCCTTCCCTTGCCGCTGCGGGTGCCGCCGGTCACCAGGGTCGGCCTCAGGTCCGTCGTGGCCAGAAGCCGTCCCTTCAGCAGGCCCAGGACCGCGCCCCCGGAAGCGAAAATGCCTGCACGGCGGGCCTCGGCCAGCCCTCCCCAGCCCCGGACGCGATGCAAGGGGCGTTCCGCGCCGATCAAGACGCCAGCCGCCAATCCGCTGAATACGCCCAGCAGGATCAGGGGCGCCGCACGGGTCATTCCCGGGTCGGCCTCCTCGCCGAACTGGCGCCGCCACGACAGGATGGACCAGGGCGGATAGAGCACGAGATCGGGCCTCGCCTCCAGGCCCGCGCCCAGCACCCCATCCCAGCGATATGTCCAGGCGAAGACCTGGGTGGCGGCCTGGAGTCCGAGCAGCAGCCCCAGGGTCAAAAAGGCGAGCCGCGCCTTCACCTCACGCCCCCAGACTCTGTGAACGGAGCCGTTCGGTCTCACGTTCAAGGATCAGGAGCGGGGCCGCTTCCATCCGGCGCTGATGATAGCCGACGAGCGAGGCGCGCAGATCTGACAGGGCGCCGCCCTGGAACAACTGCACTGCGGCTCGGGCTTCTTCCTCCTGATCGGGGAAGAGGCGCTTCTCCGCCGTCGCCAGCGGGAGCAACTGACTGCCTATGCGCTCGAAGGCGTCGAAGAGGACCTGATTGCCGGCGCTGCGGACCAGGATGTCGAGCCGTTCGGCGAGATTCAGTCCCTGTGAGGCCACCAGGCTCGTCGGAAGGCTTCCGCCCTGCAGATCGGCGACGATATCGAGACTTGAGACGAGGCAGTGAAGGCGAAAGGCGAAACGATCACGAACCACCGTCGCATCGAGCCTCGGCGCCAGGAAGCCGCCCAGAGGCCCTCGCTCGATCAGGCCTTCGCCGCAAAGCCAGGCCAGAGCTTCCCGAACCGGCGTCGTCGAAAGGCCCAGCCGTCGCGCCTCGTCGATGATCACCACAGGGCATCCGGCAGGATAGCCGCCTCGCCGCGCACGTTCGCGGATATTGTCCAGCGCCAGCATGAATGGATCGCGTCTGCGGGTCACGGCCGCCTCCGACAGGGAACCGTGACTATTGGCGCCCGGGGGCGTCTCGCCAACAAGTTGAGATCCCAGCCTTCAGTTTTCGCCGCTGATTGTCGGTCCGGCTCCCACGGAGCGACGGTTCAACCGCCACTTTGTGGCGGTTCGCTACGGCTGCCGCGCCGCCAGAGCTGTAAAGAACATTGATCGCCGATCATCCAAGCGTCACCATGCGGACGAAAGGGTGGTGCGTCGATGACAGGCTCCACGTCCATACCGCTGCGCGACGGAGACGTCCTTTCCGCAGCGCTGAAAGCGATACGTCGGCTCCGCGGCATGACGGTCGCCGAAGCGGCCAAGGCCATGAACATGGCCGTGCGGACCTATGAACGCTTCGAGGCCGGCGCCACGCGGCTCAACATTGATCACATCCACCGTTTCGCGGTTGCGACGAACAGCGACCCCTACGCTATTCTTCTGGCGGTGGCCCTGGGATCGCCGGAGATGGCGCGGCGCTGTGCGGACAACAAGCTGGCCACGATCCTGACGATCGCGCTGCAGAAATACGATGTCGCCATGGGAGACCGGATCCAGCGACAGGAGACACGAACCTTCATCGCCGCCGTCTCCGACATGTTCGACCGCCTCGCTGCCGACGGCCTTGAACAGGATGAGGCCCAGACCTGGCTGGAAGATGGAAAGCAGACCCTGAAGGCCAACCGGCCGCTGCCAGGACGCTGAGGCGCAATATACTCCAGATATAGTTTTGAAGTCGGACAGTGCGGGCGCTCACTGGGTCCGCCACCTGAGTGGCGATCAACCCAAGGAGACTGTGATGAAGACCACCGCACTCAAGCGCGTCAGCTTCGGCAGCGCCCGGGCCCTCACCCAGCAGGACATCAAGGGCGAATTCCTGGAACAGACGTTCCAGCCCAGCCGCGTCCCCATGGCGTGAACGAAATCGGGCGGCCGTTCGCGCGGCCGCCCGAACCTCGAACCGGTCATGGACAACCGCCAACCTAATCATGCCTGGCTCTCCGGCCATATCCACATGGCCTGGCGAGGCCCCGACATCATAGTCCTCGACGTCCTGAATGACGCCTATTCCTGTCTTGTCGGCGCGGCCGAACACATCCGGATCTCAGACGCGGGCAACGCCGTCCTAGCCCACACCGACATTCTTGATGACCTTTTACTCGCGGACCTGATCACGCAACGCCCCCCGGCCGTTCGAAGAACCTCCTGTCCGCCCCCCACGAAAACCCTGCCGCTCCGCCAGACAACCACCGCATCAAGGATCTTGGGCGTGGGACTGAACGCGGTTAGCGGCGGACTCGCCTTTCGGGATCGCACTTTCGCCGAACTCGCCGTCCCCCTGCTCCCAGCCCAGGGCTCGCAACCTTGCCCTCAGACATTTGAGCGTCTCCAACATCAGGTTACCGCCTTCTGCATGCTCCTCCCCTGGCTTCCGTTCCAGGGACAGTGCCTTCACCGCGCCTTTATGCTCCGCCGACTGCTCGCCCGTCGCGGCCTGTCCGTCGCCTGGGTCTTCGGCGTACGGACATGGCCTTTCATGGCCCATTGCTGGCTGCAGGCTGGCGACACCCTGGTGGCTGATGATCTCGACCGGGTTCTTGGCTTCACGCCGATTCTGGTGGTCTGACGATGGGGCTCTATGTTCTTGCAGCCTGCGAGGCAGGCGACCGTGACGCCCTTGGGCGCGCAGCCACACTCAGGGAACTGGCCGTCTCGAACGGCATGACCATCCATGACCTGAGCGACCTCGTTTGGCTGGGCACAGCGGGCCCAAGGCCGCCCCGCCTGGTGTCCATTGGGTCCTGGGTGTTGATCGGCGATGTCATGGACCGTCGACGGACATCCAGGACGGCGCCGCCGGTCTGGGATGACGACCACGCCTATGAACGAAAGATGATCCGGCGGTTCTGGGGTCGCTACATAGGGATCCAGCTTGGCCCGCGCGGCCAGGCCGAAGCCGTCCTGCGTGACCCTTCCGGCGCGCTGGACTGTTTCATCTGGACCGCGTCCGCCCTGACCATTGTCGCATCCGATGCGCCCGACTGGCTCGTCCGCGCCACGCGACCGGATTGGCGCATCAACTTCGACCGCCTCGCGGATGCGCTCGTGGATCCGCTGGGCAGTTGGGCTCGCCCTCTCGTCGATGGACCGACGGGTCTCCTTCCCGGCGCCCTTCTCACCCTGCACGACAATACGCCCCCCACGGCTCTATGGCGGCCCGATGAATTCGCGCGCAACGGAGAAGGAGAATCCGTCGATGACGCCGAGGCCAGCGAACGACTGCACGAGGCAGTCGATGAAGCGGTGACAGGCTTTGCCTGGATCGGGAGCCCCCTGGCCGCGGAAATCTCCGGCGGCCTGGATTCGAGTATTGTGGCGAGCAGCCTCGCTCGATGCGAACACGCAGATGTCCGTCTATGGCTCAATGCCTACGGACCGGATTCCGAGGCCGACGAACGTCTCTATGCGAAGGCCCTGGCGTCCAAGCTTAGCATTTCACTGACGACGTCGCTCCGTTCACCGGCCCCCATTACGGAAGACATGCTCCTAAACCTCGGCGCAGGCCTGCGCCCTGGGTTCAACAGATTGGACGCTCCCAATGATGATCTGCTGGCGCGCCTATGGGCCGATGCAGGCGTAACCTCGGTCATGACCGGCAAGGGCGGGGACGCCGTCTTCGTCCAATCCGCGACCAACGACGTTTTCACCGAAGTCTGGCGCAAGCTCGGATGGCGCTCGGCCTTCTCTCCGGTTCTGCCGGCGCTGGCGCGCTGGAACGGCTGTTCAACCTGGTCGCTCATCGCCGACGCGAGGCGATCCCGCAGAACTCGAACGCCGTCGCTGGATCGCCCCCTTTCCTTCGCTTCCCCTGCACATGCCTCGCCGACGCCGCACCCCTGGCTCGCCGATTGCGACGACATCGGCCCGGCGAAGCGATATCAGATCGCCGGCGTCATCAATGGCGTCACTTTCAGCGCCCCCTCGCCACAGTCCGACGTCGTCGACCTGCTTCACCCGCTGCTGGCGCAGCCGGTTGTGGAGGTCTGCCTCTCGCTATCAACGCAGCGCCTCACCCTGGGCCGGCGAGACCGGGCCCTGGCGCGCCTCGCCTTCCGTAACCGCCTGCCCGCCGAGATCGCGGATCGCCGGTCTAAGGGAGAAATGACCGCCTATTACGGCCGCCGTATCGCCGCCAGCCTCGACGTCCTCCGGCCATGGCTTCTCGAAGGACGCCTGGCGTCCGAAGGCCTGATCGACCGGGCCGCCGCCGACGCCGTTCTCACCGAAGAAAGCCTGATCTGGCGAGGAGGCTTTGGCGAGATCATGATCGCGGCCGCTCTTGAGGCCTGGGTAAGGGAATGGGAGCGACGGTTGTCGACCGCGCCGTGACGGCGGCGTTTCCGCCAAGGGTCTCATCCAGCCATGACAGGATCTGGTGGTAGAGGTCGCGGATATTGGCCGGGCTCCAGTTGAAATGCCCTTCTCCCCAATAGGTCACGAGCCGAGCCGTCTGACCCTGCCGATGGAGCACGGTGAAGATTCGTTCTGATTGAGACATGGGCACAAAGTCGCGATCACCCGTGATCAGCAGAACCGGAGACCCGATCTTCTGCGCCTCGAAATAGGGGCTGCCGTCCTCAAAGCGATCCTTCGCATCCGACGGAACGCCGCCTGTCCCGCCCTGCCCGGTTTCAACCCACCCCATCTGGATTTGCACGCTCATCCCCTCCTCGGGCAGGGCACGGCTCACGGGATCGAACTCGCCCCACGACCCGAAGAGGTCCGTCACCGCTGACCAGGCCACATAGGATTGGTAGCGCTCCGACCGAGCCGCTATGGCCAGCACCGCCGTGCCGCCAAAACTATGGCCGAGGATCGCGACACGATCCTCTGGCAGGTCAGGCACAGCCTGCAGCACGGCGTCCACGGCCAGATCGACGCTGGCGAGAAAACTATCGCCCGCGTCCGCTTCATCCCCGCCCTCAGGCATGGCCGGCGAAAGGACCGCATAGCCCGCCGCCGCCAACAGGGGTGCCCGTATGCCGTAGAGCAAAACACGTGGATCGATATGGGCGTCATTGCTGACCGAGCCTGGATAGATGTTGACCACCAGACCTTTCACCTCCCCCGCAACCACGCCGACCGGCAGGGTCAGCCAGCTGCGCGTCTCCCGTCCCAGACGGTCGCGGTGAGCGACCGCCATCGGCCGGGCGAAGGCCCGCTCGGCGAAATCGGCGTTGACCGCGTCGATCGGCCGATCAACGCCTGACATGGAAAGCCACAGGGTCTCAGCCCCCTGGTTGCGGATCAGAGGCAGGACGGCCTTCTGCGAGGCGGCGCTGATCACCGAAGCCCCCTGCATCGGTCGGGTGGTCAAGACTCGCGAGCGACCATCAGCCTCCACAATGAGGACGCCTTCCTCGCCTTGCCGCCCCACGGCCCAGTCGCGGCGCGGCGCGTCGTTCATCCGCAGCCGCAGCGGTCTCATGTTGTCGGCGGGGCTGCCGTCCGTCAGCCGGACGTCAGGCGGCGAGATCCGCACCAAATCCCTGCCCGCCTCCGCCCGCCAAAGCGCCCCGTCGGCGAACATCAGCAGGCCTCGATCCGTCATGGCGGCCAAACGATCCGGCGCCCCCTGCAAACCGCCGGTCAGATTGCGCGGCGCCCTCCCAGACGCCAGGGCGTACCAGTCGAACCTCTGCCCGCCCGAAACCCGGGCACGCAGCACAGGGACCTCTCCCATCCAGTCCGCCTGGACCCCGCGCAGTTCATCGATGTCGCTTCCCTCCGGCAGGGCTTCGAGTTGACCATGATCAAAGGCCGTCATCTCGCCGTCGACGGCCACGCGCCGGAGACCGCCCTCACGCCATCCCTGTCCCTCCGCCCGCGCCCAGACCAGAACCGCATCCGAATTCGCCGACCATCGCAGCAGATGAAGGGCGACGTCCGCCTTGAGAGGCGCGGCCACGGCTCCGCTCTCCGCATCGATCAGCTTCAGGTGGGTCCGCCGCCGCATCGCATAGGCCCGGGCCTGATCCTGATCAGGGGGGATGGCGTCGTCCGCATGCAGCACCGCGATCCAGCGCCCGTCCGGCGCCCCCGCGACATCAAGGATCTCGCCTTCCCACAGGATGCGCGTCTGGGCCGTCGGCGTCGCCGCATTGACCTCGACCAGTTGCAGGGGACGCGGCGGAGTTTGGGCCGATGCGACGCCTCCGGCGGTATCGACGACGGTTCGGGAGGGCCTGCCCCCCTCGGCCATCACCGCCCATTGTCGCGTCGTCTCCGCCTGGCTCGCGCCGTCATGCCGGAGCATCCAGGGCAGGCTGCCGTCCGGCCGGATCGTCAGAACCAGCCGGTCGTCATCAAGCCAGGCCGCATGAGCGCCGCTGAAGGGCATGTCCGGCGCCAGACCCGTCCATCGCACGGTTCGGGCGCGAGGATCGGCGATCCCCGCCTCGAGACGGTCGCCCGCCAGCCTATAGACGAGCAGCCGCCGGCCGGACGGCGACCAGGGGCCGAGAAGAAGGCCGCCATCGCGTTCATGCGGCAGGAGCCGCTGGGGCGCGCCTCCCCCTTCGAGATCGACGATGAAGAGATCCGTGATCGCCCACACGGACCGGTGCCCCAGATCAAAGCGTGGCGCGCTGTCATATCGTCCGCGTCGTTCGTAGACGGCCCGCTCGCCGTCCGGAGAAATCGAGGCGACGCCGAAGGCCTCCATGGAGAGGACATCGTCAATGCCGAGCGGACGAACCTGCCCTGCAGCCGGCGCCGCCACGCAGGCGAGAGCGACCGCCGCCCAGGTCAGGCGGAAGAGGAAACCAGCCATGTGTCCGCCTCACCAGCGCCGAATGAGCTGCAGGGAGGCGACCCGACCCAACTGGTTGGCCTGTCCGGGATCAAAACCATAGCCCGTCCGGCCGTTGTGAAAGGGCGGATCCGCGTCAAACAGGTTTTGCACGCCCAGAGACAGGCTCAGACCCGCCAGCCAGCCCGCCGACGGTCGCCAGGTGAGCATGAGATCCGCCGTATTCCAGGCGTCGATCCTGTTCCCGACCTCGTCCGCATAGTCGGAGACGTGGCTCCAATGCAGGCTTCCGCTCAGGTCGTCCCGGCTCCAGGCCGCGCCGGCGCGGAACCTCAGCGCGGTAGGATAGCCGATCTGGTCCAGCACCGACCTGACCGCCGCCGTGGGCGTCATCTGGACCTCATAGTCGAGCAACCAGGACGCCGCAGCATCCAGGGTCATCACGCCGCCGCCCAGTTCGATCGGGTAGCGGGCCGACAGGTCCAGTCCCCGAACCCTGACCGAAGCCGTATTCAGCCAACGGCCGTCGAGAATGGCGCCGAAATTGGAGGGCGGAAACAGGCTGCCGAAGCCAAAGCCCGGCGCCGTGATATAGCTTTCGACGAGGGTCCGATCCGCCGGATTATTGGCGGCGTCGACAAGCTGAACAAAGGGCGCCAGGGCCGGATCCGTCAGGATGTTGGCGAGATTGCCGCTGGTCGGCCGTTCGATCCGGTCGTTGAACCTCGTGTCGAAATAGCTCGCGCTCAACACCAGGCCGCCGTCGGATCGATAGTCGGCTCCTGCCGTCCAGGTCTCAGCCGTCTCGGGCCCCAGATCCGGATTGCCGCCCGTCCGATAGATGGCCAGCATGCGCGAGCCGTCCTGACGAGGCACCAGGGTGGCGCCGGCCACCGGCGCGTCGTGGATCTGGGTCAGGGCGGGAGCCCGGAAGGAGGTTCCCCAGGACGCCCTCATCTTCAGGCCCGCCATGGGCGACCAGACCAGCCCCAGCTTGGGATTGGTCGTCGTCCCGAAGTCGTCGTAGTCCTCGACCCTGCCCGCAAGCGAGAGTTCCAGGCTCCGCAAGCCCGGTCGGCTGTTGGCGTCGCCAACGATAGGCAGACGCGCCTCGGCGAAGACAGCGCTGATAAGGCGATCCTGTTGGGGCACACGCCTGGTCACCGGCTCAAGGGTTGTCAGAAAGACGGTGGAAGCCGTCTGGAATGCCTCGCGTCGGACCTGGGCGCCGAGCGCAAGCTGCACCTCCCCGCCCGGCAGGGCGAACAACGGCCCCTCGATCAGGAGGTTAGCCGAGCTGGCCCGGCTGCGGTCAAGATTGCCGGAATGCCCCGCCCCGATGAAGTCGAGCACGGCCGCACCATTGGCCTCGCCCGCGCCGAACGGGTTGAAATAGCCATCGACCGAGGGGCGGTAGGTCGTCGCCGGATTGTCAGGACTGTTGCCCAGGGCTTCCTGAAGGAAGAGGGAATTGACCTGTCCCGATATCCGGCTCTGTCCCCTTTCTTCCGCATAGGCGAGATAGCCGTCCGCCGACCAGCCGCGACCGATCTCAAGCGCCGCTCCAGCCGTGACGCCCAGGCTTCGCGAGACGCCGGACTGACGCGAGGCCCCGAGGTCGCCGGAGAAGGAATAGGCCAGGGTGTGAGACGCGGCCCCGGACGGGGATACGAACCAAGGATTGGCCCGAGTGACCTGCAGGACGGTCCCGCCCGGAGAATTGTCGAAGCCATAGGCTCTGCGGCTGAAGCGAATATCCGCCGACAGGTCGAGACGATCGCCGATCGACTGGCGCAGACGCCCGTAGGCGCTGTGGCGCTCGATGTCCGGCATGAGATCCACGCCGAGCGAGGTCGCCTGGAGATTGGTCTGCCCCGCCGCGAAGTCCGCGGGCGTCTGCGCCGCGCCGCTGGCGCCCGGCCGGATCGCCCATTGCGACACATAGCTGGCGCGAGCGGGATCATAGGTGATGATGTTGCCCGGCGCGCTGAACAGGGTGCGCCAGTCCGATCCGCCAAAGGGGCGCAGGTCGCCGTCCGCCGTATAGGGGCGATCCAGCGAGCTCAGAGCCTTCTGGTGCTGATACTCATAGGAGAAGAGCGCCGATCCGCTGGACCAGGCGCGTCCGGCGAGATGGGAGGCGATCACCGTCTCCATCCCGCCTTCGGCGGCGGAGACCCGGACCCGGCTTTCCTGGCCGTCGAAAGCGCGGCGCATGATGATGTTGACCACGCCGGCGACCGCGTCGGAGCCGTACAGGGCGGACGCCCCGTCGAGGAGGACGTCCACCCTTTCCACCGCCGCCGACGGCAGGGCCGAAACATCCGCGAACTCGCCGCGAAAACCCGTCCCCGCCAACCGCCGGCCGTTGACGAGGACCAGGGTGGCGTCCGCGCCTAGTCCCCGCAGATTGACGCCGGTCGCTGCTACCCCGTTCGATCCGCCGCTGTCGGCCCCGGCCAGAAGGGCGCCCGTCGTCCCGCTGCCGGCGTAGTTCTGCGGCAGATCGGTCAGCACGTCGGCCACGGTTCCCCGGCCCCGCGCATCAAGCTCGTCCCGATCCAGCATGACCACGGGCGAGGCCAGTTCTCCGGACGCCTTCAGCAGGGTCCCGGTGACGACCACGTCGTCCACGACCGTGGCCTGATCGACCGCGCCGCCGCCCGCGTCCTGACGCCTCAGGAAGATGACGCCCGGACGCGTCTCCGACCAGACCAGCCCTGTTCCCGCCAGCATCCGGTCGAGCGCCGCAGACGGCGCATATCGTCCACGCAGCCCCTGGGTCCTCAGTCCCTCCACCGCCTCACCGGAGAAGAGGATCTGCTGATCGGACTGGGTGGCGAAGATGTTGAGGCCGTCCCGCAGGCTTCCTGGAGGAATATTGAACTCCCGCGCCTCTTGGGCGCAGGCGGCCGTGCTGATCGCCAAAAGGCTGGCGCCCAACAGGCTTGCGGATAATAGGCTGGCTCGTCTCATGGTCCTGGGTCCCCTCCACGCCACATGGCGTCAGAGAAGAGACGGCTCAGACCCCGGGCGACCCCGGAGCGCCCCCTGCATTTTTCGCGCTCGACAACACAATCCTTCCCTCCCCGTCCTTGGACGCCCTCAAGCCGAACACGGCCGAGGCCGTCGACACGAAGGCGTCCCGGTCCCCGGTCTTGAACACGCCGTTGACCGAGGCGCTCTCCCGGACGGCCGGGTCGAGCAGGATCTTGTCCGGCAGATAACGGTTCACCTCCGCCACCGCGTCACGCAGCGGCATATCCCGGAACACGATCCGCCCTTCTGTCCAACTGGTCTCAGTCTGGATGTCGGCGGCGCGGGTCACCTGGCCCTGAGATGTCACCCGGCTCTGCTGGCCGGCGGCCAGCCTCTTCGTCTCCCTACCCGCCCGACGCTCCGCCACATCGACGACGCCCGACACCAGGGTCACCTTCACGCCGGATCCGTCGCGGCGGACGTCAAAGACCGTCCCGACCGCCGTCACCTGCGCGCCGTCGGCCTCGACCACGAAGGGACGGCCGGCGTCATGAGCCACCGTGAACAGGGCCTGGCCCGCGTCCAGCTCCACCAGTCTCCGGTCGCCGTCGAAGCGCACCCGGATCCGGGAATTCGTGTCGAGCCTCACGTTCGACCCGTCCGCCAGTTGCACCAGACGCTGCTCGCCCACGCCGGTCGCGAACACCGTCCTGGACTGAAGCCATAATGCCCCGCCGACCGCCGCCGCCATGACGGCGCCGCCGACGGTCAATCCGATAAGGGTGCGCGGCAGCCGCCTCGGGCGCGCCGCGCCCTGCCTGCGGGACAGGGCCTCGTCCAGCGCTCGAGCGATCTCCGGATCATTCGCAAGCCTGCCGGTATCCCCCCAGATCTTCTCCACCCGCCGATAGGCGTCGGCGTTGGCCGGCTCGGCCCGCCAGGCGAAGAACTCCTCGATGGTCTGGGTGCTGACGCTTCGCGCGCCGAGGCGGGCGTGCCACGCCGCCGCTTCGGTCTCGCTGGTTTCAACCCGGATTTTCGGGTTGGTCATGATCACCCTCATCCTAGCGCCGAAGCTGGGCGGCGCAGTGCGCCAAGGCCCTGATCATGCGCCACTCAACGGTTTTGGGAGAAATCCCGAGCTGTTCGGCGATCTGCACATTCGTCAGTCCGCCGAACCTTGATAGCACAAAGACATCGCGCAGGGGCTCTGGCAAGCCGAGGACCAGTTGGCGCGCCAGAACCTCGTCGGCCTGGGACGCCGGTTCCTGGGCGAACCTCTCCGTGCCGCTGACCTCCCGGGCATAGCGCTCGCAATGAAAACGCCGCGCCTTTCGATCCGCCATCAGGTTGGCCGCTATCCGCAAAAGCAGGGCCTGAGGATGCCGCACCGCTTGCGCCGCCTGATAGGACGCGATGCGCAGCCAGGCCTCCTGCGCCAAGTCCTCGGCGTCCTGGGCTCCATAGCGCCGGGTCAGCCGCGCCCGAAACCATTGGGCGTAGCGGCCATAGAGGCCCTCCAGCGACAAGGGCGCGTCAGGCTGCAGCTTCTCCAATCCATCCGACACGGGCTCGCCTCCAGCTATGAGGCGAGCCCGGCCGAAGCACCGGGTGTTGAGAACATGCTCAAACACATGCGCCAACGTCTTTAGCCCGCGAGGAGCCTGGACATGCACGCTGGCCACGCCGCTGCCGCGAAGCGCGAAGTGGGATTTTCAGGATCTGCTCAAGCGAGGTTCTCACGCCTCGGCGTCAAATCAGACGCGCTCCAAGACTGAATAACGCGGTTTCAGTTGGCAAGTAAGATAATGGCGGTCTGAGAAATCTCCCACGACACCTCAATTGGGAACAAGGACGACAGACGCCTCAGGAACTCGAATTGCCAGACAGCACCGTGCTGGGATAGCCTGACAACGGCTGACGCAGCCACGAGGGGACAAGCGATCTTGGAAGGACTCAGACAGCCCTACGGCGACAGGCGCCTGACGCCCCCTGAAAAGCTCCGCTTTCAGATTCTGGGCTGAGAGTCGTGCCGGTTCCCGCAAACCCGAAAATCTACCACATCGTTCACGTGGACCGGCTCGCCTCGATCGTCGCCGGGGGCCTACTCCTGTGCGACGCTGCCATCGCAGCCCAGGCCGTCCCCGGAACCACGATCGGCATGAACACCATCAAGCAACGGCGACTCCGGGAACTTCGCCTGCAGAACCACCCGGACCTGCACGTAGGCGACTGCGCTCCGTTCTATTTTTGTTCTCGATCCGTCATGCTGTATCTGATATACAGGCGAAGCCAAGACCTCGCCTACAAGGGCGGACAAGAGCCGATCGTGCATCTTGAAGCAGACTTGCGAGCGACCGTGGCGTGGGCGGAGGCGAATAACCGTCGTTGGGCGTTCACGCTGTCGAACGCGGGCGCCTATTACTTCGAGGATCGCGTGAACCTGGACCAACTCGACCAGATCAACTGGGCATCGGTTCAGACCCGACAGTGGGCCGGCGCGCCCAAGGAGGGCAAGCAGGCCGAGTTCCTGCTCGAGCACAGCTTTCCCTGGCATCTGGTAGAACGCGTGGGCGTCTTCTCAAACGCCTTTGTCCAGCCGGTATCCGACGCCATGGGCCCTCAGGGACATCGCCCGCCCATCGAAATCCGGCGCGACTGGTACTATGGGGAAGCGGCATGATCGAATTCACCACAGGCGATATCCTACAGGCCGACGCTGAAGCGCTGGTCAATACGGTCAACTGCGTCGGCGTCATGGGCCGAGGCGTCGCTCTGCAGTTCAAGAATCGGTTCCCTGAGAACTTCAAGGCCTATGCCGCAGCATGCGCCAGCGAGGCGGTCCAGCCCGGCCGGATGTTCGTCTATGAGACGCGCAGCCTCACCAATCCCAAATTCGTCATCAACTTCCCGACCAAGCGCCACTGGAAGGGCAAGAGCCGGATCGAAGATATCGAGTCCGGCCTCAAGGCCCTGGTCGATGAAATCCGCGAGCGTGACATCCGCTCGATCGCCATTCCCCCGCTCGGCGCTGGACTAGGCGGTCTGAACTGGGCCGACGTCCGCCCCCTGATCATCGCAGCCATGGAGCCGCTCAGGGACGTCCGTGTCATGGTCTTCGAGCCCATGGCTGCGCCCGTGGCCACCAAGTCGCGCGATATCCCCGCAATCACTCCGGGCCGGGCTGCGCTCGTGGTCCTAGTCAATCGCTACCTCAGCGGCCTGCTGGATCCGTTCGTGACCCTGATCGAGCTGCAGAAGCTGATGTATTTCATGCAGGAGGCCGGACAGCCGCTTCGCCTGAATTACGTCAAGCACCACTATGGGCCCTACGCTGACAACCTGCGGCATGTGCTGGTCAAGATCGAAGGCCATATGGTCTCCGGCTACCACGACGGCGGCGATGCACCGGATAAGCAGCTCGAATTGGTTCCCGGAGCAGTGAAGGACGCCGAAGCCTTCCTCGCAGACGACCTCGAGACGAAACAGCGTTTCGACAGGGTCGGAAATCTTGTTGAAGGGTTCGAAACTCCCTTCGGGCTGGAGCTTCTGGCGACGGTCCATTGGGTCGCGACCCGTGAGCAGGCGAAGTCATCCGACGACGTCCGCGCCAAGGTCTATGCCTGGAACGAACGCAAGAAGCAGTTCTCCCCGCGTCAGATCGAGATCGCCCTCGGCGCCCTCAGTTCCAAAGGCTGGCTGAACGCGACCGCCCACTAGTCGCCAGCCTTGCACCGCAGGCGACGACACCGCCCGAGCGCCGCGTTCTTACCAGCTTCACTCCGCTTGAATTTTCCTGACAACGCGCCAACGAAGGGCACGTGGCGACCCGCCCAAACTGGCAGACATGATCGCACGGCCAAGCTTATAGTTGAGGGCCGTCGGGATTCCGACCTTTTCCCGTCTGGCATGATACGGCGGCGGCACGCAAACCGTCGCCGGGTCGCTCATCACCTTCTCCGGCCTATGCAGCATGACCCAGGCGGCTGTTAGCGGACGCCATGTGCGTCCGCCGAGGGAAGACAGCGGGCGCTAGCTAAACCCCAGCAGACACGCCCCGCACGTGAGCTTCCACGGTCAAATGGCTCAACTCATGCACCGTCTTCAATCGACGGCGCACTTCGTCGGCGGAGATCTCGCCTACATAGCTGACGATCGCGGCGTGGGCTCCAGGGCCGACCCGCCAAACGTGCAGGTCGGTGATTCGCGCGCCGCCTGGACCTTCGACCTCCTCGCGCACCTCGGCTTCAAGATGATCGTCGGTCCGGTCGAGCAAGACCGCCCCTGTGTCGCGGACGAGGCTCCACGACCAACTGGCGATGACCCCCGCACTGACAATGCCTATGGCCGCATCCAGCCAGGTCCAGCCTAGAAACCGCCCGGCAAGCAGGGCCACTATGGCCAGAACTGCAGTCAGGGCGTCGGCCAGCACGTGAAAAAAGGCGCCGCGCAGGTTGTTGTCCTGTCCGTGGCCGCGCGCGCCCTTGGCATGGTCGTGATGGTCATGGTCGTGGTGATCTCGCCCATGATGATGTCCCCCGGAGAGCAGAAGAGCGCTGACAAGGTTCACCGCCAGGCCGATCACGGCGACGACCGTCGCCTCGCCAAATGCCACCTCCTTGGGCTCCAGCAGCCGGATAACTGACTCCCAGGCAATGCCCAGCGCGACGACGCCGAGCACCAGGGCTGAAGCAAATCCCGCGAGGTCGCCGACCTTGCCGGTACCGAAAGTATAGCGTCCGGTCCGCGCGTACTTCTTAGCGAAGGCATAGGCGGCCGCCGCGACCGCCAAGGCCCCAGCATGGGTCGCCATGTGGAAGCCGTCGGCGAGTAGAGCCATGGAGTTGAAGATGGTCCCGGCGATGATCTCGCCCACCATCATCACCGCGGTGATCGCGACTACAATCAGGGTCCGCCGCGCATTCTCGTCGTGAGCATCGCCCAGATAGACGTGCTCGTGGACCAGAGCGTCGAAGTCGTTGTCGAAAGTCATGGCTCCTACTTTGCGTAACGGCGGATGGCGGCCAGCACGGCGACGGAGGCGAGAGCGACGGTGCCTCTCATGACGGCTTTCCATTCAGCGCCCAATGGGCGGCATGGGTCACGAGGCCTCAAAGTTGTTCAGCTTCCATTTCTATTGGCTGATTTACCAACCACCGTCTCGCCGGCTCTGGAAAGCGAAAAATCGAATCCGTAGCCTGTCGGCACATCCCACATGGTGGTTTCGTAGCGCAGGCCGCCGCGAAGCACGGCGGCCTGGAGCAGATCGTAAGCGCGCGGCAATTCGGCGTTGAAGGCCCCATCAAAGGCTGCCCGCTTCACCGTCCCTTCCCGTGCCAGGAGCGCGTGAAGGGTATCGACGAAGCTTTCGTCCGGCTCGAGAGCGCGAAGATCGCTAAGACCGAAACCGTCGGCGTCCGTCAGGCAATAGCCGATGCCGCGCGCCCCAAGATGGCGCTCCGCCGCTTCGGCCTTCGCCAGCGTGTAGCAATCCGCCAATCGCTTTCGAGCCTTGATTTCAATCACGAAGAAAAGGTCGTCGTCCACCCGGACCAGAACGTCCGGAAAATAGCTATGGCCTCGCCCCTCGAATTCGTAGGGGATCTCCAGCGGTTGTTCCAGGAACTCAGTCGCCATGACGCCGTGGTCCAACGCCCTGATCAGCCGCAACTCCCCCCGGCTGTCGTAGCCGATGTGCCGCCTAAGGCTGTTTGAGAAGAAGGACTTTTCAGTCTGGCAATCGCGAAGGGGCTGCATCCCTGAAAGATCGATGGGGCGTCCGCTCAGCCGCTCCGGCCACGCCGCCTTGCGTAAGATACCAAGCACAAAGGCGTCAGCCTTTTCCGTCCGATCCGAGACCTCGTCATCGCGTTTTCGCCGCCTTCGCGGCCGCTCCTCTCGACGGCGCGCGCGCTCGACCGTCATCGCCCGAGCAACCAGCTGGCGGGCGCCGTATGGGGCGGCGCCGCCACGACTGAGCACCGCCATCAGTACGAATTCCATGAACTCCCTGCGACAACCGTGTTGGGCGAGCTCAATCGCAAACCATAGAGGCAAAGACCGATCCGCCGCTTCGGGCGCGGCGTCCGTCATGGCGTCCAACACCCGCTTCGTCAGACTGTCCGCCTTCAGGACCCGCAGGCTCAACCTGCGTACGGCTTTCACAAGAATCTGCCTGATCCGCTCACGCGTCACGCCATATTCGGCGCCCAGATCGGCCAAGGTCCTGGGCGGATGCAGGTCAGCCTCCGGGGTGAGCTGCGCCAGAATGACCACGAGGGAGCGTTCGTCCTTGGCGTCGGCGCCCTCGGCCAAGGCTGCCGCATCGTGGCTCAGCGCGCACCAGAGCTGCTCGATCCAATCGCCGCCATGAGGGAAGTCCGCAGGCCAGGCGCTAAGCGCAGGCGTGGAGACAGGCGAGGGCTTCTTCGCCTCCCAGCTTGAGGCACGCAATACGCTTGATGTCGGCGGCTTGGCGCGCCTCCGTCGATCCGACGCCCCGCCGGTCACCTTCTTCGTGGTTAAGGCCGATCGAAACTCCGGCGTCGGGGTGATCAAGACTCCAGCCTCATCCCGCAGCCCTATGAGCTTCTGGCGGGACTGGATGCCGCCCGTCGTCCGGCCGTGCGACGCCGCCATGTCCTGCAGGGACTCGCCCCGGCAGGTCGCCGCGTACAGGCGCTGCTCCTCCTCCAGCGTCCAGGCCGTCCCGATATTGCTCGTCGACATATCTTCCCCTCCCCGCCGCGTAGGGCCGCAGTGCGACGGCTCAGCTCTTGTCAGCGTCCTGTTTGAGGGCGGCGATGCGGTCTCGGCAGGCGACTTCGACCAGGTCACGCAGCCGGCGGACGCCGTCGGTGAGCCAATCGAGGTCCTCAGGGGTCAGATCGTACTGGTCCGAATAGCGCGCCTCGACGTAGGCGCGTTTCAGCAATTCAAAGCGGCGTCGGTCAGGCCGCTGTTCCCTGGGCCAGGCGGCGGTCAGACGCTTGTCCGTGTCCTCGGCCAGCGAGCGCAGGAACTTGATGTTGTGGGATCGCGGAAAATAGAAGGTTTGGGTCAGCAGGAAGCAGGCATAGGCACGCTCCGTGGCCTGGTGCAGCAAGAAGGCCGCGTCCTTTCGATTACCTCGCTCAACGTAGAACTGGGCTCCGGCCAAAGCCTCAGAAATCTTCACACTCCACTGGTCAAAGGATTTCTGAGCCATCTCAACCGCCTGTTGCGGCGTCATCGGCTGCGGCTGCGCGAACGCATTGCCCGGCAACTGGTACAGGGCCACGCCGTCGCGCAGGATGTCGGTCCAGAAATACTCGCCCCTGGTCAGCGCCTGGTTCACCTCGGCCATTGTGTGGACGATGATGTTGACCGTCCGCCCCACGGCGGGATCGCGCAGGATCTTGTCCTCAGCAACGTACCAGTAGTCGGCGATATCGGTCAGCTTCTCATGGCTAACGATCACCAGCAGATCGAAATCGGACAGATAGCCATTGTCAGGCTCATCGACCCAATCGGTGCGGGCGTAGGATCCGAACAGGATGATCTTCAACACCCGGCCGTCGCGCCGCCAGGACTGGGTGCCCCCGCCCCCGCTTTTGATCGCGGCGTCGAATTCGGTCAGCAGGGTCGTCCGGACGCGCTCCAGCTCACGCTGCTGCTTGGCCGGCAGATGATCGAGGTCAGCCCGCATGGCGCCGCCCGCCCTGCGAACGCGGCGCCGTCGGATCGATCATCATGCCTGCCAGGTTCGTTCGCATCAGCGCCCCAAATCACTTCGGCAAAAGCCTACCCTGCCGCCACGCCTAGCGCCACAATGAGGGATGGTGTCCGCCGGGCTGTTGAGAACACGAGAGCTCGCGCGCCGACGCCTTTAGCTTTCGCCTGGACATAGCGACGGCCATCCGAGGGACAGGCGACTGTCGCTGGTACGGCATTCCGAGGCAAGTCAAACGCAGACGTGGTGTTTCACATTCTCGGTCAAACGATCGCTTTTTGCTCCGCCGCTTCCAAGAAGCGAACCATAGCCCTGAAGTCGCCCTCCAGAATTTCAACCGCGCCTTGGCCCGCCGCCCGCACATAGCTCCTGTATAGCGGCATAAGCTCCTGCAGATTGTCTTTGCCGTCGCCAGGTCGCACCAGTCCCTCGACGCGTCGCGCCGGCCCGCAAACCATGCGCACCGTATCGCTATCGACGTCGAAACGGCGGATCTCCCGCGAAACGATGGTGAGGAAGCTCCAGCCGCCGACGTTGGCATAGCCGTAACTCCACAGACTGTCAGGCATCGGACCGGGGGCCACCGGTTCGTCGAAGACCAACCGAGCGGTCAGATTGCCATCGGCAATCATTCCGCTGAGATCGGCGATCTCATTCCAGCCGTCATCGAGGTCCCTGACCGACAGTGTGAGGCCATCCGGAACGTCGGCGCCGGCCACAGCCTCCAAGGCCGCCAGCCCTTTGCAAAAGCGCGCCGCCCACCGGAAGCGCTCGGCCTCGCTCAGCTTGCATTCGCCCCCGAACCAGATCTGGCTATCCACGCGCACCTGGACATCAAGCGGCCCCTCGGCGAGCAGCCGGGCGATATCCAAGGCGTTGCGCAAGTCACGCAGGCTGCGCTGCTGGTCTGGAGACCAGTTCAGCGTCACGTCCCCGTCGCCGTCGAGCCGGCTCACCATGTCCAGAAAATCCGCCTGCACGCGCAGCTTGAAATGCTCGCGTGGCACGTCCCGGAACGTCGGCGCCACTACGGTCCCGTCGAGCCAAACTACCTCAGTTCCACTGCCCCGCACGCGGACACGGCAGGGCTTTGGGTCTGGCCGAATCGAGGCCGAAGTGGGCGCAAAGGAGATCAGGGGCTGAGCAGCGTCGATACCGAACCGGCTCTGCCTAACCGTGACATGCGTCACTGGTGCCTCTGCTCTGAGGCCGATCTGATGATCGACGACCGCCTCCCAATCGGAGATGTCGATGGAAAACTCTCCGCGGATGCCACCGTCTTCCATGCCGATGGTCTGGGCAATGACGTTCTTCTTCTCGGCATAGACGCCGCCAACACCCTCGATCTGCGCCCGCATCCAGGGCAGAAGATCGTCCGTGTGCTCGTCTTTGTCCAAAAATGTCAGAGGGAGACTCAAAGCGTTTAGGCGTGTTTGGCCAACCGATTCCGCGCGACGCACCCGTTTCAGGGTCTCGCCGATCAAGTCCGTCCAGAAATGCCGTGCGTAGATGCGCGCTGGCTCCGCCCCATCGACTGCGAGATAGAGCACGACGAAGCAGGGCTCCGGCGCTTTGGCGAACCGCAGGGCGTTGGACAACCTCAGCGAGGTGGTAGGCCGCCCCTTCCCCTTGGCTTTGATTTGGACCCGAGCGGATGCTCCGGCTGGCTGCATATCAGGCGGGAGACCCGGCAATCCTCTCGGCGCGAACTCGACCAGATAGTCCCAACCCGTGCGGTCCTGGGACGCCTTGTTGCGCGTTACGCCCTCAGCGGCGCACAGGGTGGAGAACCGGCTTTCCGCCCATTCCCCAAGGTCAATGATCGTCATGGCGTCGCCTTGCTCGGCCTCGCGCCGACTACCCGCCAATAGACCCGGATTCCCAACCGAAGAGAAAGCGCTCTACGGCTCAAGCCGTGTCTCGTACTGGCGGCATCACTGAATCCGGAATTGATTGTGACCCCGCTTGTGAGGTCTCTGCCTAGCACTTCTCCCTACCGGACAGAGCTTGCCACTACCCATCGCCCAAGCTGAGCCTTGGCTTCGTGCGGGTCCCAGTCTAGGGGTGTCGCAGGCTGGATGGAACCAAATGACGTCGCTACGCCCGAACCTCGTCAAGCGAATCGAACGACTGCCCAAGCCGACAAATGTCGCGGGAGCCATGCAACCGCTATTCGAAGCGATCAGCAACGCCATTCATTCTACCCAAGCTCGTTTTCCTGATGATGTCAGTGATCAAGGCCGAGTGGTCGTGACAGTGGCAACAGATCGAAAGAAGACAGATGTTTGGGCCACGGTGGAGGACAACGGCCTCGGCCTCAATGAGAAGAACTGGGACGCCTTCACCACCACGGATACCGACAACAAAATCCAGATCGGCGGCAAAGGCGTCGGCCGCCTGCTTTGGTTCGACTGCTTCGACAGCATCAAGGTCGAAAGTGTGTTCGACGGTCCCAGCGGACTGACCCGCCGAAAATTCGATTTCGTCCTAGCCGTTGATGATCAGATACAGAATGAGACCCTCCTGCCCGCGCCAGATGCGCAGGGCACGTCATTTCATGTTCGGTTCACAGGCCTCCGGGACAACGGATACGAGGCGAAATTTCCGGGACGCGGAAGCTTCGTCTTTCAGCACCTTACCTCGCACTTCCTGCCTACTTTCATCGGTAATCGCTGCCCGAACATCCAGGTCATCGTCGGGGACGAGACGCGGAACTATCCGGGCGACATCGACAAGATCGTGCACCGGCGCGAGCCCGAGATTGAGATCACAACGGAAGCCTACGGCGTCCTCAGACTGACAATGATGGAGTGCGACAAAAGCGCGAGCGCGGACTTGAAGGGATCCCATTTCATCCACTTCATCGCCCATGACCGGACTGTCCACTCTCAGTCCATCGACGGCAAGTTGGGGCTAAAAACCTTCGGGCCGGAAAACGATCGCGTCTTCCACGGCATTCTGACCGGTCAATACCTCGACAGCCAAGTCAATCAGGAGCGTACGGCCTTCCTCTTTGAGGACGCGGTTATCGAACGGATCATCAACGATGTGTGCGCGCCGTATATTGAGGCGTTCCTTGCAGAGCCACTGGCCCGACTGCGCGGATCCCAACGGGAAATAATCGAAAAGATCACGGAATCTTATCCCTCAGTGGCCTTCGGCGATACCGACGAGTTGCAGGCCAAATTGCCATCCGGGGAACTAAGCAACGACGCCATCTACGGCCATCTCTCGCGCGAGCGATTCCGGCGTGATGCCCGACAGGCCGAGAAGATCAGGGCCGTTCTGACGCGATTGAAGGGCGACAACGCAGATCCGTCCACTTTCGCGGATGCGATTTCGGAAGCTAGCCTCGCGATTGAGGACGCCGAAAGGAAAAGCCTGGCGGAGTATGTCGTCCGTCGTAAAGTCGTCCTCGACTTCATAGAAATCCTGCTGGAGAAGGTCCGAGACGACACTCGCGACAGCGCCTATCAGCGCGAGGACATTCTCCACTCATTCATCTGCCCCGTCCGGGTCAACACGATCGAAGGGGGGGATGGAAGAAAGGTCGAAGCTTCGGCATCACACGACCTCTGGATCGTCGATGAACGACTGACGTTCGCGCGCTACTTCAGCTCCGATGTCGATTTCAATACGTTGGCGAAGGCCGTCGAGAGCGATGAACGGCCTGACGTCCTCATTTTTGATTACGTCCATGGACTGCGACAGACAGACAGCGCCTCCAAAGTTCTGCTGGTAGAGTTCAAACGGCCGGGCCGGACGGCGTATGCCGATGACGAGAACCCCCAACTTCAAGTCGAACGTTATATCCGCCGCCTCCAGGGAGGAGGCCTGTCCGACGTGAAGGGTCGCCCTGTCCAGCTCAACGACCAGACGATATTTCACTGCTTCATCATTGCCGACATCGTCGGCAAACTCGATGAATGGACCTATTCTTGGCAGCGCACACCCGACGGTCGAGGTCGCATATATAGGCCCGACAACGGGTTCCGGGGCACAATCGAATTGGTGGGATGGGACGCATTGCTGGCTGACGCCCGTGCGCGAAACCAAGCCTTCTTCGACTCAGCAGGCATATCCGGAAAGAGCTTCTTTGGCACAGACTGACTCCTCCTGGGTGCCATTCTCGCACCCAGGGGTGCGCTCTTCGACGCGGCTTCCGGTAGGCACCCCCTGCCGCGCCTGAAAGGGGCAGATCTTCAAAGATGGAGGCCCATCTCCTTTTCTTTCACCGCCACCGCCATCCCCTGCCCCACAGGCGACAGCGCCATCGCCTCCCCAACCGCCAACGCCTGCCCTCCCACCTTCAGCCGCCCATAGTGCTCCACCCCCTGAGCATCCCGCACCACCACGAAAGGCGCAGCACCCGCCTCATCGTGGAACCCCGCCTTCACCACCACCCCTGCCACCTTCTCGCGCCCCAACAGCCGCACTTCCCGCGCCCCCTCCAGCCGACGCTGGTTCATCGTCCTGATGATGTCCCGCCGCACCTGAAGCGTTCGCAGCTTCATCTCCATCTCCGGATCGAGCCGGTAACGTCGCCCTGTCCGCACGGCCAGCCCCAGCCCCTCCAGATGCCGGAGCCGCCCCCGGCTCAGCGCCGCCCAGGCGGCGCCTCCTCCCACTCCGTCATCGATCATGCCGCCCGCATCCGCCGCCGCCAGCAGCCGACGGTCCAGCCCAGTGAACCGATCCGCCTGGGTATCCTTCCAGACCCTTCGCTCCGCCTCGACCCGCGACAGATCCCCCAGTCGTTCCTGCGCGACCTCCTGGGCCCGCGCCCGAAAGCCGTAGCCCATGTAGTCACGGGGAATGACCAGGTCCCGTCCGTCTGCGCGCCGCCCCCTCACCAGGACGTGGGCGTGCGGCTGGTCGGTGTCGTAGTGGCAGGTCGCCACCCAGCGTAGCTCCGGTTCGGCGAGATCCGCCGAGACCCGCGCCATGACCTCGCGCACATAGCCCCTCAGGTCGGCGATCCGGTCGCCGTGCTCCGGTGAGATGATGAAGCGGAAATGATGGCGGTCCCCGCTCCAGGCCCGCGTCTCGAGCGCCGCCCCCACCCCGTCGTCTGTACGGTCAAAGAAGTCTGGACGCGCCCCCTCGACACCTGCGCCCGACCGGCCGAGATAGGCGAAGTGCGCCGCCAGCGCCCCCGCCCGGGCCGCGGCCTTTCCGATGTGTCGCGATACCAGGGCCTTCACGATCACCCGCTGTCGGACGTCCATGCGGAAGGCCCTGCCCGACCGCCCCTGCGCCGCCCTGAGCACGCCTGCACGATCTCCCAGGGCGAACTGTCGCGACGCTGCCAGTCGCTGGAACATGCCCGTCCGCACCGGTACACGGTCGGTCTTCAGGGACAGGGGAAGGCGTACCTCGACGCCCTCAAGCTCTCGCGCCGCACCCGACGTCAACCGGTTCTCGATCGCCTCGCGGATGAGCATATCGCACCTCCCGAATAGGCCGCCGCTCCGCCCGATCCGGACAACTCGCCGCAAGTCATCCAGAGCCCGACCATCATCGACTAACCCATCGAAAGAATAGCGAAAAGGCGAAGCAGCCAACACCGCCTTTTATCTTGCCCTAAGCCCCTTTTCGCAGTTTCCCGGACATCATCGTCAACTCCCCCCGCACCCGATCAAACCTCCGCAAACGAAGCTCGCCAGGACTGCCCCCCAGACAAAGCGCCCGCCATGCCCTCTGCACGACACGAAGAAACCCGCCCGGCCGAAGCCGAGCGGGTCAAGTTCAGGGCCAGATCGCCCTTGTCTCTTCAGTGCGGTCGCGACCGAACCGCCAGATGCCGGACGCCCTGCTCCATCGCCTTCTGCCCGAGGTTGAGCGCAGGCCCGAACTGACGTCCGTCCGCCGACCGTCCCTCGTCGAGAGACCGTGCGAGCGTGAGGCAGCAGGTCGGCTCGAGCGCGATCAGTTCATCGTTGGCCCGGAACGGCGCCGCCTTGCCGTGGGCGTCGAAATCCGCCCGGGCGAGGATGAGCGTCACCCCCTTCTGCTGGGCCCATCGGATTGCCAGCTTCTCGGCGCCTCTCGCCCCGGTCGTCGCGAGCGCCATGTCCGGCCATTCCGCCAGGGCCCAGTTGAGGGCGTCGAAGATCCGGGCCGCGTCCTCAGCCGCATCCGCCGATGGCGCGCCCCGGAAGGCCACGACCGGTCCGGCGTGATACTGGTCTCCAGCCCTCCGGTCACGAACCGCCCGGATGGCCTGTTTGGCCTCCAGCTGCGCCGCCGTCAGGAAGCTGCCCCGGCGACTGCCTCTCCAGGCCGTCCAGACCTCGCCGCTCGCCACCGTCCAGGCATCGGAGGCGGCATCTCGGATTCTCTCCGCCGCCTGCATCGCCGCATCTCCCGCCCGGGCCTTGGCGGTCGCCTCCTGCAGTTCCACGTCCGCAGCCTCCGAGCCGTCGAAATCGCGGTCGAGCCGGCGCATCACATCGCGCGCCCGGTCTGCGTCCCGTTCGATCCGTCCGGCCGCCGAATGGAAGGCGCCGATCAGGGCTTCGCCGAGAAGCGTCTGGAAGTCCTCCAGCGCCGTGTCCGCAATCACGTCCAGAAGTTCGGTCATGAGCGCTCGTCCGAGCTGAACCAGGGCTTCCTCGGAGGCCTGCGGTCGCTGATCGCCGAGCGCTGCGGCCAGGTCGTCGAAGCCGGAAACTGACTTCGGGGCGAAGGCCGTGGTGAAGGCGGGGTTGGAGCTGTGCATGATGTCGTTCCAGTTCTGAATCGCCGAAGCGCCCCATGCGCAACGACCCCATCCCTGACCACGTCGGGGCCCCCGGCAGTCACCGAAGCGGTCCTCCCTTGAGGGCCGTTGAGGGAAACGGCGAAGCCGTTGACGGCCGGGGTGACGTGTCAGGATGGGAAGTCGTTGTGTGGGGGCATGTCCTCGTCCATCTTCGGACGAGGACGCCTTTCGGCGCCGTCGCGCCGACAGCCACGCAATCCATGCGGCCGCCCTGGACCGCGACGACGGCCCCCGGCCGTGGCGCTGCACGCTGCGGCGAGCCTCATTCGAAGCCGCCCATCCTCAGCAGGCTCTCGGCGGTGCAGGACCGCTTCTGATAGCCGACCTCGGCATGGGCTGCGCAAAAGGCGCCGCGCGCAACCGGACGACCACACAGGCCGAACCCCGCCTCGCCGGCATGCCCGTAGGGCCAGCGACATTGGCCGAAGCCGACCGCCAGGATGGTGGTCGTCGGACCGGGCGGCGTCGGGATCAGCGCCGCCGAAGGCGCGCCCATCGCCCTGATCCTGGGCGGCCCGGACGGACGCGCCGCAGGTCGCGAGGCGGCGCCCGCCCCCCGACGCCGTTTCTCGCGCGATGTCCCCGCAGGACGCCCCCGCCGGGCCTCCGGTCCACGGACCAGGCCCAGGCGATAGACCTTGCCCAGAACGGCGCAGCGGGAGACGCCGGGTCCCAGCGCGCGGGCGATCCAGGCCGCCGTGCGGCCCTCCTTCCAGAGGGCGATCAGTCGCTGGGTATTCTCAAAGGTCCAGATAGCGGAGGTCATGGCGACGCTCTAGATCAGCAAGCCCGATCGGCTCGCCCGACCCCGCCCTTCCTTTCCCCTTCCGTCGGCATGAGCACGGCCCGGACCAGGGGATCCGGGCCGCCGTGTCGTTGAGGATCAAGTCGCAGCGAACGGATCGACCTCGCGATGGATCGGCTGCGCGCGTCCCATCCACGGCAAGGGGCGGATGGCCCGAGCCCAATCGGCGAAACTCGGAATGAAGCCGAGGTCCTCGCGCACATGCTGTTCGCCGATCAAACGCACCGGAACGACCCGGCCGGTCGAAAGGGTCAGCGTGGGCCCAAAGAAGCGCTCCAGCATGAAGATGCCTTCGGCATGATGCCGAAGCGCGCGGTGACGAAAGTCGGCAGTGATCGCCTTGGATTCATCGAACCAGTTGTGAAGAGGCAGGAACTCATCCGCCTCCCCGCCCCAGCGTTTCGCCGATGACAGGGCGTGATGATAGCAGTGTCCCATCATCGCCCCCTCAGAACCTGTGCTCGGAGCCGTGGATTTCCGTCACCCGTGTGTTCATCTCGAGATGGATGCCTCGGGTCGCGACATCGAACACGAAGGTCCCATAGCCGCCCTCGTTGTTCTCCCAGCCGATGTGGCTCTGAAAAAGACAATCGTAGGCGAGGGTTTCGATAACGTCACGGACGCTCTGGTCCTGATAACGGGGCGCGCCGTCCGGGCCATCCAAGAGGTGCAGGGATAGGGTGTCGTCGGGCAGGTCGACCGGCGCGCCGTCTCCGGTTTGAGCTTCGATCGATTCGATCTGCCCGGAGTCGCCGCCGCCATCGAACTCGACCTGGACGCGGACGACGCCCGCCGCCGCAAGCCGATCAAACAGCGTCGCCTTATTCTCGGCCAGCAGAACGGAAACCCGGCCTTGCTCCTCCGCCAGCCTGGCGAAGACGTCCGCGACATCAATCATGAGGGGGTCATTCGGGGTCATGGGAACATCCTGAAAAACCGCCTGGAACGCGCACGCGCGTTCCAGGCGAAAAAGATCGATCCGCGTCAGCGGTCAGAAGGGAATGTCGTCGTTGAGATCGTAGCCGTCCGCGGTCCCGACCCCAGTCCCGGACCCCGTCACGTCGTCAGACGCGGCGTCGTCGTTTCCAGAGCGATCGCGCCGGTTCTTCAAACGGATGTCGGCGACGATCAGGCGCAGGTCGAAGTGTTCGACGCCATCCTTGCCGGTCCAGCTGTCATTCTCGACATGGCCCTGGATGACGACCCGGCTGCCTTTGCGGGCATAGGGGGCGATATAGTTCTCCGCCGTCGCCTCGTTGAAGCAGACGCAGTTGAAGCCGGTCGTCCGCTCGCCCGGTTCGCCGTCGGCGCGGCGATAGCGGGTGGTCTCGAGCACGCGGAAGCTCGCACGCTTGCGGCCGGATCCCTGAGCCGAGAGGATGGAAGGTTCGGCGGCCAGATAGCCTTCGATGACGAGGGTCTGCATGGTCAGTCTCCTTGAATGAGGGGGATGATTCAGGCTGCCGCGCGGCGGCCCTTGCGCAGCGGCGCCGGCTCGGCGGTTTCGCCGGGCGCAGCCGCCGCGCCCGGCACGCCCGATTCCGCGGCCTTGTCCCCGGCCCAGTCGAGGACGGTCAGCCGGTTCACGACCAGTTCCTTGGCGGCGCGTTCGGTCCCGTCCCTGGCCGTGTAGGCGGTGTCGACAAACGCCCCCACGACCAGGGCCTCGCAGCCCTTGGCCAGGGCGCGGGCGATGACCTTCTCGTTGAGGCCCCGGGCCCAGCTGACGCAGTTGACGCCGACAATGCGGTCCTTGCCGCCCGCTTCCACGCCGCGTTTCTCGAGCAGCCGGAATACCGCCTTGGCGAAATCCGGACTGATTTGGGGGTCGGCCGCGAGCCGGCCGGTGAACACCATGGTCTGCATGTCAGTCTCCTGTTGATCCGAAGCGCCGGGGAGCCGTTCTCCCTCATCCCGCTTCAACCGAGACCTCCCTTCCTCCCGTCCTCCTCCTGACCGGACGGGGCCTTCGCCCCGCCCGGCCTGCCTCAAGCCGCCGCCGCGTCGACGACGGTCTGCACCGGGTGGCGGCGCAGCACGGCCTCCACCACCCTGGGCTGGTCGATTGGAACGAAGACACGAGGCGTAAAGGCGATGATCTCGACGAAGCATCCGAGCGCCACCAGAGCGTCGCGATCGGTCCGCCCGCCCACCACCTCGATCCGCCAGCGGTCCATGACGCGCGCCCGCCTGAGCCAGAGCCCGCCCTCCAGCGAGAGCTGGACGCTGCGATCCAGGAGGGTTGCGGCGGTCTTGGCGCCGTCGGTCCAGGCGTCGCCAATCTCCGTCAGGCCAAGCGTGGCTTTCAGCGCCTGGGCCTGGACCGCGTCCAGCACCCGGCCAAGCCAGCGACGTCCATCCGGAGCGCGCACCCTGCGGACAGAGCAGCCCCGGGTCGGCAGCCGACCCCAGATCGGCAGTAACAGTCCCGTCGCCAAGGTCAGTTCACGCGTCCGCCAGGGATCTGTTCCCGCGACCTCTGCGTCCCACACAGGGCGCCAGTCGGCGTTCGTCGCCGGCTTCCACGCCGACTCCCTGAACGCCTGCTCCGGCATCGTCTGGCGGTGATCCGGTCGGACCAGGCGCACGGCGGCGACCAGCCGGTCCTGGTCCGTAGCGGTTGTCAGGCCCAGTTCCGCGATCGCCGCCCGCCCGGACTTCTCGTTGATGACCAGTTGGTGAGCGATGTCGTCGGCCCAGGCCAGCGCGTCGCCAGACAGCAGGATCTCGCGACGAACCTTGAGCGAGAAGGTCACCAGCGCGGTCTCGGCGCCCGTGGAAACATCGGTCCGGATGACCTCCTGGTCCAGAACTTCGAGCTCCTCGGCCTCGATGTCCTCCAGGCCCCGATCCAGATCGCCTGAGGCGGCGGCGTGCTCGAGAATGCCCGAGAGGATGCGATCGAAGTCCTCGAACAGGGCGTTCTGGTCGCAGATGCGCAGGGCGAGGAGCCGGTTCAGAAAGGTATGGATCGGCGGCAGATCGTCAGAGGGCTTCAATCCACCATCGGCGTCGAGGAGTTTCATTCCGGTCTTTTCCATGAAGGTCTCGAGCGTCATGGACGCCAGTTCCCCGAAGGCGAGCGCACCGTAGAAGACGAGAAGGGCACGGCGGGCCCAGGGGCTTTCCAGATTGTCCTCGGCGCGGAACAGGCCGGCTCCGGCAGTGCGGCGCTCGCCCCGCGTCAGGGCGCCCAGGGAGTCCAGGCGCCGGGCGATGGTGGAGGTGAACCGCTTCTCGCCCTGGATATCGGTGGTGACGGGCCGGAACAGGGGCGCCGACGCCTGGTGCGTGCGATGGCTGCGCCCCAGGCCTTGGATGGCGGCGTCGGCGCGCCATCCGGGCTCGACCAGATAGTGGACACGATGCTGCTGGTTCGCCGCCGACAGGTCCGAGTGATAGCTGCGTCCGGTCCCCCCGGCGTCGGAGAAGACCAGCACGCGCTTGCGGGCGCCCATGAAGGCGTCGGTCTCGGCGCGGGCGGCGGAGGCGCCGCGCCGCTCGACCACGCGACGCCCATCGCGCACGACGACCCGACGTGATCGTCCAGTGATCTCGGCGACCGCATCTGTGCCGAAGGCCTCCAGCAGGGCGTCGAGCACGCCAGGCACGGCGGGCAGACAAGCCATCTGTTCAATCAAGGCCTCGCGCCGGGCCAGGGCCTCCTGGCTGACGGCGGGTCGGCCTTCGTTCATGACAGGGACCATGGTCACCGCGCCATCCTCACCCTCGATCGCTTCCATCAGGTGGATCGGAAAGGCCTCGCGCAGATAGTCGAGGACGTATTCGCGCGGGGTCAGGTCGATCGAGAGATTGTTCCATTCCTCGGGCGGGATGGACGCCAGGCGGCGCTCCATCACGGCCTCATTGGTCGAGACGATCTGAACCACGGACGAACGGTCGTTGGCGAAATCATCCCGGATAGAGGCCACCAGACTGGGGGCCTTCAGCCCGGCCAGCAGATGGCCGAAGAAGCGTAGCTTGGCGCCCTCGAAAGCGGAGTGGACCGCCGAGGCGGCCTGACCGCTCTTCGCCTTGCCTTCCTCGTCATTGAGGCCTGTGGCTTTCAGCGCCTCGGCGAGGTTGGCGTGAATGAGTTGGAAGGCATCGGCCCAAGCATCCCAGATGGCGATATCGTCGGACGTCAGCAGATGGACGAGGGGTTCATATTCAACCCCCTCGAACGACAGGCTGCGCGCCACATAGAGGCCCAGCGCCTTGAGCTCACGCGCGACCAGCTCCATGGCCGCCACCCCGCCCCGGTCCATGGCGTCCAGGAAGTCCGCCCTGGACATGAAGGGCGCCTCCGGCCCGCCCCACAGGCCCAGACGGGCGGCATAGGCGAGGTTTTCGGCGGTCGTGGCTCCCGTGGCCGAGACATAGAGGATCCGAGCGTTGGGCAACCGGTTCTGCAGGGCCAGGCCCGCCATCCCCTGCATCGAGGCCTTCTTGGCGCCCCGCGCGCCCTTGCCGCCGCCGGCGGCATTGGCCATGGCGTGGGCCTCGTCGAAGGCGATGACGCCGTCAAAGTCGGCGCCCAGCCAGGCGACGATCTGATCCAGTCGAGATTGGCGACCGCCCCGCGCCGGCTGGCGCAGGGTGGCGTAGGTCGTGAACAAGACGCCATGGTCGAGACGAATGGCGTCGCCCTGTTTCCAACTGGAAAGCGGCACGATGTCGTGGGCCCCGCCGCCGATGGCGATCCAGTCGCGCCGGGCGTCTTCCAGCAGGGCGTCGTTCCGCGACAACCACAAGGCCCGCACCCGGCCCTGACTCATATTGTCGGCGATGACGGCGGCGATCTGACGCCCCTTGCCGCACCCCGTGCCGTCGCCAAGGAAGAAGCCGCGCCGCAACTGGACGGCGTCCTCGCAGTCCTCGGGGACGAGCGCCATCTGATGCGGCGCCTCGTCGAGCCGCCACCACCCGGGCAGATGAGCCGCATGGGCCTCTCCGGCGTAGATGACGGTCTCGGTCTGGGCGTCGGATATCCGCGCCGCGTCCCGCACCGTAGGCGGCAACACGGGTCGATAGGTGGGCGCGGGCGGCGCGACCGAGGCCATGGGACCGGATTCGACCAGGGGAGACGGATGCGGCCGGGCGTCGGGCAGGACGATGCGCGCCAGAGCATGGGCCTGGTAGAGGCCGACATCCCGCCCCTCCCCGCCCCAAGACCGGACGTCATAGGCCAAGGGCGCCGCGCCACTGAGGAAGGCCAGACGGCCGGACGGCAGAGCGAGCCCCCGCTCACGCGGCGCCAACAGGGCGTCCAGAGACACCTGTATGCGCGGGCGGGGCCTGACGCCGACCCGGGACGGCAAGGCCGCGATGATCTTCGCCGCGGCCTCCAGGTCGTCCGCGCTCACAAGCGGCGCAGGGTCCGCTCCGGCGAGGGTTCGGTCGACGACCAGAAGGCCTGTCTCCACCGAGGTTCCATGTTTGGCGAAAGAACCCGACGGCAGGGCGATCCGGCCCACCACCACGCCGACTTCGCTGAGGCGATGAAGCAGGCCGGCATGGGTCAAGGCGGTCAGCGGCACGATCGCCGCCAGACGACCATTATCCGCCAGCGCCTTCAGGCTCGCCCCAAGATGGTCGGCGATATCCGAGAACGGCGGATTGGAGACGACGACGTCGAAGGCGCCCGCGCCGACGGACAGGTCGTGAATATGGCGTCCGTCATGACGCGTCCGTTCCGCCGCCGGGAACAGGCCGTCCAGCAGGTCGGCCCGACCCGGCGCGATCTCGTTCAGCGCCAGCACCCCGCCGCAGGCATCGGCGACCGCGGCGAGAAGGCCCGTTCCGGCCGAAGGCTCCAGCACCCGGTCGCCGGGCCGGACCTGGGCGGCCAGGACAACCAGTGCAGCCAGTTGAGGCGGCGTCGAGAACTGGTCGAGCGCTATCTGTTCCTCGCTTCGGCGCGTGTGGGTCAGGCCAAGCGCCGAAACAGCCGCCAGAAGAGCGGAGATCTCGGCAGGGGCGTCCTCCAGACGTCCGACCTGGGGCGCGAGCCTGCGGATCTGCAGCACGGTCGCCGCCTCGATCGCATCATAGGCGTCGCGCCAGGTCCAGGCGCCCTCGGCGTCGGACGCGCCGAAGGCGGTGGTCATGACCGCGGCGACCAGACGTCGGTCGAGAGAACGGGATCGCGCCAGATGCGCCGCCAGCGCCCGGGCGGCGGCGAGGACATTGGCGGCTGTGTCCGCGGCGGATGGATCGCCGAACAGGGACAGGGTACGGGTCGAGGACATGGGCGAGGCTCCGACGCCTAGAGCGGAGGGCGCCTCCCTCTCGGTCCTCCAGGCTCGCCTCGCCTCGCCCTTCCTTCGCCTTCGGATACCTGGGTCTCAAAACAACAAACGCCGCCCCGGCAGAAACCGGAGCGGCGTGTCAGACCTGCGGATGATCAGGCTGCGGCGGGATCAAGAGCCGCTTCGCCCGCCGGGGTGACGACAAAGACCCCGGGTCCATCATCATCGACGTCATCGAAGGCGGGCGGGTCCCCGTCATCGACCACCCCGTCTTCGCCCTCGCCTCCATCCCCTTCGCTCTCGGGCGACGCCGTCCACGACAGACTGGCGGGCGCCCAGGTCCGAGCGGCGGCCTGTTCCACCACCCAGTCGACCAATTCACCCTTCTTAAGCGTCCTGGCGCGCTCGTCTTCGGATCCCATTATCTCGAGCATGCCCATCAGCAGCCCCTTGGAATGGGGCTGGAGGAAGGGCGCGTCGGGCGTCCAGTGCAGGGTGATGTCCGCGTTGCACAGCGCGGCCAGCTCGGCCGCCTCGGCGCGGGCGCTACGGCGAATCTGGACGGTGCGCTCCTCGCGGACATCCAGGCTGATGGCGGTCAACTCGGCCAGCAGCCCCATCTTCTCGCCGTGCGGCAGGGCGTGAATCCAGGCGATGACGGTTTCGCCCGAGGCCTGCCAGGCCGCCCTGCGGTCATCGAGGCGCTGGCGCACCTCCCCGTCCAGAGCCTCAATCACCCGGCCGCCCGTCGGATTGAAGCCGGTGGCGAGGATGGCCAAGGCCGAATCCGAGCGCGCGATGGACGCGCCCCGCACCAGGACGTTGAACAGGCGCGCGATCAAGGCGGTTAGCGCAGCACCCGGGTCGTCAGCCAGCGCCCGGATCAGGCCCCGTGTCGCCACATCGGTCCGCACGGCATGCAGGACGTGATTGACGCCCTCCGTGTCAGGCTCCGGAGCCTCGACCTCGGGCGGAACATAGGCCGGCGACGCTGCGACGCGAGGCGCCGTACCGGTTTGGTCGACCTCATCCGCCGCCTCGATCTCAGGCTCTTCCGGCGTGTAACAGCAAACATCAACGCCCGTGCCGGCGGCCGGCCACATCACCATCGTCGTCACGGCGCGTCCGCCACACCCCGTCTGGTCGGAGGTCACCCTGGCGCGGATCATGGCGATGATCGCGGCGTCGACGACCTCGGGGTCGGAGGCCTCAGCCAGGGTCTGGCGCGCCGCCTCCGTCCGTTCGTTGAACACCTCGCGCTGGGCGCGGTAGCGGGCCATCTCTTCTGTCGGCAACCGGCCGCCGTAGACATAGCCGAGCGCCTCCAGGCCCCCCGGTAGTTCAGGCTCGGGGCCAGCAGTGACATGGACCGCGATCCCCTCCGCCTCAAAGACGGCGGCGATGCTGCGCGCGCGCTTCATCCAGATCGCTGTGAGGATGTCCGGATCGAGCAGGACCGGCGCCAGTTCGCCGAAGAGATCAACCTCGGTTCTGCCTCCAGCCTCTCCATAGGCCGCCTGATCAACCAGGGCGCAACGCCGATCCAGGGTCGTGACCCGGCTGTCGTCCAGACGTTCTGTGATCCGCCAGTCCTGGAAACCATGGCCGTCGAGCGCCGCCTGGGCGAGTTCGGCCTGCTCGGCCTTGTCCGGCAGGCGGGTCAGCAGCTTCGCCTGTTTCAGCGTCATGCGTCCGGCCTTGAGCGCGACGAGGGCCGCCGAAGGCAGGTCGGCCAGGGCCCCCAGCCGCTTGATGTCGATTTCGGCGTAGCCGAGGGCGCGGGCGATCGAGGAGACCGTCAGCTTTGACTTCAGCATCCGGCCGATGGCGGCGATGATGTCGGCCACATGGACCGGCAGGGCCGTGTTGGTGAGCAGGACCGCCGCCGCCTGGCGGGCGGGATCGGTCTCGACACAGACTGTGACGGGGTAGTCTTCATCGAGGTCGCCAGCGTCAAGCAGAAGTCCCAGGGCCAGACGGCGGCGACGGCCGTCGAGCGCCATCCAGGCTTCTTCCTTTTTGCCGCGTCCCGGACGGACGGTCAGGCGCTGGAGCTGGCCTGCCGCCTTCAATGTGGCCGCGAGTGTCGGGATGTCATCGTCCGGCGGCTCGTTGAAGCGCAGGTTCTCGCGGGCGATGCCGATGTCGCCCAGACGGACGGTGCGTTCGTCGCGCTCGACGACGACGGCGGGGGTGATGACGGGAACAAGATCGGTCATGAAGCTTCTCCTGCCGGGCGACCGGGCCCATCCCCGCCGCTCCGGCGCCCCTCAGCCCCCTCGCTCCTCCCTTTGCGACCTCCCGTCGGCCGCCGCCTCGTTCCAGTCCCCAAACGGCAAGTCAGGGAGCCGGATGCACGCGCTCAGTCCGGCCGCCGACAGCCGCCGTCGCAGACGCTCCGCCGCGCCCTGGCCGACGGTGCCCCGGTCGGCGGCGATCAGAACGCGCCGCACCCCGCCGGGCGGCGTCCATGCCGCGAGGTTACCGGCGGACATCAGCGCCCAGCCGGGAAGACTGAAGCGCTCCATTGCCGACAGGGTGGTGATCACGCCTTCGGCGACCAGCATCTCGGATGCGGCCGACGCCAGGCGCACGGCGGCGCCCGCGGGAACAAGCCCGACGGTCTTGCGCGATAGGCGCAGGCCGACCGCGCGACGCCCATTGGGATCGAGATAGGTCAATTCGACGGCCGTAAGGTCCCCGCCGGGGGCCCGAACCCCGACTGTCAGCGCGGGTCGTGTCGTCGATTGCTGGCGGTAGACCGATATCGGCGCGCAGGCGTGATGGCGCAGGTCGCTGATCCCCCCAGGGTCGCTCAACACCCTCCTTCCCTTGAGATACGCCAGGCTCAGAGTCGCCGGCGTGATCGCCCCCGCCCCCTCCCAGAGATCGCGCGCGGTTCTGACGCGACACGTCCGATCCGGCGTGGCGACAGGTGCGCCGCCATCGCCCGCGACGCGCCCGTCGGCGTCGATCAGGCCCCGCTCACGCAGCATCCGAAGCGCCGCGCGCCAATCCGCACCCCCGAAGCCATGGACGACGAGACGTCCATGGCTCAGCAGCAGCGAGATCGACCGGTCGCGCCGGCTGTGGCCCGGCGCCGGAATATTGGCGCGCGCGCCGCCCTGGTAGAGGTCCCCGCCAAGGGCCCGGACAATCGCATGCAGGGTCATGACCGCCTCACATCAGGCCGAGGGATTTGAAGCTGGTGGTCGCGTCGCGCCCCACGACCAGGTGATCGTGGACCTCCAGGCCAAAGACCCCGGCGGCGTCGATGATCTTGCGCGTCATCTCGATGTCTGGTCGGGACGGCGTCGGATCCCCCGACGGGTGATTGTGCACAAGGATCAGGGCTGAAGCTGACAGTTCGAGCGCTCGGCGAATGACTTCCCGCGGATAGACAGGCGCATGGTCCACGGTCCCGTGGGCGACGAATTCGTCGCGCAGCAAGGCGTTTCGCTTATCCAGGAACAGGGCGCGAAACTGTTCTCGGGGTTCATGGGCCAGCGCGACACGGACATAGGCCAGAAGCGCCGTCCAGGATGAGATAGAAGTCCGCTCACCCACTTCCGACCGGACCAGCCGGACGCAGAGCTGTCGCAACAGTTTCAGGTCCACAACAGCGCTAGCGGCCATGCCCGGCGTGCGCGCCAGCTCGGAGGCGTCCGCAGCGACGACGGCCGCAAGCGCGCCGAACCGATCCAACAACGCCCCTGCGACGCGGTCGGGGTCCTTCGACGACGAGATCCGCATGAGCATGACCCCCAGGAGGGTCCGTTCATCCATCATTTCGAAGGTCGGCGGATCGAGCTCGGGCGAGTTGGAAGGGGCCGGTCTAGGGATGGGTCGCATGGCGAGCTCCTCTGTCGCTATCCGCTTCCGCTCGGGAAGCCGACCCAATCCCGCCTTCCTTTTACCTTTCGTCATGGAGCCCGACCGGCTGCGCGCTCCCACAGGCCCTGATCGACTGCAGCAGGCGACGCCATCACGAAATCCCTCCCGGGCCGGCCAGCTCCAAATCGAGACGCCATTCACGGAACCACGATTGACGAACCATGTCGCAAGGACTAGCCAAGCGCGTTCCACGCTAGCTGGTCGATCGGCAGTCTGTCCGGGCGCACAATTCGGGCTTGGCCGCGCGCTCGGCGAGTACAAGCTCCGGGGCTCGTCCCACATCCATCGTCCTGCTGCCGTCGAGGCCCCCTTGGCTATCCCTGATTTACGCGCGAGGCGCGCCCTTGCCATGATCGTATGTGGGGCCTGCTTCCTAGTGTTCCTCTCATGGCTGTCCTGGGCCATCGCCATCGCCCCGCCTCGTGTGCCGGATCGCCAAGGCGTCGTTCACCTGGACACGGATTACGAGTCGGTTCGACCTGGCTGCCGTCCAGCCGAACTCGAGCGGATTCAGAAGCCGGACCTGAGACTCGCAAAGACCAACCTTTGCGCCGCGGACGCAGAACGCCATCGGATCGACAGGGAGGCCCTGAATCAAGCGTCGCGCACGACAGACGCCGCCGAAGAAGGCGTCCGGCTGACGTTTCAGCAGACTCGGATCGCCTTCTTCCAGGCCATCTTCAGCGTGTTCGCTCTGGTCTTCACCGGTTGGGCGGCTTGGGCGGCGAGCCGCGCCGGGAGGGCGGCCGAGAAAGCGGTTTCACATGCAGATGAAGTCATGCGGAACGATCTGCGCGCCTATGTTCATGTGGAGCGCGCGGAAGTGACCTGGGGTGCAAAGGGCGCCAGACCCGTCATCACCCTCTTCGCCAAGAACACTGGCCAAACGCCGGCCCGCTGGTTCGGCGCCTCCACAAAAGTCCTGACGACAGACGACTCCGGCGACAGGACATTTGATTTGTCCGCGGTAGACCTCTCGGACCGCCCCATGATCCAATGGTCAGCCCTTGGCGGTCAGGGTGCCGAGCTCAGCTTCTACGGCGTCAAGGAGGCTGACTATGCAGCGCTGCGCGACGCGTTCGACAATAACAAGATCCTCAATGTCGTCGGTCGGGTCCGCTACGAAACCCTTTTTGGCGAAATTTATGAAACCGAGTTCTGGTTCAGGCGGCGTCCGCCGCATCGGCCTAAGTTCCGGCAACCAGAGGGCGCAGCCTCCGGCATAGCCACCTTTGGCGTCGCCAAGGAAACCGCCCAAACCTTGCAAAGAGCCCCGGTGGCCCTCTCAAGCTACAAACGGTTGAGTACGTAGAATCGCATATCGACTATTTCTCCGGGGTCCGAACCGGCGGCGATCAACGATCACCGCCGGTTCGAGGTGAGCTGACCTCAGAACCAGGCCTTGATCCCGACGACCAGACGCGTCGCATCCACGTCGTCACCGCGCGCCTTGGCGTAGTCGGCGGTGTCGCCGAACGAGCGGCTCCACTCGACCCCGACATAGGGGGCGAACTCCTTGCGGATTTCGTAGCGCAGACGCAGCCCCGCCGTGACCGAGGTCAGGCCCGAACCGATCTCCAGCTCGGGAATGTCGCTGGCCGAGAAGGCTGCCTCGATCGCGGGCTGCAGGATCCATCTCTGGGTGATGCGCTGGTCGTACTCCGCCTCGGCGCGGGCGGTCAGGTCGCCCTCGGTCGACAGGAAGGCGGCGGCGCTCATCTCGAACCAGTAGGGCGCCACGCCCTGAACCCCGACCGTCAGGTGGGTGGTGTCGTCGCCGTCTGGTCGGAAGTCCTGCCGCACCCCGGCCTGAACGTCCCAGAAGGGCGCGACGGCGCGACTGTAGAGGGCCTGAACCTCGGCGTCGTGCAGCTTGCCGTCGAAGGCGCCCTCGCCCTCGGTCTTCCACCAGAAGCGGTTGATGTCGCCGCCGGTCCAGCCCTGCGCGTTCCAGCTGTAGCCTTCCTCGCCGTCGCCGAAGCTGGCCTCGATGGAGTCGATCAGCACCGCCGTGGTGCGCACGTCGCCGTTCTCGACCAGCAGCTGCTTTCTCGACGCCGCCATGACGGCCGGGTCGAACAGCAGGTCCGCCGCATGGGCGGGCGCAGCGCGGGCGGCGGCGGGCGGCGGCGTCTCGACCATGCGGCCGCCGACGGCGTCCACGCTGGTCGGGATGTTGGGCGCGCCGCCCGCCATGGCCGACATGTCATGCCCTGCGTGAGGATCAGCCGCGGCCGCCGGGGCAGCACCCATGTTGTGACCCGCATGGGGATCGGCGGCGGGTGCCTGCATGGCGCTCATATCGTGACCAGCGTGGGGATCAGCCGCCGGAGCCATGGTGTGACCGGCATGAGGGTCGGCGGCGGGGGCCGTCTGCATACCGCTCATGTCATGCCCGGCATGCGGGTCGGTCGCAGCCGCCGGAGCGGCGCCCATGTCATGACCCGCGTGGGGGTCTGCCGCCGGCTTGTCATGCATGGGGCAGTCGTGGGCCGCGCCCTGCTCTGCGCATTTCGGGCAGGCACAGGTCTTGGTTGTCGGTTGCTGCGTCGTCGCTGGAACCGTCGCAGCAGCCGAGCCCATGTCGTGACCCGCATGAGGATCGGCGGCAGGCGTCGTCTGCATCCCGCTCATGTCATGGCCGGCATGCGGGTCAGCGGCAGACGCCGGAGCCGGGGCCGCCTGCATACCACTCATGTCGTGGCCCGCGTGCGGGTCGGCGACAGGCGCCTGGGCCAGCGGCGTAGCGCGGCGCGGCTGAGGCGCGGCAGCACGCGGCTTGGGCTTGGGCGCCGGGCGGGCTTGCGGCGGACGCGCTGGAGAAGGACGGGCGGGCGCAGCATGGGCACCGTGACCGCCATGGCCCCCGTGGCTCTGGGCGACGGCGGAACCGGCGGCCAGCATCAGGGGCAGAACCGCGACGGCGGCGAACAGGGCGCGGCTCATCGGGCGGCTCCTTCCAGCGGACGAACCGTGACGACGTTGAACATCCCCGCATGCATGTGCATCAGCAGGTGGCAGTGGAAGGCCCAGTCGCCGGGCGCATCGGCGGTCAGGTCGAAGGTCACTTTCGAGCCCGGGGCCACATTGACGGTGTGCTTCAGCGGCTGATGCCCGTCGTGGCCGTTGACCAGCTGGAAGAAGTGGCCGTGCAGGTGGATGGGGTGGGCCATCATGGTGTCGTTGACCAGGGTGACGCGCACCCGCTCGTTCAGCTCGAAACGGATCGGCTCGACCAGCTCCGAGAACTTGCGCCCGTCAAAGCCCCACATGAACCGTTCCATATTGCCGGTCAGGTGGATTTCCATCGAGCGCGACGGCGGGCGCGAGTCCTTGTTCGGCTCCAGTGAGCGCAGGTCGGTATAGACCAGCACCCGGTGATCGACGTCCTGTAGACCCTGCGGCCGCTCGCCCAGACGGTTGGCGGGCATAGGCGCGATGGCGTCCACCCCGACGCCGACCGCCATGTCGGCGGGGGCCTTGTTCGGGTCGCGCATGCTCATGGCGCCGTGATCCATCGGCGCGGCGGCGCCTGTGGCCCCGGCGGCGGCGGCCCCCGCTGCTCCATGAGCCGAGTGATCCATCCCGGCCATCGAGCCGTGATCCATGCCGGCCATGCCGGCCATCCCGCCCATCCCCATGTCGGCCATGGTCAGGTTCGGCACCTTGCGCAGCGGCGGAACCTCGGCGGTCATGCCCATACGCGGGGCCAGGGTCGCGCGGCCCATGCCCGAACGGTCGATGGCCTCGGAGACGATGGTATAGGCCCGGTCCTCGGTCGGACGGACGATGACGTCATAGGTCTCGGCGACCGAGATCTGGAACTCGTCGGTCTCTACCGGGCGGACGTGCTCGCCGTCGGCCTGAACCACGGTCATGGCCAGACCGGGGATACGGACGTTGAAGATCGACATGGCCGAGGCGTTGATGACGCGCAGACGCACCCGCTCGCCGGGGCGGAACAGGCCGGTCCAGTTCTCCTGCGGGCCGTGGCCGTTGATCAGATAGGTATAGGTCGTGCCGTTGACGTCGAGGATGTCGCGCGGATCCATCCGCATCCCGCCCCACATCCGGCGCTCGGCCAGATCCATCCCGTCCGACCCGTCCAGCAGGCCCGCCAGCGTGGTCTTCTGCATGTTGAAGTAGCCGGGGCTCTTCTTCAGTTTGGCCAGGATTTCGTGCGGATGCAGGAAGCTCCAGTCCGACAGAACCAGGACGTGCTCGCGGTCATAACCGACCGGGTCCACGCCCGCCGGGTCGATGACGATGGGGCCGTAGTGGCCCATGGCCTCCTGCAGGCCCGAATGGCTGTGATACCAGTAGGTGCCCGACTGTTTGAGCGGGAACTCATAGACAAAGGTCTCGCGCGGCTTGATGCCGGGGAAGCTGACGCCCGGCACGCCGTCCATCTGGAACGGCAACAGCAGGCCGTGCCAGTGGATCGAGGTGTCCTCGTCCAGATGGTTGGTCACCGAAAGACGCACATTCTGGCCCTCGCGCATCCGCAGCAGGGGAGCGGGCAACAGGCCGTTGATCATGAAGGCGTGGCCCGTGCGTCCGCCGACGGTAAAGCTGGCGTCTCCGACGGTCAGGTCGATGTTGGGTCCCGTCAGCGTCGGCAGATCGGCGCGCAGACCAGGGGACCCCGTTTGGGCCCAGGCCGGCATCAGGCCGGAGAGGCCCAGTAATCCGCCGCTGGCGGCGGCGCCCCGCAACAGGGATCTGCGATCGAGAGCCATGCTCGACATATGATGGATCATCCTTCTTGAATGCGGCTCGCCGCCGACGACTTCGAAGCGAGCTTCACTGGGTACTACGCACCCGCTAGCCGTTTCCCCTTGCGACAGGTCGCCACACAAGCGTGCGCGGGCCAGTAAGCGGCCAAGAGGTCGCATTTCAGGCGAAGTGGCGGCAAATCCTTCCAAAGAGACGTCGCGCTTATCTGGCGTCGAGCCGCGTCAGGATCACCTGCATCCAGACGACCTCATCGTCCTGCGCCCGCACGATCTGGTCGCACAGGACCAGGATATCCCGATCGCGCATCGAGGCCTGCTCGCACGCCAGCATCGCGCCGGAATGGTGGGGGATCATGGAGCGGAGGAACTCCCTGGCGCCCACCCCCGCCTGGTCCGCATGCCGACGAAAGCCAGGTCGAACACTGCGGCGGCCTCGCCGACGATCACCAGATTCAGCTAACGCGACGGATACATGGATCCCATGAACCAGAGCGTGAGGATCGCCATGGGCGTGACCAACTCGATCCCGAATGAGCGGTATTGCCCCTTGTTCACGGCGCGCCTCCTGCCTGTCGACTATCCGGATCCCTCGGCGCCCGGCGCATGAAGGTCGCTCAGCCACCCAACCCGAAAAATCATGGTTCCGGCCGTTGACCTTCCCATAAGGGGAAGGATTAGAACCGACAGGCGTCAAATGTTGTAAGGTCCGCCCATGTCCGCTCACGGCCCCGGAGTTACCGATCTACAGGTGCTCCACATTCCCAAGATCCGCTGCGGCGGCTGCGTCGCCGGCGTCGAGAAGGCCATTTATTCCGTCGACGCCTCGGCCCAGATCACCGCCGACATCGAGGCCCGCCGCGTCGAGGTGACGACCAGCGCCGACCCTAGAACCCTAATGGCCGCGCTTGCAGACGCCGGCTATCCGGCCGAGGCTGCCTGATCATGAACAAGCTCAAGCTTTCCGCTCTCGCCGCCGGCGTCGCCATCCTGGGCGGCGCGGGCTTCCTCCTGAACGGCCTGCCCACCGTGGCCCAGGCCTCGGACATGACCGTCTACAAGAGCGATTCCTGCGGCTGCTGCGGCGGCTGGGTCGAGCATATGCGCAAGGCCGGCTACGCCATCCGCGTCGTTCCGACCGACGACCTGGCCCCGGTGAAGACCCGCCTCGGCGTGCCCGAGTCCCTGTGGGCCTGCCACACGGCCGTCGTCGACGGCAAGGTGATCGAGGGCCACGTCCCCGCCGCCGCCGTCAACGCCTTCCTCAAGGCCCCCGGAGCCTCGCGCGGCATCGGCGTGGGCGGCATGCCGACCGGCTCGCCCGGCATGGAGGCCCCCGGCTACGCCCCCGAACGCTATGACGTCATGCGCTTTGGCAGCGGCGCCCCCGCCCCCTTCATGACCTTTGAAGGCGCGAACCCGGTTCGTCGCTAAAAGCACAAGGCCCCGTCAGCTCGCGCCCAAAGCTTGTCGACGGGGCCTTTTCATATCCTCAGTCGCTGACCGGTTCGCCGCCCGGGCGACACGGCGATGACCTGCAACGCGGTGGAACTGGCCTATGTCGCCGAACGCATCGCCCTCCTCCGCGACATTCGACCGCGAGGCCTGCAAAGCCCGACTGGCCCAACGGCAACAAGACGCGACATCCAATGTGTAGGCGGCTCGCTGCGGTCAGGGACGAGAACGACAGCTCGACCGCAGCCAGACCTATTTCGAGGGCGTTCGCAGGTATTTCACCAACGCCGCGATCCCTAGCACAGCCAGCACGACGGCGAGGAGCCATTGGAGGCCCATCGCCAGCATCATCATGCCGCCCATGCCGCTCATCATATTCATGCCGTTCATCATTGTGCGCGTCCTGACATTCAATTCGCAATCCCAGGCGAGCGTAAGGGTTCCAAGACCCCCGGGTCCGGTTTGGGAGCCGGTGAGCATTTGAGTCGGCATGCAAGTTCGCTGATTGGCCAAGTCGACCTATTTTTTGCGGTTCGCGCCGAAGTCGGTGTCGTTGTCACGCTTCGGAGCGTCCGTCTTCCGCCGGCGGCGCGCCTTCATGATCATGGGCGCCACGCAGCAGATAAACAGCAACATAGCGACGATGGTTATGACGAAGTTCTGATCCATGACAGGCTCCTAGACAGATCTTCCTCCCGACCTGGGTGATGCGACCCACCGCACCAGCGAACCCCATGCCGCACGCCTTGGAATGAACATCGGGGTCTGGCTGCAGTATCGCCTGTAGGCTTCGCCGTACTGGCTGAGCAGTTGTCGTTCCTCGCTCCTGGCGAGCCATGCGTAGGCGATGACAATCACCGGAAAGGCCGCGAGAGAGAAGATGGTGGGCCAGTGGATCACCCCTTCGCCCAGAATCGCCAGGAAAAGTCCGGTGTATTGCGGGTGCCGCATATAGGCGTATGCGCCCTGCGTAACGAGCCGGCCTTCCCTCGCCCCCGAATGCAGTTGCCGCCAGGCGATTATGACCAGCATGAGCCCGAAGGCCGCCACGCCGTATCCCACGACCATCGACACGTACATGATCTCGGGAATACCGGTCAGGTAGACCCACAGATTTCCGCGCCAAAGCCCACTTCCCGCGTCGAGACCGAAGACGCGGGTGATCACGTAGAGCGTGAGCGGAAACCCGTACATCTCGGCGTAGAAGGCCATGAGGAAGGCTTGCAGGACGCCGGCGCGCGTCCATTCTCGCCATGTCCGGGGGGCCAGATAGCGGTAGAGAATCCAGGAGATGACGGCGATCGATATCGCCGCTGCTCCCCAATAGGTGCGGTCATGCATCAGCATGCCTTCCTGCTCAGGCCCGCTCAGCCGCCAGCTCGCGCCAGATCGCTAATGGTTAGCTTCAGGAACCCGTCCAAGGCGCCATCGTTCCGCTGACCGCCCCTTGCAGACATCGCGGTCCAACGGCAGCGACCGGCCCAATTGCGGCGCCGCCAGAACCGTCGATTCTCGAGGACGGGCTCGCGCCTCACGTCGTATCCAGAGGACGCGCTTTGCGCCGCACGATAGTGTCGGAGCACGGAATCCGTGACGACGCTCGGGTTTGACGGACCCTTCGACGGCAGGAGGAAGGTTGATGATCGGTCGAGGCTTGCGAGCGGTCCCGCGCGGCGTCTGGGCCCTGGGGTTCGTATCCATGTTCATGGACATCTCCTCGGAGATGATTCACAGCCTGCTGCCCATCTTCCTTGTCACCACCCTGGGCGCCAGCGTCGCCCTGGTCGGCGTGGTCGAGGGCGTATCCGAAGCCGGCGCGTCCATCACCAAGGTCTTCTCGGGCTGGCTCAGCGACCGGCTGGGCAAACGGAAACTTCTGGCCGTTCTCGGCTATGGTCTCGGCGCCGTGTCCAAGCCTTTCTTTCCCCTGGCCGTGACGCCGTTCGAGGTGCTGGGCGCCCGTTTCGTCGATCGGATCGGCAAGGGTCTGAGAGGCGCGCCGCGTGATGCGCTCGTCGCCGACATCACGGAGCCCGGGAACCGGGGCGCTGCGTTCGGGCTTCGTCAGTCGCTGGACACGATCGGCGCCTTCATGGGTCCCATGATCGCCATCCTGCTCATGCTGGCCCTGGCAGGCGACATTCGGGCCGTGTTCGCCTGGGCCGTCGTCCCCGCCGTCATCGCGGTGCTTCTGCTCGTTCTCGGCGTCGAGGAACCGAAGAAGCATGGCGAAGCCAGGACCGCGCGCGCGCCCATCCGATGGAGCGAGGTCAAGGCCATGGGACGGCCCTTCTGGTCGATCGTCGCTGTCGGCGTCGTGTTCACCATGGCCCGGTTCAGCGAAGCCTTCCTGGTCCTGAGGGCTCAGGACGTCGGCCTCGCCATCGCCCTGGTTCCAGCGGTGATGATCGTGATGAACGTGGTCTACGCTGCTGTCGCAGCGCCTGTCGGAGCCTTGTCCGACCATCTCGATCGGAGAATCCTGCTGGCCTTGGGGCTGGGCGTTCTGGTGCTGGCCGACATCGTCCTGGCCTTCGCCCCCTCGATCGGGGGCGTGCTGATCGGGGTGGTCCTCTGGGGGCTCCATATGGGCATGACTCAAGGTCTGCTGGCCGCCTTGATCGCCGACACGGCCCCCGCTCGATTGCGGGGAACCGCCTTCGGCGTCTTCAATCTCGCGACCGGCGCCGCCTTGCTGGCGGCGAGCACCCTGGCGGGCGGGCTCTGGTCTCTGGCGGGACCGCAAGCCGCCTTTCTATCAGGCGCCGCCTTCAGCATCGTCGCCATGATCGGCTTGGCGCTGCTTTATATGCGAGGGAGACCGGGCAAGCCTAACGCCCGCGGATAGGCATCAATCCAGGTCGCTCGTCTCATCACAAAAGAACGACCAGGCATGGAGCCTCAATGCTGACTATGACGAGCGCTCGGTTCGGTTACTCCCGCAAGCGCCGCAGCTGCCTGTGAACCATTTCCACCGACCTGGCTGATGTCGCCAAGGGATATGATCCCCACCAGCCGCTTGCTCCGACTAAGGACCGGGAGCCGGCGGACTTGCTGAGCTCCCATCTGGGAGGCGACGTCGTCAAGGCTCTCATCATCGAAGCAGTAAAGGACCTCGGCGCTCATGATATCGCGTACAGGCGTTTTCGGACCTCGGTCTTCCGCGACCGCGCGAACCGCCAGATCGCGATCAGTGATCATCCCGACCAACCGGTCATTCTCGCCGACCGGCAGGAAACCGGCGTCGATCTTCTTCATCATCCGCGCAGCGTCGCCGATGGAGTCGCCGGGCGAGCAGACCTGCACGTCCGTGCTCATGCATTCGTTGACCTTCATCATCCTGTTCCTTGCCAATCGCCTTGTCTCTGGAACGGACGCCAAACGCGAAGGACATCATTCCTGGGTCAAGGCTGTCCGCTGGGGCAGTCCCGATCTATCCGTGCCGGGGAAGGCGTCCGGACAGGTCGGGACCGCAGTCCTCGGGACGACCAGAGGACGTCATCGGAAACCGACCAGACCTCGCTCGGTTCCGGCGCCGCTCGGGTTGGTTTCTCGCGCCTTCTCGCCCTGAAGGCTTGAAGCCCTGCCGCAGAACAGACCGTAGTCGCAATGCCCAGGGCCTGGGGCCTAGGGGCCAGCCGACGACGCAGCGTTTGCCCCATCGTCGACCTTCTCCCGGGACGACCGTGCCTATTCGGGCCGGATCGCGGTCACTTCGGATTCACGACCGCGCACCGTCACGTCGAACTGGACGCGCTCGCCGACCTTGGCCTTTTCGACCACGGTCGGGGCCGCCTTGAAGCTCATCGTCATGGCGGGCCAGTCAACGCCCGGGATCGGACCGTGATCGATCGTGACCGAGCCCGCCGCCGCATCGACCTTCGTAATCACGCCCGTTCCGACGCCGGATTTGACGGCTTCGGCCGGGGCCATGGGCGTGGCGGCCATGTCGCCGGAGGTCGCCGGGGCGGCGGCCGGCGCCTCGACCGGCGCAGGCTCCGTCTTCTGGTTGCAGGCGCCGAGGCCGATGGCCAGACCGGCCGACAGAATGAGGGCGTGTTTCATTTGGGTTCTCCAGGGTTGGACGCGGGGTTGGGTAGCTTTCGACGGCGAAGCAGGAGGTATCCGGCCGGGATCACCAGCATGGACAGCAAGGGCGCCGTCAGCATGCCGCCGATGACCGGCGCGGCGATGCGGCTCATGATTTCCGATCCGGCGCCGTGGCCGATCAGGATCGGCAACAGGCCGGCGATGATGACAGCGACCGTCATGGCCTTGGGCCGGACCCGAAGCAGCGCCCCCTCCCGGACCGCCGCCTCCACCTGATCGCGATCAGGGTTCAGTCCCCGATCCGCCAGGGCGTGCTTGAGGTAGATCAGCATCACCACGCCGAACTCGGCCGACAAGCCGGCCAGGGCGATGAAACCGACGCCGGTCGCCACCGACTGGTGATAGCCCAGCAGGTAGAGCATCCAGATTCCGCCGGTCAGGGCGAAGGGCAAGGTGGCCATGATCAGCAAGGCCTCGTCGAAACGACCGAACGTCAGATACAGCAGAATGAAGATGATCACGAGCGTGACCGGAGCCACGATCTTGAGCCGGTTCGCCGCCCGCTCCAGATATTCGTACTGCCCCGAGTAGGCGATGACGACGCCCTGGCTCAGGCGCACATCCCTGGCCACGGCCTTTTTCAGATCGGCGACGACAGACGCCAGGTCTCGCCCACGGACATCGACATAGACCCAGGTCGAGGGGCGTCCGTTCTCCGACTTCAGCATGGGAGGGCCGTCGGCGATCTCCAGCTTCGCGACCGTGCCCAGGGTGATCTGCTGACCCGACGGCGTCAGGACCGGCAGCGCCCGCAGTTGCTCAAGATCATCCCGTAGTTCGCGCGGATAGCGCACATTGATCGGATAGCGAGCCAGGCCCTCGACGGTCTGGCCGATCGTCTCGCCGCCAATGGCGCCGGCCACGATCGACTGGACATCGGCGATGTTCAGCCCGTATCGGCCCGCCGCCTCCCGGTCGATGTCGATATCGACATAGCGCCCCCCGGTCAGCCGCTCGGCCAGGGCCGAGGTGACGCCCGGCACGGTCTGGGCGACCTTGGCCACGTCGGCGCCGATGCTGTCGATCTCGGCAAGGTCAGCCCCGGAGACCTTGACCCCGATCGGGCTCTTGATCCCGGTCGCCAGCATGTCGATGCGGTTGCGGATCGGAGGCACCCAGAGATTGGCCAGGCCTGGCGCGCGCACGACGCGGTCCAGCTCCTCGACCAGTTTCTCCGGCGTCATGCCGGGCCGCCACTGATCGCGCGGCTTGAACTGGATGGTGGTCTCGAACATCTCCAGCGGCGCGGCGTCGGTCGCGGTTTCGGCTCGCCCCGCCTTGCCGAACACGGTGGCGACCTCGGGCACGGAACGGATCATCCGATCCGTCTGCTGCAAAAGCTCGGCGGCCTTGGCGGTCGAAAGTCCCGGCAGGGCCGAGGGCATATAGAGCAGGTCGCCCTCGTCCATCGGCGGCATGAACTCCCCGCCCAGCTGGCTCAGGGGCCAGGCCGTGGTGGCGAAGGCCAGGACGGCTATGGCCAGGGTGGTCCGGGGCCGTTTCAGCACCCAGTCGAGCGGCCGACGATAGAGCCGCGTCAGCCAGCGATTGATCGGATTGCTCTGTTCGGCGGGTATTCGTCCCCGGATCAGATAGCCCATCAGCACGGGAACCAGGGTGACCGACAGAATGGCCGCCGCGGCCATGGCGTAGCTCTTGGTGAAGGCGAGCGGAGCAAACAGCCGCCCCTCCTGCGCCTGGAGCGTAAAGACCGGCACGAAGGACAGGGTGATGATCACGAGGCTGAGGAACAGGGCCGGGCCGACCTCGGCGGCCGCCTCGGTGATGACGGTCCAGCGCGTCTCGCCGGCCAGTTTCTGGTCGGGATGGTCGTGCTCCCATCGCTCGATATGCTTGTGGGCGTTCTCGATCATGACGATCGCCCCGTCGACCATGGCCCCGATGGCGATGGCGATCCCGCCCAGCGACATGATGTTGGCGTTCACCCCCTGGGCGTGCATCAGCAGAAAGGCCGCCAGCACCCCCAGCGGCAGGGTCAGGATGGCGACGAGCGCCGAACGCGCGTGCCAAAGGAACAGGCCGCAGACGAGCGCGACGATGATGAACTCCTCGATCAGCTTGCTGCTGAGGTTTGAGACGGCGCGGTCGATCAGCTGCGACCGGTCGTAGGTCGTGACGACCTCCACGCCCGGCGGCAGGCCGGCCTTCAGGATCTGGAGCTTGTCGCGCACGGCCTTGATGGTCGCCCGCGCGTTCTCGCCCGAGCGCAGGACCACCACGCCGCCGGCCACCTCGCCCTCGCCGTTCAGTTCGGCGATGCTGCGCCGCATTTCCGGACCGACCTGGATCGTCGCCACGTCGCCCAGCGTCACGGGCGCGCCGCCGGCCGCGGTGCGGATCGGTATGGCGCGGAAGTCGTCAAGATCGGTCAGATAGCCATTGGCCCGGACCATGTATTCGGCCTCGGCCAGTTCCAGCACCGAGCCGCCTGTTTCGGCGTTGGCGCGCTGGACGGCTTCGACCGCCTGCTGGTGCATGACGCCGTAGCCAGCCAGCTTGATCGGATCCAGAACGACCTGATACTGCCTCACCATGCCGCCGATGGCCGCGACCTCGGCCACCCCCGGCACGGTCTTGAGCTCATAGCGTAGGAACCAGTCCTGCAGGCTGCGAAGCTGCGCCAGATCGTGACGCCCGGTCCGGTCGACCAGGGCGTATTCATAGATCCAGCCGACGCCGGTGGCGTCGGGGCCCAGCGCGGGCCGGGCGCTGTCGGGGAGTCTGGACTGGACCTGGCTGAGGTATTCCAGCACCCGCGACCGGGCCCAGTAGAGGTCGGTTCCGTCCTCGAACAGGACATATACGTAGCTGTCGCCGAAGAAGGAGTAGCCGCGCACCGTCTTGGCGCCCGGCACCGACAACATGGTGGTCGCCAGGGGATAGGTGACCTGGTTCTCGACGATCTGCGGCGCCTGGCCGGGGTAGCTGGTGCGGATGATGACCTGGACGTCCGACAGGTCCGGCAGGGCGTCGACCGAGGTGTTCCTGACCGCCCACAGCCCCGCGACCAACAGGGCCAGCGCCGCCATCAGGACAAAGACCCGGCCCTTGACCGAGGCTCTGATGATGCGGGCGATCATCGGCCCGGCTCCTTCATCGCCGTCCCGGCGGCGGGCGACGCCGCCGGGGGCGCGGCGTCGCCGATGGGGCGCGCCGCGACGCCCGACAGGCTGGCCTCGGAATCGATCAGGAACTGGCCCGAGGCGATGACCTGCTCTCCGGCGCGGAGGCCCGCCAGGATTTCCGTCTGGCCGCCGCTCTCGCGTCCGATACGGACCTGGGCCGGTTGATAGCGCCCCTCAGGCAGGGCCAGCATGACGATGTCTCGCTGACCCGTGCGGATGACCGCCTCGGACGGCACAAGAAGCGCAGGCGTCGTCGCCCCGCCGAATACGACCCGGCCGAACATGCCCGGCCGCAGACGTCCGCCCCGGTTCGCCAGTTCGATGCGGCCCGTGAGGGTGCGGCTGTCGCCCGACACCTCGGGCAACAGGGCGGTCAGGCGGCCGGTGAAGCGTTCGGACGGGAAGGCCGTCAGGCCTACCTCCACGGATTGTCCGACCCGCAGTTGTCCGGCGAGGGCCTCCGGGATGGCGGCGTTGAGCCAGACGGTCGACAGGCCGCTGATCTCGGCCAGGGCGGCGCCCTGCGTCACGCTCATGCCGCGCCGGACCGCCAGGGTGCGAATGGCGCCGGCCGTCGGGCTGGCGATGGTGATGGTGTCCCGCGGCCGACCACTGCGTTCGACCGAGGTGATCAGGCCGTCGGACATCCCCATCAACACCAGCCGGCGTCGCGCGGCCTGGATCAGAGCCGTGTCGCCGGTGCGTCGCACCGCCAGATATTCCGACTGAGCGCCGCCCCAGCTGGGCACCAGCAGATCGACCAGGGGCGCGCCGGCGGCGACGACGTCGCCGGGCGCGCGATCATAGACCCGTTGCACGAAGCCGTCGGCCCGCGACTGCACGATCGCCACGTCCCGCTGATTATAGTCGATCACGGCGGTGGCGGTCAGATCGCCCCCCAGGGCTCCCATACGCGCTGTCGCGAACCGCACCCCCAGGTTCTGGGTCAGGGCCGGATCGATACGCACGCCGCCGGAGGCCGCTCCAGCCCCGCCCTCGTCGGCGTATTTGGCGACCAGGGGCATGTCCATGAAGGGCGACTGACCCGGCTTGTCGAACTTCCGGTCCGGATACATGGGATCATAGTAGTAGAGGACCTTTCGCCCCCCTCCCCCGTCAGCGGCAGGCGCGTCAGGGCCGCCGGATCGCTGACCGATCACCACGCCGGTCCCGACGCCGATCCCCACCAGCACCAGAGCGCCCAGGGCGACGCCGAGGCGATTGTAGCTGAAGCCGCTCATCGGTCGCTCCCATAGGTCAGGGTGATTTCGGCGGCGTGACGCATCACCGCCGCCTCCTTGTCCAGGGCGTCCAGCCGGGCGTTGGCCACGGCGGTGAAGGCCTGGACGATTTCGGCGAGTCCGATCCGGCCAGCGGCATAGGCGGCGGTCTCCAGATCGGACTGCTGCACGACGGCGGGCAGGACGATGTCGCGCGCCCTGATCCACTGATCGTGGTCCGTGGCGTGCTGGGCCAGATCGCGCTGCAGGTCAGCCTCCAGTTGGCGGCGCGCCCCCTCGCGCTCCGCTCCCACCCTGCGCGCGTCCGCGGACCGCGCGGCGATCAAGGGTTCCTGACGCTGCCCCTGGAACAGCGGCAGACGCACGCTGGCGCCCACCGAAACCATGTCGCCGAAGGCGGGGTCGCGGCGCTGATAGCTGGCCTCGACCGACCAGTCCGGACGTCGTCCGGCCCTTGCCAGGTCGAGTTCGGCCTGGGCCCGCCGATCCTCGGCATCGTAAGCCTTCAGCACAGGCAGGTTTCCAAGCCCCATGCGCAAAGCCGACGAGTCCGGCGCGTCCGACGGCGGCGCGCCGTCCGTGGTGGGCGCCGGGTCGCCCGTCCACCGGGTCAACACGGCGCGCGCAGCCTCCCGTTCCGCAACCAGCCGGCTGCGCCGATCGTCCAGCGCCGCCTTCAACTGGATCGGCGCCAGGGCCATGGCCGGACGATCCGCGCCCGACGCCACCCCGGATGGCGCAGCGTCCCAGAGCGGTTGAAGCGCCGCCAGGACCGCGTCCACGGCGGACAGCTTGCGGTCTGAATAATAGAGATCGATCCAGGCCAGGCCCGCCGCGATCCGCACCTCGCGCAGCGCCGAAGCGTCGTCGGCGACCGCGACGCCGATCGCGGCCTCGGCCAGGCTGCGCTCCGCTCGACGGCGCGCCCGGCTGGGCAACTCCTGCTCGACGCCGACCCGCAAAGCGGTGAAGTCGTCTTCGCCGAACCGGCCCGCCATGGGGCCGGTCACGGGAAAGCCGTCCAGTCCGAACTTGAGGCTGGGATCGGGCAGCCGTCCGGCCGCGACCACGGCGGCGCGGGCCGCATCGACGCCAAGCGCGCTGGCGCGAAGATCAGGGGCGTCAGAAGCCGCCCGCGCCAGGGCGGCCTCGAAGGTCAGGGGCTCGGCCCGGGCCGACATGGCGCCGAAGGCAGCCAACAACGCAAGGACCGAAGGCAGGCCAAGCGCGCGCACTACAGCACCCCCTGGTCAGGGCGATGCGTCGAGGCGGCCGACGCCGCCTCCCCTTTCGTGCGCTCGGCGACAGCCGGAGCCCGATGGGCGGAGCGGCCTTCACGTGGGGCCACGCAAACCACACGACGAAACACGTCATGGGGGGCGGAAGACGGCGACGAGACTTGGCGAACGCAATCAGAAGCGCTGGTGCGTTCTACGGACTGGCAGGCCGCGACGCCTGACAGGCTGACGACGGCGAGCACAAGCACGGTCGACCTGGCCGACTGGAAACGGGGGAGCATGGATCCTCCTTTGAAACAGCGTGCATCGGCCACGAACGGCGCGACGCATGGGGCATGGCGTTCCATCGGGATGACAGGGGCGCGCCGCTTGGGGCGCCGATCAAACCGATGGGCGGATCAGGCCTGCTGTTGTGGAGGAGAATGAAGCGGAGCGGGCCCGGCCCCTTCACGCGAGACGTTCAAATGGAGAAAGGCGATCGTACCGCGCGAGGCCGGCGGAGGGATCAGGACGAGCGGCGGCATCGGCGCGGCGACAGCAGCGCACCCCATCTTGGCCATGCAGTCCGGCGTCATGTCCTTGCAGCAGTCGCCGGGGTTTTCGGACCTGTCCCCGTCCATATCCATGGCCTCGGCGCAGTCCATCGCCTCGGCGCCGATCCCGACGTTCTGGAACATCTGGATCGGCATGGCGTGCGCCGTCGACTGGCCGAAGAATCCGGCCAGAGCCAAGGCGACCAAAACTGTGCGGATCAGGTTCCACATCACGGCGTCAGGTTACGCGCTCCAAGCGTCGTCAAGTCAAGATGGACGGCGAAGCCGACCGACCGGCGCCGATGTGGGCCTGGTCGGTCGGCTTCGCCATGAAGACGTCCTAGTGGACCATGAAACGCGTTGCGCCATTCATACGGTGGCCGTCAGCGCCCTCCGCAGACCACGTCAGTACGTGATTTCCCTTGCCCAGAGCGGGCAAGGGCGTCGTCACGGTCGTGCCTGCCGCGGCCTGCACCGGGATGGAGACCGGACGACCGCCGTCCGTAGCCACCGTAAGCGACGTCAGCTTCATCGAATGGGGAAAGGTGATGGTGAAGACGGTCGGCGCCGTCGAAGACATCCAGCCGTCGGCCGGCGTCGTCTTCACGCCGTCTTGCGACGGAGCCGGCATCGACATGTTCCCATGACCCGCATGGGGATTGGTCGACGAGCTCTGGGCGGCGGCGGCGCCAACGGAAACCATCGTCATTGCGGCGACGGCGAGGGGAAGGATTTTACGCATATGGGTTGTCTTCCTTAGTTCGGGCTTGGTTTCGGAGAGTGGTCCATGCCGGGCATGTCCGGCATGGTCGACATGTCGTGGCCCGGCATATCATGGCCCGGCATATCATGGCCCGGCATGGCCGCAGACTGGGGCTTGGGTTGCGACGGGCTCACGTTCGGGGTCTGGGACGGACGCCGGGGCTCACGCGCTGGCGCAGCCTGGACGGGTTCAGCCGTTTTCTGACCGATGTCCTTGGCCTGCCCCGTCGTCTCGGTCGCGGGGGCTGCTTCCGTAACCGGCGCGACGGCCGGGGCGGTTGTGGTTGCGGCCGGCTCGGCGACCGAGATCGCTTCCTTGGGTTGCGGCTGTTCGGCCGCCGGCTGACAGGCCGCCAATAAGCCTGTAGCCGCCAGAGCCGCGGCGATTTGAATCTTCATCATCTTCTCCAAAAAAACTAGAACCAGGCCCTGACGCCGACCACCACGCGGGTGTCTTCGGCGCTTCGCCCTCGGGCTTCGGCGAAATCGCGCGTGTCGCCAAAGCGCCTGGTCCATTCGACCCCGACATAGGGCGCGAATTCACGGTGGATCTCGTATCTCAGACGGGCGCCGACCTGCAGGGTGGACAGACCTGACCCGATACCCAGCTCCGGAATATCTTCGGCCGACAGGTTCACCTCCGCACGGGGCTGAAGGATCAGCTTCTGGGTGATCCTCTGATCATATTCGACCTCGGCGCGCGCCGTCAGTTCGCCCTTGCTGGACAGGAAGGCTGCGGCGTCGACTTCAAACCAGTAGGGCGCCAGGCCCTGGACCCCGACGACAAGGTCAGTCCGGTCGCCCTCTGGCCGATAGGTCTGCCTCAGACCCGTCTGAAAGTCGAAATAGGGCGTGAAGGCGCGGCTGTAGAGGGCCTGGAGTTCGGCCTCCTCGAGCTCTCCGCCGAACTCGCCCTCGCCTTCGGATTTCCACCAGAAGCGATTGATATCTCCGCCGCGCCAGCCCTGGGCCTCCCAGGCATAACCCACTTCGCCATCCACGGATGTCGCTTCCAGTTGGTCGATCATCACGGCGCTGGCGCGAACATCGCCATGTTCGGCAAGAAGCACCCTTCGCGCCGCCGCCATATCTTCAGCGTTGAAAACCTGATCCGCGACATGGGGGGACCCGCTTAGGGCGCCGGGCGGAGGCGGCGCCTGGGGCGGACGTCCAGGATTGTCTGCCCCAGTGGGAACACTGGGCGGCATGGCCATTCCAGCCATGCCGGACATGTCGTGTCCGGCATGAGGGTCCGTCTGTCCTGAGGGCGTGGCGCCCATAGGCATCATGGACATGTCGTGCCCGACCGGCGTCGCCGGCGAAGGCTGCGCCTGGCCCATGGTGGACATGTCGTGACCGGCGGGAGGGCTCGCCTGCCCGGATGGAACCACGCCCATCGGCATCATGGACATGTCATGTCCGGCCGGCGCCGTCGGCGAAGGCTGCGCCTGGCCCATGGTGGACATATCGTGCCCGGCGGGAGGGCTCGCCTGCCCGGTTGGAGCCGCGCCCATAGGCATCATGGACATGTCATGCCCAGCCGGCGTCGTCGGCGAAGGCTGCGCCTGGCCCATGGTGGACATGTCGTGACCGGCGGCGCCGTCTCGGGCGGGCACGGTTCCCGGCGGGCAGGCCGGAGCGCGAGATGCGGTCGTCCTGGCGGAATTCGCCTCCGTGGAAGCCGCAGCAGACGACCCCGGCGCGCCGCATTCCGCGGTCGCGGCCGGAGCCTGACGCGTTGTGGGCAGGGTCGCGCCATGACCGGCGTGGGTCTGGGCGAAGGTCGGCGTCGACGCCAGCAACAGCGGAACCAGAGCAACGGACAGCCGGATCATGACCCCGCGCCTTCCATCGGCCGAATGGTGACGACGTTGAACATGCCGGCGTGCATGTGCAGCAGCAGATGGCAGTGGAAAGCCCAGTCCCCGGGGTTGTCGGCCGTAAGATCGAAACTGACCTTGCCGCCCGGCGCGACGTTGACGGTATGCTTCAACGGCTGATGCCCGTCAGGCCCGCCCGTGACGAGCTCGAAGAAGTGGCCGTGCAGGTGGATCGGGTGGGCCATCATGGTGTCGTTCACCAGGGTGACCCGCACACGCTCATTTCGTTCAAACCGGATCGGTTCGACGAGCTCGCTGAATTTGCGGCCGTCGAAGCCCCACATGAACCGCTCCATATTGCCGGTCAGATGGATCTCCATCGAACGGCTGGGCGGGCGCATGTCCTTGTTGGGAGCGAGCGACACAAGGTCAGTGTAAACCAGCACCCGGTGATCGACCTTCTCCAGGCCCTGCGGCCTTTCGCCCAGACGGTTGGCGGGCATGGGCGAAATGGTCTGAACCCCGACGCCCACGGCCATATTGGGCGGCGCATTGTCGGGATCGCGCATATTCATGGCGCCCATGGATCCGTGATCCATTCCAGCCATGGAGGCGCCGGCCTGGGCGCCTGCGGCGCCATGGTCCATCCCGGCGGCCATCGAGCCGTGATCCATTCCGGCCATGGGTGCGGCCCCCATGCCCTCCATGGCCCCCATGCCGTCCATCCCTCCCATGTCGCCCATGCCCATGTCCTTCATGGTCAGGGTAGGGATTTCACGCAGAGGCGGAACCTCGGCCGTCATGCCCAGACGCGGGGCCAGGGTCGCGCGGCCCATGCCCGAACGGTCGATGACTTCCGACACGATGGTGTAGGCGCGGTCCTCTAGCGGGCGGACGATGACGTCATAGGTCTCGGCGACCGAGATCTGGAACTCGTCCGTTTCAACCGGACGCACGTTCTCGCCGTCGGCCTGGACCACGGTCATGGCCAGACCGGGAATACGGACGTTGAAGATCGACATGGCCGAGGCGTTGATGACGCGCAAACGCACCCGCTCGCCGGGCCGGAACAGGCCGGTCCAGTTCTCCTGCGGGCCGTGACCGTTGATCAGATAGGTGTAGGTCGTGCCGTTGACGTCGAGGATGTCCCGAGGATCCATCCGCATGGCGCCCCACATCCGACGCTCCGCCAGGCTCATGCCGTCCGCGCCCGAGAGCAACCCGGCCAGCGTCGTCCGATGGCGATTGAAATATCCGGGGCTTTTCTTGAGCTTCTCCAGGATCTGGTGCGGATGCATGAAGCTCCAGTCCGACAGGACCAGGACATGCTCGCGGTCATAGCCGACCGGATCGGCGCCCGCCGGGTCGATGACGATGGGGCCGTAGTGGCCGAGCGCCTCCTGAAGACCCGAGTGGCTATGATACCAGAAGGTCCCGGACTGCCGGACAGGGAACTCATAGACGAAGGTTTCGCGCGGCTTGATCCCGGGGAAGCTGATCCCGGGCACGCCGTCCATCTGGAAGGGCAAGAGGATGCCGTGCCAGTGGATCGAGGTGTCCTCGTCCAGTTGATTGGTCACAGCCAGGCGAACATTCTGCCCCTCGCGCAGGCGCAGGAGCGGACCCGGGAGCTGACCGTTGATCGTCGTCGCCGTGGCCGTCCGACCGTTCACGGTGAAGGGCGACTGTCCGACCGTCAGATCAATATTTGCCCCCGTCAGCGTCGGGTAGTCCGCACGCAAGCCAGCAGAGCCTGTCTGCGCCCAGGCCGGCAGCAAACCCTGCATCCCCAGCAGTCCGCCGCCAGCGACAGCGGCGCGCAGCAGGCTTCGACGATCAAACGTCATGGCACAGTCCTCACCGCTGGTTCGTTCCAAGAAGCGAACCTGGCTCTCCAATAGGATACGCACGCGAGACCGCCCTCCCCTCAGAGGTGTCTGGTGCAGCAAGTCCGGAACGCGAACGCGGTTCCAGCGGATCAGTCGGCCAGGCCGGCCCGGAACTGCTGGGACAGCTTCTGGCGCGCCCGGGCGACCCGCATCTCAACGGCCTTGACGGACAGGCCAAGGATTTCGGCGGCCTCTGGATGGCTGCGTTCCTCGATCGCGGTCAGCAGCAGGGGTTCCTTCAGCTTGGGCGGCAGGGCGGCGATGGCCGCATGCAGGCGCCGCGCCTGCTCGACAGCTTCGTACCGGTCTTCCGCGCCGACTTCGTCATCCGCCACAGCCAGGGCCTCGGCGGACTGAAGGTCGGCTCCGCCCATGAACAGCCTGCGGATGTTGCGACGGCGGCTCCAGTCCCGGCATTTGTTGATGGCGATCGTCCTCAGCCAGGCTTCAAAGGACCGTTCCGGATCATAGCGGCGGATGGCCAGCCAGGCGGCGGCATAGGCCTCCTGAACGAGATCATAGGTTTCGTCGGCGTCGCCGACATAGCGACGGACAAACCTGTAGAGACCCGCCTTGGTCTCTCCCACGAGGGTTTCAAAGGCCACGACGTCGCCGTGGGCCGCTCTCGTCTGCAGGTGTTGACGCTCCTGCACGGACGCTATTGAGCGTCGGCGGTGAGCGCCTCGACAACGCTCCGGTCGAAACGTCGCGCCTGGGCGTCGTTCATCACCGTCCGCATCTCGAAGATGTGGGCGATGGTCGCCTGTTGCAGGTCGCCCATGGCGTCGTGAAAATGGTCGACGGCGGGCTGAACCACCCGGCTGTCGCCATTGCTGACCCTGATCGCCTCGGCCAATTCGCGATTGGCGGCCTGGACGCGGCCTTCCAGCAGGACGCGCTGTCCAGCGAACCGGGTTTCTATGGCTTCGATCTTCTTGTGCTGCTCAGGCGACAGATCAAGATCATTATGAACGATCTCGTGCAGGGAGGGCGGCGTCTGCTTGTTCAGCACCCAGGTGGCGCCGGCCCATGCGCCGACCCCGCTCGCTGCTGCGGCCAGCGCGACCGTCACGACGATGGATTTCCAGGCGATCGCCATCAGCCCGCTTCCAGGCGAACCAGGGGCGACGTCGCCGCCATCGAGAAGATCGCCATCTCCGAGGCGGTCGTCTGAGCGAATTTCGCCCCGAGACCGCCGTTGGCGAGTCCGACCACAAGGGCGACAGCGACCGCGGCCACGCGAATCCTGTCGGTCGCCCGCTGGGCCTGGATCGCGCTTACGCGTCTCCAGACGTCTTCCTCGAGCCGATCGAGCGATACGCCGTCGCCGGGCGCCGCGCGCCTCAGCCAGTTTTCTAGATCATCCATGATCGGTGCCTTTCGACGTTCTTATTGAGGATACGCATGACCCGGCGCTGATCCCTCAAGACGGGGGCCGTCGTCTCACTGTGGCGTATTTTGAGGGGCCCAAGCCAGACCGTGCGTAGGGGAATTAGAGCGGGTCTTCGCCGGGAGGGGCGAAAGCATGGTCATCACGCGCCTGGATACGACCCTCGCCTGTGGGTTCAGATCGGACGAGTCCCTGGAAGCTCACCCCGGCTCCTCGCGCTCTTACTCGCCCGGGCCGCCTTCGTATGGGCCTGGAGCGGCGCGGTCGGCCCAGCATTTATCGGATCTTCGACCGACGCCGCCCCAGGCCCAGACCCGAACCAAGCCGTTTCGTTCACAGTGACCAAGGACACTTCCTTTGACCTATCGTTCCATGATCATCGCCGTCGCCGCTCTCGCCGCTCCGGCCCTGATCGCGGCGCCCGCGCTGGCGCAAACGACCACGCAAACGACCGCAGAATCCGAAGTGGTCGCCGTGCTGGACGGCTACCGCGACGCGCTCGAGGCGCTTAGCGCCTCCCGCTCCGAATCCTTCTTCTGGCCCGACGCCCAGGTCTTCGAGCAGGGCAGCTCGGAGGGCTCCATCTCCCAGTACCTGTCCCATCACCTCGCCCCGGAGCTCGAGGAATTCTCCAGCTTCGCCTTCCAGGATCAGGTGACCAAGGCGACCGTCGTCGGCGACGTCGCCTATGCGACGGAGACCTATCGCTTCCGGATCGCCTTCAAGACGGCCGGCCGCGCTCCGGTCGAACGCCGCGGCGTCGCCACAAGCGTCCTGAGACAGCGCGACGGCGAATGGCGCATCGTCAGCTACCACTCCTCGACCCGGGCGCCGCGACCAGCCTCCTGATACGCCCCCCACCCGGCCCCGCCTTCAGAACGGGGCCGGGAACAGCCAAGGCCAGTCTGACGTTGATCCATGAGGATCGATTCAGCCGCCGATCGAGACGGCGGCCACGGGCCTGCGAAGGATCCATTTCGAGAGGAACTCGAATGCCTTCTCCTGAAACCACCGAGATCCCGCCCTCCGTCGAAGATTCCGATCGTCGGGACTTCATCCATGTCGCGGCTGGAGCCATGGCCGTCGGCGCCGTCGGCATGGCGCTCTGGCCCCTGATCAACTCCATGAACCCGGCGGCCGACACCCTGGCGCTATCCTCGGTCGAGGTCGACTACGGCAAGGTCCAGCTCGGCCAGCAGATCGTGGTCAAATGGCGCGGGAAGCCGGTCTTCATCCGCCACCGCACCCCCAAGGAAATCGCCGAGGCGGTTGCCGACGACGATGCGCCTCTGCGCGACTCTGCGACCGACGCCAGCCGTCACAAGCCCGGCAAGGCCGAATGGCTCATCCTGATCGGCGTCTGCACCCACCTGGGGTGTATTCCGACGTTCGGGACGGGCGACTACGGCGGCTGGTTCTGCCCGTGCCACGGCTCCCACTACGACACCTCTGGCCGCATCCGGAAGGGACCCGCGCCCAAGAACCTCTTCCTGCTGGACTACACCTTCCTCAACGAAACACGGGTCAAGTTGGGCTAGGGAACGCCCTCCCCCGCGCTGACGACGCGAGGGGAGGACATCGTCGCTCCGAGGCGCCCGAAGGCGACGCTGGCCGTGTCGAGCGCGATGACGTTACATCATCATGGCGGCGGGCGGCGCAAGCGTTCCCATCGTGGCGACCAGCCCCAGAAGGATGACCGCCAGGAGCGTCTCCAGCACCAGGCTGCGCTGCAGGGCGCGGATCGCCGACGGCTTCTGGCTCTCATCCTCCAAAGCGCGATGAAGACAGGGCGTGAGGACGAAACGATTGGACGCGGCCAGGGCCAGCATGCCGACGAAGACCAGCAGTTTGGCGCTCAACAGAAGGCCGTAGGCCGTCGTCAGCAGTGCGCCCAGCCGGTCCGGACCGACCAGGAACCAGGTGTTCACCAGACCTGTCGCGACCAGAAGCCCGACCGCAAGCGTGCCCATGCCTGCAAAGCCGTGCAGGGCGTCGTGCGTCAGCCGGTCCCGTTCGGAATCTCCATGGGGAATGGTCAGAAACAGGCCCAGCGCGGCTAGCGCGCCCAGCCACATGGCGGCGGCGAAGGCGTGGATGACATCCGCCCCGAGATGGACGACGCCCAAGGCGCCCTCGGTGGCTGCACCGTGGCCGGTCCAGGCCAGACTGGCGCAAACCATCAGGCCGAACGCCGTCAGGACGAACCATCCGCCCCGACCGGGCCGGAGCACGAGAAGAAGCACGCCGGTCAGGGCCGCGGCCACCGCTCTCGCCAGAAAGGCGCGACCGATCTCCATGTCGAACGCCATGTAGGCCAGGGACGCCGGCTTCAGCGCTTCCGTCATTGATCCCGCCATGACGGCTGTCTGCAGAACCAGAGCCGCGAGCGAGGCGATCGCGGTCACGAACGCCGCAGCGAGCAAGGTCTTTCGCGGCCATCTTTCGACGGCCGCGGCGGACAAGGGCATCCTCAGGGCGAAGAACAGGGGCACGCCCATCAGGAGCATGGCGCCCAGATACTGCGCCAGCCTCAGCAGGACGACCGAGATCTCGAGCACGGTCTAGCGCACGATGAAGGTCGTGGAGCCTGTCATGCGGTGGCCGTCGGGCGAAGCCACACGCCAGTTGACCGTATAGGCGCCGGCCGCCAGGGCGGTGCGCGGCGAGCCGCTCAGCGTCTTGCCGTCCTTGGAGACCTGGGCCTGAACAGGAATGACGGTTCCCTGGGCGTTGGCGACGTCAAAGCCGGAAAAGGCCGGCGCCACGCGCTCGCTGAAGGTGAGGCTGATGGTCCGCGGGGCCGCGACGGTGGCGCCGGCCGCCGGGGTGGCGCTGACGAGGCGGGCGTGGGCGTCGGCCTGACCCGCGAACAGGGAAAGCGCGGCGGCCGCGCCGGCCAGGGTTGCGATCTTGAAACGGTTCACGTGTGTCTCCTTGGGGAAGCGCCCCTCTCTCATGAATACGCAAGCGCGCAGCTTTCCCCTCAAGACCGGAAACAGCCACACGAGGACCTCCTCGCGAAACGTCGCCTACAGCCTGACCGCCCTGAGACGCAGCGCATTGGCGATGACACTGACCGAGGACAGCGCCATCGCCAGAGCCGCCAGCGCCGGCGACAGCATCAGGCCGAAGACCGGATAGAGGACCCCGGCCGCCACCGGGATCCCCAGGGTGTTGTAACCGAAGGCGAACAGCAGATTCTGGCGGATGTTGCCCATGACGGCCCTGGACAGGTGTCGCGCCCGGACGATGCCCTGGAGGTCGCCCCCAAGGAGGGTGACCCCGGCGCTCTCGATCGCCACGTCGGAACCAGCCCCCATGGCGACGCCGACGTCGGCCGCGGCCAGGGCCGGGGCGTCGTTGACGCCGTCGCCGGCCATCGCCACGACGCGGCCTTCGGATCGAAGCTGCTCCACGACCGAGGCCTTGTCCTGGGGCAGAACCTCGGCGCGGACGTCGTCGATGCCCAGACGGCGGGCGACCGCCTGCGCGGTCGTACGGTTGTCGCCTGTCATCATCACCAGCCGAAGGCCTGCGGCCTTGAGGTCACGGATGGCGTCCGCAGTCGTGGCCTTCACCGGGTCGGCGATGCCAAGGACGCCGGCGACGCGCCCGTCGACGGCGACGAAGATGGCCGTGGCGCCGTCCTCTCTCAGGGCTTCAGCCTCGGCCTCAAGGGCTGCGACGTCGATACCAGCCGCCTTGAGGTAGCGGGCATTGCCCAGGAACAGTCGACGGCCGTCGACCAGACCGGTGACGCCGCGCCCCACCGGACTATCGAACTCACTGGCTTCGGAGAGCGTCAGGTTACGATCCGCCGCTGCACGCAAGATAGCGTCAGCGAGGGGATGCTCGCTGCCCCGCTCCAGACTGGCCGACAGGCGAAGAAGCTCGCCCTCGTCGAATCCGTCCGCCGGAAGGATCGCCGTGACCGACGGCCGCCCTTCGGTCAGGGTGCCGGTCTTGTCGAGCACCAGGGTGTCCACCTTCTCGAACCGCTCCAGCGCCTCGGCGTTCTTGATCAGGACGCCGGCGCGCGCCCCGCGCCCCACCCCCACCATGATCGAGATCGGCGTGGCCAGACCGAGCGCGCAGGGACAGGCGATGATGAGGACCGACACCGCCGCGACCAGGGCGTAGGACAGGCGCGGGTCTGGCCCGACCAGACCCCAGACAACGGCGGCGACGACGGCGATGCCGACCACGGCCGGCACGAACCAGCCAGAGACCAGATCGGCCAGGCGCTGGATGGGCGCGCGGCTGCGCTGGGCCTGGGCCACCATCTGGACGATCTGGGCCAGAAGGGTGTCGGCGCCGACCTTGTCCGCACGCATGAGGAAGGAGCCGGTCTTGTTCAATGAGCCCGCGATGACCCTGGCCCCGGCCTCCTTGGTGACCGGCATGGATTCCCCGGTCACGAGGGACTCGTCGATAGCCACGCGCCCTTCGAGGATCTCGCCGTCAACCGGGACCTTTTCACCGGGCCGGACGCGCAGCCGGTCGCCGACGGCCACGAGATCAAGCGTCACATCCTCGTCGGCGCCGTCCTCGCGCACGCGCCGGGCCGTCTTGGGCGTCAGGTCGAGCAGGGCCCGGATCGCGCCCGAGGTCTGCTCGCGCGCTCGCAGTTCCAAAACCTGGCCGACCAGGACCAGCACCGTGATCACCGCCGCCGCTTCGAAATAGACGGGCGCGCTGCCGTCCATGCGCAGCATGGCCGAGGGAAACAGCCCCGGCGCCAGCACGGCGACGACGCTGTAGATCCAGGCCGCCCCGACGCCGAGGGCGATCAGGGTGAACATGTTGAGGCTTCGATTGAGGACAGACTTCCATCCCCGTTCGAAGAAAGGCCAGCCGGCCCACAGGACCACCGGCGTCGCCAGAGCGATCTGGATCCAGTTCGACGTCTGGCCGGGGATCCGGTCGGCCAGTCCCGTGAGATGCCCGCCCATCTCGAGGGCTACGACCGGCAAAGTCAGAATGGCGCCGATCCAGAGACGACGGGTAAAGTCGATCAGCTCGTGATTGGGCGCAGCCTCGGCAGTGACCGTCTCGGGCTCCAGCGCCATGCCGCAGATCGGACAGTTACCTGGCCCCTCCTGACGCACCTGCGGATGCATCGGACAGGTGTAGATCGTCCCTGGCGACGCCGGAGCCGCCTTCAACGCCTTGCCCAGGTATTGGGCCGGGTCCGCGATGAACTTCGTGCGACAGCCCGCCGAGCAGAAGACGTAGTCGTGTCCCTCGTGCTCTGCGCGATGCTGGGCGGCGGCGGCATCCACGGCCATGCCGCAGACCGGATCGATCGCCTTCCCGTCTTCATGCGAAAATCCGCCGTGAGCATGGCTCTGGTGAGGGTCGTGGGCCGTCGGCATGGCGTCACTCCTGTCAGCTTCCGTCCAGCCGCGTCTCTTGAAGGCTGTGGTTCGGGACGCGCCGGAAGCGTATGCTGGACTGCCCATCAAGACCGATGATGGAGACGGAAACAAGCCCAAGCTGCTGAACTGATCAGGCGCTGAAGGTCAGGCGCCGCATCACGGGAGTCCCAGCGTGAATATCGGCCAAGCCTCCCGCGCCACGGGCGTGTCCGCCAAGATGATCCGCTACTACGAATCCACGGGGCTGATCCGGCCGGCGGAACGCACCGGCGGCAACTATCGCGCCTTCGGCGATCGCGACATCAACGAGCTCCGGTTCATCCGCCGCGCCCGCACGCTCGGCTTCTCGATTGAGGAGATCGTCATACTGCTCTCCCTGTGGCGCGACCGGACGCGGCCCAGCCGGGAGGTCAGGGCCGTCGCCGAGCAACGCGTCGCCGACCTTCATGCCCGGATCGCCGAAATGCAGGCCATGGCCGACACCCTGGAGACCCTGGCGCGTTGTTGCGCAGGCGACGATCGACCTGATTGCCCCATTCTCGCGGACCTGGCTGCGGCGCGCCATTGATGCCGAAGGCGTCGGACGCCGCCCGCCCCGGCTCATCCGAGCCTCAGGCTGATCGCTTCAACACCGACCAGAGGAAGGGCTGCACCCTGCCGCTCGGCGTGACGTGGTCATTCCGCCAGCTATCGATCAATACGAAATCGTCCGAAAACTCCGCAGCGAGGGTTGGCTCATCATAGCGCTGAACGGGCAGGCCGCTGCACCGCTCGGGACCGGTCATGGCGAACGTCGCGATAATCGCCAGCGAGCCCTCGGTCGTGCCGAGGCGCAGGGCCGTCTTGTACCCTGCCCTCTGTTCGGGTTCGGTCATGAAGTGAAACACCGCCCGATCATGCCATATCTGAAAGGTGCGGGACGGCGTCCACGCCGAAATATCGACCGCGAGCCAGCTCACGCCGGGCGCCCGTTCGCCCAACCGCTGCTGCGAGACAGCCAGGGCTTCGGACGCGATATCGACAACCGTAAGGTCGGACCATCCGCGATCCAAAAGTTGGTCCACCAGCCGAGAGGCTCCGCCTCCGACATCGACGAAAGATCGGGCGCCAGACACGCCCGCACGCGCCAGCGCCTCAAGAGATGCGCTGGGCTCGGCTTCATACCAACTCACGGCGTCGGCGCCGGTCTCGCGATAGACCTTGCGCCAATGGCCTTCGCCCGCATCGCTCCCGGTCATTTGCAAACCCCGTGACTATGAATCCTGGGCTCAGAGATCGTGGCGGACGAGCCGATTTCAACGTCATCGATGAGGGACAGGCCCGTGGCCGGCCCCATCCCGGTCGCCGCCCGCACCGGTTTCGATCTGGACGGTGGCGTGTTCGATGCCGTGGACGTCATTCATCTGCCCCAGCACCGCGCGGCGCACCGGTTCCGGCGCCTCGCCCGGCGCGAGCACCAGGTGGACCGAGCCGTTCACATCGTCGCTGCTCACGCCCCAAAGGTGCAGGTCGTGGACCTCCGCCACGCCAGGGACCGCGGCGATCGTCGCTCGCACCGCCTCCAGCGACAGGCCCTTGGGCACGCCTTCAAGCAGGATATGGGTGGTGTTCTTCAACAGCATCCAGGTCCGCGGCAAGACCCAGAGGCCTATGCCGATCGCGACGACCGGATCGATCCATGTCCAGCCCGTCAGCATGATGAGAAGGGCGCCCCCGATCACCCCCACCGAACCCAGCATGTCGGCCCATACCTCGAGATAGGCCCCCTTCACGTTCAGGCTGGCGCTCGCTCCCGAGGCCAGCAGTCGCATCGACACCAGGTTCACGACCAGGCCCAGAGAGGCCACGACCAACATCCCGACAGAACCGACGGGTTCGGGCGCAACCAAGCGCAGCACCCCTTCATAGAGGACGTAGCCCGCCACCAGAAACAACAGGACGGCGTTGAAGGCGGCGGCGAGAATTTCGAACCGGCGATAGCCGAATGTCCGCACGGCGTCGGCCGGCCGCTCTCCGATCTTGATCGCCGCCAGCGCGATCGCCAGGGCGGCGACATCGGTAAACATATGGGCCGCGTCCGACAGCAGGGCCAGGCTCTTGAACACCACCGCCCCGACGACCTCAGCGATCAGGAAGGCCGACGTCAGGGCGAGCGCACAGGTCAGACGTTTGCTGCTGGCCCCCGCGCCATGAGCATGTCCTTCAGCCATGATGGTCTGCTCCTTGTCGGCGCCGATCGGCCCCCGTGTTGATCATTGGCGAACCTGCATCGCCTCGCAACATTCATGATCGACCAGGGTTCTGTTCTCATAGGCCCGCCGAACATCATGTCCGGTCGGCTCCGGAACGGGTCCGTGGAGCGCTAGCGCGGGATGATCGGGATGCATCAAGGATCCTGCCAGCTGAGGCGTGATCTGGATCAAGGCGACAACGCCTCCCCCAGGGCAGGCTTGCGGATCAGGTTAGCCTGCGACTGCCGGCGCAGGCTGTCCCTACAGGAGAACAGCCATGACCTATCGTGACATCATCGTGGATGCGACGCCGAGGTCCGATCTCGTCCAGACGCTGGAACACGCGCGCGATCTGGCGGGGAGGTTCGACGCCCGGCTGACGGCGGTGTGTTTCGCCTGGCCCCGGACGTCGGCGCTCAGGACGGCCGTGGCGAGTTCGCCCCTGTCAGTCCTGGAGGACACGCGAAGAATGGACGCCGCCCTCGCCAGCGCCCACGACGCCTTTCTTCGGGTGTTCGGCGCCGGCTCGAAAGCCGCCGCATGGCTTTCCGGCATGGCGGAGCCCGCCCCCCTGTTGCGCCATCACCTGCTCACCGCGGACCTGCTCGTCACCTCGTCGCCGCCGCCGACCGGCTGTCTTCTGGCCGCCCCCGGCGAGCTTGCCATCCACGGCGGCGGCCCCGTCCTGCGTCTTGGACAGGCAGACGCTAGCGGCGGCTTCAGCAATGCCGTCATCGGCTGGAAAGACGCGCCTCAGGCCAGACGCGCCCTGCATGACGCCCTGCCTCTGCTCAAGCGCGCTCAAACCGTGACCGTGGTCGGGGTCGGCGACGAGGTCGATCCGGATCGACTTGGAAACGTTGCCGCTCATCTCAAACGGCACGCTGTGACGGCCGCCGTCCGTCATGTCCCGGCGACATCGGGCGCCACGGACGCGCAAGACCTTCTCGCCGAAGCCCGCCGTGTCCATGCCGACCTGATCGTCACGGGGGCTTTCGGTCGCGGGACGCTGGCGCAACGCCTCTGGGGCGGCATGACCAGCGGCCTGCAGAAGGACCCCGACCTGTCCTGGCTCATGTCGCACTAGAACAGTCCCTCGCATGGGGGGCTTCGCTCATCGCCAACCCCGCCCTTGTTCGCCGTCTTCAGGGAAGGAATGACCGTCCGAAGCCGGGGCGAAACGGCCTTATGGGCGGCCTGTCGACTGCCGCCAAGCAGCGGCTTCGGCATCCAGCGCCGCGACAAACGCCGCCTTGGCCTCCTGATAGGTTGCGCTCCCGCCGGACGCGATCCGGGCCTTCAATTCCGAATAGGCCGCCGCCCGTTCCGGAAAAGCCAGGAGGTAGTCACGGAAGGCCAGGTGGCGAGCGATCTGGGGCGAACCGATCTCGTACACATGGAGGTGATGGGTGCGCGCGCCATCCGCGGCGCTCTTGCGAAAATACCTCCGGCCCTCGATCCCGAAGGCTCCCATGCTCTCGTACCCGATCGCTTCCAGGCGGCGGGAAGACCGATCGAACGCCCCCAGGCTGGGCGTCTCCCCCAGCATGTCGATGATAGGCTTGGCCAGGATCCCCGGTACGGCCGTGCTTCCGATGTGGTGGAGCCCGATATCGGCCGGAGCGACAGCGGCCGCCAGCACCAGCGCCTCGTCCCTGAAGTTCTGCATCCAGCTCGGATCATGGGGAAGGACCAGGGTCGCCATTCTGTCCGCGTCGCACCTCCGTCAGGAGCAGGAACCTAACTGATCGGCACGCTCAGGTCCTGGCGTTTTCCTCACAGGCCAAGCCCCGCCTCCCCTGAGGCTGGCCGGGGCCGACGGAGATCGGCGACGGGCCGTGAAAACACTTCAATTCCCGCGGACCTGCTGCAATCCGGACTTTATAACACGTTGTCATGCCGATCCGCCGGGCCTAACTAGCGGAACAATGACCTGGTCAATGGCGAGCCTGGCACGACTTTTCGCGGCGCTGACGCTGGTCATCGCCGCCTTTGTCGTGGTCCCTGTCTCGGACGCCGCCGCCTGCGCGCCGGAACCCGTCGCCGCGCACCAGGCTTTCGATCATGACCCTGCCGCCGGCGACCATAACGGCCCCGGAGGAGAGCATGGCCTTTGCGCCCACGGCCATTGCCATCACACCGCCTCCGAACGCCACGCCACATCTGAATTCGGTCTCGCCGAAGCCTTCGTCCAGACGCGCCACGGCCGTCCCCAGGACGACGGCGTAGCCTCGTTCGCCGCCAATGGACTGATGCGGCCTCCCAGAAGCTGAGCAGAGGTTTGCGCCATCGCGCGCCCTTCTGTTCATCACTTCTGGAAATGAAACATGTACTCGACAATTCGTCGTCGGCCGCGCCTTGCGGTCGGCTGCGCCCTCGCCGTTCTGGCGACTATGGCGGCCGGCCCGGCATGGGCCGACCCTGCCCCCTCCTATGCGGAACTGCTCGCCCGACTGGACCAGACACCCGCTTCGGCTGAAGCCAATGCGCTTGTCGACGCCGCTGAAGCACGAGTCCGGCAAGCCCGCGTCCGTCCCAACCCCAACCTGTCCTTGACCGCCGAGAACGTCGGCGGAACTGGACCCTATAGCGGCTTTGGCGGCGGCGACCTCAGCCTGTCCGTCAGCCAGGATCTCGAACTCTGGGGTCGTCGTCCGGCGCGCGTGAACGTGGCCCGCGCCGAGGCGGGAACCGCGGGCCTGCGTCGCGATCTCGCCCTCGTGGATACGGCGGGCCGACTGGCCCTGACCTATGCCGAAGCCGAAGCGTCGCAGCGCCGGGCCCAACTGGCCGAAGAAGGCCTGACCCTGGCCCTGGCCGACGCTCGCGCCGCCCTGGCTCTCGTCGAGGAAGGCCGGGAGCCCCTCCTGCGCGGCATCCAGGCTGAAAGCGAAGCCGCCTCGGCTCGCGCAGGCCTGGACGAGGCCAAGGCCGAACAGGCCGCCGCCTTCGCACGACTGACCGCCGTCGCCATGCTGACGGCGTCTCCGACCTCCATCGGAACAAGCCTGCTGGACGCCGGCGCCGGCCCAGGCGTCGTCCAGAGCGACAACATACCGACCGTGCGCGTGGCGGAAGCGGAAAGAACGGCGGCCGAACGCCGTATTGATGTCGAACGCATCCGCGCGCGTCCCGATGTCACGGCCAGCGTCGGCGTGACCCGGTTCGGCATCGAGGATGAGACCGCCCTCACCGTCGGCCTCAGCCTGCCCCTGCCCCTCTTCGACCGGAACCGCGGAAACATCGACGCCGCGCGCGCCGAATTCCGCGCCGCCGAAGCGCGCGTGGCCCAGGCCCGGCAGGACGCCGGCGCCGACCGGGCGGCGGCGGTCGCCCGACTGGCGGCGTCCGGAAGCCGGGTTTCCGCGGCTGACGCCGGGGTGACCTCCACCGAGGAGGCCTATCGCCTGTCGCGTATCGGAGCCGAAGCCGGCCGCATCTCGCAACTGGAGCTGCGCGTCTCGCGCGCCGCCCTGATCAACGCCCGCACCGCCGCCGTTGACGCCCGCCTCGCGCGCGTTCGCGCCGAAATCGATCTGGCGCGCCTCGACGGCCGCGCCCCGTTCCAAGGAAACCCGTGATGCGCCCAGTCACATCGAACAAGACCCTCCTGATCGGAGGGGTCGCCGCCCTCGTCCTCCTGGGCGGCGGCGGTCTCTATCTGGCGCTCCAGAAGCCGGACGCGACGCCCGTTGCGGCGCAAGGCGAAGCCGAACCTGCCGAAGAAGGCGAAGCCCCTGAAGGCGTGGTCGAACTGACCGCTGAACAGCAAAAGGCGGCCGGCATCGCCGTCGTCGCCGTTTCGCGCGGCGGCGGCGGCGAGACGCGGCTTTCCGGCCGGGTCGAAGCCATGGTCGACGCCCGCGCGGCCGTCGGCGCCGTGGTCGGCGGCACAGTCGAGCGGGTGCTGGTCGCGCCGGGCCAGTCGGTTCGCGCCGGACAGGCCCTGGTCAGCCTCGTCAGCGGTGAAGGCGCCGCTCTCAGGGCCGACATCGACGCCGCGGCGGCCGCGGCGACCGCGGCCAGCCAGGCCCACCAACGCAATCGAAACCTCGCGGATCAGGGCGTCGTCGCCCGCCAGGAAGTCGAGGCCTCGCAGGCTCAAGCCGCCAGCGCCGAGGCCATGGCGCGCGCAGCCCGCGCGCGGGCCGCTGCGGCGGGCTCGCCGAGCGCCTCGGGGCGGATGAGCATCGTCAGCCCCATCTCCGGCGTGGTCACGAACGTGCAGGTTGGACCGGGCGGCTTCGTGCCCCAGGGCGGGGTGGTCGCTGAGGTGACCAATCCGGCGCGGATGGAGATGGTCTTCAACGCGCCGCCGCATCTGGCGGCCCTGGTTCGCGCGGGCTCGCATATCCGGGTCTCCGGACCGCAGGGCGAGTTCGACGCCCTGGTCACCGGCGTCGCTGCGGACGCAGGTCTTCAGAACAGCGGCGCGGCCGTCATCCGCGCCCGCCCCCAGGGCGCAAGCCTGCCGCCCGCCGGATCGGCGGTCACCGGATCCGTGGTCACCGAAAGTCAGGGCGCCGGTCTCACCGTGCCGTCCGAAGCGGTCCAGACTGTGGAGGGGGCGACTGTGGTCTTCGTCCAGACGGACGGCGGCTTCCGCGCCCAGCCCGTCCTGACCGGACGGCAGGCCGGCGGCGGCACTGAAATCCTGCGCGGCCTGACCGGAACCGAGCGCGTCGCCTCCACCAACGCCTTCCTGCTCAAGGCCGAGTTGGCCAAGGGCGAAGCCGAGCACGGCCACTAGGAGGGCGACCATGTTTAAATCCCTCATCGAGGCGTCCGTACGCTTCCGCTGGTTCATCGTCCTCGCCACCGCTCTGGTGGCCGCCTGGGGGCTGGTCCAGCTGACCAGACTGCCGATCGACGCCGTGCCGGACATCACCAACCGGCAGGTGCAGATCAACACCGTGGCCCCCGCCCTGGCGCCCGAACAGATGGAGCGTCAGGTCACCTATCCCCTGGAGACCGCCATGGCGGGTATTCCAGGGCTCGAGAACACGCGCTCCCTGACCCGGAACGGCTTCAGCCAGGTCACGGTCATCTTCAGCGACGCCACGGACATCTACTTCGCCCGCCAGCAGGTGGCCGAACGGATGGCCCAGGCCCGCGAGAAGCTGCCCGCGGGCGTCGAGCCCGTCCTGGCTCCGATCACCACGGGTCTGGGCGAGGTTCTGATGTGGACCGTCGACTTCAAGCCGTTCGACGCCGGGACCGCGCGGGTCGGCCGACCGGGTTGGCAGCCCGACGGCGCCTATCTGACGCCGGACGGCGAGCGCCTGACCACGCCCCAGGCCCGCGCCACCTATCTGCGCACGGTGCAGGACTGGATCATCGCCCCACGCATGCGCACCGCGCGCGGCCTTGCGGGCGTCGACGTCAACGGCGGCTATGTGAAGGAATACGCCGTTCGCCCCGACCCGGCGCGCCTGGCCGCCTACGGCCTCAGCCTGGCTGACCTGATCCAGGCCCTGGACCGGGCCAACACCCAGGCGGGCGCGGGTTATGTGCAGCGGGCGGGCGAGGCCTTGACCGTCCGCACCGATGCTCTCGCCCAGACGATCGAAGACCTGGCCCAGGCGCCGGTCGTCAATCGCAATGGTCTGGTGGTTCGCGTCGCCGACGTGGCCGCGGTCGAGATCGGCCAGGCGCCGCGCCTCGGCGGGGCCAGCCGCGACGGCCATGAAGCGGTCATCGGCACGGCCCTGATGCTGGCCGGAGAGAACAGCCGCACCGTGGCCCAGGCGGCCGCCGATCGGCTGAAGGAGGTCGGCGCCAGCCTGCCGCCCGACGTTGTCGCCGAGCCGGTGCTGAACCGCAGCGCCCTGGTCAACTCCACCATCAAGACAGTGGCCAAGAACCTGACCGAGGGGGCCCTGCTGGTCATCGTCGTGCTGTTCCTGCTTCTGGGCAACATCCGCGCCGCGACCATCACGGCCCTGATGATCCCGATCAGTTTCCTGTTCGCGGTCATCGGCATGAACCGCTTCGGCATCAGCGGAAATCTGATGAGCCTGGGCGCGCTGGACTTCGGCCTCCTGGTCGACGGCGCGGTGGTGGTGGTGGAGAACACCCTGCTGATGCTGAGCCAGCGGCGGGCGGAAGCCGGCCGGACGCTCACGCGTCACGAGCGTCTGGGCGTCGCCGCCGCCGCGGCTCGTCAGATGGTCAAGCCGGCCGCCTTCGGCCAGCTGATCATCCTTCTGGTCTTCACGCCCCTGCTCATGCTCGAGGGGGTCGAAGGCAAGACCTTCATCCCCATGGGGGCGACGGTGATGCTGGCCCTGGTCGGCGCCTTCATCTTCTCCTTCACCTTCGTGCCGGCCATGACGGCCCTGCTGGTGCGCGAACCCAAGACCGTCCACCTCGACGAGAACGGAGAGGCGCAGGAACATGAGACCTTCCTGCTGCGCCATGCACGCCGCTGGATCGAGCCAGCCATCCGTGCTGCGGTCGCCCGGCCCAGAACGGTGCTGGCCTCTGTCATCGGCGCCCTGCTGGTCGGCGGTCTAGTCTTCTCGATCCTGGGCCGGGAGTTCATCCCGACCCTGGACGAAGGCGACATCGCCATGCAGGCGCTGCGCGTGCCCTCGGCCTCCCTGGAGCAATCGCTCGCCATGCAGATGGCGCTGGAACGCGCCATCAAGGCTCAACCCGAAGTGAAGACCATGTTCTCGCGGACCGGCACCGCCGAGGCGGCGGTGGACCCCATGCCGCCCAACATTTCCGACGCGGTCATCGTGCTGAAGGACCGCAAGGAATGGCCCGACCCCAAGCTGGCCAAGGAAGATCTGATCGCGCGTATCGAGAAGGTTGCTTCGACGCAGCTAGGCAACAGCTTCGAGTTCAGCCAGCCGATCGAGCTGCGGTTCAACGAACTGATCTCGGGCGTTCGAACCGATCTGGCCGTCATGGTCTACGGCGACGACTTCGCCCAGCTTCAGAAGACGGCGGACCAGGTGGCCGGCACCCTGCGCAACACCCCCGGCGCCGCTGACGTCCGTGTCGAGCAGGCTTCAGGCCTGCCGACCCTGACGATCAGCGTCGACCGTTTCGCCGCCGCCAACTACGGCCTCTCGGCGGCGGATGTGTCCGAAGCCGTCTCGGCCGCCATCGGCGGCGCCGAGGCGGGGCAGATCTTCGAAGGGGATCGCCGGTTCAACGTGGTGGTGCGCCTCGACGACGCCGAACGCAACGATCCGGCCGCCCTGGCCGCCCTTCCGGTCACCACGGCGACGGGCGTGACGGTGCCCCTCTCCTCGGTCGCCCGGATCCAGGTGGCGGAGGGCCAGAACCAGATCAGCCGCAACGACGGCAGCCGGCGCATGGTGGTCCAGGCCAATGTGCGCGGCCGCGATCTGGGCGGCTTCGTCGCCGACGCCCAGGCGAAGGTCCAGCAACAGGTCAAGTTGCCGACAGGCTATTCCCTGACCTGGGGCGGGCAGTTCGAAAACCTGAAGCGAGCCGAGCAGCGACTGGGGCTGGTGGTCCCCGTGGTCTTTATCCTGATCGGCATCCTGCTGTTCATGGCCCTGGGGTCGTTCGCCGAGGCTGGCCTGGTCTTCGCCTGCGTGCCCCTGGCCCTGGTGGGCGGGGCCCTGGCCCTCTTGCTCAGGGGCATGCCCTTCTCCGTCTCGGCGGCGGTCGGTTTCATCGCCGTATCCGGGGTCGCGACCCTGAACGGCCTGGTGCTGATGCAGGCGATCCGCGAACGGCTGACCGCCGGACAATCGCCGCGCGACGCCGCCCTTCTGGGCGCCTTCAGCCGCCTCCGCGCGGTCCTGACCACGGCCATGGTGGCCATCGTCGGCTTCATTCCCATGGCGCTGGCGCATGGGGCCGGCGCCGAGGTGCAGAAGCCTCTGGCCACCGTGGTCATCGGCGGCCTGCTCACCGCAACGGCTCTGACGCTGCTGGTCCTGCCGACCTTCGCCGCCAAGGCCGTCAAGCATCGCAAGGCGGAGGGGATCGAAGACTGATGGACGGGGGCCACGACGCAGAGGCCGTGCCGCGCCACGCTCTGCAAGCGATGTCGCCCCTCGACCTCGCCCCCTTCGTGAGCCTCGGGGTCGGCGGCCTGTTCGCCGACCCCGCCCCCCCAAGGGGCGTATCTGACATCCTCCGGGCCGCCAGGAGCGGCCTCGGTGAAGGAGAAAAACAATGAATGCGACCGACCCGGGTCCAGACGTCGCCGCCGCGTCGGCGGTCGACCTTCAGTCGATCCAGCACTGGCGCAAGCTCTTCACTCTTGCGGGGCTTTTCACGCTTCTGGCGTGGACCCCGCTGGTGAAGGCCCAACCTGTGCTTGAGCACCCGGTCGAGCTCCTCGGCCCTATCGCCATCCTCCTCGCGGCCCTGTCCCTCCTGACGGGTGTCGCAGTCAGGCTCGCCGCCGCGGAAGACGATGCCGCTCGCGCCGCCTCGACCCTGCGTCTCCTGCCCGTTTCTCCCAGGTCCTTGAAGCTGGAGTTCCGCCATGTCTGACACCGTCCGGCTGGACATCCCCGTCCTGCTCCCGGAAGCGCCAGACGCGTCCGACGCCTGCATCCAGCGGCTCATCTCCAGGTTGAGCGGCGCGCCGGGCCTGTCCCAGGTCCACGTCACAGGGACGGACGGCGCGGCCCAGCTATGCATCCACTATGACGCCGCCCTGCTTTCGCCCGCTGACGTCCGGCGCAAGGCCGTTCAGGCCGGCGCGGAGATCAGCCGGCGCTTCGGCCACCTTGTCGGTTGGGTGGAAGGCGTTCGTCACGCCCGTCACGCCCGCACCCTCGAGGCCGCCATGGCCGAAGAACCCGGCGTCCTGGAGGCCGCCCTGGACGCATCCGGCGCCGTCCGCCTCGAATTCGACCAGGCCAAGACCAGCCAGGACCTCCTTCGTCAGCGTCTTGCGGCCCACGGACTCAGCTTCTCGCCCGACCCCCTGCCCGCGAGGCCGGAACCGACCGCGACGGGCGAGAAAGGCCATGATCATGATCACGGCGAGGATCAGACCCATGGAGAGGGCGACGGCCACACCGGTCACGCCCATGGCGGCCTGTTCGGCCCGAACACCGAACTGATCTTCGCCCTCGCCGCCGGCGGCGCGCTCGGCGTCGGCTTTGCGCTGGAAAAACTGGCGCCCGGCCTTGCCGGCTGGATTCCGCTCGCGCTCTTCCTCTGCGCCTATGGCCTCGGCGGCTTCTTCACCGTCCGGGAAGCCGTCGAGAACCTGAAACGGCGCCGCTTCGAGATCGACACGCTCATGCTTGTGGCGGCGGCGGGCGCCGCCGCGCTCGGCGCCTGGGCCGAAGGCGCCCTGCTCCTCTTCCTGTTCAGCCTGGGCCATGCGCTGGAGCATTACGCCATGGGTCGAGCCAAGCGGGCCATCGAGGCCCTGGCCGAGCTGGCTCCGCGCACCGCGCATGTTCGTCGCGGCGACCAGATCCTGGAGACCCCCGTCGAGCGTCTCGAGATTGGCGACGTGGTGGTGGTTCGTCCCAACGAACGACTGCCCGCCGACGGCTTTGTCGTCTCGGGAACGACCAGCATCAACCAGGCCCCGGTGACTGGCGAGAGCATGCCAGTCGACAAGCAGCCTGTATCCGATCCTGCCCAGGCCCGGACCAGGCCCGCCTCTATCGCTTCGACCTCCGCTGTCTTCGCCGGCACGATCAACGGCGCCGGCGCCATCGAGATCGAGACCACCCGCAAGTCCAGCGACACCACCCTGGCCAAGGTGGTGCGAATGGTGAGCGAGGCTGAAACCCAGAAATCTCCGACCCAGCGCTTCACCGACCGCTTCGAGCGCGTCTTCGTGCCTCTGGTCCTGGCCCTGGCCTTCGTCCTGCTCTTCGCCTGGGTCGTCGTCGATGAACCCTTCCGTGACAGCTTCTACCGCGCCATGGCGGTGCTGGTCGCCGCCAGCCCATGCGCCCTGGCCATCGCCACCCCCAGCGCCGTCCTCTCCGGCGTCGCACGCGCGGCGCGCGCCGGCGTGCTCATCAAGGGCGGCGCGCCTCTGGAAAACCTCGGAGCCATTGAGGCCATCGCCTTCGACAAGACCGGCACCCTGACGGAAGGCCGCCCTCGCATTACAGACATCATCCCGCTCGAAGGCGTGGAAGAACGCGAACTGCTTGCCGTCGCCGTCGCTGTCGAACGCCTCAGCGATCATCCGCTCGCGGAAGCGATTGCGCGTGATGGCGCTCAACGCCTCGGCGACGCCTCGACACGCACGGCGTCAAGTCTGCGCAGCCTCACCGGCAAGGGCGTAGCCGCGGAGTTGGACGGCGAAACCGTCTACATCGGCAAGCCTGAAATGTTCGGCGCGGACGGCGTTGCGGCCCTCGGCCAGTCGGCTATCCAGGCCGTCGATCAGTTGCGCGCCCAAGGCCGCACCCTGATGGTCGTGCGACAAGGCGCACGTGATCTAGGCGTCATCGGCCTGCTCGACACGCCGAGACCGGCCGCCCGCGAAGCGCTCGATAGGCTGCGGGCCCTGGGCGTGAGGCGGATGATCATGCTCTCCGGCGATCATCAGAAGGCCGCGGAAGCCATCGCCGGCCAGATGGGGCTGACCGAGGCCTGGGGCGACCTGATGCCGGACGACAAGGTCGAGGCGGTCAAGCGTCTGCGGGCCGACGCCAAGGTCGCCATGGTCGGCGACGGGGTCAATGATGCACCGGCCATGGCCACGGCGACGGTGGGCGTCGCCATGGGCGCCGCCGGATCGGACGTCGCGCTCGAGACGGCCGATGTGGCCCTCATGGGCGATGACCTGTCCAACCTCCCCTTCACTGTCGGCCTCAGCCGCAGGACCCGGGCCGTCATTCGACAGAACCTCTTCGTCAGCCTGGGCGTCGTCGCCTTCCTCGTGCCGGCGACCATCCTCGGACTGGGCATAGGACCAGCCGTCGCCCTGCATGAGGGTTCCACCCTGCTGGTCGTCTTCAACGCGCTGCGCCTGCTCGCCTATCGCGATCGCGGCGGAGCGGCCTGACGGCCGATATCAGGAGCACAATCGATGAAACGCTTGAGCTGGCTCACCCTCGTCGCGGCCCTTCTAGGCGCGGCCGTCTTCGCCTTCGGCATGGTCTCCCGACAGGCTCCGCCCCGTCCCGATCGTCCCGTGGCGTCGACGGCCCAGCCCATCGACGAGCATGCCGGGCATGACGACATCCCCGGAGACGCCCTTTCCACCCGCGCCTTCAAGGAGGCCAACGAACGCCTGCATCAATCGACGAACATCCCCTGGAGCGGCGATCCCGATATCGACTTCATGCGGGTGATGATCGCCCAGCATCAAGGCGCTATCGCCCTGGCGCGGATAGAGGTGGAAAAGGGCTCGGACGCGGACGCCAGGGGCGTCGCGGAGGAACTGATCCGGACGCGTGAATCCGAAATCGTGCGCATGCGTCTCTGGATGGCGCGCCGTGAAACGGCAAGCACGACATCCCCAGGAGACTGACATGAGCCGCAAGATCATCAGCGGAGGCGGCAGGCTTTCCATAAATTGGCGGCCGGGGCGCTACGGCAAGCGCATCCGTCCCATGAAGAGGGCCCGACACAAGCCCAGGCCCGTGCTCGACGGCTTCCTCCTGGTCCTGAACACCGTCTTCATCGCCAGCCTCGCCCTCTACCTCGCCATCGCCGGCTTCAATGTCGCCCGGATCCCCGTCTACGCCGCCTACGGCGTGGTTCTGCCGTTGTTCGCCTGCGGCAGCCTGTTCCTGTCGCCTCGCGGCCGCCCTGCCGCCGTCCAGGCCGCGCTTTTCACCCTCCTATGGGTCGCCGGCTCCGCCTTCCTTTTCGCGACGCGCAACGAGATGAACCCTTCAACCCACAACCATGGCCGGCCGTCGGCCTCAACGTCCCGACCGAAGCAAGCCGAGACGCCCCTGGCCGTCCCATCCGGCCGGCCTGCGCTCGAAAAGGAATGAAGCGCTCGACCTTCTCCCCTCGGCGCGGCATGCGCGCCTCCAGGACGGCGCCGGCTGGCTGGCTGGCTGCGGCCGCCTGGGCAGACCGCCCGGATCGCTCGCAAGGTGAAGACCGGAACCGGCAGGGTCGCCGCCGCGCCGGCGACCTGAAGCCCTACCTCGTCATTTCGGCTTCCATCCCAGAAGGCGCATGGCGTTGGCGGTCACCAGCACGGTCGCGCCCGTATCGGCGAGAATCGCCGGCCACAGGCCGGTGACGCCGATCACCGTCGTCACGAGGAAGACGGCCTTCAGGCCCAGGGCGATGGTGATGTTCTGGCGGATATTGCCCATCACCCCCTTCGAAAGGACGATCATGTCGGGAATGTCCTGAACCCGGCCATGCAGAACCGCCGCATCGGCTGTTTCCAGGGCCACGTCGGCGCCGCCGCCCATGGCGACGCCGACGTCGGCGGCGGCGAGCGCCGGCGCGTCATTGATGCCGTCGCCGACCTTGGCGACGACAAGGCCCTCGGCTTGCAGGGCCCTGACGATGCCCTGCTTGTCCTGCGGCAGCAGTTCAGCTCGCGCTTCGACGTCCAAGCCTTCGGCGACCGCCGCCGCGGTGCGACGATTGTCGCCTGTCAGCATGACGGCGCGGATCCCCATGGCCTTGAGCCTGGCCAGACCCGCCGCCGCGTCCGGCCGCGCCTCGTCTCTCATGGCCAGGAAGCCAATGACCAGGCCGTCGACCACAACCACGGAAACCGTCTTGCCCGCAGCGTTGAAGCCCGAGATCGCCGCGTCCTGAGAGGCTGACAGCGGAGCGCGCCGGACGGCGGCCTGGGGCGACCCCAGAAAGACATGCGCGCCGCCCACGATCCCTTCGACGCCCTCGCCCGCGATCGCCCGCGCAGCGGAAGCCGACGGGATTGGCGCATTGTCGGCTTTCGCCCGCTCAAGGATGGCGAGGGCCAGAGGGTGGCTCGAGCCGGTTTCCAGGGCCGCCGCGAGCGATACCACCTCGGCGTCAGAACACCCGCTCGCCACGATATCGGTCACGACCGGCTTGCCGGAGGTCAGCGTCCCCGTCTTGTCGAAGGCGACGGCGGTGATCTTGCCCAGGGTTTCGAGCACGGCCCCGCCCTTCATCAGCAGCCCCCGCCGCGCGCCGGCGGAAAGCCCGGCGGCGATGGCCGCCGGGGTGGAGATCACAAGGGCGCAGGGACAGCCGATCAGGAGGATCGCCAGGCCCTTGTAGATCCACTCGCTCCACATGCCGCCGAACATGAGCGGCGGGACGGTCGCGACCAGGGCGCCGACGACGAGCACCAGGGGGGTGTAAATCTTGGAGAAGCGGTCGATGAACCGTTCGGTCGGCGATTTGGATTCCTGGGCCTCCTCCACCAGGCGCACGACCCGCGCAATGGTGTTGTCGGCCGCGGTCGCCGTGACCTCCACCCGCAGGACGCCGCCCACATTGATGGTGCCCGCGAAGACCGGGTCGCCGACCATTTTTCGCCTCGGCACGCTCTCCCCCGTCACCGGCGCTTCGTCGATCTCCCCCTCGCCCTCCACGACAGTCCCGTCGGCGGGCACGCGATCGCCGGGCCGCACGAGGATGACGGCGCCTATGGCGAGGCTTTCCGCCGGAACTTCGCTGACCTGGCCGTCGATCTCGACCAGGGCGGTCTTGGGCACCAGATCGGTCAGGCCCTGTATGCTCTTGCGGGCCCGCCCGGCGGCGACGCCCTCCAGCATTTCGCCGATCAGGAAGAGAAGGACGACAGCCGCCGCCTCTTCAGCGGCGCCGATGAAGACCGCCCCGACCGCCGCGATCGTCATCAGCATCTCGATCGAAAACGGCGTCCCGAACCGCGCCGCGGTGATCGCACGCCAGCCGACGGGGACCAGGCCAACCGCCAGGGCGACCAGGAAGGCGCCCGCCGCCAGACTCGGGAACAGGGCGCCGAAGAGGTAGGCCGCGACCAGGGCGACGCCGCAGGCCGCCGTCAACCTGGCCTTGGGCGTCCACCACCAGGGACCGCGCGCCGTCGTATCGGACCGCGCGGCGCGTTCGCCGTTCGCCGCCGGCTCCAGCGGTGCGAGGATTTCGACGCCGTAGCCCAGGTTGCGCACCTGACGAAGCACCCCGTCCGACGCGAAGCCGTCGCCGTGCTGGACTTTCAGAACCCCCGTGGAGACGGCCACGGCGACATCGGTGACCCCCGGCAGCTTCCGCACCGCCGTATCGACCTTGGAGCCGCAGCCCGCGCAGTCCATGCCGGTCACGCGATACCGGGTTTCCAGGGTTTCCAGGATCACGAGGGACTCCTTGTTTCGAATGCCTGGCGACGCTACTTCCTCTAGCGACTAGAGGAGCAAGCGCTAAGATGAACCGGGGCGTGACGATCGGCGAAGCGTCGAGGGCCAGCGGGATCAAGATTCCCACGATCCGCTACTATGAGCAGATCCAGCTCCTGCCCTCGCCGCCCCGCACGGAGGGCAACCGGCGCTTCTATGACGACGGAGACCTGCGGCGTTTGCGGTTCATTCGACATGCGCGCGAACTCGGCTTCGAGATCGAACCGATCCGGGAGCTTCTGGCCCTGGCGGGGGCCCCCAATGCGCCTTGCGAGACAGCCGACAGCATCGCCCAGGCCCATCTCGCCGATATCGACCACAAGATCGCGCGCCTCACCGCCCTGCGGGTCGAGGTCGCCCGCATGGCGCAATGCCCCCATGGCTCCACGGCGGAATGCCGGGTGATCGAGGTGCTGGGCGACCACGGCGGCTGTTTGAACGACAGACACTAGGATCAACCTGCCGCCGTCCAGGGGCGGCCTTAAGCCTGTCGCAACAAATCGGCGTTGACGGCGCTGATGTGCGGGATGTGGAGACTTCCAGGAAGGTCGCCGTCAGTCCTGACAGGCCGAGCGCGGCCGGAACGGCGCCCCGCAAAGGCGTGCGGCGCATGTGTCCCCCGAAAACCACGGGCGATCATCTGCGCCCCCGCAGCAGGCGATCGCCCTATCCTCTCGCGCGTCTCCGCTGTCACGACGTCCACTTGGCGGGATCCGTGTCGCCGGGGAGCGCTCGCTCGGAGAGTCCCGGCGCTGAGGCTCGTATCCCTTTCGCCGGCCGACCGGGTCACGGCCGCGTCGCCGCCTTCCGGAGCTGCGACCATCGCGACGTTGCAAGGGAAACCATTTTCCCCTAACGAAATTCGATCGGGGAATTTCGATTTGCCACGCTTGCTCCGCCTCCTTTGCGTCTGCCTGGGCGTGACCGTCATGGTCGCGGTGCAGATGCATGGCGTGGTCAACAGCCAGCACCGCATCGAGCACGGCCTTCAGTTCCCCGGCGTCACCTTCGAGGACGCATCGGACCTGGCCCACGATCATGCCCCTGACCACGGCCACAGCCATGACGCCGCCGACGATGCGCCTTCCGACGCCGCCGTCGCTGTCGACGTCGCCGATGAAGGTGGAAAGACGCCTTTCAGCCATCACCACCACAACGGCGGCGACATTCATGTCGCCCTGGCCGCGCCCGTCCATCCGATCGCATCGGGGATGATAACCGCGCTTGATCTAGGTCCCGCGCCGGACGCCCTGCCTCCGGGGGCGCTTCTCGACGCCCCGCACCAACCTCCCAGACAGAACGCCTGATCGCCTGAAAAGCTGATCCTGCGCGGCCTCGCGGCCGTGCGCGTCCTGTTGGAGATATCCCTTGAAACCTTCCATGTCCGGTCCTGCCGGATGGCGAGAGCGAGGCGCGGCCGTATCCGCCCTTGCGCTCGTCCTGACGGCGGCTTCGTCGCCGCCTGCCATCGCGCTTGTCCAATCCCCGCCGTCAGTCGTGACGGCGGGCTCCGGGCAAGTCCTCGCTCTTGAGACTGCGCTTCGGCGCGCCGCCGAAGCCGATCCGGCGCGGCCAGGCCTCGACGCGCGTCTTCGTGCGGTCGAAGCCGGCGTTCGTCAGGCTGACCTTCGGCCCAACCCCACCGTGGGCCTGATGGTCGAGAATCTGCCGACGCTCGGCGGCGGCGACATCCTGGGGCGGACCGAAACCACCCTGACCTACGAGCAAAGGCTCGAACGCGGCGGCGACCGTCCGGCTCGCACCGGCCTGGCGCAAAGCGAGGGCCTGCTGGTTCTCGCTCACGCCCGGATTGCGCAACTGGACCGCCTGGAGTCGGTGCAGCGCGCCTGGGCCGACGTCATGGCGGCTGACGCCCTGCTGGAGATCGCCCGCGAACGGCTTTCGCTGGCCGAGCGCTTCCAGACCGAGGTGCAACGTCGGGTCAACGCGGCCCGAGACCCGCTGTTCGCAGGAGCCCGCGCCGAGGCCGAACTCGCCCAGGCCCAGATCGATTTCGATCAGGCCGAGATTGCGCTTCGCGTGGCGCGCATCGTCCTGGTCAAGTTCTGGGACGGAGGCGCCGACTTTACTCTGATGCGTTCCGACTTCGAGGACACCAGCGCCGCGCGCGTCGCCGCCGGCGAGGTCGCATCGACGGACCTGGAGGCGTTTCGCGCCCGTCAGGCCATCTCCGACGCCCAGGTTCGGCTGGAGGAAGCCCGCGCCGTGCCTGATCCCACGGTCAGCGTCGGCGTCCGTCACATCTGGGACAACGAGGTCGCCCTCGTCTTCGGCGGATCAATCCCGCTGCAGCGTTATGACCGAAACCAGGGCGCCATCGATCGCGCCCGCGCCGAAGGGGCAGCCGCTCAAGCCGACCAGAACGCGCTGCGACTGGAACGCGAACGCGAGATCGCCCGCCTGCAGGTCCAACTGCTGGCGCGGGCGAACGAAGCCCGGCGCATCGCCGAGGAAACCCTGCCGCAGGCGGAGCGCGCCGTGACCCTGGTCCGGGACGGCTTCGCGCGCGGGGGCTTTACCTACAACGACGTGATGAGCGCTCACACCGCTCTGCTGCAGACCAGGGCCCGCCGCGTCGCGGTGCTGCAGACCTTCCACAACGACCGCGCGCGGCTGGACCGCCTGACCGGCGCGCACGCCGACCTGCTCGGCCTGGAGACCCAACCATGAAGATGTCCCGCACTTCAGCGACCGCGCTGGGCGGCGTCCTGACCGCCGTGGCCCTGTCGCTGGCCGCCTGCAGCGGCGGTGATCAGGCCGCCAAGCCCGAGGGCGAAGCGGCTGCCGCCGCCGACTACGAGCGCGGACCGCACAACGGCCGTCTGCTTCGCGACGGTGATTTCGCCATCGAGGTCACCATCTTCGAAGAAGGGCCGGAGCCGCTGTTCCGCCTCTACCCCTATCTGAAGGACAAGCCGCTCGATCCGAAACAGGTCCAGGCCGGCATCGCCCTGACCCGCCTCGGTCCGAAGGTGGATCGCTTCACCTTCACGCCGGAGAACGACTATCTGGCCAGTCCGGGCGTGGTGTCCGAGCCCCACTCCTTCGACGTCTCGGTCACCGCCACGCAGGCCGCCAAGCGTTCAGCCTGGTCCTATCAGTCCTATGAGGGCCGGACCGTCATCGGCGCCGACGCCGCCCGCGCCGGAGGCGTCACGACCCAGCAGGTCGGTCCCGCCGTCCTGGGCGAGACCCTGCCGCTGAGCGGTCGGGTCGAGATCACGCCCGAAGGCCAGGCCGAGGTGCACGCCCGCTATCCGGGCCGCGTCATGTCCATGAGCGTCCAACTGGGTCAACGCGTCTCGCGCGGCCAGGTCGTCGCGCGCGTGGAATCCAGCGAGAGCCTTCAAACCTATTCGGTCACGGCCCCGATCTCCGGCGTGATCACCGCCAAGACCGTCAACCCTGGCTCGATCACCGGCAACGGCGCCCCCATGCTGGTGATCGGCGATCCGACCCGCCTGCACGCGGAGTTCTTCCTCTATCCGCGCGACGCCGAACGGGTTCGTGTCGGCCAGCGGGTTGAACTCAAGAGCCTCGCCGGCGAGCACTCGGCCAGCGGGGTCATCAAGGCGATCCTGCCGTCGGACGACGTCCTCAGCCAGACCCTCGTCGCCCATGTCGAACTGCCCTACCAGGGCGGCGTCTGGCGGCCCGGCCTCGGCGTGTCGGGCATGGTCCAGGTCGGCGAAGGCGAGGTTCCGCTGGCGGTGCGCACCAAGGCGCTCCAGCCGTTCCGCGACTTCACCGTGGTCTACGCCAAGGTCGGCGACACCTATGAGGTGCGTATGCTCGACCTGGGCCGCCGCACCGAAGAATGGACCGAGGTCCTGGGCGGCATCGCGCCGGGCACGACCTACGTCGTCGACGGCGCCTTCCTCATTCGCGCGGACATCGAGAAGTCCGGCGCGAGCCATGACCACTAGGGGGATGGGGCATCATGCTTGAACGCATCATCAGCCTGTCGATCCGGCATCGCTGGGTCGTGCTGGCCCTGGTCCTGGTGTCAGCGGTCATCGGCGTCTGGAGCTTCCAGAAGCTGCCGATCGACGCCACGCCCGACATCACCAACATCCAGATCCAGATCAATACGGAAGCGCCGGGCTATTCGCCGCTCGAAGCCGAGCAGCGCGTCACCTTCCCGGTCGAAACGGCCGTGGCCGGCGTGCCGGGTCTGGCCTACACCCGCTCGGTCTCGCGCTATGGCCTGAGCCAGGTCACGGTCGTGTTCGAGGACGGAACCGACATCTACCGGGCGCGCCAACTGGTCAACGAGCGGCTGCAGACCGCGCGCGACCAGATGCCGGCCGGGCTGTCGCCGGAACTGGGGCCGATCGCCACGGGCCTGGGCGAAATCTTCATGTACACGATCGAGGCCAGGCCGGGCGCCCGCAAGGCGGACGGCACGCCCTACACGCCTGAAGACCTTCGCACCCTGCAGGACTGGGTGATCCGCCCGCAGATGCGCAACACGCCCGGCGTCACCGAGGTCAACACCATCGGCGGCTTCGAGCGTCAGTATCACGTCACGCCCCGCCCCGAGCGTCTCGCCGCCTATAGCGTGACGATGGACGAGGTCGTGTCGGCGCTGGAGCGCAACAACGCCAATGTCGGCGCCGGCTATGTCGAACGCTACGGCGAGCAGTGGCTGATCCGCGTGCCGGGTCAGGCCGCCACGGCGCAGGACCTGTCCAACATCGTCATCACCACGCGCGGCGGCGTTCCCGTCCGTATCGCGGAGGTGGCCGAGGTCGGCCTGGGCGAAGAACTTCGCACCGGCGCCGCAACCGAGAACGGCAAGGAGACGGTGCTGGCGACCGTCCTGATGCTGGCCGGCGAGAACAGCCGCGTCGTCGCAAAAGCGGCGTCGGCCCGTCTTCAGGAAGCGGCGAAAGCCCTGCCCGCCGGCGTGATCGCCTCGCCCGTCTATGACCGCACCGACCTCGTCGAGCGCGCCATCAAGACGGTCGAGAAGAACCTGATCGAGGGCGCCCTGCTCGTGGTCGTGGTTCTGTTCCTGCTGCTGGGGAATTTCCGGGCGGCCCTGATCACGGCGGCGGTCATCCCCATCACCATGCTGATGACCATCACCGGCATGGTGCGCACGGGCGTCTCGGGCAATCTGATGAGCCTGGGCGCGCTGGACTTCGGCCTGATCGTCGACGGCGCGGTCATCATCGTCGAAAACTGCCTGCGTCGTTTCGCCGAGGCCCAGCATCAACAGGGCCGTCTGCTGACCCGCGAGGAGCGCTTCTCCCTGGCGGGGCAAGCCTCCAGCGAAGTGATCCGGCCGTCGCTGTTCGGCGTCCTGATCATCACCCTGGTCTATGTCCCGATCTTCGCCCTGGACGGCGTGGAGGGCAAAACCTTCCACCCCATGGCCATCACCGTGGTGATCGCCCTGACCGGCGCCCTGATCCTGTCGCTGACCTTCGTGCCGGCGGCCGTGGCGATGTTCGTCACGGGCAAGGTTCAGGAAAAGGACAGCTTCCTGATGCGCTGGGCGCGCACCGGCTATCAGCCGGCGCTCGACTTCGCCCTGAGGACCCGCGTGGCGATGGTGGCGATCGCCATCGCCCTGGTCGCGGGCGCCGCCCTGGTCGCTTCGCGCATGGGGTCGGAGTTCGTGCCGAACCTGGACGAAGGCGACATCGCCATGCACGCCCTGCGCATTCCGGGCACCAGCCTTAGCCAGGCCATCGAGATGCAGACCGTTCTCGAAGCCCGTCTGGCCAAGTTCCCGGAGGTCGAACGGGTCGTCGCCAAGATCGGCACGGCGGAGGTCGCCACCGACCCGATGCCGCCCTCGGTCTCGGACACCTTCATCCTGCTGAAGGACCGCAAGGCATGGCCCGATCCCCGCAAACCGAAACTCCAGCTCGTTCGCGAGATGGAAGAGGCGGTGAACGAGGTGCCCGGCAGCAAGTACGAGTTCACCCAGCCTATCCAGATGCGGTTCAACGAACTGCTGTCCGGGGTTCGCTCTGACGTAGCCGTCAAGGTCCACGGGGACGACCTGGACCAGTTGGTCGCGCTCGGCTCCCAGATCGAGGAGATCGTCGGCTCCGTTCGCGGCGCCGCCGACCCTCAGTCCGAGCAGGTCACCGGCCTGCCCATGTTGCAGATCACGCCCAACCGGGACGCCATCGCGCGCCTGGGCCTGAGCATCGATGACGTCCAGTCGGTGATCTCCACCTCCATGGGCGGGGCCACCGCGGGGCAGATTTTCGAAGGCGACCGACGTTTCGACATCGTCGTCCGCCTGCCCGAAGACCTGCGCCGCAACACCGACGCCATCGGCCGCATCCAGGTGCCGCTGCCTGGCGCCAATGGTCAGCCGCGCGGCTTCGTGCCGCTCAGCGAGATCGCCGTGATCGCGCTGGAGACCGGCCCGAACCAGATCAGTCGCGAAGACGGCAAGCGCCGGATCGTGGTCACCGCCAACGTCCGCAATCGCGACCTCGGCTCCTTCGTCGGCGAGGTCCGTGAGCGGGTGGACCAGGAGGTCGATCTGCCCGCCGGCTACTGGGTCTCCTACGGCGGCACGTTCGAACAACTGATCTCGGCCGCCAAGCGGTTGCAGCTGGTCGTGCCGGCGGTCCTGCTGCTGATCTTCGGTCTGCTGTTCGCCCTGTTCCGCTCCTGGCGGGACAGCGCCATCGTCTTCTCCGGCGTGCCCCTGGCCCTGACCGGCGGGGTGGCGGCGCTGGCGCTGCGGGGCCTGCCCCTGTCGATCTCGGCCGGCGTCGGCTTCATCGCCCTGTCGGGCGTGGCCGTGCTGAACGGGGTGGTGATGGTCAGCTTCATTCGAGGTCTGATCGAAGAGGGCAAGCCCGTCGGACAGGCCATTCGGGAGGGAGCGCTGACGCGTCTGCGCCCGGTGCTCATGACGGCCCTGGTCGCCAGCCTCGGCTTCGTGCCGATGGCGGTCAACGTCGGCGCGGGTGCAGAGGTCCAGCGTCCGCTGGCCACCGTGGTCATCGGCGGGATCGTCTCCTCGACGATCCTGACCCTGCTCGTGCTCCCGGCCCTCTACAGCCTGGTGCACGGGCGTGACGCCCCGAGCGACCGGCCCAAGCCTGCCTGGCTGGACCACCTGCCCTTCCGCCGTCGTCGCGCGCTCTGAGGCGACCGGCCGCCCCGCTCAGGGGCGGCCGGTCATCAGCGCCCCTCCCTCTTCGTCGACGGCCGCCGATGACGGCGACCGTCGTTTCTCCCCTTCAATCGCAAGGATGCACATGACTTCCGCACCCTGCCGCGACCGACTGTCGTGGCTTCGATCACCCTGGACCCTGGCGGTCCTTGTGGTCGGCCTTCTCTTCCTTGAAGGCCTGCTCAGCCAGGTCCTCGCCCACGGCGTCGCCGCGGGCGACAAGGGCTACATCCAGGAGACCTCCGGCTTCCTGTTCTGGCCCTTCGTCTATCTGGGGGCCAAGCACATGGTCACCGGCTACGACCACCTGCTGTTCCTCTTCGGCGTGATCTTCTTCCTCTACCGGATGAAGGACATCGGCATCTATGTGACGCTGTTCGCCATAGGCCACTCGTCGACCCTGCTGCTCGGGGTGCTGATGAACATCAACGTCTCCAGCTATCTGGTCGACGCCATCATCGGCCTGTCGGTCGTCTACAAGGCCCTGGACAATATGGGCGCCTATCAGAGGTGGTTCGGCTTCCAGCCCTCCACCAAGGCGGCCACGATGATCTTCGGCCTGTTCCACGGCTTCGGTCTCGCCACCAAGCTGCAGGACTTCCAGCTGTCGCCCGACGGCCTGCTGTGGAACCTCGTCGCCTTCAACATCGGCGTCGAGATCGGACAACTGCTCGCCCTGGGCGGCATCCTCATCCTGATGGGTTTCTGGCGCCGCACGGACGGCTTCTGGAAGCACGCCTACCTCACCAACGTCGTGCTGATGACGCTCGGCTTCATTCTGACGGGCTACCAGCTCGTCGGCTTCTTCGTCATGTGATCGGAGACACCTCATGTACAACGCAAACCGTCCCGCCAAAGCCGACCTGCCGTCCACGGCCCAACTGCTGAAGTCCACCGGCATCGCCGCCGTCGTCGCCTCCGTCCTTCTGGTCACCGTCGTCCTTCCCGCCGAATACGGCGTCGATCCCACCCGCATCGGTTCGGTGTTCGGCCTGACCGAAATGGGCCGCATCAAGCGCCAACTCGCCGGGGAAGCGGCGGCCGACGCCGCTGCCGACGCGGCCGCGGCGAAGGCCGCGGCTGTTTCTCAGGCCTCGTCTCCCGCAGCCGCAGCCCCGACCGCCCCGCCGGCCGAAGCGGCCCCTGTGCCGCAGACTCCGTCGGCGGTGTCCCCCAACGCCGCTTCAACGACGCCCTCGGCGTCATCCCCCGCAGCCCAACCCGCCGCAAAATCCGACCGCACCTCGATCACGCTTGAGCCGGACGAAGGCGCGGAGGTGAAGCTGGTCATGAAGAGCGGCGCACGGGCCAACTTCACCTGGGCGTCCGACGGCGGGGCCGTGAACTATGACACGCACGGCGACGGCGCCGGCATATCCTACCATGGCTACGGCAAGGGCACGGAGCAGCGCCTCAGCGGCGTGCTGACCGCCGCTTTCGACGGCAAGCACGGTTGGTTCTGGCGCAATCGCACGGATGAAGCGGTCACGATCACCCTGACCACCTCGGGCGATTATGAGAAGGTCGAGTTCATAGACTGAGGCTCGTCGCGCCGCCTTTCGCCTCAGCGTGCGGAAGGCGGCCACCTCCGGTGATCGTCGTCGATCACGACAGGGTGGGCGTGGGCGGTGGCCGCCGCGTCGGGGCGCATCCCTTCGTCAAGGTGTTCATGATCCGGCTCCAGATCGGCGTGATCATGCAGCAGATTCAGCGGATCATGCGCAGGCCAGATGACAAGCGCCAGGATCGCGCCGAGGCCGCTCAGCGCCGCCAGCACGATGAAGGCCGCCTGAGGATCCGCCTCGGCCGACACCAGGCCCGCAACGGGATAGGCGATCAGCCAGCAGGCGTGCGACAGGGCGAACTGGGCGGCGAACAGCGCAGGCCGTTCACCGGCCGTCGATGACCGCCGCAGGGCGCGGCCCGCCGGGGTGATGGTCAGGGAGTAGCCGAACCCCATGACGATCCAGAGTGCAATCAGCACCGGGTAGCTTCGGGCGAACAGCGCGCCGGCGATCAGCACCGCCGTCATCAGCAGGGCGCCTGACACCATGGCGCTGCGATCCGTCACGCGCTCCAGCACCTTCGGCAGGAATACGGCCGCCGTCATCGACCCGCCGCCGAACGCCGCCAAGGCCCATGCCGTCGCCTGCTGCGACAGGCCGAAGTTCGACTGCACCAGGACGACGCTATTGACGAAGACCATGGCGCCCCCCGCCGCCGTCGCCAGACTGACCGCCAGCAGTCCGCGCAGTCGGGGCGTCAGGACGAACAGCTTCACGCCGCCGGTGAGACGGCGCAGGAAAGGCAGGGTCTGAGCCGTCGACAGCCGAGGCAGAACCGCCGTCACCACGAACCCGGCGGAGAGGATGAAGCCGAGCGCCGTGCCGACGAACAGGTTGTGATAGCTGATGACGGACAGCAGCACGGCCGCGAGCACCGGGCTGGCGACGCTCTCCAGATCGGCGGCCAGTCGGGAAAGAGACAAAGCCTTGGTGTACTCGCCCTCATCCTCCAGCAGGTCAGGAATCATGGCCTGGAAGGCCGGCGTGAAGGCGGCGGAGGCGACATAGAGCACCGTCATCAGGCCATAGACCTGCCAGGCTTCGTTGACGAAGGGCAAGGAGGCCGCCACGGCGGCGCGCACCACATCCAGTGAAACCAGCAGGGTCTTGCGCGGCAGCCTGGAGGCCAGGGCGCTGGCGAAGGGCGCCACGCCGACATAGGCGATCATCTTGATCGCCAGGGCGATCCCCAGGACTTCGCCCGCTCCGGCGCCCGCCAGATCATGGGCCAACAGGCCCAGCGCCACGGTCGCCATGCCGGTCCCCAGCAGGGCCGCGACTTGGGCGATGAACAGGTGACGATAGGCGGCGTGCTTGAGCGGCGAGAACATCATGGGTCTTTCCAAGGCGGCGGCTTCACACGCCTCCTGCGGTCCTTCGTCATTTGACCTATCCCTACCGGGGGGATAGGTCAAACCCATGGCACACATCTCTCATGCGTCGCACCCCGACGTCATCAAGCGCCTCAAGCGGGCGGAAGGTCACATTCGGACCGTCATCCAGATGATGGAGGACAAGCGCGCCTGCCTTGATCTCGCCCAGCAGCTTCACGCTATTGAAAAGGCGGTTGCGGCCGCAAAGAAGACCCTGATCCACGACCACATCGATCATTGCCTGGCGCACGCCGCTGACGGCGATCCTGTCGAAGCGCGACAGGCGATGGCGGAATTCCGCGAGATCACGAAGTATCTTTGATCATGTCTGGACAGCCTGTCTGTTAGAGCGCTCGCCTCACCCTGCCCATGGTCCCGTTGTCATTCGATATGTAGGCATGCTTGAGATTCTCAGCCCTGCCGTCACCGACAAAAGTTTCATGGTCTCGCGAGGTTGGGCGAAGGTTCAGTGTCCTAGGGTTCCGGTGCGTCCATCAGGGACGCTGTGGAGAATGACGATGAAACGCAAGATCGTGACAGGCCTCTCGGCTGTGGCGCTGATCTCGTCTCTAGCCGTCGGCGGCGTCGCCCTCGCTGGAGCGAAGGGGAGTGACGACCAAGACGAACGTCGGGAAATCTCGGCGGTGAGCGCCGCTCGCGTATCCTTAGTGGACGCCGTGTCGATCGCGGAGCGACAAGGCGGCGGCAAGGCGCTCGAAGCGACCTTCGACGACGAAACCGGCAATCGGTGGGAGATCGAGATCGCCCGCGGCGGCCAAATCTTCGCCTATACCGTGGACATGACCACGGGCGCCGCTTCGCCTGCAGCCGCAGAAACTGAGGACGACGAAGGCCAGGAAGACCAAGATTAAGCCGAAGAGACCTCGTCCGGCTTGCCGGGCGAGGTCATTACGGAGATTGGACAGATGAAGATCCTTCTGATCGAAGATGACGCCGAAGCCGCCCATTTTGCGGCGCGCGGCCTGAAGGAAGCTGGCCACGTCGTCGACATCGTCGGCAGGGCAGACGACGGCGAACATCTTGCGATACAGGGGCACTACGACGTCTTCATCGTAGATCGCATGCTGCCAGGGGGAGACGGCCTTGAAGTCGTCCAGCGCGCCCGAGCGGCCGGGGTCGTCACACCGGTTCTCTTTCTCACAGCCATGAGCGGCGTGGGTGATCGAGTGGATGGACTGGAAGCGGGCGGCGACGACTATCTGGTCAAGCCCTATGCGTTCAGCGAATTGCTGGCGAGGGTCAACGCGCTCGGGCGTCGCAGGCCCGTCCTAGACCTGCGCGAGAAGCTGCAGGCCGGCGACATCGAATTGGACCTGGGGTCGCGCACCGCGCGCCGCGGCGATGTCGATCTCGACCTCACGCCGCAGGAGTTCCGCCTGCTGGAGTTCCTCGTGCGACACGCCGGCCTCGTGGTCACGCGGGAAATGCTGTTGCAGAGGGTTTGGGGTTTTGATTTCGAGCCCCGCGCCAATCTGATTGACGCCCACATGAGCCGATTGCGAGCCAAGGTGGACAAGCCCTTCGGCCAAGAGCGGATCCAGACCGCCAGAGGGACCGGTTACCGGCTGAGCGACCTTGACTAGGGCGTTCTGCTCGGTCGCCTTCCGGCTGGCAATTATCTATGCGTTCGTATTCGCGCTCGGCGGCGGCGCGCTCTGGGCGACATTTGACCTTGCCATTAGGCGCTATGCGGCCGACGCCCTCACAAGCGATCTGAGAACTGAGACCCAGGTCCTGCTCGCCGACAACGGCGGGGCCGATCAAGCGGCGCTGATCCGCAAGGTTGAGGCCCGAAGCCGTCTCGCCGGCCCCTTCGTCTACAGCTTGGCGGACAGGCAGGGCCGCCGCTTGGCCGGTCAACTGCCGGACGGCCTGGAGCCCCGGCTTGGTCTTGACGAAATTCAGCTCCCTCACCCCGAGGAAGGCGGCGGCGATGTCGAGGAAATCCCTGTACGGACCCTCACGACGGACTTTCCCGGCGGCGTACTCGTGGTCGGAAAATCGACCTATGCGCTCCACGAACTGGAAGAGCTGATCCACAGGCTCGGCCTCTGGGCTGTAGCTGGGCTCACCCTGGTCGCGGGCCTCGCCGGCGCCGCCGCCGGCGGCCTTCTCGCCTCGCGCCTCAATCGCATCAACCGGGCCGCAGCGCGCATAATGGACGGACGGCGCGGCGAACGGGTGCCCTCGGTCGGCCTGGGTCTCGAGTTGGAAACCATGCGCAACAATCTCAATGCCCTGCTGGAGTGGCAGGAAAAGGCGCTGGACGCCCTTCGGCACGTGTCGACGGATATCGCCCACGATCTGCGCACGCCTCTGAACCGGCTCCGCCAGCGCCTCGATCGCGCCGAGGCTGAGGCGACGGACGGTCGCGTAGCCCGATCTACCGTGTCGGCCGCTATCGCCGACCTGGACCAGGTTCTCGAGACCTTTTCCGCGCTGCTTCGGATCGGCCAACTCGAGGGCGGCGCCGGCCGCAGTCATTTTCGTCGGCTGAAGCTCGGCCCCGTCATCGACCGTGTCTTCGACGCCTATCTGCCGGTCAGCGAGGAAAGAGGGCATCTACTGATGCGCCTGGTGGACAGCGACACAGAGGTCATGGGCGACCCCGAGCTGCTCGTGCAACTGCTGACCAATCTCGTCGATAACTCCCTGTCGCACTCCGGTCCCTCCAGCCGGATCCAGATAGAGGTGTTTGACGACGCCGACAGGGTAGTCCTGGCGGTTCGCGACAACGGCTCTGGCGTGCCGGAAGCCGAAATGAGCCGCCTGACGCGCCGCTTTCATCGGCTGGACAGCAGCAGACAGACTCCCGGACAAGGCCTGGGCCTCTCGCTCGCGGCTGCGATCACGGCGCTACATGAAGGCGAACTCGTGATAGGGTCCAACCATCCGGGGCTGGTCGTCCGCGTGGCGCTGCCGCCAGCATGAGGGAACCTATGAGACTGGGGGGATCGTCTGCCTTCATCTTCGTTCTTTGCGGGCTTATCCCCTTGGCGGGATGCGCGACCTATGCGCCGGCGCCCCTGCCCACGGCTATCCCCGTGGACACGCCTCAGGCATCACTGAGCCATCAGACCCGCGACCGTCAGGCCGCTGCTGTCGATCTCACAGCCCCCCTCTCCGCCGACGCCCTCGCTGCACTCGCGGTCTTGCTTAATCCTGATCTCAGGACCCAGCGGGCGCGCGTCGGCGTGGCCAGGGCGCAGGTGTTCGACGCAGGCCTTCTCCCGGACCCTCAGTTCAGCGCCAGCCTAGATCGTCCGCAGTCGGCCCCGGGCCTGGTTGACGCCTTGGCCGCCTCACTCGGCCTCGACACCTCCGCCTTCTATCTGCGCCCGCAAAGACTGCGCGGCGCACGCGCGAATGAACGCCAGACGCGCCTGGATCTCGCCTGGCAGGAGTGGCGGACGGGCAATCAGGCGTCATTGCTTGCGGCGCGGATCCAGGGCCTGGATACGGCCCTCAACTTCGCTCGCGAGGCCGAGGCCCTTTCCGCCTCGGTACTGAAAAGGTCACTGGGGGCGCTCGCCCGCGGCGACCTGTCGGCGGGCGACGTCGAGGCCCGGCGATTGGCCGAAGCCGATGCGGCTGATCGCCTCCGCACGACCGAGCGCGATCTCGGCGCGGCTCGGCTTGAGTTGAACGCCCTTCTGGGCCTCAGCCCGGAAACGCGCATCCGCCTTTCGCCGCTCTCAACGCCCTCCTGCCTGCCCTCGTCAGAAACCCTCGTCGCAGGCGCCCTGGCCGAGCGCCTGGACCTAGCCGCCCTTCGTGCGGGGTACGAAGCCCAGGAAACAGCGCTGCATGTCGCCGTCCTGCAGCAGTATCCGCGGCTCAATCTGTCGCTCAACGCCGCACGGGACACCGGCGCCGTTCGTACCAATGGCGTGGCGATCGGCTTCGATTTGCCGCTGTGGAACCGCAATCGCGGTCAGATCGCCCTCCAGGAAGCGACCCGCGAACAACTCCGAGCCGAATACGAAGCTCGGCTTTTCGCAGCCCGCGCCGATCTCGCCGCTCTTCGATCTGCGCTGGAAATCGGCAGTCGGCAAAGAGCCGATCTTGAGGCACAGGTCGCCCCCTTGCGGACCACGGTTGCAGCTTTCGAGCGCGCCGCCGCGCGGGGCGACATCGCGGTCGTCACCGCAGAAACCACCCGCCTCTCCCTGCTGGATAAGGAAATCGCCCTGACGGGCCTCGACCAGGCCATGGCCGAACAATGGCGAGCCCTCCAGACGGCCGCCGGACGCTCTCTGGAGACCGATACATGCGGCGTCTGATCATCTTGCTGACCCTTGCCGCCACGCCCATGGCCTGTTCCAGGCCTGCGGAAAAAGCGGTCGACCCTGTCGCACAGGTTCGCACCGCGCCCATCCAGCGCACCGACCTCGCCGAGATACTCACCGCCTACGGCCAGATCGAGTTCGATGCGGCAGGTCTTCGCGCCCTCACCGCACCTTTCGAAGCCCAGGTGGCCCAGATCCATGTCCGCGTGGGCCAGACGGTCGTCGCGGGACAGGCCGTCGTCACGCTCGGGGCCAGTCCCCAGACGCGCCTCGACCTGGACCGGCTCGCCCGTGAGGCCAGCGTGATGGAGACCGAGGCTGCCCGCCTGCATCGACTAAGGGCGGACGGATTGGCGTCAGACGCCGAAGTGCAGACAGCCGTCGCCGCTGCGCAGACGGCGCGCCAGGCCAGCGCCAATCTGCTCAGGCTGACCCGAGGCGGACAACTAACGCTCACTGCGCCTTCGGCGGGCGTCATCGACGCCTTGCCAAGCAGTCCGGGAAGCCTTGCGCCCGCCGGCACGATTGTCGCGAGCCTTGGCGCCGCCGGCCGCCTGAACGCTAGGCTCGGCGTGGAGGTCGAGGACGCCCGCCGTCTCCGGACCGGAGCGTCGTTAACGTTGACAGGACTGCACGACCAGGGCGGGTCCGCCGCGACCCGCATCGCTTCTGTTGATCGGCGAGTCGATCCCACCACCCGCCTTGCCGCCCTCTTGGCGCCGGTGCCGCCCGGTGCGCCCCTGCTGCCCGGAGAGGCTATCAAGGCGGATGTGGTCGTCGGTGTCCGCAGCGGGGTTCTGGCGGCCCCCAGAGTCGCCGTCCTATATGACGGAGAAACCCCTTACGTCTTCGTCGTCAGCGCGGGCAAGGCGTTCCGCCGTCCTATCCGCATCGGTCTAGAGTTGCCGGAAAGGGTCGAAATCGCCTCAGGCGTCCAGAACGGCGATCGCGTAGTGGTCGAGGGCGGCCCGTCTCTTACGCACGGCATGGCGGTGCGGGAAGCGGCCGTAGTCACGGCGGCGCGGCCATGACCCGATGGCTCTCGGTCCAGGCCCGCTTCATCCTCCTCGCCTTCGTACTGCTGGCCCTCGCCGGATCCGCGTCAGCCCTCCGGCTGCCGGTCAGCCTTTTTCCACGCATCGACTTCCCGCGCGTGGTCGTAGCCGTCGACGCCGGCGACCGGCCGGTAGAACAGATGGTCAGCGAGGTTACCCGCCCCGTGGAGCGTGCGCTCCGAACGGTCCCGGGCGTCGCGTCGGTCCGGTCAACCAGTAGCCGGGGTTCCGCTGAGCTCTCGGTCAACTTCGCCTGGGGAGCGGACATGACGGCCGCGACCCTGCAGGCCGAGTCAGCGGTCAACGCCGTCATACCTGATCTGCCCGCTGGCACTCGTTTCGAGGTCCGCAGAATGGACCCGACGGTGTTCCCGGTACTCGGGCTTGCCCTTGTTTCCTCGACGCGCGACCCGGTAGCGCTGAGAGATTTCGCTCAGCTCCAGTTGGCGCCGCTTCTGTCCTCAACCCCAGGGGTGGCGAGCGTCGACGTCCTCGGCGGCCAGGAGAAGGAATATCAGGTGCTGGCCGACCCTGCCCGTCTTCAAGCCCTTGGCCTGTCGGTCGAAGACCTTGCCCGCCTCCTCTCTTCTAACAACGTCGTGGTGGCTGCCGGTCGTGTCGAGGACCGCTACCGCCTGTATCTGGTGCTGGCGGACAACCAGTTGAAGAGCATCGACGATATTCGCAGGACCGTGATCCAGACCGGCGCCCGTGGTGTCGTTGAGCTCGACGACATCGCCGAAGTCGTGGTTCGGCAGACCCCGCAATGGACGCGCGTGACATCTCAGGGACAGGACGCGGTTCTTCTCAACATTCGACAGACGCCAGACGCCAACAGCGTGGGGCTGGTCAAGGAGGTTCGCCGTCGGATCGAGGCCTTTAAGGCCGAGACGCCGCAAGACGTTCGCATCGTAACCTTCTACGACCAATCCCAATTGGTCACGGCTGCAGCCGGAAGCGTGAGAGACGCTATCCTGCTCGGAGCCCTGCTGGCGGGCGTCGTGCTTTTCGTCTTCCTGCGCAGCCTGCGCTTCATGCTGATCGTCGCCCTGATGCTCCCGGCGGTGCTGGCGACCACCTGCATCGCCCTCGCCCTGTTCGGAATGAGTTTCAACATGATGACCCTGGGCGGGATGGCGGCCGCCGTCGGCCTGGTCGTTGATGATGCAGTGGTGATGCTCGAGCATCTGATGCGCCGTCTTCAGGAGGGGCGGGGGGGCCAAGCCCAGAACCGAAGCGTCCTGGGTTCAGCCGCCGAAATGGCGCGTCCGCTGATCGGTTCCACCCTTGCCACGCTCCTGGTCTTTCTGCCGCTTGCCTTCCTGGGCGGCGTGACCGGCGGCTTCTTCAAGGCCCTGGCCCTCACCATGTCGGCCTCCCTGGCCGTGTCCCTGGTGTTCGCACTCTTCGTCGCACCGCTCCTCGCCGACAAATGGGTGCGAGACCGCGACGTGGAACAGGCCGAACGGGCGGGCAATCTTCTGGAACGGTTCGGGGGTCTCTACGAGACCTTGATGGCGAGGCTTCTGAAACATCCCGGCCGTTTTGTCCTGATCATCGGGGCGACCCTTCTCCTGGTCGGAGGGCTGGCCTACACCCGCCTAGGGTCGGGCTTCATGCCGAAGATGGACGAAGGCGGTTTCATTCTGGACTACCGAGCCACGCCAGGGGCCTCCCTCACCGAAACCGACAGGCTGCTTCGCCAGGTCGAGGCGATCCTTCAGGCCACGCCCGATGTCGAGAGTTATTCACGTCGCACCGGCCTTCAGCTTGGCGGCGGGCTTTCCGAGGCCAACGAGGGCGATTTCTTCGTCCGACTGAAAGCCAGCGGACGCCGCCCCATCGAGGCGGTTACTGCGGAGGTACGCGGCAAGATCGAGGCGACGGTGCCCGGATTGACCGTAGAAACAGCCCAGTTGATGGAAGACCTGATCGGAGATCTTACGGCAGTCCCCCAGCCCATCGAGGTCAAGCTTCTGGGCGCCGATGAAACCGCCCTCAAATCCGCCTCGCCTCTGGTGGCGGAGGCCATCAGCAAGATCAGGGGCGTGGTGGAGGTCGATGGCGGCCTGAGGGTCGCCGGCGACGCCGTGGTCATCACCGTCGACCGACCTGCGGCCGCGCTGGAAGGCCTCGATCCCGAAGCGGTCACCCGCCAGTTACAGCTTCTCGTCGGTGGCGCGGTAATCGGCCGGATCCAGGAGGGCGAGAAGCTGGTCGGCGTCCGCGTCTGGACCGACGGCACGCTTCATGATCGCGTAAGGGCGATGGAAAGTCTGCCTCTGCGGGCGCCGGACGGCCACCCTCTGCCGCTTTCGCGCGTGGCTACCCTGACGATCGCGCCCGGCCAGCCGCAGATCACGCGCGAGAATCTCCAACCCCTCGTCGCCGTTACGGCGCGTCTGGAGAAGCGCGATCTCGGCTCGGCCATGCGGGAAGTGCAGCGCACTGTCGGCTCGCTCGCCCTGCCTTCGGGCGTGCGTGTCGAGTACGGCGGGCTCTACGCCGAACAGCAGAAGTCCTTCCGCGACCTGGCCATTGTCTTCGCCAGCGCCCTGCTGTTGGTCGGACTGCTGTTCCTCTACCTCTTCCGGGGTTGGCCGGCGGCGGCGAGCATCGTCGTCACTCTTCTGTTGGCGGCGTCCAGCGTCTTCCTCGGACTCTGGGCGACAGGCACGGAGCTCGATATCTCGGCCATGATGGGGCTGACTATGGTCATCGGCATCGTCGCCGAACTCGGTGTCTTCTATCTGGCCGAACTGCCGCCCGACCGACGGCCGGACGCGCAGACACTCATCGCCGCAGGCCGCGCGCGTCTGAGGCCGATCCTGATGTCGGCCCTGATCGCCATCCTCGCCCTTTCGCCCCTTGCCCTGGGCCTTGGGGAAGGGTCGGCTATGCAGAAGCCTCTGGCGATCGCCATCATCACGGGCCTGATCGCTGGGGTGCCACTGGTCCTGATCTTCTGCCCCGCACTTCTAGCTCGACTATCCACGCCCCTCAGGGAGAGGCGGCCATGAGCCCCAGTCCAGCCAGACCCCTTCTCTCAAAGCCCTCGTCTCTACTGGCTCGCATCGCGATGTGGGCAGGCGTCCTGGCGACGCTCCCGACCATCGCCCTGATCGCCTATGCCGGCATGACCGTGATGACCGGGAATTTCCATACGGTCGTCGAAGGGGAGGTCTACAGATCGGCGCAGCCTACGCCTGCGGCGCTGGAACGCTATGTTCGCGAACACGGCATCAAGACTGTGATCAACCTGCGTGGAGAGAACCCTAGGGACGACTGGTACAGAAGGGAGACGGCGACCTCGCGCCGACTTGGTCTTCGTCATATCGACTTTCGCATGTCGGCCAAGCGCGGCATCTCCAAGCGGGAAGCCTGGCGTCTAATCCAGATCATGCAGCAGGCGCCCAGACCGATCCTCATACATTGCGAGTCAGGCGCTGATCGAACCGGTTTAGCCTCGGCGCTCTACGTGGCGGGCATCCAGCTCAGGGGCGAAGAAGCGGCAGAAGAGCAGTTGTCGCTCCGGTACGGGCATGTCGCGGCTCCATTCGGCAAAGGGTGGGGCATGACAGTCACCTTCGAGGACATGGAGCCTTCCCTCGGTTTTCCCGGCAGCTGACGCGCTCCCCCCACTCTCCCTCCAGAAGGAATTCTCATGATCGCGCCGACATCCACGCCCGACCTTCGCCGCGTACAGCGCATTCGCAAGGGCGTGCTCCTCGTCGCCATCCTCGCGGTCATCACATTTGCGACCGTCACACGGTCGATCGGCGGCGAAACCCTCCTGCATGAAGGACTGGAGTTGGCGGGCCTCGGCCTTATCGCCGTCTGCATCGTAGGGCGCGCCTGGTGCTCCCTGTACATAGGAGGCAGGAAGAAAGCCGAGATCGTCGATCGCGGTCCCTACTCCGTCACCCGAAATCCCCTGTATGTTTTCAGCTTCTTGGGCGCCTTCGGGATGGGGGCGTTCACGGGCAGCATGACAATTGCGATCCTCTTCCTCGCGATCGCTGTGGTGGTGTTCGCAGCGACGGTCGGGCGCGAGGAAGCCTGGCTCAGTTCAACCTTCGGCGGGGCTTTCGACGCCTATGTGGCCCGAACGCCGCGCTTCTGGCCAAACTTCGCCCTCTGGCGCGATAGTGAAACACTGGAGGTCAGACCCGCCTTCTTCATCCGCACGCTTCTGGACGGTGCCGTCATGGTCGTCGCCTACCCCCTGTTCGAGTCGATCGAATACATGCAGGATATCGGCTGGATTCAGGTTCTGCTGTCCTTGCCCTGACATCTAACGGCTTTCTAAGCGAGGCATCCATGTCGATTTCCCTCCCCGCAGTAGAATTCGCGGTCATCAGGCGTGGAGGCGAATGGCAGGTGCTGCGCGACGGCAGCGACGCCGGCCACTTTGACTTCAGCGTCGACGCCGTCGAAGCGGCGATGAGCAAGGCCGCCAAACTGATTGAGAGGGGCGAAGCGGCGACTGTCCTGGTCCAGGACGAAAAGGGTGAGTACCGTCCGGTCGATCCGATTGGGGGATGAAGCTTGACCTGAGGGTCGTTAGGTCCTGCGCAGCGACATGCCGAGCCTGCCAGCCGATCAGCGCGCAACGCCCATAGAACCAAGCGCACCCTGTGCAAACGCATGCAACTGCGACTGCAGCTGCGGCTGCGCGGTATCTGCATCTTCCGGTCGCCGCCACAGCAGGTCGGCCGACGCCTGGGACAGCAACTCGCCTACGATCCGCTTGATGTCGCGAAAACCCAGCATGACCTCCGAGCCCCTCTGGCGGCGTAAGTACCTGACGAGGAGTTCATATTCGCCATGTCAGCCCCTGCTCCTATCATTGCCGCCACAGGTTCATGCCGAATCCTGGCCAGATCGTTCACCTAGGACCCCACCCCGGCTGACGAGCCGCAACCCATATCGCCACGCGGCGGATTGGAAACGGCCCGGTCAGCCCGCAGGAGGGCGATAGACGGGAAACCGGGCCGTCGCCTCGATCCGGAGGGCGGAAGAGGGTTCTCCGCAACGCCGCGGCCTATCCGAGGTTCCTCCTCCCGATTTGGCGCCCCTCCGTCGAGCGCGTGAGTGGATCGATTGAAGGACCAGGTCGGCGTCTTCCTTCCCCTGCCCCGGCCCGACCACCAGCGGCTTCACGCGCCTCATCGGGCAGATCGCCCAGCAAGTCGTTCGACATCCCAAAGTCGAAATGAAGCGACCGTCGCCGGTCGTCGCGTGACTGGGAAAGCCACACCAAACCCCACGCCCCACAGCCTCGGAAGGCTGCGAACCTTTGCCCGCCGAACAGCGTTAACGAGCTATTAACGTCGCCGGCAAGGGTGGCCAGGATGGACTTGAGCGTCTCAACGGCGCCGGGCGTTGCCGGACACCTCCCTTCGGCGAAGATCGCGCATCTCCGCCTCCCCTTGATCAGTGACGGGCAGCGGGTGCGCGCCCTCGACATCCTCCTCTCCCTGGCGGCCCTCTGGCTGATCGCCCCCCTGCTTCTGGTGGTCGCGGCGCTGATCTATCTGAGCGACGGCGGCGCGCCGATTTTTCGACACGCGCGGGTCGGCAAGGATGGTCGGATCTTCGGCTGCCTGAAGTTCCGATCCATGATCTGCAATGCCGATGCGGCGCTGGAGGACCTGCTGAGGTCCAATCCCAACGCCCGGGAATCCTGGGAGCGGGACCACAAGCTGCATCGCGACCCGCGCGTCACCCGACTGGGCAAGTTCCTGCGCAAATCCAGCCTCGACGAACTGCCGCAATTGCTGAACGTGCTGCAGGGCGACATGAGCATCGTCGGTCCGCGCCCCATCGTGGCGGGCGAGATCGAACGGTACGGCGGCTATTTCCAACACTATTGCGCGGTGCGTCCCGGCATCACCGGTCTATGGCAGGTCAGCGGGCGCAACGACATGAGCTATCGTCGGCGTGTGGCCTGCGATGTCCTCTATGCGCGAAACAAGTCGCTTCGGACCGATCTCAAGATCATCGTGGCGACCCTGCCCGCCGTCACCTCTGGCCGCGGCTCCTACTGATCACCTGCTAGCCGGCGGCCAGCCGCCTGGAGACACCAGAATGAATGTCGGCGGTCTTGTACGGACAATCTCTGACCACGCTCGCAGGCGAGCGACACGCTGGATCCTGGGGCTCCGCATACGCCTGCGGCATCCGACCCTTTCGAGCGATCCAACCGCCATCTGGGACTACGGCTATGGCGACATCGACGCCATCGAACTCGGCGAACGCGTCTGGGTCGGCGCCTTCACGGAAGTGATCGTTCAGCGCCACGCCAAGTATAGCCGGGTCGAGGGCCGGTTGAGGCTGGCCGACGGCGTCGTCATCTCGACGGGGGTCAATCTCAGGGCGGCAGGCGGCGCGATCCAGGTCGGAGCCGGCTCGGTCCTGAGCCAGCACTGCGTCGTCGTGGCCGCCAATCACCGGCTCGAACCCGGCGTCGCGCGCATCCACACCCCCTGGGACGAGACCCGCTGCGGCGTCGAGATCGGAACCAATGTCTGGGTCGGCGCCCAGTGCGTGGTGCTGCCCGGCGCCCGCATCGGCGACAACGCGGTGATCGCCGCCGGCAGCGTGGTCCGAGGCGAAGTGCCGGCCGGAGAACTCTGGGGCGGCGTTCCGGCCAGCTACATCAAGACGATCGAGTAAGGTCGGTCGGGTCCGCCCGGTGTTGGACGACGACGTCCCGTGACTGAAGGATGGCCTCCGCGGCGCCCCTCGCTGTGCTCCATGCTGCGGTCTGCGAGGCGGAACACCCCGAGCTCAAGGTCAGCCCCTCCGCATCGACAACCGCCCATAGCCAGTCGTCGTCCGGGTCAAAACGAAGTTCAATCGCGAATTCAGAAAAGTCCTTGGGCAGCATGGTCCGCTCCCGTTCCTGGATTTCTCGGTTCCATGAAACAAGACGCGCGCCGGGAACCGAGGTTCCCGCTCCCCTCACGCCGCCAGGGCCACACCCTTCATCGACACGGCGGAATCGGCGAGCAGGGTCGCGTCTACCGGCGTCGCCTTGCCGATCAGCAGGCGCCCGCCCATAAAGTCAGCCGGAGCGTTGACGGATTCGACGCAGACGACCCGGTCGCCCTGCAGGTGGAAGACGGCGAAGCCGCCCGACGCCGGATCACCGCGCACCACCTGACGGTCGGCGTCGAACGGCAGGCCGGCGATCTGAAGTTTCACATCATACTGGTCCGACCAGAACCAGGGGACTTCGGCCGCCGGGGCCGCGCGGCCGACGATGGCGGCGGCGGCCTGCCTGGCCTGCTCCAGGGCGTTGGGCACGCTTTCCAGGCGGTGCATCCGCCCGCCGTGGACCGGGATGGGGCGGTGGCTCACGTCGCCGATGGCGTAGATGGCGGGGTCGCTGGTGCGGGCCGCCTCATCGACGACCACGCCGTTCTCGCAGGCCAGACCCGCCGTCCGCGCCAGGGCTTCGCACGCCAGGGCGCCGACGCCGACAAGGATAGCGTCCGCCGTGATCAGCGATCCGTCGGAAAGCCGGACGCCGCCGTCCTCGAATCCCGAGACTTCGGCTCCGGTCAGGATCTCGACGCCGTGGCGGCGATGCAGGTCGGTGAAGAAGGTCGACAGGGTCTCCGACGCCACGCGGGCCAGCACGCGGTCCATGCGCTCGATCACCACGGCTTCCGCGCCCAGAGCGCGGGCCGAAGCCGCCGCCTCCAGCCCGACATAGCCGCCGCCGACCACGGCCAGACGCTTGCCGGGGGCCAGCGCGCCTTTCAGCCGTTCGGCGTCTTCCAGGGTGCGCAATTCCATCAGGTCGGGCCGGTCCGCGCCCGGAATACCCAGCTTGCGCGCCATTGATCCCGTGGCCAGGATCAACACGTCGTAGGGTTCCACCGTCCCGTCGGCGAAGCTCACGGTCTTGCCCGCAGCGTCGATCTCCGTCGCCGTGACGCCGGTGCGCAGGTCGATCTTCTGCTCGACGTAGAAGCTCTCGGGGCGCAGCAGCAGGTCCTCCAGACCCGCCTCCCCCTTCAGCCAGGCCTTGGACAGGGGCGGCCGCTGATAGGGCGCCGCCTTCTCCTCGCCCGCCAGGACGATCTCGCCCTCAAAGCCATACTGCCTCAGCAGCGCCGCCGCCGAGCCCCCCGCGTGTCCCGCGCCGATAATCAGAACCTTGGTCATGACGGCTGAAACTGAAACGCCCGTACCGACATTTCCCATCCTTGTTCAAAAATACGGCGTCGCTCAGAACGCCTGTTGCACGTACGCGACGAGGTCTCCGTCGCGCAAAAATCGATAGCCCTGCCCCCTCGCCATCAAGTCCATGTCAGCGATCCGGCGCCGCGGGCTCAACGCCAGGGTCTGAAGCCTCTGCCGGATCAGACTGCGCGAACCGGGCGCCCAGGTCATAGGCCTCTCCCGGGAAGGTCATGCGGACGAAGGTGATGCGTTCAGCGCGCCGCCAGGTCCGGCGCTCAAGGGACAGGCAGGCCGCTGCAGGGTCCACGCCCAGGATCAGAGCGGTTGCACGAGATAGGTTCACGGCCCGGATCCTGTGCTCGGCTTCCGTCCATGGAACCCGCTCCAGCAGCCAGGTGCCGGGCGGAACCTCGGTGAAATCGGCGTCCCGGGCCTGGGGCACGGAGGCGAGACTGATCAACCGCTCCTCCAGCGCGAAGGGCCGACCGCTGCTGCGGTGGAGGCAGCGCAGTTCTATGACCTCTCCGGACGCGGCAAGGGCGAGCTCCTCCGCATCGCGCTTGTGCGCCGCCCGAACCTTTCGGGACAGGAGCTCGAAGTCATAAGGTTCGCCGCGATTGAGGATTTCAGCCTGGATGTCGGGAATATCCAGCACGACGGAGTGAATCCGCGGCCGGGCCACAAAGGAGCCGAACCGTCGACGTCGTATGATCATGCCCCGCTCCGCCAGAGGCGCGAGGGCCTTGTTCACGGTCATGCGCGAACAACCGTACTCCAGCATCAGTTCATGCTCGAAGGGGATGCGGAACCCCGGCGACCATTCGCCCGACAGGATGCGGTCGGCGATGTCGGAGCGGATGCGTCGGTGGAGTGTGAGATCCATGGTGTCGGTCCTCCGCTTCATGTCCGATGGGCGAATAGCGCTCTCAGCCTGGGCGCGTTTCGCGCTTCAATCCAACCGGGAAGCGCCGGGGCGCAGAACGCCCCGGCGCAGTCTCAACGGCGGCGCTGCAGCCATTCGACGCCATCATGGATATAGGCGAAATCCTGGCGTCGGAAGGCCGTGAACAACATGATGAAGCCGCTCAGGGCCAACCACAGACAGCCGGTGGCGATGATGATGATCAGCGGATGGTTGAAGCTCTGGCGATCCGTGTAGTCCATGATGTGGATCATCCAGAAGAAGTCCCAGAGCCGCCAGGTGTTGGTCTTGGCGCCGGCGACCTCGCCGGTGACGGCGTTGAGGATCAGGGTCGTCTTCTCCTTGTCCGCGAACTCGACCCGCCAGGCCGGAAGCGCAAAGTCGCGCGTCTCAAGCGTGGGCTTTTCGACCAGAGACACGGAGGTCACAGGCGCAGAGCCGTTGAAGGACGCCACAGCCAGATCCTTGGCGCGGGCGTCATCGATGAGGATGCGGCGACCGTTCACAGGGTCGATCAGCTGGACGCCGGCCGGCGTCGTGGCGGCGTAGACCCAGGCGTCATGAAGAGGACGCAGCTCGATCCTGGAGATCGGCTGACCCACCGACTGGGCGATTTGAGCCAACGGCAGCAAGCCGTCGGGCGTGGGGGAAGGCGGCGCATGGACGATGGACTCATCACCGGCCACCTTGCGGTGATCGATCAGCGCCATGGCGGCGCCGCTGATGGCCCAGAGCAGGAATTGAAGACCCAGGACCAGGCCGAACCATTTGTGCAGTCTGCGGATTAGAAACATCTGATGATCCTCACGCTGCGGCTTTGCGCACGCGGCGCTTGCGGCGGAAGCTGTAGAGCAGGAGCCAGGCCCCGGTGAGGGACGTCACCACCATCATCCAGGTCGCGACCTTGAGCAGGATGTTGTTGACGTTGTCGCGGGTCTCATAGTCCATGATGTGGAACATCCAGACAAAGTCGAACGTGCGCCACAGGTCATGGCGCTTGGCCACGAGTTCACCGGTCTGGGGCGAGATATAGAGGGTGGGCCGCCACAGGCCTTCGAACTGCACCCGCCAGATCGGCGCCGGACGCCCCCTGATCTCGCCGGGGATTTCGTACAGCAGCTCCATTTCGCGGACCCCGCCGTCGCCGGCGTAGATCTGTTCGGCGCGCTGCCGTGCGCCGGCTTCGTCGACCAGGGGCAGCTTCTCACCGGACCGGGCGTCGAACAGGGAGCGGCCGCTCGTCTGGCTGACGATATAGACCGGCTGTCCCAGCTGCTGGTCGAGACGCAGGCTTTGAGCGCCGCCGGCATTCTTGAGAATGACCGCAGGATCGACCAGGCCGCCCATGGAAATCGGTTCGGCGACGGGTGTCCGCACGAGATGATCGCCATGGATGATGTCGATATGGACGGCGGTCATGTAGAGGCCGCTCACGACCCAGAAAAGGGCCTGAACGCCGATGATGAGCGCAAGCCACTTGTGGGCTTTTCGCGCTACGGAAGGCCAGCGCACCATTTGATACTCACTGTTTGGGGGACGTTGAAACACCAGGCGGGAGCCATGGGGGGCCGCCCGGTGTTTCTCGAGGCGGCAGGTTAGTTGAACTGATAGGTCAGGCGGACGTAACCGCGACGGCCGAGCAGGTCGTAGGTCATGGTGTCGGTATTGCCGTCGGTCCAGCTCTGGATGAAGGGCGCCTTCTTGTCGAAGAGGTTGTCGATGCCGAAGGCGATGTCGGCCTTCTCGCCCAGGCGATAGGCGAACTGGGCGTTGTGGTAAAAGAGGTTCGGCGTCTCATAGCCGATGTCGCCCGGCGCGGCGTTGAAGTCCGTGGCCTTGCCGATCAGCTGCACCGAATAGGTCGCCGTCCAGCGATCGTCGACAACCGAGGCGCTGACGTTCGACCGCCAGTGGGGATAGCCGCCGTTGCCGCCGCCGATATGGCCGTCGAAGATGATCGGATCGGCGCCCAGGAAGGGCGTCACGACATATTCGCCGAGATAGGTGGTGTTCCAGTCGAGGCTGGCGCGGCGGTCGCCGAGATCAAAGGCGTAGCGCGCCCCGATGTCGACGCCCTTCATGGTTTCCAGGCCGGCGTTGGTCGGCTGGGCCGAGAGGAAGTTCACTTCGCCGGTCAGGGGACTGCGGGTGAAGTTGTTCGGGCCGCAGAAGGGGTGGTTCATGCCCGGCGAGGCGTAGCAGATGGCCAGCTTGGTGGACCCGGGGATGGAGCGGATCGCGTCCTCGATCTTGATGTCGAAATAGTCGACGGTCAGGGACAGGCCTTTGACCTGCTCAGGTTGCCAGACCAGACCCAGGGTGAGGGTCTCGGCCGTTTCGGGCGAGAGCTTCTGATTGCCGCCGACCGTGGTCAGGACCGTGTTGCCGAGCTGCACATAGTTGGCCGGCACGCCCGAAGCCTGGCAGTTGGCGATCAGGGTCGCGTTTCCGCTGGTGCTGTAGCGGCTGCACGGATCAGTCGTCGTCAGATTGCCCTCTGCAACGCCGCCGAACAGCTCAGGCACGCTCGGAATCCGGAAGCCGGTGCCGAAGGTGGCCCGCAGGCGCAGGCTGTCGATGACGCTCCAGTTCAGGCCCAGCTTGTAGGTGGTGTTGCCGCCGAACAGGTCATAGTCCGAGTAGCGGACGGCCGCGTCGAGCTCGAGCCTCTGGATGAACGGCAGGTCGGACAGGAGCGGCGCCGACAGTTCGACATAGGCTTCCTTGGCCTTGGTCTCGCCGGAAATGGGGTCCTGCTGGTTGGTGTTGGCGATGCCCAGAACGGTCAGGGCGTCAGGATCGCGCCAGCCCTTTTCCTCGCGGTAGACGAGACCCGCCGCGGCGGCGAGCGGGCCGGCCGGGAGCTGGAGCACGGTGCCGGTGACATCGAGCGTCAAGCTGCGCTGCTCGTTGCCGCCGGTGTCGCGCGAGGTGAAGAGGATGTAGTCCAGGACCTCCTGGCTGAGATCGCCGGCGCCCAGATAGTCGCCACAGGGGATGGCCGCGCCCGCCGCGTTGCTGCAGACGGCGGTGTTCAGGGTTTCGCCGACCCGCTGCAGGTTGGCGATATTGGTCATCCCGTCGACGCCGGTGTTGCGTCCCCAGTTGACGGCGGCTTCCCAGGTCCAGTCGCCGGCGATGGCGCCCCGGGCGCCGCCGACGAACCGGTAGGTGTCGGTTTCCTGGAAGAATTGACGCGGTCCCGGTTCGGCGAGACGCCGCGCGATGAGGGTGATGTCCTCGCCCGTCGGGTTGGTCGGATGGGACGCCGCGATCTTCAGGTTCCGCAAGGCCCCTGGCGCTGCGAGCTGGTTGCTTTCCCTGTGGGTGAAGAAGACCTCGCCGAACAGGCTGACAGTGTCCGTCAGCTGGTAGTCGGCCAGGATGGCCGTGCTGAGACGCTCGATCGGCGACACGGCGTTGAGGAAGGGGTTGCCGTTATAGTTATGCTTGGCGGCGTTGTAGGGCTCGAAGAAGTCCCCGTCGCCGCCTGGGATCTGGTTGAAGTTGATCTGCTGGCCGTTGGGAAGCACGGCCCGGCCCCCGAGCGTCGTGGCGCTCGCGACGCAGGCCAGCTTTCCGCCGATCTCGCCCAGGCCGCAGGGGGCGCGGCTCGCCAGGTTGACGGCTTCCGTCTTCTGATAGGTCAGGGCGGCGGTGACCCCGCCGCGGTCGCCGCGCATGCCCCACAACAGGTCGAAGGAGAGGTCCTGGCCGTCGCCTTCGTCCGTGACGCCATACTTGCTTGAGAGCTTGAGGCCCTCGAAATCGTTGATGGTGACGATGTTGACCACGCCGGCGACAGCATCGGCGCCGTAGATGGCGGATGCGCCGTCCTTCAGCACGTCCATTCGGCCGATAATGGCGGTCGGGATCATGTTCAGATCCGGAGCGCTGTTGGCGCCCGTGCCGCCGTTGACGATCCGCCGACCGTTGATCAGCGTCAGGGTCCGGTTGATGCCGAGGCCTCGCAGATTGACCTGCGCCGTGCCGTAGCCGTTGCCGGTCCAGTAGGAGTTCGTCTGATTGCCGGCGGCCCCTGCGGACGAGGGCAGCCGCTGCAGCAGCGCCTCCACGTTCGTGATCCCCGTGCGCTCGATATCCTCGCCGGTGACGACCGTGGCGGGACCGACCCCGCTGATGTCCTGGCGCTTGATCCGGCTGCCCGTGACGACGATTTCGCCGACACTGGTCGTCTCCGCTTCCTGGGCCGATGCGGGCATTCCGCACATGGCGGCGGTGATTACCGCACCTGCGAACAAGAGCCTCTTTTTCGTACGGTTCATGGTCATTCCCCTCGCGTTTCGGCCCAGACGAACCGGTCCTGCACCGCCACGTTCCGGTCGGGTACTGAGGGAGTCAACTCATGTATATACATATGAAGACAGCCAAACCCTCATGCTTCATGCCCGCATTTGCCAGAATTGTGCAAATAACTGATGCATTCTGCACAAAATAAACACAAATTCGTCACCTCGCTCCTTAGCACGGGTTGGACATAACTATTTTACGGCGCACCAAATGATGACGGCTAAACTCATTGTGCGATGCAATATTTCTTACTCGCTCCCGTACTGGTCAATACGCATTCACGAGCCCCCTCCCCTCGAACTAATTGGATCGAAGCGAGAATATTTTTCGGAAGCCCGCGACTCGGTCCTGGACGGCGGAGCCCGACCAGGCTGAGACGGCGCACGCCCGGAGTGAAGTGCGCTCCCCACGGCGGATCCCATGCGGATCACGGGCAGTCTTATCTGGATCGGCAGGCCATAGCCCGACTTGCGCGCATCAATAATTCTATTATCTTGGAACTATGGAATCAGAATCCGCCATCCTTGCTCTGGCCGCCCTGGCGCAGCCGACGCGCCTTGAGACCTTCCGCCTGTTGGTCCGGCACGAACCCGACGGCTTGCCTTCCGGAGAGATCGCGGACGCGCTAGCCGTGCCGGCCAACACCATGTCGGCGCACCTCGGGGTTCTGTCCCGCGCCGGCCTGATCAGTTCGGAGCGTCGCAGCCGATCGATCATCTACCGGGCGAACCTCGACCGCCTCCAGGCGCTGGTCCTGTTCCTGCTGAAGGACTGCTGCCAGGGCCGCGCCGAACTTTGCGAGCCGCTGCTGGCCGAACTCAACCCCTGCCGCACCTGAGGCCCCATGGACGTCGTCATCTATCACAACCCCGCCTGCGGGACGTCGCGCAACACCCTGGCCCTGATCCGCCACGTCGGGATCGAACCCCACGTCGTCGAGTATCTGAAGACGCCGCCCAGCCGCGCCATGATCATGGGACTGGTCGAGCGCATGGGCGTCCCGTTGCGTAGCCTGCTGCGCGAGAAGGGCACGCCCTTCGCCGAACTGGGTCTCGACGACCCAGCCCTGACCGACGATCAACTGCTGGACGCCATCGAAGCCCATCCGGTTCTGCTGAACCGACCGATCGTCGTCTCGCCGCTGGGGGTGAAACTGTGCCGGCCGTCCGAGGCGGTTCTCGATCTCTTGCCGTCCGAAGGCCTGAAGCCCTTCACCAAGGAGGACGGCGAGGTCGTCATCGACGCCGAGGGCCGGAGGGTCCGCTGATGGTCGACGCCGTCATCACTGAACAACCGCGCCGCCTGTCCTTCCTCGACCGTTGGCTGACACTTTGGATTTTCGCCGCCATGGCCGTGGGCGTGCTGTTGGGGACAGTCGTGCCGGGCCTTCCCGCCTGGATCAACGGCCTGTCGGTCGGCACGACCAACATCCCCATCGCCATCGGCCTGATCCTGATGATGTATCCGCCGCTGGCGCGGGTGAAGTACGAGGAACTGCCGCGCGTCTTCGCCGACCGGCGCGTGCTGCTGCTGTCCCTGTTCCAGAACTGGGTGCTGGGGCCGGTGCTGATGTTCGCCCTGGCGGTCATCTTCCTGCGCGATCAACCGGAATACATGACCGGCGTCATCCTGATCGGCCTGGCGCGCTGCATCGCCATGGTGCTGGTCTGGAACCAGTTGGCGCGGGGCGACAACCAGTATGTGGCGGGTCTGGTCGCCTTCAACTCGATCTTCCAGATCGCCTTCTTCAGCCTCTACGCCTGGCTATTCCTGACCGTGCTGCCGCCCCTGTTCGGGCTGGAGAGCAGCGTGGTCGACGTCAGCGTCTGGACCATCGCCGGCGCCGTCCTGGTCTATCTGGGCCTGCCCTTCCTCGGCGGCTTCCTGACCCGGCGGACGCTGGTCGCGAGGAAGGGGAACGACTGGTACGAGACGCGCTTCCTGCCGCGCATCGCGCCGATCACCCTGATCGCCCTGCTATTCACCATCGTCGCCATGTTCAGCCTGAAGGGCGGCGACGTGGTCGCCCTGCCGCTGGACGCCCTGCGCATCGCCGTCCCGCTGACGATCTACTTCTTCGTCATGTTTGTGGTCAGCTTCCTGATGGGACGCCTGATCGAGGCGGACTATCCGCGCACCACGGCCCTGGCCTTCACCGCCGCCTCCAATAATTTCGAACTGGCGATCGCCGTCGCCATCGCCGCCTTCGGGCTGGCCTCTCCGGTCGCCTTCGCCGCCGCCATCGGCCCTCTGGTTGAGGTGCCGGTGCTGATCCTGCTGGTGTCGGTCGCCCTGTGGCTGGGCCGCCGCTACTTCCCCGCCACCGCGCCGAAGAAGGACGCCTGCTGATGGCCTTCCACGCTGTGGCGTTGCCCGAACCCACCTCCGGCCTGGTCGCCGCGCTGGAGGCCGAGGGCCTTCCGACGGACGACCTCCATGAGCCCGGTCGACGCTTCTACCGCTTCGAGGATGACGCCGGGCTGATCGGCTACGGCGGGCTGGAGCAGATCGGCCCCGACGTCCTGATCCGCTCCATGGTCGTCGTCGACAACCGTCGCGGCGGAGGCCACGGCTCAACGATCCTGTCCTGGCTGGAAGCCAGGGCGGCAGAACAGCAAGCCTCCGGCCTCTACCTGCTCACGACCACGGCGACCGCCTTCTTCGAGCGGCACGGCTACACCGCCTTGCCTCGATCAGCCGCGCCGACCGCCATCGCCGCCTCCAGGCAGTTCAGCGCCCTGTGCCCGGCCTCGGCGGCTTTCATGTTCAAGGAGTTGCGTCCCCAATGACCCGCCTTCGCGCCCTGCCCGATCCCGACCACATGCCCGCGCTGGACCCTACCTACCTGTCCAGCCGCCCCGCCCTGGGCCTCGGCCCGAACGATCATCCGCCGCGTATCCTGCTGCTCTACGGCTCGCTGAGGGATCGGTCCTTTTCCCGCCTGTGCGTCGAGGAAGCCGCGCGCCTTCTGCGCTTCATGGGTTGTGAGACGCGCATCTTCGATCCCTCCGACCTGCCTCTGACGGATCAGGTCGACTACGACGACCATCCCGCCGTCCACGAACTGCGCGAACACGCCCTGTGGTCGGAAGGCATGGTCTGGAGCAGCCCCGAGCGCCACGGCCAGATTTCCGGGATCATGAAGCTTCAGATCGACCACCTGCCGCTGAACATGGGCGGCATGCGCCCGACCCAGGGCCGCACCCTGGCGGTCATGCAGGTCTCCGGCGGCTCGCAGAGTTTCAACGCGGTCAACACCCTGCGCCTGCTGGGCCGCTGGATGCGGATGATCACCATCCCCAACCAGTCCAGCGTGGCCAAGGCCTTCATGGAATTCGACGACAACGGCCGCATGAAGCCGTCCAGCTACTACGACCGCATCGTCGACGTGATGGAGGAGCTGGTGCGCTTCACCGTCCTGACCCGCGCCCACGCCGGCCAGTTGGTGGACCGCTATTCCGAGCGGAAGGCGTCAGGCACGCCCATCGATGCGGCCAACGATCTGTCCGCCATCGCGATCAGGTCGGCTTAGCGCCATGAGCCGTCCTTCGGTGTAATCCGCATGTCGAACGGTATGACGAGACGAGTTGTGAAAGGGTGCTGCCCTGCGAAAGAAGCCAAAATGCCGCCGCTGTGGTTGAAGGCGCCCAGGAGATTGGCCGTGTCCAGATGACGTCCGACGACCCTGGCGAGCTTCGCCCTCCGCATCTGAGTTACGCAGCCCTCTTCCTGCAGTTCCTGCGTTTCGGCGCCCTCGCGTTTGGCGGACCGGTCGCCCAGATTGCCATGATCCGGCACAGGCTGATCGACGAAGGCCGGTGGATGTCGAGCGAGCGCTTCAACCGGCTGCTCGCCGTCCTTCAGGTCCTGCCTGGCCCCGAGGCCCACGAGCTCTGCGTCCACCTGGGCATGAGGGCGAGAGGCCGGATCGGCGGCGTCCTGGCCGGGCTCGGCTTCATGCTGCCCGGTCTGGTGCTGATGCTGGGACTGGCCTGGCTCTATTTCTCGATCGGCGTGAAATCGGGCTGGATGACCAGCGCCTTCATCGGGGTCCAGATCGCCGTCCTGGCCGTGATCGTACGGGCCGCCCACCGGATCGGCCGGCACGTCATGGCCGACCGCAGCCTCTGGCTCATCGGCGCCGCCAGTTGCGCGGCCTCGCTGCTGGGCGTGAGCTTCTGGCTGATCCTGCCGGCGGCGGGCCTGGCCTATGCCCTCGCCCAAAGCGGCCGCCGCCTGGCAGCGGCCGCGCTCTTCATCCTGACGCTCTCGATCGGGCTGGCGGTGCGCTACTGGCTCAACGACCACAGCGCCCCACTTGTCACGGCGGCGGGCGTCACGCCGATGAGCGCGTCCGTCGCCGCCCTTTTCTTCACAGGTCTGAAGGCGGGACTGCTGACCTTCGGCGGCGCCTACACCGCCATCCCGGTCATGCGCGCCGACGCCGCGAGAGGCGGCTGGATCAGCGACGGCCAGTTCCTCGACGGCGTCGCCCTGGCCCAGGTGATCCCGGCGCCCCTCATCATCTTCGGCGCCTTCGTCGGCTATGCCGGCGGCGGTTTTCCGGGCGCGCTGGCGCTGACGGCCGGCATCTTCCTTCCAGCCTTCAGCTTTTCTCTCATCTTCTATGATCGCCTCGAACTGGTTCTCGAGAACAGGTCGCTGCACGCCCTGCTGGACGGCGTCGCCGCCGCCGTCGTCGGCCTGATCGTCGCCACCGTCCTTCAGCTGGGGGCCTCTCTGGTCGACACGGTTCCCTACTGGCCGCTGGCCCTGGCGATCTTCGGCGCCGCCCTGGTCGCCGCCTACCGCTGGCGGGCGCAGCTGGCGATCCCCGTCACCCTGGTCCTGGCCGGTCTGGCCGGCGCCCTCGCCTTCTGAGGGTGGTCGCCGTGGGATTGCCCCTGTCGCTGACCGATCCCTAGCCGCAACAGCCCTTGCCATCCTCCTGGATCGGCGGACAGGGCACGTCGGCGTAGGAACAGAAGACGCAGCAGTCGCCGGGCAAGGGCTTCAGCTTCTCGCCGCAACCGAGGCAGTCGTAGAACCAGATGCAGGCGTCAGTGGGCATGGTCTCGGTCGCGACATGACCGCAATGCGGACAGGTCAGCGTGGATTGGAGCAGGATGGTCGCGCTCATTTGACGGGCGCCTCAGGGCTTTCTTTACAACCGCAAGAGCCGTCGATCCGGCATGCGGGCTCGGCCCGACGGGGGCGGTACAGGGCGACGGCCGCCCCGAGAAGAATGACGACCAGTCCCCCGCAGACGACGGCGTCCCAGTTCCTGCCCAGCGCCAGACCGAGACCGCCCAGGGTCGCTCCGCCGATCAGAAGTACGGCTGCCGGCACGGCGCAGCAGACCGCACAGGCGCCGGCCAGACCGAGAACCGCCCATCGCGGCCTGAAGCGGACGCTCATCGCAGAGCCTGCAGCAGGGCCGGTTCAATACGCGGCCACAGCAGGGCGAGCGCCAGCAGACCCGTCGCAATCATCATCATGATGAGGGTGGACCTTGCCGGTCGCAGGCGGCGGCTGAAGGTGCGCCACGCCAGCCAGGCCCAGGCGGCGACCACGATCATCACGGCGACGGCGGTGATCCAGACATGGGCGCCGGACAGCCAGGCCAGGACGCCGCCGAAACCCGCCAGGGCGATGATAGGCAGGGCCAGCGGCACGACGCAGCAGGCCGCACAGGCGACGACCGCCCCTGAGGTCGCCACGATGGAGCCGACGCCGACCGCCTTCTGGTCCACGCCTCCCTTGGCCTGATCGGCCTTGAGCGGCGAACTGGGATTGAGAGACGTCATGATCAACAGCATCCACAGGTTTGGGCCAGGGTCGAGCGACCCACAGAGTTCGAACTGGGCGCAGCGCGCCGATCCGTTGGACGGTTTGTAGGACTTAAAGTAACTTGAGGTTCAAGCCCTATTCGTTGAGGACCCAAATGGACCGCGAGCTTTCGATCGGCGCCCTCGCCAAGCGCAGCGGCGCGACCCCGCCGACGATCCGCTACTACGAACAAATCGGGCTGGTACGCCGGGCCGAGCGCCGTGACGGAGGTCATCGCACCTATGGCGACGCCGATCTCCAGCGACTGACCTTCATCCGTCGATGCCGGGAACTCGGGTTCCCGATCGAGCAGGTCCGCAGTCTGATCGATCTGCTCGAGAACGGCGGCGACCATTCCTGCCTCGATGCGCGCGACCTCGCCCGCCAGAATCTGAACGTCGTCCAGACAAAACTGGCTGAACTCCAGGCGCTCGAAGCTGATTTGTCGAAACTCGTGAGCGACTGCGACGCCGCCTGCGTCAGCGGCCCCAGTCCGAATTGTGCGATCCTGGAAGACCTGGCGCAGACGCGACAGAAGTCGTGCTGCGGACCGAAGGCCGCCTGAGGGACGAGAGAAACGGCCTGGCCAAGCGTCGCCTTCTGGCGCGCGCCCCCTCCCCGCCCGTCTCAGTCTGGCGAAGCTCCGCCCGCTCCAACATCTTGGACAGGCCGCGCTCTTGGGCGTCGCCGCTTCGGAAGCCCGCTCGGATTGGACCAGAAGGTCATGACGGCCAGAGAGCCCAGAAGGGTCAGCGCCACACCCGCGATCGCGACGACGAGCCTGTAGGCCAGGCCCCCGACCTTGGCCGCGTGGAGGGGATACTGGGCGTTGACCACCCGAAGTCCAAGCGGCAGCGCCAGGGCGTCGCGCGTCCCGACGATCCGCCCGTCGGCGGGATCAAACCAGACCTGGGTCCGGCCGTTGGGCAGCCATTCCGCCGCCCGCCGCATCCGCAGGCCGATGAGACCGCCGGGCTTGGTCGGCAGGGAGACGATGCGCGGCTCGGCGTCCGGGAAACGGCCTTGCGCCGCTGTCATCATGGCCGACCAGTCCAGTTCGGCGGACAGCAGCCCTCCCTCATGCTTCGGCTGGGCCATGGCCGCTTCCAGATCCACGCGCGGCGACAGGGCCTTGGCCAGGCCGTCATACAGGGGCGACAGCGCCACGATCGCTCCCGTCGCCAGCACGACGGCCAGCACCGGCGCGCTCCATACCCCCATGTCGCGATGGTGTTTGACGATCCCCGGCCGCTTCCAGGTTCTGGGCAGGACCGCGAGGACGAAGGTCCGCCGCGTCGGCCACCACAGGATCACCCCCGTAATGACGAACCCTAGACCGGCCAGGCCCGCGATGCCGGCGATGGTCTTTCCCGTATCGCCGATCAGCAGATAGTGGTGCAGGTCGAACAGCCAAAGCTCTGGCCGCGCCCACAGGCTATCCCAGCGCGCCACCACCTGACCCGACTGGGCCGCATAGGCCCCGCGCGTCTTGTCCTCATAGTTCAGGCGATGAACGCCCAGCCGATCGTCCGCCAGGATGACCGAACGCGGCCGGTCGGGCGCCGAGAAGGCCCGATCCAGCGCCGCGCCGATGAGTTGGGGGTCCGAAACCCGCGCCTCGGTCGCGTGGGGCACGACGGCGCGCAACCAGTCGTCCTTGAACACCAGAACGGTTCCGGTCAGCCCCAGGACGAACAGCAGCAGGCCGATCAGCCCCCCGGTCCAGCGATGCGCCAGTCGGACCAGACGCATCAGAAGCGACGATCCCACCCGAGGGTGAAGGAACGGCCCCGGCCGGCGAAGTAGCGCAGGTTGTCGGTCGGATTGCTGGTGTCGGAGCTATAGGTCACATAGTCCTCGTTGAAGAGGTTCTGCACCGCCAGTGACACCCCGCCGAAGGCGAAGTCATAGCGCAGATAGGCGTCGGCCACGGTGTAGCCTTCGAAGTTGTTGCGCACGTCGCCGCCTTCGAAGTCCCGCGCCAGATAGGCCTGGACCTGCAGACGGGCCGACAGCGGCCCATTGGCGTAGATCGCCGCCGCATTGATCCGGTCCGGCGAGATATTGGCCCCGTCCAGATCCTGGTCCACCCGGCCGTCGTCATTGGTGTCGGTCTGGCCGCGCAGGCGGGCATAGCCGGTCGAAACCGTCAGCCCCTCGATCGGAGTGCGAGCGCGCAGGTTCAGTTCCAGCCCCTCGATCTCGACCGCCTGACGCTGGACGTCATAGACGCCGTCAGGGTTGCGAACGAGGAATTGCCCCAGGTCCGACGAAGACCAGAAATAGGTTGCCCCGGCCTCGAACGGCCCGCGCTTCACCTCCAGACCGATCTCCTGATTGTCCGAGACCACCGGACTGATGTCGAGGAAGCTGTCGACCTTGACCCCGTCCACGTTGATCGAGCGCAGGATGCGGCCGACGTCCGGCACCGTGTAGCCCTCGGCGTAGCTGGCGTAGGCGCGCACCCCGTCCAGGGGCTCATAGACCACGCCGCCGTTGACCAGGGTGGCCTCGAACTTGGGCTTGCCGCCCGTCACCCGGCGCGAGCCGTAGGAGGCCAAGGTGGTGAAGTCATTGACCGACAGCTCGACGTTTTCCTGACGCACGCCCCCGGCCAGGCGCACCTTGCCGTCGAACAGGCGCATGTTGGCCTGAACGAAAGGCGCGACGCTCTGGAACTCGGTCGGCGGCACCCAGGCGCGGTTGGTGGCGATCAGAAGCTGTTCGGTGCGATCCTTCAGGGTATCCAGACCCAGGGTCGCGGTCAGGCCCGGCACACCCGGCACGGCCCGCTCATAACTGGCGCGCGCGCCCAGCTTGCGCGAGCGGTTCGACGACTGGTCGAACAGGGTGCCGATCGGCGCGATGCTGGCGTCCTGCATGGTGGCGGAACGGTCGCCGCCGAAGGTGTCGCGCGTGCGGTTGAAAAAGACCTGGGCGCTAAAGTCGCCGCCCCACAGGTCGCTGTCGGTCAGAGAAGCCGAAACCGTCTCGACCCGGTTTCCGGCGGGCTCGCCCTCGATCTGGCCGCGCTCGCTGCTGGCCGGACGGCCGATGTTGCGATCGCCAGGGACACGGACATAGTCGCCGTCGCCCTTCAGCTCGAACCGGTTGGCCAGCAGGTCCAGCCTCACCGTGTCCGTCAGATCCCAGCCGAAGCGCCCGAAGAAGGACAGGGCCTTGGAATCCTGCACCTCGCCCTGGGTGTTGTCGACGCCGACCCGGCGGCCGTTGGCGTCATAGAAGGCGCCACGCTGATCATAGGCGACGCCGAAAACGCCGTCGAAATCACCGTGGCGATAGGCCGCCAGACCGCCCAGCTTGGCCCCGACGCCATCACCTTCCGGCCCGCCCGAGCTGGACACCTGGGCCAGCATCCGCCCGGTCAGGCCGTCCTCGGTCGGCGCACCGACCGTCACCTGATTGACCACGCCGCCGGTCGCGCCGATGCCCTGCAGGGCGTTGGAGCCGTAGATCAGCTCGACCCGGTCCACGAAGAAGGGGTCGATCGTGTAGCCGTCGCGCGAGCCGTCCCGGATCGGCGTCGATTGCGGAATGCCGTTGATGGCGAACAGCGGCGAACGACCGCGCAGGCTCTCGCCCGAGCCGGTCAGCTTCTGCCGCGTCGGCGAGAAGGACGGCGACAGGGTCGCGACCGCGTCGATCACCGAGCCGCTGATGGCCACCTGTTCCGACAGGGCCTTGCGGTCGATGACCTCCACCGTCATCGGCAGCGCGCTGGCTGGCAGGATGGTCCGCGCCGCCGTCACCACCACCTCGTCGACCGTGCTGACCGCCGGCTCCTGCCGCACCGTCTGGGCGGCGGCGGTCGATGCGAGGGCCGTCCCTGCCAGCAAGGCAGCGGCAAGGCTATAGGATCGGCGCGGCAACGGGGCGGTCGAGGGGAAGGACATCGGAGGCTCCTGAAGAAGCCCCGCGCTTAAATGCAATTGCGAGCGATTTGCAACACCAAACTACCCGAACTGCGGATTGCGCAATGTGGGTATGGCGACCCAGCCTCATAAAGTCCTGCCTAGAGCGGCGCGCCAGGTCACCGAAGCGCACGCATGCGAGAACTTGATCAAACTCGGATGATCGCCTCGGCTCAGAACACCTCCTAGGGCTCCAAACCGGTTCAGGACATTTCAGCGAAATCCGCAGAAACTGCCCCCCTATTGCCCCCCTTGACCCAAATTACTCCGAACCCGGAACAATCTGACTCAACAAAATCGGCATAATATACTGATTTTGCTAGGAAAATTTGGTAGGCGGCGACGGGTTCGAACCGCCGACCCTCTCGGTGTAAACGAGATGCTCTGACCAGCTGAGCTAGCCGCCCACAAGGTGACACGTGACGTTGCGCGTCAGGCGCGCTTATTGCCCGTCTCCGCTCAGCCGTTCAAGGCGCTTTTCAATCCTTCCCCAACCCGGAAGCGCGCGGTGCGCGAGGCTGGACGCGCGATGGTCTCGCCCGTTTGCGGATTGCGGGCCGTCCCTGCCTTGCGCTCCACCGCGATGAAGCTGCCGAAACCGACCAGACGCACGTCGCGGCCGCGCGTCAGCGAACTCGTCACATTGTCGGTGAAGGCCTCCAGCGCCAGCTTGGCCTGGTCGCGGCTGATGCCCGCCGCCTCGGCCATGACGCCGATCAACTCCGCCTTGGTCATAATTTCGCTCCCCAGCATTTTCCCGGGCGCACTTAAAGCCTTCCTGACGCTGACGTCAAAAAGCAACGCGGCCCGGGTTCCCCCGGGCCGCGCGCTGGTCTGTTCTTGCATGGCCGCCTAGTGGCTGACGGCGGATCCGTCCTGGGTCGGCGGCGCCTGCGGCGTGGGCAGCAGCGGCTCGGCCGCCTCGTCCCATTCGACCGGCGTCAGGGCGCCCGTCAGCGCCCATCGCAAGGCTTCGTCCGCGGTCGAGATCGGCACGATCTCCAGCGCCGACTTCACGTTCTCCGGCACGTCCTCCAGATCCTTTTCGTTCTCCTGAGGGATCAGCACCGTCTTCACGCCCGACCGCAGCGCGGCCAACAGCTTCTCCTTCAGCCCGCCGATGGCGGTGACCCGGCCGCGCAGGGTGATCTCGCCGGTCATGGCGATGTCCTTGCGGATCGGGATGCCGGTCAGGACCGAGACCATGGCCACCGTCATGGCTACGCCGGCCGAGGGGCCGTCCTTGGGCGTCGCGCCGTCCGGAACGTGCACGTGGATGTCGGTCTTCTCGAACACCGGCGGCTTGACGCCGAAGCTGAGGGCGCGGCTGCGGACGTAGGAGGCGGCGGCGGAGATCGACTCCTTCATCACCTCCTTCAGGTTGCCGGTCACGGTCATGCGGCCGCGGCCCGGCATCTTGATCGCCTCGATGGTCAGGATGTCGCCGCCGAACTCGGTCCAGGCCAGGCCGGTGACGATGCCCACCTGATCCTCGGCGTCCGTCTCGCCATAGCGGAACTTCTTCACGCCCGCGTATTCGGCCAGCTTGGCCCCATCGACGGTGATGGAGACGGCCTTGGTCTTGGCCATCTCGCGCACGGCCTTGCGGGCCAGACCGCCCAGGGCGCGTTCCAGCGAACGCACGCCGGCTTCACGCGTGTAGTAACGGATCAGGTCGTGGATCGTCTCTTCCGGGACGATCAGCTCGCCTTCCTTCAGCCCGTGGTCCTTGAGCTGTTTCGGCAGGACGTGGCGCTTGGCGATCTCGACCTTTTCGTCCTCGGTGTAGCCGCTGACCCGGATGATCTCCATCCGGTCCATCAGAGGCTGAGGCATGTTCAGGCTGTTGGCCGTCGTCACGAACATGACCTGCGACAGGTCGTACTCGACCTCCAGATAGTGGTCGCCGAAGGTCGAGTTCTGCGCCGGGTCCAGCACTTCCAGCAGGGCCGAGGACGGGTCGCCGCGCCAGTCGGCGCCCAGCTTGTCGATCTCGTCCAGCAGAACGAAGGCGTTGGTCGTCTTCGCCTTCTTCATCGACTGGATGATCTTGCCGGGCATGGAGCCGATGTAGGTGCGGCGGTGGCCGCGGATTTCGGCTTCGTCGCGTACGCCGCCCAGCGACATGCGGACGTACTCACGCCCCGTCGCCTTGGCGATGGACTGGGCCAGCGAAGTCTTACCGACGCCGGGAGGGCCGACCAGGCACAGGATCGGACCCTTCAGGCTGCCGGTGCGCGCCTGGACCGCCAGATACTCGATGATCCGTTCCTTGACCTTCTCGAGGCCGTAGTGGTCCTCCTCGAGGATGTCCTCGGCCTTTTGCAGGTCGATGGGCTTGGTCTTGGCCTTGCCCCAAGGGATCGACAGCAGCCAGTCGAGGTAGTTCCGCACCACGGTCGATTCCGCCGACATCGGCGACATGTTGCGCAGCTTCTTCAGCTCCGCATCGGCCTTGGCGCGCGCTTCCTTGGACAGCTTGGTCTTGCGGATGCGCTTTTCGAGTTCCAGCAGTTCGTCGCGCGTGTCGTCGGTCTCGCCCAGCTCGCGCTGGATCGCCTTCATCTGCTCGTTCAGATAATATTCGCGCTGGGTCTTCTCCATCTGGCGCTTCACGCGCGAGCGGATCTTCTTCTCGACCTGAAGGACGCTGATCTCGCCCTCCATCAGGCCATAGACCTTCTCCAGGCGCGCCGGCACGGCGATGGTTTCCAGCAACCCCTGCTTGTCGGCGATCTTCACTGACAGGTGGGCGGCCACGCTGTCCGCCAGCTTGGACGGGTCGCTGATCTGGGGAATGGAGCTGAGGGCCTCGGGCGGGACCTTCTTGTTCAGCTTCACATAGTTTTCGAACTGCTCGATCACCGCGCGCAGCAGGGCTTCGCTCTGCGAGGCGTCGCCTTCCTCGTCGGCGATCTCGACGGCCTCGGCCTCGTAATAGTCCTCGCGATCGGTGAAGCGCGTCAGGCGGGCGCGGCCCTTGCCCTCGACCAGCACCTTCACGGTGCCGTCGGGCAGCTTCAGCAGTTGCAGGACGGTGGCCAGGACGCCGGTCTGATAGATGGCGTCAGCCGCCGGATCGTCGTCGACGGAGTTCTTCTGGGTGGCGAGCAGGATCTGCTTGTCGCCCTTCATGATCTCGTCGAGCGCCCGCACGGACTTCTCGCGGCCGACAAACAGCGGCACGACCATGTGCGGAAAGACGACGATGTCTCTCAGCGGCAGGACGGGGAGGATTTTGCTCTCGGTCATGATGCGTACTTTCCAGGGCCTTCGGAGATCTCCGGCCCGCCGCCCTGAAACGCCTCGGCGCGAATGCCCAGACTTCTCAGAACGACCCGCCGATTCCGGCGGCCTTCGTGTGAGTATGTGGTTCGTGGGACGCCCGGTTCAAGCGTGGCGGTCGGATGGCCCACAGAAGCGTGGTTCAACGGCCACGGTGGACGACCCGTTCGGCTCTGACCAGCCTTGAGGCCGGTTCATGCCTTGTGGACGGATAACGACGCGATCCTGTCCCGGACGGTCTGTGGCGCCGAGGCCGCACATCGGCCCCTCAGAATGGAAAAGGGGGCGGGCCGTCGCCGGCGCCGCCCCCTTCCGACTGCGCGTCGCCCGATCAGGCGGCGCCTTCGGCCTTCTTCTTGGAGCTTTCCGAGTAGATCAGCAGCGGCTGGGCGCGGCCCTCGATCACCTCGGCGTTGACCACGACTTCCTCGACGCCTTCGAAGGTCGGCAGTTCGAACATGGTCTCCAGCAGGATGCCTTCCAGGATGGAACGCAGGCCGCGGGCGCCGGTCTTGCGGGTGATCGCCTTCTTGGCCACCGCCGACAGGGCGTCGTCGGTGAAGGTCAGCGTCACGTTCTCCATCTCGAACAGGCGCTTGTACTGCTTGACCAGGGCGTTCTTCGGCTCGGTCAGGATGGTGACCAGCGCCGCTTCGTCCAGGTCTTCCAGCGTCGCCAGAACCGGCAGACGGCCGATGAACTCGGGGATCAGGCCGAAACGCATCAGGTCGTCCGGCTCGACGCCCTTGAGGATGTCGCCCGTGCGGCGCTCGTCGATTTCCTTGACCTTGGCGCCGAAGCCGATCGAGGCCCCTGCCCCGCGCGCCGAGATCACCTTTTCAAGGCCGGCGAAGGCGCCGCCGACGATGAACAGGATGTTGGCGGTGTCGACCTGCAGGAACTCCTGCTGCGGATGCTTGCGGCCGCCTTGCGGAGGCACGGAGGCGACGGTGCCTTCCATGATCTTCAGCAGGGCCTGCTGCACGCCTTCGCCCGACACGTCGCGGGTGATCGACGGGTTGTCCGACTTGCGCGAAATCTTGTCGATTTCGTCGATGTAGACGATGCCGCGTTGAGCCCGCTCGACGTTGTAGTCCGACGCCTGAAGCAGCTTCAGGATGATGTTCTCGACATCCTCGCCCACGTAACCGGCTTCGGTCAGGGTCGTGGCGTCGGCCATGGTGAACGGCACGTCGATGATGCGCGCCAGCGTCTGGGCCAGCAGCGTCTTGCCCGAGCCGGTCGGCCCGATCAGCATGATGTTCGACTTGGCCAGTTCGACGTCGTTGTTCTTCGTCGCGTGGTTCAGGCGCTTGTAGTGGTTGTGGACGGCGACGCTCAGCACCTTCTTGGCGTGGCTCTGGCCGATCACATAGTCGTCCAGGACGTCGCGAATCTCCTTCGGAGTCGGAACGCCGTCCTTGGTCGTCTTGAAGGCGATCTTGTGCTCTTCGCGGATGATATCCATGCACAGCTCGACGCATTCATCACAGATGAACACCGTCGGTCCGGCGATGAGCTTGCGCACCTCGTGCTGGCTCTTTCCACAGAAAGAGCAGTAGAGCGTGCTTTTGGCGTCTGTGCCGGCGGCTTTGGTCATAGACCCTTCTCACTCCCGCGATCCGGCCCGACATGGGACGGAAGGCGCTTACCTCGTGGTCGATCCGTGAATCTATGCACGAAGGTCTTCAAAAAAAGACAATCACCCATCACACGTTCCGCCACAACCCTGTTGCGACACGACAATGCGCGAACAGGGACGGACAGGACAGTTTCTATGGGGATCACGGCTAATGTCTGACATGGGCGCCGCACAATCGTTTCGCCAGTCCCCTGCCGGGGACCGCCCCATCGTCGCCTTCGACTTCGACGGCACCCTGACGATTCGCGACAGCTTCACCGCCTTCCTGCGCTGGCGGGCCGGCGCGGGCGGCTGGGCGATCGGTCTGGCGAAGATGGCGCCGGCGCTGGCGGCCTATGTCGGCGACCGCGACCGGGGCCGGATCAAGGCCGCCTCGGTGCGCGAGTTCCTGCTGGGCGTGGAGCGCCAGACGCTGGAGGCCGAGGCCGAACGCTATGCCGCCGAAGTCTGGGACCGCTTCATGCGCGCTGACGCCCTCGCCTGCTGGAACGCCTGGGGCGAGAAGGGCGCGCACCGCGTCATCGTCACCGCCTCGCCGGAAACGACCGTGGCCCCCTTCGCCCGCCGCCTGGGCGCCGAGGGCCTACTGGGCACCCAGTTGGCGTTTGACGCGCAAGACCGCGTCACGGGCGCCTTCACGGGCGAGAACTGCCGGGGCGAGGAAAAGGTGCGCCGTCTGCGCGCCGCCTATGGAGCGGACATGACGCTGGCCGCCGCCTATGGCGACACCTCGGGCGACACGGAAATGATCGCCATCGCCGAGGAAAAGGGCTTCCGCGTCTTCCACGGCCGCCCCTGAAGGCCGGCCCCAAGGACTACCCTGAGGACTAGCCCTGGCGATCAGCGGCCATCGGCGTCCACGTCGAAGACCACGGCCTTGCCGCGCGAGGTGGGGTTCCACCCCGCCTCCATGGCCGAGGTCACAGCGTTGCGTACGGCGTCGACGTTGACGCGCTGCTTCTCCAGGTCGGGCCGGCCGTTGGCGCGCATGGGCATGGGGAACTGGATGATGGCCTCGCGCTGGAAGTCCACCAGGCGCAGACTGACGGCCATCCCCTCCCATTGTCCCCCGGACTTGGGCTGGGGCTGGCGGCGGACCTCCCACTCATAGATGTCGCCGTCGACTTCGACCGTGCCTTTGGAATCGCGCGTGTATTGCATGGGCGCCTGATAGCACGAAAGCCGCGCACCTTGATCGTCAGCGGCTCAAAACGATTCGAGGCGGAGCCCGTCGCCGGACCCCGCCTCGCTGATCGTCGCAGGCTAAGCCTTTGCGGGCTTAGGGCGCCTTCACGCCGTCGTCGTTGGCCTGAGCGCGCTTGTCATAGACGTGATCGACGATGCCCCAGGCCTTGGCTTCCTCGGCGGTCATGAAGTGGTCGCGGTCCAGGGTGCGCTCGACTTCCTCATAGGTCCGGCCGGTGTGGTGGACATAGATCTCGTTCAGGCGACGCTTGGTGGCGATGATGTCCTCGGCGTGGCGCTCGATGTCCGAGGCCGTGCCGCGGAAGCCGCCCGAGGGCTGGTGCACCATGACGCGCGCATTCGGCAGGGCGATGCGCTGGCCGGCTTCACCGGCCGTCAGGATCAGCGAACCGGCCGATGCGGCCATGCCCATGACCACGGTCGAGACCGGCGACTTGATGTATTGCATGGTGTCGTAGATCGCGAGCGCCGACGTCACCTGACCGCCGGGGCTGTTGATGTACATGCTGATTTCCTTTTTCGGGTTTTCCGATTCCAGGAACAGCAGCTGGGCACAGATCAGCGAGGCCATGCCGTCCTCGAACGGGCCGGTCAGGAAGATGATCCGCTCGCGCAGCAGGCGCGAAAAGATGTCGAACGACCGTTCGCCGCGGCTGGATTGCTCCACCACCATCGGCACCAGGTTGTTGGAGATGTAGTCGATCGGATCGCGCATGAAGGCCTTTTTCGAATTCTGTCGGCGCGACTCGCTGCCGCGACCTCAGTCGCCAAGATATCACCACCCGACCCGCGACGCGCAAGGCCGGGTCGGGCGGACTTCTGCGAGAACGTCAGTCCTGCGGCTCGTTGACGGCCGCGGCGCCCTTCCGGTCACGCGCCATCAAGCCGCGAACTTCGCCGGTTTGATGGACGGCTGCGCCCTGATTCAGCTCCGCAGCATACAGGGCCTTGAGATAGGCCATGTCCCAATCGGTTAGCCCCTCGGTCGCCGCAGGATGCGAGAACAGGCCCAGCACCGAATCATAGCCGCTGATGTCCGCGTCGGGATCGACCTGGGAGAAGGCCACCATGGCGGCGTAATCCGCAATCTGCCGGAAATTCAGCCCATCCGTCTTGGTCAGATCCAGGATGATGATCACCCGATTGAGATCGTTCCGGATCGCGGTCCGCAGGCGGCCCGAGGTGGTCCTTTCGATCCTGATCGGCTCCTCGTCCTCCGGAAGCCGGACAGCTCGCGTTCCCGTCTGGGCATCCACCGGCACGCTGATGTGCCACCAACGCACGGGCGCCTCGCTGTTCTGGAACGCATCCAGCGCGGCCCGGCTGCGGTTCATGCCCGAGCCGCCGGGCCAGAACACGCGGGGACGGGCATCCACCAGACCCCGTGCCATGCCCGCCCCGTCAGGCGAGCCGATGATCAGAATATTCGGTCGGCACCCCGGTTCGCCTATCTCAAGCCCCACCTCAAGGGCGACCTGGGAAACCCGATCGACGACATACTGTGCGGCCTCGCCCCGGATATTGGCCACGCCAACGCAGATGCTGTCCCGCCAACGCGCCGGCCCCCGGCCGCTGGGCGCCGCGATGACCTCGTCAATGAACCCGCTGACCTGTTCGTCGATACGTCGCCCCTGCACGACGATATCGCCAAGCTCGGTAGCCTCCTGATCAGCGCTCGCGCCCGATCGGGGCCGCTCCTGATCGACGGGCGCCGAGAACAACGCCAGTCCCATCATCCCTGCCGCAAGCCACGCCATCCGACCACCTCCGCATCTCAACGTTCTTCAAGGAAGCAGCCAAAAGAATAGGACCGCAATGTGGCCAGGGTAGCGGCCGGGGATTAAGCCTCTGTCACACATACGAAAAAGCCCTCGCGTCGAAACGCGAGGGCCTGTTCATCGACTGCGGTCGATCGAAGAGAGCTTAGCCCTCGTCTTCTTCCTTGAGCAGCTCTTCCTTCGAGATCGGCGTGTCGGTGACGTCGGCGACGCCGACGATCAGGTCGACGACCTTCTCTTCATAGATGGGCGCGCGCAGTTGGGCGGCGGCGTTCGGGTTCTGGCGGTAGAAGTCCAGAACCATCTTTTCCTGGCCCGGGTAGTTGCGGGCTTCGGCCATGATGGCGCCCGACAGTTCCTGGTCCGTCACGCCGACGTTGTTGGCGCGGCCGATTTCGGCCAGCACCAGACCCAGGCGCACGCGGCGCTCGGCGATCTTCTTGTACTCGGCCTTCAGCTCGTCTTCCGACTTCTTGGCGTCCTCTTCCGGCAGGCGGCCGGCGTCCTTGTCAGCCGACACCTGAGCCCAGATGCCTTCGAACTCGGCGTCCACCATCTTCGGCGGCAGAGCGAAGTCGTGAGCTTCGTCCAACTGGTCCAGCAGGGCGCGCTTCAGCTTGAAGCGGGCGGCGCCGGCGTACTGCTGGTCCAGGTTGGCCTTCAGCAGCTCTTTCAGCTTGTCCAGCGACTCCAGACCGATGCGGGTGGCGAACTCGTCGTCGATCTTGGCTTCGGCTTCGGCCTTGATGGCCTTCACGGTCACGTCGAAGGTCGCAGCCTTACCGGCCAGGTTCTTGGCCTGGTATTCTTCCGGGAAAGTCACTTCGATGGTCTTCTCTTCGCCGACCTTGGCGCCCTTCAGCTGCTCTTCGAAGCCCGGGATGAAGCGGTTGGAGCCGATCACCAGGTCGGCGTCTTCGGCCGAGCCGCCTTCGAACACTTCGCCGTCCAGCTTGCCGACGAAGTCGATGGTCAGTTGGTCGCCTTCGGCGGCCTTCACGGTCTTGCCCTTCTTGTCCTCATAGGACTTGGCCTGCGAGGCCAGTTCCTTGAGGGCTTCGTCCAGATCGGCGTCCGAGGCCGTGTAGGTCGGGCGGTCCAGCTTCAGGGTCTTGGGGTCGACCGGGGTGAAGTCGGGCATGACTTCCAGGGCCATTTCGTAGGCCAGGTCTTCCTGACCGGCGATGACCTTGTCCATGTCCGAGATCAGCTTCATCTCGGCCGGAGCGGCCGGACGGATCTTGGCGTCGTCCAGGGCCTTCTGGCTGGTTTCGTTCAGCGAGGCGTTGATGATTTCGCCCATGAAGTCACGGCCGAAGGTCTTCTTGACGTGCGCGGCCGGCACCTTGCCCGGACGGAAGCCCTTGAGCTTCATCTGCGGCGCGACTTCCTTGATGCGCGCTTCGAGCTTTTCGTTCAGCTCGGCGACGGGGATGGTCACCGCGATCACGCGGCTGAGGCCTTCGTTCGACTTTTCGACGACTTGCATGGTCGGGATTCTGACGCTCTGTGGCGACGCCGAACGGCGCGCGCGGTGGATAAAGCAATAGGGCCGCCCCTTTAGGAGCGGCACCTCGAAGCCCGCCCTTATGTCGAGAAGGGGCCGAAAGGTCAACGCGCGCGGGTTCCTTTGGCGTCATCGCCTCGTTATCTGAACCTTATGAGCCAGAGCCCCGCCCCTATCGGCGTCTTCATAACGCCCGTTACGCCGCTGCAGCAGAACTGCACCACCGTCTGGTGCACGAAGACGAACAAGGCCGCCGTGATTGATCCGGGCGGTTCGGCGGATGCGATTCTGGGCGAGATCGCCCGGCGCGGCCTGACGCTGGACGCCATCTGGATCACCCACGGCCATCTCGACCATGCCGGCGGCGCCGCCGATATGCAGGAAAAGACCGGCGTCGACATCATCGGCCCCCACGCCGAGGACCAGTTCTGGATCGACCTGATTCCCACCCAGGGTCAGAAATACGGCCTGCCCGACGCCCGCACCTTCACCCCGACGCGCTTTCTGGCCGACGGCGAGACCCTGACCCTGGGTGAAACGATGTGGGAGGTCGTGCACTGCCCCGGCCACACGCCCGGCCATGTGGTCTTCTTCAACCGCGAGGCCCGCTTCGCCCAGGTCGGCGACGTCCTGTTCCAGGGTTCGATCGGCCGCACCGACTTTCCGCGCAGCGACCACGCCGCCCTGCTGCACGCCATCACGCAAAAGCTGTGGCCCCTGGGCGACGACGTGACCTTCGTGCCGGGCCACGGCCCGCACTCGACCTTCGGGGCCGAGCGGCGGACCAACCCTTACGTCTCGGATCAGGCGATGTCGCGCGCACCGATCGCGCGCCCGGCTTCCGGTCCGTCCTGATCTAACGCGCGGCCAGCAGGCCGATCAGAATCCCCAGGCTCAGGGCATAGAGGGTCGCGCGGATCGGCTCCTCGCGAATGGCGTCGCGTGCGCGTTTGACGCGGCGATCCGTCCAGGCGCGCGCCTCCGCCGCATCCTCGCGCACGGCCTGACGAAGCCGGCGCGGTGGAATGTTGCGGGCGATGATGGCGTCCGCCTCCTGCTCCGGACGCCGGCTTTCCGTCGCCGTTCCATTGATGATGTCGTCCGACGAGACGCCGGGGGCATGGGGCTCGGCCATGAGTCGATCTCCTTTGTTTCGAGGGGTCGCTTCTCAACCCGTCTCGCCGCCGCCGGTTCCTGACCGAACCGGGCCTGGCCTCTCGCACGTCCCCCTCTCTCAGACTGACCGCCTACAGAACAAGGAAATGGCGCTTGTTCGGAACCACGTCGGCGGCGCCGGGTTCTTTCCGGCAAGCGCCACCGTCTTTGAAAGGAACAGCCGAATGGCCGAAGGTCAGCCCACCCGCGGGTCCGGTGTTTCCAAGCGAGGTTTCGCCTCGATGGACCCCGAACGCCAGCGCGAGATCGCCCGCAAGGGCGGCGCCAGCGTCCCCAGCGAGAAACGCAGTTTCTCCCAGGATCGCAGCCTTGCGGCGCAGGCCGGCCGCAAGGGCGGAGAGGCCTCGCACGGCGCACGCAACAAGGCCGATACGGACGACACGACCCCCAAGCGCTAGGGCCTTGAACCGCCCTGCATAGGCGGCGCGGCCTGGAGGCGGCGCCGCCGTTTCCATACCCGAGAGCGTCAGGCGGCCAGCAAGGCCAAGGCCACGGCCGGGTCATCGCTGACCTCGAACGCCTCCAGCCGCCACCCCGACGCCTCGGCCAGTTCGCGCACGGACGCCTGATCAAACTTGCGCGAGCTTTCCGTATGGATGGTTTCGCCCTCGGCGAACCGGAACGCCAGCTTGCCCAGACGGACCGTCATCGGGCGCAGGGCCCCTAGGTGCATCTCCATCTGCGAGCGCGCATCGTTCCAACGCGCGCGGTGGGCGAAGGCGGAGACGTCGAAATCCGTCCCCAGTTCTCGATTGGCGCGAACCAGAACATTGCGGTTGAAGGCGGCGGTGACGCCCTGGGCGTCGTCATAGGCTGCGACCAGCGTCGCAGGCGATTTCACTAGGTCGACGCCCAGGACGAAGAAGGCCCCTGGCCCTAGAACCTCGCGCGCCGATCGCAGCAGACGCTTCGCCGCTTCCGGCGTCAGGTTGCCGATGGTGGAGCCTGGAAAGAACCCGACCCGTCGGCCCGATCCGGCCTCTGGCGGCGGCGGCGACAGATGCTCGAAGTCGCCGACGATCGGCAGAACCTTCAGGGCGGGATAGTCGGCGCGGATGCGCTCCGCCGCCTCGCTCAGCGCCGCCGGACTGATGTCGATCGGCACATAGGCCGCCAGGTCCGGCGCGGCGTCCAGCACGATCCGCGTCTTCTCGCTGGCCCCTGAGCCCAGTTCGACCAGGACCGCGCCCGAGCCGAATCGATCCGCCCATTGGGGCGCCACACGCCGCAGCAGCGCCGCTTCCTGGCGCGTCGGATAATATTCCGGCAGGCGCGTGATGTCCTCGAACAGGCGCGACCCTTCGGCGTCGTAGAACCATTTTGGCGGCAGAGCTTTCTGTCGTTCAGACAGGCCGGCGATCAGATCCTGGCGAAAGGCGTCCGTCGCTTCATCGCCCATGCGTGCCTCCTCTGGCGCGGTGTCCGAAGCCAGCCGCACCCCCGAAAACGCCCAGCGTTGGTGCGGGTAGAAGAAGTTGCGATAGCTGACCCGGCGATGATCCGGCGGCGTCGCGAACGATCCTCCGCGCAGCACCATCTGGTTGGCCATGAACTTGCCGTTGTACTCGGCGGCCGCACCCTCGTTCGGCTGGAATCCGGGATAGGGCGCATAGGCGCTGGCCGTCCACTGCCACGCCTCGCCGTCCAGATTGGAAAAGGCCGCCGACCGGCTGCGCGCGGCCTGTTCCCACTCCGCCTCGGTCGGCAGGCGCCGCCCCGACCACCGCGCAAAGGCGTCGGCCTCGTAAAAGCTGACATGACGGACCGGCGTCATGGGATCGACCGGCCGCCTTCCGGCCAGCGTCATGACGCTCCAGCCCGACGCCTCCTTTCGCCAGTAGAGCGGCGCCGACCAGCGCTCCGCCTGGACGACCGCCCATCCGTCGCTCAGCCACAGCTCGGGGCGGCTATACCCTCCATCCTCGATGAAGCGGATCCAGTCGCGGTTGCTCACCAGGTCCGCCGCCAGGGCGTAAGGCTCCAGCCAGACCCTATGGATGGGTCGCTCGTTGTCGAAGGCGAAGCCCTCGGCGTTCGTCCCGATCTGCGCCAGCCCGCCCTCGAACGAAACCCAGCCGCCCCGCGCCGCTTCGCATCGCCCAAGGCGCGGCTCGACGTCGTAGGCCGCAGGATCCAGCGGCGAACAGGACATCAGATGCAGCAGGTCCATCAGGAACAACTCCTGATGCTGCTGTTCATGGTTCAAGCCTAGTTCGAACAGGCGACGTTCAAGCTCCCCCCTCAACCCGCCGGCCAGCAATGCCTCCATCCGAGCATCAATTTCCGCGCGATAGGCCGTCACCTCGGCCAGGGAGGGCCGAGTCATCAGGCCGCGCATCGCTCGCTCAATCCGGTCGCCCAACGCGTCGTAATAGGAGTTGAACAGAGGCAGCCAGCGCGGATCGACCGGTCGGTAGCCGGGCCTGGCGCCCAGCACCATGACTTCGAAAAACCAGCTGACATGCGCCAGATGCCACTTGCCCGGGCTGGCGTCGGGCATCGACTGGGCCGCCAGATCCTCGGCCGAAAGCCCTTCGGCCAGATCCGGCAGAACCGCCCGGACACGACGGTAGCGCTCAAGATCGCTTTCGATGCTCATCGCCGCCCGGATATGCTGTGTCATTCGCACCCGGAGCCTTCCCGCCTACCACGCCGATGCGGCGCCGACGATATTCAATGCCGGTTGATCGACCCCGGTTCCGCGCGATCAGATGCGTGCTCGGCGGGAACGCTCGCTTGGACGCGACGTTCCTCAGGCGCCCTCGACCCGCCGCCGGGTCGTCCGCCAGAGTCCAGGACCCCCGTTGCATGCCCTATGTTCGCGTGCCTGAAGGGCCGCAGACAGCAGGCCCCCGCCGTCCAGTCGGCATCATCGACCCAGCCGATTGGCGCGAGACGATCATGGGGTTCATCCCCTCCCTGCGCGCCTTCGCCTTTTCCCTGTCGCGCAACGGGGCGGACGCGGACGATCTGGTTCAGGAAACCCTGGCCAAAGCCTGGGCGCACCGGGCGCGGTTCGAGCCGGGAAGCAATCTTCGCGCCTGGCTTTTCACCATTCTGCGCAACAGCTGGTACACGGGCGCCGCCAAGCGCCGGCGGGAAGTCCCCGACGAAGAGGGACGCTACGCCGCCGGACTGACCGCCGAGGCCAGCCAGGAATGGACCGCCGAGCTGACGGCCCTGCAGGCGGCCCTGAACGCCCTTCCGCCCGAACACCGCGAGGCCATCGTCATGGTGGGCGCAGCGGGACTGTCCTATCAGGAAGCGGCCGACATATCGGGCTGCGCCGTCGGCACGATCAAGAGTCGCGTCAACCGCGCGCGCCATCGCCTGGCTTTGTTGCTCGACATGGAAGCCCCTGTCGAAACTGACCAAAATGTAATCAACGACGCGAGCTAGGCAGAAGGAACGCCACTTCGTCTACCCAGTTTTAGGGACAGACCCGGGAGAGTCGATCATGATGGACCCACTTCACACCAAGTCTCGCACCCCTACCGATCGCGGCCCGTCCGTAAACGTTTCCGAAGAGAAGCCAGTCAAAGCCACCGGGCTCAAAGGTTGGTTTCGCCGCCATTTCGGCGCCGAACATCCGCAACGGCATAGCCCCAATTTCTTCGTCAGCGACGTGACGGAGGGCGGCATCGGTTCGCACCACCATCACCAAGTCTACCGCCAGGACAAGCGGCACTGACAGTCGAATAGTCGCAGGGCGGCGTAAGCAACGGGGCCATGGCAAACCGCCAAGGCCCCTGCTTTTTTCAGCGCCGCCCGCCGTGCTTTGCATACTCCAGCCGCGCGATGGTGCGATTGTGCACCTCGTCCGGGCCGTCGGCGATCCGCAAGGTGCGCACCATGGCGTAAAGTTCAGCCAACGGCGTGTCGCCCGAGACGCCGGCCCCGCCAAAGGCCTGAATCGCATCGTCAATGACCTTCAGCGCCATGCGCGGCGCGGCGACTTTGATCTGGGCGATTTCGGACTTGGCGCCCTTCGCGCCGACCTCGTCCATCATCCAGGCGGCCTTCAGCACCAGCAGGCGACACATCTCGATATTGGTGCGGGCCTCAGCCACGCGCTGCTCCCACACCGAATGTTCGGCGATAGCCTTGCGGAAGGCGGTGCGGGTCAGCAGCCGCTCGCACATCAGCTCCAGCGCCTTCTCCGCCGCGCCGATCACCCGCATACAGTGGTGGATACGGCCCGGCCCCAGCCGCCCCTGAGCGATCTCGAAGCCCCGCCCCTCGCCCGCGATCAGGTTCGAGGCGGGAACGCGAACGTTCTCCAGCACCACCTCGGCGTGGCCGATCGGCGCCTCGTCATAGCCGAACACCGACAGCATCCGCTCGACGCGGAAGCCGGGCGTGTCGACCGGGACGATGACCTGGCTCTGCTGCTGATGGGTAGCGGCGTCCGGGTCCGTCTTGCCCATGACGATGGTCATGGCGACGTTGGGGTGGGCCATGTTGGTCGACCACCACTTGCGGCCGTTGATGACGTAATGGTCGCCGTCGCGAACGATGCTGGTCTGGATGTTGGTCGCGTCCGACGAGGCCACTTCCGGCTCGGTCATCAGGAACGCCGAGCGGATTTCGCCCGCCATCAGGGGCGCCAGCCACCGCTCCTGCTGCGTGGCGTCGCCATACATGTGCAGGACTTCCATATTGCCGGTGTCGGGGGCGTTGCAGTTGAACACCTCGGCCGACCACAGGGCGCGGCCCATCAGTTCGGCGATGGGGGCGTATTCCAGATTGCTCAGGCCCGCGCCGTGATCGCCCGGCAGGAACATGTTCCACAGGCCCTCGGCCTTCGCCTTGGCCTTCAGTTCTTCCATGATCGGCGACTGTTGCTTGGGATCGGCATGGACCTGGGCGCGGTATTCCGCCTCTCGCGGGAGCACCTGCTCGTCCATGAAGCGGCGCACCCGCTCGCGCCAATGCAGGCCCCGCTCGCTGGGTTGGAAATTCATGCTCGTCCCTCCGACAGCAAAACGGCGCGGCCCCGAGGAGCCGCGCCGTCATTGTTCTGGTTGCTCAGAAACGCATCAGCGCTTCAGCAGCGGCGCCAGCTTCTGGGCGATCATCATGTCGCCGGCGATCTTCAGCTTGCCCTGCATGAAGGCCATCATCGGATCCAGCTTGCCTTCCGACAGGGCGATGAAGTCGTCCCACTTCATCGAGACGGTGGCGTCGGCGGGCTTGTCGTCGTTGCTCACCGAGTTCGGCACGGAAGCGCCGTCGATGAAGATCTGGCCGATATCGCCCAGGTCCAGCTTGACGGTCTTGCCCAGACCCGAGTTGTCGCCGACGGCGCCGCGGATGTGTTCGGTGACGGAAGCCAGATCGGCCATGTGCGTCTCTCCCAAGAGAAGGTTGAGGCGAAGGCGTAGCCCGCCCCGGCGACGGCGCCAAGATCACGCAAGGGAAGGCGCGACCGCCTCCCCTTGAGTTGTCCTCAGAAACCGACCCCCAGCGTCGCCACCAGACGATCATCACTGAGGTCGCCGTCCACATCCGTGTCCCAATAGCGCAGGTCCAGCGAGATCTTGTCCGTGACGGCGAACTTCACGCCCGCGTTCCAGGTGGCGTAGTCGTCGCCCACGTCGAGGTACTGTTTGCCGTAGGCGCCGGTCAGGCTGATGTTGTCGTGCAGCGCATAGCCGAGACTGCCCTCGACATAGGTCGTCTGTTCATCGGCGCCGAAGAAGTCCGGCGAATAATAGACCGACGCGCCCGCGGTCACGGGCCCGAACCCGCGAGACACCGCCGCCTTGAACTCGACGTTGTCATAGTCAGCTCCGTTTGGCGCGTCGATATAGTGGTAGGCGATGACCCCGACGTTGAAGTCGAAGCCGCCGCTGGACACGGCGACCCCGCCGTAGATGTCCAGTTCGGCGTCGGTGTCGTCGCCGAAATCGACCTGAGACGCCCAGGCCCCGGCATAAAAGACCCCAGCGGTCAGATCGACGCCGCCTTGCAGAGTCGGACTGGCGTCGGTCTGGCTGAAGCCCCGGAACACATAGTCGCTGGTGACGGCCGCGTTGAACGCGACCTCGGGCTGGGCTTGAGCCTGGGCCGTACCGGCGCCTAGCGACAGCGCCAGCAGTGAAATGCAAGCAAGAGCAACTCTCATGACATATCCCCTCAAAGTCTGATTGTTATTGGCCAAGCCTACTCATCCGGCCGCGGGGTGGAGCGTGGCCGGGCCGTGCGTCGAGGATGGGACGCGGCAGGGAGGCGCCGCGTCCCGCCCATCTCACTTCATCGGGCCTCAGACGCCGTCCAGCACTTCGCCGTGCAGGTGGGCGTCCAGGCCGTCCGTTTCCTGCTCGCCGGTGACGCGCAGGCCCGTGGTGTACTTGCAGATCAGCAGGATGATCAGGGTGCCGACCGCGCTCCACAGGATGGTCCAGACCAGACCCAGGGCCTGGGTCCCGATGTTGGCCCCTTCCGACAGGCTGTTGATCGCCGTGGAGGCGAAGACCCCGGTCAGGAGCGCGCCGATCACGCCGCCCGCGCCGTGCAGGCCGAAGGCGTCCAGGCTGTCGTCGTATTTCAGCAGGTTCTTGAGCCAGACCGACGAGACGTAGCAGGCCGGACCGGCTATCAGGCCGATGATGACCGCCCCCTTGGGATCGACGAAGCCCGCCGCCGGGGTAATGGCGACCAGACCGGCGACGACGCCCGACAGGACCCCGATCAGCGACCATTTCTTCTTGTAGATGACCTCGACGAACTTCCACGTCAGCGAAGCCGCCGCCGCCGCCAGCAGGGTGTTGATCAGGGCCGCGCCCATCAGGCCGTTGGCCGCGCCCGCCGAACCGGCGTTGAAGCCGATCCAGCCGACCAGCAGCAGCGAGGCGCCGATCATGGTCAGGACCGGGTTGTGCGCCGTAATGGGCTCGACGCCGTAGCCCTTCCTCGGCCCCAGGAACAGGGCGCAGACCAGACCCGCCACGCCCGCATTGACGTGCACGACCGCGCCGCCAGCGAAGTCCAGCACCCCCATGCCGCCCAGGAAGCCGCCGCCCCACACCCAGTGGGCGATCGGAGCATAGACGATCAGCGACCACAGGGCCGTGAACAGCAGCATCCCCGAGTATTTCAGCCGCTCGGCGAACGCTCCGGTGATCAACGCCGGGGTGATGATGGCGAAGGTCAGTTGGAACGAGATGAAGAGGAACTCCGGTATGCCCGGCAGCAGGCTGTGAGCCGTGTCCACCGTCACCCCGTTCAGGAACAGGGCGTCCAGACTGCCGATGTACTGATTGACGCCAGCATCCCCGTTCGTGCCGAAGGCGATGGCGTAGCCGGCGATGAACCAGGTCAGCGACACCACCGCAAAAGCGGCGACCGACTGGGTGATGGTGGCGATCACGTTTTTGCGGCGCACCATGCCACCGTAGAAGAGGGCCAGACCCGGCAGGGTCATCAGCAGGACCAGGGCGGTGGAGGTCCCCAGCCAGGCCGTGCCCGCCGCATCCAGCTCCAGCGGAACCTGATGCGAAAACAGCGCCGGAGCAGGCTCCGACGCTGTTACAGCGGCACTGGCGATGTTGGCGACGGCCGCGGCGTCCGGCGCCGCAAGCGCCGCCCCGACAGCGAACAATCCGCCGGTTAGACAAAGCAGGGCCAGGAGCCCCGGTAAGCTGTTCTTGAACTGCGTCATGCGCGTATCCCCTCATGCGTTTCGCAGTTGCGAACTGTTTATCGCACTCGCGAAATCGACAAGCGAAAAAACGTCTGGCTCAGAGAATTTTTCACCCCTTGATCACAATTCCGCGGACCGACACAGCATTAGGACGCCAAGAAACGCACCCATCAAGAACAAATTGACCCGACCCGCGTCGAAATCGTCAGAAAACGATCCAGACTTGGCGGCTGACATGGTTTTGCAATCCTGCCGCTTCCCTCTGGCTATGATGCGCCTCCCCGCCACTGGGAGCGAAGAAAGATGACGACATCCCTGCCTCCTGACGAGGCCCGCCTGGACTCGCTTTGGCGCGCGCGATTTGGACAGCCCATGCCGATGGTCGGCGCGCCGGACATCGTGCGGCGAATCCTGCGCCAGAACGGCGTTTCGCCTCAGGCGTTGAAACCTGTCGACAAGACAGGCGACTGATGATCGGCAGGATCCGCGCCGGTTCTCGGCAAGGCGGTCTGGCGGAGACGGAGGGATTCGAACCCTCGGTACCCCTTACAGGGTACGACGATTTAGCAAACCGTTGCCTTCAGCCACTCGGCCACGTCTCCGGCAGGCGGCGTGGATAGCGAGTCATTTGACGCTGCGCAACGGGGGACCTGAAATCTATCGCGTTAACGGGGGATAGACAGGCTGTGTGCCACGAATATAGGCCTGTTCAACGACACGGGATCACACTGTTCGCCTCATGACGTCCGCCGACACCCTCTTTCCCGCAGCGGACGACTCCGGCGTACAGGCGCGGCGCGTCCGCGAATCCGCGCCAGCGGCGCGTGATTCGTTCTCGACGCCCGGAAAGGCGCGACGCGGCCCGTTCCGGCCCGACCTGTGGCTGAATACGCGCCAGCGCAACGCCACGCGGCTTCGAGTCTTCCATTTCCGCGCACTGGATATTCTAGGCGCCGCGGCCGCGACCGTCGTCGCCGTCGCGCGCCTCGCGGACGGCGCCCTTCTGACGGCGCGACTGATTGATGCAGCCCCGCTTATCCTTGGGGCCGTGGCCGTTCTGGCCTTGCTCCGATCTCTGGGGCTTTATCGGTTCGACAAGGGCCACGGCTTTCTGTCCCACCTGGCGTCGGTCGCCGGCGTCGTCGCCTTTGGCGCGGCGCTGACCTTCGCCCTGGGGTTCCTGCTGCATGGCGCGGCGACGCCCTGGGCGGCCTATGGCCGCTGGGCCATTGGGGTGACGGCGCTGCTTCTGGCCTCCCATGTGGTGTGGAGCCTTCTGGTCGCGGACTGGCGGCGCAAGGGCGCCCTGACCCCCAATATCGTCGTCGTCGGCGCCACCCGCCATGCCGAGCGCCTGATCCAGGAGGCGCTGCAGCGCCGCGATCTGAATGTGCTGGGGGTGTTCGACGACCGCCTCGCCCGCTCGCCCGACGCCGTGGAAGGCGTGCCCGTTCTCGGCGAGGCCGACGCCCTGCTGAATCACCGGCTGACGCCCTATGTCGACCGCATCGTCCTGGCCATCGACCCCAAGGCCGAGTCGCGCGTGCGCGACCTGACCGCGCGTCTCGGCGCCCTGCCCATTCGCCTGACCCTGCTGATCGACCCCAAGACCGCTGAGCAGCGCAACGCCGCGCTGGAAAAGCTGGCCCAGGCGCCGATGGCGCCGCTGGAAGGCCCCGTCGATCCCGATCGTCGCGCCTTCAACAAGCGCCTTCAGGACGTGGTTCTGGCCTCGATCGGCCTGGTCCTGCTGTCGCCGTTCCTGCTGCTCGTCGGCTTGCTGGTTCGCCTCGACAGCGACGGTCCGGCCCTGTTCCGCCAGCGCCGGCACGGCTTCAATCAGGAAGAGATCGTGGTGTGGAAGTTCCGCACCATGCGCCACGCCGCCGCCGACGCCACCGCCAGCCGCCAGGTCACGGCCGACGACGACCGCATCACCCGCCTGGGCCGCTTCCTGCGCGCCACCAGCCTGGATGAGCTGCCGCAACTTCTGAACGTGATCCGGGGCGAGATGTCCCTGGTCGGGCCTCGCCCGCACGCCATCGGCATGAAGACCGGCGCGGTGGAGTCCGCTCGTCTGGTCGCCGAGTACGCCCACCGGCACCGCATCAAGCCCGGCATGACCGGCTGGGCCGCGATCAAGGGATCGCGCGGCCCCATGCACACGGCGCCCGAGGTGCGGCGCCGTGTCCAGCTGGACATCGACTACATCGAGCGCCAGTCCTTCTGGCTGGACCTGTGGATCATCGCCGTCACCATTCCCGTCCTGCTGGGCGACCGGATGTCGGTGCGCTGATGTTCTGGCGCGGGGTGCTGGGCTATCTGCCCGCCAACATCATTCAAGGCGTCGTCGGCTTTTTGGCCATCGTCGTCTACACGCGCCTGCTCAGCCCCGAGGGCTTCGGTCGCTACGCCCTGGCCTTCTCGGTCATGACCATGGCGCACGTGGCGACCTTCAGTTGGCTGGAGGCCGCCATGGCGCGGTTCTGGGCCGCCCAGCGCGAGGGCGCCGACATGGCCAGCCATTTCGCCAGCCTGTACCGCACCGCCTTCATCCTGACCGGCCTGTTCCTGCCGCTGGCGGGTCTGATCGTCTGGCTGTGGCCCATGCCGCACGACCTGCGTCTGCCGATCGCCGTTGGGCTGTTGGGCATCCCTGTGCGCTGCCTGACCAAGCTGGCGCAGGAGCGCTATCGCGCGGCCGGCGAGGTTCGCAAGGCGGCCAGCCTCGACATCTGGCACACCCTGGCCGGCTTCGGCGTCGGGGCGGCCTTCGCTCTCGGCGGCGCCGGGGGCGCCTCGCCGCTCGCCGGTCTGCTGATCGCGCCCCTGTTCGCCCTGCCCTTCATCCTGCCCGGAGAGCTGCGGGAGGCGCGCGGCGGCTACATTGATCGCGAGCGGCTTAAGGCCTACGCCGTCTACGGCTACCCGATCGCCGCCTCGCTGGGCCTGGCCATCGTGCTGTCTTCCACCGACCGTTTCCTTCTGGCCCTGTTCATGGACGAGGCCGCGGTCGGCGCCTATCACGCCGGCTACAGCATCGCGAACCGGACGCTGGACGTCCTGTTCATCTGGCTCGGCGCGGCGGGAACGCCCGCCCTGGTCATGGCGCTGGAGCGCGACGGACGCGAGCAACTGACCGCCGCCGCCCGCGAGCAGGCCTCGACCCTGATCCTGATCGGCCTGCCCGCCGCCGTGGGCGTGGCCTTGGTGGCGCGCCCCCTGTCGGAGTTCATGATCGGCGAGGATCTGCGCGACGCGGCCGCCCTGGTGACGCCGTGGATCGCCCTGTCGGCCCTGCTGTCGGGCCTCACCGTCTACTACTTCCATCAGGCCTTCACCCTGGGCCGCCGCACCGGCTGGCTGCTGGCGGCGATGAGCGTCCCGGCTCTGGCCAACGTCGCGCTCAACGTCGTGCTGATTCCGCCGTTCGGCGTCCTCGGCGCGGCCTGGGCCACGGCGGCCAGCTTCGCTGTCGGCCTGATCGCCTCCTGGGGCATGGGACGGCGCATCCTGCCGCTGCCCGTGCCGTGGAGATGCCTCATGACCTGTGGCGTCAGCTGCGCCGTCATGGCGCTGGCCGTCTGGTTCCTGCCGCCCATCGGCGGCTTCGCCGAACTGATGCTGGACGCCTCGGTCGGCGCAGCGGTCTATGGCGTCTGCGCCTTCGCCCTCAACGCGGGGGGCGCGCGGGATCTGGCGACGCGCCTGCTCGGCGCGATCCAGGCGCGGAGAGCCGCGGCATGAGCGCAACCGTCGCCATCCATGACAACGCCGCCTGGGCCGGCGCCCGCCCGGCGCTGTCGGTCCTGATTCCCTTCCTGCGCGATGATCCCGCCCCCCTGATCGCCCTGCTCGACCGCGAGGCGTCGCTGCTGGTCGGCGCCGCCGAAGTCGTCCTGCTGGACGACGGCACCGGGGATGCGGCGCTCACCGCCCGGCTGATCGCCCGGATCGACGCCAGCGCCCTGCCCATACGCCTGATCTCGTTGTCCGCGAACGAGGGCCGGTCCGTCGGTCGCAATCGGCTGGCCGCCGCCGCGCGGGGGTCCAGCCTGCTGTTTCTCGACAGCGACATGCGTCCCGACCACGACCGCTTCCTGCGCACCTGGGCCGATCTGGCCGCCACAGGCGAGACGGCGGTGGCCTTCGGCGGCTTCTCCCTGTTGCAGGCCCCCGACGACGCCCGCTTCGCCGTTCACCGCAGCATGGCGGCGCGTTCCGACTGCACGCCGCCTGATCAGCGCGCCCTTCAGCCCGAAAAGCACGTCTTTACCTCCAACCTGCTGATCCGGCGCGACGTGTTCGAGGCCGAGGCCTTCGATCCCAGCTTCACCGGCTGGGGCTGGGAGGACGTGGAATGGGCCATGCGCGTCTCGCGCCGCTTCAAGGTCGAACACGTCGACAACCCTGCCACCCACATGGGTCTGGACACGGTCGAGACCCTGGCCGCCAAGTACGAACAGTCCGCGCCGAACTTCGCCCGCGTCGTGGCGCGCCACCCCGATTTCGTCGCTGCCTACCCCAGCTATCGCGTCGCGCGCCGCCTGAAGACCGTGCCAGGGCTGAAGACCTTCCGCCCCCTGCTCAAACAGGCCGCCCGTCTGCCTATCCTGCCCGTCGCCCTGCGCGCCTTCAGCCTGCGTCTCTACCGCGTCGCGCTCTATGCGGAGGCGATATGATCCAGCCCTATACCCCCGACGTCAGCCTGGCGGGCAAGTTGCGCCGCCGTTTCGCGCGCCTGACCCATCGGCGTCCGGCCCGGCTGGCCCTCGCCCGACCGACCGTCAGCTTCACCTTTGACGACATTCCCGCCACCGCCGCCCACGCGGGCGCTCAGGCGCTGGAACGGCATGACGCGCGCGGCACCTTCTACGTCTGCGCCGGTCTGTTCGGGCGGGAAGGCCACATGGGCCGCTTCGCCGATGCGGCCGAGATCGGCGCACTGATCCATCAGGGGCACGAGGTCGCCGGCCACACCCTGAACCACGTCGACTGCCACCGGACGCCGCCGTCCGCTCTGGAAACCGATCTGGACGCCAACGACGCCGCCCTGCGCGGCCTCGGCGCGGCCCCGCTGCACTTCGCCTATCCCTATGGCGAGGTCTCGCCGCGAGCAAAGGGACAACTGGGCCAGCGTTACGCTTCGTTGCGCGGCGTGCATAAGGGGCTTGTCCATGACGGCGGAGACCGGAACCAACTGCCGGGCGTGGGCATCGAGGGCGCCGACGGCGAGGTCTTGGCCCGCGCCTGGATCGACCGCGCCGTGGCCGAAAACGCCTGGCTGATCCTCTATACCCACGACGTGCGCGAAACGCCGTCGCCCTGGGGCTGCACGCCCGACGCACTGGACCGGCTGATCGCCTACGCGCGCGACGCGGATTGCGATATCCGCACCGTCGGCGAGGTGCTGGCCGCATGAGCGCCGACGTCGCCGTCATCATCCCCACGCTGCGCCGTCCCGACAGCCTGGCGCGCGCCGTCCGCTCGGCCCTGGGTCAGACCGGCGTGACGGATCGCCTCAGGGAAATCGTGGTGGTGGACAATGACCCCCAGGCAAGTTCGCGCGATATGACCGCGCGCCTCGCCGCCGAGGCGGCCCTGCCGATCATCTGGCGCCACGCCCCCCGCCCCGGCGTCGCCACCGCTCGAAACGAAGGTCTGGCCGCCACGACCGCGCCCCTGATCGCCTTCCTCGACGACGACGAAGCCGCTTCGCCCGGCTGGCTGGCCGCCCTGCTGTCCGCCCAGGCCGCCACCGGCGCCGACGCCGTCTTCGGCCCCATTCGTGGCCGGGTGCCGGACGGGACCGGCTGGACGCGGCCCTATCTGGAACGCTTCTTCGGTCGCGAAGGCCCGTCCACGACCCGATTGATCGAGGCGCCCTACGGCTGCGGCAACGCCCTGCTGGTGCGGGAGACCGCCCTGCCCGGCGACGCCCCCTTCAACGTCGCCGCCGATCAGTCGGGCGGCGAGGACGACGCCCTGTTCGCGGCGCTGGCCGCGCGCGGCGGCCGCTTCGGCTGGGCGGCCGACGCCTGGGTCGACGAGTTCGCGCCGCCGCACCGGGCCACCCTGCGTTACGCCCTGACGCGCGCCTTCGCCTATGGCCAGGGTCCCAGCCAGACCGCCGCCGCCGCGCGTCACTGGCCGGGCGTCGCGCGCTGGATGGTTGTCGGCGCCGCCCAGGCCGTCGTCTGGGGCGCCGCCGCCCTGGCCCTGACGCTGGTCCGCAACCCAAGGCGCGCCGAGATGCTGGACCGCACGGCGCGCGGGGTCGGAAAGATCTTCTGGATGAAGGGCTTCGAACCCCATTTTTACGGCGCGCGTGAACTGGCGCGGCTGGAGCGCGAAGCCTCCGCCTAGCCCGCCAGACGGCTCAGGATCGCCGGCGGCGTCCAGGTCGAGCGGTTCATCACCACCCCGGCGATGTAACCGCCCACGGCGTCGATCTCGTCGCGCAGGGCCACGGTTTCGCCCGCCGCTGTCGTCTCGGCGGCCACGACGATGATGGTGGCGTCGACGAAGGGCGCCAGGGTGATAGCCATGTCGCTGCGGTCCGCAGCGGGCGTGTCGATGACCACTGTGTCGGCGTGGGCGCGCAAAGCGGTCCAATAGCGCGCCTCGCCCAGCGGCTCGACCCGCTGCCCGGCGCGCGTCAACTCCATGTGAAAGCGCGTCACGAACAGACGCCCGCCCAGACAGGCTCGCGCCGTCATCAGCCGCGCCGGGGCCACCGGCCGGCCGTCGCGCCCGCGCATGGGCGGCGTCACCGCGTAGAAAGCTGAACCGTCGGGCGAGGCTTGAACCGCTGCCGCCAGTCGACCGAACCGTTCCGGCTCAGCGGCGATGGCGTCCACCTGTCCCTGCTGGGCCAGGTCGCCGTCGATCAGCCAGACCGGCTTCCTGGCGCGAACCGCCGCCAGCCGCGCATACTCGCGCGCTACGGTCGAGACGCCCTCGCCCGAGGTCGCCGAGACGAACTGGATCACGCGGCCGCGATGGGCCGGCGCTGGTCCCAGCGCCGCCCACAGTCCCGCCATTTCCGTCGTCAGATCGACCATCGAATCGGTTACGCGCTCACCCTCAGGGTCTCAGCCTAGCATGGCCGGACGCCGAGCGATCAGGCCCGCTTCATCGGGGCGACAGCCAGGACGGGCAGTTGCAGCGTCCGGCTGGCGGTGGACGGGGTGGCGAAGCCGCGCCGCAGGAAGACCCGCAGCAAGCCCACGCACAGGGCGGTGAACCCGGCGAACAGGAAGGCCCCGATCAACAGGGGCAGCTTCAGGCTCTTGCCCTTGGACGGCGGCTGGGCGCGCTCGATCACCGTCACGTTGTCGGCGCCGGCCTTGACCAGTTCGTTGTCGGCGCGGCTCTGCGTCTCGCGCAACTGGAACTCGCGGATCGAGGCGGACAGAACCTCGCGATTGCCCGACAGGGTGGCGTTGCGCGATTCCAACTCGGTCAGCCGCGCCTGACGCTGGCGCAGGTCCGTCACCTGGCGGTCCAGAACCGCCAGACGCGCCGCCAGGGCGTCGCGCTCGGCCTGGGCGTTGATCCGGGTGGTCTCCAGCTCGGTCCAGATCGGGTTGGGGCCGGTGCGGACCTCCTTGGCCCCGACCGCCGTGCCGGTGCCGACATAGGCTTGCAGCTGGGCGATCTGGTTTTCGATCTCGCGCACTGGCTGGGCGTCAGGCTGATAGCGCGACAGCAGGGTCTCGCGCTGGGTCCGCAGTTGCAGGATCTGGTCCTGGGCCGAGATGTTCAGGTCCTGCTGCAGGGCGATTTCCGCAGGCGTCCGGTTCTGCTGCGCCACCAGGGTCGCCAGCCGCTGCGACGCCTGGTTCAGTTGCGCCTGCATGTTCATGCGCTCTGCGAAGGTCGACTGATAGGTGCCGGCCAGGGTGGCCTTGGCGGTGGCGAAATCGCCGATGTCGTTGCTGCGCAGGAAGGCCTCATAGGCGCGGTCGGCGTCGGCCAGTTCGCCCTCGAAGGTCTGACGCTGCGTCTGAATCGCCGGCGTCGCGCGATCCTGGAAGATCTCGCGGCGATAGGTCAGATACTGGTCGATCACCGTGTTCAGCACGCGCGCCGACAGGGCGGGATCATCGCTCTTGTAGGACAGGCCCACAACGGGGCTGAGAGGGGCCGCCGTGACGTCCAGTCCCGCGCTGACGGCCCGCACGGCCGAGGATTCCTGCTCCGCCGGGGTCCCCGCGGCTGGTTTGCCCTCCTGGAAGGTCTCGACGCCCAATGCGCGCACGACGCGCTGCTTTACCTCAAGACTGTTCAGAATGGCTGCTTCCGACTGCGCCACCTCGCCCGCGGCGGGCGGCGTCGCGCGGTCCGTCGCGCCCACGCGCGGCTGATAGACGTATTCCTGGCCCACGCCGACGAACAGGCTGGCCCCGGCCGTGTAGGTCTTCTTCAATGTCAGAACCGCCGCCGCGCCGATGGCGAACAGAACGACGAAGACCAGGATCATCACCAACAGTTCGCGGAACAGCAGCGCCACGACGTCCATGACGCCATACCGCGGCCGGGCTGCTGCATAGGCTGTCGAACGCATGAACAGGGCGAATCCATTGAAGTCGTCGGATGCACCTTTGCCGGTCGGGCGTTAACCATGCGTTACCCATAACCGTTCAGCCTCACGTCAGCCTGATATCTAGCCCGGTCGCCGCCCCCATGATTCCTGATCGCCGCCTTGTCCTGATGGGTCTGGCCGCCGGCCTGACCGGCTGCGCGGCGGCGACGGGCGACGCGCGCCGAGTGCAAGGCGTGCCGGCAAGCCAGTTTCCCGACATCCCCTTCGCCGACTGGACCGATATCGAGCCGGAATACCTGCTCTATCCCGGCGACGAGATCGAGGTGGCGACGCCGACGGCCAGCGAGCTGACTCGCCAGCTCAAGGTCGGCCCCGACGGCCGCGTCTCGCTGCCCCTGCTCGGCCACGTCATGGCGGCCGACCGCACCCTGTCCCAGCTCGAGGCCGACGTTTCAGCGGGTTACGCCACCCAGCTGAGGCGTCCCGAGGTCGAGATCACCCTGCGCCAAGCCGGACCGCTCAAGGTCTGGGTGGACGGCGAGGTCCGCAATCCGGGCGTCTTCGACATGCCTGGCGACATCGACGCCTACCAGGCCGTGATCTTGGCCGGCGGCGCCCTGCCCTCCGCCAAGACGCAGCAGGCCGCGCTGATCCGACGCGGCCCCGGCGGCGTGCGGATGATGCGCGTCGTCGATCTGCGCCCCCGCCGGGGCGAGGTGGTGGCCCTGCGTCGCGGGGACATCATCTTCGTGCCGCGCTCCACCCTGGGCGAACTGGCCGCCTTCTTCACCCTGTTCCGCTCGGCCCTGCCGATCGGCTTCAGCTACGCCCTGAACGGCGGCTACGCCTCGACCTGACAGGGTTCATCAGAATCCGCTTTCGCGCCCATAGCGGAAATTGAGGTCGTCAGCTTCCCGGCGCTGCAATGATCTCAATCAGTGAAATCTATGGGCTACTTTTGCGACGGAAGTGGATTGCCGTAGCCATCGACATATCGAGGCGGGGGCTCTTCGACCTCCTTGCTCTCATAGTAAGTGCAGGTCGTGTAAAGCAAAGCGATCCCCACTAGCAGCAGGAAGACGAGAGGCAGGGCCTGCCAAGGACTGCGATCGCCTGGCTTCATGAGCGACATCCTTCCACGTGTCGGTACCGAAGCGTGCCTCAACCAACGTCTGCAAACCACCCTTGGCCGACATTCGCAGGGTCCGCTCCTAGGGCCAGGGGATCAATCTCGACTAAGGGAAATCGATCGAAAGGCAGGGCTTCTGCCTCTCCGACACGTTGTAAACGCGTCCAGCCCCGCGGGGCTATTCCATGGTCGGGGCGAGAGGATTCGAACCTCCGACCCTCTGGTCCCAAACCAGATGCGCTACCAGGCTGCGCTACACCCCGAACCGATGGAGCGCCCTATTGGCACGGCGGGCGCCGCGCCGCAACGCGTCAGCGCGCTTAATCCACATCAGGGGCGAAAGAAGGGGTGGCGCACCTGATCGCCCGGCTTGGCGCCGATCTCCTGGGCCCGGCCGGCGCGCAGCTCCAGCACGCCGTTGGCGGCGCCGTTCGACGGCAGCGGCGTCTCCGAATAGGGCGTGGCGTGGGCGGCGATCGAGACGATGCGGCCCTGGGGGTCGATGTAGAGGATGTCCAGCGAACTGGGCGTGTTCTTCATCCAGAAGCTTTGCTCGCGCGCCGCCGGGAACTGGAACAGCATGCCCCGGTCGTCTTCCAGCGGCGGACGATACATCAGGCCGCGTTCGCGCTCGGCGTCGTCGTCGGCGATCTCGACCATGAACTTGTGTTCGCCCGACGCGGTCACGATGCTCAGCGGCTCCAGCGCCCGTCCCGCCGCATCGACCGGCCCGCTCTGCGCGCAGGCCGAAGACAGGCTGGCGGCGGAAAGCGCGGCCGCCAGCAGGATCCGACGACTGAAATTCATGGCCTCGCCCTTCAAAAGGCGAATCCTATTCGCCCGGTCTGATATCGGCCACCACCAGGCCCTTGGGGCCTTCGGCGAACCGCACCTGCACGGCGTCGCCCGGGACCAGGTCATCCAGTCCGCAGCGCCGCAGCGTTTCAACATGGACGAAGATATCGCCAGCCTGGCCGTCGCGCACCACGAATCCGTAGCCCTTAGTGCGATTGAACCATTTGACGACCGCCGTCTCCAGCGGAGCGCCGGGCGGCAGTTCGAAATTCGCTCGCGCCGCAGACAAGGTCGGACGCGCAGCCTCTCGGCGGACAGGCGACGCCAAGCCTTCTCCCAGGTCGACGATGCGCACGACCTGCCAACCCTTGGCCCGGCGCGCGCAGTCACAGGTCACGGATGCGCCTTCGGAGGCGGTCTCATGGCCGCCGTCGCGCAGACTGCTGACGTGCAGCAGCACATCCTTCAACTCCGTCAGATCGGGCTGGTCGGGAACGATAAAGCCGTACCCTTTGCCCGGATCGAACCATTTGACCGTGCCGGCGATACGAACAATCTCCGACGCTTCAGTCCCTTCGAAATCCGTCACTTGCCAACCCCCGCCCGCAAACAACTCGAGCGGACTACGATTAACACGGTTCTGTGAAGTGCGGAAAATCAAAAATGACGATTTTAAGCCCAAGCGTAGCCGTAACGCGGTTATGGCGCGTAAATGCAGCCTCAAGCGAGGCTGGGCGCGATCGATCCAAGGATGTACGGGGGGATAGCTCCGCGTGGCAGTCCCTAGGGGAGTCGAACCCCTCTTTTCAGGTTGAAAACCTGACGTCCTAACCGATAGACGAAGGGACCGCTGCGCGGAGGAGCGGTCTGATACCCCCCGCCCCCGGATGACGCAAGCCTGTTTTTCAACTTTCCGAACAAAGACTTCGCCATCGCGCATCGCGCACGAAATCAGCCCTTGGCGGGCGGATGCAGGCTGTCGATGTCGGGGAAAAGGAAAGCTCCGCGTGGCAGTCCCTAGGGGAGTCGAACCCCTCTTTTCAGGTTGAAAACCTGACGTCCTAACCGATAGACGAAGGGACCGCTGCGCGGAGGACCGGGGTAATAGCCGCCGATTCCGCCGCTTGCAAGCGCTTGCTGCGCAGTTTGTGCGACTTTTTCAAAGACCTGCGCTCGGCAACGCCTGAAACCTCAGGCCATGCGTGGGTCAGCCACGTCCTCGATCTCGAACTGCACGCCGCGACGACCGTTCCAGTCGTCCGCCTTCAGCCGCCCGACCAGGCTCAGCCCGCCCTGCCCCGCCAGCAGCGCCTTGCCGCTGGGCAGGTCGGCGCAGCGCCAGGCGATGGCCCGCACCGAGGCCCCATCCGGCCCGACCAGACGGCACCGCACATGGCCGCCGTTCATGGCCGCCGGCTCGCGCGCCTGCACGCCTTGCAGCGCGAACAGGGGCTCGGGGTTGGCGGGACCATAGGGCGCCAATTGCTCGAACGCCTCGAACAGGTCGCGGGTCGCCGCGCGCGGATCGATCAGGGCGTCCACCTCGACCCAGTCCTGAGCCACGGCCTCGGCCCGCTCGCCCGAAAGACGGTCATTGAGGAAGGCGCGCAGTTCGTCGATCCGGTCGGCCGCGACCGTCAGGCCCGCCGCCATGGCGTGCCCGCCCCCCGCGATCAGCACGCCCTCGTTCCATGCCGCCTGTACGGCCCGCCCCAGGTTCATGCCCGGCTGCGACCGGCCCGAACCCTTGCCCAGACCGTTGATGGCGTCGACGCCGATCACCACGACCGGCTTGCGCCAGCGTTCGCGCAGACGCCCGGCGACGATGCCGACCACGCCGGGATGCCAGTCCTCGCCCGAAATCACGACCAGAGCCGACTCGTCGGCATGCGCGCCCGTCGCCTCTACGCGGCGCACGGCCTGGTCCGTCACCTGGGCCTCGACCTCGCGCCGGGCGATGTTCAGGGCGTCCAGTTCCTGCGCCAGCGCCCTCGCCTCGTCCGGATCGTCGGTGGATAGCAAACGCGCCCCCAGATCCGACTTGCCGATCCGCCCGCCCGCATTGATGCGCGGCCCCAGGATGAAGCCCGCATGATTGGACTTGGCCGGTCCCGGCTCAGCCCCGGCGGCGGCCAGCAGGGCGCGCAGTCCCGGATTCTTCCAGTCCGACATGACCTTGAGGCCCAGGCTGGTCAGCGCCCGGTTGAAGCCCGTCAGGCCGGTCACGTCGCAGATGGCGCCCATGGCGGCCAGATCCAGCCACTGGCGGATGTCCGGCTCGGCCCGGCCCTCGAACAGGTTCCGCGCCCGAGCCTCGCGGTTCAGGGCGGCCAACAAGACGAAGACCACCCCCGCCGCCGCCAGATTGCCCTGCCCCGAGTTGCAGCCGGGCCGGTTCGGATTGACCACGGCCAGACAGGCTGGCGGCTCCTCACGCATCATGTGGTGGTCGATGACCACGACATTCAGCCCGATGGCGGCGGCATGGGCCACGGCCTCGTTGGCCGCGGCGCCGCAGTCGACGGTGATGACCAGATCGGCGCCGCGCGCCTTCAGCGTGTCGAACGCCCGCGCGCTGGGGCCATAGCCCTCGGTCAGGCGGTCGGGGACATAGATGGGCAGTTCCGCGTCCAGCGTGCGGAACCAACGCACCAGCAAAGCGGCGCTGGACGCCCCGTCCACGTCATAGTCGGCGAAGACGTGGATGCTGCTGCCCGCCTGCAAGGCGTCGATGATGGCGGTCGCCGCCGTATCCATGTCCATGAAGCTGGACGGATCGGGGAACAGGGCCCGCAGCGTCGGCGTCAGGAAGTTCTGGCCCTGATCGGCCGCCACGCCGCGCGCCGCCAGGGCGCGAGCCATCGGCTCGTCCAGATCCAGGGCCTGCATATGGGCGCGGATGGTCCCCGCTTCGGCCGGGCGCTGTCGCCAGGCACGGCCCGACAACGAGCGCGAGACGCCGAGGAAGGCGGGACTGTTTCCACCGTCAGCCATGTAGAATCCTTGTCAGCCCGGCCATCATTCCGGGATTCTGTCGGTCAGACGACAGGCCGCCGTCTGGGCGCGCCTTCAGGGGCGCGGGCGGTCGATCGGCGGCGGGGCGGCGGCGCGGCGACGCAGGCGTTCGGCCAAGGCCTCGACCTCTTCCGGCGTCTGGGCACCGATCGGGGCCATCTTGGCCGGATCGAAACGGCGGTTGATCGATTCGATGAAGGCCGCGGGATCGGTGTCCAGCGTCCAGTCGATGCCGGCCACCTGGGTCGCCAGGGCGCCGCTGTCGGTGTTCAGCGCATTGACGTTCGCGGCGACCTGGGCCGGCTGCGGCAGGTCCGTCGGCGTCGCCGGAAAATCGGCCCAGCGCGGATATTGGCGGTGGGCGTCCACCAGTTCCTGAATGCGCGGCGCGACCGGCGAGGTCATGTCCGTCTGCGGGTCGAACGAGCCGACGCAGCCGCCCGTGGCCAGCAGCAGACCGGTCATCGCCGGCAGGATCGTCTTTTTCGACAGGAACACGTTCATCTCGACCCCGGTCATATGCCATCATCGGTCCCGGAGGAAGGCTCGCGGCCCGACGCGAGACCGGTTCCGAAGGTTCGCCCATGGCCAAGCACCCGACCAAGGCTCCCCCCGCCCCGCTGGCAGCCGCCGCCGCGCCACGTAAATCGGGCCGTCCAACCTCGGCCAAGCCCCGGCCGAAGAAGGCCGCGACGCCCCCGCCTTCCGAATCGCCGGTCGAAGCCGCAGCCCAGCCGCAGGCCGCGCCGCCCCCGCCGCCTCAGCCCGAGGCCCCCGATCCCTTCGCCTTCGGCGCCGATCAGCGCCACCTGCTGGAAACCCTGTCGCTGAACCTGGCCAAGGCGGCCATGACGGCCCAGTCGGCCATCGCCGAGGCGGCCCTGTCGCAGGCCGACCGCCCCGCCGCCCTGTCGCCCGACCCGTTCAACGTCGCCCCGGCCATGACCTCGGTCATGACCAGTCTGGCCGCCCGCCCCGAAAAGCTGTTCCAGGCCCAGGCCGATCTGTTCGGCCGCTACATGGACCTGTGGTCCTCGACCTCGCGCCGCGCCATGGGCGAGGAGGTCGCGCCCGCCCCCTCGACCGACAAGCGGTTCCGCGATCCGGCCTGGAGCGAGAACCCCGTCTTTGACGTCATGCGCCAGTCCTATCTGGTCACCTCCGACTGGATGAACGGCCTGGTGTCCAGCGTCGAGGACGTCGATCCGCGCGTGAAGCGCCGGGCCGAGTTCTTCACCAAGCTGCTGACCGACGCCTTCTCGCCCTCCAACTTCCTGGCCTCCAACCCGGCGGCGCTGAAGGCTTTGGCCGAGACGGGCGGCGAGTCTCTGGTGAAGGGAATGCAGAACTTCGCCGCCGATCTGGAGCGTGGCAACGGCAAGCTGAAGATCAGCCAGGCCGACTACGGTCAGTTCAAGGTCGGCGAGAACGTCGCCACCGCCCCCGGCCAGGTCGTCTGGCGCGACGAACTGTTCGAACTGATCCAGTTCGACGCCGCGACCGAGAGCCAGCACGCCGTTCCTCTGCTGATCTTCCCGCCGTGGATCAACAAGTTCTACATCATGGACCTGCAGCCGGCGAACTCGCTGATCCGCTGGCTGTCGGCCCAGGGCTTCACCGTCTTCGTCTGCTCCTGGGTCAACCCGGACCAGGACAAGGCCGAATTCGGCTTTGACGAGTATCTGCAAAAAGGCATCTACCGCGCCGTCGAAAAGGTGCTGGAGCAAACTGGTTCGGACCGGCTGAACGCCGTCGGCTACTGCATCGGCGGCACCCTGCTCGGCTCGGCCTTAGCGCATATGGCGGCGCGCAAGGACACCCGCGTCGCCTCGGCCACCTTCTTCGCCGCCCAGCACGACTTCGCTGAGGCCGGCGACCTGCTGCTGTTCACCGACGAGCACTGGCTGGCCGAGATCGAGCAACAGATGGACGCCGCGGGCGGCGTGCTGCCCGGCAGCGCCATGGCCGACACCTTCAACGCCCTGCGCGCCAACGACCTGATCTGGTCCTTCTTCGTGTCCAACTATCTGATGGGCAAGGCGCCGGCAGCCTTCGACCTGCTGTTCTGGAACGCCGACCAGACGCGGATGCCCAAACGCCTGCACCTCGACTATCTGCGCCAGATGTATGGCCGCAACGCCCTGGCCAAGGGCGAGTTCGAGATCGGCGGCGAACGCATCGACCTGTCGAAGGTGACGATCCCCCTCTATTTCCAGGCCAGCCGCGAGGACCACATCGCCCCGATGAACTCGGTCTATCGCTCGGCGCGCCTGTTCGGCGGTCCCGTGACCTATACTCTGGCCGGATCGGGCCACATCGCCGGGGTCATCAATCCCCCCAGCGCCAATAAATACCAGCACTGGACCAACACCGCCCTTCCCGAAACGCTTCAGGAATGGCAAGCGGGCGCCGAACAGCATCCCGGCAGTTGGTGGACCCACTGGGCCGCATGGCTGCATGAAAAATCGGGCGAGCCGATCCCCGCCCGTGACCCGAAATCCGGTCCGCTCAAGCCCATCGAGCCCGCGCCCGGCGCCTATGTGAAAGTGAAGTCTTGAAGCGTATCGAACCCAACCTGCTGCTGGCGATCACGACCGCCGTCCCTCTGGCCCTTCTGGTCGCCACCGCCAGCCTGTTCGGCGAGCCGGGCAACACGCTGAAGTACGTCCTGATGGCGGTGCTCTGCAGCATCCTGTTCGTCGTGCTCAACGGCGTCCTGTCCAAACGCATGGGGACGCAGCGCCCGCCGATGATCCACCCCGAAGCCGCCTCGACCGCGGTCTGGGCCAGCCTGTTCCCGCTGCTCCTGATCCTGGCCGCCGCCGTTCCGGTCTTCTTCCCCGGCTTTGACTACGGCCTGCTGATCGTCATCGGTTCGATCTGGTTCGGCGTGACCGTGGAATCCGCGCTCAAGGCCCGTCAGGCGGGCTGAAAGCTCAGCGCCACGCCGTTGTTGCAATAGCGCCGCCCGGTCGGCGGCGGCCCGTCCCTGAACAGATGCCCCTGATGCCCCAGGCAGCGGGCGCAGTGGTATTCGGTGCGGGCGATGCCGATCAGCCGGTCGGTCTTGGTCCCGATATTGGCCTGGATCACTCGCGTGAAGCTGGGCCAGCCGGTGCCGCTGTCATACTTCCACGCCGACTGGAACAGCGGCAGGGCGCAGCCCTTGCAGACAAAGACGCCGCGTCGGTGCTCGTCGTTCAGGGGGCTGCTGAACGGCTGCTCGATCCCCTCATGACGCAGCACGCGCCATGAGGCGTCGCCCAGCCGCCGTCGCCATTCGGCGTCGCTGATCCGCCGAAAGGGCGAGGTCGCCCATGCATCCGGCGAGGCGTCCGCCGCCTTGGGCGTGCAGCCCGACAGGGCCGCAGCAGCGGCGCCCAGCAGCACAGACCGACGATGAAGACCGGCGTCCATGCCCCCTATACGGCGGCCGGGCGCGTTTGGTTCAGATCAGCCCCGTCGCCTCGTCCAGACCCAGCATGATGTTCAGGTTCTGCACCGCCGCGCCCGAGGCGCCCTTGCCCAGGTTGTCGAGCATGGCGACCAGACGCGCCTGCTCGCCGCCGCGATCGCCAAAGACGTGCAGACGCATCCGGTTGGTGCCGTTCAGGGCTTCCGGCTCGATGCCGGTCATGGCCTCGGTCTCGTCCAGGTCGGCGACCTCGACGAAGCGCTGGCCGTCATAGGCCTCGACCAGCGCGCCGTGCAGGCGCTCAACCGAAGGCGTCTCCGGCAGGGCCGACAGGTGCAGCGGAACTTCGACCAGCATCCCCTGGCGATAGGCGCCGACGGCGGGCGCGAAGAGGACGGGCAGCGTCAGCCCCGTGTGCTGGGTCATCTCCGGCACGTGCTTGTGCTTCTGGGTCAGGCCATAGGCGCGGAAGGCGGTCGAAGCCCCCGCCGCCTCGAACTCGGCGATCATGGCCTTGCCGCCGCCGGAATAGCCCGACACCGCATTGACCGTGACTGGCTGGCTGGCCGGGACCAGACCCGCCCGCACCAGCGGCCGCATCAAGCCGATGAAGCCCGTTGGATAGCAGCCGGGGTTCGACACCCGCGTCGAGGCGGCGATGGCCGCGCGCTGGCCCGCATCCATCTCGGCGAAGCCATAGGTCCAGGCCGGATCGACCCGGTAGGCCGTCGAGGCGTCGATGATCCGCACGCTCGGGTTCTCGATCATCGACACAGCTTCTTTCGCCGCATCATCGGGCAGGCACAGGATCACCGCATCGGCGCTGTTCAGCGCCTCGCGCCGCGCCTCGACGTCGCGCCGACGATCGCCCAGCAGGATCAGCTCCAGATCCGTGCGCGCCTCCAGACGCTCGCGAATCTCCAGCCCCGTGGTCCCGGCCTCGCCGTCGATAAAGATGGTGTGGGTCATGCGACTGCTCTCGCCCCAAGTTCAGACAGAAAAAAGGCGCTCCGGGTTTCCCCGAAGCGCCCTTGTATTCCCACTCGCGGTTGCGAGTTAGCGCTTCGAGAACTGGAAGCTGCGGCGAGCCTTGGCGCGGCCGTACTTCTTACGCTCGACGACGCGGCTGTCGCGGGTCAGGAAGCCGTGCGGCTTCAGGACCTTGCGCAGTTCCGGTTCGAAGTGCGTCAGGGCGTGCGACAGGCCGTGGCGGATGGCGCCGGCTTGACCCGACAGACCCGAACCTTCGACGGTGCAGATCACGTCGTATTGCGTGGCGCGGTCCGAAACGGTCAGCGGCTGGGCGATCATCATGCGCAGCACGGGACGAGCGAAGTAAACTTCCTGGTCCTTGCCGTTGATGGTGATCTTGCCGGTGCCCGGCTTGACCCAAACGCGAGCGATCGCGTTCTTGCGCTTGCCGGTCGAGTAGGCGCGGCCTTGGGCGTCCAGCTTCTGGACATAGACTGGGGCGTCGTTTTCAACAGTGCCCAGGCTCTTCAGGGCGTCGAAGCCGGTGGCTTCAGCAGTCACGTCGGTCATGCTCAGGCGCTCCGGGTGTTCTTGGCCGAGGCCGACTTGAAGTCGATGGTCTGCGGCTGTTGGGCTTCATGCTCGTGGGCGGCGCCGGCGAACAGACGCAGGTGCGTCATCTGCTTGCGAGCCAGCGGGCTTTCCTTCGGCAGCATGCGCTCAACGGCCTTCTCGAGCACGCGCTCGGGGAAGCGGCCGTTCAGGACCTTCTCCGGGGTCGTCTGCTTGATGCCGCCCGGGTGGCCGGTGTGGCGATAGTAGACCTTGTCGGTGTTCTTCTTGCCGGTGAACACCACCTTGTCGACGTTGGTGACGACGACGTAGTCGCCGCAGTCAACGTGCGGGGTGTAGGTCGGCAGGTGCTTGCCGCGCAGACGGTTGGCGATGAAGGTCGCGAGGCGGCCCACCACGACGCCTTCGGCGTCGATGTGGATCCACTTCTTTTCGACCTCTGCCGGCTTCAGCGAAGCCGTAGTGCTCTTCAGCATAATGAGGGTCCTGAAAGACGAACGGTGCGGCCCATCCCAAAGCAGGAATGAGCGGAAGGCGTGCTGATAGAGGGTCGTCCACAGCAGGTCAACACCAGTTCGCGACGCGATTTTGAGTCATCACATTGATTTAAAACAACTTATCATAAACGGTATTAAAATACCCAATCCTTTAGTCCGCCTCGCCCTCTCCGCTCATCCCGGCGAAGGCCGGGATCCAGATTGTAAGGCGCACCGCATGGACCAGAGGACGCTATTTCGCCTTCACCCCCGCCCGCGCAGTCATATCATCTGGATCCCGGCCTTCGCCGGGATGAGCGGACCAGGAAAAGCGCGGCAGAGATCCTCACCCGGTCGCGACCTTTCGGCTCGCGTTTTGTTCTTGATTTGTTCCAAATCCGTGCCATCCTCCTCCCATGAGAACGGCGATGAAAGGACGCGGCGCACGCTCCAACGACTCGGGCCGGTATGAAGCCGACCGGCGCGAGGACTTCGACGACGGCTGGACGGACCAGGACGAAGCGGCCGCGCCGCTGCGCACCACCCTCTCGCCAGAACATGCCCGCACCATCATCGCCAGGAATACGAGTCCCGACGTCGGCTTCGATCGCTCCATCAACCCTTACAAGGGCTGCGAACATGGCTGCATCTACTGCTACGCCCGTCCGTCCCATGCCTGGATGGGCCTATCCCCGGGTCTGGATTTCGAGAGCCGGATCTTCTTCAAGCCCGAAGCCGCGCGTCTGCTGGAACAGGAACTCGCCAAGCCCCGATACGTCTGCAAGCGCATCCACGTAGGCGGCAACACCGATCCCTATCAGCCGGTCGAGCGCGAGACCCGGTCCACGCGCTCGATCCTGCAGGTGATGCAGCGGTTCCATCAGCCGTTCAGCTTCATCACCAAGTCGGTGCTGATCGCCCGCGACGCCGACATTCTGGGGGCGATGGGTCGCGACGGGCTGGCCTCGGCCATGATCTCCATCACCACCCTGGATCGCGGCCTGGCCCGCGCGATGGAGCCGCGCGCCTCCACCCCCGCCAAGCGGCTGGAGGCCATCAGCCGTCTGGCCGACACGGGCTGTCCGGTCGGCGTCGGTTTCGCCCCCGTCATCCCCGGCCTGAACGACCACGAGATGGAATCCATCCTCGAGGCCGCTCAAAAGGCGGGCGCCACCTCGGCCATGTATGTGACCCTGCGCCTGCCGCTCGAGATCAAGGACCTGTTTCGCGAATGGCTGGCCGACGCTCGGCCCGAACGCGCAGCGCGCGTCATGTCCCTGATCCGCCAGACGCGCGGGGGCAAGGACTACGACCCTGACTGGGCTCAACGGATGAAGGGAACGGGGCCTGTCGCCGAACTGATCGCCGCCCGCTTCAAGGCGGCGATCAAGCGCTACGGCCTGGACGCCCCTCGCGCGCCGCTGGACGTGACCCAGTTCCGCGTCCCCGCCGACATGAGGCCGCAACTGGAGCTGTTCGGCTAGGCGCCGAACGGATCATCCAGGCTGTGTGACGGCTGAGTGAACCAGACCGGGCCGTTTTCCGTCGTGTAGAAGTGATCCTCCAGCCGAACGCCGAACTTGCCCGGGATCACCAGCATGGGCTCGTTGGAGAAACTCATGCCCGCCTCCAGCACAGTGCGGTCGCCGCGAACCAGATTGGGCGCCTCGTGGATATCCAGACCAACGCCATGCCCGGTGCGGTGCGGCAGGCCCGGCAGGCGGTAGTCAGGCCCATAGCCCTGCGCGGTCAGGTAGTCGCGCGCCGCAGCATCGACGCTCTCGCAGGTCGCGCCCAGTTGCGCCGCCTCGAAGGCAAGCGCTTGCGCCTGCTTCTCGTGATCCCAGACCCGGCGGAACTCTGCCGTCGGCTCACCGAAAACATAGGTGCGGGTGATGTCCGAGTGATAGCCATCGACCAGGGTGCCTGTGTCAATCAGCACCACGTCGTCGGCTTTCAGCGCACGATCGCCTTCGCCGCCATGCGGCAGGCAGGTGTCGTCGCCGAAGGAGACCAGACAGAACCACGACCCGCCCTCCCCGCCCAGCTTGCGGTGCTCGGCGTCGATGAAGCGTTTGACCTCGGAGGTCAGGACGCCCTCCTTCAGCCAGTCCCGCGTGCGACGCTGAACCTCCAGGGTGATAGCCTTGGCGCGCGTCAGCAGGGCGATTTCGGCCGGCGACTTGATGCGACGCTGGGCGACGGTCAGCGGGCCGCCGTCGACCAGCCGGTCCTGCCCCAAGGCGCTGGCCAGTCCCAGCCAGACGAAGGTCGCGGCCAGTTCGTCCACCGCCAGCCGTCCGCCCGCACCCAGGCGGCCTGCGACCAGGGTGTAGGGGCTCTCGTCCTCCTCCCAGGTCAGGATGTCGCCGGGCACGGCGGTCGCGGCCGACGTCAGCGCCCCGACCTTGTCCAGTTCAAAACGCGGACAGACATACTCGACCCGCCCGTCGGCGTGGATCAGGGCCCCGGTCAGCCGCTCGGAGGCATGCCAGTCCAGCCCCGTTAAATAGCGCAGCGATGTCGTGGAGCCGAGCAGCAGCGCCGAAAGGCCCTCAGCAGTCAGTTGGGCCGCGAGCGCCTGGATGCGGCGGCGGCGCTCATCGGCGCTGATGGGGCTGGCGAGAGGGGCAATGAAGGACATGACAGCTTCCGATAGTTAGCGACGGAATACGCCGACCAGTTCGACGTGGGTCGACCATAGGAACTGGTCGATGGGCGTGACCTTCTCCAGCCGGAAGCCGCCGTCGATCAGGATGCGGGCGTCGCGGGCGAAGGTCTGGGGATTGCACGACACGCCGACGACGACGCCGGCCTTGGTCCCGGGCAACTGCTGGGTCTGTTCCAGCGCGCCGGCGCGCGGCGGGTCGATCACAATGGCCTCGCAGCCCTTGAGGTCGTAGGGCGACAGCGGACGGCGAAACAGGTCGCGCGCCTGGGCCTCGATGGTTTTCAGGCCTTGAGCCGTGGAAACGCCCGCCTTCAGCGCCGCGATGGACGCCGCAGAGGAATCCGCCGCCATGACGCTGGCCACCTCGGCCAGGGGGAAGGTGAAGGTGCCGGCGCCGCAGAACAGGTCGGCGACCTTCTTGGCCCCCCTCACCGCCTCCACCGCCCGGCTGACCATGGCCGCCTCGGCGGCGGGCGCGGCTTGCAGGAAGGCCGCGGGCGGCAGGGGCACGGTCGCCCGGCCGAAGGTGATGCGCGGCTGGCGCGCCATCACCAGGGTGTCGCCGTCCAGGCTGAGCCGCGCCAGATCAGCCTCGGCCGCCGCCGCGATGGCCCGCGCCGTCATGTCCGCCGTCAGGCCGCCCGACTTCTTCTCGACCCCGGTCACGTCGACGTCCAGCCCGGTGTCGGTCAGGGTGACGTGCAGGGTCGGCGCCGATTTCGGATGCCCCAGGAAGGGCGCCGCCACCTTGGCCAGCAGCGGCAGGGCCGCCGTCAGCGCCGGGTCGGACACCGGACAGTCGGTCAGTTCGACCAGCCGCCACGACCGCCGCGCCTTGAAGCCCAGCAGGACGCGCCCGCCCGGACCGCTGCGGGCGTGCAGCGCCAGCCGGCGTCGGCTGGCCTGCGGCACGGCGACGGTCGCCTCGACCTCGGTCTCGATGCCCTCGCGCGCCAGGGTCTGGATCACCACCTCGCGCTTCCACGCCAGATAGGGTTCATCCGCCCAGTGTTGCATCGGCGCGACGCCGCACTCGGCATAGGTCTCGGAATGGATCGGGCGGCGGTCAGGGCTGGCTTCGACCAGGTCGAACTGCTCGACGCGTCCGTCCTTCACCTCGGCCGAGATCACTTCGCCCGGCAGGGCGCCCGGCACGAAGACGAGGCCGTTGGGCGTCTCGGCGATCCCGTCGCCCTGGTGGCCCATGCGGGCGATGGTCAGCGTTTGCATCATGGCGCGGCTTCTACCCGGTCCCGCGCCGAAACTGAAACCTGAACGAAGATGAACGACGCGATCAATAGCCGTTCAGCTTCGTCGCCCTATCACGGGATGCAACAGACAGCGCACCGAGGCCGTTCAGCACCGGGATCTGTCACAGGAACGAGAACGATGATCGGTCATCTGTCCAAAAAGGCCTCCGCCGCTGCTGTCGCCGCCCTCGCTGTGGCCGGTTCGCTCATGGTTCCGGGCGTCGTCAGCGCCCAGACCTATGGCTACGGCTATCCGCCCGCCTACGGTTACAACAACAGCAATAGCTATGGCCGAGGCTATGACCCCTGCGTCCGCGATCAACGCGATCGCACGACGACCGGCGGCGTGGTCGGCGCCACCATCGGCGCCATCGCCGGCTCCCAGCTGGCCGCGCGTGGCCGTCGCACCGAAGGCAGCGTTCTCGGCGGCGTCCTGGGCGCGGCTCTCGGCGCCGGCGTGGGCAACAACTCCGCCGCCTGCGACAGCCGCTATCGTTCGTCCAGCTACGGCAACAATCAGTCCTATGGCGGGACCTACGTCCCGCCGGCCTATGGCTACGATAACCGTGGCTATGACCGTCGCTACGACGACGGCTACGGCCGGGACTATCGCGAGTCCGACTACGATCGCGGCTACACCCAGCCCGCGCCCGACTACCGCTATCAGAACAACCAGAACACCGACGAATGCCGCCTCGCCGAGAGCGTCATCCGTCTGCCCGATGGTCGCAGCGAAACGCGCTACGTGCGCACCTGCCCCGACCGGAACGGCCGCTATCGCGTCGTCGATTAAGTTTCAGCCCCCCTGTCGATCGACGACGTGAAGAGGGCCGCCGGTTATCCGGCGGCCCTCTGTATTTTCAGGCTCAGGCCCAGGCTCAGGTTCGTCGCGCCCACATCAGGAACTCGAGGTTGCCGTCGCCGCCGGTGATCGGGCTTTCCGCCGTTTCACGCACGGACCAGCCGACGCTTTCCAACCAGGCGCGCACGCCCTCGACCGCCGCCGCATGGGCCTCGGGGTCCTTGACCACGCCCTTCTTGCCGGCGTCCTTGGGCCCCGCCCCTTCGAACTGCGGCTTGACCAGGGTGATCAGGTCCGCGTCCGGCGTCGCCAGATCAAGCGCCGCTGGCAGCACCTTCGACAGGCCGATGAAGCTGGCGTCGCAGACGATCAGCGACGGCGGCTCTGGGATGATCGCGGGCGTCAGGTCGCGCGCGTCGGTCCGCTCCAGATTGATCACGCGCGAATCGGCCGCGACCTTGGGATGCATCTGTCCAAAGCCGACATCGACGGCGAAGATCTGGACCGCGCCGCGATCCAGACAGACCTCGGTGAAGCCCCCGGTGGAAGCGCCGACGTCCAGAACCACCCGCCCCTCGACCGTAACCGGCCACAGGTCCAGCGCCCGTTCCAGCTTCAGCGCGCCGCGTCCCACCCAGCGGTGGGCGGCGGCGTAGCCGATCTCGGCGTCGTCATTAACGGTCTGCGACGCCGACTTGGCGGGCGCACCGTCCACGGTGACGCCGCCCGCCTCGACGGCAGCCTTGGCCTTGGCCCGGCTTTCGGCCAGGCCGCGCGTGACCAGCAGTTGATCCAGACGGACCTTCCTCACGCCCCGGCCATCGCATCCAGACGGGCCAGCGCGGCCTGCAGCTTGACCTTGCCCTCTTCGGCCTCGGCCAGCTTGGCGCGCTGCTCGTCGACGACTTCGGGCGCGGCGCGCGACACGAAATTGGGGTTGCCCAGCTTCTTGTTCACGTGGCCGATGTCGCTCTCGAAGACCGCGATCTCCTTCTCCAGACGCGCCCGTTCGGCGGTCAGGTCGATGATCCCGGCCAGCGACAGCGCCGCCGTCGAACCACCCGACACGAAGGTCACGGCCCCGGCGGGCGCGGCCTCGGCCACAGCGATCTCGGACACGCGGCCCAGGGTCAGCAGCAGGTCGCGGTGGCGCGCGATGCGCTCGGCGGTCACGGCGTCGGGCGCGATGAAGGCCAGCGGCGGCTTGGCCGACGGCGGCACGTTCATCTCGGCCCGCAGGGCGCGGATTTCGCCGACGAAGTCGACCAGCCAGCCGATCTCGGCCTCGGCCGAGGCGTCGATGAAGGCGTCCGGCAGGACCGGCCATTCGGCGCCGATCAGCAGGCTGTCGCGGGCCGGACCTTCCTTGCCCAGTTCGGCCCACAGCTCTTCGGTGATGAAGGGCATGACCGGGTGCAGCAGCTTCAGCGTCTGGTCGATGGTCCAGGCGGTCATGGCCCGCGTCTCGGCCTTGGCGGCTTCATCGGCGCCGCTGAACACCGGCTTGGCCAGTTCCAGATACCAGTCGCAGAAGACGTTCCAGACGAAGCGGTAAAGCGCGCCCGCTGCGTCGTCGAAACGACCACCTTCGATGGCCTCCGACACGGCGCGCTCGGCCTTGGTCAGTTCTCCGCGGATCCAGCGGTTGATGGTCTGCTCGACGGTCGCGGGATCAAAGCCCTCGACCCGCTTGGCCTCGTTCATCTGGCTGAAGCGCGCGGCGTTCCACAGCTTGGTGCCGAAATTGCGATACCCTTCAATGCGCTGCTTCGACAACTTAATGTCGCGCGTGCCCGACAGGATGGCCATGGTGAAGCGCAGCGGATCGGCGCCCAGTTCGTCGATGATGCCCAGGGGGTCGATGACGTTGCCCTTGGACTTCGACATCTTCTGGCCCTTCTCGTCGCGGACCAGACCGTTGATGATGACGCGCTTGAACGGGACTTCGCCGTCCATGAAGTGCATCCCCATCATCATCATCCGGGCGACCCAGAAGAAGATGATGTCCGCCGCCGTCACCAGATCGCTGGTCGGATAGAAGCGCTCCAGATCCTCGGTCTTTTCAGGCCAGCCCATGGTCGAGAACGGCCACAGGGCCGACGAGAACCAGGTGTCCAGAACGTCCTCGTCCTGGGTCAGCACGACTTCGGAATCATAGTCCGACATCGCCTGTTCGCGGGCGTCCTCTTCCGTCTCGGCGACGTAGATCTCACCGTTCGGGCCGTACCAGGCCGGAATGCGGTGGCCCCACCACAGCTGGCGCGAGATGCACCACGGCTCGATGTTGCGCAGCCATTCGAAATAGATCTTCTCGTAGGACTTCGGCTCGAACACCGTGGCGCCCTGCTCCACCGCCTTCAGCGCGGGCTGGGCCAGGGTGTGGGCGTCGACGTACCACTGGTCCGTCAGCCAGGGCTCGATGACCACGCCCGAGCGGTCGCCGTGCGGGACGACGTGCTTGGTCTTCTCGATCTCGCGCAGCCAGTTCTCTTCCTCGGCGCGGGCGACGATGGCCTTCCGCGCGGCGAAGCGGTCCAGGCCGACCAGTTCAGCGGGAATTTCCGGCACGTCATCGCTGATGATGCGCGCAAAGGCGTCCATCACGTTCAGCGCGGCCAGACCGGCGCGCTTGCCGACGCCGAAGTCGTTGAAATCGTGCGCCGGGGTGATCTTCACCGCGCCCGAACCCTTGGTCGGATCGGCATAGTCGTCGGCGACGATGGGAATGCGACGGCCGGTGATCGGCAGGATCACTTCCTTGCCGACCAGACCGGCGTAGCGCTCGTCCTCAGGGTGAACCGCCACGCCGGTGTCGCCCAGCATGGTCTCGGGCCGGGTCGTGGCCACGACGATGAAGCCGCGGGTTTCAAACTCGGTGGCCTTGCCGTCTTCGTCGAAGGCGACCGGGTGCTCATAGGTGACGCCGTCGGCCAGCGGATAGGCGAAGTGCCAGTAGTGGCCGTCCTGCTCGCGCTGTTCGACTTCCAGATCGGAAATGGCGGTCTGGAAATGCGGGTCCCAGTTCACCAGACGCTTGTCGCGATAGATCAGGCCGTCCTGATGCAGCTTGACGAAGACCTTGCGGACGGCGGCGTTCAGCCCCTCGTCCAGGGTGAAACGCTCACGCGACCAGTCGCAGGACGAGCCCAGGCGGCGCAGCTGGCGCACGATGGTGCCGCCCGATTCCGCCTTCCACTCCCAGACCTTGTCGACAAAGGCGTCGCGGCCCATGTCGCGCCGCCCGGCGGCGCCCGCGGCGGCCAACTGGCGCTCGACCACCATCTGGGTGGCGATGCCGGCGTGGTCGGTGCCGGGCAGCCACAGCACGGCCTTGCCCTTCATCCGGTGATAGCGGGCCAAAATGTCTTGAAGCGTATTGTTCAGCGCGTGGCCGATATGCAGCGAGCCCGTCACGTTCGGCGGCGGAATGACGATCGAATAGGCGTCGGCGGCGCCGTCCGTCGGCTTGGCGGCGCGCGGCGCGAACAGGCCGCTCTCTTCCCACTGGGCGTAGAGGCGCGGTTCGGCGGCCTGGGGTTCGAAAGTCTTCTCGAGCATAGGAATGTCGTTTCTGAAATAGCGAAAGGGCGGCCCCGCCGGAGCCGCCCTCAATGACTTAGTGTCTGGTGAAGCGAAGGGCTAGCCGGCGTTGCGGGCGATGCGTTCTACTTCCTTGCGTACCTGGGCTTCGACGATGCCAGGCAGGTTGGCGTCCAGCCAGTCCTTCAGCATCGGGCGAAGCATGGCCTGAACCATGGCCTCGACCGTATTGCCGCTGACGAAGGGCATGTCCTGCGGGGCCGATGCCGCGGGCGCTTCCGGCTTCTGGAAGGTGGCGGCCAGGCCAGCGAAGGCCGAGGCGGCGCTGGCGGCGGCGCTTTCGCCGACCAGGGAATCATAGACGGGCGTGGCGATCGGCTCGGGCGCCGGTGCAACCGCGGGGAACGGCGCCACATCGGCGACGTCCAGATCGCCGATCGATTCAGCTGCAGGCGCTTCATAGCGCTCGGTCAGCTCCAGAACCTCTTCCTCGACCGGCGCCGGTTCTTCGGCCGCCGGCGCGGCTTCGACTACAGGCTCAGGCTCCGGGGCGACCTCGACGACCGGCTCCGGCGCTGCGGCGGCGGTTTCGGCCGGGGCGTCGTCTTCAGAGATGATCCGGCGAATCGACGCCAGAATCTCTTCCATCGTCGGTTCCTGGGCGGTCTGGTCGGTCATGGCAGAACCTTGGGCGAGCGGGGCTGAACCTTGTGAGACCGCCGACAGGCGCCAAACGGCGCGCGACGATCAGGATCAGGCAAGCAGACTCGCCCTCCCCTGACCTGTCGTCGCACCAACGCCCGCCGGAATCAACGAACGTTTTTCGCCTGTCAGGCTAATATCGCCTCAGGCGCCAGGCGCGGTGCGGACGATTTCGCTCTTCAACTGAGTGTCGATCGGCGCGTCCTCGGCGTCGGCTGCGGGCGCGACCGTCGGAGAGGCGACGCGGTCCAGCGTCTCGACCACGCCGTCCCACGGCAGGCCGCCGCGGTTGCGCACCGCGTCATAGTTGGCCTCGGCGTCATAGACGGCGATCGACGAATCCAGGTTCGGTCCGCCCAGACGGCCCATGGCGGCCAGCAGTTGAGCCTGGGCGACGTACTGGTTGCGATGGGCGCTGGCCAAGGTCACTTGGGCCGAGCGCAGCTCCAGCTCCTGGTTCAGCACGTCGAGCGTGGTGCGCAGGCCGACCTGAGCCTCCTGGCGCACGCCCTCGGCGGCGACCGAGGCGGCGCGGACGGCTTCCTGGCCGGCTTGCAGGGTCGACTTGGCGGCGATGGTCTGGGCGTAGGCCGAGCTGACGGTCTGCAGCACGCCGCGGCGTTCGCCCTCGACGCTGATCTGGGCCGCGTTGGCGCGTTCCAGCGCCTGGGCCACGCGCGAGCGGTTCAGGCCGCCGGTGAACAGGGGCACCGACACGGTCGCGCCGGCCGTGAAGCTGGTGCGGTCGGTCAGGTCAAAGCCCGACAGGTCGTTGGCCGTGCCGCCATAGGAGGCCTGCAGACGCGCCGACGGCAGATACTCGGACCGCGCCGCCGCCACATTGGCTTCGGCGGCTTGCAGGGCATAGGTCGCAGCCTGAACGCCGGGGTTCTCGACCAGGGCCACGTCCAGCGCGGCGTCGAAATCGGTCGGCAGTCCCGGCAGGACCGGCAGGGTTTCCATATTGGTCGGTGCCTGGCCGACGACAGCGGCATAGGCTGCGCGCGACACCGACAGCTGGGCCTGAGCATTGGCCAGGTCAGCGTCGGACTGGGCCAGGCGGGCTTCGGACTGGGCCACATCGGTGCGGGTGATCTCGCCCACTTCGAAGCGGGCGTTGGATTCGTCGAGCTGGCGACGCAGGACGGCGATGTTCTCCTGACGGATGCGCAGGATCTCCATGTCCCGCACGACATCGGCATAGGCCTGGATCACCGAGGTCATCACCTGCTGCTCGATTTCGCGCAGGTTCTCGCGACCGGCGCGGACGTTAGCCTCGGCCGCGTCGATGCCGCGAGCGGTGCGGCCGGCGGTCCAGATGTTTTGCGACAGGCTGACGCTGGCGCTGGCGCCGTCGCTTTCGACCACGCCAAGGGCGTCGGTGTCCACGCGGCTGTAATCAATCCCAGCCGAGGCGCTGATGGTCGGGCGCAGGCCCGAACGGGCCTGGACGATGGTCTCGTCGAGAGCGCGCTGGTTGGCGCGCTGGGCCAACAGCGTCGGATTCGTGCGATAGGCCAGGCCGATCGCTTCCTGCAGGGTCTCAGCCCCGGCAGGCGCCGCGCCGGCTCCCATGGCCAGAGTGATAACAGCGACCGAAGCGAGAGCGCGCGAGCGTTTCAACATGAACCTGTTCCTGCCTGACGCCCCCGATGGCGCGCCTGAAGTGCCTTGAACGGCGTAGTTGGAGGCAAGCCTCGCCTTACGCCAGTTAAGTTTTTTTCACGCAAACGGCGCCGAACTCCGTCGCTCGCCCGAGGCCTCAGAATGCGAAGGCGGGCGCGGGAATCAGTTCGGCCAGAACCGGCGACGCGGCGTCGAACAGTTCGCGTCGCGAAACGCCTTCACGACCGCGCACGTAGAGCACAGCCTTGCCCACCGGGCCCGAACGCTCGACCACGGCCAGACGGCCGCCGGGACGCAGGGCCGCGATCCACGATTCGGGACGCACCGGCACGGCGGCCTCGCTGACGATCAGGTCATAGCCCTCGCCCTGCGGCTGGCTCAGCGGCGCCACCACGGTCGAAACGCCTTCGTCGGCCAGGGCCGCGCCCGTGACCTCGAACACGGCGGCGTCCGAATCCTGCGCCGTCACCGACAGACCCATGCGCGCCAGCACAGCGGCGGCGTAGGGACCGGCCAGGACCAGGGCCTTTTCGTCAGCACGGGCGTCCAGGGCCTGCATCAGCTTGCCCAGATCGCGCGGCAGCATCAGGCGGCGATCGCCCGCCACTTCCGGTTCAATGTCGGCATAGGCGGAGAAGGCGCGATCGGCGGCGCAGAAGCGCTCGCGCTCGACCGCGCCGAAAGCGGCCTGCAGGTCACGGTCCGTGACGTCGTTCACACGGACTTGCGAGTCCAGCATGACCTTGCGTGCAGCGACGAAATCCATGGTTCCGAGGTCCTTCAGGTCGGCGTAAGCGAATAAATCTGCGGCGCTTATAGGTCCGTGCGTTGCAGCCGACAATCCGATCTGATAGCTGACGCCCCTCGCGATGGTTCGGGGCTCGGTTTCGAGACCCAACGGCCTGATGGCGGAGTGGTGACGCAGAGGACTGCAAATCCTTGCACCCGGGTTCGATTCCCGGTCAGGCCTCCATCGCGACAAACAGTCAGCCGCCCTTCGGGGCGGCTTTCTTGTTTCTGGCGCTAGCCTTCGCCACCACGATTCCAGCCGTCGTCTTCGCGCGCCCTCTCAATTTCTGCTGGCGTCGCATCCGGCTCGCCGTCTGAATCCCGGTCCGTAAAGCGGCGCGGCTGCACGAAGGCGAAGCCCGCGCCAGCGACCACAAAGGCCAGCGCGCCGATCAGAATCAACGCCGTCAGTGTGCTCATGTCGCTCTCCTTCGATTTCAGAGAGCCAACGCCTCCGGCCGCCTTCCGCTCCACGCCGACGGCCTCAGGTCATCTCAGCCGTCGTCAGATGATGCAGAGCCACCGCGCTGGTCGTCGCGACGTTCAGGGAATCGAATCCGCCTGACATTCGGATCGCCAGCGGTCGACAGCGGGCGATGACGTCGGGCGACAGGCCCGGCCCCTCCGATCCCAGCAGAATCGCCGTGCGCGGCGCGGGCTTCAGCTGGGACAGCGTCTCGGTCGCTGCCGGCGTCAGGGCCAGCACCTCGAACCCGCGCGCCTCCAGCGCCTCGACCATCGCCGCCGCCGTCACGCCCTCGACGAAGGGCGTCCGCAGCACCGCCCCGACCGAAACGCGGATGGCCTTTCGATAAAACGGATCGCAGCAGGTCTCGTCCAGCAGCAGGCCCGCCGCCCCGAAGGCCGCCGCATTGCGGAACAGTCCGCCCATGTTGTCGTGATTGCCGATGCCGCAGGCCCCGACCACCACGGCGCGCTCGGGCAGAGCATCCAGCCAGGCCTCAAGACCCAGGGGCTCCGGCTTGCGCCCCAGGGCCAGAATGCCCCGGTGCAGATGGAATCCGGCGATGGCATCCAGCACATCCTGCGGGGCCGTATGGACCGGCACGTCCTGCGGCAGCCGCTCCAGCACGTCGCGCAGCGCCTCCAGCCGCTTCTCCGCGATCAGCACCCCGACCGGCAGGCATCGCGATGCGGGAGACGCCAAGACGCGCAGCACCACCTCCCCTTCCGCCACGAACAGGCCCTGACGCCCCGTCAGGTCGCGCTCCTTTACGTCGCGAAAGGCGGAAATGCAGGGATCGGCGGGATCAGAAACGGGGATCAAATTCATGCCGAACCTTCTAGCTCAGCTCGTTGAATAAATTTCGGCGTTTTCTGCACTTTACCCGTTGCATGAATCAAAAAGGCGCTGCTATACGGCGGCCTCCCCCGAGGGGATGTTCCGCGGTAGCTCAGTGGTAGAGCAGCCGACTGTTAATCGGCTGGTCGTAGGTTCGAATCCTACCCGCGGAGCCACTCGGGGGCATTAAGCCCAAGACGATCGTCGGGTTTGATTTTTCGCCCAAGCGGCTTCCCACCTGCCCTCCATCCGACACGCGAGAGAATCGCCGCCGTACGCGCCCGGCACGGTCTGCTCGCCGCCTTCACCGCCCCCATGACGGGCGCGCGCCTCAACCCCGGAAGACCGCCTTCGAAGGCCTCGTTCCGTTGCTGCTGCGCGCGACCCTTCGCGATTACGTAGACGCCGGCTCAGCCTCGCATCTGGTCGATCTCGGCTAGTGCGGCGGCGAAGCGTTCAAAGTTGGCGTCGTTCAGACCCGCGACGTTTATGCGGCCCGAGGCGTCCATATAGACAGCATGACGTTCGCGCAGGGCGCGGACCTCGTCGCCAGACACGGGCAGCAGGGCGAACATGCCGCGCTGACGCGACAGTCGGCTGAGATCCAACTGCTGCAACGGAATGTCCGCCAGTCGAGCGCGGACAGCGTTGACCCGCGTGCGCATGGCGTCCAGCTCGGCGCGCCATTGGCGCGCCCCCTCGGGCGAAGCCAGAACGGCCTTCACCACAGCTGCACCGTGATCCGGCGGGTTCGACCACAAGAGCCGCGCCTGACCCGCTGCCGTTCGGCCCAGGTTGACGGAGATGGCCGACGACCCGCTCAGCAGCATGAGCATCCCGGCGCGATCGCGGTAGAGGCCAAAGCTCTTGGAGCAGGACAGGGCCACCAGGGCGGTCTCGCAGACGTCCAGCAAGGCGCGCACGCCCGCGACATCCGCCTCAACGCCGTCTCCCAGTCCCGGATAGGCCAGATCGATCAGCGGCGTCAGGCCCCGGCTCGCGGCGACCGCCGCCGTCTCGCGCCAAGCGTCCAGCGGCAGGTCCGCGCCGGTCGGGTTATGGCAACAACCATGCAGCAGGACCACATCGCCCGCCCGCGCCTGGGCCAGGGCCGCGTTCAAAGCCTCGACGTTCGCGTCCCCCTGGGCGTCGAGGTGCGTAAAGGTCTTTGCCGTCAGGCCCACGGCCTCGATCAACGGCAGATGAGCGGGCCAGGTCGGCGTGCCGACCCATACGCAAGCCTCGGGGTTGGCCTGGGCGATCACCTGCAGCGCCAGGCGCAGGGCGCCGGTGCCGCCCGGCGTCTGGATGCGCGCCAGACGGCCTGACGCGGCCTGGTCCAGTCCGGGGAAGGTCGCTTCCTGCAGGCGCAGGGCGAACTCAGCGTCGCCCGCCGGGCCGACATAGCCCTTGGATGTCTGGGCGTTCAGGATCGTCTGCTCGGCCGTCTTCACCGCCGCCATGATCGGGATGCCGCCCCGCTCGTCACGATAGGTGCCGACACCGAGGTCGATTTTGTCGGCGCGCGGGTCGGCCTGCATCAGCAGGCCCAGCTCCATCAGGGAATCGGTGCGGGCGGGCGGCAGGCGGTCAAACATGAGCCTGATCCTGACCGGCGACGCGGGCCGGATCCGTCCGGTGGGTCACCATGCGGTGATGCAGGGTCGTGACGACGCCGCTGCCCGTCTTGACGCATAGCCCCGGAAAGACGGCGTGGACGAAACAGGCCAACGAGCCGAGAAACATCGCCCCACCGAACGAGGCCGCCACGCCCATGTGCTCGAAATAGCTCTCCCCCACCGACGCGGGGTGCTCGACGAACAGACGCTTGAACATGGGAATCTCCTGAACAGAAGAGGACCCTATTCCATGCGGCCGAGAGGGATTTTCTTATTTCACCCCGGTTTTGGACCTTGGAGAGAATTCCATTCTCGCCAGGGTCAGCCCCCCTGAACCGGCACGGCGGTCGTGAACTTGATCTGTTCCATGGCGAAGCTGGACGAGACGTCGCACAGCGGGGCGATGGCGATCAGCCGCCGATAGAAGCGGTCATAGGCGGCGATGTCCTTGACCAGCACCTTGAGCAGATAGTCGACCTCGCCGCTCATCCTGTAGAATTCCACCACCTCGGGCAGGGCGCCGGCCTTCTTGAAGGCGTCCAGCCAGGCTTCGTCGTGCTGGCTGGTCTTGATCGAGACGAAGACCACCAGCGGCAGGTCCAGGGCCTCGCGATCCAGCAGGGCCACGCGGGCGGTGATGACGCCTGTGTCCTGCAAGCGCTTCAGGCGCTTCCAGCATGGCGTCTGGGACAGGCCGACGCGCTCGGCCAGCTCCGCGATAGGAACCGTGGCGTCTTCCTGCAGGATGCCGAGAAGCCGGCGGTCGATGGCGTCCAGGGCGATCGTCATTCGCCTTCCTTCTGAAGCAGGTCAGCGATCCAGCGACGCAGCTTAGCGACGACAGGCAGGGCGTGAAGGTCGCGATTGACCGCAAACCAGTATTTCAATCCGGTCTTGATCGGCCGGTCGCCGAGGATGACGATCCGCCCCTCGCGAGCCATGCGCCGCGCGATATAGGTGGGCGCCAGAGCCACGCCCAGGCCATGCTCCGCCGCCGAACAGGCCGAAGCCATGGAGTCGAAGGTCAGGATCTTGGCGTTGGCGGGCAGTTGGTAGCCGAGGTCGGCCGCCACGTCGGTCCAGTAGCTGAGCCCCACGGTGTATCCGATCAGGGGAATGTCGAGTACGCGACGTTCAGCCAGGCCGGCGCCGACGCTCGGCGATGCAATCAGATGCATGTCCAGGTCCATCAGCTCGTCGATCTTCCAGGCCCCGCCCGGCATCTCGCCGACACCGATGATCAGGTCGTGCGACCGCATCGTGGGGGCGTCGCCGTGCCGGATATTGGTGAACTCCAGTTCGATATCGGGGAACTTTCGCCGGAAGGTCTCGATGTTGGGCAGGACGAAGTGATCGCCGAAGCTGGCCATGCAGCACAGCCGTAGGCCGTTGGCGTTCCGGCTGGCCGTGATCTCGTCCCAGGTCCGCATCAGCTCAGCGCGCGCAACCCCGAACGACTTGGCCAGCAACAGGGCGTGTTCGGACGGCTCCACCCCCTGCCCCACGCGAAAGAACAGCGGAAAGGCCAGCGACTGCTCCACCGATTTGATGCGATGGCTGACGGCCGAGGGCGTGATGAGCAATTCGTCAGCCGCGCGCTTGAAACTGCCGCAGCGCACCACCGCCTCGACGGTCTGCAACAGGATCAGCGGCGGCATGGTCGACATGGGCAAGGTTCCCGCAGCAGGCAGCGGATCGCGCCCGCCTCATGAACTGAACTCATCTGTATCGAGCGACCTCGCTGGTGTCGACCGCGCCGAAGCCAACACAGAGACCGGGGGGCGGCTCAGCCTCGCAAAAGAAACCCTCGGGCTTTTCGGCCCGAGGGTCATGAGGTTGCGCGGACAGGCTGCAAGCCTGCGAGTTCCGGCCATTCGCAAGGCCGAAGCGAGTACGGCCCGCGCCGAAACGCGGGCCTGATCGTCCTAGTAGTTCACCGTCACGCTGAACCCGAAAGTGCGCGGCGGAATGATCGAGGCGACGCGCGCGCCCGAGAAGATCGGCACGTTCAGCACATAGCCCATGGCCCGTTCGTCGGTCAGGTTCTTGACCACCAGACCGGCGCGCCAGCGGTTGCTCTCGCTGACCACCGCCACTCCGAGATCGACCGTGGCGTAGCCGTCCTGCAGCGACGCCTCGGACAGGTCGGTCGCCAGATAGTGCTCGCTGCGATAGTTGACGCCCAGATTGCTTTGCAAGCTCAGATCGTTCGGCAGGTCGGCGATGTGCTCCAGGTTGAAGTTCCCCGACCACTTGGAGCCGCCGAACAAGGGGCGTCCGCTCAGGTCCTGAAGGCACGAACCAGGGCCGGTGAAGGCGGCCTTCTGCTCGGCCGTGCAGACGGCTCCGGCGTAGTTTTGGTAGGTAGCGTCGGTATAGGCCGCCGAACCCGTGAAATAGAGGGCCGGGCTGATCTGCCAGCGCCCGTTCACCTCGACGCCCTGCGAGCGAGCGGCCGCGGCGTTGGTGGTCAGGAAGCGCACGCCGTCGAAGGCCGACACCTGCAGATCTTCGAAATCGGTGCGGAAGACCGCCAGGTTCACTTCCGCGCGATTGTCGGCGAAGCGGCTCTTCCAGCCCAGTTCGTAGGAGGTCGCCTCCTCGCCCTCGTATTCACGGCTCAGACCGCTCTGATCGGCCACGTCGAAACCGCCGCTCTTGAAGCCCTGCGTGACCTTGAAATAGGCCATGCCGCGATCGGCGTCGCCGTATTGCAGGGCCAGCGACGGCGACAGGTTGCTTTCGCTGCGTTCCAGATCGGCGCTGAAGTTGACGCTCCCGAAGACGGCCTTGCTGACGGCCAGGTTCATCGGGTTGGTTTCGGGCGTTCTGGTCCCGAACACCGTGACCGTATTCTGCTTGAAGGCCGTCTTCTTCTCGTCCGTGTAGCGCAGACCGCCGACAACGGTGAAGGCGTCGGACAGATGCAGCTTGCCTTCGGCGAAGGCGCTCCAGATCGTCGAGGTCTGATCGAAGGTCCGCTGCGAGCCCAGCTTGACCGTGCCCAGAAGCGAGCCGTTCACGTCCAGCTGCGGGTCAATGAAATAGGTCCCGCGCTGATAGAAGGCGCCGACCGTATATTCGAGCCGCTCGCTGACCGGCGACTCCAGCCGGACTTCCTGACTGAACTGGCGGAATTCCTCGCTCTGTTTGTAGGCGATCAGCGGGATCGAGGTGAAATCGCTGTCGTTGGTCTGCCGGGTGTCGAACGACGAATAGCCGGTGACGGCGCTCAGGATGAAGTCGCCCAGTTCCTTGTGCACCGCCAGGGCGAAGTTGTCGGACTGGATTTCCTCGGCCTCGCCGTAGAAGCCGCCGGACGAGCTCTGGCGATCCAGACCGGCTTCGATCTTCGGGTCGAACGCGGTGAGCACGCCCTTGTAGGCGCCGAAACCGATCAGCTGGAACGGCGAGCCGAGGCGATTGACGTCGCCGTGTTCAAATTTGGCGTTGACCCGCAGGGTGTCGCTCGGCTCCCACTCGACCGAGGCCCGGATCAGGGCGTCCTCGCTGGAACGCTCGCGGCGGTCGGCCCGGGTGTTGAACAGATAGCCGTCATTGCGCGACACGCGGGCCGCCAGGCGGCCGCGCAGGGTCTCGGTCAGCGGGCCGCTGACGTAGCCGGCCAGGACGCGCTCGCGCGCCTCTGTCTCGTATTCGGCGGTCAGGCTGGCGCGGGCGTCTTCGGTCGGGCCGGCCGTGGTGATGTTGACGGCGCCGGCGATGGTGTTCTTGCCGAACAGGATGCTCTGCGGTCCCTTCAGGACCTCGACGCGCTGCAGGTCGAAGAAGGGCACGGCGAACTGCTGGTCGCGACCGGCGAAGACGCCGTCGACGAACATGCCCACCGATTGCTCGAAGCCGCGATCGCCGCCCGAGCCGATGCCGCGAATGCTGATCAGGGAGGTGCTGCCCGACTTGCGGACGCTGAAGTTCGGAATCTTGGTCGAGAGTTCGTCGAAGTTCGACAGATTGAGCCGCTCCAGCGTCTCGCCGCCAACCACATCGACCGAGATCGGCACGTTCTGCAGGGATTCCTGCTTCTTCTGCGCCGTGACGATGATGTCGTCCAACTGGCTCGACGCTGCGCCGTCCTGCGTCGGGGCCGCGTCTTGGGCGTAGGCCAGGCCCGGCATCAGCAGAGCCGTGGACATCAGATAGGCCAGTCGGCGTCCGTGGTTCTTCTTCATGGTCATTCTTCCCCGAAGGCTTCTGCACTCGGGAGACCCCCCGTGCGGCCTCTTGCGACCGAGCCTTTCAAGTATCGATGCTAGGTTCGGCCTCGACGCGAAAACAAACGAATTGGATGCGTCATCCATGAGCTGATTTCATCAGCTCAGAGCGTGTTCCTCATCCCCTCGCCCACCCGCGTCTTGTTCGAACGTCCCGCCCGGTTTCGATCCCAGCCGCAGGGCGACCGCCATCAGGCACAGGGAGATGACGGGCACGACAATGCCGACGTAGAGCAGGATATCGACGCTGCGCGCCGTCGCCTCCGCCACCGGGTCGAAGCCCAGCCAGGCCACCAGCGGCAGGACCAGACCGGCCGCCATGCCTGTGCCGACCTTGTCGAACAGAGTGACCACCGAAAAGGCCATGCCGCGCACGCGACGCCCAGTCGCGGCCTCATAGGCGTTCGCCTGCGCCCCTACCAGCGACCGCACCAGATAAGGGCCGGAACCGAAGGCCACGCCCACGCCCGCCATATAGGCGAAATAGGCTGACGGCGTGCCGATCCGCGCCCACAGGATCAGGCACAGGAAGGCCGCCGCCGTATAGAGGCTGGCCACGATCAGGGTGGTCTTGTCGCCCAGGCGCGCCGCCATCTTCATCCAGACGACCATGCCCAGGCCGCCGGCCAGGAAGAAGACCACCTGGCCCAGGGCGTAGCGCCCGCCCATGCCGAAGACCTGCTCGGCCAGAAAGAAGCCCAGGACCGAGGCCGAGACCCAGCCCAGGTTGAGCAGCAGGATGCCCAGGCAGACGCCGACGAAACCTCGGCTCAGCAGGAAGTCACGATGCTTGGAAAGGGGCTCGTGGCTGTAGCGCTCGGTTCGGCGTTCATCGGGCGCGAACAGGCTGGTGATGAGGGTCGAGACGACGATGGCCACAAGGATGAAGCCCCCGGCCGCCGCCGCCTTGACCGCGATGCCCGGCCCGACGACCTGTTCGGCCACGGCGGTGGCGCCAAAGGTGCCGAAGATCCCCAGGATGACCGCGATCTCGCGCCAGCCAAACAGTTTGGACAGGGTTCGGGGTTCGGAGGCGATAGCGGCGGCCCACGCCTGGTGCGCGATCAGAGCCGTCGTATAGGCCGTCGAGGTCAGCATGGCCGCGATGAACAAATAGGGCGCCCCGACCAGGGTTTTCACCGGGAAGAACAGCAGGCTGATCGCCGTCAGGAAGACAGGCAGGGCGATCCAGATCCAGGGCTTGTGCTGTTGCTTGAAATGGCTGCGGTCGATCGCCAGACCGAGCAGCGGGTCCATGACGATGTCGATCAGACGGACCGCCAGCAGGATGGCGCCCACCGTCGCCAGCGGCATCCCCAACCCTTGCGAATAGAGCGGCGGCACGAAGCTGAGCGTCGCCACGGTCACCGCCGTCAGCGGCACCGCATAGGCGCAGTAAGCCGTCATGGCCACGCCGCCGACCTTGCCTTCGGTTTTCAAGATCCCGCTCCCGTCCCTATCGATGTCCGTCCGAATTCCGCATGGCTTTCATGCGGTTCGGCCTCTTTTGTATTCCCCGCGCGTCGGCAGGACCGCCGCAGGTCAAGACGCATCTGCGGGCAAGGCGCAAGCGCCTTCAAATGAAATCTCCGCCCTGCTGATGAGCCCAGGTCATCAGCAGACCCCCGCAGACCGGTCAGGCGTAGCGAGCGATCAACTCACGCTTGTACAGCTTGCCCGTGGCGTGACGCGGGAAGTCCGCCTCGAACTCCACCCGCTTAGGCGTCTTGACCGGCCCCAGCCGCGCCCGCACGAAACTGCGGATCGCCGCCTTCATCTCATCGCTGGCCAGGGCGTCGTCCGTCAGTTGGACGACGGCGATCGCCACCTGGCCGAACTCGTCATTGTGAACCCCGATCACGGCCGCGTCGCGGATCGCCTCATGCTCCAGAAGCACGGACTCGATCTCTTGCGGGTAGAGGTTCACCCCGCCGGAAATGATCGTGAAGTGGCGACGGTCCGTCAGATACAGATAGCCGTCAGCATCAACGTAGCCGATGTCGCCGAAGGTTCTCCAGCCCTCGACGCTGGTGATCTGACCCGTCTTCCGGGCGTCGCCCAGATATTCAAACGTATGGGCGGATTCAAAATAGATGTCGCCTATCTCGCCCGCTGGCAGTTCGGCGCCGTCAGGACCCAGGACATGGACGGCGCAGTCGCGGGGCCGCCCGACAGAGCCAGGGTGCGCCAGCCATTCGGCCGAACTGATACTGGTCGAGCCGACCCCCTCGCTGCCGGAGTAATACTCGTCGATGATCGGTCCCCACCAGTCGATCATCCGCTGCTTCACATGGACCGGACAGGGCGCGGCGCCGTGAACGGCGTGGCGGTGCGTGGAAAGATCATAGGCGCCGCGAACCGCCTCCGGCAGTTGCAGCATCCGGTGGAACATGGTCGGCACCCACAGGCTGTGGGTCACGTCATGGGTCTGGATGGCCTCAAGGCAGGTTTCCGGATCGAAGTGCTCGGCCACCACCAGCATGGCCCCGGCGTGCAGGGTGATGTTGGCGAAACGGTGCGGCGCGGCGTGATAGAGGGGGCAAGGCGACAGCATCACCGAAGAGACGCCGAACCCATAGGCCGCGGCCCCGCCCATGTTGACCGGATCGGGCGCGTCGAAGGCGCCCTCGGGCAAGGCCTTCAGAATGCCCTTCGGCCGTCCGGTCGAGCCCGAGCTGTAGAGCAGATCCCGGCCCCGCGAGCAGTCGTCGGGACGGGTCGCGGGCTGGGCCGCCACGAGGTCAGCCCAGTCGTCGAAGGCGTCGCTGGTCCCGTCATGGGGGATGTCCAGCAGGCAGGCCTTGACGCCCAACTGGCTCAGGGCCTCGGGCCTCTCGGCGGCGAAACAGCCCTGGGAGACGATGACGACCTTGGCCCGGCAATCCCCGACCACATAGGCCAGATCATCGACCGACAGCTTGGTCGACAGCAGGACGTAATAGAGGCCGATCCGTTGCGCCCCCAGCATGGCCGACAGGAATTCCGGCCGGTTGGTGATCGAAATCCCGACGCAGTCTCCGCGCTTCAGACCCAGGGCCCGCAGGGCGTTGGCCGCCTGATTGGCCTCGGCCTCCAGCGCGCCGAAGGTGATGGTCCGGCCGCTGGGGATGAAGGTCGCCGCGACCCGATCCGGCGCGGCCGCCGCAAAGCGGCTGACATGGTACATCGGAGCCTCCCCCTGCTCCGACATCAGGCGAAGGCCGCCATCTGCATCCGGGCCAGGGCGGCGCGATACTGGGACTCGAGGGCATCGACGATCTCGGCGGCGCTCTCCTGCTCGTTGATCGAGCCGCAGCCGTGGCCGCAGCCGCGGATGTCCTTCCAGACCTTGATCTCGCCATTGTCCATCTTGCGGTACTTGGCGGTCTCGGGGCTGAATTTCGGCAGGTTGTCGATGTCCAGGCCGGCGGCGGTCAGGGTGGACTTCAGATAGTTGCCCGGGATGCCGGTGAAGATGTTGGTGTAGATGATGTCTTCGGCGCGGCTGGCGATGACCTCGCCCTTGTGCTGGTCGCTGGCGCCGGATTCCTTGGAGGCCAGGAAGCGGGTGCCCAGATAGGCGAAGTCGGCGCCCATGGCCTGAGCCGCCAGCACGTCCTGACCGGTGCTCATCGAACCCGCCAGGATGATGACGCCATCGAAGAACTGACGCACCTCATTGATCAGGGCGAAGGGGCTGCGGTCGCCGCCCTGGCCGCCGGCGCCGGCGCAGACCAGGATCAGGCCGTCGACGCCCATCGAGGCCGCCTTGCGGGCGTGGCGGATATTGGTGACGTCGTGGAAGACCAGACCGCCGTAGCTGTGGACCTCGCTGATGATCTCGGGCGGCGGGGCGCGCAGGCTGCTGATGATCAGCGGCACCTTCTCGCGCACGATGGTCGTCAGGTCGGCCTGCCAGCGCGTGTTCAGTTCGCCCATGACCTGGTTGACGCCGAAGGGGGCGATCCTGGCCTCGGGGTTTTCGGCGGCGGCCGTGGCCAGGCGCTCGCGGATCTCGGCGATCCAGTCGACCAGGGCTTCCTGCGGGCGGGCGTTCAGGGCCGGGAAGGTGCCGATGATGCCGCTGCGGCACTGTTCGACCACAAGATCGCGCGTCGAGGCGATGAACAGAGGCGAGCCAATGATCGGAAGGCGCAGTCGGCCCTGAAGGCTTGCCGGAATCGTCATGTCAAAACCCACCCAACGACGGAAACAGGCTTTGAAATCCGGCAGATCGACGGACAAGACAAACGAGTTATCCCACCCATTGATGAATGATGCTCACGTCACATGCTAGCCGCCCGCCTGCGCCTCGGCGCGAACGACGTCGCCAAATTGCAACCCATTGCATAATGACGAAACCGCGATACTAGTTATGCAACTGAATGCATAAAGGCCCCACCCATGCCCTACCCCGAACTGCTGAAGCCGCTGGACCTCGGCTTCACCACGCTGAAAAACCGGGTGCTGATGGGCTCGATGCACGTGGGGCTGGAGGAGGTCGAGAACGGCTTCGAGCGTATGGCCGCCTTCTACGCCGAGCGGGCGCGGGGCGAGGTCGGGCTGATCGTCACCGGCGGGATTTCGCCCAATACGCGCGGCCGTCCCATGCCCTGGGGTTCCAAGCTGACCACTGAGGAAGAGGCCGCGCACCACCGCCTCGTCACCGACGCCGTCCACGCCGAGGGCGGCAAGATCGCCATGCAGATCCTGCATTTCGGCCGCTACGCCTATCACCCCGACCTGGTCGCCCCCTCGGCGGTCCAGGCCCCGATCAACCCCTTCATGCCCCACGCCCTGACGACCGACGAGGTCGAGCAGACCATCGAGGACTTCGTCAACTGCGCCGCCCTGGCCCAGTCCGCCGGCTATGACGGCGTCGAGGTCATGGGGTCCGAAGGCTATCTGATCAACGAGTTCATCGCCGCCCGCACCAACCAGCGCGACGACCAATGGGGCGGCTCCTACGAGAACCGCATCCGCCTGCCGATCGAGATCGTGCGCCGCACGCGTGAAAAGGTCGGCCCCAACTTCATCATCATCTACCGCCTGTCGATGCTCGATCTGGTCGAGGGCGGCTCGACGCTGGAAGAGGTCGTCCAGCTGGGCAAGGCCATCGAGGCCGCCGGCGCCACCATCCTCAACACCGGCATCGGCTGGCACGAGGCGCGCATCCCGACCATCGCCACCAGCGTCCCACGCGCCGCCTTCGCCTGGGTGACCCAGCGGCTGAAGGGCGAGGTCTCCATCCCCCTGGTCGCCACCAACCGCATCAATACGCCGGAAGTCGCCGAGGGCCTGCTGGCTGATGGCTATTGCGACATGGTGTCGATGGCCCGCCCCCTGCTGGCCGACGCCGCCTTCGTGCAGAAGGCGCGCGAGAACCGCGCCGACGAGATCAACACCTGCATCGGCTGCAATCAGGCCTGCCTGGACCACACCTTCGCCGGCAAGATCACCTCCTGCCTGGTCAATCCGCGCGCCTGCCATGAGACCGAACTGGTCATCGCTCCGACCGAAAGCGCCAAGAAGATCGCCGTCGTCGGCGCCGGTCCTGCGGGCCTCAGCTTCGCCGTCACGGCGGCCGAGCGCGGCCACGACGTCACCCTGATCGAGTCCTCGGACGCGGTCGGCGGCCAGTTCAACATCGCCCGCAAGGTGCCAGGCAAGGAGGAGTTCAGCGAGACCCTGCGCTACTTCCGCAAGCAGCTGGAGCTGACCGGGGTCAAGGTCCGCCTGAACACGCGCGCCGAGGCGAACGCCCTGGCCGACGAGGGCTTCGACGAGATCATCCTGGCCACCGGCGTGACCCCGCGCACGCCCGAAATCGACGGCATGGACCACGCCAAGACCCTGTCCTATCTCGACGTCCTGCGCGACGAGGTCCCGGTCGGCAAGACCGTGGCCGTCATCGGCGCCGGGGGCATCGGCCACGACGTCAGCGAATATCTGGTCGAGCGGCATGAGCCGCCGTCGATCGACCGCTTCTTCCGCACCTGGGGCGTGGACGTCGACTATCAGACCGCCGGCGGCCGCCGCGCGCCGCAGGTCGAACCGGCCGAGCGCCAGGTCTTCCTCATGCAGCGTTCGACCGGCAAGGTCGGCGATCGTCTGGGCCGCACCACCGGCTGGATTCACCGCGCCGCGCTGAAGATGCACGGCGTCGTCACCGCCAGCGGCGTCGCCTATCGCCGCATCGACAACGAGGGCCTGCACGTCACCATCGACGGCGCCGAAAAAACCATTCCCGTCGACCATGTGGTCATCTGCGCCGGACAGGAACCCCTGCGCGATCTGCAGGACGCCCTGGTCGCGCGCGGCTGCACGGTTCACCTGATCGGCGGGGCTGACGTCGCCGCCGAACTGGACGCCAAACGCGCCATCGACCAGGGCGTGCGCCTGGCCGCCGCCATCTGATCCTCACAGGAGAAACGCTCATGACGACGCTGCACCCCGCCGCCGCCGCCTCGCTGGCCAAGTGGCATGACATGGTCGCCGCCCAGGACCTGGGCGCCTTGCGCGCCATCACCCACCCCGACGCCGTCTTCCGCTCGCCGGTCGCCTACAAGGCCTATCAGAGCGCCGACGCCGTGGTTCTGGCGGTCAGCACCGCCGCCAGCGTGTTTCAGGACTTCGCCTACCACCGCGAAGCCGCCACCGCCGACGGCCTCAGCGTGGTGCTAGAGTTCAGCGCCCGCGTCGGCGAGCGGGGCGTGAAAGGCATCGACTTCATCCGCTTCAACGAAGACGGCCAGATCGTCGATTTCGAAGTCATGATGCGCCCCCTGAACGGGGTGCAGGCCATGGCCGAAGAGATGGGCAAACGCCTCGGCGCCATCCTCCCCGCCTTCAAGGCGTCCTGACGCCCGGCCGAGCATCCATGTCCCTGCCCCACGCCATTCTGACGTCGCTGGCCGAACGCCCCGGATCGGGGTCGGAGCTGGCTGGCCGCTTCGACCGCTCGATCGGCTATTTCTGGCAGGCGACGCACCAGCAGATCTATCGCGAGTTGGCCCGTCTGGAGGACAGCGGCTGGATTGAAGGGGCGGCCGTCGAAGGCGCTCGCGGGCGCAAGCGATGCTACCGCATCCTGCCCGGCGGCCTGCAAGAATTGGCGCGCTGGACCAGCGAAGCGCTGGAACCGCCCGCCATTCGCGACGAGCTGATGGTGCGCCTTCGCGCCGAGGGCGTGGTCGGTCCAACCGCCTTGCTGGGCCGCCTTCAGGAGATGCTGCACCATCATCGGCAGAAGCTGGAAACCTATCAGGCTATCGAACAGCGCGACTTCGCCACTCTCCCCTGCGAACGCCGACAACGTTTGCAGCACCTCGTGCTGAAGGCGGGCATGGACTTCGAACGCCAACGCATCGCCTTCCATGAAGAGGCCCTGAGCATTCTTCACTCGTCCGAATAGCCAGGCGGATAGCCGTGGCCGCCCATGTGGGGCGGCATCCCAGAGCGATCAGCGCAACCGTTCGGCCAGAAAACCGACGAAGACCCGCACCCGCGCGGGCGTGTTGGCCCCGCCGACAAAGACGGCGTGGATGTTCTCCACGTCGCCTGGATTGAAATCCTCCAGCAGGGGCACCAGCCGACCGGCCGCCACATCATCCACGACGCTGAAGGCGCCGACCCGCGTCACTCCCACCCCGGCCGCCGCCAGTTGGCCCAGGGTTTCGCCGTTGTTGGCCTCGATGTTGCCCTTCACCGACAGGCTGTATTCCCGACCGTCGCGCACAAACGGCCAGACCGGCTCGACGCGGCGGAAGTTGAAGTTCAGGCAGTTGTGGTCGTGCAGGTCCTCGGGAACCATGGGCGTGCCCCGCGCCGCCAGATAGGCTGGCGAGGCGACGACGGCGCGCCGCGTCTCACCTATCTTGCGCGCGGTCAGGCCGCTGTCCGCCAAAGGGCCGAAACGCACTGCCACGTCCGCCTGCCCCGCCGCCACATCAACCACCACATCGGTCAGGTTGATGTCGACCAGGATGTGCGGATAGCGCGCCACGAAGTCGCCCAGCAGAGGCACGACGCACAGCCGCCCGTGCGACAGGGCGACACTGACCCGCAGCCGCCCCCGCGGGGCGCCCTGGTCGGCGATGGCCTGCTCGGCGTCGTCCAGATCGGACAGGATGCGTCGCGCCGCGCCCAGATAGGCCTGGCCCTCCGGCGTCAGGGTCAGGGTCCGGGTCGTGCGCAGCATCAACCGCACCCCCAGACGCACCTCGATCCGGTCGACGGTCCGACTGACGGCCGAGGGGGTCAGGTCCAGATCGCGCCCAGCGGCCGAGAAGCTGCCGCTCGCCGCCACGGCTGAAAAGACGGCCATCTCGCGCGCTCGATCAGCGCCGCCCGGCTGCATCTTTGCATTCATTTCAAAAATCCTTGGCCTGAACCGCCTCTAACGCGCGCAGGCGCAGCCGTCCATCTGTGCGTCTTCGAACAGAACGGAAGAGACCGTCATGGACTATCGTCACACCCCCTATCGCCAGCACGAAGGGTTCGCCCGCCTGAACCCGGCGCTGGTCTGAGCCAAGGCTTGCTCCCCATGAAACTCAATCCTCCCCTTCTCGCCCTGGCGGTCGGCGCCTTCGGCATCGGCGTGACCGAGTTCGCACCCATGGGCATGCTGCCAGTCATCGCCGGCGACCTCGGCGTCTCCATCCCGGCGGCGGGTCTGCTGGTCAGCGCCTATGCATTCGGCGTGCTGATCGGCGCGCCGCTGATGACCCTGACTACGGGCCGCGTGCCGCGCCGGACCCTGCTGATCGGCCTGATGGGCGTCTTCACCCTGGGCAATCTGCTGTCGGCCATCGCCCCTGAGTACTGGAGCTTGATGGCGGCGCGGGTCGTGACCTCGTTCAACCACGGCGCCTTCTTCGGCGTCGGCTCCATCGTCGCCGCCAGCGTGGTCGCGCCGAACAAGCGGGCCGGCGCGGTGGCGGCCATGTTCATGGGCCTGACCATCGCCAACATCACCGGGGTCCCCCTGGCCGCCTGGGCCGGCGAGACCCTGGGCTGGCGCGCCTCCTTCTGGGGCATCGCGGGTCTGGGCGCCCTGGCCATGCTTGCCCTGCGCCTGACCCTGCCGCACGGCCAGGTCGAGGCCGCGACCGACGAAGGCTCCATGAAGGCCGAACTGGGGGTGCTGAAGCGCGGCCCAGTGCTGGCGGCCCTGGCCCTGACCGTCATCGGCTCCAGCGCCATGTTCACCGTCTTCACCTATATCGCCCCGATCCTGAAGGCGCAGACCCTGGCCTCCAGCGCTTTCGTCACCGCCATGCTGGTCGTCTATGGCGTCGGTCTGACGGTCGGCAACTGGCTGGGCGGGCGCTTCGCCGACAGGTCGATGGACCGCACCCTGATCATCACCCTGGCCAGTCTCGCCGCCCTGCTGGTCCTGTTCGCGGTCGTCATGCCGTGGCAGACGCCCGCCGCCGTGGTCATCTTCCTGTGGGGGGTGGCCAGCTTCGCCCTGGTGCCGCCGCTGCAGATGCGGGTGATGACGGCGGCCAGCGACGCGCCCAACCTGGCCTCGGCCATGAACATCGGCGCCTTCAACCTGGGCAACGCCATCGGCGCGGCCCTGGGCGGAGCGGTCATCGGCCTGAACCTCGGCTATCCAGCCGTGGCCCTGGCGGGGGCGGCGATGGCGGGGTCGGGTCTGACTCTGGTCCTGCTGCTGGTCCGGCGCGAGGCTCGCATGACGGCGGCGACCGCCCCGGCCCGCTGCTAGAGCTAAAGACGGCCCCTTCACTTCCCGCGAAGAAGGGGCCGTTTCGCCGATCGGGCGAATCCGCAGGGATGCGCCGCGAAAAAAATGCCCGGCGCATTTCGCGCCGGGCCTAAAAGTCGTTCGGTGATGGTGGGTGTCCTCGAAAAAGAAGACGAGGTCGTTGATCGACCTGTTTGGTTAATCAAACGTAAATCTGGCTCAGGCGTCCGGGAACCAACTGGTCTGCCGCGCCGACGACGACAAGGCCCGCGTCAACCGCCAGCCGGCGCCCGCCCGCTCGATGCGACCAACGGCCGCTCCGTCCGTCGGTCCTGGATAGGCGAACGACGCATCGCCGACCCGGATGCTGGTCGGATGGTCGCCCAAGTTTGGCAGAGCCGCCGTCCAGCGCCCGCTGGAATCGACGTTCACCTCAACGGCCACGCCCCCCCCGCCCGATACAGAAAGACGCGCGCCCGGCACAGCGCGTCCCGAGACCAGAATCCCCCTGCCGTCGCCGTCCACCGAATCAAGGGCCGGCCCGGCGGAAAGACGACGACTGGCGCCGCCCTCGACCAACATCGCGGCCAAAAGCGTCCCCTCGCCGACCAACATCAGCCGCTCGGGACCCGGCGCGGGAAACCGACCGATCTGAACCTCTGGCGTCAGCAGCATGGGCGCGGAAGGGGCGCCGACACGCACGTCGAAGCGCCCGGCGGCGTCCGCTCCCGCCGCGAAGGCCGCTTCCTGGTCGCCGCGCAACACCACCCTGGCGCCGGGCGGCGCTTCGCCGTGGACGATCAGGCCCGCCCCCTGACGCTCGACAGCCCTGATGCGAGGCGCAGCCGTCCAGCCGCCGTCCTGCGGCGCTTCCTCGCCGCCGGTCCGCTCCGCGGGAGCACGGCAGCCCGCCAGGCTCAGCACGATCCCGACCCCTGCGACGATAATCCGACGTTTCATCCTGACCCGCGTAGCGATATGCCTGTGCTTCTCAGATAGCGCGGCCGACGCCGCCCTGTCTCCCTTCCTGAATCGAGGCCCCATGTCTTTGCCGCCCGCCACCATCGCCCCCTTCGACGGCCGCTCGGTCTGCCTGTTCTGCGGCTCGTCCGATGGGGCCGACCCGCAGTACGTCCAGGCCGCCAGCGCCTTCGGCAAGGCGACGGCCGAGGCGGGCTGGCGGCTGGTCTATGGCGGCGGCGGCGTGGGCCTGATGGGCGCCTCGGCGCGCGCGGCGCACGGCGCAGGCGGCCGAGTCGTCGGCATCATGCCCGCCTTCCTGCGCAGCCGCGAACGCCTGTTCGACGACGTCGAGACCGTGGTCGTCACCTCGATGCACGAGCGCAAGCAGCTGATGTACGATCAATCCGACGTCTTTGTCGTGGCGCCCGGCGGCATCGGCACCCTGGAAGAAGCCATCGAACTGCTGTCGTGGAAACGGCTGGACCTGCACGCCAAGCCCGTCATCTTCCTGAACCTGAACGGTTTCTGGGAAAATTACTTCGCCCTGATCCGCCACAGCGTCGAAGAAGGCATGACGCCCGCCAGCTTCCTGGACGCCTACACCAGCGTCGATACGGTCGAAGAGGCCGTCGCCGCCATGAAAATGGCCGAGGAAACGCCGCACTTGAAACATGATCGTCGGTAAGTAAACGTGGGTCAGTAAACGTCGATCCGTTGCCTCGAAACCGCATTGACAGTTTCGAAAGAAAACGGACTATGGCGTCATAAGGGCGTGCGCCCTACCCATATCGGAGACTTAGCCATGCGTGCTCTTCTCGCCGCCGCCGTTCTGTTCGCGGCCGCCCCCGCCTTCGCCAACGCCCCGGCCACCAGCCTGACGCTCGCTGATGCGGCCAAGGCCCCGGCCGGCCGCGTCATCGTCGACGGCGCCGCCTGGCGCTGCGAAGGCGCGTCCTGCACGGCTTCGGGCGGCGCCAGCCAGCCCGCCGCGCGCGCCTGCCGCCGCGTGGTCGCCAAGCTCGGCCCCGTCACGGCCTTCAGCTACAAGGGCGAAGCCCTGGACGAGCAGGCCCTGGCGACCTGCAACGCCGGCTGATCCAGCCGCCATCGCGCTGAAACGAAAAAGGCCGCCTTCGCGAGAAGGCGGCCTTTCTTGTATCCGGTTGAGCCTGAGGCTCAGCCCGCCTCGCCCTTCAGGCGACGCACGATGGCTTCGCGGCCGATCAGCGGCGCCATGGCCGCCATGTCCGGGCCATGCGCCTGTCCGGTCAGGGCCAGACGCAGCGGCATGAACAGGCCCTTGCCCTTGGCGCCGGTCTTCTCCTTCACCGCCGCCGTCCACGCCGACCAGGCGTTGGCGTCGATGACCTCGGGCAGAACTTCCAGGGCCGCCGCAGCAAAGGCGGCGTCCTCGATCACCGGCGCGACCGGGCCGGTGACGATCTTGGCCATGTCGGCCACGTCGGCGAACTTGTTGAGGTTCGGCTTCACGGCCTCCCAGAAGCCCTCGCCGAGATCGACGCCCAGCGCCGCCAGACGCGGCTGCGCCTCGACATAGGTCAGACCGTGCAGGGCCTGGGCGTTCAGGCGGTCCAGGTCGGCGGTGTCGTAGCGCGCCGGCGAACGGCCCATCTTGGAGAAGGCGAACGACTGGCCCAGAGCCTCGACCGAAGGCGCGATCTCGAGATTGTCCGAGGTGCCGATCTTGCCCAGGTGGCTGGTGATGGCGATGGGCTCATAGCCCTGATCGCGCATGTCGCTGATCGACAGCGAGCCCAGGCGCTTGGACAGGGCCGCGCCGTCGGCGCCGACCAGCAGCGGCATGTGGGCGAAGCCCGGAACCTTGGCGTCCAGCGCCTCGAAGATCTCGATCTGCGCGCCGGTGTTAGTGACGTGGTCCTCGCCCCGGATGATGTGGGTGATGTCCATGTCGATGTCGTCGACGACCGACGGCAGCGTATAGAGGAACAGGCCGTCCTCGCGGATCAGCACCGGGTCCGACATCGAGGCGGTGTCCACCTCGGCGTGACCGCGCGCTAGGTCTTCCCAGGCGACGCGCTTGCCTTCCAGCTTGAAGCGCCAGTGCGGACGACGGCCCTCGGCCTCATAGGCGGCCTTCTCGGCCTCGGTCAGTTCCAGCGCGGCGCGGTCATAGATCGGCGGCAGACCGCGCGACAGCTGCACCTTGCGGCGGCGGTCCAGCTCTTCCGAGGTCTCGTAGCAGGCGTAGAGCCGACCCGACGCCTTCAGGCGCGCGGCGGCCTCCTCATAACGGTCGAACCGCTTGGATTGGTTGTAGCGCTCGTCCCAGACCAGACCCAGCCAGGTCAGGTCGGTCTCGATGCCGTCCTCGAACTCCTGCGTCGAGCGGGCCAGATCGGTGTCGTCGATGCGCAGAACGAACGAGCCCCCCTGCCCCTTGGCGAACAGCCAGTTCACCAGAGCGGTGCGGACATTGCCGACGTGCAGCTTACCCGTGGGCGACGGGGCGAAACGAACCTTGACGGACATGAGGATCCTGCGAGCCTGAAAGCGAAGGCGGCCGGGCGGCCCGCCGCGAACCTTGGCGATCCGGGCAGAGCGTCCAGTCTCTGAAAACGCCGAAAAGGCGTCGCACCCCGCAGGATGCGACGCCGTTCCGACAGGGGTCCTAGGTCGATCACGTCTCTCTCGAAGTCAAGAGACGCGCCGCCCTAAACCAATCAGCGCTTGGGTTTCTGGTCCAGAATCTCGATCAGCGACCAATGCACCGACGAGGCGTCGGCCGGCGGGTTGGCGACCGGCGCGCCGCGAACGCGCAGGCGATACGCGACGCCCGGCTGATGCTCGAAGCCCTCATAGCCGAAGTAGTGCAGCGTCCAGGGCTGATCCTCGGCCTCGCGCACCTGCAGACAGGTCGTGCGCGCCACGCCGGCGGTGCAGGGCTGGGTTTCAGCCGCCACGAAGACGGTCTTCTCGACGACCTGACCGACCCCAGGCTTCACCGGCTCCAGGTTCGGCGCAGATGTCTGAGCGCAGGCGCCCAGGGCCAACAGGCTGACAGCCGACAGGGCGACGAGGAAACGGGTCATGAAAAATCCTTGGTAGAGTTAGCAGGTCGACAGCAAAATCGTGCCGACCCGCTCCATATTGCAGCGCAACATGGCCCAACTTGGGTTTTTTCCCGAATTTTCCGTCACCTGCCGGCGACAGTCGCTCAGTCGTCGCGATGGACCCGTTCGCGGCGCTCGTGCCGTTCCTGGGCCTCGACCGACAGGGTCGCCGTCGGGCGGGCTTCCAGTCGGCCCAGGCCGATCGGTTCGCCAGTGTCTTCGCAATAACCGTAGGAGCCGTCCTCGATCCGGCGCAGCGCGTCGTCGATCTTGGAGATCAGCTTGCGTTGCCGGTCGCGGGTCCGAAGCTCCAGCGCCCGGTCGGATTCCGACGAGGCCCGGTCCACCAGATCCGGGTGGTTCTCGGTCTCGGCTTTCAGATTCACGACAGTGCCCTTGGACTCGCGGAGGATGTCATCCTTCCACGCCAGAAGCTTGGCCTTGAAGTAGGCCAACTGCCGCTCGTTCATAAACGGCTCGTCGTCGGTGGGCCGGTACACGACCGAGCCCTCCTCGATCACAGACGCTAATGCGTTCATCGCACTCACGCTCATCTATCTGCGCCCCCCTGCGGCGCAAAGGCCGTATAGGCAAGGCAGAGAGTCGCGGCAATGGCGTTCACGAGTCCGCGTTCTTGTTAAGCTGCATTAACGCCGGACCAGTGTGGCAAATTGCCCTCACCCAGCCCTGCTGATCCGAAATTTCGCGTGCGTTTCCAGAGGCTTCTAGGCGCGCGCCCGCGCCGCCTCCGCCTTGGCCATTTCCACGGCGGCGCGCAGATCAATCTGGTCCAACACGCCCTTCAGGCCGGGGTCGGCGTCCTCGGGCCGCTCTTCGCGTAGGGATCGCGCCAGCCGCTCAAGCGCCGGCGCCCCGTCCTGGCCGTTCAACAGCGCCAGCTTCAACTCATCCAGTCGATCCAGCAGCCCGCCGCCGCGCCTGATCGCCCGGCGCCGACGCTCGGTCGCGTCCTCGACGCCCTGCAGGGCCATCAGGGCGGATACGCCCGCCACGCTGGACGCCGCCGAGGTCGCAGCGGCCGACGCCGGACCTGACGCCGCGCCGCTGGCCGGCAGGCTGAAGCCGCCCGCCGCTTTCGCGGGGCGTGATCCTTGCGTCGATGTAGCGCCCGAGGGGCCTGTGACCTTCATGATCAATGCTCCCGATCTGCCTGAACCATCGACCAGGACCGTCACCGCTTGGTTAACGCCCCGGCAGAATCTGCCGCCAGAACGCGACGTCGCGAACCTCGACTATTGAATCTCAAAGACTTTTACAGCGGCACAAACTTCGCATGGTTAATCGCGAACGCCTCAACAGGACGTCTGTCGTATGCAGAAGTTGCTCACCGCCCTCCTCGCCTCCGCTTCCGCCGCCCTGATTCTGGCTGCGTCGCCGAACGCGGCCGAGGCCCAGTCGCGGATCAAGGACATCGTCTCCATCGAGGGCGTCCGCACCAACCAACTGGTCGGCTACGGCCTGGTGGTCGGGCTGAACGGCACCGGCGACAGCCTCCGCAACTCGCCCTTCACCCGCCAGTCGCTGGAGGGGATGATGGAGCGCCAGGGCGTCAACATTCGCGGCGCCAACCTGAACACCAAGAACGTCGCCGCGGTCATGATCACCGCCGACCTGCCGCCCTTCGCCACGCCGGGTTCGCGCCTGGATGTCAGCGTATCGGCCATGGGCGACGCCAAGAGCCTGCTGGGCGGCACCCTGCTGGTCACATCGCTTCAGGGCGCCGACGGCGAGATCTATGCGGTAGCGCAAGGCTCGGTTCAGACCGGCGCCGTCTCGGCTTCGGGCGGTTCGGGTTCTTCGGTGACGCGCGGCGTGCCGACCGCCGGCCGCATCGCCTCGGGCGGCGTGGTCGAGCGCGAGACCGGCTTTGACCTGTCGGCCATGCCCATCGTGCGCCTGACCCTGCGCAACCCCGACTTCACCACGGCCCAGCGCGTCGCCGCCGCCATCAACCAGTCCTACCCCAACAGCGCCTTCGCCGAGAACGGCACCGTCGTCGCCATTCGTGCGCCTCAGACCCTCGGCATGGCCGGCTTCGTCAGCCAGGTCGAGAACCTGCCGGTTCGGGTCGACGCTCCGGCCAAGGTCATCATCGACGAGGTCAACGGCGTCATCGTCATGGGTGAAGCCGTCCGCATCTCCACCGTCGCCATCGCCCAGGGCAACCTGACCGTCTCGGTCCAGGAAAACCCGATGGTCAGCCAGCCCGAACCGTTCAGCCGCGGCGGCCAGACCGTGGTCGTGCCCCAGTCGAACGTGAACGTCGAAGAAGAAGCCGGCCGTCAGATGCGCATCGTCAACGGCGGGGCCTCGCTGTCCACCCTGGTCAACGGCCTGAACGCCCTCGGCGTCAGCCCGCGCGACATGATCAGCATCCTGCAGGCCATCAAGACCGCCGGCGCCCTGCAAGCCGACATCGAGGTGATGTAATGGACGCCGTCTCCGTCTCCCCCGACCTGCTGCGCCCGACCGCCGCGACCGCCAAACGCGGCCAGTCGCCAGAACAGATGCGCCAAACCGCCGAGGCCTTCGAGGCCAGCTTCCTGTCGCAGATGCTCAAGCCCATGTTCGAGGGCATCCAGACCGACGGCCCGTTCGGCGGCGGCGAGGGCGAGGCCACCTGGCGCAGCTTCCTGATCGACGCCATGGCCAAACAGTCCGTCAAGGCCGGCGGCATCGGCCTGGCCGACACCGTCCTGTCCGAAATGCTCAAGATGCAGGAACAGCCCGCGTGACCGCCGACGTCGAGACCTCCACCCTGCGCGCGCGCCAGCTGATCAACCTGACCCGGGCCCTGACCGAACGCCTCGGCGCCGAACGCGACGCCTTCCGCGCCCACCGCGCCCAGGACGTGGCCTCGGGCATGGCCGAGACCCAGGAACTGGCCAATCTCTATCGCCGCGAGTCGGCCCAGGCCAAGGCGGCGCCCGCCTTCCTGTCGGTCATTCCCGCCGCCGACCGCGACGCCCTGATCGCGGCGACCGAAGCTTTCGAGATCGTTCTGGCTGAACACGCCTCGACCGTCGACGCCGCCCGTCAGGTGTCCGAAGGCCTGGTCCGCACCATCGCCGCCGAGGTGGCCGGGGCCCGCGCCCAGGGCGTCGGCTACGGCGCTTCGGGCCGCGCCACCGAAGGCGACGGCCGCGCCGTGGCCCTGAATCGCAAGGCCTGAACCGGACGGACGGAAATCGCCGCTCGATCCGCCTTTTCTTAACAGCCTGGCGGCAAGGTCCCGCCATGAGCCTGAAATCCCGCCTTCTTGGACTGGCGTTCGCCGCAGCTGACGCCTTGGTCGAAATCGACAGGAACGGTCAGATTGCGTTCGCACTCGGCGCCGGACCGATGGCGAGCCAGAACTCAGCCGCATGGATCGGCCAGCCGATCGCCAGCCTGTTCGCCGTCGCCAGCCGCCCAGCCGTCGTCGAGGCGACCCGCGCCCTGATCGCCGGCGGCCGCTGCGACCCGCTGGAGGTGCTGGTGGATTGCGGCGACGGACATGTCAGGCGCGCCGTATTCCGCGCCTTCATGCTGCCCGAACTGGCCCCGGCCGTGTCCTGCGCCCTGACCTATGCCGGACCCGCCTTCGAGATGAGCGCCGCGCTCGACGCCGCGGACATCGCCGACGCGGACGGCTTCATGGAGCACGCCCGCAAAACCCTGGGCGACCAAAGCGGCGCCGCTCTGCAGCGCCTGGCGCTCGCCTTCATCGAGGTTCAGGGCCTCGGCGGCGCCAATGAGGCCGCCAACGAACGTGTCGCCGCCCGCCTCGGCGCGCGGTTGCAGCTGGCTTCTCACGACGGCGTCAGCGCAGGACGCCTGACGCCGAACCGTTACGCCCTGGTCAAACACGCCGACGACGTTCGCGATCTGGAGGCGGAAGTGCGAGAAGCCGGTCTGGCCGAAGGTCTGGACCTGACCTCGCGCGCCAGCGAAGTGGCGGTGGGTTCAGACGCCCTGTGCGCCCTGCGCGCCATGCGCTTCGCCATCGAGGGCTGCCTGAAGGACGACGCGGCCCAGCCCGAGCTCAGCTTCGCCGATTCCCTGTCGCGCACGCTCAAGGACGCCGACCGCTTCCGCGGCATCGTGCGCGACAAGGAATTCGCCCTTTTCTATCAGCCGATCGTCGATCTGAAGACGCGGGCCGTGCACCATTTCGAGGCCCTGGCCCGCTTCGGCCAAAGCGGCGGGCCCGCCCCCGCCATCCGCATGGCGGAAGAGCTGGCCCTGATCGAGAGCTTCGATCTGGCCGTAGCCGAGAAGATCGTCCAACGCCTGCGCCAGCCCGGATCAGGCCTGCTCAAGATCGCCATCAATGTCTCCGGCGCCTCCCTGGCCAATGACGCCTATGTCGCCGCCCTGCTGCGGATGACGGCGTCGGATCCCGACAACCGGCGCCGCCTGATCGTCGAGGTGACGGAAACCGCCGCCCTGGCCGACATCCCCGCCGCCAACCGGCGTCTCGGCGCCCTGCGCGACGCGGGGATCAAGGTCTGCATCGACGACTTCGGCGCCGGCGCCGCCGCCTTCGACTACCTGCGCGGTCTGTCGGTCGATACGGTGAAGATCGACGGCTCCCTCGTGCGCGGCATCGACAGCGACCCACGCACCCGCACCATGATCGGCCACCTGGTCGAACTGTGCGGTTCGTTGAATCTGAGCACCATCGCAGAGATGATCGAGACCGAGGAAGCGGCCCAGGCTGTTCAGGACCTGGGCGTCGGCTACGGCCAGGGCTGGCTGTTCGGTCGCGCCGAGGCTGAGCCCGTCACCGTCGCGCCCGTCGCCGCACGCGCCCGTCGTCAGGGCATGGTCGAAGCCTGGGGCTGATCGCCTCCCGGTCGCACCTCGCGCTCAATTCCGATGGCGCCGAGAAACTCCCGATCGTGGCTGACCACCACCAGCGCGCCGTCATAGGCCGCCAGCGCCGCCTCGATGGCCGCAATGGAATCCAGATCCAGATGGTTGGTCGGCTCGTCCAGGATCAGCAGTTGCGGCGGCCGCGCCCCCGTCATGACGCAGGCCAGCGCCGCCCTCAGCCGCTCGCCGCCTGACAGGGTCCCGACCGTCCGATGCGCCGCCGTGTTGCGGAACAGGAAGCGCGCCAGGGCCGCATGGGCGTCGTTCGGCGTCCCCTCCGGGTTCAGCCGCCGCCAAGCCTCGATCAGGGTCTCTTCCGGCTTCAGGATCGCCGCCGCCTGATCCAGCAAGGCCGCCGTCACGGGCCGCTCGATCCGCCCCGCCGTCGGCGCCAGTTCGCCCGAAACCAGCTTCAACAGCGTCGTCTTGCCCGCCCCGTTCGGCCCCGCGATCGCCACCCGCACCGGTCCGGTCAGACGCAGTGAAACAGGCCCGACGATCAACCGCCCCTCGGGACTGCGCCACTCCACCCCGTCCAGCGCCAGCACGGCCTTGCCTGCCGCCAGCCCCGTCGAGGGCATGGGTACGGACAGCAGCCGCGCCCGCTCGACCCGTTCGCGCGCCTCGACCAATTGCGCCTCGACCTCCGCCCGGCGTCGCTCGGCCAGACGGCCCTCGCGCGCACCGGACTCCTCGGCGCGTTGGGCCTTGGCGTCGAGCAGGATCTTGGGATCGGACGACCCCGCCCGATGCGCCCGCCCTGCCTTGTCGCGTTTCGCCTTCTTCTCCAGCGCCGTCTGCGCCTCGCGCGCCGCACGACCGACCTCGCGCTCGGCTGTCTCCAGATCGCGCTCGGCCGCCGCCCGCTCGGCCTCGCGCCGCTCGACATAAAGGTCCCAGCCGCCGCCATAGGTCCGCGCGCCCAGGCTCGACAGCTCCACGATCCGGTCCATCCGCCGCAGCAAGCCCCGGTCGTGACTGACGGTCAGCACCCCGCCCGGCCAGCGCCCCACGACCTCGGCCACCAAGGCTCTCGCCTCGGCGTCCAGATGGTTGGTCGGCTCGTCCAGCACGATCAGGTCCGGCGCCGCCAGCATCAGCCCCGCCAGCCGCAGCCGCGTGTGCTCGCCTCCGCTCAGGCTGGACGTGGGCCGTTCCAACGCCAGCCCGGTCAGCCCGACCTGCGCCAAGGCCTCGTCCAGCCGCGCCTCCAGCGTCCAGTCGGCCTCGGCCATATCCTGGACCAAGCCCTCGCCCGCCAGCACCCGCTCTAACAGCGCCAGAGGCCCTGCCGCGCCGAGGGTGTCAGCCACGGTCTCGCCGGGCGCCGGCTCATAGGTCTGGGCCAGCCAGCCGACCGTTCCGGCGCGCGCGACCGTCCCCTCCGCGGGCTCGGCCAGACCGACGACAAGCCGCAGCAGCGTGGTCTTGCCCACGCCATTGCGGCCCACGACGGCCGTGCGCTCGCGCCCGAAGGCGAGGCTCAGATTATCGAATAGGGGATGACCGTCAGGCGTGCGGGCCGCGACGCTGCTGAGCGTCACGAGTGCGGATGCGGACGGGCTGGGGCTTGGGCTGAGCGAGGACATAGGCGAGCACGAAGAGCGGAGCGGAAAGGGCGAAACCGATTTCCAAAGCGCTGATCATGATCGTCGTGCCTCCTCGTCAAATACGTTGGCTGAATAGAAGGATGGGTGCTGATCTTTCGCAGCGCAACCCCAATTCTCCGGCCCCGCTTTTGCGATGCGGCGCCGAGCGCCTATCTTGGCCCCATGACCGCGCCTGACCGAACCGTCGCCTTCCGCATCGACCGCCCCGCCCCCGACCGCGCCGAGGCCGCCGCCCGCCGGGCCGAAGCCGTGGACCGCATCCGCGCCGAGACCGGCATCGACGAGGCCCTGATCGACGCCCTGGTCGAAGGCTTCTACGCCCGCGTCCGTGACGACGACTTCATCGGCCCGATCTTCGCCGAGCGGATCGCGGACTGGGGTCCGCACCTCGAACAGATGAAGCTCTTCTGGTCCTCGGTGGCCCTGTCCACTGGCGTCTATCAGGGCCGGCCCATGCCCAAGCACCTGCCTCTGCCCATCGACGCCCGCCATTTCGACCGCTGGCTGGCGATCTTCGAGGCGACCGCCCGCGACCTCTGCCCGCCCGTCGCCGCCGACCACTTCATCGTCCGCGCCCGCCGCATCGCCGAAAGCCTGGAACTGGGCATCGCCAACGCCAACGGCGTCCTGGTCGGACCGAGCGAGCGCTACGTGCGACCCGCAGCTGCGTGGGAACCTCACGACTAGTGCAGAATGTTCCCACATTGTTCTTGCTGAAACGCGCGAATTGATCCCCATATAGCGTCGTCGCCCCGGACCGTTTTCGGGGTCTCCCGCGTTCCCGGATCCCATGACCGAAAAGCACAACTTCATCCGCGTTCGCGGCGCCCGCGAGCACAATCTCAAGGGCGTGGACGTCGATATCCCGCGCGAGAAGCTGGTCGTGATGACCGGGCTGTCGGGGTCGGGCAAGTCCTCGCTGGCGTTCGACACCATCTACGCCGAGGGCCAGCGCCGCTATGTCGAGTCGCTCAGCGCCTATGCGCGCCAGTTCCTGGAACTGATGGGCAAGCCGGACGTGGACCTGATCGAGGGCCTGTCGCCGGCCATCTCCATCGAACAGAAGACGACATCCAAGAACCCGCGCTCGACCGTCGGCACGGTCACGGAAATTCACGACTATATGCGCCTGCTGTGGGCGCGCGTCGGCGTCCCCTATTCGCCCGCCACCGGCCTGCCGATCGAAAGCCAGACCGTCAGCCAGATGGTCGACAAGCTGAGCGCCCTGCCCGACGGCGAACGCCTGCTGCTGCTGGCTCCCGTCGTTCGCGGCCGCAAGGGCGAGTACAAGAAGGAGATGGCCGAGTGGCAGCGCAACGGCTTCCAGCGGCTGAAGATCGACGGCGAATTCTACGCCATCGAGGACGCGCCGGCGCTCGACAAGAAGTTCAAGCACGACATCGATATCGTCGTGGATCGTATTGTTACCAAAGAAGGTCTTGAGCCGCGCTACGCCGACAGCATCCAGACCGCGCTGAACCTGGCCGACGGCATCGCCACCGCTGAATGGGCCAATGCGGCAGAGGGCGAAGAGCCCCGCCGCATCGTCTTTTCCGAGAAGTTCGCCTGCCCGGTGTCGGGCTTCACCATCAGCGAGATCGAACCGCGGCTGTTCTCGTTCAACAACCCCTTCGGCGCCTGCCCAACCTGCGACGGCCTGGGAGTCAAGCTGGCCTTTGACGCCGATCTGGTCATCCCGGACCGCGACAAGACCCTGCACAAGGGCGCGGTGGCGCCCTGGGCGCGCGGCCCCTCGCCCCTCTACACCCAGACCCTGCAATCGCTGGCCCAGCACTACGGCTTCTCTATGGACAAGGCCTGGCGCGACCTGCCGGAACAGGCCCAGAAGGTCATCCTGCAAGGCTCGGGCGGCGAGAAGGTCAAGTTCGTCTATGACGACAACGCCCGCAAATACGAGGTCGCCAAGGCCTTCGAAGGCGTCCTGCCCAACCTCGAACGCCGCTGGCGCGAAACCGACAGCGCCTGGGTCCGCGAGGAACTCGGCCGCTATCAGTCTGAAACGCCCTGCGAGGTCTGCGGCGGCAAGCGCCTGAAGCCCGAGGCCCTGGCGGTCAAGGTCGGCGGCGCCGACATCGCCGAGATTAGCTGGCTGTCCATCTCCAAGGCCTATCTGTGGTTCACCACCCTGGACGACCACCTGACGGACAAGCAACGCGAGATCGGCCGCCGCATCCTCAAGGAAATCACCGACCGACTGCGCTTCCTGAACAACGTCGGCCTGGACTACCTCAGCCTGTCGCGCAGTTCCGGCACCCTGTCGGGCGGCGAGAGCCAGCGCATCCGCCTGGCCTCGCAGATCGGCTCGGGCCTGACCGGCGTCCTCTACGTGCTGGACGAACCCTCCATCGGCCTGCACCAGCGCGACAACACCCGTCTGCTGGAAAGCCTGATGGGCCTGCGCGACCTCGGCAACTCGGTCCTGGTGGTCGAGCATGACGAGGAGGCCATCCTGACCGCCGACTACGTCATCGACATGGGCCCGGCCGCCGGCGTCCACGGCGGCGAGATCTGCGCCCAGGGCACGCCCGCCGAGGTCATGGCCAACCCCAAGTCGCTGACCGGCCAGTACCTGACCGGCGCGCGAGAGATCGAACTGCCGCCCGAGGGCCGCCGCCCGGTCGACCGCAAGCGGATGCTGAAGATCAGCGGCGCCACCGGCAACAATCTGAAGAACGTCACCGGCGAAATCCCCGTCGGCCTGTTCACCTGCGTCACCGGCGTCTCCGGCGGCGGCAAGTCCACCTTCACCATCGAGACGCTCTACAAGGCCGCCGCGCGCCGACTGCACAACGCCTCGGACGCCCCGGCCAACTTCGACCGGATCGAGGGGCTGGAGCAGTTCGACAAGGTCATCGACATCGACCAGTCGCCCATCGGCCGCACCCCGCGCTCGAACCCGGCCACCTATACCGGCGCGTTCAATCCGATCCGCGACTGGTACGCGGGCCTGCCCGAGTCCAAGGCGCGCGGCTATGGCCCCGGCCGGTTCAGCTTCAACGTCAAGGGCGGCCGCTGCGAGGCCTGTCAGGGCGACGGCGTCATCAAGATCGAGATGCACTTCCTGCCCGACGTCTATGTCACCTGCGACGTCTGCAAGGGCAAACGCTACAACCGCGAAACCCTGGAAATTGTCTTCAAGGGCAAGAGCATATCCGACGTTCTGGACATGACGGTTGAAGAGGCCGCGAGCTTCTTCAAGGCCGTGCCGCCGATCCGTGACAAGATGCTGACGCTGGAGCGCGTGGGCCTCGGCTACGTCAAGGTCGGCCAGCCCGCCACCACCCTGTCCGGCGGCGAGGCGCAGCGGGTCAAGCTGTCCAAGGAACTGGCCAAGCGCGCCACGGGCAAGACCCTCTACATCCTCGACGAGCCGACGACCGGCCTGCACTTCGAGGACACGAGGAAGCTGCTGGAGGTGCTTCAGGAACTGGTCGACAACGGCAACACCATCGTCGTGATCGAGCACAACCTGGATGTCATCAAGGTCGCCGACTACCTGCTGGACTTCGGTCCCGAGGGCGGCGACGGCGGGGGCGAGATCGTCGCCGTCGGCACGCCCGAACAGGTGGCCGACAACGCCGCCAGCTGGACCGGCAAGTATCTGAAGGAAGTGCTGGATCGCCACGAGGAGCGCCGCAAGGCGCGCGTGGCCGCCCTCCCGGAAGTTCAGAAGGCTGAGGTCAAGAAGGCCCGCACCCGCAAGAGCGCCTGACCGATCCGGTCAGGCGTCCACCCTGGTCAGGCGTGCGGCGTGTTTTTGAGCTGCAGGTAGGCGGCCGAGAACGGCGCATACATGATGACGATCTGCGCCGCCGTCATCACGGCGTTGACCACCAGCGACACGGCCAGCATCGGCCCCAGAGCGCTGAGCAGGCTGGGAACGCTCGCGCCCTCCATGGCGATCAGGCGTTCCGTCCCGCCCACCATCAGGCTGAACGGCGCCGCCACGGCCGAGCCGAGCAGCCCGACCAGCATCGCCATGACCCAGGCGATGATCGCCATGCCCAGCAGCGGCCAGAACACCTTCTTACCCGTCATGGCGAAAGCCGGCTTCAGCACGATCCGCCCCGCGGCAAAGGTGCTCGGTACCACCAGGCTGAGCCGCACCGACAGCCAGACCATTCCCGCGATCACCGCCAGCGACAGCAGCACGACGGCCAGCCAAAGCGCCGGCGCAGCCATGGCCACGGCGGCGACAAGGCTGACGACCATGAAGCCCGCGAAGGAGACCCCAAACATGATCAGAGCGACGATCAGGCTGGCTCCCAGCACCCGCAGTTCGTCCTTGCCCACGCGCAGGTAGCCGAACTTGCGGTCCTCGGGGCGAATGACCGAGCGGGCGATGGCGGTGCTGATCACTGCGCTGAACACCAGTCCTAGCGGCATGGCCCAGGCGATGATGGCCCCATAGGCCTGCATCAAGGGCTGCATCTCCTCCATCGACGGCTCAGCCTGCCCCTCCATCTGCGTGATCAGGGACAGGATGGTGACGAAGTGCGACCCTGCCAGCAGGAACAGCAGGCCAAAGAAGACGGCGTAGGCCGCCGCCCAGATCAGGACGGCGACGGGCGCGCGCCGCGTCAGGCGGAACCCCTCAAAGGCGCAGTCGGTGGCGGAAAAGGTCATGCAGTCGTCCTCGATTCCCGCTCAGCCTAGCGCAACCGGACGCGCTTCGTCCTGCGGCGCTTGCGCCAGCAGCGCGCGACAGGCCTCGGCATAGGGCGCCAACATCACGGTCCCGAGAAAGCCCTGCAGCCACGATAGCGGCACGAAGGCCGCCAGGCCCCAGCCGACGAAGGCGGCCCAATCCACCTCCGGCGGCGCGGCATGCTTCAGCACTTCGGCCAAGGCGAAAACATTGATCCCAGCCGTCAGGAACAGGGCGACCGCAGCCACTGCCAACAGCGTCAGCTCGATCGCGATCACGACGGCGATGATGGCGAGGCTCAGCCCCAGCAGCCTCAACACCTGCCCCTTGCCCAGCCTCCAGCCCGCGACAAAGGCGAAATCGTTCAGCGCGACGCTGGCCGGCGCGATCAGGCAGACTCGCAGCACCACGCCCCAAATGGCCAGCCCCGACGCCAAGGCCACCAGCAGCCCCAGGGCCACCGCCGCCGCCTCGGACACGAACCACAGCGACACGCCGATGGCGAAGGCGATCAGGCCGATCACAATGGCTGCGGCATAGAAGCCCGCGACCAGCGCCAGCCCGATGACCGCGAGGCGCACCTCGTCCATGCCGACCTTCAGACCGGCGAAACGCGCCGGACGTTCGGGAAAGAGCACGGCCCGGAAAACCGCCGCCGCTATGACCACGCCGATCAAGGCCTGGGTGAGGTTCAACAGCATCGTCCAGGCCTGAAACTGGACGATCTGCGCCACCACTTCCGCCGACGGCTCCTTGGCGGCCAGATCCTCAATGGAGATCACGCCGAAAAACCGCAGGGTCAGCGCGCCGAACAGCAGCGACGGCGCCGCCGCCGCCACGCCCCAGGCCCAGACCTGCAAGGGCCTGCGCCGGGTCAGCCTGAAGCCGGAGGCCAGGGCCTCGCCGATGGAAAACGCCGTGGTCATGACTGGCTCCTCTGAACCGCCGTCTTAAGCCAGACCATATCGTACGCGCCACCCCGCCGCAGCCTTGCTGCGCAAGACAGGCTGACGGAAGGCTTCGGGACGGCTAGAAGGCCGCCATGTCGAACGCAGCGCCCACCATCAAACCCATTCACGTCATCGGCGGCGGCCTCGCCGGTTCCGAAGCCGCCTGGCAGATCGCCCAGGCCGGCGTGCCCGTCATCCTGCATGAAATGCGCGGCGTGCCGGGGGTGAAGACCGACGCCCACCATACCGACGGCCTGGCCGAGCTGGTCTGCTCCAACTCCTTCCGTTCGGATGACTGGGAGTTCAACGCAGTCGGCCTGCTGCACGCCGAAATGCGAGAGCTAGACTCGATCATCATGGCGGCGGCCGGCGACCATCAGGTCCCGGCGGGCGGCGCCCTGGCCGTCGACCGCGACGGCTTCTCCCAGGCCGTGACCGCGCGGCTGGAAGCCCACCCGCTCGTGACCATCGTGCGCGAGGAAATCAACGGCCTGCCGCCGGAGGACTGGGACAACGTCATCGTCGCCACCGGCCCGCTGACCTCCCCGGCTTTGGCCGAGGCCATCCTGAAGCTGACCGGCGAGGAAAGCCTCAGCTTCTTTGACGCCATCGCCCCGATCATCCACGCCGACTCGATCGACTTCGACATCGCCTGGCGTCAGTCGCGCTATGACAAGGAAGGCCCGGGCGGCGACGCCGCCGCCTACGTCAACTGCCCGATGGACAAGGCCCAGTACGACGCCTTCATCGACGCCCTGCTGGACGGCCCCAAGGCCGAGTTCAAGGAGTGGGAGAACGTCCCCTATTTCGACGGCTGCCTGCCCATCGAGGTCATGGCCGAGCGCGGTCGCGAGACCCTGCGTCACGGCCCGATGAAGCCGGTCGGCCTGACCAATCCGCGCAACCCGACGGTCAAGGCCCACGCCATCGTCCAGCTGCGTCAGGACAACGCCTTGGGCACCCTGTTCAACATGGTCGGCTTCCAGACCAAGCTGAAGCACGGCGCGCAGGCCGAGACCTTCCGCATGATCCCCGGCCTGCAGAACGCCCAGTTCGCACGTCTGGGCGGCCTGCACCGCAACACCTACCTCAACAGCCCGCAACTGCTGGACAAGCAACTGCGCATGAAGTCCATGCCGCGCCTGCGCTTCGCCGGTCAGGTGACCGGGGTCGAGGGCTATGTCGAAAGCGCCGCCATGGGCCTGCTGACCGGTCGTCTGGCCGCCGCTCAGGCGCTCGGCCGCGACCTGTCGGCCCCGCCGCCGGAAACGGCCATGGGCGCCCTGGTCGAGCACATCACGGGCGGCCACCTGGCAGGCTCCAAGTTCCAGCCGATGAACATCAACTACGGCCTGCTGCCGCCGCTGGAGGCCCCCAAGGTCGACGAGGACGGCAAGCGCATCCATCCCAAGGAACGCGGCCGCGCCAAGAAGCGCCTGCAAAGCATCCGCGCCATGGCCGCGCTGAAGGCCTGGCGCGACGCCTAAGCGATCAGGCCGGGTCGCCTCAGCGCAGCTTGGGTAGGCCCGGCCGGAAACTCAGCGTCATCACGCCCAGAACCACGACGCCGACGCCCATCAGCACCCAGGCCTGGGTCAGGTCGGCCATGTGGTCGCGCAGCAGGCCGGCGGCCAGCGGCGACAGGCTGGCGATGATGTAGCCGCCGCCCTGTACGAAGGCGAGCAGGTCGCCCGACCGGCTCGGATCGTCGATCTGATCCATCGCCAGGATCAGGGTCAGGGGGAAGATCGCCCCGATCCCCAGCCCCATGACCAGCACGACCGGAACCGCCAGAGCGACCGGCGCGATGACCAGCCCCGCCAGACCGATCAGGGCCAGCACCAGCGCCGTCAGGATCGGCCCGCGCCGGTCGGGGAAGCGCCCGATCACCAGTGAGACGATGACGCCCGCCGCCACCTCGGCCCCGGTCATGCCGCTGAGCAGATAGCCCGCCGTCGCCCTCGCCTGCCCCAGATCGACGTAGAAGGGCGGCAGCCAGGCCAGCACCAGCGTATAGGCCGAGGTCCCCAGCCCCATGATCAGGATCAGGCTCCACGCCCGGCCCTGACGCCAGAAGGGGATCTCGGGATGGACCACCTCGACCACGGCGCGCCGATCTGGCTCCTCCGCCGCCGGATCACGCGCGGCCAGCAGCCAGACGACCGCCGCGACAAAGGCGGGCATGCTCCATAGCGCCAGCGTCCAGGCCCAACCCACCGCCTCGGCCAGTCCCGCCGCCGTGGCCGCCGCGACGGCCGCCCCGCCCATGATGCCCGTGGTGTAGAGCGCCATCACCGTGCCGAACCGCGTCGGAAAGGCGCGCTTGATCACGACCGGCGCCAGGGCCTGGATCAGGGCCACGCCGACGCCGACGACCGCCGCGCTGGCGATCAGGCCCGCCGTATCCTTCAGCACCGCCCGGACCAGACAGGCGCCGCCGATCAGCAGCGCGCCCAGCAGGATGCCGCGCCGCTCGCCCAGCCGCCGACGCAGCGGCCGGATCGACAGGGCGCCCAGGCCGATCATCAGCACCGGCAGGGTGGTCAGCAGGCTGGCGGCGGTGGAATCCATCCCAGTCGCCCCCTCGATCAGGTCCAGCAGCGGTCCCACCGCCGCCATCGCCGGGCGCAGGTTCAGCGCCAGGGCGAAGATGGCCGCCAGCAGCAGCAGGGACGCGCCGCGCGCCGGTTCGGCTTCGGACCGTGCGGTCATCAGACAGGACTCCACTGGATAATCGCGCTAGTCTCTCGACCTCAAGTATCTCGATGTCAAGATAACCCATGCCCGACAGAGCCTCCCGCGCCGCCGCCCAATGGGCCGTCCAGCGCCCTGACATGGATATGCTGCCGATGGAGGTGCTGGGCCGTCTGAACGAGGCCTCGCAACTGGTGGTGCGCGAGCGCCAGACGCCCCTGTTCGCCCGCTACGGCCTGCAACACGGCGAGTTCGACGTCCTGGCGACCCTGCGTCGGTCCGGCGCGCCAGAGGGCCTGACGCCGACCGCCCTGTTCGAGGCGGCGATGATGTCGTCCGGCGGCATGACCGCCCGTATCGACCGGCTGGAGAAGGCCGGTCTGGTCGAGCGCCGCCCTCACCCCACCGACCGGCGCGCCACTCTGGTCCGCTTGACCGACAGGGGCTTCGACCTGATCGACTCCATCATGCCAAGCCATGAGGAAACGGCGCGCGACATCCTCGCGCCGCTCTCGCTTGATGAACAGAAGACGCTGAACGCCCTGCTGGCTCGCCTGATCGGCGGTCTCTGCGACTAGACGCGGCCGCGCAGCACCGCCCACAGCAGGCGCAACCGCTTGACCGGCTCAGGATGGTCAAAGCCCGCCAGGGCGGCGTGGGCCGTCGCGGGGAAGGCGGCGGCGGGCAGGTTCCGCAGCACCGCGTTGACAGAGGATCGCAGCGCCCTCGCCTCGTCGGCCCGACCGGTCTGCGACAGGGCCCACAGACGCCCGGCCTCGACGACCGTCGCCTCATGGCCCTCGCCCGCCAGCATCCGCGCGGCCACCTGCATCGGTCCGACGTAGAAGGCGTCCAGGTCGTGCGGCTCGCCATGCACCCGTCCGATGTGGGCCTCGATCAGGGCGTCGAAGGGGGCGCGGTCCAGCCCGTGACGGGCGACGGCGGCGGTCAGGGCTTCCAGCACCGGATGGCCGACGCGCGGCGTATTGGCGAAGACGCCCTCCATCTGCTCGGCCCACCATGTGTAGCGCATCTCCGCCAGCATGGGCTGGGTGACGCGGGTGGGAATGGCCAGCAGCTCCGCCTCGAGGGCGTAGAGGGAGATCAGGTCCGCGCGCGCCTGTTCGTCGGCCACGAACCGGCTGGACAGCCAGCGGTCGGGGTCGGCGGCGCGGACCTGGGTATCGAGATCAACAAAGGTAGTCATCCCGCAAGGCCATCGACCATTGCGGGATGCGGTTCAAGTGTCAGCCGAACAGGGTCTGATACATGGCCATCGAGGTCAGCATCGGCAGGGACAGCAACAGGTTGGTGCGGCTGCCCAGCATGGCGATGCGCGCGGCCTTGGCCTTCTTGTCGTCGTCCACGGCGACGATGCCCAGCGCGCGCTTCTGGTTCGGCCAGATGACGCCCCAGACGTTGAGGAACATGACGATGGCCAACCAGACGCCGATGCCCATCAGGGTGAACTGCTGGTCGCCCGCGTTCAGACCGCCGACCAGGCCGAAGGTCAGCACTTCATGGGCATAGGCATGGCCGCGCGTGAACAGGACCGCGATCCCCGCCAGCACCGTCACGAGCGCCGACCAACGGAACCAGAACAGGGCCTCAGGCGCGATATGCTTGCTGACGGCGGGCTTCAGCTCGGCCGGGATCGCGGGCATGACCCGGATCTGCACGAAGTTGAAGTAATACAGCAGGCCGATCCACAGGATGCCGGCCACGACGTGGACCCAGCGCAGGACCGCTTGTGCGAAGCCCAGATCGAAACCGCCCGGCGCGATGCGGCCGAAAGCGAAGATCATGACGCCCGCCAGCACGATGCTGAGCAGGAATGTCGTTCTGAAGTTTGAAAGCAGTTTGGCCATGCGCCCCTCCCCGGGTCGGAATCAGGAAGCGTGACCTTACTCCTCCCTCCCCGTCGGGGGGAAGGAGGAGCATTTCAGGTGAGCCGAGCCCTTAGGGGCGGCTGGCCATGCCGAACTTGACCGGCTTGGTGTCTTCGTCGACGGAGCCGCGCTTGACGCCCCACAGCAGGATGATCGGCGCGCCGACGTAGATCGACGAATAGGTGCCGATGATGATGCCGGCCATCAGGGCGATGGAGAAGCCGAACAGGGCCTCGCCGCCGAACACGGCCAGCGCCGCCAGCACCATGACGGCGGTGACGCCGGTGATGATGGTCCGCGACAGGGTCTCGTTGATCGACAGGTCGATCACCTCGCGCAGAGGCATGGTCTTGTACTTGCGCAGGTTCTCGCGAAGGCGGTCGAACACCACGACCGTGTCATTCATCGAATAGCCGATGACGGTCAGGATGGCGGCGACCATGTTCAGGCTGAACTCCAGCCGGAACAGCACGATCAGGCCGAAGGTCAGGATCACGTCGTGAACCAGACCGACCACGGCGCCGAAGCCGAACTGCGGCTCGAACCGGAACCAGATATAGCCGAACATCAGCACGATGGCCGCGCCCAGCGCCATCAGGCCGCTGGTGAACAGCTCGCCCGAGACCTTGGAGCCGACGATGCTGGTGCCCGAGAAGGCGACCTGACCGACGGCGTCCGTGATGCTCTTCTGGACCCGCGTCACGACAGCGGTTTGATCTTCGTTCTCCGGAACCTGGAAGCGGACGATGGCGCGCTGGGCGCCGTCAATGTTCTGGACCTGGACTTCGCCCAGATCGAGCTTGGTCATCGCCTCACGGACATCGCCCGCGTTGATCGACTGGCCGGCGGGAGCGGTCATTTCCATGACCGCGCCGCCTTTGAAGTCGATGCCCATTTCCAGGCCGGGATAGAAGCAGGCGACCAACGAAGCGACGCACAGCACAACGGACAGGACACCTGCCGGCAAGGCGTACTTCACGAACTGGAAGTTCGTCTTGTGCGGCAGTAGTTTGATGAGAGGCCATCCACGCATCGCCATCACTCCGCGATCGGCAGTTTTTTGGGCTTGGCGACTTTGAGCCAATACCCAAGCAGGACCTGGGCGACCATCACCGAGGAGAACATGGAGGTAAACACGCCGATGGTCAGCGTCCAGGCGAAGCCGCGCACGGGGCCGGCGCCGAAGGCGAACATGATCAAGGCCGCGACCAGGGTGGTCAGGTTGGCGTCGATGATGGTGCCCATGGCCTTGTTGAAGCCTGCGTCCATCGAAGCGATGACAGACCGGCCTGCCCGCGCTTCGTCGCGCATCCGTTCAAAGATCAACACGTTGGCGTCGACCGCCACCGCGAAAGTCAGAACCAGACCGGCGATGCCTGGCAGGGTCAGGGTCGCCTGGAACAGCGACATGGCCGCCACGATCAGGATGCCGTTCAGCATCAGGCCGATGACCGAGATGCCGCCAAACAGGAAGCCGTAGGACAGGATCATGAACAGGACGATGATGGCGGCGCCGACTGCGGTCGAAATCTGACCGGCCTTGATGGCGTCCGCGCCCAGTTCCGCGCCGACCACGCGACGTTCCTCGACTTTCAACGGCGCCGGCAGGGCGCCGCCGTTCAGCAGGTTCACCAGGGTGGCGGCGGACTCGATCGAGAAGTTGCCGGTGATCTGTCCCGAACCGTTGGTGATCGGCACCTGAATGGTCGGGGCCGAAATGACCTTGCCGTCCAGGATGATGGCGAAGGGCTTGCCGATGTTCTGGGTCGTGGCTTCGGCGAAGCGCCGCGCGCCCTGACCGTCGAAGCGGAAGTCGATGGCCGGACGGCCGTTCTGATCCGAGCCGACGCCGGCGCGGGTCAGGTTCTCGCCCGACACCAGGACCCGCTTCTTGACCAGATAGGGGGTGACGCCGTCTTCGCCGACCAGCAGTTCGGAATCCGGCGGCACGCGGCCGGCCAGGGCGTCCTGCAGACCAGTCGACGAACTATCAACCATCTGGAAGGTCAGCTGCGCCGTCTGGCCGATGACGGCCTCCAGCTTGGCCGGATCGCTCTCGCCCGGCGCCTGGACGACGATGCGGTCGGCGCCCTGGCGGGTGATCGAGATTTCCTTGGTGCCGGTGCTGTCGATCCGGCGACGGACGACTTCGATCGACTGATCCACCGCCGTCGCGCCCATGGACGCCAGAGCGGCGTCGGTGAAGACGAAACGGATGCGGTTGTCGTTCAGGCGCGTGACGACGCGATCAGCCTGACCTTGCGGCGCGCCGGTCTGCGCCAGGGTGCGCAGGGCGGTCAGGGCGGCGTCGTATTGCGCGCCCTCGCCGATCGTCACGACCACGCCGCCGGCTTCGCGTTGCAGGCCGCCGATGGGGATCTTCTGTTCGGCCAGGGTGACGCGAACGTCTTCGACCAGGTTGGTGACGCGCTTGGCGCGCATCGCCGGGACATCGACTTCCAGCAGCAGGTAGGACCCGCCCTGAAGGTCGAGACCCAGGTTCAGACCGTTCTTCGGCAACCAGCCGGGCAGAGCCTCGCGCTGGGCGGGCGTCAGGACGTTGGGAAAGGCCAGCAGCAGCCCGAAGACGAGCGACAGCACGACCAGGACGATTTTCCAGCGCGAAAGCTGAATCATGTCAGGGCTCTTTTCGGGCGGGCGTCAGCGGCGTGGGCCGCTCAGCCCTTGTCGTTGGCGGCGATGGCGGTGCGGTTGCGGACTTCGGCGATCATCGCCTTGACCACGCGAACGTTCACGCCCTGCGAGATCTCGACCATGGCCTCGGCGTCTTCGACGCGCGTCACCTTGCCGACCATGCCGTTCGACAGGACGACTTCGTCGCCGCGCTTGACGCCGGCGATCAGGGCCTGGTGAGCCTTCATCCGCTTCTGCTGCGGGCGGATCATCAGGAAGTAGAACAGGATGAAAATCGCGACGATCGGCGCGATCTGCACCACCATGGCCATCAGGCCGCCTTCAGAAGCAGTAGGCATGGAAACTCCCCGAACCGGGCCGACCTCGAAACGGGGGCCCCATTAAATTGAGGCGCGGAACCTAGGGCGCGCCGTAGCGATTTGCAACGCGGCCTAACGTCTCTTGGTCACAGTCGATGCGGCCCGGACACGCCCGTCGGCCCCGAGGCGCCTCGTCGTCAGCGCTGCAGGACGCTCAAGGGATCGACCGCGACAGGATCATCGCCGCGCATCTGGCGCGTCTCGAAGTGGATCGAGGGACGACCGTCGCCCGCGGTCAGGCCGACCGTGCCGATAACCTGGCCCGCGCGGACCTCGGCCCCGTCACGCACCGTGGCCGAGCCAAGATGGCCGTAAACCGTGCGCCAGCCGTCGCGGTGCATGATCAGAATCGTCAGCCCCTGACCTGGCAGGTCGTCGCCGACATAGGCGACGCGCCCCGCAGCGGCGGCCTTGACCTCGGTCCCGGCGACCGCGCCGATGTTGACGCCGTTGTTACGCTCGCCCATGCCGACCGGGCCGAAGCGGCGCAGGACATCGCCCCGCACCGGCCACTGCATGGCCAGGGCCTGACCCACGGCCGCGCCCTGTAGCGGCGAGGCCGGCGCTGAAGGGGCGGCGGCCGGCGTGCGCGTCGGCGGCGGCACGGCGGCGTTGCCGCGGGCCGGCGGCGGCGGCGGCGGCGCCACGCCGTTGTTGGAGGTCTTCACGCCGACCGGCGACGCACCCGTCGCGTAAGGGTCCGACCCCGTGTCCACCGCGCCGTCCGGCAGGACAATGCGCTGGCCCGAGGTGATGGCGCCGCGCGGCCCCAGGCCGTTCAGGTCGATCAGCGTTTGCACCGGCGTCTGGAAGCGACGGCCGACGCCCGAAATCGTGTCGCCCGGCTGGATGACATAGGCTGCACCCGGCACGACGGCGCCGCTATTGGTCCTCGGCGGCGTCACCGTGGTCGGCGCGCCGGTCGAGGGATAGGCCGGTCCGCCCGTCGGCGGCAGACCCCCGCCCTCGATGCTGCCCGACGGCGCGCGCGGTCCCTGCTCCTCATAAGGACGCGCTGGCGGCGTCTGCGGCTGCGCCGGCTGGGCATAGTAGGGGTTGTTGTTCGGATAGGCGCCCGACTGCGGTTGCGCCGGATAAGCGCCCTGCCCCGGCGACATGGGTCGGGTCGAATAGCGCGGCTCATCCGGATAGGTCGAACACGCCGCGACCGTCAGCGCCCCGCCGACGACGACCGCCGCCCTGATCCAGCCCGTGAAGCCGCCCATGCGCCCCTCCTTCTTAACCGTAATTGCGTTCGCCCCGGTGTGCCCCGGAAGCGTCGCCAAGCCAACCCGCCAAACGGCGCCAAAGTGGGGCGGAAAGGTTAACCGCGACGCTGAACCCGCCCTCACCGTCATCCCGGAAAACGCGCAGCGTTTATCCGGGACCGCCCAGAACACCGCCCTCCGTGCTGAAAGCCCCCTCCCACAGATCGTCCCATTCAGGATTTATCCGCTCGATCAGGTCGAATTTCCAATCACGTCGCCAGCGTTTCAGACGCTTCTCGAAATTGATCGCGGATTCGGCATCGTCAAAGACCTGATACCAGACCAGCCGCCGCAGGCCCCATTGGCTGCTGAAGCCAGAGTAAGTCCGGTCTCGATGTTGCTGGACGCGACCGAGCAGGTCCGACGTCACGCCGACGTAAAGCACGCCGCGCGTCGTGTTGGTCACAATGTAAACGGTGAAGAGCTTGTCTCCGCGCATGGGCGAACGGTAGCGCTTCCGGCGGTCCCGGATAAGCCCTGCGGGCTTTCCGGGATGACGATAAGGGGTGGGTCGCCCCTACCCCTCCTTGGCCAGCCCTTCGACCAGCGGCACGAAGCGCACTTCGCACAGGCTTTCGCGGCGGAAACTTCCGTCTTCCTGGCCGGTATAGCGGTTCAGCATCTGCACCGAGCCGCGTCCCACCGGCGCCACCAGAACCCCGCCCGGCTTCAACTGCTTCAGCAACTCCGTCGGTTCGTGCGGCGAGGCCGCCGTGACCATGATCCGGTCGAAGGGCGCCTGTTCCAGCCAGCCCTGCCCCCCATCGCCGTGACGAGTGAAGACGTTGTCGACGCCCAAAATCTTGAGTTTGTGCTCGGCCTCAGCCAGCAGGCTCTTGTAGCGCTCTACCGAATAGACAAAACGCGCCAGTCGGCTGAGGACCGCACACTGATAGCCGCTGCCGGTGCCGATCTCGAGCACGCGATGGCGCGGCCCGACCTCCAGCGCCTGGGTCATCAGACCGACGATATAGGGCTGGCTGATCGTCTGGGCGCAGTCGATCGGCAGGGCCTGGTCCTCCCAGGCCTGATCCAGAAACTTTTCATGGACGAACAGCGAGCGGTCGATGGATTCCATCGCCTTCAGCACCCGCGCGTCGGTGACCCCCTGCCGCCGCAGCGACAGGATCAACCGGCCCGCACGGTCGTCCGACAGGCTCATTTTTCCAGCGGTCCCTTGGGAGGCGCGCCGCCCAACACCTTCTTCAGGTCGTTGACGCTGCGCATGTGGGTCAGGTCGATATGCAGCGGCGTGACCGAAATCCGGCCCTCGTCCATGGCGTGCAGGTCGGTGCCCTCGGCGTGCTCCTGCGGCGCGCCGCGGAAGGCCATCCAGTAGTAGTCGCGGCCGCGCAGGTCGGTGCGGCGGATGGCGTGCATCTCGCCGATGTCGCGGAAGCCCTGCCTCGTCACCTCGACCGCCTTGACCAGTTCCGGCGGCAGCTTGGGGAAGTTGACGTTCATGACCACGCCGTCCTCCCACTTCTGCTCCAGCAGGCGGGCGATGATGCCGGGGGCGAAGGCCTCGGCCGTCTCCCAGTGAGCGACCACGTCATCGTGAAAGCGTTCCAGCGACTGCGACAGGGCGATGGAGCGAATGCCGAAGGCCATGCCCTGCAACGCGCCTGCCACCGTGCCGGAATAGCTGACGTCCTCGCCGACGTTGTGGCCGCGATTGACGCCCGACAGCACCAGATCGGGCTTCTCGGGCATCAGGTCGTTGACCGCCAGGATGACGCAGTCGGTCGGCGTCCCGGTCACGGCGAAGCGCTTGTCGCCCAGTTGGTTGACGCGAAGGGGCTCGGTCAGGGTAATCCCGCGCCCCTTGGCCGACTGCTCGGTCTGGGGCGCGACGACCCAGACGTCGTCCGACAGGGCGCGAGCGATCTTCTCAAGACATTCAAGGCCTTCCGCCTCGATGCCGTCGTCATTGGTGAGGAGGATACGCATTACTGGGAAACCGAACCCACCGTCGTCAGCCCGCCCATATAGGGCAGCAGCGCGCTCGGCACGGCGATCGAACCGTCCTCCTGCTGATAGTTCTCCATCACCGCGACCAGGGTGCGGCCGACGGCCAGGCCCGAGCCGTTCAGGGTGTGCAGGAACTCGGTCTTCTTCTCGCCCGCGCGCTTGAACCGGGCGTCCATGCGCCGGGCCTGGAAGTCGCCGCAGTTCGAGCAGGAGCTGATCTCGCGATAGGTGTTCTGCGACGGCAGCCAGACCTCGAGGTCATAGGTCTTCTGCGCCGAGAAGCCCATGTCGCCCTTGCACAGCAGCACCTTGCGATAGGGCAGCTCCAGCGCCTGCAGCACCGCCTCGGCGCAACCGGTCATGCGCTCGTGCTCCGCTTCAGAGTCTTCAGGGCGACAGATGGAGACCATCTCGACCTTCGAGAACTGGTGCTGGCGGATCAGGCCGCGCGTATCGCGCCCCGCCGACCCGGCCTCGGCCCGGAAGCAGGGCGTCAGCGCCGTCAGACGCATCGGTTCCGCCACCTCGTCCTCGGACAGGATCTGCTCGCGCACGAGGTTGGTCAGGGAGACTTCGGCGGTGGGGATGAGCAGATGCTCGCCCGCGCGGAACAGGTCTTCCTCGAACTTCGGCAGTTGGCCCGTGCCGAACATGGCGTCGTCCTTGACCATGTAGGGCGGCGCGACTTCCAGATAGCCATGCGGGCCCGTCTGCAGGTCCAGCATGAACTGACCGATGGCGCGTTCCAGCCGGGCCAACTGGCCCTTCAGCACGGCGAAGCGCGAGCCGGACATCTTGGCGGCGGCCTCGAAGTCCAGCAGGCCCAGGGCCTCGCCCAGATCGGCGTGATCCTTGGCCGGTCCGGTCGTGCGCGGTTCGCCCCACTTCAGGACCTCGAGGTTGTCGTTCTCGTCCTCGCCGTCCGGCACGTTGGCGGCGGCCAGATTCTTCAGCCCCGCCAGCAGGTCGCGCAGTTCGGCGCCCTTGGCGGTCTCGGCCTCGCCCGCGTCGGCGATGTCGGTCTTCAGGGTTTCGACCTCGGCCTTCAACCGGTCGGCCTCGGCCATGTCCTTCTTGCCCATGGCGGCGCCGATGGCCTTGGAGGCGGCGTTCCGCTTGGCCAGCGCCTCCTGCCCCGTGGTCTGGGCGGCGCGCAGGTCCACGTCCAGCGCCAGAATGCGCGCGACCACCTCGGCGGCGTCATCCACCCCGCGCGACGACCAGCCGGCGACGAAGGCTTCGGGGTTGTCGCGGATGGCTCTGATGTCGTGCATGGCGTCAATCTTCGGACGTTCGGGAAGAAGCCGAAGGCTGTAACGCCCCGCGCGGAGTCGGGCAAACCCCTAAGCGCTTCTCACGCCCCCTCTCCGTCATCCCGGAAAGCGCGCAGCGCTTATCCGGGACCGCCAGAAGCGCCGCCGTTCAGATCGCCAAGCCGCCCGCCGCGCCTTGGGCGGTCCCGGATCGCCTCTGCGAGGCGTCCGGGATGACGGCAGGGGTCAGCGCGACGCCTTGACCCGGATTTCCACCCCGATCGCCTTGGACACCCAGTCCCCGCCCGCGTCGGACATCATGCCGAGGTCCAGCAATGTGCGGTCCAGCTCCAGCTTGCCCGCCACGGTCGCCACGCCGGTCGCCTCGTCAAAGGTGAAGGGCAGGACCACAGGCACGGTCGTCGTCTTGATCCGCAGCGTCCCCGTCGCCTCGTAGCGGTTCCCGCCCAGAGCCTTGAATGCCGTCGCCTCGAACCGCGCGGTCGGATAGCCGGTCGGGTCCAGCCATTCGGCGCCGGACAGCGAGCCTTCCTGCGTCGCGTCGCCGGTCTTCGCCGTGCCGGTGCGGACCAGAATCACGGCCTTGGACCCCGCCAGATCGGCCGGGTCGAACCAGACCTGGCCCTCCCACTGCTCGAACCGGCCCTTGAAGGCTGCGCCCGCGTGGGTTCCGCTGAAGGCGATGGTCGAGGCCGCCTTGTCGATGGTCCAGGCCGTCGCCGTCCCCGGCGCGACAGGGGCCTCGGCCTGAGCCGGCGCCGCCGCGGCGTGGGCCTCGCCCCCTGCCCCGTCCGCCAGCGGCGCGGGCTTGGCCGCGATGCCGCCCGCCACGGCCAGAGCCGCGATGAAGCTTAAGCCGGCCAGACGCTCGGTGCGGCGCAACAGCGGCTTGGGCTCCGGCGCAGTCCGGCCCTCGCCGTGCTTCAGCACCGGGATCATGTGGGCCAGAACGCCGTCGCGATTGATGAACTGGTGCTTCAGCGCCGCCCCGACGTGCAGGGCGATCAGCACGACCGCGCCCCAGGCCATCAGGCCGTGCGCCCCCATGGCCTGATAGGCCACAGCCCGGCGCAGGCCCGCCGCCGCCTCGCCGATGAAGGGCAGGTGCGGCACGGTGAACAGGCCGAACCAGCTGGTCGCCACGGCCAACGGCTGATCCGTCGCTACAGCCCAGCCGGTCGAGACATACACCCATCCTGTCAAAGGCAGGGCTAGCATCAACCCATAGAAGGCCGCATGGGTCGCCCGCGCCGCGAACGTCTCCCAGGTCTTCATCTCGGCCGGCATTCCCGGCGTCCGGTGCGTCAGCCGCCAGGCCAGGCGCAACGCCGTCAGGGCCAGGATCAGGAAGCCGACCGACTTGTGAATCTGGAACACGCGATAGGCCAGCGCCTGACTGCCCGGCTGCTCGATGGCGTCGCTCATCCACCAACCCATCGGGATCATGGCGATGATGGCGACCGCGATGGCCCAGTGCAGGGCGATGGCGACGGGGGTGTAGCGGCTGGCGGGCGCGGTCATGACAAAACTCGCAAAACTCAAGGAGAAACGGGCGGGACCATCCGGCCCCACCCGCTCATTCGTCCTGGCTTAGGCGGCCGGGGCTGCGGCGGCCGGAGCCACCTGCTGCAGGAACTCGCCGTCGAAGCGGATGGTGGCCTCGTCGCCGACCGGACCGACCGGCATGCCGAAGTCCGAGCGCTTGAACTTGCCTTCAGCCGCGAAGCCGAGCGTCGGGACCTGCATGAAGGGGTGCTTCTCGATCTCGCCGCCGAACGTCGCGTCCAGCGTCACCGGCTTGGTCACGCCCAGGAAGGTCAGGTCGCCCGTCACCTTGGCGGTGCGCGTGCCGGTCAGCTCGACCTTGGTCGACTTGAAGGTGATCTGCGGGAAGGCGACGGCGTTCAGGAAGTTCTTGTTCTTGGCGATGTCCTCGCTCCAGCTCTTGAAGCCCGAGCCAGCGTGGGTGCCGGTGTAGTCGCCCGGATAGTTGGCGTCGACCGAGGCCGGGTCGATGCTGACCTCGACCGAGCTGTTGGCCAGGTTGGCCGGGTCCAGCGTGATCTTGGCGTCGAACTTGTTGAAGCGCGCCGTGTAGTTGGAAATCGTGTTGTGCGGGATCGACCACTGCAGCGAGGCGTGGGTCGGGTCCATGACATAGACGCCGGTCGGGGCCTTCAGCTCGACCGGAGCTGTCGAGGCGGCGTCGGCGGCGGGCGCAGCGGACTTGTCGGCGGCGGGGCTGCAGGCGGCCAGCAGGGCGGCGGCCGAGACGGCCAGAATAGCGGCTTTGATCTTCATGGGGAGGGACCTCGTTCGATGTTCAGGGCTGGACACGAGGTCCAGAAACGGTTCGTCTGTCCGTCGGCGCGCCGCTCAGACTGCAACAGTATAAGTTGCGATTGCAGTCCTTCAAGCCCCGTTCGTGCAAAAATGCGGATTGAGGTGCGCCCCGCGCGTCGCCCGCCTATCTTGCGACTCACATGCCCATTCGTCGCCTTCCCCCCGAAACCGTCAACCGCATCGCCGCCGGCGAGGTGGTCGAACGCCCCGCCAGCGCCATCAAGGAGCTGGTCGAGAACGCGCTGGACGCCGGCGCCTCGCGCGTCGAGATCCAGGCGGACGGCGGCGGCCTGACCCGCATCCTGATCGCCGACGACGGCAAGGGCATCCCCAAGGACGAACTGCCGCTGGCGGTCGAACGCCATGCGACGTCCAAGCTGGAGCCCGACGACGCCGGCGACGTGGACCTGCTGCGCATCCACACCCTCGGCTTCCGCGGCGAGGCCCTGCCCTCCATCGGCTCGGTCGCGCGCCTGACCATCACCACGCGGGCCATGGAGGCATCCGAGGCCTGGGCCGTCACCGTCAACGGCGGCGACCAGCGCCCGGTGGCCCCCGCCGGCTTCCCCGGCCCGCACGGCGCCCGGGTCGAGGTCCGCGACCTTTTCTACGCCACGCCCGCCCGACTGAAATTCATGAAGTCCGAGCGGTCCGAGGCCATGGCCATTTCGGAAGAGATCAAGCGTCAGGCCATGGCGCACGAAGCCGTCGCCTTCACCCTGTCGCTGGACGGCAAGGTGACGCTGCGCCTGCCCGCCGAGCATCCCGGCTTCGAGGGACGGCTGAAGCGCCTCGGCGCCCTGCTGGGCCGCGACTTCGAGGCCAACGCCCTGCTGATCGATCAGGAGCGCGACGGCGTGCGCCTGTCCGGCTATGCGGGCCTGCCCACCTATTCGCGCGGCAATGCGGCGCATCAGTTCCTGTTCGTCAACGGCCGCCCCGTGCGCGACCGCCTGCTGCAAGGCGCCCTGCGCGGCGCCTACGCCGACTTCCTGGCCCGCGACCGGCACCCGGCGGCGGCCCTCTTCCTCGACATCGACCCGCTCTACGTCGACGTGAACGTCCACCCCGCCAAGGCCGAGGTCCGCTTCCGCGATCCCGCCCTGGTGCGCGGCCTGATCGTCGGCGCCCTGCGTCACGCCCTGCACGCGGCCGGCCACCGCGCCTCGACCACGGTCGCCGCCGACGCCCTGTCGGGCTTTCGCCCCCACACGGGCGAGGCGCTCTACAGCCCTTCCTCGCCCTCGGCTCAATCTTTCGGAAACCCCGCGCCCGGCTGGAGCGGCTGGCAGGGCTGGTCGCAACCGGCCGCCGCCGCTCAGAACCTGCCCGGCCTCAACGAACGCTCCGCTCGCGTCGAGCACACCTGGAGCGGCGAAGCCTCGTCCCCCAGCTTCCGGACCCTGGGCGAGATCCAGGCCGAACACGCAGGCCAGATCGCGCCCGGCGCCCACGCCCCTGCAGACCTGATCGACTATCCCCTCGGCGCGGCCCGCGCCCAGCTGCACGGCACCTATATCGTCGCCCAGACCCGCGACGGCTTGGTCGTGGTGGATCAGCACGCCGCCCACGAACGTCTCGTCTATGAGCGGATGAAGGCGCAGATGGCCAACGGCGCTGTCACCCGCCAAGCCCTGCTGACGCCCGAGGTGGTCGAACTGGACCCGGCCGAGGCCGAACGCGTCGCCGCCAAGGCCGAGGAATTGGCCGAGATGGGGCTGATCGTCGAAGCCTTCGGCGTCGGCGCCGTCCTAGTCCGCGAAACCCCCGCGCTTCTGGGCGACACCGATGTTCAGGGCCTGATCCGCGACATCGCCGACGACCTGTCGGAACACGGCGCCGCCCTGTCGTTGAAAGAGCGGATGGCCGAGGTCTGCGGCACCATGGCCTGCCACGGCAGCGTCCGCGCCGGCCGCGTCCTCAGCGCCCCCGAAATGAACGCCCTGCTCCGCCAGATGGAGGCCACGCCCCACTCCGGCCAGTGCAACCACGGCCGCCCGACCTATGTGGAGCTGAAGCTCAACGACCTCGAAAAGCTGTTCGGGCGGCGCTGACCCACGCACACACAAACCCGCTCATCCCGGCGAAGGCCGGGATCCAGATGCAAACGTTGCGGCTGGCCGAATGACCTGCGGCTGCAAGAATTCTCCAAGTCCGCGTCTTACGATCTGGATCCCGGCCTTCGCCGGGATGAGCGAATAGAGATGTCATGACCTACAGCGTCCTCTTCGTCTGCCTCGGCAACATCTGTCGCTCGCCGCTGGCCGAGGCCGCCTTCCGCGAAGAGGCCCGCCGCTTGAAGCTGGACGTGACCGTCGATTCCGCCGGCACCGGCGATTGGCACGTTGGCGAACCGCCCGATCCGCGCGCCCAGGCGGTCGCCGGCAAGCACGGCGTCGACATCTCACCCCTGCGTGGGCGTCAGATAAAGCCCGCCGACTTCCGCCGCTTCACCCACATCGTCGCTCTGGACGCTCAGAACCTCAACGATCTGCGCCGCCTCGCCCCGGCCGACGCCACGGCCGAACTCAGCCTGCTGCTCGACCATGTCGAAGGCCGCGAGGGTCAGCCCGTCGCCGACCCCTATTTCGGCGACGACGACGGCTTCGACGTCGCCTGGGCTGATGTGGTCAAGGGCGCGCGCGGTCTGGCGCTCAGCCTGCGTCGGCGACCTTGAGGAACAGCACCCGCGCGGCGCCATAGTCGCGCGTGTCCAGACGCTCATAGCCCGGCGTGTCGATGTCCGGTTCGTCCGAGCCGCGCTCGAACACCACGATGGCGCCGGGCTTCAGCCATTGGCCTTCGCGCAGCCGCGCCAGCGTCTGTTCGCCCAGCCCCTTGGCGTAGGGCGGATCGAGGAAGGCCAGGTCGAAGGCCTCGCCCACCGAGCCGGGACGCTCGCCCAGGTCGATCGCGCTGCGGCGATGCACCCGGCCGCGACCGAACAGGCCATAGGCGTCCATGTTCTCGCGGATCACGCCGCGCGCGCCGTCGTCGATCTCGACGAACAGGGCGAAGGCCGCCCCGCGCGACAGGGCCTCGAAGCCCAGCGCGCCCGATCCGGCGTAGATGTCCATGACCCGCGCCTCGTGCATGCCTTCAGCCCACGAGGCGTGTTCCAGCACGTTGAAGATGGCCTGACGCGCCCGGTCCGAGGTCGGGCGCGTGTTCTGCCCCTCGGGCGCAATGATGGCGCGCCCCTTCAGGCTGCCCGCAACGATCCGCATGGTCAGTTCTCGTTTGGCGCGTACATGGCCTCGACCTCGGCGCCGGTCAGGCGCGGGCGGTCGCCGGCGAAGTCATAGTTGGCGGGCTTGGAGTCGATGTAGATCTCGCTCTCGAAGTCGAAGGCCGCCGGGTCGTCGAAGGCCTGCACCGACACCATGGTCATGCCGCCCGCCTTCAACCGCCAGAACAGGCCGGACCCGCAGGTCGGGCAGAACTGACGTTCCGCCCATTCCGAAGACGAGTAGCTCGCGAGGGGGCCAGAGATCTCGACGCTGTCGCCGCAGTTGACGCTCAGCGAGACGCCGCCCGAAATCCGGCGGCAGCTCTCGCAGTGGCAGGCGTGCATCCCGCCCTGCGGCACGGCGGTGAAGCTCACCGCGCCGCACAGGCAACGGCCCGCCAGACGCGCGCCGTCCTTGACCTCGACCATCGTCAGCTCCCCATCCAGACCTTAGCTGCGGCCGCGCGGACCGCCGGGCTTGCCGCCGAACGGTTTGCCGCCGCCGGTCGGACGCGAGCCGCCCGGCTTGGAACCGAAGCCGCCGGGCTTGCCGCCCGAACGCGGTTTGAAGTCCCGCTGGGGACGGTCGCTGGAACCACCTTCGCGCGGCTTGAAGTCACGTTGCGGACGGTCGCTGGAACCGCCTTCACGCGGTTTGAAGTCACGTTGCGGACGATCGCCGAAGCCGCCCTCACGCGGCTTGAAATCCCGCTTCGGACGATCGCTGAAACCACCCTCGCGCGGCTTGAAATCGCGTTGCGGACGGTCGCCGTCCGAGCGCGGCGCGCCGTCGCGCGGCTTGAAGTCCCGCTTGGGCCGGTCGCTGAAGCCGCCTTCGCGCGGCTTGAAACCGCCCTTGGCGCCGTCACGGGGTGCGCGACGATCATCAATGAGCTGCGGCTCGGCCCGATTGAAGGGCTTGCGGGGACGCTCCGACCATTCGCCGCCCTGGGCGGCTTCCGGGCGGGCGCGGGGCTTGAAGGTCTTGGTGTGCTCGAACTTCGGCGCGGCCTTGGCCCAGCCTTCCTTCTTGGCGGGACGCTCGCGGCGATCGACGGCGTCGGCCTGCGCCGCCGTGGCCGCGCGGACGCGGCTGGGCTTGCGCGAAGGATCGGACAAGGCCGAACCCGACTTGCCCGTCACGATCGGCGACGAGGTGCGGCGGCCGGGGATGGGCGCAGGCGTCGAGACCGTGTTTCCGGTCGGCAGGTTCTCGGGCCGGATATGGTCGGCCAGCATTTCGCGGATCACGCGCGGGCCGACTTCCTCGACCGCCCCGACCGGCAGGGTGCCGAGTTGGAACGGGCCATAGGCCAGACGGATCAGACGGTTCACCGTCAGGCCGACCGACTCCAGGACCTTGCGGACCTCGCGGTTCTTGCCTTCGGTGATCGAGACGCTGATCCACAGGTTGGCCGAGCTGCGCTCGCCGTCCTCTTTTTCCTTGGCCTTGTCGATGGTCGCTTCCATCGGGCCGTAGTGGACGCCGTCGACGGTGCAGCCCGTCTTCAGCTTGTCCAGTTCAGTCTGAGTGATGCGGCCCCGGGCGCGGGCGCGATAATGGCGCACCAGCGCCGTGTCAGGCATTTCCAGCGCCCGGCTCAGTTCGCCGTCGTTGGTCAGCAGCAGCAGGCCTTCGGTGTTCAGGTCCAGTCGTCCGACCGAAATCACGCGCGGCAGACCGCTGGGCAGGGCGTCGAACACGGTCGGGCGGCCCGCCGGGTCGTTGTGGCTGGTGATCAGGCCGGCGGGCTTGTGATAGCGCCAGACGCGCGTCGCCTGGGCCGCGCCCATCGGCTTGCCGTCGATGGTGATCACGTCGTCGCGCGTCACCAGGGTCGCGGGCGTGTCCAGGATGCGGCCGTTGACCGCCACCTTGCCCAGACCGATCAGACGCTCGACCTCGCGGCGCGAGGCGATGCCGGCGCGGGCCATGGCCTTGGCGATTCGCTCGCTGCGCGCGGGAGCAGCCGCTTCCTTCCCGGCGGGACCGCTTTTCGGGCCGCCCTTGCCGGCGCCCTTCACGAAAGGCTTGTCGCCGCGATCGTCCTTGCGGTCGCCGCGTGGCGGGCCTTTGCGGTCTCCGAAGCCGCCCTTGTCCGGGCGCGCGTCGGCGAATTTACGGGGTCCGCGCGGGCCGTCGTCTTGACGGAAGCGGGGGTTCTTGTCGTTGTCTTTGGGATGGCGATCCATGATGAGCGGTTCATGAGCATGGCGCTCGACTTGGCGCAAGCGGCGGCGCAAGCGGGCGAAGTGCCCGTGGGGGCGGTAATTGTCGATGAAACGACCGGCAAAGTGCTTGGCCGTGGGCAAAACGGCCCCATAACGGCCCATGATCCGACAGCTCATGCCGAGATCGTGGCTTTGCGCGATGCTGCGGCAACGTTGCAGAATTACCGCCTGACCGACCTGACCCTCTATGTCACGCTGGAACCCTGCGCCATGTGCGCCGGCGCCATCAGCCACGCCCGCATCGGCCGCGTGGTCTGGGGGGCCGACGATCCCAAGGGCGGCGCCGTGATCCACGGCGGCCGTTTCTTCGATCAGCCGACCTGCCACTGGCGCCCCGCCGTCGAGGGCGGCGTCATGGCCGAGCCCGCCGCCGAGACCCTGCGCGCCTTCTTCCGGGAACGTCGCAAGACGGGAACGCGAAGCGCAACCGGGCGTTGACCGCATAAGCTTGGCAAGAGGGGCGCTCGACTTGAAAAACCGCCGACTGATCGCCCCGCTGGGCGGCGCCGCTCTGGTCGTTCTTCTGGCTGCCTGCGCCCCGGAACCGCGTCGCGCCCCGACCAGCGGCGACGAGGTTCGCGACCGCGCCATCGAGGCCCAGACCGCCCGCCGCCGCACCGGCGCCGAGATTCAGGACCGGGCGATGAATCGCGTCGTTCGCGCCGTCTACCTCTGCAACAACAGCGAGCGCCTGACCGTCGATTTCGACAATCCGCGGCAAATGGCGACCGTGCGCACCTCCAACGGCGAAGCGGTGGACCTGTATCAGGAACGCGCCGCCAGCGGCATCTGGTACCGGGCCAGCGGCCACGACCTGCGCGGCAAGGGCGATCAGGCCGTCTGGACCGTAGTCGGTCGCGCCCCCGCCAACTGCCGGGCGGTGGACTAGGCGAAAGCCGCCAGCCGTTCGTCCAGCCCGCGACGCACCTCGGGCCAGTCTTCATCCAGAACGGCGAACTGGGCCGTATCGCGCACCCGCCCGGTCCAGGTGATCTTGTGCTTCCTCAGCACGCCCTCGTCACGCGCGCCCAGCTTGCGGATGGCGGCGGCGCTGGCGGCGTTCAGGGCGTCGGTGATGATCTCGACCCGCACAGCCCCGCTTGAGAAGGCATGGTCCAGCACCAGTCGCTTGCACGCCGGATTGACCGGCCCGCCGCGCGCATCCGGCCGATAGAAGGTCGAGCCGATCTCGCAGCGCCGATGCTCGGGCTTGATCTCATACAGGCTGGTCGTGCCGACCACCGCCCCGTCGCTCAGCCGCCGCACGGCGTAGGCGATGCGCGAGCCGCTCGCCATCGCCTTCAGCGCCGCCGCCCACCAGGTATCGAAATGCTCGCCGCAAGCGGCGCTGACCATCCCGTTCCAGGCCTCGGGGTCGCTGTCCAGCGCCGCCCTCACCTCGCCCTCCAGCGCCGCCGTGAACGGCTCCAGCCGGACAAAGCGATCCTCGAGGACGACGGGGCTCAGCTTCACGCCGCGCCTTCCTCGATCAGGAAGGCCCGCACCGCCTCGGCGTCCACGTTCTTGTCGGTGAAGACGTCGCCGATGGCCCGCGCCAGGATCAGCGTCAGCCTCCCGCCCTCGGCCTTCTTGTCCCCAGCCATCCGCCCGATCAGGGCCTCGGCGTTGAAGACCTGATCCACATCGGCCAGCCGCGTCGGCAGGCCGGCCGCCTTGATCCCCGCCTCGGCCTTCTCGGCGTCAGCAGCCGAACACAGCCCCTGACGCGCCGAGAACCGGAAGGCCATGGCGCAGCCCAGCGCCACCGCCTCGCCGTGGGTCAGGGCGTCGCCAAAGCCCAGCTCGGCCTCCAGCGCGTGACCAAAGGTATGGCCCAGGTTCAGCAGGGCGCGCCGCCCCGCCTCCTTCTCGTCCTCGCCGACGATCTGCGACTTGATCTCGACCGAGCGGATCACGGCCCGCTCCAGGGCGTCGGGATCGCCCTCGGCGCCCGCCGCCCCCTCGCCGCCCAGCCAGTCGAAGAAGTCGGCGTCGCAGATCAGCCCGTGCTTCAGCACCTCGGCCCAACCCGAACGCACCTGCCGCACCGGCAGAGTGGCCAGCGCCTCGATGTCGGCCAGCACCAGCCGCGGCTGATGGAAGGCGCCGATCAGGTTCTTGCCGCGGCGCGTGTCGATGGCGGTCTTGCCGCCCACCGAGGAATCCACCTGGGCCAGCAGGGTCGTCGGGACCTGCACGAAGTCGATGCCGCGCATGAACAGCGCCGCCGCCAGTCCGGCCAGATCGCCGACCACGCCGCCGCCCAGCGCCACGACCAGGCTCCTGCGGTCCAGCCCTTCGGCCAGCAGCCGGTCCAGCACCGCTTCCAGTTGTTCGAAGGACTTGGACGCCTCGCCCGCCGGAACCGTCACGATCCCTGTCTTCAGCCCCGCCGCCTCCAGCGCCGCACGCACCGTATCGCCGTGGATGGCGGCCACGGTTTCATCGCTGACGATGACGGCCCGCGTCGGCTTCAGGGCGGCGACGCGCGCGCCGGCCTCTTTCAGCAGCCCCCGCCCGACCACGACCTCATAGGCGGCGAAGCCCTCGCCCCCGACCGGGATCGTCGTCGTCATTTCTGGATCTCCTCGCGGGCGTGGCGCCGCAGTTCCTTCATGATCGCCTCGACCGCCTGGCCGTGCGAGCCGCCGCCGACCTCGACCGTCAGGTCCGCCTCGGCGTAGATGGGGTAGCGGGCCTGGGCCAGTTGGCTCAGCGCCTCCAGCGGGTCGCGCCCGCGCAGCAGGGGGCGCGTGTCGCGACGCTGCACCCGTTCGGCGATCACCTTCAGATCGGCGCGCATCCAGACGCTGATCGAATGCTTCTTCATCAGCGCCCGCGTCTCGGGATTCAGCATGGCCCCGCCTCCGGTCGCCAGGACGATCGGCGGTCCTTCCAGCAGGCGGCGCATGACCCGCGCCTCGCCCGCCCGAAACTCGGCCTCGCCGCGCGCCGCGAAGATTTCGCTGACCGTCATGCCGGCCGCCGACTCGATCTCATGGTCGCCGTCGTAGAAGGGCAGACCCAGGCGCTGCGCCAGTCTGCGCCCTACCGTCGATTTCCCCACGCCCATCAGCCCCACCAGGGTTATGGTGCGGTCGAGCGCCAGGGACGGCGACAGAGGCGAGGAATCGGGCGAGGCGTCGGCAGGCATGGTTCCACTATCCTCTACACGACACAGCCGTTCGCTCCACACCCGTGTTGCGCGCCTTTCATGACGCCGCAGGTCGAAGCCTTTCTGGAGATGATGGCGGTCGAGCGCGACGCCTCGCCCCACACCCTGTCCGCCTATGGCCGCGATCTGGCCGACGCCGAGACCTGGCTGGGCGATGCGGGCGGGCTGATGGGCGCGGACGAAGGGGCGCTGGAGGCCTGGTTCGCCGACCTGTCGCGGCGCGGCCTGTCGGCGGCCACGGCGGCGCGCAGGCGGTCCTCCGTGCGGCAGTTCTACCGCTTCGCCCTGGGCGAAGGCTGGCGGAGCGACGACCCGTCCCGCCGCATCGACGCCCCGAAACAGGGCCGTAGCCTGCCCAAGACCCTCAGCCGGGATGAGATCGAGGCGCTGCTGACCGCCGCCAGCCTCGGGGACAGCGCCGCCGACAGCGCGGCGGGCCTGCGCCTCGTCGCCCTGGTCGAGATGGCCTACGCCTCGGGCCTGCGCGTCTCCGAACTGCTGGGGCTCAAGGTCGAGGCCGTGCGCCGCGATCCGGCCTATCTGATTGTGCGCGGCAAGGGCGGCAAGGAACGGCTGGCCCCCCTCAACGCCGCCGCCCGCGAGGCGATCAAGGCCTGGCTGACCGCCCGCGACGCCGCCCGCCAACCCGGCGCGCCCGACAGCGCCTGGCTGTTTCCTTCACACGGCAAGACCGGCCACCTGACGCCCCGCCGTTTCGCTCAACTGCTGGATCAGGCGGCGATCACGGCCAATATCGACCCGGCCCGCGTCAGCCCCCACGTCCTGCGTCACGCCTTCGCCACCCACCTGCTGGAAGGCGGTGCCGACCTGCGCGTGGTCCAGACCCTGCTGGGCCACGCCGACATCTCGACCACCCAGATCTACACCCACGTCGCTGTCGACCGCCTGGCGCAAGTGGTCCACTCCAAGCACCCCTTGGCGAAGGACGACTGAACCCCGCTTGCCCCACGGCGTTCACCGCTCTAGTTTCCGCCGCTTTCCGTAGCGCCAACCGCGCTTCCTCCTCACGGACGCCTTATGGCCACGCACTACCTCGAATTCGAAAAGCCCATCGCGGAGCTGGAAGCCAAGATCGCGGAGCTGTCGCATCTGGCGCCCACCAGCGGTTCGTTCGAGACCGAGATCGCCGCCCTGCGCAAGAAGGCCGACGCCCTGCGGGTGAAGACCTACGCCAACCTTGACCCCTGGATGCGCACCCAGGTCGCGCGCCATCCGCAGCGCCCCCACTTCGTCGACTATATCGACGGCCTGTTCACCGACTTCGTGGAACTGCACGGCGACCGTCAGTTCGGCGACGATCAGGCCATCATCGGCGGCCTCGCCCGCTTCCGCGGCCAGTCGGTCGTGGTCATGGGCCACGAAAAGGGTCACGACACCCAGACCCGCATCACCCACAATTTCGGCATGGCCCGCCCCGAGGGCTATCGCAAGGCCGTCCGCCTGATGGACATGGCCGAGCAGTTCGGCCTGCCGGTCCTGACCTTCGTCGACACCGCCGGCGCCTATCCGGGCCTGGGCGCCGAAGAGCGCGGCCAGGCCGAGGCCATCGCCCGCTCGACCGAGCGCGGCCTGACCCTGGGCGTCCCCTCCATCGCCACGGTTACGGGCGAAGGCGGTTCGGGCGGGGCCATCGCCATCGCCGCCGCCAGCCGCGTGCTGATGCTGGAGCACTCCATCTACTCGGTCATCTCGCCCGAAGGCGCAGCCGGCATCCTGTGGCGCGACGGCACCCGGGCCAAGGACGCCGCCATGGCCATGAAGATCACCGCCCCCGACCTGATGGCGATGAAGATCGTCGATCGCGTCATTCCCGAGCCGATGGGCGGCGCCCACACGGCCCGCGATCGGGCCATCCAGTCGGTCGGCGACGTCCTGGAAGACGAGCTGAAGACGCTGTCCACGCTGTCGGCGGACCAAATCCGCAAGGCGCGCGCCGATCGCTTCTACGCCATCGGTCGTCTGGGCTGACCGCGCGCATTGCACGACGGCCCCGCGCCGCCGAAGCTGAAACCATGCGATTCGCTCCCTCGCCTCTTCTGCACGTCAGGGCCTCTTCATGCGCGGCATGAACGGGGTCGGCGAGTCGCTGCGCGAAAGCGCGGTGTTCAACTTCAACGGCGCGATGACCATGGTCATCGACGACTCGCCCTTTGCGCTGGAACTGACGGCCCAGGCTCTGCTGGGCTTCGGCATTAAGGTCCGCCACTCGTGCAGCAGCGCCGCCGAGGCCATCGGCGTGCTGCGCGACCGGCCGGTCGATCTGATCCTGGTCGACTGCGAGATGCCGGGCATGAGCGGCTATGAGTTCGTGCGCTGGCTGCGTCGCTCGGGGCTGGAGCCCAACGCCTTTGCTCCCGTCATCATGACCGCCGCCCACGTCCGCCGTTCCAAGGTGACGGAGGCCCGCGACTGCGGCGCCAACTTCCTGATCACCAAGCCGTTCAGCGCGGGCGTCCTCTTGGAACGGATCGTCTGGGTCGCCCGCGACGCCCGTCCCTTCCTTGAGGTCGGCGACTATTTCGGCCCTGATCGGCGGTTCCGCTCGGAACCCTGGGACGGTCTGGAGCGTCGCGCCGAAGAAATCCGCAAGGCTGAATTCGAAGCCCAACGCAGAGCGTCGATCGAGTTATGACCGTCATCACGCACAATCGCCGTCGTTCGCGCCTGTCGACCCTGATCGACCAGCCCGGGGGCGTCAGCGCCGGCGTCGCCCTGGCCCAGGCCAAGGCCAACCTGGCCGAGATGGAGGCGCGCAGCCGCGCCGTCATCGAGGAACAGGTGTCAGCGCTCGCCGCCCTGCAGCCCGCTGCCTCGATCAATGACGCCGCGCGCGTTCTGGACCTGGCTTACGACTATTCCAGCGCCGTCATCGACGCCGCCGGTCCGTTTGAACTCAAGGACCTGTGCGCCGCCGCCGCCAACCTGTGCGACCTGATCGACGCCGCGCCCGAGGACAGACCCTTCGACTGGCGCATCGTCACCGTCCACGCCCAGGCCCTGCGTCTGCTGCTGACCCTGCCGACCGAAGCGGCCGATGCCCGGACACAGGTGCTGGCCAGCCTGAAGGACGTGCTGAAGGCCAAGGTGCCGGTTGTGTCTCAGTCCGCCGACTGAACCTGACTTTTCGCGCCGCGCGTCTGCTTGCGCCACAGGCTGGCGTACTCCCCGCCCTGACGCGCCACCAGTTCATGGTGCGCGCCGCGCTCGACGATGCGCCCGGCCTTCAGCACCAGGATCTGCTCGGCGTCGGCCACGGTCGACAGCCGGTGCGCCACCACCAGGGTCGTGCGCCCCGCCCGCGCCTTCCGCAGCGTCTTCTGGATCGCCGCCTCGGTGCGGCTGTCCAGGGCGCTGGTCGCCTCGTCTAGGATCAGGATGCAGGGGGCCGCCAGCAGGGCCCGGGCGATGCCCACGCGCTGACGCTCGCCGCCTGACAGCTTCAGCCCCCGTTCGCCCACCCGCGTCTCCATGCCTTCGGGCAGGTTGCGGATGAAATCGGCCAGTTCCGCCGCCTCGGCTGCGGCCCAGATGGCCGTGTCGTCGGCGTCAGGCCGGGCGAAGGCGATGTTGGCGCGGATGCTGTCGTTGAACAGGGCCACGTCCTGCGGCACCAGGGCCACCGCCGCCCGCAGCGAGCCCTGCGTCACCGAACGCACGTCGTGGCCGTCGATCAGCACGCGCCCTTCCTGCGGGTCCAGCAGACGCAGAGCCAGCTTGACGATGGTGGACTTGCCCGCGCCCGAGGGCCCGACCAGGGCCGTCGTCGTGCCGGCCGGAGTGACGAAGCTGACGTCGTCCAGACCCGCCGCCCGGGCGTCGTGACGAAAGCCCACCTGCTCGAAGACGATCTCGGCCCCGCAACCGCCGGTCGGGCGCGGCAAGGCCACGGCGTCGGGGGCGTCGGCCACCTGCGGCGCCTGACGCGTCACCTTCAGCATCTCCTCCATGTCGATGAAGGACTGGCGGATTTCGCGATAGGCGAAGCCCAGGATGTTCAGCGGCGCATACAGCGAGATCATGATCAGCACGGCCGCCGTCACGTCGCCCGGCCCCATCCGTCCCGCCGCCGCCTCGAACCCGGCCATGACGGCCATGATCCCCAGGCCGACGTTCATGATCAGACCCTGGATCAGGTTCAGCGTCGCCAGCGAGGTGTTAGCCTTCAGCGCCGCGTCCACATAGGTGGACAGCGAGCGGTCATAGGCTGCGGCCGCACGCCCCTCGGCCCCGAACGACTTGACCGTTTCATAGTTCAGCAGGGCGTCGACAGAGAGGCCCGCCGCCTCGCTGTCGGCGGCGTTCATGGCGCGGCGATGCTCCAGCCGCCAGTTGGCCATGGCGAAGGTCGCGGTCGCATAGACGGCGACCACCCCGATTGCCACCGCGCCGAAGCGCCAGTCGTACTTGCCGCTCAGCACCGCCGCCGCCAGCACCAGCTCGACCACCGTCGGACCGAGATTGAACACCAGGATCCGCAGCAGGAAGTCCACGGCCCGCGAGCCGCGATCCATCACCCGCGACAGGGCGCCCGAGCGCTTGGTCTGGTGGAAGTCCAGCGACAGGCTGAGGGCATGAGCAAAGGTTTCGGCCGCCGTCTTGCGCTGAGCCGCCGCCCGAACGGGGGCGAACACCACGTCCGACAGTTGCGGCGTCGCCGCCGACAGGAAGCGCACCACGGCCCAGCCCACGGCGAAGGCCGCAAAGCCCCAGCCCACGGCGGCCGCCGCGCCCTGCCCCGCCGCCAGATGATTGACCGCCGCCCCCAGGATCAGGGGCGCGGCCACGCCCAGCCCCTTGCCCGCCAGCGTCAGGCCGATGGCCCCGGCGATGCGCCACGGCAGTTGCGGCGCGCCCGAGCGGCCGACCACGCGCAGCAGATCGCCCAGCGCCTGCAGCGTCGGCGGCGCGTCCTGCTTCACGGGGTCCTGCCCGGCGGCCACGACCTTGGCCGTGGTGTCGCCCCGTCGGCCCGATCGTTCACCGCGCATGGTCATGCTCCAGCATATGGACGCCTCGCCGGAGCGAAACCGACATTCAGTTCAGGCTCGCGATGGCTTCGAGCAGTTCATCCACCGCGCCCTCGCTCGTCGCCCAGGAACAGACGAACCGCACCGAACCGTCGTCGAACTGGTAACAGGCCCAGCCCAGGGCGTTCAGCCGCTGATGCGCCTCATCCGGCATCCGCACGAAGACGGCGTTGGACTCGACCGGGTGGGCCAGGACGAAGGGCGAACGTTCCTCGATGCCGTCGGCCAGACGCTGGGCCATCAGGTTGGCGTGAGCCGCGCCGCTCTCCCAGGCGCCCGACTCCAGCAGCCCCAGAATGGGCGCCGCCAGGAACCGCCCCTTGGACGCCGTCTGCCCGGCCTGCTTCAGCCGGTTGTCGATCCGACGCGTCAGGCTCTTGTCGAAGATGACCAGGGCCTCGGCGCAGTTCGCGCCCGCCTTGGCCCCGCCGAACACCAGAATGTCCACGCCCAGACGCGGAATGTCCTTCAGGTCGAAACCCGCCGCCGCCGCATTGGCCAGCCGCGCCCCGTCCATGTGGACGCCCAGACCGGCCTGCTTCGCCGGCTCGATCAGATGGCGCAGTTCCTCCTCGGAATAGACCGCGCCGTATTCCGTGGCCTGGGTGACGCTCAGCGCCGCCGCCGGCTGGCGATGGCCGACCACAGGCTCCTCCAGCGCGGCGCGCAGGGCCAGACCGTCGATCTTGCCCGAATAGCCCGGCAGGCCGATCAGGCCGACGCCCTGGCCAAAGAAGCCCGGCGCCCCCGTCTCGTCGGTGCAGATGTGGGCCGCATGATGCGTCAGCACCGCCTCATAGGGTCGAGCCAGCATGGAGACGGCGATGGCGTTGGCCGCCGTGCCGCTGAAGACGAAGCGCACCTCGGCGTCGGCGTCCAGCCGCTGACGGATCAGATCAGCCGCACGCGCCGAGGTCTCGTCCGCGCCATAGGCTCGCGCGAACCCGCCGTTGGCCGTCGCCAGCGCTTCCAGCGCGGCCGGAGCCATGCCGGCCGTATTGTCCGATCCGAAATCGTAACGCACGGAATTCAGTCCTTCTGAGCGGGGGCACGGAACGGGATTTCAACCTGATGCGGGAACGGGATTTCAATGCCGGCGGCGTCCAGCGCCTCCTTGCCCGCCTGAATCAGATCCGACTGGGTCTGCCACCAGGCGTCCACCTTGACCCAGGCGTGCAGGGTGATCTCGACCGCGCTGTCCTTCAGCGCGGTCACGCCGGTCCACGGCTCAGGATCGGTCAGGACGGCCTTGTGCCCGCTCGCCACGCCAGCCAGCAGGTCGCACGCCGATTTCAGGTTCTCGCCATAGCCGACGGTGAATTTGATCTCGATCCGGCGTGTCTTCTGGCCTGTCAGGTTGATGATGACGTCGCTCAGGACCTTGGAGTTGGGGATGACGATCTTGTGGTTGTTGGCGTTGGTCATCTGGGTCGTGAACAGGTCCAGCTTCTGCACCGTGCCCGTGGCGCCGGCGACGTCGATCACCTCGCCGACGCGATAGGGCCGCAGCACCAGCAGCATGACCCCCGCCGCCACGTTCGACAGCGTGCCCTGCAGGGCCAGGCCGACCGCCAGCGAGGCGGCGCCCAGGACGGCGATGATCGAGGTCGTCTGCACGCCCAGCCGCTGCAGCACGGCGATCAGGCCGATGATGATGACCACCACCCGCACGACCTGGGCGGCGAAGCTCAGCACGGTCTGGTCGTGACGGAAGGCCCGCATCCGCCCCAGCACCCGCCGCGTCACCCCCGACGCCCAGCGGGCGATGAACAGAGTGGCGGCGAAGATCAGCGCCGCGATGGTCAGGTTGATCGCCAGGTCGCCGGCCATGTCCGCCAGCTTGGCCAGGATGGCGGCGTCGACGCTCAGCCGCTTTTCACCGACGACGACGGCCTGAGAAAGGGTTTCGTGCAAGGAAGACATGACCTTGGGTCTAGCGCCTGCCGCCGCGAATGGAAGCCCTCGTGGGCGAGCTTCTCGCTTCAATCGCTCCCTGCGGCCGCTGGACGCCGGAAGGTCAGGCTGCGGCGGCGGCCTCGCCCTGGGCCTGGGTGGATTGCAGCGCCCCGCGACCGCCCTGCACCTGCCCCATCAGCACCGCCAACCCGCGGAAGTCGATCGGCTTGTTCAGATAGGCGTCGGCGCCGGCCGCCAACCCGGCCTCGTGATCTTCATGGCGCGCCGAGGCGGACAGGACGACGATCGGCGTGTCGACGTTGACGCCGCCGCTTTCGCGGATCAGCCGGGTCGCCGTCAGTCCGTCCATCACCGGCATGTTGACGTCCATGATGATCAGGTCGAAGCGCTGGCTCTTCGTCGCCTCGACGGCCAGTTCGCCGTTCTCGGCCGTACTCGTGCGATGCCCCGCCGACCCCATCCAGGCCTCAAGAATCATGCGGTTGACCGGATGGTCCTCGACCACCAACACGTTCAGATGGTCGTGACTGGCGATATCGGCGTCGATCTCTTCGGCCGTCTCGGGGCGGCTCCACTCGACCACCTCGCCTTCGACCGAAAGGGTGAAGGTCGAACCCTGGCCCAGGCTGGACGTCACCGTGATGTCGCCGCCCATGATATGCGCCATGCGCCGCGCGATGGTCAGGCCCAGACCCGTGCCGCCGAATTTGCGGGTCGAGGAGTTGTCGACCTGGGTAAACGGCTGGAACAGGCGATCCAGATCCTCGGTGGAGATGCCCGAACCGCTGTCGGTGACAGAAAACTCGAACGCTACGCGGCGATCCGAAACGCGCCGGGCGTAGACGTTGAAGCGAATGTCGCCCTCGTCGGTGAACTTCACGGCGTTCGAGAGCAGATTCTGCACCACCTGACAGACCCGCAGGGGATCGCCCCGGACCACTGCCGGAATTTCGCCCTCGAACGTCGAGATGAAGTTCAGCCCCTTGGCCTCGGCCTGGGCCATGAAGGGCCCGACGATGCGTCGGTGCAGGTCCTCAAGTTGAACGTCCACGATATCGAAGCTCATCTTGCCCGCTTCGATCTTGGTCATGTCCAGGATGTCGTTGAGCAGACTCAGCAGATTGTCGCCCGAGTTGCGAATGATCGACAGATACTCGCGCTGCGTCCCCTCCAGGCGCGTGGCGCTGAGAAGCTGGGCGGCGCCCAGCACCCCGTTCATCGGCGTGCGCAGTTCATGCGAAATGACGCCGAGGAAGCTGGACTTGGCCTCGTTGGCCGCGTCCGCCCTGTCGCGCGCGGCCTCAAGCTCCTCGATCAGGTGGGACTGGTGGGCCTGGAAGGCGCGGATCCGCTCCTCACGAAGCATGGTCATGGTCACCAGCACGAACAGGCTGGCGGCGATGAACGGCACCAGGGTGAGGAAGGGCCAGAACAGGGGGCCGCCGAACAGGCTGACGGCGATGATCGCCGCCGCCAAGCCATAGGGCGAGGAAATCACGATCGCCTGACGCGGCGAGCTGCGCAGTTGGGCGAACACCAGCACATAGCCCGACACCAACAGGGCGATCGCCAGCTCATGGCCGAAGGGCGACTTCGAGAACCAGGCGATCAGCGGCGCCACGGCCCAGACCGCCGTGGTGCCGGTCGCCACGACCGGGAAGACCATGCCCCACCCGGCGCCGACGCGCTGGCTGACCCGCTTCTCGACTTCACCGCGCAGGGCGCCGGCGGCCAGGGTGGCGACGAACCAGGTCAGGCCCTGGACCATGCCGACCGTGACGATGACGCCGACAGCCCAGCTGACAATGATCATATAGCGCAGGTAGTGCGTCTGCAGGATCGCGGTCAGCGCCTGTGCGGCCTCGCCGGGCGCCTGCCCGTCCAGTCCCTTGATCCCGTCCCCCACCATTCGCACGCCCCCGCTCTTGCAAATCAGTTCGCTGCGGACGCTAGATTGAAGGTTCTAAGACGGTGTGAATGCGGAATTTTACGTATCAAACCGGCACACCGCCTAGACCAGGGCGGCCTCGCCGACTGTCAGCGCACGAACGGAAAGCGCGTGAACAGGTCCAGACAGCTCGTCTTTCAGCACCGCGTTGACCGCTCGCTGACGCGCGACACGCCCCTGCCCCTCGAAGGCGTCGGACACGATCATCAGTTGGAAATGGCTCTCGCCGCCGTCCTTGGCGTCCATGCCGCCTTCGTGGTGATGCCCGGCGTGTTTCCAGCTGTCGTCCTCCAGCTCGATCCGCGCCGGAGCGAAGGCCGCGGTCAGTTTTTCGCGGATAAGTGCCGCCACGGGGCCATCTGACATCGGTCGTTCCTTGAAGCTGTCCAATTCCAGCTTACACTTGGGGCGATGTCCGCGTCATTTGAATACAAGCCTCGCTTCACCGACATCCGCGTGAAGCCGCCCAAGCCCGAGGAAGAGCAGGCCGAGGCCGATGTCCTGCACCTGAAGCCGGGCGAAAAGCCGTGCCAGTGGCCGGACTGCAGCCGCCCAGCCACCGCCAAGGCGCCCAAGTCACGCGAGCAACTGGCCGACTTCTACGACTTCTGTCAGGTCCACGCAGGCCAGTACAACAAGGGCTGGAACTTCTATGCGGGCATGAGCGAGGGCCAGATCCGCGCCGCCCAGGAAAACGAGGCCATGACCGGCGGCCGCCCGACCTGGGAGATGAAGGCCGGCAAGAACACCCGCGAAGCCGCCGCCTTCGCCGCCAAGATGGGCACGGCCAACACCGAAGGCGCCGGTTCCTGGCGCGACAGCTTCGGCCTGTTCGGTCGTCGCACCCAGGAACAGGCCGGCCCGGCCGCGCCCGAAGTGCATCGCATCGGCAAGATCGAGCAGGCGGCGCTAGCCGACCTGGACCTGAAGCCCGGCGCGGACAAGACGGCCATCAAGGCGCGCTATCATGAACTGCTGAAACGCTTCCACCCGGACACCAACGGCGGCGACCGCGGCGCCGAGGCCAAGCTTCAGCGCGTCATCAAGGCCTGGAAAACCTTGAAAAAGGCCGGGCACGCCTGAGCGAACGAAGCAAGCCGACCGATCGGGGGGCGCCGGCGACGCGCGTCATCGCCCCTTCGCCCGAGCCGTCCCAGATTTCAGCGAAGACGGCGTCGCCGTTCTCGTCCTGCAGCCTGAGCCGCGTTTCTTGCACGGCTTCGGGAAAACTGTCCGCATCCAGCACGAACATCAGCGGCGTGCTTTCAGGCGCATCATAGACATAGCAGAAGTACTGCGTGTGCGTGTTCATGGCACCTTCCCCGACGGAAGCGATGAACAAATTATTAACACCCCCTTGTGGATTACACGAATCACAGAACCGTTGTTTCTGTCCTACTGCCCCCCATATCCGAATCCTCGAAGCACCTGAGGAGTCGCCTGATGGAAGTCTTGTACCGCGCCCACGCCACGGCATCGGGAGGCGGCCGCGACGAGGGCCGCTCCGCTACAGATGACGGCAAGATCGACGTGCGCCTGTCCGTCCCCGCTGAAATGGGGGGCAAGGGCGGCGACGGCACCAATCCAGAACAGCTTTTCGCCACGGGCTACGCCGCCTGCTACCTGGGCGCGCTCCGCCTGGTCTCAGGCAAGGCCGGAACGCCGGTCGGGCCGGACACAAAGGTCACGGCCGGGGTCGGCTTTGGCAAGAATACGCGCGGTGAAGGCTTCAATCTGGACGTCACGCTCCACATCACCGGCCACGGCCTTGATCAGGCGGTCATCGACGATCTGCTCCAGAAGGCGCATCAGGTCTGCCCCTATTCCAACGCCACACGCGGCAACGTCGACGTGGCGCTGAGCGCCGCCTGAGCCTGCGGCCATGAGCGCCGCCCCCCAGGTCCTGGTCATCGGCGCCGGTCCCACGGGGCTGGCGGCGGCGCTCTTTCTGTCCCGACGCGGCGTGGCCGTGCGCCTGATTGATGCGGCGGAGACGCCGACCGCCACCTCCAAGGCCTTGGGCGTCAATCCGCGCACCCTGGACCTGCTGGAGGCCACTGGCGTCACCGCCCGCATCCTGGCCGAGGCCGGGACCGTGGCCCGGCTGCATATCCACCGACACGGCCAGACCCTGGCTGTGGTCCATCTCGCCGAACTCGATGTCGGCGCTCGTTTTCCCCTCGCCATCCTGCCCCAGGCGCGCACCGAAGCCCTGCTGACCGAGGCCCTGGCCGTGCGCGGCGTCGCGGTCGAACGCGGCCTGGCCCTGACTGGGCTGTCCCAGGACGCCGACGCCGTCACGGCGGTCCTGTCGTCGGGCGAGCGCGTGCGGACGCCGCTGCTGTTCGCCGCCGACGGCGCCCATTCCACGGTGCGCAAGGGGCTGGGCCTCGGCTTTCCCGGCGACGCCTGGGCCGAGCCGTGGCAGTTGATCGACGTCGATCTGGATGGTCCGCCGTCCGACGAGGCCTGGATCGACTTTCGCGACGACGCCGTCTTCGTCTGCCTGCCCTATTCCGGCGCGCGCTTTCGCCTGATCGGCTTCGGCCCGCCGCTGCTGGGCAACCTGCCCGAGGGCTGGCGCGCGGGCGCCGTCCGCTGGCGATCGGACTTCCACGTCTCGCACCGCATGGCCTCGGCCATGAGCGTCGGTCGCGTCGCCCTGGGCGGAGACGCCGCCCATATTCACTCCCCCATCGGCGCGCGCGGCATGAACCTGGGCATCGAGGACGCCTTCGTCTTCGCCGACTGCGCCGCCGAATTCCTCAGCGGCGAGGCCGAGCGAATCGAGGATTACGATCGGCTGCGCCGTCCAGTCGACAAGGCCGTGGTGCGCCGCGTGCGCGCCCTGACCAGTTTCGTGCGGAACACCGGCGCCGGGGCCGATCTGGCTCGCCGCGCCGTCATTCCCGTCGCCACCCGCCTGCCCTTCCTGATCGAACGGGTCGCGCGCATCGGTCTGGGCCTCGACCACCCGGTCGTGCTGCGCTAATCGCATCTGTCATGACCTCTCTCCTCGACGCCTCGCCCGATCCCCTGGTCACGCTGGAGCCGCACCGCAAGGTGACGGTGAGGGAGGCGTTCGGCGTCGATTCCGACATGGTCGTGCCGGCCTTCGACACGCGCGACAGCCATGTGCCCGAGATCGACGAATCCTATCGCTTCGATCCGCAGACGACGCTGGCCATCTGCGCCGGCTTCGCCTTTGACCGCCGCGTCATGGTTCAGGGCTATCACGGCACCGGCAAGTCGACCCACATCGAACAGGTCGCCGCCCGCCTGAACTGGCCGCTGGTCCGCGTGAACCTGGACAGCCACATCAGCCGCATCGACCTGATCGGCAAGGACGCCATCGTCCTGAAAGAAGGCAAGCAGATCACCGAGTTCCGCGAGGGCATCCTGCCCTGGTCGCTGCAACGCCCGGTCGCCCTGGTCTTCGACGAATACGACGCGGGCCGTCCCGACGTCATGTTCGTGATCCAGCGCGTGCTAGAGGCGCAAGGCCGTCTGACCCTGCTGGACCAGAACCGCGTCATCCGTCCGAACCGCTGGTTCCGCCTGTTCTCGACCACCAACACCATCGGTCTGGGCGACACCTCGGGCCTGTATCACGGCACCCAGCAGATCAATCAGGGCCAGATGGACCGCTGGAACATCGTCACCACCCTGAACTACCTCGACCACGACGTCGAAGCCGAGATCGTCGCCGCCAAGATCCCGGAATGGAACGACGCTGACGGCAAGCGCCGCATCGCCGCCATGGTCCGCGTCGCCGACATGACCCGCAACGCCTTCATGAACGGCGACATCTCCACCGTCATGTCGCCCCGCACGGTCATCACCTGGGCCCAGAACGCCATCATCTTCGGCGGCGACCTGGCCCTGTCGTTCCGCCTGACCTTCCTGAACAAGTGCGACGAGCTGGAACGCCCGACCATCGCCGAGTTCTACCAACGCGCCTTCGGCGAGGACCTGCCCGAAGCCGCGACGCGAGTGAAGATCGGCTGATCCCGGCGACGCAACGCCGCAGCCGCGTAACCGTCACATTAGCTTGACGGCGCTGTCGCCAGCGCCCGTTCTAAGCGGCTTCGAACCTATCGGAGTCGTCTTATGCGTCTGCAACGCCGCCAACTGATCTCGACCGGGGCCGCGGCCTTCGCCTTCGCCGGCTTTGCCCGCAACGTCCACGCCCAGAGCGCAGGCGAGGAAACCTACGTCAATCAGGTCGAGGGCTATGGCCCGCTGAAGGCCGATCCCAACGGCCTGCTCGACCTGCCCCAGGGCTTTTCCTATCAGGTCATCTCCCAGAGTGGCGAGACGATGGATGACGGCCTGCTGGTCCCCGGCCAGCCGGACGGCATGGGCTGCTTCCCCCTGACGCCGACCACGGTGGCCCTGGTGCGCAACCACGAACTGAAGGGGTCCAAGGCGCTTCATCGCAACATGGGGCCCGGCGGCTTCCATCACGAGCGCCTCGGCCTGCTGGACGCCTCCAAGGCCTATGACACCTACAAGGACGGCCGCCCCCTGCCGGGCGGCACCACCACGCTGATCTACGACCTCGAAACCCGTCAGACAGTGCGCCAACACCTGTCGCTGGCCGGCACCTCGACCAACTGCTGCGGCGGCCACACACCCTGGGGCAGCTGGCTGACCTGCGAGGAGACGGTCGAGACCCCCGCCGACGCCGACGTGAGCAAGGCCCACGGCTGGGTGTTCGAGGTCCCCGCTGACGCCACCGGCCTGATCGATCCCGTGCCGCTGAAGGCCATGGGCCGCTTCGACCACGAAGCCGTCTGCATCGACCCGCGCACCGGCATCGCCTACCTGACCGAGGATCAGGGCGACGGCCTGTTCTACCGCTTCATCCCCACGGTTCCGGGCCAGCTGGCGCACGGTGGACGGCTGCAGGCCATGGCTTTCAAGGGCCAGCCCGCCGCCGACAGTTCCAATCACGACGCCCGCGTCTGGTCCGTCAACGACTGGCGCGAGGTCGAGTGGATCGACATGCCGGACGTGGAATCGCCCAACGACGACCTGCGTCTGCGCGGCCATGCCGCAGGCGCCGTGAAGGTGGCGCGCGGCGAAGGAATCTTCTGGGGCGAGAACGAGCTCTACCTGACCGCCACCTCGGGCGGGCCGCTGCGTCGGGGCCAGATCATGCGCTACGTCCCCTCGCCCGACGAAGGCGGCGCGGACGAGGGCCGCTCGCCGGGCCGCATCCAGTTGTTCGTCGAAAGCACCGACCTGCGCACCATGAACATGGGCGACAACCTGTGCATCGCACCCTGGGGCCACCTGATCGTCTGCGAGGACAACTATTCCGACGAAGTGCGCAACCACATCAAGGGCGTGACCCCCGACGGCCGCCTCTACACCATCGCCCGCAACGTCTTCACCGGGAACTCGGAGTTCGCCGGGGCCGTGTTCTCGCCGGACGGCGACGTCCTGTTCGTGAACATCATGTACCCCGGCCTGACCTTCGCGATCAGAGGCCCGTGGAACGCGGTCCGCTCATGAACAGGCGCGGGCGCGAGCGGCGAACCAGCCACAGGTTGACCGTCGCCGCGCCCAGCACCAGGGCCGCCACCGCCTGGTGCAGCGCGCCCAGGGTGATCGGCACGGCGTGCATCAGGGTGACGACGCCGAGCGCCGCCTGAAGCCACAGCAATCCCGCCAGAACGAAAGCCGACAGGCCCAGCCCCTCGGCCAGCCGCCAGCGCCAGGCGTGGATCGCGTAGGCCGTGCCCGCCGCCAGCAGCAGATAGGCGCCGATGCGGTGATTGAACTGCACCAGCCCCTGATCGTGCAGGAAGGCGATTGCCCCCTTGCCCCACTCCACCGGCGGGAAGACCGCGCCGTTCATCATCGGCCAGTCGGTATAGATCATCCCCGCCTTGGCCCCGGCCACCAGCCCGCCCAGCAGGCACTGAGCGAAGACGGCGGCCAACAGCAGTCCGGCGCCCCAGGTCCAGCCGCGCGGCGAGCGCGAATGGTCAGACCCCGACCAGGCCTCCAGCCCGGTCCAGATCAGGCCGGCGAAGATGACAAAAGCCAGCCCCAGGTGGGTCGCCAGCCGCTCCGGGGCCACGTCCACCCGCTCCGACAGGCCGCTGGACACCATCCACCAGCCGATCAGCCCCTGCAGACCGCCCAGGGCCAGCAGGACCAGGCAGCGCACGATCAGCCGCTTGGGCATCCGCCGCATCAGCAGGAAGACCACGAAGGGCACCGCGAAGACCACGCCGATCAGGCGCCCGACCAGACGGTGCAGCCATTCCCACCAGAAGATGCCCTGGAACTCGCCCAGGCTCATGCCGGCGTTGACCTGGGCGTACTGCGGGATCGCCTTGTACTTGTCGAAGGCCTCAGCCCACTGGGCGGCGTTCAGCGGCGGAATGGCGCCCATGATGGGCTTCCACTCGGTGATCGACAGGCCCGAACCCGTCAGGCGCGTCACGCCGCCGATGACCACCATGGCGAAAACCATCGCCGCGCTGAAGAACAGCCACAGCGCGACTGCGCGGCTGCGATCCTGATTTACAAAACGGTTCATTCGACGCCTGCCGTTCGCCCCGATACACTGTCGCCAAACCCACCGGGCGACCGGGGCGGTATGCCCCCCAAGCGCGGCAAGATCGAGTCGCTTTCGACGCCAAGGCGTCGCACCATTCTGAAGGAGCGCCCGTGGCGCCATATGCGGATATCGCCATCGCCGTCGTCGGCGCCCTGGCCCTAGCCTGGATCGCCGACCTGCTGACGGGTCGTCGCGGCCTGGGCGGGACCATTCTGGTCGCCGCCGTCGGCGCGGGATGCGGCGCCTTTCTGGCCATCCGCGTCTTCGCGGTTGCGACGCTGAGCGACTGGATCTGGGTCGTCTGGTCCCTGGTCGCCGCCGTGATCTGCCTGGTCGCCTTCTTCCTGTTCAGGAGCAAGCGCTGATGGGCTCTCGGACCCGCCGATTCGTCGCCACCATCGGCGTCCTGTTCTTCCTCGCCTTCTGGGTCTGGGGCGCGGTGTCGATCAACGATCGCCTGCCGGACATCTGGTGGCTGGACCTGATCTTCTTCACGGTCGCCGGCATTGGCTGGGGCATCCCCCTGATCCCGTTGCTGCGCTGGGCCGAGCGCGAGCCGGGGTCGAAGTAGGCCCGGAATTGCAAAAGGGGCCGCCCGAAAGCGACCCCTTTAACCAACCGATTTCCCTAAGGAAATGGTCGGAGCGACAGGATTCGAACCTGCGACCCCTTGACCCCCAGTCAAGTGCGCTACCAGGCTGCGCCACGCTCCGAAGACGCTCCCTATAGAGGGCGATTCCGCAGTCCGCAAACGCTAAAACGCTCTTTGAACAACAAGTTCGCCTCAGCGCTGCAGAACAGCCTCCAGACGCGCCTTGGCCGACTCCAGGTCGGCCAAAACGGCGCCCAGGCGCGCGGCCTCGAACGGCTGGGCCGCAGCGGCGGCGACGGGTTCGCGTTCCACGTCGGCGTCGATCTCCAGCGCCGTCGTCGGATCGCCATAGGCGGCCAGACGAGCCAGCCCCTGCTCTTTATGCAGACGCTGGACGCCGCGAATTGTCAGCCCCTCGTCATGCAGCAATCGACGCACGCCTTTCAGGACGGTGACGTCCTCGGGGCGATAGAAACGACGGCCGCCCGCGCGCTTGACCGGGGCGATGAAGTCGAACTTCGTCTCCCAGAAGCGCAGGACGTGCTGGGGCGCGCCGACTTCGTCAGCGGCCTCGGAAATGGTGCGAAAGGCGTTCGGGCTTTTGGCCACGTTAGACTAGTCCTCGACGACCGCGTCGTGGACCCGGCTCTTCATGATCTGCGAGGCGCGGAAGCTGATGACCCGGCGCGGGTTGATCGCCGCCGGTTCGCCCGTCTTGGGGTTGCGGCCCATCCGGGCGCGCTTCTCGCGCACCTGGAAGACGCCGAAGCCGGACAGCTTCACCGTCTCGCCGTGCTCCAGCGATTCGACGACCAGTTCGAGCGTACGCTCGACCAGGCCGGAGCATTCCTGGCGGGACAGGCCCACCTCTTCATGCACCGCCTCGCACAAATCCGCCCGGGTCAGGGTCTGTTGTCCCGTCACTGCGTCTCTCCGCTGCCAATCCGCATGCATAGAAGGGCAAAGTCGCCCCGAATCAAAGCCCTGAATGCAAATCTAGAGACGGAAGGCGCAGGCGCCCCAGGTCAGGCCGCCGCCCATGGCCTCGACCAGCACCAGATCGCCGCGCTTGATGCGTCCGTCCTTGATGGCTGCATCCATGGCCAGGGGGATCGACGCCGCCGAGGTGTTGGCGTGCATGGCGACGGTCGAGATGACCTTGTCCTCGTCCAGGCCCAGGCGTTCGCCCACGCCCTTGATGATGCGCTGGTTGGCCTGGTGCGGCACGAACCAGTCGATTTCCGGGATGTCGACGCCCGCCGCCTCGGCCGCGCCGACGATGGCTTCGGCGATATTGACGACCGCGTGGCGGAAGACCTGGTTGCCCAGCATCTTCAGATGACCGACCGTGCCGGTCGTGGCCGGGCCGCCGTCGACATAGAGCATGTCCGATTTGCTGCCGTCGCAGCGCAGGGCGAAGCCCAGCACGCCCTGATCGGCCTTGGTCCCCTGCCCCTCGCGCGGTTCGATGACAAAGGCGCCCGCGCCGTCGCCGAACAGGACGCAGGTGGTCCGGTCGTTCCAGTCCATCAGCCGGGTCATTTCCTCGGCGCCGATGACCAGGGCGCACTTGGCCATGCCGCGCGCGACGAAGCCGTCGGCCACGCTCATCGCATAGACAAAGCCCGAGCAGACCGCCTGAACGTCGAAGGCGATGCCGACCGGCGCGCCCAGCTTGCTCTGCACGATGGCGGCGGTGGCGGGGAAGGTCTGGTCCGGGGTGGTGGTGGCGACGATGATCAGGTCGACGTCGGCCGCTGTCTTGCCCGCGTCGGCCAGGGCGCGGCGTGCGGCCTCGACCGCCAGATCGCTGGTCGGCTCGTCGTCGCGGGCCTGATGGCGCTGTTTGATGCCGGTGCGCTCGACGATCCACTCATCGGAGGTGTCGACGAACTTGGCCAGGTCGGCGTTGGTGACGACCTTCTCCGGCAGGAAAGAGCCGACGCCGGTCACGGCGCTGCGAATGACGCTCACTGGTGGGTCTCCCCGATGGTTTCGGCGGCGGGCGCGGGCTGGTCCAGGGCGGCGAGCCGTCCCAGGTTAGCCCCGACCTTGGCCATGTAATCGCTGCGCGCCAGATCGACGGCGATGCGGATGGCGTTGCCATAGCCCCGCGCCGTGGCGCCGCCGTGGCTTTTCACGACGATTCCGTTCAGCCCCAGCAGAGGCCCGCCGTTGATGGCGTTGGGGTCGATCTTGGCGGCCATGCGCTTCAGCGCCGGCATGGCGATCAGGGCGCCCAGCTTGGCGATGGGTCCAGAGGTCAGCGCCTCTTTCAGCAGGCTGGAGATGAAGCGCGCCGTGCCCTCGGCCGTCTTCAGGGCGATATTGCCGGTGAAGCCGTCGGTGACGACCACGTCCACCGTGCCCTTGGCGATGTCGTCGCCCTCGACGAAGCCGTGATAGGCCAGCGGGATGCCGCCTTCGCGCAGGATGGCGTGGGCCTCGCGTACCTCGTCGTGGCCCTTCATGTCCTCGGAGCCGACGTTCAGCAGGCCGACGGTCGGCTTGGCCACCCCGTGAACGGCCGCCTGGAAGGCCTCGCCCATGATGGCGAACTCGATCAGTTGCTTGGCGTCGCTGCCGATATTGGCGCCGACGTCCAGCACCGCCGTATAGCCGCGCAGGGTCGGCCAGCTGGCGACGATGGCGGGGCGTTCCAGCCCCGGCGCCGCCATGCGCAGGATCAGCTTGGAGATTGCCATCAGGGCGCCGGTGTTGCCGGCGGAAACGGCGGCCTTGGCCTCGCCCGTCTTCACCGCCTCGATGGCGTTCCACAGGCTGGAACCCTTGCCCCGGCGCATGGCCTGGGCCGGCTTTTCGTCCATGGCCACGACCTTGTCGGTGTGGCGCACGTCGCAGACGGCGTCAGTCAGGGCGCAGCGCGCCATCTCGCCGCGAATCGCCGCCTCGTCGCCATGCAGCAGGAAACGCACGCCCTCGCCGTCATGCCGCGAGAGATAGTCCTTCACGCCGCCGACCACGACCGAGGGACCGTGGTCTCCCCCCATGGCGTCGAGCGAGATCAGTGTTGGGGATGCCAAGTGGAAATGGACTCCGTCGCCGTCTTGTCGCGGCTTCATATAGGGATGCAGGACGCAAATGTCGCACCCTTGGGATGCTATCAGGTCGACGTCAGGTCAACCTTCGTCGGAACCGTCCTTGGATTGCAGGCTCTTGAGCACCGCAAAAGGCGAGATTTCGCCCGGTTCCTTGGGCTGTTCAAAGACCGCGCCCGGTTTCCGGGGGAAGGGATCCAGGCTCAGCGCCAGTTGCTCGACGGCGTACTGACCCAGGTCGATGCGGCCGTCCTCGATCTGATCCGCCGAATCGTCGTCCAGCTCCAGGTCGATTTCGCCGTCCTCGTCGTCCTCGCGCTCGGTCGCCTCGACCATCTGCACCGAGAACTTGCGGTCGATATGGACCGGCAGGGGCTCCAGCGTCAGGCCGCAGGTCTGGACGGCGTCGGCCGTGACCCGCCCCTCCATCCGCCAGCCCGAGACCGTCGGAACCAGATTGATGTCGACCTCGAACGCATCCAGCGCCTGCAGGTCCAGCGCGCGGGCGATCCGTTTGCACGTCTCGGCGTCCGGCGTCAGGCGTCGCTGAAGGCCCGCGCCGATCTGATGCAGCCGCAGCGGCTCGCTGTAGGGCAAGGGGGCGACGTCGGTCATGCAGCGATCTCCGCCCAGGCCGGAGCGCTGGACACGGTTTCAAAGGATTGCGCCGACAGGCTCTGACGCGACGCCACGGCGTAACGCGCCAGCGTGCGTCCGGTCTCGGCGTCGGCGCTTTCATAGACATTCTTGGCCAGGGACGCAGCCAGGGCGTCGACATCCTCGGCGCGCAGCGGGCCTTCATAGGCGTTCATGCGGCCATACAGGGACTCGCCCAGCTTGCGCATCTTCTTGCCGACCGAGACGTCGCCGACCCCCAGTTCACGCAGGGTGTTGTCCAGCGACGAAATATAGGTGTCGAACAGCTTCTGGGCCGCGGCCTCGCCGCGCTCGCCGTCCTGCTTGAGCCGCAGGAACAGAATCAGGACGTGCAGGGTGTAGAGCTCGAACCTGGCGTCGATCCGGTCGGCCACGCCCAGGGCGGTGTAGAAAGCCGGCTGGCGGGCCTGTTCGACCGCCAGAGCATACAGGGCGTCGCCCTGGCGCTCGTCGGGTCGTTGTCGGAAGAGATTTCTAAGCATGAGCAACAGCCCCTTTTTCGCCGCGCCGTTGCACTAGGACGCAGCGCCGGTTAGGTCAAAGACCTTGTTATGCTGAGGCGGACGCTGATGCCCCGATTTACACCGATCTTCGCCGCCGTTGCGCTGGCCGCCGCTGCCGGCGCCTGTGCGCCCGTTGTCGCCACCCAGGGCTTCCAGGCGATCGACGCCAAGCCTCAGGACGTCGTGGCCGGCACGGACACCAAGGAAACCGTCCTGGCGCGCCTCGGCTCGCCGTCGACGACCTCGACCTTCGAGCCCGACACCGTCTGGTACTACATGACCCAGATGACCGAGCGTTACACCTACAACAAGCCGCAGGTGTCGCAGCGCACGGTGACGGAAATCACCTTCAACAAGGCCGACGACAAGGTCGCTTCGGTCCGCACCCTGGGCCTGGAAGACGGTCGTCAGATCGCGATGCAGCGCCGCGAGACGCCGACCCGCGGCCGTCAGCTGACGATTCTCGAACAACTGCTGGGCAACGTCGGCCGCGGCCAGCTGCCGCGCACCGAAGAAGACGTCCCCGGCCAGCGCCGTCCGGACTAAGGCCCTCGGCCTCAAATCGCGAGCCGCCGCGCGGCGAGCATAGGCCACTAAGAATGACAAACGCCCCGGAGATCGCTCTCCGGGGCGCTCTTCATTTCAGGCGTTAAGCCCCCTACCCGATCTTCCCGCTGGCCAGCACCGCCAGCAGCAGCAGGGCCACGATGTTGGTGATCTTGATCATCGGGTTCACCGCCGGACCAGAGGTGTCCTTGTAGGGATCGCCCACGGTGTCGCCGGTGACGGCGGCCTTGTGCGCTTCCGAGCCCTTGCCGTGGACCACGCCGTTCTTGTCGGTGAAGCCTTCCTCAATCAGCTTCTTGGCGTTGTCCCAGGCGCCGCCGCCCGAGGTCATCGAGATGGCCACGAACAGGCCGGTCACGATCACCCCCATCAGCATGGCCCCCAGGGCGGCGAAGGCGTTGGCCTTGTCCGGCTGGATGAACAGCACCACGACGAACAGGACGATCGGCGACAGGACCGGCAGCAGACTGGGCACGATCATCTCGCGGATGGCCGCGCTGGTCAGGATGTCCACCGCCCGGCCGTATTCCGGCTTGGTCTGGAAGGTCATGATGCCCGGGTTCTCGCGGAACTGACGGCGCACCTCGGCCACGACGGCCTCGGCGGCGCGTCCCACCGCCGTCATCGACATGCCGCCGAACAGGAAGGGCAGCAGCCCCCCGAACAGCAGGCCCACGACCACGTAGGGGTTGGACAGGTCAAACGCGACCGCGCCCAGACCGTAGAAGAAGCTGCCCGGCTGAGCCTCGGCCGCAAAGTGCTTCAGATCCTCCACATAGGCCGCGAACAGGACCAGCGCCCCCAGGCCCGCCGAGCCGATGGCGTAGCCCTTGGTCACGGCCTTGGTGGTGTTGCCCACCGCGTCCAGAGCGTCGGTCGAGACGCGGACTTCCGGCGGCAGGCCCGCCATTTCGGCGATGCCGCCGGCGTTGTCGGTGACGGGACCAAAGGCGTCCAGCGCCACGATCATCCCCGCCACGCCCAGCATGGTCGTGGTGGCGATGGCGATGCCGAACAGGCCCGCCAACTGGAAGGCCGCGACGATGCCGACGATGATGGCCAGCGCCGGCAGGGCCGTCGATTCCAGCGAGACGGCCAAGCCCTGGATAACATTGGTGCCGTGCCCCGAGACCGAGGCGTTGGCCACCGACTTGACCGGGCGGAAGGCCGTGCCGGTGTAGAATTCGGTGACGACCACAATAGCGGCCGTGACCAGCAAGCCGACGACGCCGGACCAGAACAGGTTCATCGGCTGGATCAGCAGCCCGCCGGACGTCTCGACCGCGCCGGGCAGCAGCGAGTTGATCACCCACCAGACCGCCGCGACCGACAGAACGCCGGTGACGATCAGGCCCTGATACAGGGCCCCCATGATGTTGCCGCCCTTGCCCAGTCGGACGAAGAAGGAGCCGATAATCGAGGTCACGATGCAGATGCCGCAGATCGCCAGCGGCAGCATCATCATCACTTCGACATAGGGCTGGTTGCGGAAGAAGATGGCTGCCAGCACCATGGTCGCCACTGTCGTGACGGCATAGGTTTCGAACAGGTCAGCGGCCATGCCGGCGCAGTCGCCGACGTTGTCGCCCACGTTGTCGGCGATGGTGGCGGCGTTGCGGGGATCGTCCTCGGGGATGCCGGCCTCGACCTTGCCCACCATGTCGCCGCCCACGTCAGCGCCCTTGGTGAAGATGCCGCCGCCCAGTCGCGCGAAGATGGAGATCAGCGAGGCGCCGAAGCCCAGCGCCACCAGGCCGTCGATGACCTCGCGGCTGGTGGACTCGAAGCCCATGCCCTGGGTCATGAAGGCATAGTAGCCCGAGACGCCCAGAAGCGCGCCGCCCGCCACGAACATGCCGGTGATGGCGCCGGAACGAAACGCCAGGTCCAGCCCCTTGGCCAGACTTTCAGACGCCGCCTGCGCCGTGCGCACATTGGCCCGCACCGAGATCAGCATCCCGGCGAACCCGGCCGCGCCCGACAGCACCGCCCCGATCAGGAACCCGAGCGCAGCCCAGGGTCCGATAAGCAAAAAGGCCGCGACCAAGATCACGACCCCCACCATACCAATCGTTGTGTACTGACGCTTCAGATAGGCCGACGCCCCTTCCTGGATCGCCGCGGCGATCTCTCGCATCCTGTCGTTACCCGTGCCGGCCTTCATCAGGACGGCGGTCTGGACAGCGCCGTAAAGCACCCCCAGCGCGCCGGCCGTGATGGCCAGCCAAACGTAATTCATCATGGCGTTTCCAAGCCCTTGTGCAACGAGCACACGGATCCTTGGCGCGGGCGGGCGTTTCGCCTCTCTCCGCCTTCCGGTCCCCCCGTGCGCCTACGGACGCAACCTCACGTCCCCCGGGAATTGCGGCTTAACAGTGTCAAAAGCAGCGCTGTGACGCAACAGCGCTCTGCGAGGACGTCAGACGCCCTGCATGCCCGTGCGACGGCGCGGCGTCTGGCTGACGACCTCGACCCGCGCCACGGCGCCCCGCCCGACCAGGGTCGAGGCCGAGCGGATCAGACTGGCGCTCAGGGCCGCCGTATCCAGCGCCACCCAGGTGTCCGGCAGGACGAAGGGCGTCCGGTGCCCGGCGCGAATCAGGGCGTCGCGCAGATAGGCTTCCTTGGCCCGCACCGCCTCGACCGTATGGCCAGGCCCGAGGTGCAGTTTCAGCACGATGAAGACATAGTTCCGCACCCGGCCGTCCACGATGATCGGCAGACCGACCCCCGTCATGTTGACCGTGGCGGCGGCCGGCGCGGCCTTCTCGGACGCGCGGGCCGATCCCGCGACGGCGGCGGCGGTCAGGATGGCTCCAGCCTGGATCAGGGCGCGACGTTGCATGGGTTCATCCTGCCGTGCCCCGGTTAGGATTCCGTTGCGGCCTAGTCGTGGGTCCAGCCGGTGCGGGTCGGGGTGATTGCCTGACCAAGGTGGCGCACGACCACGCCCTTGCCCTCGACCACCCGGCCGATGCGGGTCAGCCGCAGGTGGCGGCGTTCGGCTTCCCGGCGCAGGGCGTTCTCGGCCCCGGCAGGCACGGTCAGGACGATCTCGTAGTCGTCGCCGCCGGCAGCCAGCAGCTCCAGCGCCGCTTGCGCGTCCACCCGGCTGTCCAGCCAGGCCTGGGCCGCCGCCGACAGGGGCAGGACCTCCAGATCCAGCTCGATGCCCACGCGGCTGGCCTCGGCGATATGGCCGGCGTCGGCCAGCAGGCCGTCGGACACGTCGGCGCTGGCGGTGGCCAGGCCGCGCACGACCGAGGCGAACTCCACGCGCGGCATGGGGGTGCGATAGGCGGCTTCCAGCGCGTCCATGCGCTCAGGCGCCAGCGACAGGGAGCCTTGCGCCGCCTGAAGCCCCAGCCAGCCGTCGCCTATGGTCCCGGTGACGAAGACCAGATCGCCGGGGCGTGCGCCCGCGCGGCTGACCGTGGAGGACGCCGGCGCCCAGCCCAGCATGGTGGCGGAGAAGCTGGCGGGACCGGGCGTCTTGACCGTGTCGCCGCCCAGCAGGGCGATGTCGAAGATGGCCTGATCGCGCCGCAGTCCAGCGACGAAGGCCTCGCGCTCGGGCCAGCCGCAGCGCTCGGACCAGTGACAGGCCAGCAGATAACCGAACGGTTCGGCCCCCTTGGCCGCCAGGTCGGACAGGTTCACGCGCAAGAGCTTCTGCGCCACCTTGTCCAGCGGGTCGTCGGGCAGGAAGTGGACGCCCTCGATGATGGCGTCCTTGGTCAGAACCAGATCATGCCCCGGACGCGAGGGCAGCACGGCCACGTCGTCGGCCAGCCCCCTCGCCCATTCCGGGTGCGCCAGCGGCTTCAGAAGCCGCTGGATGGTCTCGAATTCGCCAGCGACATCAATCGCGGGCATCGCGCGCCACGCCGTCGAGCGCCGCGTTCACGAATTTGGCTTCGGCTTCGTCGAAGAAGGCCTTGGCCAGCTCGACATACTCGTCGATCACGATTTCACGCGGCACGTCGGGCTTGGACTTCAGCTCCCAGGCGCCGCAGCGCAGCAGGGCGCGCAGCGTGGCGTCCAGACGTTCCAGCCGCCAGTTGGAGGCCAGGCGCGCCTTGACCGCCTCGTCGATGCCGCGCTGGTCCTCGACCACGCCGTGGACGATGTCCGAGAACCAGTCCTCGTCGGCCTCGGCCAGGGGCGCGCCGTCGATGTCGGCGTCGAAGCGGTGATCGCGGAATTCCTTGACGATGACGTCCACGCCCTCGCCCGCCAGCTCCATCTGATACAGGGCCTGGACGGCGGCCAGACGGGCGACCGTGCGGGCGCGGCGCTGACGGCTGGTCAGTTGCGGCTCGGCGCGGGCTTTGTCGGCCTCGGCCAGCTGGGCCATGACTTCGGCGACGGTCGCCGGGGTGGGGGCCGGGTTGGTGTTGGTCGGCTCGGTCACGAGGCCAGTCCTCCGCGCAGGCGCTTGCGCAGCGCGATCAGATCCAGACAGGCGCGGGCGGCGCCGCCGCCCTTGTCGCCTTCGCTCAGGCGGGCGCGGGCCCAGGCCTGATCCTCGTCCTCAGTCGTCAGGATACCGTTGCCGACAGCCAGGCCCTTGAGGCCCAGGTGCATGATGCCGGCGGCCGACTGATCCGAGACGATCTCGAAGTGATAGGTCTCGCCGCGAATGATGCAGCCGAGCGCGACATAGCCGTCATAGCGCGGCGCAGTCGGATAGCGGCCGGCCTCCTCGGCCAGGGCGATGGCGGTCGGGACCTCCAGGGCGCCGGGGACGGTGACGACGTCGAACTGCACGCCTTGCACGCGCAGGGCGTCCTTCGCCCCTTCCAGAAGGGCGTCGGCCAGATCGTCATAGAAGCGCGCCTCGACGATGAGGACGCGGATTGGGTCGTTCAGGATTGGTCTTCTCCGTCCATATCGCGCCAGCCCACGATGCGCAGGCCGTAGCCTTCCAGCGCCGTCGGATTGGGCCGCGTCGAACTCATCACGATCATGTCTTTAACGCCAAGGTCGAGCAGAATCTGGGCGCCGACGCCATAGGCTTTCAGCGAACGATCCATGGCGGCGGGCTTGTTGGCGCCGCCCAGGCGCTCGGCCAGGCCCTGCAGGCCCGGATCTCGCAGGAAGACGACGACGCCCGGACCGTCATGGGCGGTCAGCGCCTGCATCGTCTTCGGAATATAATCCTGACGCGCCTCGACATGGCCCAGCAGGTCAGCGGCGAAGTCGATCTGGTGCATCCGCACCACGGTCGGCTTGGTCGGGTCGATGTCGCCGCGCACCAGGGCGATGTGTTCGGCGCCCTCGATGGTGTTGCGGTACAGGATCAGCTTGAACGGCCCGCCGTGGACGCTCTCGAACGGCGTCTCCAGCACGCGCTCGACAAAGCGCTCGGTGCGGCGGCGATAGGCGATCAGGTCGGCGATGGTGCCGATCTTCAGGCCGTGCAGCTGGGCGAAGGCCACCAGGTCGGGCATCCGCGCCATCTCGCCGTCGTCCTTGATGATCTCGCAGATCACCCCGGCCGGGTTCAGGCCCGCCATACGGCTGATGTCGACGGCCGCCTCGGTATGGCCCGCGCGGACCAGAACCCCGCCGTCACGAGCGACCAAGGGGAAGATGTGGCCGGGCGAAACGATGTCGTCCACGCCGCGCGTCGGATCGGTCGCGACCTGGATGGTGTGCGAACGGTCCGCGGCGGAGATGCCCGTGGTCACGCCTTCCTTGGCCTCGATCGAGACGGTGAAGGCGGTCTTCATGCTCTCGCGGTTGTCGGCGGCCATCGGCGGCAGGCGCAGTTGCCTGGCCCGGTCGCTGGTCACGGCCAGGCAGACCAGGCCCCGCGCATAGCGGATCATGAAGTTGATCTGGTCCGGCGTGGCGAACTGGGCCGGAATGACGATGTCGCCCTCGTTCTCGCGATCCTCGGCGTCCACCAGGATGTAGGGGCGGCCGTTGCGGGCGTCCTCGAGAATGTCCTCGATCGGGCTGATCGGGCTGTCGGTGTTGTAGACGGCCAGTTTCATCATGCGGTCTCCTGCCACCGCGCGAGATAGCGCGCCAGCATGTCGATCTCCAGGTTGACCTTGTCGCCGACCTTCAGGCCGCCGAGCGTGGTCGCATCCCACGTATGCGGAATGATGTTCAAGTCGAAGCGGCGCTCTTGCACCCCATTCACGGTCAGGGAAACCCCATCGACGGTGATTGAGCCCTTCGGCGCGATAAATCGGTGCAAGGGCGCGGGCGCCTCGACCACGATGCGGTGCGATCCGCCCTCGGGCGTGATGGAAATGACCTCGCCCAGACCGTCGACGTGGCCCGAGACGATGTGGCCGCCCAGTTCGTCGCCGAGTTTCGCCGCACGCTCCAGATTGACGCGCGTGTCCTCGGCCCAGTCGCCCAGCTTGGTCTTCGACAGGGTCTCGCCCGACACCTCGACCGCGAACCAGCCATCGCCCTTCTCCGTGACCGTCAGGCAGCAGCCCGCATGGCTGATGGAGGCGCCCAGGTCGATGCTGGCCGTGTCCCACACGGTCTCGATCTCATAGCGACGGTCGCGGTCGGTTTGGCGGACGCTGCGGACGCGGCCGATGTCGGTGACGATGCCGGTGAACATGGAAACTCCGGTCCCTTCGGACCCAAAAAACATAGTCTGAATAGTCTGAATCGTCTGAAATCAGCCGCCGGAGCGCGCGTAGCGTTCCCACAGGTCGTCTCCGACAGGCTCGACGCCCAGACGACGGAACTTGGGGGCGTCGGCCAGCTTTGCAAGCGCCAGCGACGCCACGCAGGGCCGCCCCTCTCCGCCCAGCAGGATCGGGGCGCGGAACCATTCGATGGCGTCCACCACGCCCGCCTGCAGGAAGGAGGCGGCGACGCGGCCGCCGCCCTCGATCAGCAGCGAGCCGACGCCGCGCGCGGTCAGGGCGTCCAGCACGGCGGCGACCGCGGGACGACCGTCGTCGGCGGCGACGGCGACGACCTCGGCCTGGCCGATGGCGTGAGGCGCGGCGGTTGTCAGGATCAGGGTGTTTCCACTGGCGACCTTGGCCGTCGCGGGGGTGCGCAGACGGCTGTCGAGGACGACGCGGAGGGGCTGCGACCCGGCGTGGTCCGGCAGGCGCACCGTCAGTTCGGGATCGTCGGCCAGCACCGTTTCGACGCCGACCAGGATGGCGTCATGCGACGCGCGCAGGCGGTGGCCCTGCTGGCGGGCTTCCGGTCCGGTGATCCATTGGCTCTCGCCCAACGCCGTGGCGATGCGGCCGTCGAGCGACGTCGCCAGCTTCAGGGTGACGCGCGGGCGCATCACTCCTTGCCAGGAACCGGCTTGGTCTCGTCGAAGCCCTCATCCAGCCCCTCGGCGCCGAGGAATTTGGCGAAGTCGCCGGTGTGGCGGAAGTCCTTGTAGACCGAGGCGTAGCGGACGTAGGCGACCTCATCGACCGACTTCAGCGCCTTCATGATGAAGTCGCCGACGATGCTGGAAGGGATCTCGGTCTCGCCCAGGCTTTCCAGTTGGCGCACGATGCGGCTGACCAGCAGTTCGACCTGATCGGGCTGCACCGGACGTTTGCGCAGGGCGATGCCCAGCGAGCGTTCCAGCTTGTCCCGGTCGAAGGGGGTGCGGCGGCCGTTCCGTTTCAGGATGACCAGTTCGCGCAGCTGCACCCGCTCGAAGGTGGTGAAGCGCCCGTTGCACTGCGGGCAGGACCGACGGCGCCGGATGGCCGCGCCGTCGTCAGACGGGCGGCTGTCCTTCACCTGGGTGTCGGCGTTTCCGCAGAAGGGGCACTTCATTCAGTCGACCTCTTAGCCGTAGATCGGGAAGCGCGCGGTCAGTTCGCGCACCTGGGCGGCGACGCCCGCGACGACGGCCGGATCGGCTTCGTCGCCGCCGTTCATCGAGGAGACGACGTCGGCGATCCAGTGGCCGATCTGCTTGAACTCTTCCTCGCCGAAGCCGCGCGTGGTGCCGGCCGGGGTGCCCAGACGGACGCCCGAGGTGACGGTGAAGGGCGCGGTGTCGAACGGCACGCCGTTCTTGTTGCAGGTCATCAGGGCCTTCTCGAGCTCATGCTCGGTGGCCTTGCCGGTCACGCCCTTGGGACGCAGGTCGACCAGCATCAGGTGGCTGTCGGTGCCGCCCGAGACGATGGCCAGGCCGCGCTCGATCAGGACGCCGGACAGGGCCTGGGCGTTCTTGACGACCTGCTGGGCGTAGCCCTTGAACTCGGGCTTCAGCGCCTCGCCGAAAGCCACGGCCTTGGCGGCGATGACGTGCTCCAGCGGGCCGCCCTGCAGGCCGGGGAAGACGGCCGAGTTGATCTTCTTGCCCAGGTCCGCGTCGTTGGACAGGATCATGCCGCCGCGCGGGCCGCGCAGGGTCTTGTGCGTCGTGGTGGTGACGACGTGGGCGTGCGGGATCGGGTCGGGATAGACGCCGCCGGCGATCAGGCCGGCGTAGTGGGCCATGTCGACCATCAGATAGGCGCCGACCGAGTCCGCGATCTCGCGGAAGCGCTTGAAGTCGATGTGACGGCTGTAGGCCGAGGCGCCGGCCAGGATCAGCTTGGGCTTCTCCTTCTGGGCCATCTCGGCGACGTGGTCATAGTCGATCAGATGGGTGTCTTCGCGGACCTTGTAGGTCACGGGGCGGAACCACTTGCCCGACTGGTTGGCGGGCGAACCGTGGGTCAGGTGACCGCCGCAGGCCAGGTCCATGCCCAGGAAGGTGTCGCCGGGCTGCAGCAGGGTGAAGAAGACGGCCTGGTTGGCCTGGGCGCCCGAGTGGGGCTGGACGTTGGCGAAGGCGGCGCCGAACAGCTCCTTGGCGCGCTCGCGGGCCAGGTCCTCGGTCACGTCCACGAACTCGCAGCCGCCATAGTAGCGACGGCCCGGATAGCCCTCGGCGTACTTGTTGGTCAGAACCGAGCCCTGCGCGTCCAGCACCGCCTGCGAGACGATGTTTTCCGAAGCGATCAGCTCGATCTGCTCCTTCTGGCGGCCCAGTTCGCCCTGGATGCCCTTGAAGATCGCCGGATCGGCGTCGGCGAGGCTCTTGGAGAAATATGAGTCGTGCGTGAAGGCGGTCACTGGCGGGCATCCCGAAGGCTGAAGGCTGAAACGGCGGCTCCTATCTAGGCCGCGCCGCCCGACACCACAACATCTAGGGGATGGAAGTGTGGTCAGACCACATCGCACCAAACCCCGCCGTCATCCTCGGGCTTGACCCGAGGATCGGGTTGTCCGTTTGCGCGACGCTGGAAGACCTGAGCGCGCCCGTCGCTCGATCCTCGGGTCAAGCCCGAGGATGACGGCCAGAAAGAAGGATCAGCGCGTCGCCAACGCCCGCTTCAGCTTGGCGATCGCCACGCGTTCGACCGCGCGCGGCTCGGCGGCCGGACCCATGGCCGAGACCTCGACGCCCGTGGCCGTGTGCACGGCCGAGCACTTCACATAGGTCCCGTTGCGGACGAACTCGACGTAAACCTCGCCAAGCTCAACGTCCTGCATCATGCAGCAGCCGGACGACGCGCCACGTTGCAGTGCGAGAACAGCTTGTCCATCGCATCGACCAGCTTGTCGATCATGCCGTCGTCGTGGTTGGGCGACGGGGTGAAGCGCAGGCGTTCGGTCCCCTTGGGCACGGTCGGATAGTTGATCGGCTGGACGTAGATGCCATGCTCTTCCAGCAGCATGTCAGAGATCAGCTTGCAGTGCACCGGATTGCCGACGTGGACCGGGACGATGTGGCTGACGCTGGGCAGGACCGGGATGCCGGCCTCCAGAAGGCGGCGCTTCAGGGTCTCGGCGCGCTCCTGATGGGCGACGCGCAGTTCCGGGTGAGCCTTCAGATGGCGCACCGAGGCCAGGGCGCCGGCGGTCAGGGCGGGCGGCAGGCTGGTGGTGAAGATGAAGCCCGAGGCCCAGCTGCGCACCGCGTCGACGATCACCGCGTCGGCGGCGATATAGCCGCCCATGACGCCGATGGCCTTGCCCAGGGTGCATTCGACGATGTCGATGCCGTCCAGGACGCCGTCGCGCTCGGCCACGCCCGCGCCGGTTTCGCCGTACAGGCCGACCGCATGGACTTCGTCCAGGTAGGTCATGGCGCCGTATTTCTTGGCCAGGGCGATGGTCCCGGCGATGTCGGCGATGTCGCCGTCCATCGAATAGACGCTCTCGAAGGCGACCAGCTTGGGCGCGTCCTGCGGGGCTGCGGCCAGCAGTTCCTCGAGGTGTTCAAGGTCGTTGTGGCGGAAGATGTGGCGCGGACCGCCGCCGTGGCGGATGCCCTCGATCATCGAGGCGTGGTTCAGCGCGTCGGAGAAGATGATCAGGCCCGGCAGGATCTTCTGCAGGGTCGACAGCGTCGCCTCGTTGGCCACATAGCCCGAGGTGAACAGCAGAGCCGCTTCCTTCTGGTGCCAGCTGGCCAGCTCGGCTTCCAGATCGACCGCCGAACGGGTGGTGCCCGAGATGTTGCGCGTGCCGCCGGCCCCGGCGCCCACGGCGTCGATCTCGGCCTTCATGGCGTCCAGCACCACCGGATGCTGGCCCATGCCCAGATAGTCGTTGGAGCACCAGACCACGACGTCCTGTTCGGAGCCGTCCTCGCGGCGGCGCACCGCCTGCGGGAACTGGCCGCGCACGCGCTTCAGGTCGGCGAAGACGCGATAGCGGCCTTCGCTGCGGACCTGCTCCACCGAGTTTTGAAAGGCGGCTTTATAGTCGAACAAGGCGGTAGTTCTTTCGCTTATACAGCTTTCCGCGCCTAATTGCGCTCGCCGCCCAGCGTTGTCCATGTTCAGAGCCGGACAAAACGTCTCAACCCCTTAATTGATAACGGTTCTCATATCACACGCCACACACGCGTTTGCGACTTGACCGCCCAATGGCCAACCCTAGGCTCCGGCGTCATGAACAGACGTCATATGATCCAGACCGGACTCGCCGCCTTCGGGGTCGGAGCCGCCGGTTGCGCCGCGCCCACCCTCGCCTCCTCCGCGCGCTATGAAATGCCGATGGAAAGCGAGCGGCACGTACGGACCCTGATGCAGTGGCCGGTCAGCGTCGACGTCTATGGCGCGCGAGACCTGGCGGCCGTCCAGGCCAATATCGTCGCCATCGCCAATGCGATCAGCGAATACGAGCCGGTGGCCATGATGGCCGCGCCCGGCACCCGCGGCTTTGACCGCGACCGCTTCGGCGAGGGCGTCGAGTTCTGGGACATTCCGACGGACGACCTGTGGTGCCGCGACAGCGGACCGACCTTCGTCAAGGACGCCGACGGCGAACTGGCCGTCGCGCTGATCCGCTTCAACGGCTGGGGCAACAAGCAGCGCCATCGCAACGACGGCCTGATCGCCGAGCGTGTCGCAGCGCGACTGGGTCTGCAGGTGATCGACAGCGGCGTGATCGGCGAACAAGGCGGGCTGGAGCACGACGGCGCCGGAACCATGATGGCCCACGCCAGCTGCTGGGTGAACGACAACCGCAACCCCGACCTGACTGAGGACGAGATCGCCGAGCGGCTGGGCGCCGCGATCGGCGCGACCAAGATGATCTGGGCGCCGGGCGTCAAGGACGCCGACATCACCGATTATCACATCGACTCCCTGGCCCGCTTCACCGGCCCGGGACAGGTGTTGATCCAGATCGACGATGAGATGGACCCCCAGGATCCCTGGTCGGTCGCCGCCCACGAAACCCTGGGCATCCTGCAACAGGCCACGGACGCGCGCGGGCGTTCGCTGGACATCACGCGCCTGCCGGAACCGATCGACATTCGCGGGACCGGGGACGACTTCGTGTCGAGCTACGTCAACTACTACGTCTGCAACGGGGCGGTGATCGCGCCGCAGTTCGGCGACCGCCGCGCCGACGCCGAGGCGCGCGAGATCCTGGCCGCCCTCTATCCGGGCCGCGAGATGGTGCAGTTGAACATCGACGCGCTTGGAGCGTCCGGCGGCGGCATCCACTGCGCGACGCAGCAGCAGCCGGCCTGATCGAGGGCGACCCTAGCTGTCGCGCGGGTAGCCAATGATTGACCAGCCGAGGTCGCGCGCCGTCGCCGCCGCATCCTGAAAGACCTGATCTCGACTCGCCAAACCCGCTCCAGAAACCTGGCCTGACCGCAGTGGAGTCACCCCCTCCCAGCCGACGCTAAGCAACGCCTCAACGGCGGCGGCTTCAGCTCTGTCCCGGTCGTCGTCAGACACCAGAACATTGAAGAGCCGCCCGCCGCCCTCAGCCGAAGCCTGAACAATCCAGAGCAACGGCATGACTGGATTTACTTCAGCGTGTCCAGGCGTCCGCGCAGCATCTGCACCATGGCGGAGAAGTCCTTGCCGCCGTAGCCGAGGCCGTTGAACAGGGCGTAGAGGGCCTCGGCCTGAGCGCCCAGCGGCGTCGTCGCGCCGGCCTTGGCGGCGGCGTCCTGGGCCAGTTTCAGGTCTTTCAGCATCATGGCGGTGGCGAAGCCGCCTTCGTAGTCGCGGTTCGAAGGCGCGGTCGGGACCGGGCCGGCCCAGGGGTAGTAGTTGCTGACGCTCCAGCACTGGCCCGAGGACTTGGACGCGATCTCGAAGAAGCGTTCCGGCTCCAGACCCAGCTTCTCGGCCAGGGCGATGGCCTCGCAGGTGCCGACCATCGAAATGCCCAGCAGCATGTTGTTGCAGATCTTGGCCGCCTGACCCGCGCCGTGGTCGCCGGCGCGGATGGTGATGCGGCTCATGGGATCCAGCGCCGGTTCGACGCGGGCGAAGTCGGCCTCGTCGCAGCCAACCATGAAGGCCAGGGTGCCGGCGTCGGCGGCGGCGGTGCCGCCCGAGACGGGGGCGTCGGCGAAGGCGTAGCCGGCGTCCTTGGCCAGGGCCGCGACCTTGCGCGCCGTCTCCACGTCGATGGTCGAGCAGTCCAGCAGCAGGGCGCTGGACGGCGCGGCGCCGATGATCTGTTCGGAATAGACGCCCAGCACGTGCGGCCCGGCGGGCAGCATGGTGATGACGATCTCGGCGTCCTTCACCGCCTCGGCGACCGAGGCGACCGTGCGGCATCCGGCCTCGGCGGCGCGTTCCAGCGCGGCGGGCGACAGGTCGAAGGCGGCGACGTCATGCCCGGCCTTGGCCTGATTGGCGGCCATGCCGCCGCCCATGTTGCCGAGACCGATGAAGGCGATGCGAGTCATCTGAGCGTTTCCCTTATGGATTTTGGGGCAGGGTTAGCCCCTCCCCGGCCGCTTCGCCAGTCACCTGTTCGACAGTTTCAGCTCAGGCGGGTTTTCTGAACCGCAGCATGAACTGGCTGGTGCGACCGCGAATGGACGGGTCGAAGACATTGGCGGTCAGCGGGTCGTCGGTGCGAACCAGAAGATCGCTCGAGCCCTCCAGCACAAAGCCCGCCGCCTCGACCTCACGCTTGACCTGTTCCACGTCGATGCGATGCAGGGTTTCAGGCGCGTACGGCCCTGCCCCCGACGCCGCGGCATGGTCGACGACGACATAGAGGCCGCCAGGCTTCAGCGCCCGATACGCCGCCGCGTTGACCCGCGCCGCCGTGTCCTCGGCGAAGGCCTTCAGGTGCAGGTCGTGGTAGTTCTGGGCCGTGAAGATCAGGTCCAGGCCCTCGGGCCAGTCCGGCGCGCCGATGGGCGAGCTGATGGCGTCGGCGTTGCTCAGGGAAGCGGCGGCGGCCAGGGCCTCGCCATAGCTGGCCTGGAAGCCGATGAACTCCACCGGCTGCCAGGCCGTGACGTGGCCCTCGGGTCCGACGGCGGCCGAGAACAGGCGGGTGAAGTAGCCGCCGCCGATGATCATATCGCCGATCTGCTGCCCTGGCTTCACCTCGGCGAAGGCCAGGGTTTCGGCGGCGTGACGGGCCTCGTCGCGCGCCACGTCCGCCGCCGTGCGGATCGGGCTGGCCAGCGCGGCCTCATAGACCTCGGCGGGGGTCAGGGGGGCGGCCGGCTTGCGGAAGCGATAGACGAACTGGTCGGTCTTGCCGCGAATGGCCTCGTCAAAGACGTTCAGGCTGTGGTCGTCGGCGGGGTTGGCGACGGCTGCGGTCTCGCCGTCGAAGACGAAACCGGCGGCCTCGACCTCCTTGCGCAGCTGCGCGCCCTCGATGCGGTGCAGGGTCTCGACGGCGGTGTTGCCGGCGCCGGGCGCGGCCTGGTGGTCGATGACCACGAACAGGCCGCCGGGCTTCAGCGCCTTGAAGATGTCGGCGTTCATCTTGCTCACGTCCACGCCGAAACGGGGGATGTGGAAGTCGTGGTATTCCTGGCTCATGAAGACCACGTCCAGCGGCTGATCGAAGGTCATGGCGTCCAGGTCGCCGTTGACGCGGCTGACGTTGGGATAGGCGGCGACCAGGGCGTCGGCGCGCGGGTTTTCACGCTCGGCGGTCTTGTTGGGCACGAAGGCGTAGACGTGGCCGTCCTCGCCCACCACCCGCGCGAACAGGCGGGTGAAATAGCCCGCGCCGGGGCGAATGTCGGCGACGCGCTGGCCCGGCTGAAGCTGGGCGAAGGCCAGGATCTCGGCCGGGTGGCGCAGCGGATCGCGCGCGACCTCCTCGGCGGGACGCAGGGGGTCGGCGACGGCGCCTTGCACCAGCTCAGCAGGCGGGGCGGTCTGGGCTAGAACCGGCGAAGCGGCGACGAGCAGCAGGGCCGACAGGGCGGCGGCGAGAAGGCGGGACTTCATGGGGCGACCTCCGGGAAACCTGGGCCGCATAAGGCGCGCACCCGGAACGGCTGGCAAGCCGTCCCGGGTCACGGAAATCAGCCCGCCATCATCGACGGCGACTGCTTCTCTTTCAGCGTGACTAGTTCCTCGGCCATGGTCGGGTGGACGGCGCAGGTGGCGTCCCACTGGGCCTTGGTCAGGCCGGCCTTCACGGCGATGGCGGCCAGTTGGATCATCTCCGGGCTTTCCGGGCCGACGATGTGGACGCCGACGACGCGCTGGCTGTCGGCGTCGACCACCAGCTTCATCAGCACCCGCTCGTCCGAGCCGGTGAAGGCGTACTTCATCGGCCGGAACCGGGTCACATAGACGTCCACCCCACCGGCACAGGCGCGGCGGGCCTCATGCTCGGTCAGGCCGACGACGCCGACCGGCGGCTGGCTGAAGACGGCGGTGGCGACGGCTTCGTAGTCGAAATGCTGCGGGTTGTTCTTGTAGACCGTCTCGTGGAAGGCGACGGCCTCGCGGATGGCGACCGGGGTCAGGTTCATCCGGTCGGTCACGTCGCCGATGGCCCAGATGTTGTCGGCCGAGGTCTTCGAGAAGGGATCGACGGCGATGGCGCCCTCGTCGTTCAGCTCGACGCCCGCGTTCTCCAGCCCCAGTCCCTTGACGTAGGGGACGCGGCCGGTGGCGAACATGACCACGTCGGTTTCCAGCGTCATGCCGTTGCCCAGGTGGTTGACCAGGCCGTTGTCTGTCTTCTCGATCGACGTGTGCTGGCAGCCCAGGATGACCTTGATGCCGCGCTTCTCGATCTCGCCCGCCAGATGGGCGCGCACATCGTCGTCGAAGCCGCGCAGGATGTTCGGGCCGCGATAGATCAGGGTCGTCTCGACCCCGAGGCCGGCGAAGATGCCCGCGAACTCGACCGCGATATAGCCGCCGCCCGCGATCAGGATGCGCTTGGGCAGTTCCGGCAGGTGGAAGGCTTCTTCCGAAGTGATGGCGTGTTCGACGCCCGGCAGGTCCTCGGGCTTCCACGGACGGCCGCCGGTGGCGATCAGGATCTTCTCGGCGGTGAAGGTCTGGTTCTTGCCGACGATTTCGACGGTATGGGCGTCCTTCATCACGGCCCGGCCGTGGACCAGATCAACGCCCGCCTTGCCCAGGTTGGCGGCGTAGATGCCCGACAGGCGAGCGATCTCGACGTCCTTGGCCTGCAGGAAGGTCGGCCAGTCGAACTTGGCGTTGTCGAACGACCAGCCGTAGCCCTCGGCTATCTCCAGCGCGTGGCTGACCTCGGAGGCCATGACCATGAACTTCTTCGGCACGCAGCCGCGAATGACGCAGGTGCCGCCAACCCGATACTCCTCGGCCACGGCCACCTTCTTGCCGCCGAGCGCGGTCAGGCGCGCCGCGCGCACCCCGCCGGAGCCGGCGCCGATGACGAAGAGGTCGTAGTCGTACTGGGTCATGAAATGCTCCGCGCCGCAGACCCACAGGCGCTGCATGCGTTTGTAAAGATGTCGTGCCGTGTTTCACCGCCAAGGCACGTGCGCTGTCCAGTTAGGCGGGGCGCAGGCGACAGACAAGACGCGGAGGCCTCTCGAACACGAGACGGCGATTTGACTTTACCCATCCCGCACCTACGGTGAGATAACGCCGATTGATCGACGGAGTCCGCCATGATCGCTTTCGCCCTCGCCGCCCTGCTTGCCGCGACTCCGGTCCAGAACGCGCCTTCCGTAGCTTCGCCCGCAGCCGATCAGGACGCCCCGGTCCGGCTTGAAGACCTGGAGGTCACGGGCCGCTCGCTGAATTCAACGATCCAGAACTTTGTCGGCTCGGTCGCGGCGCCCAACGCCAACCGGGGCCTGGCGCGCTGGCGGAACGCCGTGTGCGTGGGCGCGGTCAACCTGCAACCGGACGCCGGCCGCTATCTGGTCGACAGGGTGTCGGCGACCGCGCTTGATATCGGCCTGACCCCCGGCGCGCCCGGTTGCACGCCGAACCTGCTGATCCTCGTCACCGACGACGCTGCCGGCCTTTCGCAGGTTCTGGCGCGACAGCATCGACGCGCCTTGCGGATGGGCGGCGGCGGCATGGACCGGGGTCAGACGGCCCTCGATGAGTTCCAGACCTCGGATCGCCCCGTGCGCTGGTGGCAGGTCAGCCTGCCCGTTGACGGCCAGACCGGCGAACGCGCCACCCGCCTGTCAGGAGAATGCCGCGGAGCCTGCGGCGCCGACCAGCCGAAATCGGAACCCGGCGAAGGCGGCTCCAGCTTCCTGTTCGCCCCCAACATCGGCGTCTTCGCCGCTTCGCGACTGAACACCCAGATCGTCGACGACATCATCAAGACCTTCGTGGTCGTCGATGTGAACCAGTTGGACGGCGTCAACGCCGACCAACTGGCCGACTACATCGCCATGATCGCCTTCGCCCAGATCAACCCCAAGGCGGACACCAGCGGCTACGCCTCCATTCTCAATGTCTTCGAGTCTCCTGACGAGACGGCCGGCCTGACCGAATGGGACAAGGCCTATCTGAAGGGACTCTACGGGACCGAGCGCACGCGCAAGAACCTGGCCACCGGCCGGCTCGAGGTCGTCGCCTCCATCGAGCGAACCCACCAACGGCTGCGCGACACATCGGCCGATCAGCCCTGAATGTCCTGAGGAGATAGCCAGCCATGATCGCCGCCCTCGCCCTGTCCGCCACGCTCGCCTCCGTCTCGCCCCAGACCCCGCCGCTGCCCGCGCCGCAGCCTCAGGTCGCAACGGCGCCCGTCGACGCTCAGGAATCGGTTCGGCTCGAGGACATCGAGGTTTCCGGCCGCCCGCTGGAATCCCTGATCCGATCCTTCGTCGATGAGGTGGCCGCGCCGAACTCCGGACGGGGGGTGGCGCGCTGGCGGGACAGGCTCTGCGTGGGAACCGCCAACCTGCGCCCCGAAGCCGCCCACTACATTGTCGATCGCGTGTCCACGGTCGCCGAAGACCTCGGCCTTTCCCCCGAAGGACCAGGCTGCCAGCCCCACGTCATCATCATCGCCACCGACGACGGCGCCGCCATGGCCCGCACCCTGGTCCAGGAAAGAGGGCGCGCCTTCCGCATGGGCGGCGGCGGCATGGATCGCGGCGGCGTGGCCTTGCGCGACTTCCTGGAGACGCCGCGCCCCGTCCGATGGTGGCAACTGAGCATGCCCGTCGACGCCGAGAACGGGCAGATGGCGACTCGCATCCCGGGCCAGTGCGCCGCGCCTTGCGACAAGCCAACCGACTATGCGCCGATCCTGGACGTCTTCGCGGCATCGCGGCTGTCCACCCAGGTCGTGGACGACATCTTCCGCGCGGTCGTGATCGTAGACGTGGACGAGCTTGGCCAGGTCAACCTGACCCAGCTGGCGGACTACATCGCCATGGTGACTCTGGCCCAGATCCTGCCGAACGCCGACACGAGCGCCTATGCGTCCATCCTCAACCTGTTCGACGCCCCCGGTAGCGCCGACGGCCTGACGGAATGGGACAAGGCCTATCTGACCGGCCTCTATGACACGGTCCGGACCCGCAAGAATCCCGCCGCCGGCCGTTCAGAGGTCGTCGCCTCCATCGGCCGAACGCACGAGCGCCTTCAGGACCAAGCCGGCGACAATCCCGCCGACGACGAAGACTAGCGCGCGATCAGCCCTACTCAGGGCTGCATCGTCTCGAACCCGTCATCCGTGCCGATGATGGCCAGGTCGGTCAGGTCGAGGAAGAGGCCGTGCTCGACCACGCCGGTCAGGCTCTTGAGGTCGGCGGCGAGGCGGGCGGGGTCCGCGATCAGCTTGCAGGCGGCGTCGTAGATCAGGTTGCCGCCGTCGGTGCGGATCAGGCCGCGGTCGGCCTGACGCACGCGGGCGGGCGACGCAATGTCGTGGTCGGCCAGGACGTCGGCGATGCGGTTGGCGGTCGTCTTGTGGCCGAAGGCGACGACCTCGATCGGTAGGGGGAAGGTCCCCAGCACCGGAACCACCTTGGCCGCGTCGGCGATGCAGATGCAGCGTTCCGACGCCTCCCACACCAGCTTCTCGCGCAGCAGGGCCGCGCCGCCGCCCTTGATGAGGGCCAGGCCCGGGCCGATCTCGTCGGCGCCGTCGACGGTCAGGTCGATGCGCGGCGTGTCCTCCAGCGTCGACAGGGTCAGGCCCAGTTCGCGCGCCAGATCGGCGGTGCGCTCTGACGTCGGCACGCAGCGCAGGTCCGGCAGGTTGCGCGCCGCCAGCGCCTTGACGAACCAGGCGGCGGTGGAGCCGGTGCCGAGCCCGACGACCATGCCGGCCTCGACATAGGCAGCGGCGGCTTCGCCGGCGTTCTTCTTCTGCAGGTCGCTCATTTGGATTTCGCTGCCTTCTTCGCGCGCATGGTTTCGATGAAGCGGGCGGCCCAGCCCGGCTTAGTCGTCTGTTCGGCGCGGCCCAGCGCCAGATCGCCGGGCGCGACGTCCTTGGTCACCACCGAGCCGGAGCCGACCATGGCGCCCGCGCCGATGGTCACGGGGGCGACCAGCGAGGAGTTCGAGCCGACGAAGGCCCCCTCGCCCACCGTGGTGCGGTGTTTGAAGAAGCCGTCGTAGTTACAGAAGATGGTGCCGGCGCCGATGTTGGCCTTGGCGCCCACATGGCCGTCGCCGAGATAGGCCAGGTGGTTGGCCTTGGCCCCCGCGTCCATGCGGACGTTCTTGACCTCGACGAAGTTGCCGATCTTGACGCCCTCGCCCAGGTCCGCGCCGGGGCGCAGGCGGGCGTAGGGGCCGACTTCGGCGCCGCTGGCGACCCTGGCGCCTTCGATATGGCTGAAGCTGCGGATGCGCGCGCCCTCGGCGACGCGGGCGCCGGGGCCGAAGACGACGAAGGGCTCGATGGTCGTGCCGGCGCCGATGTCCGTGTCCCAGGCGAAGTGGACGGTGTCGGGGGCCGACATGGTCACGCCCTGCGCCAGGAAGTGCTCGCGTTGGGTCTGCTGGAATAGGGCCTCGGCCTGGGCCAGTTCGGACTGGGCGTTGACGCCCATGACGGAGTCCTCGGCGGCGAAGACGGCGCGGGTCGGGGCGCCACGCTTGCGGGCCAGCTCGACCACATCGGTCAGATAGTATTCGCCCTTGGCGTTGTCGTTCTTCACCTGGGCCAGCAGGTCGAACAGCAGGCCGACCGGCGCGGCCATGACGCCGGAGTTGCAGGCGGTGATCGCCAGGACCTCGGGCGAGGCCTCCTTGGCCTCCGTGATGGCCAGCAGGTCGTCGCCTTGCAGGATCAGTCGGCCGTAGGCGCCGGGGTCGCGGGCCTCGAAACCGATGACGGTGACGCCCTCATGCACGCCTTGGTGGGCGTCGGCGAAGACCGGCTCGATGTCGGCGGCCTTCAGCAGCGGCACGTCGCCATAGGTCACGACCACATGGCCGATGAAGTCGCCCAGCACGGCCTCGGCGGCGCGCACGGCGTGGCCGGTGCCCAGCGGCGGGTCCTGAACGGCGATGGAGTCCTCGCCCAGACGCTTTTCGACATGGGCGCGAACTTCCGGCGAGTGCGAACCGACCACCACCACGATGCGTTCACAGCCCAGGGCCTCGGCGGCGTCGATGGCGTGGTCCAGCATGGCGCGCTGGCCTACCGGGTGCAGCACCTTGGGCAGCGGCGACTTCATCCGCGTGCCTTGGCCTGCGGCGAGGATGATGGCGGCGCGAGGATGTGGTGCGGTCATGAATCGATCCGGCGGCTTGTCGTCCTGCGCGATCTAGCCCATTGCCGGGGTCTGCGCGAGCCAGGAGACAAGAGTGACCATTGAACGCGATCTGGAAGGCTGGACCATCGCCTTCGACCTGGACGGCACTCTGGTGGACTCGGCGCCCGACCTGATCGGCACGCTGAACCGGATGCTGGTGCAGTATGAGTTGCCGCCGGTTCCCATGTCCTCGGCCCGGCATCTGGTCGGGCATGGGGCTATGGCCCTGCTGCGTCACGGCTTCATGGAGGCGGGCGCCGCCTGGGACGAGGCCCACGCGCCCGGCCTGTTCGAGCGCTTCATCGAGGACTACCTGGCCCACATCGCCGACGAGAGCCGCCCGTTCGACGGCGTGGTCCCGGCGCTGGAGCGGCTGGCCGCCCGCGGCGCCATCCTGTGCGTCGCCACCAACAAGCGCACCGACCTGTCGGTCGCCCTGATCGAGGCGCTGGACCTGACCAGGCACTTCGCCTTCATCGCCGGGCCGGACGCGGTCTCGGCCCGCAAGCCCAGCGGCGCGCATATTCATGAGGCGGTGCAGAAGGCGGGCGGCGATCCCATCCGCTGCGTCATGGTCGGCGACAGCACCACCGACACCAAGGCGGCCAGGGACGCGGGCGTGGCCTGCATCGTCGTCGGCTTCGGCTACAACGACGTGCCGCGCGAGGAGCTGGGCGGGGACGTGGTGATCGACCACTACGACGGGTTCGAGGCGGCGCTGGCCGAGGTGATGCCCTAGGCCCTCCACTGCCCCTCTATCGCTCATCCCGGCGAAGGCCGGGATCCAGATGCCGAACGCTGTAAGCGGCTAGCCAAGGCGGGATTGCGCCAGCGGGTTCTGACGCCGCGCCATACAATCTGGATCCCGGCCTTCGCCGGGATGAGCGGATCTGGGATGGCGCAGAAAATCTAAACGATCCGACAGAACTTCTACGCCCCATCTGCGCCCGCCCCGGTTGCCGTCACGCGAGCATGCAAACACATAGACCGACCGCTCCTCCCCAAAGGTCGTCATGCTTCGTCGCTTCTTCGCTATCCCGCTCTGGCAGCGCACCGCCGCCGGTTTCGCCCTGGGCATCATCGCCGGCCTGATCCTGCGCGAGCAGGCGACGGTCTGGCTGCAGCCGATCGGCGACGTCTATCTGAACCTGATCCGCATGGTGGTGGCGCCCCTGGTGCTGTTCACCATCGCCAGCTCCATCGCCAAGCTGGGCGAAGGGGTCGGGGCGGTGCGGCTGGGGGTGCGGACCCTGGTCTGGTTCGCCGTCACCTCGCTGCTGGCGGTGCTGGTCGGCTTCGCCTTCGGGCATCTGATCAATCCGGGCGTCGGCCTGTCCGACCTGCCGCTGGGCGAGGTGAAGGAACGGGTCATTCCGACGCCGCTGGAAGTTCTGCTGAGCATTGTTCCGAGGAACCCCTTCGCCTCTCTGGCCGAGGGCAAGGTGCTGCAGATCATCTTCTTCTCGGCCCTGCTGGGCGCGGCCCTGGTGGCGCTGGGCGACCGGGCGCAGACCGCGCGACGGCTGGTGGACGAAGGCGCGGCCCTGATCTTCCGCATCACCCGCTGGGTGATCCAGCTGACGCCCTTCGGCGTGTTCGGCCTGATCGGCTCGGTCGTCGGCGGCTATGGCTGGGAGGCGCTGCTGCCGCTGGGCAAGTTCATCTTCGCCATCTACGCGGCCTGCCTGTTCCATATCCTGATCGTCTATTCGGGCCTGCTGAAGCTGCACGGGCTGAAGATCAGCGGCTTCTTCCGCGGGGCCTTCGCGGCCCAGCAGACAGCCTTCGCCACCTCGTCGTCGCTGGGAACCCTGCCCATCACCCTGCGTCAGACGGTCGAACGCCTGGGCGTGCCCCAGGCCTACGCCGCCTTCGCCGTGCCGCTGGGGGCCAATGTGAAGATGGACGGCTGCGGCGCCATCTATCCGGCCATCGCCTCGATCTTCATCGCCCAGTATTTCAGCATCGACCTAAGCCTGACCCAGTACGTCCTGATCGGCCTGACGGCGGTTCTGGGGTCGCTGGGAACGGCGGGCGTCCCCGGCACCAGCATCGTCATGCTGACCCTGACCCTGTCGACGGCGGGCCTGCCGCTGGAAGGCATCGGCTATATCGTCGCCATCGACCGGATCATCGACATGATGCGCACCGCCACCAACGTCACCGGCCAGATGCTGGTCCCCGTCCTGGTCGCCAAGGAGGAAGGCATCCTGAACGAGGACATCTACAACGGTCACGTCGCCTGGCTGCCGGGCGATCCCGAGGCGGAAACGCCGGAAGGGGTCCGCGCCGCCGGTATTTGATCAAAGAGGCTTGCCGTCGTCGGAATCGCGGGCTACATCGCGCCTCCCGACGGCCCAAGCCTTTCCGATTTGGCCGTTCTGCGCTGGACGCGTAGCTCAGCGGGAGAGCACCTCGTTCACACCGAGGGGGTCACAGGTTCAATCCCTGTCGCGTCCACCATCCTTTCTTCGATAAATAAGCCGAACGGCCGAGTGTCCGCGCCCTGGACATCGCCCCGATTTCGCATTGCCGCAGCGCCCTGCTCTCAGCCGCCTCATGGGCGATGACGTTGATGACTGTCATGTCCGGCGCTCGGACCCGTCACCCCGAGATCGCCTGATGCACGGCGGCTCTCCGGACTGCGGTCCGCCCCGGAGCCAAGCAGGAAGGTTCGGAACGGACCGCTAACCCCGAGTAGCCCCCAAGGTCGGCCAGGCAATAACGCGAGTCGGCGAACGCCGCCTAGCCAATTAACTCGCCCCCAGGTTCCGCCATCAAGGCCGCTTTGGCGCATCGGATCAGGCGCAGCTCGACGGGGTTGGACCAAGGAAACCCCAAGGCCGATCACCGGCATGGCGTCGGTCGATCGCCGTCATTGATCGCCTTTGAGGTTATTGCGGTTGATTCTGATAATCGTTCGCAGTAATTGCGCAGCCCTCTCCAACCGGGGCCGTAACCATGCGCTCGTTTCTGATGTTCTCCGCCGGGCTGACCGCCCTTTCGGCCGCCGCCTTCCCCGCCTTCGCCGAAGAAGTCGTCGATCTCCAGAAGGCCGTGCCGGTCGCGCCGGTCACGGTGGTCGGCACCCGCACCCAGCGCCGCGTGGACGACGTGCCCGCCACCGTCAGCGTCATCACCGCCGAGACCATTGAGAACAACCTGGTCACGGACATCAAGGACCTGATCCGGTTCGAGCCGGGCGTCAGCGTCCCGACCAGCCCCGCCCGCTTCTCGGCCGCCCTGTCGGGCGCCGGGCGCGACGGCGCCTCGGGCTTCACGATCCGGGGCATGGGCGGCAACCGGGTGCTGATCATCCAGGACGGCGTGCGCGTGCCCGACGGCTTCGCCTTCGGCGCCCAGAACGTCGGTCGCGCGGGCTACAACGACCTGGATCTGATCAAGTCGGTCGAGATCCTGCGCGGCCCGGCCTCGGCCCTTTACGGGTCGGACGGCGTCGCCGGCGCGGTCAGCTTCACCTCCAAGGACCCGGCCGACTTCATCGACAGCGGCCGCAGCTTCGGCGCCCGCGCGCGGGTGGGCTACAACTCGTCAGACGACGGCTGGACCGAAGGTCTGGCGCTGGCGGGCCGCGCCGGCTCGCTGTCCGGGCTGCTGGCCTACACGCGTCGCGACGCCCATGAGACCGAGAACATGGCCGAGGTCGGCGGCGCCGGCTCGGCCCGCACCCAGCCCAACCCGCAGGAATTCGCCTCCAACGCCATCCTGGGCAAACTGGTCTGGGACGCGAACGACAACCACACCGTCCGCCTGACCTATGACCATTTCGATCAGGAAATGGATGGCGAGGCGCTGAGCAGCTACTCGGCCACGGTCATCGGCCTGACCGCCCACGACGAGACCCAGCGCGACCGCGTCAGCCTGGACTGGCGTTTCAACGACGTCTTCGGTCTGGATGACGGTTCGGTCGCCGCCTACTGGCAGGACGCCACGACGCGCCAGTTCACCTATGAGGACCGGACGCCCGCAGCGGACCGCACCCGCGACGTCACCTTCGACAACGGCCTGTGGGGCCTGGCGGCGCAGGGGTCCAAGACCTTCGGCGGCGAGGCGGTCCAGCATCGCGTCACCGCCGGCGCCGACTGGTCGCGCACGACGCAGGAAGGCATCCGCGGCGGCACCCTGCCCCCGATGGGCGAGACCTTCCCCATCCGCCCCTTCCCCAAGACCGAGTACGACCTGGCCGGCCTGTTCATCCAGGACGAGATCGAGCTGATGGGCGGCCGCCTCAGCATCATTCCGGCCCTGCGCTACGACTGGTACGAGCTGACGCCCAAGGCCGACGCCCTGTATCCCGTCGTGGCCAAGGGTCAGAGCGACAGCCACCTGTCGCCCAAGATCGGCGTCATGTTCTGGGCCGACGACCACTTCGGCCTCTTCGCCAACTACGCCCAGGGCTTCAAGGCGCCCTCGCCGATGCAGGTGAACAACTTCTTCGCCAACCCGGTGTTCGGCTATGAGTCCATTCCCAACCCGGACCTGACGCCCGAGACCAGCGAGAGCATCGAGGCGGGCGTGCGCTTCCGCAATCTGGAGGCGTTCGGCGGCGCCTTGTCGCTGTCGACCACCGCCTTCCACACCGACTACCAGGACTTCATCACCCAGGTGGTGGTGCGCGGGACCGGCGTGCCGGGCGTCGATCCCGTGATCTATCAATACGTCAACCTGACGGACGTGAAGATCTGGGGCCTGGAAGCGCGCGGCGACATCCATTGGGACAACGGTTTCTCGGCCATCGTCGCCGCCTCGTTCGCCGACGGCGATCAGGAGACGAACGGCGCGCGTGGCAAGCTGACCAGCGTCGATCCGGTCAAGGTGGTCGGCGGCCTGAACTACGCCTCTCCCTCGGGCGTCTGGGGCGGATCGGCCACAGTCACCTGGTCGGACAAGAAGGACCGCGCCGGCTGCGGCGGCGGTAACTGCTGGCAGGGCGAGGAGTTCGCCATCCTGGACCTGACCGCCTTCTGGAACGTGACGGAGAAGGCCACCCTGCGGGCCGGGGTCTTCAACGCTCTCGACGAGACCTATGCCTGGTGGAGCGACGTGCGCGGCCTGTCGCGCGGCGGCACGGTCACGGCGCCGACCGACCCGGCCACCCTGCCCGCCTTCACCCAGCCCGGCCGCAATTTCGGCGTCTCCGTCAACCTCCGCTACTGAGGCCCAGGCCCGGAAATGCGAACGAATTTCACCAAGGAAAACCCCATGCGCGCCATGCTTTTCGCCGCCGCCTTGCTGGTCGGCGCCGCCCCCGCGGCCCTCGCCGCCGCCCAGACGCCCGCCCAGACGCCTGCCCAAACGCCTGCCTTGACCGCCACGGCGCCCGCCAGCGCGTTCGAGCGGGACCGTCAGTCCATCCTGGCCCAGGCCGGCCAGTACCGCGTCCACTTCGACATGCGCGAGAACGTCAGCTTCAACGCCGACTACGACCCGATGGAGGGCAAGCTGTCGGGCGGCAGCGAGATCGTGCGTGTCGTCCATGACAAGGGCGACCGCATCAGCCTGCAGCACATCCTGGTCATGGAGCACGACGGCAAGGCCATCGTCATCAAGCACTGGCGTCAGGACTGGGTCTATCAGCCGGAAACGGTCCTGACCTACGCCGGCCCGAACCAGTGGACGCTGACGCCGGTTTCCGCCGAGCAACGCGCGGGCGCCTGGTCGCAGACGGTGTGGCAGACGGACGACTCGCCCCGTTACGGCGGCTTGGGCCGCTGGACCTACGTCAACGGCCTGTCGGCCTGGACCTCGGCCCCGACCTGGCGGCCGCTGGCGCGCCGCGACGCGGTGCTGAACCCGATCTACGACCGCTATCTGGGCACCAACCGCCACATCCTGACCCCGAACGGCTGGGTGCATATCCAGGACAATATGAAGATGTCGGGCAAGGCCGGCGGCGAGCCGATCGCCATCGTCCAGGAAGACGTGGTCAACACCTACGACCGCTCGACCAGCTACTCGCCCAAGGCCGGCGACGACTACTGGGCGGCGACGCAAGGCTACTGGGCTGCCGTTCGCGACGCCTGGGACGCGGCCATCGCCCGCGGCAACGGCGTCCACGTCGAGGAAGAGGCCCAGACGGGCGTCGTCACCGGCCCGCCGCTGATGGATCTGGCTCAGAAGATCCAGGACGGCGAGATCACGACCCAGGCCGCCGTCGACCAGGCGCGCGCCACGATCGAGACCGCGACCAAGCCCTGACGCCGGTCGCCAGCCGAACGCCAGGATCGGCTCTGCCTAACTGAAACCGCGCGCGCCGCTTCTCGATCATGGCGGCGCGCGCGGCCTGGCCGATCCTGGCGCCGTCGGCGGCCCTAGTCGCCGTATCCCAGAGGACTGACCGTCACACGCAGGCCGATGGTGCGCGGCCGAAGCGGCGTGGTCATCAAGGCTTCAGGCAGACGGAAGGGATCGCCGAAAGCGAACGTATTAGCCTGTGTGTTCAGGGGGTTGGTCACAAAGGCCTCAGCGCGCCAACGCGCCGCCTCAAGCCCGACAGAGAAACGCGCCGTGGCGTAGTCGCCCATTCGATGCCGCCCCTCCCTATCAAAGGTCAGCCGGGACGGTCCCACATAGGCCACCCATCCGTCCGCCATCAGGTTCAGTCGATCCGTCAGCGGGCGTCGCCAGTTGACGTTGACGTTGGCGGATACGGACGGAACGCCGGGAAGACCTGCATCGCCCTTGGCCGTAAAGGCGTCCTCGTCCCGTCGAACCAGACGGGGCCGGGCCAGGATCGCATTGGTGCGGATCTCAAGGCTGTCGAGGGGCCGCCAGTTCGCCTCGACCTCCACGCCGAGGTTGGCGCCGTCGCCGACGTTGACGGCGTACGACAAGCCGCTGGGCAGGAACTGATCGCTCTGAAGGTCGCGCCAATCGGCGTAGAACATGGCCACGCGCATCTGCGCCTGTCCGTCCAGCAGGCTTCCCTTGGCCCCGATCTCGTAGTTCCACAGGGAATCGCCGCGATAATGTCGCGCGGGGGACGAAAGCGTTTCTGAAAACAGCGAGCCGATCGGGCCGGCGGTGTTGAAACCTCCTGCACGATGTCCCTGACTGATCGCGCCATAGCCGCGCCAGTCGTCGTTGACGCGCCAGTCGACGGCCACGCGCGGTGAAAAGCCGCTGTCGCGTCCCTTGCCCTGGAACGGCCGCTCATGGACGCCCTGCGCCACGCGCGACGCCGCCTCATAGTCGAAACTGTAGTAGCGCCCCCCCACGATCAAACTCGTGTCGGCGGTCATCTCGAAAATGACCTGACCGAACATCGCCGTCTCGGATTGGCGGTCGATGCGCCGCTCCCGGTAGATCCGACTTCGAACGGGTCGGAAGGCGCTGAGGTCCGCTTCGTAGTCTGTCGTGACGCGCGAAATGAACAGGCCTGCCAGCCAACGCAGCCTGCCGTTGCGCGGAGAAGCGTAGGATAGGTCGGTGATCGCGAGATCAATCATGCGGCGATCGTTCAGCGCGCCGATCCTCGCGTTCGAACCGAACAACGGCAGGGCCGACGAGGCGTCGTAGCGGCTGGTGAAATCGTGATCGACACGGGCCAGCGTCGCCTCGACCCGGCCCCAGTCGCCGCGCCCCTCGAGCCGCGCCTGCACCAGGCCAAAGACGTTGGAATGCGGCTCCCGCACCAGATTAGCGCGGCGACGCCCGCCCGCCAGACGATAGACGTAGTGGGTGTCTTCGCTGTCGATCCGCTGCTGCACCGTTCCGGCCGTCAGCTTCCATTCGGGAGACAGTTGCAGGCTCAGGGCCGCGCGCCCGCCGTGGCGTTCACCACTGTTCACCCGACGCAGATTCAGACTCTCGTCGTCGATGTAGCCGCCTGACTTCTCGCGATAGCCGACGACGCGAAGCGCTCCTGCGCCGGCCAGGACGGGAAGGTTGGCGACAAACGACAAGTCGCTGTTTACGCCGCCGCCCTGGGTGTCGGAATAGGCGGCCGACCCCATCAGGAACTCGCCCGCCGGATCCGGCGCTTCCGGCACGATCCGAAGCACGCCGCCGATCGGTCCCGTGCCGTAGAGGACGCCTTGAGGCCCTCGCAGCACCTCGACCCGGTTCACGTCCACGAGCTTCAGATCCGGATCGGGCGCCGTATAGGTCAAGGGCGTCCGGTTCAGATACAGGCCGACCGTCGACTGCGTCTGGCCGGTAAAGGCGCCGTCCGACATGCCTCGCAGCAGAATCTTGTTCCGCCCCGAACCCAGGTTGGTGACGGTCATCCCGGCCACCAGGGCGCTCAGGTCAAATGCGCCGGCGGCGCCTGACGCCGACAACTGCTCCCCCGACACGGAGGTCAGGGACATGGGCGCGGTTTGCGGCGATTCCGAACTGCGCCCGGCCGTGACGATGACATCGCTGAGACGGGCGATCTCCGCCTGGGTCGATGCATCTGAGGGGCGGCCTTGCTGCGGTTGTTGCGGCCTCGGCGCAGCGCGGAAGATCCCAGGGGCCCGGCGACGGATGATCACGGCGCCGTCGCGACGCAAGACATAGCTGCAATCGGCGGCCGCCAGAATGCGCCTCAGCGCCGTTTCAATATCCATCGCGCCGGTAAGGCTCGGCGCGTCGCCGCGGCAAACTGCGACATCCCCGCCCATGGACACGCGCCCCTGCACCGCCAGGTCCAACAAGGACTCGCGAACGCCCTGGGCGGGAATATTGGCGTGGAAGACACGCGACGGCCCCGCTGCGGCGGGCTGTGATGCAAGCGCCGTCGTCAGGCCGCCGACAAACGCCGCCACCGCGAGGCCGCGTCGCCGTGCCTGGACCAGAGGCGGGGTTCTAGCCTCGCTCACGCGACGTCAAACGCACTTCGGCTGAGTCCGACTGAACGTCTACGGGCATGAAATCACGGAGTTGATCCAGCATGGCCTTTTCATCAGCAATGCGAAGGGCGCCGGTGAATCGCAGCCCTTGCGCAGAGGCCGACACCTTAACCGGCTTGTCGAAATAACGCGACAGATCCCGGCCGACCTCATCAAGCGACGCCGCCCGATAAACCAGGACGCCGGATTTCCACGTCGCGACGGCAGCCGGATCGACAGCGTCAATCTGAGGCGCGGCGTCGTCTGCTTGCCTGATCCGGCCGCCAGCCGTCAGTCGGACGGGCGTCGAAACGGCACGGACCTTCACGGCCACAACCCCTCGTTCGACTCCGACCGAGAACGCGCCGTCGTGGCTGACCACATTGAACGCGGTCCCCAGCACGCGCACCTCGCGCCCGTCCGCCTCCACCACGAAAGGCCGGGCGGCGTCAGGGACGACCTCGAACGCGGCCTCGCCATCCCACATGACGACACGGCGACTTCCCGCCTCCAGGCGCACCCACATTTCGGAATGGCGGTTCAATTGCACGTGCGACCCGTCGGCCAGCCGAACCGCCAGAGGCTGGTCCTCGGCGCGGTAGACCTTGGCGGGATTGATCATCAACGGCCAAAGGCCGACCGCCAGCAGGGCTGCGGCGGCGATTCCTGCGGCGGGATACAGCCATCCACGTCGGCGGGCCGGGCGGCGGTTGTCGTTTGCAGCAGGAACCGGCGGCGCCATGCCCGCCGGCTCGATGTCATCCAGTTCGACCCACAGACGCTCCAGTTCGTCATAGGCGGCGCCGTGGGCCGGCGAAGCCGCGACCCAATCCGCAAATGCGCGCCAGTCGGCCGCGCTCGCCCTGTCGTCCCGCAGATGCGTGAACCAGCCCAGCGCGGCCTCTTCGACTTGTCTGTCGTTCGTCATTCTGCTGAACGCCTGTGCGACGCCCGATTCAGGGCCTGACAACAAGACGGCGCCAACCGGCCTCCGCCTCCAGAATATTCCGTTTCGACCATCCGCGCGCTCGACATCACGGCCGCGCCCTTTCCGCCAACATGCGCAGCGCCTGCATCATGTGCTTTTCGACCGAACTGCGCGAGATGCCTTCACGTTCGGCCACCTCAGCGTAGCTGAGGCCGTCGAACTTGTGCAGGTGAAACACGGCCCTCGTCTTCTCGGGAAGACCGTCAATCTTTTTGACGATAGCCTGCAGCCGCTGTCGCGCATCGACCTCCGCCTCGGCGGACGGCGCATCGTCGATGCTCACGTCCGAACCATAGACCGCAAGACGCCAGGCGCCGTCCCGCGCCGCCGCGCGCCGCGCCGACCGCCAGCGATCCATCATCAGGTTGGACGCCAGCCGATAGAGATAGGCGCGGGGGTCACGGATATCGTCCGTTCCAGAGGCGCGGGACGCCTTCAGATAGAGTTCCTGCAGGACGTCCTCGACATCCCCCTGCGCCCCCAGACGCACCGCGATGAAGCGGCCCAGTTCGCCGCGCATCTGCAGATAGGCGTCAATCAGCGTGAGGTCCGACGGGCTCAAACAGAATCTCCGCCGCCGCAGCGGCGCTTGGGGGTTCAGGCTGAACCCTAATCCGTCATGCCGCGAGGAAAGTCATGAGGCAAGACACGCACGGCGCCGTCTTTCACATGAGGGGCCGACAGAGCTCCGCCGTAGTCGAGTGTGAGCATGAAGACCGTCGCTTCAAAGTCCGCATATCTGGGCTGGCTCTCCCGCGCCCTGACAAGGGCGGAGGGCGACGCTCGTCGCCTGTCTGAGTTGCGCTGAGGAAGGCCCGATGTACGACGCCTGGCGCATCGGCTTCATCCGCCGCCCAGTGAGCCATGTCCTGGAGCCGAACGGACTGGAGGCGAAGACCGTGACCTGGCTTCCGCCCTGCCCGCGCGACTTCCAGTTCATCGCTGATCCCTTCGGCCTGGAGCGGGACGGGATCCTCACCATATTCGCAGAGGCCTACGACTATCGTGTTCGGCGCGGCGAAATCCGCTACTTCCAGTATGAAGGCGATGTCCTGGTCCGACAGGGCTTGGCTCTGGCCGCCCCCTTCCACCTTTCCTACCCCAGCCTGATCGAAGAGGATGGGATCCTGTACATGCTGCCCGAGGGCTACAAGAGCGGCGCGCTGACCTTGTATCGGTGCGAGCGCTTTCCGGACCGATGGACGCCCGTCAGCCGCCTGCTGGAACAGCCCGCCATCGACGCCACCGTGGCGCGGCACGGCGGACGCTGGTGGATGTTCTACGCCCTGCCCGGGCCGAACGATCGGGCGATGCGGGAAATGCACATCGCCAGCGCCGATGCCCTGATGGGACCGTGGACGCCCCATGCCGGCAATCCTGTGCGCTCTGGCTTCCTGGACTCGCGGCCGGGCGGCACGGCGTTTGAACACGAAGGGCGGCTCTACTTGCCTGTGCAGGAATGCCGGCCGACCTATGGCGCGGCTATCCGCTTGTTGCGCATCGACGTCCTGAGCCCGACCGATGTCCTGGCGACGGAAGTGCGGCGCTTGGCGCCCGACGGCTTGCTGCCTGGGTTTGAGGACGGGTTGCATACGCTGTCCGGCGACGCCAACGTGACCTTCATCGACCTGAAGGGCCTGCGGCGCTCCCGCGCGGAAAGGGGGATCAAGGCCCTCTACAAGGCCCGCCGCCTCCTCGGCCTGAACAGCCCCGGCGTCACGCGAAACACCGAGCTGGAGGCTGTTTGATGCGCATCGCCGTCGTCCTGCCACGCGGCTGCGCCCTTGACCGCGACAGGGTCAACTCCATGGAGGCGGTGGCGCTGTTGCTGAACCGCTGGAGTCGCTTCGCCGCGGACGTGCGCTTCGTATGCGAAGCCGGCGCCGCAATCCCGGTCGAGGCCGGGCGAATGCTGACCGTGCCGTCGGGCCTGGGGAGGGCCGCCTATGAGGCCGCGGTGGTCAGCCGCCTGCACGCTTTCCAGCCAGACCTGATCGAATACCATCAGCAGCTCGGTTGTGCGGCCGAGATCGCGCGTCGTCTGCCGGGGCGTCCTCAGATTCTGTATCGCCACACCCGGGTCAAGCCGCCCTCCAACCCTGTCGACCGATGGCGATACGGCCGCCGTCTGAAAGCCTTCAGCCGCCTGGTCTTCGTCAGCTGCGCCGCCCGCGACGAATTCCTGGTCGACTATCCGGGCTTCGATCATCAGGCCGAGGTGATCTGCAACCCGATCGACCTTGAAGCCTGGCGCGGCGATGTCGCGAAGAAGGAAAAGCTGATCCTGTTTGCGGGACGCGCCATGGAGGAAAAAGGTCTGGACGCCCTCTGTCTCGCCTTGGCCCAAACCCTGGATCAGTCGCCCGACTGGCGTGCGGCCCTCATGCTCGGCGACTGGGACCGCCATCAATCCTGGGCCGAGCCGCACGTCGCGGCGCTGGCGCGGTTCGGGCAAAGGATCGAGATCGCCTATTCAGCGTCCCCCGGCACGGTGCGCGCCGTCGCCCAGCGCGCAGCGATCGCCGTCGTTCCCTCTCGCGTGCCGGAAACCCTGGGGTTGGCGGCGCTGGAGGCCCACGCCGCGGGCGCCGCCCTGATCTCGTCGGGACGCGGCGGCCTGCGCGAAGCCAGCGGCGCACATGCGATCTATGTCGATCCGCCCGAGGCGAACGCGTTGAAAGCCGCCTTGCTGGAGCTGACGCGCGACGACGCCCGTCGCATCGCCCTGGCGCGTGATGGTCAGGCCTTCGTGATACAAGCGCACGCCCCGGCTTTGCGCGCCGCCGAACTGGACGCCCTGCGCCTGCGCCTGACCGAAACCGCCGCCGCGGCATGACCGAGATTCATCCATGAGCCTGACCTCCTTCCTGCGTTCCCTGTTCAAGACCCGGTCTTCGAGCGAGGACATTCGCGACCTGCCCGATCGACGGGCGCTGGCGGAAATCTATCTCCCCGCGCTGGCCGCGCGGGGCGGGCGCATACTGTGGGTCGGCTGCCGCCGCTATACCGCCATGGACTATCCGGCCCTGGAGCATCAAGGCGCGGAGGTGTGGACCACCGATATTGATCCCCGCGCCGCACGCTGGGGACGCGCCGGCCGCCATCAAACCGGCGACATCTGCCAAGCCGGGGCCATCTTCGACGACCTGCGCTTTGACGCCATCGTGTGCAACGGCGTGCTGGGCTTTGGGGTAGACCGCCGCGAGGATCAAGAAACCGCACTGGCCGCCATGGCCACGATCATGAAACCGAACGGACTGCTGATCCTGGGTTGGAACACCGACCGGATCGACGATCCCCTGGACTTGTCGGCGGTCAAACGCCTCTATCAACCCGCCACCCTCGGCGGCGCGCCGTCACGCGTCCGTTTCGACGCTGTCACCCACGTCTACGACACGCTGGCGGTCCAGGCGCCCTGAGGAGATCACGCCCGCCCTCACCCGCCGGGCTTGGGGCTGAAATACTTCTCGAACTTTCCGGTCTCGCTTTCATAGGCCGCGCGGTCGGCGGGCGGCTCGCCCTTGACCGTGATGTTGGGCCAGACCCGAGCGTAATCGGCGTTGATCTTGAGCCATTTGCCGTCGGGTTCGTCCTCGGTGTCCGGCTTGATGGCGTCGACCGGGCACTCGGGTTCGCAGACGCCGCAGTCGATGCAGTCGTCGGGCGAGATGACGAGGAAGTTTTCGCCCTCGTAGAAGCAGTCCACGGGGCAGACCTCGACGCAGTCCATGAACTTGCATTTCACGCAGGCGTCGGTGACGAGATAAGTCACGGCAGAAATCCAGTCGTAGGAGCGGCGGCCTAGAGCCAGCCGCGCTCTTCAAGAAGGCGGCGAACCGCGTCGGCCGCCAGCGACGGCGACAGCTGTTCGGTGGCCAGGGTCAGGTCCGGCGCGATCGGGGCCTCGTAGGGCGCGGCGACCCCGGTGAAGCCCGCGATCACCCCGGCCGAGGCGCGGGCATACAGCCCCTTGGGATCGCGGGCGCGGCAGCTTTCCAGCGACGCATCCACGAAGACCTCAATGAAGCGGTCGTCGTCGAAGCGCGCCCGCACGGCGTCGCGATCCGCCCGTCGCGGCGAGATCAGGGCGCATATGGCGATGACGCCGGCCTCCGTGAACAGCCGCGCCGCCTCCCCCGTCCGGCGCACGTTCTCGGCCCGGTCGGCGTCGGAGAAGCCGAGATCGCGGTTGAGGCCATGACGCAGATTGTCGCCATCCAGCAGCACGGTCCGGCAGCCCCGGCCATGCAGGCTCTGTTGAAGGGCCTGGGCGACCGTGGACTTGCCCGCCCCCGACAGGCCGGTCAGCCAGACCACCCCGCCGCGATGGCCGTTCAGAAGCTCGTGAGCGTCGCGCGAAACGGCGGCGGGGCTGTGGTGAATATGGGCCGCCTGATCGGGGATCCCCGTGATCACCCCCGCCGCCACCGTGACGCCCGTGCGCCGGTCGATCAGGACGAAGGCGCCCTGGGCCGGGTCATCGCGGAAGGCGTCCACCGCGACCGGCGACGGCAGGGTCAGCAGGCCGTCCGCCACCTCATTGGGCGCCAGCGTCGACGCCTCGCCCGAAAGCGTCAGCCGCGCGGGCAAGGTCCGCGTGCCCAGCTTCACCTGGTAGCGGCCGTCGGCGTCAAAGGGCTGATCGCCCATCCACAGCAGGCGCACGGTCAGCTGGTCGGCGGCGGCGGGGCGATCATCTGTCGGGGCCAGGACGTCGCCGCGCGCCACGTCGGTCGCCTCGGCCAGTTCCAGGGTCACGGCGTCGCCGGCTCGAGCGGCCGCGACCTCGACATCGCCCGCCAGGATGCGCGCCAGCGTCACCGCCTGACCGCCGGGGCAGACGACCAGGGCGTCGCCGACCTTGACCTCGCCCGAGGCGATGGTCCCGGCATAGCCGCGGAAATCGGCGTGCGGCCGGTTGACGTACTGCACCGACATTCGGAACGGCCGGGCGACGCCGGTTTCGGCGACCGGCAGGTCCTCCAGCGCCTCGATCAGGCTGGGGCCGTCGTACCAGGGCGTGGCGGCCGACAGCGCCGTCAGGTTGTCGCCGCGTCGCGCGCTGACCGGAATGGCCGTGACCGAGCGGAAACCCAGGTCAGCGACCAGTTCGGCATAGGCGTCGCGGATGCGCGCGAACGCCGCCGGATCGTCCGCGATCAGGTCGATCTTGTTGACCGCCAGAATGACGTGGCGAATGCCGAACAGGGCGACGATGCGGCTATGGCGCGCCGTCTGGGCCGTCACGCCCTTGACCGCATCGACCAGCACGACCGCCGCGTCGCAGGTCGAGGCGCCGGTGGCCATGTTGCGCGTATACTGCTCATGCCCCGGCGTGTCGGCGACGATGAAACTGCGGCGCGGCGTCGACATGTAGCGATAGGCCACATCGATGGTGATGCCCTGCTCGCGCTCGGCCTCCAGCCCGTCCAGCAGCAGGGCGTAGTCGAGGTTGGCCCCGTCGGTGCCGAAGCGACGCGAGTCCCGTTCCAGCGTCGCCAGTTGATCCTCGGGCACCTGGCCCGTCTCGAACAACAGCCGGCCGATCAGGGTGGACTTGCCGTCGTCCACGGAGCCGCAGGTCAGGAAGCGCAGCAGATCGCGTTCCGGCCGGCGCGTCTGTCCGGTGAAAGCCGTCACGGCGCCGTCCATCAGAAGTATCCCTCGCGCTTCTTGCGCTCCATCGAGGCGGTCTCGTCGGCGTCGATCAGACGCCCCTGTCGCTCGGATTGCCGACTGGTGCGCAGCTCGCGGATCACGGCGTCGAGGCTGTCGGCTTCGGATTCCACGGCGGCGCTCAGCGGATAGCAGCCTAGGGAGCGGAAGCGGACGCGGCGCAGTTCGGGCGTCTCGCCCTCGCGCAGCGGCAAGCGCTCGTCGTCGCGCACGATCAGGGCGCCGTCGCGCACCACCACGGGGCGCAGGGCCGAGAAATACAGCGGCACGACCGGGATGCCTTCAGCCCGCGTGTATTCCCACACGTCCAGCTCGGTCCAGTTCGACAGGGGGAAGACGCGCAGGCTCTCGCCCGGACCCAGGTTCGAGTTCCACAGCCGCCACAGTTCCGGCCGCTGGCGACGCGGGTCCCAGCTGTGGTCCGCGCCCCGGAACGAGAAGATGCGCTCCTTGGCCCGCGACTTCTCCTCGTCGCGTCGCGCGCCGCCAATGGCGACGTCAAAGCCGTGCAGGTCGAGCGCCTGTTTCAAGGCGTCGGTCTTCATCGCCTGGGTGTGGGCCGAGGATCCGGAGGTGATCGGGCTGACGCCGCGCGCCAGCGCCTCGTCATTGGTGTGGACCAGCAGGCGCGCGCCATAGAGGCCGGCCACGTGGTCGCGATGGGTGATCATGTCCCGGAACTTCCACGTCGTATCGACGTGCAGCAGGGGGAAAGGCGGCGAGCCGGGATAGAAGGCCTTGGCCGCCAGATGCAGCAGGACGCCGGAGTCCTTGCCGATCGAATACATCATGACCGGGTTACGCGCGGTCGCCGCCACCTCGCGCAGGATCTCGATCGCCTCGGCCTCGAGCTGGCGCAGATGCGGGGGCAGGACGCGACGCGCCGTGGCGTCTCTCTGCTTTTCGACGGTCGCCTGCATAGGCTGCGGTCCTCACTGGTCGTCTTGAACGTGGGATATTTGAAGCGTGGAGGGCCGGTCCGCGTCGAACGATATGATCTCGCGCCGGCCGATAGAAAATCTGAAAGGTCAGCCGACGAAGGCGCGTTCCAGCACATAGTCGCCCGGTTCGGCGTTCGAGCCTTCGCTCAGGCCGTGGCTTTCCAGCAGGGCCGCCGCCTCGCGGATCATGGCGGTCGAGCCGCACAGCATGATGCGGTCCTGCGACGGATCGAACCGGCCTTCGAGACCCAGATCATCGAAGAAGGCGCCGCTGGTGATGCGGTCGGTGATGCGTCCCGGACGCTCGAAGGCCTCGCGCGTCACCGTCGGATAGTAGGTCAGCTGCGCCCTCGCCTCCTCCCCGATCAGGGGATCGTCGTGCAGGTCGCGGCCGAAGAAGTCGCGATAGGCCAGATCGGCGACTTGGCGCACCGTATGGGTCACGACCACCCGCTCGAACCGGGCGTAGGTTTCCGGATCGCGCGCCACGCTCAGCCAGGGCGCCAGGCCGGTGCCGGTGCCGATCAGGAACAGCCGCCGCCCGGGTTTCAGGGCGTCCAGCACCAGGGTGCCCGTCGGCTTCTTGCCCAGCAGGACCTCGTCGCCGGGCTGGATGTCGACCAGGCGCGACGTCAACGGGCCGTCCTCGACGCGGATGGAGAAGAACTCCAACTCGTCCGACCACGACGGGCTGGCGATGGAATAGGCCCGCAGCGTGGGCTTGCCCGCCCCGTCCGCCGACGGCAGGCCGATCATCACGAACTCGCCGGAGCGGAAGCGGAAATCCTCGGGCCGATCAATGGCGAAGCTGAACAGATGATCGGTCCAGCGCCGCACCCAACGGACCCGCTGCGGGGTCCAGGGCGCGGGCGCCGCGACACGGGAACGCTCCAGAACTGCGACTTCGCTCACGACCGACCTCCTGCTTGAAGGCCTTCGACATAGGGCGGGAGGCGTCAGCCGAGGAAACGATCAATCCTGTTTCGAGCGTGCAGAAAATCTGCGAGCGCGCTTACAGCTGGTCCAGATTGTTGTCGAAGTCGATGGCCTGCTTCTTCAGCCAGGCCACGAAGGCCTTGGTTCCAGGCGACGCCGGACGGTCCCTGGGCAGGACGATATAGTAGGCGAAACCCAGCACCTGACTGCCGTCCGGGAAGGGCGCGACCAGACGCCCGGTGGCGAGGTCAGCCTGGGCCAGGGTCCGCCTGGCCAGGGCCACGCCGCGCCCCGCCGCCGCCGCCTCGATCAGCAGGCTGGACTGGTCGAAGCGCGAGCCGCGCCGCGCGTCGGCGTGGCTCGCGTGGCGGGCCTTCAGCCACATGGCCCAGTCGGGCCGCGAGGCGTCGCCGTCCTCGGACATGTCATGCAGAAGCGTGTGCTGGGCCAGGTCCTCGGCGGTGCGGATCGGGTGCGGCGCGGCCACCAGCGACGGCGCGCAGACGGGGATGACGGTCTCGGTCAGCAGGCGTTCGACCACATGGCCCGGATAGTCGCCAGGACCATAACGGATGGCCAGATCAACCTTGCCCTTGCCCACCGTCACAGGCTCCATGTCGGCCGAAATCCAGACCTCGATGTCCGGGTGGGCCGCGTGGAAGTCGTCCATGCGCGGCATCAGCCATTTCGAGGCGAAGGACGGCGCGACGCTGATCGCCACCGTCCGGTTCAGCGGCGGCTCGCGCAGAATGGCCGAGGCGTCCATCAGCCGCTCGAACCCTTCGCGCAGCAGAGGCGTCGCCGCACGGCCCAGTTCCGTCAGCTGCAGCCCGCGCGCTTCCCGCGTGAACAGGGGGCCGCCGATGATCTCTTCCAGCAGACGGATTTGCTGGCTGACAGCCCCCGGCGTCACCGACAGCTCATCCGCCGTCCGCGAGAAGTTGAGGTGCCGCGACGCGCTTTCAAAAGCGCGCAGGGCGTTGAGGGGCAAAAGCGGTCGAACCATGCGCTTGTAGAAAACCTATCAGGGCGTCGAAGACAATCTGGTTTGTGGAAGGATCGTGCACGGCGGATGCTGAATGTCGAGCCGCCACGCAACAGCGCAGGCGGATGACAGCAGATCATGGAACCGGCCGATGCGCGTCTTTCTGGCATCCATCCCTTTGAGCAAGGCGAAAGTCGTCGTCGTCGGCGCGGGCGAACCGGCGCTGGCGAAACTGCGTCTGTTCCTCAACAGCCCGGCCAAACTGGTCTGGTTCACGCCGGACGGCGCACCCGCCGCGCTGGAAACGCCGCCCGCCGCGCCGACGCCGAGCCCCCGCATTCCTGACGCCGCCGACCTGAGCGGCGCCCGCCTGGTCTTCATCGCCCTGAACGATCTCGCCCTGGCCCGCGACATCGCCGAGGCCGCGCGCGAGGCCGGCGCCCAGGTGAACATCGTCGATCAGCCCTCCTTCAGCGACTTCCATACTCCGGCCCTGATCGACCGCGACGAGGTGGTCGTGGCCGTCGCGACCGGCGGATCTGCCCCTATCCTCGCCCGCGATCTGCGCTCGAAGATCGAGGCCGTCCTGCCGCAAGGCGTGGCCTCCGTCGCTCGGCTGGCGGGTGAACTGCGCGGAGCCGTGACGGAGTCGATCCCCGACTTCCTCGCCCGCCGCCGCTTCTGGGAAAAGGCCTTCCGCAGCCCCGCCGCCGACTTGGCCGCCGACGGCCGCATGGCCGAGGCCCGCCGCGAGATGGTCCGCCTGCTGAACGTCGCCGCGACGCCCCGCGAAGAAGCCGCTCAGGGCGTCGTCCACATCGTCGGCGCCGGTCCCGGCGATCCTGAGCTGCTGACCCTCAAGGCTCTGCGCGCGCTTCAGGACGCCGACGTCATCATCCACGACAAGCTGGTCTCGCCTGAGGTGCTGGACCGCGCCCGACGCGACGCCCGGCGCATCTACGTCGGCAAGGCGCGCGGCGACCATTCGGTGCCGCAGGACCAGATCGAACAACTGATGATCGACGAGGCCCGCGCCGGGCACCGCGTCGTGCGGCTGAAGGGCGGCGACCCCTTCGTCTTCGGGCGCGGCGGAGAAGAACTGGAAGCCGTGCGCGCCGCCGGGATCGAGGCTGTCGTCGTGCCGGGCATCACCGCCGCCCTCGCCTGCGCGGCGTCCACCGGCCTGCCCCTGACCCACCGCGACCACGCCCAGGCCGTGACCTTCGTCACCGGCCAGCCCAAGCCCGGCGGTCGGGCCGCCGACTGGACCCGGCTGGCGGCGCCGAACCATACCCTGGCCGTCTATATGGGCGCCGGCCAGGCTGAAGAAATCGCATCGAACCTGCTGGCCGCCGGACGCAGCGGCGCCACCCCCGTCGCTGTGGTCGAGAACGGCAGCCGCCCCGACCAGCGCACCTTCAAGGGGCGCCTCGACGACCTGGGCGCCCTGGTCGCGCGCATGGACCTGACCGGCCCCGCCCTGCTGTTCATCGGCGAGACCGCCGCGCTTGCCGTCGCCGACGACGAGCGCGCCCTGATCGAGGTCGCCGCATGAAACTGCTGACCGCAAACCGGCTGAACGACGGCCGCGTCATCTATCTGGGCGAGGCCGACGCGGTGGTCGAAGCCATCGACGGCGCTCGCATTCTGGACGTCGATGCCGCCGAGGCCGCCCTGGCGCAGGCCCAGTCGCGCCCGGCCGTCTTCGTCAATCCCTACCTGATCGAGGTCGAGGGCCGCACCCCTGCGGGCCGCGACCGGCTGAAGGAGCGCATCCGCTCGGCCGGCCCCACCGTGGGCCACAGCCTCGCCTTCGCTCGAAACGAGATCGCCTGATGTACCGTTACGACGAATTCGACGCCGCCCTGGTCCGCGAGCGCATCGCGGAGTTCAGCGATCAGGTCGATCGCCGCAGCAGCGGCGAACTGACCGAAGACGAGTTCAAACCGCTGCGGCTGATGAACGGCGTCTATCTGCAACTGCACGCCTATATGGCGCGGATCGCAGTGCCTTACGGCGTCATGAACAGCCGCCAGATGCGTCAGCTGGCCCATGTCGCCCGCACCTATGACAAGGGCTACGGCCACTTCACCACCCGCACCAATATCCAGTTCAACTGGCCCGCGCTGCAGGACCTGCCCGCCATCCTGACCGATCTGGCCGAGGTCGAGATGCACGCCATCCAGACCTCCGGCAACTGCATCCGCAACGTCACGACCGACGTCTTCGCCGGCGTCGCCGCCGACGAGATCGAGGACCCGCGTCCGTGGTGCGAGATCCTGCGCCAGTGGTCGACCATCCACCCCGAATTCTCCTTCCTGCCGCGCAAATTCAAGATCGCGGTCATCGGCGCGGCCAAGGACCGGGCGGCGATCCGCACGCACGACGTCGGACTTCAGATCGTGCGCGGCGACGACGGCCAGACGGCCTTCCGCGTCTTCGTCGGCGGCGGTCAGGGACGACTGCCGCACATCGCGCAAGAGATCGCCTCAGCCGTGCCGGGACGTTCGCTGCTGGCCTATCTGACCGCCATCCTGCGCGCCTACAATTTGCTGGGACGGCGCGACAACATCCACAAGGCGCGGATCAAGATCCTAGTCGCGGCCATCGGCATCGACGCCTTCCGCGACGAGGTCGAGCGCCAGTTCGCCATCCTGCGCCAGGAAGACCTGCGCATCCCCGACGAGGAACTGGCCCGCATCCAGGCCTACTTCACCCCGCCGCCGTTCGAGACCCTGCCCGCGACCAGCCCGTCCTATGACGCCGCCCGCCGCCTGAACCCCGAGTTCGCCCGCTTCACCCGCTCGAACCTGCGCGATCACAAGCAGGCCGGATACGGCGCGATCATCGTCTCGCTGAAGCCGACCGGCGGCGTCCCCGGCGACATCACGGCGGCGCAGATGGAGGTCGTCGCGGACTTGGCCGAGCGCTTCTCGTTCGACGAAGTGCGCGCCTCCTACGAACAGAATCTGGTCCTGCCCCATGTTCGGCTGGAGGACGCCCACGCGGTCTGGAGCCGACTGCGCGAGGCCGGTCTGGCCACGGCCAACGCCGACCTGGCCACCGACATCATCGCCTGCCCCGGCCTGGACTATTGCAGCCTGGCCAACGCCCGCTCCATCCCCGTGGCCCAGGCCCTGTCGCGCCAGCTGGCCGACGCCGACCTGCAGGAAAAGCTGGGTCCCGTGCGGATCAACATCAGCGGCTGCATCAACGCCTGCGGCCACCACCACGTCGGCCACATCGGCGTCCTCGGCGTCGATCGAAAGGGCGAGGAATACTATCAGATCACGGTCGGCGGCTCGCCCGACGAGCAGGCCGCGCTGGGCGAGATCGTCGGCCGCAGCCTGCCCGCCGACGAGGTGGCCCCCGCTATCGCCCGCGCCCTGGATCGCTATCTGGAAGTCCGCAACGACGGCGAACTGTTCATCGACACGGTCCGTCGCCTCGGCGCCGATCCCTTCCGCACCGCCATCTATGAGCCGATCGATGCAGCTGCTTGAGCAAGCCCAGGACGGCGTTCGCCTGACCGTCTCGACGCCCGAGGCGGACATACAGGCTGCGGCCGCGGCCAACGACAGCCTGATCCTTGAGTTCGAGGCCTTCCGTGACGGTCGCGGCTTCTCGCTGGCCGCCGTGCTGCGCGGTCAGGGCTATCGCGGCCGCCTGATCGCGGCGGGCAAGGTCCTGCCCGACCAAGCCCGACACCTGCGCCGCTGCGGCTTTGATGCGGTCGAACTATCGCCCGGCGCCGACGCGGCGCCCTGGCGGCGCATGGATCAGGCCTTCAGCGCGGCCTATCAGCCCGCGTCCGGCGACGACCGGCTGGTCTGGCGTCAGCGCCATGCGACGCCCGCGTCCGCAGACGCCGCCGCCTTGGCCGCGCGTCTCAACGCTCAATGGGGCGACGCCGAAGCAGAAGACCTGTTGAAGGCGATTCTGGACCCGGCGCTGGGCCGCAAGGCCGCCGCCATCTCCTCCTTCGGCGCCGAGGCCGCCGTCCTGCTGCACCTGATCTCGCGCGTGCGGCCCGACCTGCCCGTCGTCTTTCTCGAGACCGGCCAGCACTTCTTCCAGACCCTGGCCTATCGCCGCGAACTGGCGCAGCGGCTGGGTCTGACCGACGTGCGCGACATCGCGCCCGACGCCGCCGTCCTGGCCGCCGCCGACCCGCGCGGCGACCTGTGGCGGAGCCAGCCCGACGCCTGCTGCGCCGCTCGCAAGGTCCAGCCTCTGGCTCAGGCGCTGTCCGGTTTCGACACCCGGATCACCGGCCGCAAACGCTATCAGAACAACCAGCGCGCCGACCTCATGCCGTTCGAGGCTGCGGGCGACGTCCTGACCGTCAACCCGTTGGCCAAGTGGTCGGCGGATCAGGTCGAGGATTGGCTGCGCGACCATCAACTGCCGCGCCATCCTCTGGTCGAGCAGGGCTACCCCTCCATCGGCTGCTGGCCCTGCACCCGCGCCGTCGCCGCTGACGAGGACGCCCGCGACGGCCGCTGGGCGGGTCAGGAGAAGACCGAGTGCGGCATCCATGCACGGACGCTGGCCCCGGCCTGTTGACGCGGGCCGTCCGCCGCATCGCCCGATCCCTTCACAAGACCTGATCCAGAGACATCCCTTGTCCATCTCCAGCATCATCAACCTCATCGGCGACACGCCGCTGATCCGCCTGAACCGCCTGTCGGACGCCACCGGCTGCGAGATTCTGGGCAAGGCGGAGTTTTTGAACCCCGGCCAGTCCATCAAGGACCGCGCGGCCCTGTCCATCGTGCAGAAGGCCAAGGCTTCGGGCGCGCTGCGGCCCGGCGGCGTGATCGTGGAAGGCACGGCGGGCAACACCGGCATCGGCCTGGCCCTGGTCGGGGCGGCCCTGGGCCACCGGGTGGTCATCGTCATGCCCCGCACCCAGTCCGAGGAGAAGAAGCTGGCCATCCGGGCGCTGGGCGCGCGCCTGATCGAGGTGGACGCCGCTCCCTTCTCCAGCCCCAACCACTTCGTCCACTACTCGGAAGAGGTGGCGCGCAAGCTGAACGCGACCGAGCCTCACGGCGCCTTCTGGGCCAATCAGTTCGACAATATCGCCAACCGCGCCGCCCACTATGAAGGCACCGCCGCCGAGATATGGGAACAGACCGGCGGGCGGGTCGACGCCTTTGTCAGCGCCGTCGGCAGCGGCGGCACCCTGGCCGGGGTCGGCGCCTTCCTGCGCGAGCGCAACCCGGCGGTGAAGATCGGCCTGGCCGACCCGGCGGGCGCCTCGCTGTTCAACTGGTTCACCCAGGGCCAGATGACGGGCGAAGGCAGCTCGATCACCGAGGGCATCGGCGTGGCCCGGATCACCGGCAATCTGGAAGGCTTCACGCCCGACTTCGCCTATCGCATCGAAGACGCTGAATTCCTGCCCATTCTCTTCGATCTGGTCAGGCATGAGGGCCTGTCGCTGGGCGGGTCCTCGGGCGTCAATCTGGCCGGCGCCGTCCGGCTGGCGCGCGACATCGGACCGGGCAAGACCATCGTCACCGTCCTGTGCGACCCCGGCACGCGCTACGCCTCGCGCCTGTTCAACCCGGCCTTCCTGCGCAGCAAGGGCCTGCCGACGCCGCAGTGGGTCGCCGAAGACGTGCGGGAGTTGGCGTGATGGCGAGCTTCTCACCCGACCGACGCAGCCTGCTTCTCGGCGCCGGCGCCCTCCCCTTCAGCGCCCTGGCCCTCAGCGGATGCGCCCAGGGCAAGGGGACGGCCCCCCTGCTGAACGTCTCCTACGATCCGACGCGGGAGTTCTATCGCGCCTATAACGAGGCCTTCCTGACGCGCTGGCGCGCGGGCGGCGGCGCGCCCTTTGCGGTCGAACAGTCGCACGGCGGATCGGGCAAGCAGGCCCGCGCCGTCATCGACGGTCTGCCCGGCGACGTCGTCACCCTGGCGCTCGCCTCGGACATCGACGAGATCGCCGCGCGCGGCCTGATCGCCGCCGACTGGCAGACGCGCCTGCCGAACAACGCCGCCCCCTACACCTCGACCATCGTCTTCCTGGTGCGCAAAGGAAATCCGAAAGGCATCCACGACTGGCCCGACCTGCTGAAGCCGGGCGTCGAGGTCATCACCCCCAATCCCAAGACCTCGGGCGGGGCGCGCTGGAACTATCTGGCGGCCTGGGCCGACGCCCTGCGCCGTCCAGGCGGGACCGAGCAATCGGCCCAGACCTTCGTCACCGAACTGTTCCGCCGGGTGCCGGTGCTGGACACGGGGGCGCGCGGATCGACCACCACCTTCGTCCAGCGCGGCATCGGCGACGTCCTGCTGGCGTGGGAGAACGAAGCCTTCCTCGCTGCGCGCGAACTGGGCCCGGATCAGGTCGACATCGTCGCCCCGCCTTTCTCCATCCTGGCCGAACCGCCGGTGGCTGTGGTCGACAAGGTGGTGGACAAGAAGGGCACGCGGGATCGCGCCGAGGCCTATCTGGCGCAGCTCTACGACGAACCGGCGCAGGTTCTGGCGGCCGAGCACTATTACCGGCCGCGCAATGCAACCGTCGCCGCCCGCTTCGCCGACCGCTTCCCGCATCTGACGCTGGCCGACATCTCCGACTTCGGCGGCTGGAGCGCGGCCCAAAAGCGCCACTTCGCCGACGGCGGCGTCTTCGATCAGATCTATCAGCCTGGCCGACAACCATGACCCGACAGCCCGGCCGACTGATCTGGAAAGCCCCCAGCGCCCTGCCCGGTTTCTCCCTCTCGCTGGGGTTCACGGTCGCCTATCTGTCGCTCTTCGTCCTCATTCCCCTGACCGCCCTAGCGATCCGCCCGTGGGAGAACGGCCTCGACAGCGTCATCGCCGCCGCGACCTCGCCCCGCGCCCAGGCGGCCCTGAGGCTCAGCTTCGTCGCCGCCGCCGTCGCCGCCGCCGTCAATGCGGTGATGGGCGGGCTGCTGGCCTGGGTGCTGACCCGCTATGACTTCCCCGGCAAGCGGTTGGCCGACGCGGTGATCGACCTGCCCTTCGCCCTGCCGACCGCCGTGGCGGGCATCGCCCTGACCGCCCTCTACGCCCAGAACGGCCCCATCGGCGGCCTGCTGGCGCCGCTGGGCGTCAAGATCGCCTACACGCCCGTCGGCGTGGTCGTGGCCATGATCTTCGTCGGCCTGCCCTTCGTCGTTCGCTCCATCCAGCCCGTGCTTCAGGATCTGGATCAGGAGGTCGAGGCCGCGGCCGAGACCCTGGGCGCCTCGCCGTTCCAGCGCGCCACGCGCATCATCCTGCCCGCCGTCCTGCCCGCCCTGCTTTCCGGCGTCGGCCTGGCCTTCGCGCGCGGGGTCGGGGAATACGGCTCGGTCATCTTCATCGCCGGCAACATGCCGCTGCGGTCGGAGATCGCGCCCCTGTTGATCGTCACCCAGCTGGAGCAGTTCGACTATGCCGGCGCCGCGACCATCGGCATGGCCATGCTGGTCCTGTCCTTCCTCATCCTGCTGGGCTTCAACGGCCTGCAGACCTTGATCGCGAGGCGGGGCGCATGACGGTCGAAGCCCTGCCCTCGGCGCCGCTCTCCACTTCTCGCAAGCGAGGCCTGGGACGCGGCCTGCTGATCGGCCTGGCCCTGCTGTGGCTGGCGCTCATCGTGCTCGCACCGCTGGGCGTCATCCTGGTCGAGGCCCTGCGAAAAGGCGTGGACGCCGCCGTCGCCAGCCTGTCCCAGCCCGACGTCTGGGCCGCCGCCCGGCTGACCCTGCTGACCACGGCCATCGCCACCCCGCTGAACGCCGTCTTCGGCCTGGCCGCCGCCTGGTGCGTCACCCGCTTCGACTTCATCGGCAAGACCCTGCTGATGGCGCTGATCGACCTGCCGCTGTCGGTGTCGCCGGTCATTTCCGGCCTGGTTTGGGTGCTGCTGTTCGGCGCCTCGGGCTGGTTCGCGCCCTGGCTGAACGCCGCCGGCCTGCAGGTCATGTTCACCCCGGTCGCTATCGTTCTGGCCACCATCCTCGTCACCCTGCCCTATGTGGCGCGCGAGCTGATCCCGCTGATGCAGCAGCAGGGATCGGACGAGGAACTGGCCGCCCTGACCCTGGGCGCCCGGCCGTCCGCCATCTTCTTCTTCATCACCCTGCCGAACGTGCGCTGGGCCCTGCTGTACGGCGTGCTGCTGGCCAATGCGCGGGCGATGGGCGAGTTCGGGGCCGTCTCGGTGGTGTCGGGCCACATTCGCGGCCTGACCAACACCCTGCCGCTGCACGTCGAGATTCTCTACAACGAGTACGACTTCGTCGGCGCCTTCGCGACCGCCGCCCTGCTGGCGGTTCTGGCCCTGGTGACCCTGGTCCTGAAGTCCTTCCTCGAGCACCGCCACGCCGACGACCTCGCCGCGAGGGGGCGGCGCTGACATGACCCTCGACATCCAATCCATCACCCGCGCCTACGACGGCCTGCCCGCGCTCGACGACGTCAGCCTGACCGTTCGCGACGGCGAGTTCCTGGCCCTGCTCGGCCCGTCCGGCTCGGGCAAGACCACCCTGTTGCGCATCATGGCCGGGCTGGACCGCCCCTCCGCCGGTCAGGTGCGGTTCAACGGCGAGAACTTCCTGGCCCTCAGCCCGCGCGAGCGCCGGGTCGGCATGGTGTTCCAGAGCTACGCCCTGTTCCGCCACATGACGGTGGCCGACAACATCGCCTTCGGGTTGAAGGTGCGCCCGCGCGGATCGCGCCCCGGTCGGGCCGAGATCGCCGAGCGGGTTCAGGACCTGCTGCGCCTGATCCAGTTGGAGGGCTTCGGCGCCCGCTACCCCAGCCAACTTTCGGGCGGCCAGCGTCAGCGGGTGGCCCTGGCCCGCGCCCTGGCCATCGAGCCGCGCCTGCTGCTGCTGGACGAGCCCTTCGGCGCCCTGGACGCCCGCGTCCGCCGCGACCTGCGCCGCTGGCTGCGTCAGGTCCATGAGCAGACCGGCGTGACCACCGTCCTCGTCACCCACGATCAGGAAGAAGCGCTGGAACTGGCCGACCGCGTCGCCATCCTGCGGCAAGGCCGCATCGAACAAGTCGATACGCCGCAAGCCCTCTACGACCGCCCCGCCTCGGCCTTCGTCCATGACTTCCTCGGCGAAGGCCTGCAGCTTCAGGCCACGGTGGCCCGCGGCGAGGTCGTGTCGAACGACTGGCGCGCGCCGTCCGACGCCCCGACCGGCGACGCCTTGCTTTGCATACGACCCGAAGATCTGGAGGCCGCCGACACCGGCCTGGCCGGCGTCGTCATGTCCACCCTCCGGCGCGGCGATCGCGCCCGCGTGGCCGTGTCCCTGCACGGCCGCCGGCTGGAGCTGGACCGCGCCGTCGGCGATCCGCTGACGACGCTGGCGCCGGGCGAGCCGGTCCGTCTTCACCCGCGCCGCTTCCATGTCCTGGCCGAGCGCGGCGAAACCCTGGCGAAAAGCGCATGAGCGGGCCGACGGTCGCCGTCATCGGCGCCGGGTTCAGCGGCCTGCTGACCACGCTCAACATCCTGCGAATGTCGCCTGATGTGTCGGTGCAGTTGATCGAGCGGCGCGGCGTCTTCGGCCTCGGCCCTGCCTATGCGACCGGCAATCCCAAGCACCTGCTCAATGTGCGCCTGTCGAACATGAGCGCCTTTCCCGACCGGCCGCACCATCTGGCCGACTGGATGGCGGAGCAGCCCGCCTGGTTCGCGCGCGACGACTTCATCACGCGCGGCGACTATGGGCGCTATCTGGCGCACCTGCTGGATCAGGCCCTGCGCTCCGACCGGGACGGCGAGCGCCTGTCCCTGATCCGGGGTGCGGTCAGCGCCATCCGCCCGCATGAGGGCGGATGGAAGATCATGCTGGATGGCCGCAGTTCGACCTTCGCCGACGCCGTGGTCCTGGCCCAGGGCAACCTCAGCCCCGCCGCCCCGTCCGGCCTGGACCCCGCCCTGATCGGCTCAGGGCGTTACCTGAGCGATCCGTGGAGCGCGCTGGACGCCCTGCCCGCCGACGCCGACGACATCCTGCTGATCGGCGCGGGCCTGACCATGGTGGACGCCGCCATCGCCCTTCGCCGCCCAGGCCGCCGCTTCACCGCCGTCTCGCGCCACGGCCTGCTGCCTCGCAGCCACGGCTCGACCACCATGCCGCCGCCCAAGCGCGCCTATGTCGGCGGACCGGCCGAGGTCTTCCGGCAAGCGCGACGCGCCGCGAACGAAGACGACTGGCGCGCCGCGGTGGACGACGTGCGCCATTCCGCCCGCGACCTCTGGTCGTCTTGGTCCCTGCCCCAGCGCAGCCGTTTCCTGCGCCACCTGCGGGCGCTGTGGGACAATCACCGCCACCGCCTGGCCCCCGGCGTCGCGCGCGAGATCAGGGCCATGCTGGCCTCCGAGGAGCTGGAGGTCACAGCGGCCCGCATCACCGCCCTTTCGCATCGAAACGGCGAAGTCGAGGCGATCCTGAAAGGACGAGGCGATCCACAGCCGCGCGCCCGCAGTTTCGACGCCGTCGTCAACTGCTCAGGCCCGACCGGCGACGTCGCCCAGAGCGCCGAACCGCTGCTGAAAGACCTGCTGAAGCAGGGCCTGGCCGCCCCCGCCGCCCTGGGCCTCGGCCTGGCGGTCGATCCGAAAGGCCGGCTGATCGACGGCCGAATGCTGGCCCACGACCGTCTCTTCGCCATCGGTCCGCTGACCCGCAGCCTGTTCTGGGAAGCCACCGCCGTGCCCGACCTGCGCGAACACGCCGTGACCGTCGCGCAGAACGTCCTGTCGGCCATCGACTCGAACAAGGAGCACGGACCGATATTCCACCCCCGCGCCACAGCGCCCATCGAGGTCGAATACCGCTGACGGCGGGGGCGGACGTCTTCAGACCGGAACAGCCGTCGTGTACTTCACCTGGCTGAGCGCAAAGTGCGACGCCGCAGTGGCGACGTTGGGATGGTTCAGCAGGTCGCGCATCAGGAAGCGCTCATAGCCGGCCACGTCAGCCGCCACGACCCGAAGCAGATAGTCCCATTCGCCGGACATGGTGTGGGCCTCCATCACATCGGGTCGGGTGGTCAGATAGTCCTCGAACGCCCGCCGGTCGCCCGGCGCGTGCGAACGCATCCGCACCTGGCACATGACGTTGACGCCCCGCCCCACCCTCTCGGCGTCCACCAGCCGAACAGCGGCCTTCAGAACGCCCGCTTCCTCCAGCGCCTTGATCCGCCGCCAGCATGAGGCGGGCGACGAGCCGGCCTTCTCCGCCAGGGCGGCGTGACTGAGACCGGCGTCCGCCTGAAGCGCGCGCAGTATCCGACGATCGACGTCATCGAGTCCATTCTGTTTCATATCCTGAGTGAATACGAAACAAGACCCCATTTCCAGCGCCAAAGCCGCAAAGTTTGAAAAGCACGTATCAAGCCGACTGAGCCATTCTGGTCATCTAGAGGAAGGGATGACGATACGCCTTTCCTGGGTCACGAGCTGGAGCGCCGCCTGATGTTCGACCGTCCCGTTGAGGGCCTCTTCTCCGCCCTGACCGCGCAGGCGCCGGATCCCCTGCTGTCCCTCATCGCCCTCTATCGCGACGACCCGCGCGCGGAGAAGATCGACCTGGGCGTCGGCGTCTATCGCGACGAAGACGGCCACACGCCGATCATGCGCGCCATGAAGGCCGCCGAGCAGAAGCTGGTCGATGAGCAGCCGACCAAGTCCTACCTCGGCCCTGAGGGCGACGTCGGCTTTGTCGCGCTCACCGCCAAGCTGGCCATGGGCGATCAGGCGGAAGGTCTGATCGGCGTCCAGACGCCGGGCGGCACCGGCGCCCTGCGCCTTGCAGCGGCGCTGATCCAGACCGCGCGCCCCGGCGGGACGGTCTGGCTGGGCACGCCCAGTTGGCCCATCCATGCACCGATCTTCGAAAGCGCCGGCCTGTCGGTGCGGACCTACCGCCACTATGACCCGGCCACGGGCGGCCTGGCCTTCGACGACCTGAAGCACGCCCTGCTTCAGGCCGGCAGCGGCGATGTCTTCCTGATCCATGGTTGCTGCCACAATCCGTCGGGCGCCGATCCCGACGCCGGTCAGTGGGCCGAGATCGCGCGCCTGGCGGCTGAACGCGGCGTCGTGCCCCTGATCGACCTCGCCTATCAGGGGCTGGGCGACGGTCTGGACGAGGACGCGATTGGCGCCCGCATGGTCGCCGCCGCCGTCGATGAGGTCGTCATCGCCTATAGCTGCGACAAGAATTTCGGCCTCTATCGCGAACGCACCGGCGCCCTTTTCGTCAAGGCGGCCGCCGGGGAGGCGACGCGGTCGAACCTGCACGCCCTGGCCCGCTATATGTGGTCGATGCCGCCGGATCACGGCGCGGCCGCCGCCCGCATCATCCTGGAGACTCCGGCCCTGGCCGCCGACTGGCGCGCGGAGCTGGATACGGTGCGCAATCGCCTGAACGGCGTGCGTGAGGCCCTGGCGGCGGCGCATCCGCGTCTGGCCCCGCTCAGCGCTCAAAGGGGCATGTTCTCGCTCATGCCCCTGACGCCGGATCAGGTGATCGCCATCCGCCGCGACCACGCCGTCTACATGGCCGGGTCCGGCCGCATCAACCTCGCCGGCCTGACGCTCGCCAGCGTGCCGCGGTTCGTCCAGGCGTTCGACGCCGTCCTTTCCCACTGACATCCCCGCGGGCGCCCGGCGTCCGTCCTCGACATCGGAGCCCGTCATGACCATCACCCCGGAAAACCCCATCGGCCTCGACGGCTTCGAGTTCGTCGAGTTCACCAGCCCCGACCCGGCCGCCATGAAGGGGTTGATCGAACAGCTGGGCTTCGTGCCGACGCACCGCCATCCGACCAAGGACATCGTCCGTTACAAGCAGGGGCGCACCAATCTGCTGGTCAACAGCGAGCCGACCGGCCAGGCCTGCGACTTCCGCGCCGCCCACGGTCCCTCGGCCTCGGGCATGGCCTTCCGCGTCGCCGACGCGGCCCAGGCCTTTGATCTGGCCCTGTCGCGCGGCGCCCAGGCCGTGGACGCCGCGGTCGGCGCCCTGGACGCCGACGCCAAGGTGCTGCAGGGCATCGGCGGCTCCTACCTCTATCTGGTCGATCAATACGGACCGAAAGGCTCGCTCTACGACAGCTGGACCGAGATCGAGGGCTGGCGCGAAGCCGAGGCGGCCAACGCCGTCGGCCTCGAGATCCTCGACCACCTGACCCACAACGTGAAGCGCGGTCAGATGCGCACCTGGTCGACCTTCTACAATCAGATCTTCGGCTTCGAGGAGCAGAAGTATTTCGACATCAAGGGCCAGGCCACGGGCCTCTTCTCCCAGGCCATGATCGCGCCGGACAAGGCGATCCGCATCCCCCTGAACGAGAGCCAGGACGACAAGTCCCAGATCGAGGAGTTCATCCGCCAATACAACGGCGAAGGCATCCAGCACCTGGCGATGACGACGGCTGATATCTACGACACGGTCGAGAAGCTGCGCGCCCGCGGCGTCAAGCTGCAGGACACGATCGAGACCTATTACGAACTGGTCGACAAGCGCGTGCCGGGCCACGGCGAGGATCTGGAGCGGCTGAAGAAGAACCGCATCCTGATCGACGGGAACGTCGGCGAGGAGGGCCTGCTGCTGCAGATCTTCACCGAAAACCTGTTCGGCCCGATCTTCTTCGAGATCATCCAGCGCAAGGGCAACGAAGGCTTCGGCAACGGCAACTTCCAGGCCCTGTTCGAGTCCATCGAGCTGGATCAGATCCGGCGCGGCGTCATCACGGTCGACGCCTGACGCCGGCGGTCAGGGGCGGTTCCTGCATCTCCCGTCCCTGACCTCACCTTCAAAAGCCCCGCCCTTCGTCAGGACCTCGCCATGTCGTCTGCCCGATCCAACGCGCCCGCCTATCAGACCGGCTTCGCCAATCATTTCGCCACCGAGGCGGTCGAGGGCGCCCTGCCCGTCGGCCGCAACTCGCCGCAGCGTCCCGCCCTGGGTCTCTATGCCGAGCAGCTGTCGGGCGCGGCCTTCACCGCGCCGCGCGATCACAATCTGCGCAGTTGGCTCTATCGCCTGCGGCCCTCGGCCCAGCATGGTCCGTATCAGCCCTTCGCCCAGGGGCGGGTGCGTTCCGGCCCCTTCGTCGAGACCCCGCCCAACCCCAACCGGATGCGTTGGGACCCCCTGACCATGCCGGATCAGCCGACCGACTGGGTCGAGGGCCTGACCACCTATGGCGGCGCCGGCGACGCCGATTCCGGCGCGGGCGTGGGCATCCACCTCTATGTCGCCAACCGTTCGATGGTCGATCGCGTCTTCTATTCGGCCGACGGCGAGCTGCTGATCGTGCCGCAGCAGGGGGCGCAGCGCTTCGTCACCGAGATGGGCGTGATCGAGGCGGCGCCGGGCCATGTCGTGGTCATCCCCCGCGGCGTCCGCTTCCGCGTCGAGGTGGATGGAGAGGTGCGCGGTTACGTCTGCGAGAACTACGGCTCGCCCTTCCGCCTGCCGGACCTTGGCCCCATCGGCTCCAACGGTCTGGCCAATCCGCGCGACTTCGAGACCCCCGTCGCCTGGTTCGAGGACGTGGATCGCCCGACCCAGTGCGTTCAGAAATACGGCGGCCTCTTGTGGGCCACGACCTTTGGCCACAGTCCGCTGGACGTGGTCGGCTGGCACGGCAACTACGCCCCCTACCGCTATGACACGGCGCGGTTCAACACCATCGGCACGGTCAGCTATGACCACCCGGACCCGTCGATCTTCACCGTCCTGACCAGCCCGTCGGACACGCCCGGCACGGCCAACTGCGACTTCGTCATCTTCCCGCCGCGCTGGATGGTGGCCGAGGACACCTTCCGGCCGCCGTGGTTCCACCGCAACGTCATGAGCGAGTTCATGGGGCTGATCTTCGGCGAATACGACGCCAAGGCGGGCGGCTTCGCCCCCGGCGGCGCCTCCTTGCACAACCGCATGAGCGGCCACGGTCCCGATCAGGCCAGCTGGAACGGCGCGACCCAGGCCGAGCTGAAGCCGCACAAGATCGAGAACACCCTGGCCTTCATGTTCGAGACGCGGATGCCGATCCGCACCACGGCCTGGGCCGAGGCCACGCCGCTGATGCAGCTCGACTACGACGACTGCTGGACCGGGTTCGAAAAAGGAAGCGTCGGATGAGGCGCCTCGACGAAACCCATGACCCGGCGCGCGCCAGCTGGGTCGAAAGCGCCAACGGCCACGCGGACTTCCCCGTCCAGAACCTGCCGCACGGCGTGTTCAGCCCGCCCGGCGAGACGCCGCGCGGCGGCGTCGCCATCGGCGACAGCATCCTGGACCTGGCCTCGGCGACGGCTGCCGGTCTGTTCGACGGCGAAACGCACGAGGCGGCTCTCGCTGCTTCTGGCGAGGCTCTGAACCCCTGGCTGGCGCTGTCTCCGCCCCAGCGGCGCGCCCTGCGTCGACACCTGTCCGTCCTGTTGTCCGATCCGGCCCACGCGGATGCGGTTGCGCCGCACCTGGTCGAGGCGGCATCCGTCCAGATGCGCCTGCCTGCACGGATCGGCGACTACACCGACTTCTACGCCGGCATCCATCACGCCGTGAACGTCGGTCGGCTGTTCCGACCCGACAATCCGCTTTTGCCCAACTACAAGCACGTGCCCATCGGCTATCATGGGCGCGCGTCCTCGGTCGTGGCCTCGGGCCATCCGGTCCCCCGCCCCCAGGGGCAGACCATGACGGCGGACGCCGACGCGCCGACCCACGGCCCCACACGCCGCCTGGACATCGAACTGGAACTGGGCGTCTGGATCGGACAGGGCGCGGCGCTGGGCGCGACCATCCCGATCGACGAAGCAGGCGATCACATCGCCGGCCTGTGCCTGTTGAACGACTGGTCGGCGCGCGATCTCCAGGCCTGGGAGTATCAGCCGCTCGGTCCCTTCCTGGCCAAGAACTTCCTCACCACGGTCTCGCCCTGGATCGTGACGACCGAGGCGCTGGAGCCCTTCCGCATCGCCCAGCCACAGCGACCCGAGGGCGACCCCCGACCCCTGCCCTATCTGTGGGACGAAGGCGATCAGGTCCGCGGAGCCTTCGCGCTGGAACTGGAAAGCGCCATCCTGACCCCGCGGATGCGCGACGCCGGCGAGGCGCCCCTCGTGCTGGGACGCGGCCCCGCGACCAACCTCTACTGGACGCTGGCGCAACTGGTGACGCATCACGCCTCGAACGGGTGCAATCTCAATCCGGGCGACCTGCTCGGCACGGGGACCATCTCCACGCCGGACGACAGCGGCTGCGGCAGCCTGCTGGAACTGACGCGGGGCGGCCAAACCCCTGTCCGCCTGCGCAATGGTGAAACCCGCGCCTTCCTGGAGGACGGAGACGAAATCATCCTGCGCGGCCGCGCCCACGCCCCGGCGCGGGTCTCCATCGGTTTCGGCCCCTGCCGAGGCCTCGTGTCGCCCGGAGCCTGAAACAACCCGCCTCGCCGCGCGACCACCCGACACCCATCCAGCGCCAAAAACAGAAACAGTTTCGTTTTCGTCTTGCGGGAATGCAGCCGTTATGAAAACCTCATGCTGGGCTAACGTTCAAAAGCGTTCTGGAGGGGGAAATCATGAAAATGCGCACGTGGCTGCCGGTCGCAGTGGTGCTGATGCTGGGCGCCTGCGGGGCGAAGCCGGCCGAGAAGGGCACGGACCTCTCGAAGGCGAACACCACCTACCAGAACGAGCTGATGGAGAAGCTGATCGACGCCAAGCCCGGCACGGTGATCGAAATCCCGGCGGGCGTCTTCACCATCGACACCAGCTTGAGCCTGGCCGTCGACGGCGTGACCATTCGCGGTCAGGGCATGGACAAGACCATCCTGAACTTCCGCAATCAGGCGGCGGGCGCGCAAGGCCTGCTGGTCACCGCCAGCAACTTCACCATCGAGGACCTGGCGCTCGAGGACACCAAGGGCGACGCCCTGAAGATCAACGAAGGCGAAAACATCATCGTGCGCCGGATCCGCACAGAATGGACCCAAGGGCCGAAGACGGAAAACGGCGCCTACGGCATCTATCCCGTGCAGACGAAGAACGTCCTGATCGAAGACAGCGTGGCGATCGGCGCGTCCGACGCCGGCATCTATGTCGGCCAGTCGAAGAACGTGGTGGTCCGCCGCAACCGGGCGGAATTCAACGTCGCCGGGATCGAGATCGAGAACTGCATTGACGCCGACGTCTATGAAAACCTGGCCACCAACAACACCGGCGGCATTCTGGTCTTCAACATGCCCCAGCTGCAGCAGGCGGGATACCGGACCCGCGTCTACAACAACCGCGCCGTCGCCAACAACACGCGCAACTTCGGCCACGCCGGCACCCCGGTCGCCAGCGTGCCGGCGGGCACGGGCGTGATCGTCAACTCCAACGATCAGGTCGAGATCTTCAACAACGAGATCGCCGACAACAAGACCGCCAACATCATCATCTCCAGCCTGTTCTCCGCCGGCTATTCCGACAGCGCCATGAGCGCCGATTTCGACCCCTATCCCGAAGCGATCCTGATCAAGGACAACCGCTTCAGCGGCGGCGGCAACTCGCCCGACGGCATGGAATTCCAGGCTCTGCGCGTGGCCAAGTTCGGGCCGACCGGCCGGTTCCCCGACATCCTCTGGGACGGCTACGTCAATCACAAGCGCCTGGTGAACGGCCAGATGCCCGCCGCTCTGCGCATCTGCATCGACAACGGCGAGGCCGGCGTTCTGAACGTGGACGGTCCGAACAAGTACGCCAATCCGAACACCGACATGGCGCCGCACAAATGCACCCTGCCGCGGCTCTCGGCCGTCGTTCTGCCGGGAGCCTGACGCGGCCCCATGACCCGGTTTCGCCTGCTTACCCTTTGCCTGCTGCTCGTCGCCGGAGCGGCGGCCTGCACCAAGCCGTCACCTCAACCCCTGGTCGATCCGACCTACTTCGCCACCGAAAACCCCAAGTCCCTGAGGGACTGGGGCATGGTCCAGGTTTCCGGCGACGCCCTGGTCCTGGGCCAGCGCGTCACGCCCTATGACGTCACGACGCCGCTGTTCACGGACTATGCGCAGAAGCTGCGGACGATCTGGATGCCGCCCGGCGCCTCGGCGGACTACAAGCCGGACGACGAGCTGTCCTTCCCCGTCGGGACGGTCATCACCAAGACCTTCTTCTACCAGACCGGCCCCGGCGGTCGGGTGCTGCAGCAGGCCGACCAGGCCCTGATCCACGACGGCGAAGGGCTGAACCTGAAGCAGGTGCGCATCGTCGAGACCCGGCTGCTGATCCATCGGCCGGAGGGGTGGACCGCCCTCACCTATCTGTGGAACGAGACGCAGACCGAGGCGGTCCTGCACCGGGTCGGCGCTGTGGTCCCGCTGACGCTGGCGCGCCAGGACGGCAAGGAAGAAGCCTTCTCCTACATCGTGCCGAACGTGACGCAGTGTTCCGCCTGCCACGCGACCAACGTGACCACGCGCGTCATTCAGCCCATCGGCCCCAAGGCGCGGCTGCTCAACCGCGATTTCGCCTATTCGGACGGGTCCGAGAACCAGCTGAGCCGCCTGACCAAGATGGGCTATCTGCGCGGCCTCAATGATCCGAAGGATGCGCCGGCGGATGTCGCGTGGACAGACAAGAACGCCTCGCTCGAGGCGCGGGCGCGGGCCTATCTCGACGTCAACTGCGGCCATTGTCACAACCCCAAGGGTCCGGCCGACACCTCGGGTCTGTACCTGAACGCCGCCACGCCGCTCTCGGGCCCCTCGGGCGTCTGCAAGCTGCCGGTCGCCGCCGGCCCCGGCACCGGCAACCTTCGCTTCGACATCGTGCCGGGGGACGCCGATGCGTCGATCATCCCCTATCGCATGGCCTCGACGAACCCCGCCGTGATGATGCCCGAGATCGGCCGATCGACCGCCCACGCTGAGGGCGTAGCCCTCGTCCGCTTCTGGATCGATTCAATGGAGGGATCATGTCGGTAGAAACCGTTCAGCCCCCGGCCCTCGAGATGGCGGCTCCGATCGAAGACGCTGCGGTCGAGGTCGCCGCGGTCGTCCAGACCCTGCGCGCCGCCTTCGACAGCGGCCTGACGCGCGATCTGGCCTGGCGCCAGGGCCAACTGGCCGCGCTCGAACGCATGATGGTCGAGAACGAGGCCGCGATTGCCGAGGCCCTGAAGGCTGATCTGGGCAAGCCGTTCGGCGAGGCCTGCACGGCCGAGATCGATCTGGTTTCCAAGGAAGCGGCCCACGCGCGCAAGCATCTCCGTCGCTGGAGCCAGCCGCAACGCGCCGCGACGCCGCTCGCGATCCAGCCCGGCAAGAGCGTCATCGAGGCCGCGCCCTACGGCGTGACCCTGATCATCGGGGCGTGGAACTATCCCTTCCAGTTGGTGCTGGCGCCGCTGGTCGGGGCCATCGCGGCGGGCAACTGCGCCGTCATCAAGCCCTCGGAAATGGCGGCCCGGTCGTCGGCGCTGCTGAAACGGCTGGTGGAACGCTACCTGGACCCGCGCGCCTTCGCGGTGGTCCAGGGTGATGCCGATGTCTCGACCGCCCTGCTGGCCCAGCGGTTCGACCTGATCTTCTACACGGGCGGCGAACGGGTGGGTCGGGTCGTGATGGCGGCCGCGGCCCGGCATCTGACGCCGGTCGTGCTTGAACTGGGCGGGCAGAACCCCTGCATCGTCGACGAGACGGCCGACCTGGCCGTGGCGGCCAGGCGTATCGTCTGGGGCCGCTTCCTCAACGCCGGTCAGATCTGCGTGGCGCCCGATCACGTCTATGTCGCCGCCTCGGTCGAGGCTCGACTGCTGGAGGAGCTGAAGCGGGCGGTGACGGCCATGTTCGGGCCTGACCCGAAGTCGAGCCCGGACTTCGGGCGCATCATCAACCGGCGTCACGCCGCGCGCCTGCAGGCCCTGCTGGGCGACGGCCGCGCCGTCACGGGCGGCCAGGCCGATGTCGACGACTGCTATATCGCGCCCACGATCCTGACCGAGGTCTCGGCCGATGCGGCGGTGATGGCCGAGGAAATCTTCGGCCCCATCCTGCCGGTCCTGCCCTATCAGACGCTCGACGCGCCCCTGGCGGCCATCAACGCCCGTTCGCCGGCCTTGGCGCTCTACGCCTTCACCCGCGACACGGCGACCGCCGACCGGATCATCGCCTCGACACGATCAGGCTCGGCGACGATCAATGATGTCGTGGTCTTCATGGCCAACCCGAACCTACCGTTCGGCGGCGTCGGGGCCAGCGGCATGGGCGCCTATCACGGGCGCTACAGTTTCGAGGCCTTCAGCCACCGCCGCGCCGTGCTGCGGCGCAGCTTCGCCCTGGACGCCAGCGTCCGCTATCCGCCCTTCACCAAGTCCAAGCTGGCGCTTCTGCGGCGCGTGACCTGAGGCCGCGTCGCGGCTGGGACTAGTCTTCCAGATAGAGCGAGAGATAGCGCTCCAGCGCCAGCGTGGCCTCAGCAAACAGGCTGTCGGTCCATTCCGACTGCGCCTCGCCGCTGGTCAGCGTTTCAAACGAGGTGAAGATCTCGGTGGCCATGCGGGCGACCGCCAGCGGCGCGCCGCCGTGGAAGCCGTCCAGCCCCCGCTCCCAGCGCGCCGCCAGATAGGCCGCGATCTGCGCATTGGCGTGTTCCTTGACGATCCGCAGCTCGCGGGTCGTCAGCATCAGGTGAAACAGCGGCCGATAGGCCGGGTCCTGGTTCAAGGTCTTTCGCAGGACCAGCATCACCTCAAGATGACGCTCGCGCCAGGAGGTGAACTGCGGGTTCTCCAGAATGTCGGCGATTCGGCCGTGGATCTGCGACACCAGGGTCTCGAACAACTCCTTGTAGATGGCGAAGACGTTCGGGAAATAGCGGTAGATCGAACTGACCGGCACATTGGCTTCGGCGGCGATGGCGCTGGTGGTGATGGTGTCGACGGAGGTGGTCGCCAGCAGACGTTCGGTCGCCGCCAGAACACTGTCGATCCGGTCGCGCGCACGTTGCTGCATCGGCGCCGTGCGCCGTTCCAGGGTACTGGCCAGGGTGCTTGTATCTTGCGGCGCGCGCGGGCCCACTGACGTCATCCTCTCCATCCGGCTCACAGGGCGTCTATCACGACTTGACGCCCCTGCAAGTCACATAGGCGCACAGCCCCCTTGTCAAACGGAATAATATTCTGTTTCGTAAAGTTCAGGGAACGGGGATTTGGGAGGGCTGCTATGATCAAGATGGAATTCTGCCTGAAGGCGACGCTGGCCGCCGGCGTGGCTTTGGCCGCGCTGACGGCGCCGGAACTGGCCAGGGCGCAGGACGCGGCGTCGCAGGACGCGACCTCTCTGGACGACGTCATCGTCACGGCGCAGAGGCGCGAACAAAGCCTGCAAGAGGTGCCGATCACGGTCAACGTGGTCACCGCCGAGACGCTGGAGTCGCTGGCGGCCGATGACATGGGCGACATCTCCGCCTTCGTGCCCGGCCTGTCGGTCTCGAACACCAGCCCGACCCAGGCCCGCTACAGCATTCGCGGGGTCGCGACCTCGGACTTCGGTGTCGGCACCGACCCGGCGGTCGGCGTCTATGTCGACGGCGTCTATGCGGCCCGATCGGGCGCGGCCCTGCTGGCGTTCAGCGATGTCGCGCGGATCGAGGTGCTGAAGGGGCCGCAGGGCACCCTGTTTGGCCGCAACAGCGCCGCGGGCGCCGTGTCGATCACGACCAACAAGCCCAGCGACGACTTCGAGGCCCGACTGGGCGTCCGGCTCGGCGAATATGACAAGCGCCGCCTTGAGGGCCTGATCAACCTGCCGATCAACGACACCATGGCCCTGCGGGTCAATGCGCTGGTGAACCGCCGCGACGGCTGGCTGATCGACGACGCCACCGGCGAGGATTACGACCGCGAAGACAACTGGGCGGCTCGCGCGGCCCTGCGCTGGGACGTCGCGCCCCAGACCCAGGTGATCCTGAGCTGGAGCCATGACGAGATCGACCAGGATGCGCGCCCGGCGATCGGCGTCGCGCCCATCCCGGCGGCGCCGGGCCTGCCCGCCTTCCCGTCCGACCCCGCGAACTACACCAACCCGTTCGAGCAACGCGTCCTCAACGACGTCATCGACAACCACGAGACGCGCCGCCTCGACGAGGCCGTGCTGACCATCACCCACGCCTTCGGCGACATTGATTTCACCTCCCTGACCTCGGGCCGATATTTCGTCACCGAGAACCGCGAGGACGAGGACGGCACCAACCGTCCGGACCTGTATTTCGACACCAACAACCGGGAAAAGAACCGGTCCTGGTATCAGGAATTCCGCTTCGCCGGCGAAAGCGGCGCGTTCAACTGGATCGCCGGCGCCAGCTACTACAGCGAACACGCCGAACAGCGCAGCGACACCTACGCCACCACCGACACCATCAACACCATCCTGACCAATGCGGCCGGCGCCCCGCTGTTCTCACTCGCCGACATGATCCTGGGCATGGCCGGCATTCCCGCCAGCACCTTGGGCCACAGCTGGCAGGAGGACATGATCAACGAGGGCGATTTCGACGCAACCGCCGCCTTCGCCGACGTGATCTGGACCGCCACTGATCGCCTGAACCTGACGTTCGGCCTGCGCTACACCCACGACAAGAAGACGTTCCAGTGGCTGAACGGCCGGCGCGTCGCGCCCGAACTGGACGCGGTGCTGAACGATCCGACCATCAACTTCGTGCTCAGCTCCAACATGGGGCCGGCCCTCGGCTATCTGCATGCCGACTATGTCTTCGACCTGTCCGGCCTGGCCGGCGTGCCGTGCGACAACGGCGTCACGGTTCAGGAAGGCGTGACGTGCGAGCTGTCGGATTCATGGTCGGACCTCAGCCCGCGCTTCGTCGCCGACTACCATCTGAGCGACGACGCCATGATCTTCTTCTCCTACGCCAAGGGCTACAAGGCCGGCGGCTTCAACAGCGTCGAGGTCGCCTCGCGCTTCGACAACGAAGACGTCCAGAACTTCGAGATCGGGCTCAAGAGCGACCTTGGCTCCAACGCCCGCCTCAACGTCTCGGCCTTCCAGTATGACTATGACGGCAAGCAGTCGATCCGCCTGGTCACGCCGGCGGGATCCGCCGTGCCGCAGTATCTGATCGAGACCAGCGACGACACGGCCTGGGGCGTCGACATGCAGCTGAACCTGGAGCCCATCGACGGCCTCGACCTGTTCGCCAACGCCCAGTACATCGACGCCACCTACAACCGGAAGATGACCGACGACGGGGACCTTGCGGGGCAACCCACAGGCGAGCCGCTGTGGTCGGCGTCGGCGGGCGTCTCCTATCGCCACGACCTGGGCAGCGCGGGCTCGCTCGATATGCAGCTGGTCCACGCCTATCGCGGCGAGGGTCGGTGCAACAAGACCTCGACGGGTCAGGGCTCCTGCCTGCAGACCCCCTGGTTCGACCCGTCCGAGGCGCAGAACCGAACGGACGTGCGCCTCTACTGGCGGACCGCGAATGAGCGCTATCAGCTCGGCGTCTACGTCAACAACCTGTTCGACAACCAGTACGTGACCGGCGTCAACAACATCACCGCCACCACCCTGGGCACGCCGTTCGTGGGCCTGACCGAACCCCGGATGTGGGGCGTGGACCTGACCTACACCTACTGAGCGCCCCCCCCTGAGACTGCGTCGGATCGGCGCAGTCTCAGGCGGAGATCAACGGCGGAGGCCCGAATTCGCCCGGCGGCCGCCTGGGACAGGCGGCTTACTCACCGGTACGGCTCCTAGCCAAAATTGATATGCGATTGACTCGCAGAAGCATTCTCACTACGGCGGCACAGCTTCGTTGTGGGGGATATCCATGTTTCGTAATCAACTGCTGGCGTCTTCGGCCGCCGGTGTTCTGACGCTGACGGTCGCGGGTGTCTCGCATGCGCAATCGATCGAGCAGGCCTTCATGGTCGACGAGATCGTCGTCACTGGCGAGAAGACCGATCGGTCCCTTCAGGACACGCCCGCCAGCGTCGCCGTAACCACCGCCCGCCGGGTCGAGCAGGAAGCGATTCAGACCCTGGCCGAGGTGTTCCAGCGCACCGCCAACGTGTCCGAGACCTATGGCCACCACGGCTTCACCATTCGCGGCGTCAATAACCAGGGCGTCTCCGGCGGCGGCGACGCGGCCCTGACCACCATCTATGTCGACGGCGCGCCCCTCCCCTCGGGCATCGCCTTCAGCGGCCCCACCGACGCCTGGGACATGCGCCAGGTCGAGATCTTCCGCGGCCCCCAATCGACACTTCAGGGCTTGAATGCGCTGGGCGGCGCCGTCGTCATACGCTCCAACGATCCGACTTTCGGCTGGGATGCCCGCGGGCGCGCGGTCATCGCCGATCCCCAGGAAACCGCCTTCGCCTTCGCCGGCGGCGGGCCTCTGATCAATGATCAACTGGCCTTCCGTATCGCAGGCGAGAAGCGCGACGGCGACGGCTTCATTCACAACACCACGCGCGACGAACCCGAAGCCCCCGTCGACACCCTGACGCTGCGCGGGAAGCTGCTGTGGACCCCGACCGCCTTGCCGGGCCTGGAGGCGCGACTGGGTTACACGCGGTTCGAAAGCAACGGCGGCTATATCTTCAACTACACGGACATCGATACGCCCGGCTTCTACGACCGGCGCGACACGGCGCAGAACACGCCCAACATCTCCAACGTCGAGGCCGATCTGGCGACGCTGGAGGTGTCCTATCCCCTGTCCGAAGCCCTGAGGTTCTCCAGCGTCACCTCGTGGAGCAGCGTCTTCAGCTTTGCTCAGTATGACGGCGACGGCGGTCCCCTGAACACCTCCTACGGTTCCAGCGACACCGACTACGACACCCTGACCCAGGAACTGCGCCTGAACTATCAGGGCGAACGCTGGCACGGCCTGCTCGGCGCCTTCTACTACAACCGGGATCAGCAGGCGGATTCCGCCAGCCGCACCGACGTCAACACGCCGGTCCACACCATCTCGGCCCTGTTGCAGGCCAACGGCCTCGACGCAGGGACGGCGGGCCATGTGGCCTCGCTCTACACTGCAGCTCTGCCGGTCATCCCGGTGTACTATACGTCCGACTATCCCAGTCAGGTCACGACCTACGCCCTCTTCGCCGACGGGGCCTGGAACCTGACGAACAAGCTCGCCCTCGTCGGCGGCTTCCGCTGGGACCACGAGGAAAACAGCGTCACGGTCCAGCAGACCACGACCTTCGTCGGAACCTATCCTGATCCGGTCGCCTTCGGCGCGCCCGGCACGCCGCTCTATTTCGCCGTCATGGGCATCAACGCCGGGGTCGCCGACATGGTGGCCCAGGCCAACGCCTCGACGCCCGAGGCCAGCCGCACCTTCGACGCCTTCCTGCCCAAGCTGGGGGTTCGCTATGAATGGAGCCCCGACCTGGCGACGGCCTTCGTGGTCCAGCGCGGTTATCGTTCGGGCGGATCCAGCGCCAACACGGCCCGCTCCCAGGTCTTCGCCTACGATCCCGAATACACCTGGAACTATGAGGCTTCGCTCCGCTCCGTTTGGCTGGACGGCGCCCTGACCGTCAACGCCAACGCCTATTACGTCGACTGGACCGATCAGCAGGTGTCGGTCAATTTCGGCCTGAACAACTTCGACAACCACACGGTCAACGCCGGCAAGTCCCACCTCTACGGCTTCGAGGTCGAGGCCGCCCAACGCCTCAACACCGCCTTCGACTGGTACGGCTCGGTCGGATACAGCCGCACCAAGTTCGACGAGTTCACGACCAATGTGTCCGGCAGGACCGATGATCTCAGCGGCACGGAGTTCTCGTTCGCGCCGCGCTGGACCCTGGCGCTGGGCGGCAACTACCGCTGGGACGGCGGCTTCATCGCCAACCTCAACGCCAACTACCGCTCCGAGGTCTTCAGCGGCAACGGCGCCTATCAGGCCGGCAGCGAAGTGCCGAGCCGCGTCCTGGTCAACGCCAAGGTCGGCTATGAGACCGACCGCTGGGGCGCCTACCTCTACGGCAAGAACATTCTCGACGAAGAATACCTGACCTACATCCGCGAACAGACCCAGCAAGCCATCCTGGGCGATCCGCGCGTGGTCGGCGTCATCCTTCAGGCGCGCTGGTGAGCCAGGCCGTCGCAACGGCCGGCTGGTCGCTCCTGCTGTTGGCGGGCGCCGTCGGCGCGGCCTCGCTGCTGCGTCGCGCCTGGAACGACCGCACCGCCTCACGGCCGTGGTGGATCGTTTCGGGCTGGCTGGCGATCGCTGTCCTGACCATGGCTGCGGGCCTGATGCTGGGCGCGGGCCGCGGCCCCTTCATCGCCTTCACCCTGGTCTCCGTGGCGGCGCTGGGCATGGTGGTCGCCAAGGTTCAGGTTCGAGCGGCCCGGGTTCGCGGCGACAAGAGCCTGGCCCCCGAGCCGTCAGACCGCGTTTCCAAGGCGTGGCGCGGCTGGCTGCGCGGTCTGCTGGCCGGACCGCTCGGCATGATCGCCGCCATGGGCGTGGCCATCTGCTTCGCCGCCTTCTGCCCCGGCGCAGCCCAGACCCGCCTCGTCATCGGCGGCCTGATGGTGCCCGTCCTGTGGGGCGGCGCCATGGCCTGGACCCTGGCCGACGACAAGATCCTGCGTGCGACGGCGGTGCTGGTCGGCGTCAGCCTAGTCACCTTTACCGCCGCCATCCTGAAGGGCTTCTCATGACCGCGCCCCAGTCCGCGCCCCAGCCCACGCCCAAGCCCGCGCCCAAGAAGGCCGGCAAGCCGATCTGGCCCAAGATCCCGGCGGGTTTCGTCCGCTCGGTCCTCGCGGGCCACTCGGCCCTGGGCCTAGCCTTCGCCGCGCTCATCTATCTGGTCTGCTTCTCGGGTTCGGTCGCCGTCTTCGCCCGCGAGTTCCAGCGCTGGGAGCAGGCCGACGTTCCGGTTCTGACCACGGTGACGCCCGCCGCCATCCAGACCGTCATGGAACAGACCATCCGTCGCGTGGGCGACGGGATCGAGCACATCTATATCAGCCCGCCGACGCCCGACCTGCCCCGTTTCAGCGTCATGACCGACGCCCACGGCAAGCACCAGACCTTCACCGCCGACGCCTCCGGGCAGCTGACCGACGCCGACGAACCCGTCTGGACCGAGTTCATGACGCGGCTGCACATCAACCTGCACCTGCCGCAGACCTGGGGCATGTTCGTCGTCGGCCTGACCGGCGTCGCCCTGTTGTCGTCGCTGATCTCCGGCGTCCTGGCCCACCCGCGCGTGTTCAAGGACGCCTTCCACCTGCGCTGGGGCGGCTCGAAACGGCTGCAGGAGGCCGACCTGCACAACCGCCTCGGCGTCTGGGCCCTGCCCTTCCACGTCATCGTCTCCCTGACCGGGGCCCTGCTGGGCCTGACTACGATCATCGTCGGCGTCCTGGCCATGGCCATGTTCCAGGGCGACACCAGCAAGGCCTACGCCCTCTTCCTGCCGCCCATCGTCGACGATCCCCGTCCCGCTGCGTCCCTGCCCGACCTCGTCGCCGCGCTGGACGCCGCCCAGCGCCTGTCGCCCGGTTCGACGCCGACCTTCATCGGGCTCGAACACCCGACCGAGCGCGGTCAGGCCGTCATGGTCAACGCCTCGCAGCCGAACCGGCTGATCGCCGCCGATTCCTTCTATTTCGACGGCAAGGGTCGACTTCTGGACGCCTCCAAGACCGGCGAGACCAATCTCGGCGAGAAAATCCTCGGCTCCCTGGGACCGCTGCATTTCGGCTGGTACGGCGGCATGGTCATCAAGCTGGCCTATGGACTGCTCGGCCTGGCCCTGACCTCGGTCACGGCCAGCGGCGTCGCGATCTGGCTGGCCCGCCGCCGCGACAAGGGCCGACCCGCGCCCCGGTGGGAGCGCATCTGGATCGCCACCGTCTGGAGCCAGCCCCTGGCCTTCGCGGTCTCGGCTCTGATCACCATCGCGTTCGGCGGCGGTTCCACCGCCACGCCCCTGATCGCCTGGTCCGTAGTCACGCTCGCGACCCTCGCCGCCGCGCTGTTCGCCGAACCACGCCGCCTGTCGCGCCTACTGAGACTGGCGTCGGCCGCCGCCCTGCTCGGCGTCGTCGGCGCCCACCTTGTCCACCATGGCGGCGCCTACGCGGATCCTGCGGCCTGGTGGATGAATGGCGCCCTGGCGGCGTTGGCCGTGTCGCTCGCTTTCAGCGTGAGGGGCCGCCGCTGACGCCGCGGCGTTCAAGCAGTGGCTGATAAACGCCCTTTCAGCCTGAAAACGAAGAACCCGGCCTTACCTTCAAGGTCTCGCATAAGGGCGAACCTGGACAGCGTGACTGACAATGCAGGCGCGAAACTAACGAGCGCGAGGCGGCGCCAAAAACAGCGAAAGCCCGGCGTTGCCCCTCTCGGGGTGCGCGTCGGGCTTTCATTGGGGGCTCGGCTTCACCCATTTCTGGATGACGATCCTAACCTCAATCGTCCGATTTTCATCCGGCGATCAGACTATCAACCCTGCTGCTCTCTCAAAGTTCCTCGCGCCCCGAGATCTTCAGCAAGCGCTCCCCGATTCAGTTCGGCGGCTCAAGCCTTGCCGCGGAGCCAGGACATGAAGAGGCTGAAGATGACGCCGCCGGAAGATGAGGGGTGCAATCGGCGGGCATGCCGGCCCTTGCCGCGATAGACCTCGAAGCCACCCCTGCCACGCCCGCGGCGCGACCATTCTGTTTCAATCTTAAGCCCTGATTCCATGGGCCCAGTGTGGCCCGCCCAGAACCCGAACGCCATCGACCGAGCGCTCAGGAGAAGGCTTTCTGGAGCCATACGCGAAGGCGACGGCCCGACCCGCTCGGCGAGAGACGCGCCGGGCCGTCTACGAAAGCGAGGTCGGTCGCTTCCACTACGCCTGTTTAAAGCAAAGCTTGTTCGACGCCTATGACGGGGTCGCAGCGGACTAACGCCTCAAGGCCGACGCCGCACCTCCCAGTCCAGCGTCCACCGCCCTGCCCCGGCCGGCTTGAGTTCTGAAGTCACCGCGGGAACCTGACGGTCCAGCCCGTCCAGAAGCAGCGACGTCCCGCTGACGGCAGCCACCGTGGCATTGGTTTGCCAGAAGGGCCCCGACATACCGCGCATGGAAAAACGGATATGGACCGTGTCGTTGACCCTGGGCATGGGAGCCTTCCTTTCAGCCGAGCAGCGGCCTTCTTGCGGCGCCTTGTACACGGCCAGACGAACGGCGCATCCCGCCGAGCCTGGGCCGGCGTCGGGATGAGCATGTTATAGACGCACGGGTGGCGAACACCCTTCCTGCCCAAAGGACCTCATGGCGCGACAATCTCGGATTTCGACCCGGCTATCCGCAGCCAGCCTGGTCCACCTCGGCGCGCCGCGCCTTGCGGACCTGCTGATCGAGGCGGGCGCCGGGAACGCCAATCTCAAGCGCCGCCTTCGCCTCGAGCTCGCTGCCGAGATCAGTCCTGAGATCCTCACCCTGGAGATCGACAAGCGCCTCACCGCGCTCGCCGCAGCGCGCACCCGCATCTCCTGGCGCAGGCGCGGCGAACTTCTCGACGACCTGAACACCCACCGCGTGATGATCGTCGAGCGCCTGGCGCCCGAGGCTCCCGGCGAGGCGCTCGCCGTTCTCATTCGCTGGTTCGACCTCTATCCCGGCCTGGCCGCCCGCGTGAAGGACACCAAGGGCGAACTGCCGGCCGCCTTCGAGGCCGCGGCGCCCGACCTCTTCTCCCTCGCCGAAACCGTTGGCGACGAGGCCTTGCGCGACCTGGTCGACGCCCTGCGTCGAGATCCGCAGGATTACGCTCGCTGGATCTCCGCCGCCGGCGAGACCCTGGGTCCACGCACGGCGCGCCGGCTGCTCGACAGCCTGGACGCATCAGCCAGAAAGACCCCTGCAGGCCGCAACCTGCTGCGCCGCCTGGCGGACAAGGCCGAGGACCTCGACCTCTGGCTGTCGCTTGTCACCCCCGAACAGGCCGGATCGCCCGACATAGCCGCCGACATCGCCCGCCGCCTCCTGGGCGCCGGCCGCGTCACCGAAGCCCGCTCCGCGCTCGAAGCCGCCTTGAGCCCCTCCTCCCTCAACCGCCGCTGGACCTTTGGCCACAACCCGAAGGACGGCGCACCTCGCCTGACCCCGGCCTGGGAAGCCGCCTCCATCGACGTACTCGACGCCGAAGGAAGCCGTCAGGAGGCCCAGGACATGCGCTGGACCCTGTTCGAACGAGACCTGTCGGCGCCGGTCCTGCGCGACTACCTCTCCCGCCTGCCCGACTTCGATGACGTCGAGGCCCTGGACCGGGCCTTCGCCCATGCCTCCAGCCACCCGGACTTCGAGGCCGCCATGCGCCTCCTGATGGACTGGCCTGCTCACAGGGAAGCGGCCGCCCTCGTCCTGGCGCGACCCCGCGAGGCGCGTCATGCCGGCGGCAGAACTTCAGACTGGGCCTCTCGCCTGGCCCAGCGCTTTCCCGAGGCCGCTGAAATTCTGACAGGTTAGTTCCGCCTGTCAGGCCAAGGTTCTGAAAGTAATGGAATAACGCAGGGACGCCATCGGAGAGATCGAATGCTCCCAATCTCTCCGCGCCTCGCCAGACAACCGATAGGCCGATCCAGGCTCCAGCGGTGCCGCTGACCGACGCCATCCCGCCCCGTCCTTCCGGCGCAGGCGCATGACGCAGGCCGCGAGGGTCGTCCGGTCCGTCAGCCCGCCAGCGGACGCGTTGGCCCGGTGCAGACGATGAGAGTTTTCGCCATGTCGGCGGATCTGGAGATCCAGCGCGGCGTGGAAGTCCCGGGGGTCGTCATGTACCTCCCAGAGGCTGACTGGATGGGTGACGACGGGCAGCGGCGGGCGGCCCCTTTTTCTCGGAACAGCCCCGAAAACTGGCGGGGAAACGCTTCGAACTGCGCACAAAGACTCCACTGGAAACATCGCCTTGCAGGCAAGGGGTGGAGAGACGAATGCGCAGACCTCAGCCCCTAAATGTTTACGCGAAATACTGGCGAAATTGTCGCCACCCTTCAGCACCAAGGGCTTCAATGCGCCAGGAGCGGCCATTGATGGGTCGCCAAAAACGCGACATTCAAACTAGGCTACGCGGGTTCTATAACTCTCATATTCGAGATGGATTCGGGGGTCGCCATCATGGCCAAAACGTCGACGCCACCGCCCTTGGGAGAGGATGTCGGGCCCCGGGTGATGACGGTGACCGTCAAAGGCGCGCTCGGGATGATTCCTGGCGTTGGCGGCCTTCTTGCTGAAGTCGCCGGTCAGTTCATCCCGCAACAGCGAGTGGAGCGCCTTGAAGCGTACGCTCGGCACCTGAGCGCGCGATTTGATGAAATGGACGAAAACCAACTCAGAGAGCAACTTGAGGACCCGGAGCGTATCGACCTCTTCGAGGAGGGGGCGTTGCAGTCCGTCCGGGCGCTCTCACCGGAACGACAGGACTATATTTCCAAGATCGTTGCACGCGGCATTACCGGCGACGAGAAGACGCGGATTGAGGCTAAGAGAATGCTGAAGCTTCTCCGCGAAATCGACGACGACCAAATCATCATCCTAGCTGGTAAGCTGCATCGAAACGAACGGGACAACTCATTCCATGAACGCCATGCGGCTATATTCGACCCGCCCCGGGTGCACTTGGGGTCCGAGCGAAGCGAGTTAGATAAGGAAGCCCTTTTCGAACTAGCGCGACTGGAGTTGGTCAGGCTTGGTCTTCTAGCCCCCACGTTCAAGACGCTGAAGAAAGGCGATTTGCCGGAGTTCGATCAGAAGACCGGCATGATGAAGCAGCAGTCGCGGCGGCTGACTCCTCTTGGGCGGTTGCTGCTTCGCCATGTTGGCCTGGCCGCTGAAGACGAAGTATGAACAGGGAGCTGTCTGGGATCGGCTAGGGTTCGGGCTTCTGAATTTTCCAGAGGTCTCGCACGCGCCAGAAGCGCCCCCCCCCTATGGCCTGAAAGCAGGCATTCCGATCGGGCGGCGCTGGAGCGAGCTCAGTAGAAGTTGGAGCGGCCAGCCACGGCGTAGACCTCGTCAAGCGCCTTGATCGCCTGGTCCGTTGATGCGAACCACCCGGTCCGCATCAACGGGGCCTGTTGGCCCAAGGTGTCGATCTGCGCCTTCATCTGCTCGTTGAGCTTCTGATGCGTCTCGTGACGCCATCCCCAACAGCCGTAGGGGGCCCAACTTCCCCCGCTGGCGTCAAACGCGCGGTATGCGACTGCGATCAGTATTTCTAGCCGGTCGAACCGCATCGGGAAGCCGTCGTAGTAGTCGTTCTCGATCTCATGGGGAGCTATGAGGGGGCGGAACAGCTGCGAGAGCCAGTCGCTGAGCGGCGTATAGCGTCCCGACCCGAAAAGAGAGCGCAGGTTTCCTCCATCTCGGACCAGCAGGCCCGGGGCCAGCCGGGCGACCGCCGTCGCCGTGTCGCCGCGCTCCGTCGCCAGTCGGGTCGCGGCGAGCGCTCCGAACAGTTCGAAGTTCTCGGCGCCCAATGCGCCGAACCCCACTGCGTAGAAGAAACTGGTCGCAGGATAGGGCCACAGTTCCGACCAGAGGGTGTAGGTGGAGCCGCGAACCGGCTCGCGGCGGCAAAGTCGGTCGAGCACCTCGGCAATGAGCCTCCCATGCTCCGCCCGTCCCCAGCGCCCGAGCGCTAGGCCGAGCGCGCGCAAGGTCTCCATGCTGGCGTCGTAGGCCTTTATCCGGCCCGGGATGGTTTCGTCGCTAGGCGTCGGGCCGACCAAGGAGACGCCGGCGGCGGCCCAGCGTCCGCGCGCATCTTCCACCGCGTCGAGAAGAAGATCGTGCAGACGGATCCGATACCGGTCCTCCACAATGTAGCGTTTTAGGGACGCCACCGCCGCCTCGACAGACAAGGGATGGGGCCGATCCAACGCCCGAAGCGACGCCACTCGATCGTTCAGGTCAGAGAAGAAGCGATCGGCGCCCGGCGTCGGCACCGGCGTGATCAGACGCTCGCGCGCGAGCGCCTCCGCCGCACCCGAAAGTGGCGCGAGCGTCGCCCAGTAGCTTGCGAACCGCCGGTTGGGGGCGCGGGTGATGGCGGATTGCAGGGCCGGATCCCAGGCACCCGACCAGCCGCAGAGTATGAGACCGAAATCGTCGAAGACTCGGTCAAGCAACTGATCCATTTCTGGGGTGTAGGTCTCGAGCTCCTTCACGGTGTTCTTGATGCGAGTGTCGAGATAGTCGCCGTGCACCTTGATCAGGCAGCAGGTCTGATGAACCAGTGGCAGCATGCCCCGCACCTGGTCGGCATTAGCGATCACGACCGGCACAATTCCTCGCGCTTCGAGCGCTTGCTCGAGAAGCCGGTCGAAATTGGTGGTGACGATCACGCGGACATAACCCAGGGCCACGAGTTCGGCGATGGCGTGGTGCGCCGGCGTGGGTGCCTTCAGGCCCTGCTCCCGCTCGTCTGCGTCGGGCTCGAAATAGCGTTTCAGACACTGCTGACGCTCGGCCTGAACCTTAAAAAGCTGGTCGAGGAGATCCGAATAGTCCGGGTCTTGACTGTAGGTCTCCCTGAACCAAGCTTCCGGGTCGGGAAGATTGGAATGACCGGTCGTAGCCGCCAGTTGCCGCACGAGATCGAGCGTGACCTCCCACCCAGTCGGGATGCCTGCCGCTCGCGAGACCCCTGACCCTAATAGAAGCGCATAGGCGCCTTTGTTGGCATGAATGCTGAACGCCAGGGAGACGGCGGGATCAATGGAGGCTGCAGTCATGTCCGGTCGTAAAAGGTTTGGGACGACACCGGAAGACACATTTGGCTGCGTCTCTTAGAGGTTGCGATATCTGGAGAGCCCCAGGAGCGGACAATGAGCCGTGGCCGCAAAGCCGACGTTGGCGGTGTCTATCATCAACAGCTGCGACCGATGTTCCGTTCTCGTCTAGGAAGGTGGCCGTGCGCGTGACGTCGAAATCGATCTGGAAGCTCTCGAGATGCACCCCGCCGCGAAGTGTGAACTCAACCATGATGGGGCGCCCGCTGCTCCAACCACTGGAACCGACGATCGCGGATGAGCGCAGCATCAGCATCCCCGATCTTCGTTAGGACCTTGTCTAGTTCCCAGACCTCGACGTCGCATTCCGGACCGCAGAGCGTCCAGAGGAGCTCCAGCGCCGCCTTAGGATGATCAGAGAGGACCGAAGAACTCGTCAGAAAATGAAGCCCGCCCCACCCGCCTTCCAGCGGCAACAGAAAATGGCGCACCGTGTCCAAGGCCTCGGGGAACGCCGGTCCGGCCGCGACGCACAGCTCCGCCAGCCGTCGAGTGTATGTCGGGTTCTTGTAGGTTCGTTCCTTCGGCCAGACGCCTTCGAAAATCGGACCGATCGCCTGACGCCACGCGTTTTCAGGTTTGCGTCCGCTCTTGAGAACCCACTCTTCCATCACATGAAGCACCGCCTCCAGCACAGAGGGTGCGGCCTGTTTCAGCAGCGCCCGAACCTTGCCCTGGGTGATTGGAGAAGACCCGCGATCGACCGCATGGAGGAAGAGTGGTCGAATGAGCCGGTTGGCGACGTGCGTGGCGATCAGACCGTCCGACCGGCTTTCGCGGACACCGCATAGGATTTCGTCCGCGAGCGCCGTCTCGGCCTTTTCCCCCAGGCGTGCCCATTCGACGAGCACAGCCCTCAACTTCTCGCCCTGACGGTCGTCCCTGGCGATCCAAGGTTTCAAGGTGCGACGGACGCCTTGCGGATCGATGAAGAATAGAAATCCGATCTGGCTGACGCAGGCACCTCGCGCGAGCCATCCCGCCGACGTGTTGGAGCCCATGATCAGGCGCAACCGGCCCCTGTTCGCGGGCGAGATGCGTTTTGACTTCGTTTTGCGGGCGTCGATTTCCGTGACGAGCTGCTCCGCCAGCCGACCGGCCGCTGTGTTGATGACATGATCATAGAATCGATCTGTGGCATCGTCGGACAGGTCCTCGTCGATGCGTTCGCAGGCCCCCCAAAGCCTGTCCCACCATGCATCGGCGGTGGCAAGGCGTGCGCGGCGGGCCTGCTCGAGCAGATAGGCCAGCCCACGCGTCAGGCTCTCGATCAGCCCGTCTTCGGCATCCGTGAGGTGGTCGAATATCTGGCGAATGACAGCCTGGCGCGCCCGTCTGGCCTGAGGCTTTTCCCCTTGGGGTGCCCAGGTCAATGAACCGATCAGGTCGCTCCAGAGCCCCGCATTGTCCACGGTCAGGGGAGCGAGCTTCAAGGCTTCCAGTGCACCTTCGGGATCCGCCGAACAGTAGGCACTCCAATTCTGCTGGGTGTCCGGATCCCATTCGGTTAACGTGGTGCGCGCGAGATCGAGGCGCTTTTCGGGATCACGCATCCTCTTCATCGGCTCTGGATCGCCGCTCACGTAGCGCACGCCGGTCGAATAGGAGGAAAACAGGTCGCTTTCGTCGAAGTCGCCGGAAATGAACGGGCGACGAGCGGCGATGGCCGCCAGTTCGGCGGCACCGTCTTCCGGCAGAACCCCCGCGCGCTTGAGCGCTGAAAGCCGAAGCCAGGCACTCCGGTCGCGAGCCAGCGGCCGCCAGTCCTCCTGCCCCTCCGGCGCGGCGTAGCCTTCCTCGTAGAGCTTTGGAGCTTCGGACAGAATTCGCTGGTTGATCCCGGCGATGAGAACGGAATCGGCGGGGCCGAGTCGTTCGGCTATCGCCAGAATCAGCTCCCGCCGGATCTTCCAAAACTCATCGTTCGACAGGGTAAGGATGGCTTGAGCGACAGCGTCGGCGCTATACAGATCTGTGCGGCGCAAGGCTTGGAGGAACAGCCTGACTCCGACGCGACTCGGCAGCGTGCGCCAGCTTTCGGAAATCACGCGGGCCGCCGCGTGATTTTCTCCTGCCACACACCCCAGCGCCTCGCTGAGCAGTTGGACGAGATAGACGACCCCGTCGTGATGCTTGTTCTGGGCGTGCCGCTCGACGGTGGGGAGGTTGTCATCCAGTCGATCGGTCAGCGCGAAGAAGTCCGCCTCGCTGGCCGAGGCGACCGCGATCCGAAGCTGTTCGGTCGCGATTTCACACAGGCGGATAGGGTCCGCAGCCGCCAGAAGGGCGTCCATCAGATCCATCACGCCGCCCCGGTCATCGACGGTCAGTCTCAGGTGAAAGAAATCGGAGATCCGACTCGCTGGCTTGGCCGACCGACTCGTCCCGGACTCTCGCGGTGATATGGCGATGCGGGGCCGCATCCGCTCGACTCCTAACCGAATGTCACCGTCCGATATCCGGCCCGCCTTGAGCCGCCCCACGATACGATAGCTCTGGAGCTCAGGATCGCGAGGCGGGCGCGCGCTGACGGCGATCAGGCGCCAGGCCCGGAACAGCAGGTCATCTCCGGGCGGCTTCGACGCGATCCGCTGGTCTAGCCGCTCCGCGAACGCTTCGCCGAACCGTTCCAGCCAGCCAGCCGCGCAACCAAGGCGCTCGCGGCTCTCCCAGTCCGAAGCACACCAAGAGGCCAGAACCCATGCCGCATCGGCATCCTCCCACAGCTTCTGCGCGGTGAAATGGTCGAACCATCGGTAGTCGGCCACCGACGGGATGACGACATCCCACAGGTCTCGTTTGCCCCGCACCAGCCAGGCGACGATGTCGAGCTCCAGCCGGGTCGCGTCGGCCAACGGTCGGGCTAGTATCTCTTGAGCCCTTGCACGCCGCCATCGGCGTGGGGTTTCGACAAGCTCGGCGAGAGCCGCCAAGTCGTCCCACAAGACACGAAAGGAATCCTCGCCTTCGGCTTTCTGAAAGCGGAGTGGATGGACCGCGATCGTAGACCAAGGCTCGTCGTCCGCCTCCTCCTTGCTCTTTCCATGAAAGGCGTAGACGTCCTGCAGGTCTGAAAAGCGTTCCCGATCAGACTCGAGAACATTCAAGAAATACCGGACGGGCGCATCGCCGGCCTGATAACCGACCAAGACCAGTGTGCGGCAACGGACGAGATCGAACAGAAAACGGGACGCCCATGCAGATCGCATATAGGCGTCGCCGTACTCCGAGCTCGTCATCACCAGAGCTGACGCCTCTAGGGCGCGATCACCATCGGCGAGACGTCCATGAAGGTGGATAATACCGCAGAAGTCGGCGCCGCCCGGCGGCGGCAGAGCCTGCCCCGCGAGACTGAGGGCTTTGGATGCCCCCGTGCCCTCCTCTTCTTCGTAGGCGCGTTCGAACAGGGTGTCGAAGTTCGTCGTCACCAACGTCGGTCGGCTGAGCAGGTCGCGGGAGAGCCTCACCAGGGTCCGGTGTCTTGCGAGGTCGGGGTCAGTGATCTGAAGCAGATCGTTGACCGCCCGGCCGACGGACTGCGGTCGCGACAATCGCCGCGCCAACGCGCCGAGAACCTCCTCATAGCGCCCTTCATTGAAAGAACGGGTCTCTCCGGGCGTCTTCTCCACGTTCAGCCGGTCGTAGACGTCGTCGACCAGCTGCCGGAAACCCGGCAATTGCGGGCTGCTGACCCCTGCTCCGCACAAGAAGACAACCTTCCCCTCGAGCATGTCGTCGACGAGAGCGTCAGGAAAGCTCGGTCCGTGTTCTGAGAACTGAATGGGCAAGGCGGCCTCAACGGATAGGTCGTAAGGGGCGGGCGTTGGAATCTTGGCGAAAGGTCTGGAGCCTTCGGGCGTCGCCGCACCGATTTCCAGCGAGCCAGCCCCTCGGTGAACCAGACGTCGCCCTATCGAACCAGTGTCCGCGGGGTGAGACTAGCGGTTGCATCGCTATCGGCCTAGCTTCACGCGATCGGTCTCGTCGCATTTTTCGACTCTTGCGCCATAGCCTCGCAGCCGGTCCAACGGCGTTCGGCGGCCGACCTTGGCGAGAACTCTCCGACCGCCTTCGTCGCAAGACATCGGCATCGACGGCAACGCGTCGTCATCATTGAGTCGTGCGGCGCTGGACTGCGTGAACGGTTCAAAAGCGTTCCGACGCTGCGTGGAGACTGGCGTCTTTGCGGTGACCCGGACTACGGTGAAGCTGGAATGACAGCCCACCTCGCGCCTGAATGACAACGCTCGACCTCAAGCCGCTGAAAAAACGCGGCCTCACGATCCTGAGACTGACCGCCGTCGAGTGGCAGGAGTTCCTGGAAGGACGAAAGGGCGGCGCGCGCTTCACCTTGGTGTTTCCGCATGACGTGGCCCGGATCGCCAAGCCGAAGTCGCCGGTGTTGATCGTCATCACTGGCGGGCAGGTGGCGACGGGCGACTGGGATGAGCCGACCACGGTGGAGGCGCATCTGAAACTGGGCTGGATCAGGTCGATTCAGGCCGTGGCGACGCGCGACAGCCGGGTCTCCTTCGACTATGTGCGCCCGATCCAGCCGGGATCCTTGCGCGATCTGGCCGGTCGCAGCCTGCCTGCCCAGCTCAGGCCTCACATCGCGCGGGTGATGAAGACGCGTTCCTCGTTCTCGGGGCTCACGCCGAGGGTCTGCGACTGGCTCATAGATCGGATCGCCGCAAGGGCGGATAACCGCCCCGCCCTGAGCCAGCAGCTGTCGTTGCTGGGCGCACAGCGCGTCTATCGAAACGCGGTCGCACTTCAGGAAGACGCGTTGACCCTGGCCCTCAAGGCGTTCGGAGCCCGTGACGCCACCGCCAGCGAACTGGTTCTGTCACAGCGCCAGACCGCTCTGGCCGGGGCGAGGGTGCAGGAGGACATCGCCATTGAGCATGACGCGCGCTGGATACCGGGTTGGACCCTCAGCGACAGCGATCTCACGGGGCGCGCGGTCTTCACCCAGGGCGAAGACAGGCTCGAGGTGTTCACGGCCAACAAGCAGCCGCTCGAGCGCCTGTTCGGAGTAGATCTGATCTACCTCAACGAACGGCAGCAATCGATCGTGATGGTCCAGTACAAGATGATGGACCTGCAGCCTCGGACATTTCGGACGGTGGACACGCCGTTCGGTCCACGGCGCGAGCAGGACGACAACGAATGGAGCGTGCCGATCAACGCCCAGTTCAGGGCGGAGATCGATCGCATGAACCGGTTCGCCGCGTCGGCCACTGGCTGCGGCCCCTATAGGATGTGCCCGAGCCCCTTCTTCATCAAGCTCGTGCGGCGAAACGGGGCCACCGGGAACGCCGGCATTCTGCTCAGCCTGGATCACCTGCAGCATATGATGGCGAGCGGCGGATTGACCGGCCCCAAGGGCGGTTTGCGCATCTCCTACAAGTCGCTCGCCGGCCAGTACCTTCGCGGGGAAACCTTCGTCGATGTGGTGCGGTCAGGCTATGTCGGCTCCCACACAGCGACGACCGCGCACCTGGAGGCGTTGATCAAGGCGACGCTAGACGGCGGACGCGCCGTGGTCGCCGCCATCGAAAGGGCGATCTCGCCCTCTGACCTGTGAGGGACGGCTCACTTTACAGCGCGACCCAGTCGACCAGCAGAGGATCGACCACGTCGGGCTGCTCCGGGGTGGTGAGGTGGCCGGCGACGGCGACGACCTCCAACCGCGTGTTCGGAATGCCCTAGGGCAGTTCCTCCGCGCGATCCGGCGGGGTGAGTTCGTCCTGATCGCCGACGACGGTCCCGGTCGCAACACCCCTCCTGGGCTGGGGTAAGGCGCGATCTCTGGGGCAATTGGCTAAACACCCGCCGCGAACTCTCCGGGAAAGGTCACGTCTGGCTCCGACCTCGGCTTTAGGAATACGCGGGCCGTGAGCGGGCAGATCCAACCGCCGCTTTGAGTCAAAAACGGACCTCCAGAGCGGCCGCAATCGCTCGCACCCGTAGATCTACTACCGTACGGCTACAGGGTCGCCCTGTCCGAACCCGACCGCTAATGTCGACCTGTCATCAACGAAAATCCTCTCCAGAGGTCGCCCCCGTATGCCCGCCTCCCCTCACTCCCACTCGATGGTGCCGGGGGGCTTCGACGTGACGTCGTAGACGACGCGGTTGACGCCGCGGACTTCGTTGATGATGCGCGTGGCGGTCTTGCCCAGGATGTCCCAGGGGAACTGATAGAAGTCGGCGGTCATGCCGTCGGTCGAGGTGACGGCGCGCAGGGCCAGGACCTTTTCGTAGGTCCGGGCGTCGCCCATGACGCCGACCGTCTTGACCGGCAGCAGGACGGCGAAGGCCTGCCAGATGTCGTCGTAGAGACCGGCTTTCCTGATTTCTTCCAGATAGATGGCGTCCGCATCCTGAAGCGTTGCAACAGCGTCCGGCGTGATCTCGCCGGGAATGCGGATGGCCAGGCCCGGCCCCGGGAAGGGGTGGCGTCCGACGAAGGCGTCGGTCAGACCCAGTTCGCGGCCCAGGGCGCGGACCTCGTCCTTGAACAGTTCGCGCAGCGGCTCGACCAGCTTCAGCTTCATGAAGTCCGGCAGGCCGCCGACATTGTGGTGGCTCTTGATGACGGCCGAGGGGCCGCCCGAGGCCGAGACGCTCTCGATCACGTCGGGATAGAGGGTGCCCTGGGCCAGGAACTCGGCGCCTTCGATCTTGGCGGCCTCGCGGTCGAAGATCTCGATGAAGACGCGGCCGATGGTCTTGCGCTTGGTCTCGGGGTCCGAAATCCCGGCCAGCTCGCCGAGAAATTCCTTCGACGCATCAACGTGCACCAGCGGGATGTTGTAGTGCTCGCGGAACAGTTCCGTGACCTGCTTGGCCTCGTCCTTGCGCAGCAGGCCGGTGTCCACGAAGACGCAGGTCAGCTGATCGCCGATGGCTTCGTGGATCAGGACGGCGGCGACGGACGAGTCCACCCCGCCCGACAAGCCGCAGACCACCTTGGCCGAGCCGACCTGTTCGCGGATCTTGGCGATCTGCTCGTCGCGATAGGCGGCCATGGTCCAGTCGCCGGTCAGGCCGGCGATGCCGTGGGTGAAGTTCTTCAGGATCACGGCGCCGCGCGGGGTGTGCATCACCTCCGGGTGGAACTGCACGCCGTAGATCTTGCGCGCCTCGTCAGCGATGGCGGCGTAGGGCGCGCCTTCCGAGGTAGCGATGACGTGGAAGCCTTCGGGGATGGCGGTGACGCGGTCGCCGTGGCTCATCCACACGGTCTCGCGGTGATCGACCGCGCCGATGCCGGCGAACAGCGGGCTTTCGCGGGTGATGACGATCTCGGCGCGGCCGAACTCGCGATGGTGGCCGCTCTCGACCTTGCCGCCCAGCTCGGCGCAGATGGTCTGTTCGCCGTAGCAGATGCCCAGCACCGGCACGCCGGCCTCGAACAGGGCGTGGTCAGCCTTGGGGCTTTCCGCCTCGGTCGTCGAGGCCGGGCCGCCCGACAGGATGATGGCCTTGGGCGCCACCGTCTTCAGCGCCTCGCCCGCCTTGTTGAACGGGTGGATCTCGCAATAGACGCCGGCTTCGCGCAGGCGGCGCGCGATCAGCTGCGTCACCTGACTGCCGAAATCGACGATGAGGACGGCTTCGTGGGTGTGGGGCGCGGTCATGAGGGCTCAGAATCCGAAGCGGGCGTTGATGGGGCGGGTTCTTGACGGGTGAAGACGTCGGGATCAAGTCGCGAAGCCGGGACATCGGCCAATGCGGCCAGTCCCTGCGTCGTCAGCACCTCGGCCAGACGGTCCCAGGCGGCGGCCAGGTTGGCGTCGACGTGGTGCAGGGTGGAGGTCCAGTCCTCCAGCTTGGTCAGCTCGCTCTTGCCGTCGCTGACGCCGCGCAGGGCGACCAGCGGCACGCCGAACGTCTGCGCGACACGCAACAGGGCGAAGGTCTCCATGTCCACCATCTCGGCGTCGATGGCGTCATAGGCGGCGCCCGAGACGACATTGGCGCCCGTCGACAGGGTCGCGGTCGGCACGCCGGGGATGGGGCAAGGCAGAGGCAGGACGGCGGGCAGGTCCAGCAGAGGCGTCTTGCCCTTCTCGAAGCCCAGCGGACTGGCGTCCATGTCGCGATAGCTGACGGACGAGGCCTGATAGACCGCGGCGTGCTCCAGATCGCGCGATCCGCACGAGCCCAGCGAGACGATCAGGTCCGGCAGGACGTCTTCGGCTTCCAGCCGTGTCAGGGCCGCCGTCAGGGCGATGGCCGCCTCGACCGGGCCGATCCCGGTCATCAGCGGCACGATGCGCGCCTGAAGGGCGGCGCCGTACTCAGCCGGCGCCGCCATGACGGGCAGGACCGTCAGGCCGTAGATTTCTTCGGAACGGCCCTCGCTCACGCCGTCCGCTCATAGACGGCGGCGAAGAAGCCGTCGGTGCCGGTCGAGGCCGGCGACAGGCGCAGGCGATGACCGCCCGCCGCCAGCGCGCCCAGGCGCTCGCGCGCGGCATCGGTCAGGGTCGCGGCGTTCAGGGCCTCGGCCACCGGGACCGGCGCGAACTCGGGGTGGTTTTCCTCGAAGGCGTCCGCCGTGGCTTCGTTCTCGCCGCGCAGCATGGAGCAGGTGACGAAGACCAGACGACCGCCCGGCTTCACCAGGGCCGAGGCGCGGTCCAGAATCTGGACCTGCAGGGCATGAAGGCGCTCGACCTCGGACGGCTTCAGACGCCAGGCGTCCTCGGGACGACGACGCCAGGTGCCGGAACCGCTGCACGGCGCATCGACCAGAACCACGTCGGCCTGACGAACCAGATCCTCGACCCCGCCGCCGTTCTGGCCCAGCAGGCGCAGATCGGCGGTGACGCCGGCGCGGCTCAGGCGCGGACGGATGTTGTCCAGACGCTTCTGCACCACGTCATAGGCGAACAGGCGGATGCTGCTGGTGATCTCGACCGGCTTGGCCTTGGGCTTGGGCTGGGGGGCAGCGCCCTCCCCGTCCCCGCCGACCGGCGACCAGACGGCGACCGGCGCGGCCTCAGCCTGAACCTTGGGCGCCTTGGTCACGACCGGCTGGCCCAGCATGGCCAGACCCAGGGTCTTGCCGCCGCCGCCGGCGCAATAGTCGACCACGGTCATGCCCGGCTCGACGCCCGTCAGCCAGCAGGCGACCTGACTGCCTTCGTCCTGAATTTCGATATGGCCCTGCTTGAAGGCCTCCAGCGCCTGAACATTGGGCGGCGGCTCGGCCGACAGACGCAGGCCCACGGCCGACCAGGGCGTACGCTCGGGCGACAGACCGGCCTCGACCAGCTCCGCCTCGACGCCCGCGACCGTGGTTTTCGCGACGTTGACGCGCAGGTCGATGGGCGCGCGCGGCGCCATCAGTTCGTGGGCTTCCTCGGTCCAGCGGTCGCCGAAGGTGATCTTGAAGTCCTCGACCACGAACTCGGGCAGGCCGGCGGCGACCCAGCCGGGCAGCTCGCCCGGCGCCGAGGTGATGCGGCCGCGCTCCTGCTTCGACAGCGGACGCGGGCCGTAGCCCTCGCCCGAGTGCAGCAGCTCGATCTCGTCCAGCGGCAGGCCGTCGATCAGCGACAGCGAGCCGATGACCAGAGCCCGGCCGTCCTCACGCCCGCCCATGGCCCAGACCAGACGGCCGCGAGCGCGGATGACCTTGTAAACGCGGTCGGCGATGGCGCGACGATCCTTGGACCCCGCATAGCGGTTGGCGGCGCCCCAGGCCTTCAGCACCACCTCGGCCGGCTGGCGGCTGTGGGCGATGCTGTCGAGGACGGAGGCGGCGGCGGCGAGGCGGGCTGCAGGGGTCAATCGGGTCTCAAATGAAAAGGGCCGTCAGGATCATGATCAGTCCCGCAAGCGAGACAGCCCAGACCAGCGACCGGAGATAGGGAAGTCCAGAGGCGTAGAGCGGAACATAGGCTGCTCTGGCCCAGAAATAGAGCGCCGCGCCCCACAGGGTCAGCGCCCCCTCCTGCCCTGTGACATGGGCGATCAGAACGGCGCCGATGAAGAGCGGCAAGGTCTCATAGAGGTTGGTCCGGGCTCTTTCGAGGCGGCCCACGACAAGGTTCTTCGAATTCGGTGTCTGGTCGCGCGAACCCACGCCCCAGGCCAAACCGAACTCCAGATCCTTGACCGCCGCCGGCAGCAGGACCTGCACCAGGGCCAGGATCAGGACAGCGACCAGATAGATCAGTTCAGTCGTCACGCCCTGCCCCTCACTTGTCCGCTCAAAACGAAGCCGCTCCCGGCCGAAACCGGGAGCTGATCAGGTCAGCCCTGACGATAGTTCGGCGCTTCGCGCGTGATCATCACGTCGTGGACATGGCTTTCGCGCAGGCCCGCATTGGTGATGCGCACGAAGCGGGCGCGTTCCTGGAAGTCCTTGATGGTCGCGGCGCCGACATAGCCCATGGAAGCGCGCAGGCCGCCGACCATCTGGTGCAGGACCGGAGAGATCGGACCCTTGTAGGCCGTCTGACCTTCAATGCCTTCGGGGACCAGCTTCTCGGTCGAAACTTCCTTCTGGAAGTAGCGATCGGCCGAGCCGGCGCCCATGGCCCCGACCGAGCCCATGCCGCGATACGACTTGTAGGACCGGCCTTGGTACAGGAAGACCTCGCCGGGGCTCTCGTCCGTGCCGGCGAACATCGAGCCCATCATGGCCACGCTGGCGCCCGCCGCGATGGCCTTGGCTAGGTCGCCCGAATACTTGATGCCGCCGTCGGCGATGACCGGCGAACCGCTGTCGCGAGCCGCGCGGGCGGCGTCCATCACGGCGGTCAGTTGCGGCACGCCGACGCCCGCGACGATGCGGGTGGTGCAGATGCTGCCCGGGCCGATGCCGACCTTCACGGCGTCGGCGCCCGCGTCGATCAGGGCGCGGGTGGCGTCATAGGTGGCGACGTTGCCGGCGATGATCTGCAGGCGGTTGTTCTCGCGCTTGATGCGCTCGACCACCTGGGCCACCGAGGCCGAGTGGCCGTGGGCGGTGTCGATCACCACCACGTCGCAGCCGGCTTCGGCCAGGGCCATGGCCCGCTCATAGCCGGAATCGCCGACCGTCGAGGCGGCGCCGACCAGCAGGCGGCCCTGCTCGTCCTTGGCGGCGTTCGGGAAGGCGTGGGCCTTCTCGATATCCTTCATCGTGATCAGGCCCACCGCGCGATAGGCGTCGTCGACGACGATGACGCGTTCGATCTTGCGGGTGCGCAGCAGGTTCCACGCCTCTTCACGACCGGCGCCTTCGCGCACGGTGATCAGGTCGCCCGTGGTCATCAGGGCCGAGGCCTTGATCGAGGGATCGCTCTCGAAGCGCATATCGCGGTTGGTCAGCATGCCGACCAGCTTGCCCGTCGCCGGATCAACCACCGGGAAGCCGGTGATCTTCTTGCGTTCGACGATCTGGCGAACTTCGCCCAGGGTCGTGTCGGGCGAGACGGTCACCGGGTTGATGACCATGCCGCTTTCATAGCGTTTGACGGTGCGGACCTGCTCGGCCTGCTCCTCGATGGTCATGTTGCGGTGAAGCACGCCCAGGCCGCCGGCCTGCGCCATGGCGATGGCCAAGCGGCTTTCGGTCACTGTATCCATGGCGGACGACAGCAGCGGGATGTTCAGTTTGATGTTGCGCGTCAGCTGGGTCGAGACATCCGCCATCGCTGGCATGATCTCGGACGGGCCGGGTTCGAGCAAAACATCGTCGAAGGTAAGGCCTTCGCGTATCTCCATAGGGAGTCTCCGTTTTGCGGGCCGCGTATAACGCCCCATGCCGGGGAACCGCAACCCCAAGACGGAGCTATGCAGGGAATAAGAGAAATTGCCTTGCACCCTGAGGCGTTCAGACCCAGATATTGCGAATGGTTCGCATATTGATCAGCACCGCCCGCCGCCTCGCGCTCAAGATCGCGAGCTACGGCCTTATGCACCTGATCGTGGCCATCCTCGTGGCCTTCGCCCTGACGCGCGACTGGCGCATCGCCCTGGCCGTCGGCGTGGTCGAGCCGATCTTCCAGACCCTGGCCTATTCCATTCACGACCGGGTCTGGCACCGGGTCGAGCAGCGCCGAATGCTGTCAGGCTTCGAGGAGACCGCCGAGGCCGTCACCGCCCGTCTGGAGCTGATGAACGCCCACGAGCAGAACCGCGCCCACAACCATCACGGCCACAGCCACGCCCTGCCCCGCAGTTTGAAACAGGTGGCGCTGAAGACCGTGACCTATGGGCTCATGCACTTCACTGTCGCGGTCGCCGTCGCCTACGCCCTGACGCGCGACTGGCGCATCGCCCTGGCCATCGGCACGGTCGAGCCCCTGGTGCAGACGGCCTTCTTCACCCTGCACGACCGCATCTGGACACGGATCGAGGCGAACAGGGCGCAGCGGGCGGCCGAAGCGGCCGCCGTCTGACGATCCTCCCCTGCGCAGCGGGGGAGGGGGACCATGCGCAGCATGGTGGAGGGGGCGAGCTTGGGCGCGGCGGCTTGAGGTCTAGCGGACAAAGCAAGCAATATCGAAGGAAGCGGCCACGGCCGCCCCCTCCACCGCCTGCGGCGGTCCCCCTCCCCCGTTGCACGGGGGAGGATTGAGCGTGGAGACCCCTGCCGCTACTTCTTGTTCAGCGCCACCAGGAAGACCTCGGCGCTGCCCTTGCGGCTCGATTCGGGCTTCACGTACTTCACCGTCTCGAACTCTTCGCGCAGCCGCGTCAGGACACCGCCGGCGTCGCCGCCCTGGAAGTTCTTGGACACGAAATTTCCGCCCGGCTTCAGAGTGCGGATGGCGAAGTCGGCGGCGATCTCGATCAGGGCGATGATCTTCAGGTGATCTGTCTGGCGGTGGCCCACGGTGTTGTGCGCCATGTCCGACAGCACCAGATCCGGTCGTCCGCCGATGGCGTCGATCAGTTGCTGGTCCACGCCCGGATGGGTGAAGTCAGCCTGGATCAGGGTCGCACCGGGAATCGGCTCGATCATCAGCAGGTCCACGCCGGCCACCGCCGTCGCCCCGCGATTCAGCGCCACCTGGATCCAGCCGCCCGGCGCCGCGCCCAGGTCGATGACCCGCGAACCCTTCTTGATCAGATGGAATCGGTCGTCGATCTCCAGCAGCTTGAAGGCCGCGCGGCTGCGCCAGCCCTCGGCGCGCGCGCGTTCCGACCACTTGTCCGACAGCTGGCGCTTGATCCAGGCCTGGCTGGACAGCGTCTTCTTGTCGGCGGTCTTGATCTTCTGGCCCATGCCGCGCCCGGCGGCGGTGCCGCCCGTGGGCGGGCGCACCATCCGGCGGCGTTCCGGAGGCTTGTCGGAGGGCTTTTCGTCGTCAGTCATGCTTCCCACATAGCGGTGACAGCGTTCAGCCGCTATGACCCGCGCACAATTCTAGCCTGCACACACCAAGGAGAGCCTGATGGCCGACCAAACCCTGACCTTCACCCTGGACACCGGCGACGGCGAAGAACGCAACGTCGTGATCAAGCTGCGCGACGATCTGGCCCCCGGCCACGTCGCCCGCATCACCGAGCTGGCCTCGGAAGGCTTCTATGACGGCGTCGTCTTCCACCGCGTCATCCCGGGCTTCATGGCCCAGGGCGGCGACCCGACCGGCACCGGCACCTCGGGCTCCAAGAAGCCGAACCTGAAGGCCGAGTTCTCGAAGGAGCCGCACGTCCGCGGCGTCTGCTCGATGGCCCGCACCTCGGATCCCAACAGCGCCAACTCGCAGTTCTTCATCTGCTTCGACGACGCCCGCTTCCTCGACGGCCAGTACACCGTCTGGGGCGAAGTGATCGAAGGCATGGATCACGTCGACGCCCTGCCCAAGGGCGAGCCGCCCCGCGCTCCGGGCAAGATCGTCAAGGCGACCATCGCCTAACGAACTCTCCTCCCCACTCCGTGGGGAGGGGGGCCACGAAGTGGTGGAGGGGCCGCGCCATAAAGCAGCCCCTCCGTCACGGCGCTAACGCGCCGCGCCACCTCCCCATTCTCATGGGGAGGAAAAAGGGGATCAGTCCCCCGCCCACCACCGCATTGACACGTTGTTGAAGGTCCGGTTTCCGACCTTGAGCGTCCCCTTCAGGACGACGCCCCTGTCTCCCAGATTGCGCCGCGCCGTCGACAGCGCGCCCTGGTCGAGCCTTCCATCGAACGACACTGCGCCCAAGCCCCCCGACAGGGCCTGCACGCGCACCCGGTCCTCGGTCACGTCATAGGCCGCCGGGATCAGGCGCAGCCGCCGCCGGTTCCCGGTTTCGAGCGGCGGCCCCGTCATGTCCTCCAACTCGATCATCATCGGCGCAAAGCCGGAGTTTCGCTGCCCGCCCTCCCAGGCGATGAAGTCCGGGACTTGGCCCATGAAGACGTGGTGCAGACGCCAGTTGTCGACCCGCACCTCTTCGGTCGGGACATAGTAGCCCGACACGTCCTCGGGCAGATCATGCTTGAACGCCGCCGCCTTCGACGCCGCCGCGGGTTCAGGCGACTTCGCCGGCCGGTCGCAGGCCGCCAGCGCCATCAGTCCGCTCAGGGCCGCAACGGCCAGCGCGCGCTTTCTCACTGATCCAGCCACTGATCCAGGGCGCGGAAGCCTTCGATCGCCAGTTCGGTCGAGGACTGGAAGGTGGCGGGAACCACCTTGTCGAAGTCATCCGTCGGGCGGTGATAGTCGGCATGATAGTTCACGCCGAAATAGAGGAACGGCAGGCCCGCGCGGTGGAAGGCGGCGTGGTCCGACGCCTCGACCCAGTTGTCCGCGCCCTTGTCCTCGGGCGTGTCCTTGCCGAAGGCCAGGGAGACGGTCCCGCGCGGCGCGATCCGCTCCAGCACCGGGCGGAAATAGGGGTGCTGATAGGTGCCCGTGACCCACAGCTTACCGTCGCCGTCGGCGCGCGCGGTCATGTCGAAATTCAGGTTCATCGAAATCGAGGACAACGGCACCGGCGGCGCCTCGACGAAATGCTTGGCCCCCAGCAGGCTGCGCTCCTCGCCGTCCAGGGCGACGATCAGGACGCTGTGCTCCGGCGGGTTGGCCTTCAGCCGCTTGGCCAGTTCCAGCATGGTGGCCACGCCCGAGGCGTTGTCGTCGGCGCCGTTGTAGATCTGGCCGTTGTTGACACCCACGTGGTCATAGTGGGCCGTGACCACGATGTATTTGTCGGCCACGCGCGTGCCGGGAATGACGCCGATGATGTTGGTCCCGTTGAAGGTCTTGGTCCCCTCGCGCGTGCGGCCCTGCATCTCCCACGGCTGCAGCCGGCCCATCGGCGAGGCCTGGACGCCCAGGGCCTCAAGCCGACCGACGATGTACTCGCGCGCCTTGGCCCCGCCCTCCGATCCCGTGTCGCGCCCCTGCATGTCGTCCGCCGACAGGATGCGCAGGTCGCTCATCATCTGGGTGTAGTCAGCGGGCAAAGCCGCGACCGGCGTCCCGGTCGCTGCGGGCGTCGTGGTCTCGCAGGCGGCCAGCGTCAGGGCGGCGGCGACTGCGGACAGGCTGGCGAGAACAGGACGCATGAAGGGCTCCGGGCAAGTGGGTCGGCGGGACGCTAGCGGGCGTCGCGGCCGACGTCAGATTACGTTTCTGTCATGGACGCTGCGACGCGGCCCCCGCCAGTGCTAGAGAACCTGCCTAACCCAGTCGGCCGCGCGATTCCCATGTTTGAAACTTCCGTCGAAACCCTGAGCGAAGACCAGGCCCGCGAGGAACTGGCGCATCTGGCCGCCGAACTGGCCCGCCACGACGCCCTCTATTACGCCGACGCCGCGCCCGAGATTTCCGACGCCGACTACGACGATCTGAAGCGCCGTGCTCTGGCGATCGAAGCCGCCTTCCCGACCCTGACCAGCCCCGTCTCGCCGTCGCAGCGCGTCGGCGCCCCCGTTTCCAGCCAGTTCGCCGAGGTCCGCCACGGCGTGCCCATGCTGTCGCTGGACAACGCCTTCGACGAGGGCGAGGTGCGCGACTTCGTGGCCCGCATCGCCCGCTTCCTGAAACTGCCGGGCGACGAACCTATCGCCTTCGTCGCCGAGCCCAAGATCGACGGCCTGTCAGCCAGCCTGCGCTATGAAAAGGGCGTTCTGGTCCAGGGCGCCACACGCGGCGACGGCAAGACCGGCGAGGACGTGACCGCCAACCTGCGCACCCTGGCCAGCATCCCGCAGACTCTCAGCGGTTCGGGCTGGCCCGACGTCATCGAGATCCGGGGCGAGGTCTATGCCCCCAACGACGCCTTCGACGCCTTCAACGCCGCCGCCGAAGCGGAAGGCAAGCGCACCTACGCCAACCCCCGCAACTTCGCCGCCGGTTCGCTGCGCCAGAAGGATCCGAAGATCACGGCCCAGCGCCCCCTGACCTTCTTCGCCTACGCCTGGGGCGAGACCTCGGCCCCGTTTGCCGAGACCCAGCACGGCGCGCTGGAGGCCTTCCGCAGTTGGGGCTTCCAGGTCAACGACCGCTCGCGTCAGGTCATCGGCGCGGACGGGCTGATCGACATCTATCGCGGGCTGGAGAGCGACCGCAGCGGCCTCGGCTACGACATCGACGGCGTGGTCTACAAGGTCGACCGGCTGGACTGGCAGCAGCGCCTTGGCTTCATCGCCAGAAGCCCTAGATGGGCCATCGCCCACAAGTTCCCGGCGCAGCAGGCCACGACCGTTCTGGAAGGCATCGACATCCAGGTCGGCCGCACCGGCTCCCTGACCCCGGTCGCCCGCCTGCACCCCGTCACCGTCGGCGGCGTCGTGGTCCGTAACGCCACCTTGCACAACGAGGACGAGATCGCCCGCAAGGACGTGCGCATCGGCGACACCGTCATCCTGCAACGCGCCGGCGACGTCATCCCCCAGATCGTCGGCGTGGTCGAAAACCTGCGCCCCGCAGACGCCGTTTCCTTCGCCTTCCCCCACGTCTGCCCCGTCTGCGGATCAGAGGCCGTGCGCGAGGGCGACGAGGTCAAACGCCGCTGCACCGGCGGCCTGATCTGCGACGCCCAGATCGTCGAGCGCTTAAAGCATTTTGTCAGCCGCCGCGCCTTCGACATTGAAGGACTTGGAGAAAAGCAGCTGATCGCCTTCCACGCGCGCGGCTGGATCAAGGAGCCGGCGGACATCTTCCGCCTCGCCCGCGACGAGCAGAAACTGGCCCTGCTGCGCGCCGAGGACGGCTATGGCGAGACCAGCGTCGGCAACCTGATCGCCGGGATCGACGCCCGCCGCACCATCAGTCTCGACCGCCTGATCTTCGGCCTTGGCGTGCCGGACATAGGCGAGCAGACCTCGCTGGTCCTGTCGCGAGCCTTCGGCAGCTGGACCGCCTTCCGCGACGCCTGCATGGCCGCATCGAACGGTCTGGCCAGCGACGACTGGAAGGCCTTGGCCGCGACCCACGCCATCTCGCCGCGCGTCCTAACCCTGATGGCCGAGGCCCGCCCGCCCGCCGACGATCCCTGGCCCGCCGCGCCGATGGATCAGAAGATCGCCCTCGCCTTCCCCGGCATGGCCGCCCCCGCGCGTCGCTCGCTGGCCGAAATCTCCGGCGGCTGGACCGACCTGACCCGCTGGGCCGCCGTGGCACGCAACGAAGGCCCTTCCGAAATCCTGAACCAGATCGCGGGCGTCTCCGGCGTCGGTCCCGTCGCCGCCGAGGCCCTGGCCCACTTCTTCCACGAACCGCACAACCAGGCCGTCATGGACGCCCTGCTGGCGGAACTGACCCAGGTCGAGGACGTGGCCGCTCCGACGACCGACAGCCCCGTGGCGGGCAAGACGGTCGTCTTCACCGGCTCCCTCGAACGCTTCACCCGCGACGAGGCCAAGGCCCGCGCCGAGAGCCTGGGGGCCAAGGTCTCGGGTTCGGTGTCGAAAAAGACCGACTACGTCGTCGCCGGCCCCGGCGCCGGGTCCAAGCTGAAGGACGCCGAAAAGCACGGCGTGACCGTCCTGACCGAGGACGAGTGGCTGGCCCTTATCGCCTAGATTATGATCGCCTGATGCACGCCGTCGCCATCGACTTCGAAACCGCCAACGAGCAGCGCTCCAGCCCCTGCTCCATCGGCCTCGCCTGGATCAACGACGGCGTCATCGAGTCCGTCGAGCATCATTACATCCGCCCGCCGGGCATGCGCTTCGCCAGCTTCAACATCGCCTTCCACGGCATCGGCCCGGATCAGGTCGAGGACGCCGAGGAGTTCCCCGCCGTCCTGGCCGCCATCGCCCCGCGTCTGCAGGGCCGGACGGTTCTGGCCCACAACGCCGCCTTCGACGTCAGCGTCATTCGCGGGACCTGCGACCACTACGGCCTCGCCTACCCCGAGTTCGACTACCTCTGCACCGTCAAGCTGGCCCAGATCACCTGGCCCGAGTTCGCCTCGCACAAGCTGAACAACGTCTGCGCCGAACTGGGCATCCAATTCAAACACCACGACGCCGCCGAAGACGCCTTCGCCTGCGCCTCAGTGGCGCTGGAGACCCTGCGGAGGCATGACGCGGCCTGCGCCGCTTCGCTCGCACAGGCGACGGGGATCAGCCTCGGACGCCTGCACGCCGGCGGCTACAGCCCCTGCTCCTCCGCCGGCTCTCGTCCGCGTCGCCCGCGCGCGGCCTGAGCAACCTCCTTTTCCTCCCCATTCCATGGGGAGGGGGACCGCGAAGCGGTGGAGGGGCCAGGACAGCAGAACCAGGCGGCCCCTCCGTCTCGTCGGCTACCGCCGCCGACCCACCTCCCCACTTTGTGGGGAGGAGAAAGCCTTCCAAATCCATCACCTTAGCCTCGAGCGCCGCTCAATATTGACCTAAGGTCATGTAATCATTGATCGAAGTTCACAAATTTGAGCCTTGTTTCAGACCGAAACCGGGACCACCCTTCACCCAAAGGATCGGCTCAACGATCCGTCTGAAGGAAAACGCCGATGAAGATCTCCGTCCTGGCGGCCGCCGCCGTCGTCGCTGCAGCCCTGGCCTCGCCCACCCTCGCCAGTGATCCGACCGGCCTGTGGCAGACCCCGACCAACGGCGGTCAGGTGCGCATCGCCCGCTGCGGTCAGGCCCTGTGCGGCACGCTCGTGACCTCCGCCCATATCCGCGCCGAACCGAACGCCCGCGACGAGCACAACAAGAACGAGGCCCAGCGCAACCGCACCCTGCGCGGCCTGACCATGCTGAGCGGCTTCACCGGCGGGCCGACCGAATGGCGCGGCGGTTCGGTCTATAATCCGGCCGACGGCGGCACCTATCGCGGCACCATCACCATGACCAGCGCCGACAGCCTGCGCCTGCGCGGCTGCATCGTCGCCCCCCTGTGCAAGACCCAGACCTGGACCCGCATCCAGTAGGACCCGGTCGTCAGAAGAAGGCGGCGACGATGGACAGGATCGTCGCCGTCGCCGCCGCGTTCAGCGCCATGCCCAGGCTGGCGAAGGCGCCCGCCGTCTGATCCACCTGAAAGGCCCGCGCCGCGCCGAATCCGTGCGCCGACACCCCGACGGCGAAGCCCCGCGCCCGGTAGTCCGTGATCTTCAGCAGGTTCAGCAACGGCGTCGCCGTCATCGCCCCGATCACCCCGGACATCAGCACGATCACCGCCGCCAGCGACGGGATGCCGCCCAGTTGCGAGGCCACCGCCATGCCGACCGGCGTGGTCGTGGCGCGCGGGGCGATGGAGGCCATGATCTCGGCCGGAGCCCCGAACAGCCAGACGATGCCCACGGCGCTGACAATGGCCGTCACGGCCCCGGCCAGCAGGGCGCAGGTCAGCGGCTTGGCCAGACGCCGGATCGTCGCTCGCTGCGCCCAGATCGGCACGGCCAGCCCGACCACCGCCGGTCCCAGCAGGAAGCCCAGCACCTGCGTCGCCTCGGCATAGGTTGGATAGGGCGTCTTGGTCGCCAGCAGGACGCCGATCAGCACCGGCGTGGCCAGCAGCACCGGATGGCACAACGGATGCCGCCCACTGCGCCGCGACAGCAGATCCGCCGCCTCGAACACCACCAGCGTCACCGCCAGCCACAACAGGGGCGTCGCGATCAGATCGCTCACGACGCGCTCTCCTCGATTTCAGGCCCCGGCTCTCGCCCCGCCACGGCGCGGAACACCAGCGCCGTCACCGCCAGCGTCAGCAGAGTCGAAACCACCACCGCCACGACAATGCCGAGGCCATAGCGGGACAGGATCGCCCCCTCCTGCATCACGCCGACGGCGGCGGGCACGAACATGATCGACAGGTGCGCCGTCAGCCAGCCCGTGACCTGGGCCAGCGTCAGCCGCTCCCTCGGGACCAGGGCTAGCCAGGCCAGCAGCAGCACCATGCCGATCACCGACCCCGGCAGGGGCAGGCCCGTCAGCCGGTGAACAGCCTCGCCCGCCAACTGGCAGACGAGCAGCAGGGCGATGGCGCCGATCATCGGCCTAGAGCGGCGCCGTCTGCGCCTTCAGCCATTCCAGCGCCGCCTCGTCCTTCTGCACCCCGTCGGCCAACAGTGGCCCGACCTTGGCCAGAACCTCGGCGTGATAGGCGTCGACGTAGACGCGCTCGTCGGCGGTCAGCCGCGAGACATCAATCAGGCGACGATCCAGCGGCGCCAGGGTCAGTTGCTCGAAGCCGTGCATCGGCCGCTCGCCGCCCGGAACCTGAGCCGGAGCGGTCACGACCTGCAGGGTCTCGATGCGGATGCCCCACTCGCCCTCGCGGTAGTAACCCGGCTCGTTCGACAGGATCATGCCGGTCAGCAGCGGCTGGGTGTTGACGTAGGGGGCGATGCGCTGCGGTCCCTCATGCACGCCCAGATAGGAGCCGACGCCGTGGCCGGTGCCGTGGTCGAAGTCGAAGCCGGCGTTCCACAACGGCTGGCGCGCCACGGCGTCCAGCTGATGCCCCGTCGTCCCGGCGGGGAAGCGGATCACCGCCATGGCGATGTGGCCCTTCAGCACCAGGGTGAACATGCGGCGCTGATCAGCCGAGCCCTCGCCGATGGCCATGGTGCGGGTCACGTCCGTGGTCCCGTCCAGATACTGACCGCCGCCGTCCACCAGCAGTAGGCTGCCCGCCTCCATCGGACGTATCTTGGCCCCGACCGGCTTGTAGTGCGGCAGGGCGCCGTTCGGCCCGACCCCGGCGATGGTATCAAAGGACAGGTCCTTCAACATCCCGGTCGCCTCGCGGAAGCCCTCCAGCGCCTCGACCACCGCCCGCTCGTCCGGCAGCTCCTTCTGGGCGACCGTATCGACCCAGTGCAGGAAGCGGGTCAGGGCCGCGCCGTCGCGGATATGCGCCTGACGGCTGCCCTCGATCTCGACGGCGTTCTTCTGGGCGCGCGGCAGGGCGCAGGGGTCCATGCCGCGAACGATGCCGGCGCCCGCCGCTTCCAGGCGGTCGAAATACCAGGCCGAGGACACGGCCGGGTCGATCAGCACCTTCTGCCCCGACAGGGCGTCCAGCGCGGCGGGCAGCGCCTCCGGCGCCTCCAGCGTCACGGCGTCGCCCAGCCAGCCGGGCAGTTCATTGGTGATCTTGGCCGGATCGAGGAAGACCTTGGCCGTGCCGTCGGCCTTCACCACCGCCTGCCCCAGCGGCAGGGGCGTGCGGATCACGTCGCCGCCGCGAATGTTGAACAGCCAGGCCAGCGACGACGGCGAGGTCAGCACCGCCACGTCCGCGCCCTTGGCGGCGATGGCCTGACCGATGCGGGCGCGCTTCTGCGCGGCGTTCTCGCCGGAATAGCGGTCGTCGTGCGGCGCCACCGGCGCCTGCGGCTGGGCCGGGCGGGCGTCGCCCCAGGCCAGGTCGATGGGGTTGGGCTCGACGGCCTTCAGCGTCGCCCCGGCCTTCTCGACGGCGGCGCGCAGGGTCGCCAGGGCGTCGGGGCTGTGCAGGCGCGGGTCATAGCCGATGACCGAGCCGGCGGTCAGGGTCTCCAGCCAAGCGGCCAGCTTGTTCAGCTCGACACGTTCGAACAGGGCCGGGTCGGTCTGGGCCTTGGCCTGAACCGTATAGCGGCCGTCGACGAAGACGGCAGCCTTGTCCTTCAGCACCACGCCCGCCCCGGCCGAGCCGGTGAAGCCGCTGACCCAGGCCAGACGCTCGCTGGCGTCGGGCAGGTATTCGTTCTGATGCTCGTCCTCGTGCGGGACCAGCAGGCCGTCCAGGCCCTGCTCGGCCATCTTCGCCCGCAGCAAGGGCAGATGTTTCGCCCCGAAGGACGGATCGGTCGTTTCGTCGAATGTCTGGCGCATCCCGGCTGATTACGCCCGAGCGCCGCCGGGGGCTAGAGCCCTCCGGCGACTTCCTGACCCGTTCAGCCCTTGCGCAGTTGCAGGGCGCTCCAGGCGTCGTGGTGGATGGTCTGCTCGACCACGAAGCCCAGCGGAAGATAGGCTTCCAGCACCCGCTCCTCCTGCGTGCGCAGCAGGCCCGACAGGATGGCGACCCCGCCCGTCTTCAACGCGGCGCCGATCTCGGGCGCCAGGAAGACCAGAGGCGCGGCCAGGATGTTGGCGAAGACCAGGTCATAGGGGGCGTGCTGGGCGATGCGCGCATCGCTCAGGCCGTCGGCGAAATAGAACTCGCACTTGGCGTCGTTGATCTGGGCGTTCTCGTTAGCGATGCGGGCCGAAGGCTCGTCGATGTCGGTGCCGACGGCGATGGGCGAGCCGGTCCGCGCCGCCGCGATGGCCAGAACGCCCGTGCCGCAGCCGACGTCCAGAACCTTGTCGAACGTCTCGGTCTGCAACAGCTTGTCGAAGGCTTCGAGACAGCCGACCGTCGTGCCGTGGTGGCCGGTGCCAAACGCCGCGCCCGCGTCGATCTTCAGGTTGACCCGCCCCTCGGGAATCTTGCCCTGATCGTGGGCGCCATAGACGAAGAAGCGCCCGGCCTCGACCGGCGGCAGGCCCGACAGCGACATGGCCAGCCAGTCGGCGTCGGCCAGCTTCTCGACGATCACTTCCAGTTCGCCCTGGGCGCGCAGGATTTCGGCGATGCCCTCGGCTTCCTCGTCCGTCGTCGGGAAGGCGTCGATGCGCCAGATCCCCTTGTCCTCGTCCTCTTCCAGGATCGAGTAGGTCGCGTTTTCCAGCACGGGGTTGGCGTCGATCGCGGCGGCGGCGGATTCAGCGGCGGCGCGCTCGCCGCGTGCGATTACCTGGACTGCGGACTCGGACATTTCTCAAACACCGTTATGATAACGAATCACGAGTGCGGGCGTGCGGATCGCCCGTGTCCATTTAAGGGTCCGGGTATCCATGGCTAAAGCACCGTCTGAATCGAAAACTGCTGCGCCGAAAGCGGCGCCTGCCGCTTCCAAGCCGAAACCGGCGGCAAAGTCGAGCGCTGCGGCGCCCAAGGCCGCTGCAAAACCGAAAGCCGCGCCGAAAACCGCCGCGCCCAAGGCGGCAGCAGCCAAGCCCGCCGCCAAGCCGGCCGTGAAGGCGGCTGCGCCCAAGGCCGCTCCGAAAGCCGCCGCCAAGGCTCCGGCCGCGAAGGCCGCTGCACCCAAGGCGGCGGCAAAGCCCGCCGCCAAGGCCGCCGCTCCCAAGGCCGCTGCGAAGACCGCCGCGCCGAAGAAGGCCGCCGCCCCCAAGGCCGCCGCTGCTCCGAAACCCGCCGCCAAGCCGGTCGAAGCGCCCAAGGCCGCTGTCGCCCCTGCTGCGACGCCGGCTCCCACGCCCGCCCCTGCTCCGGCCGCCGCCGCCCCCGCCCCGGCGCCCAAGCCTGCTCCGGCTCCGGCTCCGGCTCCGCAACCGGCGCCCGCCGCGCCCCAACCCGAAAAGAAGAAGGGCTTCTTCGCCCGTCTGTTCGGCTGGTGATCGCCTGAAACGACAAAAGGCCGGAGGGTTCGCCCCTCCGGCCTTTTTCGTGCGTGCTTTCCAGAGAAATCCCTGGAAACGCGGCTTTAGTCCTGCGGCAGGTCTTCGGCCAGGATCGCCATCTCGAACATGAACGAGCCGGCCTCGTCCTCGTCCTCGAACACCACGCCGATGAACTCGTCATCGACATAGACTTCGGCGGAGTCGGCGACCTTGCGGGCCTTCACCTTGATGCCGCCGTGGTTGAAGGTGCGCTTCAGGTGCGTCTCGACGCGCTTCAGATCGGATTCTTTCACGGGGGTAGCCTCGTTGGTGTCGTTGACGTGTCGTAGGCGGGGGAACCTAGAGAAGCCGCTTCGTCGTGGGAAGCCCGCATCGCAGACGTCCACAGGCGCAGCGGCCCTCAGATCACGTAATCATAGGCGATGTCGGCCAGGGTGTGGTCCATCGTCCGCGCGGGCGTGGCGTCGGTCGGGCAGTTGACCACGCGCGCCGGCACCCCGGCCACCGTGCAGCCCGCCGGCACCGGCTTCAGCACCACGGACCCGGACGCCACCTTGGCGTAGTCGCCGATGACGATATTGCCCAGCACCTTGGCCCCCGCGCCCAACAGGACGCCGCGGCCGATCTTGGGGTGACGGTCGCCGCGCTCGGCCCCGGTCCCGCCCAGGGTCACGGCGTGCAGCATCGACACCTCGTCCCCAACCACCGCCGTCTCGCCGATGACGATGCCGGTGCCGTGGTCGATGAAGACGCCCGAGCCGATCCGCGCCGCCGGATGGATGTCCAGCTGGAACAGCTCCGAAATCCGGCTCTGGAAGTGGAAGGCCAGGGTGTCGCGCCCCTGCCCCCACAGCCAATGGGCCACGCGCCACGCCTGCAGCGCCTGGAACCCCTTGAAATACATGAAGGGCTGCAACAGCGACCGGATCGCCGGGTCGCGGTCCTGCACCGCCTTCAGGTCGGCCTCCGCCGCCGCCAGGATGCCGGGATCAGCCGCAAAGGCCGACAGCGCCACCTCGCGCAACGACATGGCCCCCAGCTCCGCATCGCCCAGCTTGCGCGCGATCTGGAAGCTCAGCGCCCCCGCCAGATCGTCGTGCGCCAGCACCACGGCGTTCAGTTGCGAGGCCAGACGCGGCTCCTCGCGCGCGGCGTCCTCGGCCGCGGCGCGCAGTTGCGCCCACAGGCCCGGCTGTTGCGGCACGATTTCCAGCTTGGCCATCGGCCCTCCGTTCTCAGGCGGCGATCCTACGCGCCCGGCATGGCCCGCGCCAGCACGGCGAGCCGTTTGCCTTCGCCGGCCATATGAGGCCCCGAACGCCGCCGCCACCGTCAAGGCGCCGCGATTTTGCCGACGCCCTGGCTATGGCGCCGGGCGCGACGAAATCCTAGCTAGACGGCATGACCGATCTCAACGCCGCCCTGCCCCTGCCCGTCCGTTCGGACGTGGTTCTGACCCGCCTGGCGACCCGCCGCTCGGCCTCGGCCCAGTTGCTGAGCGCGCCCGGCCCGTCCGAGGCTGAGATCGAGCAGATCCTGTCCCTCGGCGCCCGCACCCCAGACCACGGCAAGCTCTTCCCCTGGCGCTTCGTGGTGCTGGGCCCGCAGAGCCGCGCCGACCTGTCCGAAGCCCTCGCCGCCCTCGCCGAAACCCAGGGCCGCATCGACAAGGACCTGGCCGTCCTGGCCAAGCTGGCCAATCCGCCCCTGACCGTCATGGTCGTTTCGGCCCCGATCCAGGGCCACAAGGTCCCGGTGTGGGAGCAGCAGCTGTCGGCCGGCGCCGTCTGCATGAACCTGGAACACGCCGCCGACGCCCTGGGCTACTCGGCCAGCTGGATCACCGACTGGTATTCTTACGACCCCGCCGCCGTCGCCCTGTTCGGCGTCCAGGACAGCGAGACCATCGCCGGCTTCATCCACCTGGGCACCCTGACCGAACCCCCGCTGGAACGCCCCCGCCCGGTCATGGCGCACAAGGTCGAGCGGCGGCCCTAGGTCGGCGCACGGGGCTCCGCCTCCGGCCGGTGCACCAACGACACCAGCACCACCGAGATGATCATCAGCAGGAACCACGCCCCCAGCTTGTTCAGGCTGACCATCTCCCAGCCGTCCGCCTGCCCCGGATAGACCCAGGCCCGCGCGAACGTCCCCAGGTTCTCGGCGAACCAGATGAACAGGGCCACCAGCCCAAAGCCCAGCAGCAGCGGCATCGACCGCCGCCGCCGGTCTGCGGTGAAGTAGAACCAGCCCCGCCCGAACAGCAGCACCGTCGCCGCGAACAGCGCGATCCGCACGTCCGGCAGCCAGTGATGGGCGAAGAAGTTGACGTAGATCGCCGCCGCCAGAACCCACGTCGTCCACAGCGGCGGATACCTCCGCACCCGGATATGGAAGATGCGCTGCACCCGCGCGATATAGCTGCCGACCGCCGCATACATGAAACCCGAGAACAGCGGCACCGCCCCGATCCGCAACAGCGAGTCCTCGGGGTACAGCCACGACCCGTGCGCCGTCTTGAACAGCTCCATGATCGTCCCGGCGACATGGAACAGGAAGATGACCCGCGCCTCCTCCCAGCTCTCCAGCTTGAAGGCCAGCATCAGCCCCTGAATGGCCAGCGCCCCGATGACCAGAACGTCGTAGCGCGCGACCGGCGCCCCGCCCTCAGGCCACAACAGATGCGTCCCGACCAGCAGCACCAGCATGGCCCCGCCGAACAGACAGGCCCACCCCTGCTTCAGCCCGAACCACAGGAACTCATAGGCATACCCCCGCCACCGCCCCCGATCCGCCCACGCCTCCGCGCGGGTCATCAGACGACGGCCCCAGGCTTCGAGCGGGAGACGGGAGGCGGTCATGACAGGCTCACCCTCGCTCACGATTTCGGTCCAGCTGATCCAAGGCGGCCGCATTTTTCTCGGCCCAGTCGTAGATCGCGCGCAGCGGCTCGATAAAGACCTGCCCCAGTTCCGTGAGCGAATACTCCACCTTGGGCGGCACGACATCGAACACCTTGCGGCTGACCAGACCGCTGGATTCCACGTCCCTGAGCGTCTGGGTCAGCATCTTCTTGGAGATGCCCGGCAGCGCTCGTTCCAGTTGACCCGTCCGCATCGCCCCATGGCTTAGCGCATACAGCGCCATGGATGTCCACTTGCCGTTCAGGATGTAGTGGACGCGCCTCTGTGGACAATCTTCCCTGAGAACAAAGCCTTGAGCGGGCTTTTGATCGCTTTCGTTTGTCATAGTTACCTTTAGGTGCCTACGGCACAAAAAGGTGCCTAATTCCAAAACTATCCCTACACTCTATATCGCTCCTTGAACTTTCACAGAAGACTTTTCCGACCGCGTTCAAACGCGCCCCCGGTGAGGTCGTGAAGGCGATCAGACGCGGTCTCCGCGCCGACATTTGGAGTAACGACAATGCAAGCCGCTGTTATCAGGGCCTTTGGCGGCCCGGAACAAATTCAGATCGAAGACATGGCCATCCCGCGTCCGGGTTCGGGCGAGGTTCTGATCAAGGTCCTGGCCGTCGGGATCAATCGGCTGGACCACTATGTCCGCCTGGGTCAGATCTCGCCCAGCCTCGCCTTCCCCCATATTCTGGGTTCGGATGCGGTCGGCGAAGTCGTCGAACTGGGCGCCGGCGCCAGCCGCTTCAGCATCGGCGACCGCGTCATCACCACGCCTGGCTACCCGACCGACCCGAAGGAAAAGGACATTCGCCCCGTCACAACGGCCGCGAGCTACGCCATCCCCGGCGCCCACGTCTCGGGAACCTATGCCCAGTACATCGTCGTGCCGGAGGCATGGCTGCTGCGCGACACCACGGGCCTGCCGGTCGAGCAGATCGCCGCCCTGCCCGTCTCGCTGCTGATCGCCATTCGCTCGGTGCAGATCGTCGGCGAGGTCAAGGCAGGCGATCGCGTTCTGGTTCACGCCGGCGCGTCGAGCACCGGCATGATGAGCATCCAGGTGGCGCGGGCGCTCGGCGCACGCGTGGCCACGACCGTGCTGGACGACGCCTCGGCGGCCCTTGCCGCCAGCCTCGGCGCTGAACTCGTGATCAACACCAGTCACGAGAACTTCGTCGATGCGCTGAACACCTGGACGGACGGCCAGGGGGTCGATGTCGCCATCGACAATCTCGGCGGCAGCGTCCTGGCGCAAACCATCGAGGCCGTGAAACCGCGCGGCATCGTCGTGGCCATGGGCTTCATGGCCGGCACGGAAGTGACCTTCGACATCCGCAACTTCTTCTTCGCCCAGAAGCAACTTCGCGGCACCCTGGTCGGCGATATCGAGGACTTCGCCGCCTGGCTCGACCCAATCAGGGACGGCAAGATCAAGCCGATGATCGACAGCGTTCTGCCGCTCTCAAAGGCGGCCGACGCCCACCGTCGGATTGCCGACGCCGACGTCCGGGGCAACATCATCCTGCTGCCCTGGGCTGCGTGACCGACAAGGTTGTGAGGAGTCGATCCATGACTGACGACGTGATGCAACGGCTGGAAGCGCGAGGAATCGCGCTTCCACAACCACCCCAACCCCTCGGCGCCTATCGCGCCGTGGTCGAAGCAGGCTCAATGCTTCATGTGTCGATGCAGGGACCCTTGCTCAATGGACGCTTTACGCACCAGGGCCTGCTCGGCGACGCCTTGACGGTGGACGAAGGTCGCGAGGCCGCACAGCTGTCAGTGCTGAACGCCCTAGCCCATATTCACGCCCATCTGGGCGGCTTCGACCGGGTCAAGCAGGTCGTTCGGCTGGACGGCTACGTGGCCTGCACCGAAGACTTCGCCCAGCACCCGCTCGTGCTCGACGGCGCGTCCGACCTCCTCGCCGCTGCGTTCGGCGAGCGGGCGGGTCATGTCCGGTCGGTCTGCGGCGTCCGCAATCTACCCGGCCACGTGCCGGTCGCGATTGTGCTCACCGTCGAACTGTCGTCGCTCTGATCGAGACGGCCGGGGGATCAGGGCGCGCTGCGGCGAAAACTGATCCCCCGCCCCCTCACCCCCGCCCGCGATAGGTCGCGACGCCCTGATCCGGCAGCCAGACGCCCTCGATGGGCGCGCCGGTTTGCCAGAAGACATCGATGGGGATGCCGCCGCGCGGGTACCAGTAGCCGCCGATGCGCAGCCATTTCGGTTGCAGCAGGTCGGCCAGGCGCTTGCCGATGGCGACGGTGCAGTCCTCGTGGAAGGCGCCGTGGTTGCGGAAGCTGGTCAGGTACATCTTCAGGCTCTTGGACTCGACCAGCCAGTCGCCGGGCACATAGTCGATGACGATGTGGGCGAAGTCGGGCTGGCCCGTCACCGGGCACAGGCTGGTGAACTCGGGCGCGGTGAAGCGCGCCACATAGAGCGTGTCGGCGTGCGGATTGGGCACGCGTTCCAGCACCGCCTCTTCGGGATTGGTCGGGGCGGCGGTCTGGGCGCCGAGCTGGGACAGGCTGTCGGTATAGTGCGTCATGCCCGCCATTTAGGCGTTCGGCGCCGCAAAGAAAATCCTCGCCCCACGACGGGGATTCGACATTCGGCCTGGCGCCCGGTCTGGCCGTGGTAGGATGTGGGTCGAAGCAGGATCGCTCCGAGGGAGGATTTCAGACGATTCAGACGAATTGGACTCTGTTTTTCTCCTCTCCATTCCATGGGGAGGTGGCGCGGCGCCGAAGGCGACGTGACGGAGGGGCGGGTTGAGGCCAAGCAGCCCCTCCACCGCTACGCGGTCCCCCTCCCCATTTCATGGGGAGGAAAGAGCCGATTGCCTTCCCCCGCGACACCCGGTTAGCGTCCCTTAAAACAACCCGCAGAAACTACCCAGGAGCCCCCCGTGGCCATTCCCGCTTCCCTGCAGTCCGGTCTCAAGCTGCCGGTCATCGCGGCCCCCATGTTCCTGGTCTCCGGGCCGGATCTGGTGGTCGAGACGTGCAATGCGGGCGTGATCGGCACCTTCCCCTCGCTGAACCAGCGCACGACCGAGGGCTATCGGGAGTGGCTGCAAGAGATCAAGTCGCGGCTGAAACCGGACGCCGCTCCCTTTGGCGTCAACCACATCGTCCACCCGACCAACCCGCGCCTGATGGCCGACATGATGGTCTCGGTGGAGGAGAAGGTGCCGCTGATCATCACCTCGCTGGGCGCAGTGCGCGACGTGGTGGACGCGGTCCACGGCTATGGCGGCGTGGTCTTCCACGACATCGCCAATGTCCGCCATGCGAGGAAGGCCGCCGAGGCCGGCGTCGACGGCCTGATCCTGGTCGCCAACGGCGCGGGCGGTCATGCGGGGGTGGTGAACCCCTTCGCCCTGATCAACGAGGTCCGCAGCTTCTTTGACGGGACCATCATCCTGTCGGGCTGTCTCTCGACGGGTCAGGACGTGGCCGGGGCGCTGATGATGGGCGCCGACTTCGCCTATATGGGCACCCGCTTCATCGCCACGACCGAGAGCGAGGCCCAGCCTCACTACAAGGACCTGATCGTCCAGTCGGGCTCGGCCGACATCACCTACACGCCCGCCGTCTCGGGCATCCCCGCCAACTTCCTGACCCCGTCCCTGATCGAGAACAAGATCGACCCCAAGTCCCTGCCCGAACACAAGCTGGACATGAGCGAGGAAGCCAAGGCGTGGAAGACCATCTGGTCGGCGGGGCAAGGCTCGGGCGCGGTGCACGACATCCCCACAACGGCTCAGCTTGTCGCGCGGATGACGGACGAATTTTCGCAAGCCTGTGACAAATTCGATAAGAAGCGTCTTTAGAGGCGGGCCGTCGCTTTCACGAGGCCCTTCATGCTCCGCACCCTGACGAACGTCGCCCTTCTCGCCGCCGCCCCCTTGGTCCTGCTGTCCACGACGGCCCAGGCCCAGGATGCGGGCAAATGGTCCTTCGAGGTCGGCGCCGCGACCGACAACCGCTCCAAGGACGCCTCCAAGTCCGACGGCGACGCCTACGTCTTCGGCACCGCCGAATGGGAGAGCGCCAGCGGCCTCTTCTACGGTTCGGGCACCCTCGAAACCATCGACGCCGGCGGCTCCAAGCTGGAGAACGAACTGGCCCTGGGCGTCCGTCCCGAGTTCGCCGGCTTCGACTTCGACCTGAACGTCGCCCACAAGTATCGCTTCGACGCCAACCCCGGCTATGACGACGACGCCTGGGAATTCACCGCCGACATGAAGCGCTCGATCGGCCCGGCCAAGGCGCGCCTGCGCCTGCAGCACTCGCCGGACGGCACCGGCTCGACCGAGGCCTGGACCTGGGTTGAGGGTCAACTGGGCTGGGCCTTCACCGACAAGCTGTCGGGCTCGGTCGCCGTGGGTCGCCGCGAGCAGGACAACAGCATCGACTACACCGGCTGGAACATCGGCGGCAGCTACGCCCTGACCTCCAAGATGGATGTGTCGCTGCGCTGGTACGACACCGACGCCGACGTTCCCGGCGAACAGTATCGCTCGGCCCTGGTCGCGGGCGTCAACTACGCCTTCTGACTTCCTGGCCGATCAACGGTGGCCAATCGGCGGAAAGTCCCTACGTTAGTGGCATGACTTTCCGCCCCACCACCCTAGAGCGCGCTTACCAGCTGGCCGAAAGCGGTGTCTGCCGTACGGTCAGCGACGTCAAACAGGCCCTGCAGAGCGAAGGCTACGACCGCATTCAGGACAGTCTCTACGGCGGCACCATCACCGCCGCCCTGCGCAAGCGCTGTCAGGAGAACTTCGCCGGCGGTGCCGAAGCGCCTGTCGACCAAGAACAAGACGCCTGAATCAAGGGGTCTTGCTTTGGCCGCGAATGCCGTCCATTTTATCGCCGTCGATCTCTCTGCGTAACGCTGCTGCCCCTTTGCTCTGCGCACCGAGGACTAGGCCGATCCATTCAGACCCGACAGGCCAAAGGGGCTGTTCCCTAAGGCCAACGACTAGCGGAGGTCCTGAAAATGGCTACCGGCACTGTGAAATGGTTCAACTCCACCAAGGGCTACGGCTTCATCCAACCGGATGACGGCGGCAAAGACGTGTTCGTGCACATCTCGGCTGTCGAAGCTGCCGGCCTGCGTGGCCTCGACGAGAACCAAAAGGTCTCGTACGAAATCGAGCGCGACCGTCGCTCGGGCAAGGAATCGGCCGGTCAACTGAAGACCGAAGGCTGATTTCTCGCGCCGTTCATTCGGCGCGGATTTCGAACGGCGGCGACGGCTTCGGCTGTCGCCGCCGTTTTCGTTTCTGGCCACCGCTTGAGGCTTTTGAGGCCCCGCCCTTGCTAATGGGCGGCAAAGCGCCCACCTCTAGGTCGTCGATCTCTCTGCGAAACGCTGCTGCCCCTTTGCATCGCGCACCGAGGTCCAAAGCCGATCCCATTCAGACCCGACAGGCCCTCAGGATATCCTTCCTGCGGCCACTCAAACGGGGAGTCCTGAAAATGGCTACCGGCACTGTCAAATGGTACAACTCCACCAAGGGCTATGGTTTCATCCAGCCCGATGATGGCGGCAAGGACGTCTTCGTCCACGCCACGGCCGTCGAGGCCTCTTCGCTCGGTTCGCTGAACGAAAACCAGAAAGTCTCCTACGAAATCGAACGCGACAGCCGCAGCGGCAAAGAGTCCGCCGGCCGTCTTCAGGCTGCTGACTGACCTCAGCCCTGATCGGCGGCTGAAAAGCCGCCGAACTCGCTTTCTATCCGCTGAGGGGCCGGCCGCATGCGCGCCGGCCCTGACGCCATCTGGAGACGCCCATGACTTCCCTGGCCGATAGAATTCCGACCCTGAACGAAGCCGACCTCAAGGCCCTGCGCGCCAACGCCGCTCGCCTCGTGGAAACCGGCTCGCCGGTTCAGGTCGCCTCCGCCTCCGACATCATTCCGCTGATCGACGCCCGCCTGGCCGAAATCGCTGCCGCGCCCAAGGCCGCGGTCGTGCGCAAGCGCGCAGCCCCCAAGAAGAAGCTGCCCCCCGTCACGGGCCATCAGACCGCCCTGCCCGACAGGACGGCCTGACTTCAGTTCAAACGATTCAGCTCAGGGCCTGATCCAGGTCGGCGATCAGGTCCTCGACGTTCTCGACCCCGACCGACAGGCGGATCAGGTTGTCGGTGACGCCCCCGGCCTCGCGGACCTCCTTGGGCACGCTGGCGTGGGTCATGATGGCCGGGTGGTTCACCAGGCTTTCGACCCCGCCCAGGGATTCGGCCAGGGTGAAGACCTGCACCCGCTCCAGCACCCGCTTGGTCCGCTCCAGATCGCCGTCGATCAGCACCGTGACCATGCCGCCGAAGCGGCCGTTCATCTGGCGCGCGGCCAGTTCGTGCTGCGGGTGGTTGATCAGACCCGGATAGATGACCTTGGCGACCCCGGCCCGATCCTCCAGCCAGCGCGCCACGGCCATGGCGTTCTCATTGTGCGCCTTCATGCGCAGGCCCAGGGTCTTAAGCCCCCGGTTGGCCAGGAAGGCGTCGAACGGCCCCATGACGCCGCCGATGGAGTTCTGCAGGAACTTCAGCTGGGCCGCCATCTCGGCGTCCTTGGCCACCAGAACCCCGCCGACGATGTCGGAATGGCCGTTCAGATACTTGGTCGCCGAGTGCATGACCACGTCGGCGCCCAGGGCCAGCGGCTGCTGGCTCCACGGCGTGGCGAAGGTGTTGTCGACCACCAGGATCAGCTTGTGCGCCTTGGCGATCTTCGACAGGGCTTCGATGTCGGCCAGCTTCATCAGCGGATTGGTGGGGGTCTCGACCCACAGCATCCGCGTCTTGTCGGTGACGGCCGCCTCGACCGCCGCCAGGTCGGTCAGGTCGATGTAGCTGAAGTCCAGCCCCATGGACCGGCGCCGCACCCGCTCGAACAGCCGCCACGAGCCGCCGTACAGGTCATCGCCGGTGACGATGTGCGACCCGGCGTCCAGCAGCTCCAGCGCCGTCGAGGTCGCCGCCATGCCCGACCCGAAGCCGAAGGCCTGAACCCCGCCCTCCAGATCGGCGATGCAGGCCTCGAAGGCCTCGCGCGTCGGGTTCTTGCCGCGCGCATACTCATAGCCCTTGTTCACGCCCGGGCTTTCCTGGGCGTAGGTCGAAGTGGCGTAGATCGGCGTCATCACCGCACCCGTCGTCGGGTCGGGCTTCTGGCCGGCGTGGATGGCGCGGGTCGAGAAGCCCTGGCTGTTTTTCAGCGAACTCATGATCGTATCCTGTCTCGGCGACGGCCGATGTTGCCGTCGAAAAATTCGGCGGACCGGGTGAAGACCTCGGCCCATTGCTGGGTATTCAAGATGTGGCCGGCGCCGCGCAGCACCTGAACCCGAACCGGCACCTCATGGGCGCGCATGAAATCGACCCAGGCCGCCGTGTTGACCGGCTTCACATGGGCGTCGTTCTCGGCCCGAAGGACCAGAACCGGGATATGCCGTCGTGGATTTCGCGGCGTATAGACATCCACTCCGCCCGCCAGGCCGATGGCGGCGCCGGCTCGCCCGCCCCCCAGCGCCCCGTCCACGGCGACGTAGGAACCCAGGGAGTAGCCGAACAGGCCGATCCGCTCCGACGCGACGCCCGCTCGCGCGGCAAGCCAGTCAGCCCCGTCCAGCCCGACCCGCCTCCAGGCCGCCATGACCGGCGCCGGCCGGCGACCGTCGTCCGGCGCCGCATCGACGAACAGCGGCGTCAGCACGGAATAGCCGTCGGAGGCGAAGCGCAGCGCCAGTTCGTGCCAGGGTCCGGCGCTTCGTATCCGCGCGCCCGATCCATGCATCATGACGACGCCCGCCCCTCGCGCATCGCCCTGAGCGGGGTAGTAGATGGCGCGGATCGCCTTGCCGCCGCTGTCGAAGGTCACGCCCTCGAAAGGCGCGGCCTGCGCCACGGCGGCGCCGCCCAGCGTCGTCAGGACGACGCCGCCCAGAACGCCCACCGCTGCGCGCCGGGTCGGCATGGTCTTACCGGTTCAGGCTCAGGTGGTTGATCAGGTCGGTGCGGGCGATCAGGCCGACGAAGGCCTCGCCGTCCAGAACGATGGCCACCCGGTCGCGGTCGAAGATCGGGATCAGGGCGTCCAGGGTTTCCGTCACCTGCAGGGTGTCCAGATCGCGCGTCATGGCCGAGGACACCGGCATGGCGAAGCGCTCCTTACGGGTGATGTCGTCGGTGTTCATGATGTGAACAATGTCGCTCTCGTCCAGAATCCCGACCAGGCGGCCGTCCTGAATGACCGGCAGTTGCGACACGCCGTCGCCCTTCATCCGCTTGAAGGCCGTGTCCAGGGTGTCGTCGGGGCCGATCACCACCACGTCGCCGTTGGCGTATTTGCGAGTGATCAGGTCCGACAGGTCGCCGTGCAGTTCGCGCTGGGTCAGGCCCTGATCGGCCAGCCAGGCGTCGTTATAGACCTTGGACAGATACTTGGCCCCAGTGTCGCAAACGAAGGTCACGACCCGCTTCGGCTCGGTCTGTTCGCGGCACCAGCGCAGGGCCGTGGCGATCAGGGTGCCGGACGACGATCCGGCCAGGATGCCCTCCTTCAGCAGCAGTTCGCGCACAGTGGCGATGGCCTCCGAGTCCGGAATGGAATAGGCCGTGTCGATCAGGTCGGGATCGGCCGTCTCGGGCATGAAGTTCTGGCCGATGCCCTCGACCGCATAGCTGCCGTCCGGCCCCGCCACGCCTTCGTTGACCAGGCCCGCCAGGGCCGAACCGACCGGGTCCGCCAGAATGATCTGGGCGTCCGAGCCCTGCGCCTTCAGGTAGCGGGCGATGCCGGTGATGGTGCCGCCCGAACCGATGCCGGCGACGAAGGCGTCGACCTTGCCCTCCATCTGCTCGAAGATCTCAGGGCCGGTCGTCTTGAAGTGGGCGTCCGAGTTGGCGTCGTTGGCGAACTGGTTGACGAAATAACCGCCCGGAATCTGCTGGGCCAGGCGCTCGGCCATGTCGGTGTAGTATTCGGGGTGGCCGTGCGGCACGTCCGAACGGGTCAGGCGCACGTCGGCGCCCATGGCCCGCAGGTGCTGGATCTTCTCCTTCGACATCTTGTCGGGGATGACCAGCAGGACCTTGTAGCCCTTCTGCTTGCCGACCAGGGTCAGGGCCAGGCCAGTGTTGCCGGCGGTGGCTTCCACGATGGTGCCGCCCGGCTTCAGCCAGCCCGCCTTCTCGGCCGCCTCGATCATCGACAGGGCGATACGATCCTTGATGGAGCCGCCAGGGTTCTGGCTCTCCAGCTTCAGGAACAGGCGGCAGGGGCCGGTGTCGATCCGCGTCACCTCGACCATCGGCGTCTTGCCGATCAGGTCCAGCAACGATCCGACGGGGCGGATCAGGACGGGGGCGTCGGACATCGACATGCGGAAGGCTCCGGAAAAGGCGTGTTCAGGGGCGGAAGCTGGGCGTCGGCGTCCTCGCGGTCAACTCACGCAAGTTTTCACCCATTTGCCCCGAAGCGCATTACATAGGACGCAATGACCAAGACGCCGAAACGCCCCGCCGCGGGCCTGCCCGACAAAGACACCCTGATCGCCTTCCTGCGCGAAGCCGGCGAGGCCGAGAAGGCCGACATCGCCCGCGCCTTCGGATTGAAGGGCATCGAGCGCCGCCAACTGCGCGAAATGCTGAAGACGCTGGAGGCCGAAGGCGCCCTGGGCAAGCGCGGCCGCAAGGGCTTTTCCGAAGCCGGCGCCCTGCCCGCCGTGGGCGTGGCCGACGTGGTCGACCGCGACGCCGACGGCGAGCTCTACGTCGAACTGGTCAAGGGCGGCGAGGACGCGCCGCGCGCGATTCTGTTGCCTGACCGAGAGGGCAAGAGCCCCGCGCCCGGCGTCGGCGACCGGCTGCTGGTCAAGTTCTCGCGCGGCGCCGAAGGCTGGGAGGCCCGGCTGGTCAAGCGGCTGGACGCCGGGACCAATCGCGTCCTGGGCGTGATCCGCAAGTCGGCGCGCGAGACCCGCGTCGAGCCGGTCGACAAGCGCTCCAAGGACGTGCTGCTGATCCCCTCGGCCCAGGCGGGCGACCTGCGCGACGGCGACCTGGTGCTGGCCTCGATCGAAAAGGGCGACCACCGCTACGGGCCCAAGCGCGGCAAGATCCTGGAGCGCATCGGCCGCGAGGACGACCCCCGCGCCGCCTCCATCATCGCCATCCACGCCCACGGCCTGCCGACCGGCTTCTCGGAACAGGTCGAGCGCGAGGCCGAGGATCAGGCCCTGCCGACGCTGAAGGGCCGCGAGGACCTGCGCGAAGTCCCCTTCATCACCATCGACCCGGCCGACGCCCGCGACCACGACGACGCCGTCTATGCCGAGCGCGACACGGACCTGAAGAACCCCGACGGCTGGGTCGTCTGGGTCGCCATCGCCGACGTGGCCGCCTACGTCCGGCCCAACTCGGCGCTGGACCGCGAGGCGCGCGACAAGGGCAACTCGACCTACTTCCCCGACCGCGTCGAGCCGATGCTGCCGGAGATCCTGTCCAACGGCCTGTGCAGCCTGAAACAGGGCGAGAACCGCGCCTGCATGGCCGTGCGCATGATCTTCGACAAGGAAGGCCGCAAGACCGGGCACAAGTTCCTGCGCGGCCTGATGCGGTCGCAGGCCAAGCTGTCCTACGAACAGGCGCAGTCGGCCATCGACGGCCAGCAGGATGATGTGACGGGTCCGATCATGGACCTGATCCTCTATCCGCTGTGGAACGCCTATTCGACCATGCTGAAGGGCCGCAACCGCCGCAGCCCCCTGGCCATCGAAAGCCCCGAGCGCAAGGTGCTGATGGACCCCGGCGGCGGCATCGGCGCCATCGAGCCGCGCAAGTCGCTGGAGGCCCACCGCCTGATCGAAGAAATGATGATCCAGGCCAACGTCTGCGCCGCCGAGACGCTGGAGAAGGCGCGCACGCCGCTGATCTATCGCGTCCACGAGGCGCCCAGCCAGGAGAAGATCTTCAACCTGGCCGACTTCCTGCACACCATCGCCATGCCCTGGAACAAGGGCGAGGCGCCGACCACCAAGCGGTTCAACAAGCTGCTGGACGAGACCCGCGACGGTCCCCACGCCGAGGTGGTCAACGAGGTGGTCCTGCGCACCCAGATGCAGGCCGTCTATTCGCCTGACAACGTCGGCCACTTCGGGCTGCACCTGGAACGCTACGCCCACTTCACCTCGCCGATCCGGCGATATTCCGACCTGATCGTGCATCGCGGCCTGATCCGCGGCCTGAACCTGGGGGCGGACGGGCTGACGGACCGCGAGATCGCCGAACTGACCGCCATCGCCGAACAGGTCACGACCACCGAGCGCCGCTCGATGGCCGCCGAGCGCGACGCCATGGACCGCTACATCGCCGCCTTCCTGGAAGACCACGTCGGCGCGACCTTCGCCGGCCGGATCACCGGTGTCACCCGCTTCGGCCTGTTCGTGCGGCTGGACGAGACGGGCGCCGACGGCCTGGTGCCGGTCTCGACCCTGGGCAGCGAATATTTCACCCACGACGACCGCGCCCACGCCCTGGTCGGCGAACGCACCGGCAAGCGGTTCACGCTGGGCCGTCGCGTCGAGGTCAAGCTGATGGAGGCCACGCCCGTCACCGGCGGCCTGGTGCTGGAAATGATTTCCGAGCCGGACCCGCGCGATCCCAACGCCCCCGCCCCCCGCTACGGCATCCGCGGACGCGGCGGCGACGGCCCGCCCAAGCGCGGCGCCAAGCGTCCCGGCGGACCCAAACCGCCCAAGGGCGGCCGCCCCTCCGGCGGGCTGAAGGGGGTTCGGAAGGGCAAGCGGCGGTGAAGCCCTTCGACGCCGCCCAGGACCTGGCCGACGCCCCGCGCACGGGCGGCGGCCAGCGGCCCAAGGACGCCGCCACCCTGATCCTGACGCGCGGCGGCGACCGGCCGGAAGTGCTGATGGGCCGCCGCGCCCCCGGCCATGTCTTCATGGCCTCGAAGTGGGTCTTCCCCGGCGGCCGCATTGACCGGTCCGATTTCATCGCCGCCTCCACCGGCGAGCTGTCATCCGACGTCGCCCGGCGGCTGGAGGCGGAAATGCCCGCCCGCCGCGCCCGCGCCCTGGCCCTGACCGCCGTGCGCGAGACGTTTGAGGAGACCGGCCTGATCCTGGGCCGCCTCGCCCCGCCCGCCTCGGTCGCCGGACCGTGGCGCGAATATCGTCAGGCGGGCGCCCTGCCCGACCTGTCGGTCCTGTCCTACGTGGCCCGCGCCATCACCCCGCCGGGCCGCACGCGCCGTTTCGACGCCCGCTTCTTCATGGCCCCGGTCGAGGCCCTGCGCGATCCCGACCGGATCGAGGGTTCTGGCGAACTGGACGAGATCGCCTGGCTGCCGCTGGACGAGGCGCAGCGCTTGGACCTGCCCGCCATCACCCGCTTCGTCCTGGGCGAGATGGCCGAGCGGCTGACCCATCCCGACCGGCCCCTGCCCTTCGTCCGCATGGTGCGCGGCCGTCATGTCGTCGAACACAGGGACTGAGGCCATGGCCAAACAGACGATCACCCTGCGCCTGACGATCAACGACCCCGTGCCGGGCGTCTGCTACAGCCTGCAGGGCAAGGACGGCGAGGCGGTCGACGCCGTAACCGCGACGGAGGCCCCGCTGTCGCTGGACGCGCCGATCACGCTCAACGACGACAGCCGCCTGACCGGCCCCTTCGTGCGGCGCGAGGGGCCAGAGCGGCGTTTCGTCTATATCGGCATCGGAACCCATGCGGGCTTTCCCGGCCCCACATGGAGCCGCCGCGCCAAGATCGACGTCCACGACATCCCCGCCGACCTGCTCGAAATCGCGCGTCAGGGGCGCACGCTGGAGGTCTGCCTGCCCGGTCGAGCGAAAGACGGCGGCCCGGCCTGCGCCACCGTCCGTCCGCTGGAGCCTTGGAAGGCCGTCTGACTCCCTACTGGGCGACCGGCTTCGTCAGGTCGAACTCGACGCGGAAGTGGCGGCTGGAGCGACGCAGCTCATAGGCGAACGTCTGGCCCGGATGGACTTCCATGGCCCAGGTGTTGGTGGTCGAAACCGTGGCGTTGTTGGCGTTGAACAGGTCGATGGATTCCTGATCGACGGGGAATTCCTGCCGCTCGGCCGTGCCCGTCCCCGCCGTGTCGCCGCCGTACCAATGCAGGACGTCGGTCGTGCCGTCGTCGTGGCGATGGTCGTGCTTCAGCCGCAGCCCCGTGGCCGTGCGCGTCACCACCCAGGTGCGCGAGCGGTCGGCGCCGACCCAGAAGGGAATGCGAATCTCTTCCGCCGAGCAGTCGCGCACGTGCATCAAGAGTCTCTGACTGGCGAAATCGGAATCGGCGGCGTCGGTCGTGACCACCTTGCCTTCGAACCTCTGGCCGCACAGGGCGCTCAAATTCTTGAAGAAGGCGTCCTGGGGCATCTCCACGTGCGCTGCGGCAGGCGAGGACGACAGGGTCAGGGCGGCGGCCGCGAGGGCGATCAAGGTCATGGCTTTCATTCCGACAGCCTAACCGCTAGAAGCCAATCCTCAACGTGACATCGCGGGCGTTGACTTTGATCCGCGCCTGAGTATGTTCCGCGCCTCTCGTTTCATGCGGCTTTCGCCGTCGCAAAGGTAATTCCGATGGCCAAACCGGCTTCCATCAAGATCCGCCTGAACTCCACCGCCGACACCGGCTTCTTCTACGTGACCAAGAAGAACGCCCGTACGATGACCGAAAAGATGGTCGTCAAGAAGTACGACCCGGTCGTCCGCAAGCACGTCGAGTTCAAGGAAGGCAAGATCAAGTAAGGGCTTAACCGCCCCGAGCCTCTGGCTCGCTTGACTGCAGAATTCGAAACGCCCGGCTTTTCAGCCGGGCGTTTTTCGTTGGGCCTTCAACTGGAAAGGCGGCTCAGGCCGCGCGGGCCACGACCTTGTTCCGGCCTGAAGCCTTGGCCTCATAGACACCCTCGTCCGCCCGTTTCAGCACGGCTTCGGGCGTGTCGTCCTCACCCATCGTCGCCGCCACGCCGACCGATACGGTGATGTTCAGATGCTCGCGGCCGCCCATGACGCGGAACGGCGCCGCCCCCACGTCGCGGCGGATTCGCTCGGCGATTCGCTTGGCGTCCTCCAGAGTCGTGCCGGGCATGACCACGACGAACTCCTCGCCGCCGAATCGGCAGGGCAGATCCACCGCCCGCACATTGGTCGCCAGCCGCACCGAGAACTCGCGCAGCACCTCGTCGCCGGCGTCGTGGCCAAAGCCGTCGTTGACCGCCTTGAAATGGTCGATGTCCAGCACCAGCACAGCCGCCGGCTCGCCGCCGTTGTTGGCGCGCGCCACCAGGGCCTGAAGCTGGCTCGACATATAGCGACGGTTGTGAAGCCCGGTCAGGGCGTCGGTGACGGCCATCTCCAGGCTGTAGTCCAGCTTTTCCCGCAGAAAGTCGCCGTAGCGCTTGCGCCGCACCTGGGTGCGCACCCGCGCCGACAATTCCTCAGGGTCCACCGGCCGCGTCAGGATGTCGTTGGCGCCCAGTTCCAGGGCCTTCAGCAGCCGCGGGCGATCCTGCGAATCGACCAGAGCCAGAATCGGCAGCCGCCGCGTCGGCTCCTTGGACCGCGCCTGGGCGATCAGACGCAGCCCGTCGAAGCCCTCGGAGGTGACGTTGACGATCATCAGGTCGACCGCACCGCGCGCCGCCTCCAGCGCCGCCTCAGGCGCGAATTCGATCAGTGGGCGGTGCTCGACCGCCAGTTCCTGCGCCACCTTGGCGGCCTGAAGCTCGTTGTCGTCGACGACCAGAACCCGCCCGCCGGAGCCTTTCAGCCGCGCCACGCCCGCCGTGTCGACGCCGACCCGCCGGCCGCTCTCCTCGCGTTCGCGCAGCTCGTCCATGACCATCTTCAACCGGGTCAAGCTCTTGACCCGCGCCATCAGGATCACGTCGTCCAGGGGCTTGGTCAGGAAGTCGTCGGCGCCGGCCTCAAGCCCCCGGATCCGGTCATGCCGCCCATCGAGCGCCGTCACCAGCACCACGGGAATATGTCGCGTCTTCGGCTCGTCCTTCAGGCGGCGACAGGTCTCGAACCCGTCCATGCCCGGCATCATGACGTCCAGCAGGATCAGATCCGGCTGCTCCGACACTGCGAGCCCGATGGCCGTCAGACCGTCATTGCAGGTCAGGGCCTCGAAATACTCAAGCGTCAGCTTGGCCTCGAGCAGGCGGACATTGGCCTCTACGTCGTCCACCACCAGGATGCGCGCGCTCATATCGCCTACCCTAAATGCTTGCGCACGGTCTCGAGGAAGGAGATCACCGAGATGGGCTTGGAAATATAGGCCTCGCAGCCGCCCTGCCGGATCCGCTCTTCATCGCCCTTCATGGCGAAAGCGGTAACGGCGATGACGGGGATATGGTTCAGCTCTTCGTCGTCCTTGAGCCATTTGGTGACTTCCAGGCCTGAAATCTCCGGCAACTGGATATCCATCAGGATCAGATCGGGTCGGTGCTGGCGCGCGAGGGCGAGCGCCTGCAACCCTTCGCGGGTCTGCAGGGTTTCATACCCCTGAGAATCGAGCAGATCATGAAATAGCTTCATGTTCAGCTCGTTATCCTCGACGATGAGGACTTTCTTGGACATCCGCCACCCGGCTGTTTCGCCTCAGAATTGCGCACCTGCGCTGGGCTTTTCGCCTTCTTCGGATGCACTGTGCCGCCCGCAGTCTTAAGTTGACGTGAAGCTGCCATTTTTCATTGCGCTATCGCGCTTCGCGCTGCTTGAGCGCGGTCGGCGCCCTATCGCTTCGCTACTTGAGCGCAAACGGAGTTCCCCTTGGCCCTGAAGGCCGTCTGCCGCGACTGCCTGTGGACCGACGACCGCAAGGTCGAGCGGTGTCCGAGTTGCGCCTCGCGTCGGGTCATCGCCCATGACGAACTGGGCGACCTGACCATCGCTCACCTGGACTGCGACGCCTTCTACGCCTCGGTGGAAAAGCGCGACCGGCCGGAACTGCGCGACAAGCCGGTCATCATCGGCGGCGGCAAGCGCGGCGTGGTCTCGACCGCCTGCTACGTCGCCCGCCTGCACGGCGTCGGCTCGGCCATGCCCATGTACAAGGCGCTGAAGGCCTGTCCCGACGCGGTCGTCATCGCACCGAACTTCACCAAATACGTCGCCGAGAGCCAGCGCATCTTCGGCGCGATCGAGAAGCTGACGCCCCTGGTCCAGACCCTGTCGCTGGACGAGGCCTGGATCGACCTGTCGGGCACCGAGCGCCTGAACGGCGGCCCGCCCGCCTTTCAACTGATCCGGCTGCAGAAATGGATCGAGGACGAGACCGGCCTGACCGTCTCCATCGGCCTGGCCCCCAACCGCTTCCTGGCCAAGATCGCCTCGGAGATGGACAAGCCGCGCGGTTTCTCCGTCATCGGCGCCGCCGAGGCCAAGGGGCTGCTGGCCGCGCGCCCGGTCAACATCCTGCCCGGCGTCGGGCCGGTGTTCGGGCGCACCCTGCGCTCGGACGGTTTCGCCACTGTCGGCGATCTGGCCGCCGCCGACGTCAAGGATCTGGTCCGGCGCTATGGCGAGACGGGCTTGCGTCTCTACGACCTCAGCCACGCCCGCGACGCGCGTCCGGTTCGCCCCGACCACGACCGGCGCGGCATGAGCGCCGAGACCACCTTCAACGACGACCTGACCACCGCCGAGGACCTGGAGGCCGAACTCTGGCCCCTGTGCGAGAAGCTGGCGTCCAAGGCCCGGCGCGACGGCGTGGCCAGCCGGGTGGTGGTGCTGAAGCTGCGCAAGGCCGACTTCAGGATCGTCACCCGCCGCGTCACCCTGGCCGAGCCGGTGCAGACGGCGCGGGTGCTGTTTTCAGCCGGGCGCGACCTGCTGAGGCCGGAACTGGGCGAGCCCTATCGCCTGATCGGCATCGGCCTGGCCGAGATCGCCGAGGCCGGGGCCGCGCCCGCCGGCCTGTTCGCCACCGCCGAGACCCGCGCCCTGAAGACCGAGACCGCCATCGATGCCCTGCGCGAGAAGTTCGGGGCCGGCGCCGTGGTCGCGGGCCGCGCCCTGAAAACCGGGATGAAGAAGCCCGGATGACGCCGCCCGTCTGGCGCGCTACACCCCGCTCGAACCCCTCAACGGAGTCTCCGACATGAGCATCCACGCCCGCATCGCCGAACTCGGCATCACCCTGCCGGAACCGGCCAAGCCCGTCGCCAGCTACGTCTCCTACGTCCGCACCGGCAACCAGGTCCTGATCTCGGGCCAGTTGTCGAACGACGCCAACGGCGGCATCAAGGGCACCGTCGGCGTGGACGTGACCCCGGAGCAGGCCGCCGAGGCCGCCCGCCTGTGCGGCATCAACCTGCTGGCCCAGATCAACGCCGCCGTCGACGGCGACCTGGATCGCGTCGTCCGCATCGTCAAGCTGGGCGGCTTCGTCCAGGCCGGACCGGACTTCATCGCCATCCCCGCCGTCATCAACGGCTGCTCGGACCTGATGGTCGAAGTCTTCGGCGACGCAGGCAAGCACGCCCGCTCGGCCGTCGGCGTCTACAAGCTGCCGCTCGGCTTCGCCGTCGAGATCGACGCCATCATCGAGGTGAAGTGAGCTTCACGCTCCAGGTCAACGACGGGATCGCCGACATAGGCCGGGACGCGTGGGACGCCTGCGCGGCCCCAAGCGGCGATCCCTTCGTCTCCTACGACTTCCTGCACGCCTGCGAGGCGTCCGGCAGCGCCGTCCCGTCCCAGGGCTGGGCGGCGCGCCACCTTTCCCTGCACGATGACGACGGCGCCGTGATCGGCGTCATGCCCCTCTATCTGAAGGGGAACAGCCAGGGCGAATACGTCTTCGACCACAGCTGGGCCGACGCCTATCAGCGCGCCGGCGGCCGCTATTATCCCAAGCTTCTGGGCGCCGTGCCTTTTACGCCCGCGACGGGGCCGCGCTTTCTGGTTCGCCCAGCCCCCTCCGTCACCCCGGAAAGCCCGCAGGGCTTATCCGGGGCCGCCCAAGACGCAGACGGCAGCACTTCCGGCGGTCCTGGCTCTGCACTTCGCTCCGGCCGGGATGACAAGGAAGGCGACGCGCGAAGCCACGCGATCAGATCGGCCCTGCTGCAAGGCGCCCTGACCCTGGTCGAGCGCCTCGGCGTCTCCTCCCTGCACGTCAACTTCCCGACCGAGCCGGAATGGCGCGCCATGACCCAGGCGGGCCTGCTGCCGCGCCGCGACATCCAGTTCATCTGGCGCAACGACGGCTACCGGAGCTTCGACGACTTCCTGGCCGCCCTGTCGTCCAATCGCCGCAAGACCATCCGGCGCGAGCGGCGCGAGGCGCAAGCCGGCCTCGACATCCGCGTCCTGACCGGCGCTGACATCACCGAGGCTCACTGGGACGCCTTCTTCGACTTCTACATGGACACCGGCGACCGCAAATGGGGCCGGCCCTATCTGACGCGCGACTTCTTCGCCCGCGTCGGCGCCAGCATGGCCGACCGCATCGCCCTGGTCATGGCCTTCCGGGACGGAACGCCCATCGCCGGGGCCCTGAACTTCATCGGCCGCGACGCCCTCTATGGCCGTCAGTGGGGCGCGCTGGAGGAGGTCCCCTTCCTCCATTTCGAGCTCTGCTATTATCAGGCCATCGATTTCGCCATTTCGCGCGGCCTGTCCCGCGTCGAGGCCGGCGCCCAGGGCGAGCACAAGGTTGCGCGCGGCTACCTGCCCTCCCCCGTCTATTCCGCCCACTGGATCGCCGACCCGGCGCTGCGCGATCCCGTCGCCCGCTACCTCGACAACGAACGCCCGGCGGTCGAGGCCGAGATGCAGGAAATGACCGAGGCGTTGTCGCCATACCGCACCGCCTGACTTTTCGTCGCGACCGCCGCGAAGTCAGGAACCCACGGCAGGGCGAGACGCTTGGGAGAGGAGTCTCCTCCTCACATTCAGGGATCACCATGACCGATCAACGTATCGAAGGCGTCGCGACGGAACTGAAGGGCAAAGCCCAGAGCGGATTCGGCCGCCTGACCGGCGACAGCAAGCTGCAGGTCGAAGGCAGGCTGAACCAGGTGAAGGGCAAGGCGCTGGACGCCTATGGCCGGGTCATCGACGGCCTGGACGGCATGGTCGAGAAGGCCCCGGCCGACCTGCGCGAACCCGCGCGCAAGGGCCTGGATTTCGCCCGCCGCAAACCCCTGCTGACCACCGGCATCCTGGCCGGCGCGGCCATCCTGCTCGGCAGCCTGGGCCGTAAACGCTGATACTCCTTTCCTCCCCACTCGTGGGGAGGGGGACCGCGTAGCGGTGGAGGGGGCGGCGCAGAGTTCACCCGTCGCGTCGCCCCCTCCGTCTCGTCCGCGACGCGTCCGATCCACCTCCCCATTCGCTTTGCGAACAGGGAGGAAAGATCATCAGCCATTCTCGGCCGCCTGTGCGAACAGGCGGCCGATCTCCGCGTCCACCTGATCGGCGACATCCAGTTCGATGGTCGCGGTCAGTCGCTCGGACCAACTTTCGCGCCGCGCCGACGGCGACAGGCGCGGCGAGGCCTCCGAGGCCAGCTTCAATCCCAGCAAGGCCCGACCGCCCTTCAGCGGACGCATGGCCGCGAACTGCACGCTGCGCGAGAAGGCGGTGTAGCCCTTGCGCTGCCCCGAGATGACGCCCTCGATGCCGTCCGCGGCACGCTCGACCGCCTCGAGGATCCCCAGCGAGGCCCGGTCCTTCCACAGCGCCGCGCGCAGGGCTTCCGGCTCGTCCCAGCCGGGGCCGTCGGCGGGGCGGCAGGCGTCGAGGATCTGCGCCGCATAGTTCACGCCGACGCCATGCTCGGCCTTCAGCCAGGCCGCCTGAGCGCGCGGCGCGGTCTCGGGACAGGTCTTCATGATCTCGACCCAGGCGGCCAGCGGCTTGCCGGTGTTCTTCTCCAGATTGGCCTGGACCGTGGCGAACCACTTCTTCTGCCGCTCCGTCAGCACTGCGCTCATGACCTGTCCTCCGTTAGCGCGACCATGCCGTTTCACGCCGGCGCCAGCTACCCTCTCCCGCTCATCCCCGCCTCCGCGGGGATGAGCGGATTGTTGTGCGTGAAAAGAAAAAAAGGCCCGGGCGTTTCCGCCCGGGCCTCTGACCTCGCCCTGACCGAAATCAGGCCGTTTCTTCTTCGTCCTCCTTCACCGCCGCGCCCTTGGTCGGGGTGATGTCGAAGGCGATCTTGCCGTCCTTCAGCTCGACCTTGACGTGGCCGCCGCGGGTCAGGCGGCCGAACAGGATGTCGTCGGCCAGCGGCTTCTTGATGTGCTCCTGGATGACGCGGGCCAGGGGCCGTGCGCCGTACAGTTCATCGAAGCCGTTCTTGGCCAGCCAGTCGGTGGCTTCATCCGTCAGTTCGATGGTGATGTTGCGGTCCGCCAGCTGGGCTTCCAGCTGAAGGATGAACTTGGTCACCACCGAGCGGATCGTCTCGGCGCCAAGAGGCTTGAAGGCCACGATGGCATCCAGGCGGTTGCGGAACTCCGGCGCGAACAGGCGCTGGATGGCCTTGTCGTCCTCGCCCTCGACCTTGCCGCGGCCAAAGCCGATGGAGGCGCGAGCGTTGTCGGCGGCCCCGGCGTTGGTGGTCATGATCAGGATGACGTTCCTGAAATCGACCTTCTTGCCGACGGCGTCGGTCAGGGTCCCGTTGTCCATCACCTGCAACAGGATGTTGTAGACGTCGGGGTGAGCCTTCTCGATCTCGTCCAGCAGCACCACCGAGTGCGGGTGCTGGTCGACGGCGTCGGTCAGCAGACCGCCCTGGTCATGGCCGACATAGCCCGGAGGGGCGCCGATCAGGCGGCTGACCGTGTGGCGCTCCATGTATTCCGACATGTCGAACCGCTGCATCTCGATGCCCAGGGTGGCGGCGAGTTGCTTGGCCACCTCGGTCTTGCCGACGCCGGTCGGGCCGCTGAACAGGAAGGCGCCGATGGGCTTGTTCGGATCGCGCAGACCCGCCCGCGCCAGCTTCATCGCCGAGGAGACCTGATCGATGGCCTGCTCCTGGCCATAGACCGTCCGCTTCAGATCGGCCTCCAGCTCGCGCAGGGATTCCGTGTCCGACTTGGACACAGACTTCGGCGGGATGCGGGCCATCTTGGCGATGACGGCCTCGACCTCTCGCTGACCGATGACCTTCTTGCGCTTGGATTCCGGCAGCAGCATCTGCGACGCCCCCGCTTCGTCGATCACGTCGATGGCCTTGTCCGGCAGCTTGCGGTCGGTGATGTAGCGGGCCGACAGGTCGACGGCCGTGCGAATGGCCGAGTCCGTGTAGCGCAGCTTGTGGTGGTTCTCGTAGGTCGTCTTCAGACCCTTGAGGATCTTCACCGTGTCCTCGATCGTCGGCTCGTTGACGTCGATCTTCTGGAAGCGACGCACCAGGGCGCGGTCCTTCTCGAAGTGCTGGCGGTATTCCTTGTAGGTGGTCGAGCCCATGCAGCGCAGGCTGCCCGACGCCAGGGCCGGCTTCAGCAGGTTGGAGGCGTCCATCGCCCCGCCCGAGGTCGCGCCGGCGCCGATCACCGTGTGGATCTCGTCGATGAACAGGACCGCGTTCTCGTGCGTCTCCAGTTCCTTGACGACCTGTTTCAGACGCTCCTCGAAGTCGCCGCGATAGCGGGTGCCGGCCAGCAGCGCCCCCATGTCGAGCGAGTAGATGGTGGCGTCCTTCAGGACCTCCGGCACCTCGCCGTTGACGATCTTGCGGGCCAGGCCTTCCGCGATCGCGGTCTTGCCGACGCCGGGGTCGCCGACCAGCAGCGGATTGTTCTTGGTCCGGCGGCACAGGATCTGGATCGAGCGTTCGACCTCGGCCTGACGGCCGATCAGCGGGTCGATCTTGCCGTGACGCGCCTTGTCGTTCAGGTCGACGCAGTAGGCCTCCAGAGCCTCTCCGCCCGACTTGACGGCGGCGGCGTCCTCGGCCTCCTCGGGCGAGCCTTTGGCTGGACGGGTCTCGGTCGCGCCCGGCTTCTTGGCGATGCCGTGGGCGATGAAGTTGACCGCGTCATAGCGCGTCATGTCCTGCTCTTGCAGGAAGTAGGCGGCGTGGCTTTCGCGCTCCGAGAAGATGGCGACCAGGACATTGGCGCCCGTCACCTCTTCACGACCCGAGGACTGGACATGGATGACCGCGCGCTGGATCACGCGCTGGAAGCCCGCCGTGGGCTTGGCGTCGTCGCCGTCTGCCGTGGCCAGGGCGGCCAGGTCGTTGTCGACATAGAGGGTCAGCGCCGTCTTCAGCGCCGCCAGATCGACGTTGCAGGCCGTCATGACCGCCGACGCATCCGTGTCGTCGATCAGGGCCAGCAGCAGATGTTCAAGCGTGGCGTATTCGTGCCGGCGCTCGTTCGCATAATGGACCGCGCGGTGCAGGGTCTCTTCGAGAGGACGAGAAAAGGAGGGCATGGGAGATCCTCTCAGTCTTTTTCCATCGTGCATTGCAGAGGGTGCTGGTGACGGCGCGCCGTCTCGACCACCTGGGCGACCTTGGTTTCGGCCACTTCGTAGGTGAAGACGCCGCACACTCCGACGCCATGCTGGTGCACATGCAGCATGATGCGGGTCGCGTCTTCCCGGCTCTTCTGGAAGAACCGTTCCAGCACATAGATGACGAACTCCATCGGCGTGTAGTCGTCATTCAGAATCAGCACTCGATAGAGCGAGGGCCGCTGAAGCTTCGGCTTTGTCTCGGTGACGACGGCGGTGCCTGCGCCTCCGCCTTGTTCACCTGGCCGTCTGGTAGGCATTCGTTGTCCGTCTTCGGGGGGAGTCGATGGATCAGATAGGCAATGATGGCCTGATTTGTAGAGGCGTCCAGTCACGCGTTGCGTGAGCGGCGCTTGAAGCGACGCTTTAGCTCGAGTAACTCGGTTCCATGGGGTGGGAAACGCGTCGATCCGTCATGGCTCTGGCGGCTGGCAGCTTGGCGTCATTCGGCTGCGTTTCCACGTCCCGCCGAGATAATCTCGCCGTTTTCGACGCCGTGTGGAAAACCGTGGACGATTGGTATTTCGATCCGACCATGAACGGTCTGGATTGGACGGCCATCCGGCGTGACTGGCGGCCACGAGCAGAGAAATCGGACGATCAAGCTGCGCTCTATCTGAACGTCCTGGTCCCGGTCCTTGACCTGTTCGAAACCTCGCATGTCGAAATCCGTCCGCCGGGAGTCCTGATGCTGTCGTCAGATCGGGGTTTCAGAATGCCGCGACAGAAACCGGGTCCGTTCTCCCTGATTTCCAGGGCCGACGAAGCCGGAATGGGCGCGAAGCTCACCTGGACGGGCACGGCCTTCGTGGTCGAGGACGTTACATCTCCAGGACAATCCTATGATGCGGGCCTTAGACCCGGCCAGAACGTCAGGCTCACCGGCTTTCGGTTCCTGGACAAGCGGAACCGTGAGATCAAACTGACGGAGACGCCTTCGAACCGAAGCATCACGATCCGATGGCTTCCGAAGCCACCGCCTCCGACGACTGAATGGCGGATGCTCGACAAAGGAACCGCCTACCTTCGCTTCAACGCTTTCGACCGGCCATCCATCGCCTGGGCCATCGCCACCATCCGCCAGGTGGGTGCGGCCGGTCTCGTTGTCGATCTGCGTGACAACACCGGGGGCCTAATCTCAGAGGTCGCGCGGTTCCTGTCGGTATTCTTGCCCTCAGGCAGCGAAATCGGCGTGTTCAAGACCCGACAGGGCGACAACCGAGGCAAGTCGCTGCCTTCCCCCACGACATTTGGGGGACATCTAGCTGTCCTCGTCGGGCCTCGAACGGCCAGCGGCGGCGAAATGACCGCTGCAGCACTTCAGCATGGCTCACGCGCTCGACTTTTCGGCGCCAAAACCGCAGGAGCCGTCCTGGCGTCTCAGACCTTCTCGCTACCTGACGGCGGCAAGCTGACAGTCCCATTTGCCGACTATGTCAGCCCATCAGGAGTTCGCCTCGAGGGACAAGGTCTAGCCCCCGACGTGGAGGCCGTTAGAACTGAGCAAAGCGCTCGGCTAGGCCTCGACCCTGCGCTGCTGGCGGCTTCTCAATGGCTAGGACAGCAAAAAGGCCCCGGCGTTTCCGCCGGGGCCTGATTGTAGGCTTACTGAAAGACGTCAGGCTTAGCGGGCGGCCTGGAAGCTCTCGACGGTCGCGGTGACGCGCTCGTTGATCGGCTTGAAGCTGTCCTTCACCGAGGCGGTGAAGATCTCGGTCGCCTTGCCGAACTGGGCCAGATAGGCCTCAGCGGCCGACTTGGCCCACGAGGTCTGCAGTTCGACCAGTTCCTGCACCGAACGGGCCTGGCTCAGCGACTGGGCGGCGGCGACACCGTCTTCCCAGCTCTTCTTCGAGAAGGCGAGCGTCTCTTGCGACAGGGCCTCGGCGCCCTTCTGGGCGGCGGCGGCCAACTCGACGACGGCTTCGAGGTTCTTCTTGCCGTGGGCGTTCAGCTCGGTCAGCGAGGCGACGGACTTGTCCACGCCTTCGCGGAACGCCTTGGCGCCGGCGGCCTGGATGGATTCAGCCTGGGCCTTGGCCTTGGCGGTGGTCTGTTCGACGGTCTTCTTAACAGTCTCGGCGGCGTCAGCCATTGGGACTCTCCTGAAGCGAAAAAAGGTCTCGCGGCGAACGGCGTTCATCGCGACAGGGGTCATATGGTGCAAGTGCGAAATGACTTCAAGTGAAAATTGTGCGACGCAACATATGAACGGCGATCACCTGAACCGCCCGCGCCGATCACAACTCCGTTGACGGCTTGTTAACCGTCTCGAAACCCACCGGTCCGATGTTAGCATTTGTAACGCGCGGTGATCAGGGTCGTCTTCGCGCCACAGTGACGAGGCTAGTAGATTGACCATGAACGCTGCATTCCGCCGTCGCTTCCTGGCCGCCCTGGTTCTGGGCGGCGTGGTCCTCACGCCCGCCCTCGGCGCGCCGCCGCCGGTGGCGCAGTCCTCGGATAATTCGCGTTACGCCTCCATCGTGGTCGACGCCGCCTCGGGCGAGGTGCTGTTCTCGCGCTTCGCCGACGCGCGGCGCTATCCCGCCTCGATCACCAAGGTCATGACCCTGTACCTGACGTTCGAGGCGCTGGAGTCGGGCAAGGTCAAGCTGACCGACAACCTGACCGTCTCGCCGCGCGCCGCCTCGCAGCCGCCGTCGAAGCTGGGCCTGGCCGCCGGTCAGTCGATCAGCCTGGAAGACGCCATGAAGGCCACGGCTGTCCGCAGCGCCAACGACATGGCCGTGGTCCTGGCCGAGCACATCGGCGGCTCCGAAGCCCAATTCACCGCCCGCATGACGGCCAAGGCCCGCGAACTAGGCATGGACCACACCCGGTTCACCACCGCCAACGGCCTGCCCGACACGCGCCAGGCGACGACCGCCCGCGATCTGTCGATCCTCAGCCGCGCAGTGATGCGCGACTTCCCGCAATACTACCGCTACCTCGGCCTGCACGACTGGTTCTACAACGGCCGCGACTACCGCAACACCAACGGCCTGCTGGCCAGCGGACGCGGCTATGACGGCATCAAGACCGGGTTCACCAACGCCTCGGGCTATAATCTCGCCGCATCCTCGGTGCGCGACGGCAAGCGGATCATCACCATCGTCATGGGCGGCCGCTCGACCAAGAGCCGCAACGACCACGTCGCGGAACTGATGGACACCGGCTTCGAAGTTCAAAATCGACGCGGTCAGGGCGAGCGTATCCAGATCGCCCAGAATTTCTTTGAACAGCGCGGCTTCGGCGTCAGCGTCGATCCGAACCCGCCGGTCGAATACGCCTCGGCCTCGGAAGAGGACGGCGAAGGCGTCGGCTCGACCGCCGCGGCCTATGTCGCCGGCCCGCCCCCGCGCACGCTGCCGACCGAAGTGACGCCTCCGCCGTCGGCACGTGCGGCGGCCGCGACGCCCCGCGCCGCCACGCCCCGCGCCACGGCGCCGGTTCAGCGCGCCGAAGCCCCCCGCACGCCGGAGAACCTGACCGCCTCGCTCAATGGCGGAACGACGGCGACCACGCGCCGCACGTCATCCTCGGCCGCCGCACCGACGCGCGCCCCGACCCGTGAAGCCGCCCGCCCGTCTGCCGGCCGCTGGACCGTGCAGGTCGGCGCCTTCCGCGACGAGGCTGTCGCCCGCGACTGGCTGAACGATGTCAGCCGCCGCTTCCGCACCCAGTTCACCGAGGCCCAGCGCGACGTTCAGAACGCCGACGGCTGGTATCGCTCGCGCTTCACCGGCATGACCCAGGCCGCCGCGGAGGCCGCCTGCGAAACCCTGGGCGAGCGCCGCGTCACCTGCATGGTCATCCGTCCGAGCTAGGCCGCCTCAGCGACCTAGACCGTTGCGCCAGCTGCCCTCGGCCAGACGCCGGGCGTAGTCGCGCACATTGGCGGGCCACGGGTCGATCGCAGCGTCGAAGGCGACCCAATCGCCCGCGAACAGCATCCGCGTCGCCTCTTCATAGCCGGGCTGATCGCCCGCCACGGCGGTCATGAAGCGATAGGCGGCCTCGCGGCTGCGACGCACCCGGTCCGGACCATCGGCCTCGCGCAGGGCGTTCTCGACCAGCTTGCGCAGCGCCACCGACGCCCCGCCCGGCTGAGCCGCCAGCCAGTCCCAGTGCCGCGGCAGCAAGGTCACTTCGCGCGCCGTCACGCCCAGCTTGGGACGGCCCGGCCCGCGCTTCTCGATGATCTCGGACGGAAGCCGCGCCAGCACAGCAGCCAGATCGCCGCGCAGGTCAAACTCGACCGGACGCGCGTCGGCGTCGTCGAAAACCAGAACCGCCTCGCCCGCGTCATGTGCCGCCTTCACGACGGCCACAACCTGGGACGGCGCGCCCGAGGCGATCAGGCGGTCCCCGGCGAAAGCGGTGCAGGTTGCGGTCGTCATCGTCTCTCCCCGAAAAGGTCGAGAAAATTTATCCGGGCGAAATAGCCGGGTCAATATTGCCCGGATTATTTATCGCGCACGTTCGCCCTCGCCGAACAGCGAGGCGGCGATCCAGCTGACCAGGCCCGTGACGATGGCCACGCCGATCCCGGCCCAGAAGCCGTTGACGACGAATCCGCCCAGGAACCAGGCCGTCAGTCCGATCATCGCTGCATTCACCACCAGCAGGAACAGACCGAAGGTCACGATCGTCAGCGGCAGGGTCAGGATGATCATGATCGGCCGCACGATAGCGTTGACCAGTCCGAGAATGACCGCCGCCGCGACCAGCGACCCGGTCGAGGTGAAGTCCACCCCCGGCACGACCTTGGCCGACAGCCACAGACCCAGGGCCGTGACGACAGCCTGAACGATGAAACGCAGCATGGAACGCAAATCTCCGATGAACCTTGACCATATAGTGCGTCAGATCGCGTTCCGCTCCCGTGCGAAATCGGCCCTGCCCTGCTAGCCTCGCTCCGACACCTCTGACGGAGCCTCCCCATGAGCCTTCACGGCGCCTACGACCCCGACAACATCTTCGCCAAGATCCTGCGCGGCGAGATCCCCAGCGTGAAGGTGTGGGAAGACGACGACGTCCTGGCCTTCATGGACGTCTTCCCCCAGTCCGAGGGGCACGTGCTGGTGGTGTCCAAGACCTCGCGGGCGCGGACCCTGCTGGAGGTCGAACCCGCCGTGCTGGCGACACTGACCGCCGCCGTCCAGCGCACCGCCCGCGCCGTTGAAAAGGCGCTGACGCCTGATGGCCTCAGCCTGATGCAGTTCAACGGCGAAGCCGGGGGCCAGACCGTCTTCCACCTGCATTTCCATATCGTCCCGCGCTGGGCCGACCGCGCCATGAAGGGCCATGGCCACGCCCCCATGGCCGACGCCGAGCATCTAAAGGCCCTGGCCGCCCGCATCGCCGCCGAACTGGACTAATGCGGCTTTTCCCCGCTTGCCTCCGTCGCGCCGGGCCAGCATAAGGCGCGCAACGCCGGTTTAGCTCAGTTGGTAGAGCGCCAGTTTTGTAAACTGGATGTCGCGGGTTCGATTCCTGCAACCGGCACCATCAATTTGCATTGCTGACCGCCGTTCGCCAAACTTCCTTCTCTTGGAGGAGGAAAGCATGTTCGTCACCCTGGCCGCCATCGCCGTGCTTCAGACAGCTCCGACCGCAGGGGCGCCCGAAGCCTGAACCCCGCCGACGCCCCCTGTCGCGACGGCGCGCGCGACCTCCAGACAGCCCAGCCGCCCGCGCCCTGTCTGCCAGAACAGGCCTCGGACAGGATCGGTCATCAGGCGTGAAATCTGCGTGCCGGCTCAACAGGCCTCTTCGCAACAAAGCGTCGCCAAGCAATATATCGAAGAAGTCACCGCCGGGATCGCTCATGAGGAACTGCCTCTGGGAGGCGGAGCCCCCCGGTAGTCGCGCGGCGGGAACCGGGACATTCAGGCCGCTGGCCTTCGCCATCCCGCGCACGCTATAGGCTGCCGCTAACGACACCTGTATCCGGCCGCCTCCTCCCCATGTCCGAGACGACCAACAAGCTGGGCCACAAGATCGGGACGCGCGGCGCGCGCACCCGACGAGCCATCCTCGACGCCCTGCGCGGCCTGCTGAACCATAAGCACTTGGGTGAAATCCGCGCCGCCGACGTGGCGCTGGCGGCGGGCGTCTCCGCCCCGACCTTCTACACCTATTTCAAGTCAGTCGAGGAAGGGCTGCTGGTCCTCTGCGAAGAGGCGGGCGAGGACTTCCAGCGCCTGGCCAAGCATATCCACGCCGACTGGACCGGCGACCGCGCCTTCGAGGCCGTTCGCGCCTATGTGCTGGAGGTTCTGGCCCTGTGGAACGACCACGGGCCGGTGCTGCGGGTCGAGCACATGCTGGCCGACAAGGGCGAGCCGGACTTCGCCGAGAGCCGCATCAAGCGGATGCGCCGACTGCACCTGGCGCTGGAGCGCCGCATCGCCCAGGCCAAGGCCAACGGCCATCACCCCGAGGGGCTGAGTCCGCGCCTGACTTCCTATGAAACCGCCAATCTGGTGGAATCCGTCGCCGCCGGATTCGCCCTGATGCGCCGGGCTGACACGGCTGAGGCCATCATCGATACGACGGCGCATATCGTGGTGAAGCTAACTACCGGAAGGTAGTTCCCCTCTCGCCCAACTCACATCGCTCATCCCGGCGAAGGCCGGGGTCCAGATGCAAGCGCGTTGGGCTAAATGAAAACTGCGATAGCGCCTTCAGGAGCAGGCCGAACGTCCTACAATCTGGATCCCGGCCTTCGCCGGGATGAGCGGAGGCAGAGCGCCTCAAGCAGCGCGAAGCGCGTCAGGCCACTAGAGACCCTCAGCCCCCGCCCAGCGCCACGGCCGTGTGATAGACGATGAAGGCCGCCAGATAGGCCAGGCCGAACAGATAGCCGACCATGATCAGGGTCCACTTCAGCGAGCCCGTCTCGCGGCGGACCACGCCGAGCGTCGGCAGGCACTGGGGCGCGAAGACGTACCAGGCCAGGAAGGCCAGGCCCGTGGCCAGCGACCAGTCGGCCGACAGGACCGAGGCCAGAGCGCCGACGTTCTCCTCGGCCCCTGCGACGGCATAGACCGTGCCCAGGACCGCCACGGCGACTTCGCGCGCGGCCATGCCGGGCACCAGGGCCACGACCATCTGCCAGCTGAAGCCGATGGGGGCGAAGATAGGCTCCAGCGCCTTGCCGATCATGCCGGCGAAGGAATAGTCGATGGCCGGCCCCGTCGCGCCTTCCGGCGGATAGGGGAAGGTCGCCAGCGCCCAGACGATGATCATCAGCGGCAGAATGATCTTGCCCGCGCGGCGCATGAAGATCTTGGCGCGCAGCCACAGATTGAACAGCACGCTCTTGATGTCGGGCATCTTGTAGGCGGGCAGCTCCATCATGAAGGGCTCGACCGCCCCGCGCCAGAAGACCTTGCGGACCACCAGCGAGACCAGCAGCGCGCTGATGATCCCGGCGGCGTAGAGGCCGAACATCACCAGACCTTGCAGGCTGACGAAGCCCCACACCGTCTCGTTCGGAATGAAGGCGGCGATGATCAGGACATAGACCGGAATCCGCGCCGAACAGGTCATCAGCGGCGCGATCAGGATGGTGGTCAGCCGGTCGCGCTTCGCCTCGATCACCCGCGTCGCCATGATGCCGGGGATGGCGCAGGCGAAGCTGGACAGCAGGGGAATGAAGGCCCGGCCGTGCAGCCCGGCCCCGCCCATGATCTTGTCCATCAGGAAGGCCGCGCGGGCCATGTAGCCGAAGTCTTCCAGCACGATGATGAACAGAAAGATGATCAGGATCTGCGGCAGGAAGACCAGCACGCTGCCGACCCCGCCGATCAGGCCGTCGACAACCAGGCTTTGCAGCAGACCGTCCGGCAAGACCGTCGCCACCCAGCCGCCGACCAGGGCGAAGAAGGCCTCAATGCCGTCCATCGCGGGCGTGGCCCAGGTAAACACCGCCTGGAACATGACGAACAGGATGCCCAGCAGGATCGCCAGGCCCGCGACCGGGTGCAGCAGGACGCTGTCGATCTTGCCCGTCAGGGTGTCAGGCCGCTCGGGCGGACGGACGCAGACCTTCATGATGCGCTCGGCCTCGCGGTGAGCGGCGCGGATCTCGGCGGCGGACGGAGCGTGCCATTCGCTGCCGGTCTCGCCGACAGCCCGATCGGCCTGGGTCTGAGCGGCGGCCACCAGTTCGGCGATGCCGCGCTTGCGCGTCGCCACGGTCGTGACCACAGGCGCGCCGATCTCGGCCGACAGCTTCTCCAGGTCGATGCGCAGGCCCTGACGCTGGGCGATGTCGAACATGTTGAGGGCCAGCACCATCGGCCGCCCAACCTGTTTCAGCTCCAGCGCCAGGCGCAGCACCAGACGCAGGTTGGTGGCGTCGGCGACGCAGACCACGACGTCCGGCGGCGTCTCGCCCGGCAAGGCGCCCAGAACAGCGTCGCGCGTGACTTCCTCGTCCAGGCTGCGCGCCCGCAGGGAATAGGTGCCCGGCAGATCCAGCACCGACAGGGTGCGGCCGTCAGCGGCGGTGATCCGCCCCTCTTTCCGCTCGACGGTGACGCCAGCGTAGTTGGCGACCTTCTGATGGGCGCCGGTCAGGGCGTTGAACAGGGCGGTCTTGCCGCTGTTGGGATTGCCGACCAGGGCGATACGGGCGGTGCGAACGGCCATGTCCATCAGACGGCTCCCCCATTCTGGTGGTGACTGTCCAGGCGGATCGTCAGACTGGCGGCCTCATGCCGACGCAGGGCCACGCGCATGTCGTCCACTTTCAGGGCGATGGGGTCGCGACCGAACAGGCCTTCGTGCAGAAGTTCGACGTGGGCGCCCTCGACGAAGCCCAGCTCCAGCAGGCGGCGCTCCAGTTCGACCTCATGGTCCTGATGGTGGCAGTGGGCGCCGACCTGAACAATGACGCCGCGATCGCCGCGGCGGGCCTGGCTGAGTTTGATGGTGTCGGTCATGGCGCTCATTGACGACGGCGCCCAGCGCCGCTCACTTATGTTGACAGTGATTATCAGCTGCGAACGGTTCGCGTCCAGTAACGATAACCGACGCCGTTGCGACCAAACGCCCATCGGCTATCACGGCGGATAGGTCTATGGAGTTCACCATGCGCACCGTCCTGACCCTTTCCGTCCTGACCGCCTCGCTGGCTCTGGCCGCCTGCGGCGACAACGCCGCGCCTGCCGCCGAGGCCACGGCCAAGGCGCCGAGGCCGCCCGCGCTCACCGAGGCGGAGAAGGTCGCGCTGCTGGCCTCCCTGCCCGCCCCCTACAACGCCGGCGACCTTGAGAACGGCCGTCGCGCCTTCGCTCGCTGCCGCTCGTGCCACACGATCACGCCGGGCGGGCCGAACATGACCGGACCGAACCTCTACGGCGTCTTTGGCCGTGAGGCCGGCGCCGACGCCAAGTTCAGCTATTCGCACGCCATGCGGGCGGCGGGCTTCACCTGGGACGCCGACAAGCTGGACCACTGGCTGCAGAACCCGCGCACCTTCCTGCCCGGCAACAAGATGACCTATCCCGGCCTGCCTGACGCCGACGACCGCCGGGACGTCATCGCCTTCCTCAAGGTGGAGACGGGCTACAAGCCGGAAACGGCGAAGGCCGCCGCTCCCGCGACGGCCCCCGCTTCCTGATAGCTCTACCAGAACGGCCTACCCCGGCGTCATGTCCGGGGTCTTGCCCTCGGCGACCTCCTGGGCCTCCCATTCCTCGATCTTGCGGGCGGTCCATTCCGGCGACTTGGTGAAGCGCGCCAGCACGCCATAGATGACCGGCACCACGAACAGGGTCAGCATGGTGGCGAAGATCGCCCCCGTGAAAATGACCACGCCGATGGTCTGGCGGCTGCCCGCCCCCGCGCCTTGCCACAGCATCAGCGGCAGGGCGCCAAAGGCGGTGGCGATCGAGGTCATAATGATCGGACGCAGGCGAAGGCTGGACAACTCGATGATCGCCTCGCGGATGCTTCGCCCCTGATCGCGCAGCTGGTTGGCGAACTCGACGATCAGGATGCCGTTCTTGGCCGCCACCCCGATCAGGATGATCAGGCCGATCTGGCTGTAGATGTTCAGGCTGGAGCCCGCCATCAACAGGCCGAACAGCCCGCCCGCCGCCGCCAGAGGCACGGTCAGCATGATGACCGCCGGCGTGATCCAGCTCTCGAACTGAGCCGCCAGCACCAGGAAGACCAGCAGCAGGGCCAGGGCGAAGGCCCAGCCCACGGCGCTGCCCGCCTCCTGCTGATCGCGCGCCGCGCCGCCCCAGCGGATCGTAGTCGCGCCCTGCGGCTGCTTGGCGACCTCGGCGTTCAGGAAGTTGATCGCGTCGTCGATGGTCGTGCCGGGGTTGAGATCGGCCTGCAGCGAGATGGCCCGCTGGCGGTCCAGTCGGCGACGGTCAGGCGTATCGCCCGAGGTCTGGGTCGTGACCACCGCCGACAGCGGCACCAGTTGGCCCGCGCCGGTCGAGACATAGAGGGCCTCAAGGTCGGCGACCTCGCGGCGGTTGTCGCGCTCGGTCTGCAGGATGACGTCGTATTCCTGGCCGCCCTTGATGTAGGTCGTGGCGCGGCGGGAACCGAACATGGTCTCCAGGGTGCGGCCGATCTGCTGCGAGGACACGCCCAGGGCCGCCGCCTTCTGCGGATCGACATCGACCAGCAGGCGCGGCGCGTTCGGCTCATAGTTCAGACGCGGACGCGAGAAGCCGGGGTTCTCCTGCGCCGCCGCCAGGATGGGCTGTAGCCAGTTGTAGATCGTGCTGTACTCGGCCCCGGTGACGATCATCTCGACCGAGTTGGAGTTGCCGCCGCCGCGCTGGAAGGCGCCGGGGGTCGAGGCGTTGACCTGGGCGTCGGTCTGGCCGCGCAGCTTGCCGTTCAGCTCCTGCGCGATCTCGTCGGCCGAACGCTTGCGCTCGGACCAGTCCTTCAGCGTCAGGCTGGCGTTGCCGGAATTGTAGCCGCTGCCGCCCCAGCCAGGCGCCGAGACCAGATAGGAGTCGACCTCGCCGTTGGCCTTGTACTCCGCCAGGATCGGCTCCAGCCCCAGCATGATCTTGCGGGTGTAGTCATAGCCCGCGCCTTCCGGCCCCTGAACACGAATGCCGACGCGGCCCCGGTCCTCGGACGGCACCAGTTCGTTGGGCAGGGTCAGGAAGATGCCTCCCGCCCCGGCCGCGACCAGAAGGATCAGGCCGATCACCCCGCCGACGGCGACGCGGCGGCCCAGCAGGGCGTTCAGCGAGTTGGCGTAGGAGGTCTTCAGCGCCTCCATGGCCCGATCGACTCGACGCGCCACCCAGCCGCCGGTCTGCGCCGGCTTCAGGATCTTGGACGCCAGCATGGGCGACAGGCTCAACGCCAGGAAGGCCGAGAAGGCCACGGCCGCGGCGATGGCCGCCGCCAGCTCCACGAACAGACGACCGACGTATCCGGGCAGGAACAGCAGCGGCGCGAACACCGACAGCAGCACCACGGTCGTCGCCACGACGGCGAAGAAGACCTGGCGCGCGCCGCGCTCGGCGGCGATCAGGGGCGGCTCGCCGTGGTCCAGGCGCCGCTGGATGTTCTCGACCACGACGATGGCGTCATCGACCACCAGGCCGATGGCCAGCACCAGGGCCAGCAGGGTCAGAAGGTTCAGCGAGAAGCCCAGCGGAGCCAGGACGATGAAGGTCGCCAGCAGGCAGATGGGCGCCACCACCGAAGGGATGATCGCCGCCCGCAGGCTGCCCAGGAAGATGAAATTGACCAGGGCCACCAGCGCCATCGAAATGCCGATGGTGATCCAGACCTCGTCGATGGCGTGGGCGGTGAAGACCGAGTTGTCCGACCCGACTTCCAGCGTCGTGCCGGGCGGCAGGGTCGGGCGCACCTGTTCCATCAGGGCGCGCGCGCCCTCGGAAATGGCCAGGTCGTTCGACTGGGCCTGGCGGGTGACGGCCAGACCGATCTGGTCGATGCCGTTGCCGCGGAACAGGCGACGCGCCTCGGCGGGGGCTTCCTCAATCCGGGCGATGTCGCCCAGACGCGTGACATAGGCGGCGTTGCCCAGCAGGGGGCCGGTCACGCCGTTGGTCATGGCGGTCGTGGCGGCGGCCAGAGTGCCCGAGCTTTGCGCGCCCGTCGCCGTCGAGGCCGAGCCGCGTGTGCCGATCGGCAGCTGGGCGAAGTCGGCGGGCCGCGCATAGGTGCGGGCGACGCGGACGGTGTAGTCCTTCTGGGTCGACTCCAGCGAACCGGCGGGCAGTTCGACGTTCTGGTTCGTCAGCGCCGTCTCGACATCGCTGACCGTCAGGCCGCGCGCGGCCATGGCGGCGGCGTCCAGCCATATGCGCATGGCGTAGCGCTGCTCGCCGAAGATCTGCACCTGGGCCACGCCCGGCACGGTGGCGAAGCGGTCGACCAGATAGCGGTCGGCGTAGTCCGTCAGCTCCAGCCGGTTCATGGTCGTGGAGCGCAGGAACAGGATCATGATCGGCTGGCTGTCGGAATCAGCCTTGGCCACCTCCGGCGGGTCGGCCTGATCCGGCAGACGGCCCTGGACGCGCGAGACGCGGTCGCGCACGTCGTTGGCGGCGTCGTCGATATTGCGGTCCAGCGAGAACTCGATGTTCACGTTCGACCGGCCGTCGCGGCTGGACGAGTTGATGCGCTCGACGCCCTGGATGCCGGCGATCTGCTGCTCGATCGGCTCAGTGATCCGGCTCTCGATCACCTCGGCCGAGGCGCCCGCGTAACTGGTGCTGACCGAGACGACCGGCGGGTCGACGTCTGGCAGTTCGCGCACGGGCAGGAAGAAGAAGGCCGCCAGACCGATCACGCACAGGACGATGGCCGCCACCGCCGCAAAGACGGGGCGCCGGACCGAGAGATCAGACAGCATCATTTGCGGGCCGCCGGAGCTGCGTTCGCGCCGCCCTTCTTGCCGCCGACGCGAACAGGCGCGCCCGGCTGGATGCGGTTCAGGCCCGAGGCGACGACGCGGTCGTTGTTGGACAGGCCCGACAGGATCTCGACGTAGCCGCCCTCGACGGCGCCGGTCTGGACCTCGACGCGCTGGGCGGTCGCGCCGTTCTCGCCGGGTGCGATGCGATAGACGAAGGCGCCCTGTCCCTCATACTGGACGGCGGCTTCGGGCACCGACAGGCTCTGGCGACGGCCCTGGTGCACGGCGACCCGCATCATCATCCCCGGACGGATGCGATTGCCCGGGTTGGCGAACTCGGCGCGGGCGATGACGGCGCGGGTCTGCTCGTTCACGCGCGTGTCCAGCAGGGCGATGCGGCCCGAGACCGTCTCGTCGGCATAGGCGTCAGCCGTGGCGCTCAGCGGCGTCCCGACCTGCAGCACGCCCAGATAGCGTTCCGGCAGGGGGAAATCGACGCGAATGGCGCTGGTGTCGTCCAGGGTGGTGATGACCGATCCGGGCGAGATCAGCGTCCCCGGCGTCACCGTGGTCAGCCCCAGAACCCCGGCGAAAGGCGCGCGCAGAACGCGGTCGCCGCGACGGGCTTCCGATGCTGCCACGGCGGCACGGGCGGTCTGCAGGGCGGTTTCGGCGGTCTCGGCGGTCACGCGCGGAGCCACGCCACGTTCGGCCAGAATCTTGAAGCGGTCGTATTCGCGCTGGGCCTGGGCCAGTTGGGCCCGCGCCTGGATCAGGTCGGCGTCTTCCTCGCGCGCCTGCAGCTCGACCAGGGGCGCGCCCGCCGCGACCCGCTGGCCGTCGGTGAACATGACGCGGGTGATCAGTTCGCTGGTGTTGGAGGTGATGTTGACCGAGCGCTTGCTGCGGGCCACGCCCAGAACCCGGATCTGATCCGCGAACTCACGCGGGGTCGCGATGGCTTCAGCCACCGCCTGACCGCGTCCGCCGCCAGGACCGCCCCGTCCGCCGGGGCCGCCGCCGCCCTTGCTGTCGTCAGCGAAGGCGATTTTCAGAACCGCCGCCAGGACCATCAGCCCCACCAGACAAGCCGCCGCGATAATGAAAAAATGGCGTTTGAACACGCGACGCAGTCTCCCCGACAACAAGCGGTCCCGCTTAGCGGGTCATGGCCGTTACGCAAATAACGTATCTGTAACGGCGTCGCGCCCGGTTTCCGTCGCGGAAAATCGCATCAAAAGCGACGCCAAATCCCGATAATCGGCCCTCCGGCCACGGGGGTGTCTCGGCCCGCGACGGCCTGTCGCCATCCGCCCTGCACGCTCCAGGCGCCGACATGGCGAACCGCCGACAGTTCGACCGACAGCCAGCGCGCCCCGTCGCCGTCCGCCGCGCCCCCGAACCCTTGCGCCATCAGCATCCAGTCGTCGTTCAGGTGCGCGCCTGCGGTCAGGTCCACGCGCACCTCGTCCGGTAGCCCCTGACGCCAGCGCCGGGCCAGCTGCGCCTCGACGAAGCTGCGTTGCGGCGTCCACCGAACGCCCGATCCGTCGAACGACTGGCCGGCCAGCACGCGCGCCTCCCAGTCGCTGTCGCCCGCTCCCGGCGGCGCATAGCCGGCGTTGCGCCCCGCGCCGCCCTGGGCATAGCCGGCGTAGACGGCCAGGACGCTGTCGTCGTCGCGGTGGGCCTGCCAGCGCGCGCCGATCTCGAACGGACCTCGGCCCTCATAGTCGACGAAGCCGTCGCGGCCTTCCTGCCACTCGCCCTTGACCTGCAAGGTCCAGCTGTCGCTCAGGCCGTATTCGATCAGCGCCGACGCCGAGCGATCCACCCGCTCGACCGGCAGGTCCAACCGGCCGCCGACAGGGCCAAAGGCCTCGTCCGCGCGCATGTTCTCGTATTTCACGATCGCCTGCCCCTGGCCTTTCGGCAGGTTCCAACTCCCCGCGAAGGCGGAGGACGCCGCCCCCGCCAGCCCCAGGATGATCAGCAGCCCCCCGACCGCCTTCACACGTCGTAGCCCGGCGATTTTCGCTCAAGCTGACGCAGGGCGCCGGGCCAGGCCAGCGACGAGATGAAGCCGATGCCGCGCCCCTGATCCTTGGTCTCGGCCTGGGCCGCATCGGGTGCGATCAGCACGTGTTCGCGCCCGCCCGACAGAGCCGCCACCTGCTGGGCGCAGGCCCGCTCCAGGAAGAAGATTCCGACCCAGGCCTGGGCCGCCGTCTCGCCCACCGCCAGCGTGCCGTGATTGCGCAGCAGCATCAGAGGCTTGTCGCCCAGATCCGCGACCAGCCGCTCGCGCTCGTCGTGGTTCAGCGCCAGGCCCTCATAGCCGTGGTAGGCGACCTGATGCTGCAGCAGACAGGCGTTCTGGCTGATCGGCAGAAGGCCATCCTTCTGCGCCGCCACGCCCACGCCGTTCACCGTGTGCAGGTGGATGACGAATTTCGCGTCTTCGCGCGCCGCGTGGACCGCCGAATGGATGGTGAAGCCGGCCGGGTTGATGAAGCTGGTCGTGTCCTGAACGATGTTGCCCTCCAGGTCGACCTTCACCAGAGAAGAGGCTGTAATTTCGTCGAAATACCAGCCGTAGGGGTTGATCAGGAAGTGGTGCTCAGGCCCCGGCACGCGGGCCGATATGTGGGTGAAGATCATGTCGTCCCACCCGTGCAGAGCCACCAGCCGATAAAGCGCGGCCAGTTCAACGCGCGCCTGCCATTCGGCCTCTGACACCCGCGACTTCAGCGACGCCGCCGATCCGTCCGCCATGACGATCTCCCTTATCATTGTTCGGTTGAACGTCGCCCCGCCCCGGCCCCGCGTCAAGCGAGCCTGAAGGCGCCGGCAGGATTTCGTTAACCCTGTTTTCACCCCAAGGAGATCAGGATGCCGCGCGGCCAGGGCGGCCGTTTCGATAGGCGGAGCCGCCGGTGTCCTCAGTCGTCCCGCCGGAGTCGGCCAAACAAGCACGAGACATCCCCTTGTCCGGATTGAACCAGTTGCTCGATCTGGCCCGCAAACGTTCGCCCGAGGATCAACGTCGGCTGCTGCTGGGCGTCGCCGGCCTGTACGAAACCACCCAGGCCAAGGGGGCCGCGCCCGACGCCCTGGCTGATATCTTCATCGCCCTGACCCGCAGCGCCGAGCACGATGTCCGGCAGGCCCTGGCCAAGCAACTGGCCAACGTCGAATGGGCTCCCGCAGCCCTGGTCCGCATGCTGGCGGCCGACGAAATCCAGATCGCCCGGCCAGTGATCGCCGCCAGTCCGCTGCTGCTGGACGAGGACCTCCTGCAACTGCTGGCCGACTGTTCGGTCGAGCATCAGATTCAGGTGGCCCTGCGTCCCGACCTCGGGGCGGCGGTGGCGCGCGCGATCGTCGAGCGCGGCGCCCCCGCCGTGATGACCGCTCTGGCCACCAATCGCAGCGCCCGGATCGAGACCGACGCCTTTTCCGACCTAGTCGACCAGTCGCGCCATCTGGCCGCCCTGCGCGCCCCGCTGACGCGGCACCCCGCCCTAGACGAAGCCCTGGGCGCGCGCCTGTATCAATGGGTCGGCGAGGCCCTGCGCCAGGCGATCAGCGACCGCTTCGCGCTGGACCCCGCCGCACTCGCGCAAGCGGCCGAAGCCGCGAGCGAACAGGCCTGGCGCGCGCAGCAGCCCAGCGCCGCGCCCGCCGAGGACGCTGACGCTCGGCTGGTGGCCAAGCTGCACGCGGCGGGCCAGCTTCGCCCCGCCTATCTGATCCGCGCCCTGCGTGAGGAAAAGCTGGGCGTGTTCGCCCACGGGATGGCGGCGCTGGGCAGGTTCGACATCGCCCATGTGCGGCGGGCGCTGCAGGGCGACACCGCGCGCCCCCTGTTCCTGGCCTGCACAGCGGTCGGCCTGGACCGCGCGGCCTTTCCCGCCCTTTTGGCTGAAATCCGCAAGCTGAACAAAGGCTTCCCTGCCGATCCCGATGCTTCGGCCTGGCGCCTGGCCGAGCGGTCGGCGGATCAGGCCGCCTATGAATTCAGATTGCTGATGGCGGAAATTGACGCCGCTTCCGTTTGACACGGCCGGCCGGCTCAGCTTGCGTAGCGGCGTGACCCAATCTCCCGCGCCCCTCGCCCTCACCTTCGTCGCCAGCGACCGGCCGGAAGCTGAGACCGCGCGCCTGCGCCTGAGCGAACGCTACGGTTCGGTTCCTGTGGCCGAGGCCGACGTCATCGTGGCCCTGGGCGGCGACGGCTTCATGCTGGAGACCCTGCACAACAACCTGCAGCTTCGCACCCCGGTCTACGGCATGAACCGGGGCTCGGTCGGTTTCCTGATGAACGACTATGAGGACGACGACCTGCTTCAGCGCATCACTGAAGCCGACCGCACCGTCATCCACCCCCTGCAGATGGACGCCTGGACCGAGAGCGGCGAGGTCCACAGCGGGCTGGCCATCAACGAGGTCTCCCTGCTGCGCCAGACACGCCAGACCGCCAAGCTGCGCGTCAGCATCAACGACAAGGTGCGGCTGGAGGAGCTCAGCTGTGACGGCTGCATGGTCGCCACGCCCGCCGGATCGACCGCCTACAACCTGTCGGCGCACGGCCCCATCATCCCGCTGGACGCGCCCAGCCTGGCCCTGACCCCGATCAGCGCCTTCCGGCCCCGACGCTGGCGCGGCGCCCTATTGTCGCATACGGCGCGCGTCCGCTTCGAGGTGTTGGAGGCTGACAAGCGGCCCGTCAGCGCCACCGCCGACAATTTCGAAGTCCGCCGCGTGACCCGTGTCGACGTGCGTGAACGCCGCGACATCAGCCTGACCATGCTGTTCGATGCTGGACGCTCGTTCGAGGAACGCGTCATGGCCGAACAGTTCGCCAGTTAAACGTCACGGGTTTTTAAGCCTCCGCCGCCTAAGGTCTCCGGTACGAGTTCAGGAGCCTGTCACGTGAGCAACCCTCCGCAAGTCATTCGTCCGCCCAACCCCCTGCGCGCCAAGGTCGGCGGGGGCTTCGGCGGCATCGACGCCAACGCCATCGCCAAGGCCGAAGAAGCCCTTCGCGCCATGTCGGCCCAGTTCGGCCAATGGCTGCAAGACGAGATCGTCAAGCTGGAGCAGGCCCAGGCCGATATCCGCGCCAAGGGCTACACCCCCGAAACCGCCGAGGGGCTCTATTTCCGCGCCCACGACCTGAAGGGGCTGGGGGCCACCTATCAGTATCCGCTGGTGACGCGCCTCGCCGGATCCCTGTGCCGACTGATGGACGACGGCGAAAAGCGGATGCAGGCGCCCACGGCGATCCTTGACGCCCACATCGACGCCATCCGCGCCGTGGTCCGCGATCAGATCCAGACCGACGATCATCCGGTCGGCCGCGCCCTCGCCGAGACCCTGGAAGCGCGGGTCGCCGAACACCTGGCCTGATCCAAGGTCTCCGGAACAAGAAAGGCGCCTCCTCGCGGAGGCGCCTTTTTTAGTGCTTGCCGATCCTTCAGGCCGCGCTGACCGCGGCCTCGGCTTCGGCCTGGCCTGGGCGATCCAGCCGCTCCATCAGATAGGCCAGGTCCTCGCGCGCTGCATTGGGGCGCTGACTCAGAAAACGCTCCAGCATTCGCTGACGGAAAAGATCGCTGGCGGTGTCGCCGCCCTCGGCCTGCAGCGCTCGCCAGGTGTCCACGCCCGCGCGGAAGGCCTGGAACAGGCGCGGCGGCAACCCGGCGCGGTCATAGATCGACTTCAGCCCCAGCGGCCCGGCGTCGTGCACCATCAGCCAGGCGCGGTGATGCGGCGTGCCGGTCAGCTCCGCCAAGGCGTGTTCGAACAGGGCCATCTGCCCCCGCGCCAACGCCCGCAGCAGCAACGAGGCGTTCAGCACCTTGCGCGCGTTCAGCCCGGCGACGAAGGCCGGCAGGTCGTTGCTGACCCGCGCCTGATCCACCAGATCGACCGTCACCCGCTCGCGCGCGAACTGGGCGAACTGGATGGCGGTCTCGGGCGCCACGGCGTGGCGCGTCACCAGATGCTCGCGCACGGCGTCGCTGGCCAGGGCCACCAGCCGCTCCGTCACCGACAGCGGCAGGACCTGACGATAGGCGACGGCCGAGACGACCTCGGAGGCCTGGCCGAAGCGATCGACGACCACGCCGAGAGACGCTTCGGAAATATCGGCGTTGTCGTTCGCCGCCAGGGCGCGCACGGCGGACTGGCAGCCCTCTGCCGCCAGAACGGCAGCGACGTCGCGCGGCACACGTTCCCGCGCCGCCACGGCGGTCTGGCGCACGGCCGAACCTGCGCGGACGATCTCGATCAGGTCGTCATCGGTAAAGGCCGGCGAGCTGGCGATGATCGGCAGGGCCACGCTGTCGATATCGGCGGCCAGGCGACGCGCCACCTCGCGCGGCATCACCTCCGACGCCTTCAGGGTGACGGCCAGGGCGCGGCGCACCAGTTCGGCGGCGTCGTTGGCCAGCACGCTCAGAATCTTCTGCGCCGCGGCCCGGTCGACGTCGTCCAGCGGCATCCGGTCGATGCTGCGGCACAGCTTGTGCGCCGCCGCCGCGCGGTCGTCTTCCGCGTCGGACTTGATCAGACGCCTGATGTCGCTTTCCGTCAGTCGGGCGCGGTAGGCGGTCATGAGAGAGCTCGTGAGCTAGGCGGGCGGAGAATCAATCGTCACGCTTAGCGTTACATAGTTAACGCCTCATTAGGAATGAGGCGAAACCACGTTCTTTTACGTCGTCGTCTCCGAAGGCGGCGCAAAGGCCCCGCCGAACCCGCCGCCGCCCGACCCGTCCTGGCCCAGCAGCAAGGCCAGCAGGCTCTGATCCTGCTTCAGACGATCCAGGCGCGCGGCCAGCATCCGATCCTTCTCGCTCAGGTCCGGCGTGGTGTTCAGCGTCGAGCCGACACCCGCCGCCGGGGCGCCCTCGCCCGCCGTGCGCTGCAGGTTGGCGTGAACCTCGGCCACCGTGGCGTGACGGCCGTTGCGATAGAAGATCGAGCGATTGGCCGAGGCCGCATCCGGGAACAGCGACGCCGCGCTGGCGCCCGGCCGTGACTGCATCGCCTCCATCAGCTTGGCGGCGCCCGCCGGGCCGAGGAAATGCGCGGCGTAGAGGTCGCCGGCGCCCGGCTCGCGTCCCGTGCGCCCGCGCAGATAGGCGGCGTTGGAGGCCGTCAGCTCGGCCGCCATGGTCGAGGCGGCCTGGGCGTCGAAACGCAGGTCCAGCACCACGTTGCGGGCCGAGCCCTGCACCCGCCAGCGGCCGTCGTCGCCGCGATGGATCAGGTCGGCGTATTGGCCGTAGCCGTGCTTGGCCCCGTGCTGTTTCACCGTGGCCAGCCAGGTCTGTTCGATGAACTGGAACAGACCCGAGGCCGACGAGGTGCCGGCCCGCGCGGACGGGTTCATCGCGCTCTCGCGACGCGCCGTCTTCATCAGGAAATCGAAGTCCACGCCGGTCGTGCTGGACGCACGCCGGATGGCCGCTTCAACCCCGCCGGATGATGGAATCGCTCCTACGCTCATATGGTTGACGGTCGCTAACCAAGGTTAATGAAAGCCTAATAAACAAGCGCCGCAATAAAGCCGCAAGCGGGGCGCGAACTTTGTTCCGTGGGCGCTGGGGAGGGTCTGCGACAGGAGGCGTTGAAGGCCATGATGATCAGAACCGCGGGCGGCCCCGGACTGGTGAGCCCGATAGACTTTTCCGAGCGGCGGAAACCGATGCCGCGATGGATGTGGGCGGCGATCGGGGCATCCGCCCTGGTCCATGTCGGCGCCGGGGTGTGGCTCTACAATCAGCGGTTCGAGATCGCGGAGATTCCGGCCGTCGAGGAAGGCCCGCCGACAATCGTCGAGCTGTTCCGCTCGCCCAAGCCGCCCGAGCCTCTGGTCGCGCCCAAGGTTCCGCCCGCGCCGACGCCCCCGATCCATCGTCCGGACCGGATCCTGCCCTCGACCGTTGCGCCGCTGGAGGTTCCCGTCGCGCCCGTCACCTCGACGGACACAGGGCCGATCATCAACCTGACCGATCCCGCGCCGACGCCTGCGCAGGGAACCGCCGTCACCTCTCAGCCGACGCCGCCCGTCCCGGTCATCACCAACCCCGACTGGGTCAGGAAGCCAACGGCCGAGCAGATGATGCGGGCCTACCCCTCGGCGGCCGAGGCGCGCGGCGTCAACGGCGTGGCGAACCTGTCCTGCCTGGTGCGGGTGGACGGGTCGTTGACCGGCTGTTCAGTCGCGTCCGAAACGCCCGGCAATCAGGGCTTCGGGCGGGCGGCGCTGGGCCTGACGCGCTACTTCCGCCTCAGCCCGCGCACGGTGGACGGTCAGGCCGTCGACGGCGCCCGCGTCGGCATCGCCATTCGCTTCAACCTGCCTGAAGGCTAGATGAAGCGACGGGGGGCGAGGGCCGGTTCTTTCGAGGGCCGGCCCTCGACTTCGTCGGCGACGACCCCGGCGACGAGCGGGCCCAGAAGCCAGCCGTTGCGGCGCGGCCCCAGCGCCAGATGCAGCCCGGCCTCGACCGCGCCCGCCATCGGCAGACCGTCGGGCGTGGCGCCGCGCACGCCGGCGCGCCATTCGATGTCCAGCGATCGCGGCGGCTGGCCCAGCACGGCCCAGGCCGCCGCCAGCATCCGCGCACACCGCTCGGGATCGGGCGTCAGCGACCGCTCGCCCGGCTCCATCGTCGCCCCGATCACGCAGCCCTCGCCCATCGGCGCGACATAGGCGCCCGGCCCGCGCACGACGTGATCGGTCAGCCGCTCTCGGACCACGCCGATCTGCCCCCGGATCGGCGTAATCAGGGTCATCAGGCGGGCGGCGTCTTCGGGCAGGCCCACCAGCGCCGCTTCGGCCCCGGTCGCCAGCACCACCTGATCGGCCTCAAGCGGCCCCGCCGTGGTCTCGACCCGCCAGCGCGCACCCGGCCGCGACAGCGCCTTCGCGCGGCCTTCGATGATGCGAACACGCCGCCCAAGCGCCGCCAAGGCCTGCGCCGGTTCGACCTTCCAGTCTTCGCGAGTCGTCAGCCGCCCGGCGTCGCGATCGAATTCATGCGCAAAGCCCAACGCCGCCAGACGCCCGGCCAACACGTCGACCTCGCCGCCCCGCCATTCGGCCACATCACGGCTCAGCACCACGCCCGTCGCCTCAGCGAAGTCGGTCCACGCATCGCGCCCACGCCGCAGCAGTTCGGCTTGATCACGGCTCAGATCATCGATGGCGCTTTCCATCGCCGGGGCGATCATGCCCGCTGCGACCGCCGAGGCGTTCAGGCCGCCGGGATCGACCACGGTCACGTCATGGCCGCGCCGGACCAGTTCCGCTGCCGCGCACAGGCCCAGAACGCCCGCGCCGATGACCACGATGTCTTGAGAATTGAAAAGGGGCACGGGCTGTCCTTCGACCTCCCGCGCCCCGATTTCAACCCGGCGCTTCGCCTTATTCGGCGGCGAGCTTGGCCGCGCGGGCTTCTTCCAGACGCTTGGTCAGGGCCGCATGCTGGTCCCACAGGGCCTTGGGCAGGCGGTCGCCGAACTTCTCGTAGAAAGCGGGGATCAGGGCCGCTTCCTCGGTCCAGACCTCGGCGTCGACGTCCAGCAGGATCTTCAGGTCGGCGTCCGACAGGCTCAGGCCCGACAGGTCCAGCGCGGCCTTGGTCGGCAGGCGGCCGACCGGGGTGTCCACGGCTTCGGCCTTGCCGTCCAGGCGCTCGACGATCCACTTCAGCACGCGGGCGTTGTCGCCAAAGCCCGGCCAGACGAACTTGCCGTCCTCGCCCTTGCGGAACCAGTTGACGAAGAACAGACGCGGCAGCTTGGCGGCGTCGGCCTGGGCGCCCAGCTTCAGCCAGTGGCCGAAGTAGTCGCCCATGTTGTAGCCGCAGAAGGGCAGCATGGCGAAGGGATCGCGGCGCAGCTCGCCGACCTTGTTCTCGGCGGCGGCGGTGCCTTCCGAAGCCACGGTCGAGCCCATGAAGACGCCGTGTTCCCAGTCGAAGGCTTCCGTCACCAGCGGCACGGCCGAGGCGCGGCGGCCGCCGAACAGGATGGCGTCGATCGGCACGCCCTTGGGATCTTCCCATTCCGGGGCGATGGCCGGGCACTGGCCGGCGGGGGCGGCGAAGCGGGCGTTCGGGTGGGCGGCAGGCTCGCCCGAGGCCGGGTCGTAGGGCTGGCCCTTCCAGGTCGTCAGACCCTCGGGGGCCTCCTTGGTCAGACCTTCCCACCAGACGTCGCCGTCCGCGGTCAGGGCGGTGTTGGTGAAGATCGTATTCTTCGTCAGGGTCGCCAGGGCGTTCTGGTTGGTGTTGCGGCTGGTGCCCGGCGCCACGCCGAAGAAGCCGGCTTCCGGGTTTACGGCATACAGGCGGCCGTCGTCGCCGAAGCGCATCCAGGCGATGTCGTCGCCGACCGTCTCGGCCTTCCAGCCCTCCAGCGCCGGCTGCAGCATGGCCAGGTTGGTCTTGCCGCAGGCCGAGGGGAAGGCGGCGGCCACATACTTGGACACGCCCTCGGGGCTGGTCAGCTTGAGGATCAGCATGTGCTCGGCCAGCCACCCCTCGTCGCGGGCCATGATCGAGGCGATGCGCAGGGCGTAGCACTTCTTGCCCAGCAGGGCGTTGCCGCCGTAGCCCGAGCCGTAGGACCAGATTTCGCGGGTTTCAGGGAAGTGGACGATCCACTTGTCGTCGTTGCAGGGCCACGGCACGTCGGCCTGACCTTCGGCCAGCGGCGCGCCCAGGGTGTGCACGGCCGGGACGAAAACGCCGTCGGCGCCCAGCATGTCCAGCGCGCCCTTGCCCATGCGGGTCATCACGCCCATCGACACGGCGACATAGCCGCTGTCGGTGATCTCGACGCCCAGGGCGGAGATCTTGGAGCCGAGCGGCCCCATGCAGAAGGGCACCACATACATGGTGCGGCCCGTCATGCAGCCGTCGAACAGGCCCTCGAGGCGATCACGCATCTCCACGGGGTCGGACCAGTTGTTGGTCGGGCCGGCGTCGGCCTCTTCTTCCGAACAGATGAAGGTGCGGCTCTCGACGCGGGCCACGTCCTTGGGATCCGAGGCGGCGTAGTAGCAGCCGGGACGCTTGGTCTGATCCAGCTCCTTCAGCGTGCCCTTGGCGATCAGGTCGGCGACGATGGCCGTTTTCTCGGCTTCGGAACCGTCGCACCAGTGAACCCGGTCCGGCTTGGTCAGGGCCGCGATCTGCGCGACCCAGGCGACCAGACCCTTGTGGTCGGTCGGCGCGGGATAGAGACCCGGAATCGATACGTCTGCAGTCACAACATGGTCTCCTGAACCGGGCCGCCCGGCGATCTGACGCCGCCATGACGAGTCGGACGCTGATCACGTCCTGTTTCAGGCGCAATGCCATCGGAGGCGACGCAAGGTCAACCGTTGCCGGAATTCACTTCTGTCAGAATAGGTTCTGCTGCGTTGCAGCATGTTTTCCGGTCGCGACGGGCGCTGAGCAGCGATATCACAGTCGGATGCGCACCATGGACACCCTCACCGCCCTGCCCGACGGGGCCCTGGCGTCGCCCGCCTCGGTTCGCAACGCCGAGCCGATCCTGCGCCTGCTGCGCGCCCATCTGCCGAAAAGCGGTCGGGTGCTGGAGATCGCCGCCGGTTCCGGCCAGCACGCCGTGACCTTTTCCAGCGCCCTGCCCGGCCTGATCTGGACGCCCAGCGACCCCAGCCCCGACGCCCGCGCCAGCATCGCCGCCTGGGCCGCGAATGCGGGATCGGCCAACCTTCAGCCGCCGCTGGCGCTGGACTGCATGGATGAGCGCACCTGGCCCGACGCCCCGTTCGACGCCGTCGTCTGCATCAACATGATCCACATCAGCCCTTGGGCGGCGACCGAGGGACTGATGAAGCTGGCGGAGCGCGCCCTACCTCGACCCGGCGGACTGCTTTATCTCTACGGCGCCTATCACGAGGCCGAGGTTCCGCTGGCCCCGTCGAACGAAGCCTTCGACATCAGCCTGAAGGCCCGCGATCCAGCCTGGGGCCTGCGCGACCGGGACCAGGTCGTCGCCCTGGCCCGATCACACGGCCTGACGCTGACGCTGCGGACGGAAATGCCCGCCAACAACATCAGCCTGTTGTTCCGCCGCGCCTGAGCCTCTCCGCGCCCAAGGCTTGCCCCTGCGCCCCCCGGCCCTCTACAGAGCCGCATGGCTTTCACTCGCACCTACGACGGCCTTGAGCCGGTCCGCATCAACAAGTGGCTGGGCCAGACCGGGGTCTGCTCGCGGCGCGAGGCCGAGGGCCTGATCGCCGCCGGCATGGTCTCCATCGACGGCGAGACTGTCACCGACGCCGGCCGCAAGATCGAGCCGGGCCAGACCCTGACCCTGAACGACCGGGGCCAGGCCGCCCTGGCCTCGGGCGTCACCATCCTGATCCACAAGCCGCTGGGCTATGTCTCGGGCCAGCCTGAGCCGGACAAGATTCCGGCCGTGCGCCTGCTGACCGAGGCCAACCGCGTCGGCGAGGGCGCCGTCCCGGCCGAGGACGCCTCCCTGCCCCCCATCGGCCGTCTGGACGAGGACTCGCGCGGCCTGTTGATGCTGTCGTCCGACGGCGTGGTGGCCAAGGCCGTGATCGGGCCGCAGTCGCATCTGGACAAGGAATACCTGGTCCGCGTCGAAGGCGACGTGACCGAAAAGAAGCTGGCCCTGCTGCGGCGCGGCCTGATGCTGGACGGGCGCATCCTGAAATACGCCAAGGTGTCGCGCATGGAGCAGAACCGCCTGCGCTTCATCCTGACCGAGGGCCGCAACCGTCAGATCCGCCGGATGTGCGAAATGGTCGATCTGGAGGTCACGGACCTGCTGCGCATCCGCGTCGGCCCGATCCACCTGAACAACCTGCCCGAAGGCAGGTGGCGGATGATCACCGCCGAGGAACGCGAAGCCCTGATCGACGGCTCGCTGGGCTGATCCATCAGCCGGCGACGAGCCCGGCCAGCCGGGTCAGTTCCGAGACATGGGCGGCAAACGCCGTCTTGCCCGCCGGGGTCAGCGCCAGCCAGGTGCGCTGACGCCCCGCCATCGCCGCCTTGCGGAGCTTCAGATAGCCCGCCTCCTCCAACTGCTTGACGTGTTTGGACAGGACGGAGTCGGACACGGCGATGGCGTCGCGGACCGTGGCGAACTCGACCTCGTCCGCCGCCGACAGCATGGCGCAGATCTGCAATCGGCCCGGCGCATGGATCACGGGATCGAATTGCGGGACGAAGCTCATCCCTTGGCCCCGGTCTCGTCGCGATAGACCGCCAGCCACAGGCGCGAGAAGGCCAACGCACCGACAAAGGCGACCGCCGTCAGCGCAAAGGGCGCCCAGACCATGTCGTCGCGACGACCGGCGTAGAGCGACAGCCCCATCAGGACGATGAACAGGCCGCCCACCCCATAGGCCACCCAACGGGCCTTCCTGGGCGTCACGCCCGTCACCAGGACGCCGCTCTTCTCGGCCGAGGCCCGCAGCAGCAGGGCCAGCGCCAGAGCGCCGCCGCCCGAGGCCAGCACGTTGAACGGCAGAGGCGCGGCCTGCCCGCCCACCATGACGGCGGCGATCGACGAATAGACCAGATCATAGCGCCAGGAACCCTGCGCCACCTTGTCCTGAACCACCGCCTGGGACTGGCGGATCGCCGCCAGGGCGGCGGCGGGGTCGTCGTTCTCGGGTTGGGTCATGGCGGCACCCTCACTTTCCAGACAGGAAAATGAATGTGACTTTCCGGACCGTCAAGTCATAAGTTTCCATATTGGAAAATTAGACGCGCAAAGCCTCAAACCACCGTTGCAACAGGGCCGCCTCGACGCGGTGCGCGGCGACGCGAGCCGCAGCCTCCTCGTCCACGCCCCAGCGTTCCTCGGTGAAGGCTTCGTCCAGGCGCGACAACTCCAGCGCCGCCTCGCCCGACAGCGCGCCGCGCTGCACCGCCAGCCCCAGCACCGCCGACCCCAGCAGGGGCACGGCCGTCGCCAGCCCGGTCAGGCTGTGGTCGTCCATCTCCAGCGCCAACGCCTTGACCCGCGCCAGCGCCTCGGGCGACTGCGCCCGGTGCACGATGCCTTCCGCTGGATGCAGGGCCACCCCCAGTTCCCGTGCCGCCCAGTCGCGCCACGGCCCCCACTCGGCCTGCTGGCGCTCGATCAGCGATCCGGGGTTCTCGGCCAGATAGCAGATGACGTCCGACCCGGCGTAGGCGGCGATCTCGGCGGCCACCGGCTCGCGCGTCTGGCTGACCCGGTCGATGGCGGTCGAGGCCAGACGTGTCGCGGGCATGGTCGATGCGACCAGGAACTCGCCCTGCGCCGCCCATTCGTCAGCGACCAGCCGCGCGGCGGCCTCGGTCGGCAGGGTCAGGGTGTTGCCCGCCGGCGTCTTGGGCGTGCGGCCGTCCAGACGCACGGTCCAGCCGCCCTCGTCAGCCGAGACGTCAGCGACCTTCCAGAAGCGTTTGATGCGCTCTTCGGACTCGCGAAAACCCTTGCGGGCGGCGACGTTGGGATCAAGCGGGGGGATGTGGGACATATCGGTCTTCTAGGCGGCCAATCTTAAGCGGCAAGGGCGGTCAAGGCGAAGCGGTCCAGCGCCGCCTCCAGATCAGGGAAGTCGACGGCGACGTGGCGCGCGCCCGCCGCCACCTGTTCGTCATGGGTATGGAAACCCCAGCCGACGCCCAGCGGATGCACGCCCGCGTTCAGCGCCATCGTGATGTCGTGGCTGGTGTCGCCGATCATCGTCGTGGACGCGGCGTCGGCTCCGCAGACCGTCATGGCGGCGAGCAGCATGGCGGGATCGGGCTTGCCCGGACCGTCCGCCGCGCAGTGGCTGGACAGGAACAGCTCGCTCCATTCCGGCCGAGCCAGATTGCGGGCCACGCCGCGCCGGTTCTGACCCGTCGCCAGCGACAGCCGCCAACCGTCGCGCTTCAGCCGCCGCAGCGTGTCCATGACGCCGGGATAGAGTTCTTCCTGATGTCCCGCCTCGTGCATGACCCGAAAGCTGGCCTGGAAGGCGGCGACAAAATCGGCCAGTTCGGCGGTCGTCAGGCCGGGCTCCAGCACGTGCAGCGCCTTGTCCAGCGTCAGGCCGACGATCTGGCGCACCCGGTCATAGCTGGGCTCGGGCAACCCCAGGGCCTGCGCCGCCTCACAGCACGCGCGATGGATCGACGCCCGGCTGTCCACCAGGGTGCCGTCGATGTCGAAGACGGCCAGCGGACGGGTCATGCCGGAACCACGTCGAAGGCGATGGTCAGGCGGGTCTCATCGCCCGTGAACGGCACGGTCCCGTGCCACATGTAGGAAGGAAACAGCACCAGTTTTCCCGGCTCCGGCTTCTCGAAATGTTCAGGCGGCGTGGGCGCAGCACAGACAAACGGCGGCGCGCCAAAGCCGATCCACCCCTCTCGCCCGCCCGCATCGACCGCTCCGGGCAGTTCGATGTAGCAGGCCGAGGACAACCAGCCCTCGGGATGGACGTGCGGCGCATGGTATCCGTTCGGCGCCAACTGCACCGACCAGCAGCCGGCGATGCGATAGTCCCCGGTATTGCGACGCCGCAACGGGTCGTCGCCGCCCCCCAGCCGCTCCAGATAGCGTTTGATGGGACCGTCGATGGCGTCAAAGAAGGCCCGGATGGCGGGGTCTTCGCTGGATCGCAGATCGACATGGGTCTGGGTCCCGTGCCGCAGACTCTGTCCGACCGGATGCGTCCGGAAGGTGTGCAGACGACGCAAGGCCGCGGCGAGATCCCCGAGATAGGCGGGCAGGTCGCTCCACCCCTTGGGCGTATCGATCGCTCCCCCTTGCACGAAGGCGTCATAGTCGTTCAGCGACGGACCACGGCTGACGCCTGACAACCGCTCCAAGGCGGCCTTCAGCGACAGCCAATTCTGGTCATCCGCCGGCCTGTCGATTTCGGCGAGCAAGACCGCGGCCTGATCCAGTTCGCCGCGCGCCAATCGAATCTCGGCCAGCTTCAAGGCGACAAGCGGATGCCCCGGCGCGGCAGCCATGGCCCCCAAGGCATGATCCAGCGCCAGATCGCGGTCAAACGACAGAGCGGCGTTGGCCGCGCCCAGATCAATCGCCGGATCGCCCCTCCCGCTCTCGACCAGAGCGCGCCAGACCTCACGCGGCGGCGAGCCTGTGTATTCCATCAGCAGCCCGAGCAGACTTCGCAACCTGCCGTCGCCCGGCGCCCGATCCAGCGCCTCGCGAATCGGCGCCAGGGCGCGCGCGGCGTCGGCCGTCCGCATCCAGATCAGTTGAGCCAGTTCGCGCAGGGCTTCCACATAGGCCGGCCGCCGAGCGACCGCCTGACGATAGGTCTGCTCGCCTTCGTCGCACCTCTCCTGCCCCGCCAGCGCTCTCGCCAGGATCAGCCAGGTTTCCGGCGCGTCGCCGCCCTTGGCGAAAGCCCGGCGAACCGCCGCTTCAGCCTCGGCATGACGTCCCATGTCGCCCAGAAGCGCCGCCAGATTATGCTCGGACACGCTGCTGCTCGGCCTGGCCTTCACCTGGGCGACGCGCAGAGCCAGGGCTTCGTCCAGCTGCAAAGGCCAGGTCGCCGCCGAGTTCGGCGCCGCGCGCAAGGCCGCCAGAGCCTCCTCCAGGCGACCAGCGGCGATCAGCCGGTCAATGGCCGTGCGCTCTAGACTGGGGCGGCCGTCATGGCTCATCGCTGGCGCTTGACCCCTTCGAACGGATCGACGTCGCTTTCGTCCTCGGAGAAGCCGAAGTGGGCGAAGCCGGCCTTCATCTCGGGGCTCAGCGGCGCCTCGACGATCAGCTTGCCGCCGCCCGGATGGTCCAGCTCGATGCGGCGGGCGTGAAGCTGCAGCTTCAGCACGCCGGACAGTTCGCGCGACTTCTCGTCGCCATACTTGGCGTCCCCCAGAATGGGGTGGCCGATGGCCGCCATGTGGGCGCGCAGCTGGTGCGTCCGGCCGGTGAAAGGCCGCAGCGCCATCCACGAGGCGCGGTGGGCGGCGCGGCTGATGGTGGCGAAGGCGGTCTCGGCCGGTTCGCCCTTGGGGTCCTTGGGTTCGGCGGGGCGCATCATCTCGAAGTCGTTGATGCCGGTCTTCTTCAGCGCCATGTCGATCTGGCCCGCCGAGGGCTTGGGGTTGCCGATGACGATGGCCCAATAGGTCTTCTTGGCCTGACGCCGGGCGAAGGCCCCGGCCAGGCGCTTGGCCGCCTCAGGCCCCTTGCCCAGCAGCAGCACGCCCGAGGTGTCGCGGTCCAGACGGTGGACCAGACGCGGCCGGTCCATCCCCTCGCCCCAGGCCGACAGCAGGCGGTCGACGTGCTTGGTCGTCTTGGTGCCGCCCTGCACGGCCAGGCCGTGCGGCTTGTTCAGGGCGATGACCATCTTGTCTTCATAGAGGACCAGCGACTTGGCGTAGGCGATGTCGCGCTCGGTCAGTTCATGCAGGTCGCCGGGCTTGCGCGGATTGGCGTCGGGCAGCGGCGGCACGCGCACGGCGGCGCCGGCGGTCAGGCGGTCCTGCGGCTTGACCCGCGAGCCATCGACGCGAATCTGGCCGCTGCGGGCCATCTTTTCCACCTGGATATGGGTCAGGTGCGGCCAGCGGCGCTTGAACCACCGGTCCAGGCGGATGTCGTGTTCATCCTCGGCGACATAGAGGGTCTGGACTTCGCGGCTCATGCGCCCACTCCGGTAAACAGTTTGCGCGCGATCATCAGGCCGACGAACAGGGCGGCGATGGAAAGAACCACCGAACCCGCCACATAGACGAAAGCCGTGGCCAGTTCACGGCGTTCGATCATCAAAGCGGCTTCCAGCGAAAACGCCGAGAAGGTGGTGAAGCCGCCCAGCACGCCGACGGCGACGAACAGGCGGATGCTCTCCTGCCCCGCGCCCGCCTTCAGCGCCAGCCATCCGGCCAGCAGCCCCATCAGCAGACCGCCCGAGATGTTGGCGGCGAACGTCGCCCAGGGCCAAGATTGGGGCCAGCCCGCGCCTGGCGCCAACCGCCCGACCGTCAGGCCCAGCCCATAGCGGGCCACGGCCCCCAGGGCGCCGCCGGCGGCGACAAGAAGAAACTGCGTCATGCCCGGCTTCTACACCGACAGCGCCGCTTTGGCGAAAATGCCGGCCCCACACGGAAAAGGGGCGGCGGATCGAAATCCGCCGCCCCTCTCCTGGTGGTGATGCCCGTACTTAGAAGCGCGCGGTCAGACCAACGTAGTAACGACGACCGAGGACGTCATAGGTCGACGGATCGGTGTTGGCCTGGACGCCCGGGGCGTAGGTCCGCGGGTCTTCGTCGGTGAGGTTGTTCACACCGGCGCGCAGGACGACCGTGTCGTTGACCGCCCACGAACCGTTCAGGTCGAAGTAGTGCAGCGGCTCCAGCACGGTCGCGGTGCCGAACTGGGTCAGTTCACCGACGCGGCGCCAACGGACGCCAGCGCCGAAGGCGCCCTTCGACCAGTTCAGCGAGGACAGCATCTTCCACTCGGGGAAGGTGTTGCCGAACACGCTGTCGATCGTGCCCGTACGGTTGATGAACGGGCCGCCGGCGGTGTCCTGGCGCTGCCAGGTTTCCAGCCAACCGACGACGACGTTGGCGTTCAGCGAACCCCAGTCCGGCAGACCGGCGTCGGCCAGCTGGACCTTCCAGTCGAACTGGGCGTCGATGCCCGAGGTCTTCAGGGTGGCGAGGTTCTGGTTCAGCTCGCGCGCCTGGGTGACGTTGCCGGTCAGCGGGTCACGGGCGAACAGCTGGCAGTAGCCGTTGTTCGGATCGAAGGTCGGGTTCTGACCCTGGGCGTTGAAGCAGCCCTGCAGCTGGGCCGCGGCGCCGACGGTGCCGATCACGTTCGTGATCTCGATGTTGTAGTAATCGAGCGAAACCGAGGCGCCCGACAGCAGCGGGTGCTGGAAGCGCGACTGGTAGACGGCGCCGACCGACCAGGTGTCGGCGGTTTCTTCTTCCAGGTTCACGTTGCCGCCGGTGATGCCCGACACTTGGTTGTTGCCGAACTGGTAGCTGTCGATCGAACCCGGCGCGACGCCTTGCGCCAGGCAGAGCGCCCGGACCTGAGCCGCGTTGGCGCCGTTGCGATAGCTGCTGCGGATGTCGCAGGGATCACCCGACAGACCGGTCGCCGACGGCGAGCCGATCGAGGGGAAGCTGGTGTTGGTCGGCGCGAACAGTTCGCCGATCGAAGGCGCACGAACGGCGCGGTTGGCGCCGCCGCGGAAGCGCAGGCCGTCCATGACCTGCCATTCCACATCAGCCTTGTAGGCCGACACGCCGCCGATCGTGTTGTAGTCCGAGTAGCGGTAGCCCAGCGTCAGATCCATTTGCTGCACGAACGGCAGGTCGCTCAGCACCGGCACCAGAACTTCGGCGAAGATTTCCTTGGAGTTCGTCGTGCCCTTCAGAGCCTGCGACGGGTTGAAGCCCGCGATTTCCGAGCCGCCGTTCGAACCGCCGTCGGCGGCGCGCCACAACGGGGTTGCTCTGGGCCAGCGAGGCATCCGGACGGAAGGCGAAGTCATCCTGGCGGTATTGAGCGCCGAAGGCGGCCCGAACTTCACCGGCCGGCAGCGTGAACAGCTGGCCTTTGCCGCCTCGGCCGGCGGCCATCCAGCGGCTTTTCGAGTGCCGATCCATCGGCGAAAGCACCGACCGCGTGACCTGCTATGACGCCGCCGTCGAATCACTGGGAGTCGCGGAACGCGACGGGGACATCGCCTTCGTCGAACGAGAGCGCGTCCTGGAAGCCCGCCGCGCCCTGTTCGGCTTTTCCCTGCCAACCTTCCCCGCCTTGCTGGCTGGCGGCGAAACGGCACAGCTGGAGGAGATCGAGACGACCCTGGCTCGCGCTTCCTACGTCACCGGCGCAGGATGGACCTTCCATCTGGCCGACGGCTCGATCTGGCGACAGATCGACACCTTCCCGCTTCAGTTCCGACCCACCGAGGGCTTGCCCGTCAGGGTGCGTCGCGCCGCCATGGGCAGCTACCTGCTCAAGGTCGCCGACAATCCGGCCGTGCGCGCAAAGCGCCAGTGACGGCAAGACGCGCGCGGCGTTTCTCTGCCCCTACAGGCGCGGCCGGATCGCGTCCTGCACGCTGCGCGCGTCATAGGCGTCCGGGCGGCTCGGGCGCTGGCCACGGCCCATGACGATCTCCAGCGTGGTCGAGGTCGGCTGCGGCCCGCTGAGATCAAAGCCCAGGCCCACGCCGACGCCGGACGACGACCAACCGCCGTAGCGGCTGGAGCCCGCGCCGATCGAGACGCTGGGACGCACGCCGCCGGCGCTGTCGGGGCGGCCGTCGATCCAGCGCTGCGTCACCTCGAACCAGTCATAGCCCTGATCGACGGTCAGTTGCGCCGCGCGGAACAGGGCGCGGTCCACGACCCTGCCGGGCGCGCCGACGCCGTTGTAGGTGACACGAAATCGGTTGGATTCAATGCGCTGCTCGCTGAACCCCTGCCCCCGCGCGCCCTGCTGCGGACCATAGGGAGCCAGGCTGGCGCAGGCGCTCAGCGCCAGGGCGGAAGCTGCGATCAGGCCGAAGGTCAGACGTTTCATGCGGCGATCTCCTTGCCCGGATTAGCGTCGAGCAGACCCCGATGTTCCGCCTGAAAGCTGAACCCGTGCTGAACCGCCTTAGAGACCCGCCGCCGCCTGCAGCGCCATGAAGTCCTCGGGCGGGGCGGCTTCCAGCGTCATCCGCTCGCCGCCTTCGGGGTGCGGGAAGGACAGCTTGGCGGCGTGCAGCATTAGGCGCGGCGCGCCGCGACCGGCAAAGGTCAGCGCCCCGCCATAACGCACGTCGCCGACCAGAGGCCGACCGATCGAGGCCATGTGGACCCGCAGTTGGTGCATCCGCCCCGTCTCGGGCGACAGTTCGACCAGAGCGCCGTCGTCGCTGGCCGCCAGGGTGCGATAGCCGCTGACCGCGCCTTGCGCGCCCGGCGCGTCGAACTCGACCACGCGCATATAGCTTTCGCGCCCGATCTCCTCGCGGCGCAGGGCGGCGGTGATGCGGCCCGACTTGGGCTCAGGCGCTGCGGACACCAGGGCCAGATAGGTCTTCTGGAAACGGCGCATCTGCATCGCCTTGCCCAGGAAGCCCGCCGCCGGCTTGGTCTTGGCCGCCAGAATGACGCCCGAGGTGTCCCGGTCCAGCCGATGCACCAGCTCCGGCCGCTTGCCGTTCGAACGGGCGAAGGCCCACAGCAAGTCGTCCAGCGTATGGGCCTGGATGCGTCCGCCCTGGCTCGACAGGCCCGAGGGCTTGTTGAAGGCGATGATGTGCGCGTCCTCGTGGATGACCCACGAACGGACGGCGGCGATGTCTTCTTCGGTTAGGGAAGCGGGCTGGCGGGTTTTCACCCGCCGAGCCTTTAGCGGAGGACGCCCTTCTTCGCCATGCTCCAGGCGTACCAGAGCAGGAAGGCGGCGATGACCACGATGCCGTAGGGCATCCATTCCATCATCTTCACCGCCTCCGGCAGCGGCGGCGGCGGATTGAGCGCCTTCTGATAGATCAGGCTGACCACCGCCCCGATCAGGGAGATGGCGAAGGCGTGAACCGCCCAGCGGCTGCGTGCGAGCAGCAGCAGGGACCCCAGAACCGCGCCCCAGACGCCCATGGCCCAGGGCACATACATCCACGCCGGCATGGCGTTGAAATAGGCCACCATGGCATCGTCGAAGCCCGCCTCGCGGAACCAGGCCTCGCCCCGCGTGGTGGTCTGGATGAAGTCGTATCCGCCGTAGCCGCTCCACAGCAACGACAGCACGCCCACCAGCCACAGGTGCCACGGCGTGCGTTGCGTTCTCAGAATGTCGGTCATGTTCCCTCCCCAGGTTGCCGATGGCGGGAGGCTACGCCCGAACCGTCATGCTTAACAATGAACGGTGATCAGGAACCCGCAACGCGCCACGGCGGGTTCATCCGGTTCTCGCCGGCCCGATAGAAGCACAGACGGTTGCCGTCGGGGTCACGCAGCCAGGCTTCGCGCCACAGCCAGGTCTGATCGACCGGATCATGATCGAACGCCACGCCCGCCGCCTTCAACGCCGCCACCCGCTCGTCCAGATCGGCGCACTCGAAATAAATCCCGACGCCGCCGGGCGTCACCCGATCGGTCAGGTGGACCGAAAAGGTCGCAGGCGCGCCTGATCCGTCGCCGGGGCAGAGGAAGCGGGCATAGTGGTCGCTGGATACGATCATCGTCAGACCCAGCCGCTGATAGAAGGCCTTGGCGCGCGGGATGTCCGTCGCTTCGACTGTGACCTGATTGAGATTCATGGCGTTAGGCGCTCACAACTGAGGTGGCGCTGGACTTGGGAACTCTACGGCCTCGCTTCAACGCCGCCTGCGTCTCAGCCTTCCTTTTGCCCCCGTTCTCGCAACGCCGCCCAGCGTTCCAGCCGCGCCTTGACCTTCTCCTCGTGGCCCTCGCCCTTGGGCTTGTAGAAGGTGCGGCGCTCCATCTCGTCGGGGAAGAAGTTCGCGCCCGAGAAGCCTTCGGGCGTCGAGGGATCATACTGATAGCCCTTGCCGTAACCGAGCGACTTCATCAGCTTGGTCGGGGCGTTGCGGATATGGGCGGGCGGCATCAGGGAGCCGGTCTCATGCGCCGCGCGCTTGGCCGCCTTGAAGGCCTCATAGACCCCGACCGACTTGGGCGCCGTGGCCAGATGGACGACGGCCTGGGCCAACGCCAGTTCGCCCTCGGGCGAGCCCAGGAAGTCGTAGGTGTCCTTGGCGGCGTTGGCGACCAGGAGAGACAGGGGGTCGGCCTGACCGATGTCCTCGACCGCCATCCGCACGATCCGCCGCGCCAGATAGAGCGGATCCTCGCCCCCGTTCAGCATCCGCGCCAGCCAGTAGAGCGCCGCATCCGGGTCCGACCCACGCACCGATTTATGCAGCGCGGATATGAGGTTGTAATGCTCTTCTCGACTCTTGTCGTAAGCGGGGGCGCGCTTCTGCAACACCCCGGCCAGGGCCTGAACATCCAGAGGCTCGCCTTCCGGAAGGTCAAACAGCACCTCCGACATGGTCAGCAGATAGCGGCCGTCGCCGTCGGCCAGGGCCAGCATGGCGTGGCGCGCTTCCGGCGTCAGCGGCAGAGGCCGATCCATCAAGGCGCTGGCCCGATCCAGCAGCTGATCCAGCGCCGCGTCGTCCAGACGTTTCAGCACATAGACCTGGCTCCGCGACAGCAGCGCCCCGTTCAGCTCGAAGCTGGGGTTCTCGGTCGTGGCCCCAACCAGGGTGACGACGCCCTCCTCGACGAAGGGCAGGAAGCCGTCCTGCTGGGCGCGGTTGAAGCGGTGGATCTCGTCCACGAACAGCAGGGTCTGCTGCCCCGCCGCGCGGCGCATCCGCGCGGCCTCAAACGCCTTCTTCAGGTCGGCGACGCCGGAAAAGACGGCGCTGATCGACTGGTATTCATAGCCCGCCGCCCTGGCCAGCAGCCGGGCGATGGTGGTCTTGCCGGTGCCGGGCGGCCCCCACAGGATCATGGAGCCGAGACGCCCGGCCTCGATCATGCGGCGGATCGGCCCGCCGGGTCCCAGCAGGTGGTCCTGGCCCACGACCTGATCCAGCGTCTGCGGGCGCAGACGGTCGGCCAAGGGGGCGTCAGGGGCGTGAATGCCGGAGGCTTCGAACAGATCGCTCATGGAACATGACAAGGATTGGGGAACGGCAGAGATAGGCGTTCGTTCAGCCGATTACACGCACTACTATCGGCCCGAACGGAGGAACCATGTCCGAAGCCCAGCCGAACCAGGGACCCGCCGACGGCGTCACGCCGCATCTGACCATTCCGTCGCGCGGCGGTCTGGCGGCGATCGAATTCTACGGCCGGGCCTTCGGCGCCGAGGAGATGATGCGGATGCCCGCCGAGGACGGCGAGCGGCTGATGCACGCCCACCTCAAGATCAACGGGGCCAGCGTCATGCTGGCCGACGAATTCCCCGAATGGACCGGCGAGGCCGACATCACCCCCAAGGGCGTGACCCTGCACCTTCAGGTCGATGATCCCGACGAATGGTGGAACCGCGCCCTGGTGGCGGGCGCCGTCCCGGTCATGCCGCTGGAAGACCAGTTCTGGGGCGACCGCTACGGCCAGGTCCGCGATCCCTTCGGCCACACCTGGTCCATCGGCGGCCCGAAGAAGGGATAAACTCAGTCTCGCAGAAAAGGAGACGCACAAGATGTCAGACACCGCCTATCCGCCGCTCAGCCCCTATCTGATGGTCAATCGCGGTCCAGAGGCGCTGGACTGGTATGCTCGCGCCTTCGGCGCCGAGGTGGTCGAGCGTTACGACATGGACGACGGCCGCCTGGGCCACGCCACCCTCAGCCTGAACGGCGGCTCGCTGATGCTGTCCGACGAGTTCCCGGAGATGGCCGAGATCATCGGCACGGCATCGCCCGAGACCCTGGGCGGCACGACCAGTTCGGTGAATCTGTCGGTCGACGACGTGGACCGCTGGTTCGACCGCGCCATCCAGGCCGGCGCGACCGCCCTGCGACCGCCCGCCGACGAGTTCTACGGCCGCCACGGCAAGCTGCGCGATCCCTACGGCCACGTCTGGCCCATCATCGGCCCGGGCAAGGGCTGACGAGCCTTTCCTCCCCATGTCATGGGGAGGTGGCGCGGCGCCGAAGGCGACGTGACGGAGGGGGCGACTCGACGGTTGATCGCTGTGTCGCCCCCTCCACCGCTGCGCGGTCCCCCTCCCCACAAGTGGGGAGGAAAGGCCGCTTCTCTACGGCAACCGCCCCGTCAGCTTGCGGCCGCCGCGCACGATGGTCAGTTCCGACCCGCGCTGCGCTCGGCCCAGGGCCGCGACCGAGGTCGCCGGGCGACCGTCCACCTGAACGATCAGGTCGTTGGGACGTAGGCCGATGCGGGCCGGGATGCTGTTGCGCTGCAGGCCCGTCACCACCACGCCGCTGGTGAAGGGATCGCCGCCGAGGCGGTCGGCCAGCGCCGGATTCAGCGCCACGCCTTGCAGACCCGCCAGCGCCCCCTGCCCCACGGTCGCGCCCTGCCCCGGCTCAGCCTCGCCCGGCAGGGTCGAGACGCGCGCGTTCAGAGTCTGGGTCTTGCCGTCGCGCAGGATGGTCACGGCCACCGTGTCGTTCGGCGAGCGGGTGCCGACGCGGAAGTTCAGCCCGCCCTGATCATTGATCTCGGCCCCGTCGATGGCGGTGACGACGTCGCCCTGCTCCAGCCCGGCGCGCGCGCCCGGTCCCTGCGGATAGACCTCGGTGATGATCAGGCCCTGCGGCCGCGACAGACCCAGGCTACGGGCGATGTCGGCGCTGACGGTGTCGCCCTTCACCCCCAGCCAGGGCCGCACCACGGCCTTGGCCCCGCCGGCGGCCGAATCGACCACCCGCTTCACCATCGTCGCCGGCACCGCGAAACCCACCCCGGTCGAGGAGCCTGTGCGCGAGAAGATGGCGGTGTTGATGCCGATCAGGTCGCCGTCCATGTCGACCAGCGCCCCGCCGGAGTTGCCGGGGTTGATGGCCGCGTCGGTCTGGATGAAGGAGCCGGAATCGCTGATCCCCGTCTCGGTCCGGTTCAGCGCCGAGATGATCCCCGTCGTCACGGTCTGGCCGACGCCGAAGGGGTTGCCTATGGCCAGGACCAGGTCGCCGACCTGCTGCTCCTCCTGATCGTCGATGCGCAGGACCGGCAAGCTGCCCTCGACGCCCTCCAACTGCAGCACGGCGATGTCGGAGCGCGAGTCCGCCAGCAGCACCTTGGCGGCGTATTCGCGTCGGTCATTCAGGGTGACGCGGATCTGCTGCATGTTCTCGATGACGTGGTTGTTCGTCACCACCACCCCGTCGGCGCGCACGATGACGCCCGAGCCGATGGAGCCGGACTGACGAACCGTCTGTCCGGTAAACATCGTCCAGTACGGATCGGCCCGCTCGCGTCGCAAAGCCGAGATATTGACCACGGCCGGCGCCGCCTCGCGCACCACGGGGGCGAAGCTGGCCTTCATCACCCCGGCGTCGCGCGGGGCCTGACGCGGCTGTTCGGCGAAGACCCCTTCCTGCGCCTTGGATGGTTGCGGCTGGCCGCAGGCGGACAGCATCAGGGCGGCGGCGATGGCCAGTCTGGAAGTCTTCATCTCGTCCCGGTCTTGTTCGGAAAGCTTAAGCGCCAGCCTATTCGGCCCCGGCTTTTCGACCGGATCAAGGCCGAGCAAGGCAGAGGTTGCGCGTGGCGATCAAACGAGCGTGACCTCCCGCGAGTTCCTCTCCCCCTCGTCATCCCGGAAGCCCGCAGGGCTATCCGGGACCGCAAGAAGCGGCACCGTCAGCGCCTTGGGCGGTCCCGGCTCTGCGCCTCGCTGCGCGAGGCTTCGGCCGTGATGACGAGAAGGATCAGCGCGTCGTCACCGGCAGCGTATCCTCCGCCCGACCGTCGCCGCGCGGCGCGTCCACGCCCAGCAGACGCGCCAGGAAGGGCTGCACGTCCACGCTGTCCAGATCACGCAGCCGCCGCCCCTGAACCACGCCCGGCCCGTGGGCGATGAAGATGGCCGCCATGTCCGGCGAGGCGTTGTCATAGCCGTGCGCCCCGCCCGGCTTGTTCATGGGACGCGCCCGTGTCGTAAAGGTCCAGCCCGGCTCGGACGCGCAGACGATGGCCGAGACGCGTGGGTTGGAGCCCAGGACGAAGCGGGCCGGGATCTCGCTCTTTCTCCAGCAATCCAGATGCGGGCGCGAACCCAGCAGCGCCGCCTCGACCTCGGCCTCGCGACCGGCGACCGGGTTCAGGAAGGTCACGGCGCCGGAATAGATGATCTGGATCGCCGCCGGGTCGATCAGGTCGTCGATCCAGGTCACGCGCTCGGGCGAGGTCGCGGCCATGCCGTGATCGGACACGATCACCAGCACAGTGCGCTCATACAGGCCGCGCGCCTTCAGCCCCTCGACCAGCCGGCCGATGGAGGCGTCGACCGAACGGATGGCCTCGGCGGTCTCGGGCGCGTCGGGCCCGTTGTGATGGCCCTGGGTGTCGACGATGTCGAAATAGAGGGTGGTCAGTTGCGGCCGCTGATCCGACGGCAGGTCCATCCATTGCAGCACGCGGTCCACGCGCGCGTCGCCGGGCATGCCTTGGTCGAATGTGGTCCAGTAGGTCGGGCGCACCCCGCGAATATCGGCTTCCGAACCCGGCCAGAACATGGTGGCGGTCTTCATTCCCGCCTTCTCGGCGGAGACCCAGATCGGCTCGCCCTGATCCCACCAGCGGCGGTCGGTGACGGCCTGCTTGTTGCTCAGCGAAAACCGGCCCAGTTCGGCGTCGACCATGTTGTTGCCGACGATGCCGTGGTGGTCGGGATGCAGGCCCGTCACCAGGGTATAGTGGTTGGGGAAGGTCACGCTGGGGAAGGACGGCCGCATCGGCCCCGTCGCCCCCTCGCCCGCCAGCCGCGACAGATTCGGCGTAATCCCCCGATCCATATAGTCAGCGCGGAACCCGTCGATGGAGACCAGCATGACCAGCGGGCGCTCAACAGCGACCTGCGGCTCGGGGGCCTGAACCGGCGTCGTGGCGCAGGCGCTCAGGAGCAGGGCCAGACACAGGCCCGCGACGCGAGAAAACATGGGGAACTCCGAAGCGACTTCGGGAAGATTGCCTAAGCTTAATCTACGACAGGCAGAAGACGGCTTGTCGGCTTATCCCCACCGGGCCAAGCTCCGCCGTATGACCGCTGTTATCGAAACGACCGGCCTGACCAAGACCTATGGCGCCGTGCGCGCCCTGGACGGGCTGAGCCTGAGCATCCCGCGCGGCGGGGTTTACGGCGTGCTGGGCCCAAACGGCGCCGGCAAGTCCACCCTGTTCCGCATCCTGCTGGGCCTGATCAGGCCTACCGCCGGAGAGGTCCGGGTGCTGGGCCAGCACGCGGGCGATCCCGCCGTCATGCGGCGCATCGGCTCCATGATCGAGACGCCGCGCTTCCCGCCCTACATGACAGCGCGTCAGGTGCTGGAATGGCTGGCGCTGGCGCACGGCATGGGAAAAGACGCCGCCATCGAGGCCTGGCTGGACCGGGTCGGCCTGACCGAGGCCGCCAACCGCAAGGTGCGCGGCTTCTCGGTCGGCATGTTGCAGCGCCTCGGCGTCGCCGCCGCCCTGATGACCAAGCCGGACCTCGTCATCCTGGATGAACCGACCAGCGGCATGGACCCGCCCGGCATTCAGGAGATGCGCGCCCTGATCCGCAGCCTGGCCGACGACGACGGCGTGACCATCATCCTGGCCAGCCACCAACTGCTCGAGGTCCAGCGCGTCTGCGACCGCGTGGCCATATTCAATCGCGGCAAGCTGGCCGCCGAGGGCAAGGTCAGCGAACTGACCGCGTCCGGCGAGCGCCTGCGCCTGGCGGCTACGCCCCTGGCTCGGATCATGGGCGTTCTGGGCGACAAGGGGTCGCTGGACGGCGACGCCGTTCTGGCCGCCATCCCGCGCGCCGAAGGCCCCACCCTGCTGCGCGCCCTGATCGAACAGGGCGTGGACATCGACGAGGCCCGCTGGGTCGGCGCCGATCTGGAAAGCGTCTTCATGGCCGAGACCGGCCCCGCGCGCACCGATGCTCAGGTCCGGGAGGCCCTCCATGCTGGCTGACGCCATCCGCTCCGAATCCTATCGCCTGTTTCGGAACCGCACCGCGGTCTTCTGGAGCGTCTTCTTCGTGCCGGTCGTCGGGCTGGCGATTTCGATCCTCAGCTTCTTCCTGGTCAAATCGAAGTCGGTGAAGGTGAACGGTCGCGAACTGCCCCCCGAAATGTCGAGCGGCGGGCCTCTGGATCTCGGCGCATCGCTGGTCAGCAACGCCGGCGACTTGGCCAATCCCGCCATCCTCGCCTTCCTGCTGATCGGCGCCGCCACCCTGTATGCCGGCGACTATCGCTGGGAGACATGGCGGCTGATCAGCGCCCGCAACAGCCGGCCGAACCTGCTGCTGGGCAAGGTCGGGGTGCTGAAGCTTCTGGCCCTGGCCGCCATGCTGACCTACCTGCTGATCGGTTCTGTCTCGGACGTGGCCCAGAGCATGGTCTTCGCCCGGCCGTTGACCTTCACCTTCAGCGGCGCCGAAGCAGGCCAGTTCGCCCTGCTGTTCCTGCTCTCCTTCGTGCGGGTGGTGCAGTTCCTGATGATCAGTCTGCTGGCCGCCACCGTGACCCGGTCGTTGCTGGCGGCCCTCTTCATCCCCCTGGTGCTGGGCGTGGGCCAGTTCTTCCTCGGCGGTCCGCTCGCGCCCGTACTGGGGCTGGAGCCGGGCGACTGGCTGACGCAACTGCTGATGCCTGCACTGGCGTTCGACACGCTCAAGACCCTGATCAAGGGCGGCATGGAGGCCGCCGCCCTGCCTGACGGCATGCTGATCAAGGCCATCGCCAGCCTGGCCCTGTGGACCTTCGCCCCCCTGGCCGCCGCCATCGCCTGGTTCAGCCGTCAGGACCTGTCGAAGGAATAGCGGTCAGGTCGAGAACCTAGAGCCGCTTCTCCATCCACACGTCGCAGCGCGCATAGGGCGTCGGCTGCGGCGGCAGGGCTACGAAGCCGAAGCGAGCATAGAGGGCCAGCGCCGGCGCCAGCGTCGAACTGGTCTCCAGATAGAGGCGGTGCGCGCCCGCGGCCCGGGCCGCCGCCTCGCAGGCCTCCAGCAGCCGCAACGCCAGCCCGCCGCCCCGCGCCTCGGGCTGCACGGTCATCTTCGTGACCTCATAGCCGCCGTCCGCCATGGCGATCAGGCCGCAGCAGCCGACCGGCACGCCGTCCCGCTCGGCAAGGAAGATATGGCCGCCACGGTTCAGGATCTGGCCCTCGGGATCGTCTAGGGTCAGATGGTCCTTGGCTTCCAGAGCGAAGCCGCCCGCCACCAGCCAGTCCGTGTTCAGCCGCTTCCAAGCGTCCCGATGGGCCGGGGTGAAGGCGACGATCTGATCTCGAAACGTGGTCATGGGGCCTGTATCGCGGCAAGGCCCGCCGCTGGCAACGGATCAGCCGACCGAGCGAGCCAATCGCTGTTCCAGCTCGGCCAGATCGGCGACGAACCAGACATGGGCACCTGCATTCGCCTCTCGGACGAAGTCGCGCAGGGCGTCGCTGGCCGCCACAGGGGCCGCGATGTCCCCGACCACGGCCAGCTTCAGGCGATAGTTGACGAACTTCTGCACGACCGCGCCCAGCACGCCCGTTTTCAACCGAAGGAAGTCCTCGGCCAGACGCGCGGTCGGCACGGCCACCCAGTCGGCCTCCTGCCCCCACAGCCGCCCCATCAGGTCCAGCGCGTCGGCCTCGCCTTCCAGGCGCGGACCGTCGCTGGCGCAGACGAACACCCGCCGGCCCGCCAGGGTCTCGATCGCGTCGTCCATCGCTCGCCCCCAACATCAAAAAGGGCGGCAGGTCCGAAACCCGCCGCCCTCTTTGTCATACACCGGAAACGGTGAAGCCTATCAGGCTTCGTCGCCTTCGATCGCATAGACCGGACCGGAGTCCAGGCCCTTGGCGGCGGTGTCGCGGTCGACGAACTCGATCACGGCCATCGCGGCGTTGTCGCCGTGACGGAAGCCGGCCTTCATGATGCGGATGTAACCGCCCGAACGTTCGGCGTAGCGCGGGCCGATCGTTTCGAACAGCTTGCCGACTTGCGGCACGTCGCGGACGGCGCTGATGGCCTGACGACGAGCGTGCAGGTCGCCCTTTTTAGCCAGCGTGACCAGCTTCTCGACGAAAGGACGCAGTTCCTTCGCCTTCGGCAGGGTGGTCGTGATCTGCTCGTGCTTGATCAGCGAGGCGGCCATGTTGGCGAACATGGCTTGGCGGTGGCTGACCGTACGGCCGAGCTTGCGGTAAGCGGCGCCGTGGCGCATCGGGGTCTCTCCTACTCAACCCTGGTTTCCGGCCCTATCTGAGGGGCGGGACCTGGGGCCTTTTCATTCTAACCGCCCCATCCGCGCCCCGAAGGGCGCTGGGCGGAGGGTTGATGATCAGATCTGGTCGTCGAACTTTTTGGCCAGATCTTCGATGTTTTCGGGCGGCCAGTTCGGCACGTCCATGCCGAGCGACAGGCCCATCGTCGCGAGAACTTCCTTGATCTCGTTCAGCGACTTGCGGCCGAAGTTCGGGGTGCGAAGCATTTCGCCCTCGGTCTTCTGGATCAGGTCGCCGATGTAGACGATGTTGTCGTTCTTCAGGCAGTTGGCCGAGCGGACCGACAGCTCCAGTTCGTCGACCTTCTTGAGCAGGGCCGGGTTGAAGGGCAGGTCGGGCTTGCCGTCCGTTGCCTCAACCGCCTTGGTCGGCTCGTCGAAGGTGATGAAGATCTGCAGCTGGTCTTGCAGGATGCGGGCGGCGTAAGCCACCGCGTCAACCGGCGAGACGGCACCGTTGGTTTCAACTTCCAGGATCAGCTTGTCGTAATCCATCGACTGGCCCTGACGGGTCGGCTCGACGCGATAGGCGACGCGCTTGACCGGCGAGTACAGGGCGTCGACGGCGATCAGGCCGATCGGCGCGTCTTCCGGACGGTTCAGTTCGGCGGCGACGTAGCCCTTGCCGTTCTGGACAGTCAGTTCCATGCGCACCGAAGCGCCGTCGTCCAGGGTGCAGATGACGTGGTCGGGGTTCAGAACCTCGATGTCAGCCGGGACTTCGATCTGGCCAGCCGTGACGACGCCGGGGCCCGTGGCGCGCAGAGTCATGCGCTTGGGGCCTTCGGCGTGCATGCGCAGCGCCAGTTGCTTGATGTTCAGGACGATGTCGACCACGTCCTCACGAACGCCTTCCAGCGACGAGAACTCGTGGACCACGCCGTCGATCTGGATGGCCGTGACCGCCGCGCCTTGCAGCGAGGACAGCAGAACGCGACGAAGCGCGTTGCCGAGCGTCACACCGAAACCACGCTCGAGAGGCTCAGCGACCAGACGCGCCTTGCGCAGCGGGTCGGAGCCGCCCTCGACTTGCGGCTTCTCGGGACGGATCAGCTCTTGCCAGTTTCTTTCGATCATAGAGTCCCTCGAACGGGTTTCGCCGGCTCCGCGCCCTCACGTTCAGGGCAGCCGGAACCGGCGGGAAAAGGGGTAGTCGGTTCGCTTAGACGCGGCGGCGCTTCGGCGGACGGCAACCATTGTGCGGCATCGGGGTGACGTCGCGAATGGTGGTGATCGTCATGCCGACGGCCTGAAGGGCGCGCAGAGCCGACTCACGGCCGGAACCCGGACCCGAGACGTTGACTTCCAGCGTCTTCACGCCGTGCTCAGCAGCCTTCTTGCCCGCGTCTTCGGCGGCCATCTGGGCGGCGTACGGGGTCGACTTACGCGAACCCTTGAAGCCCATGTGACCGGCCGACGACCAGGAAATAGCATTCCCTTGAGCGTCCGTGATCGTGATCATGGTGTTGTTGAAGGAGGCGTTCACGTGGGCGACGCCCGACGTGATGTTCTTGCGCTCGCGCTTCTTTACGCGACCCGGTTCCTTGGCCATCGATCAGCCCTCTCTTACTTCTTCTTGCCGGCGATCGGCTTGGCCGGACCCTTGCGGGTGCGGGCGTTGGTGTGCGTGCGCTGACCGCGGACCGGCAGGCCCTTACGGTGACGCAGGCCGCGGTAGCAGGCCAGGTCCATCAGACGCTTGATGTTCATCGACGTCTCGCGGCGCAGGTCGCCCTCGACGGTGTGGTCCTTGTCGATCGTTTCGCGGATCGACAGGACTTCAGCGTCCGTCAGCTGGTTCACGCGGCGAGCCGGCTCGATGCCGACCTTTGCGGTGATTTCCTTGGCGGCGTGCGCGCCGATGCCATGGATGTACTGAAGCGCGATTTCGACGCGCTTGTTGGTCGGAATGTTGACGCCAGCGATACGGGCCACGAGAATCTCCAGATACGCGTTTTCAGACGCAGAAACCGCTCCGGTCAACAGACCAGGAGCGTGTGCGCCCTTCGCGGAAGGCCGTTCTTATACAGGGGATTCTATTTCCGTCAATGCCGCCCTCTGAAGGCGCGCACGAAGCGTCCCGATGCCCCCCGCCTTAGGGCCAGAGCACGGCCACAGGGACCTCCTGCCCGTCCACCGGCGCGCCGTCGCGCGTGGGCGGCTGGAACCGGAAATAGGCTGACGCCTCAAGGGCGGCCTGGCCGAATCCCATGCCGGGCGGGGTTTCCTCGACCACACGACAGCCCTCCAGCCGCGTGTCGAGGCGGATCCGGCAGGACAGGACGGCCCGCCCCCCTGCCCTCTGGCGAAAGGCGGCGGGCGGATGAAGACGGCGCAACTCGCCCATCGTCGGACCGCGCAACAGACGGAACCGACCATCGCCGGCGCCGCGCCCCACGCCCGAACCGATTCCTCCGCCCTGCCCGGCGCCCTGCCCGCCCTGGCCAGGCCCCAGCGTGGGCGACGGCGACGGCGCGACGCCGATCACCAGCGGCTGCTCCGGCGCCGGACGCGACGGCGCCGTGATCTCGGGAGGTGGCTGAACAGGTCTGGGCCGCGCAGGCCGCACGATCGAGGGCGCGGAGGGCGCCCCGCCGCCTGCGGTCGGAGACGGCGTGCGCGGAGGCGGCGGAGGCGGAGGCGGCTCGGGGACAGGTTCCGGCCGCACGAGATCCACAAAGATCGTTGGATTGGGCGGCGTGAAGCGCCGCTCGGCCTGCACCTGCCCCAGCAGCGCAAAGAGGCCGAGATGGATCAGACCGACGACGCCTGCGACGCTGGAGCGCGCCAGGATGCGGCGGCGCGTCGTCGGTCTGTCGGTCAAGAGCGCCTCCTGAATGCGGTCGTCCGGACTTCAACGCCCGAACGCCGCTTCAGATCAGGCGTGTCAGGCGAGAGCGCCGTCGATGGCGGCGGCGACCGTGGCGATGTCGCCCATGCCGTCGATCTCGGTCAGCTTGCCCTGGGCTTCGTAATAGGGAAGCAGCGGGGCGGTCTGGCGGTTGTAGACGGCCAGACGGTCCTTGAAGGTCTCCGGATTATCGTCCGGACGGCCCTGCTCGGCGAAACGCTTGCCGATGCGCTCGGTCAGGGCCTGGTCGTCCACCTTGAGGCGGACGACGCGGTCGATCTTGGCGCCGCGCTTGGCCAGCATGGCGTCCAGGGCTTCGGCCTGGGCCACGTTGCGCGGGAAGCCGTCGAAGATGGCGCCGCCGGCGGCCTCGGCCTCAGGCAGGCGGTCTTCGATCAGGGCGATGACGATCTCGTCGGTGACGAGGTCGCCGCGCGCCAGGACGTCCTTGACCTTCAGGCCCAGCTCCGAGCCCGAGGCGATGGCCGCGCGCAGCATGTCGCCGGTCGAGAGCTGGATCATGCCGCGCTCTTCGACCAGCCGCTTGGCTTGCGTGCCCTTGCCGGCCGCGGGCGGCCCGAACAGGATCAGGTTCATCGTACGGGCTCCCCTACCCGATCATCAGCGGCGGGCGGGGGCGGAGCCGCCCCGGCCACGACCACGCAGCTTGGCCTTCTTGATCAGGCCTTCGTACTGGTGCGCCAGCAGTTGGGACTGAATCTGGGCCACAGTGTCCATCGTGACCGAGACCACGATCAAGATAGACGTTCCTCCGAAGTACAGGCTGTTGCCCATGCTGCTGACCAGGAACTCGGGCAGCAGGCAGACCGCGGTGATGTAGGCGGCGCCGATCACCGTCAGGCGCGTCAGCACATAGTCCAGATACTCGGCCGTGCGCTTGCCCGGACGGATGCCCGGCAGGAAGCCGCCGTACTTGCGCAGGTTCTCGGCCGTGTCTTCGGGATTGAAGGTGATCGAGGTGTAGAAGAAGCAGAAGAAGACGATCAGGAGCGCATACAGGATCATGAACAGCGGTTGGCCGTGCGTCAGCTGCGCCGTCACCAGAGGCAGCCAGCTCATCCACTCGGGAAGGTTGGCGTTGGCGGTGAAGGTGGCCACCGTCGTCGGCAGCATCAGCAGCGACGAGGCGAAGATGGCCGGAATGACGCCGGCGGTGTTCACCTTCAGCGGCAGGAACGAACGCTCGCCGCCCGTCATGCGGTTGCCTTCCTGGCGCTTCGGATACTGGATCAGAAGACGGCGCTGGGCGCGCTCCATGAAGACGATGAAGACGATCGTGGCCACGGCCAGGACGGCGATGAACAGCAGGGCGAAGACCGACATCTGCCCTTGCTGGGCCAGGCCCAGCAGGCGGGCGATGGTGGCGGGCAGAACCGCCACGATGCCGGCGAAGATGATCAGCGAGATGCCGTTGCCGACGCCGCGCGCCGTCACCTGCTCGCCCAGCCACATCAGGAACATGGTGCCGCCGGTCAGGGTCGTGACCGTCGAAATGATGAAGAAGATCCCGGGGGAATCGATCAGGCCGGCCTGGGCGTTCAGACCCGCGGCGATGCCGAAGGACTGGGCCAGGGCCAGGAACACCGTCAGGTAACGGGTGTACTGGTTCAGCTGCTTGCGGCCGCTTTCGCCGCCTTCCTTCTTCAGCTTCTCCCAGGGCGGGTAAACCGCGCCCATCAGCTGCACGATGATCGAGGCCGAGATGTACGGCATCACGTTCAGCGCGAAGACGGCCATCCGCTCGACCGCGCCGCCCGAGAACATGTTGAACATGTCCAGGATGCCGCGCTGGCCATCAGGGTTCTGGAAGAAGGCCAGGAAGGCCTCGGAATTGATGCCCGGAATCGGAACATAGGTGCCGATCCGATAGACCAGCAGCGCGCCCAGCGTGAACAGCAGGCGTTTATGCAGCTCGGTCGCTTTCGCGAACGAGCCCATGTTCATATTGGCGGCGAGTTGTTCAGCGGCCGAAGCCATTAGGCGGTCCCCACGACTATGCCCGTCGTCAGATAGGCGGAAAGCGGCGCTCTTGCGAGGGCCGCTTTCATGATTTTCGTCATCCCGGTGCGGACAATCCCGGCGAGCGCCGCATCAGCGACGCCCGCACAGGATGACGATATCGATTTAGGCCTTGGCTGCAGCGCGCTTGGCGCGGGCCGAGATCTTGTTGGCGTCGCCCAGCGGAGCCTTGGGAGCCGGAGCCTTGCCCTTGGCGGCGTTGCGCTTCTCGACGCGAGCAGCGGCCTTGGCTTCAGCGGCGATGCGCTGCTGCTCGACCGAACCGCCGGCGGCTTCGATGGCCTTGACGGCGCCGGCCGAGGCCGACCACACGACCAGGTTCAGCTTGGCCTTCAGTTCGCCTTCGCCCAGCACGCGGACGCCGTCCTTGACGCGACGGATCACGCCGGCGGCCACCAGGGCGGCGCCGTTGATCTCAGCCTTGGCGTCCAGCTTGCCGGCGTCGATGGCTTCTTGCACGCGCCACAGGTTCACTTCGGCCAGCTTCAGAGCGTTGGCGTTGTTGAAGCCGCGCTTCGGCATACGCATGTACAGCGGCATTTGACCGCCTTCGAAGCCGCCGATGGCGACGCCCGAACGCGACTTCTGACCCTTGACGCCGCGACCGGCGGTCTTGCCCTTGCCCGAACCCGGGCCGCGGCCGACACGCATGCGCTTCTTGTGGGCGCCTTCGTTGTCGCGGATTTCGTTCAGTTTCATATGCCTGATCCTTTCGGGTTCTAGCGCCAGGCCGCCAGGCGGCTCTGACTCGGCGTTGGAAAAATTGAAGGCCGCTTCTAAGCGGCCCGTCGCAGCATCGCAAGATGCTTCTTCAAAAGCGAAACGCCCTCCCCCGGGATCGGGAGAGGGCGCACCAGCTTATTTTTCGACCACTACCAGCATGTGGGCGACCTTGGCGATCATCCCACGAACCGAAGGGGTGTCTTCCAGCGTCGACTCACGGCCGATGCGGTTCAGACCCAGACCCGCCAGGGTGGCGCGCTGATCAGCCTTGCGGCGGATCGGGCTAGCCGTTTGGCGAACCGTGACGGTGGCTTTTTCGTTCTTGGCCATGTCTATCAGCCCTCGACAGCTTCGGGCGCCGAGGCGCCGTCGTTGCGGCGGCCCATCAGGTCAGCGACCTTCTTGCCACGCTTCGAAGCAACCTGACGCGGCGACGATTGAACCTTCAGAGCTTCGAAGGTCGCGCGGATCATGTTGTAGGGGTTCGACGAGCCGGTCGACTTGCCCACGACGTCCTGGACGCCGAGGGTTTCGAGGACCGCACGCATCGGACCGCCGGCGATGACGCCGGTGCCGGGAGGGGCAGCGCGCATCATGATCTTGCCAGCGCCCCAACGGCCGTTGCCGTCATGGTGCAGGGTGCGGTTCTCGCGGAGCGGAACGCGGATCATGGTCTTCTTGGCTTCTTCAGTCGCCTTGCGGATGGCTTCCGGCACTTCACGCGCCTTGCCATGACCGAAGCCGACCCGGCCCTTGCCGTCGCCCACGACCATCAGGGCCGCGAACGAGAAACGACGTCCGCCCTTAACGGTGGCGGCGACGCGGTTGATGTGCACCAGCTTTTCGACGATGTCCGAATCCGGGCCGTCGACAGCGGGAGCGTTACGGTCGCGGCGGTCGCGGTTCTGACCACCTTGTCCGCGTTGGGGTTCACGAGCCATGCTTCTCGATCCCTTAGAAGTTCAGGCCGGCTTCACGCGCGGCCTCCGCCAGCGCCTTGACGCGGCCGTGATAGATGTAGCCGCCGCGGTCGAAGACGACGTCCTTGACGCCCTTCTCGATGGCGCGTTCGGCGATCAGCTTGCCGATGAGAGCAGCTGCGGCGACGTCCGAACCCTTCGAGCCCTTGCCGCCTTCCAGCGACGAGGCGGCGGCCACCGTGACGCCCTGGGCGTCGTCGATGATCTGAGCCGAGATGTTCTTGTCCGAACGGAAGACCGACAGACGCAGACGACCGTTGGCGACAGCCTTGAGGCGACGACGGTTGCGTTCGGCGCGGCGCTTGGCTTGTTGTTGCAGAGAAAGAGCCATGACTTACTTCTTCTTGCCTTCCTTGCGCCGGACGGTCTCGCCCTGATAGCGCACGCCCTTGCCCTTGTAGGGCTCCGGCGGACGCAGCTTGCGGATGGTGGCGGCGATTTCGCCAACGACTTGCTTGTCATTGCCCGAGATCTTGATCTCGGTCTGCTTCGGCACGACGAAGGTGATGCCGGCCGGCGGCGCGACGTCGACTTCATGCGAGAAGCCGAGCTGCAGCGACAGAGCCTGCCCCTTCAGGGCGGCGCGGTAACCCACGCCGACCAGTTCCAGGGTCTTCTCGAAGCCGTCGGTGACGCCGACAACCATGTTGTCGACCAGGGTGCGCGACAGACCCCACATCGCGCGAGCGCGAGGCGTGTCCGAACGCGGGGTCAGCGACAGACCCTCTTCGCCCTGGGTGACTTCGATTTCGTCGGCCACGGTCCAGGTGCGTTCGCCCTTGGGACCCTTGACCGAGACGGTCTGGCCGTCGAGCGTGACAGTCACGCCCTTCGGCACAGCGATGGTTTTCTTGCCAATACGGGACATATCAGTAGACCCTGCAGAGGACTTCGCCGCCGACGTTAGCGTCGCGGGCGTTGGCGTCGGACATGACGCCCTTCGAAGTCGAAAGGATCGAGATGCCGAGGCCGTTCTTGATCGGCTTCAGATCGTTGATGGCCGAGTAGACGCGGCGGCCGGGCTTCGACACGCGAGCGATCTCAGCGATCACCGGCTGGCCGTCGAAGTACTTCAGCTCGATCTCGAACTGCGGGAACTCGCCGGGGTTTTGAACCAGCGAATAGCCGCGGATGTAGCCTTCGTCCTGCAGCACGTCGAGGACGCGCTGGCGCAGACGCGAGGCCGGGGTCAGCACCTTGGAACGCTTGCGGGTCGCCGCGTTCTTGATGCGAGCGATCATGTCGCTCAGGGGATCGTTGATCATCATATCTGTTCGCTCCCCTTACCAGCTCGACTTGGTCAGGCCGGGGATTTGCCCCAGGTTGCCCAGTTCGCGCATGGCGATCCGGCTCATCTTGAGCTTGCGGTAGAAGGCCCGCGGACGGCCCGTGACTTCGCAACGGTTGCGAATGCGGGTCGGGGCGGAGTTGCGCGGCAGCTCGGCCAGCTTCAGGCGCGCGTCGAAGCGCTCCTCCAGCGGCAGGCTTTCATCGTTGGCGGTCGCCTTGAGGGCGGCCCGCTTCGCGGCATACTTCGCAACCAGGGCCTTGACGGCTTCGTTACGGTTTACGGCGCTTTTCTTAGCCATTGTTCTCTTCCCTTCCCGCTCAGTTCTTGATGAACGGGAACTTGAACTCGGTGAGGAGAGCCTTGGCTTCCTCATCGGTCTTGGCCGTGGTGCAGACGACGATGTCCATGCCCCACATCTGATCGATCTGGTCGTAGTTGATCTCGGGGAACACGATGTGTTCCTTCAGACCCGTGGCGTAGTTGCCGCGACCGTCGAACGAGGTGCCCTTCAGACCACGGAAATCCTTCACGCGCGGCAGCGCGATCGTGATGAAGCGGTCGAGGAACTCGTACATCTGGGCGCCGCGCAGCGTGACCTTGCCGCCGATGACCATGCCTTCGCGCAGCTTGAAGCCGGCGATGGAGTTACGGGCCTTGGTGGCGACAGCCTTCTGGCCGGCGATGGCCGTCAGGTCCTTGAGGGCCGCGTTGGCCTTCTTGGAGTCGGCGACAGCTTCACCGATACCCATGTTCAGGACGATCTTGTCCAGCTTGGGGATCTGCATCTCGTTGGTGTAGCCGAACTGTTCCTTCAGGGCTGCACGGATGCGGGCCTGATATTCAGTCTTGAGACGCGGCGTGTACTTGGTGTCAGCCATTAGATGACATCTCCCGTGGTCTTGGCGAAGCGCACCTTGGCGTCGCCTTCGACCTTGAAGCCGACGCGGGTCGCCTTGCCGTTGGCGTCGGCGATCGCGACGTTCGACAGGTGAAGCGAGGCTTCCTTGTTCTTGATGCCGCCTTGCGGGTCAGCCTGGGTCGGGCGCGTGTGGCGCTGAACCATGTTGACGCCTTGCACGACGACGCGGTTTTCGGTCGGGAGGACGCGGAGCACCTGGCCGGTGCGACCCTTGTCCTTGCCGGTCAGGACGACGACTTTGTCGCCCTTTTTGATCTTGGCGGCCATGTTACAGGACCTCCGGAGCCAGCGAGATGATCTTCATGTGGTTCTTGGCGCGCAGTTCGCGGGGAACCGGGCCGAAAATCCGCGTGCCGACAGGCTCGTTCTGCTTGTTGACGATGACGGCAGCCGACTTGTCAAAACGAATGACCGAGCCGTCCTTGCGCTGGATGTCCTTGGCGGTGCGCACGACGATGGCGCGAACAACGTCGCCCTTCTTCACGCGGCCGCGCGGGATAGCTTCCTTCACCGAGGCGACGATAGTGTCGCCCACCGAGGCGTAGCGGCGCTTAGAGCCGCCCAACACCTTGATGCACATGACCCGGCGAGCGCCCGAGTTATCGGCCACCTCCAGGTTAGTTTGCATCTGGATCATGGGATCCGATCCTTTTCTTTAGGAAGCCGAGGCGGGGGAAACGACTTCCCAACGCTTCAGCTTGGACTTGGGGGCGCACTCGACGATGCGCGCGAGGTCGCCGACTTTGAGGCCGTTGGCCTCATCGTGAGCGTGGTACTTCTTGGACAGGCGAACCGTCTTTTTCAGGACCGGGTGCAGCAGAGTGCGCTCGACCTTCACGACGACGGTCTTGTCGCCCTTGTCGGACACGACCACGCCTTCGAGAATACGTTTGGGCATAGGTGTTTCCTTAAACCGCCGCGCGCTTCTCACGCAGAAGCGTGGAGATGCGGGCGATGTCCTTGCGCACTTCCGAGACCCGATGGGTCTTTTCCATTTGGCCGGTGGCGGCCTGGAAGCGCAGGTTGAACTGTTCCTTCTTGAGCTTCAGCAGCTCGTCGGCCAGTTGATCGGGAGTTTGACCCCGGAGATCAGCGATCTTGGTCATCAGGCGGCTTCCTCGAGATGAGCAATGCCGGCGTCGAGGCGGGTGACCACCTTGGTGCGGACCGGCAGCTTGGCGGCGCCGAGGCGCAGCGCTTCGCGAGCCACATCGTCCGGCACGCCGTCGATTTCGAACAGGATGCGGCCCGGGTGGCAACGCGCGGCCCAGTGGTCCACGGCGCCCTTGCCCTTACCCATCCGGACTTCAGCCGGCTTGCCCGTGACGGGCAGATCCGGGAAGACCCGGATCCAGACGCGGCCCTGACGCTTCATCTGACGCGTGATCGCGCGGCGAGCCGCTTCGATCTGGCGAGCAGTGATGCGCTCCGGTTCCACCGTCTTCAGGCCGTAGGAGCCGAAGTTCAGCGAGAAACCACCCTTGGCTGCGCCATGGATGCGGCCCTTGAAGGCCTTGCGGTACTTGGTCTTTTTCGGTTGCAACATGGCCTATCAGCCCTCACGACCACGGCGCGGACCGCGATCACCGCGGGGGCCGCGCTCACGGCCTTCGTTGGACGACGGACCCGAGGCTTCCTGGGCCCAGCGCTTGTCCTGAGCCATCGGGTCGTGCTCGAGCACTTCACCCTTAAAGACCCAGACCTTCACGCCAATGATGCCGTAGGTCGTCTTGGCTTCGTAGAAGCCATAGTCGATGTCGGCGCGCAGCGTGTGCAGCGGCACGCGACCTTCGCGGTACCACTCCATACGAGCGATTTCAGCGCCGCCCAGGCGACCCGAGACGTTGATCCGAACGCCCTTGGCGCCCAGACGCATCGCCGACTGCATCGAACGCTTCATGGCGCGACGGAAGGCGATCCGGCGCTCCAGTTGCTGTGCGATGTTTTCAGCGATCAGCTGCGCGTCGGTTTCCGGCTTGCGGACTTCGACGATGTTCAGGTGAACTTCGCCTTCGGTGCGAGCCGAGATGTCCTTGCGGAGCTTCTCGATGTCAGCGCCCTTCTTGCCGATCACGACGCCCGGACGGGCGGCATAGATCGTCACGCGGCACTTCTTGTGCGGACGCTCGATGATGATGCGCGACACGCCGGCGGCGACCAGACGTTCCTTGAGCCACGTGCGCAGCTTCAGGTCCTGGTGCAGCAGGCGGGCGTAGTCGGCGCCGCCGGCGAACCAGCGGCTGTCCCACGTGCGGTTCACGCCAAGGCGCAGACCGACCGGATTGATTTTCTGTCCCATCAGGCGGCCTCGCCGGCTTCACGGACCACGATCGTGATCTCGCTGAACGGTTTCAGGATGCGCGACGAGCGACCACGAGCGCGGCTCGCGAAGCGCTTCATCACCAGGTTCTTGCCCACGAAGGCCTCGGCGACGACCAGGTTGTCGATGTCGAGGTTGTGGTTGTTTTCGGCGTTGGAAACGGCCGAATACAGGACCTTGCGGACGTCGGTGGCGATGCGCTTGCGGCTGAATTCAAGCTCGTTCAGCGCCTTCTGAACCGGCAGACCGCGGATCGAAGCGGCGACCAGGTTCAGCTTTTGAGGGCTGATGCGAACGTTGACCAGCTTGGCGCGAGCCTCGGTGGCGCCGACGCGGCGGGGGTTGTTGGACTTGGCCATCAGTTACTTCCTTTTGGCCTTCTTGTCCGCTGCGTGACCCGGGAAGTTCCGGGTCGGAGCGAACTCGCCAAACTTCATGCCGACCATGTCTTCGTTGACCATCACCGGCACGTGCTTCTGGCCGTTGTGGACGCCGAACGTCAGACCGACGAACTGGGGCAGGATGGTGGAGCGGCGCGACCAGGTCTTGATCACGTCCTTGCGACCCGACGTTTGAACGGCGTCGGCCTTCTTGAGCAGATACCCGTCGACAAACGGGCCTTTCCAGGAGGAGCGGGCCATTCTTAGCGAGCCTTCTTCACGTGGCGAGTACGGATGATGAACTTATCCGTAGCCTTGTTCTTGCGGGTGCGGGTGCCCTTGGTGTCCTTGCCCCACGGCGTAACCGGGGTACGACCACCAGAGGTCCGGCCTTCACCACCACCATGCGGGTGGTCGATCGGGTTCATGGCGACGCCGCGAACGTGCGGACGCCAGCCCATGTGACGAACGCGACCGGCCTTGCCGAGGTTCTGGTTCATGTGGTCGGGGTTCGAAACCGCGCCCACCGTGGCCATGCAGGAGTCCAGGACCATGCGCAGCTCGCCCGAGCCGAGACGGATCTGGGCGTAGCCCTGATCGCGGCCGACCAGCTGAGCGTAGGCGCCGGCCGAACGAGCCAGCTGAGCGCCCTTGCCCGGCTTCATTTCGATGTTGTGGATGATCGTACCCACCGGCATCGAACGGAGCGGCATGGCGTTGCCCGGCTTCACGTCGGTCTTTTCGCCCGCGATCACCGTGTCGCCGGCCTTAAGGCGTTGCGGCGCGATGATGTAGGTCTTCTCGCCGTCGGCGTAGGTCACCAGAGCGATGAAGGCCGTGCGGTTCGGATCGTATTCCAGACGCTCGACCGTACCGATGGCGTCGAACTTGCGACGCTTGAAGTCGATCTTGCGATACAGGGTCTTGGCGCCGCCGCCGCGGAAGCGGACAGCGATACGACCGCCAGCACCGCGACCGCCGGACTTCGTCAGGCCTTCGGTCAGCGACTTCTCGGGACGGCCCTTGTGGAGCTCGGACCGGTCGACCAGCACCAGGGCGCGGCGGCCCGGCGACGTCGGATTGTAGGTTTTCAAGGCCATTTGCTTAGAGCCCCGTCGTGACGTCGATCGACTGACCATCGGCCAGCGTCACGATCGCTTTCTTGATGTCCACGCGGCGACCGAGGATGCCCCGGAAGCGCTTGGTCTTGCCCTTTTGAACCAGGGTGTTGACCTTGAGGACGTTGACTTTGAACAGGCTTTCGACCGCAGCAGCGATCTCGTCCTTGGTCGCCGTGCCGGCGACGCGGAAGACAACCTTGTTCTGCTCCGACAGGATCGTGGCTTTTTCCGTGATGATCGGAGCCAGGATGGTGTCGTAGTGTTTGGCGGTGGGTTGAGCGGCGGCCATTATGCGGCTTCCTTCTCAGCGAAGCGCGCCTCGATGGCTTCAACAGCCGCCTTGGTCAGCACCAGTTTGTCGGCCCGCAGGATGTCATAGACGTTCAGGCCGGCGTTCGGCAGCACGTCGATGTGCGGGATGTTGCGAGCGGCCAGGCCGAAGTTGGTTTCGACTTCCGGACCCGCGATGATCAGAGCCTTGGTCCAGCCGAGCTTGCCGAAGGTCTCGCGCAGCGAGGCCGTCTTGGCTTCCTTGACCGAAACGCTGTCGACCACGATCAGATCGCCGGCCTTGACCTTCGAGCTGAGGGCGTGACGCAGAGCCAGGGCGCGGACCTTCTTCGGCAGCGAGTAGCCGTGGTCGCGAACGACCGGACCGAAGGCGCGCGAACCGCCGACGAACTGCGGTGCACGGCGCGAACCGTGACGAGCGCCGCCAGTGCCCTTTTGCTTGTACATCTTCTTGCCCGTACGAGAGTTCTCGTTGCGGGTTTGAACCTTGTGCGTACCGGCGCGGCGCTTGGCCAGCTGCCAGTTGACGTAACGGGCCAGCAGGTCGCCGCGGATGTCGGAGATGCCGAAGACGGCTTCCGACAGCTCAACGTCGCCAGCAGCCTTGCCGTCGAGTTTGATGACCGAGAGTTTCATTACGCTTCACCGCCTTCGGTCGCTTCGACAGCCGGGGTCGCAGCGGGTTGAGCAGCCTTGGTCGACTTGACGGCGCCCGGGAACGGGGCGTCAGCCGGACGAGCCTTCTTAACGGCGTCGCGAACCTTGACGTAGCTGCCGTCGTGACCCGGGACAGCGCCCTTGATCAGGATCAGGCCACGCTCGGCGTCCACGCGGACGACGGTCAGGTTCTGCTGGGTGACGACTTCCTGGCCATAGTGACCAGCCATCTTCTTGCCCTTGAAGGTCTTGCCCGGATCTTGACGTTGGCCGGTCGAACCGTGCGAACGGTGAGACACCGACACGCCGTGGGTGGCGCGCAGACCGCCGAAGTTCCAGCGCTTCATGGCGCCGGCGAAGCCCTTACCGATGGTTTCGCCCTGGATGTCGACCTTTTGGCCCGCCAGGAAGTGATCGGCCGACAGTTCGGCGCCCACGTCCAGCAGACCTTCCGCGTCAACGCGGAACTCGGTCACATAGTGCTTAGGTTCAACCTCGGCCTTGGCGAAAACTTCGCGCTGAGCCTTGTTGGTGTTTTTTGCCTTCTTGGTTCCGGCGCCCAGTTGCAGGGCGACGTAGCCGTCCCGCTCTTGAGTGCGCTGACCCACGACCTGACAGCCATCAAGCTGCAGAACCGTGACCGGGATGTGCGCGCCGTCTTCAGCGAAGACGCGCGTCATACCCAGTTTCTTGGCGATCACGCCCGTACGCATGTCGGATCCCGCCTCTTTCTTTCTTAAATCTTGATCTCGACGTCCACACCGGCCGACAGGTCGAGCTTCATGAGCGCGTCCACGGTTTGCGGGGTGGGGTCGATGATGTCGAGCACGCGCTTGTGCGTGCGGATTTCAAACTGCTCACGCGACTTCTTATCGACGTGCGGCGAGCGGTTCACGGTGAACTTTTCGATCAGGGTCGGCAGCGGGATCGGACCACGAACGGTCGCCCCGGTGCGCTTGGCGGTATTGACGATCTCGCGCGTCGAAAAGTCGAGGACGCGATGATCGAAGGCCTTGAGCCTGATGCGGATGCTTTGATCCATATCGGTTGTTATTCCCAAGCGGTCGGAACCGCGTCCCTGTGAACCATTTCAAAGACCGAAGCCTCGGGGCAGAGCCCCCAAGGAACGCAAATCCGCAAAAACGATTGGCCCACGCAGAACTCCGCGAAGGCCATAAAGTCCCAAGAATGCTGCAAAGAACAGTAACTTAGGTCGTCCCTGCGAACCGCGTCTGCACCCGAAGATGCACAGCCGGTCCAACAAGAGGGGCGCTTATGCCCTTCGATTCCTTTTTCGTCAAGCGCTGAAACCGCCGCGTAGCAAGGGTTTGAGACTCATCCCCTCCCTGCCGCCGGTCGCACCCGTCGGCCGCTATATATAGGGGACATCGCAGCACGATCATGGTCGCCGCTTAACGTCTGAGGCGAAAACTGGGCCACATGACAGCCCCGTTAAGGGTCTGCCGCAATGCCGCTCCGCGTCGCGACGCAAACATGCCGCAATGCGTCACACATCGGCAACATCGCCCTCAAACCGCTGAAAGATGACAAGTTCGTTACAGCAAAGGGCCGAATGGAGGCCTATCTGCGCAGTCCCGCCGCGGTGCGAACCCGGCGGTACGATAAAAAGGATAATCATAATGAAAACCGTCTTCCTCGCCTCCGTCGCCGCCGCGACCCTGATCGCCGCTCCCGCTCTGGCTCAAGACGCTGTCGGCTCGGCCGGCATCGGCTACGTCCACACCGACACCGAAGGCTTCAAGACCGACGGCGCTCAACTGGACGGCGTCGGCGCCTTCAAGGTCGCCCCGGAATGGACCGTCACCGTCAACGGCGCCGTCAACTATGCTGACAGCGACTTCGGCGACGACACCACGGCCGCCGCTGCCGCCCACCTGACCAAGACCTTCGGTTCGGACCTGCGCGCCGGCGGCTTCGTCGGCGTCACGGACCTCGGCGGCGACGAGACCTTCACGGTCGGCGCTGAAGTGCAGAAGTACCTGGCCTCGGCGACCCTGACCGGCCTGGTCTCCTACTCGGACCTGGACGGCGCTGACGCCTGGACCGTCGGCGGCGACGCCGCCTACTACGTCAACCCGTCGCTGCGCCTGAACGCTGGCGTGTCGTACAACAACATCGACACCGACCTGGGCGACGTTGACGCCTGGGCCTACGGCGCCGGCGCCGAGTACCAGTTCGCCAACAGCCCGTTCAGCGTCTCCGGCACCTATCAGCGCGTCTCGACCGAAGTCGCCAACGTCGACGTCGATTCCGACGTCTTCATGATCGGCGCTCGCTACAACTTCGGTGGCACCCTGCAGTCGCTGGACCGCGCCGGCGCCAACCTGGGCCGCACCCTGGCCGGCCTGCCGGTCATCCGCGGCTTCTAAGCCAAGGAACGACCTTCGATCTTCGGGTCGAAACGAAGCCCCGGCGGAGCGATCCGCTGGGGCCTTTCTTTGGCCCGCGCCCTGTAATCCAGACGCGAAAAAGGCCCGGGGGGTTCCACGCTCCCGGGCCTTCTCTCGCAGCAGGGGACCGGATCAGCGTCCGATACGCACCTCGCCCGCCCCCACGATCGAGCGCGACACCGGGCCGGTCACCTCGGCGACGCGGACGTCGCCCGATCCCGCAATCGACGCCTCAAGGCTGTTCGCAGTTCCGTCGAACCGCACGTCGCCCGATCCAGCGATGGAGACTTCCAGCGACGAGGCGCGACCGCCTCGAATGGCGACGTCGCCCGAACCGCCGATGGAAACCTCGGCTGCGCCGTTCACGCTGGCCACCATGATGCTGCCCGAGCCGCCGACATTGGCTTCCAGATCTCCCGTCGCGCCCGCCAGGATCGAGCCCGAGCCGCCGACCGAGGCCTCAAGGGAGCGCGACGCGCCGGCCCTGACCGTCCCCGATCCGCCGACGCCGATATCCATCCGTCCGTCGACATTGGCCACGGTCCAGGCGCCGCAACCGCCCGCGCCCAGATCGACCGAGCGCGCGCCGCGGCCGATGGAGCCGTAGATTCCGCTTTCCGAACTGACGTCCACGTCGCGCGGCGTGCGCAGGACGATCAACGGTGCGTCCTCCAGGCGGATGCGGCCCAGGCCCCGCAGTTCAACCGTGGCGCCCTCGCCCGGCTGGCGGGCGTCTGCCGGACCGCTGTTGCACTCGCGGATACTGTTGCTGTTGAACTGCAGCAGACTGCGGCGACGGCCCAGGCCGCCGTCGATGCGGACCTTGTCGCCCCGGCGCTCGACGGTCAGTTGCGGCAGGTCGGCCGAGCCGGGGGTGATCTCCACCGCGACGTCGGCGCGATCTTCGGGAATGACGATGACGCGGGCCACCGCGTTGCGAATCTCGGCGTCCTGAGCGGCGGCGGCCTGGGCGGCGGCGAATGCGGCCAGAACGGCGGCGGCGGCGGCGGCGTGAACGGCGATCTTCATGGCGGTGTCCCTCTCCTGATCTGTGGTGAAGGTGGCCCCGCGCCGGCCCCAAGTCATTTTAAATCGAGGTCATGAAGCCGTTGTAAGAAACGGACTTCGCCGTCAGCCCTGCAAAGCGCCGGCCCCGTCGGCCGCGCCGACCTCAGGCTCGAAGTCCCGTTCGAAATGCGCGACGCGGCTCTTGAGCGCCCCCATGCGGCGCAGCGCCAGAGAGGCCGCCCATCGCACCGCCAACTCGCCCTGCCCCATGCGGTCGGTAAAGCGCGGCGAGCCGCCCCGGCTGCGTATCACGGCGTTGGTGTAGAGGGCCCCGTTGCGGAACCGCGACGGCCAGGTCTGGAAATCCATCGACAGGGAGACGCAGAACCGGTCCAGGTTTTCGACCCGGTGCGGCGCATACAGCGGCCAGGTCAGCGCCTGCCCCGGCTCCAGGTCCATGATCCGCGCATCGTCCTCGAAGGCGCGCCTATAGGGCAGTTCCTCGGTCGTCTGGCGGGCCACGACCTGCTCCATGCCGCGCTCCGGCAGATGCGCCTCGTCGCCCGGATAGACGAAGATCCGCTTGCGCCCGCGCAGGTGGAACAGCACCACGCCCGCCGCGTCGAAATGATAGGGCACCCGCGCCTTGGGCGACGACAGGATCAGTTGGCCGGCGTTCTTCACCGCCTTCAGCCCCGGATAGGTCCCCTGAATCCTGTGGAACTCGGCCATCGCCGCCGCCCACAGTTCGGGCCACCCCGTCTCGACGCCGCGCAGGTTCACCCACAGCCGCCCCTGCTGGATCGCCTCCAGCAGCTGAGCCCCGTCCAGACGGCCCCGCGCACCCGTGCGCAGCGAGACCTGCCCCTCGTCGTCGTAGTCATACAGATTGATGTCGAACAGGTCCGCCGGATAGCGGTCGAGCAAGGCCGCCAGGGCCGCATCCTCGGCGAAGCCCTGGGCGACCAGGCTGTGCGGGTGCACCGCCGCCTCGCCGATCGGGCCGGGATAGCGGGTGCTGCGCTCGGACATGGCCTTCTCCTTGGTCATCATGCGGTCGCCGTCCGTCCTGCCGCCTTGGACAGGGCGGCCCGGGCCGCCGTCGCCGCGCCCCGGAGACGATCGATGCTGGTCGTCTCGCACGCCTCAATGGCGTTCCAGCGTCGGCGAACGCTCGCACGCAGGCGCTCGCCGCGCTCCGCGCCGGCGAGGTTCAACAGCGACGCCGCCGCGCCGCCCAGGGCCGCCGACAGGCCGGGCCTCAGGATCGTCGCCTCCGCCACCGGCTGAACCGTGTCGCAGAAGTACTTCTTGTAGGTCTCGCCGCCGAAGCCGTAGTCGAAGTCGCGATAGCCTTGCTCCGCCCCCAGCCGGATGGTCTCCATGCTCAGCATGATGCCCGGCGAGCAACGCGCCAGCGCCGGCACATAGGCCGGGAACCAGAAGTGGAACCGGCGTCCGGCGTGCAGCGAATACTCCATCGCGCACACCCTTCCCCCGGCCGTCAGCACGGCGATCGAGGCGCCGAAGTCGTCGGCCTCCGCCGCCATCAGCGCGTGCAGCAAGTCGCGGGTCCAGCCGCAGGCGAAGATGTCGTGACGACCGGTCCGCCGATACTGCTCGCGCTTCAGGGCGATCAGTTCATCCAGCAAGCCCCCGTCGCGAAGGCCGATCTGAGCCTCCACCGGCCCGAACTCCGCCGCCATGCTGCGGCGGGCGCGTTCCTTATCCTTGAAGTACTTGCCGAAGGCCTGGCGACGGGCCGCATACCAGGCGTCATAGCCCCCTTCCTGCGGGATGGTGGTGCGGAAGCTTTCGCCCGTCAGCGCCCCCGGCGCCGGCCCCACCCAGCCGTTGACGCTGAAGCGGGCGGCGCCGAGCATCCCGGCGACCTCGCCCAGGGTCGGTCGCGCCGCCCGCGGACCGATGACGCCGTGATAGTCGTTCATGGGGGCGCCGATGGGCTGCACCGCCCCGCCCCGCCGTTGGTGCGGAAAATAGCCGACCACCTCGCCCTTGCGACGGAACACCGCCAGGGCCGAGCCGGGACTGATCCGCGCTGCGATCTGGGCGAACTCCACGCGGAAGTAGGGACTGGCCAGATCAGGATCCGCGGCCGCCCAGGCGTTCCACTGCGCGCGCTCCTCGGCCGTCAGGCTGCCAAGGTCGCGGATCTCGAGGGTCAGTGCGGCGGACATGCGTCTCTCTTTAGGTGAACGGACAGCAAGTTCCATTCCAGCCTCGCTTGTGCGCCCGCGCCCTTTCATCAGGGTTTACCGCCATGGTGAACGAAACCGCGATCGCCGTGAACGGCGCCGCCTGCCCCGAACGGCAAAACGGCCCCCGGATTGCTCCGGAGGCCGCTCTGTTACGCTTTACGCTTGGCCTACCGCGCTTGCGCGCTGCTTGAGGCCGGTACGCTTACTGTTCGGCCTCTGAGCGAGGCCGGATCGATCGATTACTCGATGATCTTGGCGACCACGCCGGCGCCGACGGTGCGGCCGCCTTCGCGGATGGCGAAACGCAGGCCCTGATCCATGGCGATCGGGGTGATCAGCTCGACGCTCAGCTCGGCGTTGTCGCCGGGCATGATCATCTCAACGCCTTCCTTCAGGTGAACGATGCCGGTCACGTCCGTCGTGCGGAAGTAGAACTGCGGGCGATAGTTCGTGAAGAACGGCGTGTGACGGCCGCCTTCTTCCTTGGTCAGGATGTAGGCTTCGGCCATGAACTTGGTGTGCGGGGTGATCGAGCCCGGCTTGCACAGCACTTGGCCGCGCTCGACGTCTTCACGCTTGGTGCCGCGCAGCAGCACGCCGACGTTGTCGCCCGCTTGACCTTGGTCCAGCAGCTTGCGGAACATTTCGACGCCCGTGCAGGTCGTCTTCTGGACCGGACGGATGCCGACGATTTCGACTTCTTCACCGACCTTGACGATACCCTTTTCGACGCGGCCCGTGACCACGGTGCCGCGGCCCGAGATCGAGAAGACGTCTTCGACCGGCATCAGGAAGGGCAGGTCGACCGGACGTTCCGGCTGCGGGATGTAGGCGTCGACGGTTTCCATCAGCTTCAGCACTTGCTGCTCGCCGATTTCCGGGTTCACGCCGTCGGTCGCGGCCTTGGCCGAACCCATGGTGACCGGGATGTCGTCGCCCGGGAACTGGTAGGACGAGAGCAGCTCGCGCACTTCCATTTCCACCAGCTCGAGCAGCTCGGCGTCGTCGACCAGGTCGACCTTGTTCATGAAGACGACCAGGGCCGGCACGCCGACCTGACGGGCCAGCAGGATGTGCTCGCGCGTTTGCGGCATCGGGCCGTCAGCGGCCGAAACCACCAGGATCGCGCCGTCCATCTGAGCGGCGCCCGTGATCATGTTCTTCACGTAGTCGGCGTGGCCGGGGCAGTCGACGTGCGCGTAGTGACGGTTGGCCGTCTCATACTCGACGTGAGCCGTGTTGATCGTGATGCCGCGGGCTTTTTCTTCCGGGGCGGCGTCGATGTCGGCGTAGTTCATCGCCTTCGCGCCGCCGGCCTTCGCCAGCGTCATCGTGATCGCAGCCGTCAACGTCGTCTTGCCGTGGTCAACGTGACCGATCGTGCCGATGTTGCAGTGCGGCTTAGTGCGTTCGAACTTTTCCTTGGCCATTCTCTAGCTCCTGGGTCCCCGAACCGGGGGTCCTATTGGTTTGGGGATGAGGCGGGCGGTCTGCGCGCAAACCGCCCGGGTTTCAAGTGCGCCCGTCATATAGGACGGGTTGGCGACAGTGTTAGGCGTACTTCTTGATCACTTCGTCGGCGACGTGTTGCGGCACCGGCTCGTAGTGGTCGTACTGCATGGTGAACTGGGCGCGGCCTTGCGACATGCCCCGCAGGGTGTTCACGTAGCCGAACATGTTCGCCAGCGGCACGAAGGCGTTGATGACGATGGCGTTGCCGCGCATGTCCTGGCCCTGGATCATGCCGCGACGGCCGTTCAGGTCGCCGATGACCGAGCCGAGGTATTCCTCGGGGGTCACGACCTCGACCGCCATGATCGGCTCGAGCAGCTTGGGCGAACCCTTTTCCTTCAGTTCACGGAAGGCGGCGCGCGAAGCGATTTCGAAGGCCAGAACGCTGGAGTCGACGTCGTGGTACTTGCCGTCCGTCAGGGTCGCCTTGAAGTCGATCATCGGGAAGCCGGCCAGCAGACCGTTTTCCTTGGCCGATTCCAGGCCCTTCTCGACGCCCGGGATGTATTCCTTGGGCACCGCGCCGCCAACGATGGCGTTTTCGAACACGAAGCCCGTACCTGCTTCACCCGGCTCGAAGGTGATCATGACGCGGGCGAACTGGCCCGTACCGCCGGTTTGCTTCTTGTGCGTGTAGTCGATGTCGACCTTGCGGCCCAGCGATTCACGGTAAGCCACCTGCGGCGCGCCGATGTTGGCTTCCACCTTGTAGGTGCGCTTCAGGATGTCGACCTTGATGTCCAGGTGCAGTTCGCCCATGCCCTTCAGGATCGTCTGGCCCGACTCGTGGTCGGTCGAGACGGTGAAGGAGGGGTCTTCCGAAGCCAGCTTGGCCAGGGCGACGCCCAGCTTCTCCTGGTCGGCCTTGGTCTTGGGCTCGACCGAGATCTCGATCACGGGCGCCGGGAATTCCATCTTCTCGAGGATGATGGGCGACTTGATCGGGTCGCACAGGGTGTCGCCCGTGCGGGTTTCCTTCAGGCCGGCCAGGGCGACGATGTCGCCGGCGTAGGCTTCCTTGATGTCCTCGCGGTTGTTCGAGTGCATCTGCAGCATGCGGCCGACGCGCTCTTTCTTGTCACGCGACGAGTTCAGCAGCGACATGCCGGTTTCCATCTTGCCCGAGTAGAGGCGGCAGAAGGTCAGCGAGCCGACGAAGGGGTCGTCCATGATCTTGAAGGCGAGAACCGACAGGGGCTCTTCGTCCGAAGCCTTGCGGGTCACCGGCTCTTCCGTGCGGAAGTCGATGCCCGGCGTGGCCGGAATGTCGGTCGGCGACGGCAGGTAGTCGATGACCGCGTCGAGCAGGGGCTGAACGCCCTTGTTCTTGAAGGCCGAGCCGCCGAGGATCGGGTAGAAGGCGCCGGTCAGAACAGCCTTGCGGATGCACTTCTTCAGCACTTCGACCGAGGGCTCTTCGCCGCCCAGGTAGGCTTCCATGGCGTCGTCGTCGAGTTCGACGGCGTTGTCGATCAGGTACTGGCGAGCGGCGGCGCATTCCTCAGCCATGTCGGCCGGGATGTCGCGGATGTCGGCGTCGGCGCCAACGGTGTCGGTTTCCCAGACGTAGGCCTTCATCTCGACCAGGTCGACGACGCCCTTCAGGAAGTTTTCAGCGCCGATCGGCAGTTGGATCGGCACGGCCTTGGCGCCCAGGCGGTCGCGGATCGACTGAACCGAAGCCGCGAAGTCGGCGCCGATCTTGTCCATCTTGTTGACGAAGACGATGCGCGGCACGCGGTACTTGTCGGCCTGACGCCAGACGGTTTCCGTCTGCGGCTCGACGCCGGCGTTGCCGTCCAGCACCGTCACGGCGCCGTCGAGGACGCGCAGCGAACGCTCGACTTCAATGGTGAAGTCCACGTGGCCGGGGGTGTCGATGATGTTGAGGCGCTTGCCTTTCCAGAAGGCGGTCGTCGCGGCCGACGTGATGGTGATGCCGCGTTCCTGCTCCTGGTCCATCCAGTCCATGGTGGACGCGCCGTCGTGCGTCTCGCCCATTTTGTGGTTACGGCCGGTGTAGAACAGGATCCGCTCGGTCGTCGTCGTCTTGCCCGCGTCGATGTGGGCCATGATGCCGAAGTTGCGGTAGTCTTCGATTTTATGTGTGCGGGGCATTGGAGTTGCCTTCGGGCTGCTTCGCGGACGCGACGAGCGCCCAGTGGTGTCGGATATGACGGCGCGGGCGGTTCAGTCTGAACGCCCGCGCCGGATCGTCTTAAATAGTCGCCGCCGTTGGCGGTTTTAAGACGCTTACCAGCGGTAGTGGCTGAAGGCGCGGTTGGCTTCGGCCATCTTGTGGGTGTCTTCACGCTTCTTCACGGCGGTGCCGCGGTTGTTCGAAGCGTCCAGCAGCTCAGCGGCCAGCTTTTCCGTCATGGTGTTTTCACCGCGCTTGCGAGCGGCGTTGACCAGCCAACGGATAGCCAGGGCGCGACGACGGTCCGGACGGACTTCGACCGGCACCTGGTAGGTGGCGCCGCCGACGCGACGCGAACGGACTTCGACCGACGGGGCGACGTTGTCGAGGGCGGCGTGGAAGGTTTCGACCGCAGGGTGGTCTTTCTTCTTCTCGGCCAGGATGTCGAAGGCGCCATAGACGATGTTCTCGGCGACGGCCTTCTTACCTTCGTACATGACGTAGTTCATGAACTTGGTGACGATCAGATCGCCGAACTTGGGATCCGGCAGAACTTCACGCTTCTGGGCGCGGTGACGACGCGACATGGATTATTCCTTGCAGTGCCCGGCAGACGCCGGGAAAATCTCTGAGGGTCCAGACCAGCAGGTCTGAAAACGGTTCGCTTACTTCGGACGCTTGGCGCCGTAGTGCGAACGACGCTGCTTGCGGTCCTTGACGCCTTGCGTATCGAGCACGCCGCGCAGGATGTGGTAACGCACGCCGGGCAAGTCCTTCACGCGGCCGCCGCGGATCAGAACAACCGAGTGCTCTTGCAGGTTGTGGCCTTCGCCGGGGATGTAGCAAACGGCTTCGTAGCCGTTCTTGGCCAGACGGACCTTGGCGACCTTACGCAGAGCCGAGTTCGGCTTCTTCGGGGTCGTGGTGTAAACGCGGGTGCAGACGCCGCGACGCTGGGGCGAACCCTCCAGAGCCGGCACCTTGTTGCGGGTGGGCTTGGGCTTGCGCGGCTTGCGGATCAGTTGGTTGATCGTGGGCATTTCGAATTCGTCTCTTTTCGATGTGGAGGCGTGTGCCTTTCGGCCGGAGCGCCTCATGAGCCTTCTTTTGGACGCCGCCGAAGCGCCGCCCGGGTGTTGATTCGAGTGAGCCGGAACAGCCAAACGAAAAAGCCGGAACGCGCGCTTTGGGCGTTCCGGCGGGCACAGCCCGTCCGTTCAATTGTCACGATCTCAACAGACGGCGAACCGCCCACGTCTCGAAAGTGCGCGCCGTTTACGCGGGATGGGTGAATGCGTCAAGGCGCCGAACGCTCGGCGGTGCACGTCGGGTCCGTCCGCGCCTCCATATAGCTGCGCTCGAAACAGGCCGACAGCCAGGGCAGGTTACGCATGCGTCGCCCCTTTGGTCGGAGCGGCGGGCGGACGCCACCGCCTGAGCTGCCCCGTCTTGCGCAACAAGAAGGCCGCCGACGCTCGCCGAACAATGGCGCCCGAAATTCGCCATGCTTGGCCGTTCTCCTGTTCTTGAGGCGCACAAGGGGACGGGATGGCGGCGGCGGCTTCACTCGACCGAGGCAGGGTCAATGTCCCGCTGGCGGCGCTGGGCGGCGCGGCCCTGATTCACGCGATCCTGCTCGCCCCCCTGGCCCTCGGCGCTTTGGGTCTCAGGTTGGAGCATGTCGAGGACGTCGAGGCGCCGCCCCTGCTGATCCAGTTGGAGCGCCGCTCGGCCGCTTCGCGTCCGCCAGTTGCTTCACCGCCGGTTCACGTCACGGCCGTCAGCTCCCCGCCCCGCGTTCGCCGGCCCCCTCAGCCCGGTCCGACGCCCCACCGCCCTTTCGTCCTCGCGGATGCGCCTGACGAGGCCGCGGCGGTGATCGACAGCCGATGGCGCGTGCGTCCGGCCGTCGGCGGCCCCGGGTGGAGCGACTGCCCGGACGCCTTCGGCGACCCGTCAGCCCAGAACCTCTGCAACGAGCGTAATCGCCTCCGGGCCGCCGCCGCTTCGTCGCGAAACGCCCCTTCCCTCAACCGCGTCCAGCCCTCCGACGCGCCCCCCACCGAGGCGATCGCCCGCGCCGCCGCCGCCAACCAGGCCTGGCGCGACTACACCCGCAACGACGGCCCCTATCCCGGCCTCAGATCGTTGTTCCGTGATCATTAGGACTCGCCTCTATATAGTCATGCTTGCCTAGGCATCATTCTCGACGAGGATTGGGGAGCCGCCGATGAGCGTTGCAGTTCTGGCTCGAACGCCGACCCGGATTCGGCCCGGCGTGAGACGCGCCCTGATGGCTGGCGCTTCGGTGCTGCTGCACGTCGCGGTTCTCGGGCCCATGATCCTGCTGGCGGCCAGCGAGGAACACGCTCTTCCCCTGCCTCCGCCGCCGCCCGTCATCCAGCTTGAGATCGAGCCTCGTCCGATCACGCCGGAACGCCAACCGCAGCCGGTTCCTCAACCGCCGGTCCCGATCCCGGTCCCGACGACGGAACCCCTGCCCGCGCCGACGCCGTCGGTCCAGGCGGCGCCTCAGCCGACGCCAGTTCCGACACCGATTCCGACGCCGCTGCCGACGCCAACGCCGACGCCTCAGGCCGCGCCCCAAAAACTGACCCAGGCGACGCCCGTCCCTGCGCCCAAGCCCGTCGCGATTCAGGTTCCGGTCCTCGCGCCTACGCCTGCGCCAGCCCCCGTGCCGATACCCGCGCCCGTCCCCGTGCCCGTGCCCGCCCCCCCGGCCGCGGCCGAACGGGTTGTGACCGCTCCGGTCCCCGTCGCGCCGGTCCGTCCGCGCAAAAAGGATGAAGACGAGGCCCGCGACGGTCCGCCGACGCCGCCGGCTCCGCGCATCGCCACCCCCGCCCCCGGCGCGCCTTCGGCCGCCGCCGCCGGCGTGCCCGGCGTTTCCGACGCCTGGCGCTTCGCCCCGGGCGGCCAGGCCGAGCGCAACGCCCGCGCCCTGCGGACCTCGCCGGCCGGCTGCCGCTCCTCCCAAATTCTCAGCCAAAGCGAACAGGCGATCTGCGACGAGCGGTTCAACGCCCGGGCGGCGGAAGGCGCGGCGCGCGGGCGCATCAGCGGCACCGGCAACGCCGAGCGTGACGCCCGCTTCGCACGAGAAGGCGCGCGCGAGATGCAGCGCTATGAGGCCCAGCGTCGCCCTCTGTCCGGCGGCGTCGGCGTCATGCCGCCGCAGGAATGTCCCGGTTCGAACTTCGGCGTCGGATGCGCCGGCGCCCACCTGGACCCGTCCATGCGCCAGGGCGCCACGACCAACGTCCAGCAGGACAGCAACAAGCCGCCCGAGCCGCGTCGCTAACCTATCCTCCCACTCTGTGGGGAGGGGGACCGCGTATCAGTGGAGGGGCCGACGCAGCCCTCGGCCTCAAGAGGCCCCTCCGTCACGGCCGCTCTACGCGTCCGCGCCACCTCCCCGTCCGCTCCGCGAATAGGGAGGAGAACAGCCTCAAGCAGCCCAAAGGGCGATAGGCCCAAAAGAAAAGAGCGGCGCTGTCGCCAGCGCCGCCCTCTTCAGTCTTGGGTTCCGAAAACGGATCAGCCTTCCGACTGCTCCAGTTCCAGGGCCAGATCGGCCGGCAGCGGCTCGATCGCCTCTTCGCGGGCCTGGGTCAGTTCCGCGTCGCGCTCGTTCGCCAGCTTCTGCAGCGAGCGCAGATAGGCGCCCGTGCCCGCCGGGATCAGGCGGCCGACGATGACGTTTTCCTTCAGGCCTTCCAGCATGTCCTTCTTGCCGTGGACCGAGGCGTCGGTGAGGACGCGGGTGGTCTCCTGGAAGGACGCCGCCGAGATGAAGCTGCGGGTCTGCAGCGACGCCTTGGTGATGCCCAGCAGGACGGGCTGCGTGGTGGCCAGACGACCGCCGCGCTTCTCGACCTTGGCGTTTTCCAGAACGGCTTCGGCCACTTCGACGGTGTCGCCACGGATCAGGGTGGTTTCACCCGAATCCAGCACTTCCACCTTCTGCAGCATCTGACGGACGATGACTTCGATGTGCTTGTCGTTGATCGGCACGCCCTGCAGTCGGTAGACCTCCTGCACTTCGTTCACCAGATACTCGGCCAGCGCCTCGACGCCCTGGATGCGCAGCAGGTCGTGCGGATCCGGGTTGCCGTCGATGATGTAGTCGCCCTTCTGGATCAGATCGCCGTCGTGGACGGAGATGTGCTTGCCCTTCGGTATCAGGAACTCGACCGCCTCGGCCTGGTTGCCGTCGGCGTCCAGTTCCGGGGTGATCTTGATGCGGCGCTTGTTCTTGTAGTCGCGACCGAACTCAACGCGGCCATCCATTTCGGCGATGACGGCGCAGTCCTTCGGACGGCGGGCTTCGAACAGTTCGGCGACGCGCGGCAGACCGCCGGTGATGTCGCGGGTCTTAGCGCCTTCGGTCGGAACACGAGCGATGATCTCGCCCGGCTTGACCTCGTCGCCGTTGGACACGGACAGAACGGCGCCCACGGGCAGCAGGTAGCGGGCGTCAGAGCCCGAGGCCAGCTTGGCGTAGGCGTCGCCCAGGGTCACGCCCATGGCCGGACGCAGGTCCGAACCGCGGGGGCTGGCGCGCCAGTCGGAAACCACGCGCTGGGCGATGCCCGTCGCTTCGTCGGTTTCTTCGCGGACCGACAGGCCCTCGACCAGGTCTTCGAAGCGAACGACGCCGCCGACTTCGGTCAGGATCGGGGTGGTGTAGGGGTCCCACTCCGCCAGACGTTGGCCCTTGGCGATGTCAGCGCCTTCCTTGACGCGAATGCGGGCGCCGTACGGGACCTTGTGGGTCTCGCGGTCCTTGCCGTCCACGACCACGACAACGACGACGTTGCGGCTCAGAGCCACCAGGTCGCCGTGCGCGGCGACGACGGTCGGGCCGACGATCTTGGCCGTACCGGCGTTGGTCGCCTCGTAGAACGAGGTTTCCGCCACCTGGGCCGTACCGCCGATGTGGAAGGTACGCATCGTCAGCTGGGTGCCCGGCTCGCCGATCGACTGGGCGGCGATGACGCCGACGGCTTCGCCGATGTTGACGTTGGTGCCGCGCGCCAGGTCGCGACCGTAGCACATGCCGCAGATGCCCGCGTCGGCTTCACAGGTCAGGGCCGAACGGACCTTGATCGACTGGACGCCGGCCGCGTCGATGACTTCGATCTCTTCTTCCTGCAGGTAGGTGTCCGCAGGGAACAGGACCTTGTCGCCGCCCGGCTCCTTGATGTCCTCGGCCGCATAGCGACCCAGGACACGTTGGCCCAGCGAGACCAGCACGTCGCCGCCTTCGACGACGGCGCGCAGGGTGATGCCGCGCGTCGAGCCGCAGTCTTCCTCGGTGACGATCGAGTCCTGCGCCACGTCCACCAGACGACGGGTCAGATAACCCGAGTTGGCGGTCTTCAGCGCGGTGTCGGCCAGACCCTTACGGGCGCCGTGGGTGGAGTTGAAGTATTCAAGGACGGTCAGGCCTTCCTTGAAGTTCGAGATGATCGGCGTCTCGATGATCTCGCCCGAGGGCTTGGCCATCAGGCCGCGCATGCCGCCCAGCTGCTTCATCTGCGCCTGCGAACCACGGGCGCCGGAGTTGGCCATCATGAAGACGGAGTTGATGTCCGGCTCCTGGCCCGCGATCAGGACGCGAGGCTGGGCGATTTCGCCCATCATCTCGTCAGCGATCTTGTCCGTGGCCTTGGCCCAAGCGTCGACGACCTTGTTGTACTTCTCACCCTTGGTGATCAGGCCGTCGGCGTACTGTTGCTCGTACTCTTCGACCTGGGTGCGGGTTTCCGAGACCAGCTGTTCCTTCTTGGCGGGGATGACGATGTCGTCCTTGCCAACGGAAATGCCGGCCTTGGCGGCTTCGCGGAAGCCCAGTTGCATCATCTGGTCGGCGAAGATGACCGTCGCCTTCTGACCGCAGTGACGATAGACCTGATCGATCAGGTTACCGATTTCCTTCTTGGTCAGGTTCTTCTCGAGCAGGCGGTAGCCGATGTTGGCGTTGTGCGGCAGCAGCGCGCCCAGCTTCATCCGGCCCGGGGTCGTGTCGATGACCTTGGTGACGACTTCGCCAGCCTCGTTCATCTCGGTCCAGCGCGCCTTGATCTTGGTGTGCAGGCCGACGACCTTGGCGTCCAGAGCGGCGTCGATTTCACCCATGTTGGCGAACAGCTTGCCTTCGCCCGGCTGGTTCTCCTTGACCAGCGACAGGTAGTACAGACCCAGGACGATGTCCTGCGACGGCACGATGATCGGCTTGCCGTTGGCGGGCGACAGGATGTTGTTCGTCGACATCATCAGGACGCGCGCTTCGAGTTGCGCTTCCAGCGACAGCGGGACGTGAACAGCCATCTGGTCGCCGTCGAAGTCGGCGTTGAACGCGGTACAGACCAGCGGGTGCAGGCGGATGGCCTTGCCCTCGATCAGCTTCGGCTCGAACGCCTGGATGCCCAGACGGTGAAGCGTCGGCGCGCGGTTCAGCATGACCGGGTGTTCCCGGATCACTTCTTCCAGGATGTCCCAGACCTGCGGCTGCTCACGCTCGACCATGCGCTTGGACTGCTTGACGGTGCCCGACAGGCCCTTGGCGTCCAGACGCGCATAGATGAACGGCTTGAACAGCTCGAGCGCCATCTTCTTCGGCAGGCCGCACTCGTGCAGCTTCAGTTCCGGACCCACGGTGATGACCGAACGGCCCGAGTAGTCGACGCGCTTGCCCAGAAGGTTCTGACGGAAGCGGCCCTGCTTGCCCTTCAGCATGTCGGCCAGCGACTTCAGCGGACGCTTGTTGGCGCCCGTGATCACGCGACCGCGACGGCCGTTGTCGAACAGGGCGTCGACCGACTCTTGCAGCATCCGCTTTTCGTTGCGGATGATGATGTCGGGCGCGCGCAGCTCGATCAGGCGCTTCAGGCGGTTGTTACGGTTGATGACCCGGCGATAGAGGTCGTTCAGGTCCGACGTCGCGAAGCGGCCGCCGTCCAGCGGCACCAGCGGACGCAGTTCCGGCGGGATGACCGGCACGATGGTCAGGATCATCCACTCCGGCTTGTTGCCGGATTCCAGGAAGGCCTCGATCAGCTTCAGGCGCTTGGACGCCTTCTTGGCCTTCATTTCCGACGGGTTGTCGGCCAGCTCGCCGCGGTGGCGCTCGGCCTCGGCGTTCAGGTCGATGCCCATCAGCAGGTTGCGGACGGCCTCGGCGCCGATTTCAGCCGTGAAGCCGTCGTCGCCGTACTCTTCCTGGTAGCGATAGAACTCGTCTTCCGTCAGCAGCTGGTTCTGCTTCAGCGGGGTCAGGCCCGGCTCGGTGACGATGTAGTTTTCGAAGTAAAGGACGCGCTCGACGTCCTTCAGCGCCATGTCCAGCATCAGCGAGATGCGCGACGGCAGCGACTTCAGGAACCAGATGTGGGCGACCGGGGCGGCCAGGTCGATGTGACCCATGCGCTCGCGGCGAACGCGAGCCAGCGTGACTTCAACGCCGCACTTCTCGCAGATGATGCCCTTGTACTTCATGCGCTTGTACTTGCCGCACAGGCATTCGTAGTCCTTGGTCGGGCCAAAGATACGGGCGCAGAACAGGCCGTCGCGCTCGGGCTTGAACGTACGGTAGTTGATGGTTTCCGGCTTCTTGATCTCGCCGAACGACCACGAACGGATCTTCTCCGGCGAGGCCAGGGCGATCTTGATCTGGTCGAAGGTCGGCGTGACCGGGACCGGGTTGAAGATGTTCAGGACTTCCTGGTTCATCTTTTTTCCTTCTGCGGGAATGCCCCGCGAAAATTCATTCAGAGAGGAGAGGCGGTCGGACCGCCCTCCCCCGCCAGGCGGGAGAGGGCTTCAGTTTCCGATCAGCTGTTCTCCAGCTCCACGTTCAGGCCCAGCGAGCGCATTTCCTTGATGAGAACGTTGAAGCTCTCGGGAATGCCGGCTTCGAAGCTGTCGTCGCCGCGGACGATGGCTTCGTAGACCTTGGTGCGGCCGGCCACGTCGTCGGACTTCACCGTCAGCATTTCCTGCAGGGTGTAGGCGGCGCCGTAAGCTTCCAGAGCCCAGACCTCCATTTCCCCGAAGCGCTGACCGCCGAACTGCGCCTTACCGCCCAGCGGCTGCTGGGTGACGAGCGAGTACGGGCCGATGGAGCGGGCGTGAATCTTGTCGTCGACCAGGTGGTGCAGCTTCAGCATGTAGACATAGCCGACCGTGACCGGACGCTTGAACTGCTCGCCCGTCTGACCGTCGAACAGGATCGACTGGCCCGAACGGTCCAGACCGGCCGAAGCCAGCAGGTCCTCGATGTCCGAGATGTGCGCGCCGTCGAAGACCGGGGTCGCGAAGGGCACGCCCTTGGACAGGTTCTGAGCCAGTTCGATCAGTTCTTCGTCGCTCTGCGGCAGCGGGGTATCGGCGCCGTAGATCTCGGTCAGACGCGACACCAGGGCGTCACGCATACCGCCGTCCATCCACTGCTCGAGCAGGCCCTTGATCTGCTTGCCGAGGCCAGCAGCGGCCCAACCCAGGTGGGTTTCGAAGATCTGACCGATGTTCATGCGCGAAGGCACGCCCAGCGGGTTCAGAACGATGTCGACGTGGGTGCCGTCGTCCAGGTGCGGCATGTCCTCGATCGGCAGGATCTTGGAGATGACGCCCTTGTTTCCGTGACGGCCGGCCATCTTGTCGCCCGGCTGAAGCTTGCGCTTCACGGCCACGAAGACCTTGACCATCTTCATCACGCCAGGCGGCAGTTCGTCGCCGCGTTGCAGCTTCTCGACCTTGTCTTCGAAGCGGCGGTCGAGCGCCTTACGGGCGTCCTCGAACTGCTTCTTCATGGCCTCCAGTTCGCCCATCGCCTTCTCGTCGTCGAGGGCGACCTGCCACCACAGGCCCTTGGACACTTCGGCCAGCTTCTCTTCGGTCACGTCGCCGCGGCCCATGCCCTTCGGACCGGACACGGCGGACTTGCCGAGCAGCAGCGGCTTCAGGCGGCCATAGACGTTGCGCTCAAGGATCTTGAGCTCATCGTCGCGGTCCTTGCCGAGGCGTTCGATTTCGGCGCGTTCGATCGCCACGGCGCGCTCGTCCTTGTCGACGCCGTGACGGTTGAAGACGCGCACGTCGACGACCGTGCCGGCGACGCCGGGCGGCAGACGCAGCGAGGTGTCGCGGACGTCCGAAGCCTTCTCGCCGAAGATGGCGCGAAGCAGCTTCTCTTCCGGCGTCATCGGGCTTTCGCCCTTCGGCGTGACCTTGCCGCACAGGATGTCGCCCGGCTGGACTTCGGCGCCGATGGCCACGATGCCCGCTTCGTCGAGGTTGCGCAGGGCTTCCTCGCCGACGTTCGGGATGTCGCGGGTGATTTCTTCCGGGCCCAACTTCGTATCACGCGCCATCACTTCGAACTCTTCGAGGTGGATGGAGGTGAAGATGTCATCGCGCACGATGCGCTCGGAGATCAGGATGGAGTCTTCGAAGTTGTAGCCGTTCCAGGGCATGTAGGCGACCAGGACGTTACGGCCCAGAGCCAGTTCGCCCAGGTCCGTCGACGGACCGTCGGCGATCACGTCGCCAGCCTTCACTTCATCGCCCACGCGCACGATCGGGCGCTGGTTGATGCAGGTCGACTGGTTCGAGCGCTGGAACTTCGACAGGCGGTAGATGTCGACGCCCGAGCGACCGGCATCCACGTCGCCGGTGGCGCGCAGAACGATACGGGTGCCGTCGATCTGCTCGACCACGCCGTCACGACGGGCGATCACCACAGCGCCGGAGTCCACGGCCACGACCGCTTCCATGCCGGTGCCGACCAGCGGCGCGTCCGACTGCACCAGAGGCACGGCCTGACGTTGCATGTTGGCGCCCATCAGTGCGCGGTTGGCGTCGTCGTTTTCCAGGAACGGGATCAGGGCCGCAGCGACCGAAACGACCTGCTTCGGCGACACGTCCATCATGTCGACGTCGGCCTTGGTCAGCAGCTGGGATTCACCGTTGATCCGGCCGGGGACCAGGTCCTCGACGATCTCGCCCGCCTTCAGCTCAATGTTGGACTGGGCGATAACGTGCTTCGCCTCTTCCATGGCCGAGATGTAGACCACCTCGTCCGTGGCCTTGCCGTCCTTCACGCGACGGTAGGGGCTCTCGATGAAGCCGTACTTGTTGACGCGGGCGTGGGTGGCCAGCGAGTTGATCAGACCGATGTTCGGGCCTTCCGGCGTTTCGATCGGGCAGATACGGCCATAGTGCGTCGGGTGAACGTCGCGGACTTCAAAGCCGGCGCGCTCACGGGTCAGACCGCCCGGGCCAAGCGCCGAAAGGCGACGCTTGTGGGTGATCTCCGACAGCGGGTTGGTTTGGTCCATGAACTGCGACAGCTGCGACGAGCCGAAGAATTCACGCACCGCAGCCGCGGCCGGTTTGGCGTTGATCAGGTCGTGCGGCATGACCGTGTCGATATCGACCGAGGACATGCGCTCCTTGATGGCGCGCTCCATGCGCAGCAGACCGACGCGGTACTGGTTTTCCAGCAGTTCGCCGACCGAACGCACGCGACGGTTGCCCAGGTTGTCGATGTCGTCGATCTCGCCGCGGCCGTCCTTCAGGCCGACCAGGATCTGCAGCACCTTCAGCACGTCGTCCTTTTGCAGGACGCGGATTTCGTCGGAAACCTCGGGGGTCTCCAGACGCATGTTCATCTTGACCCGGCCCACGGCCGACAGGTCGTAGCGTTCCGAGTCGAAGAACAGCGAGTTGAACATCGCTTCGGCGGCTTCCGGGGTCGGCGGCTCGCCCGGACGCATGACGCGATAGATGTCGAACAGGGCGTCTTCACGACCCGTGTTCTTGTCCACGCGCAGGGTGTTGCGCATGTAGGCGCCGACCGTGACGTGGTCGATGTCCAGCACGTCGATGGTGGTGAAGCCGCGCTCTTCCAGCAGGGCGATCGACTCGGCGTCCAGCTCGTCGCCGGCCTCGGCGTAGATCTCGCCGGTCTCATAGTTGACGGCGTCGGCGGCCAGATACTTGGTCAGCAGGGCGTCAGCGGCCAGCGACAGCGACGTCAGGCCGCCGTCGGCCAGCTTCTTGGCGGCGCGGGCGCTGATCTTCTGACCGGCCTGGGCGACCACTTCGCCGGTGTCGGCGTCGACCAGGTCGAACTCCGGCTTCACGCCGCGCCAGCGTTCCGGCTTGTAGGGCGTGACCCAGCCTTCGCCGCGCTTCTCGTAGGGCACGGTCTCGTAGAAGGTCTTGAGGATTTCCTCGCCGTCCATGCCCAGGGCCAGCAGGAAGCTGGAGGCCGGCAGCTTACGACGACGGTCGATACGGACGTAGACCACGTCCTTGGCGTCGAACTCGAAGTCCAGCCACGAGCCGCGGTAGGGAATGACGCGGGCGGCGAACAGCAGCTTGCCCGACGAGTGGGTCTTGCCCTTGTCGTGGTCGAAGAAGACGCCCGGCGAACGGTGCATCTGCGAGACGATCACGCGCTCGGTGCCGTTGACGATGAAGGTGCCCTTGTCCGTCATGAGCGGGATGTCGCCCATGTAGACATCCTGCTCCTTGATGTCCTTGACCGAACGGGCGCCCGTTTCTTCCTCGGTCTCAAAGACGATCAGACGCAGCTTGACCTTCAGCGGCGCGGCATAGGTCATGTCGCGCTGGATGCATTCTTCGACGTCGTACTTGGGGTCCTCGAACTCGTAGGACACGTACTCCAGGACGGCGCGCTCGTTGAAGTCCTTGATCGGGAAGACCGACTTGAAGACCGCCTCGATGCCCTGGTCCTTGCGCAGACCGCTGCGCACTTCGCGCTGCAGGAACTGCTCGTAGGAAGCGCGCTGAACCTCGATCAGGTTCGGCATCTTCACCGCTTCGGGGATGCGCCCGAACGAGTGACGAATACGCTTCTTTCCGGTGAACGAGGTGGCGGAGGCGATCTTACCCAGGGCGAGACCGTCAGTGGAGTTTGCCATTCTGTTTTCCCAATCGCGAGCCCACCCCACTAAGGAATGAAGACCCGACGTCAATGCAGCAGCCACGGCCCGCCATTCGGCGATCCGTGACCGTAAGTTCTCTCGGCGCCCACCCTCGACCCGCTGCGGGGTCAGGGCGCCTGATATGCCCGCTCCTTGGGAAAGGAGCGACGCCTGCGCACCGGTCGGAGGGCGACAAACCGGGCCTCGGCGCTTTCGCGCGGGATTCATGGAATCTGCGGAGCGCGCATATATACGCCGATCTCCGGCGAAATAAAGGCCCTCGACGCAAGCAGGTGACAGTTTCGATCGGCGTGATAAGCCTAGCCTTATGAACCGCATCGCTTTGCCCGCGCTCGCCGCGACCGCCCTCGCCCTGACCCTGTCCGCTTGCGCCACCGCACCCGCCACGACCGCCCAGGTCGTCCCGCAAGGCCCCGCCACTCAGGAGAACTGGGAGGTCGGCCAGACCGCCTATCTGATGTGGAACGGCCAGCGTCGCGGCTGGACCGCCACCCCGTCCGGTCTTCAGTACCGCCGCGTCGGCAAGGCCAAGCCGAACGGCGTCCAGCCGACCGCCACCGACACTGTCAAGGTCCACTACCGTGGCACCTTCATCGACGGGCGCGAGTTCGACAGCTCCTATTCGCGCAACCAGCCCGCCAGCTTCCCGCTGAACCGCGTCATCAAGGGCTGGACCGAGGGTGTCGCCCTGATGCGTACAGGCGAAACCTATGAGTTCGTCATCCCCGCCGATCTGGCCTACGGCGCGCGCTGGGTCGGGGGCGAGATCCCGCCGAACTCGGCCCTGCGCTTCACCGTCGAACTGCTGGAAGTGAACCCGGCAGGCTGACACGGCTTTGTCATACGGCCTTGACGCAGGGTGCGACACATTGTGGTCTGCGCCCCCGTCGGGCCGCGTGGGGGCGGCTGTTTCCGGATTTCCTGTGATGAAGCGTTTCGCCCTGGCCGTCAGCGCCGCCGCCCTGCTGGTTTCAATGGGCGCGCCCGCTCTGGCCCAGGTCGGCACGCCCGCCCTGCCCGTCACCCTGGCGCCCATCCCTGAACCGCGCGACGTCGCCTATCCGGGCGTCATCAGCATCGACGTGGACGCCACCGACATCGACCGCCGGCTGGTCCAGGTGCGCCAGACCATTCCCGTGACCCAGGCAGGACCGATGGTTCTGCTCTATCCCCAGTGGATTCCCGGCGCCCACGGCCCGGTCGGCCCGGTCGCCAATGTCGGCGGCCTGACCTTCACCGCCAACGGTCAGCGGCTGGAATGGGTGCGCAACACGGTCCAGCCCTGGGCCTATCAGATCGAGGTGCCGACCGGCGTCAGCCAGATCGAGGTCGCCTTCCAATGGCTGACCCCCATCGAGGGCGGTCAGGGCCGCGTCGTCGTCACCCCCGAGATGCTGAACATCCAGTGGGAGAAGGCCCTGCTCTATCCCGCCGGCCACCACTCGCGTCAGATCACCTTCAAGCCGAGCCTGAAACTGCCCGCCGGCTGGAACTATGGCGCGGGGCTGGACACTGTCAGCTTTGAGAACGGCCTGGCGACCTTCGCCCCCATCACCCTGGATCATCTGGCCGACAGCCCCGTCTTCGCCGGTCAGCACTATCGCCAGATCGACCTCGATCCGGGCGGCCGCTCGCCGGTCCGCCTGAACGTGGTGGCCGACACCGCCAAGATGCTGGAAGCCACCGACGAGCATATCCAGTTGCACCGCAACCTCGTCCAGCAGGCCGACCGCCTGTTCGGCGCCCGCCACTTCAACCACTACGACTTCCTGCTGGCCGTGACGGACAAGCTAGGCGGCATCGGCCTGGAGCATCACCGCTCGTCCGAGAACAGCGCCGATCCCAAATACTTCACCGACCGCGAGGGCACGCTCGCCGACCGCGACCTCTTGGGCCACGAATACACCCACAGCTGGAACGGCAAGTGGCGCCGCCCCGCCGACCAGATGACGCCCAACCTCAACGAGCCGCTGCAGAACTCCCTGCTGTGGGTCTATGAGGGCCAGACCCAGTACTGGGGCCTGGTCCTGACCGCCCGTGCGGGCCTGATGTCGAAGCAGCAGGCGCTGGATGTCCTGGCCATGACCGCCGCCAGCTTCCAGCACATCCCCGGCCGCCAGTGGCGCGCCATGCAGGACACCACCAACGACCCCATCATCAGCCAGCGCCGCCCGCAGCCGTGGGGCAGCTATCAGCGCAGCGAGGACTACTACCGCGAAGGTTCGCTGATCTGGCTGGACGCCGACACCCTGATCCGCGAGCAGACCGGCGGCAAGAAATCGCTGGACGACTTCGCCAAGGCCTTCTTCGGCGTCGAGGACGGCGACTGGAACCCGGCCCCCTACACCTTCGACACCGTGACCTCGACCCTAAACGGGGTGCAGGCCAGCAACTGGGCCACCTTCCTGCGCGAGCGTCTGGACGCAGTCGGCCCGACCTCGCGCGGTCCGCTGGACGGCATCGAACGCGGCGGCTACCGCCTGGTCTTCAAGGAGGAGCCGTCCGCCTACATGGGCGCTCTGTATAAAGAACTGGGCCGCAACGACTTCACCTACTCGCTCGGTTTCATGATGAACGGGTCGAACAAGATCACTTCGGTCGTCTGGGGCGGCCCGGCCTTCGAGCAAGGCCTGACCTCGGGCTGGGAAGTCGTCGCCGTCGGCGGTCGCGCCGCCTCGGCCGATGCGCTCAAGGAGGCCGTCACAGCCGCCAAGGGATCGGCCGAGCCCATCGAACTGATCCTCAAGAACGGCGACCGCTTCAGGACGGTGCGCTTCGACTATCATGACGGCCTGCGCTACCCGCATCTGGAGCGGATCGAGGGCACGCCCGACCGCCTGGGCGACATCCTGTCGCCCCGCCGCCGCTAGTCAGCCCTGCTATCAACGCCTGTCTGCATTTGAGTTCTGGATTCCCGATGACCCGACGTCTGCCCGCCGCCGCCCTCGCCCTGTTGCTGACCTCGGTCGCCTCGACCGCGCTCGCTCAACAGTGGACCGGCCCGCAGGCGCCGGCCTCGCCGACCGCCCAGAACACGCCGCTGGGCCTGCCTCGCGCCCTGCCGCCGATCCCCGCCCCGACGGCCGCCGCCTATCCCGGCGTCATCAAGTATGAAGTCGATGCGACCGACGTGGAGCGCAAGATCGTTCGCGTCCGCCAGACTATCCCGGTCTCGACCGGGCCGCTGGTCCTGCTCTATCCGAAATTCCTGCCCGGCAACCACGCCGACACCGGCCCGATCCAGCTGATCTCGGGCGTCACTGTGACCGGCGGCGGGAACCGGATCGACTGGCTGCGCGACACCATCGACCCCCACGCCTTCCACATCGACGTCCCCCAGGGCGTCAGCGAGATCGTGGTCGAGTTCCAGTGGCTGACCCAGCCCGACAGCTCGACCTGGCGCGTCGTCATGACCCCCGAGATGGTCAACCTGCAGTGGGAGAAGGCCCTGCTCTATCCCGCCGGCTACCGCTCGACCGGCATCACCTTCGCCCCCTCGATCCGCCTGCCGCAGGGCTGGAAATACGGCACGGCCCTGGCTGCCGACAGCTATGACAACGGCCTGGCGACCTTCAAGCCGACCGACCTCTACACCCTGATCGACAGCCCCCTGTTCGGCGGCGCCAATTTCCAGCGGATCGAGATCGACCCCAAGGGCGAGGCCGTCCACCTGAACATCGTCGCCGACGAGGCCAAGAACATCGCCCCCACCGCGGAGCAGATCGCCTGGTTCGAGAACCTCGTCACCCAGGCCGACCGCCTGTTCGGCGCCCGCCCCTATGACCGCTACGACTTCCTGGTCGCCGCCACGTCGAAGATGGGCGGCATCGGTCTGGAGCATCACCGCTCGTCCGAGAACTCGGTCCCGACCGACTTCTTCACCACCTGGGGCAAGGACCTGGGCGCCGTCGGCCTTCTGCCGCACGAGTTCGTCCACGCCTGGAACGGCAAGCGCCAGCGCCCCGCCGACGAGCTGACCGCCAACCACAACATCCCGACCCAGAACACCCTGCTCTGGGTCTATGAGGGCCAGACGGAATACTGGGGCGACGTGCTGACCGCCCGCTCGGGTCTGGCCTCCAAGGAGGACATCCTCGTCAGCCTGGCCGAGAACGCCGCCTTCTACGACAACCAGCCAGGCCGCGCCTGGCGCCCGCTGCAGGACACGAACAACCACAACCTGCTCGGCTACCGGACCAGCAATCCCTATGCGTCGTGGATGCGCGGCACCGGCGACTACTACCGCGAGTCCCTGCTGATCTGGCTGGACGCCGACACCCTGATCCGCGAGGCGACGGGCGGCAAGAAGTCGCTGGACGACTTCGCCAAGGGCTTCTTCGGCGGCGACGACGGCTCCTACGCCCCGCGCGGCTACGTCTTCGACGACGTGGTCGCGGCCCTGAACGCCGTCCATCCGCACGACTGGGCCGGGTTCCTGCGCACCCGCCTGGACGCGACCGGCCCCGACGCCCGCGCCCCGCTCGACGGTCTGGCGCGCGGCGGCTACCGCCTGACCTACACCGACAGCCTGACCGCCGCCGAAAAGCGCATCCAGTCGGGCTGGGACAAGGACTTCCAGTATTCCCTGGGCTTCACCCTGTCCGCGACGAACAAGCTGACGGGCGTCCGCTGGGGCGGCCGCGCCTTCGAGACCGACATCGGCCCCGGCTGGGAACTGGTCGCCGTCAACGACACGGCCGCCTCTGCCGAGAAGCTGCGCGACGCCGTCACCGCCGCCAAGGGCACGGACGCGCCGATCCGCCTGCTGCTCAAGAACGGCGACCGCTTCAAGACCGTAGCCTTCGACTACCACGACGGCCTGCGCTACCCGCGCCTAGAGCGCATCCCCGGCACGCCGGACCGCATCGGCGACATCCTCAGCCCGCGTCGCCGCTAGGACGCCGCGCCAGAAACAGAAACGGCCCGGGAGCGATCCCGGGCCGTTTTTCTATGCCGCCTGGGCCGCGCCCAAAAGAAAACGGGCCGGAGGTTTCCCTCCGACCCGTTCCTTGAAGTCTTGCCTTCGGCCGAAGCCGAGGACCAGGACCCGATCTTACTTGATCTGGATCTTGGCGCCGGCTTCTTCGAGCTTCTTCTTCAGCTCTTCAGCGACTTGCTTCGAGACGTTCTCGACGACGTTCTGCGGAGCGCCTTCGACCAGGTCCTTGGCTTCCTTCAGACCCAGGTCGGTGCGGACGCCGCGGACTTCCTTGATCACGTTGATCTTCTTGTCGCCGCCGTCCACCAGGACAACGGTGAACTCGGTTTGCTCTTCAGCGGCTTCAGCCGGAGCAGCGGCGCCGGCGACAGCGGCGACGGCGACCGGAGCGGCGGCCGAGACGCCCCACTTGTCTTCCAGCAGCTTCGACAGTTCAGCGGCTTCCAGGACGGTCAGAGCCGACAGTTCTTCAACGATCTTGGCGAGATCAGCCATTTTAGTCTTCCTTCGGTAGGATGAGGTTCAGAGAGATATGCAGAGATGACGAGGCTTAGGCGGCGTCTTTGGTCGCGTATGCGTTGAAGACGCGAGCCAGTTGGCCGGCGGGTGCTTGCAGAACGCCAGCGACCTTGGTCGCCGGGGCTTGCAGCAGGCCGATCAGCTTGCCACGCAGTTGGTCCAGCGACGGCAGCTTGGACAGGGCGTCGACGCCCGCGGCGTCCAGCACCTTGTCGCCCATGAAACCGCCGATGAGCTTGAACTTGTCGTTGCCCTTGGCGAATTCAGCCGCGACCTTCGCGGCGGTGACGGGGTCGGCTGCATATGCGATGCCCACGGGACCCTTGAACAGGTCGTGGTACTCGCTGCCTTCCTCGACGCCCAGCGCCTTGAGCGCCAGACGGTTTTTCACCACCTTGAACGCGCCGCCTTCTTTACGAAGGCGACCACGCAGGTCTTCCATCTCCGCAACGGTCAGACCCAGGTTGTGGGTCACGACCACGGCGCCCGCGTCGGCGAACACGCTCTTCAGCGATTCGATCGACTCGGCTTTTTGTGCGCGGTCCATTGCGGTCTCCAGTTTTGGTATTCGCCGCCGGGCTAATTCCCGACGACGGATTTGGCCATAGCGCCGCGCATCGCTGCACAGCGTTCAGGCCGGTCTTATTGTCCGAAGGAAGCAGGCCGGTCCGGCCGAAAACGGCTGGACGAAGGTCTTTGCATCCCCATCTCCCCACGGCGCCAGAGGGCTCTCTGACGATTATGACGCGGGTGGCCCCCACGTCCCGAAGTTCTCGGACAGGATCCGCCACGGCCGAAGCCATGACGAGAAGCCGCGCTCTATACACGGCCTGACGACGAAATCAACGGCGCCGCCGGGGTTAGGGCTGAAAATCCCGGATCAGCTCGGCCAGATCGGCTTCGTGCACCGATGCGGCGGCTTCGGCCTGGGACATCCAGCGGCGCTCGCGTTGCAGGGATTCGGGCCAGGCCCCCGACTGGATCAGAACCTCCAGCGGATAGACGGCGACGATACAGGCCTGGGTCGCGCCGGACTTCAGGCGCTTGGCGTAGCGAAAATGACCGACCGGCGCCTCCAGCGTCTCGCCCTGCACGCCCGCTTCTTCGTAGGCTTCCTGCGCCGCCGCCTGCGGATCGGTCTTGCCGACCATGCGGCCGCCCTTGGGGATGACCCAGCGACGGGTCTCGCGCGAGGTGATCATCATCACCTCGACCCCGCCCTCGCCCCGACGCCACGGCAGGGCTGCGACCTGACGGGTCTCGGACGTCTCGGTGCGGAACCTGCCCGTCGTCACGTCAGGAACAAGCCTCCGAGGAAGTAGAAGATCGCCCCGATGGCGGCGGCGGCCGGCATGGTGACGAACCAGGCGGTGACGATGCTGCGGGCGATGCTCCAGCGCACGGCCGAGACGCGCTTGGCTGCGCCCACGCCGATGATGGCGCCGGTGATGGTGTGGGTGGTCGAAACCGGGATGCCCATGCTGGTCGCGGCGAACAGGGTGATGGCCCCGCCCGTCTCGGCGCAGAAGCCCTGCTGCGGGCTGAGCCGCGTGATGCGCGAGCCCATGGTGTGGACGATCTTCCAGCCGCCGAACAGGGTGCCCAGGGCGATCATGGCCTGACAGGTGATGACCACCCAGAAGGGCACGTGGAACTCGCCGCCCAGCATCCCGCGCGAATACAGCAGGATGGCGATGATCCCCATGGTCTTCTGCGCGTCATTGCCCCCGTGCCCCAGCGAGTAGGCCGAGGCCGAAACGAACTGCAGGCCCCGGAAGATCCGATCGGCGAAATTGGGGTTGGCCTTGGCGAACAGCCACGACACGATCAGCACCAGCAGCAGCGCCAACAGGAAGCCGATGGCCGGCGACATGAAGATGGCGCCCACCGTCTTCAGCACCCCGGCGATGACCACCGCGCTAGTCCCCGCCTTGGCGATGCCCGCGCCCAGCAGGCCGCCGACCAGGGCGTGCGAACTGGACGACGGAATGCCGCCCAGCCAGGTGATGACGTTCCAGCTGATCGCCCCCATCAGGGCGCCGAAGATGACCTGATCCGAAATCACGTCGGGCGAGATGATCCCCCGTCCGATCGTGTCGGCCACGTGCAGGCCGAAGAACAGGAAGGCGATGAAGTTGAAGAAGGCGGCCCAACCGACCGCATAGATCGGCGGCAGCACCCGCGTCGCGACGATGGTGGCGATGGAATTGGCCGCGTCGTGCAGGCCGTTCAGGAAGTCGAACAGCAGAGCGACGCCGATCAGGAAGACCAGGATCAGGAGGGCGTGATCCATCGAACCCTACAGGTGCTCGACCAGGACGCCGTTGATGCGGTTCGCCACATCCTCGAAGCGGTCGATGATCTTCTCCAGATGGTCATAGACCTCGCCGCCGATGATGAAGCCCAGGGTGTTGCCCCCGGTCATGTCATGACGATGCGCCTCGTACAGCGCCTTCATGCCTTCGTCGTAGAGTTTGTCGCTCTGGCTCTCGAGCACGGCGATCTGTTCGGTCAGGGCGTTCAGGCGCTCGTGATTCTTGCGCATGGCCGGCAGCAGGGACACCGCCTCGACCGTCAGGGCGCCGCACTGCACCGCAATGTCGGCCAGTTCACGCATCTTGGGAGCGAAGTCGCGCATTTCATACAGGGTGACGACCTTGGCCGTCTTCTGCATCTGGTCGATCGTATCATCCAGCGAGTTGGTCAGGCCGCGAATGTCCGAACGGTCGAACGGGGTGATGAAGCTGCGGCGCACGGCGAACAGGACTTCGCGCGCGACCTCGTCGGCCTCATGCTCGTGATCGACGATCTTCTGGCACCAGTCGGCCGTCGCGTCGCCGCCCTCCATCGTGTGGCGCAACGCATCCGCGCCCTTCACCAGGGTGGCGGCGTGGGCGTCGAACAGGCGAAAGAAGTTGTCTTCCTTGGGCAACAGCGCCTGGAACCAGCTCAGCATGGGTCGTCTCCGCAATAGCCGCGCGAGGCGACAGCGCCCCAAGACCGGATTCCGATCCCCTTCGTCAAGTCATCCGCACACGGAAATTGCCGTTTCCCACAATCCCCGTTGACGCGGTCTGCGGCAATGCAACATTACGCTCCGTTCATGATTGTGTCCGCATTGGGGAGTGCGCATGCCCGACCATAGTCCTGCGCAGGAACAATTCCTGATCCAAGCCGGTCAGGCCCTGGCCCGACGCGATCCCCACCAGGCCTTGGCGCTGCTGGACCGGGCCGACGCCCTGGGACGGACGCACAACGCCACGCTGAACCGCGCGGTCGCACTTCGTCTGCTGGGGGATTTCCACGCTTCGCTCGCCGTGCTGGACGAAGCCCTGGACATGAAGCCCTACGACTTCGCCGCCCTGCTGGCGAAGGGCGCCATGCTGGAGAAGATCAAACAGCCCAAGGCGGCGGTCGAGGTCTATCGCAACGCTCTGAAGATCGCCCCGCCGCGCGCCCACTGCCAGCCGGCGGTCGTCGCCCAGATGGACTATGCCGCCCGGATGGTCGACCAGCACGCGCGGGCGCTGGGAGACTTCTTGCGCCAGCGCCTGGCGGGCTTGCGCGCCGACGTTGGCGAAGCGGCGCTGGATCGGTTCGATGAAGGCCTGGAAATCTACGCCGGCCTGATCCAGCCGCCGAAACAGCAACCGCTGCTGCTGAACTACCCTCGCCTTCCCATCATCCCCTTCTACGACCGCAGCCTGTTCCCCTGGCTGTCCACGCTCGAGGAGGCCACGCCCGTCATTCAGGAAGAACTCTCGAACCTGCTGGCCACAGCCATCGACGAGTTCGCGCCCTACATCGCCTACCCCAAGGGCGCGCCGGTCAATCAATGGGGCGAACTGAACCACTCCCGCAAATGGAGCTCTCTGTTCCTGTGGAAGGACGGACGACGCCAGGACGATGCCTGCGCCCGCTGCCCGCGCACCGCCGCCCTGCTGGAAAGCCTGCCGATGGCGGACCAGGACAGCTTCGCGCCGACGGCCATGTTCTCCGCCCTGCAGCCGCACACCCACATCCCGGCGCACACGGGTTCGTCCAACGTCCGCCTGCTGGCCCACCTGCCGATCATCCTGCCCGGACCGGCCCGCTTCCGCGTCGGCAATACGACGCGGCCGTGGGAAATGGGCAAGGCCTGGGTGTTCGACGACACCATCGAACACGAGGCCTGGAACGACGCCGACGACCTGCGCGTCATCCTCATCTTCGACGTCTGGAACCCCTATCTGGACGACAAGGAAAAGGTGCTGATCACCGAAATGATGAAGGCTCAGCGCGACTTCCAGGCTGCTTAAACAGCCCGCCGGTCATAAGCCGCCTGGGCCTGCCCCACCTCCGGCATCCGCGTCTCGGCCCAATCGATCACGGGCTGGAGCGCCTGAACCAGGGTCAGCCCCAGCGGCGTGATCGCATAGGTGACGGACACTGGAACCGTCGCCTCGACCGTGCGTGTCGCCAGGCCGTCCCTCTCCATCTGGCGCAGGGTCTGGCTCAGCATCTTCTGCGACACGCCCTCGATGCGCCGCTTCAAGGCGTTGAAGCGCATCGGTCCGTCCGCCAGCGTGGTGAGCAGCAGCACCGTCCACTTGTCCGCAATGCGGTCCAGCAGAAGCCGCGTCGGACAGTTGGCCGCATAGACGTCGCCGCGCCAAAGCGCCGGGGCGGTTTCCGCCGAGTGACCAGATGAGATTTCGGTGCCTTCTTGCATGGCTGCTTCCCATAGCACACCTGGTCTCCATTGGTAACTTACTGGAGACGCCCATCATGAAAGTCGCAGTCCTCGGCGCCAGCGGCCGCGCCGGATCGGAAATCGTCAAGGAACTGGCCCGTCGCGGCCATCAGGTGACGGGCGTCGCCCGCAACCCCGCGCGCATCCCGACCGGCGACGGGATCACCGCTGCCAACGGTGACGCGAACGACCCAACCGCCCTCGCCTCGCTGCTGAAGGGCGCTGACGCCGTGGTCAGCGCCATCATGTTCGTCGACACCACCCCGGACACGCTGATCGCGGCGGTCAAGGCGGCGGACGCGCCGCGCTATCTGGTGGTCGGCGGCGCCGGCAGCCTGGAGGCCGCGCCGGGCCTGGAGGTCATCGACACCCCGGACTTCCCCGAGATCTACAAGGCCGAGGCTTCGGCGGGCGGACGCTTCCTGGATCGCCTGCGTCAGGAAGCCGATCTGGACTGGACCTTCCTGTCCCCCTCCGCCCTATTCGACGGCGGCGAACGCACCGGTCGGTTCCGCCTGGGCGGCGACGCCCTGCTGATCGGCGCCGACGGCCACAGCGCCATCTCCTTCCCCGACTACGCCATCGCCATGGTCGATGAAATCGAAACGCCGAAGCATAGCCGCCAGCGCTTCACCGTCGGCTACTGAGCGGAGCGACAGGCGGCGTCTACTTGGCGGGAGCCGCCTGTCCGCCCTGCGCCTTCAGCGCGGACGTCATGTTCTGCCGATCTTCAGCCGAGCACTCCAGACGGTCGCAAAGACGGTCCATGGCGCGTTCAAGAACAGGCGGCAGAACAGTTTGCGCCACGACGGCGATACGCGGCGCCGCCTCATAGCTCTTGCGAACCATCGAGCGCCCCACATCGCTCTCATAGAAGGCGACGAGCGCGCGCAATTCTTCCAGCGTGAAGGTTTCGGCATAGACCGGAGCCATCGCCTTGAAGAGGGCGGGCATATACTCCTGCATCATCTCGGACATGGTGTCCCGGACCGCGCGAGCGTCTTCGGGATCCATGCCCGCCGTAGCCGGAAACAGGCCTGCGAACGACTCCTCCATCGCCTTGGCCATGTCCTCGACCTGCATCGAGGCGACATAGCGATAGGCCAGATCAAGCCGTTCCGAAGCCTCGTCGCGCGCACTCGCCGACAGAGGCGCCGCCAGCACGACCAGGGCGGCGCAAAGGCCAGTGAGAAATCGCAACATGAATCAGCTTCCCCTCGAAAGCTTCGCCATGCCCACTCAGCAACCGCCGGTCAACGAAAAAGCGGCGGAGATTGCTCTCCGCCGCTTTCGTAGTTTCAGACTGAAGCCTGAGATCAGACCAGCGAAGCCGGATCGATCTTGAAGCCCGGGCCCATCGTCGACGACAGGGTGATGCGCTTCACATAGGTGCCCTTGGCGCCCGACGGCTTGGCGCGGTTCAGAGCGTCCACGTAAGCCTTGACGTTGGCTTCCAGGGCTTCCTGCGTGAACGAGACCTTGCCGATGCCGCCGTGAGCGATACCGGCCTTCTCGACGCGGAACTCGACGGCGCCGCCCTTGGCGTCCTTGACGGCTTGGGCGACGTTCGGGGTCACGGTGCCGACCTTCGGGTTCGGCATCAGGCCGCGCGGGCCCAGCACCTTACCCAGACGGCCGACCAGGGCCATCATGTCGGGCGACGCGATGACGCGGTCGAAGTCCATCAGGCCGCCGTTGATCTTCTCGTACAGATCCTCGGCGCCGACGTATTCAGCGCCGGCGGCGCGGGCTTCATCAGCCTTGGCGTCCTTGGCGAAGACGGCGACGCGGACGTCGCGGCCGGTGCCCGACGGCAGATTGACGACGCCGCGGACCTGTTGGTCGGCGTGACGCGGGTCGACGCCCAGGTTGACGGCGATTTCCATCGACTCGTCGAACTTGGCCTTGGCGTTGTCCTTGACCAGCTTGATGGCGTCGGCGAACGGCAGGAGGTCCTGCGAAACGCCGGTGCGAGCCTTGTGAGCCTTGGTTTGCTTAGCCATGGATTAGCCCTCCACCACTTCGATGCCGATTGCGCGGGCCGAGCCTTCGATGATGCGCATTGCTGCGTCCATATCGTTGGCGTTCAGGTCTTTCATCTTCGCTTCGGCGATCTCGCGAACTTGCGCTTGCGTGACCTTGCCGGCGATTTCGCGACCGACGAGCTTGGCGCCCGACTTAATGCCAGCGGCCTGCTTCAGGTAGAAGGTGGCCGGCGGGGTCTTGGTGATGAAGGTGAAGGACTTGTCCTGATAGACCGTGATCACGGTCGGCAGGGGCGTACCCTTGGCCACCTTCTCAGTGCGTGCGTTGAACTCCTTGCAGAAGCCCATGATGTTGACGCCGCGCTGACCCAGTGCCGGGCCGATCGGGGGCGAAGGCGTGGCCGAACCGGCCGCAACTTGCAGTTTGATATAGCCGAGAATCTTCTTGGCCATTGGTCTCTCCTATCGATGACCCCAGGCCTGAGCCTCGGAGCCGGTGAGCCGTGGTGCGGCATGGCTGCCTTCCACGGATTTGCCGCCTGACGACTCGAAGGCCGCCGGGCGAAGGCGCGCGTTTAGCAGGGAGGCCCTGTAAACGCAAACGAGGGCCGCAAGGCGCGGCCCCCGAATGATTGAACCGAAAAGGTCCGGCTTAGCCGCCGGTCTTCTCGACCTGATTGTATTCCAGATCCACCGGGGTCGGGCGGCCGAAGATGGACACGGCCACGCGCAGGCGGGCGTTGTCCTCGTCGACGCTCTCGACCTGACCGTCGAAGCTGGCGAACGGACCGTCGATGACCTTGACGGTCTCGCCGATGTCGAAGCGGATCGTGGGCTTCGGACGCTCGACGCCCTCTTCCACGGCGCCGATGATGTTCTGGACCTCACGCTCCGAGACCGGCAGGGGCTTGGTGCCGCCCGCGGCGCCCAGGAAGCCCGTGACCTTCGGCGTGTTCTTGACCAGGTGATAGGCGTTGTCGGTCATCTCCATCTTCACCAGCACGTAGCCGGGGAAGAATTTGCGTTCCGAGTTCACCTTGCGGCCGCGACGGATCTCGACGACTTCCTCGGTCGGAACCAGGATTTCGGAGAAGTTGTCTTCCAGGCCTTGCTGCTTCGCCTGCTCGCGCAGTTGCTCTGCGACCTTCTTTTCGAAGTTCGAGTAGGCGTTGACGATATACCATTTGTGGCGGGGATTGGCCGCCGGCTTGGGCGCTGCATCAGTCATGTGCGCGTCTCCTTTATTGGCCGAGGCCGAGAATGAAGCGGGACGCAAAGCCCAGACCCGTATCGACGATCCAGAAGAAGGCCGAGGCGATCAGGACCATGATGAAGACCATCACGGACGTGATCCAGGTCTCCTTGCGGCTGGGCCAGACGATCTTGCGGCCTTCAGCGCGAACCTGGCTGAAGAACTGGGCCGGCGACGTCTTTTTCTTGGGTGCAGGCGCGTCTACGGCGACCGTGGCTGCGCCTTGTGCGGCGGCTGCGGTCTGGTTTCCCACGGTGCGGCGACCGCCGGGGGTCTTCGCCTTGGCCATATGACGTCTCTTCAACCTCTGGAACCTGTCGCCTCACATGGGAACTCCCAAGCGACCGCGACAGGGGGAATGGCAGGAGCGGAGGGACTCGAACCCACGACCCTCGGTTTTGGAGACCGATGCTCTACCAGCTGAGCTACACTCCTAGTGTCCCGGACAAAGATCAATGCGCCGTGAGCAAGCTCGACGGCGCTAACCTCGCCAGAGGGGCGCATATGCCTGACGCCTGACGGCATTTCAAGGGGCGTTTCGCGATAACCACCGACAGATGCGCAGCTTTGTTCAAAACAGCCGCGCCACCGCGCTGGGCTCATAGCTGACGCCGTGCACTACACGGTCGGGATCGCCGATCGAGAAGGTCTGGGCGCGGCTGCGGCCGTCGACCACGGCCACTGCTTCGACCAGTTCGGGAATCACCTTCACCACCGCAACCGAGTCGCCGCCAGGGGCGTAGGGGCTGACATCAGGCGAGCGGGCGATGATCATGTCGTTCAGGCGCTGGACCTCGTCGCCGTCCGTCACCTCCTCGGCCATGCCGTCGATGGACAGGCCGACGGCCTCCCCCTCCCCGGCCACGCCGCGCACGGCCACGCCCACGCGCGGGTCGGCGATGATGTTGCGCAGCTTCTCGCTGTCGCGGGCGGTGACGAAATAGAGGTTCAGCCCGTCGTTCAGATAGCCCAGCGTGCTGGCCTGAGGGCGGCCGTCGGCGCGGTTGCAGGCCAAGGTCATCAGCTTCTGCCCGTCGAGCAGCTTGAGGATCGCGGCCACCGCCGCCCCGTGAATCGGCGTCGGATTCAAGTAGTCTGAAACGCTCATGGCCTGTCCTCCGTTCGGCGGACCGTGCGACGGGCGCGGCGGAATCGCCTTGACGCAGATCAATGTAACTCAGCCGTCGTCGGGCGAAATGGTTCCATGACCGAGCCTCGCCTGATGCCCGACGCCCCTCGCCTGGACGTCGTCCCCCTGACCGAGGCCGAGGCGCCGGCCGAGTTCGCCCTCGCCCGGCTATGGCGGCCCGATCTGGGCGCTGACCAGTGGCGGACCTTCCTTCACGACTGGCGCGCGGCCCCCGACAGCCGCGGCATCCTCAGCGCTCGCAGCCAGCGCGGCGGCGTCCTGGGTTTCGTCAGCTGGTGGCGCCAGCCGGATCTGGAGTATGGCGAAACCCTGTGGGTCGGCCCCTTCGTGGTGCGCGAGATGGGCGTGCGCCCACTGGTGCGACAAAGCCTGGCCGTTGAGCTGACCGCCCTGGCCCACCGGCTGGGCGCCAGGCTGCGCTACGCCGAAGACTAGGACAGCCTGCCCTATTCGAAACTGATCTCCGGTCAGCTAGGCTGCAGCGGAATGCTGGAGCCGACCATGACCGCCTGTAACGCCGCCTTGGCCGAACCCGCCCCCAAGCCTGCCGAAGTCCGCCTGGAAGACGTCCACCCCTGCTCGACCTGCGGGGCGCGTCCGCTGGGCGTCTGCGCCGACCTGAAGGGTCATGAATTGCAGAACATGGCCTGCGCCAGCGAGACGGTGACGGCCCAGCCGGGGCAGGCCCTGTTCCATGAGGGCGATCCCAACCCCTTCGTCTTCAACGTCGTCGACGGGGCGGTGAAGCTTTACCGCCTGCTGCCCGACGGCCGCCGCCAGATCACCGGCTTCCTGTTCCAGGGCGACTTTCTGGGGTTGGGCGGGCGCGGTCCCTCCAGCTTCACCGCCGAGGCCCTGACGCCGTTGAGCGCCTGCCGCTTCCGGCGCAACGAGTTCGATCAGTTGCTGAACGCCCTGCCCGCGCTGGAGCACCGCCTGGTGGCCATGGCCGGCGACGAATTGATGGCGGCGCAGGAACAGATCGTCCTTCTGGGCCGCAAGACGGCGCGCGAGCGGATCGCCAGCTTCCTGACCCGGCTGTCGGCGCGTCAGGTCCAGTTGGGCGGTCAGGAAGGTCGCGTCCACCTGCCGATGACCCGCCTCGACATCGCCGACTATCTGGGCCTGACCATCGAGACGGTCAGCCGCGTCCTCACCCAGTTCAAGACCTCGGGCCTGATCCAGCTGTTGCCCAACAACGAAGTCGCTCTGCCCGATCCCCCTGCGCTCAAGGCCCTCGGCGAAGGCGCGGGCTGAACCGCCCGGTCGGCGGCGGCCGCAGGACGGCCCCGGCGCAGCCCGCGACGCGCCAGCCGCCTCCCTTCCAGATCCAGCCGTCATCCTCGGGCTTGACCCGAGGATCGGCTTATCCGGCTGCGCGACGCCAGCAAGGGTGAGCGCGTCCCCGCGCTCGATCCTCGGGTCAAGCCCGAGGATGACGGCGAGGGATGGGGTGACGACGCTGGCGCCCGAAGCTCACCCGCCCACGAAAAAGCCTCCCCGACCGAAATCGAGGAGGCTCGTTTCAATGACGGAAAACGTCAGGGCTCGGAGCGCCCTTCATCCCCTTCGTCGAACAGGCGGAACTCGTGCCAGAGGCCGTTGAGGACGCCGAAGGCCACCGCCAGGCCGAGGCCCAGGATCCAGGCGAAATACCACATGGAATGATCTCCTTTCGCGGGATCAGTAGAGGTCAGGGTTGGTCTTCAGCTCGCCCGTGGTCGAGCGGCCCCACAGCACCTTGTAGACCCAGGCGGTGTAGAACAGGACGAAGGGCAGGAAGACCGCGACCACGATCAGCATGATGAACAGGGTCGTATGGCTGGAGGAGGCGTTCCAGACCGTCAGGCTGGACTGGGCGTTGATCGAGCTGGGCAGGATGAAGGGGAACATCGACAGGCCGACCGTCGAGATGATCCCCACCGCCGAGACCGAGGAGCCGCCGAAGGCCAGGGCCGCCGACTTGCGCCACATGCCCAGCAAGCCCACCAACGCGCCCAGGAAGCCCAGAACCGGGGCGATGATCATCCACGGATAGCGGCCGTAGTTGTCCAGCCAGGCGCCGGGCGCGGCCTCGACCGCCGTGCGCAGCGGGTTGGACACGCCGCCCGTATCGACTGCGCCGGTGATGCGGAAGCCCATGTCGCCAAAGGCCACCATGGCGCCGCCGACGGCGAACAGGACCAGGCTGGCCAGACCGGCGACGGTGCCGATGGCGCGGGCGCGTTTCAGCACCACGCCTTCCTCGCCCTTGACCGACAGCCAGGCCGCGCCGTGCAGAACCAGCATGGACACCGACAGCAGACCGCAGATCAGGGTGAAGGGAGTGAACAGACCCAGCAGGCTGCCTTCGTAGAAGCTGCGCAGATCGCCATCCAGACGGAAGGGCGCGCCCATCAGGACGTTGCCGACCGCGACGCCGAACACCAGGGCCGGAACGAAGCTGCCGATGAACAGGCCCCAGTCCCACATCGAGCGCCAGCGCGCCTCGGGCCGCTTGGAGCGATACTTGAACGACACGGGCCGCAGGATCATCGCGGACAGCACCAGGAACATGGCCAGGTAGAAGCCCGAGAAGCTGACGGCGTAGACCTGCGGCCAGGCGGCGAAGATCGCCGCGCCGCCGACGATGAACCAGACCTGGTTGCCCTCCCAGGTCGCGCCGATGGTGTTGATCACCATGCGGCGCTCTTCATCGGTCTTGGCGACGAAGGGCAGCAGGGCGCCGACGCCCATGTCGAAGCCGTCCGTCAGGGCGAAGCCGATCAGCAGCACGCCCAACAGTCCCCACCAGATCAGGCGGAGCGTGGTGTAGTCGAGGGGAAGTTCCATCTCTCTTTTCCTTCAACGACCGGGGTCAGGCGACCGCCGGTTCGCCTTCCGTGCTGGCGTCGGCTTCGCGGGCTTCCTGTTCGGCGAACGGACCCTTCTTGACCGCGCGCAGGATCAGACCGACCTCGACCACGGCCAAGGCTCCATAGAGCAGGGTGAAGCAGACGATCGTGGTCCACAGTTGCAGCACGCTGAGGCTCGAGGCGCCGAGGAAGGTCGGCAGGACGCCCTCCACGGCCCAGGGCTGACGACCCACCTCGGCCAGAAGCCAGCCGGACTCGATCGCGATCCACGGCAGGGGAATGGCCAGAACGGCCAGACGCAGGAACCACTTGGTCTCATGCTTGCGCAGGGTGCAGAGCACGAAGGCCGTGGCGAACAGACCGATCATCAGGAAGCCGATCCCGGCCATGAAACGGAAGACCCAGAACATCAGCGGCACGTTGGGCACCGTGTCCCAGGCGGCCTGCTTGATCTGATCCGACGTGGCCTGACGCGGATCGGCGACATAGCGTTTCAGCAGCAGGCCGTAGCCCAGGTCGCCGCGCACGGTTTCAAACTGGGCGCGGGCGGCCATGTCGGTGTGATCCGCCTTGACCTTCTCCAGAGCGTCATAGGCGACGACGCCGCGTTCGATGCGGTCCTCGGCCACGGCGACCAGCTCAAGGATGCCGATCACCGGCTTGTCGATGCTGCGCGTCGAGATCAGGCCCAGGACATAGGGGATCTTGACCTCGAAATGGGTGTGGCGGTCTTCCAGACTGGGCAGGCCGAAGGCGGTCAGACCGGCGGGCGCCGGCTCGGTGCGCCACATGGCTTCCAGGGCGGCCAGCTTCATCTTCTGGTTATCGGTCAGGGCATAGCCCGACTCATCGCCCAGGACGACGACCGACAGCGACGACAGCAGGCCGAAGGCGGCGGCCACGGTCATCGACCGCTTGGCGAAGCCGACGTGCTTGCCCTTCAGCAGATAGAAGGCCGAGATGCCCAGCACGACCACGGCGGCGCAGACATAGCCCGCCGACACAGTGTGGACGAACTTGGCCTGGGCCACCGGGTTGAAGATCACCGCCATGAAGTCGGTGACTTCCATCCGCATGGTGTCGGGATTGAAGGCGGCGCCGACCGGGTTCTGCATCCAGCCGTTGGCGGCCAGGATCCACAGGGCCGACAGGTTGGTGCCCAGGGCCACCATGAAGGTGACGAACAGGTGGGCGTGCGGCTTCAGCTTGTCCCAGCCGAAGAACATCAGGCCGACGAAGGTCGCCTCCATGAAGAAGGCCATCAGGCCCTCGATGGCCAGCGGGGCCCCGAAGATGTCGCCGACATAGTGGGAGTAGTAGGACCAGTTCATGCCGAACTGGAATTCCATGGTCAGGCCCGTGGCCACGCCCAGCACGAAGTTGATGCCGAACAGCGTGCCCCAGAAGCGGGTGATGGTCCGCCAGATAGGCCGACGCGTCATCACATAGATGCTCTCCATGATGACCAGCATGAAGGAGAGGCCCAACGTGAGGGGCACGAACAGAAAGTGGTATAGCGCCGTCAGTGCGAACTGAAGGCGTGACAGGTCTACGACCGCCAGGTCGATCATGGGCTCAGGCTCCTGACCGCCAGCCCCCATCGACCGGCGTTCGACTATAACCTTAAAGTTTGCCGTGTCGGCATACCTTGATCTTAATCAAAGCCCAGGTTGGATGACTCGCTCTAGACGGCGTTTCGCCCAAGGCTGTTTCGTCACAAGGACGATTCGCCCAATGCGCCTTCGCGCTGGTTTGTGTCTGTTCGCGCGGACGGAGCAGGAGAGACGATGACGGCTCAGCCGATCGATGCAGACGCCGCCCCCGCCCAGTGGCTGAAGGCGGCGCTTGCCCCCCGCAAGCGGATCATGGCCCTGGCCAGCGGACTGGTGATCGCCGACGCGGTTCCCGCTGTCGGCTTCGCGGCGGGGCTCGGCCTGGCGGTCGGCGCCCTGCCGCAAGGGTTCAGCCACGCCCTGCCCGGCGCCGCCCTGGCGATCGCGTCGCTGCTGGCGCGCGGCGTCCTGGCCCACTGCGCCACGGTCGTCGGCGCGCGCGCGGCCCGGGCGGTCAAGGGCGACCTGCGGCGACAGGCCTTGAACGGCGCCTTCTCGGGTCGTCTGTCCGACGCCGAAACCATGACCGCGACCAACGAAGGGGTCGAGGCGCTGGACGGCCATGTCTCGCGCTTCCAGCCCGCCCGCATGGCCGCCGCCGTGACGCCCCTGCTGCTGATCCTCGCCGCCGCCGTGGTCAGCCCCTTCACCGCCGGCATCTTCCTCTTCACCCTGGCGCCCTTCGTCGTCGGCATGGCCCTGACCGGCATGGCGGCGGGCGCCGAGAGCCGGCGTCAGTTTCAGGCGCTGGAGCGGCTGTCCGGCCTCTTCCTCGACCGCATCCGCGCCCTGCCCGCCATCCTGGCCTTCCAGGCCGAGACACAGCAGACGGCGGTGATCACCCGCGCCTCCGACGACCTGGCCCGCCGCACGGGCAAGGTGCTGAAGATCGCCTTCCTGTCCTCGGCGATTCTGGAGTTCTTCTCGGCATTGGCCGTCGCCCTAGTCGCCGTCTATTGCGGCTTCAACCTGCTGAAGTTGCTGCCCTTCCCCGCGCCCGAGCAACTGAGCCTGACCCGCGCCTTCTTCCTGCTGGCGCTCGCGCCGGAAGTCTATGCGCCGATGCGCCGCCTGGCCGCCGCCTATCACGACAGGCAGGCCGCCGAAGCCGCCGTGCCCAGCCTGCGCAAGCTGACCGTCGCCGCCGAGATCGCGCCGGTTCGACCGCCTGTTCCTGCGAGCGCCCCCGCCATCGCCTTTCGCGACGTAGCCATTGCTTATGAGGCCGGTGCGCCCGTCCTGACCGGCTTCGATCTGGCTGTCGCGCCCGGCGCCACCGTGGCCCTGCTCGGCCCCAGCGGTTCGGGCAAGAGCAGCCTGCTGCACCTCTTCCTCGGCCTGTCCCCCCTGAGCGGCGGCGAGGTCGAAGTCGGCGAGGCGCGCCTGTCCGACCATCCCGACCTGACCGCCTGGATCGCCTGGGCAGGTCAGGCGCCGGTCGTCATTCCCGGAACCCTGGCCGAGAACATCGCCCTGGCCTGGCGCGGCGCGCTCTCGTCGCGCGTCATGGAGGCCGCCGCCCGCGCCGGCTTCTGCGGCGACCTGAACCGCGTCATCGACGAACGCGGCGGCGGCCTGTCGGGCGGCGAGCGGCGGCGGCTGGGCCTTGCCCGCGCCTTCCTCAAGCCCGCACCCCTCCTGCTGTTGGACGAGCCGACCGCCAACCTCGACGCCGCGTCGGAGGCCGCCCTGTTGCCCGTCATCCGCGCCGCTACTGAGGGCCGCACCACCCTGATCGCCACCCATTCCGAGGCCGTCGCCGAACTGGCCGACGTCGTGGTGCGGCTGTGAGCGCCGTGAAGGCCGCTGGCGTCGCCCGCCTCAAGACCCTGATCCGGGCGCAGGAACGTCGCCAGGGCGCGCGCCTGCTGACCGCCGCCGTCACAGCCGCCCTGGTCTCCGCCGCCGCCGTCCTGCTGCTGGGCGTATCCGGCTGGTTCATCACCGCCTCGGCGCTCGCCGGGATGGCGGGATCGGCTGCGGCCTACAGTTTCAACTTCATGGTGCCCAGCGCCCTGATCCGCTTCCTGGCCATCGTCCGCACCGGCTCGCGCTACGGCGAGCGCGTCGCCGGCCACGACGCCGCGCTGAAGGCTCTGGCGGCGCTGCGGCCGCAGTTGTTCGAGGGCGTCGCCCGCGGTCCCGCCTCGCGCGCCCTTGCGCTCGCCGGCGGCGAAGCCTCATCGCGCATGGTTCAGGACGTCGATGCGATCCAGAACCGCTTCGTGCGCCTGTCCGCCCCCTGGGGCGCCGCCGCCGGCCTGATCGCCGGCATCGGTCTGTCCCTGCTGACCGGCTGGACGACCGCCCTGGCCATCGCCGCCGCCAGCGCCCTGGGCGTTCTGGCCGCCGCCCTTGTCGGGCGCTGGGTGGCCGAACCCGCGGGGCGCGCGGTTCAGGCCGCGTCCGGCGATCTGAAGACCCAGTTCGCCGCCTTCGCCGCCGCCGCGCCCGAGCTTCAGGCCTATGGCGTCAAGGGCTGGGCCGTGAACCGCCTGGCCGAGCGCGGCGCGGTGCTGGAAGACGCCACCGAGCGTCTGGCTTCGGCCGGCGGCTGGATCATGCTGACCCAGTCGGCCGCCATGGCCCTGGCCGTCCTCGGCGTGATGGCCACCGCCGGGTCCGCCTCTCCGCCCTTGATCGCCCTGGCCATTCTGGCCGCTGTCGTCACGGTCGAGAGCGCGGGCGCCCTGCTGACCGCCTTCCGCCACAACGGCGCGGTCAAGGCGGCGGTCGAGCGGCTGGGCGAGCTTCTGGACGAAGCCCCCGCCGCCTCAACCGCCCCAGCCACACCGATCCTTGGCCTGCCTTCCGCCGGCCTGACGCTGACCCCGCCGCAGCGCCTGGCCGTCACAGGCCCGTCGGGCGCCGGCAAGACAACCCTGATCGAACGCTGGATGCAACTGCGTGCGCCCCTGCCCGGCGAGGCGACGCTCGGCGACGTCGACGCCGCCGAGACCGCCCCTGACGCCGTGCGGGCCCTGTTCGCCTATGCCCCGCAGCAAGCCGTGCTGCTGACCGGAACCGTGCGCGAGAACCTGAAGCTGGCCCTGCCGACCGCCGACGACGAGACCCTGTGGGCCGCGCTGGAGGACGCCGATCTGGCCGACCGCGTCCGCGCCGCGCCCGCAGGTCTGAACGCGCCGCTCGGCGAGAACGGCGCCCGGCTGTCCGGCGGCGAGCGCCGTCGTCTGGGCCTGGCCCGCGCCTATCTGCGTCCCGCGCCCTGGCTGGTTCTGGACGAGCCGACCGAGGGTCTGGACGCCGCCACCGAGGCGCGCGTGCTGGAACGCCTGACCCGCCGCCTGGACCGCTCGGGCCAGGGTCTGGTTCTGGTCAGCCACCGCCCTGCGCCTCTGGCGCTGTGCGATCAGCGCCTGACGGTCACGGGCCTGTCGCCGTCCGGCGCGGTCCGGATGTCGGCCCGAGAGGCGTGCGCGGCGGCCTGATCCCTCAACATTCCTTTGATCTCCATCAAGGCACGGCCGCCCGGAAACGGCTCTACTGGGATCAAAGGAGATATCCCATGCCCGCAGACGTCGTTCCCGTCATCGCCGCCATTGTTTCGGCCTTCCTCGTCTTCATGGCCGTCCTCGGCTTCGCCTCCGTCTGGAGCAACATGGGCGAAGATCGGAACAACTGAGCATGAAAAAGCGCACGTCCGCCTGGCGGTCGTGCGCTCGCTCAAGGAAGCCCTAACGCCGCTGGCGCGGCCGGCCCCATCAGTTGGTGTCGGTAGGAGCGTTCCCCCCCGGAATGATCGCCCGGAACAGCAGCTTGTCGATCCGGCGATCGTCCATGTCGATCACCTCGACCTCGAACCGGCCCAACTGCAGCACCTCGCCCTCGTGCGGCAGGCGCGACAGATGGTGCAGCACCAGACCGGCGACGGTGTGGAAGCTCTCATGCTCGCCGAAGTCCTCGCCCAGCACGTCGCCCAGTTCGTCCAGATCGGCCTGACCATCGACGGCCCATGAGCCGTCCTCGCGCTTGCGGATCGACAGGTCCAGTTCGTCGTGGCTCTCGTTGAAGTCGCCGGCGATCATCTCCAGCAGGTCGGTGGCCGTGACCACGCCTTCGAAGGCGCCGTATTCATCGACGACGAAGGCCATGTGCACCTTGGATCCCTTGAGGATCTCCAGCGCCTTCAGCACCGAGGTCGACTGCGGGATGAAGGCCGGCTCGGCCACCAGCTTCTCGATATCGTAGGAACCGTCGGTCAGCAGGGCGTCCAGCAGGTCCTTCTTGTGGACCACGCCCAAGGGATTATCGACGTCGCTCTCGCGCGCCACGACGATCCGCGAATAGGGGCAGGTGCGGATTTCCTCGCGCAGCACTTCCTCGGGGTCGTCCAGGGCGATCCAGAAGACCTCGTGGCGCGGCGTCATGGCCACGCGCACCGCGCGGTCGCCCAGGCGCAGGATTTCCTCGATCATCACCTGCTCTTCAGGCTCGATCAGGCCGGCGGACGCGCCCTCGGCCAGAATGCTCTCGACCTCTTCCTGGGTGACATCCGAACCGTCGCGGTCCTTGACGCCCATGACCTTGAGAATGCCCGAGGTCGAGGCCGTCAGCAGCAGCACGAAGGGCTTCATCACCAGGGCCATGGTCGAGATCGGCGCCGCCATCTTCGACGCGATCGCCTCAGGGAAGATCAGGGCCAGGCGCTTGGGCACCAGTTCGCCGACGATCAGCGAGACATAGGTGATCAGCACGACCACCAGGGCCGTCGAGACGATCTCTGAATAGGGAGCGAAGGCCGGGAAGTTGGCTTCCAGGATCCGGTCCAGCTCGCCCGCGATGGTCGCCTGACCATAGGCGCCCGCCAGAATGCCGATCAGGGTGATGCCGACCTGAACCGCCGACAGGAACTGCGTCGGCTCTTCGGACAGCTTCAGAGCCGCTCGGGCCCCGCGATCCCCGCGTTCGGCACGGCTTTGAAGCTTGGATTTGCGCGATGAAACGACCGCGAGCTCGGTCATGGCGAACAGGCCGTTCAGCACCACAAGCAGCAGCACGACGACGATAGCGATGGTCAACATCGAAAGGGGAGAAACCCGCGGCGCGGCGCGACAACCGGCGTCCGCTTCGCAATAGTAAGGCTGATCGCCCGGCCGCGCCAGCATTTCATTGCCGGCGGCGTCCGCTTAGTAGGTCCGGCCGACACCGATCGAACCATAGGCGCCCGAGGTCGGTCGGCCGTCGGAATCCGGCACGGACGCGCATGCGCTCATCCCGACGATGGTCCCAATGAACAATCCAAGCCTGATCGCGCGCCGCATCTATGGTTACCCATTCCTTAACGTCGTGATCCAACGTCAGGCGCGACGGGCGGTTCCGCACCCCCAAAACCTCAGGCGGCGATCGCGGCCACGGCGCGTGCTTCAGCCGCCGCCATGCCCTGGCTCAGCCCCTCCAGAAGGATTTCCAACGTCACGGGCTTGGCCAACAGGGCGTCAGCCCCGGCCTGCCGAGCCCGTTCATGATGCGTGTCGGTCGTATTGGCGGTCAGCATGACGATCGGTGTCCGGACCAGCCCTTTCTGAGCCTCCTGCCCCCTGATGATCGAGATCGCCGCAAGCCCGTCCATCACCGGCATCTGCATATCCATCAGGATCAAGTCGAAGCCGCCCCGCTCGAACTGATCGACGCCCTCCTGGCCGTTGTCGGCGGTCACGATCTCGAAGCCGAAGGGCTCCAGCAGGCATCGGACCACCATCTGATTGGCCGGATTGTCCTCAACCAGAAGGATGCGCAGGCCTCCAGCGGCGACCTGCAGGCTGTCGTCGCCGTTCGAGACCTCGGGCGCTGGCTCGAGACGCTCGATAGGCAGAACGACGGAGAACACGCTGCCCTCTCCCGGCGTCGATCGGGCCGAAATCTCGCCGCCCATCAGTTCGGCAAGGGACCGGCAGATCGACAGTCCCAGCCCCGTCCCGCCGAACTCGCGCGAGATCGTGTCGTCGGCCTGGACAAAGGGATTGAACAGGCGCGCGGCCGTCTGGGGATCGAAGCCGATGCCCGTGTCCTGCACCTCGATCCGCAGACGGTCGCCGTCCGCCTGGCTTGTCAGATCGACCCGCACGTCCACCTTGCCCATCGGCGTGAACTTGACCGCGTTGGAGACCAGATTGGACACGATCTGCGTGATGCGGACGCCGTCGCCCATCACCCGGCCGCTGGCCGCGTCGGAAAATGCGACCGACAGAGCCACATCGCCCCGCTCGGCCGTCGCCGCCCGCATCTCCACGACCGCCGCAATGTCGGCGCGCAGGTCGAACGGCGCCGGGGCCAGGCGGAACTGCCCGGCCTGCATCTTCGACAGGTCCAGCATGTCGTCCAGCACACGACGCAGGGCGTCGCCGGCGCCCGTGATCAGGGACAGCATCTGCGCCTGCCGCTCCGTCAGCGTCGTATGCGCCAAGGCCGAGGCCAGGCCGAGCACGGCGTTCAGCGGCGTGCGCACCTCATGGCTGATGTTGGCGAAGAATCGGTCCCGGACCTGCGCCGCGCTGCGGGCCTCCTCCTGAGCGATCTCCAACGCCTTCAGCGCCCGCACGTGGTCGGAGACTTCAAAGCGGATGGCCGTATAGGTCTCGGGCCGGCCATCCTCGCCCAGGTTCGGCACGATGGTGGTGTCGACCCAATAGAGGTCGCCGTTCTTGTTGCGGTTCTGGATCGTACCCCGCCACACGACGCCGCTCGCAATCGTGCGGTACAGGTTCTGGAAGAACTCGCGCGGGTGATGGCCGGAATTGACCAGCCGATGGCTCTGCCCGACCAACTCCTCACGACTGTAGCCGCTGATCTCGGCGAATTTCTGATTGCAGTACAGAATCTGGCCCGCGCGATCCGTGATGGCCACGATCGCCGCTTCGTCCAACGCCCCGGACAGGCCCGCGCGGCGCGGCCAGTCGATGTCAGTCATGAGTATCCCTTTTCACGAGGAAGCCATGCGCCGATCCTGCCTTCGGGTCGTTAATATCGACGCTTTTCAGCGACTTATCGCGAGATCGGGTGCGACAATTGATACAGGTCAATCGCCCCCTGCCCCGAACGGCAAAAACGGCCCCCGGATTGCTCCGGAGGCCGCTCTGTTACGCTTTACGCTTGGCCTACCGCGCTTGCGCGCTGCTTGAGGCCGGTACGCTTACTGTTCGAGCCCGAGGGCTCGGATCGATCGATTACTCGATGATCTTGGCGACCACGCCGGCGCCGACGGTGCGGCCGCCTTCGCGGATGGCGAAACGCAGGCCCTGATCCATGGCGATCGGGGTGATCAGCTCGACGCTCAGCTCGGCGTTGTCGCCGGGCATGATCATCTCAACGCCTTCCTTCAGGTGAACGATGCCGGTCACGTCCGTCGTGCGGAAGTAGAACTGCGGGCGATAGTTCGTGAAGAACGGCGTGTGACGGCCGCCTTCTTCCTTGGTCAGGATGTAGGCTTCAGCCATGAACTTGGTGTGCGGGGTGATGGAGCCCGGCTTGCACAGCACTTGGCCGCGCTCGACGTCTTCACGCTTGGTGCCGCGCAGCAGCACGCCGACGTTGTCGCCCGCTTGACCTTGGTCCAGCAGCTTGCGGAACATTTCGACGCCCGTGCAGGTCGTCTTCTGGACCGGACGGATGCCGACGATTTCGACTTCTTCACCGACCTTGACGATACCCTTTTCGACGCGGCCCGTGACCACGGTGCCGCGGCCCGAGATCGAGAAGACGTCTTCGACCGGCATCAGGAAGGGCAGGTCGACCGGACGTTCCGGCTGCGGGATGTAGGCGTCGACGGTTTCCATCAGCTTCAGCACTTGCTGCTCGCCGATTTCCGGGTTCACGCCGTCGGTCGCGGCCTTGGCCGAACCCATGGTGACCGGGATGTCGTCGCCCGGGAACTGGTAGGACGAGAGCAGCTCGCGCACTTCCATTTCCACCAGCTCGAGCAGCTCGGCGTCGTCAACCAGGTCGACCTTGTTCATGAAGACGACCAGGGCCGGCACGCCGACCTGACGGGCCAGCAGGATGTGCTCGCGCGTTTGCGGCATCGGGCCGTCAGCGGCCGAAACCACCAGGATCGCGCCGTCCATCTGAGCGGCGCCCGTGATCATGTTCTTCACGTAGTCGGCGTGGCCGGGGCAGTCGACGTGCGCGTAGTGACGGTTGGCCGTCTCATACTCGACGTGAGCCGTGTTGATCGTGATGCCGCGGGCTTTTTCTTCCGGGGCGGCGTCGATGTCGGCGTAGTTCATCGCCTTCGCGCCGCCGGCCTTCGCCAGCGTCATCGTGATCGCAGCCGTCAACGTCGTCTTGCCGTGGTCAACGTGACCGATCGTGCCGATGTTGCAGTGCGGCTTAGTGCGTTCGAACTTTTCCTTGGCCATGGCCAAACTCCTGTGGCCCGGGTCCAAAGCGGAGGGGCGCTTCTGCTCAGTTCAAAAAACCTGGAGCGGGTAGACGGGATCGAACCGACATCCTCAGCTTGGAAGGCTGCTGCACTACCATTGTGCTATACCCGCGCGAAGAATGCGTTGCCCCGACCCCGTGAGAGGTCAGCGTTTCCGCACCCGATTCCTTTTTGAGGTTCCCGTCCTCTCGATTTCGAAACGCGCGTGGTGGGGGAAGAAGGACTCGAACCTTCGAAGCTTACGCAGCGGATTTACAGTCCGCCCCCTTTGCCACTCGGGACATTCCCCCAGCGCGCGTTTTCAAAACCGGTCTGGAAACGCAACGGAATGATCTTTCGATCATTTTCGTCGCGAAAGCCTTCGTGTCCGGCGACGCCTGTAATAGAGGAAGCGCCTGACCCGAAGCCCTAGGGCCCAAATCGGAGGCCGTCTTATAGTGTCGTCATTTCCAGAACGCAACGACCGGAAACCCGGTAAAAAGCAGTCTTTCCACAAGCGCGGGGAGAGTCGGCCCGAGAAGGGTTGGTCGCCTGCGCCGACAGGCCGTTCCGGGGGCGATTCAGCCCCCAAGGCCCCGCGCGGCAAGGCCGATGCGGATAATTTTCTCTGGGGCCGCCACCCGGTTCTAGCCGCCTTGGCCAATCCGGCCCGTCGCGGCATGGGCCGTTTGATGGTCACGGAGGACCGCGCCGCTGAAATCGAACGGGAAAATCTGGCGAACGGCCACCGAATCGAGGTGATTGATTCTGTCGCCCTCGCCCGGATGCTGCCCGCCGGCGCCGTTCACCAGGGCATGGTCTTCAAGGTGCAGCCGCTGGAAGGCGTCTCTCTGGAAGACCTGGCCGAGGAGGCCAGCGGCGTCATCGTCATGCTGGATCAGCTGACCGACACCCAGAACGTCGGCGCCATCTTCCGTTCGGCCCTGGCCTTCGGGGCCAAGGGCATCGTCGTGCAGGACCGGCACTCGCCCGCCCTGGCCGGCGCCCTGGCCAAGGCGGCTGTCGGCGCGACCGAACGCCTGCCCTGCGCCCGCGTCACCAACCTGAGCCGCGCGCTGGAAAAGCTGGCCGACATGGGCTGGCGCGCCGTGGCCCTGGACGGCGCCGCCGAACTGACGCTGGAACAGGCCCTCGATTCGCGCCCGACCGTCCTGGTCATGGGTTCGGAAGGCGACGGCGTGCGCCGGCTGGTGGCCGAGCACTGCGACGTCCTGGCCAAGATCCCCATGCCCGGCGGATTCGAGAGCCTGAACGTCTCCAATGCGGCGGCCATCGCCCTGTATGAAGTCGCCCGCGCCCAGCGCCCGGCCTGATCCTTGCTCCTCCCGTCGGCGCTCTAGCGTCGGCGGGAGGATGACTTTGCCTGCGGCGTCTTGGCGCAGCTTCGCCCGGGCCTTATGAAACCCGGATGGAATTCCTCTCAAATCCCGAATTCGTCAGTCAGGCCTCCGCCCTCGGCAAGGTCCTGATGATCGACCTCGTGCTGGCCGGCGACAACGCCGTGGCCGTGGGCCTCGCCGCCGCCGCCCTGCCCCAGGAACAGCGCCGCAAAGCCATCCTGATCGGCCTGGCCGCCGCCGTCGTCATGCGCATCGGCCTGGCCCTCGTCACCGTGCAGCTTCTGGCCATCGTCGGCCTGCTGCTGGCGGGCGGCTTCCTGCTGCTCTGGGTGTGCTGGAAGATGTGGCGCGAACTGCGCGAACAGGCCACCCACGACCAGGCCGAGGCCGAGGCCGAGATCGAACGCGCCCTGGCCATCGAGAACGGCGGCGGCCCCAGCCCCGAGGAACTGGGCCTGAAGCGCAAGACCTTCGGCGCCGCCCTGATCCAGATCATGATCGCCGACCTGACCATGTCGCTGGACAATGTGCTGGCCGTCGCCGGCGCCAGCCACGACCACCCCTGGATCATGGTCTTCGGCCTGATCCTGTCGATCGCCCTGATGGGTCTGGCCGCGACCTTCATCGCCAGGTTGCTGAACCGCTATCGCTGGATCGCCTACGTCGGCCTGGCCATCGTCCTCTACGTCGCCCTGCACATGATCTGGGACGGCGGGCGTTCGGTGATCGTGCGCACCGGCCACACGGATCAGTTCAACGCCTCGGCCCCCGGCTTCCTCGACATCGGCGCGGCAGAACAGGCCAAGCACCTGCGGCACGGCGGCAAGGGTCCGGATTCCCACACGCCCGCCGCCCTGCCCGGCGGCCGCGAACGACGCGACCAGCCGCCCGTGGCGGCGGACCAGCCCGCCTCCTGATACAAAAAAGGCCCGGAGCGATCCGGGCCTTTCTTCTATCCAGCGCTCGGACGGCTCAGCCCTCGGCGCCGCCGAAGCGTTCGGTCCATTCGGCGACCTGGGCGTCCTCGATCTTGGCGAACAGGACCTCGGCGGCGGCGACCGTCTGACCGGCGGGGACCAGGTTCAGCAGGTCGGCGTCGGCGTTCGGCCAGGACAGGTCGGTCGCACCGACCGTCGCGCCGATGCGTTCGGCGCTGCCCGGCATGAAGGGCACGGTAATGCGGGCGAACAGAGCGACCAGCGACAGGCCGGTGCGCACCACGACGGCGGCGCGGTCGCGGTCGGTCTTCAGCGCCGTCCACGGGGCGGCTTCTTGCAGGTATTCGTTGCCCATGACCCAGAGGGCGCGCGCAGCCTGGGCCGCCTTGCGGAACTCCATGGCCTCGAACTCGGCGGTCAGGGCTTCCAGACCGGCCTTCAGGTCGGTCGCCAGCTTGGCTTCCAGCGGGCCGGCCTCGCCGCCCTCCGGCACGACGCCGTCGAACTTGGACTCAGTGAACTTGACGATGCGGTTGACGAAGTTGCCCAGGACGTCGGCCAGGTCCTTGTTCGTCGTCGCCTGGAACTGCTCCCAGGTGAAGGCGGCGTCAGAGTGTTCCGGGCCATAGGCCGTCAGGTGCCAGCGCCAGTAGTCGGCGGGCAGCAGCTCCAGCGCCTGATCCATGAAAACGCCCCGGCCCATGCTGGTCGAGAACTTGCCGCCGTACCAGTTCAGCCAGTTGAAGGCCTTCAGCTGATCGACCGTCTTCCACGGCTCGCCCGAGCCCAGGATGGTGGCGGGGAAGCTGACGGTGTGGAAGGCGACGTTGTCCTTGCCCATGAACTGGACGTAGCGGACATCGTCGGCGCCCTCGTCCAGACGCCACCACGAGCGCCAGTTTCCGCCCGAAGCTTCAGCCCATTCCTCGGTCGCGCCGATGTATTCGATGGGGGCGTCGAACCAGACGTAGAAGACCTTGCCCTCCATGCCCGGACGCGGACCGCCGTCGGGACCGACGACCGGCACGCCCCATTTCAGGTCGCGGGTGATGCCGCGGTCGATCAGGCCTTCGTCCAGATGCTTGTAGGCGATGGAGCGGGCCAGCGGCTGCCACCCTTCCGAGCGAGCGTCGACCCAGGCGCGGACCTCGTCGGCCACCTTGGTCTGCAGCAGATAGAGGTGGCGGGTGTCGCGGACCTCCAGATTGCGGCTGCCCGAGACCGCCGAATAGGGATTGATCAGATCGGTCGGGTCCAGCAGGCGGCCGCAGTTGTCGCACTGGTCGCCGCGCGCCTTTTCATAGGCGCAGTGCGGGCAGGTCCCCTCGACGTAGCGGTCGGGCAGGAAGCGGGCGTCGTCGATCGAATAGATCATCCGGTCGACGCGCTCCTCGATCAGGCCGCGCTCTTCCAGCACCTTGGCGAAATGCTGGGTCAGGCGGGTGTTCGGGGCGTTGGAGCTGCGGCCGAAGACGTCGAACGACAGGTTGAAGGCCTCGCCGGCCCGGCGCTGAACCTGATGCTGTTCGTCGCAATAGGTGCGGACGTCCTGACCGGCGGCGGCGGCGGCCAGCTCGGCCGGGGTGCCGTGCTCGTCGGTGGCGCAGACGTAGAGGACGTCGTGGCCGCGGCCGCGCATGAACCGCGCCCAGACGTCTGCGGGCAACATGGACCCGGCCAGATTCCCAAGGTGCTTGATGCCGTTGATGTAGGGCAGCGCCGAGGTGATGAGGATGCGGGCCATGGTCGTCCAGTCTGCGGGAGGAAGCAGACGGATATAGAGGGCGATCCGCCGGTCGTCACCTTTAACGGGACATTCACGTTGGAAGCGTCGCCTGCGGCGCCGCTGGGTTCTCCGATCTGCGCTGCGCTTCGTCGGAGAATGACGGAGCGATCTGATTTCCGTCATTCTCCGGGCCGCGAAGCGGAACCGGAGAACCCAGCGGCGCCCGAAGGGCGAAACCTCAGGCCGGGAGCCTTTTCGCGATCCGCACGAAGCGCCCGGTCAGCAGCGCGCCCGAGATCAGGCTGGCCACGATGACCGACCAGACCAGACCGTCGACGCCGATCCGGTGCGCCAGCCACCAGCCCAGCGGGATCATGATGATGCCGTAGGACAGGAGGTGCATTAGCGTCGGCCAGACCACGTCGCCCGCCGCCCGGTTGGCCTGGGCCGCGACGACCTGCTGGGCGTCGGCGACGAAGAACAGGGTCGCCAGCACCAGGGCCGGGGCCGCGATGGCCAGGATGGCCGGGTCGGTCGTATAGGCGCTGACCACCAGGGGCGCAGTCAGCCACAGGCCGACGGCGATGATGAAGGCCAGCACCGTCACCACGCCGATGCCCGCGAGGCCGCCGCGCATGACGCCGGCCTTGTCGCCCGCGCCGTAGCTGCGGCCCACCAGGACCGCCGTCGCGGACGACAGGCCCATCGGCACCATGAAGACGATGGCGGAGACGTTGATGACGACGGCCCAGCTGGCGGTCTCGGCCGCGCCCAGCTGACCGGCGAACAGGGTCATGGCGGCGAACGCCCCGACCTCGATGAAGTTGGACGAACCGGCGCCCATGCCGACCTTGATCTGCTCGCGCTCGACGGCCTTGTCGCGCTTGGGCTTGTTGAACAGGCCCCAGGCCCGCGCTTCGGGCAGTCGCAGGATGAAGATGACCAGGAAGATCGCCAGCGCCATGCGCGCGCCGAAGGTGGCCCAGGCCGAGGCCTCGGCGCCGTGCAGTCCGACGCCCAGCAGGTCAGGCACCAGCAGCAGGTTCAGGCCCAGGTTGACCGCATTGGCCACCCACATGGCGACCATGCCGGCCTTGGGCCGATGCAGGCCCTCGAGGAAGAACTGGGCCGCGACCGAAATCAGATAGGCGGGCATCGACAGGGCGAAGATCATCAGGACCGGCGAAGCGCCCTCGCCCAGACCGTCCTCCAGACCCATGTGCTGCAGGCCGAACGGCCCCAGCAGCATCAGGGCGATCATGGAGATGAAGCCGATCTGCAGCGCATAGACCATGCCGCGCCGCAGCACCGCGCCCACCTCGTCCTTGCGGCCCTCGCCCAGCAGGCGGGCGGTCATGACCTGCACGCCCATCATCAGGCCGACCGCCGTGGTCAACACGACCGACGAGGGCGCCCAGGCCAGGGAGTGGAAGGCCAGTTCGCGGCTGGCGTAATGGCCGACGACGATGGCGTCGGTCAGACCCATGGTCATGATGCCCAGACGCGCCAGCACGACCGGCCAGGCCAGCTTCAGCAGCTCGGACAGGGTCTGACGGGTTTTGAAGCTGAGCAGGGCGTTGGTCATGGGAGGCCGCACCAGCCACGCGCGCGGGCGCGGGTCAAATGATTTTCCGGCCGTTTCAGGCGCCTACCATGCGCCCAGCTCTCGCAGTTCGCGCGCCAGGTCGTCGGGCAGGTCCGTCGCCTCGGCCACCGACAGGTCCGGCGGCACGTCCTTGTCGAAGTAGCGCCAGCCCTGGAACGGCCGCCGGGCCAGCGGCGCGGTGCGGATGACCTGGCTGTCCAGCCTGATCTCGCAACGGCTGGCCTTGCCCTCGCCGATGGTCGTGATGTCCAGAATGCGCTGACGGCAGGTCACCGAGCCCTTCATCACCCAATAGAGCGAGCCGCCGTCCTCGATCTCGGCGGCGCGCTTGGGCGTCATGCGGGTGTGGACGATGCGCCAGTCCGAACGCGCGGCGTTCGCCTCCAGCGTCTCGACCTCGGACACGCCGACGCAGAGTTTGATCATGTTCAGGGGCATAAGGGTGCAGATAATCTCTTGGCGCGATGGGCGAAACCACCCTGTCCGTCATCCCGGGGCCGCGCAGCGGAACCCGGGACCCAGGCGGCGGATCATGGAGTGGCCATAGCGCCTGACGCAGAAGCCTGGGTCCCGGATCGGCCTGACGGCCGTCCGGGATGACGGCGGATTAGTCGGCGGCTTTCACCACGGCCAGAACCGCGCCGTCTGTGACCTGATCGCCGACGGCGACGTTGAACTCAGTCACCACGCCGTCGAAGGGCGCGGTCAGGGCGTGCTCCATCTTCATGGCCTCCAGCACCACGATGGGCTGGCCCTTGGTCACAACGTCGCCAGCCTTGGCGGGCGCGGCGACGATCTTGCCCGGCATGGGCGCGCGAAGGCCGCCGTCGGAGGCGGAGCCGCCCGCGCCTGCGCTGGCCTTGCGACGGCGGAACTCGATGACGTCGCCTTCGTCGAAAACCACGATCCGTTCGGCGTCCGGCGTCAGGGCGCTGACGACCTCGCCGTCCACGACCACCAGATCCGGCTCGCCATAGACGCGGGATGTGCCGAAGTCGCCGGACACGTCGAAGCTGGACTGACGACCATGCCAGCCGGGCTCGCCGTTCAGGGTCATGGCGTGGACGCTGTCGCCGTGGTGCAGGGCGGTGCGCGCCTCGGCGGGGGCGTTCATGCGGAAGCCGAACAGGCCCGCGCGCCAGGGCGCCAGCTCGGCGTCCGGCGCGTCAAAGGCCGCCGCGTCGGCGTCCAGACCGATCAAGCCAGCAGCGCCGGCCAAAGCGCGCGCCGAGACGGGTGCCGCGATCAAGGTCGCCTCTTCCGCCCCGATGAAGCCGGTGTCCACGTCGCCTTCAACGAAGCGCGGGTGGTCCAGGCAGCGGGCCAGGAAGCCGGCGTTGGTGCGGACGGGCCAGACCTCGACCTCGCGGCAGGCGTCGGCCAGACGGGCGGCGGCGGCTTCGCGGCTGTCTTCGTGGACGATCAGCTTGGCGATCATCGGGTCGTAGAACTGGCTGACCTCGCCGCCCTGCTCCACGCCCGTATCCACGCGGATGTCGTCGGGCATGACGAAGTGATCCAGCCGCCCGATGGACGGCAGGAAGCCGTGGGCCGGGTCTTCGGCATAGAGACGGGCCTCCATGGCCCAGCCCTTCATGGGGATGTCGGCCTGAGCCAGCGGAATCGGCTGGCCCGCCGCGACGCGCAGCTGCCATTCGACCAGATCGACGCCGGTGATCGACTCTGTGACCGGATGCTCGACCTGCAGCCGGGTGTTCATCTCCATGAACCAGATGCGGTCGGCCTTCAGCCCGTCCGAGGCGTCGGCGATGAACTCGATGGTCCCCGCGCCCTGATAGTTCACGGCCTTGGCCGCGCGCACGGCGGCGGCGGTGACGGCCTCGCGCGTGGCGGCGTCCATGCCCGGCGCGGGCGCCTCTTCGATCACCTTCTGGTGGCGGCGTTGCAGCGAGCAGTCGCGCTCATGCAGGTGGACGACGTTGCCGTGGCTGTCGCCGAAGACCTGCACCTCGATGTGGCGCGGGCGGGTGATGTAGCTCTCGATCAGGACGCGCGGGTCGCCGAAGGAGGACTGACCCTCGCGCTGCGCCGAAGCCAGACCGTCGGCGAAGTCCTCGGCGCGGTCGACCTTCTTCATGCCCTTGCCGCCGCCGCCGGCGACCGCCTTGATCAGGACCGGATAGCCGATGCGCGCCGCCTCGGCCGTCAGAGTTTCGACCGACTGGTCCTCGCCCTGATAGCCGGGGGTGACGGGCACGCCCGCCTCGATCATCAGCTTCTTGGCTGCGTCCTTCAGGCCCATGGCGCGGATCGAGGACGGTTGCGGGCCGATCCAGACGATGCCCGCCGCCATGACCGCTTCGGCGAAGTCGGCGTTCTCGGACAGGAAGCCGTAACCGGGGTGGATGGCCTCCGCCCCCGTCGCCTTGGCCGCCGCCAGCACCTTGCCCGCATCCAGATAGGATTCACGCGCCGCCGCCGGGCCGATCAGCACCGCCTCGTCAGCCTCGCGCACATGCAGGGCGGCGGCGTCAGCCTCGGAATAGACGGCGATGGTGCGCAGGCCCATGCGGCGGGCGGTGCGGAAGACGCGGCAGGCGATCTCGCCGCGATTGGCGACCAGGACGGACTTGAACATGGCGGTCTTGAACTCTGCCTCTGCGAGAAAACCGGCGGTCTGCCCCATCTTGCTCCTCCCTGTTCGCAAAGCGAATGGGGAGGTGGCGCGGCGCCGAAGGCGACGTGACGGAGGGGGCGACTCCACGGCTGACGTTTACGCCGCCCCCTCCACCACGTCGTGGTCCCCCTCCCAACTGGGCGGGGAGGAAAGTAGTCTTACTGCGCCCAGCTCGGCGCGCGCTTGTCGAGGAAGGCGCGGACGCCTTCCTGGCCTTCGTCGGAGACGCGGGCGCGGGCGATGCGCTTGGCGGTTTCTTCCAGCAGGCGATGGTCGATGGCTTCGCCGGCCACGTCGTTCACCAGACGCTTGGCCTCGCCCATGGCGCCGGGGGCGCAGGTCGTCAGGCTGTCGGTCAGCATGGAGATGAACTCGTCCACCGAGCCTTCCGGCAGGACCATGTCGATCAGGCCCGCGTGGGCGGCGTAGTCGGCGTCGAAGATGTTGGCCGTCAGGAACAGCTGGCGGGCGCGGCGCGCGCCGACGGCTTCAATGACATAGGGGGCGATGGTCGCGGGGATGAGGCCCAGCTTGACCTCGGAGAAGGCGAAGCGCGCGCCCTCGACCGCCACGGCCATGTCGCAGGCGGCGACGATGCCCGCCCCGCCGCCCATGGCCGCGCCCTCGACCAGGGCCACCGTCAGGGCCGGCACGTCGTGCAGGGCCTTCAGCATCTTGGCCAGGCCCATGGCGTCGTCGCGGTTGTCGGCCTCGGACCAGCCGGCGGCGTCGCGCATCCAGTTCAGGTCGGCGCCCGCGCTGAAGGTGCCGCCCGCGCCGCGGATGAAGACCACGCGCACCCGGTCGGCGCCCTGCAGCGTCTCGAAGGCCTCGAACAGGGCGGCGATGGTGGCGGCGTCGAAGGCGTTGCGCTTCTCGGGCCGGTTGATGGTGACGAAGACCACGCCCGACGGCAGGGCGTCGATCTTGACCAGTTCATTGTCCGCATCCGGCGCCGGATCGGTGACGAAGGGATGGGCGATGGCGTTCATCTCGGCCGCCTCGGCGTCGGTGACGTCCAGGGCGTTCAGGTCTTCTTCGGTCGGCTTCTGGTCGGTCATGGTCGGCTCCTCACCGAAGTGAAACGCGGCAGCAGGGCTTTGGTCCTTGCTGCGGATCAAAGTTGAGCTTTCGCCCGATTACATCCGGAACACGCCGAAGCGCGTCTCGGGGATGGGGGCGTTCAGGCTGGCGCTGATGGCCAGGCCCAGGACGTCGCGGGTCTGGGCCGGGTCGATGACGCCGTCGTCCCAGAGGCGGGCGGTGGCGTGGTAGGGATTGCCCTCGTCCTCGTATTTCTGGCGGATCGGGGCCTTGAAAGTCTCGGCTTCTTCCGGCGTCCAGGTCTCGGCGTCGCGGTGGACGGCGGCCAGGACCGAGGCCGCCTGCTCGCCGCCCATCACGCTGATGCGGCTGTTGGGCCAGGTGAAGAGGAAGCGCGGGCTGTAGGCGCGGCCGCACATGCCGTAGTTGCCGGCGCCGAAGCTGCCGCCGATCAGGACGGTGAACTTGGGCACCTCGGCCGAGGCGACAGCCGTCACCAGCTTGGCGCCGTGCTTGGCGATGCCCTCGGCCTCGTACTTGCCGCCGACCATGAAGCCCGAGATGTTCTGCAGGAAGAGCAGCGGGATCTTGCGCTTGCAGGCCAGCTCGATGAAGTGCGCGCCTTTCTGGGCGCTCTCCGAGAACAGCACGCCGTTGTTGGCCAGGATGGCGACCGGATAGCCCCAGATGCGGGCGAAGCCGCAGACCAGGCTGGTCCCGTACAGCGATTTGAACTCGTCGAAGTCCGAGCCGTCGACGATGCGGGCGATGACCTCGCGCACGTCATAGGGAGCGCGCACGTCGTCGGGGATGATGCCGTAGAGCTCCTGCGGGTCCAGGGCCGGGGCGCGCGGCTCGCGCACGTCCAGCGGGACGTCCTTGACCGTGTTCAGGTTGGCGACGATGGAGCGGACGATCTCCAGCGCATGCTCGTCGTTCTCGGCCACGTGGTCGACCACGCCCGACTTGCGGCCATGAGTCTCGGCGCCGCCCAGTTCCTCGGCCGAGATGACCTCGCCGGTGGCGGCCTTCACCAGCGGCGGGCCGGCCAGGAAGATGGTGCCCTGATTGCGCACGATCACCGTCTCGTCCGACATGGCGGGCACATAGGCGCCGCCGGCCGTGCAGGAGCCCATGACGCAGGCGATCTGCGGGATCGAGCGGGCGCTCATCCGCGCCTGGTTGAAGAAGATGCGGCCGAAGTGATCGCGATCGGGGAAGACCTCGGCCTGGTGCGGCAGGTTGGCCCCGCCCGAATCGACCAGATAGACGCAGGGCAGGTTGTTCTGCTCGGCGATTTCCTGCGCCCGCAGGTGCTTCTTCACCGTCATGGGGAAGTAGGCGCCGCCCTTCACCGTCGGGTCGTTGGCGACGATCATGACCTCGCGGCCAGACACGCGGCCAACGCCGCAGATCATGCCCGCGCCCGGCGCTTCGTCCCGGTACATGCCGTTGGCGGCCAGCTGGCCGACTTCGAGGAAGGGCGAGCCGGGGTCCAGCAGGCGCTCGACCCGGTCGCGCGGCAGCAGCTTGCCCCGCGCCACGTGGCGGTCACGGCTGGCGTCCGAGCCGCCGCGCGCGGCCTTGGCGACCTTCTCGTAAAGCTCGTCCCGCAGGGCGCGATTGTGCGCATCCAGCGTTTTGAAAGCAGGACTGTTGCGATCGACGGAGGAAATCAGCTTGGGCATGCCTCAAGGTTTAGGAGGCTTCCGCGTCGGGGGGAAGTCGTTCGGTTTCCTCGGCGAAGGAATCCGGCGTAACTGATGCTCATGGCTGCTGAACGTCCCGACACGCTGGAGGCCGCCCTCGCACGGGTTTTCGAGGGCACCAGGAACACCCGCGCCAGTTGGTTCGCCCTGACGCGGGGCGAGCGGCTGTTCTCGGCGGGAGATCCGGCCGATACCCTTTACCTGCTGCGCGCCGGGCGACTGGGCGTGTTCCGCGACGACAACGGACGCGGGCCTCAGTTCATCGGCGTCATCAAACCCGGCGATCCGGTCGGCGAAATGGCCATGCTGGCCGGCACGACCCACATGGCCAATGTCGTGGCCCTGCGCGACAGCGACATCGTCGCCCTGCCCCGCGACGCCTTTTTCGAGGCCGCCCGCGCCGAGCCGTCGCTGATGGCTGAGCTGGGCCAGATCATGCTGACGCGCGCCCGCGATCGGAACTCGACCGGGACCGACGCCAGCGTCTTCGGCTTCATCTCCGCTCGGTCCCAGCCGATCAGAAGCTTCGTAGAGCGCGTGGCCCGCGCGGTCGAGGCCCAGGGCTTCACCTGCCGGATCATCGACCACACAGCCCTGTCGTCCGCCGCCGAATGGTTCTCGGGCGTCGAGGAAGCCCATGACTACGTGCTGTACGTGGCCGAATCCGACGAACCTGGCTGGGCCTCGCTGTGCGCCCGCCAGGTGGATCGCGTCTTCGTCGTCGGTGACGCCGACCGGTCGCCGCACCCGCCCTTCCCCCCGATTCAGATCGAGGATGAAGCCCACCCTCTGACCGACCTGATCCTGCTGCGCGCGCCGCACATGGCGCGTCCGACCAAGACCCGCGCCTGGCTGGACGCCTACAAGCCCGGTCGCTGGTTCCATGCCGTCGAGGGCCTGTTCGACGACACGGCGCGGATCGCCCGCATCGTCACCGGCTCGGCCGTCGGGGTGGTGCTGTCGGGCGGCGGCGCCCGGGCCTATGCCCATATCGGCGCGCTGAAGGCTCTGCGCGAAGCGGGGATGCCGATCGACTTCATCGGCGGCTCCTCCATGGGGGCGGTGATCGCCGCCGGGCCGGGCCTGGGCTGGTCCGACGAGGAACTGGACGAGCGCATCCGCAAGGCCTTCGTCGTGTCGGATCCGCTATCGGACATCGCCTTCCCGATCATCGCCATGACCCACGCCCGCAAGGTCACGCGGCTGATGCAGGACGCCTATGGCGACGTGGCCATCGAGGACATGCCCCTGCCCTTCTTCGCGGTTTCGACCAATCTGACCTCGGGCAAGGTCGAGGTGCATCGCGAGGGCATGCTGCGCCACGCCCTGCGCGCCTCCATCTCCATCCCTGGCGTCATGCCGCCCGTGGTGATGAACGGCCAGGTGCTGGTGGACGGCGCGGTGCTGCGCAACTTCCCCAGCGAGGTCATGCGGCGGCTGACCTACGGCCCCGTCGTCGGCGTGGACGTGTCCCAGACGCGCGGGGTCGATCCCAAGGCCCTGGAAGACCCGCCGTCCTGGTGGCGCTGGATCGCCTCGGGCGCCTGGAAGAAGGGGCCGCCGATTGTCTCGGTCCTGATGCGCTCGGCGACCCTGACGACCGAGGCCGAACTGCTTCAGGCGCGGGCCGACACGGATCTGCTGATTCAGCCCAAGCCCGAGGGCGTCGATATTCGCGACTGGAAGGCCTACGACCCCGCCGTATCAGCCGGCTATGCGGCGGCCCAGGCCGCGCTGACGACGCTGAAATGCCCGGTCGAGCACCTGCACCGCCACCGCATCAACGACGCCGCGCTACAAGAAAGAGACGAGGAAATGGTAGAAGAGTCGCCCCGTCCGCCCGCCTAGGGAAGGCCGACGACAGACGCTGGGCGAGCGCCGACAGGAAGGCGTCCCGCATCGCCGCATCATCGGCCAGGGCGGTCAGATAGGGCCGCAGCGCCGTTCCCTTCATCCACTCCAGCACGGCGTCGTCGCCGCCCAGGACGTGCAGATAGGTCGTCGACCAGATGTCGATGTCGTCGCACAGCGGCGCCAGGGCCTCGTAATAGGCCTCGGCCGGCAGCAGGGGCGCGATCGTGTCCACGCCCGCCAGCACCGACGCCCACGGCCCCTCGGCCGCCGTCTGGCGCATGAGGGTGTGGTGGCGCGTCTCCCAGGCCATGGGCATCTGCACCGCCAGCAGGCCGCCGGGGGCCAGGGCGCCGGCCAGATGGGCGAACAGCGCCGCATGGCCGGGCAGCCACTGCAGCGAGGCGTTGGCCAGGATCAGATCGGCGGGCCGTTCCGGCCTCCAGGTCGTGATGTCGCCGATGGACCAGTCGACATCGGCGGACAGGGCGCGGGCCTGCTCCAGCATGGCTTTGCTGGAATCCATGCCGTGGACGTGGGCGTCAGGGTGGCGGCGTTTCAGCAGGGCCGCGTGCTGGCCCGTGCCGCAGCCCAGGTCCCAGATCTCGGCCGGATCCAGATCTTCGGGCAGGCGCACCAGAAGGTCGAGCGCAGCGCGGTCGCGCTGGGCTTCAAACCGATTGTACTGGCGGGGGTCCCACACGGGGGAAGCGTCGCTCATGTCGTCACCACTCCAAGTCGCAAAAGCGATTCGTTGGAGTGATGGTACCGCCTCTCAGGCTTGAACTGAGGACCTCCGGTTCCACAAACCGGCGCTCTAACCAACTGAGCTAAGGCGGCGCGATCAACGCGAGGCCGGTTCTCTAGCGGGCCTCGCCTCCGTCAGCAATACGCTTGTGAAGGAAATTCGCTTTATCCCCCGTCAGTTCCAGCCGCGGCTGGCGATATACTGCTGCAAGGCCGCGATCCGGGTCTGATCCGACGGGTGGGTCGAGGCGAATTCGGGCCTGCCCGACTGGCGCTGCTGGGCCATCAGCCGCCACAGGGCCACGGATTCGGACGGCTTGTAGCCGGCGGCGGCGACGTAATCGACGCCGAGACGGTCGGCCTCCAGCTCATGGCTGCGCGAAAAGGGCAGCAAAAAGGTCAGTTGCGCGCCCAGCCCGCCGACGGCGCCCACGGCCTGCGAATAGTCCCCTGCCCGGCTCTGCACCGCGCCCAGCACCAGGCCCGTGGTCGACTGGGTCGAATAGCGCTCAGCGGCGTGGCGGGCGACGACGTGGCCGACCTCATGGCCCAGAACCGTGGCCAGCTGATCGTCGTTGCGGGTCAGGGCCAGCAGACCGGTGGTCACGCCGATCTTGCCTGACGGAAGAACGAAGGCGTTGGGACTGTCGTCCTGGAAGACCCGATAATCCCATGTGCGGTTCGCAAGCCCCGCGACTTGCACGATGCGTCCGCCGACGCGGCGCACGCGCTCGTTCTGGGCGGCGTTGGCCGAGATCTTCGAGGTCCGCAGGGTTTCCGCCCAGGCCGCGTCCGATTGCTGGATCAGGGCGCTGTCATCGACGATCAGGAACTGATTGCGGCCCAGGCTCTCATTGTAGGCGCAACCGGTCAGCATCAGGCCCAGCGCGGAGCCAGCGGCGACAAGGGCGTGTTTCATGCGATTTTCTCGTTTGTTCGGACGCATCATGCGGACAAGAGGCCGCCAAGGCCAGGGGCGCCGTCAGGTTCGGGGCCGCATCAGTCGGCCGAGGTAAAGGGCACGCGCACGACGAATTTGGCGTCCGCCCCCACGCCTTTAAGCGTACGAGCCGAAAGCCGTCCGCGCTGGACGATATCCAGGGCGGCCGCGCCGAACCCCATGCCGGCCGGCGCCTCTGACAGCACCCGGCAGTTCGCGGGCCGTCCATCTGGAGCGACAGCGCACTCGATCGTGGCATAGCCCGCTTCCGGCACGCTCGGTCTGGCCAACCCAGCGCATCCGGTCGCGCCAAGGGCCAGAATGACGGCGCAAGCGACCATCGCATGGCGCGAACGTCCCATCAGATCCTCTCTCCCGTATCCAAAGCGCGCGTCGCGCAACGGCATCAATCCATCACGAAGAAGGAAGAGGCCGAGAGCGCCCAATCCTGGGATGAATGCCAGCCAAAGAAAAACGCTCCGGGACGGGGTCCCGGAGCGTTCTCAAGTTCGACTTGTCGGTCGCGTCAGTCGCCCAGATTGAAGGGCACCCGCACGACGAACTTGGCGTTGGTCGCAGCGCCGTCGACCGTACGGGGCGAAAGCTGCCCGCGCTGGACGATGCGAACTGCGGCGGCGCCGAAGCCCATGCCGGACGGATCTTCCGACACCACGCGGCAGTCCGAAGGACGTCCGCTGGGGGTGACGGTGCACTCAACCGTGGCCGAACCACCCACGCCGCGATCAAGCGCGCGTTGCGGGAAGTCCCGCTCAGTCGGACGCGGCGGGCGCGACCAGCTGGGGTTGGTGATGACCGACGGACGCGGCGGTGCGGGCGGAGCCGGCGGAGGCGGAGGTCCGGGGACGATCACGGGCGGACCCGTGTACTCCTGACGGTCTTCCTTCTTCGTCGGTTCGATAGCCACAGTCACCGGAGGCGGAGGCGCCTGGGTGTTGATCTGCGGCTCACGCACCTGAAGCTTCGGCGGCGGAGGAGTGTCCGGCGGAGGCGGCGGCGGCGGCGGCGGCGGCGGCGGAGGGGGAACCTCCATCAGCTCGACGTCGACGGCCTCGTCCTCGTAGGTCATTTCCTTCAGCTTGAACTTGTTGTTGTACAAGTACAGGCCGGCCAAGCCGTGAACGATCACCGAAACGGCGATGCCCACAACGGCGCCGGTCGAAAGCTTCTTTTTCTTCTTCGGCGGATCCAGGATCGGATCGCGGTGGACGTGAGGTTCAGCTGTCATGCTATGCGCCCCGCCCCCTTACGAGTTGTCTTCGCCAACCAGGGCGACGCTGTAGAAACCATTATCCTGGAGAGCGTTCATGACCTGCATGAAGTCGCCGTACCGAGTCTGTTGGTCTGCACGAATGAAAATACGTTCTTCCGAAGGGTTCCTGCGTCCGATCTGCACCCGCAGGTCGTCACCCAGCGCACCGGGCGAAGACTGCATGTCGCCGATCCAGACATCGCCATCGTTCTGGATGGAGATGAAGACCGGCGTCGGCGGATTCTTGCCCGGAGGAGCAACGGCGCGAGGCAGTTTCACCGGCACCGACACGGTGGCGAGCGGAGCCGCCACCATGAAGATGATGAGGAGGACGAGCATGATGTCAACGAAAGGCGTGACATTGATCTCGGCATTAGCCTCGACGGTGTACTTGCCGCCGCCGGAACCGGAAAGTTTGGCGGCCATCCGTCTTACGCTCCCTTGTCGAGCTGACGCGAGATGGCGTTGATCAGTTCAGCGTTGAAGCCGTCCGAACGCGTGCCGTAGTTCGAGATGCGCGTGTTGAAGTAGTTGTAGAAGATAACGGCCGGGATAGCGGCGAACAGGCCGATACCGGTGGCGAGCAGAGCTTCAGCGATACCCGGAGCAACGACGGCCAGGTTGGTCGTGTTGGACTCGGCGATGCCGATGAAGGAGTTCATGATGCCGTAAACGGTGCCGAACAGACCGACGAACGGACCGGTCGAACCGACCGAGGCCAGGAACTGCTGGCCGCCCGACAGGCGCTTCGGCAGACCCGATTGAACGGCGGCGACGGCGGTCTGGGCGCGCAGCAGCGCCGAGTCGCGGTGATCGCCGGTGACGCTCAGGCCAGCTTGACGCGACAGTTCGATTTCCTCGGTGGCGGCGGCGGCCATGTCGGCCAGCGGGTTGCCGTCAAAGTCTTCCGAGGTGGCGACGCGACGCATGTCAGCGATCGTGCGGGCGCCGCGGAAGGCTTCCAGGAAGCGGTCGGTCGTCTTGTTCAGGGCGCCGAACTCCAGCAGCTTGATCAGCAGCATGGTCCACGAGAAGATCGAGGCCAGCAGCAGGCCGGCCATGACGACCTTAACCACTGCGGTGGCTTCCATGAACATGGAGACCGGGGTGATGCCGCCGCCGTGACCGCCGGAAACCGTTTCGCTGACCGAGGTCGGATCAGCGGCGGGGGCGGCAGCGTCAGCAGCCGGGGCTGCGGCGTCGGCGGCCGGAGCGGCCGGGGCGGCAGCGGCGGTCGGAGCAGCGGCCGGAGCCGCAGCGTCTTGCGCCAGAACCGGCGAGCTCGCCATCAGGACGGCAGCGCCGGCCAGTGCGAGGAGGATATTCGTCTTCTTGCTATCGAGCATTGTTCGCCAGTTCCTGCTTTGGTCTGACACGTGGAACCCAAGACACGGACCGCGTCAGTCGGCCGTCCCTATAATGAAATCGCGCCACCGTCCGGATCGAGCCCGACGAGTGGAGCCGCCCCCTGCAACGCCTGTTCGAAAACGAGCGTCGCCGCCAAGGTCCGGGCACAATATCCCGGGCACCCCGACCTGCAAGCAGGAATGCGGTTAAGTCCCTTTGGCGAACACCCCACGTAGCGTCAAGTGCGCAAAGTTTCTTTTCCCCTTCGCACCTGCAGCAATCGGAAAGTTCGGCAAAATATTTGCGATTTTTGTTATGTCCGCGACACGAAAACGTCGCATCACGCACTGTTACCGAAATGCAATTCCCAAGGCGAAATTGGGGCCATTTTGCGACACAGCTTCACGCTGACAGAAGCGAGGTCATTTTTGAGGGGGAGTGGTGCCTGGAGGCGGGTTCGAACCACCGACACGCGGATTTTCAATCCGCTGCTCTACCAGCTGAGCTATCCAGGCGCGCGATCTCGTCGCGAGAGGCGGGTCTATAGGCGAGGCTGGAGGGGCTGTCCAGACGCCAATTCACTCAATTCAGCGATCTTTTTCATCATCGACCACTTCTTCGGTCGGAATGGCGTAGCCGCCGGTGAACCAGCGCTGCAGATCCACATCGGCGCAACGCTTGGAACAGAAGGGTTTGTAGGCCGGGTCGGGCTTCTGACGACGGCAGATGGGGCAGAGCGACATTATCGGGCCTCTTCAATTCTGACGGCGCCGGCGGCCATCGACGGATCGGCCAGCAGACCGGCCCTCGGCCCCAGGGCCTCGACCAGGGGCGCGGCCAGCGCCGCCTCTTCGGGCTGACAGCGGGCGACGAAGCGCGGCGTGGCGGGATCGGACAGCAGGGCCAGGCGAAGCTGGCGCGCCACGGCGAGGACGCGGGTCTCCAGCATCGGACGGCCCGCCGCGTCCAGCAGCCGCTCGTCCAGCGGCGTGCGCCGCCACGGCAGGGACAGTTGCATCAGGCCGAAACGGCTCAAGGGGCCGAACACGGCCTGCGGCTCCGCCGCGAAGGCGGCGCGAACCCCCTTCATTATAGTGTCGCCGTGCAGACCGGCGCCGATCAGGTCGATCACGACCAGACCGCCCCACCCTTTCAGCGTCAGCAGCCGGGCGGCGTGGACCAGCCCCTCGCGGTTCGCCGCCTCGCGGCTCTTGCGAGACTCGCGGCCCGGCGCGGGGGCGTGGTCAATATCGACGGCGATCAGTGCGCGGGTGCGCTGAATCATCAGGTCCAGGCCGCAGGCGGGATCGACGACGGAGGCGGACAATGCGTCTTCCTCAGCCTCCAGGGCGGCGCGGATCGCAGCCACGCCCGTCTGGGGCGCGACGCCCGGCGCCAGAATGGATAGAATCGCGGAGACGTCCGGTCCCGCCGCCAGCAGGCGCGGCTCGCCGGAGGCGTCGCCGAGACGGCGCAGCACCGGCCCCTTGCGCTCGCGCGGTTCGGCCGTGACCTCGACCTCGACCTTGGCCCCCTCCCCCGGCTTGTCGTGCTGCCCCAAAGGCAGGAAGCCGTAGGGTTCACCCGCGCCCAGATCGACAAAGGCGCCGCGCAGGGCCGGTTCGACCCTCGCGATGCGTCCGACACAACGTGCGCCCAGCCGATCGGTCGGCCGGTCGCTGTCGCGGTGGAGGATCAGATGATGGAAGCGCCCTTTGCGGGCGACGACGCCGCGGGTCTCGCCCGGCGTCTGATCGAGGAAGACCTCGACATCGGCCATGTCAGGCGATCCTGGGCCGCCAGCCGGCGCCCCGAAGCAGATTGGCCGCTTCATACAGAGGCAGGCCCATGACGGCCGGATGGCTGCCGACGATGCGGCGTACGAAGGCGGCGGCCGCCCCCTGAATGCCGTATCCGCCCGCCTTGCCCCGCCATTCGCCAGAGGCGACGTAGGTCGCGATCTCTTCGGCCGACAGGGTCTTGAACGAGACGCGGGTGTCCACGACGCGGCAGGTCGTCTGGCCGTTCGCGATCACGACGACGCCGGTAAGGACGCGGTGATTGCGGCCGGACAGCAGTTCGAGGAAACGCTTGGCCTCGGCCTCGTCCGCCGGCTTTTCCAGCAGACGACGGCCCAGGGCGACGACGGTGTCGGCGGCCAGGACGATGGCGTCGGGCGAACGCGCGGCCACGACCTCGGCCTTGCCGCGCGCCAGGCGCTCGGCCAGACGCGTCGGCGTCTCGCCCTTCAGCGGAGTCTCGTCGATGTCGGCGGGATCAACATGATCGGGAACCACCCCGATCTGCGCCAGCAGTTCGATGCGGCGCGGGCTCGACGAGGCCAGAACGAGCCTCGGAGCCGGAAGGTCAGGACGCGACACGCGCGTCCTTACTTGAAGCGATAGGTGATGCGGCCCTTGGTCAGGTCGTAGGGCGTCATTTCAACCAGCACCTTGTCGCCCGCCAGAACGCGGATGCGGTTCTTGCGCATCTTGCCGGCGGTGTGGGCGATGATCTCGTGGTCGTTTTCCAGCGTCACGCGGAAGGTGGCGTTCGGCAGCAGTTCGCTGACGGTGCCGGGGAACTCGAGAAGCTCTTCCTTGGCCATGCGGTCTCTCTCGCCCGATGAAACAGCATAAGGCTCGCGTTGGGCGTGAACGCGAGCCGTAAAGGAGGCGCCTAATGCACCAAAACGCGGAAATAGTCGAGTTCAGCCGCGTCGATAGACGGCGCACACCAGCGTGAACAGCCTGCGGGCGGTTTCCTTGTCGATCTCGACCTTGCCCTCAAGGCGCGTCTTGAGCAGTTCAGCGCCTTCGTTGTGCAAGCCGCGACGGCCCATATCCACGGACTCGATCTGGCTCGGCGACGAGCCGCGCAGGGCTTCGTAATAGCTTTCGCAGATCAGGGCGTAGTCGCGGATCACCGTCTTCATCGGCGACAGCGACAGGACGTGGGTGCGGGCGAAATCCGGTCCGGCGATGTCGAAGGCCAGGCGGTTGTCCTGGGACGACAGGCGAAGCGTATAGGGACCGCCCTCGGCGCCCTCGGGCGTGAAGCTGTTCTGCTCGACCAGGTCGAAGATGGCGACGCGGCGCTGATGCTCGATCTCGGCGGTGGCGGCCGGCAGGGTCGCGGCGTCCACCTCGATGACCGACAGCTTGTGCGGACCGCTCATGGCTTGCTCTCGTCCAGATGGGTCGGGGCCATGCGGGCGGGCCAGCGGTCGGACAGGTCGGTCAGCACGGCGTCCAGGCATTCCACGTCGATCCGCAGATCGCCGCCCCCGGCGAACATCAGGATGACCCGGCCGCCCGGGGCCTCGGTCGGTTCGAAATCGAGGGCCAGCAGTTCCAGCGCCGATTCGGGCGCGCGCGGCAAACGGCGGCTCTTGACCGCCTCGACGTCGCCGAACTGCATCGCCGCCATGACGCGGGTGCCGCCGCATTCCCAGCAGAAGCGCGACAGGACGATAGTCAGGCGCCGCGCTTCCTTTTCCCAGCTGATGTCGACGGGACGCATGATGGCGTCCTGAAGCGCGGCCGAGATGATCTGCAGGTCGACGGCGTCCTCGGCCAACAGGCGCAGGGGCTCCATCGGCGCCAGGGCCTCCTCGGCCGCAGCATCGTTGTCAGAGGTCGCCTTGGCCTCAGTGTTCATCCGCCTCGCCCTTCACGCGCCGGACATCGGCGCCGCAGGCTCCCAGCTTTTCTTCCATCCGCTCGAAGCCGCGATCCAGATGATACACGCGACCGACCGTGGTTTCGCCCTCCGCGACCAGACCGGCCATGACCAGGCTGATCGAGGCGCGCAGATCCGTGGCCATGACCGGGGCGCCGTGCAGCTTCTCGACGCCGCGCACCCGCGCCTCGCCGGCGTGGACCGAGATGTCGGCCCCCAGACGCGCCAGTTCGGGCGCATGCATGAAGCGGTTCTCGAAGATGTTCTCGTGGATGATGCTTTCGCCCTCGGCGGTCGTCATCAGAGCCATGAACTGAGCCTGCAGGTCGGTGGCGAAACCCGGATAGATATCCGTCGTGACGTTGACGGCCTTCAGCCGCTGCGTCGGATCGCGGCGGACGATAAGGCCGTCGGCGGTCGGCTCGACCTCGACCCCGGCCTCGATCATCTTGTCGGTCAGGGCGGTGATCAGGTCGGCGCGGCCCTTGGTCAGGCGCACCTCGCCCCCCGCCATCGCCGCAGCCAAAGCATAGCTGCCCATCTCGATCCGGTCGGGAATCACCGACCAGGTCGTGCCCGACAGCGACGAAACGCCGGTGATGGTCAGGACGTCGGTGTCCAGACCCTCGATCCTGGCGCCCATGGCGATCAGGCAGCGGGCCAGGTCGCCGATCTCGGGTTCACGCGCGGCGCGTTTCAGCACCGTCACGCCATTGGCCAGCACGGCGGCCAGCAGGGCGTGTTCCGTGGCGCCGACCGAGACGAAGGGAAACTCGATCTCGGCCCCTTGCAGCCCCTTGGGCGCGTGAGCGGAGACGTAGCCTTCCTCCAGTTCGATTTCAGCCCCCATGGCCGTCAGCGCCATCAGGTGCAGGTCGACCGGGCGGGCGCCGATGGTGCAGCCGCCGGGCAGCGAGACCTTGGCCTCGCCCGAGCGGGCCAGCAGCGGCCCCAGGACGTTGAACGAGGCCCGCATCTGGCGAACCAAATCATAGGGGGCGAAGGTCGAGGTCAGTTCCGGCGCATGGAACAGGGTCTCCTGCCCGTCCGCGCCGTTGCGTTCCGTCACCTGGACGCCGAACTGGCGCAGCAGTTGGCCCAGGAACTTGGTGTCCGCCAGACGCGGCATGTTGGTCAGCAGCAGGGGCTGATCCGTCAGGATCGAAGCCGCCATCAGCTTGATGGCCGAATTCTTGGCGCCGCTGACCTCGATCTGGCCGTTCAGGCGGTTGCCGCCGTGGATGACGATGCTGTCCATGGAATCTTTCGCGGCCGGAAACACTGCGCCCCGGCGAACCGCTTATCTAGCAAGCCCTTACGCCCTCGCGAAAGAGCCGGATGCGCGTGAACGCGATGACTTTCAGTTGCGCTCGGTAGCGGGGCGCGGCGCGACGGTCGGCGTCTTGCGGCGCTTCAGGTTGGTGCGCAGGGCGGCGGCCAGGCGCACGGCCCGCTCGGCCTTGGCCTTCTGCTCGCGGGTCGGCTCCACGACCGGGGCGGCGGGAACGGCGTCTTTGGGCGGTGTTTCCATGCGGCGCAGCAGACCGCGTGCAAAGTTTTTGATCAAGCGTGCATTTTGGACTTGTGCGGCCCCGAAGTCGTTGGCTATACGGCCGCTCTCCTCGTTGAGGGCCGCCGTAGCTCAGTGGTAGAGCGCATCCTTGGTAAGGCTGAGGTCGTGGGTTCGATTCCCCCCGGCGGCACCATCCCGGCCCTTGCAGATCAATGATTTGCAAGGGCCGGGGCCACTCTCCTGACAATCAGATGCGATGTCCTGACGCGGTCGAATTGCGCCCGTTCGGCGCCTGACGTCTGGTCAAGTCCGCCCTACGCCCGCTAGACCTTCCAACCTCAGTTTTTAGGGGTTTGGGGGCTTTTCATGAAGCGCAGCTTGTTGACCACCGTCGCGGCCCTGGCCGTGGCCTTCCCGGCGTTCGCGCAAACGACTCCGGCGACCGATTCGACGGCGACCGCCGCCACGCCTGCCAAGCCGAAATGGGACGTCCAGAACCCGCCGGGCGCGTCGCACGAGGCGACCATCGACGTCACCGAGGGCACCTGGATGTCGCTGGACGTCAGCCCTGACGGCCGCGAGATCGTCTTCGACCTGCTGGGCGACATCTATGTCATGCCGATCAGCGGCGGCGAGGCCCGCGTCATCGCCTCGGGCGTCGCCTGGGACATGCAGCCCAAATACTCGCCGGACGGCCGCTCCATCGCCTTCACCTCGGACCGGGGCGGCGGCGACAACCTGTGGGTCATGGACCGCGACGGCGCCAACGCCAAACAGGTGTCGAACGAGACCTTCCGCCTGCTGACCCAGCCCGACTGGTCGCCGGACGGCCAGTTCGTCGTCGGCCGCAAGCATTTCACCTCATCGCGCTCGCTGGGCGCGGGCGAGATGTGGATGTACCACCGCGCAGGCGGCGGCGGCGTGCAGCTGACCGAGCGCCGCACCCAGCAGAAGGACACGGGCGAGCCCGCCTTCTCACCCGACGGCCGCTACCTCTACTTCAGCGACGACTCCACAGCGGGCGGCGTGTTCGACTATTCCAAGGACCCGAACACCCAGATCTATGTGATCCGTCGCCTGGATCGCGAGACGGGCGAGGTCACGCCCTTCGTCACCGGCCCGGGCGGCTCGATTCGCCCCACCCCCTCGCCCGACGGCAAGTCCTTGGCCTTCATCCGGCGTGATCGGTACAAGTCGGTCCTCTACGTCATGGACCTCGAATCGGGTCGCGAGACCCCGATCTATGAGGGTCTGGACCGCGACCTTCAGGAAACCTGGGCCATCCACGGCGTCTATCCGACGATGAGCTGGACGCCGGACAACCGCGGCATCGTCTTCTGGTCGGGCGGCAAGATCCATCGCATCGACGTGGCCTCCAAGGCCGTCAGCGAAATCCCCTTCCACGTCGCCGACACCCGCCGCGTGCAGGAGGCCGTGCGCTTCCCCGTCGAGGTGGCGCCCGACCAGTTTGACGTGAAGATGGTCCGCTGGGCCCAGACCTCGCCGGACGGCTCCAAGGTGGTGTTCGAGGCCCTCGGCAATCTGTGGATTCGCGATCTGAGGAATGGCGTCGCCGGGACGCCCCGCCGCCTGACGCGCCAGAACGACCATTTCGAGCTCTATCCGTCCTGGTCCCGCGACGGCCGCTCCATCGTCTACACGACCTGGAGCGACAAGGACCTGGGCACGCTGCGGGTGATTCCCGCCGCCGGCGGCGAAGGCCGCGTCATCAGCGCCCAGCCCGGCCACTATCTGGAGCCGCAGTTCTCGCCGGACGGCCAGACCGTGGTCTATCGCACCTCCAGCGACGGCTTCCTGCGCACGGCCCTGTGGAGCCGCGAGCCGGGCGTCTATCGCACCTCGGTGCGCGGCGGCGAGCCGACCCTGATCACCGACGAGGGTTCGAACCCGCAGTTCGGCGCGCGCAACGACCGCATTTTCCTGACCTCGCGCGACGGCGACAAGCGGGTGCTGAAATCCGTCAACCTGTCGGGCGACGACGCGCGCACCCACCTGAGCAGCGAATGGGCGGCCGAGTTCTCGGTCTCGCCTGACGAACACTGGGTGGCCTGGACCGAGCGGTTCAACGCCTATGTGGCGCCCTTCGTCTCGACCGGCCGCGCCGTCACGGTCGGCGCCGAGACCAAGGCCCTGCCCCAGACCCGCGTCACCCGCGACGCCGGCGAATGGCTGCACTGGTCGGGCGATTCCAGCCGCCTGCAATGGTCGATGGGACCGGAGCTGTTCTCGCGTCCGTTGAGCGACAGCTTCGCCTTCGCCGAGGGCGCGCCCGCCGAACTGCCCAAGCCCGCCGAGCATGGGGTCAAGATCGGCTTCAGCGCCGACTACGCCAAGCCGACTGGCCGCGTGGTCCTGAGCGGCGCCCGCCTGATCACCATGAAGGGCGACGAGGTCATCGAGGACGGCGTGGTCGTGGTGAACGGCAACCGCATCGAGGCCATCGGCCCGCGCGGCTCGGTCACGGTCCCGACCGACGCCCGCGTCATGGATATGGCTGGCAAGACCATCATCCCCGGCCTGGTGGACGCCCACTGGCACGGCTCGATGGGCTCGGACGAGATCATCCCGCAGCAGTCCTGGGTCAACTACGCCGCCCTCGCCTTCGGCGTGACCACGATCCACGATCCGTCCAATGATTCGAGCGAGATCTTCGCCCACAGCGAACTGGCCAAGGCCGGCCGCGTGGTCGGGCCGCGCATCTTCTCGACCGGCACCATCCTGTACGGCGCGGCGACGCCCTTCACGGCCCAGGTCAATGATCTGGACGACGCCCTGTCCAACCTGCGCCGGATGCAGGCCATCGGGGCCTGGAGCGTCAAGAGCTACAACCAGCCGCGCCGCGACCAGCGCCAGCAAATCCTGGAGGCCGCGCGCCAGCTGGGCATGATGGTCGTGCCCGAGGGCGGCTCGCTGTTCCAGCACAACATGAGCATGGTGGTGGACGGCCACACCACGATCGAGCACTCGATCCCGCTGGCCCGTCTGTACGCCGACGTGCATCAGCTGTGGCGCCAGACCAAGGTGGCCTACACCCCCACCCTCGTCGTGGCCTACGGCGGCGCCTGGGGCGAGAACTACTGGTACGAAACGACCGACGTCTGGAAAGACCCGATCCTGAGCCAGTACGTCCCGCGTCGCGTACTGGACAGCCGCTCGCGTCGCCCGGTCAAGACGCCGCCGGAGGAGCTGAACCACATCTCCATCGCCCGCGAGGCTGCGCGCCTGGCTGACCAAGGCGTGTCGGTGCAGATCGGCGCCCACGGCCAGCGCGAAAGCCTGGGCGCCCACTGGGAGCTGTGGATGTTCGAGCAGGGCGGCATGACCCCGCACGAGGCCCTGCGCGTCGGCACCCTGAACGGCGCTGCGGCGCTGGGCATGGACAAGGACATCGGCTCGCTGGAAACCGGCAAGCTGGCCGACCTGGTGGTGCTGGACGCCAACCCGCTGGAGAACCTGCGGAACACGGTCAAGATCGGCTACACCATGATCAACGGCCGGATCTTCGACAATCAGATGAACGAGGTGGGTCAGGCCCCGCGTCAGCCCTTCTGGCACCAGACCGCCGACGGTCAGGCCTGGAGCGCGGGCGCAGCCTCCGCCGAGGCCGACTCGCACAGCCACAGCCACGGCCACGACTGACGATCCTCAGTCCTGAAACGATGAGGGCCCGACCATCCGGTCGGGCCTTTTTTCATGCGCTGCTTTAAATCGTCATCCCGGAAACGGCGAAGCCGTTATCCGGGACCGCAGGAAACGCAACGAATGGAGGCGTCGGCGCCTTGGGCGGTCCCGGCTCTCCGCTGCGCTGCGGGCGGGATGACGGCGATGTGGAAGCTACTTGACCGCCGCCGCCAGCAGGGCCGACCGCTTGGCCGCCCTGCCCTTCAACCAGCGCATCAGCACCACCGCGCCGACGACCACCGCGGCGAAGGCGATCAGCATCAGGGTCGGCCCATGAGCCTCGCTCATGAACTCCAGCTGCGCCAACCCCTTGGCGGCCAGATAGCCCGGCGCCAGCATGGCCAGCACCCAGACGAAGGCCGAGGTGACATTGGCCAGTTGGAACACCCGCTGGCGCATCCGCAGCACGCCGACCATGACCGGCACAAAGGCGCGCAGAGGCCCGAAAAAGCGGCCGATGAAGATGGAAGCCACGCCGTAGCGACGGCAGTAGAGCCGCGTCCAGGCGATCTTGCGACGGTGCGGCAGCAGCATGGGCTGGCGCAGCACGCCCGTGCCCAGTCGCCGACCGATCCAGTAGGAGATGGCGTCGCCCATCACCGCGCCTGCGATGCAGCCGACGATGACGGTCATGGGATCCAGAACGCCGGCCGCCACCAGTCCGCCCGCAGCGACCAGCAGGCCGGTGGCCGGCACGAAGGCGCCGATGACCACCAGCGACTCGAAGAATGTGACCAGCCCCAGAACGACCCCGGCCCAGACATGGTGTCTGGCGATGAAATCGGCGGCCGAACTAAGCAAACTATCCATACTGGTCCTCTGTCTCCCGACGCATATGGGAGATCGCCGCCCGAAGGGAATGCGGCGATGGGACGCCCCGGGCGAAACGCTCCGCGCCGTGGCGCGAAGACCTCAGTCCGATCGGACGGTTGCGGCCTCTAGCCGCCGGTCTGCAGGGAAACCCCGACCGAACTGGTCGTGCCCTGTGCGACGTCAGGGCGAACCCGCAGCGGCGCATAGGGCCGACCGCGGAAATAGGGCCCCTCGAAGCCGAGCGGCTCCATCATGCCGAACGGACGACCATAGCCGCCGTGAGGATAGTCCCGATACGAACCATAGCCGTAGCCCCAGGGACTGTTCTTGGTCTGGCTGACGCTCAGATTCAGCACGCCGTTCTCGCCTATCGGCAGCGACACCGCCGCCGCATAGTCGCGATAGCCGCCAGTGCCCATGCCGACGCTGACCTGACCATGCATCTTGCGCGGTTCGGCTTCGGCCCAGGGATCGACAGGGGCTTCGGGCGCTTCCGCCGTGCGTTCGCCGATCCAGCGGGCGATCTGCTGGTCCGTGCTCAGGCCATGGGGCGCGGCGGTCTGGACGGTGGTGCTGGGCGAGGCCTCGGTGGTGGATGCGGCCAGCATGGCCGCGGTGGCGGTCGGCACAGCCTGTTCGCCGCGCGGCGCGGTGGCCACGACGCCCTCGGGATCCATGTTCGCCAGCAACATCGCGGCGGCGGCCAGTTCGATCATCATGCGCCCGTACTCCCGTTCACCACCACCCTAACCGCAAATGCGGCCCCAAGACGACCATCCGCTCAGGCGGACCCGTCGCCGCGCCCAAGAGGATCGGGCAGCGGCTCGCCCTCCGGCACGAAGCTGAGAGCCACCGAGTTGATGCAGTAGCGCAGACCGGACGGCGGCGGGCCGTCGGGGAAGACGTGGCCCTGATGGCTGTCGCAGCGGGCGCAGCGGGTCTCGACGCGGACCATGCCGTAGCTGCTGTCGCGGATGGCGCGCACGTGCGCCTCGTCCACCGGCACGCCGAAACTGGGCCAGCCGGTGCCGCTTTCGAACTTGGTGGCCGATCGGAACAGCGGCAGGCCGCATTCCCGGCAGCAGAAGACCCCAGTCCGTTTCTCGCCCAACAGCGTGCCGCAGAAAGGCGCCTCGGTGCCGTGGGCCAGCAGGACGCGCTTTTCCTCCGGCGACAGGTCGGCCTCCAGCGCCACGCGCTGGCTCTCGCTCGGCGGCGTCAGATCATAGCCCGAGGGCGAACGCTGCGGCGCGGGGGATTCGGTCTGGGTCATGCACCCAAAATAGGAAGGGCCGGACGATGTTTCCACCGCCCGGCCCCAATCCTTAGCCCCTTCGGACCTCAAGCAGCCCGAAGGGCGGTAGGCCCACTCAAATGGCCTCAAGCAGCCCGAAGGGCGGTAGGCCCCTTAAAAGAGACCACCGACCCAGGCGCGCACAGCCGTTTCGTCGGCCGGGTTGCCAGTGAAGGCCAGGCCCTGCGCCGGGGTGAAGGGCTGGTTGCTGGCGCGCTGGCGCGTCGTCCAGGCCTTGTGGCCGTAGCTGAGGTCCGCATAGTTCGACGGCAGACGCTGAACGGTCGGCTCGATGAAGATCGAGTCGACGGCGGTGGCGGCGCCGGCCAGACGCACGTTCGGCAGACGGGTCAGCAGGTCCAGCGTGTCCAGGCAGCCGCCTGAGCAGCCGCCGTCGACCAGAACCACGACCTGGCCCTGAACCGGGTTGGCGGCGCCGGTGTCGGCGACCGACGGACGGCCCGGCATGACGAAGGTCTGCTGGCCGGCGGCCAGGGCCGCGTCAAAGGCAGCGACGATGGCCTGAGTCTGTTCGATCACAGCGCCCGATTCCTGCACGAAGCGCGGATCGGCCTGCATACGGCCGAGGGTCTCGGCGAACCACTGACGGTTGGCGGCGGTGGCGCGATAGGTGATCTGACCGGCTTCCGGCTGGCGGCTGACGGTGAACTCGGGCGTCCACAGGCGGTTGGCCAGGCCGTAGCCGCGCGAGGTGGCGTTGACCGAGGCGCCGCCCGCGCCGCGCAGGTCGATCACCAGGCCCTGCGAACCGCGCAGCGTCGTCAGCTGGCTCTCGACCTGAGCGAAGAAGGCGTCCCAGCCGGCGTCGTCGGCCAGGGAGTTGACGTGAACCCAGGGGCGGCCGTCCACCTGTTCAATCGACAGCTTGGTCGCGCCGGGCGTGAAGACCGAGGCGCGGTAGGCGGCTTCCAGGTTGGCCGGCGTCGCCGGTTGCGGGGTCAGGGTGTAGGCGCGCGTGCGGCGGCCGACGGCGAATTCGCAGACCGAAGGCATGCCCGACACCATCGGGTTATTGCGGTTCCACAGCAGGTAGGGCGCGGTGCGCGCGCGACCGGCCTCGGTCTTCAGGTCGCCCTCGAAGCCATCCAGCTTGGCCTTGGCGAAGTCCGCGATCGGCTGGACATTGCAGGTCTTGAGCACGGCGCCGAGCGGCGGCGCGCCGCGCACGCCGGGCTGGACATAGGAGACGACGTATTCGCCGTTGCGCCAGGCCGTGGCCACGCCGGGCCAGCTGGTGGCGAAGAACGGGCCGAGACCTTCGAAGGTCGGGCGGATGGCGATGTTCGCGTCACGGAATCCGTTGGCATAGTAGCGCATCAGATAGGCGTGGCTGTCGCCGCTGTTGACCTGCCCGGCCTTGCCCATGGCGTCCTGCAGTCCGGCGTCGATCCAGCTGCGGAAACCTTCGCTGGCCGCGCCCGGCACCACGGCGGCCGGATGGTTGGCTTTCAGGGCGTCGTGTGCGGCCTGAAGGTCCTGGCGCGCCAGGTCGCTGAAGTTCTGGGCCGAAGCGCCGCCGGCCGCGAAGGCCAGGGCGAGAACAGCCGCCGAAGCGGCGAGCAGACGTTGCATGAAGGAAACTCCCAGGGGGCCGTCGAAACGCGGTTTGGCCGTGTTTAAACCCAAGAAAGGTCCCCGTTCCAGTCCCACGAAGAATTGACCGCGCGACGGGTCGCCGCAACCGCCGGTTTACTCGCGCCGGCGCGCGCCCTATCCGGAACAGGTTCCTTTTCAGAACCAGCGCCGAATGCCCCTCATCTCAGATCTCTTTCTAACGTCCAGCGGCCGCATCGGCCGGGTTGGCTTCATCGCCGGCGCCGGCGCCCTGCTGGCCCTGTGGGCGGCGTTCGACCTGCTGGCGCCCTTGGCGTTGCGAGATATGGCCGGCTGGGTCGTCGCGGCCCTGCTGCTCTACTGCGGCGCCTGCGTCCTGTCGCAACGACTGCATGATCGCGGACGGTCGGGCTGGTGGAGCGGGCTGATCCTGCTGGCCGTCGCCCTGGCCTGGCCCCGCCCCCAGGCGCCGCTGGACTGGGCCGCCGCGGCCGTCCTGATCGTGGTCGCCTTCGATCTGGCGCTGCTTCCCGGGCAGAAGGCCTTCAACCGCTACGGCGCGCCGCCGAAGACTCAGAGCGGCGCAACGCCGGCCTGAACCGGACCGAAGACGCGCTGGAACGACGCCTTCAGCGCCCCGTCAGCCTCATCCATCGTCGCCAGAACGCCGAGATCGACCAGGCTGGTCACGCCGTGTTCGGTGATGCCGCAGGGCACGATGCCGCCGAAGTGGTCCAGGTCCGGCTCCACGTTCAGGCTGATGCCGTGGAAGCTGACCCATTTGCGCACCTTGACGCCGATGGCCGCGATCTTGTCCTCGCGGCTCCAGCCCGCGCCCTTGCGCTCGACCCAGACGCCGACGCGGCCCTCGCGCATCCCGGCCTCGACCCCGAACTGGTCCAGGGCGCCGATGATCCAGTCTTCCAGCCCGTGAACGAAGGCGCGCACGTCCTTGCCGCGCCGGTTCAGGTCCAGCATGACATAGGCCACGCGCTGGCCCGGCCCGTGATAGGTGAACTGCCCGCCCCGTCCCGTCCGGTGGACCGGGAAGCGGTCGGGGGCCAGCAGGTCGTCGTCCTTGGCCGAGACCCCCGCGGTATAGAGAGGGGGATGCTCCAGCAGCCAGACCACCTCCTCGGCCTCGCCCGCCGCGATGGCCGCGACGCGGGCCTCCATGGCTGCGACGGCGGGTTCGTAATCGACATAGCCGGTCGAGACCGCCCATTCGACGGCATGGCCGTCGGCGCGGATCAGGGAGGGTTCGATCAGGCTTAACGGGTCGGCAAGCATGAGGCTTCAATGTGTTTCCGAACGCGGCGGCGCAAGGGCCGCCCGTTGATTGTGAGTATCGTCTTGAGCCAGATCGAAGCCGTTGATGTCGAGATTTCGGTCGTGCTGGGCCGTTCGGTCCTGCCGATGCAGCAGCTTTTGCGCATGGGCCGCGGCGCGGTGATCCCTCTCGACGCCTCGGAAAAAGACGAGGTCTGGATCCTGGCCAACAACCACCCGGTGGCGCGCGGCGAGATCGAGATTCGCGACGACCGCATCGCCATCACCGTGACCCGCACCGCCGACGTCTACGACTTCATGGCCGGCGCGGCCTAAGCCTTCCCTCTCCCGATGGGAGAGGGCTTGAGCGCACGAGAGCGTCAGCGATCGTTCTTGCGCGAAAGGGTGAGGGTTCTCGGCTTATGTCGGCGAATGCCGCAGATCTACGGCTGAACGCCGACTGGACTGTCAGCCCCTCACCCTTTCGCCTGACCAATCGCTACGCTCTTGGAGGCTCAAGCCCTCTCCCGCCGGGAGAGGGACTCTGGGGGGAAAATCGTCACCTTCGCCTATTTCCGCAAAACCCCCTTTTCTTTCCGTCGCCTCTCCGCTATTGCCCGCCCTCCGATGCGAGCGGTCGTGGCGGAATTGGTAGACGCGCAGCGTTGAGGTCGCTGTGGGGCAACCCGTGGAAGTTCGAGTCTTCTCGACCGCACCATCTGATCTGACAGGGCGAAACTCAGCTGCTACCAGGCTGATGACATTCGGGGAGGCAGACACGTGACCAACACGGATTCCGCCTCCCCGGCCCCTGCTCCCGACATCGAAACCGAAGATCACGTCGCCCTCGGCGAGGACTACGCCCTGACGGCGTCCTTCGTCGAAAAGGTCGTGGACGCCGCCGACGACGGCGACGGCATGCGCCTGCGCGGCCTGCTGGAAGACCTGCACCCCGCCGACGTCGCCGACCTGATGGGCTTCCTGACGGCCGAGCACCGCGCCGTGGTGGTCCAGTGGCTGCCGCCGGACCTGCTGGCCGACACCCTGCCCGAGCTAGATGACGGCATCCGCGAGGAAGTGCTGGAGCGGGTGCCCCACCTGACCCTGGCCGAAGCCCTGCAGGAGCTGGAGTCCGACGACGCCGCCGCCGTGGTCGAGGACCTGGAGGACGACCAGCGCGAGAAGGTGCTGGCCGCCATGCCCGAGGTCGATCGAGCCGCGATCGAAAGCTCGCTGGGCTACGCCGAGGATTCCGCCGGTCGCCTGATGCAGCGCGAGGTCATGGCCGCGCCGCAGTTCTGGAACGTCGGCGACACCATCGACCACGTCCGCCGCCAGGGCGAGGACCTGCCCGAACTCTTCTTCGACATCTATGTGGTCGATCCGCTGAACCGCCCGGTCGGCGGCGTCGCCATCAGCCGCCTGCTGCGCGCGCCGCGCGAGACGCCCCTCTCCGAGTTGATGGAGCCGGTCAACGAGGTCGCCGTCAATGTCGATCAGGAAGAGGTCGCCTACATCTTCGAGAAGTACAACCTGATCTCGGCCCCTGTCGTGGACGTCTCGGGCCGGCTGGTCGGCCAGCTGACGGTCGATGACATCGTTCACATCATTCAGGAAGAGAACCGCGAGGACATCCTGCGCCTGGCCGGCGTCTCGGATGAAGACCGGTCCTCGGGCGTGCTGGAGATCGTGCGCGGTCGCGTGCCCTGGCTGGGCATCAACCTGTTCACCGCCATGCTCGGCGCCGGGGTCATCGCCTTCTTCGAGGGCACGATCCAGCAGATCGTCGCCCTGGCCGTCCTGATGCCCATCGTCTCGGCCATCGGCGGCAACGCCGGCACGCAAGCCCTGACCGTCACCGTGCGCGCCCTGGCGACGCGCGAGTTGAACAGCTCCAACGCCGTGCGCACCTTCTCGCGCGAGATGATGGTGGGCCTGGCCAACGGCCTGGTGCTGGCTCCCCTGGTGGGTCTGGCGGCGGGTTTCTGGTTCCAGGAATGGCGCCTGGGCGCGGTCATCGCCGCGGCCATGATCCTGAACCTGCTGGTCGCAGCCACGGTCGGGGTGCTGACGCCGTTGACCCTGTCCAAGCTCAAGTTCGACCCGGCCGTCTCCTCAGCCGTCTTCGTGACGGCGACCACGGACTTTTTCGGTTTCCTGATCTTCCTCGGCCTGGCGACCCTCGTCCTGCTCTGAAGCGGGACCGCGCATTTCGGAACACGGCTTGCTGCTTCGCCTAGCGGGCGAGCGCGCCCGTTTCGAAATGGGTCAGTCCGTGTCCGCAGCCACGTCCCAACGCATGAAGGTGTCCCGCGAGGGTCTGCTTCTGATCAAGAGCTTCGAGGGCTTTCGTCCGCGGGCCGTTCGTCGCCGCGACGGCGTGCTGACGATCGGCTATGGCCACACCCGCTCCGCCCGCAACGGCGCCACGATCACCGAGGTCGAAGCCGAACTTCTGTTGCAATACGACCTGATGCCGGTGGTGGAGGCGATCAACACCCGCGTGTTGATCCCGCTGAATCAGCATCAGTTCGACGCCTTGGTCAGTTTCATCCTATCGATCGGCCTGAAGCGGTTCGAGGGTTCGGACGTGCTGGAACGGCTGAACGCCGGCGCGACGTCCAAGGCGGCCGAGGCCCTCAGCGGTTGGCCCGACCGCACGCCGCCGCCGGTCGACGCCCTCTATCGTCGCCGCTCGGCCGAACGCGCCCTGTTCGACACGCCCGCCGACCGTCCCGCCCCGCTGGACCGGCTGTTGACCGCCCCCGTTCAGGGGCCCGGCGCCCGCGCCGACACCCCCGCCGACGACAGCGCGCCCGCCACCATTCAGGTGCTGCGTCACGAGCGTCGCGCCATGCCCGCCGCCCATGCCGGGGACACCGGCGCGGTGATCTTCATCGGCGGCATCGGCCTGCTGGCCTTCATGGCCGGGATCGCCGCCTTCCGTCGCACCCTGACGGCGTCGCAGACAGCCGACGGTGCCATGCTGATCGGCGGGGTTCTGGTGCTGCTGGGCTTGATCTTCATCGGCGTGGCGGGGTGGAACCTGGCGCGCAACCGGAACAATAAGAGCGCCGTCTAAGGCCGCTTTGCGAAGCGCGTGCGCGATGCTACGGCTTGCGGCATGAGCATTCCCTTCGCGCCCCAATCCATGGAATTCGGCCTCGGCGAGAACGCCGACGCCATTCGTGAAACCACCGCCCGCTGGGCCGCCGACCGCCTGGCCCCGCTCGCCGCCGAAATCGACGAGAAAAACGAGTTCAAGCGCGAGCTGTGGCCCGAAATGGGCGAGCTGGGCCTGCACGGCATCACGGTCGAGGAAGAGTTCGGCGGCCTCGGCCTCGGCTACCTCGAACACGTCGTGGCGATGGAAGAAGTCAGCCGCGCCTCGGCCTCGATCGGCCTCAGCTACGGCGCCCACTCCAACCTGTGCGTCAACCAGATCCGCCGCTGGGGCACGCCCGAACAGAAGCACAAATACCTGCCCAAGCTGATCAGCGGCGAGCACGTCGGTTCGCTGGCCATGTCCGAAGCCGGCTCAGGCTCGGACGTCATGTCGATGCGCACCCGCGCCGACAAGAAGGGCGACCGCTACGTCCTGAACGGCACCAAGTTCTGGATCACCAACGCCCCGTCGGCCGACACCCTGGTGGTCTACGCCAAGACCGACCCCGAGGCCGGCTCCAAGGGCTGCACCGCCTTCCTGGTCGAGCGCGGCATGAAGGGCTTCAGCGTCTCGAAGAAGCTGGACAAGATGGGCATGCGCGGCTCCGACACCGCCGAGCTGGTGTTCGAGGACTGCGAAATCCCGGAAGAGAACGTCATGGGCCCCGTCGGCGGCGGCGCCGGGGTGCTGATGAGCGGCCTGGACTATGAGCGCGCCGTCCTGTCGGCCGGTCCGCTGGGCATCATGCAGGCGGCGCTGGACGTGGTCCTGCCCTACGTCCGCGAGCGCAAGCAGTTCGGCAAGGCCATCGGAAGCTTCCAGCTGATGCAGGCCAAGGTCGCCGACATGTACGTCGCCCTGAACAGCGCCCGCGCCTATGTCTACGCGGTGGCCCGCGCCTGCGATCAGGGCAAGACCACCCGTTATGACGCGGCGGGCGCCATCCTGCTGGCCTCGGAAAACGCGGTGAAGGTCTCGCTGGAGGCCGTCCAGGCCCTGGGCGGCGCCGGCTACACCAGGGAATGGCCGGTCGAGCGTCTGGTCCGCGACGCCAAGCTCTATGACATCGGCGCCGGCACCAACGAAATCCGCCGCTTCCTGATCGGGCGCGAACTTCTGGGCTGACGAAACCGCGCGGCGGGCGAAGGGTCGCCTTGATGATCACTCTGCCCGCCACGTGACGAAACATTAAGCCGCACCCCATGCGTTGGGGATGGCGCGGTCGTCGCGCCGCCCCTAACTTGGCGGACCTTCGCTCCCCGAGTCTCGCCTGATGACGCTTGTTTCCACGCCGCCGCCCGACGAGAGCCGGACGTTTTCCGACGTGCTGGAGCGGCTGGGCTATGGCGACGATCCCAAGCTGAGCCTGAAGGAGATGGTCGAGGCCTTCGGCGAGCGCGGCTTCGGCGCCGTTATCCTGATGCTGTCGCTGATGGCGCTGATCCCCTGGCCTCCGGGCGGCAAGGCGGTGTTTTCGGTGCCGATCATCCTGATCGCCGCAGAACTGGCGCTGCAACGCGACAAGGTCTGGCTGCCGCGCTGGCTGATGAAGGCGTCGGTCAGCCGCGCCACCTATCTGAACGCCAGCCAGAAGATCCTGCCCCGCCTCCGTCAGATCGAGCGGCTGACGCGGCCGCGCCTGCCGATCCTGACAGGCGAGGCCGCCGACGTGGTCGTGGGGGTCATCTGCATCCTGCTGGCGCTGATGATGGCCATGCCCGTGCCGTTCGGGGACGCCCTGCCCGGCCTGACCCTGGCGATCTTCGGCCTGGGCATCATCCAGAGGGACGGCGTCTTCATTATCGCCGGCCTGATCGGAACGGCCGTCTGCGGGGTCTATCTGACCCTGGTCTGGGCGACGGTCGTGGCCATCATCCACGGCATCGCTCACTGGTTCGGCACGCTGTTCTAGTCAGCTTGCGCTCAAGCAACGCGAAGCGTGGTAGCGCCAACAAAAATGCGCTCAAGCAGCGCGAAGCGTAGCAGCGCCAACAAAAAGCGCCGCCGGGTTGCCCCAGCGGCGCTTCATTGTCTGACCGCGAACGGCCGAACCGCTGCCTTCCCGAAGGATCAGGCCCGGGCCTCCCGAGAGGACCAGATCGCGGCTGTCGCTCGCGATTGATGACAATGAGACACTGGCCACCTCCTTTCGACTGCTGAACAGGAAGGTCAGGCTAGGACCGCTTGGCGGGCGCCGTAAAGGCCGCTCCCGCCATCGTGATCAGGGAGCCGGCGACGGCCCCGCCAGCCCCTGCATGATCATGCGGTTGATGTCGATCAGGGTCTCGAAATCGTCCTCGCCGCGCATCACCACCGAGGTATGGCGGTTGATGAAAAGGTCCAGAGAAATGATCTGGGCCCGCAAGGCCTGGGGCATGGTGTTGGACGGCTCGCTGCACGCCGTGGACAGGGCCGACCACAGCCGCCGGTTCCAGTCCAGGGCGTCGATCCGGGTGGAGATGTCCGCCTTGTCGACCGTGGCCGCATGCATCAGCGCGCGTGTCACCTGGCCGAACAGCCGGTATTCCATGTCGCGCGGAGATTCAGCCCGCGTCGCCGCCGTCTTGTACGCCTGAAGCGACATTACCGAGCCTTTGTTCTTCGTATTCGACGATCTTACGGGCGCCCATCAGGGCCTTGTAATACTGGCGCGCCAGCACGTGCTTGGAGCAGGTGACGCATTCCGCCAGGATGTCCGGGTTGCGGATCGCCCCCATGAACTCGGTCAGGCGCAGGGCGAATTCGTCATAGAAATTCGGCGCCGACGCTTCGTCCAGATACATCATCATGACGGGGAAATAGATGCGCCGCGCCGGCGTGTTCACGTCCTCGGGCTGCATGATGTCCTTCTCGCGCAGGACGCTGGCCTTGTTCTGCAGGACCAGGACGCCGCGCCGGTCGCCGTTCTGGACGACAGCGCCGTTCAGGACGAATTTCTCGCCGGGCTTGAGCGATAGTTTCAGCGGCAAAGGGAATCTCCGTGGCGCGCCCCAACCTGAACGGTCGGCGGCTGAGGAACTGTAAAGCGACGTGGTTAACCATCCCTTCCAGAACGTGTCAGGGATATTGCGCGGACAGGACGCACGGAACGCCCGCCGACCTCCGCCGTTACCTCTTGCGAACAGGGAGACGCGGCGGTGGCCCATCCAGACATCGACTTTGAAGGCCAGGATCAGGCGGAAATCTATGACGAAACCCACCTCGACGACGAGGGCGAGGGCGACATTTCGTTTGATGAGGCTGACGATGTTCTGGACGTGACCCAGGCCGACGGCGACGCCGACGACGAGCCCTTTGACGAGGACGATCAGGACCTTGACGACGCACTGGCGCTGGACGGCGTCGAAGCGGAGGCCGACGCCCTGCTCGGCGTTGTTTCAGCACCGATCAGCGAGACCGACGCCGACGGCGAAGTGGGCTCCGCGCCCGACGAGGTGGAACTGGTCTACGCCGGCCTGATGCGCAATCAGCGCGGCGCCCAGGCCAGCGCCGCCCACTGGGAGGCCAGGCGCCTTTCCGATGACGACATCGAGGACCTGGGCTACGGCCCCGACAGCGAGGAGAGAGCATGACCGAACGCCATCCCAGCAAGGCGCAGGAAGACGCCGACCCCAACACGGCCCCCTCCAAGAGCGCGCCGCGCGAAGTGGGCAAGCCGGACCAGTTGAAGGACAAGGCCAAGGAGGCCGAGAACCGTCAGGAGGCCCTGATCGACGAGGCCTGCGAGGAAAGCTTCCCGGCCAGCGATCCGGCGGCGGCCAAGCGGATCACCTGAGCGGCCGCGGACGGTCTGTTCAGGCGCGTCCTGATAAGCTACCTGCTCGTCTCCCCCCGATTGGAGCAGGTTTTTCATGAGCCGGTTCGAAGGCACGTCCGACTATATCGCCACCGACGATCTGAAGGTCGCCGTGAACGCCGCCGTGGCGCTGGAGCGCCCGCTGCTGATCAAGGGCGAGCCGGGCACCGGCAAGACGGTCCTGGCCTATGAACTGGCGCGGGCGCTGAACGCGCCGCTGATCACCTGGCACGTCAAGTCGACGACCAAGGCCCACAACGGCCTCTATGAATACGACGCCGTCAGCCGTCTGCGCGACAGCCAGCTGGGCGACGAGCGGGTGCACGACGTCCGCAACTATCTGAAGAAGGGCAAGCTGTGGGAGGCCTTCACCGCCCCCGTTCGCCCCGTCCTGCTGATCGATGAGATCGACAAGGCCGACATCGAGTTCCCCAACGACCTGCTGCAAGAACTCGACCGCATGGAGTTCTATGTTCAGGAGATCGACGAGACGATCCGCGCCGAAATTCGCCCCGTCGTGGTCATCACTTCGAACAATGAAAAGGAGCTGCCGGACGCCTTCCTGCGCCGCTGCTTCTTCCACTACATCCGCTTCCCCGACGCCGAGACGATGCAGGACATCGTCGAGGTCCACTTCCCCGGCATCAAGCCGCGCCTGGTCGCCGAGGCCCTGCGCACCTTCTACGAAATCCGCGACACGCCGGGCCTGAAGAAGAAGCCCTCGACCTCCGAACTGCTGGACTGGCTGAAGCTGCTGCTGGTCGACGACATTTCGCCTGAGACCCTGCGCGAAAAGACGCCCGGCAAGCTGATCCCGCCGCTGCACGGCGCCCTGCTGAAGAACGAGCAGGACGTGCACCTGTTCGAGCGGCTAGCCTTTCTGAACCGCCGCGAAGGCGCCCGGCCGGGATCGTAACGGAGCGCCGCGCCCCCGCCGCCTTCGATTACCGCGATTTCACTGGATAAGGCGCGCCTTGCGCGCACAATCGGACCCGAACTGGAGCCGACCATGCATCAGATTCTCTGGCCCGTCTGCGCCCTCGCGCTCATGACCGCCGCCTGCGACAGCGGCGGAACGGTGCGCATCACCACGACCACGTCGGGCAAGGAGTCGCGCGGCGTTCTCAAGGTCGTCGACGCCCTGCAATGCCCCCAGACCCAGGGCGTGCTGACCCGCAAGGGTTCCGCCCGCGCCGACGGCGCCACCTGCGTCTACAGCGGCCCGCGCGGCGCCGAGGTGACGCTGCATCTGGTGTCGCTGGACGGCGCCTCGGTCCATGACACGCTGAAGGCTTTCGAAAACCGCCTGACCGCCGATCTGCCCGAAGCCATGGCCGAGGTCCGATCGGCGGAAGACCGCGCGCGCGCCGATGCGGCCCGAGCCGAGGCCGACGCCGCCAGGGCCGAAGACGACGCCATCCGCGCCGAAGCCGACGCCGCCCACGCCGAGGCGACAGCCGCCGCCGACTCCGCCCATGTCAGCGCGCCCGGCATGCGCGTGGACGCCCAGGGCGACAAGGCGTCCGTCCGCCTGCCCGGGATGCGGATCGACTCCGACGGCGACCGCGCCAACATCAAGATCGGCGGCATCACCATCCGCGCCGACGACAAGAACGGCCAGGTGAACGTCGCCTCGGACAAGGAGGTCGTCTCCATCGACGCCGCCGACGGCGCCGCCCGCATCCGCACCAGCGCGCCAGGCGAGGCGGTTCGCGCCACCTTCCTGATGACCGCCGACCAGTCCTCGACCACCGGCTGGCGCGTCGTCGGTTATGAGGCGCGCGGACCTTCGGGCGGACCGATCATCGTGGCCACGGTGCGCGGCAAGGACCGCAACGAAAACCGGGTGTTCGACGCCGCCAAGGCTCTGGTGACGCTGAACGTCGGGGATTAACCCCCACGAATCGCAACGCTTGCCCTTGATCGGGCGTTCGGGATGCGTCACCTCACCTGCCCCATGCGCAGGATGCCGAACTTGCCCGAAGATTACGAAGACCTGGCGCCCAAGCCCAAGCCGAGAACGCCCAAGCCCCCGCGCGCCTGGCAGCGGATGCTGTCGGGCCGTCGCCTGGATCTGCTGGATCCCTCGCCGTTCGACATCGAGATCGAGGACATCGCCCACGGCCTGGCCCGCGTCGCCCGCTGGAACGGCCAGACCATCGGCGAGCATGCCTTCTCGGTCGCCCAGCACTCGCTGGTGGTCGAAGAGATCGCCGCCCACATCCGTCCGGGGCTGGAGCCGAAATGGCGTCTGGCCGCCCTGCTGCACGACGCCTCGGAATACGTCATCGGCGACATGATCTCGCCGTTCAAGTCGGCGCTGGGCGCCGGCTACAAGGACTTCGAGGCCCGGCTGGAAGCCGCGATCCACGTCCGCTTCCAACTGCCGCCCAAGACGCCGCAGACGATCAAGACCCTGATCAAGAAGGCCGACCGCGCCTGCGCCTTCTATGAGGCGACGCAACTGGCCGGGTTCAACAAGCGCGAGTCGCTGCAGATCTTCGGCACGCCGCCCGCCGGCTATGACCTGATCATCGACCCTCTGCCCGCCTCGGTGGCGCAGCAGCGCTATCTGGACCGCTACCGCGTTCTGGCCGAAGCTGTCGGCATCCTGCCCGGCGCCGACGCCTGGCACACGGAATAGGAACTGCATGACGCAAGGGGGGGAACAGGGCGTGCGGATCGGCCTGTCGGCCGTGGTCATCGCCCTGCGCGCCGGTCAGGCCGTGGTCCTGACCACCCACGCCGCCGACGGCGCCCCGGCGCTTCCCTTTGGCCCGTTCGATCCCGCGCGCGACCGCACCTTCGAACTGGCCCTGCGCGCCTTCGTCACCGAGCAGACGGGCTTCCCCCTCGGTTTTGTCGAGCAGCTCTACACCTTCGGCGATGCAGGCCGCGCCTCGCCGCGCGCCACGCCGGGGCCTGAGCGCGCCCGCGAGGTCTCGGTCGGCTATCTGGCCCTGACCGCCGACGCGCCCGAGGCCCCCGGCCTGGACGCCGCCTGGACCCCCGCCTTCGACATCTTCCCGTGGGAGGACTGGCGCGACGGCCAACCCGCCGTAATGCAGGCGCTGGAGCCCGCCCTGCGCGCCTGGGCCGACGGCGACGCCCGCCGCCTGGGTCGCGCCGAGACCCTGTTCGCCCTGACGCTTGATCGCCGCTGGAATGAAGAGCGGGTGCTGGAGCGCTATGAGCTGCTCTATGAGGCCGGCCTGGTCGCCGAGTCCGCCCGCGACCACGACCGCCTGGCGCCCCCGGCCCTGCCCGACCTGCCGATGGCCTCGGACCACCGCCGCATCGTCGCCACCGCCCTGGGCCGCCTGCGCTCGAAACTGAAGTATCGCCCGGTCCTGTTCGACCTGACGCCCGACACCTTCACCCTGTCGGCCCTGCAGGCCGCCGCCGAGGCCGTCGCGGGCCTGTCCCTGCACAAGCAGAACTTCCGTCGCGGCGTCGAACGCGCCGGTCTGGTCCAGGCCACAGGGGTGTTTTCCAGCGATACCGGCGGTCGTCCGGCCGAGCTGTTCCGCTTCGTCGGCGCCGATCCCCTGGGCGGTCCCGCGCCCGGCCTGACCCTGCCCGGACAGCGCTGAAACTTTTATCGAATTTCTTCGCTCGAATCGCTTGCGGCCCGCGCCGCCTTTGACTAGAGAAGCCCCTCGCTCGACCAAGCGAATATCGGCCCCGCGGAGAGGTGGCAGAGTGGTCGAATGTACCGCACTCGAAATGCGGCGTAGGTGGAAGCCTACCGTGGGTTCGAATCCCACCCTCTCCGCCACCGGCTGTTCCTAGATGTCCATCTAGGAACAGGGCCGTCCGAATAGCTCAATGAAATCCTAGCCATGCGTCCACCACCATGTGGACAGGTTCGCGGGCGCGCGTCACAATCCGCCTAACAAACGTGGGTAGTGACGAGGGTAGCTATGCGGAACCTGTCCAGGCTGAGCGCCCTATTCGTTGGCCGCACCAAAGAGCCGGGCATGTATGCCGATGGCGGCGGCCTTTACCTTCAGGTGAGCCGATCCGGCACAAAGTCGTGGATATTCCGCTACGCACTCGACGGCCGCGAACGCGAAATGGGGCTTGGCCCGCTTCACACGATTACGCTCACAGAAGCCAGAAACTTGGCGATGGAAGCGCGTCGGTTGAAGCTGTCGGGGATTGATCCCATCGATGCGCGCAAGGCGGAGCGACAAGCCAAGCGACTGGAAGACGCCAAGGCGATCAGCTTCAAACAGGCTTCGGCTGCCTACATCAAGACCAACAAGTCAGCCTGGAAGAACCCCAAGCACGCCGCACAGTGGGAATCGACGCTGACCACCTATGCCGACCCGATTTTCGGAAGCTTGCCCGTGGCCGCCATAGACACGGCTCTGGTGATGAAGGCTCTGGAGGCGATCTGGTCCGAGAAACCCGAGACCGCCAGCCGGCTACGCGGACGGATCGAGTCCGTGCTGGATTGGGCCACGGCGCGAGGATACCGCACGGGCGAAAACCCCGCGAGGTGGCGCGGCCATCTCGACAAGATGCTGCCCGCCCGTGCGAAGGTACAGGCCGTCCAGCACCATGCCGCCCTGCCCTATCGCGATCTTCCAGCTTTCATGTCGTCCCTTCGCAGCCAAACCGGCGTCGGCGCCCTCGCTTTGGAATTCGCCATTTTGACCGCCGCCCGAACGGGCGAGGTTATCGCCGCTACCTGGGACGAGATCGATCTCGACGCCGCCACCTGGACGGTCCCCAAGGAGCGGATGAAGGCCAAGAGAGAGCACAAGGTCTTCTTGAGCGACGGCGCCCTTGCGATCCTGCTCCTACTGAAAGAGGGGGCCCGAACTGATTTTGTCTTTCCTGGCAACGCGCCCGACAAACCGCTTAGCAACATGGCCATGCTCTCCACCCTCAAACGGATGAATCGGAAAGATCTCACGACGCACGGCTTCCGCAGCACCTTCAGAGATTGGGCGGCTGAAACGACGGACTATCCGTCGGAAGTCGTAGAGATGGCCCTAGCCCATGCGGTCGCCAACAAGGTGGAAGTTGCCTATCGTCGCGGCGACCTATTTGAGAAACGGAAAGGTTTAATGCGCGATTGGGGTGCCGCCACCTATTAGGAATACGCATGTCAAAGAAACCGAAGACACGCCCATCACCCTCCAATGACGCCCTCATCGCCATTGATGATGTGGCGATCCGAGCTTCGCTTCATGCTTTCCTCGAAGCCGTCCTTGCAAGCTGCTTGGACGTTTTGCAGTCCGAAAAATTGTCAAATGAGGAGTTCATGCGTCTCGCAGGTTCGGCCTTGCGGTCGGAACTGCGTTCGTCGGATGTGGAACATCTCAGCGAACGAGCCCGCCGAGCTCTTTCCGCTCGCATATTTTGGGCATCGATAGTTTTCAAGCGAAAGGCAGTCCTAGCAGATGACCCTGAACGCGCGGCCTTTGTTGACGGCATGCTTTTCGACACCGTCATGGCAGCGAGTTATCTCGCGCAGCTTGGGGAAAATAAGGTCGAACTTATGGAAAGCGTCCTGGGGTTTCGGACCCACAAGGAGGGCCTTTCGTCCGGCGGAACAGAAAGTGCGAAAGTGCGGATCACATGGCGAGTTGAGGCGCTCAAACGCTATGACCGCTATGTCCTAGCGCATCCACACATCACGGCTTCCACCGACATTGCCAAAGGTATTCGAAAGATGGGGCCGATTTCTGGTTGGCCCTCGGACAAGCAGGTCGCGTTCGTCGTTGCTCAGTGGAAAGCAGCCAAAAAGCGGCAATCGGAAACGCGATTAAATCCGTTTAGCTAGTTCAGCCTAGCTGCGCATCGCCTGCACTTCCCTGAACCTCTGGACGTCCGCCACTGACGGCGGCCGCCTAGGAGTTTCACGTGCACAACACGGCCCATAAGATGGCGTTGACCGTCTCGGAGTTCTGCTCCTCATATTCGATCGGTCGAAGCACCTTCTATCAACTCGTGAAGTCGGATCGCATCCGGCCTTTGAAAGTCGGTAAGCGCACCGTGATTGCGGTGTCGGAGGCTCAACGCTGGCTCGACAGTCTGTCGGCCGAATAGGCCTGCCCATAGCCCCTCCGCCGTCCACGCTCGCTTTCTGAGCGCCCCTCCTCACACATGAGAACAGGAGTCTTCGCTAGCGCGAGGACACGATGATGCGCGCCTCAATATCTTCCCTCACCGACCCCAAGCGATCCGCTAGGATCAAGTTTGTCTGGCTTCGACAGGTCTTCACCGATCCCGCCACCAGTCATCTGGCCTGCCGCGTGGCGGGCCTCCTGATCGACCACATCAACGGCGTCACAGGCGAAGCCTGGCCCTCGCAGTCGCGTTTAGCCGAGGCCGCAAGTGTCACCCCTAGGGCGATCCAGAACGCTCTCAAGAAGCTGATCTCCGGCGGGCACCTGAAAGTCCGCAGAAAGCCTGGTCTCACCAACCGCTATCGGCCGCTTCTCAAACCGGTGAATGATCGTTCGCTAGACGGTTCTAGACCTACGAACGTCGGTTCCAAAACCGACGAACCCCGCTTCGGCCGACTCCTAGAGACTCCTTTGAATAAGCCGCTGGACGAAGCGGAACGCCAGCGCCTGGGCGTGAAATGGCGACCCTCGCTAAACAGTTGGGCGGCCGCTCATCGCGTGGTGGCGCCGATGCGTAGCCCATTTCCTGACAACCGAGACGAGCGCCGCGAAGTCGAAGCAGACGCGCGATACGACTTCGACGCCGATGTCGCCTCGGCCGAAGCCGAAGCCAACGCCGCCCAGCTCGACGCGGCGCTGGCCCAGATCATAGGCGGTAACCACCAGGTGCTGGCCGGCTTCCGCCGCTTCGAAGCTCAACTGGCCGAACGCGCACGAGAAGACACCCGGCACGTCGCCGCGCTGTCCAAGATCGTGATCGCCCCAGGCGACGTTACAAATGCGGCCTACCGTGGGGCCGCAGCCGGCGTTCAGCAGCAACATGGCGACGACATTCGACAGGTCTCCGATACGGTTCAACAGGTCGAGACCGTCGCGAAGCGGTTGATCGAGAACGCCAAGGAGGAACGCACCGAACGTCGCCTATGGGTTGAGGCCACCATGTACGCGGCCTGCGCCGCCGCTGTGGCAATCCTCATCGCTGGCACGGTCGGCTACTTCGTCGGCTCCGACAGCGGAGCCAGGGAGGGCTATGCCGCCGCCCGCGACGAAAAAGCCGCCGCCTCCTGGGCCATGACTTCGTCCGGTCGCTTCGCCCTGGAACTGGACAGGGCCGGTGTGCTCGACCGGATGCGCACCTGCGACACCGAGGGCTTCATCCGCAAGAAGCGCCAGGGCCGGGCCGCCTGCTTCACGACCAGAGGGTGGTATCTGCCATGAGCGGGACGACCAAACACGGCGCGCTGGCGCCGTCGCCGTTCCCGCCGCATCGCGGCGCCAGCGCGGGTTTGGGGCGCGTAGCCCCATGGCCACAACGTGGCTGGGTGCAGGGGCTCCGCCCTTGCCGCGCGCATTGGGAACCAATGCTAAAGTGCGCCCTTGCTCCTTTCGTCCCTTCGGGTGGTGGAGCGCGGAGATATTTGATCCGGAGGCAGCCGCAATGACCTCCCCTACCCAAGACCGTATCGAAAAAGCTCGCTTGAAAGTCGCCCAGGCTCAAGCGCGGCTTGACGCGATTGCCGCTCGCGCCAGCGCCCATGAGCGGAAGGCCGACACCCGAAGGAAGATCATCCTCGGCGGCCTTCTGCTCGACGCCGCCAGTAAGGATCCGCGATATGTCGGCATCCTCACCACATTGATACAGCGGATAGGTCGCGAGGCGGATCGCCGCCCCTTCGAAGGCTGGTCTCCGCCATCACCGACGACAACCGACTAGCCGTCAGCCATGTCGATCTTTCACTTGACGGTGAGGTCGGTCTCTCGCGCCTCGGGCCGCAGCGCTGTCGCCGCTGCGGCCTACCGCGCGGGCGAGCGCCTGATCAATAACCGCGACGGGCGCGTTCACGACTACACCAATAAGCCGGTCATTGAGGCTTTCATCCTTGCGCCTAGAGATGCGCCATCCTGGGCCTTCGATCGCGAACGGCTTTGGAATGGGGTGGAAACTGCTGAAAAGCGCAAAGACGCGAAGGTCGCGCGAGAATACGAGTTGGCGCTGCCTGCCGAAATCTCCGCCGACGCGCGCCGCCACCTGGCCGCGACGTTCGCACAGCAGTTGGTCGATCGCTACGGCGTGGTTGTTGATGTTGCCATCCATCCGCCGAGCCTGGAAGGCGATCAGCGCAACCACCACGCCCACCTGCTCACGACCACGCGTCATCAGCCGGGACGGCCTTGGAGCCAAGACGCGAGCCTTGGACGTTTCCAGCAGCGCATCGGTTGAGGTCGAGGTCTTGAGGGAGGACTGGGCCAGGTTGATCAATGGCGCATTGGCTCAAGCCAACCTCTGTGAACGAGTCGATCACCGCAGCTTCGAACGCCAGGGTAAGGCGCTCGCGCCGACGGTCAAGCTAGGGCCAATGATCAGCGCCATGGAACGCCGCGCAAATGCCAGAGCCCGTCCGGGTGAACTGAGCGCGCCGATCACGGAGCGCGGAAAACTCAACGCCATGATCAAGGAGATGCGCAGCCTTTCGGCATATATTGATCGAGGCCGCGCCTTCATCGCCGCCGAGCGCCAAAAGTTGGCTGACACAGCCCGTTCAATGGTTCGCGTGGCCGGCCGACTGGGCGTGTTGAACGCATTGCAAAAGGCTGCACGTCAAATCGCGCTGGAGCAACCGGGCCGGGAGCATCAAAGGTCTGTCATACGAACGCGAGATCCGGATCGAGGCATGGGGCGATAACCGCCGCTTGGAGGTTTGAAGCCAGAATGCCCCTGCCCACGAACGCACCTCGCGGTCCGGGATTCTGGCGTGCGGTCGGCTGCTTATAGCTTTGCGTGCCCGAAGCCCTGCACTACTACCTGGGGGAGAGACTGCGACTCGACATGATCACCAGACGCGCCGCCAAATGACTGGTGGTCGCTGGCTATGGCGAGGCGTTTTGAGCGCCCCAGGCCAGGCCATGGGGCCAAGTGCGGGAAGATGTAAATGCTGGTGGGCGACATTCGAAACCAGATCGACGGGATCTGGAACGACTTCTGGTCGGGTGGCGTATCCAACCCGCTTAGCGTCATGGAGCAGCTGACCTACCTCCTGTTCATCAAGCGCCTGGATGAGTTGCAGACGGTCGAGGAACGCAAGGCCGAGGCGCTGAAAAGGCCCATTGAGCGCCGCATCTTCCCAGATGGACGCGACGGCAGGGGTGGCCCCGAACTGCAAAAGCTCGGCGGCGAGCTTTATGAGAACTTGCGTTGGTCCCGGTTCAAGGACTCCGAACCGCGAGACATGTTCCGGATCGTTGACGAACACGTCTTCCCGTTCATACGCGAAAAGGTCGCCGCTGAGGGCGCGGTCGCCCGGCACATGAAGGAAGCCCGCTTTGCCATTCCGACGCCGGCCCTGCTGGCCAAGGTGGTCGACAAGCTGGACCATGTGCCGATGGCAGACCGCGACACCAAGGGCGATGTCTACGAGTACATGCTGGGTAAGATCGCCAGCGCTGGCCAGAACGGCCAATTCCGCACCCCGCGCCACATCATCAATCTGATCGTGGCGCTGATGGAGCCCAAGCCCTCCGACGTGATCTGCGATCCGGCCGCCGGCACCTGCGGCTTCCTGGTCGGGGCTGGCGAATATCTGCGCGACCATCACCCGGAGATTTTTCGCGACGCCGCAGCCCGCCAGCACTTCCACGAAAAGGCCTTCCACGGCTTCGATTTCGATCCAACCATGCTGCGGATCGGTTCGATGAACATGATCCTGCACGGGGTGGAAAACCCAGTGATCGAGCCGCGCGACAGCCTGAGCGAAGACATCGCTGGCGAGAAGGACAAGTACGACCTGATCCTGGCCAATCCGCCGTTCGCGGGCTCGCTCGACTATGAACAAACAGCGGTCGACCTGCAGCGCATCATCAAGACCCGCAAAACCGAGCTGTTGTTCGTGGCCCTGTTCCTGCGCCTCCTGAAGGTGGGCGGCCGGGCGGCGGTGATCGTACCTGACGGAGTGCTGTTCGGCGCATCCAAGGCGCACAAGGAACTGCGCCGGATGATCGTGGAAGAGCACAAGCTGGACGCGGTGATCTCCCTGCCCTCGGGCGTGTTCCGCCCCTACGCCGGTGTCTCGACCGCCATCCTGATCTTCACCAAGACCGGCGTGGGCGGCACGGACAATGTGTGGTTCTACGACTTGAAGGCCGACGGCTGGTCGCTGGACGACAGGCGCCAGCCGCTGCTGCCGGAAGACAAGCTGGGCGTCGCCCCGGTCACCGATCTGACCGATGCCGAGCACGACAAGAACAACCTGCCCGATCTCTTGATGCGCTGGGAGGAACGCGGCACCGCCGAGCTGGAACGCCCGCGCACGGCCCAGAGCTTCGTGGTGCCCAAGGCCGACCTAGTCGGCGACGGTGCCTACGATCTGTCAATCAATCGCTACAAGGAAACCATCCACGAGGCCGTCGCGCATGAAAGCCCAGCCGAGATCATCGCCCAGCTGAAACGCTTAGAGTCCGAGATCGCCGAGGGCTTGGCCAAGCTCGAGGAGATGGTCAGGTGAATACCGCTCTGCTTGGCGACCTCGTTCAGATCAAGGGTGGTGGCACACCCGACAAGGCCGTGAGTGCCTACTGGGGGGGAGATATCCCGTGGGCCTCAGTCAAAGATTTTAAGTCCACTCAGATTGACGCGACGATCGACAGAATCACCCCGCTGGGGGTTTCACGCTCGGCCACCAACATAATCGCAGCAGGGTCATTGCTTGTTCCTACCCGAATGGCGGTTGGTAAGGTGGCGATCAATACCGTCGACGTTGCAATCAACCAGGACATCAAGGCGCTGTTGCCTGGGCCGAGAGTTGATGCCCGGTATCTACTCCATGCTCTAATGAGCAAGGCTGCGGTTCTGGAGGGTCAAGCGACCGGGGCGACGGTCAAAGGCATTACGCTTGATGTCTTGAAGCGGCTGGAAATCCCCCTCCCGTCGCTCAGTGAACAGCAGCGGATCGCGGCGATCCTCGACCAAGCCGACATCCTGCGCCGCAAGCGGCGGGAGGTGATCTTGTGCATGATGAAATTGAGTCAGGCTAAATTTCAAGAAATGTTCGGGGAGTCTGTTGGCCCCCGCACTCGATATCCAAAGGTGGAACTTGGTTCGGTAATCGACCCCGAAAGGCCAGTGAGCTATGGCATCCTGAAGCCTGGCCCAGACATACCCAATGGTCAGCCATACGTCCGGGTTGTTGACATCAAATTCGGCACTATCCTCACCGAGCAGCTGCGACGTACCAGTCCCGAAATCGCTAAGCAGTATAGGCGCTCCACGCTGCGTGCGGGCGACCTATTGATTAGTATCCGCGGCCACGTGGGTCGCATGGCTTTTGTACCCGAAGCCATTGCTGGAGCGAACATCACGCAGGATACGGCGCGCCTGGCGATCTCGGAAGCCAATCCAGTATTTGTCCGGTCAGCGCTCGAAAGTCCGCTCGGTATGCGATGGATGCAGAATTATACAAGAGGCATCGCAGTACAGGGCATAAACCTTGGAGATTTAAGAAAATTTCCGCTAATTCTGCCCCCACGAAGTGAGCAGGACATTTTTGCGAATTTCGTCCTCCAGGCCGAGCAAACAAGATTTGTTGCCGAAAGGCAGCTCGCCCACCTAGACGCCCTCTTCGCCTCCCTCCAGCATCGCGCGTTCCGGGGAGAGCTCTAAGCCATGGCCCCTGCGACCCACGTCCTGACCCTCCCAGGCCCGATACTGCGTCGCGGGTTCTGGCTGTATGTCTGGCGGGTCGAGACGTCGTCGGGCGACCTGCACTATGTCGGTCGCACCGGCGACAATTCCAGTCCGCACGCCACCGCGCCCTATACCCGCATGGGTCAGCATCTGGGCTCGGTCGCCACCCAGAACGCCCTGCGCAAGCATCTGGAAAAGCGCAACGTGCCGCTGGAGGCATGCACCTTCCACCTGATCAGCCACGGCCCGCTCTATGACGAAGTCGCCAAGGCAAACGGCGCGACCCGCGAGGCGCTGATGGCGGCGCACATGCCGCTGCGCGACATCGTCGGCGCCATGGAAAAGACTCTGGCCGTCGACCTCGCCGCCGCCGGCTACGCAGTACTCAACACCGTCAACTGCAAGTGGCCGCTAGACCCAGCCCTCTGGGCGCCTGTAAGGGCCGCCTTTGCGGCGCATTTTCCCAAGCTAGATCTCGCCCACGAGCGACGCTTGACCATCGGTAACGTTTAGGGTACCATTTGATCCGGATAGAGGAATATCAAGACGACGGCCAACGCAGTCCGTTTGGAGTCTGGTTCGATGGTTTGGATCCGTCGGCTGCGGCGATCATCACCATCGCCCTGACGCGGCTGGCCGATGGCAATACCTCTCGGGTGGAGCCGATTGGCGAGGGCGCAGCCGAGATAAAGATCGACCGGGGCCCCGGCTACCGGATCTATTTCGGATGGGACGGCAAGACCCTGGTGATCTTGCTGGGCGGCGGAACCAAGCAGCGCCAGCAGCGCGACATCCAGGCGGCCCTAGCCTGCTGGCGAGACTACAAGGCGCGCAAAACGGCCCCTGGCTCAGCGCCCAACACGATGAAGACGACGACGAAAAAGAAGACCAAGTAAACGAGTTGAGTATCAGGAGAGACCCATGGCTCTGACCCGCGATTTCAAGGCGACCGTTCGCGCTCGCGCCGAACGCGATCCGGCCTTTCGCCAAGCGCTGTTTCAGGAGGCGGTGCAATGCCTGCTGGAGGGCGACACCGACGGCGGCCGCTCTGTGCTGCGCGACTACATCAACGCCACCATCGGCTTCGAAGAACTAGCCGAAACCACCCACACCCCGCCCAAGAGCCTGATGCGAATGTTTGGCCCTAAGGGCAATCCCACGGCCGGCAACCTGTTTGGGGTAATCGGCGTGCTGCAGGATAAGACTGGGGTGCACTTGGAAGTCCGCGCTCTGGCGGCGGTGGCCTAAGTCGACAAACACGCGGGGGCGGGAAACTATGACGTCACAGTTCAGCTTCCTGGCCGCCGAATTCGCCGAGGTTCACGCCCTCGCCGTCCGCGCCGAGAGCATGGCCCGCACCGACGCGCGAGGGGCGTGCTTCTATTCCCGGCTGACATTGGAAACCATCGTCGACTGGCTATATCGTCACGAAGCCAGCCTGCGCTCCCCCTATGAAAAAACCCTATCGGCGCGGATCCATGAGCCGACCTTCAAGGCGCTGGTCGGCACGGCGCTGCTGACCAAGGCCCGCGCGCTAAAGGATCTGGGCAATCGCGCCGCGCACGAATCCAAAACCATCCCGGCCGCTGACGGCCTGGCCGCTGCGCGCGAATTGTTCCACTTTTCTTACTGGCTGGCCCGCACCTATGCGCGGGGCGAAAAGCCGTCGGGGACCCTGACCTTCTCGGCCGACGCCCTGCCCCTGAACAAGGCCGTACCGGCCACGCGCCTAGACCAATTGAACGCCGCCGCAGAGCGCTTCGTCGATGCGGTCAAGGCGCGCGAAGCCGCTGAAGCCCTGGCCCGCGCCAGCGACGAAAGCCGCGCGGCCCTGGAAGCGGAACTGGCGAACCTCCGCACCCAGGTCGCCGCCGCCAAAGCCGCCAACACCGTGCGCCCTGACGACCACGACTACAATGAAGCCGCCACCCGCGACCTCTTCATCGACCTCCTGCTGCGTGAGGCCGGCTGGTCGGTCGGCGCGGGCAATCTGGAGCTGGAAGTTCCGGTCACGGGCATGCCCAACGCCCCCGGCCAGGGCTTTGTCGACTACGTGCTGCGAGGCGATGACGGCAAGGCGCTGGCGGTCGTGGAGGCCAAGCGCACCAAGAAAGACCCACGCGTCGGTCAGCGCCAGGCCGAACTCTACGCCGATTGTCTGGAAGCCGCGTCCGGCCAGCGGCCAATAATCTTCTACACCAATGGCTATGAACACTGGATCTGGGACGACCGCCGCTATCCGCCGCGCGCCATCCAAGGCTTCCTGACCAAGGACGAACTGGAACTTGCGGTACGTCGGCGGACAAGCCTGCGCCCCCTATCCAGCGCCCCGATCGATGCGGACATCGCGGGACGCTACTACCAGACTCGCGCTATCCGCCGGGTCGCCGAAACTTTTGAAAAGGACAAGCAGCGCCGCGCGCTTCTGGTGATGGCGACAGGCTCGGGAAAGACCCGCACCGTCATCGCCCTGGCCGACCTGCTGATGACCGCGAACTGGGCGCGTCGCATCCTGTTCCTGGCGGATCGCAAAGCGCTGGTGAAACAGGCCGCCGGGGCGTTCAAGAAGTTCCTGCCCTCGGCCTCGCCAGTGAACTTGATCTCGGACCGCACCTCGACCGGCCGGGTCTATGTCTCGACCTACCCGACCATGATGGGGTTGATCGACGGCAAACAGGGTGGTGAAGCGCGACGCTTTGGCCCCGGCCATTTCGATCTGATCATCATCGATGAGGCCCACCGCTCAATCTATCGGAAATATGGCGCGATCTTCGACTATTTCGACAGTCTCCTTGTAGGCCTGACCGCCACGCCCAAAGACGAAATCGACCGAGACACCTACGGCTTGTTCAACCTGCAACGCGGCGTGCCGACCGACGCTTATGGCCTGGACGAGGCGGTCGGCGACAAGTTCCTAGTTCCTCCCAAGGCCGTTTCGGTGCCGCTGCGCTTCGAGCGCGAAGGCATTCGCTACGACGACCTTCCTGAAGACGAGAAAGAGGCCTGGGACGCCGTCGAATGGGACGAGGACGGCAATGTGCCCGCCCTGGTCGAGCCCGCCGCCGTCAACAAGTGGCTCTTCAACGCCGATACCGTCGACAAGGTGCTGGAGCACCTGATGACCCACGGTCAGCGCGTGGCCGATGGCGATCGCCTGGGCAAAACCATCGTCTTTGCCAAGAATCAGGATCACGCCCGCTTCATCGTCGAGCGCTTCGACATAGCCTATCCGAGTCTAGCCGGCTCTTTCGCCCGCGTCGTGATCTCGGGCGATCCCTATTCCCAGACCCTGATCGACGATTTCTCCCAGGCAGATAAAGCGCCGCACATCGCCGTCTCCGTCGATATGCTGGACACTGGCATCGACGTACCCGAGGTCGTCAATCTGGTCTTCTTCAAGATCGTCCGCTCGAAGGCCAAGTTCTGGCAGATGATTGGCCGTGGCACCCGGCTCTGCCCCGATCTATTCGGCCCCGGACAAGACAAGAAATATTTCTCTGTCTTTGACTTCTGCCAGAATTTGGAATTCTTCAACCAGAACCCTGAAGTGAGCGATGGCGCGGTCGGAGCCTCGCTCAGCCAGCGCCTTTTCGCGGCGCGGGTCGAACTGATCGGCGCGCTCGATGCACCCCTGGCGACCGTGGAAGCCGAGCGTCCGGACGCAGAGATCCGAGCCTTGCGAGACGATCTCGCTAGCGGCCTTCATGACACCGTCGCAGGCATGAACCTGGATAATTTTCTGGTTCGGCCGAAGCGGCGGCTGGTTGAAAAGTATGCCGCTCCCGAAGCCTGGGACCGCTTGGGACTGGATGATCAAGCCGAGTTAATCCGCGATATTGCGGGACTGCCCACCAGCGTCTCCGACGACGACATCGCCGCCAAACAGTTCGACGCCCTAGTTCTGCGCACCCAGTTGTCCGTGCTGCGCGCCGAAGCCAGCTTCGCCGGATTGCGAGACAAGATCGTCGCCCTAGCCAGCTTGCTCGAAGAGAAAAGCAACATCCCAATGATCGTCAAGGAATTGGCGCTTATCCAAGAGATCCAGTCGGAAGAGTTCTGGCAGGACGCGACTGCACCGATGTTGGAGAGCGTACGCCGTCGATTGCGTGCACTCATCAAGCTCATCGAGATAAAAAAGCGTCCGATCGTCCGCACCGACTTTGAGGACGAGATCGGCGCGGGGACGGAGATCGAACTACCCGGTACTAGCGTCGGGGCCGATATGGATCGGTTCAGACGTAAGGCGCAGCATTTCCTCGAAGAAAACGCTAGCCACATCGCCATTTTGAAAGTGCGCCGCAACGAGCCATTGACGCCAACTGATCTGTCGGAACTTGAACGGATCTTCGTCCAAGCTGGGGTCGCCGAGCCCGAAGACCTCGCCAGATTAAACACCGAGGGTGGGCTAGGCCTCTTTGTCCGCTCTCTCGTCGGTCTGGATCGTGAGGCCGCCAAACTGGCCTTCGCTGGGTTCATTGGGAGGCGAACCCTCTCCGCAAGCCAGATCGAGTTCCTAAACATGGTCATCGACCACCTGACCGAGAGAGGCCAGATGAATCCGGACCTTCTCTATGAGAGCCCCTTCACTGACTTCGACCCCCTTGGGGTATCAGGCCTGTTCAATCTCACGGACACAACCGAAGTGATCACGATCTTGGATGAAGTGAAGAGAAGGGCGGCGGCTTAGGCAGAGAGTTGCAGCGATGCCTGATCGCGCTTCAAGCGCTAGTCACATCGCCCACTCTAACGAGGGTAAAAACGTGGGTAGATATAGCGATAAATTTTAAGATCCTGTTTTATCTACAGTTTCACGTATCCATGGCGGACACCCTCTCCGCCACCGCCTGAAAAAGCGCCATCTTGTTGATGGCCCAATCAGCGGCCTTGCCCCGGACCTCAGAGCCACCGCATCGCGAGGCTTGGGCTCTCGCGCGCCGCACTGACCCGGCAGACACGGCTGCGTCGCATTTCGCCGAGACACACGACAAGAGTTGCGCAGAGTAACGAAGGTCGCCGACCGACGATTTTTCACTCACGGGCTGAGCCCGCGGTCAAGCGTGGCAAACCGTCACCCAAAAGTCTCATTACAGCGTAATTGCGTCGCCGCGCCGCCATAATTCTTGCTGCGGCGCGCCGATGCGAGGATTGAGCTACGGCGGCAAAAGGCGCCGTTTACCCGGACGGAGCTCCGGGAGGGGAAATCAAAAATGACCACAATCAAATCTCGGCTCATGAGCACGACCCTGATCGCGGGCCTGACGGCCGCCGCAGCGATCGGCGTGGCTCCTGTCGCCGCCTCGGCCCAGACTCAGGATGAACAGGCGACCAACGTCGGCGAGATCGTCGTCACCGGCTCGCGCATCCGTCGCAGCCCGACCAACTCGCCCACGCCCCTGATCCAGATCGGTCAGGAAGAGCTGCTGCAGTCGGGCGAAGTCAACGTCGTTGACTTCCTGGCCGACATCCCCGCCCTGTCGACGTCGCAGGTGCCGGAAGACACCACGGGTTCGAACCTGAACGACGGCGGCCTGTCGCTGCTGAGCCTGCGCGCCCTGGGCGCCGTGCGGACCCTGGTTCTGGTGGACGGTCGTCGTCACGTCGGTTCCAGCCCCGGCTCGCTGGCGGTGGACGTCGACACGATTCCGCGTCTGCTTGTGGCCAGCACCGAGGTGATCACCGGCGGCGCGGCCGCGGTTTACGGCGCCGACGCCGTCTCGGGCGTGGTCAACTTCATCCAGCGCAAGGACTTCGACGGCCTGGAGATCGACGGCTCGATCGCCGAGATCAACCAGGACCACCAGCTGAGCCAGCGCCTCTCGGTCCTGTGGGGCCAGAACCTGCTGGACGGCCGCCTGAACTACTATGTCTCGGGCGAATATCAGCGCAACGACGAGGTGCTGGATTCCGACGTCGACTGGCGCCGCGAGTCCTGGGCTCTGATCGGCAACGACGCCGACCCGTCCAGCGCCCCCTCGGACGGCATCCCGGACCAGATCCTGATCCGCGACGCCCGCACCTATATCCGCGGCACCAACTTCGGCGGCGTGACCATCCTGGCGACCGGCACCAAGCCCAGCGCCGCCAGCGACCCCGACGTCCCGTTCAACACCTGCTCGGCCACGAGCTTCGCCGCGGGCTGCTTCTCGCTGGCGCCGTCGAACCGCCTGGACAACTCCTACCTGTTCAATGACCAGGGCCAATCGCGTCCGGTCACCTTCGGTTCGATCCGCCAGGGCACGGGCTTCAGCCGCTCTGTCAGCAACGGTGGCGAAGGCCAGGTCTCGAACACCGAGCAAGGCCAGGCCAGCCGTCTGCCGGAATCGCAAAACTATCGCTTCCAGACCGGCCTGAACTTCGACATCACCGACCGGGTCAGCCTGTTCGCCGAAGCCAAGTACGTCGAGGAAGAAACCTACGACGCCGGTCAGCGCGTGTTCCACGACTTCAACATCCGCAACCTGGCCGCCAACACCGTCGGCGCCATCACCGCGACGTCGGCCTTTGAAATCGGCCTGGACAACGCCTACCTGCCGGCCGACGTGCGTCAGGCGATCACCAACAACCGCCGCGACATCTACAACTCGGCCGGCGTGATCACGAGCACGGTCGCCGACGCCCGCGCCCAGCACAAGCTCTATGGCCCGGCCCGTAACCAGCTGAACAACCGCGACCTGCAACGCTACGTCGTCGGTCTGCGCGGCGACGCTGGCGACATCGGCTTCGTCAAGGACGTCAACTGGGAAGCCGGCTACACCTACGGCGAGATGAACAACTCGAACCGCGAACTGGGCGTGGACGTGCTCCGCTATCAGGCCGCGGCCGACGCCGTCATCGACGTCGCGGGCAAGGTCCACGGCAAGCCGGGCGAAATCGTCTGCCGCGTGCAACTGATGAAGGCCAACGGCGTCGCCGTGCCGGACGCAGTGATCAACGTGGGCGGCGTTCCGACCACCTTCTCGCGTCAGGGCGCCGTGATCGACAGCTGCTCGCCGGTTCGCGTCTTCGGTCCGGGCGGCTTCACCCAGCAGGGTCTGGACTACATCCAGGCCGCCGTCACGGTGACCGACCAGAACAAGCAGCACGACTTCATGGCCTACACCTCGGGCAAGCTGTGGGACTTCTGGGGCGCCGGCCCGATCGGCGCGTCGATCGGTTATGAATACCGCAAGGAAATCACCAGCGGCACGGGCCGCGACCGCGACACCGCTGGCCGCTTCCTGTTCCTGAACGCAGGCCCCGACTTCAAGGAAGCCAGCTACGACACCAACGACGTGTTCGCCGAAATCAGCATCCCGCTGTTCCGCGACAGCTTCCTGGGTCAGTCGGCCGAGATCAACGGCGCCTACCGTTTCTCGGACTACTCGCACGTCGGCCAGCAGGAAACCTACAGCGCCCAGTTCCAGTGGCGCCCGGTTGACCAGTTCATGTTCCGCGCCACGACCGCCACGGCGATCCGCGTTCCGAACCTGGGCGAAACCAACGAACCGCTGGGCCAGACCTTCGCCAACGGCTTCAGCGACCCCTGCAGCGCCACGGTCATCAACAACCTGGCTGACCGTTCGATCGCCGCCAACCGCATCGCCAACTGCGGCGCCCTGGCGTCGGCGGCGGGTCTCAACCTGTCCTTCAACGACCCGTCGGCCGCCAACGCCTATCTGCCCAACTATGGCAGCGGCTCGGTGTCGGGCCTGGCCGGCGGCAACCCCTTCCTGAAGCCCGAGACCTCGGAAAGCTTCACGATCGGCGGCGTCTGGACGCCGGACTACCTGCTCCCGAACCTCTCGCTGGTGCTCGACTACTACGACATCGAGATCAACGACGCGATCGCCTCGGTGACGGCCCAGAACGCCGCCAACCAGTGCGTCAACGGCACCAACGTCAACGCCGGCGCCTGCGCCACCCAGACCCGCGATGCGTCGTCGTTCCTGGTGACCAGCTTCATCCAGGGTTCGCTGAACTATGCGGCGCTGACGGCCAAGGGCGTCGACTTCACCGCCAGCTACCGCACGGACCTGCCGGAATTCTTCGGTCGCAACTGGGGCACGTTCAGCCACTCGGTCCGCGGCAACTGGCTGATCCAGCAGCACGACTTCGTCAACATCGACGATCCGACCGACTCGTCGGACTTCGAAGACACCGTCGGCATGCCGCGCGTGCGCTTCCTGTCGACCGCCACCTGGTCGCCGGTCGACACCGTGGCCTTCACCTGGGACTGGGACTGGCAAGCCAGCCAGGAAATCCTCGACAAGGACAACCTGGTCGCCAACCCCGACCTGTATGAAACCGCCAAGTACCTGGAAACGGGCGACTTCCATCAGCACGACTTCTCCGTGCGCTGGGCCGCTCGCGACAACCTGACGGTCCGTGCAGGCGTCGTGAACGCCTTCGACGCCGAGCCGGCGCGCTGGCTGGGCAACACGACTTCCGACAACTTCGACCTGTTCGGACGTCGCTTCTTCCTGAGCCTGAACTACCGTCCGTTCTAAGCCTTAGGGCCTGAACGGAAGAGGGGCGGCGGACTTCGGTCCGCCGCCCCTTTCTGCATTCTGGGCCTGACCGGATTCGAGCGCGCGGCATGAACGCTCGGAATATCGATCGGGGCGAACATAAAATCAGTAACTTAGACCCCGCCCATAAAGGGCTTGTTGCGTAATCGATAATTGTGCCCACTGACGGCTCAGCGTTCGCAACGGCGATCCGCGATGATGGTGAGCACGGATTGATGGTCGCGCCCTTTCCTACCGATCAGGTCTTCATCGGCGGCCAGTGGCGCGCGCCGGCCGGCGGCGGCGTCCTGCCCATCGAGAACCCCTCGACCGGCGAGCCGATAGGCGTGCTGGCGGCGAGCGGGGCCGAGGACATCGACGCGGCGGTGCGCTCCGCGCGGGCGGCTCTGGACGGCCCCTGGGGGCGGATGACGGCCGCCGAACGTGGGCGCGTGCTGGCGCGCATGGGTCGCGAGGTCGAGGCCCGGATCGACATGCTGGCCCAGCTTGAAGCGCTCGACGTCGGCAAGCCGCTGAAACAGGCGCGGGCCGATGTGGTCGCCCTGGCGCGGTATCTGGAATTCTACGGCGGGGCGGCGGACAAGCTGCACGGCGAGACCATCCCCTTCCTCGACGGCTACACGGTCTACACCCTGCGCGAGCCGCACGGGGTGACTGGTCACATCATCCCGTGGAACTATCCGATGCAGATCATCGGCCGGTCCGTGGTGGCGGCGCTGGCGGTCGGCAATGCGGCGGTGCTGAAGCCCGCCGAACAGGCCTCGCTGACGGCCCTGGCCTTTGCGCACATCGCCGAGGATTGTGGCCTGCCCGCCGGCGCCCTGAACGTCGTGACCGGCACGGGCGCCGAGGCGGGCGCGGCGCTGGCGGCGCATCCGGGGGTCAACCACCTGTCCTTCACCGGCTCGACCGGCGTGGGCGTGGCCATCCAGCAGGCGGCGGCGATCAACGCCGTGCCGGTGACGCTGGAGCTGGGCGGCAAGTCGCCTCAGCTGGTGTTCGACGACGCCGATCTGGACAAGGCCCTGCCCTTCCTCGTCAACGCCGGGGTCCAGAACGCGGGCCAGACCTGCTCAGCGGGATCGCGCGTGCTGGTGCAGCGCGGCGTCTATGACCAGGTGGTCGCGCGGATGTCGGAACGCTATCGCGCGCTCAAGGTCGGCGCCGCCATTGACGACCGCGACGTGGGGCCGCTGATCTCGGCCAAGCAGAAGGCCATGGTCGACCGCTATCTGGACCTCGGCGCGCAAGCCGATCTGATCACAGCCCAGGGCGAGATCGCCGCCGACGCCCCCGCGGGCGGCCACTATGTGCGCCCCACTCTGTTTGCGGGCGTGACGCCGGATCATGCCCTGGCGCAGGAAGAAATCTTCGGCCCCGCCGTGGTCGTCATCCCCTTCGACACCGAGGAGGACGCGGTCGCCATCGCCAACGGCACAGACTACGGCCTGGTCGCCGGGGTCTGGACCGCCGACGGCGGGCGGCAGATGCGGCTGGCGAAACGGCTGCGGGCCGGACAGGTCTTCATCAACAACTATGGCGCGGCGGGCGGGGTGGAACTGCCCTTCGGCGGCGTCGGCAAGTCGGGCCACGGTCGCGAGAAGGGGTTCGAGGCGCTCTACGCCTTCACCACGCTCAAGACCGTCGCGGCCCATCACGGATAGGGAGTAGGCGTATGGGGGGGAACAGAACGAAGCGGCTGGAGGGCAAGCGCGCCATCGTCACGGGCGGAGCCTCGGGCTTCGGCGCCGGGATCGCGCGTCGTTTCACCGAGGAAGGCGCCCGCGTCATCGTCGCCGATCTGAACGGCGACGCCGCCCGCGCCCTGGCGGCGGAACTGGGCGACGCAGGACTGGGTCAGGCCGTGGACGTGGCCAGCGCCGCGGACGTGGCCGCCCTGGCCGAGACGGCAAACCGCCTTCTGGGCGGGGTCGACATCGTGGTCAACAACGCCGGGGTCGGCCACACGCCGCAACCGCTGGACGAGCTGTCGGACGAAGCCTTCGACCGCATTTTCAACGTCAACGCTCGCTCCATCTACCTGATGTCCAAGGCCTTCGTGCCAGGGATGAAGGCGCAGGGGTCCGGCGCCATCCTGAACATCGCCTCGACCGGCGGGGTCAGCCCCCGCCCGAACCTGACCTGGTACAATGCGTCGAAAGGCTGGGTCATCACGGCCACACGCGCCATGGCGGTCGAGCTGGCGCCCTTCCAGGTGCGGGTGAACACCCTGAACCCGGTGGCGGGCGAGACCCCGCTGCTGCAGACCTTCATGGGCGAGGACACGCCCGAGGTCCGCGCCAAATTCCTCGCCTCCATCCCGCTGGGCCGGTTCTCGACGCCCGAGGACATGGGGGCGGCGGCCGCCTTCCTCTGTTCGGACGACGCCTCGATGATCACCGGCGTGGCCATGGAGGTGGATGGTGGCCGCTGCATCTGACCGCGCCTTCAAGCTGCTGGTCCTGCCCGGCGACGGCATCGGGCCTGAGATCGTGCGCGAGACCCTGCGCGTCGCCGACTGGTTTGGCCGGAACGCCGGGCTGAGGCTGGAACTGAGCGAGGGCCTCGCGGGAGGGGCCAGCATCGACGCGGTCGGCGCGCCCATCGCCGAGGATGTGGTGGAGCAGGCGTTGGCCTCAGACGCCGTCCTGTTCGGCGCGGTCGGCGGGCCGAAATGGGACCACCTGCCCCGCGCCCAGCGGCCCGAGATGGGCATTCTGCGGCTGCGTCAGGCGCTCGACCTCTACGCCAACCTGCGGCCCGCCGTCTGTTTCGACGAACTGCTGGACGCCTCGGCGCTGAAGCCCAAGCTGATCCGGGGCCTCGACATATTGATCGTGCGTGAGGCCACCGCAGGGGTCTATTTCAGCCTGCCCCGCGCCAACGAGGTCGACGCGAACGGCCAGCGCCGCGCCTACGACACCCAGGCCTATACCGAGGCTGAAATCGCCCGCGTCTGCCGCGTCGCCTTCGAGATCGCGCGCGGTCGCCAGGGCCGCGTCTGCTCGGTGGACAAGGCCAATGTCATGGAGACCGGCGCCCTGTGGCGCACCGTGGCCAGCGAGGTCGCCGCCGACTATCCCGACGTGGAGCTGAGCCATATGTACGCCGACAACTGCGCCATGCAGTTGGTCCGGCGGCCCAGCCAGTTCGATGTCATCGTCACCGACAACCTGTTCGGCGACATATTGTCGGACGCGGCGGCGGCCCTGACCGGGTCGCTGGGCCTGCTGCCCTCGGCCTCGCTGTCGGGGCTGGATCATCCGGGGCGCAGCCGCGCGCTGTATGAGCCGATCCACGGTTCGGCGCCCGATATCGCAGGACTTGGCATCGCCAACCCGATCGGGACCATCCTGTCCTTCGCCCTGTGCCTGCGCCATTCCTTCAATGCGCCGGAACAGGCCGACCTGCTGGAGCGCGCGGTGCGCCGCGTCGTGGCCCAGGGCGTCCGCACCCCCGACATCGCGGAAGCCGGCGTCGCCCCCGTCTCCACCCTTCAGATGACCGACGCGGTTCTGGCCGCGCTGGATCAGTTGTCCGCATGAGGTCCGACCGATGAGCGCCCCCACAATGCAGACCGTCATGGACCTGATCGACGGGCGCACCGACGAACTGGTCGCCCTGACCCAGGACCTGATCCGCTTTCCCACCGTCAATCCGCCGGGCGAGGCCTATCGCCCCTGCGCCGAATACATCGGCGAGCGGCTGAAAAAGCGCGGCTTCACCGTCGAATATGTTCGCGGCGAAGGCTCGCCAGGCGACAGCGACGCCTATCCCCGCACCAATGTCATCGCCCGCTGGACGGGGTCCGAGCCGGGGCCCTGCGTCCACTTCAACAGCCATATCGACGTGGTCGAGGTCGGCGAAGGTTGGACCGTCGATCCCTTCGGCGGCGAGGTGAAGGACGGCCGCGTCTATGGCCGGGGCGCCTGCGACATGAAGGGGGGCCTGGCCGCCTCCATCATCGCGGTCGAGGCCCTGATCGATTCCGGCCTGCCCCTGCCCGGCGCATTGGAAATCTCCGGCACGGTGGACGAGGAATCCGGCGGCTACGGCGGCGTCGCCTATCTGGCCGAGCGCGGTTGGTTCTCCACCCCGCGCGTCGATCACGTCATCATCCCCGAGCCGCTGAACGTCGACCGGGTCTGCATCGGCCACCGCGGCGTCTGGTGGGCCGAGATCGAGACCAAGGGGCGCATCGCCCACGGCTCCATGCCCTTCCTCGGCGATTCCGCCATCCGCCACATGAATGCGGTGATGCAGGAATTCGAGGACAAGCTCTATCCGGCCATGGCTGGCCGTCATTCGGATATGCCCGTCGTGCCCGCGGGCGCGCGCCAGTCCACCATGAACATCAACTCGATCCACGGCGGTCAGGCCGAGGGCTTCGACGGCCTGCCGGCGCCCTGCGTGGCGGATTCCAGCCGCATGATCATCGACCGCCGCTTCCTGATCGAGGAGACGCTGGAGGACGTGAAGGGCGAGGTGAAGGCCATCCTCGACGGGCTGGCGGCCCAGCGCCACGGCTTCCGCTACGAAATGCGCGACCTGTTCGAGGTGGCGCCCAGCATGGCCGACCGCGAAGGGCCGGTGGCCAGCACCACCGCCGCCGCCATCGAGACGGTGCTGGGCAGGAAGGCCCAGTTCGTCTGCTCGCCCGGCACCTATGACCAGAAGCATATCGACCGGATCGGCAAGCTGAAGGACTGCATCGCCTACGGCCCCGGCGTGCTGGATCTGGCGCACCAGCCCGACGAGTGGGTGGGGATCGAGGACATGAGCAACTCGGCCAAGGTCATGGCCCGCGCGGCCTATGACCTGCTGACCCGCAAGCGAGGATGAGCGACATGGCGCGCGGCGACGGGAACGACGACGACGGCAACATCATCGGCCCGCGCCTGCGAGCGCTGCGGGCGCGGCTGGGCCTGTCCCAGCGGGCGCTGGCGCGCAAGGCCGGGGTGCCGTCCAGCACGGTCAGCCTGGTCGAAAGCGGCCGAACCAGCCCCTCGGTCGGCTCGCTGAAGCGCCTGCTGGACGCGGCCGGCGTGTCCCTGGGCGAGTTCTTCAGCACCGAGTTCGAGACGGCGACCAAATACTTCTATCGCAACGACGAACTGACCGAGATTTCCCAGGGCGAGGTCTCCTATCGCCAGCTGGGCGCCGGACAGGGGTCCTCGCTGCAGATCCTCTACGAGACCTATCAGCCGGGCGCCGACAGCGGCCGGGTCCTGCTGACCCATGAGGGCGAGGAAGGCGGGCTGATCATCGAGGGCCGACTGGAAGTCACGGTCGATGCGCTGACGCGGGTGCTCAAGGCCGGCGACGGCTACCTGTTCCCCAGCACCCTGCCGCACCGATTCCGCAACGTCGGCGATGTCCCCTGCATCGTCATTAGCGCCTGCACACCGCCGACCTTCTGACGCCTGTGTTGCGGTTGATCGGAATACTGAGCAATAAAAATAAATTCCCAATAATTGTCAGGAATCTGCGCCCACAAAGAAACAGTCTTGCGGCCCCGACCGCTTCAGAAGCTACTTCGTGCACGACAAAGCGGTGAAACCGTGGCGCCGCTAGGCAAACGGTGAAGCTTGCTGCGTTGCACAATTTTCGAAGCCGAGGATAGATGCCGGGAGGGCGGAACCATCGTTCCGTTCGCAGCCGCAACAAGACCGCCAAGAACGGTCCGTGCGGCGTCATTGGGAGGGATGAGGCGATGAATCGTCTTTTGGTCAGCGTATCCGTGGGGGCGCTCGCGGCCCTGTGTTCCACCGCCGCCATGGCCCAGCAGGCGCCGCCCGAACGGGCGACGGCGGTCGATGAGGTCATCGTCACCGCCCAGCGGCGCGAGCAGGCGGCCCAGGACGTGGGCATCGCCCTCAGCGTCCTCAGCGGCGAGAGCCTGACGCAACAGGGCATCACCAACGTCAACCAGCTTCAGAACGCCACGCCCAATCTGGAGGTCGAACCGGCCTTCGGCGGCGGCGCGGCCCAGTTCCGGATGCGCGGCGTCGGCTTCCAGGACTACGCCTCGAACAACTCGCCCACCGTCGGCGTCTATGTGAACGAGGTCGCCTATCCGGTCCCGGTCATGACGCAAGGGTTGATCTTCGACATCGACCGGGTCGAGGTCCTGCGCGGGCCGCAGGGCACCCTCTACGGCCGCAACACCACCGGCGGCGCCATCAGCTTCGTCACCAAACGCCCGACCGAAGACCTGTCGGCCGGCCTGATGACCGAATGGGGCAGCCACGACCAGTTCCGCGCCGAGGGCCATGTCTCGGGTCCGCTGGCGGGCGGCCTGCGCGGCCGTCTGGCGGTCTCGACCGAACAGGGCGGCGCCTGGCAGCATAATCGCGTCACCGGCGAGAGCATCGGCGACGCCGACCGCACCGGCGCCCGCGCCCTGCTGGCCTGGGATCCGACCGAGACCCTGTCCCTGCTGCTGGACGTCCACGGCGGGATCGACAAGTCCGAGAACCAGGCCCTCTACCTGTTCAGCGACCTGCGCACGCGCGGCGGCGCCGGACCGCTGATCCCTGCTGACAAGGATCGCTCCAAGACCGGCTGGGGCCTGTCGCCGCGCTTCGCCGCCTCGATCGGCCGCGACGTGAAGGACAAGCCGGGTCGCGACAACTCGTCCTGGGGCACGTCGCTGAACGCCAACCTGGCGCTCAAGGGCATGAACCTGACCAGCATCAGCAGCTTCGAGACCCTAGACCGCAGCGAATACGGCGACTGGGACTCCAGCGCCTCGGTCGAGGCCGACACCTTCTTCGGCAGCGACGTGGACGTCCTCTCGCAGGAACTGCGTCTGGCCTCGGACAACGACAGCAATCTGACCTGGGTCGCGGGCTTCTACTATTCCAAGCAGGACCTGAACGAGCGCTACTTCTCGGACTTCATCGACATCTTCGCCACCTACGCCCAGGTGACTTATGATCAAAAGGTCGAGTCCTGGAGCCTGTTCGGCCAGGCGGAGTACGCCTTCGCCGAGCGCTGGAAGGCTATCCTGGGCCTGCGTTATGAGGAAGAGACGCGCGAGCTTGAGGGCTTCGGTTCGGCCTTCGGCGGCGCCACCGCCCTGCCCCCGACCACGGTCGACACCAAGATGACGCCGCTGACCGGCAAGGCGGCGCTGGAGTTCAAGCCCTCCGACAACATCCTGATCTACGGCTCGGCCAGCCGAGGGGCCAAGTCGGGCGGCTTCACCACCTACAACACCGGCAACCGCAGCGGCATCGAGCCCTTCAACCCGGAAATCCTCTGGGCCTACGAAGTCGGCTTCAAGGCCGATCCCTCGCGAGCGGTCCAGATCAACGGCGCCGCCTACTACTACGACTATACCGACCAGCAGGTGCTGTCGGCGGTCTGGGGCGCCAACGGGCCGGTGGGGCGTTTCACCAACGTGCCGTCGTCGCACATCTGGGGCGCCGAGTTGGAGGCTGTGCTGAAGCCGGTGCAGGGCCTGCGGATCAGCCAGTCGCTGAGCTACAAATCGGGCGAGTACGACGAGTACGAAGCCCTGGACGTGCCCGCCTCGCGCGCGGCCAACCAGGCGATCTTTGTCGACAAGGCCGGCGATCCGATCCTGTTCCCCAAATGGAGCTACGCAGGGTCGGCCAGCTACGACTGGATGGTCAGCGGCTTCGCCGTCACGGCCGAGGCCAACTACAGCTATCGCGACGACTATCCGTCGTGGCTGGGCGCCAAGTATGACGTCGAGGGCTACTGGCTGGCCAACGCCAGCGTGACGGTCGGCCCCGAGGCCGCCAACTGGTCCGTCACCTTCTGGGCGCGCAACCTGTTCGATCAGGAATACGACCTGACGCGCAACTTCTTCACCAGCGCCGACATCGCCCAGCCGGGCCGTCCGCGCACCATCGGCGCGCGCCTCAGCTTGCAATACTGAGCGCCGCCTCCGGGCTGGAAGGATCTCCGTCCGCCTTCCAGCCCGCCCCTTGATCGGGGCGCCCACGATCCTGATCGTCGACCGCCCTAAAGCCCGAAAATCAGTCACTTATGGCGCGCGAATAACAGGCTTTTCTTCGCCCGCCGTTCATCCGCTACTGGCCGCTCTGAAAGGATGCATGCATGACCGCACGGGCCGCCAACGACCTTGATCCCTTCTGGATGCCGTTCACCGCGAACCGCAGCTTCAAGGCGCATCCGCGGCTGCTGGCCTCGGCCAAGGACATGCATTACTTCACGCCGGACGGCCGCCCGATCCTCGACGGCACGGCCGGCCTGTGGTGCGTCAACGCCGGCCACGCCCGCCGTCCCATCGTCGAGGCCATCCAGCGTCAGGCCGAGATCCTCGACTACGCCCCGACCTTCCAGCTGGGCCATCCGCTGGCGTTCGAGCTGGCGGCGCGACTGGGGATGCTGTTCCCGGCCGACATCGACCATGTCTTCTTCGCCGGCTCGGGCTCCGAAGGCGTCGATACGGCCCTGAAGATCGCCCTGGCCTATCAGCAGGCCAAGGGCCAGCCCGAGCGGACCCGTCTGATCGGGCGGCAAAAGGGCTATCACGGCGTCGGCTTCGGCGGCATTTCCGTGGGCGGGCTGGAGAACAACCGGCGCGGCTTCCCCACCCTGCCCGGCGTCGATCACCTGTCGCATACGCTGAACCTGGAGGAAGCGGCCTTCTCGCGCGGCCAGCCGACTTGGGGCGCGCATCTGGCCGAGGAACTGGAATCCCTCATCTGGTCACATGGGCCGGAGACGATCGCCGCCGTCATCGTCGAGCCTCTGTCGGGGTCGGCGGGCGTGATCGTGCCGCCGGTCGGCTATCTGGAGCGGCTGCGAGAGATCACCCGCCAGCACGGCATCCTGCTGATCTTCGACGAGGTCATCACCGGCTTCGGCCGCGTCGGCGGCGCCACGGCGTCCGAGACCCTGGGCGTCATTCCCGACCTGCTGGTCTGCGCCAAGGGCCTGACCAACGGGGCCGTGCCGATGGGCGCGGTCGGGGTGCGGGGCGAGATCCATGACGCCGTGGTCAACGGCGCTTCGGCGCCCGGCATCGAGTTCTTCCACGGCTACACCTATTCCGGCCACCCGCTGGCCGCCGCCGCCGGGCTAGCGACGCTGGACGTCTATGAGAGCGAAGGCCTGTTCCAGCGCGCTGCGGACATGGCGCCCTATTGGGAAGACGCCGTGCACGCTCTGAGGGGGCTGCCGCACGTCATCGATATCCGCAATCTCGGCATGGTCGCCGCCATCGAACTGGCCCCGCGCCCGGACGCGCCCGGCGCGCGCGCCATGGAAGTGTTCCATACGGCCTTCGACGAAGGAATTCTGATCCGGGTGACGGGAGATGTCATCGCCCTGTCGCCTCCGCTGATTATCAGCCGCGCGCAGATCGACGAGTTGATCGATCACCTGTCACAGATCATTCGCCGAATGCCTTAAATCAAGGTTTCGACGAATTGGGGGATAATATGAAAAAATTACTTCTTGGCGCTTCCATCAGCATCCTGACGATTGCAGCCTCTTCTGCCGCATACGCTCAATCTACTTCCAACAATGCAAGTCAACACGCAACAACGGTTGGCGAAATCATTGTCACGGCGCAGCGCCGTGAGCAGGCGAGCCAGGACGTCGGCGTCTCGCTGAGCGTCGTCGGCGGCGAGCAACTGGACGAAAAAGGCATCTCGGTCGTCAACGACCTCGAGAACGCCGTCCCCAATATGGAGGTCGACAGCCAGTTCGGCGGCGGTCAGCCCCAGTTCCGCATCCGCGGCATCGGCGCGCGCGAGTATTCCAGCAACAACGCCTCGACCGTCGGCATCTATGTCGATGAAGTCGCCCACCCCTACACCGTGACCACCCAGGGGGCCCTGTTCGACGTCGCCCGCATGGAGGTGCTGCGCGGACCGCAGGGCACCCTCTACGGCCGCAACACCACCGGCGGCGCCGTCAACATCATCACCAACGCCCCGACCGCCGATTTCGGCGCCGGCTTCAACGCCGAATACGGCAGCTTCGATCGCATGAAGGTCGAAGGTTACGTCTCGGGCCAGATCGCGCCCAACCTGCTGGGCCGCCTGGCCGCCGTCACCGAACAGGGCGGCGCCTGGCAGTACCACCGCGACACCGGCGAGAAGCTGGGCGACCTGAACAAGACCGCTGTTCGCGGCCGCCTGACCTGGGACGCCAGCGAGGCCGTCACCGTCGATCTGGCCGCCACCTATTCGGTCGACAAGTCGGACGGCCGCGGTTTCCGCCTGCTGGGCCCGTACACGGTCTCGGGCGGCGCCGTGACCTATCCGAAGGACACGGCCTGGCGCATCACCGGCTGGGGCATCTCACCGGCGATGGCCGCCGTGGCCGGCGTCGGCCTGAACGCCAAGCCCTTCCGCGACAACGACGGCTTCGACCTCAGCGCCCGCATCAAGGCCGACCTGGGCTGGGCCGACCTGACGTCGATCACCGCCTACCAGACCTTCTCGCGCAGCGAGTTCAACGACTGGGACAGCACCCGTTTCAACGAGTCCAACGTCTTCTTCTACAACGACATCGACGTCTTCGCCCAGGAACTGCGCCTGAGCTCGAACGGCGAGGGCAAGCTCAGCTGGATGGTCGGCGCCCACTATGCCGATGAAAGCATCGACGGCGGCTTCTACACCAACTTCCGGGGCAACCCGAACCTGATCAACACCGGCTACGGCCAGTCGGTGTCGGCCTTCGGCGTCTTCACGCACAACTCGTATCAGGTGAACGAGCGGCTGAACCTGATCGCCGGTCTGCGCTGGGAGACCGAGGAGCGGACCCTGGACAGCGGCGGCACCTTCGTGGCGCCCAACCCGCCGCCCGCGGCCAAGTCCTACGACACCGACCTGAACGAGGTCTCGGGCCGCCTGGGTCTGGAATACAAGCTGACCGACGACGCCCTGTTCTACGCCAGCGTGGCGCGCGGGGTGAAGTCGGGCGGTTTCACCACCTACAACGCGACCTCGGCGACCCCGTTCAAGCCCGAGATCGTCATCGCCTACGAGACCGGGATCAAGTCGGACCTGTTCGACCGCCGCCTACGTCTGAACGGCGCCCTGTTCTACTACGACTACAAGGACCAGCAAGTTCAGGGGCTGGAATACGACCGTCTGACCGGGCGTCTGGGCAAGATCACCAATGTGCCCAAGTCGCACATCTGGGGCGGTGAAATCGAGCTGACCTGGGTGCCGATCGACGGCCTGACCATCAGCCAGAACATCGGCTACAAGACCGGCGAGTATGACGAATACTTCGCCATCGACGGCGCCAAGACCGACGCCGCCAACCCCAAGGACGGCCCCTGGGACGTCATCATCACCAACGACCGCTCCGGCGAACGCCTGCCCTTCCCCAAGATGAACTACGGCGGTTCGATCGCCTATGACTGGGTGATGGCCGGCTGGGATCTGCGCGCCGAGACCAACTACAACTATCGCGACGAGCTGTATTCGGTCAGCTCCTCGTCGATCATCGACGCCTACTGGTTGTGGAACGCCAACTTCAGCGTCGCCCCGACCGGCGCCAACTGGCGCGTGGGCCTGTGGGGCCGCAACCTCTTCAACACCTACTACGAAGAGACCCGCAACGGCTTCAACGGCTCGGCCCGTCCGACCACCTCGCCCAGCCAGGGCCGCACCTACGGCGTGCGCCTGTCGATGGACTTCTAGTTCCTGTCTCCCCGAAGGGGCGGGCCGGCTTCGGTCGGCTCGCCCCCGCTTTTTCCCGTTGCCACGGACCTGCCCGTTCCATGAGCTTCCCGTCGTCCCGCCTCGATCGCCGCGCCCTGCTGACGGGCCTGGTCGTCGCGCCCGCCGTCCTCAGCTTCGGCCAGGCGCGGGCGGGCGGGGCCTATCTGTTCCCGCTCGGCGTCGCCAGCGGCGACCCGGCGCCCGACGGCTTCGTCATCTGGACCCGTCTGGCCGCCGATCCGCTGACGCCCGACGGCATGGGCGGCCTGTCCGCGCCCGTCCCGGTGCGGTGGGAAGTCGCCGCCGACGACCAGTTCCGCCGCATCGCCGCCTCGGGCCAATTCGTCGCCAGCGCCGACGCCGCCCACAGCGTTCATGTCGAGGTCGCGGGCCTGCGCCCCGACCGGCCCTACTGGTATCGCTTCACCGCCCAGGGCCAGCAGAGCCCCGCCGGCCGCGCCCGCACCACGCCCGCCGCCGGCGCCCATCTGGACAAGCTGCGGCTGGCCGTCGCCTCCTGCTCGCACTGGGAGCGCGGCTATTTCAGCGCCTATGGCCACATGGCTGACGAGGCGCCGGACCTGACCCTGTTCCTGGGCGACTACATCTATGAATACAGCCTGGGGCCGGACCGCGCCGATCAGGTGGTGCGCCCCTATAATCTGGAAGAGGCGACGACGCTGGCGGGCTATCGCAACCGCTACGCCCTGCACCGCACCGACGCCGACCTGCAACGCCTGCACGCCGCCGCCCCCTGCCTCGCCGTCTGGGACGACCATGAGGTCCAGGACGACTATTCCGGCGTCTGGTCCAAGGTTTCAGGCGTCTCGCCGCGCGACTTCCTGCAACGCCGCGCCGCCGCATACCAAGCCTTCTTCGAGGCCATGCCGATCCGCCGCACGCAGCTGAGCGCGGCGATGCAGACGCCGATCTATCGCCGCATCCGCTATGGCCAGCTGGCCGAGTTCTTCATGCTCGACGGGCGTCAGCACCGCTCGAAACAGCCGTGCAGCGACGGCGCGAACGGCGGCAAGGGTCAGATCGTCGCCGACAGCGCCTGCGCCGACCGCCTCGATCCCTCGCGCACCTTCCTCGGCTTCGAGCAGGAGCGCTGGCTCTACGACAACCTGGCGCAGTCGCAGGCCCGGTGGAACATCATGGGCCAGAACCTGGTCATGGCGGGGCTGCGTCTCGGCGGAGCGGCCGGCTCCGAGCCGCGCTACTGGACCGACACCTGGGACGGCTTCCCCGCCGCTCGCGACCGACTGACCGGCGCCCTGGCGGCCATCAAGCCGCAGAACCCGGTCGTCCTCAGCGGCGACTACCACTCCTTCTGGACCAATGACGTCAAGGCCGACAGCCGCGATCCCAGCTCGCCGACCCTGGCCACCGAGTTCGTCGGCACCTCCATCACCTCGACCGGCCCGACCTATGACGGGCTGATGGCCACCATGCCGAACAACCCCCAGGTCAAATTCTTCGACAGTCGCGTGCGCGGCTATATGGCCATAGACGTCGAGCGTGACCGCATGAGCACGCGCTATCGCGCCATCTCGGACGTGCGCGATCCCAAGGCCTCGATCTCGACGCTCAAGTCCTGGGTGGTCGAGGCCGGAAAACCCGGCGCGGTCGAAGCATGACCCTCAGGAGCCCCCTCATGTCGCCCATGCCCCGCCTCAGCGCCGCCGTGATCGCCGCCGCCTTTGCCCTCGGCGGCTGCGCCGGTCAGGTCGAGGCGCCGCAGGTCGTCGCCGCGGTTCCGGCCTCTGGCCCCGCGACCTTCTGGACCGGCTTCCGCGATCATCCGCACGGCTATCTGACGGCCGAGAACACGCCGAACGCCGCCAACTTCCTGCCGCCGCCGCCCGCCGAAGGCTCGCTGCGCGAACAGGCCGACATCGCCGCCTATCGCGAAATGCGCGCGCTGGAAGGGACGGAACGCTGGGCCATCGCCCGCGCCGACAACGAGATCGAGACGCCCGGCGCGCCGCGCGCCTTCGACTGCGCCCTCGGCTTCAAGTTCGAGCCCGAGAAGATGCCGACCCTCACCCTGCTGATGGGCAAGATGCTGGGCGATCTGGAGATGATCCAGACCCCGGCCAAGAGGGGCTGGTTCCGCAAGCGTCCCTTCGTGGTCGAATCCCTGCCGACCTGCATCGCGCCGGAAAGCTGGCTGGCGGCCAGCGGCTCCTATCCGTCCGGCCATTCGGCCCTGGGCTGGGCCTGGTCTCTGGTGCTGGCCGAACTGGCGCCCGACCGCGCCGATCAGATCCTGCGACGCGGGCTGGCCTACGGCGAAAGCCGAGCGGTCTGCGGCGTCCACTATCCCAGCGATGTCGAGGCGGGCCGCGTCGTCGGCGCCACCATCGTCACCCGGCTGAAAGCCGATCCGGCCTTCCAGGCCGACTTCGCCAAGGCCAAGGTCGAGTTCGAGGCCGCCCGCGCGGCGGCGACCGAGGCCACGGCCGCCTGTCCGGCCTCGCTGGCCCGGACGCCCTGGTGAGCCGCCCATATTGAATGGTGCGATCGAAAACGAATGACGTAGGCTGACAAAGAGCAGCGGTCGAAACGGGAGGCGAGACGGCGTGAAAAAGGGCGTGGGGAGGGACGCGTTGAACCGACTGCAGCGGACGCTGCTGGCGACGGCGCTGCTTGTCGTCCTGACGATTCTTGCGCCGTTCGGATCGCACAACGCCGTCGCCGCGCCCGTTCGCGACCGTCTGGTGCTGGGCCTGCCGCTGGAGCCGCCGAACCTCGACCCGACCTCGGGCGCCGCCGCCGCCGTGGACGAGGTGGTCTACGGCAACGTCTTCGAGGGCCTGACCAAACTGACCCAGAACGGCGCCGTGGCCCCGGCGCTGGCCGAGTCATGGGAGGCCGCGCCCGACGGCCTCAGCTGGACCTTCCACCTGCGGCGCGGCGTGACCTTCCAGGACGGCGCGCCGTTCGACGCCTCGACCGCCAAGGTCTCGCTGGACCGGATCACGGCCGCGGGTTCGACCAATGCCCAGAAGGCCCTGTTTGCACCGATCCAGAGCGTCGAGGTCGTCGATCCGGCGACCATCCGCATCCGCCTGTCGCGACCGATGGCGACCCTGCCCTATGTCCTGGCCTGGGGCGATGCGGTCATGGTCTCGCCGAAGAGCGCGGCGACCAATGCGGTCGCGCCCGTCGGCACCGGCCCCTTCCGCTTTGAAAGCTGGCAGCGCGGCAGCCAGCTGACCCTGACCCGCTGGCCCGGTTACTGGGGCGCCGCCCCCCGCCTGAATACCGTCGTCTTCCGCTTCATCAGCGACCCGACGGCCGCCTTCGCCGCTGTCAGCGCCGGCGACGTGGACGCCTTCCCCAACTATCCCGCGCCCGAGAACGTCGCCCAGTTCCAGCGCGACCCGCGCTTCCGCGTCGTCGTCGGCGCGTCCGAGGGCAAGGTCATCCTGGGGATCAACAACACCAAGGCGCCGTTCAACGATGTCCGAGTGCGCCGCGCCCTATCCCACGCCATCGACCGCGACGCCCTGATCCAGGGGGCCATGTTCGGTTTCGGCCAGCCGATCGGCAGCCACTATTCGCGCCAGGCGCCGGGCTACGTCGACCTGACCGGCGCCTATCCGCACGATGTCGCCAAGGCGCGTCGTTTGCTGGCCGAGGCGGGCTATCCCAACGGCATCGATGTCACCCTGCGCCTGCCGCCCCGCCCCTATGCCCGACGCAGCGGCGAGGTGCTGGCCTCGCAACTGGCCCAGGCCGGCATCCGCGTGAAGATCGAGAACCTGGAATGGGCCCAGTGGCTGGACCAGGTGTTCAAACGCCGCCAGTTCGACCTGACCATCGTCGAACATGTCGAGCCGATGGATTACGACATCTATGGCCGCAAGGACTACTACTTCGGCTACGACAGCCCCGCCTTCGACGCCCTGCTGGCCCAGGTTCAGGCCGCCCCGGACGAGCCGACGCGGCTGCGTCTGCTGGGCGATCTGCAACGCCGCATCAGCGAGGACGCGGTCAACGGCTTCCTGTTCCAGTCCTCGCGCATCGGCGTGTGGAAGGCGCACCTGAACGGCCTGTGGATCAACGCCCCCATCGCCGCCAACGACGTGTCGGGGGCCTACTTCACCGGCGCGGGCGCGGCTGGCGCGGCGACCGCCGAACGCACAGGCGGCGGCCTGCCCTGGGGCTGGATCAGCCTGATCGCGGGCGTCGCGCTGCTGGCCTTCGTCGGCTGGCGCTTCGGCATCAGCTGGCTGCTGCGCAAGCTGGGCGGCCACGCCCTGACGTTGGCGGCGGCGACCGTCGTCATCTTCCTGCTGCTGCAGGTCGTGCCGGGCGATCCGGCCAGCTACATGATGGGGCTGAACGCCAGCCCCGAGTCCGTCGCCGCCCTGCGTCAGCAGATGGGGCTGGAGGGGTCCGGCGTCGAACGCTACCTCGCCTGGCTGGGCGACCTGCTGACCGGCCAATTCGGGACCAGCTACACCTATCAGGTGCCGGTCGGCGGCTTGATCCTTGAACGTCTGGCCGTGTCCGCGCCCCTGGCCATGATGGCCACGATCCTGTCGCTGGCCGTCGCCCTGCCCATCGGCGTCATGGCCGCCAGCTGTCGCGGCACCGCGGTCGACACCGGCCTGATCGGCGTCACTCAAGTGGGCGTCGCCCTGCCCAATTTCTGGATCGCCATGCTGCTGATCCTGCTGTTCTCGGTGAATCTGGGCTGGTTCTCGGCGGGCGGCTTCCCCGGCTGGAGCCAAGGCTTCTGGCCCGCCTTCAAGGCCCTGATCTTGCCCGCCGTGGCCCTGGCCGCGCCGCAGGCCGCCATTCTCGCGCGCGTCCTGAGGACCGCCCTGCTGGACACGATGAACGAGGACTATGTTCGCACCGCCCGCGCCAAGGGTCTGTCGGTCAATCAGGCCCTATGGCGACACGCCCTGAGGAACGCCTGGATCCCGGTCCTGACCATTCTGGGGCTCCAGTTTCCCTTCCTCTTGGCGGGCGGCATCATCATCGAGAACGTCTTTTCCCTGCCCGGCCTCGGTCGTCTGGTCTTCCAGGCCATCACCCAGCGCGACCTGATCGTGGTGCAGGGCGTGGTCGTGGTGCTGGTCTTCGCCGTGGTTCTGGTCAGCTTCCTGATCGACCTGGCCTATCTGTTTGCTGATCCGCGCCTGAGGGGACGCCGCGCATGACCGACGCCCCCGCTCCCCTCGCCTTGGCCGCCAAGCCCCGCGCCCGCTGGCCGCTGTCATTGATCGTCGGCGGCGCGCTGACCATCGTGGTGATCCTGACCGCCCTGATCGCCTTCGTCTGGACGCCCTATGACGTCGAGGCGGTGAACATCGCCGCCAAGCTGACCGCCCCCAACGCCGCCCACCCGTTCGGCACGGACCATTTCGGCCGCGACGTCCTGTCGATGATCATGGTCGGGGCGCAGAATTCTCTGGCCGTGGCCCTGGTCGCGGTCGGCATCGGCGCCGGGGTCGGCGTGCCTCTGGGTCTGACCGCGGCGGCGCGCGGCGGCTGGGTCGACGAGCTGGTGATGCGCAGCAACGACCTGATCTTCGCCTTCCCCGCCCTGCTGCTGGCGGTGATGATCACCGCCGTCTTCGGTCCCGGCGCGATCAACGCCGTCATCGCCATCGGCCTGTTCAACATCCCGGTCTTCACCCGCGTGGCGCGCGGCGCGGCCCTGGGCCTGTGGACCCGCGAATACGTTCTGGCGGCGCGCACGGCGGGCAAGTCCAAGACGCTGATTTCCGTCCAGCACATCCTGCCCAATCTGATGAGCCTGCTGGTCGTGCAGGCGGCGATCCAGTTCGCGGTCGGCATCGTGGCCGAGGCGGGGCTGTCCTACGTCGGCCTCGGCGCCCAGCCGCCCATGCCCAGCTGGGGCCGGATGCTGGCCGAGGCCCAGACCATGATCGGCTTCGCCCCCTGGCTGGCTGTCATGCCCGGCCTGGCCATCTTCGTCACCGTGCTGGGCCTCAGCCTGACCGGCGACGGCCTGCGCGACCTGTTCGACCCGCGCGTGCGGCGGGAGCGTTGAGCATGAGCGTCCTGACTATCCGCGACCTCAGCCTGTCAATCGGTTCGACGCCGATCCTGAAAGAGGTCAGCCTATCCGTCGCCCCCGGCGAAATCCTCGGCCTCGTGGGCGAAAGCGGCTCGGGCAAGTCGATGACGGCGCTGGCCGTGCTGGGCCTGACGCCGCCGCGCGCGACCATGACCGGCGAGATCCATCTGAACGGCCAGCTCATCTCGGGCGCGTCCGACGCGGCCTTGCAGAAGGTGCGCGGCCGCGATGTCGGCATCATCTTCCAGGAGCCGATGACGGCCCTGAACCCCGTCATGACCATCGGCGATCAGGTCGCCGAGACGGTGCGCCTGCACAAGGGCGCCTCCCGCAAGGAGGCCCTCGCCGTCGCCCGCGCCGTGCTGGACCGGGTCGGCCTGCCTGCCCAGCGCTTCCCGCTGGGTCGCTTCCCGCATGAACTGTCGGGCGGTCAGAGGCAGCGCGTGGCCATCGCCATCGCCATCGCCCTGACGCCCAAGCTGCTGATCGCCGACGAGGCGACGACAGCGCTGGACGTGACGACGCAGGCCCAGGTGCTGGAGTTGTTGAAGCGTCTGGTGCGCGAGGACGGCATGGGGCTGATCCTGATCACCCACGACCTCGCCGTAGTGGCCGAAACCGCCGACCGGGTGGCGGTGATGAAGGACGGCGAACTGGTCGAAGAGGGCGACACGCGCCGCATCTTCACCGGCATGACCCACCCCTATTCGCAGCGGCTTCTGGCCAATGCGACCCACGCCCCGACGCGCAAGGCCGCCGTCCAGCACGACGCCCCGCCGGTGCTGCAGGTCGAGGGCCTGGTGCGCGAGTACGCCGGCGCCCGCCGTCTGTTCGGCAAGGCCGAGGCCTTCCGCGCCGTGGACGAGGTCAGCCTGACCATTCAGCCGGGCGAGAGCGTCGGTCTGGTCGGAGAAAGCGGCTGCGGCAAGTCCACCTTGCTGCGCGCCATCCTGGCGCTGGAGACGCCGCAAGCCGGCCGGGTTCTGGTCCGAGGCCGCGACATCACTTCGGCCAAGGGCGCGGCGCTGAAGGCCATCCGACGCGACATTCAGGTGGTGTTCCAGGACCCCTATGGCAGTTTCGATCCACGCTGGACGGTGGCCCGGCTGGTGGCCGAAAACTTCCATTTGCTGGACCAGACGCCCTCGCCCGCGGAGGCCCGTCGCCGCGTCGATCAGATGCTGGAGCAGGTCGGCCTGCCCGCCTCGGCCGGCGACAAGTATCCGCACGAGTTTTCCGGCGGTCAGCGCCAGCGCATCGCCATCGCCCGCGCGCTAATCACCGACCCGGCGGTCATCGCCCTAGATGAGGCCGTGTCGGCGCTGGACGTGTCGATCCGGGCGCAGATCCTCGACCTGCTGGCCGACCTGTCCAGCCGCCTGGGCCTGTCCTATCTGTTCGTCACCCACGACCTGACCGTGGTGCGCGCCGTGACCGACCGGCTGCTGGTCATGCAGGCGGGGCGGATCGTGGAACAGGGCGACACGGCCGCCGTCTTCGCCGCCCCTTCGCACCCCTATACGCAGAAACTTCTGGCGGCGACGCCGGATCTGGCCCGAAATATCGGCGCGCTCGACGCCGCCCATAAGGAGACCGTTCGATGAACCGCAGAACCCTGCTCGGCTCGGCCCTGATCGGCGGCGCAGCAACCGCCGCCGGCGCGGCCGCCGCCGCCCCCAACACCGAGCAAGCCGCCGCCCCGCGCGCGTCGGGCCGCACCGGCCCGCTGAACCTGATCACCGACGTCGAGGGCATTAAGATCGGTCAGGCCCATGACGCCGGCGTCCGGACCGGCGTCACCGTCATCCTGGCCGAGAAGCCCGCCGTGGCCGCCGTGGACGTGCGCGGCGGCGGTCCCGCCGGGCGCGAGACCGACGTGCTGAAGCCCGAAAATCTGGTTCAGGAAGTGGACGCCATCGTCCTGTCGGGCGGCTCGGTCTACGGCCTGGCCTCGGGCGACGGCATCGCCGCCTGGATGGGGATGCGCGGGCGCGGCTATGGCATGGGGGGCGCGCCCGGCGTGCCGCCCTCGCCCATCGTCCCGACCGCCTGCCTCTATGATCTGGCCAATGGCGGCAACAAGAAGTGGGAGATGGACCCGCCCTATCGCCGCCTCGCCGTCGAGGCGCTGGAGGCGGCGGGCGACCGCTTTGACCTCGGCACCGCCGGCGCTGGCTATGGCGCAGAAGCCGGCGCGCTGAAGGGCGGCATCGGCTCGGCTTCGGCCGTCATGGCCAACGGCTGGACGGTCGGGGCCATCGTCGCGGTCAACAGCGTCGGCGCGGTCGTCGCGCCCAACGGCAAGACCTTCTGGGCCTCGCCGTTCGAGATCGGCGACGAGTTCGGCGGTCTGGGCTCGGCCGGTCTGGCCGCCTCGGCCGAGGACTGGGGTCTGTCGAAAGGCCGCATCCGCCCGCGCGAGAACACCACCCTGGCCTGCATCGCCACCGACGTGGCCCTGACCCGCGTGGAGTGCCAACGCCTGGCCATCATGGCCCAGGACGGCATGGCCCGCGCCATCCGCCCCAGCCACGCCCCTTACGACGGCGACACCCTGTTCTGCCTGTCGACCGGCAAGAAGCAGATCGAGAACCCGGCCATGCGTCAGATCGCGGTGGCCCAGTTGGGCAATGTCGCCGCCGACGTCCTGACCCGCGCCATCGCGCGCGGCGTCTATCACGCGACCAACTACGACGGTCAGACCGGCCAGACCTGGCGGGAGCTGTAAGCCCCCGCCCGGCGGCTGAAGCCTACAGCTAGTCGTCGCTGCCGATCGGGGCGCCGGGGGGAATGGGCTGAACCGCCCGCTCCCCTTCGGTCAGGGCCTTCAGGTCCTCGACGGGGCCGGTCAACAGGCCGCCCAGATAGACGCACTGCGCCGTCTCCAGCCGATCGCCGCGGCAGCGTTTCAGCTGCTCGCCGAAACGCCGCGCATGATCGCGCACCGCGCCTTGCGCCGTGGACGACAGCTCCTTGCCCTGGATCAGGACCGCCAGGTTGGTGACATAGCGCGCGCGGACGGCGCGGCGCAGCTCCATCTGACGCGGGCTCAGCGCCTGACCGGCGCCGACCGCGAGGGCGATCCGGTCCAGCGTCTCCGGCAGTCCCAGCTGGCCGGCGTCGCGACGCTGCTGCTCGATCAGACGGTTCAGGCGCGCGGGGGCCAGGACGGATTCGAACACCACCTCCGACGCCGTCGCCGCCGCCGTGGACGGGTCGAACACCGCGTCGGTCTTGCCCTTGAACAGTTCGATCTCGGTCTGGCGGTCGCCCTCGCCCGACTGGACCGAGGACAGCAGGTCGATCAACGGATCGCGCAGGTCGAGGACCTCCGGCGACAGCCCCTGCATCAGGGCCTCCAGCGCCGCACGCTGGCGCTCGGCGGGGACGACCCTGGCCGTCTCGGTCCCGTCGCCCTTGATCGCATAGGCATAGTCCACGCCCGCGATCAGCCGCGCCACAGCCGTGGTCTGATAGCGGTGATAGAGGTAGATGGGCACGATGACCCGCTGCAGGTCCGCCGCCGCGGCGCCGTCAGGGATGTTGTCCAGACCGAAGCGATCCAGGGCGATCTTGCGCACCGCCATGACGTTGGCGAACTCGGCGACCGGATTGGTCCCATTGTCCCACATGGCGGCATAGGGCTGGGCGCTGCCCAGCGGCCGGGTGTCGGAATCCGAGACGAAGCGATAGCCCCGCGTTTGCGCGTCCGCGACCAGGGCCGCGCGCCGCGCCGCCTCGTCCTGACCGGGCTTGGCCGCGCCATACAGCCAGTCGATGACGAAGTCGTCCCAGGCGCCGACGCCGCTGGTATAGGCGTGGCTGAAGTCCAGTTCGCCGCCGTTCGCCTTCACCCAGGGGGCCGGATAATCCATGACCGAGGCCCGGTCGGCGAAGGTGCTGGCCGCGAAATTGTGGGAAATGCCCAGGGCGTGACCGATCTCGTGCGCCGACAGGTGGCGCAGGCGCTGATAGGCCAGACGGTCGGGATCGTCCTGACCACCCGTGCCGCTCCTGGCGACGCCGACCAGACCCTCGAAGATCATCTTGTCCTGACGGTCGCGCAGCGACCCCAGTTGCACCACGCCGCGCACGATCTCGCCGGTGCGCGGATCGTCCACGCTGGTGCCGGTGGACCAGCCGCGCGACTCGCGGTGGACCCAGGACACGATGCTGTAGCGGGCGTCCATCGGATGCGCCCCCTCGGGCAGCAACTCGACCCGGAAGGCGTCCACATAGCCGGCCTTGTCAAAGGCTTGCGCCCACCAGCCGCCGCCCTCGATCAGGGCCTGCTGGATAGCGGGCGGGGCGGCGCGGTCGACATAGAAGACGATGGGTTTCTTGACCGGCGAACGCGCGGCGCCCGGATCGGTCTTCTCCAGCCGGAAGCGGCGCGCCAGACGGCTGACCACCGGCTGATCCAGATCCGCAGCGAAATCCGTCACCAGAACCTGGCCCGAGGTGCCCGTGCGCGGATCGTGCGGCGCCGTGACGAAGCCGTCGTCCGGCAGGCGGATGAACGAGTGGCGGACCGCCAGCGTTACCGAGCGGGCCTCGGGCGCGAGGCGCGACAGCTCCATGCCCGGCTCGTCGCTGGTATAGGTCTGGACCGTCTGGAACTCGACGTTGTCGGGGAAGACCAGGGTCTGATCCAGGTCGGCGTAGCCCAGGGTCGGGGCCAGTTTGAACGTCCCCTGCCGCCCGCGCTTCAGCCGCCCGGCGGCGTTCAGGGCGTCGCGTTCCAAGAAGCCCGTCAGGTCCACCGTCACCGAGCCGTCGGCCTGGGTCTCGGCTGCGTCGCCCGCCCAGACGATGGAGGGCGAGAAGGAGGCCGTCACCGCATTCTGCTGATCCGCCCCGGCGCCCACGGCGCTGAACCGGGTGTTCTCGAACCGGGCCAGGACGCGATTGCCGACCTTCTGGAAGGCGAGGATCTGGGTCTGGCCCAGACCCGAGCGATCCAGCCCGACGCCGTCCATGCCCAGACCCGCCGAAATACCCGGCTGATAGAGGTAGCGCCCCAGCACACCATCGGCGCCCGGCGCGGGCAAGCGCACCAGAACCTTGCCCTTTTCACGGTCCAGACGAACCCCGAACAACCCGTCCTGGAAGGACGAAGTCGCCGCCGGTCTTGCCGGCGCCACCTGCGCGCTCGCCGTCCCCGCCGCAGCCATGATCAGGCCAGCGGCCCCCGCCAGCAGAATCTTACGCATAACGCCCCCTCTCAGAGATCTATCGAACGCCCAGAGCCAAGGCGTCGGGCCGACGCGTGTCGGCCGCGCCCAGGAATCGGTCGCCCTCGATCATGATGGACTGGGTGCTGCCCATTGTCATGGACGGCCGGACCGTGTGGCCGCGCGCCGCCAACAGGCGTTCGACGTCGGGCGAGAAGCCGCCTTCCAGTTCCAGCGGACTGTCGCCCCCGGCCTGATTCAGGCGCGGACGCATGGCCGCCTCGGCGATGTTCAGCTGGTGGTCGATGACGTTGACGACCAGTTGCACCATGGTGGCGATGATATAGCCGCCGCCGGGCGTGCCCGTGACCAGCCAGGGCTTGTCGTCGTCAAACACGATCATCGGCGTGATGGTCGAGCCCAGTCGCTTGCCCGGCGCCGGCGCGTTCGGCTCGCCGCCCTCCTTGCCCCAGGAGAAGTTGTCGAGCGAGTTGTTCAGCAGGACGCCCGTCCCCGGCGCCGCAACGTGGGCCCCGTAAGAGTTGGACAGGGTGTAGGTGTTCGACACCGCATTGCCGTGGGCGTCGGCCACCGAATAGTGGGTCGTGTCCTGGCTCTCGTACGGATAGGGATTGCCCTCGGGGATGCTGGCTGCGTCCAGCGAGCGATCCATCGCGATCAGCCTGACCCGCTCGGCGGCGAATTCCTTGCTGGCCAGGCCGGTCGCGGGCGTACGCCACTGCGGCGCGCCGCCGATCAGGCGACGGTCCGAGGAGACGATCTTCATCGCTTCCGAAATCAGGTGCAGGCTGTCGACGCTGCCCCAGCGCAGGTCGCGCATGGGGAAGTGCTCCAGCAGGTTCAGCCCCTCGGCGACGCTGACGCCCGAGGCGGTCGGCGGCATGTAGGCGATGCGGTGATCGCGATAGGTGGACCAGATCGGCGCCGAGACGTCGGCGCGGTAATCGGCCAGATCCTGCTCGTCCATGATGCCGCCGCCGGCGCGCACGCCGGCGATGATCTTCTTGGCCAGTTCGCCGCGATAGAAGGCGTCGGCCCCGCCCTGCTGCACCTGACGCAGGCTCCAGGCCAGTTGCGGCTGCTTGAACAGTTCGCCCGCGCGATAGGGCGTGCCGTCGGCCTTCAGATAGGCTTCGCGCGCGCCGGGGTCGGTGGCCAGGACGCGGGCGCGGCCGGCGGTGGCGTCGGCCTCGCCGTCCGACAGGATCACGCCGTCCTCGGCCAGCTTGACCGAAGGGGCCACGACCTGGGCCCAGGTCAGGGCGCCGAAGCGCTTGTGCGCCTCCCACATGCCCGCGACGGTGCCCGGCACCGAGACGTTGCGGAAACCGGAGGGCGCGGCGCGGTCGAACTTGCCGTTGTCGTCCAGCAGCAGGTCGGGCGTCGTCGCGCGCGGGGCCGTGCCGTAATAGTTGATGGCGATGTCGGCGGCCGGGCGATCCGCCGTCGCGGCCATGTGCACGATCATGTAGCCGCCGCCGCCGATATTGCCGGCGCGCGGCAGGGTCACGGCCTCGGCGAAGGCCACGGCCACGGCGGCGTCCACCGCGTTGCCGCCCTGTTTCAGGATGTCGACGCCGACCTGGGTCGCCAGCGCGCTCTGGCTCACCACCATGCCGCCGCGACCGATCGTCGGGCTGTGGATCTGGCCGTAGTTGACGATGTCCCCGCCGCTGCCGACAGCGGGCCGGGTTTGGACCGGCGCCTGCTGGGCCATCGCGGGCGCAGCCGCCAACAGGGCCGCCGCAGCGACCACCAGAACCGTCATGTGAGAACGCATAGCCACCCCGTCACAATTGCAACCGCTCGGCCGAAACCCGAAAACAAAACTCGGCCGCCGCTCGCCACAAAAACCGAAGTTGAAGCGATAGCATTGCTTAAACACGAAGCTCAAGGGCGGTACGGGGTGATTATTTCGCTCAATATATTGAATAACAGCAATATTTTTGCATCGACGGTTGACGCAGCCATTGTGTCCCCTTCTAGTCCTTAACGAGGCGAAATCTCCGGACGCGGCCAAATCCAAGAGGACGGTCGGCGCATCGCGAAATCACCTCTCCTAATCAAACGCCGGCCGCCGCCGGACGGGCATCGGGGGGCACAAGGCTCGATGACCACCAACGGGGATGACAAGACCATGCATGCAGCCTTTGCTCGTCGAAGCTTGAAGACGGCCATGTTGGCCACCACGGCGCTGTTCGGCGTCGCCACCGCCGCGGTGGCCCAGGAGGCGCCGCAGCCGGAGGCCACCCAGGTCGATGAAATCGTCGTCGTCGGCTCGCAGATCCGCGGCGCCAAGGTGACCGCCGCCCTGCCCGTGACCGTGGTCGGCGAGGAACAGATCCTGGCCTCGGCCGCCGTTTCCGGCGACGACCTGATCCGCTCGATCCCGCAGATGGGCGACGTGACCTTCAACGCCTCCTACCTGCCCGCCAGCTCGAACTCGGCGCGCGGCGACACCGGCTCGGTCAACCTGCGCGGCCTCGGCATCGGCAACACCCTGGTGCTGCTGAACGGCCGCCGCGTCGTCGGCCACCCGACCAGTCAGGCCAACGAGCATCTGGTCCCGGTCCTGACCTACAACACCAACGCCATTCCGGTGACCGGCCTGAAGCGGCTGGAGGTCCTGCGCGACGGGGCCGCCGCCATCTACGGCGCCGACGCCGTGGCCGGGGTGATCAACACGGTCCTGCGCGACGACCTGAACGGCCTGACCGTCTCGGCCCAGTACGGCGGCGCCGAGGGCACCGGCATGCGTGAGACCAACCTCAGCGCCTATGGCGGCAAGGACGTCTTCGACGGCCGGGGCAACCTGTCCTTCTTCCTGAACTATGATCAGCGCACCGAGCTTTCGACCACGGATCAGGACTACACGGCCTCGCTGGACAAGCGTCCGCTGTTCGCCGGCACGGGCTTCGAGGGCAATACTTCGCTGAACGGCCGTTCGTCGCTGACGCCCTGGGGCCTGTTCCGCCCCACCGGCGGCACGGTGCGTCTGCCCGGCGCGTCGTCCAACCTGACGGCCTTCAGCACCCAGCCCTCGACCTTCGCCGGCTGCGGCCCCGCGCTCGGGGCCGGCCTGTGCCTCAAGTCCGGCACGACGGTCGATTCCCGCCTCTATTCGGACTCGGCGGCCCAGGGCCTGACCGTCATGCCCGAGGTCGAACGCCTCAACCTCTTCCTGAACGGCAAGTACAAGCTCAACGACAGCATCGAGGCCTTTGGCGAGCTGGGCTACTACCACGCGGAAACCACGGCTTGGCAGGCGCCGCTCAGCACCCTGTCCTCGATCATCCTGACGATCCCGAAGACCAACTTCTACAACCCCTTCGGGGCCACGACCCTGCCGGGCGGCGGCGCCAACCCGAACCGACTGCCGGGGATCACGGCGCCCGCAGGCGGCGTCGATCTGCTGCTCAGCGGCTATCGCTTCGACGACCTGGGTCCGATCGAGGTCAATGTCACCAACAAGCAGTATCGCGCCCTGGGCGGCCTGCGCGGCGAGTTCGCCGGATGGGACTGGGAAAGCGCCCTGGTCTATTCCGAGGCCAGCGCCGAGGACATCAGCGACAACGTCTCGACCACGGCGCTGCAGAAGCAACTCGCCCTGTCTACGCCCGACGCCTACAACCCGTTCAATGGCGGCGACCTGAGCAACCCCAGCTTCGGCGACGGCACGCCCAGCAGCAAGGCGGCCCTGGACGCCATTCGCCAGAAGATGCGCCGCTATACGGAGACCACCCTGGCGCTGTGGGACTTCAAGGTGTCGCGCCCCGATCTGTTCGCCCTGCCCGCCGGCGACCTGGGCATGGCCGCCGGGATCGAGGCTCGCCGCGAGACCCAGTTGGATGATCGCGACGAACGGATCGACGGGACCATCACCTTCAAGGACGTCTCGGGCGCCGTTTACAGCGACCTGATCAACTCCTCGATGAACCCGGACACCGAGGGCGACCGCACCGTCTATTCGGCCTACGCCGAGTTGGCCGTGCCGATCATCTCGCCCGAGATGAACATCCCCTTCGTCCACAATCTGGAAGCCCAGGTCGCCGGTCGCTACGAGCACTATTCGGACTTCGGCGACATCGCCAAGCCCAAGGTCGCCGTGGCCTGGGACCTGGCCGAGGGTCTGCGCCTGCGCGGTTCCTGGGCCCAGGGTTTCCGCGCCCCGAACCTGGAGCAGATCAACGCCAGCATCGTCACCCGCTCGAACAGCAGCACCGACTGGGCCTATTGCGAGGCCCTGACGCGTCGTGGCGCGATCACCGGCCTGAACCGCTGCGTCAGCCCCACCATCACTCCCGGCTTCCCCGACGCCGGCTCGGTCAACACCGCCCGCATCCGCCGCAACGTGGCCGAGCAGCGCGCCGGAAACCCCAACCTGAAGCCGGAAGAGTCGGAAACCCTGTCGTTCGGCACGGTGATCCAGCCGGACTTCACCCCTGCCAACCTCGGCGACTTCACCATCACCATCGACTGGTGGAACGTGAAGCAGGAAGGCATGGTCGGCGTCTTCCGCGGCCAGAACGCCCTGACGCTGGACTATCTGCTGCGCAAGCAGGGCAGCTTCAACCCGAACGTGGTGCGCGCCGCGGCGACGCCTGAGGACATCGCCATCTTCGCCGGCACGGGGATGCAGGCCGCCGGCGAGATCCTCTACGTCAAGGATCTCTACGACAACCTGCAGCCCCAGGAAGTCCAGGGCATCGACCTGGGCGTCATGTGGAGCCTGCGCGGCACCGACCTCGGCGACTTCAGCGTCAACCTGAACGTCTCGCACCTGCTGAAGTATCATCTGGAGCCGTCGCCGGCCGTTCAGGCCCTGATGGACGCCAAGGCCAAGGGCGACATCGACGCGGCCATCGCCTTCAGCGGCAGCGCCGGCGACCTGATCCGTCAGGGCGGCCGGCCGGAGTGGAAGTGGTCGGGCTCGGCCACCTGGCGCTATCAGAACGTCACGGTCGGCGCCTACACCGCCTATACCGGCAGCGTCGAACAGGACGGCCTGACCAACTCGGTCGGCGAAGTCTGGACCGTCGACTCGCAAATCACCGCCAACCTCTATGGCGAGTATGAGTTCGACAACGACGGCCTGCTGGGCGGGACCGCCGTTCGCCTCGGCGTGCGCAATCTGACCGACGAAGCCCCGCCGCTGGCTTCGGACGGCTACCTGGGCACCGTCTATCAGCCCTACGGCCGCTACTGGTACGCCAGCGTCCGCAAGTCGTTCTAACCATCCCTGCACCAAGGGGGCGGAAGGCGAGCCATCGCCTTCCGCCCTTCTCCTATTCGACGCCTGTTGTGGAGTTCCCGATGACACCCGTTTCGATGCGCGCCCTCGCCCTGGCCGCCGCCCTGACCGCCGCCGCCGTTCTTCCCGCTCAAGCGGCTGAACTGTCGCCCCAGGCCCGCGCCCAGATCGCTGACACGGTCGAGCGGAACCAGCCGGCCCTGGACCACGCCGCGCTCGAAATCTGGAAGTTCGCAGAACTGGGCTATCAGGAGACGCAAAGCTCGACCCTGCTGCAGGGTCAGCTGACCGCGGCCGGCTTCAACGTCACGCCCGGCATCGCCAACGAGCCGACCGCCTTCCTGGCCAGCTTCAAGAACGGCGACGGGCCGGTCATCGCAATCCTTGCCGAATACGACGCCCTGCCCGGCCTGTCGCAGACGATGAACCCGATGCAGGAATCGGCCGGCGGCCACGCCGGTCACGGCTGCGGCCACAATCTGTTCGGCGCGGCCTCGGTCCACGCCGCCATCGCGGTCAAGGACTGGATGGTCGCCAACAACATCAAGGGCGAACTGCGCGTCTATGGCACGCCCGCCGAAGAAGGCGGCTCGGGCAAGGTCTATATGGTCCGCGACGGCCTGTTCAACGACGTCGACGTGGCCGCCCACTGGCACCCCGGCAACGTCAACAGCGCCCGCCAGGGCGACACCATGTCCAACGTCTCGGGCAAGTTCCGCTTCTACGGCGTCTCGTCCCACGCCGCCGCGGCGCCCGATCGCGGCCGCTCGGCCCTGGACGGGGTCGAGGCCATGAACGCCATGGTCAACCTGATGCGCGAACACATTCCCGACCGCACCCGCATCCACTACGCCATCACCGACGGCGGCAAGGCGCCCAACGTCGTCCCGGCCTTCGCCGAGAGCTACTACTACGTCCGCCACAACGACCCGCAGATCGTCCGTGACGTGCTGGAGCGGGTGAAGAAGGCGGCCGAGGGCGCCGCGCTGGGCACCGGCACCCGCGTCGAGTTCGAGGCCATCGGCGGCGTCTATTCCATGCTGCCGAACGAGGCCCTGATGAACGTCATGGACCGCAACCTGCGCCATGTCGGCGGCATCACCTGGACGCCCGAGGAAATCGCCCTGGCCACCGAAATCCAGAAGACCCTGCCGTCAAAGCCTGACTTGGCCAGCGTCGGCACGATCGAACCGGCCGTCATCGGCGGCGACTTCGGCGGCTCGACCGACGTCTCGGACGTCAGCTGGGTCGCGCCGACGGTCGGCCTGTCCACCGCCACCTTCGTCCCCGGCTCGGCCGGCCACAGCTGGCAGAACGTGGTGGCCGCCGGTTCGACCATCGGCCTGAAGGGCGCGCACCTGGCGGCCAAGACCCTGGCCCTGACCACCGCAGAACTGTTCCAGAGCCCCGAGACCATCACGGCGGCCAAGGCCGAGTTCGACCGCCGTCGCGGCCCGGACTTCAAATACGAGGCCCTGCTGGGCGACCGCGCTCCGGCGCTGAACTACCGCGACTGACCCCGGCCCGTGGGGCTGACGCCGCCGTTCGGGTCTGTCCCCGTCGGCGGCGTTTCCGCCATCTCCTCGATCCGGGCCGCCGGTTTGGCGTGCACGGCCCGTGCCGGCTTGCCCGCGTGGATGGCCAGCGCCCGCTGCTCGACCTCCTCCAAGATGACGGCCAGCTCCTTGTCGGTCAGGTGCTCGATGCCGATGAAGCGCGCGTCGGCCTTGCGGACGGCATAGATCAACTCGTCCATCTTGGCGTGCATGGCCGCCGCGTCGCGATTCTGGGTGTTCTGGATCAGGAAGACCATCAGGAAGGTGACGATGGTCGTGCCGGTGTTGACCACCAGTTGCCAGCTCTCGCTGAACCCGAACAGCGGCCCCGTCACCGCCCAGATCAGGACCAGCGCCAGACAGGCGATGAAGGTCCACGGCCGACCGGCCATCTTGGCCGCCCCATTGGCGAAATGGTTGAACAGCTTTTCCATTCCGGCGGAACGGCGGCGTTTGCCGCTTGTTCCGCCGGGACAGGATCAGGTCACTTCGCCTGTTCAGGCGCCCGCGTGCCGATGGTGCGGTCGAGGAAGTCAAGGTAGGTGCGCCACAGGTGCAGCTGACGCTCGTTGCCGCGCACGCCGTGGCGCTGGCCGGGATAGAGCATGGTCTCGAACGGGATGCTCTTGGCCTGCAGGCCGTCCAGCACCCGCGTGGTGTTCTCGAAGATGACGTTGTCGTCGGCCATGCCGTGCAGCAGCAGCAGTCGCCCAGTCAGCTTGTCGAGGCGGCCCAGCACGTCCGAGGCGGCATAGCCCTCCACGTTCGCCTGCGGCGTCGACATAAAGCGCTCGGTATAGGCCGTGTCGTAGAGGCTCCATTCGGTCGGCGGGGCGCCGGCCAGGGCCGCGGCCAGACCCATCTTCGGCTCGGTCAGGGCCATCAGGCTCATGAAGCCGCCATAGGACCAACCCATCATGGCGATGCGGCTGTCGTCGACATAGGGCAGCGACCGCAGATAGTCGGCGGCGATGACCTGATCCTCGATCTCGGGCTGGCCCATCTTCAGATAGAGGGCCTGCTTGAAGGCCGCCGAACGGTCGCCCTCGCCCCGGTTGTCCAGGCGGAAGACGATGTATCCAGCCTCGGTCAGAAGCTGGTTGGTCGCGCCCTGCCAGCCGTTCTTGACGCCGCCGCCCGAGGGGCCGCCGTAAACCTGCATCACCACCGGATAGGTCTTGGACGGATCAAAGCCGGGCGGCGTGGTCATCTGCCAGACCAGGGTCTCGCCGTGGCTTTGCAGCGTGCCGAAGGTCGGCTTCTGCTGGCGCTCGGCATAGGGCCAGAAGGGGTGGCCAGGCTGGAGCTTGTTCTCCTCGATCCAGCGCACCCGCGTGCCGTCGATCGCGTACAGCGCCGACTGCGACGGCGTGTTCACGTCGGTGTAGTTGCCGACATAGGCCGTGCCCGTGTCGTTGACCGAAGCGCTCCACCAGCCGCCGCGCGGGGTGATCTCGGTCGGCGCCACAGTCCGCCTCAGGCTGGCGCGGAACAGCTGCTGCTCGATCGGGTATTCCTTGCCGTCGCGCATGGAGGCCGAGAAGAAGACCTCGCCCGTGTCCTGATTGACGCCGGCCAGCGACTTGACCGGATAGTCGCCGCGCGTGATCGCGCGCAGGCGGCGGCCGTCGCGGTTGTAGAGATAGAGGTGGTTCCAGCCGCTCTCTTCCGACGACCAGATGAAGTCGCCGTTCTTCAGCGCCTTGAAGCTGTGGCTCAACGGCACCCAGGCGTCCGAGCGCTGGGTGGCGATAATGCGGCTGGCGCCCGTGGTCGGATCAACGCTCAGCAGGTCCAGGGTCTTCTGGTCGCGCGACAGGCGCTGGACATACATGGTCCGCCCGTCCTTGGCCCAGTTGACGCGGGCCAGGTAGATGTCGGCGTTCGCGCCCAGGTCGACCTTGACCCGACGGCCGGCCTGCACGTCCTGAACATAGAGCACGACCACGGCGTTCGGGCGACCCGCGCGCGGGTAGCGCTGCGAAATCACCGAGGCGCCGCCGCCGGTGATGTCGAGGCGCGGGATCACGTCCACCTGCGTCTCGTCGGTGCGTTGCAGGGCGATGAAACGCTCATCCGGGCTCCACCAGTAGCCGGTGTCGCGGTCCAGTTCTTCCTGGGCGATGAACTCGGCCGTGGCCCAGGTGATGAGGTCCTTTCCGTCTGTGGTGACGGCCTGCTCGGCGCCAGTCTCCAGGTTGACCACGACCAGGTTCTGATCGCGCACGAAGCTGACGAAGGCGCCCTTGGGCGAGACCTTGGCGTCGATCTCGTCGGCCGTCGTCTCGGTCAGGCGACGCACGCTGCCGTCGGCGCGGTTGGCCAGGAAGATGTCGCCTTCCAGCGGCGCCAGGATATAGCGGCCCTGCTCGTCCCACGAGTATTCGACCACGCCGCGCTGCGAAATCCGCATCCGCTCGCGCCGCGCCTTCTCGGCTTCGGACAGTTCGCCGGCGTCGGGCACCAGGGCGCGCGCGTCGATCAGCTTGAACGGCTCGCCGCCCTTCACCGGCGCGGCCCACAGGTCCAGCACGTCCACGTCGTCCTCGCGCGAACGCAGGAAGGCGACCAGTTCGCCGTCCGGCGACAGGCTGACGCCCTTGGCCACCGGCCCCGACAGGGACGGATTGGCGAAGACCCGCTCGACCGTCAGGATCGAGGACGCCGGAGCCACGGCGGCGGGCGGCGCGGCGGGCTGCTGAGCAGATTGGGCGAAGGCCGAGGTCGCAGCCATCAGGATCGTCGAAGCAAGAAGGAATGTGCGCATGGCGGGGAAGCTAGAGGCGGATTCTTCCGCCGTCATCCGCAAATCCGCCCGACTGCGACGCCCGCGAGCCTTTCGCATTCGCCCTCGACGGCCTAGGTAGTCGCCATGACTGACGCCTCCCTCGCCGCGCCGCCCGTCAAGGCCAGCCCGTTCCATGATCTGGAAGTCCTGTGGGTCCGCCACTGGAACGACCAGCTGTTCAGCTTCGCCCTGAAACGGCCCGAAGATTTCCGCTTCCGCTCGGGCGAGTTCGTCATGATCGGCCTGCCCGGCGAGGACGGCGGCAAGCCGGTGCTGCGCGCCTATTCCATCGCCAGCCCCTTCTGGGCCGAGGAGCTGGAGTTCTTCTCGATCAAGGTCGAGGATGGCCCCCTGACCTCGCGCCTGCAGAAAATTCAGCCGGGCGACAGCGTCCTGATGGGCAAGAAGCCGACCGGGACCCTGGTGCTGGACGCCCTGACCGGCGGCGAACGCCTGTGGCTGATCGGCACGGGCACGGGCCTGGCGCCCTGGCTGTCGGTGGCGCGCGATCCCGAGACCTATTCCCGCTTCAAGCAGGTCATCGTCTGCCACACGGTGCGTAACGTCGCCGACCTGGCCTACCGCGACTTCTTCACCCACGAGATTCACGACGACCCGCTGATCGGCGACGAGGCCAAGGCCCAGTTGACCTATTATCCGACCGTGACCCGCGAACGGTTCGAGACGCCGGGCCGCATCACCGACCGCATCAAGTCGGGCGACGTCTTCGCCGACCTGCAACTGCCCATCGGCTTCTCGCCCAACAGCGACCGCGTCATGCTGTGCGGCTCGATGGCCATGATCAAGGAGACCGGCGAACTGCTGGAATCCTACGGCCTGAAAGAAGGCTCGAACGCCGAACCCGGCGACTATGTTCTGGAGCGCGCCTTTGTCGGCTGACCTGATGACCTCTCCCGCCGCCGTCGCCATCGACGCGCGCAAGGCCCCGGAAGATTGCGCTGACATGGTCGACGTGCGTCAAGGCGTGGACGCCCTGGACCGCGCCCTCGTGACCCTGCTGGCTGAACGCCAGCGCTATATGGACGCCGCCGCCCGCATCAAGCCGAACCGCGACGCCGTCTTCGACCAGGCTCGCATCGACGACGTGGTGGCCAAGGTCCTGGCCGCGGCCCAGCCCGCCGGCCTGTCGCCCGACATCGCCGAGCCGGTCTGGCGTCTGCTGATCGACCGCTGCATCGCCCACGAGTTCGCGAAATACGATCAGACGCGGGGCTAACCCTCCTTTCCTCCTCACCTTGTGGGGAGAGGGACCGCAAAGCGGTGGAGGGGCGACACAAACGTCAGCCGTCGAGACGCCCCCTCCTTCACGCCGCTATCGCGACGCGTCACCTCCCCATGGAATGGGGAGGAAAGCCGATCAGCCCTTCAGGCTTCTCAGCATCAGCTCATGGCGGTAGGCGGCGACGTCGGCCAGGGCCGCGTCCAGCGCCGTCCTGACCCGCTCCAGGCCCACAGGGGCCGACGCCGGTTCGCCGTGCTCGACCTCGGCGCAGACCGTCGCCAGGTCGCGCGCGCCGATCCCCGCGCTGGCTCCGCGGATCGTATGCACGGCGTCGCGCCACCCCTCGGACGAAGCATCCAGCAGGGACGACCACAGGGCGGCCTGCTGGACGAAAAGGCCCAGCACCTCCTCGGTGATGTCGTCCATGCCGCCGGTCATGGTCTCGAGGACGGTGAAGTCCACCGCCCCCGTCAGATCACGCGCCGCCATCAGGCCTCCGGCGTCTTTGCCAGACGCGCGTTCCGCGACGACCACAGCAGATAGATGGCCAGGCCGAACAGGTTCCACAGCAGGAAGTAGAACTGGGTCGAGGCCTTCAGGCTGAAGAAGAAGGTGATGCAGCCGATGATGGCGATCCCGCCGACCAGCCACCACAGGGGCGCCTTGAACTTGCGCTCGCGGTTCGGTTCGCGCACCCGCAGCACGATCAGGCTGACGCCCACGGCCATGAAGGCCATCAGGGTGCCGGCGTTGGCCAACGAGGCCAGTTCGTCCAGACGCATGATGCCCGCCAGGATGGCCACGACGATGGCGGTGAAGATCGTCACCACAGCGGGCACGCCGCGCGTCGAGATCTTGGCCAGACGGTTGGGCAGCAGGCCGTCGCGGGCCATGCCCAGGAAGATTCGGCTCTGGCCGAACAGGAAGGCCAGCAGCACCGTCGGCAGAGCGACCACGGCGGCCGCCGCGATCCACTGGGCGGCCACGCCTTGACCCAGGCCGCGCATGATCAGGGCCAGGGGTTCGGGGCTGTCGGCGAAGCTGGCGACCGGGGCGGCGCCGATCGCAGCGGCGGCGACGGCGATATAGAGGATGGTGCAGACCACCATCGAGCCGACGATGCCGATGGCCAGATCGCGCTCGGGCTTCTTGGTCTCCTCGGCCGCCGTGGCGATGGCGTCAAAGCCGTAGAAGGCGAAGAAGATGATGGCCGCCGCCGCCATGACGCCCGTCTGGACGAAGGGGGCGCCGAAACCGTGCGGCATGAAGGGCGTGAAGTTGGCGGCGTCGAAGTTCGGCAGGGCGATGGCCACGAAGGCGATCAGGGCCGCGATCTTCACCAGCACCAGCACGGCGTTCAGCGTGGCGCTCTCCTTGGTGCCCATCAGCAGCAGGCCCGTCACCACGGCGATGATGAAGACGGCGGGCAGGTTGATCAGGCCGCCCTCGACGTGCGGGCCGACCGTCAGGGCCAGCGGCAGGTCGATGCCCATCCCGCTCAGGAAAGGAATGGCGTAGCCGGACCAGCCCACGGCCACAGCCGAGACGACCAGCGAGTATTCCAGGATCAGGCTCCACCCCACGACCCAGGCGAAGATCTCGCCGAGCACCGCATAGGAATAGGTGTAGGCGCTGCCCGAGGCCGGCATGATCGTCGACAGCTCGGCATAGGCCAGGGCCGCGCAGGCGCAGACCAGTCCCGCCAGACCGAAGCTGATCAGCACCGCCGGACCGGCCAGGCCGGCGCCGACCCCGATCAGGGTCAGAATGCCGGTGCCGACGATGGCGCCGACGCCCAGCGCCATAAGGTGCGGCCAGCTGAGCGTCTTCTTCAGCGCCGGCCCTTCGTGCGGGGCCAGCATCGCATCGATCGAGCGCCGACGGTTCCAGAACGCCATCTTCATTTCCTCATTTGCCGCGTCTGTCGGCGGCTGATTCCGGGCGCGACATTAACGCGCGCTCGAAACTTTTAGAAATACCGTAAATCAGCCCTTGCGCGCCTCCGGCATCCTGAGTAATAGGACGGCCCTTCGGGCAACCCAGCGGGTCGCCACGAAGAACCGGCGCCACACCAAGGGCGCAGACGACGGTACGGGTGATTAGCTCAGTTGGTAGAGCAGCTGACTCTTAATCAGCGGGTCCACAGTTCGAACCTGTGATCACCCACCATCGTCTCTTCATTTTCTAGCAAGTTTTTTCCCTTCCAGGGAAGTTCGGCGCGTCATCGCCTTGCCTCGCGCGTGAAGCCTTAAGCTTAGCCTCTTTCCAAGACGCGTCGTCGCGGGCAGGAAAAGGAAACGCTTCCCTCCCCTTCTTGCCGGTGCTCCCATGCCCTCTGGACTTATGGCCCTGATCGACGACGTCGCGGGGATCGCCAAGCTGGCGGCCGCATCCATCGACGACGTCGGCGCCGCGTCGAGCAAGGCCGCGAGCAAGGCCGCCGGCGTGGTCGTGGACGACGCGGCCGTGACGCCGAAATACGTCACCGGCCTATCGCCCAGCCGCGAGCTGCCGATCATCGGCAAGATCGCCGTAGGCTCCATCCGCAACAAGCTGTTGCTGATCCTTCCCGTCGCCCTCCTGCTGACCGCCTTCGCGCCCTGGGCCATCACGCCGCTGCTGATGTGCGGCGGCGCTTACCTCTGTTTCGAGGGGGCGGAGAAGGTGATGGAGATGTTCGGCGGCCATGCGGCGGAGGAAACGCCCGTGAGCGACGACCCGGCCCATCTGGAAGCGGCGACCATTTCCGGCGCCGTGCGCACCGACCTGATCCTGTCGGCCGAGATCATGACCATCGCCCTGGCCGACGTCGCCGATGCGCCGCTGGCGACCCAGGCGGGCGTGTTGATCGTGGTCGGCCTGGCCATGACCGTGGTGGTCTATGGCGCGGTCGGCCTGCTGGTGAAGCTGGATGACATCGGTCTGCACATGGCCGAGCGCCCCTCGAAGTCCAGCCGGGCCATCGGGCGCGGTCTGGTCAAGGCCATGCCGGGCATCTTCTCGTCCCTGTCCGTCATCGGCACCGTGGCCATGCTCTGGGTCGGCGGCGGCATCCTGCTGCACGGCTCGCACACGCTGGGGCTGGCCTGGCCCGCGGAACCCGTCGAGCATCTGGCCCATGCGGTCGGCGCTCTGTTCGGCCCTCTAGGCGGCGCCGTCGGCTGGACGACCACCGCCCTGCTGTCGGCCCTGCTGGGCCTGATCGTCGGCGGGGTTCTCGCCGTTCTGCTGCATCAGGTCATGCGGCTCATCGGACGCGGCGCGCACTAAGACCTGCGGCCGTCATGTGACCTGACGCTTCTCCAGCTTACGGGCCAGGGTGCGGCGATGCATGCCCAGGCGGCGGGCGGTTTCGGAGATGTTGAAGTTCGTCTCGGCCAGGACCTCGTGGATGCGTTCCCACTCCAGCGTCTTGATCGAGGTCGGACGGGCGCTCAGCGCAGCGTCGGGATCGCCCTCCTGGCGAGCGAAGGCGGCCTCGATCTCGTCCGTCCCGGCCGGCTTGGCCAGATAGTGACGGGCGCCCAGCTTGATGGCCTCGACCGCCGTGGCGATGCTGGCGAAGCCGGTCAGGACGACGATGTTCAGCTCGGGATCAAAGGCGTGCAGCGTCTGGACGCAGGTCAGACCCGAGGCCGCGCCCAGCTTCAGGTCCACCACGGCGTATTGGGGGTGATGGATGGCCAGCAGTTCGACCAGTTGCTCGTGGCTGCGGGCCGAGACCACCTCATATCCGCGCCGCTCGAACGACTTGCGCAGGGTCTTGGCGAAGGCCTCGTCATCCTCGACGATCAGCAGCTGGCGAGGGGCGTCGGTCGGTTGGGTCATTTCGGAGCCAAAGCCTCCAGAGGCAAAGTCAGACGGACGCAGGCGCCGCCGTCGCGTCGTTTGGCGGCGACGACGCCGCCGCCCAGCTTGCGCATCACATTGACCAGCAGGAAGAGGCCCAGCCCCGCCCCTGCCCGGCCCTTGGTCGACTGATAGGGCTGGCCTAGGCGTTCGAGGATTTCGGGCGCGAAGCCCGGCCCGTCGTCGTTGAACTCGACCGACAGCGTGTCATCGTCCAGCGCGGCGGCGATGACCATGCGCTCGGCCCCAGCCTCATGGGCGTTGTCCAGCAGGGCGCTGAAGACCTGCTTCAGGGCCGGGTCGGCGATGATGCGCGGATCGCGCGGCGTCGGTCCGGACAAGGTGACGTTCATGGCGTCGCTCGACTTCTCGCGCCAATCGGCCACGATCTCGGACAGGAAACCGCCCAGGGTGGTGATGGTCGGCGCCTCGCCCCGCGCCTCGCCGGCCGACATCAGGATGCCGGTGACGATGGTCTTGCAACGTTCGACCTCGGCCTGCATCTCGGCGATGTCGGACGTCAGGTCGGCGTTGGCGGTCAGTTCCGGCATCCGCTTCCAGTCGCTGAGAATGACCGACAACGAGGCCAGCGGCGTACCCAGCTCATGCGCGGCGCCGGAGGCCAGCAGACCCATGCGAACGATGTGATCCTGCTCCGCCGCTTGCTGGCGGGCCTCGGCCAGATAGGCGTCGCGCGCCCGCACGTTCTGGGTCGTGCGGGTGACGAAGGCGACCAGCAGGACGGCGATCAGGATGAAGTTGACCAAAGCCCCGGCCTGGATCAGCCCCATGTGGGCGTCGGTGTCCGGCGGCAGCAACAGCGGCTGGTGCCAGACCGCCAGCCAGGCCAGGCAGGCGCTCGTGACGAGCACGAAGCCCCAGGCGTAGGGCGGGCGCAGCAGCACCGCCGCCAGCACGATCTGCATCAGATAGAGGGCGACGAAGGGATTGCCGGCCCCGCCGCTGAAGAACAACAGCCAGGTCAGGGCGGCCACGTCGACGAAAAGGGCCAGCAGCAGTTCCGGATCGGTAACGCTCTGACGCCGCAGGGCGACAGGGGCGCTAGCCAGGTTCATCAGCGCCAGCCCGGTCGGAGCCAGCAGCAGCATCCCCAGCGGCAGGGGGATCTTCAGCCCCCAGTGGACCACCGCGATGGTCACGACCTGGCCGATCACCGCCAGCCAGCGCAACTGGATCAGCAGCAGCATGTTGCGTCGTCCGGCCGCGCCCGGCGACACCAGCGCCTCGGCGCGGTCGTCCAGACCCAGCAGACTGCGCGCGAACTCGATCACATTCACCGCGCCGCCCTCCGCCGCTTTTCCTCGCGGGCGAACAGGACGAAGCCCGCCGCCGACATCAGCGCCAGACCGAACCAGGTCAGGGCGTAGATCAGATGACTGTTGGCGAAGCGCACCACGGTCAGTCCGCCGCGCGGCCAGCCGCCGGGATTGGGCGCAGCGTCGGCGTCGATGAAGTAGGAGGCGACCGGCCCGGCCACGCCCCTCGCCCTGGCGATCCCCGCCACGTCGCGCGAGAACCAGCGGTCGCCCGCCGGGTCGTTGGCGCGCAGGAAACCGCCGTCGGGTTCGGTCAGGCGCAGCAGGCCGACGACGGTCACTGGCCCCTCGACCTGACCGGCGGCCCGATCCGCCGGCTTCTGGCGCTCGGAAGGGACGAAGCCGCGGTTGATCAGGACGGTGAAGCCGCGGTCTGTGACCAGAGGGGTCAGCACCCAATAGCCGGGACCGAGGTCCGTCACCGCCTTCACCAAGGCCTCGCGCTGATGATCGAAGCGGCCGCTGACGACGACCCGACGATACTGATCAGCCTGCCGCGTGACGACCTGATCGGGCGCCGGCGCGGCGACGGGCGCGGCGTGGATGCGGGCGTCGACCTGACGGACCAGTTCCTGCTTCCAGGCCAGCCGCTGCACCTGCCAGACGCCCAGCGCCGAGAAGCCCGCGAACAGGACGGCGAACATGACCGCGCCCAGGATCAGGGCGGTCATGCTGCGCGGCGGCCGGGCGGGTCGCGACGACGGCTCTATGGCGCTTCTCCCCGGCTGGCCGTCAGGCTCAGCCCATGGTCTGCATGTCGTGGGTGGGCATCATGTTGACGTTCAGGTGATACATCACCCAGACCGAACCCGCGACGGCGATCACCACCACGACGATGGTGAAGATCAGCGCCAGCATGTTCCACCCGCCCTCGGACTTGTGGTTCATGTGCAGGAAGAAGACCATGTGCACGATGATCTGCACCACGGCGAAGGCCGTGATGATCAGGCCCGTCGCCGCCGCCGGCAGGGCGCCGGTCATGACCAGCCAGAACGGGATCGCCGTCAGCACGACCGACAGCAGGAAGCCGATCATGTAGGTCTTGAACGAGCCGTGGTCATGGTCGTCGCCATGCGCGTGATCGTCATGGTGTCCGACCGCTTGGTCTTTGTGGGCCTCGGCGCTCATCGCAGCATCCCGAACAGATAGACGAAGGTGAAGACGCCGATCCAGATGACGTCCAGGAAGTGCCAGAACAGGCTGAGGCACATCAGCCGGCGCTTGTTGGCCGGGATCAGACCCTTCTGCCAGACCTGGATCATCAGCGTGACCAGCCAGATGCAGCCGAAGGTGACGTGCAGGCCGTGGGTGCCGACCAGAACGAAGAAGGCCGACAGGAAGCCGCTGCGCTGGGGCGTGGCGCCCAGGTGGATCATGTGGGCGAACTCATAGAGCTCGATCCCCAGGAAGCAGAGGCCGAAGACGCCGGTGATCGCCAGCCAGATCTGCATCTGGGCGGTGCGGTTCTTGACCATGGCCAGCATGGCGAAGCCGTAGGTGATCGACGACAGCAGCAGCATCGACGTGTTCAGCGCCACCAGCGGCAGGTCGAACAGGTCCTTGGGCGCAGGGCCGGCGGCGTAGTTGGCGCCGATCACCGCATAGACGGCGAACAGCATCGCGAAGATGAGGCAGTCGCTCATCAGATACATCCAGAAGCCCAGCATGGTGCTGTGGCCTTCCGGGTGATGCGGCTCCTCGACCGGGTGGTAGATCGGCCGCCCGGCCTCGTCGACGTAGTCAGGGTTCAGGGAAGCTGCGTGGCTCATCGGATCACCCCTTCGCCGCTGCGGCCGCCAGGGCCTTGGTGTGCGCGTCCTCGGTCGCCTGCACCGTCTCGGCCGGGATGTAGTAGTCGCGCTTGTAGTTGAAGGTGTGGAAGATGGCGTAGGCGATCAGGGCGAAGAAGCTCAGCGCCGCCAGCCACCACATGTACCAGATCAGGGCGAAGCCCATGACCGTCGACAGACCGGCCAGGATGACCCCTGCGCCCGTGTTCGAGGGCATGTGGATGGCCTGATAGCCGTCGGTCGGACGCTCATAGCCGCGCGCCTTCATGTCCCACCAGGCGTCGCTGTCATGGATGATCGGCGTCTTGGCGAAGTTGTAGTCAGGCGGCGGCGAGGACGTGGCCCACTCCAGGGTGCGGCCGTGCCAGGGGTCGCCCGTCTCGTCGCGCAGCTTGTCGCGGTTGATGATGCTGACGGCGAACTGGATCAGCATGGCCAGGATGCCGACGGCGATGATGCCGACGCCGACCGCCGCGATGATGAACCAGATCTGGTAGGACGGATCGTCAAAGACCCGCATCCGCCGCGTCACGCCCATGAAGCCCAGCACATAGAGCGGGGCGAAGGCGACCCAGAAGCCGACCACCCAGCACCAGAAGCTGACCAGACCCCAGGTCTTGTCCAGCTTGAAGCCGAAGGCCTTGGGCCACCAGAAGTTGATGGCCGCGAACAGGCCGAACAGCACGCCGGCGATGATGACGTTGTGGAAGTGGGCGATCAGGAACAGCGAGTTGTGCAGGACGAAGTCGGCCGGCGGCACCGCCAGCATGACCCCGGTCATGCCGCCGACCACGAAGGTCAGCATGAAGGCGACCGTCCACATCATCGGCAGCTCGAAGCGGATGCGGCCGCGGTACATGGTGAACAGCCAGTTGAACAACTTCGCCCCGGTCGGGATCGAGATGATCATCGTCGTGATCCCGAAGAAGGAGTTCACGGATGCGCCCGAGCCCATGGTGAAGAAGTGGTGCAGCCACACCAGGTAGGACAGGATGGTGATGACCACCGTCGCATAAACCATGGACGTATAGCCAAAGAGCTTCTTGCCCGAGAAGGTCGAGGTGACTTCGGAGAAGACGCCGAACAGCGGCAGCACCAGGATGTAGACCTCGGGGTGGCCCCAGATCCAGATCAGGTTCACGTACATCATCGGGTTGCCGCCGAAGTCGTTCGTGAAGAAGTTGGTGCCGATGTAACGGTCCGCCGTCAGCAGGGCCAGAACCGCCGTCAGCACCGGGAAGGACGCCACGATCAGGATGTTGGCGCACAGCGAGGTCCAGGTGAAGACCGGCATCTTCATCAGGCCCATGCCCGGCGCGCGCATCTTCACGATGGTCGCGATCAGGTTGATGCCGGACAGGGTGGTCCCCACCCCCGCGATCTGCAGCGACCATATGTAATAGTCGACGCCGACGCCGGGACTGTAGCCGATGCCCGACAGCGGCGGATAGGCCAGCCAGCCGGTGCGCGCGAACTCGCCGATGAACAGCGAGGCCATGACCAGCACCGCGCCCGCCGTCGTCATCCAGAAGCTGAAGTTGTTCAGGAAGGGGAAGGAGACGTCCCGCGCCCCGATCTGCAACGGCACCAGATAGTTCATCAGGCCGGTGATCAGCGGCATGGCCACGAAGAAGATCATGATCACGCCGTGGGCGGTGAAGATCTGATCATAGTGGTGGGCGTTCAGGTAGCCCTCGGCGCCGCCGAAGGCCATGGCCTGTTGCAGGCGCATCATGACGGCGTCGGCGAAGCCGCGCAGCAGCATGACGATCCCCAGGATCATGTACATGATGCCGATCTTCTTGTGGTCGACCGTCGTGAACCACTCGGTCCAGAGGTAGCCCCACAGCTTGTAGCGGGCGATCAGGCCCAGGGTCGCCAGACCGCCGAGCACGACGACGGCGAAGGTGGCCACCAGGATAGGCTCGTGGAACGGCAGGGCGTTCCAGTCCAGCCGGCCGAAGATCATGGATGCGATGTGATCAATAGACATGTCGTTCGGGCGCTCAGGATTGCGACGCGGATGCGTCGGCCGCGGTCGGCGCAGGAATGCGAGGGGCGAAGGGCCATCCGGCGGCGGCGACTTCGGTGCGGGACGCCTGACCGGGGCGGGTCAGCCCCCTGCCCATGATCTGTTCAGTCGGGGCCGAGCGGGCCATCTGCACGGCCAACTCCTGACGGCGACGGCCCGCGTCCACGGCGGCCTTCTCGGCCTCCAGCGGGGTGCAGATCGCCATGACGTAGGATTCGCCTGAGCCGAGGACGGCCTCGCCGCGACGGGCGTACTTGTCGTGGACCAGAGGCCAGGTGGCGTGGACGGCGGTCAGACCCAGGCCGCCCTTCTTGTCGATGGCCATCATCTCGCCCATGCACATCTTGCCCGGCTCGACGCACATGTTCAGCACGGCGTCGAACAGGCCCTGATCGACCGAGGCGTAGTGAAGGACGGGCACCTTCTCGCTGGGTTTCTCCAGCTCCAGATAGGTCTCGCGGTCCAGGCTCTTGCTGTCGGCGCGCACGCCGGCGACCCACTGGTCAAAGCCCGCCTGATCCAGGCCGTGGAAGGCGAAACGCATGTTCGAGAAGCCGTCGCCGGAATAGTTGGCCGAGAAGCCGACGTACTCGCCTGGACGGTTGATGACGGCGTGCAGCTTGGTCTCCATGCCCGGCATGGCGTAGATCTGGCCAGCCAGGGCGGGGACGTAGAAGGAGTTCATCACGCCCGACGACGTGATGTGGAAGCGGATCGGCCGGTCCACCGGCGCGGCCAGTTCATTGACCGTGGCGATGCCGTACTCGGGGTAGATGAACAGCCATTTCCAGTCGAGGGCGACGACGTTGACCTGCAGCGGCTCAACCCCGGCGGCGACGGCCTGGCCCTTGTTGACCCGGTCCAGCGAGCGATAGGGGTCCAGCAGGTGGGTGCCCGACCAGGTGATGGCGCCCAGGCAGATGATGATCAGCAGCGGCGCCGCCCAGATCACCAGCTCCAGATGGGTCGAGTGATCCCAGTCCGGCTCGTAGCGGGCTTCCTTGTTCGATTCCCGGTACTTCCAGGCGAAGAAGACGATCATCGCCATCACCGGAATGACGATGATCAGCATCAGCACCACCGACATGACCAGCAAGTCGCGCTGCTGCACAGCGATGTCGCCCGCAGGCGACAGAACAACGGCTTCACAGCCCGACATCAGGGCCAGGAAGGGCAACAGCAATAGAGGTCGCAGGCGGCGCACGGCGGTTCCTGTCCGGAAAGAAGGCTCTGGCACGGTCATTGTGCGCCGCCCGTACCGCCGCCCGTCGAGGGGGGACATTGGACAATCCGTCCTATCCCCGGCGCTGGCGATCGGGAGCAAATGACGGCTTTCGCCATTCTTACCGTGTAGGCGCGCGTGTCGCGCCCGGGTCCAGGGAACGTCATCGGTCATGAACGCCACCAGCGGCGCGCCTTCTTCAGAGCCCCTCGAGCGGGACGCCAGCCAGATCAACGCGCGACACGGCAAAATCGACGCCGGAGAAATCGCGATCGGCGTGATCATCGGCCGCACGTCCGAGTTCTTCGACTTCTTCGTCTATGCGATCGCCTCGGTCGTGGTCTTCCCGCAGTTGGTCTTCCCCTATGCGGGACCGTTGGGCGGAACCCTGCTGTCCTTCGCCGTCTTCGCCGTGGCCTTCATCGCCCGGCCGTTCGGCACGGCCCTGTTCATCGCCATCGACCGGCGCTTCGGACGCGGGACCAAGCTGACCATCGCCCTCTTCCTGCTGGGCCTGTCCACCGTCTGCCTCGGCTTCCTGCCCAGCTATGATCAGGTCGGACACTGGGCGGCGGTCATGCTGATCGTACTGCGCATCGGTCAGGGCGTGGCCCTGGGCGGCGCCTGGGACGGCATGGCCTCGCTGCTGGCCGTCAGCGCGCCTGAGAACCGTCGCGGCTGGTACGCCATGGCGCCGCAACTGGGCGCGCCCTTCGGCCTGATCGTGGCCAGCGCCCTGTTCGCCTACTTCCTCAGCAAGCTGTCGGCCGCCGACTTCCTCGACTGGGGCTGGCGCTATCCCTTCTTCGTGGCCTTCGCCATCAACGTGGTGGCCCTGTTCGCCCGTCTGCGCATCGTGGTGACGCCCGCCTTCCAGGCCGCGTTCGAGACGCTGGAGTTGCACCCTGCCCCCGTGACCAAGGCCGTGCGCGAAGAAGGCGGCGGCATCGTCATCGGCGCCTTCGCCCCCCTGGCCAGCTTCGCCATGTTCCACATGGTGACGGTCTTCCCGCTGTCCTGGGTCTTCCTCTACACCGAAGAGGCGCCCAGCCGCTTCCTGATGATCGAACTGGTCGGCGCCGTCTTCGGCCTGGCCGCCATCCTGGCCTCGGGCTGGCTGGCCGACCGCTACGGCCGCCGCGCCCTGCTGGCCGTCACCGCCGCCGGCATCGCCGCCTTCTCGGGCTTCGCGCCGCAGATGCTGGACGGCGGCCCGGCGGGCGAGTTGGCCTACATGATCCTGGGCTTCGTCCTGCTGGGCCTGTCGTTCGGCCAGGCCTCGGGCTCGATCGCCTCCAGCTTCAGCCTGAGAAACCGCTACACTGCTTCGGCCCTGACCTCGGACCTGGCCTGGCTGTTCGGCGCGGGCTTCGCCCCGCTGGCCGCCCTGGCCCTGTCGGGCAGGTTCGGCCTGGTGGCGGGCGGCGGCTATCTGCTGTCGGGGGCGATCTGCACCCTGCTGGCCCTGTGGCTGAACCGCGAACTGGGACGGGGCCGCGCCGGCGCCAAGACCTGACGCCACCCAAACGGGCTACTCCATCTTAAAGGGGGCGCGATCCGGATCGCGCCCCCTTTTTCATGCGTTCCAGCCCCCGACCACAGCCGTGTCCGGGCGCTCCCAGGTCAACAAGGTTAGCGACGGTTTACGATGGGACTTAAGCGCCCGCTAAGCCTGTCTGATCGCGTGAAGTTAAGAGCCGCCAAGTATCGTGATGTTGAAATCAAGGGTGATGAGGACGTCATGACCAAGCTGAATTCGGCAAAACGCCGTACGTTTCTGGCGATCGCCGCGGGCCTGACCGCCGTTCTGGCGCCGCAAGTCGCCTCCGCCGGCCCGACGGCGGGATACAGCTACCATCTGCGCGCCACCGTGCCGGTGGCCTGCTGGGTTCGCCCCGCCGGAACCGTCATGGCTGAAACCGGCCGCATGGGTTCGGTCGTGGAGGCCTGCAACAGCCCCGGCGGCTTCACCGTCTCGGCTCAGTATCGGCCCCTGACGATTACTGAAAGAGCCCGGATCGTTTACGGCGATCGTTCGCTGGACCTGTCCCGGACCGGCATTCAGGAACTGCGCCGTTCGAGCATGGCGACCATTCGCTCGGTCGACTACCGCTTCGACGAAGTGGCGCTGGAGCAACCGCTGATCCTGGCGCTGACGATCCAGCCGATCTGATCCCCCCAACATCCGATCCGGAAATGAAAACGCCCCGCAGATCCTGCGGGGCGTCTTCGTTTCAACCTGGCATCGACCTAGAGGGCCGCGACCGTAAAGGTCAGGGTATCGCGATAGGCGCCGGCGCGCTTGCCCGCCACATCGCCGATGCTGACGGCCAGCGGATAGCTGTCATTGCGCGCCCGACGCGAAACCACGTCCAGCGTATCGACCTGCGCCAGATCCATGTTCTCGCGACCCAGCGCCAGACGATAGTCGACGTACCAATTCGAGTTGGCGAGACGAAGCCTCCCGCGATTGGCCGAACTGACCGACACGCGGTAGCCGCCCGTGCTCTTTACATAGAGGGAGGTGTTCAGATCGCGCCGTCCCGACGAAAGCTCGCCCAGGTCGATGGTCGCCGTTCCTTGCGACCGCCGGAACTCGCCCTTCAGCCCCATGACAGCCGAGGCGGCGATCTCCACGCCCAGGGTGACGGGGCGCTCGGCCATCGGCTCGCCGTCTGACGCCAGGACCGAGAGATAGGCCGTCTGGGAATAGAAGCCGCGCGCCAGGTCGCCTTCCGGCGCCGCCGCCAGGGCGAACCGGATCAGGCCGCGCTCGCCGGGCGCCAGACGCACCGGCTGGGCGCCGAACCGTCGCGGCCCCTGGCCGGAGCGCGGCGTCACGTCCGCGCCGCTGCGCTCGTCGATCAAGGCATAGGCGACGCGCTCCTGGCCGCCGGCCTGCCGCATCCCGTAGGTCTCGCCGTGCAGATCAACCCGCATGGAGCCGACGCAATCGGTCGTGCCCGTATTGACGACGGCGACATCGTATCGCTGCTGCACCGCGTCATCCTCATAGGGATTGTAGCGCACGACCCATTGGTCCTGAGCCGGTTCGATCGACAGGGTGCAGGCCGCGCTGGCCTGGCCGACGCCCAGCGTCAGCGCCGCTGCGGTCGCCGCTGCGACAGCCATCGTGGCCTTCAGAGCGAGGGGAGAGCTCATGGCTTTCATCCTTCCTGTTCATCCGTGACGTCGACCGGCACCGTGACCGTCTCGAGGTTCAGCAGACCCTGGTTGTCGGCAGGCACCGTAAATTCGAAGCTCACCGCCGGATCGGTGAAAAGCTCCACGCGATAGCGTTTGCCCGGCTCCAGCTTCTGGATCGCGAACCGCCCCACCGAGTTGGTGAAGAACAATTCGGGCTGGGCGTCGGGCTGATCCACAGGGCGCACCCGCCCTGAAACCAGGGCCAGAGGCTTGCCGCCGTTCCCGTGCATACGACCCAGCGCGCTGACGAAGGCGGCGCTGCCGACCTCGATAGCGTAGCCGCTCTTGTAGGTCGGGCGCACCCGCAGGACGCCGTCGCCGATGTCGTAGCCGAGCGGGGCGTCCATCACGTCGTAGCGAACCGACTGGTTGACGTAAGAGCTGAGAACATTGGACAGCGCCGGGCCCAGCAGACCGCTGCGGGCGTTGAAGCGGCCGCCCTGGAAGTTGTCGCCGACGATGACCGGATGGTCGCCCAGGGTCTCGTGCGGATGGACGATGGCGAAGCTGTCGTAGATGTTCCGCCCGATCGCGACCTTGCGCCCGGTCGTGGCGATCGAGGTCCCCACCCGCAGCGTCGTCACCTGTTCGTCGGTGACGCTGCTGAAGTCGCGCCCAAAGGCGGCGTGGGTCAGGCTGGCGTCGAAACGGTTGGCGATATAGTCGACCTGACCCGACAGCGTGCTGGGTCCGTCGTCATAGGTGGACGCCAGCGAATAACCCAACGATCCCGCGCGGTTCTCGGACGACTGCTGATACCGCACGCTGCCGTTGTTGCGCGCGGAGCTGTAGCGAGCCTCTGCGCGCCGGTCGTAGCGCGGCTGCCAGATCAGGGCGACCGTAGCGCCCAGGGCGTCGCCGCGCGATCCGAAGCTGCTCCCGAAGTCGGTCAGTTCAGCCCCCAGCTGGACGCTCCACTGAGGGGTGAAGCGGTAGGTGGTGGTGGCGGTGACGCTATAGGCGTCGTCCAGGACCGCGCTGCGGCTGACCCGATACGAGGCGCTGATGTTGGCGAGCCAGTCCTCGCTGAACTGGTGCGAATAGGCGCCTGTGAAGATCCACGACGTCGGATTGTCCCCGAAGGGATTGCCCAGGGTCGCGAAGTCCGCGGACGTATAGTCGGCGACGACCGTCCAGCTGTCGTAGGTCTCGCCCAGATCCAGAATGTGGTCGTAGCTCAGGGCGTAGGCATAGCCCATGCCGCGGTCGGCGTTGCTGACCGAAGCATCCAGGCGCGCACGGGCGCCGTTCTTGAGGATCAGCTGGGACTGGCCCGACAGGTTCTGGACATCCGCCGAGGCCTGGAAGCCGATCCCGACCGCCGGCCGGTTCTCGAAGGCCTTGCGCCAGAACCCCGTGAAGGCGATCTCGCCGCCCGAATAGTCGGGCGATCCGAAGATCCCCGCGTTGGTGACGCCCAGATAGGCGCCGTATTCATAGTCGCCCGGCTCCAGCTCAATGCTGTCGAGATAGGCGCTGTAGGAAACCGCCTGACGGCGCCCGGAATCGTTCTGGATCTCCAGCTGGATATCGTTCGACCCCGTCTCCAGCGGCAGGTTGGAGAGGTCGTACTGTCCCGGATCGAGACGGAATTCGCGCACAAAGACGCCGTTGCGCAGGACGCGCACGGTCGAGGCCTCCTGCAGCACCAGTTGGCGGCCGCCGGACAGGATGTTGTTGCGGAAGGACTCGAACCTCTGGCGCTGGCGCGAGACGCCGACGCCGCCCATTTCGGCATAGCCTTGGCGGCCGCGCGTTTCGGGATCGAGATCGCCCAGATACCAGCGCCGATACTCGCCCGGCTGATCATAGACGAACCGCGCATAGCGGCGCTCGACCTCGTACTCGCCGCTGAACAGGTCCTCGCGCCCCTGAACATCGGCCTCGAACACCAGGCTCTTGTAACGCACGGCGCCGTTCAGGAAGACGCTGGGGGCGGCGATGTCGCCGGTCGCCTGACGCCGTGTGACGGACAGGTTGGTGTTGAGGTAGGCGGTGAAGTCCTCAGGCGCGACGCCCGCTTCTTCCGGCCGACCGCCCTGGAACAGGGATTCAACGGTCCGCTTCGTCGGGTCGATGCGCAGCACCAGAACCGCCAGTTGCTCGGGGTCGTAGTCGAGCTGAATGCCGGTGGTGTTGATCTCCTCCGGCGCGAAAGACTCCACGCCCTGCAGTCTGGCTGCCAGCTCCGCCTGCGCCTCGGGCGTCAGCAGCGGTTTGATCAGGGCGATGAAGCCGGCGCTGTCGACGATGAAGCGGTCGTCGCGCGTCAGAAGCACGGGCAGTTCGCCCAGCACGCGACGGTTGAAGTTCAGCGGCACCGTCATGGCGATGTCGCGGTCGTAGGGATTGATATTCGGGCGCGGCGCCGGCGCCGCCTGCCCTGCCGGCTCGGCCGTTGTCAAAACGGCGGCGGGCGCCACCTCCTGGTCGATATCCGTCGTCGCCACGCCAGCGCTGGCGACGCCTGCGGGCGTCGCCGTCACAGCCATGATCAGGGCGATGCTCGACGCCCCTGTCGCCCAGCCCCTCACCGGGCGAACCGCAGGGTCAGAGGCTTGGCCGGATCCAGCGCGGTCCCGGTCGGCAGGCGGAAGGTGCGGCGGCCGCCGGCGGGCGCCAGATAGCCGACCCCGACCGTCTTGGAGATTTCATCGCTGGTGAACTGACGGCTGAACGGCTGGCCGGCCGTGTCGGTGCCTTCCAGGACCCAGGTCGCGCCGCTCATCAGGGCGTAGCGCTTGCCGGTGTTGGACACGACGACTTCCACGCCCGGTTCGGCCGGGGGCGGCGGCAAGGCCTCGCCGCCGGTCAGCGACAGATCCACCTCCGGCGCCGGCGGGGTGATCATGGCCGGCTTGACCGACACCAGCTCGACCTTGGGTTCAGCGCCCGGAGGGGCGACCACGATCAGCGCCTTCATGGTGTAGAGAACCGAAACGGACACGGCGCCGCCGGTTTCGCTCTTGGTCGGGTCGGTGACGACCGGCAGCTGCCGGACCCACAGATAATAGGCCTGCGAGGCTTCAAGGCGCGGCTCGCCCACCCATTGAACCCGCACCACCTGACGGCCGCCGACGGGCACCAGGCCTTGTGGCGGGAAGACCAGGAAATCCTCGTCCGCGGGGGTCTCTACGACATTGCCGTCGGCGTCGACCTCCATGCGGGTGATCTTGGTTTCAAACGGCAGGGCGACCGAGCCGACATTGCCGACCTCGATCCGGGCGGCCGATCCGGCGCCCGTCGTCGTCAGTTCCGACACCATCGGCGAGACGCGCATGGCCCAGGCCGCCGTCATGGCGATCAGACCTGCGATCAGTCCCAGCACAGCGCCGACCCAGCGGAACCGGGCCAGGCGAACACGCCCCCGTCGAAACATCAACTTCTCCCCCGAGCCGTGCATGGCCCTGAATTCATCGCCTGATCGGCGCCGGAGTCCTCGCAAGGATCGCGCCAGCCGCAGGCTCGGCCAAGATAGCAGACCAATGGTCACTGAAAGACAAACAGGCGGCGAGGCCGAAGCCCCGCCGCCCGCGGTGTCACACGTGTTCTTAGAACGCGGTGATCGAGACGCTCAGGTCGCCCTGATAGTTGCCGGCCAGCAGCGACTTCGAGGGAACCGGGATGACCACGTCCAGCGACATGGCCGACTTCCAGGCGCCGTGCGTGGCGGTGTCGCCCTGGGCGCTGTCGCTAATGTCGATCCAGGCGCTGGACGTGCCGGCGGCGGTCGAACCGACGGCGCCGGCGGTGTAGGTGCCCTTGACCGTGTAAGGCAGGTTGGCCTGGAAGACGTTGGAGTCGAAGCCGACGCCTTCGTTGTTGATCAGGCCGTTGGCGTTGCTCTTCGACACCGTCACGGTGTTCGAGGTGTTGCAGCCCGCCAGGTTGGTGTCGATCGACACGGTGGCCGGAGCCGTCATGTCGAAGGCGGCCGCCGGGCCGGTGTTGTCCGAGGCGTAGATGCCGATGGTGCCGAAATCGACCGTCGTCGAGGCGTTGCCCGTGTAGTAGGCGCAGTCCTTGGTGACGTTGCCCTTCAGGGTGAAGGTCGCACCGGCCGTGTTGGAGGCCGTGCCGTTGTTGTTGGCCGCGCCGCCCGAGATCACGATCAGCGAGGTGTTGCTCAGACCGAACCAGTTGTTGGCGATATCCGCCAGGGCGACAGCCGTAGTGTTGTTCGTGTTAGGACCGCCGACCCACGGATACAGGTGGTTGGTCACCGAGCCCTGATAGATGTTCGGACCGGCCGAGGCGGCGGTGGCGGACAGGGCGACGACGGCGACGCCGGCCAGAAGCGATGCGATTTTCATGATAGTTTCCGTTATTTCATAGACTTAAGAAACGAACGGCGAGGCCGAAGCCCCGCCGCCCGCGTTGTCACGCGTGTTTTTAGAACGCGGTGATCGAGACGCTCAGGTCGCCCTGATAGTTGCCGGCCAGCAGCGACTTCGAGGGAACCGGGATGACCACGTCCAGCGACATGGCCGACTTCCAGGCGCCGTGCGTGGCGGTGTCGCCCTGGGCGCTGTCGCTAATGTCGATCCAGGCGCTGGACGTGCCGGCGACGGTCGAACCGACGGCGCCGGCGGTGTAGGTGCCCTTGACCGTGTAAGGCAGGTTGGCCTGGAAGACGTTGGAGTCGAAGCCGACGCCTTCGTTGTTGATCAGGCCGTTGGCGTTGCTCTTCGACACCGTCACGGTGTTCGAGGTGTTGCAGCCCGCCAGGTTGGTGTCGATCGACACGGTGGCCGGAGCCGTCATGTCGAAGGCGGCCGCCGGGCCGGTGTTGTCCGAGGCGTAGATGCCGATGGTGCCGAAATCGACCGTCGTCGAGGCGTTGCCCGTGTAGTAGGCGCAGTCCTTGGTGACGTTGCCCTTCAGCGTGAAGGTCGCGCCGGCCGTGTTGGAGGCCGTGCCGTTGTTGCCGCCATTGCCAGTGACCGTCACTGTAAAGATCGGCAGATCCGGACCGGAGGGGTTGGCCCCGCCATTGTTGCCGCCAGCGTTGCCGTTCGAGCCGCCATTCCCGTTGTTGCCGTTGTTCGGGTTGCCGCCGTTGCCATTGCCACCGGCGTTGCCGTTCGAACCGCCGTTCCCGTTGTTGCCGTTGTTCGGATTGCCGCCGCCCGCATTGCCGTTCGAGCCGCCATTTCCGTTATTGCCGTTGCCGGGATTGCCGTTCGACTGGGCGTTGGCGGCGCCGGCAGCAAGCGCCAGAACGGCGACACCAACGAGAAGAATGGGGGACTTCATGAAATTCACCTCAACTGGTGGAGCAAAAATGACCTGCCTGGCACGAGCGGCGGCACGCGGGAGGGAACCTCTCCCGCGTGTCGCCTCAGCATCGGTTTAGAACGCGGTGATCGAGACGCTCAGGTCGCCCTGATAGTTGCCGGCCAGCAGCGACTTCGAGGGAACCGGGATGACCACGTCCAGCGACATGGCCGACTTCCAGGCGCCGTGCGTGGCGGTGTCGCCCTGGGCGCTGTCGCTAATGTCGATCCAGGCGCTGGACGTGCCGGCGGCGGTCGAACCGACGGCGCCGGCGGTGTAGGTGCCCTTGACCGTGTAAGGCAGGTTGGCCTGGAAGACGTTGGAGTCGAAGCCGACGCCTTCGTTGTTGATCAGGCCGTTGGCGTTGCTCTTCGACACCGTCACGGTGTTCGAGGTGTTGCAGCCCGCCAGGTTGGTGTCGATCGACACGGTGGCCGGAGCCGTCATGTCGAAGGCGGCCGCCGGGCCGGTGTTGTCCGAGGCGTAGATGCCGATGGTGCCGAAATCGACCGTCGTCGAGGCGTTGCCCGTGTAGTAGGCGCAGTCCTTGGTGACGTTGCCCTTCAGGGTGAAGGTCGCACCGGCCGTGTTGGAGGCCTGGCCGTTATTGGCTTCCGAATGCCCCTGGATCTCGATCATCGAGACGTTGGTGTTGGCATTGTTCATCACCAGCGGGCTCATGCCCTTCAGAACCGACTTGCCGATACCCGCCGGCATTCCGGCCTGCTCATAGGCCTCATTGATCGTGCCGCCGGCGTTCAACCGGACATTGCCGTTGCCGGGGGCGCCGGGAACATTCACCCAAGGCCCAGCAACAATGCCGGCCGTTGCAGAGGCGTGATAGACGTCGTCGGCCTGAGCGGCGGCGGCGGACAGGGCCAGGACAGCAACCCCAGCAAAAAGCGAAGCGATCTTCATTGCGTTATCTCCAAGCAAGTTTCTGGAAAAATGTTCGACCGAGATGAAGACAATCGCTTCTCGATCTGCGGAAAAGCTTACAGTTTACAAAAACACAACGTCAAGAGAAAAGAACCGCGTTCTGCAATACGATTTCCAAATTCACCTGAACGTGGAATTCTTTTCACTCAAAAATATCTGCGAACTGGATAAATTTTACTTCACCAGAGCCACAACCATGCGATCCATCGCAGTCAAATCTAGACTCGCGGCGCGACAGTGACGGTCAGGGTTTCGGAATACTCGCCCGCCAGCAGACCCGCTCCACTCGGGGCCTGGGTGCGGATTTGTATCCGCCCGCCGCCGGCCGCCACGCCCTCGCCGCTGCTCAGGGTCTTGCGCCCCATCAGATCGCGACTGGTGAAGGAGCCGCTCATCAGGCCCGGCCCTGGGCTCAGCGTCGGCACCGCGACATTCAGCGTGTAGCCGAGCGTTCCGGCGAAGGGTCCCTCGCCCCGAGGCTTGGTGGCGTGCGCCAGTCCGCCCCGCGTCGACTGGAAACTCAGATCGAAGGGCACGTTGCAGCCCAGGCCAAAGCTGGCGTCGGCCTGTTCATTGCCGTCAAGGACGCCGAAATCAATGTCGCCGCCGCCCGACAACTTGCAGACGGGCGCGATACGGCCGTTGAGCACGACCTCCAGACGGGTCGTCATTTCATGATGATCGTCGTCGTCATCATCGTCCCGGTCGTGGGCCGTCGCGGCCGAAGCAGCCGAGACCGTGGCGACAGCCAGAACCAGCGCCAGCACTCGGCTGATACGCGCTGTCGGACGCATCGCTGCGCGCCCCACCTCTGAAGGGGTCAGAAACCAGCCCACTATTCGCCTCCCCGAGCCGCAAACTGCGGCGCCCCCGCCACCAGGAGGGGGTTCGTTGGTCAGCGTTCCAAGAGATGTGCCATCCCATTTTGGCACACCCTCGCGGGCGACACGGCGTCAGCCCCATGCCGCAAGGGTTAATGAAACGTTAACGGACGCGGTTCTACGAGCGCCGTTAAGCTTTGACAAGCTTTTGCTTCATTTTGGGACAGCGACGGTATGCCGCGCTAACCTCAGCCCGCCTTGGCGCGGCGCCGCCAGGCGGTCAGCAGGTGCTCGGTATAGCCGTTCGGCTGCTCGCGCCCCTTGAACACCAGGTCGCAGGCGGCGTTCCACGCCGGCCCGTCAAAGCCGGGGGCCAGCGGATGATAGACGGGATCGCCCGCGTTCTGACGGTCGACCACGACGGCCATCCGCTCCAGCGCCGCCCTCACCTCGCCCTCCGTGACGACGCCATGGCGCAGCCAGTTGGCCAGATGCTGGCTGGAGATGCGCAGCGTGGCCCGGTCCTCCATCAGGCCGACGTCGTGGATGTCCGGCACCTTGGAGCAGCCGACGCCCTGGTCGATCCAGCGCACGACGTAGCCGAGGATGCCCTGGGCGTTGTTGTCCAACTCCTGGCGGATCTCGTCGGCGCTCGGCGCCTCAGTCGCGAACGGCGGGGTCAACAGCGGCGTCAGGCCGGTCGGCGCACGATCCGCGATCTCGGCCTGACGGCTCCAGACATCGACCTCATGATAATGCAGGGCGTGCAGGGTCGCCGCCGTCGGCGACGGCACCCAGGCGGTCGAGGCCCCGGCGCGCGGATGGCCCGCCTTGGTCGCCAGCATCTCGCCCATGCGGTCGGGCGCGGCCCACATCCCCTTGCCGATCTGGGCGCGGCCCGACAGGCCCGCCTTCAGGCCGATGTCGACGTTGCGGTCCTCATAGGCCTTGATCCAGCCGGTGTTGCGGACGGCTTCTTTTCGGACCACCGGCCCGCCCTCCATCACCGAGTGGATCTCGTCGCCGGTGCGGTCCAGGAAGCCGGTATTGATGAAGGCCACCCGCCCCTTGGCCGCCGCGATGCAGTTGGCCAGGTTGACGCTGGTGCGCCGCTCCTCATCCATGATCCCCATCTTGATCGTCAGCGGCGGCAGGCCGACCATGGCCTCGACCGCGCCGAACACGGCGTCGGCGAAGGCGACCTCCTCCGAGCCATGCATCTTGGGCCGCACCACGTAGATGGAGCCGGCCGGGCTGTTGCGCTGATCCGCCGGCCGCTGCAGGTCGTGCAGGTCGTGCAGGTCGTGCAGGCCGATCAGGCCGGTCATGGCGATGTCCAGCAGGCTCTCGGGAACCTCGCGCCCCTCCCCGTCCAGAACCGCGTCGGTCGTCAGGTGCAGACCGACGTTCCTGACCATCAGCAGGCTGCGACCCTTCAGGGCGAAGGGCGCGCCGTCCGGCGCCCTATAGGCCCGGTCACCGTTCATGCGCCGCCGCATCGTCTGGCCGTCCTTGACGAAGCCCGCCGACAGGTCGCCGCGCATCAGGCCCAGCCAGTTGGCGTAGACCAGCCGCTTGTCCTCGGCGTCCACGACCGCAACGCTGTCCTCGGCGTCAGCGATGACCGACAGAGCCGCCTCGACCACGACATCGGCGACACCCGCCGGATCGGTGCGCCCGATGGCGTGATCGCGGTCGATGACGATCTCCAGATGCAGACCGTTGTGGCGCAGCAGAACGCCCGAGGGCGCCGTCGCCTCGCCCGCATGGCCGACGAAGGCGTCGGCGCTAGACAGGCCGGTCTCGATCCCGCCGTCCAGCGCCACAACCAGCCGCCCATGCTCGACGCGGTAGCCGGTCGCCTGGGCGTGCGAGCCAGCCGCCAAGGGCGCCGCCTGATCCAGCACGGCGCGGGCGCGGGCGATGACCTTGCCCCCGCGCTCGGCGTCATAGCCGCCGCCCTTCGGCGCCTCGCCCAGCGCATCCGTGCCGTACAGCGCATCATACAGACTGCCCCAGCGCGCATTGGCGGCGTTCAGCAGATAGCGGGCGTTGGTCAGGGGCACGACCAGCTGCGGCCCGGCCATGGTCGCGATCTCGGGATCGACATTGGCCGTCTCGGCCCGCGCGTCGGTCCGCTCGGGCTCGATGTAGCCGATCTCGCGCAGGAAGACCTGATAGGCGTCCTGATCCGGTTGCCCCGGATGGGCGCGATGCCAATCGTCCAACTTAGCCTGCAGTTCGTCGCGGCGCGCCAGCAGGGCGCGGTTCGTCGGCGCGTACTCGGCCAGCAGCCCTTCCACCCCGGCCCAGAAGGCGTCGGGCGTCACGCCCGTTCCCGGCGCCGCCTCGTCGCGCACGAAGGCGTCCAGTTCGGCGGCGACGCTCAGGCTTCCGTGGCGGACATAGGTGGTGGTCATGGCGGCTTCTCCTTGAGCCTGAACCCTAGCGGCGCGCCCGCCGCCTAGCCACGGCGAAGATCGACGGCTATCTTTGCATAAATCGCAACGATGAGACCGTGCCATGCTGGCCGAGTATGAGATCTTCGTCCGGGCGCTGGAGGAAGGCAGCCTGTCCGCCGCCGCCTGCCGGCTGGACCTGTCGCCCGCCGTGGCCTCACGACGGCTGGCCCGGCTGGAGGATCGGCTGGGGGTGCGACTGATCGAGCGCACCTCGCGGCGGCTAGCCCCGACCGAGGCCGGCAGACTGGTCTATGACCGCGCGATGCAGCTTCTCGACGGGGTCGAGGATCTGGAGGCCCTGGTGTCGCGCCGAACCACCCAGGCGCGCGGCCTGTTGCGCGTCTCGGCTCCGACATCGTTCGGACGGCGACGGCTGGCTCCGCTGCTGACGCCCTTCCTCGACGCTCATCCGCGACTGACGCTGGAACTGAACCTCAGCGACGCCTTCGTCGACCTGATGGCCGAGGATGTGGATGTGGCCGTGCGTATCGGCAGCTATGAGGCGGGCGACCCGGCCATGCACCGGCTGACCCCAAACCGGCGCGTTCTGTGCGCCGCACCTTCCTATCTGGCTGAACACCAAGCGCCGCAGACGCTGGACGACCTGCGCCATCACGCCCAACTGGCGGCCGAGAACCAGTCCGCCTGGCGACTGGAAGGCCCCGACGGCCCCGTCACCTTCCGCGCCCGCAGCCGGGTGCGGACCAACTCGTCAGAAGTGGCGCGTGAACTGGTGCTGGCCGGAGCCGGCATCGCCCTGCGCTCGACCTGGGACGTGGGCGAGGAACTGCGCGACGGACGGTTGCTGCGGATCTTGCCGCAATATGCCGGGGCCTCCGACGTCGCCGTCTTCGCCCTGACCGCCGGACGGGCGCGCGCTGAGAACCGGGTGCGCGCCTTTATCGAGTTTCTGGCCGGCCTCTACGGCGATGTGCCAGAATGGGACAGATGACCCCTTCCTTCTCCCCTTGAGGGAGAAGGTGGCTTGCGCAGCAAGACGGATGAGGGGTGCGAGGAAGCTGGACTCACAGCATTCCGGCAGAGGTCGCGCCGACACCCCTCATCCGGCCCTGACGGGCCACCTTCTCCCTCAAGGGGAGAAGGGGCGCAGACTTTACTGCGCCGCCGCCGTCGCCCTCGGCTTGAGGTAACGGTCCAGCCAGGTGACCATTTCCCACTGGGTATGGCCGACCGACTCTCGCGCGCGATAGCCGTGGGCTTCCAGCGGCAGGACGACATAGCGCACCGTCGCGCCATTGCCCTTCAGCGCCGCATAGAAGCGCTCCGACTGCACCGGGAAGGTGCCCGAGTTGTCGTCGGCCCCGCCGTGGATCAGCAGGATCGGCTCATTGACCTTGTTGGCGTAGGTGAAGGGCGCCATCGCATTATAGGTCTCGGTCGCTTCCCAGTAGGAGCGCTGCTCGGCCTGGAAGCCAAACGGCGTCAGCGTCCGGTTATAGGCGCCCGAACGCGCGATGCCGGTCTTGAACAGGTCGGTGTGGGCCAGCAGGTTGGCCGTCATGAAGGCGCCGTAGGAGTGGCCTCCGACAGCGATCCGGTCGCGATCCGCGACGCCCAGAGCCACCACCGCATCGACCGCCGCCTTGGCGCTGGCCGACAGCTGCTCGATGTAGGTGTCGTTCGGCTCGGCCCCGTCCTTGCCGACGATGGGCATGGAAGGGTTGTCCAGGATGGCGTAGCCCTGGGTCAGCAGGAACAGGTGGCTGATGCCGGTCGGACGCACGAAGCGGTTCTCGGTGTCCACCACCTGACCGGCCACGGCGGCGTCGGTGAACTCGGCCGGATAGGCCCACATCAAGAGCGGCAGCGGACCGTCGCGATCCTTGTCGTAGCCGGCCGGCAGATACAGCGTGCCCGACAGCTGCACCCCGTCGTCGCGGGTATAGGTGATCAGCTCGCGCTTCACGTCGGCCAGTTGCGGGGCCGGATCGGGGAACTGGGTCAGCTGCGTCACGCCGCCGTCCAGATCGCGCAGGCGCAGGTTGGCCGGATCGGCGCGGCTCTCGCGATAGGTGATCAGCTTGCGGCCCGCGTCGTCCAGGATGCCGACGACGGTCTCATATTCGCCCTGGGCCGAGCGCCACAGACGGTCCGTCTCGCCGGTCTTCAGATCCAGGGTGTCGAGGAAGGGATACTCGCCCTGGCGCGTCGCGCCCTCGCCCTCGACAAAGACCTTGGAGCCGTCGGCGGTGAAGCGGATGACCGAGCGGCCGCGCGCGTTCGGCTCGACCACCACCGCGCCCGGATCGTTGTAGCGGTCCTGATAGTTGCGATCGACCAGGACGCGGCCGACCCCGGGGTTCGACGGATCGACCAGGGTGCGGGTCTCGTGACGGGTGTTGAACCAGCGGGTGTTGACGATGGCCACGTCATCGCGGCCCCACTGCACGCCGGAATAGCGCTCCTTCAGGTCGATCAGGGTGCGCGGACGGTCGTTGAACGGCGCCGGCAGCATCAGGACGCGGTCGCGCACCTCGGCGGCGGTGCGCGGATCGCCGCCGTCCTGGGCTTCGACCCAGACCAGGGTGGCGTCCGCGTCGGCGCGCCACTGGGCCGCGCGCGGGCCGGGCGCCACGGCGTCGAACGGCGTCGGCACGTTGTCGCGCAGCGGCAGGTCGGCGACGCGGTGAACCTCGCGCCCGTTCAGGTCGGTGATGACGACATCGGCCGGGAACAGGTTGGCCGGCACGACATAGGAGTAGGGCTTCTTCGCGCGGGTCTGCAGGATGAAACGACCGTCCGGCGACACCGAGGCGTTCAGGAAGACGCCGGGCTGGCCCAGGGTCCGCGCGCGGCCGTTCAGCGGCACGACGGTCAGTTGGCTGGTGAAGTAGTGGTCAAACAGGGCTTCGTCGCCCGCGTCGGACAGCAGGTCCTGATAGGTGCGCACCGGCGCGGCACGGCCGCCGGTCTCGGCCACGGTCGGACCCGAGGGCGGGCGCGTCACGTCGGGCGCGGCGCGACGGCCGGCGGGGACGGCCTGAACCAGCAGGCCCGAAGCGTCGGGCAGCCAGTTGAAGCCCGACCCGACGGCGGCGTTGACGCTCGGCCCGGTCAGGCGGCGCGCCTGGGCCGAGGCCACGTCGGCGGTCCACAGCTCAAGCCCCGTCGGGGTGTTCAGCAGGAAGGCCACGGCCTTGCCGTTCGGCGCCCAGCTGACGTTGGTCAGACGCGCATTGACGGGCAGGCCCGCGACGACGCGCGCCGCGCCGCCGTCGACGGTCTGGAAGCTGAGACCCGTCAGCCAGGTCACGCGGCTGTTGGCCGGGCCGTTGTTCTGCGGGTTGATGCGGTATCCGGCCAGGCGCAGCATCGGCTCCGCCAGTTCGGCGATGGTCGGCAGGTTGGAGCGATCCTGCAGCAGCAGGGTCTTGCGATCCGGGCTGAGGCTGGCCGTGGGGTTGGGCTTGGAATCCAGGATCTGCGCGATCGGCTGCGGCGGCTGCTGATAGGTCGGGGCGGCGGGCGCCTGAGCGGCGGCGGGCATGGCCAGGGCGGGCACGGCAGCCAGAATGACCAGGGCAGGCAGGGCCCGTTTCAACAGTTGACGACGCATGGAACGCTTCCCCCAAAAGGATCTGGATGCCCAGAATTTTTTATTGTGCTCTGGTCTAGGGGGCGGCTTGCCCAAGGGTCAACCCGAAAGGCGACGCTGAAAGCCGGCGTCCGGCCCACAGACGCTTGCCCGCCGCTCGCCCGCGCTTTAAGGACGGATAAGACCGCAATATTCATCAAACGATGAAAAAGGGAGAGCGATGCGCAAGATCTACGCTGACGTCACGTCCGCGCTGGAGGGCCTGACCTTTGACGGGATGACCGTCATGTCCGGCGGCTTCGGCCTGTGCGGCATTCCCGAAAATCTGATCGCCGGGCTGAAGGCCTCGGGCGTCAAGGGACTGACCGTCATCTCCAACAACGCGGGCGTGGACGGCTTCGGCCTGGGCCAACTGCTGGAGACCAAGCAGATCGCCAAGATGATCTCCTCCTACGTCGGTGAGAACAAGGAGTTCGAGCGGCAGTATCTGGCCGGCGAACTGCAGCTGGAGTTCAACCCCCAGGGCACCCTGGCCGAGCGCATCCGCGCGGGCGGCGCGGGCATCCCCGCCTTCTTCACCGCAACCGGCGTCGGCACCCTGGTCGCCGAGGGCAAGGAAGTGCGCCACTTCGACGGCCGCGACTATGTGATGGAAACCGGACTGGTCGCTGACCTCGCCATCATCAAGGCGTGGAAGGCCGACGAACGCGGCAACCTCGTCTTCCGCAAGACGGCCCGCAACTTCAACCCGATGATGGCCACCGCCGGCAAGGTCACGGTCGTCGAGGTCGAGGAGATCGTCCCCGTCGGTTCGCTGGACCCCGACCACATCCACACGCCGGGCGTCTATGTCGACCGCCTGATCCAGACCGTGTCCGAGAAGCGCATCGAACAGCGCACCGTGCGTCAGAAGGAGTCCGCGTAATGGCCCGCACCCGCGAACAACTGGCCGAGCGCGCCGCCAAGGAGCTGCAGGACGGCTTCTACGTGAACCTGGGCATCGGCATCCCGACCCTGGTCGCCAACTACATTCCCGAAGGCATGGTCGTGACCCTGCAGTCGGAAAACGGCATGCTGGGCATGGGCCCCTTCCCCTATGAGGGCGAGGAAGACCCCGACCTGATCAACGCCGGCAAGCAGACCATCACCGAGATCCCCGAGTCGGCCTATTTCAGCAGCGCCGACAGCTTCGCCATGATCCGCGGCGGCCACATCAACCTGTCGATCCTCGGCGCCATGGAAGTGGCCCAGAACGGCGACATCGCCAACTGGATGATCCCCGGCAAGCTGGTGAAGGGCATGGGCGGCGCCATGGACCTGGTCGCGGGCGTCAAGCGCGTGGTCGTGGTCATGGATCACGCCAACAAGCACGGCCAGTCCAAGGTGCTCAAATCCTGCACCCTGCCGCTGACCGGCACGGGCGTGGTCAGCCGCATCATCACCGACCTGGCCGTCTTCGACGTCAAGCCGGACGGTTCGGGCCTGGAGCTGATCGAACTGGCCGAGGGCGTGACCCTGGACGAGGTCGCGGCCAAGACCGAGGCCGACTACACGGTGGCGGCGAACCTGGGCTGAACCTCCCTGCTCGGCTGGAAACAGAAACCCCGGCGACCGCGCGGCCGCCGGGGTTTTTTCTATTCCTCCCTTCTCCCGGTGGGAGAAGGTGGCCCGAAGGGCCGGATGAGGGTTCGCGATTGCCGTCGGCGTAAGCCGAAGCACGCCAGCGGCTTACGCCTATTGAAGCCCTAGCCCCTCACCCTTTCGCCTCACGGATCGCTTCGCTCTCCTAGGCCCAAGCCCTCTCCCGCGGGGAGAGGGTCAGCGCGGCGTCGCCTGGAAACCCTGCTGGTCCGTCCAGAGGACGATCTGGCGGCTGGCTTCGGCGGTGGCCCGGTCGAAGGCGGCGACGATGGCCGACTGGCGGTTCTCCTCGGCGCTCTCGCTGACCGAGATGCGATCCTCGGCCACGATCGTGCGGTCGCCCGGCCGGACCAGGCGCAGCAACGCCACGATCTTGACCTCCGGCGCGGCGCCCGGCGCCGCGTAGGCCGCCTCGAACCGCCGCACGTCCACGCTCAGCAGCAGACCGTCGCGCGTCAGCGGGCCGCCGCTCAGGACGGTGCAAGTCGCGCCGTCCAGGAAGGCGTTGCGCAGGCTTTCTTCGAACAGGGTCTCGGCCGGCGACACCCAGCGCGCGCCCTTGATGTAGGCGGCCTCGGCCCCGGTCACGGCCAGCAGCCGGTCGCCGCGCGAGGCCTCGGGGAAGTCGACCCGGCGCATGGAGACATGGACGTCCGGGCAGGCCGAGGTCGCGCCGGTTCCCGCGAAGGCCGAGGCGCCGCCGAAGCGATAGAGCTGGACCGGATCAGGCGTCGCCAGCAGCGCGCACCCGGAAAGGGCGACCGAAGCGGCGGCGATCAGAAGAGAAGAACGGATCACGGCTGCACCTCGATTTCCTTGGACGGCGCCTTGGCGATGAAGTCGCGCGGGCTTTCGCGCACATTGTCGATCAGCGACTGCAGCGAGCGCGTCGCCTGATCCAGTTGCCGGATGGTGTCGTTCATCTGCGGCACCGTCTGCGTGCCGAAGTCGCCCAGCGGCCCTTCCAGCCCGGCCGCCGAACGGTTGATCGAGGCGATGGCCGCCTGGGCTTCCAGCGTCGCCTTGTTGATGTTGGCGATGGCTTGCTTTCCATCCGTATCGACCAGTTGTCGAGCCGAGACGCCCAGGGCCTGATACTCGCCGACGGCGGCGTTGGCCTTGGTCAGGGTCTCTTCCAACTGCTGGAACATGCCCTTGCGGGCTTCCAGTTCGGCGGTCAGGCCTTCGACGTTCTTCACGCTGGAGGAGAAGCTGCGGATGTTGTCGTCCGACAGGACCCGGTTGATGCGGTTCAGGGCGTCGACCGTCTGGGCCAGAACCGTGCCGGAACCGCTGAGCAGTTCGGCGATCGGGCTGGGCTGGCTCTGGATCACCGGGACCACGCTCTCGGGATACTGGTCCTTCAACAGGGCGCTGCTGGGCTCGCCCGCCGTGATCTGGATGTAGTTCAGGCCGGTGATGCCCTGCGGCTCCAGCTGGGCGCGCGAAGTGACGCGCACCGGCGTCGTGCCGTTCAGGCGGACGCGGGCGATGACCTGATCGCCCTTCTTGGGATCGAGATTCAGGGCCGTGACCTCGCCGACGCGGATGCCGTTGAAATGGACCTCGCCGCCTTCCGACAGGCCGCGCACGGGGCCGTAGAAAACGATGTCATAGACGTCGAAGTCGTTGTTGAACTGCAGTCGGGCCAGCCAGATCGTGAACACAGCCAGCGCCGCCAGAAGGGCGACTGTGGCGATGCCGACGGCGGCGTAGTGAGCGTCTCTTTCCATCTCGTCCCGCTCTCCTCAAGCGGCCCTGTGGGCGGCGCGTCCGCGCGGCCCCAGGAAGTATTCCTTGATCCACGGATGATCGGAACGTTCCAGTTCCTGAACCGTGGCCTTTTCGACGACGTGCTTGTCGGCCAGCACCGCCACCTCGTCACAGATGGCGTAGAGGCTGTCGAGGTCGTGGGTGATCATGAAGACCGTCAGGTCCAGATCATCCGACAGATCGCGGATCAACTGGTCGAAGGCGGCGGCCCCGATAGGGTCCAGTCCCGCCGTCGGCTCGTCCAGGAAGATCAGCTCGGGGTCCAGCGCCAGGGCGCGGGCCAGGCCGACGCGCTTGCGCATCCCGCCCGACAGCTCGGCGGGCTTCAGATAGAGCGCCTCGGGCTTCAGCCCGACCATGGCGATCTTCATCTCCGCCAGTTCACGAATGACGTTGCGCGGCAGATTGGTGTGTTCGACCAGCGGCGAGGCGACATTGTCCAGCACCGTCAGGGACGAGAACAGGGCTCCCTGCTGGAACAGGACGCCGGTGCGGCGCTCGACCTCAGCCGCCTCGGCCTTGGTCATGGCGTCGCGCTCATAGCCGAACAGTTTGACCGAGCCGCCTTCGGGCTGCTTCAGGCCGATGATGGAGTTCAGCAGCACCGTCTTGCCGGTGCCGGAGCCGCCGACCACGCCCAGCACCTCGCCCCGCCGCACGTCCAGATCGAGGTCCTGGTGGATCACCCGGTCGCCGAACTGGCTCAGCAGGCCGCGCACCTCGATGACGGTCTCGCGCCGAGGCTCTTCCTTGCGGGCCGTCACAGGTTCAGCTCCAGGAAGATCATGGCGAAGACGGCGTCGAGGAAGATGATGGCGAAGATGGCCTGCACCACAGCGGCCGTCACCCGGCGGCCCAGGCTCTCGACATCGCCGGCCACCGACATCCCCTGGCGACAGCCGATGGCGGCGATCACCACGGCGAAGACGGGCGCCTTGATCAGACCGACCATCAGATGAGTGTCCATCGTCGGGTCTTCGGTAATGCGCTGAATGAAGAAGGCCGGGCCGTAGGACAGCTCGCTCCACGTCACCAGAGCGCCGCCGAACAGGCCCGCCACCATGCCGACGAAGGTCAGCAGCGGCAGCATGATCAGCATGGCGGCCAGACGCGGGATCACCAGGGCCTGGAACGGATTGACGCCCATGACCTGCATGGCGTCGACCTCCTGGTTCATGCGCATCGAACCGATCTCGGCGGCGAAGGACGAGGCCGAACGGCCTGCCAGCAGGACTGAGGTGATGACAACCGCGAACTCGCGCAGCACCGACACCGCGACCAGTTGGACTGTAAAAACGCCCGCCCCGAACTGGGTCAGCATATTGGCCCCCAGGAAGGCGATGACGGCGCCGATGAAGAAGTTGGTCACGGCGATGATGGGGATGGCGTCCAGCCCCGACCGCTCGGCCTGACTGAACCAGGCCGGCCAGCGGATGGCGTCGGGGTGCCGCAACGCCGACCCCACGGCCACGATCAGCCGCCCCAGGAAGGCCAGCGACAGCATGGCCTCAGCCGCGAAGTCGTAAACGCCCAGGCCGATCTTGGCGAAGGTGCGGGTGATCGGGTGCGAGCGACGCGGCGGCGCGCAGGACTCGCGGTCCAGCTTCTCGATCATCGCATAGATGCGGCCCGCCTCGGGCCGCTCGGCCCAGGCCGCCTCGGGGATCGGCTGGGACGTGGCCTGGGCGACAGCCAGGGCGCCGGCGGTGTCGAAGCGGCCGAGGTTGGTCAGATCCAGCGCGCCCACCGTCCGACCGCCCAGTTCGGCCTCAAGGCGATCGCCCTGGCGGCCGATGCCGGTCGTCGACCAGTCGCCGCTCAGGCGCAGCGTGGCCGTCTGTCCCTCGCCGTCCTGAATTTGATACTGGGCCGACCGACTCATCGTTCAGATCACCGGCACGACGCGCGGTGGGCGCATGAGCATGGGCTGGGGCATGAGTAGGGGCATGGGCTCGCACCCTCCCTGGCGCGAAATCGGCTGTCCGTCGGCGCGTCCGACATGGCAAGGCTTAGACCGAGCAAGAGCGCTCCTGTCAACGCGCGATGACTTCATGCGACTCGCCGGATTCGCCGCCCGCCCCTGCAAACTTCGCCCTCCCTGCTACGGCGCAGGTTGATCAACGCCGGCCGCGACGTTTCGTTCAGCCAGGCGTCGCCGCCCGCTCAAACGGGAGGCCGAGGCCTATTCGGTATCAGCGCAGATAGTTGAGCAGCGACACGTCACGCAGTTGGCTGATCACCTGGGCCGAGGCCTGGATGGCGATCTGGGCCAACTCCAGTTCGGTCACGGCCTCGGCCATGTTGGCGTCGGTCTTGCCCGACAGGATGGTGTCGACCGAAATTTTCCGCGCTTCCTGGGATTCGATCAGCAGATCCACGCGGGCCTGCTTCGCGCCGTTCTGGGCCTGGACGTCGATCACGCCCTTGGCCGCGGTTTCGAAGCGCGTCATCTGGGTCGCCAGGAAGGTGCGCTGGGCATCGGTCATCAGGCCCGTCAGCGGCGTGCCCTGATGGAAGATCTGAACGTCGCGGAACACGTCGAACAAGGCCTGGCCGATGTCGCTGGCCAGGAAGCCTGTGTCCATCGTCACCGTTTCATCCAGCCAGGACGTCTGCTTCAGCTGATCATTCTTGAAGGCGTCCGCCGTCGCCGGCAGGGCCGTCAGCGCATTCAGGTCGGCGACGTTGACCGAGCGCTGGTCCACCGCCCCGCCCGAGAAGACGTACTTGCCCTGATGCTTCGTGTTCAGGCCGTCCTGAGCCACCTGAAACTGCGACTCGAGTTCGGACATCAGGCCGTCCAGCCGCCCGGCGGCGATGGCGTTGGCGATGGCCTGTCGCGCGGCCGTCGCGGCGTCGGCCACGCGATCCAGCGCCAGATCCTGCGTCGTCAGCCGGTCGGCGACGGTCTTGGAAGTGTCGATGAAACCCTGAATCCGGGTCTGGCTGGACTTCAGCGCGCTGATCGTCTCAGAGCCGCGGCCGAAGCCGACCAGGTCGGTTGCGTTCTTCTTGGTGTTGACCTTGTTCTGCGCTTCCTCGCCGCGCGACTGCGCCGCCATCAGCTGCAGCAGGGCCGACTGGTAGTTTCCGAACGTCGCTACGCGGTTCATCGCATCATTCCGATCAGGGTGTCGTACATTTCAGACGCCGCCTGGATAAGACGCGCCGAAGCGTTAAAGGCTTGCTGATAGGTGGTCATCAGCACCAGCTCCTCGTCCATGTTGACGCCCTCGCTCGAGGTCCGGCGGCCGGCAGCCTCGGTATAGAGCGCCTGGGCGCTGGTCGCCCGGTTCTTGGCTATGGTCGCCTTGCCGCCGATCTCGCCCGACAGCTCCGAAGCGTAGCGCGACACCGACATCGAGCCGCTGGCCGCGCCCCCGGCCGCCGAGAAGGCCGTGGTGTTCTGGCCCGCGCTGGCCAGCAGACGCGCGCCGCGCCCATCGTTCCTGCTCAGCGCCGCCGTTCCGGCCGCCACGCCCAGATTCAACTGGGCCAGCGCCAGCTTGGACGGGTCCTTGACGATGTCGCCGCGCACCGTGAATCCGTCAGCGCGCGAGGCGCGGACGCCGCCGATGCCGAACAGCTCGCTCATCGACACGCCGGACGGAACCTGGGTCGTCCGGTCCTCCTGCACCGACATGGTCGGCGCCGGATCGCCTCGGCCGGTGAAGCTCAGTTCGCCCTTGGCGTTCATGCTGAACGTGCCCATCCGGCCCACGCCGGTCGCCGGGTCGTTCAGCGCCGTCAGCAGGTCGGCCACCGTGCCCGCGCCCGCCGGCACCGCCACGGCGATGTCGCGGATCTTCGTCCCCGCGGCGTCGCTGAAGCGCAGCGTCAGCGTCTCGCCGGGCGTGAACCCGTGCAGCGACGCGGGCGTCAGGCCGTTGTCGTAAAGCGCCGGACGGTCGGTCGAGACTAGGTCGTTCAGGCCGAAATAGTGCGAGAAGCCCCGGCCTGCCTTGTTGCTGGGCGTCGCCGCGTCGTCGGCGATGGCGACGCCGTTGGTTCCGCCCGCGTCGATGCTGAGCACACCGTTGGTGAAGCTGGCCGTGGCTCCGCCCAACTGGCCGTTCAGCGTGGTCAGGAAGGTGGCCGGGGTCGCCGCCACGCCGTTGACCGTCATGGTCCCGCCCGAGAAGACGATCTCGGCCGAGTTCTGGATGACGCCCTGGGCATTGACGATGGCGATGGTGGTCTTGCCGGCGAACCCTTCCAGCGCCGTCTCCAGCGACTGACCGACATTGCGGCCGTTCAGGACTGTCGGAGCCGGGATCGACGACGAGGCGTTGTGGGCGCGGTTCAGTTCGTCCGCCAGCCGCGTCATCAACTCGCCCAGACGTTCGGCCGCCGCCGGCGCCTCGACGTCGCGCAGTTCCATCAGCCCCTTGATCTCGCCCGAGGCCAGGCCCGCCGACAGGGGACGCCGCTGGCTGTTCGGCTCAGTCACCCAGATCTCGTCAAAGGCGCTTTCAGCCGAAACCGCCCCGCCCCGCGTGTATTCCAGTTTGGCCGCGCCCTGCCCGGCCAGCAGGATGCCCGCCCCGGTGCGGATCTCGACGCCGCCGACCGAACGCGGCGTGGTGCGCACGTCCATCAGTTCGGCCAGTTCGTTGATCAACGAGGCCTGGGCCGTCTCGGCGCCGGTGGAGTCGGCCCCGACCACATTGGCCTTGGCGATTTCGACGTTCAGCTTCTCGATCTGCTCCAGCAGGCCGTTGGTGCGCTCGACCGCGCTCTGGATCCGGCCGTCGGCGTCTTCGCGCACGGCCTGGATCTGCTTGGCGATGCGCGCTGATTCATCGAACATGGCCTGGGTCTTGTAGATGGCGTCCTGACGCATCGGCCCCGACGTCGCGTTCTCAGCCGACGCGCCGAACGCTGCGAACAGGCTGTCGATCTGGGAAAAGAAACCGCTGTCCGCGCCCGGATCGCCGAACAGCGACTGGATACGGTCGAACAATTCATAGCGCACGTTCTGCCGCCCCGCCTCGGCCCCGGCGTTCAGGCTGGCGGCCTGGAGGAAGCGGTCGGTGGCCAGACGAATGCGGGTGATCTCGACGCCGGTGCCGACGCCATGCTGCGCCCAGGCCTGCTGATCCGCGACCTTGCGGATATAGCCGGGCGTATTGACGTTCGAGACGTTGTCCGAGACCACGCGCAGCTGGGTCTGAGCAGCGCTCATCCCCGACGTGGCGATGTTCATGATCGAGTTGAGCGACATCAGACACGCCCTCCGCACAGGGCTTCGCCCGGCAAGCCTTGCTGGCCTGCGCGCAAATCTTGCCCGGCTTTCCGGCTCAGCCTTCTGGCTAACCCATTGAATTTAATAAACATCGACTTTCAGCCTCTGTGCGTTCCTTCTCACAGGGGCAAATCGCGGGCCATGCCGAACCATGTCCGGGCCACCCGGCAAAAAGCGTAGCGGCGCGGCAAGAAGGGCCGACCGAAAGGCGCCACAGAGATCGCCGCAAACGCACATAATTTTCCGCTATTTCAACAACTTAACGTCAATAGTCAAACTTGGCCCGAGGCTTGCGGAGCAGCCTGTCGAATAGCCCGGGCGCAGCAGGCGCCGACCTCATCGAAAGCCGCCCTGCGCCCCATGTCCGCCCAAAGCGTCATGTCCGTCATCGTCCCCGCCGCCTCGACCGCAGCGGGCGTCGGCGTGTCCGAAGACACGGCGGCCGACGGCGCCCTGTTCGCGGCCCTGGTGGCCGATGCTTCCAGCGTTCAGGGTGATGCGGCCAAGACCGCCGACGCCGCCCCGGCCGCATCCGTGGACGTCATGGCGCCCGACAGCAACGCCCCCGCAGCCGACATCGCCGTGCCCGGCTGGCTGCTGGCCCCCTTCCCCGCCCCTGTCGTTTCCCCGATGACGGCAGAAGCGCCCGCCGCCGAAACGCCTGGCGCAAACTCTATATCTGGCGCGCCCGCCGCCCCGCCGCTCGAAGCCGCGCCGACCGCGCCGGCCATCGACGCTGGCTCATTGGCCCCGGCGCCGACCGCCTCTGCTCCCTCCATGCCGGACCAACCTCCGGCTTCGGCGCCCGCAGCCCCTACGCCCAGCCCGACCGCCGATGGCGCTGCGCCCATGACGGCCGAAACGGCGACGCCCGCCCAGGCCTCGACGCCGCCCCAGGAGCAAGACGCCGTCCCGGTCCTCGCTCCTGCCGACGCCTCGGCCGACGCCCGAACGGAAACCAGGTCGCCCCCCGCTACAGGTCCTGCGACGCCGCCGGCCGCGCCTTCGGCGGCTCTGGCGGCGGCCCTGGCCGCCAACCGGGCCATGGCCTCCGTCCCGTCGATGACCGCCGAGCCGGCGGCGCCGACCGAGACGGCCGAGCCGTCGCCGCCCCCGTCCGCCACGCCGACGCCCGCCGCGACCACGGCCCAGGCCGCCGCCGTTCCCACGCCCGCTCAACCGATGCCGCAGCCCGCGCCCCGGCTGCGTGAGGGTCGCGGCGAGGACCGCCCCTCAAACGCCGCCGCCGCGCCCGTCGACGACAGCGCCCTGGCTTCCGCCGCATCCCCGCTCGCCCCCGCGCCTTCGGCCTCGAACGGCGCGGCCATGGCCGCCAGCTTCGCCGCCGCCACGCCGGCCGCAAACGACATGGCCGCCCTGCCCGCTGCTGCCGGCGAGACCCCGGCCTTGACCGAGGGCGACGCCGCCGCGCCCGCCGCCCTGCCGCCCCTGGAAAGCCAGACCGGCGCCCCGGCGGCGAACCGCGACCTGGGGCTGTCGATGCTGTCGCGCGCCACGGTCGAGACCACGGCCCAGATCGCCGCCCAGATCCTCAAGAAGCTGGACGGCCGTTCGACGCGCTTCGACATGGCGCTGACCCCCGAAGGCCTCGGTCGAGTCGACGTCAGCATGGACATCGATTCCGACGGGCGCCTGACCGCGCGTCTGGCCTTCGACAATCCCGCCGCCGCGACCGATCTGCGCGCGCGCGCCGACGAACTGCGCCGTCAGTTGCAGGAAGCCGGCTTCCAGTTGTCGCAGGACTCGTTGGAGTTCGCCGAGCGGAACCCCTCCTCCGGCTTCGGCGGCGGCGCCTTTGACCGCCCGCCGGATCGTCGGGCCTTTGCCGGCGCCGCGCGCCTCGCCGCCGACGCCGATCTCGCCGTTCCGCCGGCCGGAGCCTGGACTTCACTCTCGCTGACGCCTGACCGCGTCGATCTGAAAGTTTGACGATGGTTGACGCCGTCTCCTCCAACGCCGCCGCGGGCAAGATCAACACCGGCTCGACCATGCTGGCCTCGAACTTCGAGACCTTCCTGTCGCTGCTGACCGCCCAACTGAAGAACCAGGACCCGCTGTCGCCTGTGGATTCCAACGAGTTCACCGCGCAACTGACCCAGATGGCCGGGGTCGAGCAGCAACTGCTGACCAACACCCTGCTGAACAGTCTGCTTCAGGCCCAGCAGGGCGACGGACTGACCGGCGCGGCGCAGTATATCGGCAAGGACGCCACCGCCGTCTGGTCCTCCACCCGGATCGAGAACGGCGAGGCGAACTGGAGCTACGAGCTGGGCGGAAACGCCGCCACGGCGACGATCCAGGTGCTGGACGCCGGCGGCAAGGTGGTCTGGACCGGCGACGCCCCGGCCAAGACCAACGGCATGCATGACTTCAAGTGGGACGGCAAAACCACCGGCGGCGGCCAGGTCGACAATGGCGGCGTCTATACAATGAAGGTCATCGCCAAGGACGGCGCGGGCAAAGATGTCGACAGCCAGGTCATCATCCGCGGCCGCGTCACCGGCGTCGAGATGTACGACGGCAAGCCCTTCGTCACTATCGGCAACTCCATCATGCCCGTCTCCAGCCTGATCGCGCTGGAGGAGCAGAAGGCCGCCGCGCCGCCGGTCACACCTCCCGACGGCAACGAGGAGGTGAACCCCCTCGCCGCCCTCGCCTCGCGTCTCAACCCCCTCAATCTTCTCTCGTAAGGAAGCCCAGTCATGAGCATCAACGGCGCCATGCTGGCCGGCGTGTCCGGCCTGACCGCGAACGCCGCGGCCCTGTCGACGATTTCCCAGAACATCGCGAACGTGAACACGGTCGGCTACAAGCGCGCGACCTCCGAGTTCGCCACCGTGGTCAACAGCCAGACCCAGGGCGTCGGCTTCTCGGCCGGCGGCGTGCAAGCCACGGCCCGCCACTTCATCAGCCAGGCCGGCCAGCTTCAGCGCACCACCTCGGGCACCGACCTGGCCATCGCCGGCCAGGGCTTCTTCGTCGTGACCGAGAAGTCCGAGAACCTGGTGAACAGCGACGCTCGCCTGTTCACCCGCGCCGGCGCCTTCAAGATCGACGACCTGGGCTATCTGCAGAACACGGCGGGCCTCTATCTGCAGGGCTGGCCGGTGGACACCGACGGCAACGTCGCCAGCGACCCCTCGGACGTGAACCGGCTGAAGACGATCAACGTCGGCTCGGTCGGCGGCGCGGCCGAACCGACCACCCGCGTCGGCCTGAACGCCAACCTGAAGTCCAGCCAGAAGGTGTCCGACGCCGCGACCGTGCCCACCCCGGCCGGCGTGACGGCCTACAACCCCGCCACCAACTCGATGGCCATGTGGGACCCCGTGACCGGAACGGGCGTCAAGCCCGACTTCGAGATCACCATCCCCGTCTCGGACTCCAAGGGCGGCCAGCGCAGCATCGCCATCGCCTTCCTCAAGGGTCCCAACGCCAACGAATGGTACGCCGAGGTCCACGCGCCCGACGGCTCGGTCGTGAACCCCAACACTCCGCTGAAAAGCGGCATGGTGAGGTTCACCCAGGACGGCCGCCTGGACGCCACCTTCAACGGTCCGACCGCCCTGTTCCCCGACCCGTCCAAGGCCAGCCTGACGCTCGGCGCCTCCGGCTCGCCCCCGCCGGCCCCGCCGGCCACCCGTGACGGCGTGTGGGACCCGGCCCTCGGCATCGCCGCCCAGACCATCGCGATCGACCTGACGGCGGCCGCCGGCGGCCTGACCCAGTACGACAGCACCTCGATCGTCCAGGCCACCTATACGAACGGCACCGCCTTCGGGAACCTGACCGAGGTCAAGATCGACGACACCGGCTTCGTCACCGCCATCTTCGACAACGGCGTGATGCGCAAGATCGCCCAGGTCGCCCTGGCCACCTTCCCCAGCGCCGACAGCCTGACCGAGGTTTCGGGCAACGCCTTCCGCGTCAGCCAGAACTCCGGCACCTTCAACCTGAAGGCGCCCGGCACCGGCGGCGCGGGCCTGCTGGGATCGTCGCAGCTGGAAGCCTCGACCGTCGACCTGTCGACCGAGTTCACCGGCCTGATCACCACCCAGCGCGCCTACTCGGCCTCGTCGAAGATCATCACCACCGCCGACGAGATGCTGGCGGAACTGATCAACATCAAGCGCTGATCGCTTAACCGGAATCGATGAGTAAGCCTTCGTTAGACTCGATGAATCCTTCGTTTCCGGCGCCTCGCAAGCGCCGGACGCGGAGGGTGCGTCTTAGCCATTCCTTCACCACGACGCTTAAACGGCCCTTAGCGGGGCCGGGCCTAGCCTACGCGTCTATGGTGGTGGTGAAAGAGGCTTAAGCCCATGCTGCAAGAGCGACGCCTTAATAACAGAGGCGAACAGTACGTGGTCGGCCCGACGGGCACGCCGCTGACCCTGCGGGATCTGCCGCCGGCGGATACGAACCGCTGGGTGATCCGCCGCAAGGCCGAAGTGGTCGCCGCCGTTCGCGGCGGTCTGATCAGCCTGGAAGACGCCCTGGCGAAGTATCGCCTGACGGCCGAGGAATTCATCGCCTGGCAACAGGCGATCGACAAATGGGGCATGCAAGGCCTGCGCACCACGCGCATCCAGAGCTATCGCGACTAACATCCCTTTTGGGCCTATCGCGCTTCGCGCTACTTGAGGCCCGCAAGATCACAAGGCCGCTTCTGGAAACGGAAGCGGCCTTTGTCGTTTTCAGCCCATGCCTCGAAATCGAACGCAGGGCCCTCTATATGGCGGCGATGACCCTGGCTGACGACATTTGCCCCGTTCCGACCATCGCCCCCATGTCCGGCGCCGCCGACATGGACGCCGCGATTGAGAGCGCGCGACAGGCGGTCGGCCTGCCGGTCGGCGCCCGCGTGGTCGCGGCCATGTCGGGCGGGGTGGATTCCACCGTCGTCGCCGCCCTGCTGGCCAAGGCGGGCTATGACGTGGTCGGCGTGACGCTTCAGCTCTACGACCACGGCGCGGCGCTGAAGAAGAAGGGCGCCTGTTGCGCGGGGCAAGACATTCACGACGCCCGCCTGGCCGCCGAGACCATCGGCATCCCCCACTACGTCCTCGACTACGAAAGCCGCTTCAAGGACGCCGTGATCGACCAGTTCGCGGACTCCTATCTGAAGGGCCAGACGCCGGTCCCCTGCATCCGCTGCAATCAGACGGTGAAGTTCCGCGACCTGCTGGACGTGGCCCGCGACCTGGGCGCCGAGGCCATGGCCACCGGCCACTACGTCCGCCGCGCCGCCGTCGGCAACCGCTCGCAGATGAGGAAGGCGATCGACCACTCGCGCGATCAGTCCTACTTCCTGTTCGCTACGACCCAGGATCAGCTCGACTACCTGCGATTCCCCCTGGCCGATCTGGAAAAGCCCCAGGTGCGCGGCGTGGCCGCCGCTCTTGGCCTTCGCATCGCCGCCAAGCCGGACAGCCAGGACATCTGCTTCGTCCCCTCCGGCGATTACCGCACCCTGATCGACCGTCTGCGTCCGCAAGGCCGTGAGGCCGGCGAGATCGTCCACATGGATGGTCGGGTGCTGGGCACGCACAGCGGCATCACCGACTACACCATCGGCCAGCGCCGGGGCCTGAACGTCGCCGTGGGCGAGCCCCTGTTCGTGACCAAGCTGGACCCCGACAACCGCCGCGTCATCGTCGGCCCGCGCGAGGCCCTGCTGACCGCCAGCCTGACGCTGGAAGAAACCAACTGGCTGGGCGATCAGGCCTCGATCGAGGAAGCCGCCCGCGACGGTGCCCCCGTCCTGGCCCGCGTCCGCTCGACCCGCCAGCCCTCGCCCGCCCGCCTGAGCATGGGCGAGGACAACCTCGTCTCGGTCGTCTTCGATGAAGGCGAGGAAGGCGTCGCCCCCGGCCAGGCCTGCGCCCTCTACGACCCGACCGACCCTGACCGCGTCCTGGGCGGCGGCTTCATCCAGAGCACTGCCGCCGTCGCCTGAGCCGCACAACGGCGAGACATCGTCATCTCCCTGATGGCGCTTGGGGGCGAGCCTCGGACCTGATCTTCACCACGTGCCGGCGGCGATCCGAGCGCGGCGTTCAAGTTCCGCCGGGCTCGGCGCCATGTCCGCGCCAAACCTGCCGGGCTCGACCGCGCCGTCCGGTTCATAGGCAGCGATGACGACGCCGCGCGGCGTGACCTCGTGCTCGACCATACGCATCGATCGGGGCGGCGTGCCGTCGCCGAACAGCCGCTTGCCGCCGCCCAGCACCACCGGAAACGTCATCAGGATCAGCCGGTCGATCAGGCCGGCGGCGAGAAGTTGAGGATAGAGGATGCTGCTGCCCTGAATGATCAGGTCCGGCCCCTCCCCGCGCTTGACCTCGGCCAGATCGTCCAGGCTCGCCAGACGATGGCTGTTTTGCCAGGACAGCGGCTGCTCGCCACGCGTCACGACATATTTCGCGGCGCGATCGAACCGCGCGCCCAAGCCCTTGTCCTCGCCTTCGACGAACGGCCAGTAGCCGGCGAAGATGTCATAGGTCCGCCGCCCCAGCAGCAGGGCGAAGGGCTCGGTGAACAGCGCATCAATCCGCCGCCCGCCCGCTTCATCAAAGTAGTGAAACAGCCAGCCGCCCAGCTTGAAACCGCCGGACGTATCCTCCTCAGGACCGCCGGGCGCCTGCATCACCCCGTCCAGCGACACAAAGGCCGCACCGACCACCTTGCGCAATGACCCTCTCCTCGCGCCTTGCATGGAGCCGACAACCGCCGGTCGGGCTGTTCGTTCCCATACGCCAGAGACAGGCGGGTCCCTAAACGCTGACGTCTGCTCGCCACCCTTGGTGAAAATCCCCTATCGACCCCTTAGCGGACGTTTGCTTCCGGAAGCTCTGCGGCTCGCGCACGATCCTCCGTCTGCCAAGACCGTTCCGTCGCGAAGGCTGCGGCGATCGCAGGCGCGGGAATGATTACCGTGCTTGAGCGCGACTCGGTCAGATTGTAGCCCGGCGCGAACAGTCTGAGGCACACGTCGCGGGCCTCGGTCGCTAAATTATAGTGCGGCATTTCGAGGCTGCTTGAGCTGTACTCGATGCCGGGCATCGGGTGTGACGGCAGTAAATACGCTGTGTAGTGATAGCGGCCATCTAACGGATTTGGCTTCAGTGCCTTCACCGGTCCACGCACGTAGTCATATTGGCGATCATCTGCTTTTCCAGGGAGCCGCTCGACCAACTCACCGTTGTCGTCGGCGACTTCTTTTCCATCAGCATACGGACCGAAAGCCCAGATCCTGTGACGGTCCCGGATTGGGCAAAGGTCAGCGGCGACGTAGAGCGAGGCTCTTGCCCCGACGGGGGTGAGGTTGGTCTCCGACGAGAACTCAACTTCCAAGTATCGCCCGTACAGGTCTGTACTGCCCTTAACGTCCATGGAGCCGCGCGGCTTGGAGGTAACGAGCCGGACGCGCTCGAAACGTTGGTCCCCTAAGTACTCGCCGCACCCCGCGACGAGCGCCACGACTGAGAGCATGGCGACTACGGTCAAATGCCTCATGATCATGATTCAATGGGTAGCATGGCAACGTCCGCGAACCACCCCTAGCGGACCCTCGCTCAGCCCGCTTGCCGCCCCCCTAGGCCGCCTCTTCCTTCGGCATCACGTCCCCCACCGTCGGACGGTTCTCGGCCCAGGTCAGGGCGATGTCGCGGGGTTTGACGATCTCGTTGCAGTGGCCGCAGGCGATGCGAGGTTTCAGGTCGTGGCCGCAGGTCTTGTGGATCATGGCGATGCCGCTGTCGGCCTCGCCATAGACGTGCTTCTCGCCCCAGGCGTGCAGCGTGACCAGCACGCCGTACAGGTCCTTGCCCTTAGGCGTAAGGACGTATTCGTTGCGCGGCGGGCGTTCGGAATAGAGCTGCGGCTCCAGCACCCCGTGCTGCACCAGCGACTTGAGCCGCGCCGCCAGGACGTTGCGCGCCACGCCCAGCCGGTCCTGCCACTGCTCGAACCGGCGCACGCCGTTGAAGGCGTCGCGGATGACCAGAAGCGTCCACGGGTCGCCGATCACCTCCAGCGTGGCGGCGATCGAGCAGCTCTGGCGGCTATAGTCGGCGGTGCGTCCCATGCCGGGAAAGTGACCCCGCGTCAGGCATTTGACAAGTGGGTTGCCAATCGGGACGCAGTTTGTCAGTTTCTTTTGGCAACGAACTGGCGGCTCCCCGGTCGCGGTTTCTGCGTTCCTCGACTTGCGGGCGGCGACGCTTCAGTCTCCGCCCGCCTCTTTCGCCAGTTGCGTGGACCGATGACCGAAGCCGACCTGCTGCACGACGCCCTGGCCCTGACGCCCGACGATCAGGGGCTGGCCGCCCACCTGTCCGGCGAATTCTCCAACGGCCCCATCGCCGCCCCGCCCGAGGCGGGCTTCCCCTTCGGCGGCCTGCTGGCGGCCCTGTGCGCCGGGGCCATGCGTCAGGGGCTGGAGATCAAGGCGCCGCTGCGCAGCCTGACCGTCCAATACCTGGCCGCCGCCAAATACGGCCAGCCGATCCATTTCCGCCCCCGCCTGCTGCGCGGCGGCCGCAACGTCGCCTATGCCGTGGTCGAGGGCGGGCAAGGCTCGAAACTGACCCACCACGCCAGCGCCACCTATGGCGCCGACAGCGACAGCGCCGAAACCCTCAGCCCCCTTCTGGCCCCGCCGCCCTCGCTGGACAGTGACGCGCCCGGCCTCAGCGGCCCGATGGCCCCCCGCTTCTCGCAGCACGTCGATTATCGCTTCGACGGCGGCCCCAACATCCTCGGCGGCAACGAAGGCAAGCCCGCCGTCGAGCGCGTCTGGATGCGAACCCGCGACGGCGCGCCGCTGGACGAACTGCGGCTCTGCTACCTGCTGGACGCGCTGTATCCCCCGGCCTGGACCGCTTTCCGCGCGCCGCCGATGATGACGAGCGTCGATCTGCGCTACGACTTCCTTGCCGATCCGACGCCTCAGACCGCGCCCGACGGCTGGGCCTTCTTCGAATACCGGCTGCTGGATCACGGCCTCGGCTGGTCGATGGACGAAGCCGTAGCCTGGGGCGCGGACGGCCGCCCGCTGGCACTGGCCCGCCAGCGTCGCAAGCTGCTCTAAGGCCGCACCGCTTGCCAGCGCCCCTCCGCCTCCCCTAATCCCCCGCGAAACGATTCATACTGGAAACGCTCCCATGACCGCCGCATCCGATCCCGTCGTCATCGTCTCCTTCGCCCGCACGCCCATGGGCGGCTTCCAGGGCGCGCTGTCGCCGGTCAAGGCCACCGACCTGGGCGCCGCCGCCGTCAAGGCCGCCGTCGAGCGCGCGGGCGTCGCCCCTGAAAGGGTCGAGCAGATCTTCATGGGCTGCGTCCTGCCCGCCGGTCTGGGCCAGGCCCCGGCGCGTCAGGCCGCCATCGGCGCGGGCCTGGGCAAGCACGTCGAGGCGACGACGGTGAACAAGATGTGCGGCTCGGGCCTGCAGGCCGCCATGATGGCGCACGACGCCCTGCTGGCCGGCACCGCTGAGGTCATCGTCGCGGGCGGCATGGAGTCGATGAGCGGCGCCCCCTACCTGATGAACAAGCACCGCGGCGGCGCCCGCATCGGCCACGACGTCATCGTCGACAGCATGATGATGGACGGTCTGGAAGACGCCTATTCCCCCGGCAAGGCCATGGGCGTCTTCGCCGAGGACTCCGCCGCCCAGTATCAGTTCACCCGTGAACAGATGGACGAATACGCCATCGAGAGCCTGACCCGCGCCCAGGCCGCCATCGCCTCGGGCGCCTTCAAGGCCGAAATCGTCCCGGTCGAGGTCGCCACCCGCAAGGGTCCCGTCACGGTCAGCGAGGACGAACAGCCCGGCAAGGCCGACGCCGCCAAGATCCCCACCCTGCGTCCCGCCTTCACCAAGGACGGCGCCATCACCGCCGCCAACGCCTCCTCGATCTCGGACGGCGCCGCAGCGCTGGTCATGACCCGCGAAAGCACCGCCAAGGCCCTGGGTCTGCCCATCGTCGCCCGCGTCGTCGCCCACGCCGCCCACGCCCATGAGCCGGGCCTGTTCACCACGGCCCCGGTCCCGGCCATGCAGAAGGCCCTCAAGAAGGCCGGCTGGTCGGTCGCGGACGTGGACCTGTGGGAAGTCAACGAGGCCTTCGCCGTCGTCGCCATGATCGCGCAGCAGGAACTGGGCATCGACCGCGCCAAGCTGAACGTCAACGGCGGCGCCACGGCGCTGGGCCACCCCATCGGCGCCTCGGGCGCGCGCATCCTGTCCACCCTGCTGGCGGCGCTGCAGGCGCGCGGCGGCAAGAAGGGCGTGGCCTCGCTGTGCATCGGCGGCGGCGAAGCCGTGGCCATGGCCGTGGAACTGGTCTGATCCGACTGCGTTCTCCACGGTCACGCTAACCTTGGCCGTGGAGACCTCCCCCCCCATGAAACTCCCCTCCATCCTCTTCGCCGGCGTCGCCGCCCTGACGCTGACCGCCTGCGCCACCGCTCAGGCTGAAAGCACCATGACCGACAGCACGCCTTCGGCTCAGACCGGCGCGGCCGACGCCCTGAAGGCCTTCCCCGCCGCGGCGGCGGGCCAGACCCGCCACGTCATCACCCTGCCGGCCCAGACCGACGAAAGCGCGCTCAAGGTCGAACTGATCCTGGGCAAGACCCAGACGGCGGACTGCAACCGCCAGTTCTTCGGCGGTCGTCTGGAGACCCGCACGGCCGAGGGCTGGGGCTATGACTATTACGTCCTGCCCGCCCTGGGGAACGCCGCCAGCACCCTGATGGCCTGCCCGCCCGGCTCGGAGCGTCAGGCCTTCGTGACGACGCAGGAGCAGCCGCTGATCCGCTACAACTCTCGCCTGCCGGTCGTGGTCTATGCGCCGAGCGACGTCGAGGTGCGCTATCGCATCTGGCGTGCGGGCGAGACCCAGACGGCGCGCTGATCCCCGCCGCTCATGGAGATCAGGCGCGGGCGTCGGTCAGTCTCGACCGGCGCCCGTGTCGTTTCCGCACCCGCACTCGCCCCCGCATCCTGGCGCATGAGCGAAGCCAACGAGGCGCATCCGGCGCTCAGGATGATCATGGCCGACTCCTGCATCTGCGAACCATTTGCAGGTTTGCGCAGATGGGGCGGTCGTGCAAGCGTCAAGTTCGCAGCCCAAGGAGCCTCGCCATGCGCGAAGACGGAAAACTGGACTACCTCGAACTGCCCGCTGCCGACATGCCGGCGCACAAGGCCTTCTACGCCGCCGCCTTCGGCTGGGTGTTTCAGGACTACGGCCCCGACTACGCCGCCTTTGGCGAGGGCCTGGACGGCGGCTTCACCACCGAGGCCATGACGCCCAAGCCCCTGCCCATCCTCTACGCCCACGATCTGGAAGCCATGCTGGCCAGGGTTCAGGCGGCGGGCGGCGAAGTGATCCACCCCATCTTCGCCTTCCCCGGCGGACGGCGGTTCCATTTCCGCGACCCGTCCGGAAACGAACTGGCGGTCTGGTCCGAGACCTGAGGCCCTACTTCGGATCGACCGACTGGGCGATGCGCTCGGCGGCGTCGCGATCGGCGCCGTCCAGGCTCATCAGCCAGACGTGAATCTCGGCCGGCGCGGTCGGGCGCTGGAACAGGTGCTCCATGGCGATCCGGCGCGTCCCATCGGGCACGACGACCGTGATCCGGCCCGTCGCCTGGACCTGCTCGCCGTCATAGATCGGAAACTGCGACGACGGCCCAGCATAGATCATGGCGAAGGTCTTGCCGGCCTTGCGCACGGACCAGACCTTGGCGTCCGGCGCGCCCCGGCCTTCGAACAACTGGAACCCGGTCGGCAGGTCGATGCGGAACGGCAGGGCCGCGACCGCGGCTGGGCTGAGCGCGCCGGGCGCCGGTGACGCCGGAGCTCGCACAGGGGCCGGGGCCGTCGAGGGCGGCGCCGGCCGCACGGGCGCAACCGGCGTCGCTAGGCTCGACGCACGACCTGCTGCCGCCGCGGCGGGCGCCGGCGCCGGCGCCGGGGTCGGGACTGCCCTGGGGGCGGCGTTCGATGCAGAGGACGGCGGCTGACGCTGGGCCGGGACCTGGGCTGGGCGAGCAGACGCCGGCTGCGGCTGCGGCTGCGGCTGCGGCTGCGGCTGCGGCTGCGGCTGAGGCTGAGGCTGAGGCTGAGGTGCGGGACGGGCGGCGGGCGGTGCGCCGTTCAGCAGCCGCGTCAGTTCCTCCGCACTGGGATTCTGCGCCAGCGCCGAAGCCGGAAAGATCAGGAGGGCGGAGGCGGTCAGCAAGATTCTCATCGTCCGACCTTGGCGCGGAGGGCGCGAAGCGGTCAAGCCGCCGCCAGTTCAACCCAGAAGGTCGCCCCTTCGCCGGGCGCCGAGATCACGCCGATCTCGCCGCCCTGAAGCTCGGTCAGCCGCTTGGCCAGGGCCAGGCCGATGCCGTGCCCCTCGATGGCCGAGCGCTCAAGCCCCAGCCGGTTGAAGGGCTCGAACAACTGCGCCTGTTTCTCCACGGACAGTCCGGGGCCACGGTCGCGAACCTCGATCCGAACCCGTCCATCGACCCACTGCACGCAGAGCCGCACCACACCGCCCGACGCGCCGTACTTGATCGCATTATTGGCCAGATTGCCGATCACCTGAGCCAGCCGCTGCGAGTCCGCCTGGGCGATCAGGGCGTCGCCCTCGACCACCAGGCCGATGCTCATGCTTGCGGCCTCGGGCTTCAGCAACAAGGCGCGGCGCACGTCTTCCAGCACCCCGACCACATCGGTGGGACGCAGATCAACCTTGACGGCGCCGGACTCCGCGCGCGCCACGTCGAGCAGATCGTGGGCCAGGGCCTCGACCTGACGGGCCGTCTTGACCAGCATCTGCGCCATCTCGATCTGGCTGGCCGAGGTGTCGCCCAATTGACCGCCGGCCCACAGCTCGCCGATGCCGATGATGCCGCCGACCGGGCTTTTGATCTCATGGGCGACGTTGGCCAGCAGCCGCGACTTGGCCGCCGAGGCCCGCTCGGCGCGCTCGCGTCCCGCGCGGGCGCGTTCCGCCAGGCGGTCGCGCTCCTCCAACAGGGCGGCGACCATCAGGATCGGCATATAGCCCAGCAGCACCAGAAGCTGCGCCAGCAAGGCCCGCTGCTCGGAGTCAAACGCATGATAGGGGCCGTGGCCGGCCATGGTCCCGCCGATCGCCATGACCGAAACGATCAACAAGGCGGTGGCGATGCCCGCGACACGGAACCGCACAGCCATCAAGACGAGCAGCGGCAACAACAGGAAGCCGTAGGGCAGGCTCAGATGGGAAAAGATCGCGTAGCAGGCGCCGCCGATCAGGCCGCACAGGACGGCGCCTTCGGCCAGACGCGCAGGTTGGCGGAGAATCGTCAGATGCCGCGTCTGGAACGTCAGGCCGAAAACGCCGATCACCGCAAAGCCCAGCGAATGGCCGAACCACCAGATCCGGAAGCCGTCCAGCAGGTCAGCCCCGACCATGATCTCCAGAAGGATCGCGCTGAGAATCGCCGCGGGCAGCGCCGAAGCGGCGCAGACCGCCAGGAACCGGGCCAACCCCTCGACGTTGCCGACGTTGAGACCCGGCACGAACCGGCGGGTCAGCACGACGGCTAGAGTGATCTCCAGCAGGTTCAACGCCGTGAACATGGCCGACAGGACCGGACCGTTGCCGACCAGGAACTCGCCCGCCAGCACGCCTGTGACCACCAGGGCGCCGAAGCCGAAGTCATAGGCCATGCCGCGGCCGCCGCGCAGCCAGACCGCCATGGCCAGGCCGCCCGCGCCCCACAGGGCCGCGACCAGACCGTTGGTGCGGGCGAAGCTGATCGCCAGAACCACCAGCACCGTCACGCCGACCGCAGTCAGGATCGGCGCCAACGGCTGCCGGAAGAAGCTGGCGTTCGGCGCAGCGGCGACGGCGGCGGGGCCGCGCGCCGCCTCAGCGTCGATGACGTATTCAGGCCTGTCGAGCGCGCGGCTCATAGTCATGATCGGGTCCGGTATACGCGACTAACACCCCATCCTGGCCGAGCTTCCTAAACATCCTCTGAAGTCAGAAGGCGCTTTCAAGAACAGTGTTGAACGCGCGAACCGCCGCAGCCGGGCCTGCCGGATGGCTCCAGACGCCTGCACTGACGGCGACGAAATCCGCCCCCGCGGCCGCCACCTGAGCGGCGTTCTCGATCGTGATGCCGCCAATGGCGACGCACGGGGTCTCCATCGTCTCCTGCCAGATGGTCAGTTCGATCAGTTCAGGCCGATGGGTGGTTTCCTTGGTGTCGGTCGGGAAGAAGGCGCCGAAGGCGACATAGTCCGCGCCCGCCTCGGCCGCCTCCATCGCCAGGTGGCGGCTGTCATGGCAGGTGGTGCCGATCATGGCGTCCGGCCCCATGATGCGCCGCGCCTCGGCCACAGGCGCATCGTCCTGGCCGACGTGAACCCCGTCGCAGCCGGTGGCTTTCGCCAGGTCCGGGCGGTCGTTCAGGATCACCGCCACGCCGTGCGCCTGGGCGATGGGCGCCAGCCGCGCCACGGCGGCGCGGATCTGATCGGCCGAAGCGTCCTTGAGGCGGATCTGCAGGGCTGCGACCTCGCCGGCGGCCAGCGCCTGCTCCAGCAGACCGGCGAAGACGTCCAGGTCCGCAATGACCGGCGGCGTGATCAGATACAGCTGACAGGGCGGACGGGGCGGGAGCGAGGGTTGACGTGCCATGTCCCCGCCCTGCCCGTCCCCGCGCCGGGCGTCAATGTCGCAACCCCATGCGAACGATTTGCACTCGCCTTAATAAATGCTATAGCGAGCCATTCTCAGTAACTGCTTCGGGGCTTGCCGCCTTGTACGTCTGCAACTGTAACGGCCTTCGCCAGCGTGACGTCGCCCAAGCCATCGAGGCCGGCGCGACCCGTCCCAAGGATATTTTCGCGTCCAATCAATGCGCTCCGCAATGCGCCAAGTGCGTCTGCGAAATGCGCCAGATGATTCAGGACACTCAGGCCGCCTTCGCCCTGGCCGCCGAGTAGTCCGGCGCGCCGAAAGGCGAAATTCACTCGCACTATCAATGCAGTGATAAATACTCGCAAATAAATTTCGCCGCCTCTGCCGTGGTAAAAGCGTTCGCGACAGGCCGTGGATCGAGTCTGGACGCCGCCCGGGCGTCCGTTCCGCCGCCGACGACGAAAGGCGACGACCATGAAGGGCGATCCGGCGATCATCCGCACCCTCAACGCGGTGCTGACCAACGAGCTGACGGCGGTCAACCAGTACTTCCTGCACGCCCGCATGTTCGAGAGCTGGGGCCTGGCCCACCTCGGCAACGTCATCTACGAAGAATCGATCGGCGAGATGAAGCACGCCGACATGCTGATCAAGCGCATCCTCTTCCTCGACGGCCTGCCCAACCTGCAGGACCTGCACAAGCTCAAGGTCGGCGAAGATCCGATCGAATGCCTGGGCGCCGACCTGAAGCTGGAAATCGACAGCCGCGCCACCACCCGCGACGCCGTCACCCAGTGCGAGGAAGCCCGCGACTACGTCAGCCGCGACCTGCTGATGAAGATCCTGGCCGACACCGAGGAGCACGTCGACTTCCTCGAGAACCAGCACAAGCTGATCGAACTGATGGGCGCCCAGAACTACCTCCAGTCCGCCATGAGCGAGATCAAGACCGACGGCGGCGCCACCGGCGGCTGATCGCTCGCCGAACGTCCGCAAGATGATGGGGCGGCCGATCATCGGCCGCCCCTTTTCCTTGGTTAGAGCACCTCGCGTCGCGCCAGGTGCGCCACGGCCAGGATCAGCACGATCAGGCCCAACCCGCCGCCCAGCCCCAGCGCCGTCTGCATCCGCCAGGCTTCGCCCGCCAGCACGTTGACCGGCATCTGCCACGGCATGAAGACGCCCTGCTTGGCGGCGGTCGCCACCACGGCGAAGAAGGTGCCGCCGATGCCGACGATCAGGGCCGGCACGAAGCTGGCGAAACGCATGGCGACCCAGAACTGGATGGCGATCATCAGCGTCCCCGCCACGGCCATCAGCCCCAGGACCCGGGCATAGGCCACGAGGTCAAACGCGCCCGTCGGCGCCACGCTCGGCTTGATCAGGGCCGCCAGCGACACCGCCCCCGCCGACAGCGCCAGCACCCCCGCGCTCATCAGCACCACCAGACCGATGACGCAGATCGCCTTGGCGGCGTACACCTTCCAGCGCGGGATCGGCAGGGCGCGCAGGTGATCCCAGGACTTGGGCCCGTGCTCCATGTGCGCGACCAGGGCGGTCAGGGCCGTCACGCTCATCGGCATCATGAAATAGGCCCAGATCGCCGAGCCCGTCCCCATCCACATTTCCCACGGCGCAGGCTGCTTGGCGCGCAACATCATGAAGAAGGCGAAGATTGCGATCAGGCTGGGGGCGGCCAGGGCCAGCAGCAGGGCCAGCGACCGGTTCAGCTTGCGCATTTCGACAGACAGGACAGCGAGCATCACGCGGCCTCCGGCATGGGGTGAGTGTTTTCAGTGACCTGGCGATAGAGTCCCTCCAGCGAGCGCCCGCGGGCGCCGAAGGCGAAGACTCCGACCCCCTGCTCCACCAGCGCCCGATTGATCCCCGCCGCGACTTCGTCGTGATCCTGGCCCGGTCGCAGCCGCGCGACCATCCCGTCGGCGCTCTCGGACAAGGTCAGGTCCCATCTCTGCAGCACGGCGGCCGCCCGCTGGCGGTCATCGACGCGCAGATGAATCTCGGGCGCCTCGGCCGCCTTCAGCGCCGCCAGGTCGCCTTCCAGCACCAGCCGCCCCTGATGGATCACCCCGACATGGGTGGCGATCTGCTCGATCTCGCCCAGCAGGTGGCTGGACAGCAGGACCGTCGCCCCGGTGCGAGCGGGCAGATCGCGCAGAAAGCGGCGCATCTCAGCGATGCCGTCCGGGTCCAGGCCGTTGGTCGGCTCGTCCAGCACCAGCACCGGCGGCGCGCCCAACATGGCTCGCGCCAGCCCCAGCCTCTGCCGCATCCCCAGGGAATAGCCGCCGACCCGGCGACCGCCGTCGGCGCGCATCTCCACCACGCCCAGCACCCGGTCGATCTCGCTGACCGGCAGACCCAGCAGTCGGCGGCTCAGATCCAGGTTCTCGCGTCCGGTCAGATTGCCGTAGAAGCCGTGCGCCTCCAGCAGGGCGCCGATCTTGCGCGCCGCGCCGATCCGGTCGCGCGCCACATCGACGCCGCCGACGCGCGCGGCGCCCGCCGACGGCCGGATCAGACCCAGCAGCATCTTCAGCGTCGTCGTCTTGCCCGCGCCGTTGCGGCCCAGGAAGCCATAGACCGCCTGATCCGGCACGGTCATCGACACCGCATCCACCGCCGTCCGCGCGCCGAAACGCCGCGTCAGCCCCTCCGTCTCGATCGTCGCCGCCATGTCCGGCGCCTCCTGTCGTTTAATTCTTACATAAAGTTGCAAAGCGCCGATCTTTAAGTCAAGATTAAAGATCAGTCAGATTCGGAGAACCCCATGACACGCGATCTCGACCGCTTCCGCCGCCTGTGCGGCCAGTATCGCTGGCTGGCGGTCTTCATGGTGGCCAGCGTGGGGCTGCTGTTGACCTTCGCCAACCTGCTCGCCCCGCTCATGCTGTGGGTGCGCGTCCCAACGCTGGTCGGCGGCCGCGAGGTCGCCGCCTCGGTGATCTGGATCGCCCCCGCGCTCTGCTACCTGTTCGGCGTCTGGTCGATCGGCAGCGGCATGGGGCAACTGGCCAAGGGACGGCTGATCCAGCCCACCCTGGCCTCGACCCTGCGCCGGGTCGGGCTGGCGCTGGGCGTCGGCGGCGTCATCAGCGTCTTCGTCGTCACCAATCTGCTGCGGGTGATCGGCCACACCAAGGGCGGCTACCTGCATTTCGACGTGGCCGGCATGACCCTGGGCATGATCGGCGGCGCCCTGTTCCTGCTGGGGCGGGTGGTGGATCAGGCCGGCGCCGTTCAGGCCGAGCTGGACGAGATGATCTGATGGCCGTCCGCGTCACCCTCGACGCCCTGATCGTCGCCAAGGGGATCAAGGCCCGCGATCTCGCCGCCCAGGTCGGGCTCAGCGAGACCCAACTTTCGCTGTTCAGATCCGGCAAGGTGAAGGGCATCCGTTTCCGCACCCTGGCCCGGCTGTGCGCCGCCCTGGGCTGCCGCCCCGGCGACCTGCTGGATTACGACCTCGATCCCGCCGATCTGGAGCCGCCCGGCGGGGATGAGGCGGACTGACGGGCCCGGTTGATCAATCGCCGATCAGCGCCCCCATTGCCCTTTTTCCGCTGTTCCTCTACGGCTCGCCGCGATTTCGCGCGCCCGCCCATGATGCGGCCGGGCCGCCTCCAGCCCTCAGATCCAGCGGTTTCTATGAAAATCAACGGCAACAACATCAAGCCCGGCATGGTCCTGCAGCACAATGGCGGCCTCTGGGTCGTCACCAAGGCCAGCCACGTCAAGCCCGGCAAGGGCGGCGCCTTCGCCAACGTCGAGGCCAAGAACCTCGAAACCGGCAACAAGCTGAACGAACGCTTCCGTTCGGAAGACAAGGTCGAGCGCGTCACCCTGGAACAGAAGGACTTCTCCTACCTGTTCGACAACGGCGACAGCCTGGTCTTCATGGACGACGCCACCTACGAGCAGATCGAACTGCAAAAGGGCTGGGTCGGCGACGAGCGCATCCCCTATCTGCAAGAGGGCATGAAGGTCATCATCGAGATGCATGAAGACCGTCCGATCGGCCTGGAACTGCCGGAACAGGTCACGCTGGAAGTCGCCGAGACCGAGCCGACCGTGAAGGGTCAGACGGCCTCGTCGTCCTACAAGCCCGCGATCGCCAACAACGGCGTCCGCATCATGATCCCGCCCTATATGTCGGCCGGCGAGCGCATCATCGTCGACACCTCGACTGGCGAATACGTCCGCCGCGCGGACTAACAAACACCGTCTTTCCCGGCCAAGGTCGGGCGCTATAAGACGTATCTACAGGGGCGCGGATGGTCCGCGCCCCTTTTGCTTCTCCGTCTCTCCGGGCCGACAGGGCCTTCAAGGACAGCCGGACCAGGAGAACTCCCCATGGCCCTCGCCTCCGCCCTCGTTCAGGTCATCATCAGCGCGGTCCGCAAGACAGCCCGCCCCATGCTTCGCGATTTCGGCGAAGTGGCCCAGCTGCAGGTTTCGCGCAAAGGCCCCGGCGACTTCGTCACCGCCGCCGACCTGAAGGCCGAAGACACCCTCTACGAACTGCTGATGAAGGCGCGCCCCGGCTACGGCTTCCTCGGCGAGGAACGCGGCCTGATCGAAGGCACCGACAAGTCGCACACCTGGATCGTCGACCCGATCGACGGCACCACCAACTTCATGCACGCCATGCCCCACTTCGCCATCACGGTGGGCCTGGAGCGCAAGCACCCCGACGGCTCGTCCGAGATCGTCGCCGGCGTCACCTACAACCCGGTGATGAACGAGCTGTTCTGGGCCGAAAAGGGCAAGGGCTGCTACCTGAACGACCAACGCATCCGCGTCTCGGGCCGTCGTGACCTGTCCGAGAGCCTGATCGCGACCGGCCTGCCCTTCATCGGCAAGGCGGGCCACGCCCAGGCCATCAAGGACATCCACGCCGTCGGCCAGCGCGTCGCCGGCATCCGTCGCCTGGGCGCCGCCTCGCTGGACTTCGCCTGGGTCGCCGCCGGCCGTTACGACGCCTTCTTCGAGCGTAACCTGCAGCCTTGGGACGTGGCGGCCGGCATCCTGTTCGTCACCGAAGCGGGCGGCGCCGTCACCACCATCGACATCGACGGCGACCCCAAGAACGGCAAACAGATCGTCGCCGCCAACCCGGAACTGCACCCGCAACTGCGCAAGATCCTGCAAGCGGCGTAAGGCCTCTGATCCTCCCCCGTTCACGGGGGAGGGGGACCGCCGCAGGCGGTGGAGGGGGCGGCTACAGCCGCCGCCCTCGATATTTCTTCCCGAACAATCTCTAGCTCGCCCCCTCCACCATGCTGCGCATGGTCCCCCTCCCCCGCTACGCAGGGGAGGATCGCTTTATCACGCGCCCGTCACGTCATGCCCCTACCCTCAAGGCATGATCCGTCTCATCCTGACCGCCGCCCTCGTCCTCAGCGGAACCCCGGCCATGTCTGCGCCCGTCCCTCCAGTCGTCGCCAAGGTCATCGCCCATCGCGGCGCCTCCGGCGAACGCCCCGAGCACACCGCCTCGGCCTATCTTCTGGCCATCGGACAAGGCGCGGATGTCATCGAGCCGGATCTGGTCATGACCCGCGACGGCGCCTTCGTCGTCCGCCACGAGAACGAGATCGGCGGCACGACCGACGTGGCCGACCGCCCCGAATTCGCCGCCCGCAGGACGACCAAGACCATCGACGGCAATGAGGCCGCGGGCTGGTTCACTGAAGACTTCACCCTGGCCGAGCTGAAGACCCTGCGCGCCCGCGAGCGTCTGCCCCTGCTCCGCCCCGCCAACACCGCCTGGGACGGCCAGGAGCCCATCCTGACCTTCGACGAGGTCGTGGCCATCGCCCGCGAGGCCAGCGCCCGCACCGGCCGGGTCATCGGCGTCGCGCCGGAACTGAAGCACCCCGCCTATTTCGCCGGCATCGGCCTGCCGATGGAGGATGCCTTCGTCGCGGCGCTGGACCGCCACGGCCTGACCGGCGCCGACGCCCCCATCCTGATCCAGTGCTTCGAGGTCGGGCCGCTGCAACGGCTGAACGCCCGCATCGACGCCCCCCTGCTGCAGTTGATGAGCGTCTACGGCGGCCCCGCCGACCGCCCCGACCTGACCTACGCCGCCATGAGCACGCTTGAGGGCCTCGGCGCCGTCGCCGCCTACGCCGAAGCCGTCGGGGTCGAGACCGGCCTGATCCTGCCGCGCGACGACATGGCCCGCAGCCTATCCGCCACCTCACTCGTCGCCGACGCCCATGCGGCGGGGCTCAAGGTCGTGGTCTGGACCCTCCGCGCCGAGAACTTCTTCCTGCCGCTGGAACGCCGCCACGGCGACGCCCTCGCCGACCACGGCGACCTGACCGCCTATCTCAAGGCCTTCTACGCCCTCGGAGTCGACGCCGTGTTCAGCGACTACCCCGGCGCGGCGGTGGCTGCGCGCTAACTGCTCCCGTCATCCCGGCCGTAGCGAAGCGGAGAGCCGGGACCGCTCAAAACGACGGTCAGCGCCTTGGGCGGTCCCGGATAGCGGCTGCGCCGCTTCCGGGATGACGAAAATCAGGTCCCCTGGAACTGCAGGGCCGCCAGACGCGCATAGAGCCCGCCGCGCGCCGTCAGCTCGGCGTGGGTGCCTTCCTCGACCACCTTGCCGCCGTCCATGACGACGATGCGGTCGGCCCGCAGCACGGTCGCCAGACGGTGGGCGATGACCAGGGTGGTGCGCGCCTCCATCGCCTGATCCAGCGCCGCCTGCACCAGACGCTCGTTCTCGGCGTCCAGGGCGCTGGTGGCCTCGTCCAGCAGCAGGATGGGGGCTTCGCGGACCAGGGCGCGGGCGATGGCCAGGCGCTGGCGCTGACCGCCCGACAGGCTCTTGCCGCGCTCGCCCAAGGGCGTGTCGAAGCCCTGCGGCAGGGCCTCGATGAAGCCGAGCGCCTGGGCCTCGTCGGACACGGCGCGGGCCTCGGCCAGGGTCGCGGCCTCGCGGCCGAAGCGGATGTTCTCCAGCGCCGAGCCCGAGAACAGGGGCGCCTCTTGCGACACCCAGGCGAAGCGGCTGCGCACCTCGACCGGATCGGCCGCGCGCACGTCCACCCCGTCCACCGACACCAGGCCCGACTGCGGATCATAGAACCGCAGCAACAGGCGGAACACGGTCGACTTGCCCGCCCCCGACGGCCCGACCAAGGCCACGGTCTCGCCCGGACGCACGGTCAGGCTGAAGCCCTTCAGCGCCGGCAGGTCGGGACGGCCCGGATAGGCGAAATCCACGGCCGACATCGACACCTCGCCCAGCGGCGGCTGCGGCAGGGCGACCGGATGCGCAGGCGGGGCGATGGCGGGCACGGCCCGCATCAGTTCGTCGATCCGCTCCATGGCCCCCGCGGCCTTCTGCACGTCGCCCCAGCTTTCGCCCAGGGCGCCGACAGCCCCGGCGGCGAAGACCGACAACAGGACGAACTGCAGCAGGGCGCCCGGCGTCATGGTCCCGGCGATCACGTCCTGCGCCCCCAGCCACAGCACCAGGGTCACGCCGCCGAACATGACGACGATGATCAGGGCCGTCATGACCGCCCGCGCCCGCATGCGGATCAGGGAGACGCCGAAGGCCTCCTCCACCGCCGCGCCGAAGCGGCCGATGGCGCTCTTTTCACGTCCGAAGGCCTGGACCGTCTCAATGGCGTCCACGCTCTCGCCGGCGAAACCGACGGCATTGGCGAAGGTGTCCTGCGACTTGACCGTCAGCTTGCGCACCTGCCGCCCGAAGACGAACAGCGGCACGATCAGGATCGGCACGATCAGCAGCACGAAGCCGGTCAGCTTGGGGCTGACGAAGAACAGCAGAATCACCCCGCCGATCAGGGTGAAGAAGTTGCGCAGCGCATAGCTGACCGAGGTGGTCAGCAGGGTGTCGACCAGCTGGATGTCCGTGGTCAGGCGCGACAGCACCTCGCCCGTCCGCATATGGGCGAAGAAGACCGGGTCCAGCGTCAGGATGCGCTTGAACAGGGCGGTCCTCAGGTCGGCGATGACCCGCTCGCCCGTCTTGGTCACGTAGAAATAGCGGAAAGCCGTCGCCAGTCCCAGAATCAGGGCGTTGGCGCCCAGAATCAGGAACCAGGCGTCGATGTCGCGGCCGCCGTTGTCGAAGCCGTTGTCGATGGCCCCGCGCGCCGTCGCCGTCAGCCCCAGCGACGCCACCGTGGACATGATCAGCCACAGGCCGGCGATCCCCGCGTTCAGCCTGTGCCGCATCATGAAAGGCAGCAAACGCCCCAGGGGCTTGATGTTGCGGGTCTTGGCGCGCTTGCCGCCAGCCTCGTCCATCTGTTCGGCCAGCAGGGCGCCGGCGCCGGGACGGCCCCGAGCCGCTGAGCTGGCCTCTTGCGAGGCGGAGGGCGAGGAAACTTGGGTCATACCCGCGCTCTTGCCCCGGAACGCCCCCCGGTGTAAACGCCGCCCCTCATTCCCGCCGCAGCCTCGGCGGGTTTCTCTATTTACGCGCATTGACGGTCGGCATCGTCGCCGCGCAGAGACGGATCAGATCGATGAAAGCGGACACGCACCCCGACTACCACTTCATCACGGTTGTGATGACTGACGGCAGCACCTTCCAGACCCGTTCGACCTACGGCAAAGAAGGCGCCTCGCTGGCCCTCGACATTGACCCGTCGACGCACCCCGCCTGGACCGGCGGCAACGCCCAGATGCTGGACCGCGGCGGCCGCGTGTCGCGCTTCAACAACAAGTTCGGCGGCTTCATCAAGAAGTAAGCCGCACAGTCCCTCTCTGGGGCTGCGACAAAGTCGCCACAGAAGCGCCGGTCCGAGGGGCCGGCGCTTTTTGTTTGCCCGGAACGTCGATAACATGGCCGCGTTCGATCCTTCGGGGCGCACTTAAGAGCTTTTGCATATGAACCGACGGGAATTGGGCTTTGGCGTCGCGACGACGACTCTGACCCTTGGCGCGGCCTCGGCCGCACTGGCGCAGAACCGTCCGGTCGATCCCCAGGTGTTCATCGCCGGGTTCGACGCCCAGGCCAGTCGTCTGCCCGAAGCCGTGCAGGCCGACGTCCGCGCCGTCTATCAGCTGACCGGCGGCAAGCCGATCTGGACCGCCGACCGCCTGCGCATCCTCAATGAAGTCGCCGCCGGGGCCGAGCGCCACGCCTTGCCCGCCGGGGACTTCTTCGACTTCGTCGGCCTGGCCGCCGATCCCGGCTCGGCCGAGATCCGCACCACCGCCGCCGCCGTCACCTACGCCCGCGTCCTGGCCGAGGGCCGCGTCCGTCCCGAGACGGTCGAGGACCTGTGGGAGATGCAGAAGAACAGCGTCGACATCCCGCGCGGCCTGACCCAGGCGATCAGCGCCAACCAACTGAGCCTGTGGTTCGACAACCTGGCCCCGACCGACATCGGCTACACCAACCTGTCGGCTGGCTACGCCCGCTATCGCCGCATCACCCGCGCCGGCGGATGGCCCGCCTTCCGCCAGGGCGGCACGATCGAGCCGGGAAGCAGCGACAACCGCATCCCCGCCCTGATCGCTCGCCTGGTCGCCGAGGGCGACCTCAGCGCCGCGGCCGGCGATCGCCTGAAGGGCAATCTGGTTTACGGATCGGAGTTGCAGCAGGCGGTGCGCAGCTTCCAGACCCGCCACGGCCTGGGCTCGGACGGCCGCGTCGGCCCCGGCACCCAACGCTCGCTCGGTGCATCGGCCGAGGACCGCGCTCGCCAGATCGCCCTCAACCTGGAACGCCGCCGCTGGCTGAAGCGCGAGTTGAATCCCGAGCGGATCGAGGTCAACACCGCCGCCGCCATCATGGTCTACTGGAAGGACGGCAAGCCGGTTCACTCCAACCGCGTCGTCGTCGGCTCGGCCGAGAACCAGACCCCCAGCCTGGAAAAACCCTTCGCTTCGGTCGTGGCCAATCCGCCCTGGACTGTGCCCATGGGCATCGCCCGTCGCGAGATCCTGCCCAAGGGTCCCGGCTATCTGGCCGCCCACGACATGTACATCAACGCCGACGGCTGGGTGGTGCAGCGCGCCGGACCGCAGTCGTCGCTGGGCTATGTGAAGTTCGAGCTGCGCGACAGCTACGCCATCTTCCTGCACGACACGCCGGGCAAGGCCGCCTTCAACCTGTCGGTGCGCCAGCGCAGCCACGGCTGCGTGCGGGTGCAGAATGCGGTCGAGTTCGCTCGCCTGCTGCTGCAGCCCGACCCGACCAAGCTGGCCGAGTTCGACGCCGCTCAGGACAGCCGCGAGACCAAGCGCGTGACCACCGGGCGCGAGATCGCCGTGCGCCTGCTCTACTGGACGGCCTTTGTGGACGGTCAGGGGCGCGTGGCCTTCCGCGAGGACGTCTATCAGCGGGACGCCAAGCTGGCTCAGGCGTTGGGCATTGCGGTCAACCTGCCGCGCGTCATCGCCGACGGCCCCAGCGACGCCAACGACGTCGGGCCGTAGGTTCGGGGTTAGCCCCCGAAGGCCGCCTTCAGCCGGTCCAGCTGATTCTGGACCGGATTGACGGGCTGATCCTCGTCCCCGCCCAGATACATCCGCCGGTCCAGATGCAGGACGCGGTCGTACAGTTTCTCGGCGCGGACGGCGTATTCGATCAGGGCGATGGGCAGATCGCGGTGGCTCGGCTCGCTCTCGACCTTGCGGTCGGCCAGCCGATAGCGCGGTTCGCAGGCGGCGGCGGCGCTCATGTCGTCCTCGCGCACGGCGCGCTGCACCAACAGCCAGGATGCGATCTGCATCAACCGCGTGGTCAGCTTCATGCTCTCGCCGGCATAGGCCAGGGCCGCCGCGCGCGACAGCAGACGCGAATCCTGACGCCCGTCGCCGTCCAGGTAGGCGGCGGTCTCCTCGACCAGTTCCATGCCTTCGCGGAAGGTGCGGTCGAACAGTTCCGAACGCGCGAAGTCCAGCACCTCGGCGCTGCGCGAACGCGATCCGGCCACATCAAGGTCGATGGCTGTCAACTCGGTGCTACCCATGAAATGTCACGCGCGTCCGTCAGAACTCGCGGGTCGGAAGGACGCCGCACGGACCGGAACTGCAATCGTCATGCCACGGATTACGAAAACGCGGGAGAGGCTTGTCAGCGGAAATTGAACAGGGCGTCGGCGGCGCTGCGCTTGGAGGACTTGCCTTCGATGGCTGCCTTGGCGCGCGTGATTTCAACTTCGAGCGCGGCGATACGCTCGTGCAGTTCGTCCACGGCGTAGAGGTCCAGGTCCTCGCGTCCTAGCGCCGCCAGGGCCTCGCCGCGTTGGGGCCTGGGCTCCAGATCTTCGAACGTCATCACCGCCTCCGTGGCCAGAAACCACACGAACCCGTATGAAAACGCCCCAATGACGACGATTGCAAGCGGCGGAGACACTATGCGGGTCATCGAGATCGAGGGGGGCAAGGGTCCCGCCGAAGCCCTGCGGCTCGCAGAACGCCCCATGCCGACGCCCGGCCCGGGCGAAATCCGCATCCGCGTGCGGGCCGCCGGGGTCAACCGGCCCGACATCGTTCAGCGCGAAGGCCGCTATCCCGCCCCGCCCGGCGCCTCGGACATTCTGGGGCTGGAGGTCGCCGGCGAGGTCGACGCGACGGGCGAAGGCGTCACGCGATGGGCCGTCGGCGACCGGGTCTGCGCCCTGCTGGGCGGTGGCGGATATGCGGACTACGCCGTGGTCGATGCGCGCCACGCCCTGCCCGTCCCGGGCGATCTGGCCTTTGTTCAGGCCGCGGCCCTGCCCGAGACCGCCTTCACCGTCTTCGCCAACGTCTTCGAGGGCGGCGGGCTGAAGGCGGGCGAGACCCTGCTGATCCACGGCGCCACCAGCGGCATCGGCGTCATGGCCATCCAGATGGCCAAGGCGGCGGGCGCGCGCGTCATCGCCACTTCGCGCGGCGCGGCCAAGACCGAGGCGGCGCTCGCCCTGGGCGCCGATGTCAGCCTGGACGCCACGAACGGCGACCTGCTGGACGCGATCAAGGCCGCGGGCGGCGCCGACGTGGTGCTGGACATGGTGGGCGCGGCCTACGCCGAACTGAACCTGAATGCGCTGAAGCCCGGCGGCCGCTGGGTGGTCATCGCCACATTGACCGGCGCCCTGGCGCAGATCGACCTGATGCGGGTCATGCTGAAACGGATCGTGCTGAGCGGCTCCACCCTGCGCAGCCGCTCAGGCGACGAAAAGGCGCGTCTGGCCGCCGCTGTGGAACAGACCGTCTGGCCCTGGGTCGCCGTCGGCGCCGTGCGAGCGCGGGTCGAGGCGACCTTTCCCCTGGACCAGGCCGCCGCCGCACATCAGCGGCTGGAGGACGGCGACCATGTCGGCAAGATCGTCCTGACGCTCTGAGCGCCGAAAAAAACGGGAGGCCGAAGCCTCCCGTTTCATACGCTTACCAGTTGCCGCCGCGACGGGCGGGGCGGAGCGACGAAATCCGGTCGTTCATGCCGGTGCGGCCCAGATCGCGCACGTCGCCGTCGATGATCTGGCAACGACCGCGATAGTAGGCGTCCTCGCAGACTTCCCAGCTGCCGCGGCCCAGTCGCATCGAGCTGATCGCGTCGTTCAGGCCGCTGTTGCGCAGATTCGAGACGTCTTCGCGGAAAGTCATCGACTGCCCCCGGAAGTTGGCGTCGCGATAGACGGTGATCGAACGCTCGTTCCAGCCGCCGCCGCCGCCGCCCGGTCCGCCCGGCCAGCCGCCGCCATCGCCGCCGCCCGGCCGACCGTTGTCCTCATAGTCGCCGCGGTGATTGTAGCAGACCAGCAGACCGTTATCGTTGCCGATGTCGCTGCTGGAGCAGCGCGCCAGCTCGATCGACGTCTCCCGCATCTGGCCGCGCCGGTCGCGACAATCGGCATACAGCCGGCCCTGGTTGACGTAGGAGCCGGTGCAGCTCTGCGCATAGCTGCCGCGCGGAGCGCCGCGCGCCTGCGCCTGGGCTTCAGCCGACGTGACGTTGACGGCGGACAGGCCGCCGGTCGCCGCAACCACACCTGCGGCCGCAATCAAGAACCTTCTCATGGGACGGTCTCCTCCGCTGAATCCCACGGCGCACAACGCGCCCTAAGCCACACAGTTCAACATCTCGGATGAACCTTGGCTGTATGGCAAGGTCAGACGACGTTTTCATTTGCCGGAAAATCACCTATACAGAAGCTCTCGCGCCCGGCCGAAAGGTCGGGCGCCGTCGATTCAAACGCTCGATTTTCGAGCCGCAAACGCCGGGACGCACGCCCCATGACCGACATCCTGATGCCCAAGGCCACCGCGGTCTGGCTGGTGGACAACACCTCGCTCTCCTTCGAGCAGATCGCCGACTTCTGCGGCCTGCACCCGCTGGAAGTGCGCGGCATCGCCGACGGCGACGTGGCCCGCGACATCCGCGGCGTCGACCCGGTCACGGGCGGCCAGCTGACCCGCGAAGAGCTGGAAAAGGCTCAGGACAACCCCGACTATCGCATGAAGGCCGTGGTCAGCCGCCACGCCGAACTGCTGAAGCCGTCCAAGACCGGCCCGAAATACACCCCCGTGTCGCGTCGTCAGGACCGCCCGGACGCCATCGCCTGGTTCGTGCGCAACCACCCGGAAGTGACCGACGCCCAGATCGCCAAGCTCCTGGGCACGACCAAGTCCACCATCGAGACCGTGCGCAACCGCACCCACTGGAACTCGGCCAACATCAAGCCGGTCGATCCCGTGACCCTGGGCCTGGTCGGTCAGCTGCAGCTGGATGAAATCGTCAAGAAGGCCGCCGACAAGAAGGCCAAGGACGACGCCAAGTCGGGCGGCGGCGTGCTGCAAGCCATCGAAGCCGAGCCGGAAGAGCCCGAGTTCGTCCCGGAAGAGCGCGTGCGCCCCGGCGCCGAACCGACCGCCGAGTCGGTCTTCGGCAAGAACGACTGATCGTTCTGATCTCAATATGGAAACGGCCCCGGAGTTCGCTCTTCGGGGCCGTTCTCAATTCTGGGAGGCCTACTGGGTCCTGGCCTCCAGACTAGTGATCTCTTCTTTCAGTTTGAGCTTTCGCTGCTTGAGTTCCCTGAGGTGTGTCGGGTCCGCGGTGGGGCGGCGGGTCTCCTGCTGGATCGTCTCATCCAGCGAACGGTGCCGATTTCCCAGTTCGCGAATACGAGCCTCGATGGTCATGGCTTGCGCCTCCATGTCTAAGGGACCACTACACAGAACGCCCGGTTCGGCGGGCTGTGGAATCACATTCCAGTGACCCTGCGCCGCTCCGGACACGGACAGACTGGAAGTCAAAATGGCCGATGATGTGAACTCGACCATACGGAACCCGACGCCCCCGCGATTGGTCGTTGGAATCTCTGGCGCTTCCGGCGCTGTCTATGGCGCGCGGGTGCTGGACGCCCTGCGCGAACTGGGCGTCGAGAGCCATCTGGTGGTGACAAAGGCCGCCCTGCTCACATTGTCGCAGGAGACGGATCTGAGCCCCGAGGAGCTGCTTGCGAAGGCCGACGTGACCTACAAGCTGGGCGACGTCGGCGCCGCCATCGCCTCTGGCTCGTTCCGCACGCTCGGCATGATCGTGGCCCCCTGCTCGGTCCGAACCATGAGCGAGATCGCCACCGGCGTGACCTCGACCCTGCTCACGCGCGCCGCCGACGTGGTGCTGAAGGAGCGCCGCCCGCTGGTGCTGATGGTGCGCGAGACGCCGCTGCACCTGGGCCACCTGCGCACCATGACGGCGCTGGCCGAGATGGGCGCGACCATCGCCCCGCCCCTGCCCGCCTTCTACGCCAGGCCCGCCTCCATCGCCGACATGGTCGATCAGTCGGTCGGCCGGGCGCTGGACCTGTTCGGCCTGGATTGGTCGGCCGTGCGCCGCTGGGAAGGCCTGAACGCCGGAACCCAGGCGTGAGCGACCTGTGGACCTGGGCCGTCGCGGCCTATGAGGCGCCTGGCGTGGCCGAGGCCTGCCTGAGCCTGCAGGACCACAACGAGCAGAACGCGCCCCTGCTCTTGTGGGCCGCCTGGGTCGCCGTCACCGGCCGCCGCCCGGACGAGGAAACCCTGGAAGCCGCCTGCGATACGGCTCGCGCCTATGACACCGTGATCATCGCTCAACTCCGCGCCGTCCGCCGCACGCTGAAGGCGCCCATCCCCGACGTCGAGGACGACCACCGCGAGGCCCTGCGCCAGCAGGTCAAGGCGCTGGAGCTGGACGCCGAACGCCGCCTGATGCTGGAGCTTGAAAGCCTGGCTCCCGCCCCGTCGGGCGCCCCGCGCCGCGCCATCGACGGTCTGGCCGAAACCGCGCGGTTGTGGACCCGGATCGTGCCGCGTCCGGCGCTGACGACGCTCGCGGATCGCCTTCCCGCCTGACGGTCGGTCGGCTATAAGAAGGGGCTTCCGGGGCGAGCCATGAACGACGATCAACCTTTCCTGTCCGACGAGGACAAGCTGCTGCGGGCCGAGTTGAAGGCGCTTCAGCAGGAACACGCAGACCTCGACGCCTCGATCGACGCCCTTGGGCGTATGCCGATCCCCGATCAGCTGCTGATCGCGCGCCTCAAGCGCAAGAAGCTGGCCCTGCGCGACGACATCGTAAAGATCGAAGATCGCATCCTGCCCGACATCATCGCCTGATCAACGGGCGCACACGGTCGGCTTCACCATCATTGCAGCGCCGCCCCACCCCAGGAAGTCGACCATGTTCATCTTGAAGAAATGGCTGCAGAGCGGCGCCGCGACACCGGCAAAGGTCGATGAGCCGGCGCACTCTCTCGAAGCACGCTTCACCGATGTCTATGAAAGCCGGTTGTGGGGCTCCGAGGAATCCGCTTCCGGGCTGGGCTCGGAACGCGGCTCCGGTCAGGTCACGCACGCGCTTGATCTGCTCCGTCGGATGATCCGCGACTATGGCGTGCGTTCAATTTCCGATGTTCCCTGCGGGGACTTCAACTGGATGCCCATCCTTCTCGATGAGCACCCCGATATTGACTACATCGGCTACGATGTGGTCGCGCCGCTGATCCGGGAAAACCAGCGCCGTCACCCGACGCGTCAGTTCGATACGCTGGACATCACCAAGGAAATTCCTCGCCAGTCGGATCTGGTCTTCTCAAAGGACATGCTCAACCACCTGTCGCACAAGGACGTCTGGGCGGCATTGTCCAACATGGTCGCGTCCAATGCGCGCTATGTGATGGTGACGAACAATACCGGCTTCGAGAACGTCGAGCTGGACCCTTCGACGCCGCACGCCTCCCGCTATCTCGACGTGTTCGCCGCACCCTTCCTGATGCCGCCGCCCCTCTACTCCGACCACTATATGATCATCTGGGAGCGCGACACGCTGGTCGAGCACATGCAGCAGGGCTTCGGCGGATCTCCGGCCTGATCTGCTCTGCCGGCGCGCTCTAGCGGGCCTTCTTCCTCAGCCACATGGCGGCGTCGGCTTCGGACAACCAAACCTCGGGGTCGGTCTGCCCCGCATAGGGCCGCACCCCGAACGAGCCGCCCAGGGCGGCGCGCTCGCCCTGCCACTGGAAGCCGTCGGCTTCGAGCGTTTCCGCCAGACGCCGCGCCTTGTCGCGCCCTTCCTCGACCCCGGCGTGCAGCAGCAGAAGCGCGAACTCGTCGCCGCCCAGCCGCCCGACGGCGTCGGATTCGCGCACGTTCTCCAGCAGCAGGTCGGCGACCCGCATCAGGGCGGCGTCCCCGGCGGCGTGGCCCAGCCGGTCGTTGACGCCCTTGAAGCCGTCCAGATCGAGATAGAGCAGCACCGCCTGAACCTCGTGACGGCGGCAGAAGGCCATGCTGCGGTTCAGCACCGTCATGAAGCCGCGCCGGTTCAGCGCCCGCGTCAGCACGTCATGGTCAGCCAGGGCCTCGGCCGCCTCGGCGCGAGCGGTCAGGGCGGCGACTTCGGCGCGCAGCCGTTCGATCTCGGCGTGCAGATCGGTCTCTGCAGTCGGTTCGGCCACGTCGGTCAAGTCAGGCTCCGATATCGCGAATCGCGGGCGACTCAGGCCCTCGCGACGATAGGGATTCTAGCGACCTTGGTTGCGGGCGCAACGCGCGTGCTGTAACGGGCCGCTTTCCGTGTGGGGAGCCTTCGCGCATGACCGCCTCGACGCCACCTGTCGCCATCATCATGGGCAGCCGTTCCGACTGGCCGACCATGAAGCTGGCCGCCGACCGCCTGGACCAACTGGGCGTCGCCTGGGAAGCCAAGGTCGTCAGCGCCCACCGCACGCCCCAGCGCCTCTATGACTTCGCCACCAATGCAAAAGCGGTGGGCCACAAGGTCATCATCGCCGGCGCCGGCGGCGCGGCCCACCTGCCCGGCATGGCCGCCTCGATGACCGACCTGCCCGTGCTGGGCGTGCCGGTCCAGTCCAAGGCGCTGAAGGGCATGGATAGCCTGCTCTCCATCGTCCAGATGCCTGGCGGCGTGCCCGTCGCCACCCTGGCCATCGGCGAGGCGGGCGCCGCCAACGCCGGCATCCTGGCCGCGCAGATCTTGGCCCTGTCGGACCCGGCCCTTGCCGAACGCCTCAGCGCCTTCCGCGCCGCCCAGACCCTATCCGTCGCCGAAACCGTCGAGGACTAATGCCCCAGCTGCCCCTGAGCCCCGGATCGACCCTCGGCATTCTCGGCGGGGGCCAGTTGGGCCGGATGCTGAGCCAGGCCGCCTCGCGCCTTGGCTTCGACGTGGTGATCCTCGATCCCCAGCCGGACTGCCCGGCCGCCCGCGTCTCGCGCGCCCAGATCACCGCCCCCTATGACGATCCCGACGCGCTTCAGGCCCTGGGCCGTCTGTGCGACGTCGTCACCTTCGAGTTCGAGAACGTCCCGGCCTCGTCGGTCGAGACCCTGGCCGAGGCCGGCGCCCTGGTCGCGCCGGGACCGACGGCTTTGGCGGTCGCTCAGGACCGGGTGGACGAGAAGACCTATCTGAACGCCGTCGGCGCCGTGACCGCCGACTTCGCACCCGTCACGACGCTGGACGACCTGACCGCCGCCATCGACCGCCTCGGCCTGCCCGCCGTGCTGAAGACCCGCCGCGAAGGCTATGACGGCAAGGGTCAGGTCTGGATCCGCGACGCGGCCGACGCCGAAGCCGCCTTCGACGCCATCGGCCGACGCCCCGCCGTTCTGGAGGCCGCCGCCGTCTTCAACCGTGAACTGTCGGTGATCGCCGCACGCGGCCACGACGGCGCCGTCGCCGTCTATCCTCTGGGCGAGAACATCCACGCCAACGGCGTGCTGAAGACCACCCTGGCCCCCGCCGCCGTCGATGCGAAAACGCAAGGCCGCGCCCATGAGATCGCCGCCGCCGTCCTCGACGGCCTCGACTATGTCGGGGTCATGGGCATCGAGCTGTTCGACATGGGTGAAGGCGTGCTGCTGGTGAACGAGATCGCCCCGCGCGTCCACAACACCGGCCACTGGACCCAGGACGGCTGCGTCTGCGACCAGTTCGAGCAGCATATTCGCGCCATCGCCGGCTGGCCCCTCGGCCCGACCGAGGCCCACGCCCGCATCGAGATGACCAATCTGCTGGGCGACGAGGTCGATCAGTGGCGGGCGCTTGCCGCCGAGCCGAACGCCCGCCTTCATCTCTACGGCAAGCACCAGGCCCGCGCCGGACGGAAGATGGCGCACGTGAACCGGGTGCTAGACAGGCTTTAAGCACCTTCGCAGAGGTCCGCGCCTACCTCCTTGGCAGCTTCGAGTAGCTCTTCGCGGGTGCTGAGGCGCTGCGGAGAGATTGTGATCAGTCGATACCCGTTACCCGTATCTCCAAGGAGAAAGGTGCGCCCGTAATCGTGCCTGATCTCGGCGTGCTGGATACCTTGAACTTGAATCCTGCGCCCTTCGAATTGACCGAGCAACACACGCCGGACACTCAGGTCGACACGCCAGGGCCAGCGAATAACGATGACGTCCGGATCAGACTCCGGCAACGGCAATGGAATTTGCTTCAGGATGCGCCCTTCGAAGGCGAGACTTACGCAAACCTCAGGAGCAGGAACCCAGTTGGATGGTGGCTCCTGCGCGTCCATCAATCCTTCGCCCCATAGCGCAACCGCCCCAGCGCATCCGTGACCGCCTTCAGCGGGGCGTCGAAATCCTTGCCCGCCTTCCACTTCTCGAAGGCCATGACGTTCTCGATGCGGCGGGCGACGAAGGCCTCAGCAGCCTCCTTGCCGTCGAACCAGCGCATGGTCAGGGCGGGGATCAGGATGCCGCCCAGGATGGCGCGCTTGGAATAGTGGTTCTGGTCCGTCGCCGTGTCCCCGGCCCAGCGCCACAGGTGGTCGGCGCTCTCCCAGGCCAGTTTGAAGCCCAGGTCGATGTTAGTCGGCAGACTGAGGAAGCCGGCGCAGCGCTTGGCCGCCTCCACGTCCTGCGCCCCCGCCTCCATCCGCGCCGAGACAGCGGCGGCGATTCGTTCGCGAATCTTCATCGTCTCCGGCGGCGTGGCCTCCAACGCCTTCAGGGCCCGCGAATCGTGACGCCGCGACAGCAGCACGGCCAGGTCGCGCGCGCCGTTCGGCAGCAGCAGCTCCTCGTCCCCCAGCGACAGGCCGTTGGCCTCACAGGCCGCGCGGACCAGACGGCTGTTCCAGCCCAGCACAGGCGCGCGCTCTATGGCGGCGTCCAGGACGGCCTGCTCCATGCGAGAGGCCCAGTCGAGTTTGGGGGCGGCGTCGGCGGTGTCGGTCATATCCCCAGAATAGTCCTGTCCTCCGGGCTTTTCGACCCATCACGATTGCCTGTGTCGATCTGGACAGGCCCCCGTGCGTCGTGTATCAGCGCGCCTTCATCCGAGAGCCCTGTCTTTCGGGAGAGGTTTTTATTTTGTCTGCCCGTCTCCCTTCGAAAGGACGCGGCGGGCGGCCAAAGGAGAGATAACCCTGGTTCAGATTTTCGTCCGCGACAACAACGTCGATCAGGCGCTCAAGGCCCTGAAGAAGAAGATGCAACGCGAAGGCAGCTTCCGTGAAATGAAGCGCCACGTGCACTTCGAAAAGCCGTCGGAAAAGCGCGCCCGTCAAAAGGCTGAAGCTGTCCGTCGCGCCCGCAAGCTGGCTCGCAAGCGCGCCCAGCGCGAGGGCCTGCTGCCGGCTCCGAAGCCCCGTACGCCGGGCGGCCGTTAATACGGCCCCAGCCTCGGCTGAAAGATCAAGGCCCGCCCCGGGAAACCGGAGCGGGCCTTTTCTTTGGCTGACAGGTCGGACGAGAGGCCTAGAAGACGCCGACGGCGGCGTCGGCCCAGATCAGCAGCACGGCCAGGGCCAGGCCGGCGCCGATCACCAGCCGCCACGTCAGGCTCCGCGTCGCCCTCACCGCCAGTTCGAACAGCAGCCCCGCCCCGATCAGCAGGGCCCCGGCGAAGGCGAAGTCGGCGGCATCCCACGCCACCTCCCGCGTGAACTGCATGGCGACTAGCGGCGACAGCAGCAGCACCGCGATCAGCCCCCACAGCGCCGGCCGCCAGTGCGCGGCCGCTTTTGCAAAATCAGTCATGGCTCACCTCACGATGTGAAACGCCGCTGGATGAACGGGCGACGAGGCGCGAGGTTCACGCCCGCCGCCCCGCAGCTCACCCTGCCCCGCGCACCGCGCCGAGAAAGCTCTTCCAGTTCAGCTTCACGTCCGACAGGGCGCCGGCGCGGAACGCCCGCCCCGCGACCCAGACCATCAGGGCGGCGAACAGGAACATGCCGATCAAGGCGCCGATGATCTCGATCAACGGCGGCTCGCTGGGCGCGCGCGCGGCCATGACGAAGGGGGTGAAGGGCGGGATCAAGCTCATCACCTTGACCACCGTCGCGTCCGGCGTGCGGATGGCCATCTGCATGACCAGCAGCGGCACGAACAGCACCATCATGATCGGCCCCATCAGGGTCTGGGCGTCGCGCGGGGTCTCGCAGAAGGCGCCGATGGCCGCGAACAGGACCGCGTACATCAGATAGCCGCCGACCATGAACAGCAGGAAGTAGATCAGCAGGCCGTTGCTCATCAGCACCGAGCCGATGTCGCGCGCCATGTCGGGCGCCGCGGCGAACAGGGCTCCGCCGCCCAGACCGCCCCAGGCGACCAGCACCGTCAGGGTCAGCAGGGCCACGCCCAGCACCTTGCCGGTCAGGATCTCGGTCGCCGAGGCCGAGGACAGCAGGACCTCCAGGATCTTGTTCGACTTCTCCTCCATCACGCTGTTCAGCAGGATGGAGGCGCCGGTGATGATCAGCGACCACAGGATGAAACCGACCGCCAGCCCGACCACGGTCGGCAGCTTGTCGCGGAACGAGACCTCGCCGCCCGACGCCGCCTTGGGCGAGAAGACGGACAGATCGGGCCGGAAGCGGTCCGTCTGGGCCACCACCGCCGGGTCGATGCCGCTGGCGGCGAAGACCCGATGGCGGTTGGCGTCCTTCAGCGCATCGCGGACAGCGTCCTCGACCGCGTCGTCGGTGGCGCGGGCGGTCCAGACGCGGGCGGCGGGCTGGCCGTTCGCCTCGGTCAGGAAGACGACGGCGCTCAGCTTCTGGCCACCCTCGGGCGCTTCATCGCTGACAAAGCGCCGGGCCAGGGCGTCGCGCGCCTCGCCCGGCGCTGCGGCCATGATCTCGGCCGGCGGCGCGACCAGGGTCATGCTGCGCTTCGGCGTCTCGAAGGCGGCGCCGGCGCGGGGCGCCTCGCGCTTCAGCGCGGCGATGCCGGCCTCGAAGCCTTCGCTCTCGGCGACCTGTCGCACCCGGTTGCCTCCGGCCACGCCCGCTTCCGGGATGGCGGCCATGCGCAGGGCGCTGATGTCGCCCTTGGCCTGTTCATTCTCCAGGGCCTGCCGCACGGCGGCGGCCACGCCCGACCCGGCCGGGGCCTCGTCCACCAGGGCCACCTGCCGCACGGGTTCGGCGTTTTTCATCAGCAGGGGAATGGCCCCGCCCAGCACTCCGAACAGGGGGAAGGCCAGCAGCGACAGCCAGAAGCCTACGGTCTTGGCATAGGCCATGAACTCGCGGCGCGCGATCAGAAGGGTGCGGTTCATCGGGCGGCCTCCGCCTTGAGAGCATCACGGGCGCCATCGCGGGCGACGCTCTGGTCTTCGTCGGGATGGTCGCCGGTCAGGGCGATGAAGGCGTCGTGCAGGGTCGGCTCCTTGATCTGGAAGCGCCGCACGTCCAGCCCGGTCAGGAAGGCCGACTTCAGCGCCTCCTGCCCGCCCGCGCCCTGCGCCAGTCCGGCGCGGAGCGTGCGCGCGCCGTCGTGGTCGTTCAGCACCTCGACGCTAGAGACGCCCGGCAGGGCCGACACGGCGGCGTGGTCCAGCGCCCCCTCCAATTCCAGGAAGCGCGGCGAGGTCGCGCGCGCCTGATCCACCGTGCCCTCGAACGCCTTCTTGCCGCGCGCCAGCAGCACCACCTTGTCGCACAGCCGCTCGGCGTGCTGCATGACGTGGGTCGAGAACAGGACGGTCGCGCCGTCGGCGGCCAGCGCCCGGATCATGGCCTCCAGTCCCTGCTGGTTCATCGGGTCGAGGCCCGAGAAGGGCTCGTCCAGGATCACGAACTCGGGCCGGTGCACGACCGAGGCGATCAACTGGACCTTCTGGGCCATCCCCTTGGACAGCTCCTTCATCTTCTTCTTCTGGGCGTCGCCCAAGCCCATCTGCTCCAGCATCTCGCGGGCGCGCTTGCGCCCTTCGGGCGCGGGCAGGCCCTTCAGCCCGCCGAAGAAGGCGATGGCGTCCACGGGCGTCATCTTCTTGTAGAGGCCGCGTTCTTCCGGAAGGAAGCCGATCCGGTCGCGCACCTTGCGCCCGTCGTCGGCGCCCAGGATCTCGATCCGGCCCGAGGTCGCCGACTGCAGACCCAGGATCATCCGCAGCGTCGAGGTCTTGCCCGCGCCATTGGGGCCGAGGAAGCCGCAGATCGTGCCCTTCCCGACCTGGAAGCTCAGGTCGGAAACCGCCTGAAAGCCCCCATACTTCTTGCTGATTCCGTCCAGCGTCAGCGCTGCGTCCATGCCGTCCCCCTACAAGCGTCGGATGAGAATCCTAGCGGCGGGGGACGGTTGATGGAAAGGGTATTTTACATTACGAATTGGTCATGTTCGACGCGCGGTCACGCCGGAGCCCGGACCTTCACGTCAAAGCTCTGGCCGAGAACCTTGGTCGGGTTCACCTGGGCGCCGTTGCGGCGCACCTCGAAATGCAGGTGCGGGCCGGTCGAATAGCCGGTCGAGCCGACCAGGCCGATGCGCTGGCCCGACGCGACTTCCTGACCCGAGTGCACGTCGATGCGGCTGAGGTGGCCATAGACGCTGCTCAGGCCGTTGGGGTGCTTCACCTCGATGAAGTTGCCGTAGCCGCCGGCCTGGAAGCCGGCGCGGATCACCCGTCCCTCGGCGGTCGTATAGACGCTGACGCCCTTGGGCGCGGCGATGTCGACACCCTTGTGCGCGCGCGCCTTGGCCTCGATGGCCAGCTTGCGCAGACCAAAGGCCGAGTTGATGCGATAGCCCTTCACCGGGGCCTCGAACATGACCTTGCGGGTGACGGGACCGGCGGGCTTGGCGACAGCCTTGACCGGCGGCGCAGCGGGCGCGGACAGGTCTTCGATCTTGTCGGGCGCCGGACCGGCGGCGCCCAGGGGCGCGCCGGCCATGGCCAGGACTGCGGTGACGGCGACGACGCCGGTCTGGCCGAAACGAATGACGAACGGCCTCACGGCCGGGGGAAAAATACGCATACTATACAAAGGCTCCGGTCTCGCTCGATGAGCGGGAGGGGGCCGTCGTGTTCACGCGGAATAGGCAGCGCGGGTGGCGAGAAACTCAGTCGCCGACGGCCGTGTGTGACCGTCTTTTGCCATCACACCGGGACGCGAATGGGGCGCACGAGGGGCGACAAGGCGTCGCACCGAGGGAACCGAACGCCTCGACCCGAACGAAAGAGGCCGCGCGACGTGCGCCGCGCGGCCCCTCCCCGTCTTGCCGGACGCCTTACAGCGGCAGGGTCAGTTGCACCCCGCCCATGTGGCTGTCGGCCTGATCGCCGAAGCGGCCCTTGTAGCCGATCGAGACCTTGAGACGGTCCATCACCGTGCCCTCGATGCCCGCAGAGGCCAGGAACTGCCCGCCCCAGGGCATTTCGACGTCGCGCGCCAGGACCTGGGCCGGGTTGCCGGAGATGCCGGTGCGGACCGCGTCGCCGTCGTCGCTCAGCGTGTCGCGATAGCCGCCCTCGGCGTAGAAGTGGAAGCGGTCGATCCCGCCTTCGGCCCTCAGGACGATCTCGGCGGTCGCGCCCTGCACCGAACGGTCCTGATAGGCGTACTGGGCCGCCGGTCCCTGCTCGGTAAAGCCGTCCACGTCGCTGTTGATCCAGGCGACGGCGGCGCGGGGCGACAGGGCGACGCCGCCCATGTCGAACCACATCCCGCCCTGCAGGCGCGCGCCCGTGCTGACGCCACGGGTTGAACCTGTGTGCACCACCGGGGCCAGCGACGTCAGGCGGCTGATGTCGTTGAAATCGTCCTGGGCCGCGCCCACAGCGGCGTTGACGAACAGATCGCCCGAGCGCCAGCCGCCGTAGAGATCGATGCCGAAGCTATCCAGATCGACGTTCACGACGCCCGCGTCCACGTCGGCGTTGCGATAGCTGCCGGCCAGGCCGAACTTCATCGTCTCATTGCCCGACTCCAGCGCAATCCGCACGCCGTATCCGTCCGAGGTCGCCTCGCCGATCGCGCCGCGCGCGTCGGTCTTGGTCCGATCCGCCAGCGCTGCGACCGAGATCGCAGTCCCCGCCGTCCAGGCGTCGCGCCCCGACAGGCCGGCGGTCGAACCGTCCAGCGCATCCTCGCGGTGCCGCCACGCCGTCTCGCCCAGGACGGCGGTCTGCGAGCCCAGATCGCCATAGTAGAGATAGTCGTTGGCCAGGCGCGCCATCACGGCATGGCCCTTGGCCGTCGGATGCACCCCGTCGAAGTAGAAGTAGTCGTTGGGGTTGGCGCAGACCGTGACGCCGTTGAAGCAGGGCTGGGTGACATTGGTCACGCCGAAGGCGCTGGGATTGGCGGCGATGACGTCGCCGATCTTGAACAGGTCCATCATGATGATGTTCGAGCCGGGCCGCGCCGCCGCCGTGGCGTTCAGCCCGGTCAACAGGGCGCCGTTGAAGGTCGTCACCGCATAGTCGGCCAGGGGCGCCGCGGGCGAGGTCCGAAACTGCGGCGTCAGGCTGAGCTTGGGCAGGTTGGTGACGAGGATGGTCCCCGCCCCCGCCTGGGCCACGCTGCCGACGATGAAGTTGATGTCCGCCGCAGCGGCCAGCGAGACCGGCGCGATGCTGCCCTGCGGATTGGTCGAGGCGCCCGCCGCCGGCAGGCCCTGGAAGATGTTGTTGGCCCCGCCCAGGATGCTGACCAGGTCCCTGGCCCCGAACACGCCGCCTCGCGACTGATACTGCGCCAGTTGCACCCGCATCCCCATCGGCGAGGCCTGGCTGTCGGTGCGCGCGCCGCCGAAGGCGTAGTTGATGCTGCCCGTCACCGGCCCCATGAAGTTGGAGGCCGTAAAGCCCAGCCGCTCGGTGAAGACCGGCCCGTTGGAGAATCGCCCCTGGAAATAGGGCGGCGAGGTCGGGGTCGTATTGCCGGTCGCCAGATAGAGGTTGCCGTTGTCGGACAGGCTGTCGCCGAACACGACCAGTCGATTGTAGCTCTGCGCCCCGGCGGCGCTTGCCGTCGAGACGGCCGCCAGGGTCAGGGCGGCCAGGGCCGCTCCGCGAAGAAGACGAGACATCGTTATTCCTCCCTCGACCGTCAGTATGCGGCCGTTATCCGGCAGTCTGCGCTGCTTTGCCGCAAGCGCAAGATGCCGTTAGGGAAGCTGAACAGCGATCAGTGAAGCATGCGGAACCGGACTGTGCCCGGCAGGTCACGCAAGGCCTTCAGCACCTCGGGATCATAGTCGCGGTCCACGTCGGTGATGACGTAGCCGGTGCGCTCGTCCGTCTTCAGGTGCTGGCCCAGGATGTTGAGGCCCGCCGCCGACAGGGCGCGGTTCAGTTCGGCCAGAACGCCCGGCTGGTTCCTGTGGATGTGCAGCAGACGGTGGGCGCGCGACACCTCGGCCAGCTGCACGTTCGGCAGGTTGACGCAGAAGGTGGTGTCGCCCCGGTTCAGATAGCCCAGCAGCCGCTCGGCCGCGAACTCGGCGATGGCTTCCTGCGCCTCCTCGGTCGAGCCGCCGATGTGCGGCGACAGGATGACGTTCTTCAATCCGCGCAAGGGGCTGTCGAACGGGTCGGCGTTGGTGCGCGGCTCCTCGGGGAAGACGTCGACCGCCGCCCCGGCGATCCGGCCCGACTTCAGCGCCTCGGCCAGGGCGTCGACGTCGACGACGTGACCGCGCGACAGGTTCAGAAACAGGGCGCCCGGCTTCATCTTGGCCAGTTGGGCCGCGCCGATGACGTCCGCGTTGTCCTTGCGCCCGTCGACGTGCAGGCTGACCACGTCGGCCTCGGCCAGCAGGGCGTCCAGCGAGCGCATCCGCCGGGCGTTGCCCAGGGCCAGACGTTCCGACAGGTCGTGGAAGATGACCCGCATCCCCAGCCCCTCGGCCAGGACCGACAGCTGCGAGCCGATGGCGCCGTAGCCGACGATGCCCAGGGTCTTGCCGCGCAGCTCGCGCGAACCGGTGGCGGACTTGTTCCATTCGCCCCGGTGCATGGCCGCCGACTTGTCGGCCACGTCGCGCATCAGGACGATGGTCAGGCCGATGGCCAGTTCGACCACCGAGCGGGTGTTGGAATAGGGGGCGTTGAACACGGCCACGCCGTGCTCGGCGGCGGCCTCCAGGTCGATCTGGTTGGTGCCGATGCAGAAGGCGGCGATGGCCAGCAGGCGATCGGCCTGCTCCAGCACCCGCGCGCTGACATTGGTCTTGGAGCGAATGCCAAGCACGTGCACGCCCTTGATCGCCTCGATCAGGTCGTCCTCGTCCAGCGCGCCCTTCATCGTCTCGACGGAATAGCCCGCCTCCTCCAGCCGTTCGACGGCGGCGGGGTGGATGTTCTCCAGCAGCAGCATGCGGATGCGGTTGCGCGGATAGGACCAGCGGCCCGACACGCCCTCGGCGAACAGGACCTCATCCAGCGAGGCGGCGGTCGCGTCGGCGACCTCGATCACCTTCTGGCGGCTGACGACCTCGGTGAAGGCGTAAAAGCGGTCGGCCGCGCCCTCCAGCTTGACCTCAGCGTCGGTCCAGCCGTCGCCGACCATGACCACGGGTCCGGTCAGGTTCAGCGCCTTGATGACCTCGGGCTTGCCGTTGTCGCGCGACAGGGGGTTGGCCTCGTCCACGCCCGTGACCCGGCCCTCGGCATCATAGATCAGGTCGTTGCACAGCAGATGGTCGGCGGCGATTCCCAGCCGCGCGGCCAGCGGCGCGATGATCTCGCGGAAGCCGCCCGACAGGATATAGACCCGCTCGGCGTGGCGTTCGAAGAAGTCGACGTTGCGCCGCACCGAGGCGCTGGCCTCGTCCAGGATCCGGTCGCTCAGGGCCTCGACATGGCTTCGGGTCAGGGACAGCAGGTCCAGGCGACGGCGCAGGGCCGTGCCGAAATCCACCTGCCCCGACATGGCCTGATCGGTCAGGGCTGCGATCTCGGCCTTCCTGGCCGCCGCATCGGGCGCATCGGACAGGGCGATTTCGGCGAGCGCTTCGAGCGTCTCGATACGCACCAGGGTGGAGTCGAAGTCGAAGATGAAGACAGGCGAAGTCATGCCCCGGACCTAGCCCACCTTCGCACTTGCAGCAATGAAAAGGGGCGCCAGAGCGCCCCCTCCCGCATGAATTTTCCAGCAGAGCTCAGAATTTGCCGAAGCCGCGCGCCCCCTCGCCCTTGCGTCGGCTTTCCAGCGCGGCGGCGCCGATGGCGGCCGCGATGGTGGCGACCGCCAGCAAGGCCCCGCCCTCCTTGGCGTGGTCGCGGGCGAAGTCGCCGGCGTCCTCGGCGTAACGGCGCGCCTGTCTGGCGTAGCCTTTCAGCGGCTTGCGCGACTTCTTGCCCGAACGGTGCAGCCAGTGTTCGGCCCGCGCCCGGGCGTCTTGACCGAAGCGCCCCGCGCGCTCGCTGGCGTAGTCGCCCAAGTCGGCGGCGCGGTGGGTCAGGTCGTCGGCGCCGTGGCGCACCCCGCGCGCGATGTCGTCAAAGCGGTGGCGCAGGGCCTCGGCGTCGAACCAGCCGCGCGGATGGACCCGCTCGCGCGGGCCGGAGCGCTGATTCAGCAGCAGGGCGGCGATTCCCACCCCCGCCAGCACGGCGACGACGCCGGCGGCGATGCCGGGGTGTTTGCGGACCTCGTCCACGGCGTTGAACTGTCGAACCATCGGCAACCTCTTCTTGTCGAAACTACTGTCGTCAGGGACAGGAGCGAACCGCGCCGGAAGAGGTTCCGCTGTAAACGGCCAAGCTGCAAGCGGATGACGCGCCTTCCCGCCGCCCCTTACCAAGCGGGGATCGTCTCCCTATGTTGCGCCGCTTCCGACAGTTTCGCCTTATTCAGGATCTTCGCCGTGACCGATCACGCGCCCGCCGCACAGCCCATCGCCGCCCCCGCCGACGACCTCGCCGCCGCCTTCCAGATCGAAGGCTGGCCGGTGCGCGGCCGCCTGGTGCGGCTGGGCGAGGTGGTGGACAAGATCCTGTCGGCCCATGACTACCCCGAGCCGGTCGCCGCCCTGCTGGGCGAGGCCTGCGTCCTGGCCGGCATCGTCGGCTCGGCGCTGAAGTTCGAGGGTCGCCTGATTGTTCAGGCCCAGGGCGACGGGCCGGTGCGCTATGTCGTGGCCGACTACGACACCGCAGGCACGCTGCGCGGCTTCTGCCGCTTCGACCCCGAAGAGGTGGCCAAGGCGTCGGAAGGCTTCGCCCGTCCCGGCGCGCAGACGCTGCTGGGCAAGGGCGTCTTCATCATGACCATCGACCGGGGCGAGGACTTTGAGCGCACCCAGGGCATCACCCCGATTGACGGCGAAAGCCTGTCGCTGTGCGCCGAGCACTACTTCACCCAGTCGGAGCAGGTGCCGACCAAGGTGCGTCTGGCCGTGGGTCAGGTGACGACCGAGGCCGGCACCTCGTGGCGCGCGGGCGGGGCCATGATCCAGGTCATCGCCGGCGACGAGGCTCGCGGTTCGACCGAGGATGTGTGGGAGCGCAGTCGCGCCCTGTTCGCCACCCTGGGCGACGACGAACTGATCGACCCGACCATCAGCGCCGAGACCCTGCTGTATCGCCTGTTCCACGAGGACGGCGTGCGGCTGGAAGGCGCCAAGACCCTGGCCGCCGTCTGCCGCTGCTCCAAGGACCGGATCGTCGCCGTCATGCAGTCCTTCCCGCAGGAAGACCGCGCCGAAATGATCGAGGACGACGGCAAGATCCGCGCGACCTGCGAGTACTGCTCGACCGTCTATGAGATCGACCCAGAAGAGATCGCGAGCTGAGGCAAGGTCTTTCCTCCCCATTCCATGGGGAGGTGGATCGGCCGCGCCAGCGGTCGAGACGGAGGGGGCGGCGCCGTCGCCGGCCGGTCAGACGCCTGAAACTTCTAACGTCGCGCCGCCCCCTCCACCACTTCGTGGTCCCCCTCCCCACAAGTAGGGAGGAAAGGCGTAGCGCCCAGCATCCCGTGCCTAGCTGTTCAGATCCAGCGAATAGCCCGCCGAGCGCACGGTGCGGATCGGGTTGACCGTGCCTTCGACGTTCAGGGCCTTGCGCAGGCGGCCGACGTGGACGTCGACGGTGCGGGCCTCGACATAGACGTCCGAGCCCCAGACGGCGTCCAGCAGTTGTTCGCGGCTGAACACCCGGCCCGGGTGCTTCATCAGATGGTCCAGCAGACGGAACTCGGTCGGGCCGAGGTGGACCTCCTTGCCCGCGCGGCGGACGCGGTGGGCCACGCGGTCGATGACGATGTCGGCGTGGTTGATGCGGTCGTCGGCCAGGCCCGGACGGATGCGGCGCAGAACGGCGCGGATGCGGGCCGTCAGCTCGGTCATCGAGAAGGGCTTGGTCATATAGTCGTCGGCGCCGGTGTCGAGGCCGCGCACGCGGTCGGTTTCCTCGCCGCGCGCCGTCAGCATGATGATCGGCAGGTTGCGGGTCTCGGCCCGGCCGCGCAGGCGGCGGCAGACCTCGATGCCCGACAGCTTGGGCAGCATCCAGTCCAGCAGCACCAGATCGGGCAGGCGCTCGTCGACCTGCAGCAGCCCCTCCTCCCCGTCCGCCGCCACGGTGACGTCATAGCCTTCCTTCTCCAGATTGTACTGGAGCAGGGTGGCCAGGGCGTCCTCGTCTTCCATCACCAGAATATAGGGTTGCACGTCAGGCTCTCCGGTCGGTCGAAGTCGTCAGCAGTAGTGGAAGTCAGTCGTCCGTCAGATCGGACAGCGGGGTCGCGACGTGCGGCGTGGGCGAGGGCTCCTCGCCGGGGCCGGGCACGGCCTTGGGCCGCTCGCCCAGCATTTCCTCGCCGGTGATCTCGTAGTGGACCGTCTCGGCGATGTTGGTCGCATGGTCGCCGATCCGCTCCAGGTTCTTGGCCATGAACAGCAGATGGGTGCAGGCCGTGATCGTGCGCGGGTCGCCCATCATGTAGGTCAGCAGCTCGCGGAACAGGGCGTTGTAGTGCTCGTCCACCTCGTCGTCGGTGCTCCACACCGACAGGGCGCGCTCGATCTCCGACGCCGTATAGGCGTCCAGCACGTCGCGCAGGCGGGTCGAGACCAGCCGGCCCATCCGCTCGATGGAGCGGGTCAGGGGCTGCATCGGCTCGCCCTCGGCCAGGATCAGCGCCCGCTTGGCGATGTTCTTGGCCAGGTCGCCGGTGCGCTCCAGATCGGAAGCCAGCTTCATGGCCCCCAGGGTGCGGCGCAGGTCCGAGGCCACCGGCTGACGCAGGGCGATCAAGCGGATGGACTTCTTCTCGATGTCGCGATGCAGGGCGTCGAGGCGATTGTCGCGTTCGACCACCGCCTTGGCCAGCGCCACGTCGCGGCGGGCGACGGATTCGATGGCGTCCGCGACCTGCGCCTCGGCCAGACCGCCCATGCGGACGACCTCGGCCGTCAGCTGGTTCAGTTCGTCGCCGTAAGCCTTGACCGTATGCTGGTTCATGCTCGCGCCCTTAGCCGAAGCGGCCGGTGATGTAGTCGAGCGTGCGGCGCTCGCGCGGATTGGTGAAGATCTCTTCGGTGTCGCCGGTCTCGACCAGCTTGCCCATGTGGAAGAAGGCCGTGCGTTGCGAGACGCGGGCCGCCTGGGCCATCGAGTGGGTGACGATGACGATGCAGTAGCGCTCGCGCAGTTCGTCGATCAGCTCCTCGATCTTGGCCGTGGCGATCGGGTCCAGCGCCGAGCAGGGCTCGTCCATCAGGATGACTTCGGGTTCGACCGCGATGGCGCGGGCGATGACCAGACGCTGCTGCTGGCCGCCCGACAGGCCGGTGCCCGGCGAGTGCAGACGGTCGGCCACTTCGTCCCACAGACCGGCGCGCTTCAACGCCTTCTGGACGATGTCGTCCAACTCGCCCTTGCTTGAGGCCAGGCCGTGAATCTTCGGCCCATAGGCGACGTTCTCATAGATCGTCTTGGGGAAGGGGTTGGGCTTCTGGAACACCATGCCGACCTGGGCGCGCAGCAGCACGGGGTCGATCTTGCGATCGTTGATGTCGCCGCCGTCCATCTCGATCACGCCGGTGACGCGGCAGCCCGGGATGGTGTCGTTCATGCGGTTCATGGTCCGCAGGAAGGTCGACTTGCCGCAGCCCGACGGGCCGATCAGGGCCGTGACGGTCTTGTCCGGGATGTCCAGCGAGACGTCGAACAGGGCCTGCTTGTCCCCATAGAAGACCGAGACGTCGCGCGCGGCGATCTTGATCGGACCCAGGGGCGCCGAGGCGTGGGCGCCGACGATCGGGGCGGTCGACAGGCTGGCGCCTCCGGCGCCGCCGCCGTCGGCCTGACCATCGGGAGCGCGGAAAATATTGAACTTCATAAGACTTACCACCGGCGTTCGAACCGCCGACGCAGCAGGATCGCGGCGGCGTTCATGACGATCATGAAGGCGAGGAGCACAAGGATGGCGGCGGCGGTCCGCTCGTGGAACGCGCGCTCCGACGCGTTCTCCCAGATGTAGATCAGCGAAGGCAGGGCGCCGACCGGCTCGTCGATGGCGTGGGGCACGCCGGGGACGAAGCTGATCATGCCGATCAGCAGCAGGGGCGCCGTCTCGCCCAGGGCGTGGGCCATGGCGATGATCGAACCCGTCATGACGCCCGGCATGGCCAGGGGCAGGACGTGGCCGAACACCGTCTGGGTGCGGCTGGCGCCCATGGCCAGGGCGGCCTCGCGGATCGAGGGCGGCACGGCCTTCAGCGACGAGCGCGTGGCGATGATCACCGTCGGCAGGGCCATCAGGGCCAGCACCAGACCGCCGACCAGCGGGCTGGCGCGCGGCAGGTGCAGGAAGTTGATGAACAGGGCCAGACCCAGCAGGCCGTAAACGATCGACGGCACGGCGGCGAGGTTGTTGATGTTGACCTCGATGATCGCCGTGATGCGGTTGCGCGGCGAATATTCCTCCAACCACACAGCCGCGCCGACGCCGACCGGAATGGCGATCAGAGCCGTAACCAGCAGCATCAGGGCCGAGCCGACGACGGCGCCCAGCAGGCCCGCCAGTTCCGGCTGGGTCGAGTCGCCCTTGGTGAACAGGGCGCTGTTGAAGTGAGCGCGGACCGCGCCCGACGCCTTCATCCGGTCCAGCCAGGCCATCTGCTCGTTGCTGATGCGGCGCTGGTCCTCGGGCGTGGCCTTGGAGACCTCGCCCTTCAGATAGAGGTCGGCGTTGTCCGCCAGGGGCGCCGCGACCGGCACCGTCTGGCCCAGCAGGCTGGGCTGGCGCGAAATCATGCCCGCCGCCTGGAACTTCAGCTCCGACGAGAACAGGGCCTTCATGGCGGCGGCCTTGGAGCCTTGCGCGTCGTCCTGAATGCCCAGACGGCGCAGCTGCTGTTCGGCGACGATCTGCTCGAAGTTAGCGCCCTGAGGATAGGCGCGGTCGATGCGCGACGCATCCATATAGACCGGCAGGGTCACGCTATGGCTGTAGAAGGCGGTGCGGCCCTGCATGATGATGCTGCCGAGCAGGATCACCAGGAAGACCAGGGCGAAGCCGATGGCCGCGCGGCCGTACCACTTGAAGCGGGTCTCGCGCGCGTAGCGGCCGCGCAGACGGGCTTGCAAACGCTGGGTGCGCGGGCTGACGCCGGTCATGGTCTGCCCCACAGGGTTCTGGGCGGCGTCAGTCATACTGTTCCCGATAGGCTTGCACGATGCGCATGGCGACGATGTTGAGCAGCAGGGTGACGACGAACAAGGTCAGGCCCAGTCCGAAGGCGGCCAGCGTCTTGGGGCTGTTGAACTCCTGGTCGCCGGTCAGCAGGGTGACGATCTGCACCGTCACGGTCGTGACCGTGTCCAGCGGGTTCAGGGTCAGCTTGGCGGCCAGACCGGCGGCCATGGTCACGATCATGGTCTCGCCGATGGCGCGCGACACGGCCAGCAGGAAGGCCCCCGCGATGCCCGGCAGGGCGGCCGGCAGCAGCACCTTCTTGACCGTCTCGGACTTGGTGGCGCCCATGGCGTAGGAGCCGTCGCGCAGGGACTGCGGCACGGCGTTCATGATGTCGTCGGACAGGGAGCTGACGAAGGGGATCAGCATGATCCCCATGACGGCGCCGGCCACCAGCGCCATCTGGTTCTGCACCAGCAGCAGGTATTGGCCGATGCCGTCCAGCGGCCCGCCGGCCAGCCAGCCGCCGATGGTGTTGAAGAAGACGCGGAAGGCCGGGCCGACGGTCAGGGCGGCGAAGAAGCCGTAGACCACGGTCGGCACGCCCGCGAGAACCTCGAGCATGGGCTTGACCACGGCGCGGGTGCGGCGACCGGCGTATTCCGACAGGTAGATGGCCGAGAACAGGCCGATCGGACCGGCCACCATCATGGCGATCATCATGATCAGGAAGGTGCCCGCGAACAGGGGCACGGCCCCAAAGGCGCCCGACGAGCCGATCTGGTCGGCGCGGATCGCCATCTGCGGGCTCCACTTGGTCCCGAACAGGAATTCCGTGATCGGCACCGAGTTGAAGAAGCGCAAGGAGTCCCACACCAGGGAGAAGATGATCCCCACGGTCGTCAGCACCGCCACCGCCGAACAGGCGAACAGGACGATGCTGATCCAGCTCTCCACCCGATTGCGCGCGCGCAGGTCGGGACGGATGCGGACGAAGACGAAGACGCCGCCCAGGACAGCCGCGATCAGGGCCGCGACGCCGCCGCCCCAGCTCAGGGCCGACGAGATGCGGTGGGCGCGGCGGCCCTCGGCCGGCAGTTCCTCGGCATAGGGCGCCGGCCAGATCTGCTGGGCTTCAAGACCGTCGCCGATGCGGCGCGCGTCCGAGAAGAAGGCCTCGCGACGGAAGGGCTCCAGTTGGGTGACGCTGTCGGGCGCGCCGGCCGCCAGCATCTGGCGCTCCAGCGGGGCGGAGAAGATCGAGGCGGCGATCAGCACGACCAGGGCCGGCACGCCGACCCAGATCAGGGCGTAGAGGCCATGCTGGCCGGGACGCGAATGGGCCTTCACCCCCGCGCTGCGGCGCGTCGCCAAAGCGCGCCCGCCCAGATAGGCGAGCACCGAGAAGGCGATCAGCAGTAACAGGAAAATCCAGATCATCCGGGTCCGTGCGCGCGTGAATCATTAACGTGCCGGGTCCGGCGCGTTTCGGCCGGGAAACTGCCTGCGATTGGCGAGCGGATTAAGACGGCCGCGTGACAGTTCTGTTACGACGCCCATCCTTCTTGTCGCAGGGCCTTCACACGGCCGGTCCGGCGGCGGGTTCAGCCTCACGCGCAGGGGCCAGAGGGAAGCAGGCGGCGAAGACGGCCCCTTGTCCCAGGGCGCTGTCCACCGTCAGGCCGCCGCGGTGACGAATGATGATATGGCGCACGATGGCCAGACCCAGACCCGTGCCCTGACGTTCGCCGCTCTTCTGGCCCTCGACGCGATAGAATCGCTCGGTCAGGCGCGGCAGGTGCTCGCGCGCCATGCCGGGTCCGTGGTCGCGCACCGTCACCACCGCGTACTTCTGTCCCGCCTCGCGGTCCGGCGTGGCCAGCGACAGGCGCGTGCCCTCGGGCATCCGCGCCGCCATGGCCTCATCCAGCGCGCGGTCGCGGTCAATGGACAGTTCGACCACGCCGCCGCTGCTCGAATATTTCAGAGCATTATCGACCAGATTTTGAATGACCTGCACGATCTCGTCGCGATCACCCGCCACGGTGGCCCCGCCCTGCCCCAGGTCGGCGCGGATGGTCACGCCGCGCTCGCGCGAAATCACGCTGACGGCGTCCACCACGTCCGACGCCGCCCGCGCCAGATCGACGCGACCCAACGGCGCGATGTGCTCGTTCAACTCGATCCGGCTCAGCGACAGCAGGTCCGCGACCAGGCGCCCCATGCGGTCGGCCTGGATCGCCATGATGTCGAGAAACCTGTCCCGCGCCTTGGGGTCGTCCTTGGCGTGGCCCTTCAGCGTCTCGATGAAACCGGACAGCGAGGCCAGGGGCGTGCGCAGTTCGTGGCTGGCGTTGGCCAGGAAGTCGACGCGCATCATCTCCATGCGGCGAGCGTCGGTCTCGTCGCGCAAGGCCAGCAGGGCCAGGGCGCCCGCGCCCCACAGATGAGCGTCCCGCTCGGGCAAGGGACGGATGAAGGCCCGCCAGTGCCGCTCCTGAGCGCCGCCGCCGACATAGTCGACCGTGCTGCTGACGTCGCCGAACAGGGCCTCGTCCACCGCCTCCAGCACCTTGGGATCGCGGATCACCGAGACCAGCAGCCCCCCGCCCGTCCCGTTCAGCCGAAACAGGTCGCGCGCGGCGGCGTTGGCCAGGGCGATTCGGCGTCCGGCGATGTCGTCCGCCTCGCCTCCGCTGACGATCAGGATGGGATCGCCCAGGGCCTCGAACACGTCGCCCAGCAAGGCCCCGTCGGGGGCCAGGTCGACAGGCATGCTGCCGTCCAGCTCGCTGATGCTGACCGGCGACTGCGACTGACGATTGACCAACCAGGTCGCCGCCGCCACGGCCACGGCGCCGACCGCCAGCCAGCCGGCCAACTCCGGCTTCATCACCGCCAGAACCGCCATCACCAGAATCGCCACGCCGCCGCTGGCGCCGGCGGTCCACAGACGAGACGAAGCGGTGGGGGCGACGGGAGAAGGCGAGTGCTCGTACGGCATGATGATCGGCGTTATCTCATTATTTAGCGGACACGCGATATGTCCATGCGACTCAGGCCGTGCGGGGCGGCCGCGATCCGCAAATCCCGCGCTTAGCGTATTTTCTTCACCGATTTGCGGCAGTTTGCATCAACGGCGCGGGGGCTTCGGACGTGAATACGATCCTGAACTGTCTGGTTCAGCAGCACGACTGGCGGATTGTGCCTTTCGCCGCGCTCGTGTCGATATTCAGCATGTTGATCGCCGTCAGCCTGTTCGATCGCGCCCGCAGCGTCGCCCGGCGCTCGCGCCGCGTCTATCTGGTCGCGGTGCCGCTGGTCGGAGGCGTCGGCGTCTGGGCCACCCATTTCATCGCCATGCAGGCCTACGACGTGGGCGCGCCGGTCCGCTACGATCCAGGCGAGACCGTGGCGTCGCTGGCCATCATACTCATCGCCTTTTTCACCGCCACCGTCCTGGCGCTCGCGTCCGAGTCGAAATTCTGGCGCGTGCTGGCGGCGCTGACCGGCGGCGCCGGCGTGGCGGCCATGCATTTCGTCGGCATGGCGGCGCTGCGCATTTCCGGCGCAACGCTGGCCTGGAACGCCCCTCTGGTGGCGGTCGCCGTCGTCGGCGGCCTGATCCTGATCTCCGCACCATTTTTCGCGCCGCCCCTCGCCGGCGTGAAACGCATCGTCGCAACCGCCGTCATCGGGGCGTTGAGCGTGTGCTGGCTGCATTTCGTCGCCATGAGCGCTGTCATTCTGGTTCCCTCGCCCGGCGCCCTTCTGCCGACCGCGGCGGCGCCCGAGGCGACGATCGCCTTGTGGGTCGGCGTAAGCGTCGCCTTCCTGGCCATCATCGCCGCCTTCCTGACCGGCATGATCTGGTGGTCGCGGCATAGTGCTCTGGGCCAACTCCGCGAGGCCATCGAGGCCATGCCCGACGGCCTGGGTTTCTATGACGCGGACGACCGACTGGCGATCTGGAACCGGCGCTACACCCAGATCAACCCTGAGGTGACGGCCGCGCTGAAGGTGGGCGTCACCTTCCGTGAAGTCCTTATGGCGGGGATCACCGCTGGGCTCTATCCCGCCGCCGTGGGCCGCGAGGAAGCCTGGATCGCCGAACGCATGGCCAACCGCCGCCGACCGATGGGCGCCATGGAGCAGCAGGTCGGCGAACGCTGGCTGCGGGTGCAGGACCGCAAGACCGCCGAGGGCGGCACCGTCACCGTCTGCTCCGACATCACCGAAATGAAGCGCGACGCCCAGGCCCTGGCCGAGGCCCGCGACGCGGCCAACGCCGCCAACCGCGCCAAGAGCCAGTTCCTGGCCAATATGAGCCACGAAATCCGCACCCCGATGAACGGGGTCATCGGCGTGGCCCAGGCCCTGGCCCGCACCGATCTGGACGAGCAACAGCGCGAGATGCTGAACCTGATTCATTCCTCCAGCCGCACCCTGCAGACCCTGCTCAGCGACATTCTGGACCTGGCGCGCGTCGAATCCGGACGGCTGGAACTGAGCGACGAACCCTTCGACCTGGCGCGCGCCGTCGAGGAGGCGGCCCAGCTCTACGCCGCCGCCGCGCGCGACAAGGGCCTGCAGTTCTTCGTCGAGGTGGCGCCCGAAGCGCGCGTCTGGATCCACGGCGACGCCGTACGCCTGAAACAGATCCTGACCAATCTGGTGTCCAACGCCGTCAAATTCACCGCCTCGGGCTTTGTCAGCCTGACGGTCGACGCCGGGCCGCAAGGCCTGCGCTTCGTGGTTCAGGACACGGGCATCGGCTTCGACGCCGAGACGCGCGACCGACTGTTCAGCCGCTTCGAGCAGGCCGACGGCGACATCACCCGGCGCTTCGGCGGCTCGGGCCTGGGGCTGGCGATCTGCCGCGAGCTGGCGGGCATGATGAGCGGCGGGCTGGGCTGCGAGAGCGAGCCGGGCGGGGGCGCAGCCTTCATCCTGACCCTGCCCCTGCGCCCGGCCGAGGCGCCGGCGGCGCCCCCGTCGATGACGACGGCCATTCCCGCCGCCGAAGCCGGGCTGGACGACGCCGCCCGCCGGCTGCGCATCCTGGTCGCCGACGACCACCCCACCAATCGGCGCGTGGTCGAACTGATCCTGGATCAGGCGACGGTTGATCTGGTTTCGGTAGAGGACGGCGCCCAGGCGGTCGAGGCCTGTCGCGCCTCGGCCTTCGACCTGGTGCTGATGGACATGCAGATGCCGGTCATGGACGGGCTGACCGCGACCCGCGAGATTCGCCTGCACGAAGTGGCCATGGGGATGCCGCGCACCCCGGTCGTCATGCTGACCGCCAACGCCCTGCCCGAACATATCGCGGCGGGGCTGGAGGCCGGGGCCGACCGCCATCTGGCCAAGCCGTTCAGCGTCGAGGCGCTGATCGCCATGGTGCAGGAACTGACGGCGAATTCGCCTCAGGCCGCCGAGCGGGCGGCCTGAGGGTCTTCTTCTACTCGTAGCCGTGGGCGGCTTCGTTGATGACCTGGCTGGGCATGGACGAGAAGTCCACGCTCATCGGCCGGGCGGCCTTGGACTGGAACGTCTTGATGACGTGCTCCAGGCGGCGACGCACCTCGCGTTCGGCCTCGGTGGATCCGTCCAGCGCCAGGGGCGCCAGGCAGAAGTCGATGATGGCCTGCGGACGGGTCAGCGGTTCCATTGGAGTCTCTCCTGATTAGGCGGCGTGGAACTGGGCGGTTTCGGTCGAGTCTTTCAGGGCCGTGGTCGAGGACTGGCCGTTCGAGATCACCGTGGCGACCTGATCGAAATAGCCGGTGCCGACTTCGCGCTGGTGGCGGGTGGCGGTGTAACCGGCGGCCTCATTCGAGAACTCGCGCTGCTGCAGCTCGGAATAGGCCGCCATGCCGCGATCGCGGTAGCCGTCGGCCAGCTCGAACATCGAGTTGTTCAGGCTGTGGAAGCCGGCCAGGGTCACGAACTGGAACTTGTAGCCCATGGCCCCCAGCTCGCGCTGGAACTTGGCGATGGTGGCGTCGTCCAGCTTGGCCTTCCAGTTGAAGGAGGGCGAGCAGTTGTAGGCCATCAGCTTGCCCGGATGCTCCTTCTGGATCGCCTCGGCGAACTTCTTCGCGTCGTCCAGATCGGGGTGCGAGGTCTCCCACCACAAGAGGTCGGCGATGTTGGCGTAGGACAGGCCGCGCGCGATGCAGTGGTCCAGGCCGGTGCCTTCCTTCAGGCGGAAGAAGCCCTCGGGCGTGCGGTTGTCGCGGTCGATGAAGGGCTGATCGCGCTCGTCGATGTCCGAGGTGATCAGCTGGGCGCTCTCGGCGTCGGTGCGGGCGACCGTGATGGTCGGGGTGCCCATGACATCGGCGGCCAGGCGGGCGGCGACCAGGTTGCGCTCATGCGCCTGGGTCGGGATCAGGACCTTGCCGCCCAGGTGTCCGCACTTCTTCTCACTGGCCAGCTGGTCCTCGAAGTGGACGCCCGCGGCGCCCGCCTCGATGAAGGCCTTCATGATCTCGAAGCTGTTCAGCGGCCCGCCGAAACCGGCCTCGGCGTCGGCGACGATGGGGGCGAACCATTCACGCTTGGCGCCGCCCTCGGCGTGTTCGATCTGGTCGGCGCGCTGCAGGGTGCGGTTGATGCGGCGGCACAGTTCCGGCGCGGCGTTGGCCGGATACAGCGACTGGTCCGGGTACATGGCCCCGGCGGTGTTGGCGTCGGCCGCGACCTGCCAGCCCGACAGGTAGATGGCCTTCAGACCGGCGCGGACCATCTGCATCGCCTGATTGCCGGTGACGGCGCCCAGGGCGTTGATGAAGGGTTCGGTGTGCAGCAGTTCCCACAGACGGTTGGCGCCGCGCTCGGCCAGGGTGTGGGTGATCGGCACCGAACCGCGCAGGCGCAGGACGTCCTCCGGCGTATAGGGGCGTTCGATGCCGTCGAAACGGCCGGCGGGCGAAGGAACCAGATCGGCGAAGGTCGTCATGTTCGTCTCGGCTTTGAAATGGCGCGGCAGCAGCCGCCGTCACCAGACCCAAACACGCCGCCGTCACGATTGACACAGCATGAGCCATGTCATTCAAGTCAAACAGTCACATCATGACACTTGCCATTCAGTCATATCGTGACATCATCGCGTCATGAACGCCGCCGCTGATCGCAAACTCTTCCTCGGCGGCCGCCTGAAACGGCTGCGGCGCGACCTCGGCCTGTCGCAGACGGCGATGGCGGGGGATCTGGGCGTTTCGCCCTCCTATCTGAACCACATCGAGCGCAATCAGCGCCCCGTCTCGGCCCAACTGCTGCTGCGTCTGGCCGAGACCTATGACGTGGACCTGAGGAACCTGGGCCAGTCCGGCGGCCCGGCGTCCGAGGCGGAACTGGCCGAGGCCTTCGCCGACCCCCTGTTCCAGGGCCTGGCCGTGCCGCGCCACGAGATCGTGCAACTGGCCGAGGATCAGCCCGCCGCCGCCGACGCCATCCTGCGCCTCTATCGCGCCTTCTCCGATCGGCGCGTGCGCGACCGGGCCGAGGCCGAGGTGGCCGGCGCCGCCTCCCCCGCCGACAGCCCGTCGGAATGGGTGCGCGAATACATCCAGGCCCGGCACAACCACGCCCCCGAACTGGATGCCCTGGGCGAGGCCCTGCACGAGGCCCTGCGCGCCGAAGCCCCGTCGCCGGACGAGAGCTTCGAGGCCCTGGCCCGCGCGCGGCTGTTCGCCCGGCACGGCCTGACGGTGCGCACCCTGCCCGCCGAGGTCATGGTGGAATGGACCCGCCGTTTCGACCCGCACCGGGGGCGGTTGCTGCTGTCCGATACCCTCGGCCCGTCGTCGCGCGCCTTCGCCGTCGCCTGCCAGCTGGCCCTGATGGAGCACGGCCCTGAGCTTCAGGCCCTGACCGAGGCCGCCAAGGCCCCCGACGCCCCGACGCGCAACCTGCTGAAGACCTCGCTGACCAACAGCCTGGCCGCCGCCATCCTGATGCCCTACGCCGCCTTCCAGCGCGCGGCGGAAGAGACCGGCTATGATCTGGCGCGGCTGCAAGCCCGCTTCGGCGTCGGCTTCGAACAGGCGGCGCACCGGCTGACCACCCTGTCGCGACCCACGGCGCGCGGCGTGCCCTTCTTCCTGATGCGTGTGGATCAGGCGGGCAATGTGTCGAAACGCTATGCCTCGGGCGCCTTTCCCTTTTCGCGCTTCGGCGGGGCCTGCCCGCGCTGGCGGCTGCACTCGGCCTTCCGCACGCCCGGCCGGATCGTCACCCAGATCATCGAGACGCCGGACGGCGGCCGCTGGTTCACCCTGGCCCGCACCGTCGACCGCCAGGGTCAGGACGCCTTCACCGAGGGACAGGACCTGGCCATCGGCCTGGGCTGCGAGTTGAAGCACGCGCACCGCCTGATCTATGCGCGCGGCCTCGACCTGCAGAAGCCCGAGGTCACGCCCATCGGCCCCGCTTGTCGCCTGTGCGAACGCCACCCCTGCGCCGAACGCGCCGCGCCGCCGGTCGGGCGGGCGCTGACGGTCGATGACTGGTCGAAGTCGGTCAGTCCCTACCCGTTCGCGTAACGCGCCTCAAAATCCGCTCATCCCGGCGAAGGCCGGGATCCAGATCATATGACGGCGCGGCGGGCTTTTAGGAGCGTGATTGCGCCAGTTGAAATAGGCGGAGCGTCTTACAATCTGGATCCCGGCCTTCGCCGGGATGAGCGGCGGGACTTATGCCCCCCCCAAGGGAGAAGGATCAGGTCAGTGGGCCAGCAGCAGGGCCACCGGGCTTTCCGTGATCAGCGTCTGGGTCACGCCGCCGAAGATCCACTGACGCATCCGCGCATGGCCCCAGGCCCCGCTGACGATGGCCCCCGCCTTCATCTCGGCGGCGCAGTCCAGCAGACGGCGGCCCGCCGCGCGGTCGTCGTGAGCACGAGCGTCGGCCTCGACGTTGACGCTGTGACGCCTCAGCCAGGCGGCGACGTCGGCGGTGCGCAGGCGGCCCCCGTCCATGTCTTCAGGATCGCACAGCTCGACCACGCGCACGCTTTCGGCCGCTCTCAGCAGCGGCAGGGCGGCGACGGCGGCCAGGCGGCTCTCGCGGCTGTCGGTCCAGGCCATCAGGACAGGCGCGCCGGCGACAGGACGGGCGGGCGCCGGCGGCACGATCAGGATCGACCGCCCGGCCCGCATGGCCAGATCGGCCGGATGCGGGGCACGCCAACCGCTGGCGGCGGCGGCGTCGCGCCCGACGATCAGCACGTCGGCGGCGCGGGCGTGCTTGACCAGAAGCCCCGTCGGATCGCCCACATCGGCGCGCCACTCGCACGACACCCCGGCGCGAGTAGCGATCTCGTGGAAGCGTTCCTCTGCGCCCTTCAGCGCGCTCTCTGCCCGCTCGTGCTGGGCCGTCAGCACCTCGCCCAGCAGGATGCCCGCCCCATAGGCGTCAGCCATCGGCGTCTCCGGCGCGCAGGCCGACACCCCGATCAGGTGGGCGCCGTGCGCCTTGGCCAGATCGCAGGCCTGCTCAATCCGCTGGGTGTTGTCGGGTTCGTCATCGACATAGACGATCAGGCTGGACCAGGTCATGGCGGCTTCCTCTTGTTCCAGAAGGATAGAACGCCTGAGGCAGGGAACGGTCCTTGATCCCAATCAAATAACAGCGATCAAACCAGGATCACCTTGCCGTTCTCAATCCGATGCGGGACGCCCGTGCGGCGGAACAGGCTGGCGATTTCCGCCGCCGGATCGGCCGCGCCCTGATCCAGCATCTGCTCGATGGTCTGAGCCAGCGACGGCGCGGGTCAGGACACCGTCCGCGCGGTTCGCCGCCAGAACCGGGCGCAGGAAGTCGAACCAGTCGCCGCCGTCGCGCCGCTTCTGCGCCCCTTCCGCCGCCAGAGCGAAGACGGCGCCGCAGGCGTAGTAGGCCCGGTGCTCGCCCCGCGCCCCCGCCTCGGCCAGCGGCTTGCCGCGGCTCAGGCTGATGCAGTCGTCCACCTCGGTCTGCAGTTCGGCGCGGTCGTCATAGGCTGGGTTCAGGGCCTTCAACGCCCGCACCGCCATCAGATCGGCCCCGCCTTCGGTGATCCAGGCGTCGCGCGCGAACTGATAGCGCACCGCCTGGCCCAGCCAGAAATGCGCGCTCTCGTGACCGATGAACCAGCGCGAGCGTTCCAGCATCTCCCTGTTAGGCCGCAGCACGCCGACGCCCTCGAACTGCATGACGATCAGGCCGGGCAGGACGCTGCCGCCCATGCTGGACAGGCGCTCGGTCGGACCGTTCCAGCTGACCATGACGGTCGAGGTCTCGCTGCCGACGCCCGGCGCGCCGAGACGCCGCAGGTAGTAGCCGCCGACGTGCGGCGCGAAGCCGCGAATCTCCTCGCCGATCCAGGGCGGCAGGTTGGGGTCGATGACCGTGGTCAGCCCTTCGCCCGGCGTCACCCGCGCCTGCCCCAGCAGGACGTAAGAGCGTTCGCCCGTCGTGGTCAGGCGGGCGCGGCGCTCGCCGTTGAACAGCACCGGCCCGGCCGTGTCGCGCCAGATCACGGTCGAGGGGCCGCCTTCCAGATCAATCCCGTTCAGGTCGGCGGGCATGGCCTCGGCCGCTTCGACTGACGGCAGGGCGAAGACGTCGAACTGCCGCGTCGGCAGGGCGACGGCGCCGTCGGAAAACGTCAGCGTGCCGTATTCCGCCTCCAGATCCACCGCCTTGGGCCGGATCGAGAATCGAACCTGGCGCGGCACGGGGCCGCCGTCCAGGCTGCGGATCACGTCGTAGTTGCCGCGCCGCTCCATGACGACGCCCGGCGTCTCGACCGTCCACTGACCCGGCCGCCAGGGTTGGCGCGCGTCCACGACCAGAGCCGAATCCATGAAGGCCCAGACGGCCGCGTCGCGGTTGAAGACATAGTCCGCCGTCCAGCGGTTCCCGTCGCGCGTGACCTCGACCACGGGCGCGGCCCGCGCGTCCCAGGTCCCGGGCGGCAGGGGCGCGGCGGCGCAGGCGCCCAGCAGGGCGAAGGTCAGGACCGACGCGGCGGCGAAGGCTTTCAGACGCAAGGCAACAGACTCCGAACGGTTCAGCTTGAACATAGGCGACGCCATGGCGGCGTCAGCTTACGGATCGCTCAGGATTGCGCCCGCGCGAGGGCGCGGCCCGCCGCCGCCAGTTCGCCGGCCATCACCGACTTCAGCCGCTGCGGCGCCTCGATCGTCACCTGCTCGCCCCAGCTGAACAGGTGCCAGGCCAGTTCGCGCATCCCCGAAGCCCGGAACCGCACCACAACCGAACCGTCCGGCTGATCCTCCAGCGTCTGGGTCGGGTGCCAGCGCCAGCCGCGCGCCTCGACCGCGCCCTCGGGCGTGACCCGCAGCACCACCTCCTCGATCTCGTCCTGATAGATGCCGAACGACTGGCTGGCGAAGGCGGCCAGGTCGAAATCGGCCGGGGGCTGGGCTGTGCCGTCGCCCGCCTCGACCGAGGTCATGCGATCAAGGCGAAAGGTTTGAATGCGCCCGCTCTCGCGGTCCGCCGCCACCAGATAGTTGGCGCGGCCGAACATGACGCCGCACGGCGCGACGCTTCGGCTACGCGCCTCGGCCCCCGGTCGCGAATAGATGAAGCCCAGCGGCCGCCCCGCCAGCACCGCCCCGCGAATCTCGGCCAGCACGGATTCGTCCGCCGAGGGACGCGGCCCGGCCTGCACCGCGATGGTCTCGGCCCGGACCAGGGCCTCCAGATCGGGGGCCAGCCGGTTCAGCGTGGTCGACCGCATCGCCGCCTTCACCTTGCGCTCCAGCCCCTCCAGCGCCGCCGCCCGGCTCGCCTCGCCTTGACCGCGCAGGCCCGCCGCCGCCTTGGTCAGCTCCAGCATCTCGGTCGCGGTCGGGGCCTGCTCGAAGGCCGACAGGCCGCCGCGAATGCGCCAGCGCTTGGTCGGCGGGTCCGACACCTCCTCGACCTGCGGGAACAGCATCAGCACGGCGTCGCGCATCCGCTCGGCGGTGCGCCGCCCAACCCGCAGTTGCCCCGCCATCTCGTTCAGCGTCAGCCCCTCGGCGCTGGCCGCCATTCCCCGCGCCAGATCGATGACCATCGCCGCCTTGTCGTGCCTCACTGAAACTTCTCCACAAGCCTACGTCCGAAACTGGCGCAATGCTGTCGCATCCTCTCAACATCAGCAAGAGGCAATCGCTTCAGGAGATCCCGACATGGCCTTCGCCCGCACCGTTCAAAAGCCTGCCCGCAAGACTTTCGCCAGCCGCTACATGATCGTGCCGTGCGAGGCCGACGGCGCGTCCGACCTGGCGGTCATCTGGGACCGTCAGGAAGAACAGGTCGTGGACGTCATCTCGGCCTCGGCCAGCAGCCGTTATTCGGACGAGGACGCCCTGTGGGACGAGTTCCACGCCCCCGCCGCCGCCTCGCACGCCGACTGGCGCATGGCGGCGTAATCATCCCTTCTCCCGATGGGAGAAGGTGGCCCGAAGGGTCGGATGAGGGTTCCCGGCGGCCTTCGGCGTAAGCCGTCCTGCTACGGCTCCCGCCGACTGACATCGAAGCCCCTCACCCTTTCGCCTTCGCCAATCGCTACGCTCTTGGAGGCTCAAGCCCTCTCCCGCCGGGAGAGGGAGCGGAACCGCCCCTCCCCTTCCCGCGTTCGCCCAAGCGTGACCGTTCCGGTCCCGCCAGACGGGGAACTGCAGATGACCCATACCACCGCGCCTTCGCTGGAAAGCATCGTGAAATCGGCCCTGCATCGTTCGTGGTGGCTGTTGCTGTTGCGCGGCGTCCTGGCCATCGTCTTCGGCGTCCTGACCTTCGTCTGGCCCCAGATCAGCCTGCTGAGCCTGATCCTGGTCTATGGGATCTACGCCGTGGCGGACGGGGTGCTGGCCCTGATCGCCGCCATTCGGGGAGGCGGGATCGCCCCGCGTTGGTGGCTGGCCCTGTCGGGCGTGGTCAGCATCCTGACGGGCGTTCTGGCCTTCGCCCTGCCCGGGCTGACGGCCCTGGTTCTGGTTTACCTGATCGGCTTCTGGTCGATCATGCGCGGGATCATCGAGATCGTCGGCGCCATTCGCCTGCGCAAGGAGATCGAGAACGAATGGACGCTGATCGCGGCGGGCGCCCTGTCGGTGATCTTCGGCCTGATCCTGGTCTTCGCGCCGGGCAGCGGGGCCATGGGCCTGCTGTGGCTGATCGCGGCCTGGGCCATCCTGTTCGGCGGCCTGCTGATCTTCCTCGCCTTCCGGGTCAGGACGCTGGCGAAGGCGTAAAGCTGGCGTTGCGCGCCGTGACGCGGGCGCGGATTTCACCCCGCATCCGCTCCAGCGTCGCCGCGTCGATCAGACGCCCGCGCAGCACCACGTCGTGGACGCCCCGCGTCGCGCTGATGTCGGCCAGCGGGTTCGCCTCCAGCACCAGCAGGTCGGCCGACTTGCCCGCCGCCACGGCGCCGTAACGCTCGCCCTGGTTCAGGAAGCGCGGCCCGTCCACGACCGAGCCCATCAGGGCCTCGCGCGGGGTCAGCCCCAGCTTCACATAGAGCGCCATCTCGTCGTGCAGCGAGAAGCCCGGATAGTTGAACGAGTTGAGGAAGCCCGCGTCCGTCCCGGTCAGGATGACCACCCCCGCATCGCGCAGCATGGGCAGGGTACGGGCGGTGACGTCCTTGACGAAGTGGCGGTCGGCCACCTGTTCCGGCGTGGCCCGGGCCGCGCGCTGCACGCGCCAGTCATAGGTCGCTCGGATGCCCGGTCCGACATAGGCCAGCCCGGCGTCGTGTGAATGGTCGTCCAGGTCCAGGTTCGCCAGGGTGGTCGAGCCGTAGAGGGTCGGCGACACCGCCGTGCCCAACTCCCGCAGCCGGGCATAGACCCGCCGCGCCGTCTCGACATCAAAGGTATCGGCGTAGCGCCGCATGGTCTGGGCGTAGGTATATTTCCCCGCCAGATAGTCGGCGGCGATGGCCGCTTCATCCTTCGAGCCCGCCTTCATGGCATAGTCGAGGTGCTCGATGGACGACAGGCCCGCCTCGGCCGCCTCCAGCACGGTGATGCTGGCCGGGATGTGGGCCGAGGTCTTCATGCCCCGCTTCTTCGCCTCGCGCACGGCGTAGAGAAAGAGCTCGGGCTTCAGGGTGTTGTCGGTGATCTTGACGAAGTCGACGCGCAGGGCCTGCAGCCGGTCCAGGGCGGCGTCGATGTCGGCCTCGCTGCCGGTCTCGATCACGCCCTTCCAGACCGGGGCGACGCCCTCGATCTTGGGGCCCGAGGTGAAGATGCGCGGGCTGTCGGGCGTCGGCGGGGCGTCGCGCCAGTCCAGCACCTGCTGCGCCAGGTCGCCCGCCGCGTCGCGCACCGCGACCACGCCGTTGACGACATAGAGGGGCATCAGCTCGGCGTTCTCTTCGATCAGGGTCTCGCCCCCGCCGAAGTGGACGTGCATGTCCCACAGCCCCGGCATGACATAGCGGTCGCCGAGATCCGCCGTCCGCGTCGCGCGATAGCGGTTGGCCTCGCCTTCCGGCGCCACGGCGACGATGTCGCCGCCGCGCACGGCCACCAGTTGATCGGGTGTCGTCGTCCCCTTCTCGACATCGACCACCGTGGCCGAGGTCAACAGCAGATCGACCGTCTCGACCGGCGTTTCAGCGGCGGTCAGCGGCGCTGTGGCGCAGGCGGACAGCAGGGCGGCGGCGGCGACGATCAGGAAGGTGCGCATGGCTATCCGCTATACGCTCGTGTGCGCGTCCGGCAAGCCAATCAGGGATAGAGCCGCTTCATCTCGGCCACCGACCATTCGCACAGCTCGCGCAAGGCCCCCATGTCGATCTGGTCCAGGCGCTTGATGTAGAGGCAGGACACGCTGGTCGTGTGCGGCCCCAGCCGGGCCAGCAGATCCGCCTGCGCCTGGAAACCCGGCATGATGTAGACGGTCAGCGCCGCCTTGCGCGGCGAGAAGCCGATGATCGGCCAGTCAGCAGGTTTTTTGGTCGTGTTGACGTAGGTGTAGCGGCCGAAGCCGACGATGGACGGCCCCCACATGACCGGCGCCTCGCCCGTGATCTCGCGCATCAGGGCGCAGACCGCCAGGCCGTCCTCGCGCCGCCGCGCGGGTTCGACGGCGGCCAGGAAATCCTCGACCGGCACATCGGTGGGTTTGGTCTTGGGTTCAGACATGGGACGCCTCCACCGCTTCGATCGCCAGGCCCGGCGCCCTCGAACAGGCGGCCAGGGTCCAGTCGCCCTGACTGCGCATCCGCCGCCATGCGCCGGCAGGCGCCGCGACCTGCCGCCGGTCCGGCCCCAGCACCAGCGGCCGCAACCCCTGATCCGTGGCGATCTCCAGCTCCATCGGCGCGCCCATGTAGAAGGCCCAGATCTCGGTCGTCTCGACCAGGCGCCACTCGCCCGCCTCGTCCGCCGCCAGCAGGCGATAGTCGGTCGAGGCCTCGGAGCCGCAGGCCGCCAGACCCGGATCGCGCGCCATGGTGCGGAAATGCCCGCCCTCGGGATGCGGCGCCAGCGACAGGTTGGCGATGATCTCGTCCGCGCTGAACGCGATCTCCCCCTCCTCCGTCATGGCCGCCCCGCTGCTGGTGTTTCAGCCTTGATGGCGCTGTTCGCGGCGGGACTCAACGTCGGTCAACGCTGCGCGCTACCGAGAACGATCGGCGCATTCAACCGAGCATCACAGCGCCTTCACGATCCCCTCGACCATCTTCTTGGCGTCGGCGAACAGCATCATGGTGTTGTCGCGGAAGAAGAGTTCGTTCTCGACGCCCGCATAGCCGGCCGCCATGCCGCGCTTGATGAACAGCACCGTCCCGGCCTTCTCCACGTCCAGCACCGGCATGCCGTAGATCGGCGATTGGGGGTCGGTCTTGGCGGCGGGGTTGGTGACGTCGTTGGCGCCGATGACGAAGGCCACGTCGGCGGTCGAGAACTCGGAGTTGATGTCCTCCAGCTCGAACACCTCGTCATAGGGGACGCTGGCCTCGGCCAGCAGGACGTTCATGTGGCCCGGCATCCGGCCCGCGACGGGGTGGATGGCGTATTTCACCTCGACGCCCTCTTCCTTGAGGATGTCGGCCATTTCGCGCAGGGCGTGCTGGGCCTGGGCCACGGCCATGCCGTAGCCGGGGACGATGATGACCTTGGAGGCGTTCTTCATGATGAAGGCGGCGTCCTCGGCCGAGCCGTGCTTGACGGGGCGCGTCTCGACCACGCCGCCGCCCGCCGCTGCTGCATCCCCGCCGCCGAAGCCGCCCAGGATGACGCTGATGAAGCTGCGGTTCATGCCCTTGCACATGATGTAGCTGAGGATGGCGCCCGACGACCCGACCAGGGCGCCGGTGATGATCAGGGCGATGTTCTCCAGCGTGAAGCCCAGGGCCGCCGCGGCCCAGCCGGAGTAGGAGTTCAGCATCGACACCACGACGGGCATGTCGGCCCCGCCGATGGGGATGATCAGGGTCGCGCCGAGGATCAGACTGAGCGCAAAGACGCCCCAGAAGGCCCAGATCGCCGTGCCGCCGGTGCCGATCAGCACCCCGATCAGGAAGACCAGAGCCAGGGCCAGGCCGATGTTGATCAGGTGCCGCGCCGGCAGCAGGATCGGCGAGCCGCTCATGTTCCCGTTCAGCTTGGCGAAGGCGATGACCGAGCCGGTGAAGGTGACGGCGCCGATGGCCACGCCCAGGCTCAGCTCGACGATCGACAGGGTCTTGATGCCGCCCTCGACCGTCATGATGCCGAAAGCGTCGGGCGCATAGACGGCGCCCACCGCCACCAGACAGGCGGCCAGACCGACCAGGGAGTGGAAGGCCGCGACCAGCTGCGGCATGGCCGTCATCGGCACCCGCCGGGCGATCAGCGCCCCCGCGCCCCCGCCGACCACCACGCCCCCTCCGATCAGGCCCAGGGTCATCAGATCCAGCGCGCCCGAGGTCGCCAGCGTCAGCAGGGTCACGCCGACGGCCAGGCCCATGCCGACCATGCCCAGCGTATTGCCGCGGCGGCTGGTCTCCGGGCTGGACAGCCCCCTGAGGGAGAGGATGAACAGGACCCCCGCGACCAGATAGGCCAGCGCGGCTATGGATGCGTTCATCAGATCCCCTCCCCTAGGGTAGTTTCAGCGTGTCAGAAGACGTTGATGACGGCCGGCTTGGCCGGGTCGTTGGTGCCGGCGGCGGTGGCCTGACCGTTCTTGACGATGGCGACGCCGACGCCGCCCTCGCCGCCCGTCTTGGTCAGGCGGCAGCTGCCGTTGTCGCCCGGCAGGCGCCCGGCCATGCGGCCCGTGCCCGTGTGATTGATGCGGTTCATATGGATGCCGCGCACCGTCACCGGCGCGAACTGACACTGCAGCGCCCAGGTGGCGCCCTGCGGCGCGGCGACCGACCAGTGCAGGCCGCCGTAAGGGTTCTGACCGACTTCTTCGGTTTTCTGGGCCGAGGCGGCGCCGGAAGCGGCGACGGCGGCGGTCAGGACGGCGGCGAAGATCAGGGTGGTTTTCATCACGGTTACTCTTAGCGTTTGGTCAGACTTTGGGTGCGGGTCAGTCGCCACAGCGCAGCGGCGATGAACAGCGGTCCCAATATAAACATGGCCCAGTCGAAGACGGTCATCTCGCGGTCCTGAATGACGATGCGCGTCAGCACGGCGGCGAAAACCAGCACCACGCCGCAGTCCTGAAACCGCAGCTTGCCGATGGGGTCTTTCACCCGCACCCAGCTCCAGATCCACAGGGCCACGCCCAGGCCGGTGACGGCCCAGGAAACATAGAAGGCGAACAGGACAGGCGAGAAGATCACGAGGCGGCGTCTTTCGGGCTTCTCGACATGAGACGACTACGGACGAACCGGACGCCCTTCCAGCCGATGAAGACGGCGAAGGAGCCGAACGCTGCGATCGTCAGCCAGTCACCTTCGCGCGCCCATTCCCCGGCCCGCAAGAGAAAGACCCCCATGAATGCCAAATAGCAGACCAGCTTCAAACAAAGCTCGACGCGGCACCGTATTTGGGGCTGCAGCCTTCCACCAACCAGGACGAGTCCCAGCGTCAACAGAAGCGCTACTGGAATCGCGGCCGTTAGAAAAATGTCCGCGCGCGTGCCAAGCATCAGGCACGCACCTTCTTCTTGTACATGGCCAGCATCCGCCGCGTGACCATGAAGCCGCCGAAGATGTTGACGCTGGCCAGGGTCACGGCGACCACGCCCGCGCCCTTGGCGATCCAGGCGTTCGGCCCTGCGGCCTCGGGGCTGAGCGCCGCCGCGGCGATCAGGCCGCCGACGATGATGACGCTGGAAATGGCGTTGGTCACGGCCATCAGCGGCGTATGCAGGGCGGGCGTCACGCTCCACACCACATAATAGCCGACAAAGATCGCCAGCACGAAAATGGCCAGGCGGAAGACGGTGGGATCGACGTGTTCCATATCAGCTCCTGCGTTCCAACCGCGCGTCGATGCTGAGCAGCACTCGCAAGATACCGCTAGCCAGCACGCTGACGACGATCAGTTTGATGACCTTGCCTATGGCTTCACCGATGGGTTTTCCTGAAGGGTCCACCGATATGACGGCGACCAAGGCGATGAGGCCGATCACCGGACCGCCGACCATCACGGTCATTGCGAAGGCGCCCAATGCGTTGCGAAGCTTCTCGCTCATCATCCCTTCACGCCTTCATGCACCACGGCCCCGCCGTGCGTCACGACAGCGGCCTTGAGGATTTCGTCGTCCAGATCCAGCGTCACCGCGCCGTCCTTCACCATCAACCCGACGAAGGCCGCCAGGTTGCGCGCATAGAGGGCGCTGGCGTCGGCCGCGATCCGGCCCGGCAAGTTGGTGTAGCCGACGATGGAAACGCCCCCCGCCGTGGTCACGACCTCGCCCGCCTTGGCGCCCGCGACATTGCCGCCCGCCTCGACCGCCAGATCGATCAGAACCGAGCCGGGCTTCATCGAGGCCACCTGTTCGGCGCTGACCAGCACCGGCGCCGCGCGGCCGGGGATCAGGGCGGTGGTGATGACGATGTCCTGCTTCTTGATGTGTTCGCCGGTCAGGACCGCCTGCTTGGCCTGATATTCCGCCGACATGGGCTTGGCGTAGCCGCCGGCCGTCTGGGCGTTCTTGAACTCCTCGTCCTCGACGGCCAGGAACTTGGCGCCCAGGCTCTCGACCTGTTCCTTGGTCGCCGGGCGCACGTCGGTGGCGGTGACGACCGCGCCCAGGCGCCGCGCCGTTGCGATGGCCTGCAGGCCCGCCACGCCCACGCCCATGACGAAGACCTTGGCCGGGGCGACCGTGCCCGCCGCCGTCATCATCATCGGGAAGCCGCGGCCAAAGGCGTAGGCCGCCTCGATCACCGCGCGATAGCCGGCCAGATTGGCCTGGGACGACAGCACGTCCATGACCTGGGCGCGGGTGATGCGCGGCACGAACTCCATGGCGAAGGCGGTGACGTTGGCGCCTTTCAGCGCCTCGACCGTATCCTTCTCGCGATAGGCGTCCAGCATGGCGACGACGACCGTGCCAGGCTTCAGCGCGCTGGTCTCCTGCGCGGTCGGACCGCGCACCTTCAGCACGATGTCGGCGCCGTCCAGCACGGCGCGGGTGTCGGGCTTCACCGTCGCGCCGGCCTCGGCGTAGTCGGCGTCGGGAATGGACGAGCCCAGCCCCGTCCCGGCCTCGACCGAAACGGTCGCGCCTAGGGCGATCAGCTTCTTCACCGTTTCCGGCGTTGCGGCGCAGCGCGTCTCGCCTTCACGGCGCTCGCGGGTCACGGCGATGGCGACAGCCAAGCGAATCCCTCCCTTATCCCCCAGCCTTCGGACGTTAGGACGAAGCGGAAGGGCGCGTCAAAGTCGGAATTGCTGCAACTGCGTAATTTTCTTGCTCAGAACGCTGACGCAACGGCAGCAATGGGCAAAATCATGCTGTGTCGCCGAACAAACCTCAAAAGAAAAGCCCGCCGAGCGCGAAGCTCGACGGGCTTTTCGAATGTCGCGACGCCGCAGACGCGGCGCGGAACTCAGTGCGCGGGCTTGGAACGCAGGGCGAAGAAGCCCGCCACGAACAGGGCCACGCCGCTGATGGCGCCGGCGATGAAGCCCGCGCCGACGGCGAACCAGACCGTCAGGAACAGCAGGATGGCGGCGGTCAGCAGCGAGCCCCACTTGGCCAGGAAGACGAACAGGTGCCAGGTCGAGACCTGTTCCGAGATTTCCATCGAGCCGTGCACGTAGGCGTGTTCGGCGTTGTCTGCGTGCTGGTCGGCCATTCAGGTCTTCCGAAAAAGAGTCGAGATTTCGACGGCTCTTATAGCGACGCCCGCGCGGGGCTCAAGCCCGCGCGGCGCATGGCCACATTCTGCGCCTAGCCGGCCAGGGCTTCAAACCGGTCCACCAGCCCTTCCAGACGCTTGGTGCCGATGGTCCAGAAGGCCGGGTCGCGCGGGTTGAGGCCGAAGGGCTTCAGCGCCTCGACATAGGTGTGCGCCCCGCCGCCGGCCAACAGTTCGCGATACAGGGGCGTGAAGGCCGCCGGGTCCTTGGCCCGCGTCTCCATCAGGGCCGCGACCAGCAGGTCGCCGAAGGCGTAGGCGTAAACATAGAAGGGCGAGTGGACGAAGTGGCTGACGTAGGCCCACCAGGTCTCATAGCCGGGGTTCAGCGTCACCGCCGGACCGAGGCTGGCGCCCAGCTCCTCCATCCAGATTTCGCCGATGCGCTCGACCGACACCTCGCCCGCCGCGCGCTCGTCGTGGAAGCGGGTCTCGAAGCGGTGGAAGGCGATCTGGCGCACCACCGTGTTCAGCCCGTCCTCGATGCGGCTCGCCAGCAGCGCGCGCTGATCCGCCGGCGTCGCCTCGGCCAGCAGCCGGTCAAACGTCAGACCCTCGGCGAAGATGGAGGCGGTCTCGGCCAGGGTCAGCGGCGTGTCGGCCAGAAGCGAGCCTTGCGCCGCCGCCAGCGTCTGATGCACCCCGTGGCCCAGTTCGTGCGCCAGGGTCAGCAGGTCGCGCCGCTCGCCCATCCAGTTCAGGAAAACGTAAGGGTGGCGATCCGCCGTCACCGGGTGAGCATAGGCGCCCGACTGCTTGCCCGCCCGCGCCCTGGCGTCGATCCACGGCCGGTCGAAGAACCAACCGGCGCGCTCGGCGAAGTCGCCGCCCAGATCATTGAAGCTGGCCAGCACCACCTCGCGGGCCTGCGCCCAGTCATAGGTGCGCGGCGGCGTCGCCTCGATCGGGGCGTTGCGGTCCCAGTGGTCCAGGGCGGTCTTGCCCATAGCCTTGGCCTTGAGCGCGTAATAGCGGTGCGAGATGCGCGGATAGGCTTCGGCCACCGCCTCGGCCATGGCGTCGACGCTCTCGCCGTCGACCTCGTTGCCGAGGTGGCGGCTGTCGGCGGGACGTTTGAAGCCGCGCCACTTGTCCTCCAGCGCCTTGTCGGCGGCGACGGTGTTCATGACCATGGCCATGGTCTGGGCCTTGTCGGCGAAGGCTTTGGACAGGCCCTCGGCCGCGCCCTGACGCTTGGCGGCGTCGGCGTCGCTGAGGCGATTCAGGGCTTCGGACAGGGTCAGGCTCTCGCCGTCGGCCTCGGCCCGCAGCGCCGCCAGCGTCTCGTCGAACAGGCGCGGCCACTGGGCCTGGATCGGGCCGCGCTCGGCGATGAAGGTCTCCAGCTCGGTGGACAACTCATGCGGCTTCATCGCCCGCACCCGGCGCAGCCACGGCGACCAGCGCGCCGCGGCGGGATGGGCGGCCAGGGCCGCCGCGATCTCGGCCTCGTCCAGTTGGTTGATCTCCAGCGTAAGCCAGACGGTCGGGGTGGCGATGACCGTCATCTTCTCGCGGATATTGGCCTCGAAACCTTGCGCGCCCGCATCGTCGCGCGCCGTCGAGGCCGCGAGGAAGGCGTAGGCGCCCAAGCCCCCCATGACGTCCGCCACCTGTTCATACAGATCAATGGTCTGGTCCAGCGCCTGACCCAGAGCCGCCGCGTCGCCGCGCTGGCCGATCAGCTGGCCCTGGAAGGCGTTCATTTGATCCACCAGCGCCTTGGCCCGATCCAGGTCGGCATTGATGCGCGCATCCTCGCGCGAGGCGTAGAGGTCGGACAGGTCCCACAGCGGGGCGTCGGCGAAGTCGGTCGTCTTGACGGGCGCGTTCATGGTCGAGTTGTGAGGTCGCCGACCGGCTTGCGCAAGGGCGTCGGGTTTCAGAACGCCAGTTCCGATTGTCGCCAGACGCCGTTCGCGGCGAGGGGCAAGGTCAGGCCTCGCATCGTCACGAGGAACCCCATGACCTACCGGATCGAACCCCTGCCGCTCGCCCCCTTCCAGCCCCTGTTCGCCTTGGACGACGAAGGGCTGGCCGCCCTCGGCGCCCGTCGCTGGGTGGCCGACCGGGCGGGTCTGGCGCCGTGCCGCGTCAGCCTGACCACCGCCGACGTGGGCGAGCGCCTTGTCCTGATCAACCACGCCCATCTCATCGACCCGACCTCGCCCTACCGCGCCAGCGGGCCGATCTTTGTGAGGGAAGACGCGAAAGAGACCGCACCCTTTGTCGAGACTGTGCCGGACATGCTGGCCCAGCGCCCGCTGTCGATCCGGGTCTATGACGACCGCAATATGATGATCGACGGCGAGGTGATCGACGGCGCCGACCTCGACGCGCGGCTGCGGCACTGGTTCGCCGCGCCGCGAACCGTGACGGTCCACATCCATTTCGCCCCGCGCGGATGCTATCTGGCGCGCGTCGTCCGACACGACTGAGCTTTCCCCCGTCCGCCATTTGGGATCAGATGGCCGCGAGGGGAGAACCGCCATGACCAAGATCGACGCCGAGGTCTTTTCCGGACGCGCCACGCTCGGCCAGGAGGGACACCACCGCCTGGCCGTCGCCCGTATCGGCGTCGGACTGGTTCAAGGACTGCTGCTCTACGCCCTCTATCGCAGCGCCATGCCGTCCGATGCCATGAGCTGGCCCGCGACCCAGCCGCCGCTGTTCGCCGCGCTGGCCCTGGCCTGCGCCTTCACCCCCGTCATGCTTCTGGCGGGCGTCGGACGGCTGTCGGTGAAGGTGCTGGCGATCTGGGGCGTGATCGCCGCCGCCGTTCTGGCCCTGTTGGGCTGGCACGATGCGGCGCAGCAGGCGCAGGACTATTTCCGGCCGCCCTATCTGCGCTTCCCCGTTGTCGCCTTCAGCGCCGCCGCCCTGTTCATCGCCCATCACCTGATCGTCCCGGCGGTCGCTTCCCGGCGCTGGATCGCCGACTTCGACGACTATTTCGACACGGCGTGGAAGGCCGGGGTGCAGCTGGTCCTGTCGCTGGGCTTCACCGGCGCCTTCTGGCTGTTGCTGTTCCTCGGCGCGGCCCTGTTCCGTGTGATCGGGCTCAGCTTCCTGTCCGACCTGATCGGCGAGGAATGGTTCTCCATCCCCGTCACCTGCCTGGTCTTCGCCGTGGCGGTGCAGCTGACCGACGTGCGCAGCGGCCTGATCCGGGGCGTTCGGACCGTGGCCCTGATGCTGCTGTCCTGGCTGCTGCTGGTCATCACGGTTCTGGTGGCGGGCTTCCTGCTGGCCCTGCCCTTCACCGGCCTGGACGGCCTGTGGGAGACGGGCAGCGCCACGGCCCTGGTGCTGTCGGCGGCGGCGGCCCTGATCATCCTGATCAACACCGCCTATCAGGACGGACGCGAGGACAACCTGCCGCCCGTGGCGCTGCGCGTCGCCGTGCGGGTCGCCGCCGTCCTGCTGACTCCGTTGATCCTGATCGCCGTCTGGGGGCTGAGCCTGCGCATCGGTCAGCACGGCCTGACGTCGGATCGGATCATCGCCTCGGCCTGCGCCCTGGTCGGAGCGGTCTATGCCGCGGGCTACGGCTGGGCGGCGCTGTCTCCGCTCTGGCGCAAGACCGCCTGGATGAAGCCGCTGGAGCGGACCAATGTCGCCGCCGCCGTCCTGACGGTCGCTGTCATCCTGGCCCTTTTCAGCCCCCTGCTGGACCCCGCCCGCCTGTCGGTCGGGGATCAGGTCGCCCGGCTGCAGCGCGGCGCTGTCAGCGCGGCCCAGTTCGACTACGGCTTCCTGCGCTTCGAGGCGGGCAAGGCCGGTCGTCTCGCCCTGGCCGATCTGGCCAAGTCGCCGGACGCCGAGATCGCGCGCCGGGCCAAGGCGGCCCAGGCGAGCGACAACCGCTATGATTTCAAGCAGAAGGACGAGTCCATTCCGCCCCGCACGCCGCACGTCGCGGTCTGGCCGGCGGACGCAGCCCTGCCCGCCGGGTTCGTGATCCCGGTGCGCCCCGGCGATCCCCGCTACGAATGCGAAGCCTCTGTCGAATGCCTGGCGACCGCCCGCGACCTGAACGACGACGGCAAGGCCGAGGTACTGCTGGCCGACCGCTTCCGCATCGCCCTGTTCGCGCAGGGGCCTGACGGCGTGTGGTCCCATCAGGGCGATTATCGGATCGCCTTCTGCGGTTCGGCTCCAGGTTCCGGCCCGGCGGCCGACCCGCGCGACGCGCTGAAAGCGCCGCAGACCGCGCCGGTCGCCTCGCCCTGGCCCGACCTTTCCACCCCGCGCGGCGGCGCCCGTTTCCAGCCGGAACAGGAATGTCCGTCACCCGTCGCCGTTAACCCCTGACTCAGTTCTCCGAAACCCGATCTTCACCCCCTTCGGCCTAAGGTTGTCTAGAAACGAGCCGATCCCGAGCAACGAGGACGGCCGTTACGGTGATGTTTTAGGGTGTGTTTCACATGGCCAAGACCGTTCTGGTCGTCGACGATGATCCCACGCAGCGCCGCCTGATCCAGGCGGTGCTCGACCGCGAAGGCTACGCCGTCGTCCACGCCGAAAGCGGGGGCGAGGCGATCGACCGCCTGACCAAGGGCGGCGGCGCCGACGTGGTGCTGCTCGACCTCGTCATGCCCGGTCTGTCGGGTCTGGAGACGCTGGCGGAAATCCGCACGGCGGGCGTGGCCGTGCCGGTCATCGTCCTGACGGCCAACGGCGGCATCGAGACCGTGGTCAAGGCCATGCAGGCCGGGGCTCAGGACTTCTTCGTCAAGCCGGTCGGGCCGGAGCGCCTGCTGATCGGCGTGCGCAACGCCCTGCAGCTGACGCAGCTTTCGGCCGAGATCGGCCGCCTGAAGAAGCACGTCTCGGGCCGGACCTCGTTCGACGATCTGGTCGGCGACAGCGAACCCATGCGCGTGGTCAAGGCCCTGGGCGTCCGCGCCGCCAAGTCCGGCATCCCGGTGCTGATCACCGGCGAAAGCGGCGTGGGCAAGGAAGTCATCGCCCGCGCCCTGCACGGCGCCTCGGACCGGGCCGGCAAGCCCTTCGTGGCCGTCAACTGCGGCGCCCTGCCCGCCAATCTGGTCGAATCCATCCTGTTCGGCCACGAGAAGGGCAGCTTCACCGGCGCTGTCGACAAGCACGCCGGCAAGTTCATGGAGGCCAACGGCGGCACCCTGTTCCTGGACGAGATCGGCGAACTGCCGCTGGACATGCAGGTCAAGCTGCTGCGCGCCCTGCAGGAAGGCGAGATCGACCCGGTCGGCGCCAAGCGCGCGGTCAAGGTCGACGTCCGCATCGTCTCGGCCACCAATCGCGACCCGGCCCAGCAGGTCAAGGAAGGCGCCTTCCGCGAGGACCTCTTCTATCGCCTGAACGTCTTCCCGATCGAGGCCCCGGCCCTGCGCGAACGGCGCGAGGACATCCCGGCCCTGGTCGAGCACTTCATCGCCCGCTTCAACGTCGAGGAAGGCAAGCGCGTCGCCGGTTGCGCCGTCGAGACCATGGCTCTGCTGCAGGCCTTCGACTGGCCCGGCAATGTGCGCCAGCTGGAAAACTCGATCTATCGCGCCCTGGTCCTGGCCGATTCGCCGCTGCTGCAGCCGCACGATTTTCCAGCCATCTCGGGCGTCGCCATGCCGCTGAACGCCGTCGTCTCGCACGAGCGCGCCGAGACGCCCGAGGGCGACGCCGGCGGCGAGGCCCAGCCCGACAGCCCGGTCCGCATCATCGACGCGCGCGGCCATCTGCGCACCCTGGAAGAGATCGAACGCGACCTGATCCAGCACGCCATCGAGGTCTATTCCGGCCACATGAGCGAGATCGCCCGTCGCCTCGGCATCGGCCGCTCGACCCTGTACCGCAAGGTCCGCGAACAGGGGCTGGAAGAGCAACTGAAGGAAGCGGGCTGAGGACGTGCTAGGCTGCGGTCATGAGCGACCATAGCGACGACCAGTCCCCCGCCCCGCCGGACGAGGCTCCCACCGAGACCCCGATCCAGCGCGCCCTGCGCGAAAAGCAGGAAGCCATCGCCGCTCGCGCCAAGCCCCCGCGCGGCGGTCGCTTCCAGCGCGAACAGGCCAAGCGCATCAAGACCGGCGCGGCGCGGCCGTGGAGCAGTAAGTAGGGTTAGCCGTGAAGCAGACCTAGCCGGGCGCTGACGACGAGTTCGTGACTGCGGGACTGCACTCCACCTCCCCGCAGAAGATTTCACGCACCCTGTCGTTGACCTGGTTCTGGAGATCCGCCGCCTCGGGGTGATAGCCGCTCCAAATCCCGAGCCAAAAGGTCGCGGGCATGGAGAGCTCGCGCTCGCTCCACGTTTTTTTGCGCGCACGAGCGGCGACGAGTGACCGTATCGCAGACAACCTTGGACGGAACTCCATCTCGATTTGCCCCTGGATTCTTAGAAGCCGCTCGCGATGCTCCGCACCTGTGGCAGTCAGCGAAGGTGGCAGATCAAAAATGAAACCGGGCATTTGGGGCAGTCGAGAAACGCTCACGCTCTGGGCGTCGATCTCTCGTTGCGAGGGCCGGTAGCCCGTCCATTCAGTCCGCTCGACACTAATGTCGGCCTTGAACAATATCCTCTGTTGAAACTTCACAGGGAGCGGTTGATCTGCCGCCAACACGCCGCTTTCGAGAGCCTCGACACCTGCCTGGCCGACGCCAAGGCCAGGAGGGTTTTCATCGACGGCGATACACGTCAAGCGTGGACCATCGACAGCTTCGCACCTGACGAGCGCAACGCTCGGTATGCCCAACAGGACACTCAGCGGCGGAAATCTTTCGGGGCTTGGCCCCTGTTGCCACTTGATAGGGCCAGGCTGCTGGGCAAGGGCCGGCGTAGAAGTGCACAGGCACAACACGCCGAACCCTACGAATACGATCTGCATGATGTGGGCTATGGACTTCATAGCCGCGCTTTAGATCATTGTTCGACGAGTGACTGCAACGGTCGATAGCCGACCTCACTCCTCCCGCTTCGCCTTCCGCTTCCAGGGGCGGGTTTCCTCGCCCTTGGCCTTGGCGGTGATTTCCTTGAGCTTGCGGCCCTGCATGGCCGAGAGGGCCTGACCGGGGGCGCCTTTTTCGGGGTCGGCGAAGGCGCGGCCGTGGGTCTGGATTCGCTCGCCCACCGAATCGAGGAAGTCGCCCTCCCATTCGGACAGCGAAACGCCCGCCTTCTCTGCCGAGCGGCGGGCGCGTTTCAGGGCGTTCAAAGCCGACCGCTTGGCGGCCTCTTTCTGCTGCTCCCAGGGGCTAGGGAGCTTCTTTTTAGAGGCGCCATCGCCCTTCGGGCTGCTTGAGCGCATCAGGCCGCTCGAGCGCAGCTTGGATTCGCCGCCGCCCTTCGAACTGCCGGAGCGCGAAGGGCGGTCGCTGGGGGGCTTGAAGGGCGTGCGCTTCAGGCCCGCCTCCCTCAGATCTCGCCGAGGGCCGACAGGTAGAGGTCCAGGATCGCTTCTTCTTCCTGACGCTTGGCCTTGTCCTGCTTGCGCAGGCGCAGGACCTTGCGCAGGACCTTGACGTCATAGCCCTCGCCCTTGGCCTCGGCGAAGACCTCCTTCATGTCGACCATGACGGCCTGCTTGTCCTCTTCGAGGCGCTCCAGGCGCTCGATGATGGAGCGCAGACGGCCCTGGGCCGTGGCGGTCAGGACGTCGGGATTGTCGAAGGCGGGGGCGTCGTCGGCCATGGGAGAAACTCCAGAAACTTGAATTGGCCGGCGGGCGACCTTGAGACCACTCTCAAGCAGACCCGGGGCCGACAGGGCAAGAAAGGAATCGCCCGAACCGCCCCCAGAGCAGGCCAAGGGACCAAATCGCGTCCGATCCTGCCCCCCTGACGTCCGGACACGAAAAAGGCCGCGGGCAACGCCCGCAGCCTTTGAATATCGCAACCGTAGCGCCGTTGCAGGCGCCGACGCGGTTCTTAGCCTTGCTTGGCTTTGAAGCGCGGATCGGTCTTGTTGATCACATAGACCACGCCCTTGCGGCGAACGATCTTGCAGTCGCGGTGGCGACCCTTGAGCGACTTAAGCGAGCTGCGGACCTTCATGGTCGGACGTCCCGAAGATTGGAGGCCCGTGAGGGCGGTCAAAAACAAATGCGCGAAAGCCCTGCGGACAGGACCTTGCGGCGGAGCGGTGCGTATAGAGAGGCCTCCGCCTTTCGTCAACATTCCGCGCGGGGATTCCGCTGGAGGCCTGGCCTCCGAGTTGAACGGAGGGTCTCCGGACATGCACGTCCGGCGCGTCGCCCCTCCGCCACCAGGCCGTGTCCAAGGGATAAGCGAGGTTACGACGCTCGCCTTAAAGCTCCCCTCTCGCAAAAGGTTAGCGCCGCCTTAACCCTTATCACGGAAACCCCGAGGGGCTTCGCGCGCTTGTGATTGGTCGTGGAATTCGGGGGCGTTAGCCTGTGGTCATGCGTATCGCCTATCGTCTTGTCCTGATTGGTTCCGTTGCGGCCTGTGCGCCCATGGTCCCGACACCGCCCCAGCCCCAGCCCGCGCCCCCGCCGGTCGTGGAGCCGGCGCCCGCCACGCCGCCGTCCACGCCGCCCCCGGCCGCCACGGACCTGTCGGACGCCTATGACCAGGCGAGCTTCGAGACGTGGAAGCAGAGCTTCCTCAACCGGCTCGGCGGCGCCCGAAAGTGGGAGTATTCGCGCGAACTGCAGAACGTCACGCCAAACGCCAGCGTCATCCGTCTGGATCGCAACCAGCCCGAATTCTCGCGCCCGGCCGGCGCCTATATCCAGAGCGCGACGGCGCCCGCCCGAATCGGCATGGCCCGCCAGCGCGTCGACCGCGTGCCGTGGGACGTGACGCAGCGATTCGGCGTGCCGACCGAGATTCTGCTGGGCGTCTGGGCTCAGGAAAGCGCCTTCGGCCAGGTTCAGGGCGATTTCGACGTCATCCGCTCGCTGGCGACCCTGGCCTATGACGGCCGCCGCCGCGCCTGGGCCGAGGACCAGTTGAAGAACGCCCTCGACATCGTCATCGACGGCAAGCGCAGCCGCAGCGGCCTGAAGGGCAGCTGGGCCGGCGCCATGGGCCAGACCCAGTTCATGCCCGACAGCTATCTGAAGCTGGGCGTGGATCAGAACGGCGACGGCCAGGTGGACATCTGGGGCTCGGACGCCGACGCCCTGGCCTCGGCCGCCAACCTGCTGGCCCAGGCCGGCTGGAAGCGCGGTCAGGGCTGGGCCTATGAGGTCATCCTGCCCGCCGGCTTCGACTACAGCCAGGCCGAGGGACCGAAGCACAACTGGGCCTATTGGGCGGGACGCGGCGTGCGCCTGGCCAACGGCTCGGCGCCGAACAGCGAGGAAGCCGCCGAGGGCGCGACCATCCTCTTGCCGCAGGGGGCCAAGGGACCGGCCTTCCTGGCCCTGCCCAACCACTATGTGATCCGGCGCTACAACAACTCGGTCAGCTATGCGCTCGCCATCGGCCTGATCGCCGACGGGGTGCAGGGCAAGCCAGCCCTGACCGCGACCTGGCCCAACGACGGCCCCCTGACCCGCGAACAGCGCGTCGGCGCCCAGACGGCCCTGACCCGCATGGGCTTCAATACCCAGGGCGTGGACGGCGTCATCGGCTCGAACACCCGCGCGGCGCTTCGCCGCTGGCAACAGGCCAACGGACGGGTGGCGGACGGCTATCTGACCGACGTGCTGGCGGACGAGTTGATCCGCAAGGCGCGCTGAACCTTCCTTCTCCCCTTGAGGGAGAAGGAAAAACTCAGCCCTTCACCCGCCAGGTGGCGCCTTGGGGGCCGTCCATGACGACGACGTTCAGGTCGTTCAGGCGGTCGCGGATGCGGTCGGCCTCGGCCCAGTTCTTTTCGGCGCGGGCGCTGGCCCGTTGCTCCAGCAGGGCCTCGACCTCGGCCTTCAGGGCCGGATCGCCGCCTTCGAACCAGGCGTCGGGCGTCAGGGTCAGCACGCCCAGCAGGCCGGCGGCTTCGGTCAGCGTCCAGCGGGCCATGGCCACATCATTGATGTCGGCTTCGGCGTCGTTCAGCAGGTCGCGCAGAGCGTTGCCCAGCCCGAACAGCTGAGCGATGGCCCCCGGCGTGTTGAGGTCGTCCTCCAGCGCATCCAGCACCGGGTCCATCGCATTCTCGGCCAGCTCCATCTCGGCCTCGTCCAGCGTGGAGATGTCGAAGTCCGCCAGGGCCGCGTCGGCGTCGCGCAGGACGCCGTAGAGGCGATCCAGGTTCTTGCGGCTCTGCTCCAGCAGGGTCTGGTTCCAGTCGAGCGGCTGACGATAGTGCGCGCTCAACAAGGCCCAGCGCACCACCTCGCCCGGCATGGCCTGCACCAGATCGTGCAGCAGCAGGACGTTGCCGATCGACTTGGACATCTTCTCGGCGTCCACGGTCAGGAAGCCGTTGTGCATCCAGTAGCGGGCGTATTCGTCGTGGGCCTTGTCGCCATGAGCATGGCCGTGGGCGCAGACGCCCTGGGCGATCTCGTTCTCGTGGTGTGGGAAGACCAGATCGATGCCGCCGCCGTGGATGTCGATGGGCAGGCCCAGGGTCTGCTCGATCATGGCCGAGCATTCGATGTGCCAGCCGGGACGGCCCTCGCCCCACGGGCTCGGCCAGGACGGCTCGTCCGCCTTGGACGGCTTCCACAGGACGAAGTCGTGCGGGTTCTTCTTGTAGGGGGCGACCTCGACGCGGGCGCCGGCGATCATGTCGTCCAGATTGCGCCCCGACAGCGCGCCGTAGGACGGATAGCTGGAGACATCGAACAGGACATGACCCTCGGCGGCATAGGCGCAGCCGGCGTCGATGATGGCCTGGATCTGGGCCGTGATGGCCTCGATGTAGTCGGTGACGTGCGGGGCGATGTCCGGCGGGCTGACGTTCAGCAGGCCCATGTCGGCCAGATAGGCGGCTTCATAGCGCGCCGTGATCTCGCCGATGCCGACGCCTTCCTTGGCGGCCTTGGCGTTGATCTTGTCGTCCACGTCGGTGACGTTGCGGGCGTAGACGACGGCGTCCGGCCCATAGGTCCGGCGCAGCAGCCGCACCAGGACGTCGAACACCACCGGCGGCCGCGCATTGCCGATATGGGCGTAGTCATAGACCGTCGGGCCGCAGACATAGAGCGTCACCCGGTTCGGATCGCGCGGCTCGAAAGCGCGCTTTTCACGGCGAAGGGTGTCGTGGATGTGCAACGGCATGGGAGATGGTCTTTGCGAGTTTTCTTGCGGGACGGACGACGTGTCCCATATAGCGGCCTGATACACAGTCATATGTGAATGGTAAAAGGTAGCCTTGGCGGCTCGTCCCCGCCGCGCTGGATCAGTTCATGAGCAATTCGCCCGCCAAGCCCGTCCTCGTCGCCAACGAGGAAGCCCCCAAGCGCCCCAGCCGCGAGCAGGCGCTGGAGGCCGTGCGCACCCTGATCGCCTGGGCGGGCGACAATCCCGAGCGTCCCGGCCTGATCGACACGCCCAAGCGCGTGGTCGACGCCTATGGCGAATGGTTCGACGGCTATGACGCCGACGCGGCCAAGGAGCTGTCGCGCACCTTCGAGGACGTGACCGGCTATGACGACATGGTCATCCTGCGCGACATCGAGATCGAGAGCCACTGCGAGCACCACATGGCCCCCTTCCTGGGCAAGGCCTATGTGGCCTACCTGCCGGGCGAGAAGGTCGTGGGCATCTCCAAGCTGGCGCGCGTGGTCGATATCTACGCCCGTCGCCTGCAGAACCAGGAGACGCTGACCAACGACATCATCGAGGCCATTGAATCGAACCTGCAGCCGCGCGGCGTGGCCGTCCTGCTGGACGCCGCCCACCAGTGCATGACCACGCGCGGCGTGCATCACCGCCACGTCACGACCATCACCACCCGCTTCACCGGCGCCTTCAAGAACGACCCGGCCCTGGCCGACCGCTTCCTCAAGCTGGCCAAGGGTTGAGGGCATGGGGCTGAAAGCAAAGGGTTTGAACCGGTCGTCTCGCACCTGCGAAACGGCCGATTAGGCAATCTTATTGCCGCCTGACGCGAATTCGTCATGCAAGACGGCTTTACAAGCCCGGCGCGGGACGCCAAGAGACGATCCATACCTTTGAGTGCTGCTCGCCGAAGAATGCGAGCCGTGATGGAGACGACGGCGTATGGGCTCTAAACTTTCCGGTCCCGCGGGCCAGGGTGGCAAAACGATCGAACAGAACGCGGACATCAACGTCACGCCGTTCGTCGACATCATGCTGGTGCTGCTGATCATCTTCATGGTCGCCGCGCCGCTGGCCACCGTGTCGATCAAGCTGGACCTGCCGCCGGCGACCCCGCCGGCCCCGACCGACAAGCCCAAGGAACCCGTGTACATCACGATCCAGGAATCGGGCAGCATCTACATCGCCGAGAAGGAAACCTCGGTCGCCACCCTGCCGGCCGACGTCTGCGCCGCCCAGGCCGTGGCCACGGACTGCCGCGAAGAGCGCGTCTTCGTCCGCGCCCAGCCGGAAGTGAAGTACAACCAGTTCATGGAAGTCATGAACAAGCTTCAGGAAAACGGCTTCTACAAGGTCGGCCTTCTGAACGAAGACATCGAGTAGGCCTTCCGTCCGCTCCAGTGAATCAGGGCCGTTCCTCCGGGAGCGGCCCTTTTTCTTTGCCCGAATTCGTAAGCTGAACGTCATCGGGCGCTTGCCCCCGGCCCAAGCCCGGTCCTTGATGCCGGCGTCAGTTTTCGGGGGAGTCACACCATGCGTCGCCGCACCTTCCTGTCCACCCTGCCCGCGGGCGCCCTTCTGGCCGGCGCCGGATCGGTCGCCGCACAGACGGCGAGTCCGACGCCCGCCACGACGAACGCCGCCCCCTCGCCTCGCCCGGCCGATCCCTATGCCGGCGTCGGCATCGGCGACCGGGTGACAGGACCGAAGTTCGTGGGCCGCTCGACCGTCTGGGGCGCGAACGGCGCTGCGGCGACGGCGCATCCGGCCGCCACCCTGATCGGACTGGACACCCTGCGGCGCGGCGGCTCGGCCATCGACGCCGCCATCGCCATCAACGCCGCCCTGGGCTTTCTGGAGCCGACCGCCAACGGCATCGGCGGCGACGCCTTCTGCCTGATGTGGGACCCGGCCCAGAAAAAGGTCGTCGGCTTCAATGGTTCGGGGAACAGTCCGCACGGTCTGTCGCTGGCGACGGCGCGGTCCAAGGCCGTGGACGGCTACCTGCCCAAGTACGGCGCCGTAACCGTCAACGTGCCCGGCACGGTCGACGCCTGGTGGAGCGCCCACCAGCGCTACGGCAAGCTGCCGTGGAAGGACGTGCTGCTGCCCGTCGCCGAACTGTGCGAGCAGGGCGTGCCCGTACCCTCGGTCATCGCCTGGTATCTGGAACGCAACATGGCCGGTTTCGACCGGAGCGCCGCCCTGATCGAGGAAAACGACAACCGCAAGAAGGTCTGGCGCCCGCACGGCCGCACCCCGCGCACCGGCGAGGTCTTCGCCAATCCGGACCTGGGCCGCACCCTGCGCCTGATCGCCGAGGGCGGCCGCGACGCCTTCTATGACGGAGTGATCGCCGACCACATCGAACGCTATTTCAAGCGCATCGGCGGCTGGATGACCCGCGCCGACCTGGCCGCCCACCGCACCGAATGGGTCGAGCCGCTGATGACCACCTATCGCGGGGTCGAGGTCTATAGCCTGGGACCGAACACCCAGGGCCTGTCGACCAACCAGATCCTGAACATCTGCGAACAGTTCGACCTGAAGGGCATGGGCTTCCAGTCCGCCGCCTCCATCCACCATCAGGCCGAGGCCAAGCGCCTGGCCTTCGAGGACCGCGCCCGCTACTTCGCCGACGAGCGCTTCACCAAGGCCCCGACCGCCTGGCTGAATTCCAAGGAATACGCCGCCGAACGCGCCAAGCTGATCAACCCGAACCGCGTCATGGACCGCGTCTTCCCCGGCGACGCCCCGACCCAGGGCGACACCACCTATTTCAGCGTGGCCGACAAGGACGGGATGATGGTCAGCTGGATCCAGTCCAACTATCGCGGCATGGGCTCGGGCCTGACGCCCGACGGCCCGGACGGCGGCACCCTCGGCTTCATGTTCCAGGACCGGGGCGAGCTGTTCGCCCTGACCGACGGCCACCCCAACGTCTATGCGCCGGGCAAGCGGCCCTTCCACACCATCATCCCCGGCTTCGCCTGCAAGGACGGCGAGCCGTGGCTGGCCTATGGCGTCATGGGCGGCGGGATGCAGCCGCAGGGCCAGGCCCAGATCATCATCAACATGGTCGACTACGGTCTGGACCCGCAGGAGGCCGGCGACAGCCCCCGCTGGCAGCACTACGGCTCGTCCGAACCGACCGGCCAGCCGGCCGAGGGCGTCGGCAAGCTGCATCTGGAATCCGGCGTGCCCGAAGCGACCAAGCAGCAGCTGACCGCCATGGGCTGGGACCTCGGCCCGCCCGACGGCGGCTTTGGCGGCTATCAGAACGTGATGAAGCAGATCAACGCCCAGGGCCGCTGGACCTACGGCGCGGCGACAGAGATGCGCAAAGACGGCAACGCGCTGGCCTATTGATCCGGTCTATTTGAGGAAGACGCCATGATCGCCGCCCTTCTGGCCGCCAGCCTGCACGCCGCCGCGCTCGACGCCCCCGCCGAATGCCGCCCTGTCCCGGGCGTCGAAGCCCTGTGGAAGGACAACATCCGCTACGTCGTCGTCGGCGAGATGCACGGCACGACCGAGACCCCCGCCGCCTTCGCCGACATGGTCTGCGCGGCGCGTGACAAGGGGCCGGTGACGGTCGCGCTCGAGTTCTCGGAAGGCATGCAACCGATGCTGGACGCCTTCATGGCCGCCGAAACGGAGGCAGCCGCGCGCGCGGTCCTGGCCGCCTATCCGCAGGGGCCCTTCGTCCATCACGACGGACGCGGCAGCGTCGCCATGCTGGACATGCTGCTGCGCCTGCGCGCGATGAAGCGCGAGACGCCGGGCCTCAAGGTCGTCGCCTTCGCCCCCGACAGCCCGCGCGTTCAGGGTTTCAGCCAGTCCTACTACGAGTTGGACATGGGTCACCGGCTGGCGACGGCCGCGCGCAATGCGCCCGGCAGCCGGATGCTGGTCCTGGTCGGCAATATCCATGCGCAACGAAAGACGATCGAGCGCAGGAACCTGACCCCGGCCGTCGTGCACCTGCCGTCCGCCGAGGTCGTCAGCCTCTATGCCGTCGAGCAGGGGGGAACCGCTTGGAATTGCCGCAACGACAGCTGCGGCCCCGCGCCCCTGCCCGAAGCCTACGATGCCGCGGCGCGGGGCGTCATCATCCAGCCCTACGGGAGCGGCGCATTCGACGGCGTCCTCGCCCTCGGCCCGACCACGGCGTCCGAACCGGCCAAGCCTTGACCTGACGCCGCGTCAATCGACTAAAGTTCGTTTCCAAACAGGACGGACCTTATGAGCGATCTCGTCACGCGTGACTTCACCGCCCCGGCCGCCGACGGCTATCCGCTGTCGATGCGGCTGGTGTCAGCGGCGGAACCTCGGATCGCGGTGCTGGTCTCGTCCGGCACAGGCTTCCCCAAGGGCTTCTATGAACGGTTCGCCCGCCACCTGGCCGAGCGGGGCGCGGCGGTGCTGACCTATGACTTCCGCGGCATCGCCGGGTCGCGGCCGGATGACCTGAGGGGCTCGGCGATCGACTATCCCGACTGGGGCCGGCTGGACATGGTCGCCGCCCTGGACGCCCTGATCGAGACGGCGCCGGGCCTGCCGGTCGTCCATGTCGGTCACAGCGTCGGCGGGCATTTCCTGGGCTTCATGGCCAATCAGGACCGGATCGACCGCCACGCCTTCGTCTCGGTCGGCACCGGCTGGTGGGGCGGGCACCATCGATCCTACAATCCGCTGGAGCTGTTCTTCTGGCTGGGCTTCGGCCCCTACAGCCTGGCGCGGCACGGCTATATCAAGGGCGGCGGCCTGTGGGCCGGGACCGACCTGCCGCGCGGGGTCTTCACCACCTGGCGGCGCTGGTGCCTGAAGCGGGAGTACTTCTCGCGCGAGTTGGAGACGACGCTGCGGCCGCATCACTATGAGGCGGTGACCGCCCCGATCCGCTCGTGGATCTTCACCGACGATCCCATCGCCACGCCGAACAGCGCCCGCGACCTGCTGAGCGTCTATCCCAAGGCCCCGTCCGAGATCAGCGTCCACGCGCCCGGCGATTTCGGCGTGCGCCGCATCGGCCACGAGGGCGCTTTCCGCAAGGGGATGGAGCCTTTGTGGGACCGGATTTTCCACTGGCTGGAGAATGGCGCAGCCTGATCCGGCGCCTATATCGAGCGCTCCCTGATCTCGCGGAGCCTCCCATGCCTTACTCAAACCAACCGACCGTGACCGCCTCGGGCGTGGAGATTCCGCTGCTGGGCTTCGGCACCTGGCAGCTTGAGGCCGAGGACGCGCGGCGCATGGTGCGCGAGGCCCTGCGCATCGGCTATCGCCACATCGACACGGCCTGGATCTACAAGAACGAGCAGGCGGTCGGTCAGGGGATCGCCGACGCCGTGGCCGAGGGCGTGGTGGCGCGCGAGGACGTCTTCGTCACCACCAAGATCTGGGTCGAGCATTTCCATCGCGACGCCCTGCTGCGTCAGGCCGAAGAGTCCGCGATCAGCCTGGGCCTGACGCCGGACCTGCTGCTGCTGCACTGGCCCAAGCCGACGCCCTCGCTGGAGGAGACCATCGGCGCCCTGAACGAGGCGCAGGCGCAGGGCTTCACCAAACATTTGGGCCTGTCCAACTTCCCCTCGGCGCTGTTCCGGCAGGCTGCAAGCCTGTCCAGGGCGCCGCTGATCACCAATCAGGTCGAACACCACCCCTATCTGTCGCAGAAGACGCTGATCGACACGGCGCGCGAGCTGGGCTCGTCCATCACCGCCTGGTCGCCTCTGGCCCAGGGCAAGATCGCCGACGACGCCGTGATCGGCGAAATCGCCAAGGCGCATGGCAAGACCAACGGCCAGGTCGTGCTGCGCTGGATCATCCAGCAGGGCCTGATCGCCATTCCGCGCACCGCCAGGGAAAGCCGCGCGGCCGAGAATTTCGACATTTTCGACTTCGCACTGTCAGCCGCGGAGGCGGCCCGCATCCACGCCCGGGCCCGTCCCGACGGCCGTCTGGGCGACTGGCTGGACGAGGCCTTCCAATGGGATCAGGATGCCGCCTGACGGCAACGCCTGATCAGGGCGGCGGGAGGTGGCGATGGGTTCGGTACTGGGATTTCCGGGCGTTGACCCGACGGACGCCGTCATCGGCGCCCGCATACGGCGCTGGCGCGATCAAAGGGGCGTCGCCTCGTCCGATCTCGCCGCCGCCCTTCACCTGACGCCCGAGGCCCTGCGCCGCATCGAGGCCGGCCGCGAGCATCTGGATTCCGCCGGCATCGACGCCGCCACCCGCGCCCTGCACCTGCCGGTGTGGGCGCTGACAGCCGACCGGCCCGGCTACTGATGGCGGCCCGCCTCTATCGCGCCGTCTTCGCCTGCGTCGGCTGGTTCGCGCTCGGCCTGCAGTATTGGCTGACGATCAGCGGCAACCCGCACATGGGCGCGGGCGAGCTGACGCTGAATTTCTTCAGCTACTTCACCATCCTGTCGAACATTCTGGTCGCCCTGGCCCTGACCGGCCCCGCCCTGTCGCCCGACAGTCGGCTGGGGCGCTGGTCCGCCAGCGAGGGCGTACGCGCCTCGGTCGCCATGTATATCGTCGTGGTCGGCCTGACCTATCATTTCCTGCTGGCGGGCGTCTGGGACCCGCAGGGCTGGGCGCTGGTGGGCAATAACCTGCTTCACTACGTCATGCCCGCCGCCTTCGTGGTCGACTGGCTGGCGTTCACGCCCAAGGGGCGGCTGCGCTGGGTCGATCCGGCCAAATGGCTGGTCCCGGTGCTGGCCTATGGGGCCTGGACCTTGCTCCACGGCAAGCTGAGCGGCTGGTGGCCCTACTGGTTCGTGGATGTGGACAAGCTGGGGCTGGGCAAGACCCTGGTCTATTTCGCGGGCCTGCTGGTCTTCTTCCTGATCGTCGGCCTGATCGTCGTGGCGATCGACCGCACCTTCGGACGGCGTGACAGACAGGCGATTGCCGCCTAAGCGTCAGCGCATGGCCTACAAGTCCCTGCGCGATTTCATCGCTGTCCTCGAAGCCGACGGCGAACTGGTTCGCGTCTCCGAACCCGTCTCCACCACGCTGGAGATGACCGAGATCCAGACCCGCCTTCTTCGGAATGGCGGCCCAGCGGTCCTGTTCGAGAAGCCGGTCATGCCGGACGGCTCGATCAGCCCCATTCCCTGCCTGGCCAACCTGTTCGGCACGGTGAAGCGCGTCGCCATGGGCGTGACGCTGGAGGGCAAGACGCGGACGACGGCGGGCGAACTGCGCGAGGTCGGCGAACTGCTGGCCTTCCTGCGCAACCCGACGCCCCCGCGCGGGTTTTCGGACGCCCTGGAGATGCTGCCCCTGGCCCAGACCGTCATGGCCATGCGGCCCAAGGTCGTGAAGAAGGCCCTGGTGCAGGAGGTCGTCCTGAAGGGCGACCAGATCGACCTGAACAGCCTGCCGATCCAGGGCTGCTGGCCCGGCGAGCCGGCGCCCCTGATCACCTGGGGTCTGGTCGTCACCAAGGGGCCGTCCGACGACCGCGAGGACGACTTCAACCTGGGCATCTATCGGATGCAGGTCCTGGGCAAGGACAAGGCCATCATGCGCTGGCTGGCCCACCGCGGCGGCGCCCAGCACTACGCCCGGCACAAGAAGGCGGGTAAGCGCGAGCCCCTGCCCTGCGCCGTGGTGCTCGGCGCCGATCCGGGGACGATCCTGGCCGCCGTGACCCCCGTGCCCGAGACCCTGTCGGAGTATCAGTTCGCGGGCCTGATGCGCGGCTCCAAGGCCGAACTGGTGCCTTGCAAGACCGTGCCGCTGATGGTGCCGGCCAACGCCGAGATCGTGCTGGAAGGCCACGTCCTGCTGGACGAGTTCGAGGACGAAGGCCCCTACGGCGACCACACCGGCTACTACAACTCGGTCGAGAAATTCCCGGTCTTCCAGGTGACGGCGATCACCATGCGCAAGGACCCCATCTACCTGACCACCTTCACCGGCCGTCCGCCGGACGAGCCGTCCGTGCTGGGCGAGGCGCTGAACGAGGTCTTCATCCCCTTGATCCGCCAGCAGTTCCCCGAGATCGTCGACTTCTGGCTGCCGCCCGAGGGGTGCAGCTACCGCATCGCCGTGGTGTCGATGAAGAAGGCCTATCCGGGCCACGCCAAGCGCGTGATGATGGGCTGCTGGAGCTATCTGCGGCAGTTCATGTACACCAAGTGGATCATCGTGGTGGACCACGACATCAACGCCCGCGACTGGAAGGACGTGATGTGGGCCATCTCGACCAAGATGGACCCGGCCCGCGACATCACCGTCATCGAGAACACCCCGATCGACTATCTGGACTTCGCCTCGCCCGAGAGCGGCCTGGGCTCCAAGATCGGTCTGGACGCCACCGACAAGTGGGAGCCCGAGACCAAGCGCGAATGGGGCGAGGAAATCCGCATGGACGAGGCCGTGATCGAGCGGGTCAACGACCTGTGGGACCGCCTCGGATTGCCGGGTGACGGAACCCCGATCTGGAAATAGCCGCCAGCGCGGTCGTCGAACCGTAATCTCCCTAAGGCCACGATAAGCCTCCCCTTAACATTGCCATCGGTAGGACGGTGGTGATCGAGGAGAGCGTATGCGCGTGTTCAAGAACCTGACTGTCGCCGGAAAAATGCTTCTGGCGGGAGGCGCTGTCACAGGCGTTCTGCTGCTCTGCGCGGCCTTCGCCGTGTCGCAGAACACGCGAACGGTCGCTCGCGGCCTGTCGCACGACTATGCCCAGGCCCTTGGCGACAGCGCGGTCGCCAACGTCAGCGGCAAGATCACCGAAGCTTCGGCCACCACCCGCGCGATGGCGGACATCATCGGCAAGGCCCACGAGACCGGCTTGCGCGACCGCGCCGCGGTTCTGGCCATGCTGAAGCCTGCGGCCTCCGCGACGCCGCTGGTCATGGGAAGCTGGTTCATGGCCGCACCCGACGCCTTCGACGGCAGGGACGCCGCCCTGGCGGGCCGCGACGACCTGGGCTCGAACGCCTCCGGGCGCTTCTTGCCCTACTGGGTGAATGACGGCGGCACGACAACGCTGCAGGCGCCGATGGAGAGCTCTGACTACGAAGAGCCCTATTTCACCCGGCCCTTCACCACCGGCAAGCCAGCCATCGTCGAGCCCTACGCCGAGGACATCGGCGGCAAGTCCGTCCTGATGACCTCCATCGCCTATCCGGTGGTGTCGGGCGGCAAGGTGATCGGCGTGGCCGGCCTTGATCTGGCCCTGGACGACCTTTCCACCCTGCTGGGCGCGATGAAGCCCTTCGGTTCGGGTCAAGTGATGCTTCTGTCCAGCACTGGCGCCTGGGTTGCGCACCCGAACCCGGCCTTGCGGACCAAACCCTATGCAGAAGACCAGGTCGACGCGGTGCGTGCGGTCCTGAGCAGCGGCAAGGCGGCCCAACTGGACAGCCTGCGCAGCCTGTCCGGCGAGCGCATCGAGCGACGGGTCGCGCCTGCGCCTCTGGCCGGCCTGGGCGCCACCTGGGGACTGGTGACCGACATCCCCACAACCGCCATCAACGGCCCGTCTGATCGCCTGGCGCTCGCGATGATGATCGGCGGCCTGGTCATTCTGGCCCTGGTCCTGGCCGCCCTGTTCGTCGTGACCGACAAGGTGGTCCGCAAGCCGCTGGCCCGGCTGACCGCCTCGGTCAAGACGCTGAACGCCGGCCGCTACGAAACGCCGGTGCAGGGGACTGAAAGCTCGGACGAGGTCGGCGGCATCGCTCGCGCTCTGGAAGGCTTCCGCCACCAGCTGGCCGACACCGACCGCCTGCGAGCCGAGCAGGAGCAGAACCGCGCCGCCGCCGAGGCCGAGCGTCTGCGCAACGACGCCATCCGCCAAGCCGCCGAAGAGGAACAGCGTTTCGTCGTTAGCTCGGTCGGCCAAGGCCTGTCGCGCCTGTCGGACGGCGACCTGACCTATCGCCTGGAAGCCGACTTCCCCGAGGACTATCGCAAGCTGCGCGACGACTTCAATCTGGCCATGGGCCGGTTGGAAGAGACGATGACGGTGATCATCGACAGCGCCGCCGGCATCCGCTCGACCACCACGGAAATCAGCCAGGCGTCCGACGACCTGTCGCGTCGCACCGAACAACAGGCCGCCAGCCTGGAAGAGACCGCCGCGGCCCTTGAGGAAGTCACCGCAACGGTCCGCCAAGCCTCGGATGGCGCTGATCGGGCGCGCGACATCGTGGAAACCACCCGCCATAACGCCCGCCGCAGCGGCGAGGTGGTCGACCAGACTGTCACGGCCATGCGCGAGATCGAGACCTCGGCCCAGCAGATCGCCCAGATCACCGGCGTCATCGACGAGATCGCCTTCCAGACCAACCTCCTGGCCCTGAACGCCGGCGTCGAAGCCGCCCGTGCGGGCGACGCCGGTCGCGGCTTCGCCGTCGTGGCCTCGGAAGTGCGCGCCCTGGCCCAGCGTTCGGCCGAAGCCGCCAAGGAGATCAAGATCCTGATCGGGTCCAGCACCGAGCGGGTCAACCAGGGCGTCCGACTGGTCGATGACACCGGCCAGGCCCTGACCCGCATCATCGACGAGGTCGCCCAGATCAGCGGTCTGGTGGCCAATATCGCAGCCTCGGCCAAGGAACAGGCCAGCGGCCTGGGCGAGATCAATGTGGCCGTGAACCAGATGGATCAGATGACCCAGCAGAACGCCGCCATGGTCGAGGAATCCACGGCGGCCTCGCATTCCCTGGCCCAGGAAACCACCAGCCTGGCCGACCTGATGCGCCGCTTCCGCATCAGCGCCGAGGCCGTCCCGGCGCGCACGCAGCCCGTGCGTCAGGTTCCGTCTGCCGCGCCTCGGACGGTCACCGCCCTGAAGACCGTGGGCGGACGCGGTCTGTCGGCCGTAGCCGCGACCGAGGAATGGGAAGAGTTCTGAAGCCCGACCCTCCCCGCCGCCCGCTGGTGCGGCGGCGGGGAACCGTCTAGCTTGCCCCACGGCATGGTCGGGGGGCTGCATTGAGCGCGTTCGAGTTCTTCTTCAGCTTCTACGGCCTGCTGCTCGGCCTGTCGGTGGCCGAACTGGTCGGCGGGTTCGCCCGCGTGCTGCATGAGCGCGAGCGCATCCGCTTCGGCTGGCTGACGCCCGCGCTGGCCCTGTTCGTCGCCATCGACATCGCCACCTTCTGGAACCAGGCCTGGGTCATCTTTCGCGGGGCGCCGTTCAACACCTTCCTGCTGCTGGTCAGCCTGAGCATCGCCGCGACCTTCTATGTGGCGGCCAGCGTGACCTTCCCGCGCGTCTCAGCCGAGGGCGCCCATGAGCGCATCGACATGGACGCCCACTTCTGGGCGCACCGAAAACTGGTGTTCGGCTGCATCCTGGCCGCCAATCTGATCGTCGCGATCATGGTCATCATCCTGGCCCAGATGAACCCGGGCTTCGCCAAGATCGCCAGCTCCGTGTCCTTGTGGAGCGGGGTCGCCATCTTCGTGGCCGGGACAGCGACGGCGGCCTTTGCGCCTTGGCGCCGGGTCGCGGTCGGCGCCCTGGCCGTCGTTCTGCTCTACAGCCTGTGGGGCATGGCCAAGTCAGCGTCGGCGCTGGCCGCAGCGGGCGGATGGTCGCCGATGAGCGGCGGCTGACAGAGCAGGGGAACCTGCCGAAAAATCCCGCTTTCCCAAATGTGTCCCAAATACGATTTTTAGGTGACGAGATTGTAATCTCGTCATAGCGTCCCTGCTTCCAATTGTCGGAGGCAAAATGACCCGCGTTCTCCCCATTGTTCTCGCCGCCCTTCTCGCCGCGCCGGCCGCCATGACGGCGCCCTCGCCGGCTGACGCCCAGGTGCGCGTCGGATCCGGAGCGATGGCCCGCAGCCCGTCGCGCCCTCGCCCGCGTCTGAGCGAAGCTGAACAGGATCGGCTCTATGAGGCCCAGGACGAGGTCACCGAACTGGACATGAAGATCGCCGACCTTCAGGAAGCCAGCACGGCAGGGGCGCTGACCGAAGCGCAACGCCAGGAATGGAACACTCACAGCGCGCGTCGCCAAGAACTCCAGGAAACCATCGAACGGCTGGAGACTAAGCGCCGTCGCGGCTGAGCGGGCTTGCAAGCAGGGCCGTGAGGGCGGAAGACAGGATATGCGCATCAGCCTGTTCCTCGCCGCCCTCGCGGCGCTCGCGTCGAGTCCCGCCATGTCCCAGACCCCGCCCGCTTCCGTCCCCAACGCCGCGCCCTGGGATCAGGCCTTCCTGCCGCCCGCGCCCGCGTGGAACGGCGCGTCCAAGGCCCTGCTGCGCGAGGCGTCGGATCCCTGGGTCACGGCGTTCGAGGCCGATGCGGCGCATGACTTCTCGCCCTCCTATGCCGACACCCGCGCCTGGTTCGACCGTCTGGATGCGGCCAGCGACCTGATCCGCATCGAACAGTTCGGCGTCTCGCCGGAGGGCCGTCCGATCTATGCGGTGATCGCGTCCAAGGACGGCGCGACGCTGGACCCGTCCAAGCCCGTGCTGCTGGCCCAGGCCGGCATCCACCCGGGCGAGATCGACGGCAAGGACGCGGGCATGATGCTGCTGCGCGACATGGCCTTCTACGGCAAGGACGGGCTGCTGGACCGCGCCAACCTGATCCTGATCCCGATCCTCAGCGTCGACGGACATGAGCGGACCAGCCCCTACTCCCGTCCCAACCAGCGCGGACCGCGCAATCAGGGCTGGCGCCACACGGCGACCAACCAGAACCTGAACCGCGACTTCATGAAGCTGGACCAGGCCGAGATGCAGGCCGTCATGGGCCTGATCCACAAGTATCAGCCGGACCTCTACGTCGACATCCACGTCACCGACGGCATCGATTATCAATACGACGTCACCTACGGCTACAACGGCGAAGACGGCGTCTGGAGCCGCAGCCCGGCCATCGCAAAATGGCTGGACGACGCCTTCAAGCCCGACATGGACGCCGCCCTGGAGGCGAAGGGCCACATTCCCGGCGAACTGGTCTTCGCCATCGACGACCGCGACCCCAAGAAGGGGATGAACGACGGCGGCCTGGGCGAGCGCTATTCCAACGGCTGGGGCTCGGCGGCCCACGTCCCGACCATCCTGATCGAGAACCACAGCCTGAAGCCGCACGAGCAGCGGGTGTTGGGGACCTATGTCTTCCTCGAATCGGCGCTGAAACTGCTGGCCGAGAAGTCGCAGACCCTGCGCGCCGCCATCACCGCCGACCGCGCCCTGCGCCCCGCCGAACTGCCCGCCAACTTCGACGGCGACGACCAGCCGACGCGCATCCGTCCCTTCAAGGGCATCCTCTACGACACCTACGACAGCGCCGCCTCGGGCCGTCCCGAACTGCGCTGGCTGGGCCAGCCGGACCCGGTGCTGTGGCAGGTGCCCTTCTTTGGCTCGCACCCGACCCTGACGCTGAAGCGTCCGACCGCCTACTGGGTGCCGTCCTATCGCGCCGACCTCATCGAGCGGCTGAAGACCCACGGCGTGCAGATGGAGACGCTGGACGCCCCGCGCACAGTCGCCGTCGACATGCTGCGTCTGGTCGATCCCAAGGTCTCGGCCCGCACCAATGAAGGCCATGTGCCGATCACGGTCTCGGAAGTCCGCACGGAAGCCAAGGACTGGACCTTCCCCGTCGGCTCGGTCCGCGTGCCGACCGATCAACCGATGGGCGACGTCGCCATCCTGCTGCTGGAGCCGCAGTCGTCCGAGAGCTTCTTCGCCTGGGGCATGTTCCCCGAGGTGCTGAACCGCGTCGAATACATCGAGGCCTACGCCATCGCCCCCCTGGCCGAGAAGATGCTGGCCGCCGATCCGGCGCTGAAGGCCGAGTTCGAGGCCAAGCTGGCGGCCGAGCCCGCCTTCGCCGCCGACGGCGACGCTCGCCTGGCCTGGTTCTATGAACGCACCCCCTTCTATGATCAGCGCTACCGGCTGTATCCGGTCGGACGGGAGAACTGAGCATGGTCCCTTCGATTCAGGCCGCCGCCCTGTGGGGCGGATTGCTGATCCTGACCCTGCTGGTCCTGTCCAGCGTCGTGGTCAGCCGCCGCCGTCGGTTCATGATCGAGTTCGGCGACGGCGGTAATCCCGAGATGACGCCCGCCGTCCGCGCCTTCGGCAACGCCACGGAATATGTGCCCGCCGGCATCTGCGGCCTGATCCTGCTGGCCTTCGTCGGCGCCCCGCCCCTGCTGATCCACGGCGTCGGCGGCGTCCTGTTCCTGGGTCGGGTCATTCACGGTCTGGGCCTGCTGTTCCAGAAGGGGCCGTCGCTAGGCCGGGTGACGGGCACGGTCCTGACCTGGCTGGCCCTGCTGATCGCCGCCGTCAGCCTGATCGCCTGGTCGGTGATCTAGCAGCGAGCAGTTGCGGCGCCGGGGCGGGTCCGCCATATCGGGGCATGTCCGAACAGACGCCCTCCCCCGACATCCTGCATGATCTGGTCGCCGCCGCGCTGAAGGCCGGCGCCGACGCCGCCGAGGCCGTCTCGGCCCACCGCGCCTCCCTGTCCGTCGGCGTGCGCAACGCCGAACTGGAAGAGGTCGAGCGCGAGGAGGCCCGCGACCTGGGCCTGCGCGTCTTCATCGGCCGCCGTCAGGCGACGGTTTCCGCCTCCGACCTGTCCGACGCCACCCGCGCCCGTCTGGTCGAGCGCGCCGTGGCCATGGCCAAGCTGGCCCCCGAAGACCCCTATGCCGGTTTGGCCCCGCAGGACCGGCTGGCGAAGGGCCCGCACGCCGACCTCGACCTGTTCGATCCGTCCGAACGCACCGCCGAGGCGCTGGAAGCCGCCGCCGCCGAGGCCGAGGCCGCAGCCCTGGCCGTCGAGGGCGTCGCCCGCTCCGAGGGCGGCCACGCCTCCTGGTCGGCCAGCGAATGGCGGCTGGTCACCTCGCACGGCTTCGACGGCCGCCATAAGGGCAGCGCCTTCTCGCTGGGCGTCGGCGTCATCGCCGAGAAGGACGGCGCCATGGAGCGCGGCGGCGAAAGCCGGGCGACGCGCTATCTGTCCGACCTGCCGGGCGCCGCCGAAATCGGCCTGAAGGCCGGCGAGCGCGCCGTGGCCCGCGTCGGACCGCGCAAGATCGCCTCGACCACCGCCCCGGTCATCTTCGAGAACCGCATCGCCACCCAGGTCCTGTCGCCGCTGCTGGGGGCCATTTCCGGCCCAGCCATCGCGCGCGGCAGCTCCTTCCTGAAGGACAGGCTGGGCCAGCGGGTCCTGCCCGCAGGCGTCGACCTGATCGACGATCCCTTCCGCCTGCGCGGCCTCGGCTCCACCCCCTTCGACGACGAGGGCGTGGCGGTCCAGCAACGCAACATCGTCGAGGACGGCGTCATCACCACCTGGCTGCTGAACACGGCCGCCGCCGCCCAGTTGGGCCTGGCCTCGACCGGCCACGCCTCGCGCGGTCTGGCCGGACCGTCCGGCGTTTCGACCCACAACCTGCACCTGGCGCCGGGCGAGCGCGACAAGGCCGGCCTGATGGCCGACGCCGGGTCGGGCCTGCTGATCACCTCCATGTTCGGCCCGTCGCTGAACGCCAACAACGGCGACTGGTCGGCGGGGGTGTCGGGCTTCTGGTTCGAGGACGGCCAACTTGCCTATCCGGTCAGCGAAGTGACCGTGGCGGGCAATCTGATCGACCTCTACGCCCGACTGGTGCGCGGATCGGATCTGGAGTTCCGGGGTTCCTTCAACAGCCCTTCCCTGATGTTCGACGCGGTGGCCATCGCCGGAAAATGACTGATCTCGCTTCCGACCTCGAACTGATCCGCGACGCGGCCCTGGCCGCCGGCCGGCTGGCGCTCGAGCATCGCGAGGCCGGGCTGAAGGTCTGGTCCAAGGAGGGCGGCTCGCCCGTCACCGACGCCGATCTGGCGGTGGACCAACTGCTGCGCGATGTCCTGCTGAGCGCCCGCCCCGACTACGGCTGGCTGTCCGAAGAAACGGCCGACAGTCCCGAGCGCCTGACCAAGAAGCGCATCTTCGTCGTCGATCCGATCGACGGCACCGTCGCCTATATGAAGAACAAGCCGTGGTGGTGCGTGCCCATCGCCGTGGTCGAGGACGGCCGGCCCGTCGCCGCCGTCATCCACGCCCCCATGCTGGGCGAGATGTTCGAGGCCACCCTGGGCGGCGGCGCCCGGCTGCAGGGCCGCCCGATCAGCGCCTCGGACACCGACACCCTGGAAGACGCCGAGCTTCTGGCCGACGCTCGGCTGATGGAGGCTAGAGAATGGGCCGAGCCCTGGCCGGAAATGCGCTTCACCAAGCGCAACGCCCTGGCCTACCGCATGGCCCTGGTCGCCGCCGGGGCCTTTGACGCGGCCATCGCCATCAGCCCCAAATGGGACTGGGACGTCTGCGCCGGCGCCCTGATCGCCGAGGAGGCCGGAGCCAGGGTCAGCGACCATATGGGCCGTCCGTGGCGATTTAATCGCCCCGATCCACGCCAAACCAGCCTGATCTGCGCCGCACCGGCCCTTCACCCGTTGATCGTGAGGCGCACAGCGCCTATCCCGCTGGCGATCTGACCTCCTTTCGCAATGGATTGCCCGCTCCATGGCTGACGCCCACGACCCTCAACTGCTTCACCTCGTCATCGGCGGCGAGATGCGCCACCCGGCCGAGCCCGTCTTCCGCGACCTGTCCAAGGTCGAGTTCGTCGGCGCCTACGGCAATTATGACGACGCCAAGCACGCCTGGAAGGCCCGCGCCCAGGCCACCGTCGACAACGCCCACATGCGCTATTTCATCCTGCACGCGCACAAGCTGATCGACCCGCGCAGCGACGCCTGAGGCTCACGCGCGCTTCACGGCGACGTTTCGGAACCGCACAGGCGGCTGGCGCGCTTTCCCGTCAGCCGCCTTTGGCGTTTCTGAAGAGGCAACCGTCATGATGCCCACCCTGATCGTCCTGCTGCTGGTGATCGCGGCCGTGGCCGTGGTCGTCTGGGTGGTGCGACGTCAGCCCCCCCACGCCCCGCGTCCGGGCGAAGATCAGGACACCGCCTGGAACGACCCGATCACCCCGGCCGAAACCCACCACCACCATCACCACCCCCACGAACCGGAGCCGCGGCCATGACCTTGTTCGGCTACACCATCGACGGCGGACAGTTGTTCGGCCTGATCTCGCTATTGAGCGTCCTGGCCCTGTGGCTGGTCGTTCTGGGGCGCGAGCGCCACTATGGGCGCTGGTTCCGCCAGTGGGAGGCCGACCGCAAGGCCCGCCGCGACGCCGAGCTGGCCCAGCACGGCCAAGGCCCCAAGCGCGGCCCCTGGGGCTGATCGCCTATTCGCGCTTCAGCAGGCGGTCGACGACCAGCTTGCCCCACCAGCCGGCCTTGAACTCGGCGCGGATCGCCTTGGGGTCATAGGCGTCGCTGTCGATCCAGTCCTCGAAGCTGACGCCCGTCGGCTCGATCTCGGCGACATACTTCTCCAGCACATAGTCCAGCACCCCGGTCAGCCCCTCTCGGCTGTGCAGGGTGCGCTTGCCCAGTTCCGACAGGGCCGCCGAGATCGGCTCGCCCAGATGGAAGTGGCGATACAGGACCGCCATCATCCCCGCCCGGTCCGCGCCGGACTTGCAATGGATTAGGGCCGGATATTCGATGGTGCGGAACAGTTCGCGCGCCCGGTGGATGCGGTCGCGACCCGGCGGATCGCGCGAATCCAGCGGCGCGTCGATCAGGGTCAGGCCCAGACGCTCGCAGGCCGCCTTCTCCAGCCAGTAATAGGCCTCGTCGCGCTGACCGCGCAGATTGATGACCGTCTTGATCCCGCGCCGCCGCCAATAGGCCAGCTGCCCCGGCGACGGCTGATTGGTGCGCACCAGATCAGGCCCCAGCCAGTGGGCGTTGGTGAAGGCCGTGCGCAGGAAGGCGTGATCAGCCCAGAAATAGGACCAATGCGCCTTGAACCGGCCAAACGACGTTGTCAGATCATAGCGCGCCATAGGCCGCAGATAGCGACGAAACCGCCCGGCGTCACCATCAGCTTGACGGCGGCGGCTTGACTTGACGCCCGTCCCGTTCGACCGAGAGCCAATGACCGTTCCTGCGCCCGCATCCGACACCCGCGAACCTCTGCGGCCGCTTCTGGGCCGCATCTGGCGCGACTACCTGTCCCGGCACAAGCGCGCCTTCTTCGCCTCCATGTTCTTCGCGGCGGTTTCGGGCGGACTGACGGCCCTGTTGCTGAAGTTCCTCGAACCGGCGATCGACCTGCTGTTCGCCCGCCACCAGGGGCCGGTTCAGGTCTGGGGTCTGGTCAGCATCCCGTCGGACAAGGTGCTGATCCTCATCCCGCTGTTCATCATCATGGTGGCGGTCATCCGCTCGCTGGCCATGGCGGCGCAGGCGGCGCTGGTGAACCGGCTGGGCCACGGCATCGTCGGCGACATTCAGAAGCAGCTTTTCTCGGGCATGATCCGCGCCGACCTGTCGCGCCTGCGCGGCCAGCATTCGGGCAGCTTCGTCTCGTCGGTCCTGTTCGACGCCAACCTGGTGCGCGAGGCCTTCACCTCGGGCGTGGTCAACTACACGCAGAACGCCCTGATGCTGCTGGGCGTCATCATCGCCATGGGCTTCATCGACCTGCCGCTGACGCTGATCGTCCTGCTGGGCGTTCCGGTGGTCAGCTGGATCATCCGCCGCTTCGGCAAGAAGTCGCGCAAGGCCGCGCGCGGCGCCATGGTCGAGACCGAGGCCCTGTCCAGCGCCCTGATGGAGAACCTGGACGGCGTCCGCGTCATCAAGATCGAGAACCGCGAGGCGGCCGAGGAAGCCCGTGTCGGCGAGGTCATCGCCCGTCGCCAACGCCACATCATCAAGGGGTCCGACAGCCGCGCCTTCGCCGGTCCGGCTAGCGACATCGTCGCCTACGGCATCGTCGCCGCCGTCATGGCCTATGCCGGCTGGAGCGCCAGCCAGGGCCAGATGACGGTCGGCGCCTTCGCCTCCTTCATCGGCATGCTGCTGCTGGCCGGTCAGGCTCTGCGTCAGGTCACGAACCTGACCACGGTGCTCAGCGAAGGCCTGACGGCCGCCCGCCGGCTGTTCACCGCCCTGGATATCGAGCCGGAAATCCGGGAGGCGACGGACGCCATCGAACTGGAGACCGGCCCCGTCACGGTCGCGTTCGATCACGTCTCCTTCGCCTATCAAGCCAGCGAAGACGGCGGAGCGCCCACCCTGTCGGACATCAGCCTGCATGTGGAGCCGGGCGAGACCATCGCCCTGGTCGGCCCGTCAGGCGGCGGCAAGTCGACCATCCTGTCGCTGTTGCCCCGCTTCTATGACGTCACGGCCGGGGCCGTGACCATCAACGGTCGCGACGTCCGCGAACTGAAGCTCACGTCCCTGCGCGACCACATCGCCCTGGTGACGCAGGAGCCCTTCCTGTTCGACGACACGGTCGCCGCCAATATCGCCTATGGCCGCAAGGGCGCGACCGCCGAGCAGATCATCGAGGCCGCGCGCTCCGCCGCCGCCCACGACTTCATCACCGCCCTGCCCGAAGGCTACGCCACCCGCGTCGGCGAGGCCGGGATGCGGCTGTCGGGCGGCCAGCGTCAGCGCATCGCCATCGCCCGCGCCTTCCTCAAGGACGCGCCGATCCTGCTGCTGGACGAGGCCACCAGCGCGCTGGACACCGAGAGCGAGGCCCTGGTCCAGGCGGCGCTGGAGCGGCTGATGCAGGGCCGCGCCACCCTGATGATCGCCCACCGCCTGTCGACGGTTCAGAACGCCGACCGCATCTATGTCATCGAGGCCGGCCGCGTCGTCGAACAAGGCGCGCACGCCGCCCTGGTCAAGAAGGGCGGCCTCTACGCCCGGCTGGCGCGTCAGCAGTCGCTGGACGGGCCGCCTCCCGTCATCGCCTCCCCCCTGCCCGACGAGACCGGCGCATGAGGCCGCTGCGCAACCCGATCATCCAGACCTCCATGGCCTGGATTCTGTCGGAGTGGATGCGGTTCTGCTACGCCACCATCCGCTGGACGCATGAGAACGAGCCGGTCGCCGAGGAGGTCTGGACCGAAGGCGGCGGCGTTCTGTGCGCCTTCTGGCACTCGCGGCTGGCCCTGGGGCCGGCCTGCTGGCCCATGCAGCGGGCGCAACCGATCAAGGGCCTGGTCTCGCTCAGCGCCGACGGGGAGTTCTTCGCCAAGGCCGTGGGCCGTCTGGGCATTCCTGCGGTGCGCGGCTCGTCCAGCAACAAGGACAAGGCGGCCAGTTCCAAGGGCGGAACCCAGGCCCTGCGCGACGGCCTGAAGCAGTTGAAGGTCGGCGGCCTGGCCGTCACCCCCGACGGCCCGCGCGGGCCGGCGCGCCAGATGGCCGAGGGCCTGCCCCTGATGGCGAAGATTTCGGGCGCCCCGGTCCTGTTCATCGGTATTTCGTGCAAGCCGGCGATCCGGCTGAACAGCTGGGACAAGGCCGTCCTGCCCCTGCCCTTCGGCAAGGGCGCCATCGTCTGGGACAAGGCCTGGTATCCGCAAGGTGCTGAAATGTCCGAGGTCGCCGCCGACTGGACCGAGCGGCTGACCGCCGTCGAGGCGCGCGCCGACGCCATCGTCGGGCTGGAGCGGGTCTGACGTGATCTTCAGCCCCGCCCTGATCGCCTATCGTCTGCTGACCCGGCTGATGGAGCCCCTGGCTCCGCGCCTGCTCGACGCCCGCGTCAAGCAGGGCAAGGAGGACCCTCAGCGGGTCGACGAACGGCTGGGGCTGGCTGGCGCGGCGCGCCCCGCCGGGCCGCTGATCTGGATTCACGGCGTCAGCGTCGGCGAGGCCCTGTCCATCCTTCCCCTGGCCGAGCGCATCCGAAAAGACCGGCCCGACGTGACCGTTCTGGTCACGACCGGGACCCTGACCTCAGCCCAAGTTCTGGCCCAACGCCTGCCGCCCGGCGTCATCCATCAGTTCGCCCCGGTGGACGGCCCCGGCGCCGTCGCCGCCTTCCTCGACCACTGGCGGCCGACCATCGGCGTCTTCGTCGAGAGCGAGCTGTGGCCCAACCTGCTGACGGCGGCGAAAAAGCGCCGCATCCCCCTGGCCCTGGTCAGCGCCCGCATCACCGACAAGACCGCCGAGGGCTGGAAGAAGGCCCCCGGCATGGCCCGCGCCCTGATGGCGACGTTCGCTCACGTCTGGCCGCAGGATCAGGCCAGCGCCGACCGACTGACCGCCCTGGGCGCCCGCGTCGACGGCCAGGTGAACCTGAAGCTGTCGGGCGAGCCCCTGCCCTATGACAAGGGCGAGTTCGGCCGCCTGTCGGCCCTGATCGACGACCGCCCCGTCGTCGTCGCCGCCAGCACCCACGAGCATGAGGAAATGGCCATCGTCGGGGCGCTGGACCATCTGGCCGACCGCCTGTTCCTGATCGTCGTGCCGCGCCACCCGGACCGCGCCGATGAGATCGCCCGGTCGCTGAGCCAGGACGGCTACAGCTTCGCCCGGCGCAGCCAGCGTCAGCCGGTGACGGACCAGACCGACATCTATCTGGCCGACACGCTCGGCGAACTGGGTCTGTTCATGCGCCTGGCCGACGTGGTGGTCATGGGCGGCTCGTTCGCGCCCGCGCTGGGCGGCGGCGCCGTCGGCGGGCACAATCCGCTGGAGCCCGCCCGCCTGGGCAAGCCGATCGTCACCGGCCCGGACGCCAGCAACTGGAACGCGGTGACGCGGATGCTGAAGTCGTCCGGCGGACTGGTTTCGGTTCTGTCGCCCGCTGAACTGCCCGGGATGGTCGGGCCCTTGCTGGCCGATCCCGACGCCGCACGCGACATGGGCGAGCGCGCGCGTCGCGCCGCCGCCGAGGCGGCCGCCGGGCTGGACCGGCTGTGGCTGGCGCTTCAGGCCCATCTGCCCGCCGCCCCCTCGCGAGGCCGTCGATGAAGCTGAACACGCCCCGCTGGTGGTACAGCCGCGACCGCCGTCACGCCCCGGTCGCGCGAATGTTGCTCAAGCCCGCCTCATGGATCTGGGCCGGCGTCACCGCCCGCCGCATCGCCCGCGCCACGCCGGTCGATCCCGGCGCGCCCGTCATCTCCATCGGCAATCTGACCGTCGGCGGATCAGGCAAGACGCCGATCGCGCGCGAAGTGCTGCGCCTGCTGCACGCGCAAGGCGTCAACGCCGCCGCCCTGTCGCGCGGCTACGGCGGGACGCTGGAAGGCCCGGTTCAGGTCGATCTGGCCGTCCACACCGCCGCCAACGTCGGCGACGAACCCCTGATGCTGGCCGCCGACGCCCCCGCCTGGATCGCCCGCGACCGCACAGCCGGGGCGCGCGCCGCCGTCGCCGCCGGGGCCGAGGCCCTGGTGCTGGACGACGCCCATCAGAACCCGACGCTGAACAAGACCCTCAGCCTGATCGTCGTCGACGGCGAGACGCGCGGCGACGAATGGCCTTTCGGCGACGGTTCGGTGTTTCCGTCCGGTCCGATGCGCGAGCCGCTGCAGGCCGGACTGGCGCGCGCCAACGCCGTCGTCATCCTGCTGCCCGCCGACCTGGCCGAGGCCGATCCCGAACTGGTCGCGACCTTCGGCGCCCTGCCCGTCTTCATCGCCCGGCTGGAACCCGCCGCGGCCCCGCCGGCGGGACCCCAGGTCGGCTTCGCCGGCATCGCCAAGCCGTGGAAGGTCGAGCGGTCGCTGATCGCCGCCGGCTGCGACCTGAAGGACTTCGTGCCCTTCCCCGACCACGCCGAACTGTCGGAGCGCGACTTCGCCCTGCTGTCGGACCGAGCCGCCCTGTTCGACGCCGGGCTGGTCACGACCGAGAAGGACTGGGTGCGCCTGCCGCCCGAATGGCGTGGAAGGATCCTCGCCTGGCCTGTCTTCGCCCGGTTCGAGGACGAGGCGGGGTTCGCGGAGTTTCTGGCCGCCGCCCTGATCCGCCGGCCTCACATCTCGTCATCCGCCAGCTGACGTGACTTCCCCGCCCCTTCGGGCTAAAGGCTGAGCAAAATTATTCCGGCTCAGGAGACTACCCATGGCGCGCATCACGCTGCGACAGTTGCTCGATCACGCGGCGGAGAACGACTACGGCCTGCCCGCCTACAATATCAACAACATGGAACAGGGTCTGGCGATCATGGAGGCGGCCCATGAGGTCAACGCCCCGGTCATCATCCAGGCCTCGCGCGGCGCCCGCAGCTACGCCAACGACATCGTCCTGGCCAAGCTGATCGACGCCCTGGCCGAGCTCTATCCGCACATCCCGGTCTGCATGCACCAGGACCACGGCAACGGCCCGGCCACCTGCGCCACCGCCATCCAGTACGGCTTCACCTCGGTGATGATGGACGGCTCGCTGGAAGAAGACGCCAAGACCCCCGCCTCCTACGAATACAACGTCGACGTCACCCGTCGCGTCACCGAAATGGCCCACTCGTGCGGCGTCTCGGTCGAGGGTGAACTGGGCGTTCTCGGCTCGCTGGAAACCGGCATGGGCGAGGCCGAAGACGGCCACGGCTTCGAAGGCAAGCTGGACCACTCGGCCCTGCTGACCGACCCGGATCAGGCTGTCGACTTCGTCCGCGCCACCAAGGTCGACGCTCTGGCGATCGCCATGGGCACCAGCCACGGCGCCTACAAGTTCAGCCGCAAGCCGGACGGCGAAGTCCTGGCCATGAACGTGATCGAGGAAATCCACCGCCGCCTGCCCGACACCCACCTAGTCATGCACGGCTCGTCCTCGGTGCCGCAGGACCTGCAGGACATCATCAACGCCTACGGCGGCCAGATGCCCCAGACCTGGGGCGTCCCGGTCGAGGAAATCCAGCGCGGCATCAAGCACGGCGTGCGCAAGATCAACATCGACACCGACAACCGCATGGCCATGACCGGCGCCGTGCGCAAACTGCTGATGGAAAAGCCGGGCGAGTTCGACCCGCGCGCCTGGCTCAAGCCCGCCAAGGAAGCCATGCGCAAGCTGTGCATCGAGCGCTACCAGCAGTTCGGCTGCGAAGGTCAGGCGTCGAAGATCCGCCCCCTGTCCACCGCCCAGATGGCCAAGCGTTACGCCTCGGGCGAACTGGACCCGCACTTCGGCGCCTCGGCCACCAAGGCCGCCTGACGCTTTTCCGTCATCCCGGAAGCGGCGCAGCCGCTATCCGGGACCGCAGGAAGCGCGGCGTTTTGGGCGGTCCCGGCTCTGCGCCTCGCTACGCGAGGCTCCGGCCGGGATGACGGCCCTTCACCACACCCCGTATCGTCCGCCGATCGCGCTCAGCACCAGCCGCGCTTCGATCTCGGCGTGGCGCAGGTCATCTTCGGCCCGCCGCGCGTCACGGCGAGCGTCGCGAATTTCGTCCCGCACTTCGCGGATGCGATCGCGGATGCGCTGACGCTGCTCGTCCGTCAGACCGTCCTGCCTCAGCTCCCGCTGCTTGGCCTCCAGCTTGTCCTCGCGGTCGTCGATGCGGCTGATGGCCGAGTTCAGCGCGCTCTCGGCCGAGGACACGGCCTGCTCGACCGCATGGATCCGGCGTCCGTCCTCATAGGCGGGCAGAAAACTCGCCTCCTCAGCCGGCGAACAGACGTCGCCATAGCTGTTGCCCTGCCGCCCTTGCCGGAAGCCGTTCTCCCAGGTGCAGTAGGTCCGCAGCCCGTCCTCACGCGCCGCCAGATAGGCGCTCGGATTGGCCTCCACCCCGAACTTGGCGCAGGCCTGGGCGTGGTCGCCCAGGCGGCTGGGCTGATAGCCCGACACCCCGTCCTGATAGCCCTTCTCGCCCCAGGCCCCCGCCAGACACTGGTCCTTGGTCATGGTGGTGCAACCGGCCAGCAGGGCGACGCCCGTTGCGGCGACGGCGGCGACGATCACAAACCTCATGTTCCTCTCCCCCAAAGCTCGGCCGCGGCAATGGACGATATGACGACCCGCCCGGCAAGCCATGCTATTTCGCCCTATGGCCGATGAACCTTTGCTGACGGAAGACGACGACGCGGAAATGCTCGAGGCGCGCATCGACGCGCCCGGCGTCCGTCTGGACAAGGCCCTGGCCGCCGCCTTCCCGACCCTGTCGCGCGCCCGGCTGCAGGCCCTGCTGGCCGAGGGGGCCGTGCGCCGCGACGGCCAGCCCGTGGCCAGCGGCTCGGCCAAGGCTCAGGCCGGCCTCTACGCCGTCATCCTGCCGCCCGTCGCCCCGGCCACGCCCCTGCCCGAGGCCATTCCCCTGACCGTCCTGTTCGAGGACGCCGACCTGATCGTCATCGACAAGGCCCCCGGCATGGCCGCCCACCCGGCCCCCGGCTGCGAGACCGGCACCCTGGTCAACGCCCTGCTGGCCCACTGCGGCGACAGCCTGTCGGGCATCGGCGGCGTGGCCCGTCCCGGCATCGTCCACCGCCTGGACAAGGACACCTCCGGCGTCATGGTCGCCGCCAAGTCCGACCGCGCCCACGCGGGCCTCTCGGCCCTGTTCGCCGCCCACGATATCGAGCGCACCTATATCGCCCTGACGCGCGGCGCCCCCACGCCTGAGAAGGGCCGCATCCAGACCCAGATCGGCCGCTCCAGCAGCGACCGGAAAAAGATGGCCGTCCTGCGCTCCGGCGGGCGCGAGGCCATCACCGACTATGTGGTGCAGAAAACCTTCGGCCAGCCCGCCAAGGCGTCCGGCGCCCCCCTCGCCGCCCGCGTCGCCTGCACCCTGCACACCGGCCGCACCCACCAGATCCGTGTCCATCTGGCCTCCAAGGGCTCGCCCCTGCTCGGCGACCCCGTCTATGGCTCGGGCAGCCCCGCCGCCCCCGTCCGCGCCGCCGTCGCCGAAGTCGGCCTGACCCGCCAGGCCCTCCACGCCGCCGTCCTCGGCTTCGTCCACCCGGTAACGGGCCAGGCCCTGCGCTTCGAGACCGCCCCGCCCGAGGACATGCGGCGTCTGGAGGCCCTCCTGGCCGAGCTCTAGGCCTCGGTTCGCGTCCGATTTGATCCGTAACTCACACTGTGCTAATAGCCCTGCATCCGGCATAAGTGGCGCCGCTGCAACGGTCACGCCTTCGTGTGACGATCCGCCCCTACCAATCGGGGCAACCCATCGCCACTTGGATCGGTTGAGGGGTGAGGCGACGATGCACATTGGGTGGTCGACGCTGCGGAGCCTGCTCTTGCTTATCGGTCGGAGGGACCACGTCTAATGGCTAACTCGACGCTCGCGGTGATGTCGCCTGAACAGGGACTGTCGCGCTATCTCACGGAAATCCGTAAGTTTCCGATGCTTACCAAGGACGAGGAGTTCATGCTCGCCAAGCGTTGGTCAGAGCATCAGGACCCCGAAGCGGCCCACCGCCTCGTCACCTCGCACCTTCGCCTCGTGGCCAAGATCGCCATGGGTTATCGCGGCTACGGCCTGCCGATCGGCGAAGTGATTTCCGAGGGCAACGTCGGCCTGATGCAGGCCGTCAAGAAATTCGATCCCGACAAGGGCTTCCGCCTGGCCACCTACGCCATGTGGTGGATCCGCGCCTCGATCCAGGAATACATCCTGCGTAGCTGGTCGCTCGTGAAGATGGGCACCACCGCCGCGCAGAAGAAGCTCTTCTTCAACCTGCGCAAGGCCAAGAGCCAGATCTCGGCGTTTGAAGAGGGCGACCTGCGTCCCGAGCACCTCGCCGCCATCGCCGTCAAGCTGGGCGTGACCGAGGAAGAGGTCACCAACATGAACCGCCGCCTCGGCGGCGACGCCTCGCTGAACGCGCCGCTGCGCGCCGACGGCGAGAGCGAGTGGCAGGACTGGCTGGCCGACGACAATGCGGTGTCCCAGGAAACGGCTCTAGCCGACTCCGAGGAAAAGACCATCCGCATGAGCCTGCTTCAGGAAGCGATGGAAGAGCTGACCGACCGCGAGAAGCACATCCTCACGGAACGCCGCCTCAAGGACGACCCGGTCACGCTGGAAGAACTCGCCGGCCAGTACGGCGTCTCGCGCGAGCGCGTGCGTCAGATCGAGGTCCGCGCCTTCGAGAAGCTGCAAAAAGCCATGCGCGCCGCCGCCGAAGAGCGGAATCTGGTCGACGCCTAAGCGCTCAAGCAGCCGAAGGCGTTAGCGCACCGTCATCCTTCTCCCCTTGCGGGAGAAGGATGATCCCTACCCCGCCCGGGTCAGCGTCTCGGGCGGCGCCAGCGCCAGGACGGCGTTGATCGGTTCGGTCAGCGTCGCCTTGGTCGGCGCCCCCGCCGCCAGACAGGTCTCCAGCCCCGCCGCCGCGATGGCCAGCGAGGCGTCGCCTGTCTTGATGGCCAGGGCCTTCAGCGTCTCGGCCTGCTGCTTGACCGCACGGACCGCCTGCATCGGATCATTGTCGAACTGGGCCAGGGCCGAGGCCAGGATCCGCATCGCCTGATCCTTGACCGCCAGCGCCGCCTCGGCGCCCGAGGCCGGCGCATCGGCCTTGCGCTTGGCCGGCCCGGCGTAGTCGTCGGAGTTGAAGCGGCGGCGGTCCGGCCCGATATAGCCCACCGCCTCGACCCAGTCGCGCGGCTTGGTGGCCAGGTTCTCGACCCGGCGGAACAGGTCACCGCTGGTGAAGGGCTTCCTCAGAAACTCATGCACGCCGGAATCCCGCGCGCCCTTGATGGTGCTGGCGGTGGCGTCGGCCGTCACCATGATCAGCGGCACGCGGCGGCACGCCAGGCTGGACCGGCGGATACGTCGCGCCAGAGCCTCGCCGTCCAGACGCGGCCCGGTCCGTTCCAGCAGGATCAACCCCGGCTCCATCTCGCGAGCCAGGTCGATGATCCGCGCCTCGTCGCTCTCGACCGCGACGTCGCGCGAGCCGAAACCCTTCAGCAGGTCGGACAACAGGCGCGCGGCGGCGGGATTGGGATCGACGATGACCACCCGGCGAACGACCGGGGCGATCTTCTGCATCGTCTTGGCGTCTAAAGCGAACAAGGCTCGGCTCCATCTAGAGCCAAGAAGGTAAACTCAGGGGGTTAAGGCGCGGTTTCCCGTTTCGAGACCCCGCGCCTTTTGCAGCCCTAGCCTTGGAACGGGTCTCTCATAAGAATGGTGTCGTCCCGCTCGGGGCTGGTCGACAGCAGGGCCACCGGCGCCCCGATCAGTTCCTCGATCCGACGCACGTATTTCAGCGCATGGGCGTTCAGGTCCTTGAAGGTCCGCACCCCGCCCGTGCTCTCGGTCCAGCCTTCCAGCTCCTCGAACACCGGCTCGGCCGAGGCCTGATCCTTCAGGCTGGAGGGCAGGTAATCCAGCACCTCGCCGTTGATGCGATAGCCGACGCAGATCTTCAGCGTCTTCAGACCGTCCAGCACGTCCAGCTTCGTCAGGGCGATGCCGTCGATGCCGTTAATCGCCACCGACTGACGCACCAGAACTGCGTCGAACCAGCCGCAACGACGCGCCCGACCCGTGTTCACGCCGACCTCGCGGCCCACGACGGCCAGATGCTCGCCGACCTCGTCGTTCAGCTCACAGGCGAACGGACCCTCGCCGACGCGGGTCGTATAGGCCTTGACGATGCCCAGCACATAGCCGACGCCGCGCGGTCCGATGCCCGAACCCGCCGCCGCCTGTCCGGCCACGGTGTTGGAGCTGGTGACATAGGGATATGTGCCGTGATCCACGTCCAGGAAGGCGCCCTGCGCCCCCTCGAACAGCACGCGCTTGCCGTCCTTCTGGGCTTGATCCAGCACCCGCCAGGCCGGCTTCACATAGGGCAGGATCTTCGGCGCGATCTCCAGCAGCTGCGCCAGCAGGGCCGCCGGGTCGATCGGCTCCAGCCCCAGACCCGCGCGCAGCGGATCGTGGTGCGAGCGCAGCCGGTCGATCTTGATCTTCAGATCGTCTTCGTTGGCCAGGTCGCAGACGCGGATGGCGCGACGGCCCACCTTGTCCTCATAGGCCGGGCCGATGCCGCGGCCGGTCGTGCCGATCTTGGCGCCGGGCGCGCTGGCGGCGGCTTCGCGCGCCACGTCCAGAGCCGGGTGGATCGGCAGGATCAGGCAGGCGTTGTCGGCGATGGTCAGGATGTCGGGGCTGATGGCCACGCCCTGGGCGACGATCTTCTCGATCTCGCCGACCAGATGCCAGGGATCGACGACCACGCCGTTGCCGATGATCGAGGGCTTGCCCTGCACCACGCCCGAAGGCAGCAGCGCCAGCTTGTAAACCTTGCCGTCGACGACCAGCGTATGGCCGGCGTTATGGCCGCCCTGGAACCGCACGACCATGTCGGCCCGGTTCGACAACCAGTCGACAATCTTGCCCTTGCCCTCGTCGCCCCATTGGGCGCCGACTACTGCGACGTTCGCCAAGATCGTTTCTCCGCAATCCAGAATGCGGTGGGAGCCTATAGCTCCTGAATCGTCCGGAGTCGCCCCGAAGCGAAGGAAATATCAGGCCGCCTCGGCCGTCAGCTCCGCTGCCGCCGTCTTGAACGCCCATTCCAGCCAGGGCGTCGCGGCCACGACATCGGCCGTCTCGACCGTGCAACCGCACCACAGACGCAGGCCCGGCGGGGCGTAACGGTGCGGCTCCATGTCGAACACGGCCCCCTCACCTTCCAGCAAGGCCTTGAATCGTTTGACGAAAACCTTCTGCCTGGCCTCATCCATCGCCGCGATGCGCGGGTCGGTGAACTTCAGGCAGACCGAGGTGGTCGAGCGGACTTCGGGCCGGTCGGGCAGGAAGGCGACCCATTCGGTCCGCTCCACCCATTCCGCCAGCGCCGCGTAATTCCGGTCCGTGCGCCGGATCAGTTCGCTCAGACCGCCCGCGCCCTTGGCCCACTCCAGGGCGTCGATCCAGTCCTCGATGGTCAGGATCGAATAGGTGTTGATCACCACCCCGTCCGCCAGCGTCCGGTCAAAACCCTTCTTGTCGGTCAGGCGCAGCACCTTGGGGATCGACCGCTCGGGCCGATAGCTGTCCAGCCGCGCCACGGCGCGCGGCGACAGCACCATGACCCCGATGCCCGCCTCGCCGCCCAACGCCTTCTGGAAGCTGAAGGTGGTCACATCCAGCTTGTCCCACGGCAGGTCCATGGCAAAGGCCGCCGAAGTCGCGTCGCAGATGGTCAGACCCTCGCGGTCGTCGGCGATCCAGTCGGCGTCAGCGACGCGCACGCCCGAGGTCGTGCCGTTCCACGGAAACACCACGTCCTTGTTGGGATCGACCTTCGTCATGTCCGGCAGTTCGCCCCAGGGCGCGGTCAGCACCTCGGGCTCCAGCTTCAGGTGATCGCGCACGTCGGTCGCCCAGACCTGGCCGAAATTCTCATAGGCCACGACCTGCACCGGCCGCTCGCCCAGCATCCCCCACAGCGCCGCCTCGACTGCGCCCGTGTCCGAACCCGGCGTATAGAGCAGCACATAGTCCTCGGGCGGAGCCAGGATTTCGCGCGTCAGTTGCAAGCCATAGGCGAACCGCTCCACCACCGCCGGCGTGCGGATGCCGCGGCCCAGCAGATTGGTCGGCAGCCCCGCCAGCGACCACCCCGGACGCTTGGCCGTCGGACCGGCGGAGAACCACGGGCGAGCAGGCTTGGCGTCAGGCTTGGCGATCATCGTCGTCGTATCCAGCTTGGGAGGAGAGTAGGGGTCGGCTCAGCGTCCGGGCTTGTAGGGGCGCTTGTCGCGCCACTCGGTCGCGAAACGGATCAGGTCGTCGTCCGGCGTTTCCGGCAGCGTCACCACCAGCTTCGCCAGCAGGTCGCCGCGCTTGCCGGCGGCATAGGCGCCGCGCGCCTTGAGCCGCAGCATCTTGCCGCTGTTCGAGCCCTTGGGAATCGTCATCATCACCGCGCCCTCAGGCGTCGGCACCTGGATCTTGCCGCCCAGCACCGCGTCGGGGACCGACACCGGCAGATCCATGGTCAGGTCCGCGCCGTCGCGCTTGAACACCGGATGCGGCGCGATCTTCAGTTCGATAAGGGCATCGCCCGCCTGACCGCCCCGTCCCGGCGCGCCCTGGCCCTTCAGCCGGATCACCTGACCCTCGGACGCCCCCTTGGGAATGGCCACGTCCAGCATCCGTCCGTCCGAGAACTGGATGCGGCGGGTCGTCCCGGCGATGGAGTCCTCCAGACTGATGTCCAGCGTGGCCCGCACGTCCTGGCCCTTGCCGCCAAAGCCGCCGCGCCCCGCCGTGCGCCCGCCGCCGCCAAAGGCGCCGAACAGTTCTTCCAGGTCGATATCCTCGAACCCGCCGCGGCCGCCCGAACCGCCGAATCCGCCAAAGCCGCCCGAGCGCCCGCCGCCGCCCGGAGGCGCACGGAACTGCTCGCGCCCGTCAGCGTCGATCTCGCCGCGATCATACTTGGCCCGCTTCTCGGCGTCGCCCAGCAGGTCGAAGGCGGCGGTGATGCGCTTGAACCGCTCCTCGGAAACCTTGTCGCCCGGGTTCTTGTCCGGGTGCAGCTCTTTGGCCAGCTTGCGGAACGCCTTCTTGACCTCGTCCGCGCTCGCGCCCCTGGCAACGCCCAGTTCCTTATAGGGATCGCCAGCCACGTCGAGTTTGCTCCGAGATCAGAAAAGACCAGAGCGTCAGTTAAGCCATGCGCCCCTCGGCTGAAAGGGGCGATGGCACAAAGCCTCACCTTGCCCAAGCGTCGAGCCGCCCCCTCCGTCACGGTCGCTTCGCGCCCGCGCCACCTCCCCATCGCTACGCGACAGGGAGGAAAGCAGCACGCCTCCCCCTTTCCTCCCCATTCCATGGGGAGAGGGACCGCGTAGCGGTGGAGGGGGCGACGCGACGTCAAACGGTTAAGAGCCCGCGTCACTTCGCTGCGCCCAGAGTCTCATAGCCGCGCGACCGCCTCCGCCCCCCAACCATAGCCGTCGCCCCACTGCGCCACGCCGATCCGCGCGCCTTCGCCCACACCGCCGGGAAAATCGGCCGCCAGTTGCGCCGCCGGATATGTCGCCCCCACCCCCTCGACCTCCCAGACGCGCTTCTCCACGCCGTAGTCCAGAACCCGCACCCGGAACCGGCGCGGATCGACCTCGGCCGGCTCCAGGTCCCAGCGGTCGCCGCCCATCCGCACACGCGGCGTCCAGGTCAGTCGCCGTCCGCCGCCCTCGGCCGCCGCCCGCAGATGCGCCGGTCGCCAGGGCCGCGCCGCTCGGTCCGTCCAGGTGAAGGCGACCTCCGCAAACCCCGCCCCGCCTGGCGGCGCGCCCGCAGGCCCCGCCCGCCACAGGCGCGGCAGACCCCGCTCGCCCGCGCTCATCTCCACGCGCGGCAGGTCCCGATCCAGCGCCATGACCAGCCCGCCAGGCGCCGCGCCCGCCGCCGTCGCCGCCTCCGTCCCCTGCTGCCCGCGCAACAGGCCGGTCAGCCGCCAGACCGCGCCGCCGACCAGTTCGGCACGGCGATACTGCACCACCTCCCAGCCCGCCGCCGTCTCGACCGCCAGCGCATTGCCGCCGCCCAGCACCGCTGCGCCCGACAAGCTCTGCGGCGCCGCGCCCTCGATCCGAACGATGATCGCATTGGTCTCGTCCCAGCGCCCCAGCACGCCGCGCGTCAGCGGCTCGATCAGCACCCCGACCGTCGCCGGCTGCGCAACACTCGCGCGCGGCGTCAGCGTCGCCGCGTCCTGCCCCCCATGCAGCGTCATCGGCCGCCACGGCTCTGCGGCCACCACGGCCACGGGCCGCCCGTCCGCCTCCGCGCCTGGCCCAAATCCCGGAATGGGCGGCAGATCCAGCAGCCGCAGGAAGGGCGCGCCCGTGACCGTCGGCGGCTCGCCGGGCCGCCAGTCAGGCGTCGCCTCGCCAGGCGCCAACCGCACCACCGGCTCCAGCGTCGCCGTCGGCTGCTCGTCCCAGTCCAGCCGCGCCGCCCGCCATTCGCCCGCGCGGCCCTCGACCTCCACCGTATCGCCCGGCTCCAGTCGCAAGGCCTCCAGCGGCCCCAGGCGCGCGGTCAGCCGCTCGCCCTCCCCACCCGTCGCCAGCGCCCGGCGCGCCACGGTCGTCGCCAGTTCGGCGTCGCACACCACCGGCAGGTCGGCGTCCAACCCGCCGCCGTCGCCGCCCTGTTCGGCCCGCGCCACCACCGAGCCGGTCTGATAATCCGCCGTCTCGTCGATGAAGCGGACCCGCGCCGCGCTCGGCCTCGGCTCCAGCGTCCGGTCCGCCGCCAGGCTCGCGCCGTCCTCCGGCAGGGCCAGCGTCTCCGTCGTCAGGGTCAGCACCGCAGCCTCGTCGCCCGCCACCGCCACCCGGCCGTCGCGCTCCGCCGCCGTCGCGCCAAACGCGGCCAGCAGCGGCTCCAGCGCGTCGCGCGTCCGCATCGGCCGGTCGATCACATAGCCCGCCGCCTCGCCCTCCAGCGCCCCGACGGCGAAATCCTCGTCCCCCAGCCCCCCGCGTCTCAGCACCGCCGCGACCAGATCGACCGCCTCGCCGCTCATCCGCCCGTTCAGCCAGTGACCGGCGCGCCAGGCCCCGGCGTCGGCCCAGACCGCCTTCAGCGCCGGAAACGCCGGATAGGGCCGCGCGTCCCAGCACCAGGCATCGGCGCCGTCCAGCATCGCCCCGCCATAGAGCGGCGACATCGGATTGTTCTCGGCCTTGGCGAAATGCTTCAACACCGCCTCCAGCGCCCGCCGCTGCATCCGGTCGTCGCGCTCCCCCGTCGAAAACGGCGGCAGGGCGTTCTCGCTGCTCTTGGGATCCTGGAACAGGTTGGGCGCATTGCCGCCCCGGTCCACTGCCGCGCAGCCGAACTCGGTCAGCCGGATCGGCTTCATCCCCGGAATCCAGTCCGTCGGCGTCGCGCTGCGAACCCCGCCGATCCGCTCATGGTGCGGGTTCGACCACCACCCCTTTAGGTCCTTGGGCCGAAACACCCAGGTCTCGCCATGCGCCGTGTCGGCGATGGGCGTCCTTGCCTGGGCCGCCCGGTCCGCGTCCGTGGCGTAATACCAGTCATAGCCCTCGCCCCCCGCCACCTGTTCGGCCAGATAGTCGGGCGAGGCCGGCCCCCGGAACCCCGCCTCGGCGTCCAGCCCGCCGCCCCCGTCGCGCCAGTCCCCCTCGCGCCAGTCGCCCAGCGGCGGATACCAGTCGACGCCGACGTAATCGATCTCGGGATCGGCCCACAAAGGGTCCAGATGAAACCGCACCTCGCCGCCCGTCTGCCGCCCGAAATACTCGGACCAGTCGGCGGCGTAGGACAGCTTCACCTCCGCCCCGACCACCGCCCGGCACTCCGCCGCCAGCGCCCGGAACTGGGCCACGGCCGGAAAGCCGCCGCCCGCATCCCGCGTCCCCGTCAGCCCCCGCATCTCCGAGCCGATCAGCAGACCGTCCGCGCCCTCCTCGGCCGCGATCCCTGCATAGTGCAGCGCCAGCCGCCTCAGCCCCCAGCCGTCGGCGTCGCCGAACAGGGCCGCGACCTCGGCCGCCGCCCCCGCCCCATCGCCCCCCGTGATCCGTCCTCGCCAGGGATAGCCGTCGCAGTCCATGAAGACGAAGGGATAGAGGGTCACCTCCAGCCCACGGCTTTTCAGCGCCCGGATCGCCTGCCGCACGCTGTCATCCGACGGCGTCCCGCCATAGGCCGGCCCTACGCCGCCCTGGCCGTCATCGACCTCTGAAATCAGATGCGCCGCGGCCCGCTCCAGACCCGCGACCTTCCATGTCAGCGGCTCGGTCGTCTTGGTGCGGTTCTCCACCCCCGGCCGGATGCGGCACGCGCCCGCCCGCATGTCGTCGCCGAACCAGCCGACCACCAGACTGACCCGCTTCAGTTTCGGCGCCTGGGCCTTCAACTGGTCCAGCGACACCAGCAGGTCCGCCCGCCCCTCGGCGTGATGCACGTTCTCCGGCCTGGTCCGCGTCAGTCCCTCGCGACGCATCACCGCCTCGGTCGCCAGACAGAACTCCCCCGCGCCGGGGATCAGGCAGACGCCTTCCAGCATATCCTCCAGCCGCCCCTCGCCCGGCGCGCGGCGAAACACCTCGAAGGCCAGCTGCGGCGCCCGATTGCCGAACGGCCCCAGCGGCAGATCCTCGAACACCGCATAGGCCGTGCCGCGAAACGCCGGCGCTTCCCCTTCCACCGCCTCGATCAGCGGGTCCGGCGTCTGGTCCGCCGTCCCGCGATGCACCCGCATCGTCACGCCCGTCAGGTCCAGCGGCTGGCCGTCGGCCCAGACCCGCCCCACCCCGTCGATCGGCCCTTCGCCCAGGGCCACGGCGAAGCTCAACGAATAGGCGTATTCGACCGTCCTCTGCCCGCCCTTGCCGCCCGACCGCTCGTTGCGCTTCTCCAGAAATCGCGCGGCCCAGATCACCTGACCGACCACCCGCGCCCGCCCGAACACGCAGGCCATCGGCGCCCCGTCCGCCGAGGACTGCAGGTTCAACGCCTCCAGTCGCGGCCCCTTCTGCCGCGCTGGCGACAGGCTGGCGATCACCCGGTTGTCGATGACCCGCCCGATGGTCGAGCCGATGAAGGACCCGATCGGCCCGCCGATCTGCTGGCCCAGATTGCTCAGAACGACCTGCGCCATTCACGTCTCCTGCGGCCAGCGGAACGCCGCGACCAGTCTTCGCCGCCACCACGGCCCCATCCAGCTTTCCACCACCGACCGTCCCCAGTAGGCGTGGATCATCTTCCATTCCGGCCCGTCATCATTGCTCAGGATGGCGCAGTGCTTGGCCGCACAGCCCTCGCTCATGCGGAACAGCAGCACGTCGCCGGGCCGCGCCGCTTCCGGCGCAATCTCGATCAGCCGCCGTCGCGCCGCCGCCCACAGCGTCTCCTCGCCCCCGACCTCGGCCCAGTCGGGGCGATAGGGCGGCGGCGCCTCCGGCTCCTCGCCCACCACCTCGCGCCACACCCCGCGCACCAGGCCCAGACAGTCCGCGCCCTCGCCCTTCACGCTGGCCTGATGCCGATAGGGCGTCCCCAGCCAGCCGCGCGCGGCGGCGATCACGTCCGCCCTCATCGCCGGCTCCCGCCGTCGTGGCGCCCGCCGTCCGCCGGTCGCGCGGCGATGAAGTCGTCGCCCGGAATGTCGGGAAAGCCCTGGAAGTTGACGCCGTTGCCGAACCGCCCGACGCAGGTCGCCCAGCGCTTGTCGCAGCGCCGCCCGGCGATCGCCTCGACGCTCAACCCGCACCGCGCATCGCCCAGCACCGCGTCGCAGGTCCGGCCATAGGTCCGACCCACCACCCGCTCCAGCACCGCCATCGGCCCGTCCAGATCGGCGACGAAGCCTCCGTTTTCCCTTCGGATGCGCGCCAGCGTCCCGCCCCACAGCCGCACCGCAAACTCCGGCCGCGCCCAGTCCACGCGCCACAGCTCGACCCGCGCCCCGTCATAAAGGCCCGCCGCGATGTCGCCCTCGGTGATCGCCGCGTCGTCCAGACCGCCCGACGCCGACAGGCCTCCCGCCGCCAGTCCGACCGCGCCTTCGCCCGCGCCCGCCGTCCAGCCGCTGCCCGCTCGACAGACCACGCCGTCCACGCTCAGATCGCGGTCATGGTCGGTGAAGCCCATCGCCTCGCCGTCCGCCCGCCTCAGCACCCAGGCATGGCACAGCGTCGCCGCCCCGCTCTCGATGCGGGCGGCCAGTTCCTGCGGTATGTCGCGCATGCCTAGACCCTCACCTCGATCAACGGCATCGCCACCATCCGCCCCGCGCCGAAGCTCTCCAGCGTCACCTCGATCCGGTCGGCGTCGAACCGCACCGGCGTGTCGAAGACAAAGCCCGCCGTCACCGCCGCCCCCGACGCCGGCGGCGTCGCCAGCGTCGCCTCCCCGGTCAGGTGATCCAGCACGAAGGCGCCCGTCTCGACGCCGTTCACCGCCACCCGCACCGAGCCTTCGACCGGCTTGTTGATGCGTCGCGCATGGTCGCCATAGGCCTTGCTCAGCCGATAGGTCCGCCGTGCCCCGTCGCCGGTCCCGATCCTCTGGTCCGTGGCCGCGACGGCCTCGCCCGGCGCGCAGCTCTTGAAGTCGGCGAAGTCGCGGAACCGGAACCCGAACAGCCGCCCACGCCGCGCCTCGAAGAAGGCCGTCAGCGCCGCCATGTCGTCCAGCGACCGCAGTCCCGCCCCGATCAGATAGCGCCTGCGCCCCTCGGCCCAGGGCGTCGAGCGTCGCTCGAACCCGGACCCCAGCGTCGTGATCTCGGTCCGCCGCTCGACCCCGCCGGTCGATCCGAACGCCAGCCGCGCGGGCAGGCGCACCTCGTGAAAGGCCATCAAAGACTCCCGTTATCTTGATTTTTCGCAGCAGCCCGTCCAGTGACCGAGGGTGGTCAGTCCGACCGCGATCGGGGGGCGTTCATGCGCGGTGAAATTCTCAGCTACGACGTCGTCAGCGGCGAGGGCCTGATCAGCGGCGACGACCTGGCGCGCTATCGGTTCGCGCGCAGCGACGTGGGCGGACGCCAGGAGCCGGTTCCCGGTCTGCGCGTCGATTTCGTGCCGCTCGACGACCGCGCCTCCCAGATCATCCCGCTGCAGGTACAGGAGCGCGGCCTGCCGGCCTCGGCCTTCGCGCCAGCCGAGGCGCCGCTCGGCATATGGGCCTATTTCGTCCGCTGCATCCGCCAGAAGTACATCGACGGCGACGGCCGCGCCCGGCGTCTGGAGTACTGGTCCTTCGTCCTGTTCGCCTGGCTGACGACGATGGCGGCCTTCGTGCCCCTCTTCACCATCATTGGATTGGCCGACGACAACGAGGCCCTCTTTCCCCTCGCGGCGGCGATGACGGTGCTGTCGGCGCTATGGATCCTGTTCCTGGCCATCCCGGGGATCAGCCTGTCGGTGCGCCGCCTGCACGACGTCGGCCTCAACGGCTGGCTCTATCTGCTGACCTTCATTCCCTATGTCGGCGGGATCTTCATGCTGGTCATCGCCTGCATTCCCTCTCAGCCGCACCCGAACCCCTACGGTCCCTCGCCGAAGCGACTCTGACCCATATTGAGATTCGTTCTTAAAAACCGGCCTTAAGGCCACGCTTCGGCTTGTCTGGAAACCGCTGCTCGGTCATGCTCGCTTCCAAGCGGCCGGGGGCCGTTCAGATCAGGGAGACTTCCGAGTGCGCGGTGAAATTCTCAGCTATGACGACGTGTCGGGCACGGGCCTGATCAGCGGCGACGACAGCCTCCGCTACGGCTTCGCCCGTTCGGCCATCCAGGCGGGCGGAACCATCCGCGCCGGCGCCCGCGTCGACTTCGTGCCGGAAGGCCTCGAGGCGACCCAGGTCATGGTGCTGGCGGGCGATCCCGCCGCCGCCTTCGGCCAGGCCGCCCACTCGTCCTATGTCGCCCGCGACACCGGCGGCGGCTACGACATCAAGAGCGCCCTGTTCTCGTTCAAGGGCCGCCTGCGCCGCCAGCACTTCTGGATCAGCTGGGCCATCCTTGTGGGCCTGGGCATCGTCTCCAACTTCGTCCCGAAGGCCAGCTTCATTCTCGGCCTGGTTCTTCTGGTCCCCCACCTCGCGGTGGGCTTCAAACGCTTCCACGACATGGGCAAGCCGGGCTGGCTGGTCGTCATCCCCTGGGCGCTCTGGTACGCCGCCATGGGCATGATGGTCGCCGCCTTCGGCCTCGCGGTCATCACCGACCCCAACGCCATGCAAAACATGGATCCGGAAACCCTGCTCGCTACGGGCGGCGCCTCCTTCGGCCTCATGTTCCTGGCCATGCTCGTCAGCCTCGGCTTCTGGCTCTGGCTCGGCATCGGCGACAGCCAGCGCGGCGACAATCAGTACGGCCCCAATCCCAAGGGCGAATAGGACTTCCAAAAGGGGCGCTCTTCCGAGCGCCCCTTCTTCTTTTGAGGCTATCGCTCGGCGCACGGCGCCGCGCTGCTTGAGCCTCATTATTCTGGCGCTATCGCGACCCGCGCGGCGGCTCGCTGCTTGAGTCTCATTATTCTGGCGCTATCGCGACCCGCACGGCGGCTCGCTGCTTGAGCGCAGCTACATCCTTCTCGCGCCCAGGGCCGTCGCCCGCGCCAGCATCCGCGCGATCTGCGCCTCGGACCGCAGCAAGCCCTGCGCCCCGCCGTCCACGCTGACATTGACCGTGACACCGGCGCCGCCGCCCAGCGCCTCGATGCTGCCCGCGCCCGCCGGTCGAAACACCTCCGGCCCGCGCTCCCCGACCAGATAGGCCCCGCCGCCCAACACCGGCCCGCCCTCCGCCCGCGCCCCGCCGAAGCTGTTCATCACCGCCGAAATCGCATCCGACAGGCCGCCCTTGCCGCCCGATCCCGCCGCAGCATTGACCGCGTTCAGCACCGCCCGCGCCAGTTCGGCCAGCGTCACCTCCCCGTCCGCCGCCGCCCGCGTCAGCGACCGCGTCAGGCTCTCGCCCGCACGCCCGAACGCCTCCTCGATCGAGGCCGCCGCCCGCTCCGCCGGCTCCCTAAGCGCCTCCAGCGCTTGCGCCGCCTCGGCCGCCTTCACCGGCACGGCGTCCAGCCCGTCCGGCCTGAAACTGTCGGTCAAATCAATCCTCCCTTGTCGCGCAGCGACGGGGGAGGGGGACCGCCGTCAGGCGGTGGAGGGGGCAGCCCCGAAGCGCCGCGCCCCTCCTCGCCCCCTCCACCATGCTGCGCCTGGTCCCCCTCCCCCGCTTCGCAGGGGAGGATCATGTCATCCGGCCACAACCCGGCCATCCGCTCCAGCTCGCTGCGCCCCAACGGCGCCGCCTGAACCGGCCCCGCCGTCAGCATCCGCCATTCCTTCAGCGACAGCCGCCAGAACCCCTCCGGCCCCACGCCCATCCGCGCCGCCGCCTGCATCATCTCTCCCCAGGGCGTCATCAGGCGGCCGCCGCAAACGCCTTCGCCACCGCCTCCGCCGCCTCGCGCGGATCAACGGCGGCCCCCGCCAGCCCGTCCGCCAACACACCCTCGCCCCCGCCGCGCAGCAGGGCCGCCAGCACCACCATCAGATCCCGCGCCGACAAGGCCCGCATCCGCTCAGCCAACGCCGCCATCCCGGCTGTGCCCAACCCCGTCTCGATCTCGGCCAGCGCCCCCAGCGTCAGACACAGCCTCCGCTCCGCCCCCGCCAGCACCGCGACCGCCTCGCCCCGCACGCCGTTCGCCGTCACAGCGCCGAGAACCCGATCTCGCCCGCGCTCGCCAGGCTCAGCGCAAAGCTCGCCTCGCCCTCATGCTCGCCGGCGTATTCCAGCGCCGCCACCAGGAAGGCCCCCTCCAGCACGCCGAAGTCCGGCACGATCAGCCGCCATGTCTTCGCCGCCTGTTCAAAGAAGGCCTCGCGGATCAGGGCGTCCGACGCCGCGTCGCGGAAAATCCCCTGCCCCGACACCGCCGCCGACTTCACCCCGGCCCCGGCCAGCAGCTCGCGCCACCGTCCGGCGCTGTCGCCGTCCGTTGCGTCCACCGTCTTGGCGTTCAGCGAAATCGTCCGCGCCCTCAGCCCCGCCACGGTCGTAAAGACGCCCGCTGCGCCCTCGATCTTCAGCAAGATGTCCTTGCCGCGTTGCGCCGTCATTTCTTCAATCCTCCCTTGTCGCGCAGCGACGGGGGAGGGGGACCGCGAAGCGGTGGAGGGGGCGAACCCCACGCACCGCCCGCAGCCGCCCCCTCCACCATGCTCCGCATGGTCCCCCTCCCCCGCTGCGCAGGGGAGGATCGCGTCAGCCCGCCTCGAGCCGCGCTAGATCTCTTCCGTCACGGCCCGCAGCCGCATCACCGCCCAAGCTCGTGTCTGGCCCCGTTTCAAATCCGCGCTGCGGAACACGTCGGTAAAGGTCACGCCTAGGCTGACCGCCTTCACCCCGTCGGCCTCGACCGGCGCATCCGCCACCCGCGCCCTTGCCGCCGCCGCAACCGCCCGCGCCTCCTCCATCCCCGCAAACCGACTGGCGCAGGTCAGGGTCAGCCGATGCTCGACCCCGCCGCCGTCGGCGTTCACCGCCCTGCTCTCGCACTTTCCGATCAGCAGATGCGGAAACGCCGCCTCCTCCGACGGCTGGTCCCAGATACGCACCGGGTCGCCCAACAGCGCCTGCAGCGCCGCGTCGCCCTTCAGCCAGGCGATCAGCGCCTTCACCAGCGCCCCCTCATGATCCCTCATCGCGCCCGCTCCAGGTTCAGACGCACCCGCCCCGCCGCCTTAGGATCGGCCTCGATCCCGACCAGGCCCCAGTCCGCCCCGCCGAACCGCGCGATCAGCCCCTCGGCCAGCCTCGGATCGGCCCGCACCGTGGCGCTCAGCGTCTCCACCCCGCGCGTCACGCCGGCTTCCGTCCGCTCGCGTCGCCTTCGGACGCCGAGCGCCAACCACAACGACCCGACCGGCTCATAGCTGACGACCCGCCCGCCATAGGGCGTCTCCGCCTCCACCGGCCGCACCAGCGACGCCACGACCTTCACAGCCGCACCACGCGATAGGGCGCGATCCACCCCTCGACCGGCGCCACGCTCATCTCGCCCTCGCCGCGCTCATAGGCCCGCAGCACCAGCATCAGCACCGCCAACCGCAGCGGCGCCGCCGAGGTCGAGGCCAGGCTCAAGCCGACCTCCCCCTCCACCCGCGCTCTTGCCGCGTCGATCAGGGTCTGGATCAGCCCATCCTCCGCCTCATGCTCGACGCGCAGGAACAGCTTCGCCTCCGTGAGGGTCACGGGTGCGCTCATTTGAAATCTCCGTGTGTTTTCTGCTTCCCTTCTCCCGATGGGAGAAGGTGGCCCGAAGGGCCGGATGAGGGTTCCCGGCGTCCGTCGGCGTAAGCCGTCGCGCAGCGGCTCACGCCGACTGAACCCTCAGCCCCTCACCCTTTGGCTGCTTCGCGCCGCCCTTCGGGTCGCCTGACGGATCGCCTTCGGCTCTCCGAGGCTCAAGCCCTCTCCCGCCGGGAGAGGGCTCAGCTTCAGTCGCCAGCCTCTACGAGGCCGCGAACTTCATCAGCTTGATCGCGTCGAAGTTCTGCACCCCGCCGCCCACGCGCTTGGTCGTGTAGAACAGCACATAGGGCTTGGCCGAATAGGGGTCGCGCAGCACCCGCACCCCCGCGCGATCGACGATCAGATAGCCGCGCGAGAAGTCGCCGAACGCGATCGACAGGCTGTTGGCCGCCACATCCGGCATGGTCTCGATCTCGGTGACCGGATAGCCCAGCAAGCTGGCCGTCTCGCCCGGCCGCGTCGCCGGCGACCAGATATAGTTGCCGTCCGCGTCCTTGAACTTACGCACCAACGAGACCGTGCGTCGGTTCATCACGAAGCGCCCGTTCGGCCGATACTGGGCCTTGGGCGCATAGATCAGGTCGATCAGCCTGTCCGCCGGATTGGTCGCGGCGAAAGCGCCCGCAGCGCCCGAGGCTGTCGTGCCGATCTGGCCCCAGGTCTGGGTGCCCTCCGTCGCCGTCGCATAGGCCAGGAAGCCCTTGGGCTTGTTCACCCCGTCGCCGTTGACGAAGGCCGCCGTCTCCTGCGCCGCAAAGGCGTCCTCGACCTCGGCCGCCAGCCATTCGTCCAGGTCGATCAGAGCATCGTCCAGCAAGGACTGCGTCGCCGCCGGACAGGCGTAGAGATCCGCCGACGAGAACTCCAGCAGGCTCAGCGTCGCCGGGTCCGTCTCGGGTCGCGCCGCCGTCTCGGCCACCCAGCCCGCCGTCACCCCCGCCGTCGACACCGGCTTCCTGAACACGCCCGAACCGACCGTGCGCACCGTGGCGATCTCGCGCATCGGCGACCCCGCCATCAGGCGTCGCTCGATCGCCCGCTCCGTCTCCGGCGGCACGACATAGCCGGCCGAGTTCGACGCCGACGACAGCCCCGCCTTCAGCTCCAGCCCATAGGACTGACCCGACTTCATATAGCCGTCCCAGGCGCTCTTTTCCTCCCCATGAAATGGGGAGGGAGACCGCGAAGCGGTGGAGGGGGCGACGCCGCCCTCGACCATGGGCCTGCGCCCCTCGCTCAGCGCACGGTCGAGACGCGCCTGAGCCCCCGCCACCGCCTGATCGATGCGCGCCACCTTCTCCTCCAGCAGCGCGTCCGCCGACGCCTTCTTCTCGATCTCGTCCAGACGGGCGTCGTTGGCCCCTTTGAACGCCTCGAACGCCGCCATCATCTCATGCATGGCGGCGCGCGCCTCGGGATTGCCCGATGCGGTCTTGGTCTCTTTCATGCTCTCTCCGCTTGAAGAACCGCGGTTCGCGGTTACGTTCGGCGCGCGGCTCGCATCGAGTCGCGCCCTGTTCCAGCCGCCGCGCGGGACGCCCCTGAAAAGGAACGCCCATGCGGCCGTTGTTGATGTCTCTGTTCGCCGCCCTGTCGCTGGGCCTCGCCTCCGCCGCCCAAGCCCTTCCCGTTCGGCCCGCCGACGACGCGCCCCCGCCCCAGGTCGAGGCCTGGCCGCTGATGCAGACCGGCGCCGTCGGCTCCTCGATCTTCTTCCAGGACCGCGCCGCCGCCCGCGCCACCGACGCCCTGCTCGCCCGCTTCGGCGGCAAGCCGCCCGAGGGCCTGATCGGCTGGATCGTGGTCCCGAACGGCGAGGACCAACTGGTGCGCTTCCTCGTCGGCGACCCGGCCGCCCCACGCCCCGGCTACGACATCCTGGTCGACAAGACCGGCCGCGCCGGCGCCGTCATCGATGCGGCCGACGCCGCCCTGCCCGACGATCAAGCTGTGCGCTATTACGCGCGCAACACCGCCGCCGCCGGCATCGGCGCCCTGCGCTGCGCCGCCCGCTACAACGCCGTGGTGCTGGACGATCCCGACGGCGACGGCTGGCTGGTCTGGCTGCTGGCCTCGACCACCGACGCGAACAAGGTGCCGATGGGCGGCCACTACCGCTTCCACGTCAGCGCCGACGGCCGCGCCGTCGAAAAACGCGAGCAGCTCTCCGGCGGCTGCCTCGACCTGGACCGCCGCCAGTCAGGCCAGAACGGCCAGCCCGTCGGCCTCGTCACCAATGTCGTCGTCGCACCGCAGCCGCTTGAGATCCACGTCTTCCTGTCCCTGCTGAACCGCCTGCCGATCTACATCGCCGCGGGCGACAAGATCTGGGGCGTCCAGGGCGCTCTGATCCGCGAGATCGACACGTCGAAAAGCCAGAACGAGCGCCGTCGCTAGAGCCATGACCCCGCCCGCCTCTCGCCTCATGGACACGATTGAACGCTCCTGGCTGCTCAAGCTGGCCTGGCTGTGCGTGCCGTTCGTGCCGATCACCGCCATCGCCGTCAGCAATCATGCCGAAACGGACGGCGGCCCGGGCCTGCTGGCGGCCCTGCCGGCGCTGATCCTTCTGAGCAGCGCCGTCCTGCCCTTCGTCATCGGTCTGGTGATGCGGCCGGCCAAGAAGGCGCGCCGTCGCGCCCTGTCGCCCCTGCAACGCATGCAGATGTCCGAAGAAGCCGACGCCGCCACCCTGACCGACACCCTGCGGATCGCCGAAAAGCCGCCCGTCGATTCGCTTCCCGAGGAGCTGCAGGCGGCCATCGCTCATTTCGGCGCCCCGCTCCCTCGCCTCCTTGAGCACCATATCAAGGCTCTCGGCATCCTGATCTCGCTCGCCCTGATGGCCCTGGCCTTCCTGCGCGACCCTCTCAGCCTCCTGGCCCGCTGGACCGGCTTGACCCTGCCTCTCAATTACTGGTCCGCCTATGCTCTTGTGCTGACGGCGGCCCTGCTCGTGACCCTCTGGCACTGGCTGCGTCAGATGCACGACCACTACGTCGCCGAGGCCAAACCCACCGGCCGCCGCCCCTTCCCCGCGCTGCCGTCATAAGGTCAGCCCGATGCGTAGCAGCACCGCCCAACGGCTTATCTTCCTTTCGGCCATCGCTGCGGCCTCCGCCTGGAGTGCGACCAGCGCCATCGCCCAAGACGCGGAATGCTACGACGCTGAAGTCTCGGCCCGCATCGTTTCACAAACACCGACCGTGATGGGCCCCTGTGACGACTGCATCATCATCAGTTGGCCCTGGATCATCGATCTGGACATCAGGCGCATTCATTCCGGCGACGTTCGCCCTGGACGGCTAACGGTCCTGAGCGTTCAACACACCCATTTCCGCCACGATCTGGGCTCTCGCCGCTGGAAGCTGCGCCGCAACGACCAAGGCGGCTTCAATCTCCTCCGAGAGGCTGAAATCACGACAGCCCGATGCGCGAATGACTCCGCTCCGGCGGTAGCCTACATCACGCCTCGGGATGGCCAGTCCCTCGAAGACCTCCGCCGGGAAGGCCGCGCCCACTACGACCGCGACAACTGAAATCGCGCCCCCGGCAGCATGGGGAAGGTCACCAGCGACACCTCCCACAACTCCACCGCGCTCAGCACCCGCAGGCGCCCGTCGCGCCGCGCCTTCGCTGCGCGGAAGCCGATCGACAGCCCGTCCAGCGCCCCCGCCCGGCTCAATGCCTGGGCGTAGCGCGCCTCGGCCGACCAGTCATGGATGCGCCCGCGCACCCGCAGGCCGCGCTCGTCCTCGACCATCTCGTCCCAGACGCCGACCACCGCCCGGCTCTCGTGCTGATGCAGCATCCGCACCCCGCCCGCGCCCGACTTGGCCAGACTGGCGGCGAAGGCGCCCTTGGCCACCACGTCCCCGTTCAGGTCGGCTGTGCCCCACAGCGAGGCGTAGCCTTCGACCCAGAGTAATCCTCCCCCGCCGGCGGGGGAGGGGGACCGCCCACGGGTATCGCCTCTGGCGATCCCGAGGACAGGCTGCGCGGTGGAGGGGGCGGCACCAAGACTCGACTTCAGCAACAGGCCCCGACCTTCATCGCTGGAAGCGGGCAGGGCCGTTCCGCCCCCTCCACCATCCTTCGGATGGTCCCCCTCCCCCGCTCCGCAGGGGAGGATCGGATGATCCCGCATCACTTCTCCTCCAGCCGACGCTCGATCCGCTCGACCGCCGCGCGCACGGCCTCGCCCTGGGCTTCCACGCGCGCCAGCCGCTCGGCGACCAGCCTCTGCTCCCCCACCCTCTGCTCCAGCGTCGCGATCCGCGCCGCCGCCCCGCCGGCCCAGACCAGGCCGCCTACCGTCTGCACCAGCAGGGCCGCGATCAGGGCGACGGGTGCCTTCTTCACTGCTTCCATCACGCTCCCACCCCCGCCATCCGCCGACGCTCCTCGTCCGTCAGGAACCCCGCCGCGTTCAGCCGCGCCCACAGCGCATCTCGCTCGACCTGCAAGGCCGGAACCGCATCCAGATCCGGCTCGATGCGGCAGTCGCTGAACCGCCCGCCCAGCCAGCCCGTCATCGCCCCCGCCGCCTTCCTCACCAGCGGGATCACCGTCCCGCGCCAGAAGGCGGCGTTGGCCTCGCGATAGTTGGCGTAGGTCGCGTCGCCGGGAATCCCCAACAGCTGCGGCGGCACGCCAAAGGCCAGCGCGATCTCGCGCGCCGCCGCGTGCTTGCCGGCGATGAAGTCCATGTCGTGCGGCGTCAGGCTCATCGGCTTCCAGTCCAGCCCGCCCTCCAGCAGCAGCGGCCGTCCGGCGTTGCGCGCCCCCGCATGAGCCTCGCCCAGCTCCGATTTCAGCGCCTCGAACTGTTCGCCCGTCAGCCGCTCGCCGTCCTTGGCGCCGTAAACCAGCGCCCCCGACGGCCGCGCCGCATTGTCCAGCAGCGCCTTGTTCCAGGCCCCCGAAGCATTGTGCACGTCGATGGCGAAGGCCGCCGCCTCCAGCGGTGAAAACCCGTAGTGATCGTCCGTCGGATGAAACAGCTTCAGATGCATGACCGGCGACCAGCCGTCGCCGTGCCGCGCGATCCGCACCGCCTGCCCGCCGACCGCATACTCCCAGGCCTCGGGCCAGCCCGCCCGGCCCGGCACCACCTTCACCCGGTCGGGCCGCAGCGCCCACAACTCATCCGGCGCGCCGTCGCCGTCCACATCCCCCGACGCCTCGACATAGGCGTTCCCCGCCGTCTGCAGCGCGCCGTAAACCGCCTCCATCAACTCCCCGCCCGACTGCTCGGGATTGGGCTTGGCCAGCAGCCGCGCCAGCGGATGCTCCGTCGTCCGAACACCTGCTGCCATGACCATCAGGGGCGTCGAGGCCGCCGCCTCCGCGATCATCCGCACGCAGCGATAGGCCACGGCGTTCTTCGCGAACCCCTCCTCGGCCAGATGGGCGTAATCCCGCGGCGTCCAGCGCGCCCGCCCCGCGCCCGTCAGGGCGATCAGCGGCCCCGCCCGGCTGTCCTTGACCTCAGGCGCAGAAACGCGCCGCCGACCGAACGGTCGTCGCCAATCCATGAGCTTCTCCTTTGAATGTCGCGCTAAAGCGCCCGCAGCCTCGGCTGCGTCTTCCCGGCCAGCAGCAGGTGCGTCAGCGCCCAGACAAGCGCATCCGCGCGGTCCGGGCTTTTCGCCCCCGCCGCCTCGCTCCCCAGCGCCATCATTTCTTCTTCCAGCGCCGGAAACGCGCCGCAGTGAACCACGCGCCCCTGCTCATAAAGCGCCGCCACCGGCTCGGCCCGCGCCTTCTTCGACCGACTGGCGTGGACCAGCTTGATCAAGACCTCGCAGTCGGCCTGGGCCAGCAGGGTCCGCACCATCTCCCCGCCCTGATTGGCCTCGGCCAGCACCAGGTCGGCGCCGAACTCCGCCGCCGTCTCCGCCACCCTTTGCGCCCATCCGGCAGGCGACAGGCCGCGCGCCGAACGGTCCGCCAGCACATAGCCGACCTTGTCCTTGCGTCCCGCCGCCACGATGCCGCAGGCGTCGCCGTGCGCGCTGGCCGGCGGGTCCACCGCCACCACCACCCGCTCGAACTTCGCCGGACGCGAACCTCGCGCCCGCGCCAGATCCTCGGCCCGGAACAGGGCGCCGTCGGCCTCGACGATCAGCCCCTCCATCTCCTGCGCCTCCAGCCGCGTCCCGGCGTAAAGCGCCTTCAGATGCGACAGGAACCCCGGCGACAGGTTGTCCGCATTGGCCTTCGTGGCCAGCCGCGCCCTTGCCACCCCCGGCTCGGCCAGCAGCCGCCGCAGCGCCGCGATCGGCCTCGGCGTCGTCGTGATCGCCAGCTTGGGGTCCTCCCCCAGCCGCAAGCCGAACCTCAGGTTCGACAGCGTCGCCTCCGGGTGTCGCCAGGCGCAGAACTCGTCGGCCCAGGCCGCATGAAATTGCGGCCCCCGCAAACTGTCCGGGTCCTCGGCCGAAAAGGCATAGGCCGCCGAGCCGCTGGGCCAGAGCAGCCGCCGCCGCCCGGCCTCCCAGCGCGGTCGGTTGTCCGACGTCGCCTGGGCCTTCAGCCCCGACGGCCCCTCGACCATGACCTCGCGCACGTCGTGCAGCGCCGGCCCGACCAGGGCGAAGGTCAGGTCCCTGCCCCGCGCCAGCTCGTTCATCCAGAAGCCGCCGGCAAAGGTCTTGCCCGACCCGCGCCCGCCCAGCAGCACCCAGGTCCGCCAGTCGTCAGGCGGCGATATCTGTTCGTCGTTCAGCCTCGGCGTCGCCTTCAGGGCGGCCTTCAGCGCCGCCGCCTGCTGCGCGCGCGGCAGGCTCTCGACCCAGTCCCGCAGCCAGCGACTTGCGCTCGAAGGCTGCGACGAGATGATCGACACGGGCGAAGAATTCGGCCTGAAGCCCGGCCAGGTCGGCGTCGCTGACATCACGATCGTCTTCGCTCATTTCATCCTCTTCGGGGTTCCGGCTCTTGCGGACGGGGCCGGCTTTCAAGGCCGAGACCGCCTTGGCCGTGCGCGCCAGCACGCCGACGGCCCGCGCCCGCTTCTCGGCCTCGGCCACGTCGACCGGCGCCTCGGCGGCCGCCACCACGGCGATCGCCTGATCGGTCAGGGCCTTGAGCTGGTCGAACACCTCGTCCAGCCACCCCGCCTCGTCCCTATTTCCCGTCATGCCGTAACCATAGAGGACCAGCGCCCCCAGGCTGGCGAACAGCCGCGAGCACGGATCAATCCCGGAAATTCACAGGGTTTGCGCGCCGCGACCGCGATAGCCGGCGAGGGATGGCGTCTCTTTCCTCCCCATTCCATGGGGAGGGGGACCGCTTAGCGGTGGAGGGGCGGCGCAAACTTCAATCGTCTGATCGCGAGGTCAGACAAGCCGGCGCCCCTCCGTCACGGCCGCTGCGCGCCCGCGCCACCTCCCCATTTCATGGGGAGGAAAGGCCACGCCTTAGCTCGCCAGAGCCGCCGGATCGCCGCCCGCCAGCCAGCGGGCCAGCGCCCCGGCCAGTTCGGCGATCTGGATCGGCTTGGCCAGATGGCCGTCCATGCCCGCGTCCAGGCAGCGCGCCACCTGGTCCGCCTGGACGTTGGCCGTCAGCGCCAGGATCGGCGTCCGACGCAGCGTTCCCGCCTGCATCCGCCGGATCTCCCGCGCCGCCGCCAGCCCGTCCATGACCGGCATGTGCACGTCCATCAGCACCAGGTCATAGGCGCCGGTCTGCATGGCCTGAACCGCCTCGGCGCCGTCGCACACGGTGTCGATCTCCAGCCCCAGTCCGCGCAGGATGGCGCTGACCAGTTCGCGGTTCCCCGGCGCATCGTCGGCCAGCAGGATCCGTCCGCCGGGCATGGCGCCCGGCGTCGACAGGGCTTCGTTGCAGTCGGCCAGGGCGCCGACCGCGCCGCCCTGGGCCAAGGGCGCCTCGAACCAGAAGGTCGCCCCCTCGCCCGGTCGGCTGTCGACGCCGATCTCGCCGCCCATGATCTCGATCAGGCGGCGCGAGATGGCCAGCCCCAGCCCGGTCCCGCCATAGACCCGCGTGGTCGAGGCGTCGGCCTGTGAAAACCGCTGGAACAGGACCTCGATCTTCTCCGCCGGAATGCCGATCCCGGTATCCGTCACCGCCACCCGCATCCGCCAGCGGCCGTCGCTCTCGGCGCGCCCGCCTACGCTCAAGGTCACGCCGCCCTTGCCGGTGAATTTCACAGCGTTGGACAGGAAGTTCAGCATGACCTGGCGCAGCCGCCCGGCATCGCCGGTCAGCACCTCGGGCATGGCCGCGTCGACCGCCACCTTGAGGCTCAGCCCCTTGGCGACGCACTGCCCCTCGACGATGGCCGCCGCCCCGTCCACCAGGGCCGCGACCTGAAACGCCTCCGGATCCATCTCGATCGCGTTCGCTTCCAGCTTGGAATAGTCGAGGATGTCGTTGATCACCCCCAGCAGGGCCTCGGACGCCGTGGCGATGCGCTCGACATAAACCCGCTCCTCGTCGGGCAGGGCCGCCGACGCCTGCAACAGGTCCGAGAAGCCGATCACGCTGGTCAGGGGCGTGCGCAGCTCGTGGCTCATATTGGCCAGGAATTCGCTCTTGACCCTGGCCGCCGCCTCGGCCGTCTCCTTGGCCTCCAGCACCTCGGCCTCCAGCGCCTTGCGCCGGGTCATGTCGCGGATCACCACCACCACGTCGTCGACGTGGCCGTGCTCGTCCCTCAGCGCCTTGAAGGTGCATTCGACCCAGACGGTCGAACCGTCCTTGTGCAGGGCCCTGTGTTCCAGCCGGGTCGGCTCTCCCGACTTCACCGCCTGGCCGATGGCGCCCAGAACCAGATGCCGGTCCTCATGGTGCACATAGTCGGTCGACTGGCCGCTCATGTCCTCATAGGTCCAGCCCAACAGCTGCTGGATGGCCGGCGAGATGTATTTGCTGGACCCGTCCATCTTGACCCGGGTGATGACGTCGCCGGTGTTCTCGGCCAGCAGGCGATAGCGCCGCTCATTGGTCTGAGCCGCCCGCAACAGGCGCTCGCGTTCGGTCACGTCCTGCAGGACGCCGAACAGGGCGACGACCCGGCCCGTGGCGTCCTTCTCGGTCGCGCCCTCGGCGGCCACCACCCGTTCGATATCATCCGTTCCGACCAGACGCAGCTTGAAGCTGTAACCCTCGCCCGTCTTCAGCGCCCGTTCGACCAGCCGTTGGATCTCGGCGCGGTCGTCGGCGTGGTAGTGACTGAACACGTCCTCCAGCGTCGGCTCCAGGGCGCCCGGCGCCAGGCCGTGGATACGATAGATCTCGTCCGACCAGGTCACGTCGCCCGAGGCGACCTCGTAACGCCAGCGCCCGACCCCGACCATGTCCTCGGCCAGACGCAGCGTCTCCAGACGCGACGCCTCCTGACGTACGGCCTCGGCGTGTTCCAGGAGCTTCCCGGCCAGTCCGGCCAGTTCACGAATCAGCCGCAGCTGCGTCTCGGTCGCCGCCGGCCGCGGTTTGACGTCCATGACGCCGATGGCGCCAACCGGCTTGCCCGCCGCGGTGCAAATCGTCGTGCCGACGAAATAGCGCAGGCGGGGCTCGCCGACGACCATCGGATGGTTGCAGTAGTCGGGATGCTCAAGGGCGTTCTCGATCACCAGAACAGCGTCGTCGCCCATGCTCGCCAGGGCATGGCTCACGCTCTGCAGACGCGGGATGCTCACCTGCGCCAGACCGACGCTGGCGCGGAACACCGCTCGATCCTCGTCCAGGATGGAGACCATGGCGTGGGGGGCGTCAAAGGCCGCGCACGCGACCGCCGTCAGGCGCTCGAACGCATCCGGCCCGACTGCTTCATCTGTTCGCGCCTGCGCCGCCACGATCGCCATAGCCCCCTTATCCCCACGGCCGACAAATTATTCGTTAGCGTCGCCGCCGCGTTCCAGCATCCACTCGGGCGCCTCGAAATCCAGGGCGTCCTCCTCGGTCGCCAGCGCCGTTTCAGAGATGGTCTGGCGCCGGATCGACACCCCGGCGGTATGCACCGTCTCGGGGTCGCCCGAGATCAACGGATGCCACCAGGCCAGGCCCCGCCCCTCGTGCACCCGACGATAGCCGCACGACGGCGGCAGCCAGCGCAGCCCCCCGATCTTGCCGGGCGTCAGCTTGATGCAGTCCGGCACGTGCTCCTGCCGGTTGGCGTAGTCGGAACAGGTGCACTTGTCCGGATCGAACAGCTTGCAGTGGACCCGCGTCGGCACGATCTCGCCGGTGTTCTCGTCCTCGAAGCGAATGACGCAGCACAGGCCGCACCCGTCGCATAGGCTCTCCCACTCGGTGGCCGACATCTCCGTCAGCGGCTTGGTTTCCCAGAAGGGCCGCTCCATTCAATCCTCCCCTGCGCAGCGGGGGAGGGGAACCATGCGCAGCATGGTGGAGGGGGCGGAACTGTGCATACGCTGAGCCATGAGAGCGCCGCTCCTTACAGAAAAACGCGCCCGGAGTCTGCGTCGTGCGATGACGCCGCCCGAAGCCGCGCTCTGGACGCGTCTTCGTGAACGTTCACCGGAACGCCCCAACTTCCGTCGCCAGCACCCTATCGGTCCCTATATCCTCGACTTTTACTGCGCCCGCCTGCGCCTGGCGGTCGAAATCGACGGCCTGATCCACGGAACCGGCCAAGCGCCCATCCATGACGACCGCCGCGACGCCTGGCTGCGCTCTCAGGGCATCGAAGTCATCCGTTACACCGCCGCCGACGTGCTGCGCGACGCCGACGCCGTCGCCCATTCCATCTGGACCCTGATCCTCTCCCGCTGCCGCTGACCCCTCGATCCTCCCCCGTTCACGGGGGAGGGGGACCATGCGCAGCATGGTGGAGGGGGCGGACACGGACTGGCGTTCAAATGATTGGGGGCGCCGCGCCTGACGCTCGCCCCCTCCACCCCGCCGGCTGCGCCGTCGCGGTCCCCCTCCCCCGCTCCGCAGGGGAGGATCGAAGATCAGTGACTGACGCTCTTCGAGAACAGGTTGATCACCACCACCCCGCCGACGATCATGACCAGGCCGATCACCGCGGGCGGGTCCAGCTTCTGCTTGAACAGGAACAGGCCGATCACCGAGATCAGCACCACGCCCAGCCCGCTCCAGATGGCGTAGGCCAGCCCCACCGGCATCTGCTTCAGCGCAATGGTCAGCAGGTAGAAAGCCAGGCCGTAGCACAGCGCCAGCCCCGCCGTCGGCCAGGGCTTGGTGAACTGCTGCGACGCCTGCAGCAGGGTCGTCCCCACCACCTCGAAGCCGATGGCGCCCAGCAGGGCCGCCCAGGTCACGGGGTTCACGCCTCGTCACCCATCTCGTCACCAGTCTGGGCGTCGGCCAGCAGCACCCCCGGCGTCAGCAGCGACAGCAGGGCGCGGCGCTGTTCCGGCGACACCTCGTGCGTGCCGAACAGGTCGCTCATCCACAGGCCGTCGGCGATCAGCCGCAGCATCAGGGCGTCGTCCTTGCCCGCGGGATCGAGCGGATCGTCCGCCGCCAGGGTCCGCATCGCCGTCCGCCAGCGTCCGATCAGTCCCGGCTCCACGGCGCAGGCGACCAGGGCCGCCCGGCCGATGCTGACGTCACGCTCGGTCACTGGCTCGTTGACCGTCGCCCGCAGATAGGCCCGCGCATTGCGGCCGTAGGGATTGGGATCGCGCGCCGCCTCGGCCAGGATCGCCGCCGTCATCTCGTTCGCCAGATGGTCGATCACCCCTTCCAGCAGGGCCAGCTTGGTCGGAAAGTGATGCAGCAGGGCGCCCTTGCTGAACGACAGGCGCGCCACCACCGCGTCCAGCGTCAGCCCCATCGCCCCCTGTTCAGCGGCGACCTCGATGGCCATGTCGATGATCTCGGCGCGGGTGGCTTCCGGCGCGCGGCGGCGTGTCTGAGCGTCCATCCACTTCTCATACCGTCCGGTTGGTATGTAATCAAGCGATGGCCTGTCGCACCCCCTTCGGTCTATAGGGACGCCCCTCCTTCCCGCTTTATCGGTCGCATCGTCTTCATGGCTGCTCGCCCCCCTCTCGTCGCCCTCAAGGACGTCCGCCTGCAGGACGGCCAGCGTCCGCTGTTCGACGGCGTCGATCTGGCGGTCGAACCGCGCAGCCGCGCCGCCGTGGTCGGCCGCAACGGGGCCGGCAAGTCGACCCTGATGAAGGTGGTCATGGGTCTGGTCGAAGCCGACAGCGGCGACCGCGCCGTCCAGGCCGGGACCCGCTTCGCCTATGTGGCGCAGGAGCCGGACATCAGCGGCGACACCCTGCTGGACTACGCCGCCTCGGGCGGGGCCGAGCGCTGGACCGCCGAAAGCTGGCTGACCACCTTCGGCCTCGACCCGGAAAAGCCGGCGCAGAACCTGTCGGGCGGCGAGACCCGCCGCGCGGCCCTCGCCAAGGCCTTCGCCGAGGAGCCCGACGTCCTGCTGCTGGACGAGCCGACCAACCACCTCGACATCCTGGCCATCGAACTGCTGGAAAACGAGCTGGTCCAGGCCCGCTTCGCCGTCCTGGTGGTCAGCCACGACCGCGCCTTCCTGAACAAGGTGACGAACACCGTCCACTGGCTGGACAACCGCCGCGTCCGCACCCTGAACAAGGGCTTCGACGCCTTCGACGACTGGGCCGCCAAGGTTCAGGAAGAAGAAGCCCTCGCCCTCGAAAAGCTGACCAAGACCATCGAGCGCGAGACCGAGACCTTCTACCGCTCCATCACCGCCCGCCGCACCCGCAACGAGGGCCGCGCCCGCAACCTGGCCGCCCTGCGCGCCGAGCGCGCCGAGAAGATGAAGGACGTGCCGCGCGACCTCTATCTGGGCGTCGATTCCGGCGCCGTGTCCGGCAAGCTGGTGGCCGAGCTGAAGGGCGTGTCCAAGGTCTTTGGCGACCGCACGATCTTCAAGGGCCTGACCACCCGCGTCATGCGCGGCGACCGCCTGGCCATCGTCGGCCCCAACGGCGCGGGCAAGACCACCCTGGTCAAGACCCTGCTGGGCGAACTGACCCCCGACGAGGGAACCGTCCGCCTCGGCGCCAATCTGGAGCCGGTCTATCTGGATCAGTCGCGCGAGGGGCTGAAGTCGGACATGACCCTGTGGGACGCGCTGACGCCGGGCGGCGGCGACAGCATCATCGTGCGCGGCTTCTCCAAGCACGTCGCCGCCTACGCCAAGGACTTCCTGTTCCAGGAAAGCCAGCTGCGCCAGCCGATCTCGACCCTGTCGGGCGGCGAGCGCAACCGCCTGCTGCTGGCGCGCGCCCTGGCCAAGCCCGCCAACATGCTGGTCCTCGACGAACCGACCAACGACCTCGACATGGACACCCTCGACAAGCTGGAAGAGCTGCTCGAGGGCTATGACGGCACCCTGATCCTGGTGTCGCACGACCGCGACTTCGTCGATCGCCTGGCCACCTCGACCATCGCCATGAACGGGCGCGGCGACATCGTCGAAACCCCCGGCGGCTGGCAGGACTTCCTGCGCCAGAACCCCACCTTCCTCGCCCCGCCCCCGACCCACGCGGAAACCGCGCCCAAGGCCGCAGCCCCCGTCGCCGCCGCGCCCAAGAAGCAGGTCAAGCTGTCCTACAAGGACGCGCGGCGTCTGGAAGAAGTCGAAAAGCTGATGGAGACCCTGCCGGTCGAAATCGCCCGCCAGGACGCCATCCTCGCCGACCAGAGCCTCTACACCCGCGACCCCGCCGCCTTCGACCGCGCCATGAAGGCCGCCGACAAGGCCCGCGCCGACCTCGAAGCCGCCGAACTGGACTGGCTGGAGCTGGAAGAGAAGAAGGCGGCCCTGGCGGGCTAGGCGACCCACCGCAACGAACCGACGGATCGGGCGCTCTGCCGAGAAGCCCCCGATCGCACCTCTACCTGGCGCACGTCCTCTCGCCGGCGCTGGTCGACGCGCTGAAAGCCAGGATTTCCTCCACCGCACAGCCTTCAGCCGTGAGCAAGACGAAATGCGGCGCACCTTCGACGCGCACGAATCGAACGACGCCCGCACTGGAGAGCCGATCAGCATGGGCGACGGCGCCGGCGTAGGGGGTCTTCGGATCCATGTCGCCCTGGAGCACCAGGACGGGCGGCAGGGACCGGGGGGTGACGCCGAAAGCGGCGTCGCGCGGATAGGCGAACGCCGCACCGCCGAGCAGCTGCGCCGGGATGCTGCTGGTGAACAGCAGTTCGCTTTCCTCGGCCGAGACCATGTCGCGGGTGATGTCGGGACGGGCGGTGTTCTCGGACGCCGAGATCAAAGAGACCAGGGGGATGGAGGAAGCCGCCTGGGCCGCCGCGAAAGGCGCCCCGAAACGCTCTAGCCGTCCCCTCGCCTCCTCCAGCTTCGACCAGTCGCCGACCCTGGCTCCGGCGATCACATCGGGAATGAGCGCCCGGCTGTCCTGACTGTTCAAAAGCGCGCCGAAGACCAGTTTGGGACGACCGCCGGGGAATTTCGCCGCGATGTCCGGGTCCTGCTCGAGCGCCTTCAGAGCCTCCGCCGCCGACCCGCCGAGACGCTGGCGGCAATCAGGGTTTTGGTCGCATTCCGCCAGCACCTGACGGCCGACCTCGTCGACGACCTGAGAGCGTCGGCTCAGGTCCCAGACTTCCGTAGTTTCCGGCGGGATGAGCGAGTCGAGGATAATGCGGTCGACCGGCGCCGCGCCGGCCACGACCCGCGAGCGCAGCACCAGCTGCGTGCCGTAGGACACCCCGTAAAGGACGGTCTTTCGCCCCGTCGAGAACCGGCTCATCAGGCCGTTCAGATCATGCGCCGCATTGGTGATGGTGAAGGCCTGGACCCGCGGCGAGCGGCTATTGAGCAGACCGAAGCAGGTCGCCCATTCCGCACCTTCCAGCAGATAGCCGCCGGGCGAGTTCTCAGCCTCTTCCTCGACGCACAGGCGGCTCGAAAGGCCGGTTCCCCGATGATCGGGGATGATCAGGTCGTAGCCAGGAAACGCGGTCCGAAGACGATCGACAAGCGGATAGAAGCTGGCGCCCGCTTCGCCCGGGCCGCCGGCGACCAACCAGACGTCACCTCGGCTGGCGCCCGGCGCGGGAAATTTGCGCACGAACAGATCGACCTGACCGGCGTCCGGCAGAGCTGGGTCCAGCGACGCCTGCACGGTGGCGCAGAGGCTTCCCTCCAGCGGTGTCCCGACGGCCGCGTCGCGGCAAGGCGTGAAGTCGCCGTCCGACGCCAGAGCCGCTGCAGGCAAGGAAAACAATGCCGCCGTCACTGTGGCGAACAAGGCTGCGTTTTGAATGTTCACTTTCATGAGCAAGGCATTTCAGATTTCGTCGATTGCTACAGCTTAACAATCGCTAACAATCCAAGCCTCGATCCAGGCGCAGACTCTTGGGCCGTCTCCTACGGGACGAAAACGAACTTCGGCCTCGCGAACGGTTTCTCGCCAATATCAAGTCATTCGTGCGCCAGAGAACGCTGAAAGCGAGGGAGCCCCGGCGCTCCGAGGCCGCCCCCCTCCTTCACGCCCCTCAGCGCAGCACGTCGTCCACGTCCGCCAGGACCACGTCGTGCATCTGGTTCAGATAGGCCTCGTAGTAGCCCTTGTGCGAGGCGCCCACGAGGGTCAGCATCTTCACGCCCGGCCTCGCCCCCATGATGTCGCGCATGTTGGCGACCATGCGCAGGTTCCGCGTCTCCCAATAGGTCAGGTAGGTCCGGCCGAAGCCCTCCGGCGAGGGGTCCTTCTGGGCGGCGCCGAAATCGCTCTCATAGGCCAGGCGCTGCGCCTCGGGGCTGTTGTAGCCGCGATAGAGGTTCAGCAGGCCGTCGGGCTGCGACAGCCCGTCCATCAGCCCCTTGTCCCACGCCCGGCGCGCTTCGCCCGCCGGGTTGTTCCAGGCCTGGCGGATCGCCCGGACGAAGCCCGCGCGGTCCGTCGGCTCCCGGTCGGCCGAGTGGTCGTCGACGCTCCACACCCGCTCCTGCCCCAGCCGCGCGGCCAGGACGGCGGCGACGGCATCGCTCTCGTTGATGCTGTCCAGCTGCTTGTTCAGTTGCGCCACCAGCACAGGGTCCAGCCCCTCGCCCTCGCGGCGCTCCGCCGGGGCCAGACGCAGCCACTGGACGAAGGCCGAGGTCGGCTCGCCCGCCGCCAGGAAGACCGCCGCCAGACGCCGCCGTTGCTCGGGCGCGGGCGCGGCGGGCCAGGCCGCCAGCAGCCGCTCGGCCTCGGCGTTGGCCGCCGGGACGTCCAGTCCGGTCTGCTGCCCGGCGTGGCTGGCGTCCGGGCAATAGTCCTCGATCGCCGAGGCGTGGCGCTGCGGATAGCGGCGCAGGGCGTCGCACTGCAGGCCCGAGACGTTCTCGGTGGCGATCACCTCCGGCCCCCAGGCCGCCAGACGATCCAGCACCGGCGTCAGCATCTCGGCCCGCACCGCGTCGCCCATCTGGGCCAGGTGGGGCGAGCCCACCACCAGCACCTCGTTGACCCGGCCCGCCGGCGGCCCCTTGAGCTGATCCGCGTGGAAAGAGGGACGGTAGGTCTGGGCGGCGGCGGCGGACGCCCCCGTCAGAGCGACGGCGACGCCCAGAGCCAGAAGGCGGGCGGAAGAACGAGCAGAATTCACAGCAGACACCCTTGCAGGATCGCGCCGCCGACGACGGCTCAAGCGGGACCGTTAGACGAACTCGCGTTCGCCGCCTCGTTAAATCCCGCTCATCTTCAAGGCCCGCCGCATTCCTGTGGACAGCCGCAAACCGCTGATCCGCGAGCGCGAATTCGGTCCGCCCACAGATATCCACAGGCTTGTCCACCGGGGCCGGGGCGGTTCCGCACAGCCGGCCGGATTCGGGCGCTTGCCGAATAGCGGATTCCGCGAGAACGTCAACAGGCCAACGGGACACGGCGGCGCGGAAATCCCAAACTCAGCAATGGGTTAGCGGGAGATCAAGCGAACCGGCCCGGCTCTCTGACCCAGGGTTCCAAGCCTCTTCGGAGGATGCGGAAACACCGACGCAGGGCCACAGGCTCCCGATCCTTAAGCGCCTCGGCGCGGGGACTGCGGAGAACCAGGCCAGGATCGAAGACGACGCGTCCCGACGACGCGCCCGACGCGACCAGGGGCCGCCAGGAGACCAGCCGACGCCGCCGGGTTCGCCCGGCAGCTGACGCAAGGCCCTGACCCGAACGGCCAGGTCCAACCCGGACTTGGCGAGGGGACGTGATCGCGGGCTTGCCTTAGGGCGGTTCAGGGATCGCGTCCCCTCGCTCAATTCTACCTCCTCCTTCTCCCGCTGGGAGAAGGCGGCCCGCAGGGAAGCTCTCCACCCCAGAATCGCTCATCCCGGCGAAGGCCGGGATCCAGATGTAAGGAGCCCTGCTGACAGCCAGTGACGCGACAGCGCCCTTTGAAGCCAGCCTCTCCGTCATATGATCTGGATCCCGGCCTTCGCCGGGATGAGCGGGTGAAATGTGGTGACCGTTCAGCCGCCCTCTCCCGCCGGGAGGGAACAACCTTCCCAAGCCCGTCCCCGCCCCCTAAACCGTCAGGCGATGATCCTCGACCGACTCTCCCGCCGCAAGATGCTGCTGGGCGCCGCCGGCCTGACCGCCGTCAGCGGCCTGTCCGCCTGCGGCCGCGCCGAGGCGCCGGTCGACGAATCCGGCCGGGTGCGCCTGCGTCTCGCCGCCGGAGGGGCCGTCACCGCCGCCCACGGCGGCTTCTATCAGGCCATCGCCACGGGGGCCTATGAGCGGCGCGGCCTGAACGTCGAGATCCTGACCGGCGCCGCGGGGGCCGACGTCCCCGCCCTGCTGGCCGCCAGCGCCGTCGAACTGGCCGTCGGCGGCGACAGCTTCGCGCCCATGCGGCTGATCGCCGACCGCGCCCCGGTCAAGGCCGTCGCCGCCTTCCTGCAAAAGGACCCCGTGGTCCTGATGGCCCGCCCCAACCAGCCGCTGGAGACCCTGTCGGCCCTGCGCGACCGGCCCATCTTCATGTCTCCCGCCGACCAGGCCGGCTTCTGGAACTGGCTGCGGACCCGCTTCGAACTGGCTCCTGATCAGGCCCGGGCGGGCGCGCCCGAGGACAATCTCAAGGCCTTCCTGGACGACCCGAAAGCCGTCCTGATCGGACGCCTGACGGCGGGCGACCCGGCGCTGATCGCGCGCGAAGCCGGCTTTGCGCCGCGCGTCCTGATCCCCGCCGACGACGGCTACCCCTCCTATGGCGGCCTGGTTCTGGCCCCCAACGCCTTCGCCCGCGACAACGCCCGGGCCCTGCGCGACTTCATCGCCGCCTCGGTCGAGGGCTGGCGCGACTATGTCCACGGCGACGGGACCAAGGGCGACGCCCTGATCCGCCGCGCCAATCCCGATCTGAACCAGCGCCTGCTGAACGCCGTGCGCGGCAGCCTGCGGACCGAGGCCGTGGTCGACGGCGGCGACGCGGCCCTCTACGGCCTGGGCGCCATGACGGCCGAGCGCTGGCAGGCCTTCGCCGAACAGACCGAGGCCGCCTACCCCTCGGCCCCCGACTGGCGCGAGGCCTTCACCGCCCAATACCTGCCGGGTCGGGGTTAAGCCCCCGCGTTAGCAGCGGATTAAGCCGTCTGGGCCTAGCTTGCAGGTTCAACGCCGTCCGCCAGCAGGAGGCCGTCCGTGCGACGCCCGCCGATCACCGCCGCCATCCTGACCGCCAGGGCCAGCGCCCTGGGCCTGAGTCTCGGCCTGAGTCTGGGCCTGAGCCTGGGCCTGGTCGCGCCCGTCATGGCCCAGACCGGCCCCGCGCCGTCCAGCGCCAACGCCGCCGGTCTGCGCTACCTCACCTGGCCTGGCCGGACCTACCGCCCCGTCGCCGCCGAGACCGCGCCCGCCCCGGTCGTCGCTGCGCCGAGCCGCCCGCCGATCATTCCGCACGGCGGCCGCCCCGCCGCGGTCTACGCCGCCGCGCCGACCCCGAGCGTCGCGCCCCGTCAGGGCCTGACCCCCGCCAGCGCCTGGATCGCCTCTCAGGCGCCCGCCTATGCGCCGCAGCCCGCCGTCCCGGTCCAGGGTCCGCTCGACGCCCCGGCGCCCCAGCCCTATCTCGCGCCCGCCCCGGCCGCCGCGCCCTGGAGCCGCGCGCGCGCCGCCGCCCCCGCTCCTGTCCCCGCTCCTGTCCCTGCGGCCCCCGCCCCGGTCCCGACCGGCTATTTCGCCGAGACCGCCGAGGCCGCGTCGCCGCCCATGCCGGTCGCCTCCCCCGCTCCTCCCGCGCCGCGTCGCGCCCCTGCGGCGGCGCCCGTCATGGCCAGCGCGCCTGCCGACGCCCCGCCGCCCGCTCCGGTCGCCGACCCGATGGCCCCGCGCCGCGACGCCCCGATCTTCCGGCTGCAACGGCCCTCGACGCAGGCCGAGGCCGCGCCGGCCGTCCAGGCCCAGGCCCAGGCGCAGGCCCAGGCCCAGCCCTCGCAGCCCATGCCCGCCGCCGACGCGCCCGCAGCCCAGGGCGGCGCCCGCTATTACTCGGTGCATCGCCAGGCCGGCCGTCAGCCCGACGCCACGCCCCTGCCCGCGCCCGTCTATCTGGACGCCCTGCCGGTGGAGTTGACCTCCGCCCCCGCCTCGACCGACCTGGCCGAGCCGCCCGCCGCCCCCAATCTGATCCGCAACGCGAACGGCCGCCTCCAGGCCCTGCCCGCCAACGAAGACCCTGTCCTGCCATGAGCGACGGCGCCGCCCCTCCCCCGGTTCAAGACGTCGCCTCGCGCCTGCCTGACCTGATCGCCCTGGCCCAGGAGCCGTCCAGCGAGAAGCGCCGCGCCCTGCTGCGCGAGCTGACCGACCACTTCTTCGGCGCCGCCGAACGCAGCGAGGCCGAAGCCGCCCTCTACGGCGCCGTGCTCAGCGATCTGACCGACGCCATGGAGGTCGCCGTCCGCGCCGAGCTGGCCGAACGTTTCTCGACCGTCGCCGACGCCCCGCACCAGTTGATCCGCCGCCTGGCCAACGACGAGGCCGAGGACGTGGCCCAGCCGGTGCTGCGCGCCTCGCCCGTCCTGACCGAGGCCGACCTGATCCAGGTCATCCGCTCGCGCGGCCAGGGCCACATGCGCGCCGTCAGCCAGCGGGCCGAGGTGTCCGAGGCCGTGTCCGACGCCATCGTCGAGCGCGGCGACGACGAGACCCTGGGCGTCCTGCTGGGCAACAACGGCGCCTGCCTGTCGCGCGCCGCGTCCGAAGCCGCCGTCGAGCGCGCCCGCGTCAACCCGGCCCTGCATCAGGCCACAGTCGAGCGCGCCAGCCTGCCGCCCGATCTGCTGAACGAGATGTATTTCGCGGTCGAGGCCCGTCTGCGTCAGCGCATTCTGGAACAGAACGCGCGCCTGGATCCGGCCCTGCTGGAAAGCGCCCTGGCCGCCGGCCGCACCCGCGTCGCCACCGACGACGGCGCCCTGCCGCCCGACTACGCCGAAAGCCTGGCCTATGTCGAGGAACTGCGCGCCGCCGGCCAGCTGACGCCGCAGATGCTGGCCCGCTTCCTGCGCTCGGGCGGACGGACGTCCTTCCTGATCGCCCTGTCGCAACTGGCCGACATCGACTTCCACACCGCCCGTCAGATCATCGAGCGGCGCGAGCTGGACGCCCTGGCCGTGGTCTGCAAGGCCGCCGACCTGGACCGCGCCCTGTTCCTGACCTACGCCGTGGTCCTGCTGAACACCGACGGCGACGCCATGGGCAAGGCCCGCGCCTATGCCGGAATGTACAACGACCTGACCAACGAAGCCGCCCAACGCACCCTGCGCTTCTGGCGCATGCGCAAGGCCGGCCACGCGGCGTAATTGCTTCTCCGCCGCTCCTCGAGACCCGTCAGGAAGCGCTCATGCTGTCATTCGTTCTCACGCTTCTGGTTCCGTTAGCTGCGCCCGTGCAGACAGAAGCGCCTTGCCAGACCATCAGGCGGCCTGTTGACCACTGGGGCCCGTATCAAAGCAAGTTCAAGGTCGGCCCCGTCAGCCTGGCCTTCAAGCAAGGCTCGGCAAACTGCACCTTCGATACGATGGACGCGGGGCGTTGCCTGTCCGTTGCACCTGGAGTGATCTACGTCGCCCTCGCCGGCCAGGAGACATGGTTCTCCATTCCTGAAAACAAGCACGCCGAGGTTAGGGTGCAAGACGGCGCTGTCTCATGCACGGTCAGGCCCTTGGTCCGAATGGACTGAGCCAGTCGCCATCGCGCCGTGGCGATTCGGGCGAAAGAATGCAAAAACGCCCGCCTTCCTTGCGGAAGACGGGCGCTGCGTCCGACCTGAAAGGTCGATCTTACTTCTTGGCGCGGGTGGCGCGGGCGGGTTTGCGGCCGCCCTGGCCCAGGCCCATCTGCTTGGCCAGGTCCGAACGGGCCTTGGCGTAGTTCGGGGCGACCATCGGATAGTCCTTGGCCAGGCCCCACTTCGCCCGGTATTCCTCGGGGCTCATATTGTATTTGGTGCGCAGGTGGCGCTTCAGCGACTTGAACTTGCGGCCGTCTTCCAGGCAGATCAGGAAGTCGGGCGTAATCGACTTGCGCACCGGAACCGCCGGTTCCTTGGGCTCCGGCTCGATTTCCACCGGACCGGAAGACACGCCCGACAGGGCGGCGTGAATCTGAGCGATCAGGCCGGGCACGGCGTCAGCCGAGACGGTGTTGTTGCTGACATAGGCCGACACGATGTCCGCCGTCATTTCGAGCAGTTCGGGTTTTTCTTCCATGGGGGGATAGCCTGTTTCAGGAGCCAAACACGTTCGACTGATCAGACCCGACCCGTCGGCGGTTGGTTTCATACGTATGTTTGCTGATGATGGCAATGCAAGCATAGAACGTCGCCTGACAGGCGAACTGTTCTATTCGTCTGAACTGAATTCAGTTTTCGATTTTCACCGACCGAAGTTCTCCGCAAGCGCCAGCATGGCCGCTCGTTCGGGCGCGGAGTATTCGTCGATCATCTCTTCCTCGCCCTCGCGGATGGCGCGAAGAAGGGCCGGCGTCAGGGCCGAGGACAGCGACCAGTTCCAGTAACGCAGCACGGTCTGGGCCCGGTCGACGGCCAGCATCTCATAGGTGATCTGCACCCGCTCCCAGTCGGGATGGACCTCGCCGTCCGCCGTCAGCTCGGGCCGGCGCATGGCCTTCCACAGGATCTGCAGGTCCAGGCGCGACAGGCCGGTGGCCTTGCACAGGATGGCCAGGGATTCGCCGCCCGCGTCGCCCATGATCTTGGCGGCGGTCAGGGGCTTGATCCCTGACAGATAGCCGATCTCGCCGACCAGTTCGCGGCTCATGCCCGCAGCGGCGGCGGCGACGGCGGCCTCCAGCCCGCTGTAGGGGCTCTTGTCGATGGCGGCGCGGTTGCGCTGGCGACGCTCGATGAACTGCAGGGCCTTGCGCGCCACGGGGTCGGACCAGCCCTCGGCGGCGGCCATGGCGAAGACGTCCTCGACGCTTTCCTGCAGCACCTCGCGCGACACGGCGAAGCGCTGCAGCACGGTGCGCCGCTCCTCGGCCTCGCACCACCAGAACATGACATAGGCCCCGGACGGCCGCAGCTCGGGGCGACGCAGCAGGGGGGCGCACAGCCCCTTGCTCTGGCGGCTCAGGGCCACCACGCCCTCGACGGCGCCTTGCGACAGGCGCGCCGAGTTGTTCTTCAGCACCGCGTCGATGACATCGTCCTCGCCGAAGCTCAGCAAGGTCTCCGTCACCACTTCCGACAGACCGCGCCGCTGGGCGATCAACAGACGGTGCTCGTTCTCGGCGTCGCGGGCGCAGCCGATCAGATCGACGTCGGACAGGGCGGCGCACTGCTCGATCAGGGGGGCCGCCACCGACGGCTCGTCGCGCAGCAGCAGCCGCATCAGGCTGTTGGGCAGCTCCGCCAGCGGGGCCAGCCTCAGCGCCACGCGGCGGCGCTCCTCGACCGGCGCCAGCCGCAGCATCTCGACCAGCAGGTCGCCCGTCACCGCCCGCTCGAAGGCGTTGATCCGGCTGGCGGGCAGGCAGACGACGTCGGCCAGCCGCCGCAGCAAGGTCTGGCGGGCTTTCGACGCCAGCGGGGCGTCTTCGACAGGAATGGCGGCCGGAACAGACATGGTCCCGCTACCGTAGCGCGAGCCGGTTAACCGCGCGTGAGGGCCGAAGAAGGCCAGAGATCGCCCTCCCCTTCATGGGGAGGGAGAAACCCAAGCCCCTACAGCCCCTCGAACAGGGCCGTGGACAGGTAGCGTTCGGCGAAGTCGGGCAGGATGACGACGATGGTCTTGCCCGCGTTCTCGTCCAGCGCCGCCTGGCGGAAGGCGGCGGCCAGGGCCGCGCCCGAGCTGATGCCGACGGGGACGCCCTCGGCGCGGGCGACATGACGGGCCATGTCAAAAGCGTCCTCGTTGGAGACCTGCTCGACGCCGTCGATGACGCCGCGGTCGACGATGGCGGGCACGAAGCCCGCGCCGATGCCCTGGATCTTGTGCGGGCCGGGCGCGCCGCCCGACAGGACGGGCGAGGCGGTCGGCTCGACGGCGATCATCTTCACCGAGGGCTTCTTCGCCTTCAGCGCATGGCCGACGCCGGTGATGGTGCCGCCGGTGCCGACGCCCGAGATGACCACGTCCACGGCGCCGGCCGTGTCGTTCCAGATCTCTTCGGCGGTCGAGACCTCATGGATGGCCGGGTTGGCGGGGTTCTCGAACTGCGAGGGGCTGACGGCGCCGGGCGTGCGGTCCAGCAGTTCCTGAGCCATGGCGATGGCGCCCTTCATGCCCTTCTCGGCCGGGGTCAGCACCAGTTCGGCGCCCAGCAGGGCCAGCATCTTGCGGCGCTCGATCGACATGCTCTCGGGCATGACCAGGATCAGCTTGTAGCCCTTGGACGCGGCGACGAAGGCCAGGGCGATGCCGGTGTTGCCGCTGGTCGGTTCGATCAGAACCGCGCCCGGCTTGATCTTGCCCGCCTGCTCCAGCGCCTCGACCATGGCCACGCCGATGCGGTCCTTGACCGAGGCGATCGGGTTGAAGAACTCCAGCTTGGCCAGCACGGTGGCCTTGGGCTGATACTCGGCCGTCAGGTTCGGCAGCCGCACCAGGGGCGTGTCGCCGATGGTGTCGATGATGCTGTCATAGACCCGGCCGCGCCCGGCCTTCTTGTGGCGGCTGGCGTCATAAGCGGTGTCAGACATGGGAAGACTCCGTGCGGCGGTTTCAGCTTAACTGACAGGCCTTATACGCCCGAGGCAAGATCGCGCCGCACAGGAATTCTCAAGATCGCCTTAGCCCGCCTCATCACGCCAGCCCGCGCCGCGCCGGGTCGAACGGCAAGACTTCCCGGATGGAGATCAGGGTCTTGAAGGCGCGAACCCGGGCGTCGTCGTTCAGCACCTCGCGCGTAAAGGTCTCATAGGCCTCCATCGTCGGCACGCGGACATAGAGGATGAAGTCCGTCTCGCCGGTCACGTACCAGGCGGCCTGGACCTCGGGCCGGGCGGTCAGCCTGGCGATCAGGACGTCCAGCACCCCCGTCCCCTCGCGCTCCATCTCGACCAGGACGTGCATGGTCAGGGCGCGTTCCAGCCTTCCTTCGTCGATCACCGCCACGTCGGCGACGATGACGCCCTCGTCGCGCAGACGGCGCAGGCGCCGCGACACCGCCGATTCCGACAGGCCGACCCGTTCCGCCAGCACCCGCGCGGGCTGAAGATTGTCGCGCCGGACCAGATCCAGCAGCCGATGGTCGAAGTCATCAAGCGCGATGGTTTTTGGCACCGGACTTCTTTCTAACGCGGTTTTCTTGCATCTTATCAGCAGAATTCAGCGAGAAACACATTCGACTTTTCACTAGGTTCCGCGCCATGTCCTCCCTGACCCTCGGCCTTCGCTCGCCGCGCCTCGCGGCGGCCCTGCCCTATCTCGCCCTGCTGACCGGCATGGTGTCGCTGGCCGTCGGCACATCCTTCGCCAAGGGACTGTTTCCCATCGTCGGCGCCGAGGGGACCTCGACCCTGCGCGTCGGCCTGTCGGCCCTGGTCCTGCTGGCGATCTGGCGGCCGTGGCGGTTCCGCCTGACCCGCGCCGACGCCGGACGGGTGCTGCTGTACGGCCTGGTCCTGGGGCTGATGAACCTCAGCTTCTACATGTCGTTGCGGACCATCCCGCTCGGCCTGGCCATCGCCATCGAGTTCAGCGGGCCGCTGGCCCTGGCCCTGATCCATTCGCGGCGGCCGATCCATTTCCTGCTGGTCGGACTGGCCGTGGCGGGACTGGCCATGCTGCTGCCGATCTGGAGCGGCATCGAGAAGCTGGACCCCGTCGGGGTGGCCTTCGCCGCCTTCGCCGGTCTGTGCTGGGCGCTCTACATCGTCTTCGGCAAGCGGCTGTCGCACATGCACGCCGGTCAGTCCGTGGCCCTGGGCATGACCACGGCGGCTCTCGTCATCGCCCCCTTCGGCGTGGCGTCGGCGGGCGTCGCGCTGCTGGCGCCCTCGGTCCTGCTGATGGGCCTGGGCGTCGCCCTGGTGTCCAGCGCCCTGCCCTATTCACTGGAGATGATCGCCCTGCGCCACATCCCCAAGCGCACCTTCGGCGTCCTGCTCAGCGGCGAGCCGGCCGTGGGCGCCCTGGCGGGGCTGGTCCTGCTGCACGAACAGCTCAGCGGCCTGCAATGGCTGGCCATCGCCGCCATCGTCGCCGCCTCGGTCGGCGCGGTTCTGACCGCGCCCAAGGGGCAGCCCCAGACCCTGACCGAGCCGGGCGCCCCGGCCTGAGCCGGACGACGAGCCGATCATGAAGATCCTGCTCGCCTGCCTGCGCACGCCCGTGCTGAACATCGCCGCCGGGGCCCTGTTCGGCCTGATCCTGGCCGTGCTGATGCGGCTGGCGATCCGGCACGTCTTCTGACGGATCAGAACTCGGTCCATTCCTCGGTCGGACCGCCGTTGACCACGGCCCGCAGCCGCGCCCTCTGGCCTTCCAGCGCGGGCGGCGGACCCGACCTGGCCGTCATCTGGCGCACCACGCCGACGGGCGCGCCCTGTCCGGTCTGGAATCGGCCGACCAGTTGGGCCAGGCCCTCCGCCTCGGTCTTGAGGTTGGCGGCCGCCGCCGTGGTCTGTTCGACCATGGCCGCATTCTGCTGCGTGACCTGATCCATCTGGTTCACGGCCTGATTGACCTGACTGAGGCCCGACGACTGTTCCTGGGACGAGGCGGCGATCTCGGCGACCAGGGCGTCCATCTCGCCCACCTTGCCGGCGATGGCGTCCAGGGCGGTCCCGGCCTCGGCGACCAGCTTGACCCCTTGCGCCACCTCGGCGGCGGAGGCGGAAATCAGCGTCTTGATCTCCTTGGCCGCCTCGGCGGACCGTTGCGCCAGCGCCCGCACTTCGGAGGCGACCACGGCGAAGCCGCGCCCGCTCTCGCCTGCCCGCGCCGCCTCGACCCCGGCGTTCAGGGCCAGAAGATTGGTCTGGAAGGCGATCTCGTCGATGACGCCGATGATGTCGCTGATCTGGTCCGAACTCTTGCGGATGCCGTCCATGGCGGTGATGGCCTCGCGCACCACCACGCCCGAGCGGTCGGTCTGGCCGCGCGCCTCGCCGGCCACGGTCGCGGCCTGACGCGCGCCCTCGGCGCTGCGCTGCACGGTGGCGGTGATCTCGTCCAGGGCGGCGGCGGTCTCCTCCAGCGACGCCGCCTGCTGCTCGGTGCGGCGCGACAGGTCGTCCGAGGCGCTGGAGATTTCGTCCGAGCCGCCGCGCAGGCCCGAGACCGAGTTCAGCACCTGGCCCAGGGTCCGACGCAGGCTGTCGACCGCGCTGTTGAAGTCGTCCTTCACCCGAGCGTGGGCGCCGCTCATGTCCTGATCGATGCGCGCCGTCAGGTCGCCGTCGGACAGGCGCGACAGATTGCCGGCCAGGGCTTCGACCAGGGCGTTCTGCGCCGCCTCGGCCGCCAGGCGTTCGCTTTCGCGGCGCGCGGTTTCCTGCTCGGCCTGGGTGATGTCCACCGCCAGCTTGATGACCTTCACCGGGCGGCCGTCCGGCCCCAGCACCGGGTTGTAGGAGGCCTGCAGCCAGACCTCGCGCCCGCCCTTGGCCAGACGCCGGAACTTGGTCGCCACGAAGCGCCCGGCGTTCAGGTCGCGCCAGAAGTCGGCGTAGGCCACGGTCGCCGCCTCGGTCGGGTCCATGAAGGTGCGGTGATGCTGCCCCCGGATCTCGTCCAGGGCGTAGCCCATCGTTTTCAAGAGGTTGTCGTTGGCGTCCAGGATGCGCCCGTCCAGATCGAACTCGATCACCGCCTGGGATCGGCCGATCGCGGCCATCTTGCTGTCGAGGTCATGGAGCTTCTGCTCCACATCACGGTTTTGACGACCCTTGCCGAACATCCAGTCCGCTCCTTGGCGTTTTGACTCGATTGATGACCGCACATTTTACATTTCAACCCTAAGTTCAGAAACCTACATTTCTCTTGGATGACGTGTAGGGGCGATCCCTTAGCTCGACTTCACCGCTCGTTAACCACGATGAGGCATCCGTTAACGGTTAGAGGCGCTGCGGTCAGATCGATCCGATCGCAGCCTGAGGGTCCCGTTTGCGCAATCTCGTCGCCGCCGTCGAAGCGATCGACCCGCTGGTCGTCACCGGCAAGGTGGCGGGCGTCAGCGGCCTGCTGATCGAGTCGCGCGGCGGCCTGTCGCGTCTGGCGGTCGGCGCCCGGGCCGAGATCGAACGGCGCGGCCAAGCCCCCCTGCCCGCCGAGGTCGTCGGCTTCCGCGACGCCAAGGCCCTGCTGATGCCCTTCGGCCCGGTCGAGGGCGTGGCCCCCGGCGCCGACATCCGCATCATCGACACCGCCGCCAGCGTGCGCCCAACCACCGCCTGGCTGGGCCGCATCATCGACGCCTTCGGCCTGCCCATCGACGGGCTGGGGCCGCTGCCGCAAGGCGCCGTCCCCTATCCCCTGCGCGCCTCGCCGCCGCCGGCCCATTCGCGCGGCCGGGTGGGCGAGCGGCTGGATCTGGGCGTGCGCTCGATGGACGTCTTCACCACCACCTGCCGAGGCCAGCGCCTGGGCATCTTCGCCGGTTCGGGCGTGGGCAAGTCGGTGCTGCTGTCCATGCTGGCCAAGCAGGCCACCTGCGACGTCGTGGTCGTCGGCCTGATCGGCGAACGGGGCCGCGAGGTCCGCGAGTTCATCGAGGAGACCCTGGGCGAAGAGGGCTTGAAGCGCGCCATCGTCGTCGTCGCCACCTCGGACGAACCGGCGCTGAAGCGGCGCCAGTCGGCCTACATGACCCTGGCCGTCTCGGAATATCTGCGCGATCAGGGGCTGGAAGTCCTGTGCCTGATGGACTCGGTCACCCGCTTCGCCATGGCCCAGCGCGAGATCGGCCTGGCCGCGGGCGAACCGCCGACCACCAAGGGCTATACCCCCACCGTCTTCACCGAACTGCCCAAGCTGCTGGAGCGCGCCGGCCCCGGCCCGATCCGCGCCGACGGCACCGAGGCCGGGCCGATCACCGCCCTGTTCACCGTCCTGGTGGACGGCGGAGACCATGACGAGCCCATCGCCGACGCCGTGCGCGGCATCCTCGACGGCCACATCGTCATGGACCGCAAGATCGCCGAGCGCGGCCGCTTTCCCGCCATCGACGTGCTGAAGTCGGTCAGCCGGACCCTGCCCGGCTGCCAGACCCCGCCCGAACGCGAGCTGAACCGCCGCGCCCGCCAGTGCCTGTCGGCCTACGCCAACATGGAAGAGCTGATCAAGATCGGCGCCTATCGCAGCGGGGCCGACCCCGTGGTCGACCGCGCCATCGCCCTGAACCCCGCGCTCGAGGACTTCCTCGGCCAGGACAAGGACGACCACACCAGTTTGAGCGAAAGCTTTGACCGTCTGGAAACCATTCTGAACCAAGGAATGGTCTGACCGTGATCAGGAACATCTGAATGACCGCCTGGGCCCAATCCCTGATCCGCATCTCCAACTACGAGGTCGAGACGCTGCAGAAGCGTCTGGCCGAGGTCGCCGCCCGCAAGGCCGAGGCCGAGATGCGCGTCGCCGTCCTCGACGCCGAGGTCGAGATCGAGCGCCAGAACGCCCGCCTGGACCCGGCATCCAGCATGATGCTTCAGGCCTATCTGAACGGCTGGAAGCTGAAGAAGGCGGACGCCGAGAGCGTGGTCGTCGCCATCGGCGCCGAGGAGGAAGGCGCCCGCGACGCCCTGACCAGCGCCTTCGAGGAGCTGAAGAAGTTCGAGCATGTCGCCGAGACGACCCGCCTGAACAAGCTGATCGCCGCCGCCAAACGAGAAACCGCCGCCTTCGACGAAATGGGTCTGCGCCGTCGTGCAGGGGGCTAAACCCCACACCTCTGCCTCCCCCTTCCCCCTCGAGGGGGAGGGCTTTAGCGTGTCACGCCGCGCCTTCCTCGCCGCCCCTATCGCCCTGGCCGCCTGCGGCCCCGGCGAGGCCGCCGTCGCCCCGATCGACCGCCCCGTCCGCGCGCTGAAATCCCTCGCCCCCTTCCCCGTCGGCGCGGCCTGCATGACCGGCCAGTTGTCGGACCAGACCTGGTTCCGGCTGGTGTCCGAGCACTTCTCCCAGCTCACGCCCGAGTGGGAGATGAAGATGGAGTACATCCTCCAGGAGGACGGCTCGCTGCTGTTCGAGGCGCCGGACCGCATCGCCTACTTCGCCCGCGACTTGGACCTTCGCCTCTTCGGCCACGCCCTGATCTGGTATGCGCAGGACCATCCGTGGTTCAGGGCGCTGACCGGCGAGCGCGCCCGCTTCGCCGCCGAATACGACCGCTACATCGCCGCCGTGGCCGGACGCTGGCGCAGCCAAGTGGTCGGCTGGGACGTGGTCAACGAGCCGGTGACGCATGACGGCCACGCCTTGCGCGACTGCGTCTGGAGCGAGGGCCTGGGCGGGACCGACGCCTACATCATCCGCGCCTTCGAACAGGCGAAACTGGCGGCGCCCGAGGCGGTGTTGTTCCTCAACGACTATGACCTGGAAAACATCCCGGCCAAGGGCGCGACCTATCTGCGGCTGGTCGAGCGGCTGCTAAAGGCCGGCGCCCCGGTCACGGGCCTGGGGACCCAGAGCCACCTCGACATCAGCATCCCTCCCGGTCAGGCCGCCGCCTTCATCCGCGAACTGGCCCAGTTCGGCCTGCCCATCCACGTCGCCGAACTGGACGCCTCGCTGCGCACCGGCGACCGCCTCAAGGACCTGAGGCCGCGCGCGCAGAAGATCGCGCAGCAGACCGCCCGCGTCGCCGAACTGGCCGAGGCCTTCATGGCCCTGCCCCGCGCCCAACAGTTCGCCTTCTCCATCTGGGGCGTGCGCGATGTCGACAGCTGGCTGCGTCGCGGATCGGAAGACGACGGCAAGGACAGCCCCCTGCTGTTCGACGCCAAGGGCCGGGCCAATCCGATGTTCCACGCGCTGGCGGCGGCGTTCGGCGGGTAAGCGTCCTCTTTCCTCCCCATTCCATGGGGAGGTGGCGCGGCGCGCCAGCGCCGTGACGGAGGGGGCGACGCCGGCCTGTCCGAACTGCGCCGCAAACGGCGAACGGCGGCGGCGCCCCCTCCACCGCTACGCGGTCCCCCTCCCCATGGAATGGGGAGGAAAGAAGCGCGCGCTCAAGCAGGCCAAAGGCCGTTAGCGCCCCAGCAAAGCAAAACGCCCGCCGGTTTCCCGGCGGGCGCTTCAAGCTTTAACCCTGAGTGGAGGCCCAGGTCGTCAATCAGGCGGCGACGCTGACGGCGCCTTCCGACGGGTCGCGCAGGACATAGCCCCGGCCCCAGACGGTTTCGATGTAGTGCTTGCCGTTCGCCGCCGTCGCCAGCTTCTTGCGCAGCTTGCAGATGAAGACGTCGATGATCTTCAGCTCGGGCTCGTCCATGCCGCCATAGAGGTGGTTCAGGAACATTTCCTTGGTCAGGGTCGTGCCCTTGCGGAGCGAGAGCAGCTCCAGCATCTGATATTCCTTGCCGGTCAGGTGCACGCGGTGGCCGTCCACCTCCACCGTCTTGGCGTCCAGGTTCACGGCGATCTCGCCGGTGTGGATGATGGCCTGGGCGTGGCCCTTGGAGCGGCGGACCACGGCGTGGGTGCGCGCGATCAGTTCGTCCTTGTGGAAGGGCTTGGTCATGTAGTCGTCGGCGCCGCCGCCGAAGGTCTTGACCTTGGTCTCGATCTCGTGGCTGCCCGAGAGGATCATGACCGGCGTATTGACCTTGCCGACGCGCAGCTGGCGCAGAACCTCAAGACCGCTCATGTCGGGCAGGTTCAGGTCCAGCAGAATGAGGTCGTAGTCATAGATCTTGCCCAGATCGATGCCTTCTTCACCCAGGTCGGTCGTATAGACGTTAAAGCCCTCCGACTTGAGCATCAGTTCGATGCTTTGGGCCGTGGCGTGATCGTCTTCAATCAGCAGGACGCGCATTCATGCCCCTCCAGGCAAAACTTGGCGATGGTCGCCCAGGGAGCGGCGACCGAGTAACCTTGTTCCAACGTTAACGGGCCAAAACCTTAAGAAGGGTTAACAGGTCCCGATATGAAACGCTTAGGCTGATTTGCGAATCGCCGTCGAGAGTCCCGAGTCAAGGATTCGTTAATTTATTAACCATGCGGCGCGACATGCCCCCTTGACGCGCGAACCATCCCCTGCCGCGCATCCATTGCTCCACAGCCGATCGCGCGCCCGGCAAGGCGAAGCGACCGCTTCTGACGTTGGTTAGGACAAGATTCCTAACCCACCCCTCGGCGCACTGCACGATGGGCAAAGACAACAAACGTTCGGGAGCTGCTGCGACAATGGAATCCTATCGGGCCGAGCCCTATCGCGTGCCGGTGACGGAGGGGGACCGCATTCGCGCCGATGCGGCCCTGCACCTGGCGGCCTACGCCTTCGGCGTGCCGACGGCCGAGATGCTACGGCGCGAACGCGTGCGGCCGCGCGCCTGCCGCACGCGATGGTCGGCCATGTATCTGGCCCATGTCGCCTTCGGCTGGCCGCTGGAGCGGGTGGCCCACGCCTTCGGCCTGAACCGGGCCACGGCCTCGACCGCCTGCCGCTGGGCCGAGGACGAGCGCGACCACGACAAGTACGACATCGTCATGGACGGGCTGGAGACCTGTCTGCGCGCGGTGTCGGAACTGCCCGCCGTCGATCTGGCCCTCAGCGCCGGAGCCGCCCGATGAGCCGAACCCTTGAACGCGCCCGCGCCCTGCTGGACCGCCCCGGCGCCTGGCTGGACCAGTCGGGCGCCGCCTATCCCCTGCGGCTCGGCGGCGACCGGCGCGGCCGGGTGGTGCTGACCCTGGACGAGGCGGCGTTCCGCGCCCTGGTCGAGCGGCCGGGCCTGCGGCGTCGCGACGGCGGCGGCTGGCTGCCGCGCCCCACGCCCGCGACCAACACCTCGCTTTCACCAGGATTGGCGCCCTCCCCGCCCGGCCGCCCCGGCCTGATCGAAGGCGAGCGCGCCGTCATGGAGGCCGACGGCCGCCTGACGACCCGCCGCGCCAACCTGGGCGAAAGCCCCGTCGCCTGGCTGGCCCGGCGCAAGGACGCCTCGGGCCGCCCCTGGCTGACCCCGGCCGAGGTCGCGGCGGGCGAGCGCCTGCGGCTTGACGGCGAGATCGCCCTCAGCGGCCCGTCCCTGACCATGCGCTGGGACGCCCTGCCCCGCGCCGGCGGCGGCAGCTCCGCCCGCGTCGAGCCGAGCGACCGCGCCCTGTCGGCGTCCGCCCGCGTCGAGGCGGCGCTCGCCGCCTGCGGCCCGCGCCTGCGCGCCCTGGTCGAGCGCGTCTGCATCCACGGCGCCTCGCTGCAACTGGCCGAACAGGACCTCGCCTTGCGCCGCCGCCAGGGCAAGACGGTGCTGAAACAGGGGCTTCAGGCCCTGGCGGAGCACTACGGGATCGGGTGAGAGCGCCCTTTCGGTCCAGAAAGCTGACGCCTAAAGCGGCGGCCAAGCCGGATAGCTGAACCTTTCAGAATACAACTGAGCGAGAACCTTTGCCGTTGCCGCAAACGGGCCGCAAATCAGTGTTCCATGATCACGCCAACTCGGGGGGAATATGATGCTATCGCGGCGTGCATTCGGCATTCTTGCTGCTACATCCTGTGTTGCTCCGCCCTTGCAGGCTCAGGAAGCGCTGGATGCTCATTCATTGTTCCAGCAGGGCAACCTCTATCTGCCGCAATATCTCGCCCTAAAGACGCAGGCGGCGACGGGCGATCGAGACGCTCAAGCGATGCTGTCTCAGCATGCGGCCTTCGTGGGCGATGAGGCTGCGGCGACCGCCGGCCCCGTTTCGCGGGCCATTATTCCAGCTGAACTGGAGCTGCGAGCCGAACCGGCCATCGCCGCCATTGTCGAGCGCGCTCGTGAGACGCGCATTGTCATCCTGAACGAATCCCACAGCATTTCGGGACATCGAGCATTTGCGGCCTTGGTTCTGCGAGCCTTGCGCCCCCTGGGCTTCAATATCTTTGCGGCGGAAACCTTCAACTGGGAGCGCGCCAGCGGGGCAGCGGTCGGTGATCTGCAGGCTGGTGCCCCCTTCCTGCCGAGCCACGGCTACTATTCCCGCGATCCTGTCTATGCGGAAGCGGTGCGTGAGGCGCTGGGGCTGGGGTATCGCCTAGCGGGGTATGAACAGACGGCGGAGCAGAGGATTCTCCCTCCCAATGCCAGTGCAGTCGAGCGGATCCATCAGCGAGAAGAGGCGCAGGCGCGAAACTTCATCGATCATGTTCTGGCGCCGAACCCTGATAGCCGCGCCGTCGTGCTCTGCGGCTATTCCCATGTGACCGAAGCGCCGACAGAAAAAGCGGAGTGGTTCGCCAGCCGTTTGAAGCGTCTGTCCGGCATCGACCCGCTGACGATCGAACAGTCCTTCAACTGGCCCTCGTTCGACCCTGCGGCGGATCCCGCCCCGACACGTGCGGTGCTTGAGCGATTTTCGCCAACAGAACCCGTCGCGGTTGCTGAGGGGTCCGGTCGCGCTTTCACCACGGAACCCTATTCCGACCGTGTGGACCTGTCTGTGTTTCATCCGCGATTGCCCTCTGTGAACGGCCGACCGGGCTGGCTGGCAGCCGATTCACGGCGGCGTGCGACGCCAGTGAATTTTGTCGCGCCCGGCGGTCTAGGTCTCGTGCAAGCCGTTCGGATTGCAGAGGGCATGGGGGCTGTGCCTTCCGACCAAGTGCTGATCGCGCCCGATCAGACGACCGCCACGCTCTATCTTCGGCGAGGCGCGTATATAATCCGCATCGAAACTGTAGACGGCTGGCGGATTATGGGGAGCTTGAGCGTCACCGATTAGCCGGCCAAGGCTCGAACGCGATCACAAGGCCCGCAAAAGGGCCGAAGTCCGCCCTTCGATCAGCCCTCGGCGCTCGCCGCTTCCCGGATACGGCCCACCATGCTGTTCAGGCCGTTGGCGCGTTGGCGGGTCAGGGCCGAGGGCAGGCCCAGGCGGTCCAGGGCGGCGCGGGCGTCGAAGGCCAGGATCTCGGCGGGCGTCCGACCGGAATAGAGCTTCAGCAGCAGGGCGATATTGCCCTTGGACAGGGCGCTGTCGCTGTCGGCGTCGAAGAACAGCCGCCCGTCGGCGCGGCGCGTCGACAGCCAGACCTGGGCGGCGCAGCCCGGCACCTTGTTGGCCTCGATGCGAGCGTCCTCGGGTAGGGGCGACAAGCCCTTGCCCAGGTCGATGACGTATTCGATCCGCCCCTCCCAGTCGCCCAAGAGGTCGAATTCCTCGACCAGTTCGGCCAGGGTTTCGTCGAGGGTCAGGGCGGGAATAGCGTCGGTCGTGCTCATGCGGGCGACATAGGCCGCGGGGGCGTTAACGACAACCGCCGCGATCATCCCCAGGTTTCGCCCCTGCATCGTTCCGGGACAGTCGCCCGGCAGGCGAGCGGCCTAGGGCGCGGGGCCGTCAGGGACTAGACTGGGGCGGAATGAATCAGTCGCGCAAGGCCCCGGATTGAACCCAGCCGCCGCCCCGTCCCGCCCGACCGAACCCCTCGCCGACGACGCGCGGGGCGGACCGGCGCTGGCCGCCTGGCACGCGGGCTGGGCCGCGGCGGTCGGGCTGACCGCCCTGGGGGCCGCCTGGCTGGGCGGTCCGACCCAGGGGCTGGACGCGCCTGCAGCCCTGACCCCCGCGACTTTGGCAATGGCCACGCCGGGCCTTTTGGGCCTGATCCTGCTGGGCCGCGACGGGCGGGCGGTGCGCGCCGCCCTGCTGGCGGCCTGGTCGCTGGCGGCGATCGCGGCGGCGGGCCTGTCGGGCGGGCTGACCGGCCCCTTGGGCGGCTTCGTCTTCATGCCCCTGGCCGCCGCCGTCGCCCTGGGGGAGACGCGGCTGGCTCCGTTCGGCGCCTTGGGCGCGGCTCTGGCGGTGCTGGCGGGACTGGCCTCGGCCCGGCTGAACGGCGCGCCCGACGTCTCGCCGGTCATGGCCGCGGTTTCGGCCCTGCTGACGGCCGGCGCCGCCGCCCTCGCCTTCCGCCTCAGCGCCACGCGACAGGCCCGCCGCGCCGCCGCCGTCGAGGGCGCCGTGAGCCAGGTCGAGACGGTGCTGGCCGGTCAGCCGGGTCTGACCCTGGTGCTGGACGCCTCGGGCGCGGCCCTGGCGGCCTATGGCGCGGCGCCCGCCGCCCTGCCGGTCGATCCCCTGTTCGAGGACGGGCTGGTCGCCGCCGTCCACGCGCCCGACCGCCCCGCCGTCCAGGCCGCCCTGGCCAAGGCCCGCGCGGGCGGCGAGGTGCAGGTGCGCTTCGCCCCGCGTCTGGCGCTGGACCGCCGCATCCTGCTGGTGCTGCGCCGCCTGGACACGAACGAGCCGCCGCGCCTGATCGCCCTGGCCCTGGACGCCACCTTGGCGCACGCCCGCGAGGCGGGGCTGGAGGCCGCCCGCGCCGAGGCCGAGGCCCAGAACGCCGGCAAGTCGCGCTTCCTGGCCAATATGAGCCACGAACTGCGCACCCCGCTGAACGCCGTGCTCGGCTTCTCCGACATCATGCGCCAGCGCCTGTTCGGCCCCGTGCCCGACCGCTACGCCGACTACGCCCAGTCGATCCATGAGGCGGGCGGCCACCTGCTGGACCTGATCAACGACGTGCTGGACGTCAGCCGCATCGAGGCCGCCCGCTACGACCTGACGATCGAACGCTTCGACGTGCGCGAGGTGGTGTCGGCCGCCCTGGCCCTGGTCCGGGTGCAGGCCGACGACAAGGGCGTCGATCTGGCCGCCGTCCTGCCGCCCGAGGCCGTGATCGTCGCCGCCGACCGTCGCGCCCTGAAGCAGATCACGCTGAACCTCCTGTCCAACGCGGTGAAGTTCACTCCGGCGGGCGGGTCGGTCACGGTCCGCGCCGAAGCCCTGGGGGCCGATCTGGAACTGACCGTGGCCGACACCGGCCTGGGCGTCGCACCCGAGGATCTGGCCCGCCTGGGCCGCCCGTTCGAACAGGCCGGCGGCGTCGAGCAAAGGGCGCAGGGCACGGGCCTGGGCCTGTCTCTGGTCCGCTCGCTGGCCGAACTGCACCACGGAGCCATGAGCATCGACAGCACCCTGGGCGAAGGCACGGCCGTCACCGTGCGCCTGCCGGTCGTGGTCGCCGCGACGCGCGAGCCGGTCGCGGGCGAGGCCCAGGTCATCCCACTGAACCGCAGCGCCTAGGCGCCCTGCTGCCTTGCCGCCCTCTGCGCCGCGCCCTATGACATACCCATGATCAATCAGATCTTTCTTCTCGGCGTCGGCCCGGCCCTCTTGGTGCGTCCGCAATGGTTCGCTGGGATGTCCGAAGCACGCCGTCGGCGTCGGCTGGCCGCCCTGAACGCCGGGGCGGCGGAGGAATTCTTCGAGGAGAAGCGCGCGCTGGAAACCTACCCGGCGCGCCGGTCGGGCCTGAACCTGACGCGGCTGCTGGGCGGCCTGATGGTCCTGACCATGCTGGCGCTTCTGCTGCTGCCGTCCTGATCGGCGCTACGACCACCCCCTGTCTTGAGGCCTGTCCATGATCGCCCTGCTTTTCGCCGCCATGGTCGCGACCACCCCCGTTGCTGGCGAACCTCAGCCCCTAGGCGCCTGCGTCTGGTCGCGCCTGCCCGCCGCCGATCAGGCGCAGATCCTGACCGCCTATGGGCGCGGCATGACCTCGGGGATGAACGCCCTGAACCACCGAGACCTGAAGGTGATGGCCGCCGCGCCGGAGTGCGCGGGCCGCGCTGACCTGCCCGCCATGTGGGTGCGTTCCGCCGTGGCCGCTCACGTCATCCAGACCGGCGCCGCGGCGACCATCCTGTCCGAGAAGGGCCTGGACCGCGCGCGGCTGGACGCGGCGTGGGATGCGGCGCCGGTCGAGGCCCGCAACTGCACCCTGGCCAACGCCGCCAAGGTGTTCGGCATCGACGGGCCTGCCTGCAACGACCGACGCGCGCCGACAGCCTTCACCGAAAACCTGGGCCTCGATCGTTCGGCGCGCGCCGACCGCAAGGCGTGGGATCAGGCGCTCATCTACATGAACGCCAAGGCCCAGGAGCAGATCGCCCTGACCCTGATCGCCCGCGCGCCCCGGTCCTGAAGCCGCAAACCCCCGCCGCTTGCGCGACGGGGGCCTATCCGCTGGCTGCGGATATGGACTGACGGGACCTTTAAAACGTCAGCCCGAAGATAGAATCCGGCCCCGCCGCGTCGGGTTCCAAACCGCGCGGGTCGGCGCCTAGATGGCCCCCATGGCCAGGAAGGCGCGACCGGCGGCGAAGTCGCCGGCCTCGAAGCGGGCCGAAGCGACGCTGTTGTCGCGGAACAGGAATTCGATGACGAAGGTCTCGCGCGGGTCCAGCTGGGCGATGGCGTCGGCGGCTTCGGCCGGGAAGATCCAGGCCTCGCCCTGGCGCGCGCCGTCGGTCAGCAGGGTCGGCGCAGCGGCGTGGAACCAGCCGGCGAAGAAGGCGCTGCGCACCGATTCGGGCGGCAGACCGCCGCCGGTCAGCCAGATGCGCGGGGCTTTCTCGCGATCGCGCAGCACCAGCCGCGCCGCATAGGGTCGGGGCCGTCCGACGAAGGAGACCACAGCCGTCGGCACCGTCGTCTTTGGTCCGGTCCCCACCAGTCCGAAGCGCACAGGCGAGCCGCCGGTCGCGCTGTCCTGCACCAGCCGCCAGCCGGTCGCTTCGCCTTCATAGCGGTCGCCGCGCCAGGCGGAACGGTCGCCGGGGAAACTCATCCGGGCCGCGCGCGACCAGCCGGCGAAGCCCGCCTGGACCCGCGCCCGCACCCGGCTCAGGTCGCCGTCGTCGCAAGGCGTGCGTGACGCCTTGGACTGCGCCCGCGCCGCCGCCGCCGACAGATCGGCCGCCGGCGTTCCCGCCCGCAGGGCCGCGCCGCGCGCCTGCAGCGCCGCCGCGTCCAGCGCCGCGATCAGCTTCGGCTCGAACAGGTCGCACTTCTGATGCGCCGCCAGCATGAAGACGCGGTCGTAGAAGGCGTCGGTCACGGCCGCGCGCGCCGCCCCGACCGGCATGCCCAGCGTCATCGCGGCCAGCGTCGCGGCCAGCATTCTGCTGGCGGATCGGGGGGAAAAGCCTATCCTCATGACCCCGACTTTAGGACCGCATGGTTCCGGTCCCGTGTCCAAGCAGGGTTAGCGAATTGCTTCTATCCACAGACGTCTGGGCGGGCGCCCTGATCCGCCGCGCCGAACTGGAAGGCGCCTACGCCACCGTGGTCAAGAAGGGCGACGCGCGCGGCGGGGCCGTGATCGTCAAGGCCTACAACACCGCCGACCGCACGGCCCGCCTCTATACCGAGGCGACCGGCCAGGACGGCGAACCCCTGTGGATCCAACCCGTCGTCAGCGAGATGGAGAGCGAGCTGGACGCCTATATCGAGCGCCAGCGCCGCTACGACCCCGACCTCTGGGTCGTCGAGATCGAGGACCGCCAGGGCCGGCACTTCCTGACGGAGAAGGTGCAGGCGGGGTGAAGGCGTCTCTCCCTCCCCGTTCGGGAGGGTGGCTGACGCGTAGCGTCAGACGGGTGGGGGCGCTTCGGCAAATCAAGCGCCGCACCCTGCATCGCCAGGCCGTCCCCACCCGGTCGCTGCGCGACCACCCTCCCCCAAGTGGGAGGGAGAGGCCGCCCAATCGGGCCATCATCCCTAACCGCGCGTTCACCGCGTTCGTGAACGGGACCGCAAGCGAGACGGTCGTAAACCGGTCTCATCGGGCCAGAAGGGCCTGCAAGCGGTGGACGGCCCATGCTGTTTCTCTTGAACGACGTCGTGTTTGATCTGGACGAGGCCTGCCCGGCCCCGAGCCATGACGTGCGGCGTTTCGAGAAGCTGGACTTCGACTATGTGCTGGAGATGGGCTGCGACCTGTTCGCCGAGGACCCGATGCTGCACCGGAACGATCCGGCCCGCGCCCGGCGTCTGGCCTGGCTGATCGCGCACAAGACCGAGGGCGTCAACGCCGCCCTGTTCGCCGCCCCCGACGCCGGGTGCGCGCCCGAACTGGTCGAGCCGCGCTTCTGCGCCCTGCCGGACATGATCATGCGCCAGCTTCAGTCGCGCGCCGCCCATGGCCGCCTGAGCGCCGTCGCCGCCGACAAGGCCGTCTGGGGACGTATGGCGGCCTGACGCCGCCACCCCTTCCCTGAAACAACAACGTTCGCTATCCCTGAGCGACCTCGCCATCAGGGACCATCGACGTGCGCCTTTTCAATCGCTTATTGCAAAGCTTGCGCCGGGGCGCGGCCGTGGCGGCCCTGTCCGTCGTCGCCGCGACCGCGGCCGGGATCGCCCCCGCCCACGCCGACTGGCTCAAGGCCGAGAGCGAGCGCTTCATCGTCTACAGCGACGGCGGCGAGGGCAAGCTGCGCGAGTTCGTGCAGGAACTGGAAGCCTATGACCGCTTCTTGCGCCTGCGCATGGGGCTGAACGCCGATGAAGCCCCGCCGCGCAAGCTGCCGATCTATCTGGTCGGCACGCGACGCGGCCTGACCCAGGTGCGGCCCGACCTGCCCGAGAACGTGGCCGGCTTCTACATGGCCACCGACGAGGACATCTTCGGCATCGCCCTGCGCGACCGGACCGTGGACACGCTGAAGCACGAGTACGCGCACCACTTCATGATGCAGAACTTCTCCTATCCCTATCCGGGATGGTTCGTGGAGGGGTTCGCCGAATACTACGCCACGGTCGAGATCGAGAAGTCCCGCATCCTGGTCGGCAAATACAACGAGAACCGCGCCTTCTGGCTTCAGGCGGCGTCGTGGATGCCGATGGCGGAGCTTTTGTCCAAGCGCCCGCTGCAGAAGGCGCGCAACCGCGAGACCTACTATCCCCTGGCCTGGCTGCTGACCCACTGGTTCCTGGGCGACGCCGACCGGCAGAAGACGCTGGATGTCTATCTGCGCGACGTCGGCGCGGGCGGCGACCCGGTCGAGGCGATGGAACGGGCGACCGGCCTGACCCCGATCGAACTGCAACGCACCCTGCGCCGCTACATGAACGGACGCATCCCCTATCAGGGCGTAAGCCTGGCCTACCCGCCCGTGCCGATCACGGTGACGAGCCTGCCGCGCTCGGCCGACGACCTGCTGCTGCTGAACCAGCGGCTCAAGGTGGGCGTCCCCGACGACAAGCGCGCCGCCACCGCCGAGGAGGTGCGCCGCGCCGCCGCCCGCCACCCCGACGATCCCCTGGCCCTGCTGGCCCTGGGCCACGCCGAACTGCATTTCGGCGACCCCGCCGCCGCCGAGGCGCCCCTGCAACGCCTGCTGGCGCTGGAGCCGAACAACGTCGAGGCCCTGCAATACCTGGTCCGCGCCCGCATGAAGGCGGCCGACGACGCCGACACCCCGGAAGACGCCGACCGTCTGAGGACCGAGGCCCGCGGCTTCCTGCACCGCGCCTATCGCGCCGACGACGCTGACTACGCCACCCTGCTGCTGGTGGCCGAAAACCGGAACGGCGGCGAGGGTTATCCCAACGACAACGACGTGGCGGTGCTGGAGCAGGCCTTCGCCCTGGCCCCGCAACTGGGCGAGGCGCGTTTCAGTCTGGCCCAGGTGCTGATGATGAAGGACCGCAAAGAGGAGGCCGTCGTCCTGCTGGAGCCCCTGGTCAACGATCCGCACCGACCCTCGCCGGCCGCACGCGAGCTGCTGCTGCGCGCCAAGGGGATCAGCGAGGCCGAGGCCGACGCCGAGGAGGCCGAACTGGTGAAGAAGGGCGAGGCCGAGGGCCAGGATCAACCGACCGGAAACTGACGGCGACGGTTTTTCTTCCCGCCGTCGTCGGCTGCGGCCATGCTGCTTCGTCGTCACGATGAACGAGGGAGATCGCCGTGCTCTACGCCGTGCTTTGCTATGACCGCGAGGACGTGGTCGGGGCCTGGTCCAAGGAAGAGGACGAGGCCGTCATGGCGCGTCTGGGGGCCGTGCAGCAGCGTCTGGCCGATCAGGGCCGGATGGGGCCGGTGGCGCGCCTGCTGCCGACCACCGCCGCCACCACGATCCGCAAGGGCAAGGAGGCCATGATTCTGGACGGCCCCTTCGCCGAGACCAAGGAACAGCTGCTCGGCTTCTATCTGATCGAGTGCGAGGATCTGGACGCGGCGGTCGCCGCCGCCCAGGAATTGGCCCAGGCCTCGGGTTCGCCCGGCGCCTTTGAGCTGCGGCCCGTCGGCCTCTTCCACGACTGGAAGGCCCAGCCGGTTCTGGAACCCGCGTGACCGACCTCGGCTGGATCGACGCGGCCCTGGTCGCCGCCCGGCCGCGGGCGGTGGGCGCCCTGCTGCGCTACTTCCGCGACCTCGATCTGGCCGAGGAGGCCTATCAGGACGCCTGTCTGAAGGCGCTGAAGACCTGGCCGGACAAAGGCCCGCCGCGCGATCCCGCCGCCTGGCTGATCTTCGTGGGCCGGAACGTCGGTGTCGACGGGGTGCGGCGGCGGGCCAAACAGACGCCCCTGCCTGACGAGGACCATCTGTCCGACCTCGACGACGCGGAGACGCCGCTGGCCGAACAGATCGACGCGGCGGATTATCGCGACGACGTGCTGCGGCTCTTGTTCACCTGCTGCCACCCGGACCTGCCGGCGACGCAGCAGATCGCGCTCGCCCTGCGCATCGTTTCGGGCCTGTCGGTGCGCCAGATCGCGCGGGCCTTTCTGGTCGGCGAGGCGGCGATGGAGCAGCGCATCACCCGCGCCAAGAGCCGGATCGCCGCCGCCGGCATCCCGTTCGAGACGCCCGGCCCCATCGAGCGGGCCGAGCGCGTCGGCGTGGTCGCGGCCATGGTCTATCTGGTCTTCAACGAGGGCTATACCGACCCCAACGTCGAGGGCGACCGGGCGGGCCTGACGGAAGAAGCCATCCGCCTGGGCCGGCTGCTGCTGCGGCTGTTCCCCTCCGAGCCGGAGATCATGGGCCTGACCGCCCTGATGCTGTTGCAGCACGCCCGCACGGGCGCCCGCTTTGACGCCGACGGCGCCGCCGTCCTGCTGGACGATCAGGACCGGACCAAGTGGGACCCGAAGCTGGTGCAGGAGGGTCTGGCCCTGATGGACAAGGCCCTGCGCCACCGCCGCCCCGGGCCGTATCAGGTCCAGGGCGCCGTCGCCGCCCTGCACGCCCGCGCCGCGACCGCCGCCGAGACCGACTGGGCCTCGATCGAGCGGCTGTATGCGACGCTGGAGGCGATGCAGCCCTCGCCGGTCGTCACCCTGAACCGGGCGGTGGCGGTGATGAAGGCGCGCGGGCCGGAGGCGGCGCTGGCCATGGTCGAACCGCTCGGCGAGCGGCTGGACGCCTACTTCTATTTCCACGGCCTGCGCGGCGCCCTGCTGAAGCAGCTGGACCGACCCAAGGAGGCCCGCCACGCCTTCGACCGCGCCGTGTCCCTGGCCAACACCCCCGCCGAGGCCGCCCATATCCGCAACGAGATCGAGGCGCTGGGGGCGTGACCGCCTCAACCGTCATCCCGGCCGGAGCCTCGCGGCGCGAGGCGCAGAGCCGGGACCGCCCAGGGCGCGGCGTTTCCTGCGGTCCCGGATAGCGGCTGCGCCGCTTCCGGGATGACGGCGAAAAAAGTAGCCGCCCCATGTCGGACCGCCACGATCCCATTCGTCCTACGGTCGTTCAACAACCTGACCCAGGAAGACACCTATGACCGAGACCCTGACCGCCGCCCCCCAGGTCGAGACCAAGATCGAGACCAAGGGCGGGCTGACCCCCTACCTCCAGCTCAGCAACGCCGCCGAGGCCGCCGCCTTCTATGAGAAGGCCTTCGGCGCCAAGACCGTCTTCGCCCATCCGCAGGACGAGAAGGGCCGGACCATGCACGTCCACCTGCACGTCAACGGCTCGTCGCTGATGCTGTCCGACGCCTTCCCCGAGCACGGCCATCCGCATCAGGCGCCCCAGGGCTACAACCTGACGCTTCAGGTCGACGACGCCGACGCCTGGGCCAAGCGGGCGCTGGCCGCCGGCTGCACCGAGGTCCTGCCGGTCCAGGACATGTTCTGGGGCGACCGCTACGGCCAGTTGACCGACCCCTACGGCGTGCTGTGGGCCGTCAACCAGCCGCGGGGCTGAGCCGAGCCTGGCGCAGGATCGTCTGACCGACCCCGCCCCGGCTCTCTGCCAGGGGCGGGATGATCGGCGCCTTAGCACCATCGCAACTCCACGCCCTTGAGCGCTTACAGGACATCGACATGACGCATGAGCCCGTTGCAAACCCCACGCCCGCCCTATTGGCCGCAGGCCTGCTGGCGGGGCCGGTCTTCCTGGCGGCCCCGTCCGTCGAGATCTTCACGCGGACCGGTTTCGACCTGAACCGCCACGCGATCAGCATGCTGACCCTCGGGGAAGGCGGCTGGCGGATGATCGCGACCTTCGTGGCGACGGGGATTCTGACGACCCTTTTCGCAGTCGGGGTCCGCAGGGCGCGCGGATCCGGCCGGGGCGGGACCTGGGGCCCGTTGCTGATTGGCGTGTTCGGGCTGGGCCATGTGGCGGCTGGCGTGTTCACGCCCGATCCGGCCATGGGCTTTCCCCAGGGCGCGCCGGAGGGCATGCCCGCCGTGATGAGCGCGCACGCCATGATCCACGGCATCGCCTTCCTGACGACCTATGTCGCGCTGATCAGCCTGTGCTTCGTCTTCGCCCGAAGCTTCGCACTGCGAGGCGAGCGCCCCCTGGCCGCCTATTTCGCCGCCTCGGGCCTGGCCGTCCCCGCCCTGGTCGCCGTCGGCATGGGCGGCGTCGTTCCGCCGGGGATCGCCTTCTATGTCGCGGGCGCGCTCGCCTGGCTGGCGATCTTCGTCCTGGCCGCCCGGCTGCGGCGCGGCGCGCAAAAATCCGACGCTCCGGCTTTCGCCTGACCCCCGCCGACGCCACACTCAAGCCGAACACCTGGAACCGCGACCATGATCATCAAGGGCATCGACCACGTCGTCATCCGCACCCTCGACCTAGAGGCGATGATCGACTTCTACTGCAATGTCCTGGGCTGCACGGTGGAGCGGCGGCAGGAGGAGATCGGCCTGATCCAGCTGCGCGCGGGATCGGCGCTGATCGACCTGGTGCCGGTCGGGGGCAGGCTGGGGCGGATGGGCGGCCGTCCGCCCGGGCTTGAGGGCCGCAACATGGACCATCTGTGCCTGGCCGTGCGCGACTTCGACATCGACGTGGTGCGCGCCGAGCTGCAAGGCCACGGCGTCGCCCTCGGGGCCGAGGGGCTGAGATACGGCGCGTCAGGCGAGGCGGTGTCGCTCTATCTGAACGACCCCGACGGCAACGCGATCGAGCTGCGCGGCTAGAGCGAAATCGGTTCAGATGCGATCGCATCTGAACCCAGATCTTCGCTCCAGCATCAATCTGGAGCCTGATTCACGGCGTCGGTGGAATCGCGAAGCGATTTCACCTCAACCGATCAGGCTCTAGAGGAAGCCGAACAGGATATGCACCGCCGTCGCCGCCAGGGCGATGAGGGCGAAGCCGGCCAGAAGACAGATTGCAGGGTGGGGTTCCCGTTCGCTGCGCGCGGGCGGGACCTTGCCCGGAAGCACCAGAGCCATGTCGTTTCCTTTCCCTTGCGGCGTCGATCTCATGGACCGGCGTCTCACAGAAACGAGCATGCCTCTAAAAGCCCCGCTTCGCGAAGGGTCTTTCACGGCATCGTGACAATCGACTTTTGGGCCCGCTCGCGCTACCTGCCGCCCCATGTCGAAACTCACGCTCGCCGAAGAGGCCGGTCGCCGCCGGACCTTCGCCATCATCGCTCACCCCGACGCCGGCAAGACGACGCTGACCGAGCATATCCTGCTGGCCGGCGGGGCCATTCGCGCGGCGGGCGCCGTGCGGGCGCGCGGCGAGAACCGGCGGACGCAATCCGACTGGATGAAGATCGAGAAGGAACGGGGCATCTCGGTCTCGGCCTCGGTCATGACCTTCGAGCACACCACGGCTGATGGTGTGGCCAAGATGTTCAACCTGCTGGACACGCCGGGCCACGAAGACTTCTCGGAAGACACCTATCGCACCCTGACCGCCGCCGACTGCGCCATCATGGTGCTGGACGCCGCCAAGGGCATCGAGCCGCAGACGCTGAAGCTGTTCGAGGTCTGCCGCCTGCGCGACATTCCGATCATCACCTTCATCAACAAGCTGGACCGCGAAGCCCAGGACCCGATGGCCCTGCTGGACGAGATCGCGTCCCGCCTGCAACTGGACCCCGCCCCGATCTGGTGGCCCGCGGAGAGCGGAAACCGCCTGCGCGGCATGGTCGAAATGGGTACCGGCAAGTTCCAGCCCTACACCAAGAAGCCCGCCGGCGCGGCCGAGGACCCCGGCCACCCCGAGGCTCTGCCTCTGGCCGACGCCGCCCAGTATTTTGAGGCCGGCGAGCATGAGGCCCTGATGGAGGCCCAGGAACTGGTCGAGGCCGGCTACCCGACCTTCAACCGTCAGTCCTTCCTGGAAGGCCATATGACGCCGGTGCTGTGGGGCTCGGCGCTCCGCCACTTCGGCATCGACGAGCTGCTGGCCGCCATCGGCGAATGGGCCCCGCCGCCCAAGGTCATGCCCGCCCGCAAGGAAGCCCCGCCCGAGACCCGCAACGCCCCGGCCCCGGTCGAGATCGCGGTCGAGCCCGGCCACAACGAAGTCACCGGCTTCGTCTTCAAGGTCCAGGCCAACATGGACCCCAATCACCGCGACCGCATCGCCATGTTCCGCATGGCCTCGGGCAGCTTCAAGCGCGGCATGAAGCTGAAGGTGCAGAACACCGGCAAGCAGCTGTCGGTGAACGCCCCCATCATGTTCTTCGCCTCGGACCGTGAACTGGCCGAGGACGCCTATGCCGGCGACGTCATCGGCATCCCCAACCACGGCGTGCTGCGCGTCGGCGACAGCCTGTCGGAAAGCGGCATGATCCGCTTCGCCGGCCTGCCCAACTTCGCCCCGGAAATCCTGCAGCGCGTCCGCGTCAAGGACCCGCTGAAGGCCAAGCACCTGAAGAAGGCGCTGGAGGGTCTGGCCGAGGAAGGCGTGACCCAGCTGTTCCGCCCCGAACTGGGCTCGGACTTCATCGTCGGCGCCGTCGGCCAGCTGCAGTTCGAGGTCATGGCCGACCGCCTGGGCGAGGAATACAACCTCGACGTCGTGTTCGAGCCGAGCCCTTACGCCGAGGCCCGCTGGATCGCCCCCACGGCGGACGGGACCAAGGCCGATCTCGAAGACTTCGCCGGCAAGTACCGCCCGCAGATGGCCGTCGACATCGACCAGGCCCCCGTCTTCCTGGCCAAGTCCAGCTGGGAAACCGGCTACGTCTCCGAACGCTTCCCCAAGATCGCCTTCACCAAGACCAAGGAACGGGGCTGATCAGATGTCGCGGAACAGAGCGAGATAGCGTTCATAGACGAACAGTCTGTGTCGCTTCTGCCCCGTAATCTCACGAAGAATTCCAAGCCGCTCCATCTCGGCCACGATATTGTTGGCGTTGACGAAGCTTACACCCAAGGTTTCAGCGGCTTGATTCACGTCCAGATGGGGGTCCTGAAAGAGTCCCTCTAACAAGGTCAGCGCCTTGCCGACTCTCGCCCCCATAGCGCCCACCACGGCGTCGCGATGCTCTTCTCTTAACGCCAGGATGTTGCGCACTGTGCGGGCGGCATCCTGTGCGGCCTCGGTGACGCACTCCAGAAAGAAGACGAGCCAGGGCTCCCACTCGCCACGATCCCTGACCGCCTGAAGCCGCTCGTAGTATTCCTGCCGTCGCTTCTTCAGCGCCAAGGAAACATAGAGCACCGGCTTGCTGAGCACCTCATTCTCGCAGAGCAGGAAGGTGATCAGCAGTCGTCCCAGACGCCCGTTCCCATCCACGAAAGGATGGATGGTTTCAAACTGGGCGTGCGCCAGGCCGACGCGGATCAGCAAGGCCAGATCGCTGGGCGCATGCAGAAAACGCTCCAGAGCGGCCACGTGCTCCGCCACTGTTTCAGGCGGGGGCGGCACGAAGACGGCATCGGCCAAGGTCGCATTCTGCGGACCGATCCAGTTCTGGGTGGTTCGAAACTCGCCCGGCGTCGCATGCCCGCCCCTTACGTCCTGCATCAGGCGCGCATGAATTTCGCGGAGCAGGCGCGACGACAAGGGCAGCGTCTTGAGTCGCTCGATCCCTGCATTGAGGGCGGCGACATAGTTGATGACTTCGTTGACGTCCCCAACCGGCCGTTCGCCCGAGAAACGGGCCTCGGCTGCGACCAGATCGTCCATCGACGCTTGAGTGCCTTCGATCTGACTCGACAGCACAGCCTCGCGCCGGACGTACATGGCGGTGAACAATTCCGGATGCGGCAGCGTGGCGACGGCTCCGTCGAGGCGACCTAGAGCCACATCCGCCTTGCTGAGCGCGGCAGCCATTGCCCCTGAAACATCAAGAGTCGATGGCGGCAAGGCCTCCGGAATGAAGGCGCGATAGCCGCGCAACTGGCGGACATATCGTCCCGCGCGATTGGCTTGCGGCTCACCGCTCATGTTTTCCGTCCGGCGAATACGTTCAACGATCAGGCATCATACTATTCAATCTGTTTAATATGACCAGCGCGATGCGCCGTAATTGTCCATTAGGAAAACAGCAGGCATCGCCATCAAACGCAATAAAGCCAGCGCCACGATTGGCGCTGGCCTCAGCCTTGTCGCAGCCCGATTACGCCAGCCAACGTCAGACCGACGCCGCCTGGCTGACCTCGCGCTTGGGGGCGATCTCGAACCAGGGCATGAAGCGCTGGATCAGGGGACCGTTGGCCAGGGCGTAGAGGACGGTGCTGACGCCAGCCACGCCGCCCAGCAGCCAGCCGCCGCCCAGCACCGCGACCTCGATCGCCGTCCGCGCCCAGCCGATGCGCCAGCCGGTGATCCGCACCAGGCCGGTGGTCAGGCCGTCGCGCGGCCCAGGGCCGAGGCCGGCGCCGATATAGGCCGCCGTCGCCGCGCCGTTCAGTACGATGGCCGCCAGCAGGAAGGCGATCCTCAGCGCCAGTCCCTCGATCGGCGGCAAGGCCCACAGCGCCGCGTCCGCCGCCGTGCCGATGACCAGGACGTTGCAGATCGTCCCGACGCCCGGCTTCTGGCGCAGTGGGATCCAGATCAGCAGCACCAGAGCCCCGACCAGATTGACGATCAGACCCAGGCTGAGGCCCGTCAGTTCCGACAGGCCCTGATGCAGGACGCTCCACGGATTGAGGCCGAGATCGGCGCGGACCATCAGGGCCAGGGACGCGCCATAGAGCAGAAGACCGAGTTGAAGCTGGATGAAGCGACGCATGAACATGGGGCCATAGAGCCGATAACTGGCCTTGTTTTATAGAGCCGCTTTGGCGAGGGTGGCCCTATGCGCGACATCCTCGTCAACCCCGCCTCTCTGTCGCGTCAGCTGAACGGCTGGCGCGGGCCGGAGGGCGAGCCGGCCTATCGCCGCCTGTCCGAGGCGCTGAAGCTGATGATCCTGGACGGGCGGCTGTCGCTGAACGCGCGCCTGCCGGGCGAGCGGCGCCTGGCCGAGACCCTGGGCGTCAGCCGCATCACCGTCAGCGCCGCCCTGGACCGGCTGCGGGCCGACGGCTTCGTGGTCAGCCGGACGGGTTCGGGCAGCGTCACCGCCCTGCCCGCCAGCGCCGCCTCGCGGCCGGTGCGGCTGGACGGACCGATGCAGGGCGCCGACACGCCCGGCGTCATCGACATGGCCACCGCCTCCATGCCCGCCGACGAACAGGTCCACGCCGCCTACGCCCGGGCGCTGGAGGCCCTGCCCGCCCACCTGCCGGGCCGGGGCTATGAGCCGGTGGGGATCGAGGCCCTGCGCCGCGTCGTCGCCGACCGCTACGCCGCCGAGGGTCTGGCCACCGCCGCCGATCAGATCGTGGTCACGGCCGGCGCCCTGGGGGCGCTGGCCATTCTGCTGCGGGCGACGACGCGGCCCGGCGACCGGGTGGTGGTCGAACATCCCGGCTATCCTCACGCCCTGGACGCCCTGGTCCAGGCGGGCCTCAGCCTGACGCCGGTCGCCATGACGCCCCAGGGCTGGGACATGGACGGGATGCTGGCCGCCGTCGCCCGCGTCCGGCCCCGGCTGATCTATCTGATCGGGGCGCACCAGAACCCGACCGGCCACGTCCTGTCGGCGGACGACGAGGCGGCGATCGCGGCGGCGGCGGCCCGCGTCGGCGCCCTGCTGGTGCTGGACGACACCCTGCGCGAGCTGTGGTTCGACCGCCCGCCGCCGCCGCCCGTCGACCACGGCCCGCACGTGGTCAGGCTGGGCTCGACCAGCAAGCCCTACTGGGGCGGTCTGAGGGTCGGCTGGCTGCGCGCGCATGAGGCCGTGGTCGACGCGGTGGTGCGCAGCCGCCCGTCGCTGGATCTTGGCGTGCCGGTCATGGAGCAGTTGGCCGCCGCCGTCCTGCTGAGCGGCGATCCCGCGCCGCTGGCCGCGCGTCGCCGCATCGTGGCGCGGCAGGAGGCCCACCTGCGCGCCCGTCTGGCCGAGGCCCTGCCGGAGTGGCAGACGCGCCGCCCCGAAGGCGGCCTGTCTTTGTGGGTCGAACTGCCCCGGCCCGACAGCACGCGGCTGGCCCTGGCCGCGCCGGACCACGGGGTGCGGATCGCGCCCGGCGTGCGGTTCGGGATCAACGGCGCCTATGAGCGCTTCCTGCGCCTGCCCTTCAGCCGCAACGAGGCCGATCTGGATCGCGCGGTCGAAGGGCTGGCGGCCGCCTGGAACACGCTGGACCGCCGCGCGCCGCGCAAGGCGATCAGGCGCGCCGACGCCGAGCCGGTGCTCTAGGCCCGCCTTTCCAGCCCGAAGGTCATGGCGAACATCAGGACGCAGACGAGGCTGGAGCCCAGCAGGGCCAGCCCCGCCGAACGGTCCAGCACCATGCCGTAGCTGAGCGGCGCCGCCGCCTGAAGGAAGCGCGCGGGGGTCAAGATCAGGGCCTGGCGCGTGGCGTAGTTCTCCTTGCCGAACAGGTGCAGAGGCAGGACGCCCGAGGCCACCGACAGCAGGCCGTTGCCCGCCCCCTGACCCAGGGCAACCGCGCCCGCCAGCCCCTTGCCGCCGAGATACGCGACCGCCGCGCCGAGCGGGTGCAGCAGGGTGGCCAGCCTCAGCACCGCGACCGGCGAACCCTGGCCGGGTGCCAGGAAGGCCAGCAGCCGCACTGCGACCGCCGCCCCCGCCATCAGGCTGGCCGCGCCCGCCGCCTGGGCCGGCTCCAGCCCCAGCCGTCCCAGCAGGCGCGGCAGGTGGGCGCTCATCGCCGTGGCGATCCACCAGGCTCCGCCGAACAGCACCGCCAGCCGGATCATTCGCCCGTCCCAGCGCACCCGCCCTGCCTCGGCCGGGGGACGCGGCCCGGCCCGCTCGTCCGGCAGCAGGGTCAGATAGAGGGGCAGACAGACCAGCAGATGCAGCCCCGCCCAACCGAAACAGGCCCCGCGCCAGCCGACGACCTCAATCATGGCCAGGGTCATGGGCCAGCCCAGCGCCCCGCCGAAGGCCCCGATCAGGGATGTCGCCGTGATCGGCTTTTTCGCCGCCTCGCCGTGGATGGCGACCAGAACCGCGAAGGCCGGGCCGTAGAAGCCGACCCCCATGCCGATCCCCAGCGTCAGGATCGACGCGACCATGCTGACCGGCCCCCGGGACAGTCCCAGCCCCGCCAGACCGAGCGCAAAGACGACGGAGGCGACGGCCAGCACCTCGCGCCCGCCGCGCCGGTCGACCCAGCGTCCGCCGAAAGGACTGAGCGCCGCCGAGATCAGAAAGGCCCCCGACAGCCCCGCGAACACCAGCGACGGCGTGGTCCCCGTCCCCGCCGCCAGCGGGTCGGCCAGCACCCCCAGCAGGTAGTAGCTGGAGGCGAAGGCCACGATCAGGCCGAAGCCGAGGACGGGAACGATCAGGCGGTTCTTGGAGGAGGACGACATGGGCCGGTGTCGCCGCATTGCCGTCGGGGGGAAAGCGACCTATCGGGAAGGCTATGTTCGAAAACCTCACAACCTCCGGCGCCCTGCCCTCGCTGAACGCCTTGCGCGCCTTCGAGGCCATGGCGCGGACCGGCAGCGCCACCCTGGCCGGGGCCGAGCTGAACGTGACCCACAGCGCCGTCAGCCGTCAGGTCAAGGCGCTGGAGGCCCAGATGGGGGTGCGGCTGTTCGAGGGGCCGCGCCACGCCCTGAGCCTGACCCCGGCGGGCCGTGACCTGCTGCCCGGCCTGACCAGCGCGTTTGACGGCATCGCCGCCGCCGTGGCCAGCGCGCGGGGCGAGGGCCAGGATCTGCACGTCGCCGTCAACGCCAGCCTGTCGGTCAAATGGCTGATCCCGCGCCTGGCGGACTTCAACCGCGCCCATCCCGAGGTGCGGGTCCATCTGGTCGAACTGGCGCCCCATGCGGTCAGCCATCGCGGCGCCGACGTCGTGCTGCGGCTGCTGGATCCCGAGCGCATCAAGGCCCTGAACGCCGAGGTCGTCATCGCCAACGCCGTCGGCCCGGTCATCGCGCCGTCCCTGGTTCGGGCGCTGTCGGGCCTTGATCCGCGCGCAGCGGTGCTGACCGCGCCGCGCCTTGTGGCCCGCACCCACCTGAGCGGGTGGAAGGACTGGTCGGCGCTCAGCGGCCAGGCCTCGACCGCTGCGTCCGAGCGCCCCGTCGCCCATCTGCACTTCGTTCTGGACGCGGCCCTGTCGGGCTGGGGCGCGGCGGTCCTGCCCTGGGCCCTGGCGGCCGAGGCGGTGCAGGACGGCCGGCTGCTGGCCCCGTTCGGCTTTCAGACGGATGGCGGCGCGGTCTCGGCCATCCCCGGGGCGGGCGAGCCGTCGCGGGCGCGGCGCGCCTTTGTCCGCTGGCTGGTCGATCAGGGCCGCGCCACGCCGTCGGCGCCGGATGCAACCTGAAGCTTGGCTGAACATGTCTTTCATCCGTCACGCGGCCGTGGTTCTCTAGGAAGCATGCGGCGCCGGTTCATCATCGTCGGGGCGCCGTGGAGTCCTTGATGTTCATCGCTGTCGTCACAGCCGCGCTTGCGGTTCTGGGTCCGCCCCAGACGACCCGGCTCGTCTCCTATAACGAGGCGGTGCGGTGCGCCGGGCTGACGCAGGCGGCGTCCGAGCTGGAGGGCGGCGAAAGCCGCTACGGTCGGACCCTCTATGACGCGGCCCTCTACTGGTCGCTGGCGGCCATGCAGGCGGCGACCGCCGCCGGACGCGACCCGACCCTGGCCGAGAACGACCAGACCCGCGCCCGCGTGGATTCGGTGAAACGCCTGTCGGGGGGCGAGGCCGACGCCCGCGCCGTGCTGCAACGCTGCCGCAAGATGACGCCGCGCCTGGGGTGAGCCCCCTCCCCGCGGAATGGGGAGGAAAGGTCCGCCCCGATTTTTCACAAATATAGTGAAGTCGAACCCATCCGGCGGCGCTGCGTTTGCTTGTGCGTCTGCAGGATCGCCCTCGCGATCCCGAAGCGGGACGACGAAGGTCTGGAATGTTCGAATTCGGCAGGGATCTGCGACGGTTGTTCGAGAAGGCGCGTGACAGCGACGATCTCGGCTGGCTGGAGTTGATCGGCGTCGGTCTGGTCGAGGTCGAGGCCCGGCAACAGACGGTCGACGCCGGCCGCGTCTCCTGCCCCCGGCCCTTCGACGCGGCGCTGCGGGCCTCGGCCCTGTGGCGCGAGCACGCCCGCCGCTGCGGCGCCGCCCTGTCGTTGGAGAAGGCCGAAGCCGCCGCCCGCGACGCCGCCCGCCGCGCCCACAACGACGACCAGGCCATCCGCGCCGCCCTGGAACTGGTCCAGACCACCATGCTGGCCTTCGACCTGTGCGGCGGCCCCGACCGGATCGAGGCGGGGCTGGCCCTGCTGCAGGCCCTGCCGGCGGCGCGCCGCGGCGACACGGCCGGCGCGGTCGCCGCCCTGGAGGCCCGTCTGCACGCGCGGCTGGCCCTGATCGCGGGCGAGACCGCCGCCCTGCTGGACGCCTGCGCCCGCCTGGACGCCGCCCTGCACGGGCTGAGGGGATCGCACCGCACGCTGGAGGACGAACTTCGGCTGGACCGCGCCGCCCTGTCGCTGGAAGCGGGTCTGGCGGCGCGCGACCCGCGCCGGCTGGATCAGGCGGGCCGCGATCTGCGCGATCTGGTCGAGGCGGCCACGCCCGAGCAGCGCCCCCTGAGCCGCGCCCGCGCCCTTGCCCTGTGCGCGGCGGGCATGGCGGCGCTGGCGGCCATCGCCGACGACGTTCTGGCGCGCGACCAGGCCCACGCCCTGTTCGACGCCGCCGCCGACCAGTTCACCCCCGACCACAGCCCGCTGGACTGGGCCGCCATCCAGGTGCTGCGCGCCGAGCGCGAGACCCTGCCCCTGCTGGTCCTGGTCCAGGCCGAGGCCCTGACCGAGGGCGGCGGCCTGGTTCTGGGCGCCCAGGCCCACGAGCGGCGCGTGGCCCAGGAGACCGCCCGCGCCGGGTCCGTCGGCGACCTGTCGGCCTTGCTGGAGATTGAATCCGGCCTGCGCCGCCGCCTGGGCCGCCCCTCGGTCGCCGCCACCCCGCTGGACTGGGCCGCCGACCAGATCGGCATGGCCGGCGTCGCCCTGGCCCGCGCCCGCTGGACCGGCCAGACGCCGCGCGAACTGGGGCTGATGCTGGTCGAGGCCGCCGCCACCGCCCGCGAATACGGCGCCCCGGCCCTGGCCCAGCGCGCCGAGCGCCTGGCGCCGAAGACGGAAGCGGCGTGAGCTGAGCGACTGCTTTCCTCCCCATTCCATGGGGAGGCGGCGCGGAGCCGCAGGCGACGAGACGGAGGGGGCGGCGCCGCCGCTGGCCTCATCTGCGCTCCCATATCCGGGGTCGAGTCGCCCCCTCCACCACTGCGTGGTCCCCCTCCCCATAGAATGGGAAGGAAAGGCATGGTGTCGCCCCGGCCTTGACCCGGCCCCATTGGGCGCCTAGCTGACGGGCTTCGCTGAAAGGCCCCTTACCGTGACCGATCAAATGACCGCTGACGCCGCCGACCCCGTCCACGCCTTCATCGCCGCCACCGTGGCCGAGCATGACGTGGTCCTGTTCATGAAGGGCACGCCGGATTCGCCGCGCTGCGGCTTCTCCTCGCTGGCGGTGCAGATCCTCGACCACGTGGGCGCGGCCTTCGTCGGCGTCGACGTGCTTCAGGACGAAGCCCTGCGCGACGGCATCAAGGCCTTCACCGACTGGCCGACCATCCCCCAGCTCTATGTGAAGGGCGAATTCGTCGGCGGTTCGGACATCGTGCGCGAGATGTTCCAGGCCGGCGAGCTTCAGGCCCTGATGGTCGAGAAGGGCGTCGCCCTCGGCGAAGCCTAAGCCCGGATGGCCCGGCCGCAACTGACCCCGCGCGAAGACCGCGAGGTCTTCGTCGTCCCCCTGGACGTGCGGCCGGAGCACATCGACGAGAACAACCACGTCAACAACGTCGTCTATGTCGGCTGGCTGCAGGACGTCGGCACGGCCCACTGGAACGCGCGCTTCGACGAGGAGACGCGCGCCAAATGGTCCTGGGTCGCCCTGCGTCACGAGATCGACTACCTGCGCGGCATCGAGCCGGGCGCGACCGGCGTCGTCGCCCGCACCTGGGTCGGCGACCCGCAGGGGCCGCGCTTCAACCGCTATGTCCGCATCGAGGACGGCGAAGGCCGCCTGTGCGCGCAAGGGGTGTCGGAATGGTGCCTGGTCGAGGCCAAGAGCCTGCGGCCCAGCCGCATCCCGGCGGAGATGCTGGGGCCGTTTTCGGCGTAAAGCTTACCCTTCTCCCCTTGAGGAGAGGCTGATCAGTCAGGAGCGCCACCCCAGAATCCGCTCATCCCGGCGAAGGCCGGGATCCAGATTGTAAGGCGCGCTGCTGACAGTGGGTGACGCAATAGCGCCATTTGAAGCCAGCGCCTTCGTCATATGATCTGGATCCCGGCCTTCGCCGGGATGAGCGGAGTAATACTTCGCGCTCCCCCTCCCCACGAAGCAGGGAGGAAAGAGCTGCGCTTCTTACAAGCTGATCGGGTTCAGCACCCGGACCGGCTGGCCGGCTTCCAGGCCCAGTTCGGCGTAGGTCCAGCTGACGGTCACGCCTTCGCGGACCAGAGCCTTGCACAGGTCGGGCGCGCGGCGGGTCAGGGTCAGTTCAGCCGGGTCGCCGTCCTTGATCTTGACCTCGAAGCCGGAGGCTTCGGTGCAGCCGTTCGAGCCGACCACGACGTTCAGCTTCTGGCCGTCGAAATCGACCTTGCGGACGGCTTCCAGGGTTTCGGTCTCGGCGGCGACACGGTCCGACATGACCGAGATCTTCTCCCCGTCCTCGTTCGAATAGATGACGCAACCGCCCAGCAGCGGCAGCAGGGCGACAGCGGCGAGCGCGGGGAGAAGACGCATCAGCCGGCCTCGGCGGGGGCCGAGTGGATGACGCGGGTGGTCGGCTTTTCGCTGGCGATGATGATGCAGCCCGACAGCATGGGCGCGGCGACGGCGGCGACGGCGAGAGCGATGATGAGACGGCGCATAGGTGTTCCCCTTAGTTGGCTGACCACAAACTGCCAGCGTCACCGTTCGGGATCACGTGAATAATCGGAAAGGCGCCGCCTGGACCGCCCCGCCCGTCAGGCCGCGGCCGAAGCCTCGGCCTTTTCGGACGAGAAGGGCGGCGTGGCGGCGCCGTTCATCAGGGCGTCGGCTTCCGGCTGGGGTCGGCCCAGCAGATAGCCCTGCACCTCGTTGCAGCCCTGGGCGCGCAGGAAGGCCAGTTGCTCCGGCGTCTCGACACCCTCGGCCAGGACGGGGATCGACAGGCTCTCCCCGATGGTCAGGACGGCGCGGATGATGGCCCGCGACTGGGGCGCCGCGCCGTCCAGTTCGGTCATGAAGGAGCGGTCCAGCTTGATCTTGTCGAAGGGGAAGGCCCGCAGGGTCGACAGCGAGGAATAGCCGGTGCCGAAGTCGTCCATGGCGATGGTGACGCCCAGCGCCTTCAGCTGGCGCAGCACATGGGTGGTGCGCTCCATGTCGCTGATCATGGCCGTCTCGGTGATCTCCAGCTCCAGACGCGAGGCGTCCAGCCCCGTCTCCAGCAGGACCTGATGCACCAGACGCGGCAGGTCCACGTGACCCAGCTGCACCGGCGACAGATTGACGGCGATGCGGTGCGGCTCGGCCCAGGCGGCGGCCTGCTTGCAGGCCTGGCGCAGCACCCATTCGCCGATCGGCAGGATCAGGCCCGTCTCCTCGGCCACGGGGATGAAGTCGGACGGCGGGATGTTGCGGCCGTCCTCGTCCTTCCAGCGCAGCAGGACCTCGTAGCCCGTCGCCTTGCCGGTCTCGACCGAGGCCTGGACCTGATAGTGCAGTTCGAACTGTTCGTTATCCAGGGCTTCGCGCAGGGCCTGGGTGACGCGGCGGCGCGCGCGCACGGCCTGATCCATGTCCGCCTCATAGAAGCAGATGTCGACCGTCAGCGAGCCCTTGGCGCGATACATGGCCAGGTCGGCGTTGTTGATCAGGGTCGACAGGTCGTCGGCGTCCTCGGGCCACAGGGAGACGCCGATGCTGGCCCCGCAGGACAGGTCGGCGTGCTCGATGTTGACCGGCCGGATGACGGCGGCGCGCAGGCGCTCGGCCACGGCCAGAGCCTCGGCGCGCGAGGCGACCGGGGCCATGGCCACGAACTCGTCCCCGCCCTGTCGGGCGACGAACTCGCCGTCCTTCAGCGCCTCGCGCAGGTGGTCCGAGATGCGGCACAGCAGTTGGTCGCCGACGGCGTGGCCATAGAGGTCGTTGACCTCCTTGAAGCGGTTCAGGTCGAGAGCGAACAGGGCCAGGGTCTCGCCCGGCTTGATCGTGGCCGTCTGGCGGGTCAGCCGCTCCAGGAAGGAGGCGCGGTTGGGCAGGCCGGTCAGGCTGTCGTTGCGGGCCAGGTGGGCGATGCGGCGCTCCTGCGCCTGGCGCGCGCGCAGGTCGCGCACGGCGTAGATCATGACCACGCCCTCGCTGGCATGGTCGCGCTTGGCCGCCAGTTCGACCGGCAGGACCTCGCCCAAGGCGGTCTTCAGCGACGACTGGACCATGTCGCGGTCGACCAGACGCGCGACGTCCTCGGCCCAGCGCGACAGGCTCTGGCCGATCATGACCTCGCGCTCGACGCCCACAAGTTTCAGCAGGGCGCTGTTCACGCCGATGATGACGCCGTCGCGTTCGATCGCCACGCCGTCCACGCCGCCTTCGATCAGGTGCTGCAGGCGGATCTCGGCCTGGCCCCGCGACTGATTGTCCAGCGCATAGCTGGCGGCGCCGGCGCCCAGCACCAGCAGGCCGACCCCGGCCACGCCGATGGCGATGGCGTGCTTGGCGTCATCCCCCGTCAGGACGCCATCCAGCGGCGCGAAGGGCAGGATGGTCATGGCCGACATGGCGGTGAAATGCAGGACGACGATGCCCAGGACCATGAACAGGACCGCCAGCCAGCCGCCGCGGGCGGTCGTCGCCAGCTTCTCGGTCTTGAAGGCCAGGGCGCCGAACAGCAGCGAGCCGGCGACGGCGGCGACGACATAGGCTGCGGACCACTGGATCACGGCGTCGACGGCGAAGGCCGCCATGCCGATGAAGTGCATCGCGGCCACGGTCAGGCCGAACAGCATCCCCCCGACCAGGGCGGAGCCGCGAAAACGCAGCGAACCCGTCAACAAGGCCGCGCCGCAGCCGCAGATGGCGACAAACAGGGACAGGCCGGTCAGGCCGGGCTCATAGGTGACTTGAACCCCCGGCTCATAGGCGATCATGGCGACGAAATGGGTGCACCAGACCGTGGCGCCGCCCGCGACCGAGCCCAGGAAGACCCAGGCGGCGCGCGCCCTGGCCCGCGTGCTGCGGACCCGCTTCAGCAGGCTGACGGTGATCCAGCTGCCCAGCACGCAGACAAGGGCGGCCAGGGCGACCAGCGCCAGGTTATGGGCGTTGGTCAGGCAATCTACGATACGCATGAAATCCGACGGAACACGACACAGGGGGGGACTGCACCTGTACCGGCGCATTCCTTAATCCGGCGTCGTCCGGAATGGCTAACGAAGCCTTGCCGCGAGGCGGCGGGTCAGGACGCCTCTTTCGGCTTGTCGTCCTGGCGCATCATATAGGGGTTGTTGACCGACACCTCGGAACCTGGGGCGATCCCCAACTCCTCGAACGTCCACTGCAGCTGCACCCCTTCGGCCCTGGGGTCGGCGCAGCGGTCCTCGTCCACCCGGCGCAGGGTGATGACCGCGCTGTCGCGCAGACGGGTGATGAAGGGTTTGACGTCCGCCTTGCTGGTGCAGCCGTTCGAACTGACCCAGAAGACCGCCAGATCGCGGGTGAAGGCGGCGGCGTGGATCGGTTCCAGCTGCCCCGGCATGCCGGCGGCGCGCACGTCCGAGGCTCCGCTCACAGCGCAAGCGCCCGCCAGGACGGCGACGGCGGCGACGGCGCAAAGGGCGATGGTTCGTCTCATCTCGGCCTTCCGGGGCGGTTGTCCGCCCGGTCAGGATGCCCCGCTTCCTTCCCCAAGGGAACAGGCGATCCTGAATAAGAAAGAAGCCCCGGTTCGCACCGGGGCTTCCATCAACTCTATCGTCGAACGCCTGAAATCAGGACGAGTAGTATTCGACGACCAGGTTCGGTTCCATCTTGACCGGGTACGGCACGTCCGACAGTTCCGGCACGCGCACGTAGCGGATCGAGAAGCCGCGGTCGCCCTGTTCCAGGTAGTCAGGCACATCGCGTTCCGACGACTGCTGGGCTTCGAGCACCAGAGCCATGTTGCGCGACTTTTCCTTGACCTCGATGACCTGGCCCGGCTTGACGCGGTACGAACCGATGTCGACCTTCTTGCCGTCGACGGTCACGTGGCCGTGGCTGACGAACTGGCGAGCGGCCCAGACGGTCGGGACGAACTTGGCGCGGTAGACGATGGCGTCCAGGCGCGATTCCAGCAGACCGATCAGGTTTTCCGAGGTGTTGCCCTTGCGGCGGCCGGCTTCGGCGTAGATGGCCGAGAATTGCTTCTCGGTGATGTTGCCGTAGTAGCCCTTGAGCTTCTGCTTGGCCTTCAGCTGCAGGCCGAAGTCCGAAACCTTCGACTTACGACGCTGGCCGTGCTGGCCGGGGCCGTACGAACGCTTGTTGACCGGCGACTTGGCGCGGCCCCACAGGTTTTCACCCATGGCGCGGTCGATTTTGTACTTGGCGCTATGGCGCTTGGACATAGGTCACTCTTCATGCTGATGCGGCCCGGCCCCTCCCCGATTGGAGCGGCGATCTCAACGGCGGTCCACGCATCGTCCGTAGTCAGTTCGCGCCTCGGGCCGAAACCCGATGCGAGAAGGGCGGGCTTATGAAGGCCCGCCCCTCCGGAGTCAAGCCGCGCGGGGGTTTCAGCCCTTGGCGGCGGCGTACAGCTCGTTGACCTTGTTCCAGTTCACGATGGACCAGAAGGCGGCCAGGAACTCGGCGCGGCGGTTCTGGTACTTCAGGTAGTAGGCGTGCTCCCAGACGTCGGCGACGAGCAGGGGCGCGCCCTTCTCCTCGGCGAAGTCCATCAGGGAGTTGTCCTGGTTCGGCGTAGAGATGATCTTCAGCTTGCCGTCCTGCACGATCAGCCAGGCCCAGCCCGAGCCGAAACGGCCCAGACCAGCCGCGTTGAAGGCCTCCTTGAAGGCGTCCATGCCGCCCAGGTCGGCGTCGATGGCGGCGGCCAGTTCAGCCGAGGGCGCGCCGCCCGTGCCGACGGGGGCCAGGCCGTTCCAGAAGAAGGTGTGGTTCCACACGCCGCCGGCGTTGTTGCGCACGGCGACCGGCAGGGTCGACATCTTGGCGAACAGTTCGTCGAACGACTGGCCTTCGATGCCCGCGGCGGCGACGGCCTTGTTCAGGTTGTCGACATAGGTCTGATGGTGCTTGTCGTAGTGGAAGCCCATCGTCTCCTTGTCGATGGCGGGCTCCAGGCCGTCGTGGGCGTAGGGCAGCGGGGGCAGGGTGAAGGCCATGGGGAGCGTCCTCTTGGGGGTTTTGATTCGTCTGGCCCCTATCTAGGGCCGCGCACGAAAGACCCAAGGCTTTACGGCGGAGTTTGTTCAGTTTTTCGTTCTCTGAGACCGCTTTCCTCCCTGTCGCGCAGCGATGGGAGGTGGATCGGGCGCGACAGCGGGCGACGCTTGTGCAGCGCGCCAAGTCAGGCAGACTATCTTGAACTGGAGTTGTGAAGGGGCGTCACCATGCTGCGATTCTGCGCAGTCTTGGCGACCGGGCTGGCGCTCTCCGCCTGCTCGACCGGCCCGATGGAACCCCTTCGCTCGGCGGACGCTGACGCCCGATGCCGAACCACGCCGCAACCGGGCGGCGGCTCGTCCATCAACTGCACGGTGTGGGAGCGGACCACCACGACGACGACCACTCCGACCACCGGGCCGAACGGTGAGCGCACCACGACAACGCAACGCACTCAGACAGGCGGCGACGCCTAGTCGATGCTTGGCGCCGCACGCGGTGCGTTTCAGCCCGCGTGCAGTTCCTGCTTCACGCGCTCGGCCAGGGTCTTGATGTCCAGGGGCTTGGGCAGGAAGGAGACGCCGGTCTCGTCCTGCAGCAGGTCCGAGAAGTCGCTTTCGGCATAGCCCGAGATGAACATGACCGGGGCGTCGCCGAGGAAGGGCCGCGCCTTCCGAAGCAAGGACGGACCGTCCAGCCCCGGCATGATGACGTCGGAGATCATCATGTCGATCTGACCGGCCCATTCCTCGGCCAGGATCAGGGCCTCCTCGCCGTCGCAGGCCTCGATCACTTCATAGCCGCGCTGACGCAGCAGGCGGGCGGCGATGCCGCGCACGGCGGCCTCGTCTTCCACGAACAGGATGCGGCCGGCGCCCGACAGGTCGCGCGGCGCGGCCTTGACCGCCTTTTCGACCACGGGGGCGGCGACCAGTTCCTCGGCCGAGGCGGCGGGCAGGAAGATGCGGAAGGCGGCGCCGGCCCCTTCGAGGTTGGTCACGCTGATATGGCCGCCCGCCTGCTGGACGATGCCATAGACGGTGGCCAGGCCCATGCCGGTGCCTTCGTTGACCGCCTTGGTGGTGAAGAAGGGCTCGAAGATCTTGTCCAGCAGTTCGGGCGGCACGCCGGGGCCGGTGTCGGACACCTCGATCAGGGCGATCTCGCCCGCGGCCTCGCGCCAGCCCATGTCGCGGGCCTGGCCCTCGGTCAGGCGGCGGGTCTTGATGATCACCACGCCCGCGCCCGGCTCGACCACGCCGCGCATGGCGTCGCGGGCGTTGACCGCCAGGTTCATGACGGCGGTTTCCAGCTGGCTCTTGTCGGCCAGGACCAGAGGCATGTCGCGGCCGTAGTCGGTTTCCAGCCGCACGTCCTCGCGCAGCAGACGGCGCAGCAGGACGGCGAACTCGCCGACCAGTTCGCCCAGGTCCAGACGCTCGCGCCGCACCGTGGACTTGCGCGAGAAGGCCAGCAGCTTGCGCACCAGATCGGCGGCGCGGATGCCGGTCTGGCGGATCTGGTTCAGCCCGTCATAGGAGGGATCGCCGACCGGGTGGCGCTCCAGCAGCTCGGACAGCTGCATCTGGATGGCGGTCAGCAGGTTGTTGAAGTCATGGGCCACGCCGCCGGCCAGTTGGCCCACGGCCTGCATCTTCTGGGCCTGCGACAGCTGCAGCTCCATCGACTTCTGCGACGAGACGTCGAACAGCCAGACGCGGCGCTTGTCGCCTTCGGGCGCGACATAGAGGTGCAGGTGACGGTCGGGATAGGCGCGGGCCACCAGCTCGATCGGGCCGGAAGACCCGGCGGCCAGCTTGGTCTTGGCCTCGGTCACGCCCGCCAGGTCGAACAGGTGGCCGAAGGCGGCGTCGCCCGAGGCGGCGGGCCCGGTCAGGACGGCGAGCGCCGCGTTGGAGTCCTCGGCCTTGCCCGCGAACAGGTCGTCGCCGGCGATGACGGTCGAGCCGAAGGGGGCGCCGGCGGCCATGGCGCGGGCCTCGCCGCTGACCTTGGCCGGGGCGACGACGGGCGCGGTCTGCGGCACCGGCAGGACGGCGTCGGGCGCGGCGCGGACCAGGAAACGCCCCTGCCCCGCCTGACCGATCAGGACCTCGATCTCGCGGGCGCCGATCTGGACGATGGCGCGGCCCTGATGACCTTCGCGGGCCTGGGCGAAGGCCATGTAGAGGGCCTGGGCCGACTTGCCGCGCGGCAGGGCGGTGGTCGCGCCGTTCTCCTCGGCCCAGGCGCCGTTGTAGGCCAGCACCTGACCGGACGGCCAGACCAGGGCGGCGGGCTCGGCCATGGCGTCCAGCATCTCGACCGCCGTGTCGCCGCTGGCGCGGCGCACCTCGGCCCGACCGAAGGCGAACAGCCAGATCAGGGCCGTGGCCCCTGCGGCGAAGATCAGGATCAGCCCCGGCGCCGTCATCGCATTGGTCCGGAACGCCGGATAGACCATGGCCGCGACCGCCAGGGCGAAGCCCAGCGCCATCAGCACCAGCAGGGGATCAAAGGTCGGACGGCGCGTCGTCGCCGCTTTCGTCTTGGGAACGGTCATGGCGCCTCGCCCGCGCGAATCAGTGGTCGTCAGCATACCGAAGCTCGTTCCTGCGCCCTAACGAGAGAACGATCCTCCCCTGCGCAGCGGGGGAGGGGGACCATGCGCAGCATGGTGGAGGGGGCGAGGTCAGGATGCCTCGTGGCGAAACCGGCACGCGAGCGCAGGTGCGGAATGAATGAAGGGTCAGCCTGAAGCCGCCCCCTCCACCGCCTGCGGCGGTCCCCCTCCCCCGTTGCACGGGGGAGGATTGAATGCGCTACGATCACCGCCGCTTCCGCCCCTGCATGACGAAGCCGATCACCTTGGCCGCCGCCTCGAAATGTTCGCGCGGGATCACGTCGTCGACCTCGACCGCCGCATAGAGGGCGCGGGCCAGGGGCACGTTTTCGACGATCGGCACGTCGTGCTCCTTGGCCACCTCGCGGATGCGCAGAGCGAGCGCATCGACGCCCTTGGCGACGCAGATCGGGGCGCCGTCGCCCTGATCCGGTTCGTAGCGCAGGGCCACCGAATAGTGGGTCGGGTTGGTGACGATGACGGTGGCGGTCGGCACGGCCTGCATCATGCGCTGGCGGCTGCGCTGCATGCGGATCTGGCGCAGCTTGGCCTTCACGTGCGGGTCGCCTTCGGACTGCTTGAAGTCCTCCTTCATCTCCTCCTTGGTCATCCGCATCCGCTTGGCGAAGCGGAACTTCTGCCAGATGAAGTCGGCGCCGGCGGTGAAGGCCAGGAAGATCAGGGCCGAGATCATCAGCGACCCCGCCAGATCGCGCGCGAAGGGCAGGATCATGGCCGGGCTCATGGCCGCCAGGTTCTCGAACTCGCGGGCGTGGGGCTTGAGCACCCACCAGCAGACGGCGCCGATGGCCACCAGCTTGAGGAAGGTCTTGATGAACTGGACGATGCCGTCCGGGCCGAAGATGCGCTTGACCCCCTCCAGCGGGTTCACCGCCGACCATTTGGGCTTGATCTTCTCGGCGGTGAACAGAATGCCCGACTGAGCCAGGTTGCCGCCCACCCCGCCGATGATGACCGCCAGCATCAGGGCCGCCAGGAAGGGCGCCACGGCCCAGACGGCGCGCATGCCGATCTCGACGCCCGCCCCGGTCTCCAGCCCGCCGATCATGGCGTGAGGCTCGGCCAGGAAGGGCAGCAGGTCCTCGGCCATCTGCTGCGAGAAATAGCCGCCGCCGATCAGCAGCACCGCCGCCGCCCCCGCCAGGGACATGGCCGCCGCCACATCCGGCGACTTGGCGACGTCGCCCTTCTTGCGGGCCTCCTCAAGCTTGCGTGGGGAGGCCTCTTCGGTTTTGGACTCGGGATCGGCGCCTTCAGCCAAGCGCGCCTCCCACGAACACCCGCGCCGCGGCGCGATAGCGGTCGATGAAGATGGTCCCCATCACCCCCAGGCTGAGGGCGAAGATCGACAGACCCAGAAGGACGCTGAGCGGGGCGGCGGCGAAATAGACCTGAAACGACGGCATGACCCGCGCCACCAGACCGGACGCCAGGTTGAAGATCAGGGCGAAGACCAGCACCGGCGCCGCCAGTTGCACCCCCAGCATGAAGCTCTGCCCCAGGGTCTTGACCGCCATGGCCGCGAAGTCGGCGGCGATCAGCGGCTTGACCGGAGAGATGGCCTCATAGGACCCCAGGATCCCGGCGATGAACAGGTGATGGGTGTCAGTGGCGAAGATCAGCGTCACCCCCAGCAGCATCAGAAAGGCCGACAGGGTCGAGCCGGGCGAGGCCTGAAGCGGGTTGGCCGTCTGGGCGAAGCCCAGGGTCGTCTGCGCCGAGACGATCTCGCCCGCCGTGACCAGGGCCGTCATGAAGCTGCGCAGGATGACGCCGATGGCCAGGCCGGTCAGCACCTCGCGGATGATCCAGCCGACCATGCCCCCCAGGGTCGGCGGCAGAGCCGGCAGCGTCCCCGCCACCAGCGGCCACAGCACCAGCGACAGCAGCAGCGCCAGCGACAGACGCACGCGCGGCGGCACATAGGATTCACCAATGCCGGGAATGGTCATCAGGATCGCGCCGACCCGCGCGAAGATCAGCCCGCCGGCCCAGACCTGATCGGCGGTCGCGTAAGGCTCCACGTGCGACCTACATCCCGGCGATGCGGGCGGCGATCTGGCGCATGAAGGCGCCCAGCAGCGCCCCCATCAGCGGCAGGAACAGCAGCAGCGACACGAAGATGGCGATGATCTTGGGCGCATAGATCAGGGTCTGCTCCTGGATCTGGGTCAGGGCCTGAAACAGGCCGATGACCACGCCGACCACCAGGCCGACGACGAGCACGGGCGCGCACAGCTGAATCGTCAGCCAGATGGCGTCACGGCCCACATCCAGAACTTCGGCGCCGTTCATCGACCACTCCCGGGAACTCGGCAGAAAATGCCGACAGGATGGTTAACAGGCCGTTTAGGAACGCGCTTTCTTCCTTCTCCCCTTGAGGCGCCCCCTGCCCGCTCGTCCCGGCGAAGGCCGGGATCCAGATTGTAGGGCGCGACGCTTGTTCAGAAGACGCAACCCAGCCCCTCACGTCTGACCGAGCCGCCATTCGATCTGGACCCCGGCCTTCGCCGGGATGAGCGATGAAAGGGTCGCGAAAGGAGACAAGGCGCTCGCTGTCCGCCGAGGCGCACGGTCCGTTTCGCCCCATCGCCCATCTGACGGCTGGATTGATCGCCATGTCCGGCTATATGGACAAGCCATGACCGACCACGCGCACAAACCCTCCGTCTCGCAGGCCGAAGCCGAAGCCGCCGTTCGCACCCTGATCCAGTGGGCGGGCGACAACCCCGACCGCGAGGGCCTGGTGGAGACGCCCAAGCGGGTGGCCAAGTCCTATCGCGAGCTGTTCCAGGGCTATGAGGTCGAGCCGCGCGAATATCTGGAGAAGACCTTCGAGGAGGTCGGCGGCTACGACGAGTTGGTCGTGCTGAAGAACATCCGCTTCGTCAGCTTCTGCGAGCACCACATGCTGCCGGTCGTCGGCGTGGCCCACGTCGGCTATCTGCCGACCGACCGCGTCGTCGGCATCTCCAAGCTGGCCCGCGTGGTGCGCGGCTTCGCGCGCCGCCTGCAGATCCAGGAGAAGATGACCTCCGACATCGCCAACGCCATCCAGGACGTCCTGCGCCCCCACGGCGTCGGCGTGGTCATCGAGGCCGAGCACAGCTGCATGACCATGCGCGGCGTCGACGTCCCCGGCGCCAGCCTGTCGACCAGTTGCCTGCTGGGCACCGTCCGCGAAGACCCCCGCACCCGCGAGGAGTTCCTGCGGCTGGTGCGGAGCTAAAGGCGGCGGCGACCTGAAGGGGGCCGAGGATGTTGAAACCCCTGGTCCGACTGGTCCCGCATGATCCGCAATGGGCCGAACAGGTCCGCGCCGAGGCCCGCGCCTTGGCGGCGGCGCTGGGTCCCAACCTGCTGACCGTCCACCACATCGGATCGACCGCCATCCCCGGCATCGTCGCCAAGCCGGTGCTGGACCTGATGCCCGTCGTCGCCTCCCTGGCCGCGCTGGATCTGCAGCGAGAGGCGATGGAGAGGCTGGGCTATCGATGGAGGGGCGAAGGCGGGCTTGCCGGGCGCCGCTACTGCACCCGCAGCGATCCCGCGACCGGACGTCGCCTGATCCAGGCCCACGCCTATGAAGGCGGTTCCTTCGAGATTACGCGGCACCTGGCGTTTCGCGACTACCTGCGTGGGCATCCCGACATCGCCGCCGCCTATGAACGCGAGAAGATGCGGTGCCGGGACCTCTGCCCGCAGGACAAGTCCGCCTACAGCGACTGCAAGTCGGACTGGATTGGACGGATCGAGGCGGATGCGCTGATCTGGCGCGAGCGTCGCGCCGACTGACGGCCCCCTTCTTGCGTGGCGCAGCCCGAAGGAGTCGTCATCATGGGTTGGAGCGCGTTTTCGTCTCACAATGAGCCACCGCCGATCATGCGCGGCGGGTGGCTGGATGCGCTGCGTTTCATCGTGGCCGCGCTGATCATCCTGCACCACTTCCAGGCCTCGGCGCCCGTGCCCCTGGCCGAGGGCCTGCACCCGGTGTTCGAGCGGGGCGGCTTCCTGCTGACCAACTTCTTCCTGATCGACAGCGGCTATGTGCTGATGCGGGTCTACGCCGCCTCGGTCGCCAGCGGGCGGATGTCCAGGACGGACTTCTTCCTCAAGCGGTCGCTGCGGGTGTTTCCGGCCCATCTGATCATGGGGGGCTTGCTGGTCGCCATGGTGCTGCTGGGCACGGCCGTCGGCCTGCCGCCCAGCCATCCGGAGTGGTTCGCCTGGGACCAGTTGCCGGCCCAGCTGGCGCTGGTGCAGTCGTTCGGCGTCTATGGCGGTCTGGGCTGGAACGCGCCCAGCTGGTCGATTTCGGCCCTGCTGGGTTGCTACCTGGCCTTCCCCTGGGTGCTGCGCGGCCTGACGCGGGTCGGGCCGTGGATGGCGCTGGGCCTGGTGGTGGTCGGCTATCTGGCGGCCAATGAACTGAGCTGGGCCATCTTGAAATACCCCGTTTATCAGATGCCGCTGAACCTCGGCATCTGGCGCGCCCTGCCCCTGTTCGTGCTGGGCATGGGGCTGGCCTGGTTCGCGCAGGGCGTCTGGATCAATCCGCGCCTGGCCGGCTGGGCCTTGCTGCTGGCCTCGATCGGCCTGGCGGTGGTGCAGTATTTCGACAAGCACGCCCTGATCTCGCTGACCTTCATCTCCATCATCATCCTGGCGGCGGGCGCCGTGCCGGTGAACCGGCCGTCCAAGCTGATCGAGCAGGCGGCGGTCGTCTCCTTCTCCATGTTCATCTCCAACGAAGTCGTCCGCATCGGCTGGTTCGGTCTGGCCGAGGCCACGGCGAACAAGCTGAGCCTGGGCGAGGCCTGGCGCTGGGGTCTATGGGTCATGGGCGTCGGCGCGGCCTTCGTCTTCGCCTTCCTGTTCCACTACGGCGTCGACAATCCGATCCAGAAACGCATCCGCGCCTGGCTGAAGAAACGCGGCCACGCCCGCGCCGAGATCAAGGAGCCGGTGGTCTCGCTGGAGGGTTAGCCCGTCGCGCCCATCAGATGCAGGACATTGCCGTCGGGGTCCTTGAACCAGGCCAGACGGAGGGCGCCGCAGTGGTGGACGTCGCCCTGGCGGTCCATGCCGTCGTAGTGTTCGAAGACCACCCCCTTGGCCTTGAGCCAGGCGATGATGTCCTCCAGCTCGACGCCGACGTCCCAGGTGACGGCGTTGGCCTGATTGGTGCCGGCGAAGTCGGACTTGTAGACCGTCAGCCAGGTGTTGCCGGTGCGATAGCCCAGCATGTCCTCCATCGAGGTGTCGGCCAGGTTCAGGCCCAGCACGTCGGAGTAGAAGGCCTTGGCCCGAGCGATGTCCTTCACCGCGACGATGGCCGAGGAATTCTTGTTCTTGAGCATGACGTCTCTCCCTGATGCAGGAGAGAACTTCTGGCGGCGGGGTTCGATCCCCGCCTTCTTGCCGTCACCCCGGACGGCCCGCAGGGACGATCCGGGGTCCAGGCGGGTCAGCGAGAACCGGCGGCGGCGATGGATGTCCTACGGTCTGGATCCCGGGTTCCGCTGCGCGGCCCCGGGATGACGGCGTGTATGGTCTGCCGTCAGATCGGCATCCGCATGATTTCCTGATAGGCCGAGATGACCTGATCGCGCACCGCCATGACGGTTTCCAGCGAGGCTTCGGCCGAGGAGACGGCGGTGACGACGTCGATCAGGCTGCCCTGGCCCTGGACCATCTGGGCCATCTGGGTTTCGGCGCCGCGCGTCTGCTGCGTCGTCGAGTTCATCACGCCTTGCAGCAGTTCGGAGAAGCCGGGACCTTGGGTCGCCGCGGCCGCCGACGGGGCGCTGGGCATGGCCCCGCCCTGAACCGCTGCATAGGCCTTGGCCGCCATCATGGGGTTCATGGGCTAGCCCTTACTTCTTGATGATGTCGAGGGTGCGGGACTCCATGTTCCGCGCCGTCTCGATGACGTTCAGGTTGGCCTCGTAGGCGCGCTGCGCCTCGCGCATGTCCATGGCCTCGACCAGGGTGTCGACGTTGGGGCGCTGGACATAGCCCTCGGCGTTGGCCGCCGGGTGCGAGGGGTCGTATTCCAAGCGGAAGTCGCTCTGGTCCGGGCGGACCTCGGCCAGGACCACGCCGGTCGCGCCGTTGACGTTGCGGGCCTGAAACACCGGGGTCTGGCGGCGATAGGGCTGGCCGCCGGCGACGTTGGCGGTGGATTCCGCATTGGCGATGTTTTCGGCGATGACCCGCATCCGCGACTGCTGGGCTTTCAGCGCGCTGGAGGCGACGGCCATGGCGTTGTTGCGCGGGGTGACGGGACGGCCGTTGACGGGATCAGGCATGGCTCACTCTCCCTCAGAGGCCGGGCTTCTTGGCGGCCATGCGGATCATCTGCATGGACTTCTGGTAGAAGCCGATGGCGGCGTCATAGGCCATGCGGCTCTCGGCCATCTTGAGCATCTGCTCCTCGACCACGACCGAATTGCCGTCCAGCGTGGTCTCGGAATCCGGCGTATTGACCGAGTCGAAGCGCGCGGCCTGACCCGGCGGGGCGATGTGGCGGGCGTTAGTGGCGGCCATCTTCAGGCCCCCGCCCGTGCGCATGGCCTCGGCGAAGTCGCTCGGCGTCTTCAGGTCGCGCGCCATGTAGCCGGGGGTGTCGGAGTTGGCGACGTTCTGGGCGATCACGCGCTGACGATCGTCGAGCCATCCGAGACGGCCCTTGATCTGGTTCAGCAGCGGAATGTCGGTGACGGACACGCGGTCCCCCTCGAACGGTTGATCGGCAGAATTTGCCGCCTGCATGGTTAATATTCCGTGTTCCTAAACGCACCGTTAACCACGAGGCGCGAAACGTGCGGGCGAAGCGGCGCACCTGTGCGCGTCGCATCCCTTCGCGTCTGGGGCCGTGAATCCGCATGAATTTCCTCGACCTGTTCCGGGCGGTCTTCGGCCTGGCCATCACCCTGGGCCTGATCGGCCTGGCCGCCTGGGCGGCGCGTCGCTATGCGCCCCAGGTGCTGGCGAAGTTCCAGGCCGAGCGCGGGGCACGAAGGCTGCAGGTGATCGAGACCCTGGTGCTGGATCCTGCAAGACGGCTGGTCCTGGTGCGCGTCGACGCCGAGGAGCGGCTGATCCTGCTGGGCGAAGGCCGCGAACTGACCGAGCCGCGCGCTTCCGGAGACGCGAAATGAGCCGCCCAAGCGCCCCGCAGAATGAAGCCCTCCCCCTCGAGGGGGGAGGGTTGGGTGGGGGTGTTCGCACGAACTTCGCCGATCAAGCCCCGGAGACGCCGACGGTCGCGCCTCACGCGCGCACTCGTCAATCTCAGCGCACACACCCCCATCCCCGGCCCTTCCCCCCTCGAGGGGGAAGGGAGAAGGTCTTCGCCCTGCCGACCCGCGCCGAGCTGAAGCGCGCCGCCCTGCTGTCGCTGATCACCACCGCCCTCTGCCTCGTCTGGCCTTTGGGCGCCCTGGCGCAGGAGGCGGCGCAGGCGGCCCAGGGCGGGGCCGCCCTCAACATCGACCTGGGGACCGGCGCGGGCCTGACCCAGCGGGTGGTGCAGCTGGTCGGGCTGATGACCGTGCTGTCGCTGGCGCCCTCCATCGTCATCATGACCACCAGCTTCGTGCGAATCATCGTGGTGCTGAGCCTGCTGCGCACCGCGCTGGGGATGCAGCAGTCGCCGCCCAACGCCGTCCTGGTCTCCCTGGCCCTGTTCCTGAGCGCCATCGTCATGGCCCCGACCTGGCAGGACGCCTATGATTCGGGGGTCCGCCCCCTGCTGGATCAGCAGATGGAGCTGCCCCAGGCCTTCGATGCGGCGTCCGAACCGGTGAAGACCTTCATGCTGGCCCAGGTGGACCGCGACGACCTCGCCCTGTTCACCCGGCTGTCGAAAATCGAGCCCCCCAGGGAGGTGCAGGAACTGCCCCTGCGGGTGGTCACGCCGGCCTTCATGATCAGCGAGCTGAAGAAGGCGTTCGAGATCGGATTTCTTCTTTTTGTTCCGTTCCTTGTGATCGATCTGGTGGTGGCCAGCGTACTGATGTCGATGGGCATGATGATGCTGCCGCCGGTGGTGGTCAGCCTGCCCTTCAAGCTGATCTTCTTCGTGCTGGTGGACGGCTGGCGGCTGGTGGCGGGAAGCCTGGTCGAGAGCTTCCAGCGCGCGTCCGGCGGGGGATAAGTCCCCAGCCTCAGGGGCTTTCAAGCTCAGCCGGGCTTGCCAAGCTGAGGCAAACACGTGTTGATCCTCCGGTCTTCGTCCGGGAATCGGGCGACCACCTTTGGGAAAACCCTCATGACCACTCAAGCCGAACTGATCGCCGCCGTCGCCAAAGACGCGGGTGTCTCGCAGGCCGACGCCGGCCGCGTCCTCGACGCGATCGTCAAGAACATCCACAAGAGCCTGGTTTCGGGTTCGGACGTCCGCATCTCGAACCTGGGCGTGTTCGACACCGCCGAGCGCGCCGAGCGTGAAGGCCGCAACCCGGCCACGGGCGCGACCATCAAGATCGCCGCCTCCAAGGCTGTGCGCTTCCGCGTGTCGAAGCCGCTGAAGGACGCCGTCAACGGCTAAGCCTTTAGGCCAGACGGGGTCGTGATTTCACGGACTGTCCGGCTCAGCCCCTCAAGTAGCCTCGCACCGCGTGCGAGGCGTCAGGGGGGCCTCTCTTAAAAGAGAAATGTCAGGCGGCCCCGGCCGCCTGGGTACGGGCGGGGGTCACAGCGCGATCTCCGCCCGTTTTCTGTCTGAACTCGGCCTTGGTGGCCGCGATCCAGCCGGCGTAGGTGTCGGCCCCGGCGCTGAGCGCTGCGAAGTCCTGCGGACGGCCCGAGCCGTCGGCGCCGTCCAGCCCGGCCAGGGCGATGCGGATCGCCCCCGCCGAACGCGCCCTGTCGGCGAAGCCCGAATAGTTGCGCGACAGCCGGTTCAGCCCGCCCCCGTCGCGCGCCAGCGAATAGCCGACCCCGGCGCGGATCAGCCGGTTCTCCTCGTCGGCCGTCAGCGGGATCAGGGCGTCGCGGTAGCGGTTCCCGAGCTGCTGCTCATAGATGGCCGCCGCCGCGCCCCACTGCTGCTGCTTCCACAGGATCTCGGCGCGCACGTCGCGAGCGGCGGGCGAGCCGTCCTTGCCCAGGACTTCCAGGGCGTGGTCGTAGCGGCCAAGCTCCATCAGGGCGCGAGCCTCCAGCGCGCGCCGTTCGACGTTCATGGCCGTGGGCAGAAGCGTGGTGCGCGAGGTCCAGATGGCTTGCAGCGCCTCTTCCGGCTGTCGATTCATCAGATAGACGGCGGCCAGATTGGTCGCGACCTGGGCCTTGGCCACGCCGTCCAGCCGGTTGTCGGCCTGATACTTCAGCAGCTCCGCCGCCTGATCCAGCAGGTCGACGTCGATCAGGCGCCGGGCCAGACGCCGCACCATCTCGTCGCCGTCGGCGCCGACCGGGGTCAGTTCGCGGAAATCGAAGAAGAGGGCGAGCGCCTGCACCGGCTGCAGGCCGTCGGCGGCGCCGTCCAGGAACAGGGCGCGGAAGGCGTTGTCCAGATCAGCCTGAAGCTGGCTGCCGCCCGGCAGGACCACGATCTTGCGGCCCGCCGCCTTCAGCGTGGTCAGGGCCTCGCGATAGCGGCCCTGCGACAGGTAAAGCTCGCCCAGGCTGCGGATCACGGCCAGTTCGGTCGCGTCGCCGCGCCAACGCCACTTCAGCCCCTCCAACTGGGCCGCCGCCGCGTCGGGCTTCAGCGTCCCCTTGGCCATTTCCAGGCGGACGACGCCGAGACGGGCGGGCGTCGAAATGCCGTCCAGCGGGGCGCGGGCCACGGCCTTGTAGAGGGCCAGGGCGTGCGCGGGCTTCTGTTCCAGCTCGAACAGCTTGGCCTGGACCAGACGCGCGCTCAGTTGATCCGGCGCCGAGACGCCCGGCTGGCTGAAGACATAGGCCAGCAGCTCGCGCGCGGCGTCCAGATCGCCGGTCTCGACCGCGGCCAGGGCGTGGGCCGCGCCGAAGCGGGCGCGCCACTCGGGCGTGAAGTTGTCGATGACGCCGGCCCCGGCGGCGAAGCCCTGACGCGCCGTGGCCCAGTCGCTGCGCTGGGCGGCGATATAGCCCTGCCAGACGCGGGTGGACGGATCGCCGGCCAGGGCGCCGGCGGAGAAGTCGGCCTCGGCCTCGGCCAGACGGCCGATCGAGGCGCGGGCGGCGCCGCGCAGGCCGCGCACCTCGGCCACGCCCTGCATGGCCGGGGTCTGCTTGACCAGGGCGTTCAGCACGCCGATCGCCTCGTAACCCAACCCCTGTCCGACCAGGAAGCGGGCGTAGGCCATACGGGATTCGATGGGCGCGCGGGGGTCGTCGGCGGCGCGGCCGCTTTCCAGTTCAGCGGCCATTTGCAGCGTACGGTGACGCGCGCCGAAGCTCTCTTCGCCCAGATCGGTCCAGTCGGCGATGATCAGGGCCGGGCGGACGGCGGCGCGCGGGGCGTGGGTTTCGGCGGCGGCGGCCTCCAGCCCCACGGTCGGCGGCGACAGGCGCAGGCCCTGGGGCCGCGACAGGGTGACGATGTCGCCCTCGGCCTTGACCGTCAGGTCGTCGGTCGGGGTCTCGACCGCCAGGCCGTGGGCGGTGGGCAGCAGGGCCAGGTCGACGGTGCGGCGCCCCTTCGACATCCCCTTGCCGGGGGCCAGGGCCGTGACGGCGGCGAAACGGTCGCCGACCATGGGATCGGTCAGCCAGACGGTCTTGGTGGCCCCGGCCATGCGCGCGGTCAGCGCCGTCTGGACGCTGTCGTCGCGGCCGATCTCGACCCCGGTCACGCTCGATGCGGGTCCGCCCAGGGTGACGATCCAGGCGGCGCCGTCGGCACGGGCCGAAACCGTCTGGCCCTCGCCGACGGGAATGCGGATGGCGGTGAAGTCGGGACCGGCGGCCCAGCGGGCCTTGCCCGCCTCGCCCGCCTTGGCGGCGGCCGGCATGTTCATGCGGGCGGCGGCGTCGAACACCACCCAGACCGCGTCGCCGCGCCGGAAGACGGCGGCGCCCACGGGCGCGGCCCAGCGGAAAGTCAGGCGGGTGGTCTCGTCCTTGACCTCGGCGGTCACGGGCACGGCGCCGCCGGCGGGCACGACCGTCGGCTTGGCGCCCTCGGGAACAGCGCCCGGCGCATAGAGGTTGAGCCAGACCGCCCCGTCGGCCGCGCCGGAGCGGACGCCCGCCCCCTCGGCCAGGGTCAGGATCAGTTCGGTGGCGCCCGCGGCCGCGCGGGTCTCGACCTTCTCGACCCCCTTGGGCGGATCGACGCGCAGGCGGCTGACGTCGGGGGCGGCAGTCGTGCCGATGCGGATGATGACGGCGCGGCCGTCCTGGCGCACCCGGGCGCGCGAGCCGACGGCCCCGGCGAATTCGACCTTGGTGAAGCCGGCGTTGGCGCCGACGCGGATCTCGACCGGATCGCCCGATCGCGGCCCTGCGCCCTCGGCGTGCGGGGCCAGGGGCGCGAACACGACGACGCCCGCCGCGGCGGCCGCCACGGTCGTCTTCAGAACACGCTTGCTGGCGGTTGCCCCGGACATACGCGCGCACCCTCGCGCGAAGGGCTTTAATCGCGGTTAACGCCGGTTAAACGAGGTCGCTCCCGAACCTTGCCATGCGGGTAGGACAAATCACCCGCTTGCGGCCCGCGCGCGAAAGGCCGACATCCGGCGGTATCGACGTTATCGTCACCTTGTTCTGTCAGGTGTTGCCGTGTCCGACCCCGTCTATCCGCCCCTCAGCCCGCTGAAGACCGGCGTCCGCTGCCGCTGCCCGCGCTGCGGCGAGGGTCCGCTGTTCCAGGGCTATCTGACCATCCGCAAGGACTGCCCGAACTGCGGTCTGGACTACAGCTTCGCCGACCCGGCGGACGGCCCGGCCTTCTTCGTCATGTCGGCGGTGGGCATCGTCGGCATGATCGGCTTCATGATCTTCGAGTTCAACGTCCACCCGCCGGTCTGGGTGCATTTCGTCGTCACCCTGCCGATCCTGGCGCTGATGTGCCTGGGCGTGCTGCGGCCGTTCAAGGGCTGGATGGTGGCCGAGCAGTATTTCCACAAGGCCGAGGAAGCCACCTTCGTCAGCGTCGGCAAACACGGCGAGGGCTACGGCTGGCGCGGCCAGGCCGAACGCGCCGCCCGCGACGAGGCGCGCGACAAGGGGTGAGGCCTTTCCCCATAGCCCTCCCCCTCGAGGGGGGAGGGTTGGGTGGGGGTGGAGCGGCGATATTCGCCAATCACGCGCCGGAGACGCCGACGACCATCCCGCCTCACGCGCCACACCTTCAATCTCGAGCCTTGCACCCCCATCCCCGCCCTTCCCCCCTCGAGGGGGAAGGGAGTTCGATAAACCGACGCTTTCAGCCTAGCGCACCACCCGCAGCGTCACGCCCACCGTGCGCGGCGCGCCGAGGAAGGCGCCGAGCGTGCCGGCCTGGAAGGGCGCGCCGAAGGCCACCTGGCGATAGTCCTGATCGAACAGGTTCTTGCCCCACAGCTCGACGCTCCAGGCCTCGTCCTTGGCCAGGGCGACGCGGCCGTCCACCAGCCAGAAGCCCGGCTGGCTCTTGATCGGGTCCAGGTCCGAGCCAGTGTTGTATTCCGACGAATACTTGGCCGCGAGGGTGACGCGCCCGGTCAGGCCCGCGCCCACCGGACGCTCATAGGTCCCGGCCAGCGAGCCGCTCCACAGGGGGGCGAAGTTCAACCGACGACCGGCCAGCAGCGGCAGGCCGGCGATCGGGTCATGGCCGTATTCCGTCTGGGCGTAGGTGACGCCGCCCTGCAGCGACAGGCCTTCGACCGGCAGGAACATGAAGTCCGCCTCGACGCCCTTGGCCCGCACCTCGGGGATCGAGCGCACCAGGAAGGTGGTGCCGAGGAAGGTGTTCAGCTGGAAGTCGTCATAGGTCTGGCGGAAGGCGGCGGCCGAGACCAGCAGTCGGCGGTCCAGCATCACGCTCTTGACCCCGGCTTCCCAGGCGTCGGCGGTTTCCGCCCCGAAGGCGGTCGAGGCGTCGGGCACGCGGTTGGTCTGCGCCCGATCCAGGTTGAAGCCGCCGTTCTTGCGGCCGCGCGACCAGCCGGCGTAGAGGCGCAAGCCTTCGGCGGCCTGATACTCGGCGCGGGCCAGGCCGGTCCAGGCCTCGTCCTTGACCGTCTCCGAGCGGCGCAGGCCGTTGAAGGCCGGGTTCGACCAGGGCAGGCACAGCGTCCCGCTGACTACGCCCCGCGCCAGGGCGGCGGCGCAGGCGCGGCCGCCGTCGGTGTTTTCATAGGCCGCGCTCATGTCCTTGGTCTCATGGGTGCGGCGCAGGCCTCCGGTCAGGGTCAGGCGGTCGGTGACGGCGTAGGAGGCCTGGGCGAACAGGGCCGCGCTCTGCGTCGTCTGCCAGTAGCGGTCCAGCTGACCCTGGCCCTCGACGAAGCTCTGGCCCACCGGCAGGCCGGTCAGGGTCGAGACGTGGGCCGGGTTGCCCAAGGGGTTGGCCGTCGAGCGCGACAGCAGACGGCTGACGTAACCCTCATAGTCCGCGCCGTAGAAGAGGCTGTCGCGACGGGTCAGCTTCTCGTCCGACAGGAAGGTGCCGGCCGACCAATCCAGACGCCCGCGCTGGCCCGACAGGCGGACCTCCTGCGTCAGGGTGCGGAAGCGGTTGGACCAACTGCCGTCGTCGGGACGATAGGCCAGGTCGGCCGAGGTGAAGTCCCAGTCCTGGCTGATGACGCCGCGCCAGTCGCGCACCGCCGTGGTCGAGTCCAACTGCGCCCAGCCCAGGTCGGCGGTCAGGTGCAGGGCCAGGCCCTTGTCGCGGATGCGGGTGTTGGTGTCGCGGTTGGAATAGGCGACGCGCGCCCAGGGGTTGGGCGTCGCCGCCACCCCGCCGTCGGGGGCGAAGGTCGCCAGCAGGGGCGCCGTGCCGCCGGTGACCAGTTGCACGCCGACGCAGCAACGCTCGTCCCGCTCGGTCCAGTCGGCGGTCAGGCGGGCGGTCAGGTCGGGCGTGACGCGCCACAGCAGTTGGCCGCGCACGGTGTCGTAGTGCTCGTTCTGGTCGTCGGTATCGGTGCGCGGGCCGTCGCCGGTCTTGACCTCATAGAGGCCGTCGCGACGACGCGCGGCGACATAGAGGCGGCCGGCCAGAACCTCGTCGATGATCGGGCCGGTCAGCGACGCCGAGCCGCCCTTGGCCCCATAGTCGCCGAAGGTCGCCTCGCCCGCCAGACGCGGGGTGAACGACGGGGCGGCGGTGACGACGTTGATCACGCCGGCCGAGGTGTTCTTGCCGAACAGGGTCGCTTGCGGGCCTTTCAGCACCTCGATGCGCTCGACTTCGCCGAGGTCGCCCAGGGCCACGCCGTTGCGCGGGCGATAGACGCCGTCGATCATGACGCCGACCGAGCTTTCCAGCCCCGGATTGTCGCCCACCGTGCCGACGCCGCGGATGCGGGCCGTGGTGAAGGTCTGGTTCGAGGTCGAGGCCACGATCAGGCCCGGCGTCAGGATCTGCAGATCCTTGATGTCGCGCACGCCGACGTCGTTCAGCAGCGGCTGGCTGGCGACCGTCAGCGACAGGGGCGTGGCCGCCAGGGGGGCCTCGCGCCGCTGGGCCGTCACCACGATCTCGGACACCTGGGTCGGCCCTTCGGTGGCGGCGTCCTCGGCGAACACGGGCGCGGCGAAAACGAGCAGGGGCAGGGCGGCGGACGCGAGACACGCGGCGCGGAAAGGGGTCTTCATGGGGGAATGAACCGCTTGGCGGAGCGACGGCGCAAGGCTTTGTCGCGGACAGAAGCGGCGCTCTAGCAGTCCGTTTCGGCCGACGAAAGCCTTACCTCGCGTCAGCAATTGGTGACTTTACGTCAGCATACGATGACTTTTCAGGCCCGTCCGGCCAGGGGACCCGAAGCTTGCGGCGCGAAGCTGACCTCGACCCGACTGCCGTTTCGACCGATGTCGTTGCGCACCGCGCCCCCGACCTGGCACAGGCCGCCGAGGTCGCCGGCCGCCCCGGCTTCATGCGCCGCGATCAGGTCCAGCAGCCGCTCCGCCTCGGCCAGAGAGGCCGGCTTCTGGTCCAGCAGCCAGCTTTCCAGCCCGCCCAGCTCGACCGACAGCCCGCCGACGCGAACCGCGCTTTCGACCTGGCGGCTATTCCACTGATGCAGCAGCGCGCGCGCCGCCTCCATGGTCCATTCTTGCGCCATCACGCCCCTCCCGGGCGAAGCGTCGGTCGGCCAGAACCTCCCATACGCCGAAGAACACAGTGATGCTGACGAGGGTCCAAACGCCCCACAGCAGCGTTATCAACGCCCAGGCCAGTCGCTCCTGAGCGAGAAAGGGCGCGAAATGCCCAAGCAAGCCGATCAGTTGGAAACCCGCCGTCAGCACCAGCCACCATCGCCCTGCGCGCTCGGCCAGGACCCACAGCAACAGGAAGCAGAGCAGGTCCATCGACAGCAGACCCGCACGCATCCCGTTCCAGGTGACCTCCGTCAGGGCGAACGATCCGATCTGGGTCAAGGTCAGGACGACCACGGCTAGGCGGTCATCCAGCCGCCCCTTCCACAACAGCAGGGAAAAGCCGACGGCGTTCGCCGCGATCAGGATTATCTGGAGAGGGTGCATCCTCAGGCTCCGGCGCGCTGCGCACGACAGGGAACAGCCGACTGCGGCCACGAAATTATCTGGATCTGACGCCCACGCCCACCTCCGATGACGACCACGTCACCGCAGGCTTTCGATCAGCTCAAGAACGGGGTTGGCGAGGCTGGCGCCGACCGCGGCGATGATCAGCCAGGCCAGAGACCAGCCGAGGATCAGCCACAACAGGGAGCCCCCCAGCTTCCTGGGTCGGCGCCAGCCGTCCAACGCGACATACCGCTCATAGAGCGAACGCCGCGCCTTCCCGCCCCCAAGCGCCGTCGAAGGCGCTGCAGAGACTGGCTCCAGTGACCCGACCGGCACGGCGTCGGATAGGGGGAACGATCCCCCTGAGTAGTTTTCACTCAGGCGACGCGCGGCCTGCAAGCGGTCGGAAACGCCCAGCTTTTCATAGGCGCGATGCAGGTGGTTCTGGACGGTGCGCGGCGACAGACCGAGCTTTTGCGCGATCTCCTTGTCGCCCAGGCGCAGCCCGGCCAGTTGGACGACTTCCAGCTCGCGCTGCGTCAGTTTCGGGACTTCGGATTTCTGCGACACAGCCTAGCGTTAACGAATGGGAGCGGGGCGCGTCCAGCCTCTAAAGTTCACGTTACACGTGTGTAATCTTCGCGCCGCGCCTAGCCGCCAAGCGCGCCGCTCGCATCCAGGGTCGCGTCGGCCCTCTCGATCACCGTCACCGCGCGCGTTTCGACGCCGTAGTCCGACTTCAGCGCCGCCAGCCAGCCGAACAGGGCGGCCGAGGTCACGCCCGAGGCGTCAAAGGCGATGCCGCCCTCGCCGTCCACCGACAGGGCGACGGTCAGGCCCGCCGCCTCGGCCGCCGCGCGCGCCGCCTGCTCGACCTCGGCCAAAGTCATTGACGGGGGCATGGCCGCCTTCGCCGGTTCCGGCGCCCGCTCCGCCAGCCCGGTCTCGATACGGGCGAGGTCGGCGGTCGCCTCGACGCGACGTTCGGCCGCAGCCTCGCGCCAGGCCCAGGCCGGGCGCACGACCAGCAGCCAGACCAGAACGGCGGCGACCAACAGGCCCATGACCGCCAGCATCTTCTGCTCGCGCGCCGAGCGCCCGTCCCACCACAGGCCCATCGGCTGGATCATCCGGTTCATCAGGCGCCTCCTACGCGGACTTCCGAGACGACCTTGCCCTGGTCGTCCACGGTGCTTTCATCGGTCAGGGACATTCCATGCCCGGCCATGGCCTGCTGCAGGGCGTCGAGGTCCTGATAGGCGGCGTAGGTGACGGTGGCGCGCACCCCGTCCGCGTCGGCCGTCAGACTGTCCAGTTCGGCCCCCTCGACGCTCTCGACCGCGGCGAACAGGGCGGCGGCGGCGGCTGTCGCGCCGCCCGGCGGCGGGGCCGTGTTCAGACGCCGCGTGGCCTCGGTCACGGCGTCGGCGTTGGCCGCCATGTCGGGGAAGGCGCGACGCGCGGCGGCCTCGGCGCGATGGTCGGCGTCGCGGGCGCGCCATTCGTCATGCCCGGCGGTGGCGAGGGTCAGGATCAAGGGCGAGACGACCAGGGCCGCCGCCAGCGCCGCCGCGCGCTTCCAGCCGCGCCGGTCGGCCTCGACCCGGCGTCCAGCCCCGGCCAGCAGGTTGATCGGCGGGGTGAGGGCCGCGGCGGCCAACAGGCGTTCGATCTGGTCGGCGCGGCCGATGCGTTCCAGCGCCCGTCCGGCGGTCACGGCTTCGGCCAGATCGGGCTGGACGCTGAGCGCCAGTTCGCGCCCGCGCAGGGCCAGATCGGCGCCGAAGACGGCGGCGCTCAAGGCCCCCTCCTGCGCCGGTTCGGGCAGGATCAGGCTGTCGGGGATCATGACGTCGGGCTTCAGGCCGAGGCTGGCCAGATAGTCGCCCCAGGCCTGCAGCAGCGAGCGACTGACCACCGCGACCAGCCGCCGCTCGCCCGTCGCCGCGACCGGCCCCAGCGCCGCGCTCAGCCGATCGGCGGACGCGGCCAGGTCGTCGCGCAGCAGGTGCAGAGCCGCCGCCGCGACCTGCGCCGGACTGCCCGACGGCAGGTCCAGCCAGCGGATCAGGACGTCAGCGCCCGGCACGACCGCCACGGTCCGCATCGGCTCCGGCGCCAGGCCAGAATCGGGGCCGCCCAGTTCGACCAGGCCGCGCGTCAGCACGCTCCCTTGTGCGTCCAGCGTCAGGCAGGACGCCGGCAGGGCCGCCGAGGGCGGGATCAGGATCAGTCGGATGCGGCTCATTCGTCCAGGGTCCAGCGTTGGATGACAGTGCGCGCGGGACCGGCCTGAGGCAGTTCGATCAAGGCGGTGCGGACGGCGCGGCTGCCGCCGAACTCCACGTCCACGCGCAGGTTGAAGAAGCGGGTCAGGACCGTCAGTTGGTCCTGCACCGAGATCGGCAGTTGCACGCCCGCCATCGGCCCCTGCATCAGGAAGGCGTTGGCGTCGCTCCACCCGTCGGCAGGCCGGGCGGCGATGGCGGCCTTGGCCGAGGCGAGGCTGAGCTTTCCGTCCGCCAGCATGACCAGCAGCGGCGCCTGCTCCGGCGTCAGGGTGTTGGGATTGATCGGCGACAGGTCCGTGGTCGGCAGGGCGCAGAGGTAGGGCCGCAAGGCGGCGTAGGTCGCGGCGTCCACGCCCCGCACGGCGCGCAGTTCGCTGACCTCGGCCAGCATGGCCCCGGCGGTGCGATAGGGCTGGCCCTGCCCGGCATAGGCGGCGTCCTCGGCCCCTTGCGCGCGCGGCGTCGTGTCGGTGTCGATCCAGTCGGTCAGGGCGTCGGCGACGGCCCGCATCCGCCCCTCGGGCAGGTTCAGCGCCCGGCCCAGCGCCACCAACTGCTGCGCCCCCAGCGGCCGGGCGACGTAGACCTCCAACTGGCCCTCGACCACGCTGTTCAAGTTGAAACAGGCCTGACCATCGCTCAGACGGGCGGTGATCGAACCGTCCTCGACCGGGAAGCTGAGCACGCGGCCGTTCCAGTCCGGCTGGATCGGCGTCCTGACCGGATCGAGGTCGCGCAGGCGGCCGATCTGGCGCCGGGCCAGGGCTTCGGCGCCCGCCGCATACCACTGGGCCTGTCCTTGAGTTTCCGCATTCATCGTGCGGCGAACCGAGAAGCGGATGTCGTCCAGCACCAGAACCGCCACCGCCGCCATCACCGCGACCAGCAGCAGGACGGTCAGCAGGGCCATGCCTTCACGGTCTTTCAGACGCGCCCTCATCGCCCGCCCCCGACGACAAACAGCTGGCGCACCGGGCCGTAACCCTCCAGCGTCAGGTCCAGCCGCACCGCGTCCGGCAGGGGCCGATCCGGCGACGGGATGAAGCGCGGCGTCTCGGCGCCCTCGCTGATGAAGGCGAGCGCGGGCGCGCTGACGCCTTGATAGAGCACCTGCGGCGGGCCGGGCCGAGCGCCGTCCAGATAGGGATAGACCCTTCGTTCCAGCCGGTCCTCGACCAGCCGGTATTCGACCCGCTGCAGCGAGGCGCGCGGGCGCCCCTCAGGATTGCTCCACCCGGCGCGGACCAGGACCAGCAGGGGATCGCCGGGGGCCTCGGCGGCGAGGATGGGAGAGGACGCCGGCTGGCCATTGGCGACGCGCACGCGGCGCGGCGCGGCCTGGCCCAGGTCGGCGCTTAAGGCCGCGCGAAGGCGTTGCAGCGCGGCCGTGCGGTCGGTCGCGGCCTTGACCACGAAGCGGTTGTCGATGCTCTGGCTCAGCACCAGCACCCCCGCCGCCGCCAGCAGGGCGAAGATCAGCAGGGCGATCATCACCTCGATCAGGGTGAAGCCGGATCGCCGCCTCATGACCCGACCGCCCGGAACAGGACGCGCTCGGCCGCCTGTCCCTCGTCGTCGGAGACGCGGATGTCGATGCGCAGGATGTCGGGGTCGTCGGTGGCCGTCACGGCGCGGGTCCAGCGCCAGTCGCGGCCGGCCAGGGGCTGCGTCCCGTCGCTGTCGCCGGGCGCGGGGGCGGGTTGCGCCGTCATGGCCTCGACCGCCAGGTTCTCGGCCACGATCCCGCCGAGCGTCCGCGTCTCGGCGCGCGCGGCCGAGCGGGTGTTCTCGCCGCCGAGGTTCAGCAGGGCCAGGGCCGTCAGACTGAACACCGCCAGCGCCACCAGCAGTTCGATCAGGGTGAAGCCGTCCCTCCCCTTCCTGCTCGCCTTTGACCCGCTCATCCCGGCGAAGGCCGGGATCCAGATTGAATGACGCAAAGGCTGGCCTTCACAGGCGCGGGTGCGCCGCAAAACCGAGACGCTCAGGCATCTGGATCCCGGCCTTCGCCGGGATGAGCGGAGGTGGGGGATCATTTCACCCGCACCTCGCCCGCCACGTCGACGGCGACGGTCACGGCGCGCGGGCCGCGCGACAGGGTCAGGCTGGCGGCGTCGGCCACGCCGGTCGGGTCGAAAATGACGCGCAGGGGCGCATCCGCGGGCTGGCCCTCGGGCCGCGCGGCGGTGTCCTCAGCCCAGGCTTCCTCGCCGAAGGGGCCGTCGGTCAGCGGCGACCACTGGACGCCGTCGAAGTGGGAAAAGGCGTAGCCCTCAGACGTCGTTTCGACCGCCACGGCGCGATTGGTCAGCAGGGCTTCCTCGCGCGCCCGCACCAGCCGCGCGGCGAAGCGCTCGGCCTCGTCGCCGACGGGCGGGCGCGGGTCGGGCACGGCCAGCACCACGGCCCCGGCCGCCAGACCGATGATGGCGACGACCATCAGCAGCTCCACCAGGGTGAAGCCGGAACGCCAGCCGTGGACGGCGCCGCCCCCCTCCCCCCTCGATGGGGGAAGGGTCGGGGATGGGGGTGTGCGCGCCGCGCCGTGAGAGCCTGGCGCATGAGAGACGGCGACGCCTCCCGCGCCTCGATCCTGACCCCGTCTGTCCTCACCCCCACCCAACCCTCCCCCATCGAGGGGGAGGGCTTTGATTGCAGCTCGCTCAACCTTCCCAGTTGCCGATGTCGGCGTCATTGCCTTCGCCCCCTTCCTTGCCGTCGGCGCCGAAGGAGAAGACGTCGAACTGGCCGCCGTGGGCGGAAGGGCGGCGGTATTGGTAGGCATTGCCCCAGGGGTCTTCCGGCAGGCGGCGGATGTAACCGCCTTCGCGATAGCGTTCCGGGCGCGCCAGACCGGCGGGCGGCGCGGTCAGGGCCTGCAGGCCGCTCTGGGCGTCAGGGAAGGTGAGATTGTCGAGGCGATAGGTCTCGATCGCCTGTTCCAGCGTCGAGATGTCGGCCCGCGCCTTGCCGATCATGGCCTTGTCCTGGGTCGGCAGGACGTTGATGGCCACCACCGTGGCCAGCAGGCCGATGATGACGATGACGACCATTAACTCCACGAGCGTAAAGCCCTGGCGGGCTTTGCGCTGAGAGGCGCTATCGCGAGCGACGCGGTCGCTCGCTGCTTGAGCGCAGATACGGGCGCCGTCGTCGGAAAGGTTGAGTTGCGGTTGGGTCATCGGCGCCTCTTTCACCCCATCGCCAGGGTGTTGATCTGAAGGATGGGCAGAAGGATCGACAGGACGATCAGGGCGACCACGCCGCCCATGACGACGATGATCGCGGGCTCGAGGAAGCTGAGCATGACGGCGGTGAAGGCGCTGAACTCGCGCTCCAGATAGTCGGCGGCGCGCTCCATCATCGGCTCCAGCCGACCGCTGGCCTCGCCCGAGGCGGTCATGTGGACCAGGATCGGCGGGAAGACGTCGGCGCGGCGCATGGCGGCCGACAGCCCCCCGCCCTCGCGCACAGCGTCGGCCATCATCTCGGTCGAGGCCCTCAGTGCGCGGTTGGAGACGGTGCGGGCGGTGATGGTCAGCCCCTCCAGAACCGGCAGGCCCGCCGCGATCATGGTCGACAGGGTCCGCGCCATCCGCGCGCCGTGCAGATCGCGCGTCAGCCGCCCGACGACCGGCAGACGCAGGATCCTCCGGTCCACCGCCAGCCGGAAGCCGGGGTTGCGCAGGCCCGCGACGAAGCCTGCGCCGCCGCCGACCAGCAGCAGGGCGATCAGCCAGCCCCAGTGGCGCATCAGATCGGACACCCCGATCACCGCCCGCGTCAGCAGGGGCAGGGTCTGGTTCATGCTGTCGAACTGATCGACCACCTTGGGCACGACGAAGACCATCAGGGCCGTCACCACCCCCAGGGCCACCAGGGCCAGAACGGCGGGATAGACCAGGGCCGTGATCACCTTGCCGCGCACCTGCTGGTCGCGCTCCAGCCCCTCGGCCAGACGCTCCAGAATGGGGCCGAGCGCGCCCGAGGCCTCGCCCGCCGCGACGGTGGCGCGATACAGCGGCGGGAAGGCCGCGCCTTGACGCGCCATGGCTTCGGACAGGCGCTGCCCCTCGACCACGCCGCCGTGGACGCCCGACAGGACGGCGCGCACGTCGGGCCGCTCGGCCTGCAGCATCAGGGTGCGCAGGGCTTCGTCCACCGGGGCGACGGTGATCAGGGTGGCCAGTTGCCGCGTCGTCAGAGCCAGGGTGCGGCTGGACAGCTTGCGGCTGCGGCGTTGCGTCTTTTCGGTCGCGGCGGCGGCGCCCGAGGCCCGGCTGAGCGACAGGGGCATCAGGCGACGGCGCTCCAGCGCCTTCTGCGCCGCGGCCTCGTCCGGCGCGGTCAGTACGCCCACGACGGTGCGGCCCGAGACGTCCACGGCGCTGTAGTCGAAGGCGGGCATCAGGCGGCGCTCTCGGCCAAGGAATGCGCCTCGGGCGTCTCCTGACGTGTGACGCGCACCGCCTCCTCGACCGAGGTCACGCCCGCCAGCACCAGGGCGCGCGCCCGGTCCGACAGGGTCCCGCCGTTCGGGAAGGCGGCGGCGATCAGGGCCTCTTCGTCCGCCTCGGCGGCGATCAGGCGGCGCACCCTGTCGTCGATCTTCAGCGTCTCATAGACGCCGACGCGGCCGACATAGCCGGTGTGGCAGCACGATCCGCAGCCCTGTGCCCGCCACACGGTTGCGCCCTCAGTGACGCCGGACAGGCGGGCGGTCGCGGCGTCGGCGGCTTCAGACTGGCGGCACTCGCCGCACAGGCGGCGCACCAGCCGCTGGGCCACGATCAGCCGCAGGGTCGAGGCCAGCAGGAAGGGCTCCACCCCCATGTCGCGCAGGCGCGTCACGGCCCCGGCGGCGTCGTTGGTGTGGACGGTGGACAGGACCAGGTGGCCGGTCAGCGAGGCTTGCACGGCGACGCTGGCCGTCTCCACATCGCGGATTTCGCCGACCATGACCACGTCCGGGTCCTGACGCAGGATGGCGCGCAGGCCCGCCGCGAAGGTCATGCCGACCTTGGGATTGACCTGGGTCTGGCCGACGCCGTCGATGGCGTATTCGACCGGGTCCTCGACCGTCAGGATGTTGCGGGTGGCGTCGTTGAGCAGGCTAAGGCCCGCATAGAGGCTCGTCGTCTTGCCCGAGCCGGTCGGCCCGGTGACGAGGATGATGCCGTTGGGTTCGCGCAGGGCGGTGCGGAAGGCCTCATGCGCCTCGGCGTCCATGCCCAGCTGGTCCAGCGACAGGCCGGCCTGATCCTTGTCGAGAATGCGCAGCACCACCCGCTCGCCCGCCCGCGACGGCAGGGTCGAGACGCGCACGTCCAGGGTCTTGCCGCCCAGGGCCAGCGGGATGCGGCCGTCCTGCGGCACGCGCTTCTCGGCGATGTCGAGCCGCGCCATGACCTTGATGCGCGACACCAGCAGCGGCGTGATGCGCGGGTTCAGGCTGAGGCTTTCGCGCAGCACGCCGTCGACGCGCATCCGCACGACCAGGGCGCTCTCATAGGGTTCCAGGTGGATGTCCGAGGCGCCCGCGCGCACGGCCTCGGCGATGATGCCGTTGATCATGCGGATGACGGGGGCGTCGTCGGCCGAGTCCAGCAGGTCGGCGGCGGCAGGCAGGTCCTCGATCAGGCCGTCGAGGCCCGACGGCATCTCCATCTGGTCGTCGCCCGCGGCGTTCAGGTCGCCCGCATAGACGTCGGACAGACGACGGTCGAACTCGGCCTGATCCATGGGCTGGACCTGCAGGGGCCGCCCCAGCGCCCGGCGCGTCTCGACCAGGGCCAGCGGGTCGGCGCCCTCGCGCAGGCCCACCGAGGCGATGTCGCCCGCGTCCAGCAGGATGACGCCGTTCCGCTTGGCGAACCCATACGGCAATGTCGGATTGACCAGGGTGATCATGGTGCTCAGCCCTGCGGCGCGGTCGCGTTCGCGGCGGGGGCCAGGGGCGAGATCGTGACCTCGCCCACGGGGGCCGTCCCGCCCGGCGCCGGGTTGTCGATGGCGCGCGGCGCAAGCGGGGCCTGGGTGCGCATATAGTCGCGCAGCATCTCGTCCAGACTGGGCTCGACGCCCGGCTGCGAGCGCAGTTGTTCGCTGCGCATATAGCCCCAGCGGTCGGCGCTCAGCTGCTGGGCGTCGCCCGGGGTGCGGATGATGGTCGGGCGGATGAAGACCATCAGATTGGTGCGCCCGCGCTGGCGGCTGGTCGACTTGAACAGGTTGCCGAGCACCGGCACGTCGCCCAGCCCCGGCACCTTGTCGACGGACAGGCGGTCGTTCTGATCCAGCAGGCCGCCGGCGACCGCGATCTCGCCGTCGTCCACGACCAGCGTCGTCTCCAGCTCGCGCTTGTTCAGCACCAGGTCGGAGGCGCTGTTGGTCAGGACGCCGTTGATGCTCGACACCTCCTGGCGCAGGAACAGGGTGATGGAGCCGCCGGCGTTGATCTGCGGCTTGACGATCAGCTTGACGCCGATGTCCTGACGCTGGGTCGTGCGGAAGGGGTTGGAGTTGCCGTCCAGCAGGGTCTCGCCGGTGGTGATCGGCACCTCCTGCCCGACCAGGATGGTGGCCTCCTCATTGTCCAGCGTCATCAGCGACGGGGTCTGCAGCAGGTTGGAGCCTTCGTCCGACTTGGCCGCATTGATGATGAAGCCGAACAGGCCGTCCGAGCCGATGCGCCCGCCGCCGCCGCCGATGAAGCCGTTGGCGCCCAGCAGGCTGTTCAGGGCCAGGTTCTGCAGCTGCTCGCGCAGCGGATCGTCCTTGTCCAGTTGACCCGCCGCCGCCCCGCCCGCGATGGGAACCAGAGGCGCCGAACGGTCGGAATAGTTGGTCAGGCCGATGGGGTTTCCGTCTGATCCGGCCAGCAGCCACTGGACCCCCAGTTCGCGCACGGCGGTGTCGCCCAGTTCTACGACGATGGCCTCGATCAGCACCTGCTGGCGGCGGCTGTCCAGTTGGCGGATGACCTCGGCCAGCATCCTCTGGGTGTCGGCCGAGGCCGAGATGACCAGGGCGTTGGCGCCGGGGAAGCGGGCGATGCTGGCCTTCTGGCCGGCGACCGGCGCGGCCGGGGCGGCGACCTGCGGCGTCGGCGCGGCGGCCTCGCCGGCTCCGCGCGCGGCGGTCGGGGTCGCGGTGGCGCTGGCCGCCGCTGCCGGCTGGCCGACGATCTGCTGCAGCACCGGCAGCAGTTGCTCGGCGTCAGCGTGTTGCAGGAAGACGACCTTGACGTCGTCGGCCGAGCGGGCGCGGCGGTCCAGGTCCTCGACCAGGGGGCGCACCCGCGCCACGGCGGCGGGGTCGCCGCGCAGGATGACGGAGTTGGAGCTGGCCACCGGCGTCGCCGTCACCATCCCCTGCCCCGGCTGGCCGCCGGGCGGGGCCAGGACCTGGGCCAGGACGCCCGCGATCTCGGCGGCGGAGGAGTTCTCCAGCGTCACCACGTCGAACGAGGCCCGGTCCACGTCGATGCGCTGGATCAGGCTGCGGATGCGGCTCAGGTTGTCGGCGAAGTCGGCCACCACGACGCTGTTGCCGCTGGGGTTGGCCAGGACCTGGCCCTGTGCGCCGACCAGAGGCCGGATGGTCTCGGCGGCCGAGGCGGCGTCGATGTTGCGCAGCTGGAAGACCTGGGTGGAGAAGCGCTCGGACCCCACGGTCGACGGTCCCTGCGCCGCGCCCTGGGCCGGGCTGATGCGATAGGCGCCGGAACTGGTCGGCGTCACCACCAGGCCATTGGCGCGCAGGGTCGAGAGGAAGACCTCGAACAGCTCGGTCTTGTTCAGCGCCCGCTGGCTGGTCACGGTGACGTTTCCGGTCACGGCGGGGTCGACGATGAAGGTGCGGCCGGTGGTGCGGGCCACGTCCTGAATGAAGGCGCGGATGTCGGCGCCCTGGACGTTGAGGGTCTGGCGCGCCCCATCCTGACCAGAGCCCTGAGCCAGCGCGGGCGAGGCCAGCAACGGTCCCTGCGCGGCGATCAAGGCCGACAGGGCGACGGCGGCGAAAGAGCGGTGAAGGCGCATCACTGGCCGGTCCTTATGGTGGTGGTCTGCACCCGGCCGTTCCGCTCGAAGCGGATCTCGGCGGCGCTGCTGCCGGAAAGCTCGCCGCCCAGTTCGGACAGACGTTCCAGACTGTTCAGTTCGGCCCCGTTGACGGCCAGGATGACGTCGCCCGATTGCAGGCCCGCCGCCCTGAGCGCCGCCCCGTCGCCGCGCGCGGCCAGGGTGAAGCCCTTGATGCGAAGCCCGTCCATGCGGGGGCGCAGCGAGGCCTGAGCCATCAGCCGCTGCGGATCGATCACCGGCCCGGTCGGCGCGGCGGCGGGGGCCGCAGCCGAGACCGGGGCCGGCGCGCCCGTCGGCGTCATGACCTGGGCCGTAGAGGGCGGCGGCGGCGGCGTCGCGGCGCCTGCCGGGGTCTCGGTGAAGACCAGTCGGCTGACCGATCCGCCGCGCGAGACGGTGACGAAGTCCTCGCCCACCGAGGCCAGGGTCAGGCCCTCGGAAATGGTTTCGCCCACGCCGACCGAGACCTGTCGGCCGTCGGGCAGACCGATGATGGCCGAGCCGCCGCCCAAGCCGCCCGCGCGCACCCCGAACAGGCGCAGGGCGTTGCTGTCGGCGCCGGCGGCCTCGGCCAGGCTGCTCTTGTCGCCGGTGCGGAAGAAGGCGTCGAAACGCTGGAAGATGGAGGCGTCCACGGGCGCGGCTGCGGCGCGGGCGGCGACCGCCGTTTCAGGCTGCGGCGCGACGAAGACCCAGGCCAGACGCCCGGCCTGCACCGCCAGCAGCGCGACCAGGGCGATCTCGACCCCGGCGCGAATCCGCCCTGGCCGCGCGGCGATCGCCGTGCGCGCCTGACGCCCCCATTCCCCAACCCGTGCGATCACGCCCGACGCTCCGAACACCCCCGAAAACGGAGACCCCGGCTGCTTACTCCAGCAGCCGGGGTCGAAGCCTCACGCGGCGATGACGGCGGCGAGACGTTGTTGTGACAACGCCGCCGTATGCGGATCAGAAGGTCGTGGACAGGCTGAGCGAGAAGGTGGTGCCCAGCTTGTAGCCCTCGACCACGCCCTTGCCGCCGTTGGCGAAGGATTGGCTGCGCTCGTATTCCTCGCCCAGGATGTTCTCGACCTTGGCGCCGACGTCATAGTCGCGGCCGCCGACGGTGAAGGTCTGGCTGGCGACCAGATCCATCAGGATCGGCGGGGTCTCGATCACGTCGGGCAGACGGGTCGAGCCGGTGATGATGCCGGCGTCCGAAATCCGCTCGCCCTGATAGTTGACCAGCAGGGTGGCGCGGCGACGGGCGGTGGTGTTCTCGAAGCCGAGCTGCAGGTTGCCCAGCCATTCCGACTGGCCCTGCAGGGCGCGGGTATAGGCCGCGTCGGTGACTTCCGAATCCGACCAGGTGACGTTGGCGACGACGAAGACTTCGTTGTCGTGGAACCAGGTCAGGTTCGGGGCCCAGGCGTCCATCGGCAGGGTGTAGTCGATCTCGGCCTCGACGCCTTTCAGCGTGGCTTCCTGCGCGTTCTGGAACGAGCGGCCGAAGCCTTCGCCGATCGGCTGATAGGTGCGCTCGATCGGGTTGTCGAAGGACTTGTAGAACAGGCCGACGGTGGCCGACTGACGCTGGCCGAAATACCACTCCCAGCGCAGGTCGTAGTTCTGGATCTCGGCGATCTTCAGGTTCGGATTGCCGCGCTCCAGGGTGTTGGAGTCGTCGTCCAGGAACAGGGCGTTGGCCAGCTCGCGCAGGTCGGGACGGTTGATCGTCTTCGAGTAGCCGAAGCGCAGCTGCATGTTGTCGAAGAACTCCCAGGTCGCCGTCGCGGTCGGCAGCCAGAAGTCCTTCGCCAGGTCGGCGGCGATGGGATCGCCCGCGCCGGTCTCGCCCAGCGGGATGAAGCTGTTCACCTGCTGCTTGGAGTCCTCGTAGCGGACGCCGGCGGTGACGCGCAGGTCAGGGATCACCTCGACCTCGGCCGAGGCGTAGGCCGCGTTGATCTCCATCGTCGCGTCGAAGAAGTCCGACGGGTCGGTGATGTCGCGCAGGGTGTAGCCCGCATTGCCGCCGATGTTGTCCGGGCTGAAGATGATCTCGGGCACGTAGGCGCGCAGGGCCGGGCTGATGATCACGCCCGCCGCCGGCTGGAACGAGTAGCGGCGGCTGGCGAAGTCGCGCTCGCGCTCCTGATGCAGGCCGCCGGCCTTCAGGGTGATCTCGCGGTCGGCGATCAGGCCGTTCAGGGTGAAGTCGAGGCCGAACTCGGTGTTCTGGTCTTCCAGGGCGCTGAAGAAGGTGCGGTTGGAATCCGACCCGGGGGTCAGGCGGAAGACGTTGTCCGGCTCCAGACGATAGGAATATTCGCGGCGATAGGGCGTGTCGCGCGAGGCGGTCGAATAGGCGGCGCGCCAGTCGATCTGCAGCTGGTCCAGCGCCATCGGCAGCGGGAAGACGTGACGGCCCGACAGCTGGTTCGAGTTCATCTGCTGCTCGATCCAGTTCAGGCGCTGGAAGCTGCGGATCAGGCCGGGGTCGGCCGAGAACAGGCCGCGCTCGATCAGGGCCTGCTGGCGCGTCTTGCGCAGCAGCAGGGTGGTCAGCTTCAGCTCATGGTTCTCGTTGAACTCGACGCCGAAGGCGCCCAGGGCGTTCAGGGCGTATTCCTGTTCGGTGCGCTGGAAGCCGCAACCCGTGGCGTTGGACAGGCCGCCGGCGCTGGCGCAGGCCTCGGGGCTGATCTGGTCGTTGACGCCGCCGTTGACCTCGAAGGAGTTGCGCACGCCCTCGCGGTTGCGGACCTGATAGTCGTAGTCGAGAGCGACGAAGCCGCCCAGGCGGATGCCGTTCGACAGGTCGACGATCTCGGCGCCCGACAGGTTGAAGCCGAAGTCCGGCAGGTTGCTGTCGCCGTCGATCGACCAGATGTTGCGCAGCGAACGCCCCGCCGCCTGCAGCATGGCCGGATTGTTGGCGAAGGACTTCAGCGAGGGGTCGATGGCGATGAACTTGGGCAGGTTCAGGCTGTTGTCGGCGATGCCGATGTTCGACAGCTTGCCGCCCGCATCCCAGTAGAGCCCGTCCTTGCCCGTCGTTTCCGTCTCGGCGGCGATGGACGCGCCGAAGGACAGGAAGCGTTCATTGGGAATGGCGCGCGTCGACAGGGCGATCAGGCCGCCGCCGAACTCGCCCGGATACTGGGCCGAATAGGTCTTCTGGATCTGGGCGTTCGAGACCAGCGAGGTCGGGAACAGGTCCAGCGGCACGACGCGCTTCAGCGGCTCGGGGCTGGGCAGGGTCGAGCCGTCCAGGATGATGCTGGAGTAGCGATCGCCCAGGCCGCGCACATAGACATAGCCGTCGCCGACGATGGACAGGCCGGTGACGCGGGCCAGGGCCTCGCCGATCTCCGAGTCGCCCGAGCGCTTGATGTCTTCCTCGGTCAGGATGTTGGCGACCGCCGAGGTCTCGCGCTTCACGTCCGGCACGAAGCGGCCGCGCACGACGATGTCCTCGACCGTCGAGACGGCCTCGGGGTCCTGCGGCGTCGGGGCGGTCGGAGCGGCGGCGTCCTGGGCCCAGGCCAGGGCGGGGGCGGTCAGGACGGTGCTGGCGAGCAGGCCGGCGAGGCCGATCGTGCGGGTAGGCGTCATCTCAAGAAGTCCTTCGGTGCAAGCGCCGGAGAGAGAAGGAGGAAAGGCGAGACGGCGGACGGCCTTTCAGCCGCCCGCCGCTCAAGGGTCGATGCGACCCTTAGTCGTTCAGCCAGCGGGTCCAGTTCAGCGTCCAGTTGGAGGCCGAGTCACGGACGGCGCCGACGTAGGGGGCGTTGTCGAAGAAGGCGTCGACCGTGCGCGGATCGACCGAGGTCACGCCGTTCTCGTTGACGCCGTTGATGTAGGCCCGGCCGCCCGAGGTGTAGGACGACAGGGTCGAGGTTCCCGTGCGGCTGTTGGCGTCCTTGGTGAAGACGGCCTGGGCCTGGGTGCTGTGGAAGGGTGTCGCGACCGAGATGTAGAAGGAGCGCAGCGACAGGTTTCCGGCGTCCGCCTGGGCGTAGGTGGCGGCGTCGTCGATGCGCAGGCCGCGCTGGAAGGCGCCCGACACGACGTGGTTGTAGAGCTTGCCGGCGGTGCCGCGGCGCAGGCGCAGACCGGCGCCGGCCGTGGTGTTGCCCACCAGGGTCACGTTCGAGAGGGTCGGGGCCGAGCGCGGGGCGATGTCGTGACCCAGTTCGTTGTTGTCGGCCTCGAAGCCTGCGTCGCCGGCCGGCTGCAGCGGGTTCTGGGCGATGACCACGTGCTGGACCTTGCCGTTCCAGCCGAAGGTCCAGTCCAGGCTGTCGTCGTCGGCGCCCGTCAGCACCAGGTGCTTGGCGTTGACCGAACCGCCGAAGAACTCGACCGTGTCGTCGCCGCCGTTGTGGGCCTGGAGGTAGTCGACCGAGGTGCCCGAACCGACGCCCCAGAAGGCGACGGCGTTCAGTTCGTTGGTCTCGGTGAAGCGCACGCCGGCGTATTCGACGCGGACGTATTTCAGCGTGCCCGAGGTGTCGTTCGGCACATTGCCGCCGTACAGGCCCGAGCCGCCTTCGGCTTCGGCTTCACACACGGCCGGGGCGGCCGGGCAGTTGTTGATCACGCCGCGGCCCAGCAGCGACAGGCCGCCCCACTCGCCCGAATAGGGGTCGTCGCGGACGCCGGCGCCCAGCGGCGAACGGGCGTTGGCCAGACCCAGGGTCGTGGCGTAGCCGAGGGCGTCGGCGCTGGTCATGATGATGGGCTGGGCGGCGGTGCCGACAGCGTTGATGCGCGAACCGCGCTGGATCGCCAGCTGCGAGGTGCGGGTGCCGGCGTAGATCTTGACGCCCGGGTCGATCGACAGGACGGCGGTGACGCCGCCGGCCTTCTGGCCGTCGAAGCCGACGTCCTTGCCGACCTTGACCGTGCCGTTCAGCTGATAGGCCGGGCCGGCCGTCAGGGTCAGGTTGGTGGTGATCTCGCCCGAGATGCGGCAGTGCGCCTCGGTGCCGACCGTGACCTTGGTCACGTTCGGGTGGGTCGGGCAGGCGCCGGTCGAGCCGCTTCCGCCGCCGCCGCCCGGGTTGCCGCCGCCGCCCGTGCCCGGGTTGCCGCCGGTGTTGCCGGGGTTCTGCAGTTCAGAGGTGCCGTCGCCGCCGCAGGCGGCGAGGGCCAGGGCGCTGGCGGCGACCGCAAGCAGGGTTTTCGTCTTGAGAGCGGTCATCTTCTGCACCGTGTCTGAGCCAATGAGACATGCAGGGGGACGCCCGGACGGATTGTCCGGAACTGGATGATCGGCGCCCGCCTGCCCGGTCCCTCCCCTAGAAGCCGGATGTGACACCGCCGCCGCCGAACCACGACAAATCAGACGCCGTTCAGTGAAGCTGTGGCGCCGCTTGCGTGAAAAGCCGTCCCGATACGGCAGAGATTTCACATGGCGTCGATCAGCCGTTGACGATTCCGCCTCCCCCAAACCGCCCGAGGCCGCTAGGCAGGGGGCTGGACCACGCGCCGGGGAGGCGACCCATGTTGATCTATGCCGCCTTCCTGGGCGGCGTCGGCCTGATCGTCGGCAGCTTCCTGGGGCTGGTCAGCCTGCGCCTGCCGCGCGGCGAGGACGTGGTGTTCGGCCGCTCGCGCTGCGGCGGCTGCGGCAAGACGCTGGAGCCCTGGCGCATGGTCCCTGTGCTCAGTTGGGCCCTGTCGCGCGGGCGCTGCGCCGACTGCGGCGCGACCATTCCCATCCGCTACCCGCTGATCGAGCTGGGATCGGGCCTGATCGGGGTCTGGGCCGGGCTGCATTCCGCCGACTTCACCACCGCCCTGATGACCGGGGTGCTGGGCTGGAACCTGCTGATCATCGCCCTGGTCGACGCCGAGCATTTCTGGCTGCCGGACCAGCTGACCCTGCCCCTGCTCGTCAGCGGCCTGCTGACGGCGGTGCTGCTCTATCCCGGCGGACTGAGCGCGGCCTTCCCCTCGGCCCTGATCCCGCCGCTGATCAGCGCGGCGGTCGGCTTCGGCGGCCTATGGCTGCTGGCGTGGCTCTACAAGAGGGTGCGCGGGCGCGAGGGTCTGGGCGGCGGCGATCCCATCCTGTTCGGCGCAGGCGGCGCCTGGGTCGGCGTGGCGGGACTGCCCAGCGTCCTTTTGTGGGCCTCCGTCGCGGGGCTCAGCGTGGTGCTGGCCATGCTGGTCGTGCGGCGTCAGGTCTCGGCGACCGACCGCCTGCCGTTCGGCGTCTTCCTGTCCATCGGCGTCTGGCTGACCGTGCTCTACGGCCCTCTGGGCCTTGGCTGAGTCTCGAAAGGAAGCCAGCAGGCCGCAACATGCTCCCTTCCCCTCGAGAGGGAAGGGTCGGGGATGGGGTGAAGACACCACCCTTTCCGAACCTGGCGCGGGAGGCAGCGTCGAAGGTCTTCGCTCCCGCCTCTCATGATTCATGCGAAACCGCCGCGAAACCACCCCACCCAACCCTCCCCCTCGAGGGGAGGGCTTATGCCGAGTTAGTTCAGCAGGTCGGCCCAGCGCCACTGGCCGGTCCCCAGGGCCAGACGCGGCGCGCCGGGGCCGTCGCCCAGGGTCAGCAGGACATAGCCGCGCACCGTCTCGGTCTTGCAGGCGCGCGGGGTGAAGCCGACGGTGACGGCCACGGCCTGACGCACGCCCGCCAGCCCCTTGCCCTCCTGGCCGGGGCTCAGCACCCAGTCGCCGTTCCAGATCAGAATGGCCCGCCCGTTGGCGCCCGAGGTGCGATAGGCCTCGGTCAGGGCGGCGCGGACGCCCGGCGCGTCGCGCAGGGCGTTCTGCAGACGGCGCACCATGTCGCACGACCCGCCCGTGCCGGAGCCTGAGCCCCCGCCGCTGCCCGAGCCGCTGCCGGCCCCGGTTCCGCTGCCGGTTCCCGAGCCTGCGCCCGCCCCCGCTCCGCCGCCCGCCGTCAGGGCGCCGGCCAGGGCCGCGTCGCCCATGAAGACGTAGGAGACGCTGGGTTCGGGCGCGGTGATCGGCACGCTTTCGACCTTGGGCGAGCGCGGCGCCGGGCGGCTGGGCCGGGGCGACGGCCGCGTCGGCGCGGCGCGCTGGGCCTTGGCCGGCGTCTTGACCGGCGTCGGCGTGGGGACGGGCGCAGGGGCCGGCGTCGGGGCCGGCGCCGGCGAACCGCCGCCGCCTTCTTCGGGCGAGGGCGTCGGCGACGGCGGCGGGAGATCGACCAGGGTCACTTCGATCGCCTCGGCCTCGGGCGGATAGACCGGCGTCTTGGCCGGGGCCAGCAGGATGACGGCCAGGACCAGCAGGTGCGCGCCGATGCTGGCGGCCACGGTCAGCGCCCGCCGTCGCGTCTTCTGCGCCGCGCCGCTCAAGCGGCGGGATCCTTCAGCACAGCCCCTGACAAGATGAAATCGGAAAGCATGAACATCCCGGCGCGCGACCTCAGGATAAAGAAGCCGGCGCTTCGAAACCACCGCCTCGCGTCAGCATCATGGCGCCGCGCCTTGAATACGCGCAACCGATTAAAACCATCGATTTCTCATATTTTTCTATGGTTAAGCTGCAACCATGTCCGTCGTTGCGCGTCTTTGGAGCGCCGTTCCCTGCATCTGCGGGTGCAGCGTCGCGCATCCCCCGGAGTAGCGCCCCGGCACGAAGGAGACTCAACTTGATCAAACTGACATCTAAGGCGGTCGCGGCCAGCGCAGTGGTGGTGCTGGTAGGACTGACCGCAAGCGGGTGTGCAAGCCATCGCTTCGTGCGTGACAATGTTGCCGTGGTCGACAGCCGCGTCACTCAGGTCGATTCCCATCTGACCCAGGTCGAAGGCACCGCCGGCGAAGCCCTCGCCCGCGCCAACGCCGCGCACAAGCTGGCTGAAGGCAAGTTCCTCTTCGAAGTGGTCCTGTCGGACGACTCGGTGAAGTTCCCGGTCAACCGCGACGCCCTGTCGCCTGAGGCCGAACAGCGCCTGGCCGAACTGGTCCAGCGCCTCAAGAGCGAGAATCGCAACGTCTATCTGGAAATCCAGGGCCACACCGATGCGGCCGGCGACGAGCGCATGAACGAGCAACTCGGTCAGGCGCGCGCCGAAGCCGTGCGTCGCTTCCTCAGCAGCCAGGGCATCGCCCTGAACCGCATGGCGACCATCTCCTATGGCGAGACCAAGCCGGTCGCGCCGAACAACACCCGCGAAGGCCGGGCGCAGAATCGCCGCGTGGCGATCGTCGTCCTCAGCTGATCGGCGGCGGCGGTTCGCGCCTGCGAACCGCCGCCTGTTGTTTTCAGGCCGGGGCGGTTCGCACCCGCGAGCCGCCGCCTGTTGTTTTCAGGCGGGCGAGGCCCGTTCCAGGATCGCGCCCGTATCGATGTCGGCATCGAACGCGCCATAGGCCGCGCCGCGCGGCTCAAGACGCAGACGACAGAAGGCCCCGGCGACGGGGCTCTCGCCTGACAACAGGACCGCGGCCTGCGCCGCCAGCGCCAGCCGCTCGATCGACAGACGCGCCGCCGTCTCGGACGACGGGGCGAAGTCCAGCGCGTCCAGCCAGCGATCATAGACGGCGTCGCGCCCGCGCGCCGCCTCGAGGAAACCGCGCAGGGCCTCGACCGCCTCCGGCTCGCGCCCGACCGCGCGCAGCACATCCAGGGCGATGACGTTGCCCGAGCCTTCCCAGATGGCGTTCAGCGGCGACTGGCGGAACAGACGCGGCATCGGCCCCGTCTCGACGTATCCGGCCCCGCCCAGGCTCTCCATCGCCTCATAGATCATGCCGGGCGCGCGCTTGCAGACCTGGTATTTGGCCACGGGCGTCAGCAGCCGCCCGACCGGGTCGTCGCGGTCGAAAGTCCCGGCCAGATGCATCGACAGGGCCGTGGCCGCCTCGCTCTCAACCGCCAGATCGGCCAGGACCGCCGCCATCATCGGCTGGTCGATCAACCGCTTCTGGAAGGCGGTGCGGTGCTGGGCGTGCCATATGGCCTGGGCCAGGGCCCCGCGCATCTGCTGGGCCGAGCCGACGACGCAGTCCAGCCGCGTGTGCTGAACCATGCGGATGATGGTCGCCACGCCCCGGCCCTCTTCGCCCAGCCTCTGCGCCAGGGCGCCGTGATACTCGACCTCGGACGAGGCGTTGGAGCGGTCGCCCATCTTGTCCTTCAGCCGCACGACGCGGAAGCCGGCGTTGCGCGTCCCGTCCGGCAGCCAGCGCGGCAGCAGGAAGCAGGTCAGACCGCCCGGCGCCTGGGCCAAAGTCAGAAAGGCGTCCGACATGGGCGCCGAACAGAACCACTTGTGCCCGGTCAGGCGATACCAGCCGTCCTCGCCGGTCGGCTCGGCGCGGGTGGTGTTGGCGCGCACGTCCGACCCGCCCTGTTTCTCGGTCATGGCCATGCCGAGGGTCACGCCCGCCTTGTCGGTCGCGGGGCGGACGGCGGGGTCATAGCGGCCGCCTGTGATCTTCTCGATCCACGAAGCGCCCACGCCCGGATCGACCGCCAGGGCCGGAACCGAGGCGTAGGTCATGGTCATGGGACAGCTGGTCCCCGAATCCGCCTGCCCCGTCAGGAACAGGATGGCGGCGTGGGCGACGTGACCGTTGGCCGTTCCGTCCCAGGCGGCGGAGGCCAGCCCCGCCTCCAGCCCCAGGGCCATCAGCTGATGATAGGCCGGATGAAACGTCACCTCGTCGATGCGCCGGCCGTAGCGGTCGTGGGTGTCCAGCACCGGCGGCACGCGGTTGGCCTGCACGCCCCAATCGATGACCTCGGCCGAGCCGCAACGGGCGCCCAGGGCCGTCAGTCGCGCCTCGTGCTGGGCCCCGCCCGCGCGGCGCACGGCGTCCGCCAGCGCCCGGTCGCCGGTGAACAGGTTGACGTCCTCCAGCGGCGGCGGCTGGTTCGTCACCTCATGAGTGTCCAGATCGGCGACGGGACGAAAGGCGGACATGGCCAGCTCCGTTCTCAGAGAACGGACACCTAAACACAGTCGGCCGGACAACGCCTCATCAGCAAAAGCCCTCCCCCTCGAGGGGGGAGGGTTGGGTGGGGGTGGAGGCAGGCAGTTTCTCATTACCCCCTGGAGACGCCGCCTCGCCTAATGCGCTCCATCGGCAAGGGTGCGCCCTCACCCCCATCCCCGACCCTTCCCCCCTCGAGGGGGAAGGGAGGCTCGGTTAGCTTTCCGCCCGCTTCAGCGCCGCCCCGACATGCTCGATGCCCAGCCGCGCGGCGATCTCCATCTGCTTCTGCCGTTCGGCGTAGCCCTCGCGCTGCTCGTCGGTGCGCGCATCGTGGCACCGCTCGCAGCAGACGCCCTCGACATACAAGGGCGACAGACGCGCCTCGGGGCTGACCGGCATGCGGCAGCCGCGGCACAGGCTGTGGTCGCCCTCCTTCAGGCCATGACCGACCGCGACCCGCTCGTCGAAGACGAAGCAGTCGCCGCGCCACAGGCTTTCCGGCTCGGGGATGGTCTCGAGGTATTTCAGGATGCCGCCTTCCAGATGGAAGACCTGCTCGACGCCCTCATTCTTGAGGAAGGCGGTGGCCTTTTCGCAGCGGATGCCGCCGGTGCAGTACATGGCCACCTTGGGCGGATTGGGCCGGTCCAGCAGGGCGCGGCCATGCTCGCGGAACCAGTCGGGAAACTCGCGAAACGTCCGCGTGTTGGGCTGGATGGCGCCCGCAAACGTCCCGACCTCGACCTCGTAGTCGTTGCGGGTGTCGATGATCACCGTGTCGGGATCGGCGATCAGGGCGTTCCAGTCCTGCGGCGAAACATAGGCGCCCACGCCCTCGACCGGATCGATGTCGGTCACGCCCATGGTGACGATCTCGGCCTTCAGCCGCACCTTCATGCGGTGAAACGGCATGACCTCGGCGGTCGAGTATTTCAGCTCCAGCCGGTCGAAGCCCGGCAGGGCGCGGATGCCGTCCACCACGCGGGCGACGGCGGCGTCCGGCCCGGCGATGGTGCCGTTCAGCCCCTCGTGCGCCACCAGCAGCGTGCCGCGCACCTCGTCGCCGCACAGGTCCAGCAGCCGCGCCCGCACGGCCTCGAGGTCCTTGATGGACGCAAAGCGATAGAGGGCGGCGACACAGACGGGCGAGGCGGTTTCGGACATCAGGGAGACGGTCCCGGCGGCAAGGGAAAACTGGAAGCGGCCTCTATAGGGGCTGCGGTCGGGCGCGTCATCGTAGGCCTTTTCGGCGAAGTCATGGTGAAGCGGGCGAAAGTCGAGACCTCGGCTTGCCAAGCCGGCGCCAAAGGGGTGCAGTAGGCGTCAAACCGCAGTCACCGATCGGGCGTCGCCATCCTGATGTTCAGCCTCAGCCGGTCCGCTTCATGACCAGCCCAGACGCCGACAAGGACGTCTCAGGCCGCGTGCGCACCGGGGCGCTGGCCCCGCTGAACCATCCGGTCTTCCGCGCCGTCTGGATCACCAGCCTGGTGACCAATTTCGGCGGCCTGATCCAGTCGGTCGGCGCCGCCTGGATGATGTCCTCCATCGCCTCGGCCCAGATGGTGGCCCTGGTGCAGGCCTCCGTCACCCTGCCCATCATGCTGCTGTCGCTGGCGGCGGGGGCGCTGGCCGACACGGTGGACCGGCGCAAGATCATGCTGGCGGCCCAGAGCTTCATGCTGCTGGTTTCGGCGGGGCTGGCGGCCATGACCTATGTGGGCTGGATCACGCCCTGGGTGCTGCTCGGCTTCACCTTCCTGATCGGCTGCGGCACGGCCTTCAACGGCCCGGCGTGGCAGGCGTCGGTCGGCGACATGGTCCCGCGCGAGGATCTGGCCGGGGCCGTGACCCTGAACTCCATGGGCTTCAACCTGGCCCGCAGCGTCGGTCCGGCCATCGGCGGCATGATCGTGGCGGCGGCGGGCGCGGCGGCGGCCTTCGCCGTCAACGCCTTCAGCTATGTCGGCCTGCTGATCGTCCTGTTCCGCTGGAAGCCCGACCGACCCAAGCAGACCCTGCCGCGCGAGGGGCTGCTGGCGGCCATGGCGGGGGGCCTGCGCTACGCCTTCCTGTCGCCGCGGGTGACGGCGGTGCTGCTGCGCGCCGTGGTGTTCGGGATCGGAGCCAGCGCGGTTCAGGCCCTGATGCCTCTGGTGGCGCGCGAGGGCGGCGGCGGGCCTCTGGCCTTCGGCCTGCTGCTCGGGGCGTTCGGCGTCGGGGCCGTGGGGGGCGCCCTGTTCGTCGGCAAGCTGAGAGCGAAATACGAGACCGAGACCGTGGTGCGGGTCGCCACCCTGGGCTTCGCCGCCGCCGCCGCCGTCGTCGGCTACAGCCCCTGGCTGATCCTGACCTTGCCGGCCCTGATGATCGCGGGGGCGGGCTGGGTGCTGACCCTGTCCAGCTTCAACGTCACCGTGCAGATGTCGGTGCCGCGCTGGGTCGTGGCGCGGGCCCTGGCCCTCTATCAGATGGCGGCCTTCGGCGGCATGGCGGGCGGCAGCTGGCTGTGGGGCTCGCTGGCCCAGACGCAAGGCTTGGACACGGCCTTGGGCCTGTCGGCGGGGGTGCTGGTCCTGTGCGTCCTGATCGGCCTACGGGTCCCCCTGCCCTCGACCGCCAACCTGAACATGGATCTGCTGAAGCGCTGGACCGAGCCGCAGACGCAACTGCCGATCGAGCCGCGCAGCGGGCCGGTGATCGTCTCCATCGCCTATCGCATCCGGGAAGAAGACATCGACGACTTCCTGGCCGTCATGAACGAACGGCGCCGCGTCCGCCGCCGCGACGGCGCGCGCCAGTGGCGGCTGCTGCGCGACCTGGCCGAGCCGGACGTCTGGGTCGAGAAATACCAGACCGCGACCTGGCTGGACTATGTGCGCCACAACCAGCGCATCACCCAGGCCGACGCCGACATCTCGCAGCGGATCTACGCCCTGCATCAGGGGCCGGACAAGCCGGTGGTCCACCGCCTGATCGAACGCACCACCGCGTCCCTGGCCGCCAACCTGCACGGCGAACGCCACCACGGCGAACCGCTGACGGACCCCACGCGTTCGTCCTGAGCATGACCCCTTCGCCCGCGCCTCCTTCTGGTTCCGAACCGCATCGGGAATGGTGGCGGGGGGCGGTGATCTATCAGATCTATCCGCGCAGTTTCGCCGACACGAACAATGACGGGGTCGGCGACCTGAAGGGGATCACGGCGCATCTGGACCACGTGGCCTCGCTGGGCGTGGACGCGGTGTGGATCTCGCCCTTCTACCCCTCGCCGATGAAGGACTTCGGCTATGACGTGGCCGACTATTGCGACGTCGATCCCGTGTTCGGGACCCTGGCCGACTTCGACCGGCTGGTGGAAAAGGCTCACGGCCTTGGGCTGAAGATCATCCTTGATCAGGTCTGGTCGCACACCTCGGACCAGCACGCCTGGTTCAAGGCCAGCCGTCAGGACCGCACCAATCCTTACGCCGACTGGTACGTCTGGGCCGACGCCAGGGCCGATGGTTCGCCGCCGAACAATTGGCAGTCCGTCTTCGGCGGGCCGGGCTGGACCTGGGACGCGCGGCGCGGCCAGTATTATCAGCACAACTTCCTGCCCCAGCAGCCGCAGTTGAACGTCCGCCATCCAGCGGTGCAGGAGGCCCTGCTGGCCGTCGGCAAGTTCTGGCTGGATCGCGGGGTCGACGGCTTCCGCCTGGACGCCGTCAACTTCATGATCGGCGACCCGGCCTTGCGGGACAATCCGGCCTGGCCGCCCGGCGGCAAGCGCACCCGGCCCTTCGACTTTCAGGACAAGATCCACAACCAGTCGCACCCCGACATCCTGCCCTTCCTGGCGCGGGTGCGGGCGCTGACCGACAGTTACGGCGACCGCTTCACCGTGGCCGAGGTCGGCGGCGACCACGCGGCGCGCGAGATGAAGGCCTTCACCGCCGACCGCCGCCTGAACAGCGCCTATGGCTTCCTCTACCTCTACGCCGAGCGGCTGACGGCTGATCTGGTCAAGGCGGGCGCCGAGATGTGGCCGGGAGGTCCGGGCGAAGGCTGGCCGTCGTGGACCTTCTCCAACCACGATGCGCCGCGCGCCGCATCGCGCTGGGCCGAGGGGCGCGACGAGCGCCTACTGGCCGAGATGCTGCTGCTGCTGCTGGTGTCCTTGCGCGGCAATGTCTTCGTCTATTACGGCGAGGAGCTGGGCCTGCCCCAGGGCGAAGTGCCGTTCGAGCGGCTGGTCGATCCCGAGGCCGTCGCCAACTGGCCGCAGACCCTGGGCCGCGACGGCGCCCGTACGCCGATGCCGTGGACGGCGGACGCCCCCTTCGCCGGTTTCTCGAGCGTCGAGCCGTGGCTGCCGATCGACGCCCGCCACCCGGCGATGGCCGTGGACGTCCAGGACGCCGATCCGGCCTCGATGCTGAACGCGACGCGCCGCCTCCTGGCCCTGCGCCGCGCCCATCCGGCGCTGAGGCTGGGCGACATGGTCGTGCTGGCGACCGATCCCCTGCTGGTCTTCACCCGCGAGGGCGGCGGCGAGGCCCTGCTGGCGGTGTTCAACCTGGGGCACGAGGCGCAGGCGTGGACGGCGCCCGACGGCTATATCGTTATCGACGCCGTCTATAGCGGTGAGGCTGGAACTCTGCCCCCGCTGGGCGGGGTGCTGCTGCGCAAAGAGATGGGCTGAAGCCCCCTTCATCGCCCATCCCGGCGAAGGCCGGGATCCAGATTGTAAGGCGCGCGGCTGACAGCAGGTGACGCCATAGCGCCATTTGAAGCCAGCCCCCGGTCATATGATCTGGATCCCGGCCTTCGCCGGGATGAGCGGAACTAAGGGACGGGCATCGCGCCGCGTCGGCGAGAGATTTCCGCTCAAGTTTCATCCGGTCCAGGCCGAACCGTTTCAACAGAGCGACATGTTGCAACGCACACGCCCCGCATCCGGCTCGACAAACGGAAAAACTGGTCTAGGGAACGGGCGCGGGGAACTTCGCGTAAGGTCAAGACTATGAAGATCGCAGTCCTGGGCGCCGGCGTCATCGGCGTGACGACGGCTCACTATCTGGCCAAGGCGGGCCACGAGGTCACGGTGATCGACCGCCAGAGCGGCCCGGCGCTGGAGACCAGCTTCGCCAATGCGGGCGAGATTTCCCCCGGCTATTCCTCGCCCTGGGCCGCGCCTGGCATTCCGGCCAAGGCGGTCAAGTGGCTGTTCATGCGCCACGCCCCGCTGATCCTGCAGCCTCAAGTGAACGTCGCCACGGTGCGCTGGCTGCTGGCCCTGCTGCGCAACTGCACCTCGGCCCGCTATGCGCTGAACAAGGCGCGGATGGTGCGCCTGGCCGATTACAGCCAGGAGGTTCAGACCGCCCTGAACCTCGAACTGGGCCTGGACTACGACCACCGCACGCAGGGCACCCTGCAGCTGTTCCGCACGCAAAAGCAGCTGGACGGCATCTACAAGGACACCGAGGTCCTGCGCCAAGGCGGCGTGCCGTTCGAGGTGCTGGATCAGGACGGCTGCATCGCCGCCGAGCCGGGCCTGGCGGCCACGCGCGACCTGTTCGTCGGCGGCCTGCGCCTGCCCAAGGACGAGACCGGCGACTGCTTCAAATTCACCAACGCCCTGGGCGACGTGGCGGCGGGGCAAGGCGTGACCTTCCTCTACGACACCGCCATCAAGGCCTTGACGACCGACAAGGGCCGCATCTCGGGCGTCGAGACCAGCCGGGGCCGGATCACGGCCGACGCCTATGTCCTGGCCCTGGGCTCCTATTCGCCGCAGATGGTCAAGCCGCTGGGCATGACCCTGCCAGTCTATCCGGTGAAGGGCTATTCGATCACCGCCCCGATCGTGAACGAGCCGGCGGCCCCCGTCTCGACCATCATGGACGAGAGCTACAAGGTGGCCATCACCCGCCTGGGCGACCGCATCCGCGTCGGCGGCATGGCCGAGATCTCGGGCTACAACAACGTCCTGCCCGAGCCGCGCCGCAACACGCTGGAGCATTCGGTGGGGTCGCTGTTCCCCGGCGCGGGCGATCTGAAGGCGGCGACCTACTGGTCCGGCCTGCGTCCGATGACGCCGGATGGCACCCCGGTCGTCGGCGGGACCAAGTTCGACAACCTGTTCCTGAACACCGGCCACGGCACCCTGGGCTGGACCATGGCCTGCGGCTCGGCCCGCGTCATCGCCGACATCGTCAGCGGCCAGACCCCGGACATCGAGACGGCGGACCTGGGCATCGCCCGCTACGGGCGCTGAGGTCCTTCTCCCTCAAGGGGAGAAGGGTTTATTCCTGCCGCGTCTTGGCGGCGATGGAGCGCAGGCCCGTCAGCAGGGCGTCGCTGGTCGCGTCGGCCTTGCAGCCGCCGGTCAGGATCAGGCGCATGGCCTGGACGTGGACGCCGACCGTCGGCCAGCTCCAGACGCCGTTGGTCTGCATCCGGTCGGCCACGTCGCACAGGCTGTAGCCCGCCTCATACAGCGGCCCCGTGTCGAAGAAGCCCGCCGTGTCCAGCAGGGACGAGGCCAGCTTATAGACCTGCGGCTCCGTGCCCGGCGCGGCGGCGGCGGCGACCAGCTCCAGCTCGGTGATCGTGCCGGCGACGGTGATCATGACGTCGTCGCGGTGACGCTCCAGCCGTTCGTTGGCGCGGCGCTCGACGTCGGCAAGGGTGCGGCCGCCCGGCTGGGCCATCTGGCGCGCCAGACTGGTCTTGATCTTCAGGGTGCGGGCTTCGGTCACTTGGTACGGCTCACAGGGCGACCCTTTGGGGCTTCATCAGCATGTCGATGTCGGATTGATCCATATTGGCCTCGACGGCGACGCCGACGTGGGCGGACAGGTCGTCCCTGCGGCGCCCCGCCATGCCCAGCGGCGGGCCGAAGTTGCGCACGCGCCGGTCGGGGCCGACGTAGGTCTCGCACTCCACGAACTCGCGCTCATCGCCCGCCAGCCACAGGATGCGCTTCAGCAGCACCGCCGGCGTCAGGGGTTTGGTGACGACGAAGCTGACGCCGCAGTCGCGCCCCTCGCGCACCTTGGCCTGGGAGGCGTGGCCGGTCAGCAGGATGATCGGAATGAAGCGCAGCGGCGCGGGCGTCTCGCGCCGCAGCCAGCGGGCGAAGGCGTAGCTGTCCATCTCCGGATCGGCGCAGTCGATGACGATCAGGTCCACGGCGCGGTTCTGGATGACGCGCACGCCCTCGGTCGCCGAGCCGCACTTGATCTGCTCCTTGACGCCGAAGCCTTGAAAGACGGAGCTGAGCATATCCAGCGCCTGAGCGTTGTCGTCGATCAACAGGACCGTCGACTGCTCCAGATTGACCCGATCGTTGGCGCCCATGGGATCAGTCGAACAGCAGGAGGTCGCCGGCGGGCGCAGGCCGGATCGACGCGGCGGCGCGGCCGGCGACACGCTCGGGTGCGCCGCGCAGCGAGGTCTCGCGCAGGCGCTCCGCCATCTCGGCCAGAGGCAGGGCGGCCAGGGCCGTGTCCATCGGCTGGTCGTCGGCCAGGGCCTCGGCCAGGCCCGACAGGGCGTCGATCCGCTGGCTCAGCACGTCGAAGGCCTGGGTCCGCGTCAGAAACGCCAGGCGCTGCTCGGGCGGCGCCAGCTTCAGCAGTTCGGACACCAGCCCGGCCGCCTCGTCCACGCCGGCGCGGATGTCGGCCAACTCGGCCGCGACCGCCGTCAGCAGCCCTTTCGTATCGTAATCGCTCATCAGAACAGCTCCAGCGCGCCGGAATCGACGGGCGGCCGCGGCGGCGGCGCAGGACGCAGGGCGACCGCATCCGTGACCCCGCGCTGCAGCGCCCGACCCGTCACCGGCCAGTAATGCAATCGACGCCCCCCGGCGCCCCTGAGGCTGGCGCCGACGACGGGAATCCCTTCGTCAGCCAGAAAGCGCTCGGCGAAATCGGCGTTGGACGTGCCCACGTCCTTCAGCGAGTCGAACATCCGCCCGCCGCCGAACAGCTTGGCTTCCAGACGGTCGCGACGACCGCCCGCCTTCAGCACGTCGTTGATCAGCAGCTCCATCGCATAGGCGCCGTAGCGGCGCCCCGCGTCGGTGCCCGCCCCCGCCCCTTCGGGCAGAAGGAAGTGGTTCATGCCGCCGACCCCGGCCACCGGATCGCGCAGGCACATGGCGACGCAGCTGCCGAGCACGGTCGAGAGCACGACGTCGGGATCGGACGTCACCAGGTGCTCGCCCTGGCCGACATGGACGCGCCTTTCGGCCGTCAGCTGATCGCCGGCGCGGATCACGTCAGCGGACCGAACACGCCTTCCAGCTTCTCTTTCAGCTGGGCGGTGGTGAAGGGTTTGACCAGGTAGTTGTTGACGCCGAACTGCACCGCGCGCTGCACCAGTTCGCGGTCGGCGCGGCCGGTCAGCATGATGAAGGCGGTCTTGGAGGTGGGCGGGTGGGCGCGGATGGCGCGCAGCAGGCCGAGGCCGTCCAGGTTCGGCATGTTGAAGTCCGAAATGATCAGGTGGACGGGCTTGGTGATGGCCGAGCGCAGGCCGATCTCGCCGTCGGCGGCCTCGGAGATCTCGCGCACGCCGATCTGCTGCAGGCTGTTGCGGATCAGGGACCGCATGGTCAGTTGGTCGTCGACGACCAGAACGTTGAGGGCGGAAGCGGCGGGCATGGGGGATCCTTACGCAACAGGCTTTGAGGCGGCCGCACCGGCGGCGCACAGGTCGAGAATGGCGGGGGCGAGACGGGGCAGAGACAGCTGGCGCTCGACGGCGCCCAGCTCGAAGGCGGCGCGCGGCATGCCGTAGACAACGCAGGAGGACTCGTCCTGGCCCAGGGTCCGGGCGCCGGCCTGGCGCATGGCCAGCAGGCCCTTGGCCCCGTCCTTGCCCATCCCCGTCAGGATCACCCCGGTCATGGGGCGGCCCAGACGGGCGACCGAGTTGAACAGGACATCGACCGAGGGGCGATGGCCATTGACCGGATCGGCGGCGACCAGGCGGCAACGGCTGCCCGACACCTCCAGATGGGTCTCGCCGCCCGGGGCGATATAGATGTGGCCGGGCATCAGGGGCGCGCCGTCCACGGCTTCGGTGACGGTCGCGCCGGACGCCTTGTCCAGGCGAGCGGCGAAGCTCCGGGTGAAGGTGGCGGGCATGTGCTGCGTCACCACCGTCGCCGGGCAGTTGGCCGGGAAGGCCGACAGGATGTTCAGCAGGGCCTCGACCCCGCCGGTCGAGGCGCCGATGGCCAGAATATGGTTCGGGTCGGCGCGATAGGCGCCGTCGACAGCCCTCGCTGCGCGCGTCTCCAGCGGGCGAACGCGCGACCGGGCGGCGATCTTCACCTTGTCGGCCAGATCGGCGAAGGCTTCCTGGGCCGGGACGCCGGGCGCGGGCTTGGCCACGGCGTCCACCGCCCCGACCTCCAGCGCCGCCAGGGTCACGTCGGTCCCCGCCTGGGTCAGGGTCGAGACCATGACCACCGGCATGGGCCGCAGCCGCATGATCTTCTCGAGGAATTCCAGCCCGTTCATATTGGGCATCTCGACGTCCAGGGTGATGACGTCGGGGTTCAGCTCCTTGATCGCGGCGCGGGCCTCCAGCGGATCGGCGGCCGTGCCGACCACGGCGATCTCTGGGTCGCGGCGCAGGACGGCGCTGATCAGGCTGCGCATGGTGGCGCTGTCGTCGACGATCAGGACGCGCACAGGAGAAGTGTGGGCGGGATGGCTCATGCCCGACCTCCCAGCTTGTAGGCGGTCAGGCCGCAGGTCTGCAGCTGGCTCGTCGCCGGGCCGCTGACGCGCTCGGAGTGGCCGATGTAGAGGGTGGCGCCGGGGGCCATCATCGGGGTGAAGCGGCTCCAGACCATCTCCTGGGTCGCGTCGTCGAAATAGATGACGACGTTGCGGCAGAAGATGACGTCGAACTTGCCGCGCATCGGCCAGTCGCCGATCAGGTTCAGTTCGCGGAACGAGACCAGGCGGCGCAGGGTCGCGTCGGCGCTGAACTGGCCGGGGCTGCCCGCGACGGGCGTGAAATGCTTGCGGCCCGAGGCCGGGACCGGCGACAGCAGTTCGTCGGAATAGATCCCCGCCGCGCCCTCGGCGACCATGTTGGGGTCGATGTCGGTGGCCAGGATGCGCACGTCCAGATCCGCCGCTTCGGGCAGGACGTCCAGCACGGTCAGGGCCATGGAATAGGGCTCCTGTCCGTTGGAACAGGCCGCCGACCACAGGCGCACCCGGCCGCCGGCCCGCGCCCGCGCCGCCAGTTCCGGCATGACCTGGTCACGCAGGTGATCGAAGTGGTGCGGCTCGCGATAGAAGCGGGTGACGTTGGTGGTCAGGGCCGCGGTCATGGCCTGACGCTCGTCGACGCCCTCCACGCCCTCGATCAGGGCGCAGTAGTCGCGGAAGCTGCGCAGCCCCAGCACGCGCAGCCGCTTGGCCAGGCGTGAATAGACGAGCGCGGCCTTGCCCTCGCTCAGGGCGATGCCGGCGTGGGCGTGCAGGGTCTGGGCGATGTGGCGGAAATCCTCGGCGGTGAAGACGAATTCGCCTTCCACCAGGGACGTGCGCCCGGCGGCGGTGGTCATGCGGCTTCGGCTTCGCTTTCGGCCGGCAGGACGTGGTTGAGGTCGATCAGGCTGATCATGCGGCCGCCCTCGACGGCGAAGATGCCCTGGACGAAGGTCTTCACATGGTCGCTGGCGACATCGGGCGTCGGCTGGATGGTCGAGTCCGTCAGCTGCACGATGTCCGACACCGCATCGACCAGCAGGCCGACCAGGCGGTTGCCGATGTGGGCCACCATGATGACGTGGCGGGCGGTCGGCTCGGCCGTGGCCAGGCCGAAGCGGGCGCCCAGATCGATGATCGGCAGGACGATGCCGCGCAGGTTGATCACGCCCTTCATATAGGACGGCGAGCGCGGCAGGGGCGTCGCCGGGGTCCAGCCGCGGATCTCGCGGACGTTCATGATGTCGACGCAGAATTCCTGCTCGCCGATGCGGAAGGCGATCAGTTCGCGGTCGGCGCCGGCGACATTGGAGGTGACTTCGGTCATGGGTCTCAGCTCGCCATCTTCAGTTCAGGACGATTGGATTTGCGGCGCCCGGCGATGACCAGGGCGTCGATGTCGAGGATCAGGGCGACGCTGCCGTCGCCCAGGATGGTCGCGGCGGAAACGCCGTCGACGTGGCGGTAGTTGGTCTCGAGGCTCTTGATCACCACCTGGCGCTGGCCGTTGATGGCGTCGACCAGCAGGGCGGCGCGCGAGCCGGCCTCGGTCTCGACGATCATGACCACGCCGCCCATCAGGGCCGTCGCCTCGTCGCGGAAGCCCATGACGCGGCCCACGTCGACCAGAGGCACGAACTCCTCGCGGAAGCGGATCACGGCGTCATGGCCGCCGACGTGGTGGATGTCTTCGACGCTCGGGGTCAGGCTCTCGACGATAGCCGAGAGCGGCGCGACCAGGGTCTGTTCGGCGGCGCCCACAACCATGCCGTCCAGCACGGCCAGCGTCAGCGGCAGGCTGAGGGTGAAGGTCGAACCCTTGCCCGGAACCGAGCTGATCGAGATCCGACCGCCCAGGGCCTGGATCGAGCGCTTGACCACGTCCATGCCGACGCCGCGGCCCGAGACGTCCGTGATGGTCTCGGCGGTCGAGAAGCCGGGCAGGAAGATCAGATTGTCGACCTCGTCGTCGGTCAGGACGGCGTCCTCGGCGATCAGGCCGCGATCGACGGCGATGCCGCGCACGCGGGGGCGGTTGATGCCTTTGCCGTCGTCGGCGATCTCGATGACGATGCGGCCCGAACGGTGCAGGGCGGCCAGACGGACGGTCCCTTCGGCAGGCTTGCCGGCGGCCTCGCGCTCTTCCGGGCTTTCCAGCCCGTGGTCGATGGCGTTGCGCAGCATATGGGTGATCGGCTCGGCCAGGCGCTCGACCACGGTCTTGTCGACCTCGGTGTCCTCGCCGGACGTGACCAGACGCACGCGCTTGCCGGTCATTTCGGCGACTTCGCGGACCAGACGCGGCATGCGCTGGAACACCGACTTCACCGGCTGGGCGCGGATGGCCATGACGCTGTCCTGGATGTCGCGCGTCAGCAGTTCCAGATCTTCCAGACCCAGGGCGATGTCGGACGAGCGGGCCAGGCCGCTCTCCATCACCCGCTGGGCCAGCATGGCCTGCTGGATGACCAGTTCGCCGACCACGTTGATCAGGCGATCGACCCGATCCAGATCGACGCGGATCGTCACCGGAGCGACGGCGGCGGGAGCCGAAGGCGCCGCGGCGGGCGCCGGAGCCGCGGGCGCGACCGGCTTGGGCGCGGCGGCGACGGGGGCGACGGGGGCAGGCGCCGCGACGGGGGCGGGCGCCTCGACCGGCGCAGCGGCCCGGGCCAGCAGGGCGGCGATGTCGAATTCAGGCTCGCCGGGAGCCGCGTCCAGCACCGGCAGCGGCGGCAGCGCCGTCTCGGCGGGCGCAGCCTCGCCGGCCAGGGCGGTGATGCTCAGGTCGCAGTCCATCTCGACGAAATCGAAGACGTCGCGCACGTCGGCCTCGGCCGCGTCGCCGGTCAGGTCGATGGTCCAGATCAGATGGGCGTCCTCGGCGTCCAGGGCGTCCAGCGACGGCAGGCCGCTGGCGTCCAGCTGGACCGAGGTCTGCCCCAGACGGGTCAGTTCGCGCAGCAGCAGGCTGACGTCGTTGGCGCTGGCGTAGAGGCGCGGATGCGGACGGAAGACGATGCGCCAGCCGGCGGCGGCCGACGGCGTCAGATCGGGCAGATCGAGCGGCGGCAGATCCAGCGACGGCAGCGCGGCCGGCCCGCCGAAGTCGGCCAGATCCAGGGTCAGGGGCGTAAAGCCGAAATCGTCCTCGTCGGCGGCGGCTGCGGCCGGCGCCGGGGCGGCCGAGGCGGCGACGCCGTGGGTCAGGACTTCCAGCTCGGCCACCAGGCCGGCAGAACGCGCGGCGTCCACCGGCGCGCCGGTCCCTTGAGCGGCGGCGATATGGTCGGCCAGGACGTCAGAGGCGCGCAGCAGGGTCTTGACCGTGACGTCGTCGCATTCCTTACGACCCGAGCGCAGCTCGTCCATCAGGGTCTCGAAGACGTGGGCGAAGCGGACCAGATCCTCCAGACCGAAGGCCCCTGCCCCGCCCTTGACCGAGTGGACAGCGCGGAAGACGGCGTTGATCGTCTCGATGTCGCCCTCGCCGGTTTCCAGCGCCAGCAGATTGGCTTCCAGGTCGCCCAGCAGTTCGCTGCACTCCTGGAAGAAGGTGACCTTGATGGCCTCGAACGGATCATCGCTCATCTTGGAATCCTCAATCCTCGAGTCTTAGGCCGCGACGCGACGGACGGCGTCGACCAGCTTGGCCGGGTCGAAGGGCTTGACGATCCAGCCGGTGGCCCCGGCCTCGCGAGCGCGCTGCTTCTTGGCGGCGTCGCTCTCGGTGGTCAGGACCAGGACCGGCGTGGCCTTGTGGTTGGGATCGGCGCGCATGCCCTCGATGAAGCCGAAGCCGTCCATGCGGGGCATGTTGATGTCGGTGATGACGATGTCCGGGCTTTCGGCCTGGAGCACCTCCAGACCGTGGACGCCGTCCTCGGCCTGAACCACGCGATAGCCCGCGTCCTTCAACGCCAGCATCAGCATGTCGCGCATGGTGCGCGAGTCATCGACGGTGAGAACGGTCTTGGTCATGCGGGTTCGCCTTGCATAGCGAGATCGGAGACGGAGGCGCCCAGGGCGCTCCATTGCGAGGCGAAGGCCTCGGTGACGTTGATGAAGGTCAAGGTCTGACCGTCCGCGCGCCAGGTCTGGAGCGCCGACAGCAGGACCTGCAGGCACAGGCCGCCCAGCCGCTCGACGGCCGAGGCGTCCAGCGCCGTCTCCTGGCCGCGCACGGCCAGGAGTTGCGCCTTGAGGGGGTCGGCGGCGCGCAGGTCAAGCACGGCGGGAAGGGCGATCAGGGTCGACATCAGAACTCTTCCCAACCGTCTTCAGCAGGCTGCGCCTTGAGGGCGGCGCCGCCGCGGCCGACGGTCTTGAGGGCGGCGACGGTCTGGGCGACCGGCTGGGCGGCGCGGACGGCTGCAGGGGCGGACGCGACCGGCGCCGGCTTGCGGGCGGCGGCGACCGGGGCGGCGGCCTGGGCCGTGCGGAAGCGCGACACCGAGGAGGCCAGGACGTCGGCCTCCTGGGCCAGCGAATGGCTGGCGGCGGTCGATTGCTCGACCATCGCCGCGTTCTGCTGCGTCACCTGATCCATCTGGTTCACGGCGGTGTTGACCTGTTGCAGGCCGGTGGCCTGCTCCTGGGCCGAGGCCGAGATTTCCGAGACCAGGCCGTCGATTTCGGCCACGCGGCTGACGATGCGTTGCAGCGCCTCGCCGGTCTGGCCGACCAGGGTCACGCCCGCGCCGACCTGCTGGCCCGAGGCCGAAATCAGGGTCTTGATCTCCTTGGCCGCCTCGGCCGAGCGCTGGGCCAGGGCCCGCACTTCCGAGGCCACGACCGCGAAGCCGCGGCCGGCGTCGCCCGCACGGGCGGCTTCGACGCCGGCGTTCAGGGCCAGGAGGTTGGTCTGGAAGGCGATCTCGTCGATGACGCCGATGATGTCGCCGATCTGGTTCGAGGAGGCCTCGATCTGGCTCATGGCGGCCACCGCGTCGCGCACCACCTGGCCGCTCTTCTCGGCGTCGCCGCGCGCCTGCTGCACCACGCCCGAGGCCTGACGGGCGCCGTCGGCGGTCCGGTTCACTGTGGCGGTGATCTCGTCCAGGGCGGCGGCGGTTTCCTCCAGCGAGGCCGCCTGCTGTTCGGTGCGGCGCGACAGGTCGTCCGAGGCCTGGCTGATCTCGCCGGCGCCCGAACGGATGGCGGCGACGTTGGACACCACCACCGACACCGCCTGCTCCAGCTGCGAAATGGCGGCGTTGAAATCGGTCTTCAGCTGTTCGGCCTTGGGCGCGACTTCGACCGTCATGCGGTGGGTCAGGTCGCCGTTGGCCATGGCGTTCAAGCCTTGGCCCAGGGCGGTGATGGCCACGCGGTCTTCCTCGGCGGTGCGGGCCTTTTCGGCCTCGACCCGGGCGCGCTCGTCCTCGGCCGCCTGGCGCTGGGCCGCGGCCTCGGCTTCCAGGCGGGCGTTGGCGATGGCGGCTTCCTTGAAGGCCGTCACGGCCGACGCCATCAGGCCGATCTCATCCTTGCGGCCCATGGCCGGGACGATGATCGAGGTGTCGCCGCCGGCGAGGCGACGCATGGCCGAGGTCATGGCCAGCAGCGGCTTGCCCAGCAGGTTGCTCAGCAGGAAGGCCATGGCCGCCGCGATGATCAGGGCCAGAACGACGCCGCCGACCAGCTCCAGCCGCATCGTCTTCGCCACGGCGTCCTGGACCTCGCCAAAGACGCGGCTCTGCTGCGCCTTCTCTTCGACCAGGGTCTCCAGGGCGTCCTCGGCGGGGCTGATGTACTTGTCCGCTACGCCGTCACGACCGACCATGGCCACGGCCTGGGCGTGGGTGCCGGGATCGGCGGCCAGCACGCGGCCGACGTCGACCACGTGCTTGGCCCAGTCGTCGGCGGCGGCGCGAGCGGCGCGGACTTCAGCTTCACTGGTGGGATCGAGTTGAGTGATCCGATCAAGGCTCTTGCCGAAATTCTCGCGGTGAGCGGTCAGGCGCTCCAGATAATAGGCGTCCTTCGACAGCAGGAAGCCGCGATAGCTGCTTTCCTGACGCGCCAGATAGAATTTCGCCGCCTCGGCCTCGCGCTGCGTCGCCGAGGCGCGCACGCGGTCCATGCGCGCGTTTTCCAGCGCATTGACCTGCGTGAACACGGTCACGCCCATGGCGACGATCGCCAGGATGACGACGGCGAAGGCCGCCATCAGTTTCCGCTCGATCTTCAGATCGCTCAACATGCCCATCATCTGCATTCCCCCCAATAACTACTGTTCAGCCGGCTCAGAGCGAGTAGGTCAGCGCGCCCACCAGGCGGCCGTCGTAGTTCTCGCCCAGGGCGCGGCTGTCGGTGTCGTACCAGCGCACGTCCAGAGCCAGCTTGTCGGTCAGCTTGTGCTTCACGCCGAGGTTCCAGGCGGCGTATTCGGCGCCGCCGTCGGCGGTGCGGTCGGCGATCGAGGCCGAGGCCTTGGTCTTCGGACCGACGGAGACCGTGCCCTGCAGCTCGACCCACCAGGCCTCGCGCGTCGCCGCGAAACCGTCGGGCGTGTAGTTGACGCGCAGGCGGGTGTTGACGGGACCGATCTTGCGCGAGGCGTCCGCCTGATATTCCCAGAAGTTGGCGTCGACGCCGGCGCGGGTGCCCGGCAGGTCGCGGTTCACGACCGAAAAGTCGAAGCTGTAACCGGCCGCCTTGGGCCGCCAGCCGATGGCGCTGACGATCTCGGCGTCCGAGCCTTGCGACAACTTGGCGGTGGAGGCGAAGACGCTGGCGTAGAAGTCGCCGCCCGACACCTCGATCGTTCCGTTGACGCTGGGGTCGCCGGCGCTCTTGCCCAGACCCTTGCCGACATATTGGCTGGCGACGCCGATCTGGGCGTCGATGGCGTGAGCCTGGACGGCCCCGGCCGCCAGAACGGTGGAAAGGCCCGCAACCATCGGGCCGACGATGGCGGGAATGAAACGCGCGCCGTTCTGACGCCCATTGCTGTTCATTTTGAAGAGCATTTTTACCTCAGTGATCCTGAGGCCTTCATGGGGCGGACAAACGTAGATTTCTGTAAATCGGAACCTACGTAAAAACCCGCATAGTCCGGAAGGTTAAATGCCGGGCGACCGGACCCCAATCCGCCGATTCCCGGCGCCGAACGGCGACAACAACCTTGAGCATTAAGGCGACGGAAACCATAGTAATCGCCATTTTTCTGCCCCTATAGACGCCATTGGCGCAGCGTCAGAGCAGCCCCGCGTCAAGGTTAATGGCCGAATTGCATTCACGCCGACCAATGTATAGAAGGCCGGCCTCGGCTCGATTCTGTAGAATCCCCTTCGCAGACTTCGCGGTCAGAGGTTCCGAAGACCCGAGAGGAAGACCCAATTCATCCTGTGATGAAAAACCTTCTGGCTGCGACGGCGGCCGCGTCGCGCAGACGCTGGGGCGGAGCGCTTCTGGCGATCGCGGCGGTGAGCGGCGCCCTGGCGGTGCGCTTCCTGCTCGACGGACTGGGCCACTTCTACTACCTGCCGATGCTGCCGGCCGTCATCGTCACCGCCCTGCTGGCGCGGCGATCGGCTGTCGCCCTGGCCGTCGCCCTGTCCATCGGACTGAACCTCGTGCTGGTGGCGCGCGAAGGCGTCATGGACGCAGCGACGAACGCCGCCCTGTTCGCCGCGGTGGCCTGGGCCGTCGCCGAGGTCTGCATGGGCCTGCGCAAGCTGAGGGATCGCGCCGAGCAGCTGACCCACCGGCTGGTCGCCCAGGACGCCCTCCTGAACACCGTGCCCGTCGTGACGCTGGAGACCGACGGCGCCGTCCGGCGCATGAACCCCGCCGCCGCGCAATTGTTCGGGGTCGATGAGACCGCCGTGCGCGGCCGCCCCTTCAACAGCCTGGTGCCCGCCTTCGACGCGCCGGCCGTTTCCCGCGCCGATCTGGCCTACGGCGCCCTGGAGTCGGCGGACGGACACTGGAGCGGGACGCGGGGGGACGGCGCGACCTTCCCCCTGAACATCCAGTGCGGCCGCGTGCCCGGCCCCGTGGGGCAGGACCTGATCGCCCTGTGCCTGACCGACCTCAGCCGCTGGCACGCCGCCGACGCCCAGGCGCGCGAGCTGCACACGCAACTGAACAAGGTCTGGCGGCTGAACTCCCTGGGCGAAATGGCCGCCACCCTGGCCCACGAACTGAACCAGCCGCTCAGCGCCGCCGCCACCTATCTGCACGCCAGCCAGATGGACATGGAGAAGGCCGGGCCGCTGGGCGACAGCGCCCGGCGCACGACCGAACTGGCCAAGGCCCAACTTCTGCGGGCCGGCAAGATCATCCGCCGGATGCGCGAGCTTCTGTCGCTGGAAGTCCGCAGCCTGGGGCAGGAAGGCGTCTCGTCGATGATCGAGGACCTGGGTCCTGTCCTGACCATGATCGGCGCGGCCAAGGGCGTGGTCGTCCGCATGGATCTGCATCGCGACGGCGACCTGGTCCGCGCCGAGCGCATCCAGTTCCAGCAGGCCATCGTCAACCTGGTCCGCAATGCGGTGGAGGCTGTCGGCGACCGGCCCGAGCCCGATGTCGTCATCACTGGCCGGACGCTGTCCGAAACCCAGTATGCGATCAGCGTCGAGGACAACGGCCCGGGCATCGCCGTCGATCAGGTGGAGCGGATGTTCCAGCCGATGACCACCACCAAGTCCGGCGGCATGGGGCTGGGCCTGTCCGTCACCCGGACCATCGTTGAAAGCCATGGGGGACGGCTGATCGTCGCAAAAAGCGCGTTGGGGGGCGCCGCTTTCTCGTTTAACCTCATCCGCGAAGCGGTCGGCGAGCACACATGAGCCATTCCGTATTCATCATCGACGACGACGCGGCGGTCCGCGATTCCTTGCTGACGCTGTTGCGCGGCGAGGGCATTCGCGCGCGCGGCTTCTCCAGCGGGGTCGACTTCTTCGCCGCCCTGCCCGACGACGCCACGGCCTGCGTCATCACCGACGTGCGGATGCCTGACATGGACGGGGCCGAGGTGGTGCGTCGCCTCGCAGACCTGCGCGGAAGCGCCTGGCCCGTCATCGTCATCACCGGCCACGCCGACGTGCCCATGGTGGTGCAGATGATGAAGGCCGGCATCGTCGACTTCATCGAAAAGCCGTTCGACCCGCCGCGCCTGATCGAGACGGTGCGCGGCTGCCTGGCCCGACTGAACGATCTGAATCAGGAACAGGGCGCCCGCGCCGCCATCCAGGTGCGGCTGGCGCGGCTGACCCCGCGCGAGCGTCAGGTGTTCGACGCCCTGATCCAGGGGGCCTCCAACAAGGAGATCGCCCTGGCCCTGGACATCAGTCCCCGCACGGTCGAGGTCTTCCGCGCCAAGGTCATGACCAAGATGGAGGCCGACAGCCTGTCGGCCCTGGTCCGCATCGGGCTGACCCTGGGCTGATCCATTCACGGTTGCAGCGGGGACGAGGCGCTGAGGCGCCGAGGCGACCCTGTTCGGCCTGCCCGGCGTCGAGGAGGACCTCGAACTGAAATAGGTCTGCTGGGGCCTATAGCCCCCCGACCAGAAAGGGTCGTCAGTCCTCGGACGGCGCGTCGTCTTCGGTTTGACCCGCGGCCTTGGCGGCCTTCTTGGCGGCCTTGGCCGCTGCCTTGGCTTCGGCCTTCTTGGCGTCGGCGCGCTCGCGCTCCTGCCGTTCGAAACTGTAGTTGGGCTTACGGGCCATTGATGTCCTCTCGCGCCAGGCCGCCGGATGGCGACGTCAGACCCTCATTTGGTCCCAGTCGCCCGCGCCGACAACAGTGAAACGGCGCAGGCGCGAAATCAGGGCCTTGACCCTCCCATCATGGGAACCTTCATAAGGCGAGCGAACCTGATGAGTTGAGGAGCTTCGGCCATGACCGCATCGTCCGCCCGCGTCGTTGAAATCCCTGTGCGCGGCATGAGCTGCGCCAGTTGCGTCGGCCGCGTCGAACGCGCCCTGAAGGCGGCGCCGGGGGTGCGCGACGCCTCGGTCAACCTGGCCTCGGGCCGGGTCCAGGTGACGCTGACCGAAGACGGAACGGCGAGCGCGGCGGCCGAGGCCATCCGCGCCTCGGGCTATGCGCCCGGCGAACACGAGGTGGCGCTGAAGATCGCGGGCATGACCTGCGCCAGCTGCGTCGGCCGGGTCGAGCGGGCGCTGAAGGCCGCGCCCGGCGTGCTGGACGCCTCGGTCAATCTGGCGACCGAGCGGGCCGCGATCCGCATCATCGACGGCGCGACCGACCAGGCCGCCCTGATCGCCGTCGTCAAGACCGCCGGCTACGCCGCCGAGCCGGTCGGCGCCCCCGACGCCGACGCCCATGACCGCGAACAGGCCGCCCGCGACGCCGAACAGCGCGGCCTGGGCCGGGCGGTCGCGGTCGCCGCCGCCGCCACCCTGCCCCTGTTCGTCATCGAGATGGGCACGCACTTCATCCCCGGCGCCCACCACTGGCTGAACAGCACGATCGGCGAGACGCCGTGGCGGATCATCAGCTTCGTCCTGGCCAGTCTGGTGCTGTTCGGGCCGGGCTGGCGCTTCTTCCGCGCGGGCGTGCCCAATCTGATCCGGCTGACCCCGGACATGAACTCCCTGGTGGTGCTGGGCGCCACGGCGGCTTGGGCCTTCTCAAGCGTGGCGACCTTCGCGCCCGGCGTCCTGCCCGCCGGGACGGCCAACGTCTATTTCGAGGCGGCGGCGGTGATCGTCACCCTGATCCTGATCGGCCGCTGGTTCGAGGCCATGGCCAAGGGCCGCACCAGCCAGGCCATCCGACGGCTGATGGCCATGCAGGCCAAGACCGCCCGCGTCGAACGCGACGGCGTCGAGGTCGAACTGCCCATCGCCGAGGTCCGCCCCGGCGACGTCGTTTCCGTGCGTCCGGGCGAGCGGGTGCCGGTCGACGGCGTGGTGGTGGACGGCGCCTCCTTCATCGACGAATCCCTGCTGACGGGCGAGCCGATCCCGGTCGAGAAGACCGTCGGGGCGGATGTGGTCGGCGGCTCGATCAACACCACGGGGGCCTTCCGCTTCCGCGCCGAAAAGGTCGGGGCCGACACGGTGCTGGCCCAGATCGTGCGCATGGTCGAGGCGGCGCAAGGGGCCAAGCTGCCGATCCAGGCGCGGGTCGATCAGATCACCAGCTGGTTCGTGCCCGTCGTGATCGCCGCCGCCGTCCTGACCTTCGTCGTCTGGCTGATCTTCGGGCCGCAGCCGGCCCTGGGCATGGCCCTGGTCAACGCGGTGGCCGTGCTGATCATCGCCTGCCCCTGCGCCATGGGTCTGGCCACGCCGACCTCGATCATGGTCGGGACCGGGCGCGCCGCCGAACTGGGCGTCCTGTTCCGCAAGGGCGAGGCCCTGCAGGCGCTGAAGGGCGTCGAGGTCATCGCCTTCGACAAGACCGGCACCCTGACGCTGGGCCGTCCCGAACTGACCGATCTGGAGACCGCCGAGGGCTTTGACGAGGCCGAGGTCCTGGCCCTGGTCGCCGCCGTCGAGACCCGGTCGGAACACCCCATCGCCCAGGCCCTGATCAAGGCGGCCGAGGCGCGTGGCCTGAGCGTCGTCGCCCCCGACCGCTTCGGCTCGGCCCCCGGCATGGGCGCCGAGGGAGTCGTCGGCGGCCGCACGGTTCAGGTCGGCGCCGACCGCTATATGCGCGACCTCGGTCTCGACCCGGCCCTGTTCGCCGAGACCGCCGCGCGGCTGGGCGACGAGGGCAAGACGCCGCTCTACGCCGCCGTCGACGGTCGGCTGGCCGCCGTCATCGCCGTGGCCGACCCGATCAAGCCGACCAGCGCCGCCGCCATCCAGGCCCTGCACGCCCTGGGCCTGAAGACGGCGATGATCAGCGGCGACAACCGCCGCACCGCCGAGGCCGTCGCCCGCCGCCTGGGCATCGACGAGGTCCGCGCCGAGGTCCTGCCCGACGGCAAGGTGGCGGTGATCGAAGCCCTGCGCCAGGAGGGCCGCCGCGTCGCCTTCGTCGGCGACGGGGTCAACGACGCCCCGGCCCTGGCGGCGGCGGACGTGGGCCTGGCCGTCGCCCACGGCGCCGACGTGGCCATCGAGAGCGCCGACGTGGTGCTGACCGGCGGCGACCTGCGCGGCGTGGTCAATGCGGTCGGCCTGTCGCGCGCGACCATGCTCAACATCACCGAGAACCTGATCTGGGCCTTCGGCTACAATGTCGTGCTGATCCCGGTGGCGGCGGGGGTGCTGTTCCCGGCGTTCGGCCTGTTGTTGTCGCCCATGCTGGCGGCGGGGGCCATGGCCCTGTCCAGCGTCAGCGTCCTGACCAACGCCCTGCGCCTGCGCGGCTTCAAACCCCTGATCGCCGGAGCCAAGTGATGAACATCGGTCAGGCCTCAACCGCCACCGGCGTCTCGGCCAAGATGATCCGCTATTACGAGTCCGTCGGCCTGATCCGGCCGGCGGCGCGGACCGACAGCAACTACCGCGACTTCTCGGACCGCGACGTCAACGACCTGCGCTTCATCCGCCGCGCTCGGGGGCTGGGCTTTTCGGTCGAGGAGATCACCCGCCTGCTGTCGCTGTGGCGCGACGGCGAGCGCCCCAGCCGCGAGGTCAAGGCCATGGCCGAGACCCACGTCGCCGCCCTGGACGCCCGCATCGCCGAGATGCAGGCCATGGCCGACACCCTGCGCGACCTGGCCCGCTGCTGCGCCGGCGACGAGCGCCCGGACTGCCCCATTCTGGCGGACCTGGCGGCCCAGCCTTAGGCGTTGCGGCGTTCGACCAAAGTCGCTCTCTCCAAAGCCTGCGACCTGCTGTCACTCTCCCTTCCGACGATCCGGCAACAGGATCGCGAGGAAACGGTCGCGAAACGCGGCCATACAGGAAGGGACTGCCCATGACCGACCGCACAATGGATGCGGCGGAGGGCGTGGAACACACGGTCGACAAGAACGACCGGCTCGTGATTCTGGCGTCGTCCGTCGGCACCGTCATCGAATGGTACGACTTCTATCTCTACGGCTCGCTGGCCGCGATCATCACTACCCAGTTCTTCTCGGGCGTGAACGAGACCACCGGCTATATCTTCGCCCTGATGGCCTTTGCCGCCGGCTTTGCGGTCCGTCCGTTCGGGGCCATCGTCTTCGGACGGCTGGGCGACCTGTGGGGCCGCAAGAACACCTTCCTCGTCACCATGCTGCTGATGGGTCTGTCGACCTTCGTCGTCGGTCTGCTGCCGCCCTATGCGGCCATCGGCATCGCCGCGCCGATCGTCCTGGTGGCCATGCGCCTGATCCAGGGCCTGGCGCTCGGCGGTGAATACGGCGGCGCCGCCACCTACGTCGCCGAGCACGCCCCGCACGGCAAGCGCGGCTTCTACACCTCCTTCATCCAGATCACGGCGACGGCGGGCCTGGTGCTCAGCCTGGCCGTCATCCTGGGCGTCCGCTTCGCCGTCGGCGAGGAAGCCTTCCTCGACTGGGGCTGGCGCATTCCCTTCCTGGTCTCGATCCTGCTGCTGGGCGTCTCGCTGTGGATCCGCCTGAAGCTGGCCGAGAGCCCCTCGTTCAAGAAGATGAAGGCCGAGGGCAAGGGTTCCACCACCCCGCTGAAGGACAGCTTCGCCAAGTGGCCGAACCTGAAGCTGGTGCTGATCGCCCTGGTCGGTCTGACCGCCGGCCAGGCCGTCATCTGGTACACGGGTCAGTTCTACGCCCTGTTCTTCCTGGAGCGGGTGCTGCGGGTCGAGGCGTCGCTGGTCTATGTCATGCTGGCCGTCGCCCTGCTGCTGGCCTCGCCCTTCTTCATCTTCTGGGGCTGGCTGTCGGACAAGGTGGGGCGCAAGCCGATCATCCTGGCCGGCTGCCTGATCGCGGCCGTCACCTACTTCCCGCTGTTCAACGCCCTGACCGAAGCGGCCAACCCGCGTCTGGCGGCGGCCGCGGCCTCGGCGCCGGTCACGGTCTATGCTGATCCGGCCGACTGTAATCTGCAGTTCGATCCGGTGGGCAAGACGGTGTTCAACCACTCCTGCGACGTGGCCAAGTCCTATCTGGCCAAGGCCGGCGTGACCTACACCAATGTCGCCGCGCCCGCCGGCGCCGTGGCCGAGGTCCGCATCGGCGATCAGGCCGTGGTCCCCAGCTTCCGCGGCGACGCCATGACCACCGCTGACTTCGCCGCCCGGAAGAAGACCTGGGAAGCGGGTCTGGGTGCGGCCCTGTCGACCGCCGGCTATCCCGCCAAGGCCGACAGCGCCCTGGTCAACAAGCCGATGGTGGTGCTGATCCTCTTCATCCTCGGCTTCTATGTGACCATGGTCTACGGGCCGATCGCGGCGGCCCTGGTCGAGATGTTCCCGACCAAGATCCGCTACACCTCGATGTCCCTGCCCTATCACATCGGCAACGGCTGGTTCGGCGGTTTCCTGCCGACCACCGCCTTCGCCATGGTCGCGGCCACGGGCAACATCTACTACGGCCTCTGGTATCCGATCGTGGTGGCGCTCGCGACGGTCGTGCTGGGCTTCCTGCTGGTCAAGGAAGGCAAGGACGTCGATCTGAATGCGTAACGCCTAGAGCTGCTAGCCTAAGGGGCGGTCCGGCTTCGGTCGGGCCGCCTCTGCTCGTTTCCCGTTGAGTGCTGAAAAATCCGCGATCAAAGCCCTCCCCCTCGATGGGGGAGGGTTGGGTGGGGGTGAGCGCAGGCCGTTTCAAATGAGGCTCGGGAGGCGCCGACGCGCCTCATGCGCCCGATCCCCAATGTCGCGTCCTCACCCCCATCCCCGGCCCTTCCCCCATCGAGGGGGAAGGGAGACAGTTGCGCCACATCATTTCACCCTTGTCCCCCGCCCCCGCTCCGTCCCAGATGCCGGTCATGTTCAGCCTCGTGACCCTGGCCCTGGTGGCCGCCTATATGGCCGTCCTGTTCGCGGTCGCCTGGTGGTACGAGCGACCGTCGATCAAGACGCGCGGCGGGGCGCTGGGGCCGTCGCTCTATGCGCTGTCGCTGGCCATCTACTGCACCTCGTGGACCTATTACGGGGCGGTGGGGACAGCGGCGCGGTCGGCCTGGGAATACCTGCCCATCTATATCGGCCCGGCGCTGGGGGTGACGGTGCTGTTCCCGCTGTGGAAGCGGATCGCGGCGGCGGCCCGGCGCGAGAACGTCGGCTCGATGGCCGACTTCATCTCCTCGCGCTACGGCAAGAGCCCGGCCCTGGGCGCGGCGGTGGCGGCGGTCGCCATCCTGGGGTCCCTGCCCTACATCGCGCTGCAGCTGAAATCCCTGTCGATGGCGGGCGAGATGCTGACGGCGGGGACGCCCGTCGCCGGCTCCGAGAGCCTGACGGTTCTGGTCATGGCCGGGGTGCTGGCCGGGTTCGCCATCCTGTTCGGCGCGCGGCGTCCCGACCTGACCGAGCACAACCGCGGCCTGATCCAGGCCATCGGCATCGAGTCCATCGTCAAGCTGGCGGCCCTGCTGGCCGTGGCCGTCTTCGCCCTGACGCTGCTGGCGCGCGCGCCCGCCTCCGCCGACGTGACCGCCAGCCTCGGCGATCTGGCCCGCTGGCCCGATCTGGACGGGCGCTTCTGGGCCATCGTCTTGGTGGCGACCCTGGCCATCTTCTGCCTGCCGCGTCAGTTCCACGTCGCCTTCGTCGAGGGCGGCGATCCGGCCCAGGTGCGCCGCGCGCGCTGGATCTTCCCCCTCTATCTGCTTCTGACCAGTCTGGCGGTCCTGCCGCTGGTGGCGGCGGGCGGCCTGTTCGCGCCCAGCGTCAATCCCGACCTGCTGGTGTTGGCCCTGCCGCTGAACTCGGGCCAGTCGGTCCTGACCGCCGTGGTCTTCGTCGGCGGCTTCTCCGCGGCCACCGCCATGGTCATCGTCGAGGCCGTGGCCCTGTCGGCCATGGTGTCGAACAACCTGATCCTGCCCTTGTTGGCCGCCGAACGGCGTCGGCGAGGCGAGCGTGCGGGCGACATGGCGCGGGCCATCCTGAACATCCGCCGCGTGGCCATCGTCGCCCTGCTGCTGATGGCCTGGGTCTATTATCAGGCCATGGACCAGTCGCGCGGTCTGGCGGCCATGGGGCTGCTCTCCTTCACGGCCCTGGCCCAGCTGGCGCCCGCCCTGTTCGGCGCGGTGCTGTGGCGCGGAGGGCGGTCGCGCGGGGCGCTGGCGGGCTTAAGCGTCGGCATGACGGTCTGGCTGGTCATGCTGGCGGCGCCGCAGCTGGGTCCCGGCTTCGGCCTGAACGTCCCGGCCATGATCGGGCTGAAGGACCCGTTCGCGGCCGGGGTCTTCCTCAGCCTGACGCTGAACCTCGGCGTCTTTGTTCTGGTGTCGAAGCTGGGCCGCCCGCGCCTGATCGATCAGGTTCAGGCCCGCGCCTTCGTCGACCGGCTGGGGCCGGACTGGATGGAGGGGCGCGGCGGCTCGGCCGGGGCCTCGGTCGGCGACCTGAAGGCCCTGGTCGCCCGCTTCATCGGCGACGAGCGGGCCGAGCGCGCCTTCGCCGCCTGGGCGCGCGAGACCGAGGTCAAGCTGCGCGACGCCGATCCCGCCGACGCCGGGCTGGCCCGCGCCGCCGAACGGATGCTGGCGGGCGCGGTCGGCGCCGCCTCGGCTCGCCGGGTCATCGCCGCCGCCCTGGCCGCCGGGGGCCGCGCGCCCGAGGACGTGGTGCGGATGCTGGACGAGGCGTCGCAGGCCGTCCAGTTCAACCGCGACCTGCTGCAGACTACGCTCGACAACATCGACCAGGGCGTCAGCGTGGTGGACGAGGACCTGCGCCTGACCGCCTGGAACCGGCGCTATGTCGAGATGTTCGACCTGCCCGCCGGCTTCGTCCATGTCGGCCTGCCCGTCGCCGCCGTCTATCGCCTGAACGCCGAGCGCGGCGAGAGTCCGCACGACATCGAGGCCTGGGTCGAACGGCGGCTGGAGGCCCTGGCCCGCCGCATCCCGCACGACCATGAACGCGAGCAGCCCGACGGCCGCATCCTGCGCTCGTCCGGCGCCCCCATCCCCGGCGGCGGCTACGCCACCAGCTATACCGACATCACCGCCCTGCGCCGCGCCGCCCGCGATCTGGAGGAGGCCAACGAGCGGCTGGAGGCCCGCGTCGCCGACCGCACCGAACGGCTGGAGGAGGCCCGGCGTCTGGCCGAGGACGCCACGGCCTCCAAGACCCGCTTCCTCGCCGCCGCCAGCCACGACCTGTTGCAGCCGCTGCACGCCGCGCGCCTGTTCATCGCCGCGCTGAAAGAGGAGCAGGCGCTGGCGCCGGGGTCCGCCGCACGCGGGCTGGCGACCAACGCCGACCGCGCGATCGACAGCGCCCACCGCCTGCTGACGGCCCTGCTCAACCTGTCCAAGCTGGAGGCGGGCGGGGTCCAGCCCGCCGTGGCCCCTCTGTCGCTGGACGCCCTGTTCGCCGAGCTGCGCCGCGAGTTCGCCCCCATGGCCCGCGCCAAGGGTCTGCGGCTGACCGTCGTGCCGTCGGGTCTGTGGGTCGCCTCGGACCACGACCTGCTGCGCTCCATGCTGCAAAACCTGACCGCCAACGCCATTCGCTACACCGACCGGGGCCGGGTGCTGGTCGGGGCTCGGCGGGACGGAGACACGGTGCGGATGCTGGTCTGCGACACAGGGCGCGGCATCCCGGATGCGGATCGCGAAAGCGTCTTCGGCGAGTTCGTGCGCCTGCCCGGCGCGCCCGTGGACGAGCCGGGCGCGGGCCTGGGCCTCGCCATCGTGCAGAAGCTGTCGGACCTGCTGCGCCATCCTCTGTCGATGGCGTCGCGGGTGGGGCGCGGCACGACCTTCCGCGTCAGCGCGCCGCGCGCCGCCGCGCTGGCCGTGGTCGCGCCCGCCGCCGAGGGCGACGCGCGCCTGCCGCTGGCGGGCCTGCGGGTGCTGTGCGTGGACAATGAACCGGCCATCCTCGACGCCCTGACGGCGCTTCTGACCCGCTGGGGCGCGCAGGCGACGACGGCGCGGTCCGCAGCCGAGGGCGTGGCGGCCAAGGGGCCGTTCGACGCGGCCCTGGTCGACCTGCATCTGGGCGACGGGGCCGACGGGCTGACGGTGGTGGACGCCCTGCGGGCGCGGGGCCTGCGCCGCATCGGCCTGGTCACCGCCGACACCCGCGAGGGGCTGAAGGAGACGGCGACGACGGCGGGCGCGACCCTGCTGCCCAAGCCGGTCAAACCGGCGGCGCTGAAGGCGTTTCTGTCGAGCTAGATCAGCCCAGGTCGATCGATTGCGCCAGGATCACCGCCTGGGTCCGGTTGTGGACGCCCAGCTTGCGGAAGACGCTGGTCAGGTGGGCCTTGATCGTCGCCTCGGTGACGCCGAGGTCGAAGGCGATCTGCTTGTTCAACCGCCCGGCCTTCAGGCCTTCGAGGATACGTAATTGCGAAGGCGTCAGGCTGGCGATGCGGGCTTCCAGATCGCCTTCCTCCGGTCCGGGCGCGCCGACGTCGGGCGCCCAGGTCTCGCCGGACAGGATGGCGGTGATGGCCTCGACCATGACCGGCAGGGCGGCGGACTTGGGGATGAAGCCGGCGGCGCCCAGCGTCAGGGCGCGGCGCACGGTGGGCGGCTCCTCGCTGGCCGAGACCACGGCCACCGGCACCGCCGGATGCTCGGTTCGGATGCGGCTCAGGCCCGCCATGCCCTCGCTGTCCGACAGCTTCAGATCCAGCAGCAGCAGGTCGGTCGCGGCTTCGGCCAAGGCCGTCTGAACCTCGGCCAGACTGGCGCATTCCGCAATCACGGCGCCGGGCGCGGCCTTTTCGACGGCCGATCTGAGCGCCGCCCGAAACAGGGGGTGGTCGTCGGCGACGAGGATGCGATCCATGAACGTCCTTCCCGTGCGCGGTTCTTTTTCCGGTCGAGGCCGCGCTGTGACGACACAATGCCGCGCCTCGACTTTGGTCGAAACTAGACCAATGGCTAATGGCCGCAAACCGCCCCCGCGCGGAATGCTGCCGTCTCGAGGTTCGCATCAGACGAACCCGGGAGGACATGACATGGGAAGATTCCGCCTGCTCGGCGGCGCGGCCGCGGCTGCGCTGTTGTTCGCCCCCGGCGCCGTCTGGGCGCAGGACGCCAATGCAGCCCTCGAGGCCCGCATCGCCCAGCTCGAAGCCGAGCTGAACAGCCTGAAGTCCGAGGTCGCCGCCGCGCGAACCCAGCAGACGACCCAATCCCAGGCGATGGCGCAGGACATCATCCGCCTGGAAGCCCGCCCGGCCGCCCCGGCGCCGACCCCGGTCTCGACCACCCCGCGCGAAGAAGGCTTCCGCATCGGCGATCACACGGTCAAGTTCGGCGGCTTCATCAAGGTCGACGCCATGGCCTCCCGCTATTCCGGCGGCGACCCGGCCAACGGCGACCTGCTGCGCGACTATCACCTGCCCGGCTCCATCCCGATCGGTGCAGCCGATGAAGACACGGCCACGGACTTCAACGCCCGTCAGACCCGCTTCTGGCTGACCACCGACGGTCTGGTCGGCGGCCACAAGGTCGGCGCCCGGCTGGAGATGGACTTCGAAAGCCTGCCCGGCGCCGGCGACCAGCGCACCACCAGCGCCTCGAACCCCGCCCTGCGCCGCGCCTTCGTCACCATCGACAACTGGCTGATCGGCCAGGAGTGGACCAATTTCCAGAACACCGCCGTCCTGCCGGAATCGGCCGACTTCGTCGGCGCCGCCGAGGGCACGGTCTTCGCCCGCCAGGCCCAGGTCCGCTACACGCGCGGCCCCTTCTCGGTTTCGGTCGAGAACCCCGAGACTACCGTCACCCCCTTCGGCGGCGGCGCGCGGATCGTCGCCGACGACAACAGCCTGCCCGACCTGACGGCGCGTTACGCTCTCAGCCGCCCCTGGGGCGACGTCCAGTTCGCCGGCCTGCTGCGTCAGCTCAAGTATCAGAACCCGGCGACCAGCATCGACTCGACCGCGACCGGCTGGGGCCTGTCGGCCTCGGCCAAGCTCAAGGTCGGGGCCCAGGACGACCTGCGCTTCATGCTGTCGGGCGGCGAGGGCGTAGGCCGCTATCTGGGCCTCAACTTCGCCAACGACGCGGTGCTGGACGCCTCGGGCGAACTTGACGCCATCGGCGTGGTCGCCGGCTTCGCCGCCTATCGCCACGTCTGGACGCCGGGCTGGCGCTCCAGCCTGATCTGGTCGGCGCAGAGGGTGGACAACGACGTCCTGCTGACCGGGGCGAGCGCCAACCGCTCGGCCCAGAGCCTGCACGCCAACCTGATCTGGTCGCCGGTCACGGCGTTTGATGTCGGCGCCGAACTGATGTTCGCTGACCGCAAGCTGGAGTCGGGACTGGACGGCGACATGACCCGTCTGATCCTGTTCGCCAAATACGGCTTCTAAGACCAAGAAACTGGAGGAGAGCGCGCGTGTCCGACCCGGAAATCTATCCCGTCCCCGCCGACCTGGCCGCCCGCGCCCACATGGACCGCGACGCCTATGAGGCCGCCCGGATCGCGGCGCGCGAGGCCCCCGACGCCTATTGGGGGCAGCAGGCCAAGCGCCTCGAATGGATGACCTTCCCGTCGAAGATCAAGAACGTCAGCTTCGACAAGGAAGACTTCCGCATCCGCTGGTTCGAGGACGGGGTGCTGAACGTCTCGGCCAACTGCATCGACCGCCACCTGCCCCACCGCGCTGACGACACGGCGATCATCTGGGAAGGCGACGAGCCCACCGACAGCCAACACGTCACCTACGGCCAGTTGCACGAGCGCGTCTGCCGCATGGCCAATGTGCTCAAGGCCAACGGCGTCCAGAAGGGCGACCGCGTCACCATCTATCTGCCGATGATCCCCGAGGCCGCCTACGCCATGCTGGCCTGCGCCCGCATCGGCGCGGTCCATTCGGTCATCTTCGGCGGCTTCTCGCCCGACAGCATCGCCGGACGCATCGAGGACTGCGGCTCGACCTTCGTCATCACCGCCGACGAGGGCTGCCGCGGCGGCAAGAAGGTCCCGTTGAAGGCCAATGTCGACAAGGCGCTGGAGAAGGCAGCGGGCGTCGCCGGGGTCCTGCTGATCCGCCACACCGGGGCCGAGGTCGGCTTCGTCGAGGGCCGCGATCTGGACTACGAGACCGAGGCTGAGGCGGTCAGCAATCATTGCCACCCCGAGCCGATGCACGCCGAGGACCCGCTCTTCATCCTCTACACCTCGGGCTCGACCGGCAAACCCAAGGGCGTGCTGCACACCACCGGCGGCTACCTGCTCTGGGCCAGCTACACCCACGAACTGGTCTTCGACTACCGGCCCGGCGAGGTCTTCTGGTGCACCGCCGACGTGGGCTGGGTGACGGGCCACTCCTATGGCGTCTATGGCCCGCTGGCCAATGGGGCGACGACCCTGCTGTTCGAGGGCGTGCCCAACTATCCGACCGTCAGCCGCTTCTGGGAGGTCATCGACAAGCATAGCGTCGAGATCTTCTACACCGCCCCCACCGCCCTGCGCTCGCTGATGCGCGAGGGCGACGCACCCGTTAAGGCGACCAGCCGCAAGTCCCTGCGCCTGCTGGGCAGCGTCGGCGAGCCGATCAACCCCGAGGCCTGGCGCTGGTATCATGAGGTGGTCGGCGAAGGCCGCCTGCCCATCGTCGACACCTGGTGGCAGACGGAAACCGGCGGTGTCCTGATCTCGCCCCTGCCCGGCGCGACCGACCTCAAGCCCGGCTCGGCGACCAAGCCCCTGCCCGGCGTCGAGCTGCAGATCGTCGACGCCGACGGCGCGGTTCTGGAGGGCGCGACCGAGGGCAATCTGGTCATCACCGACAGCTGGCCGGGCCAGATGCGCACCGTCTATGGCGACCACGCGCGCTTCTTCGAGACCTATTTCTCGACCTATCCGGGCAAGTATTTCACCGGCGACGGCTGCCGCCGCGACGCGGACGGCTACTACTGGATCACCGGCCGGGTCGACGACGTCATCAACGTCTCGGGCCACCGCATGGGCACGGCCGAGGTCGAGAGCGCCCTGGTCCTGCACGAGGCCGTGGCCGAGGCCGCCGTGGTCGGCTTCCCCCACGACATCAAAGGTCAGGGCATCTACGCTTATGTCACCCTGAACAAGGGGGTCGAGGCCACCGAGGCCCTGCGCAAGGAACTGATCAATCAGGTCCGCGAGGAGATCAGCCCCATCGCCGCGCCTGACGTGATCCAGTGGGCGCCGGGCCTGCCCAAGACCCGCTCCGGCAAGATCATGCGGCGCATCCTGAGGAAGATCGCCGAGAACGAACTGGGCGCGCTCGGCGACACCTCGACCCTGGCCGACCCTTCGGTCGTCGACGACCTGGTGAAGAACCGGGCCGCCTGACGACCTTCCCCTCTCCCCGAAAGGCGGTCCCGGCCGACGCTCGCGTCTGGACGGGGCCGCCGGCCTCGGCTTGAGTGCGGGGTATGAGCGGAACCCTCGACGGCCTGACCATCATCGAACTGGGCGGCATCGGCCCCGCCCCCTTCTGCGGCATGATGCTGGCCGATCACGGGGCGACCGTGATCCTGGTCCACCGCCCCGGCGCCGCCCCCGATCCGCGCGACCCGCTGAACCGGGGGCGGACCCTAATCGAGGCCGACCTGAAGACGCCCGAGGGCGCCGCCCGCATCCGCGACCTGGCCCGGACCGCCGACGGCCTGATCGAGGGCTTTCGGCCCGGCGTCATGGAGCGGCTGGGCCTCGGCCCCGAGGTCCTGCTGGGCGACAATCCGAAGCTCGTTTTCGGCCGCATGACCGGCTGGGGTCAGGACGGGCCTCTGGCCCCGGCGCCGGGCCACGACATCGACTACATCGCCCTGTCGGGCGCCCTGCACGCCTTCGGCCGGGCGGGCGAGAAGCCGACCCCGCCGATCAACATGGTCGGCGACTTCGGCGGCGGCGGAATGCTGCTGGCCTTCGGCATGGTCGCCGGCCTGCTGAAGGCCCAGCGCAGCGGGCGCGGCGACGTCATCGACTGCGCCATGAGCGAGGGCTCGGCCCTGCTGATGAGCATGATCTGGGGCTTCCGCCAGACCCTGCCCGGTCCCCTGGCCTGGCGCGACGAGCGCGGGGTCAACCTGCTGGACACGGGCGCCCCTTTCTACGAGGTCTATGAGACGGCGGACGGCCGGCACCTGGCGGTCGGGGCCATCGAGCCGCAGTTCTACGCCGCCCTGCTGCGCCTGACGGGGCTGGAAGGCGACGCCGACTTCGCCATGCCCTTCGATCCGGCCGCCTGGCCCGGCCTGAAGGCGCGGCTGGCCGAGGTCTTCCGCACCCGCAACCGCGACGACTGGTGCGGCCATCCCGAGGCGCGGCAGGCCTGCGTCGCCCCCGTCCTGTCGATGGCCGAGGCGCCCGAGCATCCGCACAATCGGGCGCGCGGCGCCTTCGTCACGGCCCACGGCGTGGTCCAGCCCGCCCCCGCCCCGCGTTTCCGCGACAGCCCGGCGCGCGTCGTGGGCGAGGAGGTCTGAACCTCGCCCGTCAGGCGAATTCTATTGGAAAGCCCCGCCCCGAGGGTCCTGGATTAGGCTAGAGGCTGCGGCCGCTTCATAATGCGGCTTCGCACAGGACAGGGCGGCGCATGACGGCTCCCGCGATCGAAACCGAACTGAAGTTCCGGCTCGGCCCCGGCGCGGTGGTTCGCCTGTCGGGGCATCCGGCGCTGCAGGGCGAGCAGACCACCGACCATCTGCGTTCGGTCTATTTCGACACGCCCGACGGCGTCCTGCGCGCCGCCGGCTTCGGCCTGCGGGTGCGGGCGACCAGCCACGGCTTCGTCCAGACGCTGAAGCGCCAGACCGCCCCCGGCCAGACCGCCCGCGACGAATGGGAGGTCCCCGTCGCCTCCGAGGCGCCGGACTTCGCCGCGCTCATGACCACGCCGGCGCACAGGCTGCTGAAGCGCCGCGGCCGCGACCTGTCGCCTCGCTTCGCCACGACCGTCGTGCGCCGCATCCGCATGGTCCGGCTGTATGGCGCCCTGATCGAGGCCGCCTTCGACGCGGGCGAGCTATCCTGTGGCGACCGCCGCGAGCCGATCTATGAACTGGAGCTGGAGCTGAAGCGCGGCGACCCCGGCGCCCTCTTCGCCCTGGCCCGGCGGCTGGCCCACGACCTGCCCATCGTCCCGGTGTTCGAAAGCAAGGCCGAGCGCGGCTGGCGCCTCGCCGAGGGGACCAGCCGCGCCCCCCGCCGCGCCGTCCCCGCGCCCCTGTCGCCCGACGCTGCGACCGGCGAGGCCTTCCGCACCATCGGCATGGCCTGTGTGGCCCAGGTCTCGGCCAACGCCGAACTGCTGCGCGTCGTGCGCCGGCCCGAGGCGGTGCATCAGCTGCGCGTGGGCCTGCGCCGCCTGCGCGCCGCCGTCGCCGTCTTCAAGCCCCTGCTGGCCGAGGCGGACCGCGAGCGGATCGAGGCCGAGCTGAAATGGCTGGCGCACGAGGCCGACGCCGCGCGCGATCTGGACGTCTTCATCCGCGACGTCTTCCACCCGACCGCGCTGGAGGCGCCCTCGCCCGATCTGGCGTCGCTGGGACGGCATCTGCTGAGCGCGCGGGGCCAGGCCTATGACCGCGTCCTCGCCGCCCTCCAGTCGCCGCGCTACGGCCGGATGATGCTGGAGACCACGGCCTGGATCGATACGGCGGCCCTGCCGGACGGCCCTGTCGCCCCCTTCGCCGTCGAGGCCCTGGACCGGCTGCACCGTCAGGTCGAACAGCGCGCCCGCGACCTGGCCGATCTGGACCCCGAGGCCCGCCACAACCTGCGCATCCGCGCCAAGCGCCTGCGCTACGCCGCCGAGTTCTTCGCCGACCTGTTTCCCGTCCGTCGCCGCCGCGCCCGCTATCTGAAGGCGCTGGAACGACTGCAGGACAGGCTGGGCGTCCTCAACGATCTGGCCGTGGCGCGCGATCGAATCCCGGGCGAGGCGCGTCTGGACGACGCCGAGGTCGCCTTCGCCGCCGGGCGCGTCATCGGCCGACGCGAGCGCGACGAGGCCGCGCTGCTGGCCTCTGCGGCCAAGGCCTGCGGGCGTTTCCACGACGCCAGGCCCTTCTGGACCCGGCGCAGACAACGTCAGAAACGGTCGTAGATCGCATTTTGTTCTCACGCGCCAAATGAGAACATCTTGTGAACCAGAACAAACCATGCACATAGTCCGTCTCACAGAGGGAGCGGGTCCTGGCGGGTCTCTCCCAAAGCCCAGAATGGAATCATGGCAAGGGAGAGAAAACCAATGGCACAGGCGGCATTGAAGCTCGTGGGTAAAGAAGACGGCGAAAAGCAACGCGCTCTGGAGGCGGCGATCGCGCAGATCGATCGCGCCTTCGGCAAGGGCTCGGTGATGAAGCTCGGCAAGGCCGGCGTGGTGGCCGAGATCGAAAGCGTCTCGACCGGCTCGCTGGGTCTGGACATGGCCCTGGGCATCGGCGGCCTGCCGGTCGGGCGGGTGATCGAGGTGTTCGGCCCTGAATCCTCGGGCAAGACGACGCTCGCCCTGCACACCGTGGCCGAGGTCCAGAAGAAGGGCGGCGTGGCCGCCTTCGTCGACGCCGAACACGCGCTCGATCCGGTCTATGCCCAGAAGCTGGGCGTCAACCTGGACGACCTGCTGGTGTCGCAGCCCGACACCGGCGAGCAGGCGCTGGAGATCGTCGACACCCTGGTGCGCTCGGGCGCCGTGGATATCGTGGTGGTCGACTCGGTCGCCGCCCTGACCCCGCGCGCTGAAATCGAGGGCGAGATGGGCGACAGCCTGCCCGGCCTGCAAGCCCGCCTGATGAGCCAGGCCCTGCGCAAGCTGACCGCCTCGATCTCCAAGTCGAAGTGCATCGTCCTGTTCATCAACCAGATCCGTCACAAGATCGGCGTCATGTACGGCTCGCCGGAAACGACGACAGGCGGCAATGCGCTGAAATTCTACGCCTCGGTCCGCCTCGACATCCGCCGCACCGGCGCGATCAAGAACCGCGACGAGGTCGTCGGCAACACCACCCGCGTCAAGGTGGTCAAGAACAAGGTCGCCCCGCCGTTCCGCGAGGTCATCTTCGACATCATGTACGGCGAAGGCATCTCCAAGATCGGCGAGATCATCGACCTGGGGGTCAAGGCCAACATCATCGAGAAGTCCGGCTCGTGGTTCTCCTACGACTCCACCCGCATCGGTCAGGGCCGCGAGAACGCCAAGGAATTCTTGAAGAACAACCCGGACATGGCCCTCGCCATCGAGAAGGCCGTGCGCCAGTCCACGGCCAAGATCGCCGACGACATGCTGGGCGCGCCCGAGCCTGACGAAGGTCAAGATCTGGAGGGCTGATCCAGCCTCTCCGCCCAAGCTTCCGTCCGTCGTCCCCGCGACCCGCCTACCGACCCCGCGGGGTCGGTCGGACGGAGCCGGCCCGCCCGATCCGCATCGGGCGGGCCTCTTTTTGTCTGGGACATGGCCGCCCGATCCGCATCGGGCGGGCCTCTTTTTGTTCGGGACATGGCCGCCCGATCCGCATCGGGCGGGCCTCTTTTTGTCTGGAGCCGTGACCGCCCGATCCGCCGCCCGTCCGCCGTCACCCCGGACGGCCCGAAGGGTCGATCCGGGGCCCAGGCGTCGGCCCCAGGGGCGCGGACAGCAAAGCCGCAGCCGCCTGGGTTCCGGGTTCGCTTCGCGCCCCGGAATGACGGCAAGGGGAAGACAGGGCCCGCCCCGCCGGGCAAACTTGACCGCGAAGAACCGGAGCCTCCCATGACCACCGCCACCGCCGACCTCTGCGACGCCCATCCCGATACGGTGAAGGTCTGCCAGACGCCGTTCCGCAGCTTCGGCAAGGTCGCGGCCTTTCACGGGCCGATCCGCACCCTCAGCGTCCTCGACGACAACGCCCTGGTCCGCCAGGTGCTGGAGCGGCCCGGTCACGGCGCGGTGCTGGTGGTCAACGGCGGCGGGTCGCTGAAGCGCGCCCTGGTCGGCGACAACCTGGCGAAGCTGGCCATCGACAACGGCTGGGCCGGGATCATTGTCCACGCCGCCATTCGCGACACGGCCGTCATCGCCGCCATGCCCGTCGGCATCAAGGCCGTCGGGACCACGCCCCTGCGCGCCGACCGCGACGCCATCGGCGAGATCGACATCCCCACCAGCTTCGGCGGCGTCATCTTCACCCCCGGCGACTGGCTCTACGCCGACGAAGACGGGGTCATCGTCGCACCCCGTCGTCTGCACGACTAAGGTTCGGCTCGCTCCTTCTCCGTCATCCTCGGGCTTGACCCGAGGATCGAGGGCGCGCGCGCGCGCCTCCTCGCTGACGTCGCGCAGACAGACCATCCGATCCTCGGGTCAAGCCCGAGGATGACGGCGGGATGGGATAGCTGGCGAGGAAAAAGCCCCGCGCGCCGTCCTGATCACGCGCCGGTGATGCGCTCGGCGCAAAATCCCTATATGACGCCGGTTCCGACATTCTCCCCGCGCGCCCGAGATCCAGAGCGACCCATCATGACCAGCCTGAAACAGATCCGCTCCACCTTCCTCGACTACTTCGCGGCCGACGGCCACGAGAAGGTGCAGTCGGCTCCGCTGGTGCCGCAGAACGACCCGACCCTGCTGTTCGTCAACGCGGGCATGGTGCCGTTCAAGGACTACTTCACGGGCGCCGCGACCCCGCCCTACAAGCGCGCCACCAGCTCGCAGAAATGCGTGCGCGCCGGCGGCAAGCACAACGATCTGGACAACGTCGGTTACACCGCGCGCCACCACACCTTCTTTGAGATGCTCGGCAACTTCTCGTTCGGCGACTACTTCAAGGACCACGCCATCGAGAGCGCGTGGGGCCTGCTGACCAAGGAATTCGGCCTCGATCCCAAGCGCCTGCTGGTCACCGTCTATCACACCGACGACGAAGCCTTCGACATCTGGAAGAAGATCACCGGCTTCTCGGACGACAAGATCATCCGCATCCCGACCGCCGACAACTTCTGGGCCATGGGCGACAGCGGCCCGTGCGGTCCGTGCACGGAAATCTTCTACGACCACGGCGACCACATCTTCGGCGGCCCTCCCGGTTCGCCGGACGAGGACGGCGACCGCTTCGTCGAGGTCTGGAACAACGTCTTCATGCAGTACGAGAAGGAGAACGATAAGATCGTTCGCGACCTTCCCAAGCCCAGCGTCGACACCGGCATGGGTCTGGAGCGCATCGCCGCCGTGCTGCAGGGCGTCCACTCCAACTATGAAGTCGACCTGTTCAAGAGCCTGATCAACGCCTCGGAAGAACTGACCTCGACCAAGGCCGAGGGCGAACGCGCCCCCAGCCACCGGGTCATCGCCGACCACCTGCGCTCGGCCTCCTTCCTGATCGCCGACGGCGTGACCCCGTCCAACGAAGGCCGCGGCTATGTCCTGCGCCGCATCATGCGCCGCGCCATGCGTCACGCTCACCTGCTGGGTTCGACCGACCCGCTGATGCACCGCCTGGTGCCGACCCTGGTCCAAGAAATGGGCGAGGCCTATCCCGAGCTGGGCCGCGCCCAGGCCTTCATCGAGGACACGCTGAAGCAGGAAGAGATCCGCTTCCGCACCACGCTCGGCCGCGGCATGAACCTGTTCGATCAGGCCACGACCGACTTCAAGGCCGGCGACATGCTGGACGGCCAGACGGCCTTCACCCTGTATGACACCTACGGCTTCCCGCTGGACCTGACGCAGGACGAGGCCCGCCGTCGCGGTTTCTCGGTCAATGTCGACGGTTTCCAGAGCGCCATGGAAGAGCAGCGCGCCCGCTCGCGCGAACACTGGACCGGCTCGGGCCAGACGGCCTCGGCCGGCGCCTGGCTGGCCTTGCGCGACCAGCACGGCGTAACCCAGTTCACCGGCTATGAGACCGAGACCAGCGACGGCCAGGTCGTCGCCATCCTGAAGGACGGCGTCGCGGTCGAAGGCGCCGAGGCCGGCGAGGTGGTCGAGGTCGTCCTGAACCAGACCCCCTTCTACGCCGAAGGCGGCGGTCAGGCCGGCGACAAGGGCGGCTTTGTCTGGACCAATGGCGAAGGCCGCGTGCTGGACACCAAGAAGCACGCCGACCTGTTCGTTCACACGCTGCAAGTGGCCCAGGGCGCGGCCCTGACGGTCGGCGCGACGGTGACGGCTGTGGTCGAGCCGGGCTCGCGTCCGACGACCCGCGCCAACCACTCGGCCGCCCACCTGCTGCACGCCGCGCTGAAGAACGTGCTCGGCCCCCACGTCGCCCAGAAGGGCCAGATGGTCGACGCCGAGCGCATGCGCTTCGACTTCAGCCACAACGCCCCGGTGACCGAGGACGAACTGGCCCGGATCGAGGACGAGGTGAACGCGGTCATCCGCCAGAACCTGCCGACCTCGACTGAGTTGATGAACCCCGAGGCCGCCATCGAGGCCGGCGCCGTCGCCCTGTTCGGCGAGAAGTACGGCGACGAGGTCCGCGTCCTGACCCTGGGCCACGCCCTGGCCGGCCCAGAATCAGAAAACGGGGGCGCCTATTCGGTCGAACTGTGCGGCGGCACCCACGTGGCCCGTACCGGCGACATCGCCCTGTTCAAGATCGTGTCGGAAGGCGGCGTCGCCGCCGGCGTCCGCCGCATCGAGGCCCTGACCGGCGACGCGGCCCGCCGCTTCCTGCTGGATCAGGCCAATGTCGCCCGTTCGCTGGCCCAGAGCTTCAAGATCCAGACCGCCGACGTCCCGGCGCGGGTCGAGGCCCTGACCGCTGAACGCAAGGCGCTGGAGAAGCAGGTCGCCGACCTGAAGAAGCAGCTGGCCCTGGGCGGCGGTTCGGGCGCCAATGCGGCCCCGGAAGAGATCAACGGCGTCAAGCTGATCGCCCGCGTCCTGGACGGCGTGGACGGCAAGGGCCTGCGCGGCGTGGCCGAGGACTTCAAGAAGCAGCTGGGCTCGGGCGTCGTCGCCCTGGTCGGCGTCACCGACGGCAAGGCGGCGGTCACCGTCGCCGCGACCAGCGACATGGCCGGAAAGGTGAACGCGGCTGATCTGGCCCGCGACGCCGTCATCGCCATGGGCGGCAAGGGCGCGGGCGGCAAGCCCGACTTCGCCCAGGGCGGCGCCCCGGACGGTGCCAAGGCCGAAGCCGGTCTGGAAGCCATCCGGGCCGCCCTGAAGGGCTGATCGCCCCCACAGGCTGAAATGACGAAGGGCGGCGCATCCGATGCGCCGCCCTTTTTCTTTGGACGGGATCAAAGCCCTCCCCCTCGAGGGGGGAGGGTTGGGTGGGGGTGAAGGCAGGACGCTTGGGAAGCGAGCGCGGGAGGCGCCCCGCCTCTTGCGCCAAATCCCCAAAGCGCGGCGAGCACACCCCCATCCCCGACCCTTCCCCCCTCGAGGGGGAAGGGAGCTAGGAAAAGGTCTACTCCGCCTCGCTCAGATCAATCCCCGCCAGCTTCCAGCCGAACAGGTTGCGGCGCTTCATCAGCAGGGAGACCTGCTCGTCGGGCTGATCGTCGCGGGTCAGGGTGACGGCGAAGGTGTCGAGGTCGCGGTAGCCCCAGGACTGGCGCACCTTCTGGCTTTCCGGCTTCGGCCCAGCCTCTGGCTCGACCTTGGCCAGATCGGGCTTGGGCGCCTGGCCCTCCTGCACCATCGCCGAAATGGCCTGGGGCGTGACGAAGGCGTCCACGGCGCCCGACACCAGGGTCGGGGCCAGCATCATGCCCAGGCCCGAGAGACCGCCCAGGCGGTCGTCCTTGCGCATCTCGGCGACCATGCGCTCGCTCAGTTCGTCTTTCAGGCTGGCCCGGAAGGCGGGAAAGTCGACCTGGCGCTCCAGCCCCTTCTCGTCGCCGGCCTTGGCGGCCTGGACCAGCGACCGCGCCGCCAGCAGAGGCGAGGCGGCATAGGCGAGGACGAAGACCGCCACGGCGGCGCCCCCCAGTCGAATAATCAGTTTCTGGTTCATCGGCCCTCCCCTGCCTTACGAACGCGACGGGTAAGCGACATGTGCGACACGACCTCGAAAACCCCCATGGACATTAAGGGCATGGTTCGTCGGGGGGCTCAAGCTAGGCGTTTCACTCCGCCGTCAGAAAGAGCCACACGCCTCTGCCGTCATCCTCGGGCTTGACCCGAGGATCGGGTCCTCCGCCTGCGCCACGTCGGCAGGAAGGAGCGCGCCCCGGCGCTGGATCCTCGGATCAAGTCCGAGGATGACGGCGGCTGGGAGGGATGCGGCGGTTGGGAGAGCGGACAGCAAAAAGGCCCGCCGGATTTCTCCGACGGGCCTCTCTTTAGTGCGCTAACGCGCTTCGCGCTGCTTGAGCGCGAGGTCGTTGCTAGCCTTAGCCGATATGCGGCAGGGCGGCGCGCAGGTTGTCGGAGACCTTGTCGAGGAAGCCCTCGGTGGTCAGCCACGACTGCTGGTCGCCGACCAGCAGGGCCAGGTCCTTGGTCATGAAGCCGGACTCGACGGTCTCGACCACGACGCGCTCCAGGGTGGCGGCGAACTCGGCCAGTTCGGCGTTGCCGTCCAGCTTGGCGCGGTGCGAGAAGCCGCGCGTCCAGGCGTAGATCGAGGCGATCGAGTTGGTCGAGGTGGCCTCGCCCTTCTGATGCTGGCGGAAGTGACGGGTCACGGTGCCGTGGGCGGCTTCCGATTCCAGCACCTTGCCGTCCGGCGTCATCAGCACCGAGGTCATCAGGCCCAGCGAGCCGAAGCCTTGCGCCACGACGTCCGACTGCACGTCGCCGTCGTAGTTCTTGCACGCCCAGACGAAGCCGCCCGACCACTTGATGGCCGCGGCCACCATGTCGTCGATCAGGCGGTGCTCATAGGTCAGGCCCTTGGCCTTGAACTCGGCGGCGAACTCTTCGTCGAACACCTTCTGGAAGATGTCCTTGAAGCGGCCGTCGTAGGCTTTCAGGATGGTGTTCTTGGTCGACAGATAGACCGGGAAGTTGCGCTGCAGGCCGAACGAGAAGCTGGCCCGGGCGAACTCGGTGATCGAGTCGTCCAGGTTGTACATGCCCATGGCCACGCCGGCCGAGGGGAAGTCGAAGACCTCGTAGTTCTGCTCTTCGCCGTTGGCGCCGACCCACTTCATGGTCAGCTTGCCGGGACCGGGGACCAGGAAGTCCGTGGCCTTGTACTGGTCGCCGAAGGCGTGACGGCCGACGACGATGGGCTGGGTCCAGCCGGGGACCAGGCGCGGCACGTTGGAGCAGATGATCGGCTCGCGGAAGACGACGCCGCCCAGGATGTTGCGGATGGTGCCGTTCGGCGACTTCCACATCTTCTTCAGGCCGAATTCCTTCACCCGGGCTTCGTCCGGGGTGATGGTGGCGCACTTCACGCCGACGCCGTGCTTCTGGATGGCGTGGGCCGCGTCGATCGTCACCTGGTCGTCGGTGGCGTCGCGGTTTTCCATGCCGAGGTCGTAGTAGTCGAGGTCCAGGTCCAGATAGGGGAAGACCAGCTTGTCCTTGATCATCTGCCAGATGATCCGGGTCATTTCGTCGCCGTCGATGTCCACGATGGGGTTGGCGACCTTGATCTTGGCCATGCTCTGCCTCTGTCTCTCAATCAGGGAAGGAAAATCGTGCGGCGGGTATAGCGAGGCGCGGGCGCGGGTGCAAAGGCGCGATGCAGGCGCCGCTCCTTCCGAACGAAAACGGCCCGGACGCGAACGCCCGGGCCGATCTTCAGTCGATGGCCGATCCTCAGCCGCGCATCTGGGCTTCCAGCACCGCCAGCGGCAGGGAGCCGTTCATCAGCACCTTGTCGTGGAAGGCGCGCAGGTCGAAGCCCGGCTTGGCCTCGGCCTCGGCCCGCAGGCGGGCGATGACCGTGTGGCCGACCTTGTAGGCGCAGGCCTGGCCCGGCCAGACGGTGTAGCGGTTGATCTCGCTGTTCGAGGCGTCCAGCGGCTTGGCGCCCGAGGCCGCCATGTATTCGACCGCCTGTTCGCGGCTCCAGCGTTCGGAGTGCAGACCGGTGTCGACCACCAGGCGCACGGCCCGGAACAGGTAGGACATCAGGAAGCCGACCCGGCCCAGAGGATTGTCGGCATAGGCGTTCAGGTCGTTGGCGGCGACCGCCTCGGCGTACAGCGCCCAGCCCTCGTTGTAGGCCGAGAAGCCGCTGGCGCGACGCCATTGCGGCAATTCACCCGAACTCGCGCTGCAGGGCGACCTGCAGATGGTGGCCCGGCGAAGCCTCATGATAGGTCAGGGTCGGAAGCGCGAAGCGCGGCCAGTTCCCGCTGTCGCGCAGGTTGATGTAGTAGGCGCCCGGACGCGAGCCATCCAGCGGCGGCCCCTGATAATAGCCGCCCGGCGCCCCCGACTGGATCGACACCGGCACGCGGCGGATCTCGACGTGCGTTTTCGGCAGACGCCCGAAGACCGACGGCAGCTTCGGCTCCAGATCGGCGACCAGCTGGTTCAGCCAGACCAGCAGTTCCTCCTTGCCCGCGTCGGTGTTGGGGAACAGCTGGGCCGGGTCCTTGTTCAGGGCCTGAATCCGCTCTCCGACCGTGCCTTGCGTATAGCCCTGGGCCTTGAGGATGAGGTCGATCTCGGCGCTGATCTCGGCCACCTGCTCCTTGCCCATCTTGTGGATTTCGGCGGCGCTGAGGGTCGTGGTCGTGTTGGACTTGAGGCCGGCGGCGTAGAAGGCCTCGCCGTCGGGCAGGCGCCAGACCCCGGCGTCGTGGGTCGCTTGCGGGCGGATGACCTCCAGCGCCGCGACCTGACGGGCCAGGGCGGGCTTGATCTGCTGATCGACGATGGCGGCGGCGCGGGCGTCATAGCCGGACAGGTTCAGCGCGGCGGCCTTGCGGACCAGCGACTTGACCATGGCCATGTCGGCGGCGGGCGTGTCGCGCAGGGTGCGGACCTGCGGCAGCATCCGGTCGATGATGAAGTCCGGCGGGATGACGCCCAGGCCGGCGTCCTCGCGCACCTTGTCCGTCTCGCCGTCCAGCACCCCGGCGAAGGCCGACAGACGCGACAGGAAGGCGTCGGCGCCCGCCGCGTCCTCGACCCGGTGCTGGTTGTCCATGAAGTCCGGCGTCTCGAAATAGCCGCCCGACAGCTGGGTCACGACATAGGGCGAGGGACGGCCCGGCCCGGCGCCATAGGCGAAGCGCGAGGTCTCGGCCGAGGTCTCACGGCCGAAGGCGGCGATGGCGTAGTTCAGGGCGCCCGCCTCGCTGAGCCCCGTCTGATCGAAGGCGCGCAGCGTGGCCCAGCGGCTGATCGCCTTGTCCCGGTCCTTGCGGATGGCGTCGGGGCTGACCGCCGTCAGTTGCGACGACAGGCCCGCGCGCGCGCCGCGATCGAGGCCGAGGTTGGTGGCGTATTCGGGATTGTCGTCGATGTCGGCCTCGAACCAGCCGTCCAGCAGGGCGTTCAGCCGCCCGTCCGCATCAGTGGCGGCGGCATGGGCCAGCGAGGGCGCCACGGCCGCCGTGGCGGCGGCGGTCAGCAGAAGGCGGCGGCGGTCGATCATGGTCTTGCTCTCCGACGAGGACGGCGCGACGCCGCGCGCCCCCTCATACTCAGACAATCGTCGGGCCGGCGCGCCCGCTACCCAGTCGGTCAGGCGGGCGTCCAGGCGTTCATGGTCCGCTCCAGCACCGTCAGCGGCACGCCGCCCAGGTTCAGGCCGGTGTCATGGAAGCCCTTGATGTCGAAGCGGTCGCCCAGACGCTTCTTGGCGTCTTCACGCAGCTTGACCCAGGTGGTGTGGCCGACCTTGTAGCTGGAGGCCTGACCCGGCCAGACGCAGTAGCGTTCGACCTCGGTGGCGATGCTCGTTTCCTGGTCGCCCAGGGTGTCGACCATGTAGCGAATGCCCTGCTCGCGGCTCCAGCGCTTGTGGTGCAGACCGGAGTCGACGACCAGACGCGCGGCGCGGAACATCAGCGACTGCAGATAGCCGATCTGGCCGAAGGGATCGTTTTCATAGAGCCCGATCTCGTCGGCCAGTTGTTCCGAATAGAGGCCCCAGCCCTCGGAATAGGCCGAGAAGCCCATGACCTTCATCAGCAGCGGGGTGTCGGGCTGCTCCTGCTGCAGGGCGATCTGGAAGTGATGGCCCGGCACCGCCTCGTGATAGGTCAGGGTCGGCAGGGTCCACTTGGGCCATTCCGCCGTGTCGCGCAGGTTGATGTAGTAGGCGCCCGGACGCGAACCATCCAGGGCCGGCGGCTGGTAATAGCCGCCCGGCGCCCCGGCCTCGATGGCCTTGGGCACGCGCTTGATGTCGCACGGCGACTTGGGCAGGCGGCCGAAGTATTCCGGCATGCGCGCCTGAACGGCGACCATCTGCGCGTTCAGTTCCTTGAGCAGCTCTTCTTTGGCTTCGTCCGTGTTCGGATAGACGAAGCGCGGATCCTTGCCCAAGGCGGCGATGCGGGCGCCGACCGAGCCTTGCGTCAGGCCCTGGGCCTTCAGCAGGGCGTCGGCGCGGGCCGAGATTTCCGCCACCTGCTCCACGCCCATCTGATGCACCTCGTCCGGCGTCATCGAGGAGGTGGTGTAGTATTGCAGACCGAAGCGGTAATAGGCCTCGCCGTCCGGCAGACGCCAGGCGCCGCCGTCGTGGGTGGCGTTAGGGCGCACGGCCTTCAGGGCGTCGGCCTGACGCCGGACCGCCGGATAGACCTCATTGGTCAGGATGGCCTGGGCGCGCGCGGCCCAGTCGCCGGGGATGTTCTTCTCGGCGGTGCGGCGAGCCAGGGACTGGCTCATGGTCGAATCCGCTGCGGCGGTTCCGGTCAGCGAGGCCATCTGGGCCAGGGTGCGGTCGATGACGAAGTCCGGCGGCACGGCCCCGGCGGCGAACTCGGCCTGCATCCGCGCCCGCTCGGCGTCCATGCCCTTGGCGAAGTCCGACAGACGCGACAGATAGGCCTCGGCGTCGTCCGCCGCCTCGATGCGGTGCTGGCTGTCGAGGAAGTCGGGAATCTGCTGATAGGCCCCGCCCAGCTGGCTGACCGTATAGGGCGAGGGCGAGAAGCCGCCGCCGTAGGGGAAGCGGTCCCCCGTCATCAGCGTGTCGCCAAAGAACTCCAGCGAGTCGTAATAGGTCTGTTCGGTCGCGGTCAGCTGGGTCTTGTCGATGGCCTTCACGGCCGTCATGGCGTCCTTGAACTTGACCTTGTCGGCGTCGATCTTGGCCTGCGAGCGGTCGCTCAGCTTGAAGCGGGCGGCGGCCATCGGACCCCGGTCCATGCCCAGCATGGTCAGGGTCTCGGGGTCGGACAGGATCATCTCCTGCGCGATCTTGTCCAGCAGGGCCAGGAACTGGGCCGAGGCCGGGCCGGCGGCCGGCGCGGCGGTTTGGGCCAGGGCGCGGGCGGCGCCCGAGGCCGCGAACGCGCCTCCCAGGGCGGCGGTCATCAACAGGCGGCGACGGTCCATCATCGGGGCTTCCTCCCAAAAGCAATGGGAGGGGACACTATCGAAGCGACGCCGCCCCGCAAGCCGTCACCGTCCCCGCGCGGATGAAGTTTCGTCCATCCGCGCGGCTTGAGGCCCGATCAGGCCTTCTGCGTATGGGCCTTGAGGCAGTCGCGCACGGCCTTCTTCAGATCACCCGGGGCATTGGGTTCGTCCACGCCCTCGGCCGCCAGCACGGCCTTGACCGCCGCGTCCAGACCCTTGGGCAGGGCCTCGATCACCTTCTTCTGACCCTTTTCATGCAGGCAGAAACCGACCTCGCTGCACAGGGCGGCGAACATGGCGTCGAAGTCGATGGGAGCGTCGGTCATGAAGTTTCAAGCTTTCAGGCGGGTCGCATGGAAGGCCACGTGGTCGTCCACGAAGCTGGCCATGAAGAAGTAGGAGTGATCATAGCCCGGCTGCATCCGCAGGGTCAGCCCCTGCCCCGCCTTTTCCGCCGCCGCCTTCAGCAGTTCCGGCTTCAGCTGGTCGGTCAGGAAGGGATCGGCGTCGCCCTGATCCACCAGGATGTCGTCGAACACCCCGCGCGCGGCGCCGTTTTCGATCAGCAGGGCGGCGTCGTGTCTGGCCCACTCGGCGCGGTCCTCGCCCAGATAGGCCGAAAACGCCTTCTCGCCCCAGGCGCAGCGGGTCGGCGACGAGATCGGGGCGAAGGCCGAGACCGACCGGAACAGGTCGGGGTGACGCAGGGCCAGGGTCAGCGCCCCGTGCCCGCCCATGGAATGGCCGAAGATCGAGCGCGTCTTCGTCGTCGGGAACTCCGCGTCGATCAGGGCGATCAGCTCGTCCGTGACATAGCTTTCCATGCGGAAGTGCGGCGTCCACGGCGTTTGCGTGGCGTCGACGTAGAAGCCCGCGCCCTGCCCCAGATCATAGGCGGCGTCGTCGGCCACCCCTTCGCCGCGCGGCGAGGTGTCGGGCGCGACGATGATGACGCCGTGTTCGGCGGCGGCCTTGTAGGCCCCGGCCTTGGTGGTGAAATTATCCTCGGTGCAGGTCAGGCCCGACAGCCAGATCAGGACCGGGAAAGGCCCTTCGCCGGCGGGAACGAAGACCGACAGGGTCATGGGCGTGCCGGTGGCGGCGCTGTCGTGCTTCAGATAGCGCAGGGTCCCGCCGTGGACGACGTGGCTCTTGACCGTTTCCATCAACTCAAACTCCAGTCAGTCGGGCCAGACGCGGGCCATGAAGGCGTCGTCCAGTCGGCCGCCGTCCTTCGAGAAATGGGCATACCAGTCGCGCGGGATGGGCGGGCTGGCCCCGGCGGGCGGCGCGCCGCCGCCCCAGGCGTCGAAGCCGACGCCGACCAGGATCGGCCCTTCGCGCACGGCGGGGGCGGGCACGGCCTCGACCGCCTTGACCACGGCCGCGATGGTTTCAGGCTTGAGCGCCGGTTCGCCGGTGACGACCCAGGCCTTGGACCGACCGCCCGGCTTGACCATCAGCAGCAGCATGCCCGAGGCGCCGGGCTGGACCGGGGCGGCGCGCACCGCCCCCTCGGCCGCCGTCGCCGCCGCGTTGACATAGGGCGACAGGGCCGAAACCTCGACCCGCGCCTTCATGACCGGGTCGGGCAGATAGAGAACCACGTCCTTGCCGACCCAGGCCTCGGCCGGGGCCTCGACCGGAGCGGGCGCAGGCTCGCCCCGGTCGCAGGCGGCGAGCGCCATGACGGCCGCAAGGGCCATGATCGACGCGGTCGCCGCCTTCTTCATCGTCAGTCCTCAGCCCGGCCGGTGAACGGCGCAGATCTTGTTGCCCGACGGATCGCGCAGATAGGCCAGGTGCATCGTCCCGAAGGTGGTTTCGCGCGGACCGGCCGGGTCCTCGATGGCCGTGCCGCCGGCCGCGACGCCGGCCTCGGCGAAGGCCACGACGGCCTCGGGGCTGGGGGCCGCGAAGCCGATGGTGCCGCCGTTGGCGTGGCAGGCCGCCTCGCCGTCGATCGGGCTGCCGATGGCGAAGGCGCCGCGCCCCGTGCGCCACCAGTAGCGGCCCTTGGGATCGGCCGTGCCCGGCTCCAGGCCCAGGACCCGGAACACGGCGTCATAGAATTGGCGCGACGCCTCGACGTCGTTGGCGCCGAGCGTGATGTGCGTGAACATGAACTTCCTCCCTGACACCGCTCCGGAAATTTGGCGGCTCGTTTTCATTTAGGCCGACACAGTTTCTTTTGGCAACCGACTAGAAGCGCCCGCTATGGGAGTTGGGCGACCTCGTCGGCGGAAACGATAGTGGCAATGTAAGGCCACGAGGAATTTGGAGTGGATAGCCCCCACACACCTGACTGATCTTTCTTGTTCTGGCTCAGGTCTAAATGATGGGCTTTTCCTCGTGCATTCTTCCTGAGCGAAGAATCGACAATTTCATCTTCGCTCAAATGTCGACATTGAAGTCGACGCAGCAGCTCCATCACCTCGGCTTCTGACAAAGACCCCCAGGGCAAGTGACGCTCATAGATTTTCGTAAGCCCGTCGTAGCCGGATATCCGCCAGAATCGTTTCGCCATCAGAAGACGATCACCGAACGGATGCTCTCGCCCGCGTGCATCAGGTCAAACGCCTCGTTGATGCGTTCCAGCGGCAGGGTGTGGGTGATCATCGGGTCGATCTCGATCTTGCCGTCCATGTACCAGTCGACGATCTTGGGCGTGTCGGTGCGGCCGCGCGCGCCGCCGAAGGCCGAGCCCTTCCAGACGCGACCGGTGACCAGCTGGAACGGACGGGTCGAGATCTCCTTGCCCGCCTCGGCCACGCCGATGACGATGCTCTCGCCCCAGCCGCGGTGGCAGGCTTCCAGCGCCTGACGCATGACCACGGTGTTGCCGGTGCAGTCGAAGGTGTAGTCGGCGCCGCCGTCGGTCAGCTCGACCAGACGCGCCACCACGTCGGGCGTGTCCTTGGGATTGACGAAGTGGGTCATGCCGAAGCGACGGCCCCATTCTTCCTTGTCGCCGTTGATGTCGACGCCGACGATCATGTCGGCCCCGACCAGCTTCAGCCCCTGGATGACGTTCAGGCCGATGCCGCCCAGGCCGAAGACCACGGCGTTGGCGCCCGGCTCGACCTTGGCCGTGTTGACCACGGCGCCCACGCCCGTCGTCACGCCGCAACCCACGTAGCAGGCCTTGTCGAAGGGGGCGTCCTTGCGGATCTTGGCCACCGCGATCTCGGGCAGGACTGTGTAGTTCGAGAAGGTCGAGCAGCCCATGTAGTGGGCGATGGCCTGACCCTTGTAGGAAAAGCGCGAGGTGCCGTCCGGCATCAGGCCCTTGCCCTGGGTCGAGCGGATCGACGTGCAGAGGTTGGTCTTGCGGCTCAGGCACGACTTACACTGGCGGCATTCCGGCGTGTAGAGCGGGATGACGTGGTCGCCGACAGCCAGCGAGGTCACGCCCGGCCCGACCTCGACCACCACGCCCGCGCCCTCGTGGCCCAGGATCGAGGGGAAGATGCCCTCTGAGTCCAGACCGTCCAGCGTATAGGCGTCGGTGTGGCAGACGCCGGTCGCCTTGATCTCGATCAGCACCTCGCCGGCGCGCGGCCCCTCCAGATCGACCTCGACGATCTCGAGCGGACGTTTGGCTTCAAACGCAACGGCGGCGCGGGTCTTCATGGCGAGGGCTCCTTGTCTCCCGCCTTCTCTAGCCATCACCGCCCTTGCCGTCATCCCGGGACAGCATCGCTGGCCCCGGGATCCAGACCTCTGCGGCCTTGCGGACAGGACCGAGATTGATGCATCCGTCTGGGTTCCGGGTTCGCTGCGCGCCCCGGAATGACGGCGAAGGGACGGCCATGACCCACAACAACCTCGTCATCCTGACCGGCGCCGGCGTCTCGGCGGAATCTGGCGTGCCGACCTTCCGCGCCTCGGACGGGCTGTGGGAGGGACATCGCATCGAGGAGGTGGCGACGCCCGAGGGGTTCGCGGCTGACCCGGCCCTGGTGCAGGACTTCTACAACCAGCGGCGGCGGCATCTGGCGAAGGTTGCGCCCAACGCGGCGCACCGGGCCCTGGCCGATCTGGCGGCGCGGTGGGAGGGCGACTTCCTGCTGGTGACGCAGAACGTCGATGACCTGCACGACCGGGCCCACGCCGAGACCCGGCCCGCCTCGGGGTTCGAGCTGATCCACATGCACGGTGAACTGAAGAAGGCGCGCTGCACCGCATCGGGCGTGGTGTGCGACTGGAGCGGCGATCTGGAGGCCGAGCACGCCTCGCCGCATCACCCGCGCGGGGTCCTGCGCCCGCACATCGTCTGGTTCGGAGAGATGCCGCTTCAGATGGAGCGGATCGAGACGGCGCTGGAAGCCTGCGACCTGTTCGTCTCCATCGGCACCTCGGGCGCGGTCTATCCGGCGGCGGGCTTTGTGCAACTGGCGCGGATGGCCGGGGCGCGGACGGTCGAGATCAATCTGGAGCCGACGCAGGGCGCGCGCCTGTTCGACGAGGGCGTCTATGGCCCCGCCACCGAGGCCGTGCCCGGCTTCTTCGCCAGCTTCTAGGCGCGGGGTCCGAACAGGATCACGCCTGCCCCGATCAGGCAGACCGCCCCGCCGATCAGGTCCCAACGGTCCGGCGTCGTCTTCTCGACCAACGCCATCCAGACCAGCGAGGCGCAGATATAGACCCCGCCATAGGCCGCGAACGCCCGCCCCGCCGCCTCGGCCGGAACCAGGGTCAGCAGCCAGGCGAAGACGATCAGACCGATCACGCCCGGAACCAGCCAGACCGGCGAGCGATCCAGCTTCAGCCAGGCCCAGAAGGCGAAGCAGCCGCCGATCTCGGCCAGGGCCGCGAGGGGGTAAACCAGAACCGTCTTCATATAACCTCCGCCGTCATTCCGGGGCGGCGCAGCCGAACCCGGAACCCAGGCCGTTCAACACGCGCGGGGACGACAGGACAAGGCACGGACGCTTCAACTGCCTGGATCCCGGGTTCGCTGCGCGCCCCGGGATGACGGCATGAGAGTTCAATCATACCAATCCGCCGCCAGGTCCTCCCAGACCGGATTGGCCCCCTCGATCAGCGCCAGCTTCCATTCCCGCCGCCATTTCTTGATCTGCTTTTCCCGACGAATAGCCTCAGCCATGCCGAGTTGAGGCTCGAACCACACCAACCCCTTACAGACATACACGTCGGTGAAGCCCTTGAACGTGCCCAGCTTGTGCTTCCACACCCGGTCGTGAAGGTCGCTGGTGACGCCGGTGTAGATCGTCCCGTTGCGGCGACTGGCCATGATGTAGGCGGCGATGATCGCGTCTGGATTTCGCATCCGCCCCTCCCCTGCCGTCATTCCGGGGCGCGCAGCGAACCCGGAACCCAGGCCATTCAGCACGCAGGACGCGAACGGGACAAGGGGCCGACATCTCCGCCGCCTGGGTCCCCGGGTTCGGCTACGCCGCCCCGAGGATGACAGCGAGAAACGTCTACTCGCCCTTCGCTTCCGCCGCGCGCTTCTCGGCCAGCTTGGCCAGGACGCGGCCGCGGCCCTTGGCGAGGGCGTGGATGGCGCCGCGCATGGTGGCGACTTCCTGTTCGGTGAAGGCGGCGCGGCCCAGCATGACGCGCAAGTTCTGGCTCATCGACGGCTTCTTCTCGGGCGGGTGGAAGAAGCCGCCGGCCTCCAGCTCGGCCTCGAAATGCTCGTACATGCCGACCAGCAGCTCGTTCGAGGCCGGCGGCTCGCCCTCGCGGAAGCGCGGCGGCGGGGCGTCGAGGATCAGGGTGCGCCACTCATAGGCGTTGATGGCCACGGCCTGGGCCAGGTTCAGCGAGTGGTGCTTCGGATCGATCGGAATGGTGGTGATGCCGGCGCACAGGGCGATGTCGGTCGTCTCCAGCCCCGCGCGCTCGCCGCCGAACAGCAGGCCGGTCTTCAGCCCCGACGCCGTGTCGTCATAGAGGATGCGGGCGCTCTCGCGCGGGGTGCGCACCGGCTGGCGCGTCTCGCGCGGGCGGGCGGTGGTGGCGAAGACGGTGTTCAGGTCGTGGACGGCCTCGGCCACGCTGTCGAAGACGCGCACGCCCTCCAGCACCCAGTCGGCGCCCGAGGCCGTGGCCCAGGCGCGGTCCTGGGGCCAGCCGTCGCGCGGGCTGACCAGCCGCAGTTCCGACAGGCCGAAATTGGCCATGACGCGGGCGACCGCGCCGATGTTCTCGGCCATCTGGGACTTGTCGAGGATGACGACGGGGGGCGTGAGTTCAGTCATGGGCGTCCCCTACCCCTCCGCGCCATTAAGCGAAAGTCAGTCCTCGCCGATCATCGAGGTCCAGGGATCGACCGTGCCGGCCTCGACCTCGGCCACCTTGACGGCGGGCCAGCCGATGGAGGCGGTCCCGCTCTCGCGCCAGCTGAGGATGATCAGGTCGCGCAGTTCCGAGGCGCCCGCCGCCAGACGCTCGGTGACGAAGGCCGCGCCGCGCGGGTCGGCGTCGACAAAGCCGCCCGCCTTTTCCAGACGATAGAAGGGAATGACCGTGCCAAGCGTGGTCTTCAGATAGCCGGCGGTGCGGGCGCGCAGGTCGAGGCCCGAGACCTGCGGCTGGCTCATTCCGGCCTCGACCGCATCCAGACGGGCGACGCGCGAGGCGAACTCGCCCTCGAAGACGCCGTGAGTGCGGCGCGAGTTGGTGAAGCCTTCCGGGTTCGGATAGTCGCCCCAGCCGTTGAAATGGATCGAGGTGTGGTGCGGCTGCGAGCCGTCGCCGACGTAGTGGGCCAGGACGCCGATGTCGCGCAGGATCAGAGCCTCGCGGCGCTCGCGGTCGGCGCGGTACCAGGCCTTCTTGCCGGGGTCCATTTCGCGCGCCTCGGCGGCGTTCAGCACGCGCCAGTAAGCGAAGTCGCGGCCCAGGTTCTGATAGGCGTCCATCAGGGCGTAGGGCAGGTAGCCGACATCATCGATCTTGATGCCCGCCTGGACCAGAGCCGTGTCGAAGTCCGACTTCAGCCGCGGCAGGGCGTCGATGGACGGGCCGTTCGCCTTCATGGCCAAGCCGTTGTCGTCGAAGTCGATGAAGTGGGCCGTGTCGCGCTCACGGTCATGGGGCTGGCCGGCGCCCTTCCAGCGGTCGGGCTCGCGCGCCAATTCGCCGACGTCGGCGATCGAGGCCGGGGTCCGCAGGAAGGCGGGCAGGTCGTCGCTGAGGCCGCGCATGGCGGCGACGCCGATCAGACGGTGGCCGGTGTTTCCCCAGGCGTCGACGTTCACGGCGGGGGCCGAAACCAGCATCAGGGCGGCGGCGGCGATCATCAGGCGCTTCATGGGACACCGGCGAAAAGGGAAAGGGAAACTACGGCTTAGCTCATTCACGGTCGCGCCTCCAGTCAAGGCGGACTTCGCCTCTTGCGTCGTCGTCAAGCTGGTTTCTGCGGACCCGAGCGAGCATTTCTTGGAAATAAAGTGTTACGCAGAACGATTATGGTGTTAACCGTTCAGGTGATCGCGCAAGTATAGACATCAGCAATGATGAATACTGATTTCATTGCTGTCACATATGCTGTGACATATGGACGATATGCTCATGGACCTGTGGATTAATCGAACGATGATCGGGTCAAAGGGTCGCGCCTGATCTCATTTGCCGCTCTTTTGCCACAATTGGCGGCGAAAAGCGCCATGCCGGTGCGTGTCGGGCCCGGTGCTACCTGTAGTTTTTTCGATGCTGAACACAGCCGCCGCGCTTGCCATGTTCTGGGCTATGGCCTTCTCCGGTTCCGGAGAGCCTCAACCCTATGAGGCCGTCGTCGCTATCGACACGGCTGCAGTGGAAACCGCCGCGACGGCTGAGAGTTCCATCGACGCCTCCGCCCTCTCCGCCGAACAGGCCGAGCTGATGGCGGGCGATCCCGACTGGCGCGCCTCGGCCCGCCTCTATCACGCAGGCGGCGGCGGCGCGACGGGCAACGATTCGCTCGGCTGCCGTCCGATCGCGATGCGCACGGTCGCCGTCGACCCCCGCGTCATCCCGCGCCGCACCAAGCTGTTCATCCGCGAAACGGTCGGCCTGCGTCTGGCCAACGGCGAAGTCCACGACGGCTACTGGTACGCCTCGGACACCGGCGGCGCGATCAAGGGCTCCAAGATCGACCTCTACACCGGCCACGGCCGCGGCTCGATGCAGCAGGCTCAGCGCCTGAACATGAAGACCCTGACCATCGCCGACGCCGGCGACTTCGACGGCTGCCCCCCGGCCTGGGAAACGGCCTCGAACTAAGGGCTTCCGCCCCCACCGACGAAAAAGGCGACCGGAGCGATCCGGTCGCCTTTTTGTTTGGGCCTATCCTCCCCACGCCGTGGGGAGGTGGATCGGCGGCGCAGCCGACGAGACGGAGGGGCCGCCTGACGCATGGCGCGACCGAGCCCCTCCACCGCTACGCGGTCCCCCTCCCCATGAAATGGGGAGGAAAGAGGCGCTCAGAACCGCCGCTTGCCGCTGACCGTCTCGAAGAACAGGCGAAAGTCGCCCATCAGGCTCCACAGCGGATATTTGAAGGTCGCCGGCCGGTTCTTCTCGAAGAAGAAATGCCCGACCCAGGCGAAGCCGTAGCCGACCAGAGGCATGGCCAGCAGCCACCAGGCGTTGCGCGTGACGCAGAAGGCCGCAAAGGCGGCGATGACCAGACCCGTCCCGACCACATGGATGCGGCGGCAGGTCCGGTTGGAATGTTCGTGGATGTAGTAGGGATAAAACGCGGAAAAGGAGGCGTATCGCCCCCCGTGGTCGCGTCCAGCCTGTGGTTCGCGTGCGGTCATGGCCGCAGCCTGCCCCCGGATCGAACCGGGGGCAAGTCAGCGATCAGGAGTCAGTCGAAACGCTTGCCGGGCTTGCCGGCCTTGTTGAACGGCTTGGCGCCCGGCTTGCCGCCCGGCTTGAAGCCCGGCTTGGACTGGAAGGGCTTCTTGCTGAACGGCTTGTCGCCTTCCGCACGCGGAGCGCGCTCGCCGCCGCGCTCGGCGTCGGTGCGCGGGGCGTAGGGCTTCTTCTTGAACTCGGGGCGCGGGCCGTCGCCGGCGCGCTCGTCGCGGTTGAAGGGCTTCTTGGCGAAGGGCGGACGGGCCGGACGGTCGCCGCTCCGCTCGTCGTCGCGCTTCTTGAACGGCTTCTTGAAGCCGCCGCCGCCGCCCGGCGTCGGGGCTTCCGACGGGGTGATGGTGACGTCGTCGCGCGGGCTGTTCTTCAGGGCGTCGCGGAACAGGCCCTCGTGGGTCTTGGCGATCTCGAAGCGGGTCTCGTCCGGGAAGGTCCGGATGGCGCCGATTTCCTTCTTGGTGATGTGGCCGACGCGGCAGATCAGCGGGATCAGCCACTTGGGATCGGCGTTCTTGTTGCGGCCCACATCCATGCGGAACCAGACGACCTCGTCCGGTTGCAGACGGTCGCCCGGCCACGGCGTCGCGGCGAAGTCTTCACCACCGGCGGCGCCGCGCTCGCGGGCGCGCGGCTGGTGGATCTGGCCCGGATCGAGCAGATCTTCCGGCGCCGGCAGGTCCTTCTTCATCAGACGGATCAGGGCGGCGGCGATTTCATCGGCGGTGCGTTCGCCCATCAGGCGGCGCGCCAGGACCATTTCCTCTTCGGTCACGGCCTGTTCGAAGATCTCGCCGGACAGCAGGCGGGTCTCGTCCTTGGCCAGGATCTCGTCGGCGGTCGGGGCGCCGGCCCAGGTGGCTTCGACCCCGGCCGAGTTCAGCAGCATCTCGGCCTTGCGGCGGCGCGTGTGCGGGACCAGCAGGACGGACACGCCCTTCTTGCCCGCGCGGCCGGTGCGGCCCGAACGGTGCAGCATGGTCGCCTTGTTGATCGGCAGTTCGGCGTGGATCACCAGGCCCAGGTCGGGCAGGTCCAGACCGCGCGCAGCCACGTCGGTGGCGACGCAGACGCGGGCGCGGCCGTCGCGCAGGGCCTGCAGGGCGTCGGAACGCTCGCGCTGGCCCATTTCACCCGACAGGGCGACGGACGAGAAGCCGCGCTCCAGCAGCGACGACTGCAGGTGACGCACGCTGTCGCGCGTCGAGCAGAAGACCAGGGCGCCCGGGGCCTCGAAGAAGCGCAGGGTGTTGACCACCGCGTGCTCGATCTCGTTCGGGGCGATGCGCATGGCGCGGTATTCGATGTCGCGGTGCGGGGCGCTGCGGTCGACGGTGTCGATACGCACGGCGTCGCGCTGATAGCGCTTGGCCAGGGTGGCGATGTCGCGGGCGATGGTGGCCGAGAACAGCAGGGTGCGGCGTTCCGCCGGCGACTGCTCCAGGATGTATTCCAGGTCCTCGCGGAAGCCCATGTCGAGCATCTCGTCGGCCTCGTCCAACACCAGCACCTTCAGCGCCGACAGGTCGAGGTTGCCGCGGTCGATATGGTCCTTCAGGCGGCCGGGCGTGCCGACCACGATGTGGATGCCGAAGTTCAGCGCGCGGGCTTCCTTGCGGGCGTCCATGCCGCCGACGCAGGTGGTGATCTTGGCCTTGGACTCGCCGTACAGCCATTCCAGCTCGGCCGAGACCTGCAGCGCCAGTTCGCGCGTCGGGGCGATGGCCAGCATCAGCGGCGCGTCGGCGGGACCGAAGGTTTCATTGTCCCCCAGCAGGCTGGAGGCGGCCGCCAGACCGAAGGCCACCGTCTTGCCCGATCCGGTCTGGGCCGAGACCAGCATGTCGGCCTCGCCGTGCCCTTCCAGAACCGCCGCCTGGACGGGCGTGGGCTCGGCATAACCCTTGTTGACGAGGGCGCGGTCTAGCGCGGGGTGGATCGCGGGAAAGGGCATATACGACCTGAAAAAGAGCAAGGCGGCCGTAAAACGACCGCGCCCGGCCAAGGCGAACAGCCGGCCGGGCGATGAGGAGATCCGACTTATACACCAATATTGGCCCCGATGGGGCGTGTTTCCGGAAAAAGACCGCCGTTCACCACGCTTGTTCAGGCGCCCTTGACCTTAAAGCCACGATCCTGACGGTCCGCAGAGTTCTTTTCCCGCCCGGACACCGCCCAGGAGACTCCCATGACGATCCCGCCGCTGACCATCGCCGCCGCCGGAATGCAGAACGCCGCCTCGCGCTTCGAGGCCAGCGCCCGCCGCACGGCCACGGGCTCGCTGGACAACCTGGCGGTCGAAGCCGTCGAGCAGATCCGCGCCAAGACCGACTTCTCGGCCAACGCCGCTGTCGCCCGCACGGCGGACGAGATGACAGGTACGCTGCTGGACGTCCTGGTCTGATCGACACGATCTGAGCGACGACGGCGAACGATCCCCGCCGCCGCACGTTTCCTCCCTGCGCGCCTCGCAGGGAGATTGCATATGGCCCAGTCGCATCCCGGCCCTTCGGGCCAGTCCATCGCCTTCATGAAGGTCCAGCCCTATCAGGGCGGCGGGCTGGTGCTGACCTCGGACGCCGCCGACGTCGACGGCTGGCTCAGCGCCGAACACAGCCTGGCGGGCGACGCCACCTCGCCGCCTCTGGCCTGGAGCGGGCTTCTGGAGGCCGAGACCTACGCCCTGATCGTCGAGGATCCCGACGCCCCGCGCGACGAACCAACCGTGCACTGGATGGTCTGGAACATTCCCGGCGCCCTGACCGCCCTGCCCGCCCATGTCGAGCCTGGCCCGCGCCCGGAGTCCGTGCCGGGCGCCGTTCAGGGGCGCAACAGCCGAGGCGAACACGGCTGGCTGGGCATGGCGCCGCCGCCAGGAAGCGGGCCGCACCACTATCATTTCCAACTGTTCGCCGTGGACCGCCAGCTCCAGCTGTCGCCCGAGACCCCGCTGGCGGAACTGGTCAATGTGCTGAAGGGCTCGACCCTCGCCAAGGGCGAACTGATCGGGCTGTATCAGGCCTCCGGCGGGATCGGCGACGCCCCCTCCCCGGCCCGCACAGGCTCCTACGGGGTCGACCCGGCCACGGACCACGCCACCCGCGCCGAGATCGCGGCCGGACGTGGCCCCCTGGACGCGGGCGACATCGACCGCCACGCCTCGCATGACGCCGACGGCGTGGTGCGTCCGCGCGGCGGCGAAGCGCCCGACCCCAAACGCCCCTTCCGGCTCTAGAGCCTGATCGGTTGAGGAGGAATCGCTTCGCGATTCCGCCGACGCCGTGAATCAGGCTCTCTGCATGATGCTGGAGCGAATATCTGGGTTGGAATGCGAGCGCATTCCAACCGATTTCGCTCTAGGCTCCCGCCTTCTCCGGCAGGTGGAAGAAGTCGATGAAGCGAGCGAACACATCGCGGTCGCCCTCGATGGTCATCGCCCCCTCGCCTTCCAGCGCCTCGAGCGGAACCTTGCCGTAGACGGCGGCGGCCACGACCGCGGGCGGCGAGGCGCGCACCACCACGTCGCAGCCCTCGACCTCGCCGCGCCGGGCCTCGATCCGCCCCTCGGCTACGGTCACAAGCATGCGGTCCTCGTCCAGGGCGAAGCCCAGGCGCATCGCGGCCTCGCCCGCCCGCGCGGGATCGAACATGGTCTCGAACGACTGCATGATCGAGACGGCGCTGATCGGCAGGGTGGGGTCATGCTGCGGCGAGCGCGCCGCCCAGCGGCCCAGCACCATGAAGACCGGCTTGATCTCATAGCCCCAGTCGGTCAGCTCATAGACCTGGACCGAGGCGGGCGGCGGCAGCTTGCGGCGCTGGACGATGCCCGAGGCCTCCAACCCCTCCAGCCGCTGGGTCAGGACGTTGGCCGACAGGCCGCACAGGTCATTGCGCAGATCGCTGAAACGCCTCGGCCCCATCATGAGTTCTCTGATGACCAGCAACGCCCAGCGCTCGCCGACCAGGTCGAGGCCGTGCGCCGCGCCGCAGGCGTCGTGATAGCGCCGCGACCGGCCGGGAAACTCGTTAGTTATCTTTTCTAACTTCATGGTTGACTAACATAACACAGCAATGCAAGACTTCCACCATCAGAGAGGGAGAACACCATGAACAAGATGATTTTCATCAACTTGCCCGTCACCGACCTGCCCCGTTCGGTCGCCTTCTACGAGGCCGTCGGCGCCGTGAAGAACCCGAAATTCTCCGACGACACCGCCGCCTGCCTGGTGTTTTCCGACACCATCCACGCCATGCTGCTGACCCACGAGAAGTTCGCCAGCTTCACCGACCGCGCCATCCCCGACGCGAAACGGACGGCCCAGATGCTGATCTGTGTCTCCGAAGACAGCCGCGAGGCCGTGGACGCCGTGCACGAACGCGCCGTCAAGGCGGGCGGTCAGGCCGACGCCATCGCGGTCCAGGACTACGGCTTCATGTACAGCCGCGCCTACGCCGACCCCGACGGCCACATCTGGGAAGTCATGTGGATGAACCCGGCTGCAGCCGAACAGGGTGTTGAAGCGTTCGCCTGACGACGCTCCCCATCCGGCGTCGGCCGCATCCTCGCGGCGACGCCTGAAACCCGAGAGAGGCGCGATGACCGACAAGATCATTCCCTGCATCTGGTACGACCTGGGCCAGGCGCGAAAGGCCGCCGAATTCTACGTCTCGCTGGGCCTGCCCGACAGCCGCATCGACCGCGTCGTCGCCAGCCCCGCCGACAATCCGTCCAATCCCGAGGGCGCCGAGCTGGTGGTCGAGTTCACCCTGGCCGGACGGCGCTATACGGGCCTGAACGGCGGGCCGACCTTTCCGCAGACCGAGGCCGTCTCCTTCATGATCATGACCGATGATCAGGCCGAGACCGACCGCCTGTGGGACGCCATCGTCGGCGCCGGCGGCCAGGAGAGCGCCTGCGGCTGGTGCAAGGACCGCTGGGGCGTGAACTGGCAGATCACCCCGCGCCGCCTGATGGCCTTCTTCGACGACCCCGACCCTGCCCGCGCCAAGGCCGCCTTCGAGGCCATGATGACGATGACCAAGATCGACATCGCCGCCCTGGAAGCCGCTGCTGACAAGATTGGGTAGCCGGCAAAGCTAAGCCGCCCGCCCTGTCGCTTTCTACCAAGCCTACGCCCGCGCCTTACTCGACTATCCGTTCCCCCGCCCCTCATGCAGCGAGCCGCCGCGCGGCGAGCGATAGGGGCTCAACCTCCGAAGGAGAAACCAATATGTCCTACATCACGGGCTTCCTGACCCCGGTGAAGAGCGAGAACAAGGACCGCTATATCGAGTCCGCCCGCAAGGCCTGGCCCCTGTTCCAGGGCTATGGCGCCACGGCCCAGATCGAGAACTGGGGCGTGGACGTGCCGGACGGCAAGCTGACCAGCTTCCCCATGGCGGTGAAGCTGGAGGACGGCGAGGTCGTGGTCTTCTCCTGGCTGGTCTGGCCGGACAAGAAGACGGCCGACGACGCCTGGGCCAAGATGCAGGAAGACCCCGCCATGGCCAACATGGACATGCCCTTCGACGGCAAGCGCATGATGTGGGGCGGCTTCGAGACCGTGTTCCAGAACTGACGGACTGAGCGAAACGGACGACCTTGCGCGCGCAGATCGCTCGCGCTAGGTCGTCCGTGCCTTCGCTTGCGAAGGCCGTAAGCGTCTCACGTCAGGCAACGCATCCCTCCGGTCTCGGCCGGAACGTCCCGTTCGCGGGCGGATGCATGCGGCCGACGACCTCATTTGATGAGACTGCTTTTCCATGAGCCACCCCTCCTTCATGACCCTGCGCCGCCTCCCGGCGCGTTACGCCGCCCTGGTGACGCCGCTGGTGCTGTCGCTGCTGATGACCTTTGTCGTCTCGGCGGTCGCCACCCTGCGCAGCCTCGGCTTCAGCCCTGCCTTTCCGGCGACCTGGATGTCGGCCTGGGGGCTGTCCTGGCTGATCGCCTTCCCCGTCCTGCTGATGGTGCTGCCGCTCGTGCGCCGCGTCGTCGGCCTGATGGTCGAGCCGCCTCAGTCCTGATCGCCAAAGAAAAGGGGCGGCCCCGTCGGAGCCGCCCCTGCTTGTTCGCGTGCCGTCCTGATCAGCTGTCCAGGAAGGACCGCAGCTTCCGCGACCGCGACGGGTGCTTCAGCTTGCGCAGGGCCTTGGCCTCGATCTGACGGATGCGTTCGCGGGTCACGCTGAACTGCTGGCCGACTTCTTCCAGGGTGTGGTCGGTGTTCATGCCGATGCCGAAGCGCATCCGCAGGACCCGCTCCTCGCGCGGGGTCAGCGACGCGAGCACACGCGTCGTGGTTTCGCGCAGGTTCGACTGGATGGCGGCGTCGATCGGCAGGACGGCGTTCTTGTCCTCGATGAAGTCGCCCAGGTGGCTGTCTTCCTCGTCGCCGATGGGGGTTTCCAGCGAGATCGGCTCCTTGGCGATCTTCAGGACCTTGCGCACCTTCTCCAGCGGCATGGCCAGCTTTTCGGCCAGTTCTTCCGGGGTCGGCTCGCGGCCGATCTCGTGCAGCATCTGACGGCTGGTGCGGACGATCTTGTTGATCGTCTCGATCATGTGCACCGGGATGCGGATGGTCCGCGCCTGGTCGGCGATCGAGCGGGTGATCGCCTGACGGATCCACCAGGTGGCGTAGGTCGAGAACTTGTAGCCGCGGCGGTACTCGAACTTGTCGACCGCCTTCATCAGGCCGATGTTGCCCTCCTGGATCAGGTCCAGGAACTGCAGGCCGCGGTTGGTGTATTTCTTGGCGATGGAGATGACGAGGCGCAGGTTGGCCTCGACCATTTCCTTCTTGGCCTGGCGGGCTTCGCGTTCGCCCTTCTGCACCGTCTGGACGATGCGGCGATAGTCGTCGATCGGCAGGCCGGCCTCGGTGGCCACGGCGGCGACGTCGCCGCGGATCTGGGCGATCTGGGTCGCTTCATTGTCGCTGAACTTGGTCCAGCGCACGCCCATCTCCTTGACGCGTTCCGACCAGTTCGGGTCCAGCTCCGAGCCGAAGTAGGCTTTCAGGAACTCGGGACGCGAAATGCCGTAGCTGTCGGCCAGGCGCAGCAGGCGGCCTTCCAGACCGATCAGGCGCTTGTTGATGGCATACAGCTGCTCAACCAGGGCCTCGATGCGGTTGTTGTTCAACTTCATCGTCTTCAGACGATCCGAGATCGTCTTCGTCAGCGTCTCGTAGGCCTTGTGGTCCTTGGCGCTGAGCACCTCGCCCTTCAGGCGGGCCTCGACCAGCTTGTCCTGCAGCTTGCGGAAGCCGCCGAAGTCGCCCGCGATCGCGTCCAGCACTTCCATGACGCCGTCGCGCAGCTCGGCTTCCAGGGCCGAGATCGACATGCCGCCGCCGTCGTCGAAATCGTCCTCGTCGTCATCCTCGCCTTCGCCCTCGGGCTTCTCGGCGCCGGGCGCGGGGGCCTCGCCGGCCGGGGGCTGGTTGTGCGGCAGGGACGAGGGATTGAGGATGCCGTAGGTGGCGTCCAGGTCGATGACTTCGCGCAGCAGGATGCGGTTGTTGGCCAGTTCCTCGCGCCAGACCATGATGGCCTCGAAGGTCAGGGCGCTTTCGCACAGACCCGAGATCATGGCGTCGCGGCCGGCTTCGATCCGCTTGGCGATGGCGATTTCACCCTCGCGGCTCAGCAGTTCGACCGAACCCATTTCGCGCAGATACATGCGCACGGGGTCGTCGGTGCGGTCATAGGCGGCCTTGGCCGGGGCCTCGGCCACCGAGGTCTCGGCGGCGGCGGCCACGTCGGTGCCGGTCGATTCCGCGGCGTCTTCCTCGGCCTCGACGACGTTGACGCCCATTTCCGACAGCATGGCCAGGGTGTCTTCGATGGCGTCCGGGGTCACTTCCTCGGACGGGAGGACCTTGTTCAGCTCCTCCATCGTGACATAGCCGCGCGCCTTGGCCTGCTTGATGAATTTCTTGACGCCGGCGTCCGTCAGATCGAGCAGGGGCCCGTCGGTATTGGCTTCGGCGTCCTGCGTCTCGGTCTGCGCGCTCATTCAGTCAGTCTCCACGACCGCTCGGGGGTGATCAGTCCCCTGCGGCGAAAATACAACGCCCGACAACTTCGTTAGTTACGAAGAAGCCGCGTCTTCCCAAATCGTTCCGGTCTTGATGGCCCGTCGCAAAGCATCGCGCTCGGCTTTCACCAGGGTGAAGGCCGAGTTGTCGAACGCCCTGTGGGCATCCGACTTTGCTGACGCCAGCGCCTGCTCCAACGCCGCTACGCGGGTCAGAGCGTCGAACGCCTGCGACCACCGGATCCTCGCCTCGCCGAGGGGCTTGTCTGCAGCCAGGAATGGCGCGCCGGACTTTGCCGCCGCCTTCTCGACCTCGTGCATCAAGGCATCATGACCCGAGTGGGCCAGATGGCGTCGGATCGCGGCAGAGTCAAGGCTCTGGCCCGAAAACCGTAGCCGGACCAGTTCCTGGGCCAGTCCGTCCAGCGCCGGGTCGCCGAATCCGTGCCGGGCGATGGCCTCCAGATGGTCGTCCATCCGCTCGGGATCATCGACCGCGCCGTGGGCCAGGGCGGCGGCCACCGGCTCGATGGAGCGGAACAGGGCGTGCATGGCCTGGGCGCCCTCGGTCGTCTGGCCCAGCTTGGGCGGCGGGCCGCGCCAGCGGCCTCCGGGACCGGGGCGTCCGCCCTGCTGGTAGGCTTGCTGGCCCTGCGGCTGTTGCGACTGGCGCGGGAACAGGGCGTCGAAGCGCTCGAACAGGTCGCGGCGGTACTGCTCGGCCAGGTCCTTGTCCTGAATGGCCGACGCCGCCTGACGCAGCCGCCCTTTCAGCCCCGCCTTGCGCTCGGGCGTGTCCAACGGCTCGGCCTCGGCCTCGCGGCGGAACAAGACCTCGACGAAAGGCCGGGTCTCGCTGAGGGCGTGGCGCAGGGCCGGCGCCCCCTTGTCGCGCAGGATGTCGTCCGGGTCCTGGCCCGCGTCCAGCAGGGCGAAGCGGAACGACCGGCCCGATTTCAGCAAGGGCAGCGACCGCTCGATCGAGCGATAGGCGGCCCGCAGCCCCGCCGCGTCGCCGTCGAAGCACAGCACAGGCTCGGCCGACACGCGCCACAGACGCTCCATCTGCTCTTCGGTCAGGGCCGTGCCCATGGGCGCCACGGCCGGCAGGCCCGCCCGCTGGCAGGCGATGACGTCCATATAGCCTTCGACGACGATGACGCCCTGCTCGCCCCGGCTCTCGGCCCCCAGGATGCGGCGCGCCTCGGGCAGGCCGTAGAGGGTGGCGCCCTTGTGAAACAGCGGGCTTTCCGGCCCGTTCAGATACTTGGCCCGGTCGTCCGGGTTCATGGCCCGCCCGCCGAAGCTGACGATCCGCCCGCGCGCGTCCAGAATGGGGAACATCAGCCGGTCGCGGAACCGGTCATAGGGCTGGCCGCCGCTCTCGGGCGCGATCAGCATCCCGGCCTCGACCAGATCGCCGGGCTTGGCCCCGCGCTGGATCAGGGCGTTCTTCAACCCCTCGCGGTCGTTCGGGGCGTAGCCCAGACCGAAGCGCTCCCACTGATCCTCGGGCAGGCCGCGTTTTTCCAGATATTCGCGCGCCGCCTTGCCGACCGAGCGGCGCAGATTGGCGGCGAACCATTTCTGGGCCAGGTCCATCCAGTCGGTCAGCCCCTGCTTCTTGGCCTCGCGCTCGGCCGACTGCGGGTCCTCGGCGGGAAGCTGCATCCCCGCCTCGCCCGCCAGCCGCTGCACCGCCTCGACGAAGCTGAGCCGCTCAGTCTCCTGCAGGAAGCTGATGATGTCGCCGTGCTTGCCGGACGAGAAGTCGTGGAAGAAGCCCTTGTCGTCGTTGACGAAAAACGACGGCGACCGCTCCTTCGAGAAGGGGCTGAGGCCGACATACTCGCGCCCCTGACGCTTGAGCTTCACCGTCCGCCCGATCACGTCGGACGGCCGAAGGCGGGCCTTCAGTTCTTCAAGGAAACGATCGTCGAAACGCACGTCCCATCCTTAGCCTCCGCGAAGGCCTGACGCGAGGGGGCTTGACTCGACTACTTTATAATTAAAAGTAATCACGCATTCATTCGGCACCCGGGAGACCCGCACATGTCCGATACCTCGCCCGCCAACGCCGCCGCAGACCTGGCCTATCTGAAACGCCTCGCCGCCGCCGGACGCGGCGAACCGGCGCCCTTCCTGCTGCTGATGGCTGTGTTCGGCGGGGCCTATGGCGGCGTCCTGCTGTCGCTTTTCGCCCTCCATGCGCTGGAGCCGAACTGGATGCACGCCGGGACCCGCGGCCCATTGTTCGAAATCTTTCGCTGGTCGTTCGTCCTCGCTCACGGCCTGTTCCTGCTGACCGCCCTGTGGACGGCCTGGCGCACGCTCGGTCCCAAGCGGGTCAAGCTCAGCCGGTCGGCGTCGGCCATCTGGTCCGCCGCCTTTGTCGCGCTGGTTGTCGTGGTGGCCGCCTTCCGCATCTACAGCCGAAGCGAACCGGCGACTGATCAGATCTACACCACCTATATGATGCCGCCGGTCCTGCTGGTCCTCTGGGGCTGCGCCTGGTGGGTCACGGCGATCATGAGCCAGAGACGCTGGCTGTTCGCCGTCGCCGTCGGCAGCTTCATCGGCGCGGTGGCGATGGCGGTCGTGGGCAACAGCCCCCCCATTCTGCCGCTGGCCGCCGTCTGCCTGCTCCTGCTGGCCTGCCTTCCCGCCATCGTGCTGATGCTCGAGCGGCGGCGGTGACGCCGCAGCCCACGACGCCCGACCCCCTCCTCGAAAATCGGGTCCGGGCGGGCGTCCTCGCCTTCCTGTCCGATCGCGGCCTCGGCGACTTCACCGAACTGGCCCTCGCCCTCGACATTCCGAACAACGCCCTGTCCTCCCAGTTGTATCGACTGGAGGCCGCCGACTACGTGCGGCTGGAAAAGGGCTTTCTCGGTCGTCGGCCCCGGACCCGCGTCCGCCTGACCGCAACCGGGCGCGCCGCCTGGGAGGCCTATCTGGCGGGGCTGGAGGCAGACCTGCGGCGCTGACTGCCTATTTCCACGCCTCGCCAGAACGGCCCAGGGCCTCGCCCAGATCATAGACGGCGATCATCGAGGCCTGGTTGAAGTCCAGGCTGTTCGCCCCGTCGAAATCCTCGGGGATGGCGGCGACGTGGAACTCCAGCCCGTTGCGGCTGGCGAAGGCGCGGTTGGCGGCGATGGTGGCGCGCAGCTGACCGCCCAGCACCGCGTCCAGGCTGCGGGTCAGCACCGGAATGGCGGCGTCGCGGGTGACGGCGAAGCGCGGCGCGTCCTTGCCGTTGACCACGACGTGCAGGCGCGCGCCCTGGAACACCCCGGCTGCGTCGTCCCAATTCCACATCATCTGCGGCAGGGCGACGAAGGGGTTCATCACCCCGCCGTCGACGTGCATCTCCTCGAACACGGCGCCCTGCCCCTGCGAGCGGATCATCACCGGAGGAAAGGCGCCGGGAATGCTGGCCGAGGCGATCAGCACGTCGCGGAACAGCGCCAGCGCCTCCGGCCCGCCGCGCTCGGCGATGGCGCCCATGTTCCAGATCACGCCCCGCTGGGCGTCCAGATCGGTGGTGGCGACCAGCAACACCCGCCCCTTGGCGTGCTCGGCCGCGATCTCGGCCAGCAGGGCCTCGTCGATATGGCTCTCGACCAGTTGGCGCAGCGGCTCGCCGCTGAACACGCCCGACCCGACCAGAGCCCGCACGCCCCGGCTTTTCAGCAGGCCCGTCGCCTGACCGCCGGTATAGGCCTCCTTCAGCCGCGCATCCCAGCGCGGGCCGAGGAAGACGAAGGGCGCGGCCAGAGCCCCGGTCGACACCCCCGTCACCACCTCGAAGTCCGGCCGCTTGCCGCTGGCGGTCCAGCCGTTGATCAGGCCAGCGGTGAAGGCGCCGTTGGCCCCGCCGCCGGACAGGGCGATCAGGTCGAAATGCCCGTCCGCCCCCTTGGGCACGCCCTCGCTCAATTGCTGCTCGATCCTCTGCGCCGCCGCCTCGTCCTCGACGGAGAAGCGGACGTGGGGAAAGCCCACGGGCGCGGCCGCGTCGCGCTCGTTCAGGCCGAAGTCGCTGCGCGCCCCGCTGGCGCAGGCTGACAACAGCAGACCGGCGCTCAGGACGACGGCCGCCGTCCGCATCAGACCGAAACTCATGGGCATCCTCCAAGGCGGAGGCAGCATAGGCGGTATCCATGACAAGAGGAAAAGCCCATCGCCCGCAAAGCCGCGTTAGGATTTGCTTAACCAAGAAGGCCGCCACGGCCCCGCCATCGTCCGAATGCGAACGAAATCGCGCGCGACAACAAGCTTATCCACAGCCTGTGGATTGATTCGCTTTACGGAAGCCCCTGATGTTCATCGCCATCGCCCGTCCGGCGGTGGAGCCCCAAGGCCCCGACGCCGTCGCCGTCCCCGGCTCCCCCGCCATTCCCGCCCTGACGCCCCGCGCCCTGCACGCGCGCCTGCTGGACAACGCCGCCGCGCGCCGTCGTCGCGGACAGGAGCGCAGGTCGGCCTGCCGGTCCGAAGACGCCGCCTACTGGATCTCGGCGGCGCCGATGGCGGTGCGCAAGGCCTGCGAACTGCGACGGCATTCGACTTTCGTCTACCTGCCCTGAGCCTTTTGCAACCGCACGAATTACAGAAAAATTCAGAGATTGCGCCCACACCGACACGACGTTCTTTCTGAGTTTCTCGATGCCCGACCCTACGCCGCTGCATACCCCCTTCCTTCGCCCCTTGCTGGAGCTCATGGCGGAACAGTTGGGCGGCGCCGTCATCCTGCATGGCGCGCCTACGGGTCAGATTCTGATGGTGGCGGGCGGCGTTCCGGGCCTGGGCATCCCCGACCCTGTCGGCGCTCGACCGGACGCCTACGCCGACCGGTTCCAAGTCTTCGCCCAGGACGGCTCCGTCGCCAGGATGGAGGCCCTGCCCGTCGTGCGGGCCATGACCACGGGCGAGCCGATCACCGACGAGGTCTGGCTGCTGAGCGCCGGCGCCGAGCCCGTGCCGGTCTTCGTCGATTCCTATCCGCTGAAGGACGAGGGCGGCGCCGTCATCGGCGTGATCGCCACCGCGACCGACCCCAAACGCTGGAGCCAGCGCGCCGACCGGCTCAAGCAGTCGATCTCGGTCCGGGGCCGCTTCGGTCGAGACTGAGGCTCAGCGCAACTCCGGTAGGCGCCGCATCAGGGAATCGCGCAGCTTGCGCCGACGCTCGGCCGAGGATTTCGGGCGGACGCGCTCGCGATGCTCCATCCCCCCGCCCCAGCGCGCGTGCATGGCCGCCGCCAGCGCCGGATGCCGGTCGTGCTGGTGGACGATGGGGCTGACGCTTCCGTCGGGGTTGAGGATGCGGCCGTCCTCTACGCGCAGAGCCTCGCCCGGCGTCAGGCCCAGCGTCGCCACCCGGCCGTAGTTGGCAAGGATCTCGCCCTCGACCAGACCCAGGTGCACGGCGATGTTGCACGCCGCCTGGTCGGCCCCGAAGGCCCCGCCGATTTCCGAGCGCGGCACCGCGGCCAGCATCAGCAGGGTCCGGCAGAACCGGATCATGGCCTCGCGCGGCCCCATCACCGTGCCGACGCAGACGCAGGGCTTGTCGGCCAGGGCGCGTGCGATGTCCTCGCCACCGACGCCGCGTAGATACTTCATGTTGAAGGCGTGGTCGGCCAGAACGCCGTCGGCGTATTCGTTGAAGAACTCCAGCCCCCGGGGCTGCGGCGCGAACGGCGCGGCCTGGAACACCACGTCGCGCACGTCGGTCAGCAGGACGTTGCGCGCCTGCGGCCGCTCGCTCATCAGCCGGTCGAAGGCGGCGAAGCGCGCCACCACCGGGTGCGGCGCCCAGGTCTCGACCATCGCCGGCGCCGCGGCCTCGATGCGGTGCTCGGCCAGGAAGGCCAGCAGCTCCGGCTCCTGGTCCACGATCAGAACCACAGGCCCGTCGAACACGGCCCGCAGCGAGCGCACGAAGGGCGCCACGTCGGCGGCGTCATAGCCCGTGGCGTAGCCCAGGATCAGGTCGTCCGTCGGCGCCGAGGCCGCGGGTTTCCCGCGCCCGCCGAGCATCGCCCCGGCGAGCCAGCCCAGATACGCCGACTTCGCCGCGGGAGCCGTCATCTCAGGCCTTCATCAGGTCGGCGAAGCGGTTGAACAGATAGAGACTGTCCGTCGGTCCGGGCGAAGCCTCGGGGTGGTGCTGGACGCTGAACACCGGCTTGTCCTTCAGGGCGATGCCGCAGTTGGTGCCGTCGAACAGGCTGACGTGGGTTTCGACCACGGCGTCGGGCAGGCTGTCGCGGTCCACGGTGAAGCCGTGGTTCATCGACACGATCTCGACCTTGCCGGTCGTCAGATCCTTGACCGGATGGTTGGCGCCATGGTGGCCCTGTTCCATCTTGACGGTCTGGGCGCCGAGGGCGATGGCCAGCATCTGGTGGCCCAGGCAGATGCCCATCAGGGGCTTGCCGCTGGCGACCAGCTTCTGGATTTCCGGCACGGCGTATTGGCCGGTCGCGGCCGGATCGCCCGGACCGTTCGACAGGACCACGCCGTCAGGATTGCGGGCCAGGATGTCCTCGGCCGAGGTCGTGGCCGGAACCACGGTGATCTTGGCGCCGGTCGAGGCCAGGGCGCGCAGGATGTTGCGCTTCACGCCATAGTCGACGACCACCACGTTCTTGTCGGCGGCTTCGACGCGCGGATAGCCGGCGGGCCATTCCCAGACGCCCTCGTTCCAGTCGAAGGCCTGCAGCGTCGAGGCGTCCTTGGCCAGGTCCAGGCCGACCAGGCCGGTCCAGGCCTTGGCCTGGGCCACCAGGGCCTCGAGGTCGAACTGGCCGTCCGGATGGTGGGCGATGACCGCGTGGGGGGCGCCCTTGTCGCGGATGATCTTGGTCAGGGCGCGGGTGTCCACGCCCGACAGGCCGACCACGCCGCGGCGTTTCATCCAGGCGTCGAGGTCGCCGCCGGCGCCCTCGGTCGCGCGCCAGTTGGCCGGATCGGTGGGGACGTCGCGGAAGATGGCGCCGCGCGCCGAGGTCCCGGAACCGTCGCCGACCTGCTCCACGTCCTCGACGTTGACGCCGACGTTGCCGACGTGCGGGAAGGTGAAGGCCAGGATCTGGCTCATGTAGGAGGGGTCGGTCAGGATTTCCTGATAGCCCGTCATGGCGGTGTTGAAGACCACCTCGCCGAGGGCCGTGCCGACGGCGCCGACGCCGATGCCCTGCAGGATGGTGCCGTCAGCGAGCGCGAGGACGCCAGTGGCGCCGGACAGAATCTGGGTCGTCATGGCGCAGGCTCCTAACAATGAATACGGGCAGACAAACGGCGGCGTGACTAAAGAGATGCAGGGGCGGGGTCAACCGCCCTTGGACCTTACGCCCCTTAAACCTTCTGGCGCTTTCGCACCCAGATCCAGGCCAGGCTGGTCAGGGCGAAGAATCCGACGCTAGGCAGGATGTAGTCCCCCGCCGCCGCCGCGACGGCGAAAATCGAGAAGACCACGCCGCCGACCGCCAGCAGCCGCCAGCCCGTCTTCTTCGTCAGCTTCCACAGCGTCAGGGCGCACAGGGCGTACATGCACAGGGTCAGGACCGAGGTGACGCCGATCAGCTTCTCGAACTGCTCGTTCAGCTTGGGCTGGGTGCTGGCGATGACCATGACGCTCATGATGACGCAGTTCAGGATCGGATTGCTCAGCGGCGCCTTGCCCTTCTGCGCCCCGCCGAACCAGCGCGGCAGCCAGCCGGCCTCGGCGGTGCTGCGCGCCGTCTCGCCCGCCAGCATGGTCCAGCCGGCGATGGTGCCCAGCACCTTGATGACGGCGCAGGCCGCGACCAGACCGGCCACGGACGAGCCCATGACCCGCGCCACCAGATCGGCGTAGGGGCTGGTCGAATGAACCAGGACATCGGCCGGGATGACGCCGAAGACGGCGATGCTGGCCGCCACATAGACGATGAAGGCCAGGACGACGCCGCCCAGCGAGGCGCGGCCCACGTCCACAGCCGGGTTCTTGACCAGGCTGGACAGGGCGGCGGCGCTCTCGACGCCCAGGAAGGCCCAGAAGATGATGACCAGCGACGCCGGCACGGATTTCAGCAGCGGCTGATCGCCCGGGCTCCACGAGCCGGCGAAGGTGTCGCCGCTGAAGGCCATGGCCCCGGCGATGATGGCCAGAACAATGGGGATCAGGCCCAGACCCAGGGTGATGGCCCCGAACCGCGCCGCCGTCCGCGCGCCCGAAGCATAGGCCGCCGTCGTCAGCCAGATCAGCGCCAGATTGCTGACCATGCCCCACAGCGGCGCCTTCAGCACCGGGAAGAAGAAGGCCAGATAGCCGGTCCCCGCCACCGCCAGGGCCACATTGCCGCTGAGGCAGGCGGCCCAGTAGGCCAGCCCCGTCTGATAGCCGAGGAAACGCCCCAGCCCGCGCCGGGTGAAGTCCGACAGGCCGTCGGCATCCGGCTGCATCCGCCCCAGACCGCCGAACACCAGGGCCAGGGTCACGGCCCCCACGCCGCAGATCAGCCAGCCGATGATGCTGCTGCTGCCCGTCGGCGCCAGGGTCGCCGGCAACAGATAGACGCCCGACCCGATCATGTTCCCGGCCACCACCAGGGCGGCGAGCGCCCATCCGATGCGGTGCGGCGGGTCAGGCAGGATTTCCGTCTGGGTCATGCGCGCCGCATAGACCGAAATGTCGCACCCGTCGCGGGGTAATGCGGCCTCCCCTTCCCTCACCGTCATCCCGGAAGCGGCGCAGCCGCTATCCGGGACCGCAGGAAACGCTGACGGCGGCGCCCTGGGCGGTCCCGGCTCTCCGCCCTCGCTAGCGCGAGCGCTGCGGCCGGGATGACGGCGCGGGCGTGCGTCGGCGGATGTGCTAAAGCCCCGCCGAAGATTCTGGAGCCTCCCCATGACCATCACCACGGTCGGCCTCGATGCCGACGACACCCTCTGGCACAACGAGACCATCTTCCGCCTGAGCCAGAAGCGGTTCGTGGACCTGCTGGCCGACCACGCCGACGAGCCGGTGATGATGGAGCGCCTGTCGGTGGTCGAGCGCCGCAACCTGCGGCTCTACGGCTACGGCGTGAAGGGCTTCACCCTGTCGATGCTGGAGACGGCGATGGAGCTGTGCGACGGCGCCGCCCCGCCGCATGTCGTCCGCGAGATCCTGGCCGCCGGTCGCGAGATGCTGGCCCACCCGGTCGAGACCCTGCCCGGCGTGGACGAGGTGCTGGCCGACCTGTCCGAGAAATACCGTCTGGTCCTGATCACCAAGGGCGACCTGATGGATCAGGAGCGCAAGCTGGCCGCCTCGGGCCTGGGCGACCTGTTCGCCGCCGTCGAGATCGTCTCGGAGAAGGACCGCTCGACCTATGACCGCGTCTTCGCCCGCCACGGCACCGGCGCGGCCGAGGCCGTCATGGCCGGCAACTCGATGAAGTCCGATGTCCTGCCCGCGCTGGAGGCCGGCGCCTTCGCCTGCCACATCCCCTACGAGATCACCTGGGCGCATGAACTGGCCGACGCGCCGGAGAACCACCCGCGCTACGTCTCGCTCAGCCGCATCGGCGAACTGCCCGACTGGATCGCCGCCATCGACCGCCAAGGGTAATCCCCAACCGCCTCATTCTGGCCCTTGCTCCCCCGGCCCCTCGTCTCTAAACGGACCGCTTAACCGACAACCTGAACGGATCGGTCGCGGGGGCTCGCCCTGCGTCCGGTTTCTTCGCGCGCGTGGAGCCCTGCGCTGACCAGTCATGAGGAAAAGGATGCTATGGTGCGCGCTGCTCTGGCCGAGCAGGGCGACAGCGGGATCACCCCGCGCCATACGCTGTTCTATTTTTATGGCGAAGGCGACCACGGCGACCTCAACGAGGTGGCCCGCCGCGCCGGGTTTCTGACACGGGGCCAGGACGACATGACCGTCCTGGAAACGACCATAGCGGTCGACGAGGCGTCGTTTTCGCCTGTGTCGGCCATGATGCAAACCTGGGCCGCGGCCTTCCAGCTCGACTACGACGGCTGGGAGTGCGCGGTCGTGACGAACTGAGTAGCAGCCGATGCCCAAGCGCACAGACATCCAGTCCATCCTGATCATCGGCGCCGGCCCGATCGTCATCGGCCAGGCGTGTGAGTTCGACTATTCCGGCGTTCAGGCCTGCAAGGCGCTGAAGGCCGAGGGCTACCGGGTCATCCTGGTCAACTCGAACCCCGCCACCATCATGACCGACCCGGAGGTGGCCGACGCCACCTATATCGAGCCGATCACCCCGGACATCGTCGAGAAGATCATCGCCAAGGAGCGCCCCGACGCGCTGCTGCCGACCATGGGCGGCCAGACCGCGCTGAACACGGCCCTGGCCCTGAACGCCTCGGGCGCCCTGGCCAAGTACGGCGTCGAGATGATCGGCGCCAAGGCCGAGGTCATCGACAAGGCCGAGGACCGTCAGAAGTTCCGCGACGCCATGGACAAGCTGGGCCTTGAATCGCCCCGCTCGCGCGCCATCCACCATATCGAGGAAGCCGACGAGGCCCTGGCCTTCGTGGGCCTGCCCGCCATCATCCGCCCGTCCTTCACCCTCGCCGGCACCGGCGGCGGCATCGCCTATAACGTCGAGGAGTTCCACGAGATCGTGGAGCGCGGCCTGGACCTGTCGCCGACCACCGAGGTCCTGATCGAAGAATCGGTCCTGGGCTGGAAGGAATACGAGATGGAGGTCGTCCGCGACACGGCGGACAACTGCATCATCATCTGCTCGATCGAGAACATCGACCCGATGGGCGTCCACACCGGCGACAGCATCACCGTCGCCCCGGCCCTGACGCTGACCGACAAAGAATATCAGCTGATGCGGACGGGTTCGATCAACGTCCTGCGCGAGATCGGCGTCGAGACCGGCGGCTCCAACGTCCAGTGGGCGATCAACCCGGCCGACGGCCGCATGGTCGTCATCGAGATGAACCCGCGCGTGTCGCGCTCCTCGGCCCTGGCCTCCAAGGCCACCGGCTTCCCCATCGCCAAGGTCGCCGCCCGTCTGGCCGTCGGCTACACCCTGGACGAACTGACCAACGACATCACCCAGGTCACGCCCGCCTCGTTCGAGCCGAGCATCGACTATGTCGTCACCAAGATTCCGCGCTTCGCCTTCGAGAAGTATCCGGGCTCGGAACCCCACCTGACCACGGCCATGAAGTCGGTCGGCGAGGTCATGGCCATCGGCCGCACCTTCCAGGAATCGATGCAGAAGGCCCTGCGCGGTCTGGAAACCGGCCTGAACGGCTTTGACGAGATCGAGATCGAGGGCGTCGCCGACGCCGACGACGACGCGGGCGCCCGCGCCGCCGTCATCCGCGCCCTGGGCAAGCCGACGCCGGACCGCATCCGCGTCATCGCCCAGGCCTTCCGCCACGGCCTGACGGTCGAGGAGGTCCACGGCGCCTGCTTCTACGAGCCGTGGTTCCTGCGTCAGATCGCCGACCTGATCCGCACCGAAGGCCATGTCCGCGTCCAGGGCCTGCCCGCGACCGACATCGACTTCCGCAAGCTCAAGGCCAAGGGCTTCTCCGACGCCCGTCTGGCGGCCCTGACCGGCAAGACCGAGGCCGACGTCCGCGCCGCCCGTCGTCACCTGAACGTCCGCCCGGTGTTCAAGCGCATCGACACCTGCGCCGCCGAGTTCGCCTCGGCCACCGCCTATATGTATTCGACCTATGAGACCGGCGCCCTGGGCCAGATCCCCGAGTGCGAGGCCGAGCCGTCGGACAAGAAGAAGGCCATCATCCTCGGCGGCGGTCCCAACCGGATCGGCCAGGGCATCGAGTTCGACTACTGCTGCTGCCACGCGGCCTTCGCGTTTGCGGACATCGGCGTCGAGTCGATCATGGTCAACTGCAACCCCGAGACCGTCTCGACCGACTACGACACCTCGGACCGCCTCTACTTCGAGCCTCTGACCGAGGAAGACGTGCTGGAGCTGATCGACGTCGAGCGCTCGAAGGGCGACCTGATCGGCGTCGTCGTCCAGTTCGGCGGCCAGACCCCGCTGAAGCTGGCCCACGCCCTGCAAGAGGACGGCGTGCCGATCCTGGGCACCAGCGTCGACTCCATCGACCTGGCCGAGGACCGCGAGCGCTTCCAGCAGATGCTGCAGGCCATCGGTCTGCAACAGCCGCCGAACGGCCTGGCCCGCAGCGCCGAGGAAGCCGCGCAGAAGGCCGAGGAAGTCGGCTATCCCGTCGTCCTGCGTCCCTCCTACGTCCTGGGTGGCCGCGGCATGATGATCGTCCACGACCGCGAGCAGCTGGACCGCTACGTCCATGAGGCCATGCGCGTCTCGGGCAGCGATCCGGTGCTGATCGACCACTATCTGAACCGCGCCACCGAGGTGGACGTCGACGCCCTGTGCGACGACGAGACCGTCTTCGTCGCCGGCGTGCTGGAACACATCGAGGAAGCCGGCGTCCACTCGGGCGACAGCGCCTGCTCCATGCCGCCCTTCTCGCTGCGTCCCGAAATCGTGGCCGAGCTGAAGCGCCAGACCACCGCCATGGCCCAGGCCCTGAAGGTGCGCGGCCTGATGAACGTGCAGTTCGCCATCGAGGAACCGCACAGCGAGAACCCGCGCATCTTCGTCCTGGAAGTGAACCCGCGCGCCTCGCGGACCGCACCCTTCGTCGCCAAGACCATCGGCCAGCCGATCGCCGCCATCGCCGCCAAGGTCATGGCCGGTGAGAAGCTCGCCAGCTTCGGTCTGGTGGACAATGAGCTGGACCATATCGCGGTCAAGGAAGCCGTCTTCCCCTTCGCCCGCTTCGCCGGGGTCGACACCATCCTGGGCCCGGAAATGCGCTCGACCGGCGAGGTCATGGGCCTGGACTGGAAGCGTGACGGCGAGGCCGATCTGGCCCCCGCCTTCGCCCGCGCCTTCGCCAAGTCGCAGATCGGCGGCGGCACCGTCCTGCCGACCGAGGGCAGCGCCTTCGTCTCGGTCAAGGACGCCGACAAGCCCTTCATCCTGGACGCAGTGAAGTCGCTGCTGGCCCAGGGCTTCTCGGTCGTCGCCACCTCGGGCACCCACGACTATCTGACGTCGCAGGGCGTCGAGGTCGGTCTGGTCAAGAAGGTGCTGGAAGGCCGTCCGAACATCGTCGACGCCATGAAGAACGGCGAGATTCAGCTGGTCTTCAACACCACCGACGGCAAGCAGGCCCTGGCCGACAGCTTCTCCATCCGCCGCACGGCCCTGATGATGAAGATCCCCTACTACACCACCGCCGCCGGTTCGCTGGCCGCGGCGCAAGGGATCGCCGCCATCCGCCACGGCGACCTCGATGTCCGCCCGGTGCAAAGCTACAACTAAGAAGCGGCCTCAAGCCCCAGACAAAAGCCCCCAGCGTTCCGACGCCGGGGGCTTTTTTCATTTCGAACCGTCCGTCTCGATGACCAGGACCCGCGCCACGCCGACCGGATGAGCGACATGAGGCTCTCCCTCGGCGATCTGCAGGACATCGCCCGCCTTCAAAAGCACACGGGTCTCGACGCCGTCCTTGCGGGTCCGCATCTCGACCTCGCCGTCCAGGACGACAAAGACCTCCGGGCCGTCATTGACGTGCCAGCGATAGGGCTGATCGGTCCAATGCAGCTCGACCGTGGTCGCGCCGTTGAACCTTTCGATGGGAAGCGAGCCCCAGGCCCGATCCGCCACGAACTCTTTTGCTTTCACTAACTGCATAGGCATCTCCTTTCCCCGAGAAATCTCATGATCGGGGGCCAGGACGCACCTTGCGGAACGACGGATTGTGCCTGCACATCGCGGTATGAGCCCGGACATCGACCCCACCAACGCCAAGATCCTCGCCCTGCTGCAGTCCAATGCCCGCATGAGCGCCAGCGCCATCGGCAAAAGCGTCCACCTGTCGCGCCAGGCCGTTCAGGATCGGATCAGCCGCATGGAGCAGAGCGGCGTCATCAGGGGCTACCGCGCGGAGGTGTCGGAGGCCGCGGGCTCGGTTCAGGCCGTGCTGACCATCAAGATCGCAGACCGTCCCTGTGCGCCCGCCCTGGAATGGCTGGCGCGCCTGACAGGCGTCACCACGGTCATGTCGGTGAGCGGGGACAGCGACGCCGTCGTTCTGGTCAGCCTGCCTTCGCTGGAGGCCCTCTCGCGATTGAACGACGCCGTGGCGACAAGCCCCCTGATCAGCGCCCAGCAAAGCCAGATCATCCTGCGCCGATACTAGGCGCGTCGCCGCCGGGATGAGCGGGGGTGGAAACGCTTTTTCAGTCTTCGCTGCGGCACCCTGCGTCCTTCACGCACGAGCGACGTCATGCCCCTGTCCCCGATCGACCTGACCCTGCTGCTTCTGCTGGCCGGAAACCTGATCGCCTTCGGCCTGTTCTGGCTCGACAAGACTGCGGCCCAGAACGGCGACTGGCGCATCTCCGAGAGCGCCCTGCTGCTGGCGGTCCTCTATGGCGGCCTGGGGGCCTGGATGGGCCAGCACATCCTGCGCCACAAGACACGCAAGGAGCCGTTCCGCACCCGGTTGGGCCGCCTGCTGAGCCTCTATGTGCTGGCGCTTCTGACCGCCGCCGCCTTCGTCGTCGTGCCCCCCTCGCCGCCTAGGGATTGCGATCACGGCGCTTGCCGACCCTCACGAAAGGCATAAGCTCACGTCAGGGATCAGGGGGATGACATGAAGACGCTGACGATCACGGCCGTGCTGGCCACGGTTCTGGCGGCGGGCGCCGCGCCGAGTTTCGCGCAGGACGCCGGGCTGAAGGCGGCGGTGAAGGCGGACTACGACGCCAACCTCGGCGCCCTGTTCGACCACTTCCACCGCAACCCCGAACTGTCGGGCATGGAGGTCCAGACCGCCGCCCGCATGGCGCGGGAGTTGCGCGCCCTGGGCTATGAGGTCACGACCGGCGTCGGCGGCACGGGCGTGGTCGCGGTGCTGAAGAACGGCGCCGGGCCGACGGTCATGATCCGCGCCGACATGGACGGCCTGCCGCTGGCCGAGAATTCCGGCCTCGCCAACGCCTCGACCGCGCGTCAGGTCGATGCGGACGGGACCGAGAAGCCCGTCATGCACGCCTGCGGCCATGATGTTCACATCACCGCCCTGGTCGGCACCGCCCGTCAGATGGCGGCGCGCAAGGCCAACTGGTCCGGCACCCTGGTGCTGATCGCCCAGCCGGCCGAGGAGCGCATCTTCGGCGCTCGGGCCATGGTCAACGACGGCCTCTACACCCGCTTCCCCAAGCCGGACTACGCCCTGGCCTTCCACGTCGCCGCCGACCTGCCTGTCGGGCGCATCGCCGCGCCGCTGGGCATCAGCTCGTCCAGCTCCGACAGCGTCGATATCCATGTCCATGGCGTGGGGACCCACGGGGCCTATCCGCACCTGGGCGTCGACCCGATCCTGGTCGCCTCGCAGATCGTGGTCTCGCTGCAGTCGCTGCGCAGCCGCGAGGTCAATCCGCTGGAGGGAGCGGTCGTCACCGTCGGCGCCATCCACGGCGGCATCAAGCACAACATCATCTCCGACCGGGTGGACATGCAACTGACGGTGCGCGCCGACAGCCCCGAGGTGCGGACACAGTTGCTGGACGGCATCGACCGCATCAGCCGCAACACGGCCCTGGCGCTGGGCGTGCCCGAGGACAAGCTGCCGATCGTGACCCGCTCGGCGCTGGAGAACACCCCGCCGACCATCAACGACGCCGCCACCGCCGCCCGCGTGCGCGCCGCCTTCGTCGCCGGCCTGGGCGAAGACATTTTGATCGAGAAGCCGCGCGGCGGCATGGGCGCCGAGGACTTCGCCTATTTCGTCACCCCCGAGAGCGGGGTGAAGGGGGTCTATTTCGCGGTCGGCGGCACCCCCGCCGATCAGGTGAACAGCGCCCCCGGCCACCATTCGCCCCTGTTCCGCATCACCCCCGAGCCGGCCGTCACCCTGGGCGTCGAAGGCTCGGTTCTGGCCGCCGAAGCCCTGATGCCGAAAACCTGAATCCAGGACCCGAGGGACCGCCATGATCGTCGTCCACCATCTGAACAACTCCCGCTCGCAGCGCGTGCTCTGGCTGCTGGAGGAGTTGGGCCTGCCCTATGAGATCAAGCCCTATCAGCGGGACCCGGCCACCATGCTGGCCCCGCCCGAGCTGAAGGCGGTGCATCCTCTCGGCAAATCCCCCGTGCTCGACGACGGCGACATCCGCGTGGCCGAGACCGGGGCGATCATCGAACACCTGCTGGACGCCCATGATCCGGAGGGGCGGCTGCGGCCCGCGCGCGGCACGGCGGACGGGCGGCGCTTCACCTACTGGCTGCACTACGCCGAGGGCTCGGCCATGCCGCCGCTGCTGCTGAAGCTGGTCTTCAGCCAGTTGCCGAAGCGCGCGCCCGGACTGGTGCGGCCCATCGTCAACGGCATCGCCGCCAAGGCCCAGGCTGGCTTCATCGACCCCCAGTTGAAGGCGCACGCCGACTGGCAGGAGAAGGAGCTGGCCGCCACCGGCTGGTTCGCCGGACCGCATTTCAGCGCCGCCGACATCATGATGAGCTTCCCGCTGGAGGCCGCCGCCAGCCGGGCCATCGACCTGTCGGCCTATCCCAACATCGCCCTGTTCCTGAAGGCGATCCACGCCCGCCCGGCCTGGAAACGCGCCCTGGAGCGGGGCGGGGAATACGCCTACGCCTGATCGCGGCGTTCTGCGATCACGGCTTCGCGATCCCGCAACCCCGGCGCGGCGCCGACGTTTACGACCCCATGCGCCTGTCCGTCATTCAAGTGATCGCGGCCCTCGCCGCCGCCGTCTGCGTCGTCATCGCCTTCATCGCCGCTGGCGCCGGCCTGGTCTCAGGTCTGTTCATGCTGCTGGCGATGCTGGCCCTGGGCTTCATCGCCTGGACCGCCCTTCGCCGCGCCCTGGGGTATGATCGCGCGCCCACCTCGGCCGCCCGAAATCCGGTTCAGCCCAAGTCCTGAACTCTGAAGCTTGTCATCGACGATGCTCTTGAGTTTGGCTGAAGGGCGCCCTACCCTCTTGGCCCCGATCACGCGCGCCCCGTGATCGTGTCTGTGCCGATTAACGTCTCTCATTAGTCTTTGGGCGAAACAAGAAACTCACGACACAATGGAAAAAGTGCCGATGACGGCCGAGGGCTACCGTGTCCTCGACGAACAGTTGAAGCAATTGAAGCAGGTCGAACGGCCGAGCGTAATCGCGGCCATCTCCGAGGCGCGCGAGCACGGCGACCTGTCCGAGAACGCCGAGTATCACGCCGCCAAGGAACGCCAGGGCTGGATCGAAGGCTCGATCGCCGACATCGAGGACAAGCTGTCCCGTGCTCAGGTCATCGACGTGTCCAAGCTGTCGGGCAACCAGGTCAAGTTCGGCGCCACCGTCACCTATGTGGACGAGGACACCGAGGAAGAGGGCGTCTATCAGATCGTCGGCGAACACGAAGCCGACGTGAAGCTGGGCAAGATCTCCATCGCCTCGCCGATCGCCCGCGCCCTGATTTCCAAGGAAATCGGCGACGTGGTCGAGGTCAACACGCCCGGCGGCGTCAAGGCCTATGAGATCCTCAAGGTCGAGTGGAAGTAAGCTTCCCCGACAATGGGAAGGCCACAGGGGCGCGCGGCTCAGCCGCGCGCCCTCTGTCCATCTGGGTCGTCTCCGACGGCCGCACCGGCATCCAGAACCAGGCCCTGGGTCTGGCTGAGGCCGTGCAACGCCTGACCCCCGCCGAGATCGCGATCAAGCACGTCCGCTGGCGGCCGATGTTTGACCGCTGGCCCTCTGGGCTGAAGACCTCCGCCATGCTGGCGCCGCGGTCGTTCGATCCGCGCGCCGTGACCGACTGGCCCGACCTGTGGATCGCCACCGGCCGCGCCAGCCTGCCCCTGTCGGCCAAGGTCCGCGACTGGAGCGGCGGCAAGACCTTCACGGTCCAGACCCAGGACCCGCGCTGGAGGAACAGCGCCTACGACCTGATCGTCGCCCCCGCCCATGACGGCCTGTCGGGCGATAATGTCTTCGAGATCGTCGGCAGCCCCCACCGCATCACGCCCTCGAGGCTGGCCGAGGCCGCGCCGGCCTTCGCCGACCGCATCGCGCCCCTGCCCCATCCCCGCGTCGCCGTCATGATCGGCGGCAAGTCCAAGGCCTTTGACCTGACGCCCGCCCACGCCGCCGACCTGGCCGAGCGCATCAAGGCGGCGGTTCAGGCGGCGAACGGGTCCCTGCTGCTGACCTTCTCGCGCCGCACGCCGGAGGCGGCCAAGGCCGTCATGACCGAGCGGCTGTCGGCCCTGCCCGGCTGGATCTGGGACGGGACCGGCGACAACCCCCTGTTCGCCATGCTGGACGCCGCCGACCATGTCCTCGTCACCGAGGACAGCGCCAATATGGCCACCGAGGCCGCCGCGACCGGCAAGCCCGTTCACGTCCTGCCCATGATCGCGCTGAAGCCCGCCGGCAAGTTCGCCCGCCTGCACGCCGACCTTGAGGCCCACGGCGCGGCGCGGCCGTTCGACGGCACGCTGGAAAGCTGGTCCTACGCCCCGCTCAACGAGACCGAGCGCGCCGCCCGCGCCGTGCTGGAAGCCATGCAGGCGCGCGGCTAGCCCCTCGGCTCAACCCAGGTCCAGCCGGACCAGGTTCTCATCGCCGCGCAGGCAGGCCGGCCCCCCTTCATCGCGGATCGACACCCCCGCCGCCGCCAGCTGGGCGCGGAAGGCCTGAGCGGCGTCGGGCGCGTCGTCTGCGCCCTGCGCCGGACGACAGAACCGCACCGCCGGACTGGCCCGCCATCGCGCCAGCGCCCAGACCGCCCTCGCCCGCGCCTCGGCGTCGCCCAGAGCCACGGTCGACAGCTCCTGCACCGGCGGCGTGACCCAGACGTCCACGCCCTCGAACCGATCCCGCAACGCCGCCTCCAGCGCATAGGCGCTGGCCAGATCCAGACCCGAGTCGGGGCGCAGCAGGACGATGGCGCGCCTTCCTTCCGCGTCGGTCATCACCGCATCCGTGGCGAAGGGCACGGCGTCGGACAGGCGGGCGCGCAGCGTCGCCGTCGGATCGGGCGCCGCGCTGGTGCTGGCCTGAACCGAGCGCGCCGCCGCCTGCGGATCGGCCACCACGATCTGATCCAGGGTCGCCGTCACCGGCGTGTGCAGGGCCGCCGACAGCCGGTCCTGCAGCTGCGCCTGGGCATCCGCGACCAGCTTTTTCGTGCTGACCAGGGCCGAGACCGCCACGCCCTTGCCCTCGCTGCGCGCGTCCAGAAGGGTGATGCGCGAATCCGCTCCGGCGAAGATGTCGTCCACCGCCGTCCGCGTCTCGGCCGTGGCCTGGCTCTCCAGCCCGATCGCCCGCAGCGAGATCACCAGGGGGATCGACAGCAGGACAAACACCGCCAGCACCGCCATCCCGCGCCACGGCGAGGGCCGCTCCATCAACCGCGGCCGGAAGCCGTAGAAGCCCGCCGTCAGCGTCGCCGACAGGGCGATGGCCACCAGGTTGGTCATGAACAGATAGAAGGCCCCGATCGAGATCGACAGGTCGCCCGTGCCGAGACCGAAGCCCACCGTCGCCACCGGCGGCATCAGGGCCGTGGCGATGGCCACGCCGATGATGGTCTCGCCGCGCTGGCGGATCACCGCATAGGCCCCCGCCACGCCGGAAAAGACCGCGATCAGCAGGTCGAAGAAGTTGGGCCGGGTCCGGGCCAGGATCTCGCTGGTCGGCTCTTTCAGCGGCGACAGCAGGGTCAGCAGAACAGCCACCGTCAGAGCGACCGCCATGCCGACGCCCAGGGCCGTCAGCGACTGCTTCAGCCGGTTCCAGTCCAGCAGGGCGACGGAAAAGCCCAGGGCCACGATCGGCCCCATCATCGGCGACACCAGCATGGCCCCGATGACCACGGCCGGCGACGACAGCATCAGCCCCAGGATCGCGATCGCCGCCGAGATCACCGTCATCATCAGATAGCGGCCGCTCAGCCCCCCGTTGTCGTAAACCGCCGCCTCGACCTCGCCCCGGTCCACGCCGCGCCGGGCGTAGGCCAGGACGCGACGCACGTAGCTGCGGGTCTCTCGAACCGGATCGGCTGCGTCGGTCATCGGCACGCGCTCCAATTGGGCGATTTGGCGTCAACCTAGCATCGCGCATTCGGGAATCAGCCCTTAAATAGGGGCCATGAGCACGCCCCGTACTGTCCGCCTCGCCGTCATCGGTTCCGGTCCCGCCGGCTGGACCGCCGCCATCTACGCCGCCCGCGCCTCGCTGAAGCCGGTGGTCATCGCCGGCCTGCAGCCCGGCGGCCAGCTGACCATCACCACGGACGTGGAGAACTATCCCGGCTTCGCCGACGTCATCCAGGGCCCCTGGCTGATGGAGCAGATGCAGAAGCAGGCCGAGCACGTCGGCACGGAAGTCATCCACGACATCGTGACCAAGGCCGACCTGTCGCAGCGCCCCTTCCGCCTGACGCTGGATTCGGGCGCGGAACTGCTGGCTGAAACGGTCATCATCTCGACCGGCGCCCAGGCCAAGTGGCTGGGTCTGGACAGCGAGGCCAAGTATCAGGGCTTCGGCGTCTCGGCCTGCGCCACCTGCGACGGCTTCTTCTATCGCGGCAAGCAGGTCGTGGTCGTCGGCGGCGGCAACACCGCTGTCGAAGAGGCGCTGTTCCTGACCAATTTCGCCGACAAGGTCACGGTGATCCACCGCAAGGACGAGTTCCGCGCCGAGAAGATCCTGCAGGACCGCCTGTTCGCCCACCCCAAGATCGACGTGGTCTGGGACGTGGCCGTCGATGAGATCCTCGGCGTCGTCGACGGCGTGGCCCGCAACGTCACCGGCGTGCGCCTCAAGAACGTCAAGACCGGCGACCTGTCGGAAATCCCTGCCGACGGCGTCTTCATCGCCATCGGCCACGCCCCCTCGTCGAAACTGTTCAAGGGCCAGTTGGAAATCAACTCGGGCGGCTATCTGCGGGTCAAGCCGGGCACGGCCGCCACCGCCATCGAAGGCGTCTACGCCGCCGGCGACGTCACCGACGACGTCTATCGCCAGGCCGTCACCGCCGCCGGCATGGGCTGCATGGCCGCCCTGGAAGCCGCCCGCTTCCTCGCCGAGGAAGACCACAAGGCCGCCCACCACCCCATCAGCCACAAGGAAGCCGAGAAGATCGGCGCCTGGTAGGGGGCTAGACTAGAATTCTCCCTCCCCTTGCAGGGGAGGGAGAATGAAGACGTACGCCCCAAGGGGAGGTCCGCTTTCGACCCGTTGCGGACGTTAGTAGCCGTTCCCCATTTCCGCGATCGACCTGATCCGAAGATCGCAGATTCCTGCGGATGAATGCATCAACACCAGCTTGTTGCGCGCCTCCGCATCCTCCCACGTGAGCAATTTGAGAATGACCTGATCACTCACGTCGGTGGGTTGGCCATGTTGAGCTACCAAACCTTCAACAAGGTCTTGGCACCGTCGGAAGGGCACATCGAAGCGGATGAAGGCGAGCCCGGATCGGCCGTAAAAATATTCAGCCTCTACAGCGATCCCATGAAGCTCGGCGTCCCGCACGCTCCGCTTGCGTGCATTCGAGAGTGATGACCCGAAACGGACTGAGCGAAGGCCGGGTACGGCTTCTGACACCTGTTCCGGCGTCATGCCCCACTCCGCGTTTTGCCATCCCGCATAGGCCGGGGGCGAAAGCACGGTGAGAGCGATTGCCGCCGTTGCGATCAGAAGAGATTTCACGTCCAGCTTCCCTGCGAGCGTTAGCAGCGTCCCAGACATGCGAACCTGACGCAACGTCTGGTTTCCACCCTTAGCGGACCTTGCCCCTGATCAGACCCCCGGCTTGCCGACTTCCTCGACGGCCATGGCGGTGACGCCGGGCGGCGGCGCGACCGCAGCGGTCGGCGCGGCTTCATAGGCTTTCAGCCGCTCGTTGATGGCGGCGATCTCTTCCTTGCTGGCCTGGCGACGGCCGCCCAGGCTGGCGATGCCGACGACGCGGGTCTGGCCGTCGATCTCGACCGTCTTCATCCCCGTCGCGCCCGTGACCAAGGCCTCCTCGACGCTGTCGGCGGCCAGCAGGATGCGGGGCTGGGCGAAGCGGGCCTCGTCGATGACCGGCTCGCGGCCAGCTGACTTGTCGGTGAAGGCGGCGCTTTCGCCGGGCGCGCCCTTCCAGCGATAGAAGATGTGCGCCCCGACCTGGGTGATCTTGGCCAGGGTCGGCGACCACCAGGGGTGGACGTAGTCGGCGTGGTAGTGGGTCGCCGTGCCCACCCGCGTCGCCACATGACCGGCCAGGGCGCGTTCGGCCACGCGCGCGGCGCGGGTCCAGGCCCAGGCGATGGGGGCGCGGCTGAGGGCGCCGTCGCAGGTGAAGCTGAACTGGCAGCCCGTGGTCCGCTCGGCGCCCTGATAGACGACGCCGCAGACCGTGTTCGGATAGTTGGGGTCGCGCACCCGGTTCAGCACGACCTGGGCCACGCCCTCCTGGCCCTCGGTCGGCTCCAGCGCCGCCTCGTAATAGACGGCCTGGGTCAGGCAGCGCAGGGCGCGCTTGCGGTCGGCCTCGGTGGCGGGGCGCAGGTCGAAGGGTTTGGCGGGTTGCAGCGCGCCAAACGCCGTCGGCATGGCCGCGTTCAACTGCTGTGCGGCGACGCCCGACACGCCCTGATCCAGCGACGGCTTGCCGCCCAGGCTCAGGCTCTCCCACCCCGGGGTCAGGTCATAGAGCGCGGGCAGGTTCAGCGCCGGGTCGTGACGCCGCGCCAGGGCCAGTTGCCCCGCGTCCAGCCGCGCCATGATGGCCTGAAGACCGCGCGGGGTCAGGTCGCCGCCAGTGGCGCGGGCCACGGCCTCGGCGGTGCGGTCCAGATCAGGCCGCGGGCTGGAGCTGGCCGACATGGCCACGCCCATGACCGCCAGGGTCACGCCCACGGCCATGGGCGCCGCGGCCACAGCCCGGCGTCCCGTCATCTTCAGCAGGGGCAGTCGGCCCTTCAGCATTCCGCGTCCATCAGGCGGCGCCGTCGTGCGCCGGGGAGCGATCCAAGTGACCGCCCAATCCGGCGCTTTTCAGGCCCGAAGATTACCGTTCAGTGAGTCTCTAGCGGTCGCCGAGGCTGGAGCGCAGCATCCAGGCGGCCTTTTCGTGGGCGGCCAGGCGCTGGGTCATCAGGTCGACCGAGGCGTCGTCGCCGACCGCTTCGGCGGCTTCCAGCGCCGCGCGGGCCGTGGCGATCAGCACGCCGTGGTCCTTGATCAGCTCCCCGAGCATGGCGCTCGCATCCTTTTCAGGATCGCCGTCCTTGATCGAGGTCAGGTTGGCGAAGGCCGAGGCGCTCTGCGGCGCCAGCTCGCCCAGGGCGCGGATGCGCTCGGCGATGTCGTCCAGCGCGGTCCAGATTTCGTTGTACTGCTGCTCCAGCAGCTTGTGCAGGCTGAAGAACTCCGGCCCGCGGACGTTCCAGTGATAGCCGTGCGTCTTCTGATAGACGGCGAAACTGTCGGCCAGGACCTTGGACAGTTCGCGCGCGACGTCGTCGCGTGCCTGGGGTTTCAGGCCGGTGTCGATGGGGGCGGTCATGTCTGCTCCTGCTGCGTACGATCGAAGATCCAGCTCTGCAGGTAGGTCGTTTCGCCCGCCATCCAAGGGCGGGCGACGGCCCGTCGCATGAATCTTCGCTGCAGTAACGCTGAAGTCGCAGGGGCGTTGCAGGCCGCCGGCCCGCCGCCCCGGTCGTCGGAGCCGCAACGGCGGAACCCGGCCAGCGCCCGGTTCCGCCCGTCGTTCAGTCCGTCAGGATTAGCGCTGACGCGCCTTGCGCGCCGCATAGCGGGCGTCGCGAGCCGCCTTCTGCTCTTCCTTGGTCAGCTGCTTGCGCTCCTTGCGGGCGGCGCGCTTGGCGGCGTCGACTTCTTCCTGGGCTTCCAGTTCAGCGGCCAGACGGGCGGCTTCCTTGTCGGCCTTCTCGCGACGCTGCTCGGCCTTCTCCAGCTCGAACTGCTGGCGCAGGGCTTCCTTCTCGGCGGCGCGCTTCTCAGCCAGCTTCTCGAACTCGGGATCCTGAACCGTCGGCTTGGGCTTGAACTTGGCCAGCAGGGCCTTCTTGGCGTCCTGTTGAGCGGTGATGCGGTCGTTGAAGCCGGTTTGTTTGAGGTCTCGCATGCGTAGAGGCGGTCTTCCTTGAAACTCTGATGAGGGGCGACGCCGATCAACGGCGGCCCGGCGGGCGTGCGGATGCGCGAACGGCCCGGCGCGCTGCCAAAGCGGAATCCGGCGTGAAAAGCAAGCTCTGCCGCCGTTTCTGGCCTCTAAACACGCAATTTAGGGCCGGGATCGCGTCCAAACAGGCACATGGGCGTCGGCGCCGCTCCAGGCAAGCGGCGCTGCTGAGCCGCCTCTATCGGTGGGGCTTGTCGATGTGGCCGATGGCGGCCCCGGCCGCGCCGCCGACCACCGCGCCGACCGGCCCGGCCACCACGGCGCCGGCGATGGCCCCGGTCGCGGCCTTCTGCTCGATCGTATGGCCGCAGGCGGCGAGCCCCAGGGTCGAGAGTCCCAGGGCGAGGACAGCGGCGGCGCGGATCGGGAAACGGGTCATAAAGCGAAGAACTCCTTGAAATGGTTGAGCTTGCAACGCCGTCGGGAGCAATAAGTTCCCGTCTATGGCAGGAGTCAGGCCAGCAAGTAGAACGCCCGCCGCCAATAGGGTTTCCGGCTCAATCGGCGCCGCCGTGAAATCATCGCATCGTAATCGAATACAGATGTCGAAAGATGTGCTGTAGCAAAAACACGCCACATTCATCCCGCCTCGACGCGCGATCTGTAGGGGTGCGACGCTTTGCTGCGCCGCAATAACAATTGCCGAATCAACCACATTGAGGCCATAAACCGATGGCTTAAGGCTCGCCTTCCGGAGGTCGGCCGTTCGTCGATCTGTGGTCCGGAGCCGGTTCGCGACAAGTGATGTCGCCTGGTTTCGTTGAGTACGGGGGCGGCATCCTCGCCCTGCTGAACAGGACTACGCCTTTGAGTTTCTCTTCGCAGACGCGTGCGCTGATGCACGCCGCCCAATCTGTTCGCCTGCGCCCCAAGACGGCGGCTGCGGCGTTCGGCGGCGTCATCAGCCTTGCTGTCGGTGGAGCCTATCTGGGCGGCATGGCCGCCCAGGCTTCGACCGTTCGCGCCCAGGCCGAGCGCCTGCAGGGCGCCGGCTCCGAGGGCTACACCCAGGAAGCCATGGCCGCCGCGGCCGGCGGCCTGGACGCTAGCGCCCTGACCATCGCTGATCGTCACGATCCCTATTCCGTCGCCGGCGCCGCCCAGCGCGACCGTCAGGCGGAGCTGCTGACCGCTCGCCTGGAAGCCTCCCAGAACGGCCTGCGTCGCGCCAATCTGACCAACCCCGCCGCCCAGCCCTTCCGCCTCGGCAGCACCCTGGACCAGTCGCGCGATCTCGATTGCCTGACCAAGGCCGCCTATTACGAAGCGCGCGGCGAAGGGACCGACGGCATGAAGGCCGTGGTCCAGGTGGTCCTGAACCGCGCCCGCCACCCCTCCTTCCCCAAGACCGTCTGCGCCGTGGTCTTCCAAGGCTCGAACCGCAGCACCGGCTGCCAGTTCAGCTTCACCTGCAACGGCGCCATGCGCGGCGCGGTCAACCGCACCGCCTGGAACCGCGCCCGCGACGTGGCCTCCAAGGCTCTATCGGGCCAAGTCTACGCCGCTGTCGGCAACGCCACCCACTTCCACACCACCGGCGTCTCGCCCGCCTGGCGCAACAGCCTGGTCAAGGTGGGTCAGGTCGGCGATCACCTCTTCTACCGCTTCGGCGGCCGTTCGGGTTCCAGCGACGCCTTCCGCTATACGCCGCGCCCCTCGACGGGTTCCGACGCGCCGCGCCTGGTTCAGGCCAGCCTGAACTCCGCCGAGACCGCCCGCAACGCCGGCGGCGCCGTGGCCTATTCCACGGTTCTGGCCCGTGAAGGCGTGACCGCTCCTGCTTCGACCCCCGCCGAGGCCGGAGCCACGGGGTAATCCATTCTGCGGCGGACCGCGTTCAGCGGTCCTGAGTCTTCCATTGCGTGGTCAGGTTCTGCTTCAGATTGCCGAAGCGGCCCTGCTGCCCTGTGTTGACGTCGGCGTCGCCGGGCTGGCCCGACTGGGCGCCCGTGGCCAGATCGCGCCGGTCCGCCATGTCGGCGACCGGCCGCGCGCCGTGATCCGCGAAGCTGCGCTGCTCCTTGGGCACGGAGGGGGTCTTGCTCATGGACGTCTCCTTTCGTCGTCATGAAACGACCCTGGGCGCCCAGGCGTTCCCGGCTCGCTTCTTGCTTGAGCAAGCGCGATGCGCCCTCCCCCCGGGGCGCGGGAGACGGCCCTTGACGACGACCACCACCGCCACGCCCCAGCCGGCCGCCCTCGTGCGGGGCGGGGCGCTGGACGCCCTGCGCTTCCTCGCCTCCATGTTCGTGGTGCTGTTCCACTTCGGCGACGAGGCCCCGATTCCCCTGGCCGATCTGCACGGCGTCTGGGCGCGCGGCTATCTGGCCACCGACTTCTTCCTGATGCTGTCCGGCTTCGTCCTGGCGCGGGCCTATGGCGCCGGCGTCGTCTCGGGGCGGATCGCGCCTGTCCAGTTCTGGCTCAAGCGCTTCGCCCGCAGCTATCCGACCCACCTGATCACCCTGGCCATTCTGGCCCTGCTGGTGCTGGAGGCTTCCCTGATCGGGAAAACGCCGGTCCACGCCGAGCGCTTCGAATGGTCGGGTCTGCCGGCGCAGATCCTGCTCCTGCACGCCTTCGGGATCGGCGGCGGTCAGTGGAACATCCCGGCCTGGACCCTGTCGGCCCTGCTGATCTGCTACGCCTTCTTCCCCTGGCTGTGGCGCGCCATGCGACGCCTGCCGGGGCCGCTGACGGCCCTGGCGCTGGGGCTGACCCTGATGCTGGTCGGCCAGGCCCTCAGCCTGATCCTGCTGCAGCACTCCCTGTTCGACCTGCCGTTCCAGTGGGCGATGGTCCGCGCCGCGCCGCTGTTCCTGATCGGCCTGACCCTGGCCCGCGCGGTCGAGACGGCCGACTGGTCGCCGCGCGCGGCGCGCCTGGTCGGCCTCGGCGGCGGCGCGGCGCTGCTGGCCAATGTCGCCGTCGCGGGGCCGGACCTGATCAGCCTGCTGGCCATCTGCGGCCTGGTGCTGGGCTGCGGCGCCCTGAAGACGACCCGCCCCATCCCCGGCGCGGCCTGGGGCGCAAAGGTCAGCTTCAGCCTGTTCATGACCCACACCCTCACCGGCGCGGTCTGGTTCGGGGCGGCCCAGCCCCTGATCGAGCGCTTCCACCCCGCCGCGGCGACGGTCCAAGGGCAGGCCTGGGCGCTGTGGCTGTCGGCCCTGGTCGCCGCCGTCGTCGCCGCCGACCTCTACAACCGGCTGATCGACGCCCCCTTGCAGCGCGCCATCCGCCGCCGCTGGTTCAGCAGCCCTAGCCTCGCGCGTCCAGACCCACGTCCAGTTGCAGAACCGAGTGCGTAAGGGCGCCGACCGAGATCACGTCCACCCCGGTCGCGGCGATCGCGGCCACGGTCGTCAGATTGACCCCGCCTGAAGCCTCCAGCGTCACGGGACCAAAGGCGCTGGCCTTCGCCCGGCGCACCGCCTCCTCCAGATCGGTCAGGCTGAAATTGTCCAGCATGACGACATCAGGGCGCTCGACCAGCACCTCGTCCAGTTGATCCAGGCCGTCGACCTCGACCTCGACCTTCATCAGGTGCGGCGCGAAGGCCTTGGCCCGGCGCACCGCCTCGCCCGCCCCGCCGCAGACGGCGACGTGGTTGTCCTTGATCAGGATGGCGTCATCCAGACCGAAGCGGTGGTTCAGCCCGCCGCCGCAGGCGACGGCGTGCTTCTCCAGCGCGCGCAGGCCGGGCGTGGTCTTGCGGGTGTCGGCGATGCGCGCCGCCGTTCCCGCCACCGCCTGCACATAGGTCCGGGTCAGGGTCGCGATGCCGCACATCCGGCCCAGCAGGTTCAGCGCCGTCCGCTCGGCGGCCAGCAGGGCGCGGGCATTGGCCTCGACCTCGACCAGGACGGTCCCGGCCGCGAAGGCCTCGCCGTCCTCGACCTTCACCCTGACCTTGGCGTGAGCGTCCATGGCGTGGACCGCGATCCGCACCACGGCGCCGCCGGCCATCACCCCGGCCTGCCGCGCCGAGAAGACGGCGCTCATCCGCGCATCCTCGGGAATGCAGGCCTGAGCCGTCACATCGCCGGTGCGGCCCAGATCCTCGGCCAGAGCCATCCGCACGACGGGCTCGATCAGCAGGTCCGGCAGGGTTCGGGTCACGCAGATGTCCTTCAAGGTCAGAGGGTGGCGGCGAGGGCGGCGACTGCCGCCGCCTCGTCGTCGGCGCGGGCGAGCGCAAGCCGCATCCGCGTGTGTTCGGCCGTCGGCAGGCTGTCGGGATAGTCGGCGCGGTAATGCCCGCCCCGGCTCTCGCGCCGGTTCAGCGCGCCCTCGGCGATCAGCCGCGCAGCGGTCAGGACCACGGCGTCGCAGTTCGTCTGGGCCAGCCGGTCGATCACGGCGATCAGGGCCGTCAGCCCCGCCTCGTCGCGCACCACGCCCGCGAACCGGGTCATGGCGGCGCGCAGTTCCGCCATCGCTTCGGGCGGCAGGTCCTTCGACGCCCGCGCCGTCCTCAGGGCGACCTTCGGCGGCTGCACCTCGCGCGCCGCCGCCCGGCCCGCGCGGCGCCCGAAGGCGCCCGCTTCCAGCAGGGAGTTGGAGGCCAGACGGTTGGCGCCATGCACCCCGGTCGCCGCGCATTCGCCGATGGCGTAGAGGCCGGGAACCGTGGTCCGTCCCTCGTCGTCGGCGACGATGCCGCCCATGTGGTAATGCGCCGCCGCCGCCACCGGAATGGGGCTGACGCGCGGGTCCAGCCCGGCCCTCATGCAGGCAGAAAACACCGCCGGAAACTCATGCGGAAAGGCTTCGCCCACCGCCTTGGTGGCGTCCAGAAACGCGCCGCGTCCGTCGGCCCGCGCGGCGTGCACCACCCGCGCCACGATGTCCCGGGGGGCCAGATCGGCGTCAGCCTCCTCGCCCAGCAGGAAGGCGCCGCTCCCGTCGACCAGCCGCGCCCCCTCGCCGCGCAGGGCCTCGGTCGCCAGCGGCGCCGGGTCCAGCCCCACGTCGATAGCGGTGGGATGGAACTGCACGAACTCGGGGTCGAGGATGTCCGCGCCCGCTTCATAGGCCAGGGCCAGCCCCTCGCCGCGCAGGGCCGAGGGGTTGGTCGTCACTTCATAGAGACCGCCGATCCCGCCGGTGGCCAGAATGACGGCCGGCGCAAAGACCTCGTCCACCCGCCCGCCGGACCGCTCGATCAGGGCGCCGCGCACCCGGCCGTCCGCGTCCTGGATCAGGCCGCGCAGCCGCCCGTCTTCCCAGATCTCGATGTGCTTCGACGCCCGCGCGGCCGCCACCACCGCCGACAGGATGGCGCGTCCGGCCCCGTCGCCGCCGACCCGCGCCACGCGCGGCAGGCTGTGCGCCGCCTCCAGGCTGACGGAGAAGCCGCCCGCCTCGTCCCGGTCGAACGGCGCGCCCAGAAAGGCCAGCCATTCCACCGTCTCGCGCCCGCGCTCGGTCAGGGCGCGCGCCGCCTCGGGCTCGACCAGACCAGCCCCCGCGCCCTCGGTGTCTTTCGCATGGAGGGCCGCGCTGTCCTTGGCGCCCAGGGCCGCCGCCAGCCCGCCCTGGGCCCAGGCCGAGGAACAGGCGTTCAGCAGGAGCTCGGGCGTCACCACGAGCGTCTTCGCCGGCGCGGCCTCCAGCGCGGCCGAAAGCCCCGCCAGTCCGCCGCCGATGATCAGCGGCCCGTCATGCTTGATCCGGCTCATCCCCTCAGCCCGAGATAGCTCAGGCCGATGCGCAGGGCCTCCGCGCTCGACCCGTCCGCCAGCGGCAGCAGGGCGCCGATGGCCGCCGCCGCGCAGGCCGCCGCCGTCAGCAGATAGAGACCCAGACTCTGGCCCGCCTCGGGCCAGCTCAGCCTGCCCCAGTGCTCGCGCCAGACGCCGCGCCTCAGATGGCTGAAGATGGCGAAGCCGAGGAAGACCGCCAGGATGTACCGCCCCGTCGTCATACCCCACCAGACGGCCAGACCGCCGATCAGGATCAGGGCGACCTGCTCCAGCCGCGGATGCACCCGCGTCAGCACCGGGCCCAGGGCCTTGGACCCGTCCAGCGGCGGCGCGGGCAGCAGGTTCACCAGATTGAGCATGGCGATGAAGAAGGCCCCGACCAGCCAGGCCTTGCCGCCCGTCACCGCCCACAGGCCGACAAAGGGCAGCATGGCGACCAGACCGAAGGCCGGCCCCGCCAGCGACACCAGCACCCCGTGCCATTCACTCTTGGGATTGCGCTGACCCTTGGCCAGGCCGCCGAGGAAGGGAATGACATAGATGCGCGCCGGACCCATGCCGGCCCGGTTCATCGCCAGAACATGCCCGTATTCATGGACGAACAGGCCGAACAGGATGGCCACGGCCACGACCCAACTGCCCGTCACCCACCACAGGAATCCGCCCATCAGCAGGGTCGAGATAATGGCCCAGGCCGGATGCTGGCCCTTGTCCTCCAGCGGCGCGGCCTTGCGGGCGCGCACAGGTTCGGGCGCCGCCGGTTCGGGCGGCCGATCCCAGGGGCCGGGACGACGAGTGGTGTGGTCGGTATCGCTCATGGCGTCGAACTGGGCGCGCGACGACCGGCCCGCAACGGGCCGCATCGCCGCAGGACCTCAGATCAGCTCCACGTCGACGTGGTGGCGGGCCTTGATCAGGTCATAGCGCGCCGGGATCGCGGGCGGCGGCAGGTCGATCATCCGTTGCACGGCCAGACGCCCGCGCTCGGCCATCTCCGGCTCCACCGTCACCTCGAACTGCATGTATTTGAGGCAATCTCGGATATTTTGAAGCGTGATGCGCTTCATATGCGGGCACAGGTTGCAAGGGCCGATAAAGTCCACGCCGGGCACGTCGCCCTTGACGTTCGAGGCCATCGAGCACTCGGTGATCATCACCACCTGCTTCGGCTTGCGGTCGACCACATAGTCGATCATCGCCGCCGTCGATCCGGCGAAGTCGGACGCCGCTAGCACCTCTTCCGGGCATTCCGGGTGGGCCAGGATTTCCGCGCCTGGATAGGCCGCGCGCATCTCGGCGATGTCATCGGCGGTGAAGCGCTCATGCACCTCGCAGCGGCCCTTCCAGGCGATGATGCCGACGTTGGTCTGGGCCGCGACGTTGCGCGCCAGGAACTCGTCGGGGATCAGGATGACCTTGTCGACGCCCCATTCCCTGGCCGCCCATTCCACCACCTGAACGGCGTTGGCGCTGGTGCAGCAGATGTCGGTTTCGGCCTTCACGTCGGCGGTGGTGTTGACATAGGTGACGACCGGCAGACCGGGGTAGCGCTGCTTGATCAGCCGCACGTCCGCCCCCGTGATCGACGAGGCCAGCGAGCAGCCCGCGCGCAGGTCGGGGATCAGGACGGTCTTTTCCGGCGACAGGATTTTCGACGTCTCGGCCATGAAGTGCACGCCCGCCTGGACGATGACCTTGGCGTTCGAGCGCGCGGCCTCCTTGGCCAGACCCAGGCTGTCGCCGACATAGTCGCCGACCCCGTGGAAAATCTCGGGCGTCATATAGTTGTGGGCCAGGATGACGGCGTCGCGCTCTTTCTTCAGCGCATTGATCTCGCTGATCAGCTTCGCCTGTTCCGGCCACTCCAGCGGCGTCACCAGACCCTTGACCTTCTCCCACACAGGAGCGGTCTCTTCCGCCAGTTCCTTCGACAGACCGAAAGCGCCGTCCGCCATCGCCTCAACTCCCTTGCGGCCGTCTGCGCGGCCCCGACTTATGCTCAAAGTTAGCATAAGCGGGAATAATGTAGGCCGATCAGCGTGGGACGCAAGCCCAATCCGTCAGCCTTCCAGCGTGAACAGGGCCTCCAGCGGCACGTCGAGCGCCCGCGCCAGCGTCAACGCCACCAGGACGGAGGGGGTGAAGACGCCGTTCTCGACCGTGTTCACCGTCTTCCTCGACAGCTTCGCCCGGTCGGCCAATTCCTGCTGGGTCAGGCCCGCCGCCGTCCGCACCGCCTTCAGATGGATGACCAGTCGGGGATCAGCCACCGCTGGCCCGCCGGTCCAGCTGCCAGTAGCGCAGCCCCGCCGCCGAGGCCGTGATGAACATCAACCCAGGCAGAGCCGCCACCGCCGCCTCGGGTCGCCACAGACCCAGACCGAAGACGATGATCAGCCCGACCATGGCCACGGCCAGAGCCACGTTCAGCGCATCGCGACGGAAGGACAGGGTCAGTTCGTCCTCCAGCAGCCGCTTCATTTTCTTGTCGCCAGGATTGTCGAGACCCGCGACCATCAACAGCACCATGACCGAAATCATCGGCGACAGAGCGGCCATAAGCCAGTCCAGCATGTCGCCCTGTCCGTTCGCGATATCCCACGCGCCAGAGATCCCTCGAGTCACCAGAAAGAGTGACATCACCGGCATCAGCGCCATCGACACGGCGCGCTGCTTCTGAACCATGTCGCGATAGCCGCCCTTGGCGTTCTCGACGCGGATCGTGTCGCCGTTCGGCAGATGGCGACCACCCCAGGCAAAGCTGGCCACCACGACCCCGAGGCCGGCGAAGGCTAACACCAGCGCCAGCGGCTCGCCCAACGGCCATCCCGTGTGCCACAGCAGAACGGCGCAAGGCAGGGCTGTCAGCCCCAGCCCGCCCAATCCAGCCGCCATCCACAGACGCCGGGTCCGAAGCCGCTCGTTCGCCTTCGCCTGTTCGAGTTCGTCGCCCATCCGCCCCTCGCATGATACCTACAGGTTACATATCACCTATCGGTTACATGACAAGGGCGAACCCGCCTAGAGGCTCTCCGCCGATAGCCGCGCAGCCCACAGGGCGGCGCGCTTCTTCAACTCGTCCTTGCGGGCCATGTCGGACAGGTCGGGCGACAGACGGTCCAGTTGCTCGAAGCGGAAGCTGTCGGCGCCGTGGGCGTTCCATTCGGCTTGCAGCGACTTGAAAGGGCTGCTGCCCAGCTTGAGCGAGAACCACAGGCCGTTCTGCTGGGTGTCGATGTGGCGGCTCTGCCCCACCCAGGCGCGGCCGGTGGCGGAACAGATGACGGCGAACACCCCGGCGATGGTGGCCTGATCCTTGTAGTCGGCGATGAGCGCCTTGCGGTCTGCGGACGTCATGGACGCCTCCCTTTGTTTTACCCGGGTCAAATAGCAGAACTTATTACCCGGGTAAATATGTGGGCGACATCGCCGCCGCACCGCCCAGACGCGCAAACCCCTTCCCCTGAGCGCCGCTTCTGCCCTAGACGAAAGGTCGATTGATCCTCCCCGTCGCGTCGCTCCGAGAATTTCGTGCAAGACACCGTCCGCCGTATCCTGACCGCCCGCGTCTATGACGTGGCCGAGGAAACCCCTCTGGATCCGCTGAAGCGTCTGTCGGCGCGGCTCGACCGCCCGGCCCTGCTGAAGCGCGAGGACCTGCAGCCGGTCTTTTCGTTCAAGATTCGCGGCGCCTACAACAAGATCGCCGCCCTGAGCGAGGCCGAGCTGGCGCGCGGCGTCATCTGCGCCTCGGCGGGCAATCACGCGCAGGGCGTGGCCCTGGCGGCGGCGAAACGCGGCGCGGCCTCGACCATCGTCATGCCGACCACCACGCCGGGCATCAAGGTCTCGGCGGTCAAGGCCCTGGGCGGTCAGGTGGTGCTGCACGGCGACAGCTTCGACGACGCCTACGCCCACGCCCGCACGCTGGAGGCCCAGACCGGCGCCACCTTCGTCCACCCCTTCGACGACCCCGACGTCATCGCCGGGCAAGGCACGGTCGGGCTGGAAATCCTGCGTCAGCACCCGGACCCGATCGAGGCCGTCTTCGTGCCGATCGGCGGCGGCGGTCTGGCGGCCGGGGTCGCCGCCATCGTCCGCTTCCTGCGCCCCGAGGCGAAGATCATCGGCGTCGAACCCGCCGACGCCCCGACGATGAAGAGCGCCATCGACGCCGGCCATGTCGTCACCCTGGATCAGGTCGGCCTGTTCGCCGACGGGGTGGCGGTGAAGCGCGCGGGCGACCACACCTTCCGCCTGTGCCGCGACCTGCTGGACGAGATCGTCCTGGTCGACACGGACGAGATCTGCGCGGCGGTGAAGGACATCTTCGACGACGTGCGCGCCGTGGCCGAGCCGGCCGGCGCCGTCGCCCTGGCCGGGATGAAGGTCTGGGCCGCGCGCCATCCCGGAAGCGGCGCCCTGGTGGCGATCAACTCGGGCGCCAACGTCAACTTCGACCGGCTGCGCCACGTCGCCGAACGGGCCGAGATCGGCGAGGGGGCCGAGGCCCTGCTGGCCGTGGCCATGCCCGACCGCCGCGATGACTATCACCGCTTCCTGCAGGCGCTGGACGGCCGCTCGGTGACCGAGTTCAACTACCGCTGGTCCGGCGACGGGCGGGCGCAGATCTTCGTCGGCGTGGGCCTGAAAAGCGGCGCCCATGAGCGCGAGGAACTGATCACCCGCCTGCGCGCCGACGGCTACGCGGTCGAGGACATGAGCGACAACGAGACGGCCAAGCTGCACGTCCGCTACATGGTCGGCGGCCGCACCATCGGCCTGCCGCACGAGCGCCTGCTGCGCTTCGAGTTCCCTGAGCGCCCCGGCGCCTTCCTGCGCTTCCTCAACAGCCTGCAGCCCGCCTGGGCCCTGACCCTGTTCCACTATCGCAACCACGGCGACGACGTCGGTCGGGTGTTGGCCGGGATCAGCGTCCCGCCGGATCAGGCGGCGGCCCTCGGCGTTGCGCTGGACACCCTGGGCTATCCTTACGTGGACGAAACCGACAATCCGGCCTGCCGCCTGTTCCTGGACGGCGCCGCCTGATCAGAACAGGCCGGTCGTCGCGCCCTCGTGCGCCAGCAGCCAGCGTTTGCGCTCCAGTCCGCCGGCATAGCCGGTCAGGGTTCCGTTGGCGCCGACGACGCGGTGGCAGGGCACGATGACCCCGACCGGATTGGCCCCGTTGGCCAGACCCACGGCCCGCACGGCGGCGGGCTTGCCGATGGCGGACGCCAGTTGCCCGTAACTCCAGGTCTCGCCCGCCGGAATGGTGCGCAGCGCGGCCCAGACCTGACGCTGGAAGTCGGTGCCGCCGGTCTTGACCGCGATCCCGTCCAGAGCCTTGGCCTCGCCGCCGAAATAGGCCGCGACCGCCGCCCGCACCGCCTCGGGCGCCCGGCCCTCGGTCAGCGTCACCTCGCCATAGTGGCGCGCCAGCAGCTTCAGCATCCGCGCCTCGTAATCCACGAAGTCGAAGGCCCGCACCGCGCCCTCGGCGTCCGTGACCAGCAGGACCTCGCCCACCGGCGAGGCGATGCGATCGAGGGTGAAGGTCTCAGGCTGCGTCTTTTTCATCGTCGCTCTCCATGATCCGGGCGCTGTCGATCCCCGCTTCCCGCAGGTGCAGCGCGCCATAGGCCCGCCAGGGCCGCCATTGCTCGGCTCGCGCTTCGAGCCGTTCATCTTCCAATCGGTCGCTGGTCATGTCAGCGGCCTCATCGACCCAGTCGCCGGGCAGACGCAGGCCGGGCCGCGCCCGGACCAGGGGCGCCAGCAGAGGATCGGCCGACAGATCGCGCTGGATCGCCTCCGGGTCCGCCGACAGGTCGAACACCCGCCGCACCCGCGCCAGCACGCCCGGCAGGGCCTTCAGGTCCGAGGCCGCGACCGTGACGGCCAGCCGGCTCCCGCCCTCGAACCGGGCCGAGACCTCGCCGGTCGCGCCGTCCGCGTCGGGCGTCAGGTCACGTCGCCAGACGCCGCTCTCGACGCGTTCGCCCCGCGCCGCCAGGGCCGCCAGCATCGCCTCGACTTCATAGGGCGGACGGTAGGGCAGGCTCAGCCTGATCCCGCCGTCGCCCGTCTTCTCGGCCCGTCGCCGCAGCGCCGACGGCGGACGGCCATACAGGCCCTGAAACGTCTCGTTGAAGCGCCTCACGCTGCCGAAGCCGGACCCCAGCGCCACCTCGGCCATGGCCAGATCGGTCTGGTGGATCAGGGCCTTGGCCAGCAGCACCCGCCGCGTCTGGGCCACGCTGACCGGGGCCGCGCCCAGATGCTGACGGAACAGGCGGCGCAGGTGCCGCTCGCCCACCCCCAGCCGCGCGGCCAGACCATCCACGTCGCCCTCATCCAGAGCGCCGGCCTCGATCAGACCCAGGGCTCGGCTGACGGTGTTGGAGGTGCCGCGCCACGCGCCCATGTCGGGCGCCGTCTCGGGGCGGCAACGCAGACAGGCGCGGAACCCGGCCTCCTCGGCCGCCGCCGCCGAGGCGACGAAACTCATGTTCTCGCGCTTGGGGGTCCTGGCCGGACAGACCGGGCGGCAATAGATCCCCGTCGTCTTCACGCAGGTGAAGAACCGCCCGTCGAAGCGCGGGTCGCGCGTCAGGACGGCGCGGTGGCAGGCCTCCTGATCCAGACTGTCGCGGGCGTTTTCCATGAGTGCAGAATGCGCCCGCGACGTCGCTCTGTCTCGCGGTTTTCGGACATGACGGCGCCGAGCCAGAAGGGAGAGGCGCTCAGTCCCTGATCGTCGCGACGCGCCACATCTGGGTCAGGATGTCGAACACGAGGCACAGCATGGCCGCCGCCAGCACCCAGCTCAGCACCGTGCCCAGGGTCATGGCCGTGTCGGCCAGGCCGCGCCCCGCCTCATTGATGGCGCGCAGGGCGTCGAAATCGACCACGTTGGGCGGCCCGCCGACGACCCGCGCCGTCTGATCGCCCTGGGTCAGGGTCGCCCAGTGCCCCGCCTGGAACAGCCGCCAGCCGATCCACAGCCCCGCCGCCGCCAGCGGGATCTTCAGGACGGCGCAGAACCGCGTCGCGCTCGGCCGCCACAGGGCGATGGCGTCCACGGCGATCCCCGCCACGGCCCAGGCCAGGATCGGCGCGAACAGGACGCCCCAGATCGGCGCCGCCGCAACGCTGACCTCGCTGCGCAGAGCAAACGCGCCCAGGCCCGGGATGCGGATGACGCCGATCCACCACAGGACGAAGACCACGCCGAAGACCAGCGACCACAGGGCCTCGGCCGCCGGTTTCGTCTCGGCCCGCAGGCCCCATACGCGCGGCGCTTCGGCCGAGGCCTTGGCCGCCGCCGCCTTCACCCCGTCCTTGGCCGTCCGGGCGCCCGAGCCCATGGCCACGCCCCATTTCGCCGGGTCGGCCAGACCGAAGGCCGGCAGGTCGCTGACCCGCCACGTCGTCAGCCAGGCGGGCTTCATGCCGTAGTGCTCCATGATCGCCCCGGCCAGGGTCAGCGCGCCCAGCAGGGTCAGGCCGCCGGAGAAGAAGCCGTGGAAGGCGTGGGCGATCGCCTGGCCGAAATCCGCCGGATCGCCCAGGACATTAAGGACCAGTCCCAGCACCTGCAGTCCGGCGATGATCAGCAGCCCGGCCCTGGCTCCGAACAGCCAGTAGGGAAACAGCTCAGGCCCGATCAGACTGTCCGGTCCCTTGCGATAGCGGGCGGCGACGACCAGCGGGTGGCCGATCTCATGCAGGATCGTCTCCTTCTCCTCGTCGCTCAAGGCTCGGCCCAATTCCTCCTCGCGCGCCTCGACGCGGCTCAGGATCAGGTCCCGCAGCTCGGCGACGATGTCCTCGCGGTCCTCAACCGACAGTTGCGCCGCGACGGCCTCCAGATAGCGTTCGATCACGTCCATTTCGGTCTCCCTCCCCCGATATTTCACAGCATTCGATCCAGCGAGGCGTTGATGCCGCGCCATTCCTCGGTCAGGGCGGCCAGCATGGCCTCGCCCCCGGGCGACAGGACGTAGAAGCGCTTTTTCCGCTTCTCTTCCTTGCGCCATTCGCTGGTCAGCAGCCCCTGCCCCTCCAGGCGCCGCAGCAGCGGGTATAGGGTGGATTCCTCCATCTCCAGCCCGTCCGCCGCCAGGGCCTGACGCAGGGTGTAGCCGTAGCGTTCGGTCCGCAGGCAGGCGAGCACCGCCAGCACCAGCGACCCGCGCCGCAGCTCCAGCCGCATCGTCTCGAACAGGTCCTTGTCCACGCCGGCTCGCCTCACTCGTCGTCACATAGTGTGCGACATACAGTGTATGCGACATACTGTATGAAGCTGTCAACGACCTTTGTTATCGCGCCGTCGCCTCGCCCTTCTTGCGGATCAACGATCCGCTCAATTACGCTGTCAATTCAACGTGACGGAGAGCACGGACTGCGATAGCAGGCGCCCGAGACGCCGGCAGGGTCGCCGGCGTCAGAGGAGTTCAGTGTGCGAAAAATCGCCCCCCTGCTGATCGCGCTGTTTTTGAGCATCGGCATCGTCCAACCCGCCTTCGCAATGCAGATCTTCGTCAAGACGCTGACCGGCAAGACGATCACGCTTGATGTCGAGGGGAACGACACGATCGAAACCGTCAAGACGATGATCGAGGACCGGGAAGGCATCCCCCCTTCGAGCGTCCACCTGATCTTCGCCGGTAAGCAGCTCGATGACGCGCGCACGCTTGCCGACTACAACATCCAGAAGGAAAGCACTCTGCATCTGGTCCAGATGCAGCAGCCGGCGGCGGTTCCGACAATGTCGGAGTGGGCCATGATCCTGCTGGCGTTCGGCCTAGCCGGCGGCGCGGCGCTTCTCCTTCGGCGGCGACGTCCGACCCAGGCTTGATCCTGAGCGGACGCTCAACGCTTTGATCTCGCCGGCCCCGCGCTTCAAGGTCGTGCGGGCGCCCCGGCGACGCCGGGTCGAGGGGCGCCCCATCCCGCCGGTTTGAGCCGCATCCAGTCCGGAGCCAGGCCGCCTTCGCCGCCGAACGCGACGCGGGCGTTTTGATCCGGCCACAGCTTGGTCATGGCCGGCGCCGGTTGGGTTGAAAGGGCGAGGCGCAGGATCAGCCGCTTGGCCTCTTCATTCTCCGGCTGCAAGCGGACGGCCTCGCGACAGGCCTTGAGCGCCGCTGCGTCGTCTCCAAGGGCGTGAAGCGAAAGCGCCAGCTTCCACCAGGCGTTGTCGCCCACGGGCTCGACCGCCACCGAGCGGGAGAACAACTGCGCCGCCTCGGCGTGGTCGCCCCGCTTCGCCAGCAGACGGCCGAGGCGGTACAGCGTCAGCGCGTCGTCCGGCCGCATCGCCAGGATTTGGCGATAGGCGCGGTCCGCGCCGGCGATCTCGTTCTTCTTTTCCAGTTCGAACGCCATGCCGCTCATGGACTCCAGACATCTTGGGTCCAACTCGCCGCTCAGGTTGCGCCCGCTTTTGGTCGCCACGGAGCAGGCCCTCAGCCGCTGTTCTTGCGAAGCGAACAGGTATTTGTACGGCTCGTCGCCCCGCAGGAAATCATAGGTGACGAAGCCCTGGGCGATGGCGTGACGGATGCTGTGGGCGTGCAGCAGGTAGCCGGCAGGCGCCTCGTCGTAGGTCTCGTCTCGGCCGGTGATGAAGAACAGCATCGCCTTCTTGGTGTGGTCGACCAGGATCGCCAACGCGGCCACCGGCCGACCGCCGTGCCGGAACACGGGCAGGAACAGGGTTCCGTTGTTGGCGCAGCGGATCAGCATGGCGCGATTGCGTTGGACGATCGCTTCGGCCCTGGCGGCGCCTTTGCGGGGCTGCCATTTGACCTTCCAAAAGCCAAGCAGCATGTCGATGTCGCGCGTGTAGGTTTCGGCGTCGGCCCAGGTGATGTCGTAGTCCTCGGACGCCTCGACCTTGCGCAGCCAGCGCCGGATCTTTTGCCGGTTGTTGGCGCTGAGGGTCTCCAGATAGGCGTCCCAGTCCGACGGCAGGGCGATCGAGGGGCAGACGCTGTGGTCCGTATTCGTGATCTTGTCGACGTACTCGATGTCCTTGTGGACGAAACGACGCTCGTCGAAAGCCGCCAGGAAGAGCCGACGGCGCCGCTCGGACATCCACAAGTTGGGCATGTTCAGCTTGGCCCAGTTGAGTTTTCGCCGCAGGTAGTCGTTGAACGCCGAAACCGCCGCGGCCTCGAAGTCGGGATGGGTCAGGAGGCCCGTATGGTCGGAATACTCCCCGCCGGCGAGATACAGCTCGTTGAAGAACCCTCGCTCCTTGTCGAGATGCACCCGCATCCGCAGAGGCAGAAAGGCGACATAGCGGTCGTCCGCCGGCGTCGGCTTGGCCGCGAGCACCAGCCAGACCGTCCGGCTCGCCGCCAGCCAATCGGCGATCCAGCGCCATGACATGAACAGACTCGCCTCCGGGTCGGCCGCATAGGCCGCCTCCCAGTCGCCGCGCACGCCCTCGAGCGCGCCAAACTCTTCGATGACATCGATGTGCATTGCACAACCCCTTGCCGCTCAGCCGTGCGACAAACGGGGCCGTGATCGGTTTGGTTCCAAGTCGCGCGGCGAAGGGGGCTGACCGCCCGTCCTAGAACCAGCCGGCTTCTTTCAGCATCGGGCCATGGGTTCGGCTCACCGGCGCCGTCAGGCCGCCAACGAGGCGCATCTCGCCCACGCCGCGGCGCCAGCGCACGGCCTCCACCGCATCGGCGGCCACCCACCATGAGCGGTGCACCCGCCAGCCATGGGCGCGCGACAGCTCCTCCATGGCGTCGGCGAAGCGCAGGGTGATCAGTTCCGCCCCGGCGTCGGTGTGGACCTTCAGGTAGTGGTCGTGCGCCTCGATGGCGATCAGCCGCGCCCCGCGCCGCTTCGCCGAAAGGCGTCGCCGGAACGCCGCCTCGGCCTCGGGCAACGGCGGGGCGATGACGGTGCGCGTCTCGACCCGCGCGGGCGCGCGTCGCCAGACCAGGGCCCGCACCGCCATCACCGCCAGCAGGATGGGCCAGACCTGCCAGAGCAAATTCAGGAACCCCTCCACGTCGAGCCGCCCGCCCAGGAGAAGGTGTTCGGTGGTCATCACCAGCAGCGACACCAGAGGCGTCATGGTCAGGGACACCGCCGCTGTCCGCCGCCAAATTCCGGCGATGCGCGGGGCCAGCAGATCGTCGGCGGTGATGCCGATGACACCGCCCCCGACCATGCAGACCATCCAATAGATGTAGCGGTCGCCGTCCGGGATGCGGTCGGAACCGAACGGTCCCAGAAACCCCATCAGCAGGCCGATCACGATCAGCATGGCCAGGTCGACGGCCCACCGCGTCGCCGCTGCATTCGCCCCCTTCGCCTCTCCCATCATGCCGCCCTGTTCACGCAAGCCTGGCGCCGCTCGCGAAGCAAGGCCTAGCGAGCCGCCGCCCGTCCGGCAATGGCGTTCGGCGAAACCGCCAGAGAGGACCTCCGCTTGACCGCCATCGCATCCCCTTCGACCCGAACCGCCTCCTGGCGCGCCCGCATCGGCTGGATGCTCCTCGTCCTGCTCTGCCTGGGGATCGCCGGCTATTCCGCGCGCTATCTGCTGCATCCGCCGCAGACCCCGGCTCAGGCTCTGGGCAATCCGCTCGGCGTTCCGTGGCTCTTCATCCATGTCGCCGGTTCCGTCACCGCACTGGTGCTGGGTTCGCTGCAGTTCTTGCCAGCCCTGCGCCGAGGCTCCGGACCACCGCATCGCTGGATCGGACGGGTCTATGTCGTCGGATGCCTGGTCGGCGGCGCGGCCGGCCTGATCCTGGCGCCTGGCTCCCATGCCGGCCCGATCGCCTCGGCGGGCTTCGGAGCCCTGGCCGTCCTCTGGATCGCCGTGACCCTGCTCGGCTGGCGCGCGGCGATGCAAGGCCGCTTCATTGAGCACCGCCGCTGGATGATCCGATCCTGGGCGCTGACCCTGGCCGCCGTCACCCTGCGGCTCTACCTGCCGCTGGTTATGGTTCTGGATCTGCCTTTCCTGCCCTGGTATCGCGCCATCTCCTTCCTGGCATGGGTTCCCAACCTGATCGCGGCGGAACTCTGGCTCCGACGCCGGGGCCATTGAGGGGTGCGATCAGCGGGCCGCGGCCCGGCGGTTTCGACAACCCCGCCTTTCCTTCTCCGCAAAACGGCGGTTAAGCTGGCTTCAGTAGGGGGAAGTCTTCATGTCACGTCGTCGTATCGCCGCGCGTCCGTTGCTCGCGCTCAGCCTGGTTCTGGCCGCGGCCTCCACGCCCGTTCTGGCCCAGCAGACGCCGCCGACGCAGGACGCGGTCCTGGGCCATGCGCCGGGCACGCGCATCACCCGCCCGGCCGAGGTGCGCCGCTATTTCGAGGCCCTGCGCGCCTCGGCCCCGGACCGCATGGTCATCGGCGACTACGCGACGACCTGGGAAGGCCGCCCCCTGTTCTGGGCCGCCGTCGGCTCGCCCGCCAACATCGCCCGGCTGGATGCGATCAAGGCCGCGACGCGGGCGCTGGGCGATCCGCGCCGCACCTCGCCGGAACAGGCCCGCGCCCTCATCAACGACACGCCCGTCGTCGTCTGGATGGCCTATTCGGTGCACGGCAACGAGATCAGCCCCGCCGACGCCGCCATGGCCGCCGCGCGCCGCCTGATGGACGCCGCCGACGCCGAGGCCCAGGGCTGGATGCAGAACGCCGTGGTCGTCTTCGTCCCGACCCAGAATCCCGACGGGCGCGAGCGCTTCATCAACAGCTTCGAGGCCGGCCTGGGCGCCCAGCCCAATCCCGACCCCCTGTCGGCCGAGCGGGCCGAGCCCTGGCCGTCGGGCCGCTTCAACCACAACCTGTTCGACCTGAACCGCGACTGGTTCATCCAGTCCCAGCCGGAAACGCAAGGCCACGCCGCCCTGATCCGCGACTGGCGGCCCCAGGTGCTGGTCGATTCCCATGAGATGGGCTCGGACTCCAGCTTCTTCTTCCCGCCGGAAGCCGATCCGCTGAACCCCTGGATCTTCCCCCAGATCCTCGACGCCCGCGAACGCTTCGGCCGCAACAACGGCGCCCGCTTCGACCAGGCCGGGCTGGCCTATTTCACCCGCGAGACCTACGACGCCTTCTATCCCGGCTACGGCGACGGCTGGCCCGCCTATTTCGGCGCCGTCTCCATGACCTATGAGCAGGGCTCGGCGCGCGGCCTGATGGCGCGGCGCCGCACCGGCGAGGTCATGACCTACGCCGACACGGTCAAGGGCCACCTGACCGCCAGCCTGTCGACCATCGAGACCGCCGCCCGCGACCGCGAGAAGCTGCTGACCGACTTCTACGCCTTCCACCGCGACGGGATCGCGGGCGGGCGCGGCGCCTATGTCATCTCGCGCTCCGGCGCCGCCGACCCGGCCGCCGCCGACAAGCTGGCGGGCCTGCTGGTCCGCTCCGGCATCGAGGTCGGGCGCGCGAGCGCCTCCTTCTCCGCCTGCGGTCAGACCTACCGCCCCGGCGACTTCGTGGTGAACCTGTCCCAGCCCCAACGCCGCATGGCCGAGGTGCTGCTGGCCAAGGACGTGCCGCTGGATCCGAAATTCGTCGCGGCGCAGGAAGCCCGCCGCGCCCGCGGTCTGGGCGACGAAATCTATGACCTGACCGGCTGGTCCATGCCCCTGCTGTTCAACGTCCCGACCCAGAAATGCGCCGGCGCGCCCTCGGTCCAGACCACGGCGGTCGGCCCCGAACTGATCCGTCCGGTCGCGGTGGCGGGGACGGACGCGGCCTATGGCTATGCGATCAATCCGGGCACGGCGGGGATGCGCTTCCTGACCGCCGCCCTGAAGGAAAACCTGCCGGTCCGCTCGATCGAGGAAGCCTTCACCCTGGACGGCAAGGCCTATGCGGGCGGGGCCTTCATCGTGCCGCGCGCCGGTTCGCCCGCCGACCTGGACGAGCGCGTGCGCCGCATCGCCGCCGCCAGCGGGGCCGAGGTCACGGCCCTGGCGACCTCCTGGGTGTCCAGCGGCCCCAACGTCGGCTCGGATTACGCCGTCACCCTCAAGGCCCCGCGCGTCGCCATGGCCTGGGACGATCCGACCGATCAGGAATCCGCCGGCTCGATCCGCCATGTGCTGGAACGCGAATACGGCTGGCCGGTCACGCCGGTCCGCACCCGCCGCCTGTCGGGCGCCGACCTGTCGCGCTATCAGGTGCTGATCCTGCCGTCGGGCGGCGACTATGAGCGCATCCTGGGCGAGAGCGGCGTCGCCAACCTGCGCGCCTGGGTCCAGGGCGGCGGCGTCCTGATCGGCGTCGGCTCGGCCAGCCGCCTGCTGACGGACCCCGACGCCAAGCTGCTGGACAGCCGCCGCGAAACCGCCGTCGTCCCCGAAGGCGGCAAGAAGGACGAGGCCTCGGGCGCCACGGTCGCCGGAACCGAAATCGCCTCGGACATCGATTATCTGAGCCATACCGCCCACCGCGGCGGCTCGCCCGATTCGGTGGCCGGGGTTCTGGCCCACGCGGTGGTGGATCAGGAGCACTGGCTGGGCGCGGGCGTCGCGCGCGAGCTCAGCGTCATGGTGCGCGGCTCGGACATCTATACGCCGCTGACCCGCGAGCAGGGCACGAACGTCGTGCGCCTGGCCGGCCCCGACAGCGTCCTGGCCTCGGGCCAGCTGTGGCGCGAGAACCGTCGTCAGCTGGCCTATAAGCCGGTCGCCATGGCCTCGGAGGTCGGCCGCGGCCAGGTCGTCGCCTTCACCCAGGACGTGACCATGCGCGCCTTCCTGGAGGGGCTGAAACCGCTCTTCCTCAACGCCGTCTTCCGCGGCCCGGCGCATACGTCAGGCGGCAACGGCGAGGATCGGCGGTGATCGTCGGCGCCGCGCCTGGACGAAGCGCCGCCGCCGTCGCGGCGCTCGTCCTGCTCGGCGCCTGCTCGACCTTCCCCAAGGGGCCGCCCCTGATCGGCTATGATCCCGCGCCCTATGGCGACGCCTTCCGCGCCGCCGCCACGGAGGCCGTCCTGCGCGACGCCCTGGGCGAAAGCGTCTACGCGGCCTTCGGCGACGAAGCCTATCGCCTGTCGAGCCAGGGCCCTTGCTCGCCCGCGGCGCTCGCGGACTTCGCCGCCAGGCGTAGCGGCTGCACCGTCCTGCGGCCGGCCGATGGGCCGGACTGTCGCGAAACGGACCTGTGCCTACGCTTCGTCATGGATCGCGAGCTGGCCCGCGACCCGCGTGTCTGGCCCGTCGTCGAGCGCGCCCTTCTGCGCCCCTGCGAGGCCCTCACCCCGTCGAAAGGCCTGCCTTACGCCCGGTGGCCCTCGGTGGTCGGAAAGCCGGCACGGGCGTCCTGGGACCTGCTGCAATGCGATCGCCGCCGCCAGGTCACGAGCTCGGCCGTCACCCTCAGCGACAGCGGCGGCCAGACCATCGTCCGCCTGACCTTCGCCCTGACGCCCACGCGTTAAGGACGGCGGCTCAGTCTCTTGTCGCCAGCGGCGGCGCCGACGTGACGACCCAGGCCTTCGGCGCGCCTAGCGGGGTCTTGCACGCCGCATCGATCAGCTTGCCGTCCTGCGTCCTATAGCGCACCGGCAGGGACGCCGCGCAGCGCGCCTGAACCGCGAAGAACATGGCGGTCGCATCCTTGACCGGATCGAGATCCTCGACGGCCGCCAGCAGCGGATCGCCGGACAGCGGACCGCATGCCTGCTCCGTGTGCAGCTTGACGCCTTCCGGGTTCGTGAAGAAGCCCATGCCGCCTTCTTCGCAGTTCTCGGCGTTCACATGCCACAGAGCCGCCCTCCGATAATCGGACGGGGCCGGCCGATCTTCCAGCGTCACGCCCAGCGCCGCCAGCCGCGCATCGACGGTCGCCCAGCGCGCGTCGCCCGGCCCGTCCATCAGCGCCGCGACCGCGCTGTCGGGTTGCAGCAGGGCGCGGAAGTCGGCCGCGCCATAGCCGTCTCCCGCGCGCCCGGCGTCCAGCAGGGTCTTCCACAGATCGAAGACGTCGCGCGCGCCGCCGGACGCCCGGCGTGTCTCCAGGTCGGCGATCCACTGCACCACTACGCCGCAGTGATAGACGTTCGGCCCCGAGCGCAGGCTTTGGGGATCATAGTCGTCATCGCCCAGGCGGCCACGGCAGCCCTGCAGCCGCTGCGTCAGCGCCGCCTGCGCCTGGGCCTCGTCGATCACCCCGGTCGAGACGGCGGCGACCAGCGCGCCGTATTCGGCTCCGCCCTCGTGCAGCCAGGGGGCCGTTTGGCCGTCCTTCATCTTCATGCCGTTGCCGTTCCACAGGTGCAGGCTCTCGTGCCAGACGAAGGTGCCGAGCGGCACGGCCACATCCGGCGGCGGCGAGGCCCACATGTCGCCATGGAACCGCAGCGAGATGACGCCCGTATCGGTGACGTCGCCGCGATAGTTCGCCGGCCCCGGGCTGTCGGTCGAGATGATCAGCGTCGGCTCGGTCGGCAGGACATGGCCCAGCCGCGCGCCGTAAAATTTCTGGGCCGCAAAATAGCCGTCGCGCAACAGGGCGGTCAGGGCGGGCGGGGCCGAGGCGCTGGTCACGACCGCAGCCCCGTCGTGGCGCATCACCGCCTCCTGCGGCCCAAGATAGACGTAGCCCTTCACCGCGTCGGTCGTCGGCAGGGTAGCCTCGCCCGCGACCGGCCGCACGGTCAGCACCGCGTCCATGCCCTTCAGTTCCAGCCCCGGCCCATAGAGGACATGCCCCGTCCCCACGCGCGTCAGACCCATATAGATGCGGTCCACCTCGGCGGCGTCGGGCGCAATCTGAATCTCGAAGGTGTCGAACGGCTCGGCGCCCTCGACCGCCCCGTCCTTCAGCGTCAGCCCGGGCGTCGTCACCGTCCAGCGGTCGCGGATGACGCTGGCCGCCAGAAAGGCCGCGCGCGTCGTCGGCTCGGCCAGCCGCCAGGTCACGATCACGCCGCCGGGCGCGGTGCGCGCCTCGATGGTCGCGGCCTGTTCGGCCAGGGCCGGCGCCGAGGCGCCGCAGACCATCGCCAGGGCGGCGAACGCGCCAGCAATTTTCTTGTTCATGACTATTCCTCTGACGCCCCGGAGGAAGCTTGGCCTTAAGCCCATTGCCTCGTCAACCAGCGTTCACTCGGCGGCGACCTCGACCTCGCCGCCCTGGACGATCCGCGTCACGGCCATGTCGGCGGTGACATTGCCCAGGGTGCGGAAGATGTCGGGGATGACCTCGACCGCCAGCAGCAGGGGCAGCATCTCCAGCGGCACCCCCATGGCGATGCAGATGGGGGCGATGGAGGCGAAGAAGCTGACCTGACCCGGCAGGCCGACGGTGCCGATGCTGATCAGCATGGCCGTCAGCATGGCGGCGACCAGTTGCCCCGTCGACGGCTCGACGCCGAACAGGTGGGCGCAATAGATGGCCACCCCCAGGTTGGCGACCGGGCTGGTGACGCGGAAAATGGCCACCGCCAGCGGCAGGACCAGACCCGCCGTGGCGCGCGGCACGCCCAGCATGTCCACCGAGCGCTCGACCATGACCGGCAGGCTGGCCAGCGACGACTGGGTCGAGAAGGCCACCACCTGGGCCGGAGCCGCCGCCCGCGCGAACCGGCTCAGGCTGACGCGACCGAAGATCACGGCCAGCGGATAGAACAACAGACCCACGCCGATGCAGGCGATGGAGATGATGGCCACATAGTGCAGCAGGACGCCGGCCGCGCTGGCGCCCGCCGTCAGGCCGACGCCCAGCGACAGGGCGAAGACGCCCAGGGGCGCCGCCATCAGCACCCAGCGGACGATGACGATCATCGTCTCGCCCACCGCCTCGAAGAAGGTGACCAGCGGCAGACGCAGCCGCTCGGGCAGGCGCGAGGCCCCGAAGCCGAAGAAGACGGCGAAGACCACCATGCCCAGGATGGCGTCCTCGGCCGCCGCCCGGATCGGGTTGGACGGGGCGATGGTCTTGAGGAACTCGCTGAAGGGGGCGGCGGCGCCGATGCCCGCCGGCGCCGCCGGATGGCCGGCCAGCAGCAGACGCGCCCCCTCCGGGTCGATGGGCCACAGGGCGTGCAGCCCATAGGCGGCGCCGACGGCGTAGATGGTGGAGCCCAGAATCAGCACGCCGAACAGCAGCACCGCCTTCAGCGCCAGCCGCCCGGTCCGCGCCGCGTCGGCGATCGAGGCGATGCCCGTCACCAGCAGGGAGAAGACCAGAGGAATGATCGTCATGCGCAGGGCGTTCAGCCACAGCTGGCCCAGGGCGGCGATGAAGTCGGCGGTCCCGTGCCCGCCGGGCAGGCCCCACTTCTGCGCCGCCGCCCCCGCAGCCAGACCAAGCGCCAGCGCCAAAAGAACCTGGGCGCTCAGCGACGCCAGAAAGGATCGAGCCGTTTTCATACCGCCACGCTAGCAGCGCCCGCGAAACGCGCCAGCCGCTTTCTGCGTCGTCCCCAAACGCAGAAAGGGCGGCGGGCCTGAAGCCCGCCGCCCTCTCCTCAACCTGAAATCAGGTCAGGCTTAGAAGGACTTCGTGAGGTTCACGAAGGCCGTCCGGCCCAGGTAGTCGTAGCCCGAATACAGCGGGGCGTTGCCGACCCGGTTGTAGACGCCCGCCGAGACGACGGGGGGATCTTCGTTCAGCAGGTTGCGAACGCCGGCCGTGACCGTCCAGCCTTCGCCCGAGTACTGGACCGAAGTGTTGTGCTGGAAGTAGTCGCCGACTTCCAGGTCGTACTGGCTCGTCGTCGGATCTTGGTCGTAGTAGGCGTAGCTGTCCATGCCCTGGATCCACTCGACGCCGTAGCGCACGCGCCATTGATCCCAGGCGTAGGACACGTCAGCCGTCCCGGTGAATTCCGGGTTGTTGACCAGGCCCTTGACGTCTTCCAGCGGGTCTTCTGCGAACAGCTTGCTCGAGACTTCCGTGTACTGGGTGACGCCCAGGTTGAACAGCGCGGTGCCCGGACCGACGTCCTTGCGGTAACGCACGGTGTAGTCGAGGCCCTTCACGATGTCCGTGGCCAGGTTCACGTAGCTGTCGTGAACGGTCAGGGCGTTGTTGGCCTTGTCGCGCTCGACCAGACGGCAGAAGCCGACGTCGGCGGCGAAGTCGCCCGGGTTCGAGTCGTAGCAACGGGTCAGGATCTCGCTGGCCCCGGTGCGCGACACGCCGTTTTCGACTTCGATCTCGTAGTAGTCGACGGCGAAGGCCAGGTCGCCCCAGGCTTCCGGCAGGGTCGGCTGCAGGACCAGACCGATGGTCATGTTGGTCGAGGTTTCAGCCTTCAGACCGGCGTCGGCGCCGCCTGCGGTGATGACCTTGACGCTGGTGGTCGACTGGAAGTCGCCCGGCAGACCTTCGGCGATGCAGTTGGCGACGCGGTTCGGGTTGACGCCGTCCTCGCCGTAGCTGTTGCAGCGGTCCAGCGTGTTCGACTGGAAGCCGGTCGTGGCGCCGACGAACTGCTCGAACAGCGCCGGGGCGCGGTACGAGGTGCCGTAGGTGCCGCGGAAGGTCACGCCCGTGATCGGCTGGTAGACCAGGCCGACCTTGTAGGTCGTGTCGTCGCCGTACGAGTCGTAGTCCGTGTAACGGAACGAGGCGTTCAGCGTCAGTTCCTTGGCGAACGGCGCATCAACCAGCAGCGGCGCTTCGATTTCACCGAAGGCTTCCCACACCGAGTCCGAGCCGCGAGTGATGGCCGAGGTCGAGTAGTTGTAGGTGTTGCCGATCTGCGAATCGAGGCCCGGGGTGTCGTCGATTTCCGACTTGCGGAACTCGGCGCCGAAGAAGCCCATGACCTTGCCGGCCGGCAGGTCGAACAGCGGACCGTCGACGCCGAAGCTGGCGACGGTTTCGGTGTACTCGGTGATGCCCTTGACCGGACGGAAGACGTAGTCGACCCAATCCTTCGGCAGCACGCCGCCGATGGTCTGGGTGTTCAGCGCCGGAGCCGCGATGCAGCCCGGGTTCGAGGCCAGTTGAGCGCACTGGAACTTGCCCGGCGCGATCTGGACGACGTCCAGGCTCTCGATCAGGCGGTTCGTCAGGAACTGCTCGCTGGTGTATTCCGAACGCGAACGCGAGTAGCTGACCGAGGCGTCATAGCGCCATTCCGGGATGAAGAAGTCGCCCTTCACGCCCGCGACGTAGCGGTTGAAGTTCACTTCCTGCTCGGAGTGGTCGTTGCCGAAGCCGATGAAGGCGCGCACGCCGACGGCCTTGCCCTTGCTCAGACCCTGGTCGCCGAAGGCGGTGCTCCAGGCCAGGTTCGACGGGATCAGGGCGCTGCCCTTGGCGTAGTCGAGCGCCAGCTGACGGTAGCCCGTCTGCGACGACTTGCGCTGGTTGAACAGCAGTTCGCCGTAGACTTCGGCGTTGCCCAGAGCGTTCAGCTGATAGGCGGCTTCACCGTAGATGGTGTTGATCTCGACCGGCGAGATCAGCGAACGGTTCAGCATCCGGTCGTCGAAGGTGTCGCGGACGTTCAGGTTGGTGCCCGCGCCGCCCACGCCTTCAAAGCCGACCACGCCCGAGGTGATGGCCGCATTCGGACGCCAGCGGTTGAAGCTCGTCGCCGTGGTGCCGGCAGCGCCGACGCCAGCGGCCGTGTTGGTGCCGATCGTGTTGATCGACGAACCGTTCGAGCCCGTCGTCGTGATCGGATAGCACTTCGACTGACCGGTGATCGGGTCGATGTAGTCCTTGTTGTTGCGGAAGCCGTCCGTCTGGCAACGCGTGAACTCACGGTCGCGCAGGGTCAGCTCGTCGCGCTCGTAGCGCTCCAGCGAGCCGGCGGCCCGCCAGCGGTCGCCACGGGCGCCGGCCGTCAGCGAATAGCGGCTCGAACCGCCGGCGCCGTTGGCTTCCAGCGGCTCGTTGCGCTGGGCTTCGAAGGTCAGGCCCTCGAAGTTCTTGCGGGTCTGGATGTTGACCACGCCGGCCACGGCGTCCGAGCCGTAGACCGACGAGGCGCCGTCGCGCAGGACTTCGACGCGGTCGATCATGGCGGTCGGCAGGACGTTCAGGTCGGCCGCGCCGACCGAACCGCGCGAACCGGCGGGCGAGACGCGACGGCCGTTCAGCAGCACCAGGGTGCGGCTCGGACCCATGCCGCGCAGGCCGATGGTGTTGGCGCCGGGGCCGCCGTTGGTGACGTAGCCGCCGTAGGAGTTGTTGATCTGCGAGGTGCCGCCCGTGACGGCCGTGCTCTGCAGGGCTTCAGTGGTCGAGGCGAAGCCTTGCAGCGTCGCTTCTTCGCGCGTCACGACCTGGGTCGGCGACGGGGCGTTGAAATTGTCGCGGCGAATGCGCGAGCCGACGACGACGATTTCGTCGACGGAAGTGGTTTCCTGGGCGGTATTCGTTGCGTCCTGAGCGAACGCGGCTCCCGGAGCGAGCAGGGTCAGCGACAGGGCGGCGGCGCCGGCCACCATCGTCGTGCCCAGCAGGTAGTCTTTACGAGTGCTCATATGCCTCAATGTACCTGTGAATATTGAACAGCAAATACGGCGATACGTGAACGCCGCTTCGTATACCAATGTTCGACTCTACGTTTCTTGGTTGCCTAAACGGCTATGAAAAGCGTCACACAAGGGCAACGAAAATATTTCCGAAAAGCGACGTTAGACGGAAAACTGCGTCATTTTTGACGCCAAGGGACCGATTTCGCACCACAATTCGTCCATTTATGGCGACAAATAGCCAAATCATGCTCGTATTGTGACGCTATTCGGCGCAAATAAGGCAAAGCTTGAGCCGCATGGAGGCGAAGGCGCGGCGCAGAGGGCGAACGCGCCGCAATCGGCGCCCTATGGCGTCATCCGCCCGCGCGCACTACCTTGGCGTTCATGGCTCGTTCTCCTTCGACACCGTCCAAGCCCGTCCACGTGCCCGGCCAGAGCGCGGGGATGCAGGAGATGGCCGCGCCCTTCCTTCAGGACGGCCCGCGCGGGCGTGGCGGCAAGGCCCCGCCCATGTTCGCCCCTGTCGTCGGCCCGCGCCTCGTACCCGAGGAGCCGCCGGCCGCGCCGACCGACTGGGTCCCCCACCGCCCCTCGCGCGAGGGCGCGAAGAAGGGCGGCCGCTTCCGGCTGGAGACCAAATACACGCCCGCCGGCGACCAGCCCGCCGCCATCGCCGAACTGTCCGCCATGGCCCAGGCGGGCGAGCGGGATCAGGTGCTGCTGGGCGTCACCGGCTCGGGCAAGACCTTCACCATGGCCAAGGTCATCGAGCAGACTCAGCGCCCGGCCCTGATCCTGGCCCACAACAAGACCCTCGCCGCCCAGCTCTATTCCGAGTTCAAGGCCTTCTTCCCCGACAACGCCGTCGAGTATTTCGTCAGCTACTACGACTACTACCAGCCCGAGGCCTACGTCCCGCGCACCGACACCTACATCGAGAAGGACTCGTCGATTAACGAGCAGATCGACCGGATGCGCCACTCGGCCACCCGCGCGATCCTCGAGCGCGACGACGTCATCGTGGTCGCCTCGGTCTCCTGCATCTACGGCATCGGCTCGGTCGAGACCTACACCGCCATGACCTTCACCCTGAAGGTCGGCGACGTCATCGACGAGGCCAAGCTGCGCGCCGACCTGATCGCCCTGCAGTACAAGCGCAACGACCTGAATTTCGAGCGCGGCATGTTCCGCAAGCGCGGCGACGTGCTGGAGATCTTCCCCGTCCACATGGAGGACCGCGCCTGGCGCATCCAGCTGTTCGGCGACGAGCTGGAGTCGGTCCAGGAGTTCGACCCCCTGACCGGCAAGAAGACCGCCGATCTGGAAGAAGTCACCGTCTACGCCGCCAGCCACTACGTCACCCCGCGCCCGTCGCTGAACCAGGCCATCGGCGGCATCAAGGCCGAGCTGAAGGAGACGCTCGACTGGATGAACGAGAACGGCAAGCTGCTGGAGGCCCAGCGGCTGGAGCAGCGCGTCCGCTTCGATCTGGAGATGATGGAGGCCACCGGCGCCTGCGCCGGCATCGAGAACTACAGCCGCTGGCTGACCGGCCGCGCGCCGGGCGAGCCGCCGCCCACCTTCTTTGAATACATCCCCGACAACGCCCTGCTGTTCGTGGACGAAAGTCACGTCACCATCGGCCAGATCGGCGCCATGTTCAAAGGCGACTACAGCCGTAAATCCACCCTGGCCGAGTACGGCTTCCGCCTGCCCTCCTGCATCGACAACCGCCCGCTGAAGTTCGAGGAGTGGGACGCCATGCGGCCCCAGACGGTCCACGTCTCGGCCACCCCCGGCGCCTGGGAGATGGACCGCACCGGCGGCGTCTTCGTGGAACAGGTCATCCGTCCCACCGGCCTGATCGACCCCCCGGTCGAGATCCGCCCCGTCAGTGGCCAGACCCGCAACCAGGTCGACGACGTCATCGACGAGGTGAAGGCCGTCGCGCGGGCAGGCTACCGCAGCCTCGTCACCGTCCTGACCAAGAAGATGGCCGAGGACCTGACCGAATACATGCACGAACAGGGGGTGCGGGTCCGCTACATGCACTCCGACGTCGACACCCTGGAACGCATCGAGATCCTGCGCGATCTTCGTCTCGGTTCATTCGACGTCCTGATCGGCATCAACCTGCTGCGCGAGGGCCTCGACATCCCCGAGTGCGGCCTGGTCGCCATCCTCGACGCCGACAAGGAGGGCTTCCTGCGTTCGGAAACCTCCCTGATCCAGACCATCGGCCGCGCCGCGCGCAACGTCGACGGCCGCGTCATCCTCTACGCCGACAAGATGACCGGCTCGATGGAGCGCGCCATCGCCGAGACCAACCGCCGTCGTGACAAGCAGCAGGCCTACAACCTCGAACACGGCATCACGCCCGAGAGCGTCAAGCGCGACATCAAGGACATCCTCGACAGCCCCTACGAGTCCCGCGACCTCGACCGCCTGACCCGCCCCGGCGTCGCCGAAGAGGCCAAGCCTTTCGTCGGCTCCAACTTCCAGGCCGCCCTCAAGGACATGGAAGGCCGGATGCGCACCGCCGCCGCCAACCTCGAATTCGAAGAAGCCGCCCGCCTCCGCGACGAGATCAAGAAGATGAAGCTCCTCGACCTCGAATTCGCCAACGAAGCCCTCACCGGCGCCGGCGAAGACGTCGACAAGTCAGCCCCGAAGCGCTGGCGCAAGGAAGCAGCAGCCGAGAAGGCGGAGGCGTTCAGGAAGGGACGGTAGGGGGCAACTGAGGGGCAACCCCGCGTTCAACGCCCCCCTAGATCAAAGAAGATGGACTTGGAGTTCGCCCAGGACCCGATGGGGTTAGGCAAAAACTAGTATTATGGAAAGCTCTGACCAATCATAGAGTTGCGAGACAGCCCACTTAGTCTAGGCTGCTTCCTGTGGGGGAGAAGAATCAGTGCGTCTTTTTGGTCGTGGCCAGTTCACAATTGATGATCTAACGCTAGTCGCTAGCGAGCCTTTTTTTCACCAGAGCCACCGTCAAGCGGCCTACGAAATATACGATACGATTAGCCGCCAGCTAGCAGTGCCAGCCAGGTCGGTCATGGTAACCGGCTCCGCATTTACGGGACGGAGCTTTCGCGAAAATCGCCCCTTCCAGCCGGGAACTTCCGATCTTGATGTAGCCATTGTTGATCGCGATCTCTTTCGTGAACTGATGCTATGCGCGTCACGCGCAACCCAATATTTCCGTGACCAGACAGTATTTCTGCCCTCAAGCGCAGGCTCCAACGGGGCCGAAACATACAAAGCGTTTCGCAACTATGCATTTGGGCGCGGCATGATCCGACCCGACTACATGCCAGAGTGCGATGCAAAGCATGCGATTTTCGATCTTTGCAGCAGCTTAACTAACCGATACATTGAGATTTTCTCTAGCATCACCATCGCGATATACGGCGACGAAGAGTACTATCTCGCTAAATGCAGAGATAAAGGAGACAGATAGATGGTAAAATATACAGTAAGATCGGTTCCGATCGTAAATCTTGTCAATGACCTAAAAGAAGGGAAACTTATTCTATCCCCTTACTTTCAGAGAAATCTGGTATGGAGAGAGATTCACAAGAAGGAATTTATTGATACCATCATATCAGGATACCCTTTTCCGCAAATTTTTCTCGCAAAAGGCGATATTGATGTAGACACTCTAAGATCTCAACAGTGCGTCGTTGACGGGCAGCAACGTTTGAGCGCAATTCTTAGCTTTATTGACAACGACATAGATTCAAAAGGGCGAAAATTCAAAGACCTTTCTATCGCCGAAAAAGAAAACTTCCTCACATACGAAGTGCCGGTGATTGATTTTGACGCCAAACATGATGACGATCGCGTAAAAGAAGTATTCAAGCGAGTAAATCGCACTTTCTATGCACTATCTCTTATAGAAAAACTTTCATCGGAATACGGGTCATCGGAAATGATGCTTCTCGCACAGTACATGTGCGGAGATATGAAAGTTGATTTTGTTGAAGAGGAAATAGAGCAGCCTGACCTGCGGGTAAACCCAAACGTCAGCACCAACTTTATCGAATGGGCATCTGAATCAAGACCTGAAAATTACATAACCCTAATTGGCGACAGCACAACCTTCTCCGCCTACGAAATGGCTCGAAAAGTGGCCCTCATGTTCACGCTGAATGTGATGTCATCTGTTATGGATGGGTATTACGACAGAAACGACAAAGTCAGGCCAAATCTAGATAGATATAAAGAAGAAATTCAAAATAGAGATGGGCTATTTAGCTGGATCGACACCGCTGCAGCCCAATTATATTCACTAGATACTATACCAGAGTTTTGGCTTAGAAAGGCCAACCTATTCACCCTTATCGTAGAACTTGCCAGAGCCAATAAAGAAGGCGATGAACTAATCGCGAATTGGGAAGAAAACCTACAAAAATTCGCCGAGACCCCGCCGCAGGATTATGTCCTCGCGGCGAGAGAGGGCGTGAACAACCGGAAGGAGCGTCTGATACGCGCTCGCCACGTTAGAAGCCTTATACAAGGCCCGTTGATTGAGATGGCCCAAGCAACCTAACCCCCACGATTTCCCGCCTTTCCCCCTCCGCCATCCCCTTTCAACTCGCCCTACCTTCTCCCCATGCCACCCTGCGCTCGTTCCGTCGCATGGAGGGCTCGTGAGGCCTGCGACCTTGCGGGCGGCGGGAGCGGATGGAGCGGGGTCCTTGTCGGGCCGCGCGGCGTCCGCCGCGGCCTCCGGTCAAGGGCAGAGCCCAGCGGACAGGTCGCGGCGGGCTCTGGCGCGCGGTCCACGACGTGAACGAGCGAGGCGGCAAGCGAACGCGCGCCTTCTCAATCGTGGTCTCAAGTAGCCCGCAAGGGCGGTAGACCACACGTCAGGACAATGAGCCGACGGGACCTAGCGACGGGGCGTTCGACCCGTCCGTCATAGAGGTTCCGGTCAGGGTCGCGGGGGTTACGCGGACCGTTCCAGGAGGCCTGTCGCAAGCAGGCCCCTGCCCGTCGCGGGCGCCGGGGGTAGCCGATAAGACCGGCGCCTGCCCCGAGCTCGTGGAAGCCCGTCCGCGCGGAGCGTCGGCCTACGTCGAAACGGTAATCACATCAGAACTCCGGGCGTCGCCCGGCGCTCCGCCCAGCCCTCCAACCGCCCCGCCGCCCGGCCGGGCGGCGAAACCCATGGAGCAGACATGGCCCGTCCCCGACCGCCGCGCACCACGCCCGTCCCTCACCCCGACGACGAACCGGACGTGCATCCGGCCGAGCTGCGGCGGCTGGAGAAGCAGTTCTTCGCCCGCGTCGATCATCTGGTCGCCGCTTTTGCGCGCAAGCGTGAAGCTTGCGAACGCGACAACCAGGCCCCGCCCGCGCCGCCCTTCAGCCCCCGACGCCTGAGGCTTGGGCGCCACAGGGGCGCAAAACCCGGCGCCTCCCTCATATGAATGAGGGAACGGCTCAGAAATTGCGGCATTGTCGTGTCGAAGGGTGCATCATGTCGAAATCAAACAGTCCAGAATCCGATGACCGTCCCAACCTGCGGGTGGTCTCTCCCTCCGAGGCCGAGGTCTATGACCTGATGCGTGCGCCAGAGACCACCGCCGAACGTGTCAAACGCCTGCAGGCCGAGGCGCGCGCCCTGGCGCTCGAACAGGTCGAAGCCCTGGAAGAGGTGCTGCTGAAGGCCTCGGAAATGGCCAGGGAGATCGCCGAGGGCGGCGACGCCTATCCGGTCGGCGCTCGCGAACTGGCCCACCGCCTGGTTCAGGACCTGCCCGCCAAGGCCGAGACCATGAAGGCCATCATCGCCAAGAGCCATCCTTGATGCTGTAGGCCGCGGTCAGAAGGCTCCGCCTTCTCGACCCGACGCGGCCTCGGCGCTTCGCGCAGCCCCACTCGTCATCCCGGCCGAAGCGCAGCGTAGAGCCGGGACCGCCCAGGACGCCGCCGTCAGCGCTTCCTGCGGTCCCGGATAACGGCTGCGCCGCTTCCGGGATGACGACTGAGGGGCGACCTCAGCCGACGACGTCCGAAAACTCCGGATGCCGCTTGAGCCAGACCAGCGCATAGCTGCAGTGCGGGATCAGGGTCAGCTTCTCGGCCCGGGCGTGCTCGGCCAGGGCCTGCATGAACTGGCCCGCCGCGCCGTGGCCGCGCAGGGCTGGATGGGCCTCGACGTGCAGGATGACGCGGGCGTGCCCCCGGATCGCGTACTCGGCCCAGACGGGGTGCTCGACCCCGTCCGCATCGGCGAACTCCTGCTGGAAGCGGCGGTCGGCGGGCTGGTCGCGGAAGGCGGTCACGGAAGGCTCCTCAGATCAGGCCGGCCGATCGTTCAGCAGAGCCAGCAGACCCAGAACGCTTTTCACCGTGAACCAGGTCGACACCAGCAGCAAAAGAAGTCCGAACAGGATCAGGAAGGGAATGCCGATCAGCAGCATGGAGGCCACGGCGCTTACCGCGATCAGGCCCCACAGCACGACGGTGATCCAGAAGACCGACCAGAACAGATTGATCTGCGCCTCGATATGCTGGGCCGCCAGCCCGGTCGCCGTGTCGCGGCAGGCGTAGGCCACCACCAGCCCGACCAGCACCAGCAGGTTCGCGCTGGGGATCGACAGGATGTAGAGGATCCAGGCCAGAACGGCGCCGTCGCGGCCATTGCTGCGCTCGGCGGAAGGCGACTGATCGGTCATGGCGGCAGGCCTTTCTCAGTAGAAGAGGCGAAGGGGATGGCGGATCGGGCGGCCTTCCAGCAGGTCCTTCAGGCCCAGGGCGCCGCGCACGATGCTCCACACCGCCATGACGAACAGGACGAAGACGCCGACGTTGATCAGGATCAGCACCACGCCGCCGACGATGGCGGCCACCGCCGCCATCAGGGTCCGCTGCTGGAAGATGAAGTGGCTGCGCGCCAGCGGATCGGCGGGCGGGTCCTTGCGCCACACCCGCAGCAGGCCGATCGCCGCCGCCACGCCGAAAGTCGGCACCGCGAACAGGATCAGGGCGTAGCCGACATAGAGGCTGGTCAGATCGGACGAGGCCGCCGCGCTGTTGCTGCTGTAATCGCGGGACTGGAGCATCGGAACCTCTTGCAAGAGGCGCGACAATGGCGGGACGGACGGCCCCGCGCAACCGGCCTCAGCGTGAATAGGCGACTTCGCAGCCGGCCGCCGCCGCGCCGGGAATGGCGCCGGGCTTTTCGACACGGACCTTGACCGCCTGAACGCGATGATCGTCCAGACAGGCCAGGGCCACCCGCTCGGCGAAGGTCTCGACCAGGGCGATATGCTCGCCGCCGGCCAGTTCGCGCGCGATCCGGGCCACGCCTTCATAGTCCAGCGTATCGGACAGGCGGCTGATCGGCCCGGCGCCCAGGTCCAGTTCGACGTCCACGAACAGGGGCTGCAGCCGGCCATGCTCGTGGGCGTGAACCCCGATGGCGGCCTGAACCTCCAGCCCGCGCACCAGCACGGTCAGGCCCAGACGGCGCGGCTCGGACGACGGCAAGGGGGTGACGACGGCGCTCACGACCAGGTCTCCGGCGGCAGGATGTCGTTGATGCTGAAATCGGCCCGGTCGCACCAGTCGCCTAGTTTCCAGGCGCGCTCGGCCTCGGTCAGGCCGCGCGTCAGGACGGTATTGGTCGGCGTCTCTTCGATGGCCAGTTCGGCCAGGCGGAAGGGCAGGCCCTCGGCCGCGAGGATGGCCTCCAGCTTGCGCCACAGGGCGATGACCAGGGCCTCGGTCGTCGGGTCGCCGTCGATGGTCAGGACCTGGTTCAGCCGCTGCGGCTCATGCGTCTGGAACCAGTCCAGCAGAGGGTCGGCGCGGTTCAGCTGGAAGGCGTGGTCCAGGCTGCGGTCGACGAAGCCGTGCCAGCGCCGCTTCAGCTGCTCGAACGAGGCGGCGTGGTTGGACTGGCCGAAGGCGATCTCGGCCGTCGGCTCCAGCGTCACCTTGACGAACTCATTGTGGCCGTGCGGCACGGCGCACTTCGACCCCGCATCGGCGATCAGCCGGTGCGCCATCGAGAAGCGGCGGGTGAACTGGACGGCAGGCATCAGAGGCAAGGGTTCCGAAAACGCGGGCGCTCCATATAGGCGTCGCGAAGGGCTCGCGCATCAACACCGTGACGGCGGCGAAGTAAAGGCGGGGTCAGGGAACGGGGATTCCGTCAAAGGCCACGTCCCGGCCCCGCCCGATCAGGCTCTCCCCCCCGTCGATGGTCAGGTTCTGCCCGGTCAGGCTGGGCGTCTCGAGGATGAAGCGCACGGTGCGGGCCACGTCCTCCAGCGAGGCGCCGCGCCCCAGCGGCGTATCGCGCCACGCGGCTTGGTACTCGGCCTCGGTCTGCTCGCCGCTGCGCAGGATCAGCCCGGGCGAGACGCCGCACAGCCGAATGCGGGGCGCCAGGCCCATGGCCAGGGTCCGCGTCAGCCCCGCCAGACCGACCTTGCCGGCCGTATAGGCGAAGAAGTCCGGGTTCGGACTATCGACCTTGTGGTCCAGGATATTGACCACCACGCCCTGCCCGTCCCGCGCTTCGATGGCAGCAGCGAAGTCGCGGATCAGGAAGACCGGCGCGGTCAGGTTCGACGCCAGGTGCTCGGCCCACGACGCCTCGCTCAGGGTCTGCAGGGTGTCGTAGCGAAACAGGGAGGCGTTGTTGATCAGGGCGTCGATGCGCCCGAAACGGCCGACCACCCGGCCGATCAGGCCGTCGCGATCCGCCGCCGCGTTCAGGTCCGCCTGAAAGGCTGCGGCGCGCACGCCCTTGGCGCTCAGCTCTTCCACGAGGGCGGCGGCGTCGTCCGCCCCGCCCCGATGATGGACGGCCACGTTCCACCCCGCCCCAGCCAGCGCCCGCGCCAGACCTGCGCCCACACGACGCGCCGCGCCGGTGATCAGCACCACCCTGTCAGCGGCGTCGCTCATTCAGTTCGACCTGCGGCGGAAGATTTCCACGCCCGCGCCGGCGGCTTCGGGGAAGATGTCCGGCTTGACGATCCGCACCCGGCAGGCCTCGACCGGCGGCAGGTCCAGACAGACGCCGATCAGTTCCTCGACCAGGGTTTCCAGCAGCTCGACATGATCGCGCCCGCGCCAGCCGACGATGTGATCGCGCACCCGGTCATAGTCGATGAAGCCGCCCTCTGGCAGAGGCCAGACGGCGAACATCTCGACATTGACGATCAGCCGCGTGGGGCGCTCGGGGTGCCGCTCCCACGGGTGCAGGCCGATGCGCACATCGACCGCCACGTCCGACAGAAGGACGCGGACATGATCCCCGGCGGTGCGCCAGTCGAACCCGCCCGCGCCCAAACCCCTATCGGGCGCAGGTTCAGTCAACCGAGCCGAACTCGTAGAAGTTCAGGGCGGCGATGACGGCGATGAAGGTGAAGATGATGGCGATGGCCAGCATGGGAAGGCTCCTGTTCAAAGGTCGGAATAGAGGCACAGGCGCGACTGTTCAAGCCGCCGTCGCCCGGCCTATCGTCACGCCATGACCACCTGGCGCACCCGCATCGAGCCCTTCACCCGGCCCATTTTCTTCGCCGTCTCGCGGATGAGCCGGGGCATGACCCTGGGCGTGCGCGGCGTGGCGGTGGACGGCGAGGGCCGGGTGCTGCTGGTCAAGCACACCTATCTGCATGGCTGGTGGCTGCCCGGCGGCGGGGTGGACCGGGGCGAAACCACCCATGCCGCCGTCGTTCGCGAACTGCGCGAGGAGGCGGGGCTGATCGCCAAGGCCGAGCCGCGCCTGATCTCGGTCCATTCCAACGAGCGTTTCTTTCCGGGCGATCACGTCCTGGTCTTCGCCATCGACGCCTTCGACATGACCGAGCGGACCAGCCACGGCGAGATCGCCGAGATCGGCTGGTTCCCTCCCGACGCCCTGCCCGAGGACACGACCCGCGCCACCCGCGACCGGCTGGCGGAGATTTTCGACGACGCCGCGCCTAGCCCGAACTGGTGACGCCGGAACGGCGCGGGCCAGACGTGAAAATTGGCGTGAAAGCTGAAACAAGGGGGGAAGCCATGCCGCATCTGGATCGCCGAGGACTTCTGATCGCCGCCTGCGGCCTGACGCTGGCGACCGGCGCCCTGGCGGCCGAGGTCGGCGTCGAGGCCCTCGGGTTCGGGCCTGACCCGCTGCAGGTCTGCGACCTCTATCCCGGCCCCGACGGGTCGCCGGTCCTGCTGTTCGTGCACGGCGGCGGATGGGCGCATGGCGAGCGGACCGGGGTCCACGCCCTGCCCGCCTATGCCCGACGGCACGGCCTGACCCTGGCCTCGACCGGCTATCGGCTCGCGCCCCGGGTCACGGCGCGCCAGTCGGCCGAGGACGTGGCCGCCGCCGTCGCCGCCGTCCGTCGCGCCCGCCCCGGCGCCCCCGTGATCCTGATGGGCCATTCGGCCGGCGCCCATCTGGCGGCCCTGATCGCGACCGACCCCGCCTATCTGGCCGCCCAGGGCCTGACGCCCGCCAGTCTGGCGGGGGTCATCCTGCTGGACGGCGCCGGCTATGACGCCACCGTCCCGCGCGGGGGCCGCGGCCCGCTCAATCGGGCGCTGGAGCGCCTCTACGATCAGGCCTTCGGCGCCGAGCGGCAAGCCCTGTCGCCGACCCTGCGCGTGCGCGACGGCGCGGCCCTGCCGCCCTTCCTGATCGTCCATGTCGCGGACCGCGAAGACTCCGCCGCGCAGAGCCGCGACCTGGCCGCCGCCCTGACCCGCGCCGGCGGCCGGGCCGAGGTCGTCGCCGCGCCGGGCGACAGCCACCGCACGCTCAACACCGGCTTCGGTCAGGCCGCCGATCCCGAGGGCGAGCGCGCCGCCGCCTTCATCGCCGCCCAGGCGAGCCGTCTGCATTCCGCGCCCCGCCCCGCGCGTGCTAGACAGGGATCATGAACCCGTCCTGGATCGTCATGCTGCTGGTCGTGCTCGCGGGCGGGGCCACGGCCTTGCAGGCGCCGACCAACGCCCGGCTGGCGGGGGCCGTGGCCTCGCCGGTCAATGCGGCCTTCGTCTCCTTCCTGGTCGGGACGGCGGCGCTGGGGCTGCTGGCCCTGATGCTGCAGACCCGGCCCGACGCGGCCGAGGTGAAGGCCCTGCCCTGGTGGACCTGGATCGGCGGCCTCTACGGCGCGGTCTTCGTGGTCTGCGCCGCCTGGAGCGTGCCCAGGCTGGGCGTCGCCCTGACCGTCATCCTGATGGTCGCCGGACAAATCCTGATCAGCGTCCTGCTGGACCACTTCGGCGCCCTGGGCGTGCCGAAGCAGCCGCTGAACCTGACTCGGCTGCTGGGCGTCCTGCTGGTTTTCGGCGGCGTGCTTCTGGTCCGGCGCGGCTGAGCCTATATCCGTCGCGATGACCGAGGAGACGACCGAGATCGAGGGCGAGACCCATGACGCCCCTTTGACGCTTCAGGCCGCCGCCCTGATCGCCGACGAGGCGCGCCGCGCGCCCGACAAGCCCGGCGTCTATCGCATGTACGGCGAGGACGGCGCCTGCCTCTATGTCGGCAAGGCCAAGTCGCTGAAGAAGCGCATCGTCCAGTATGCGCAGGGACGGTTCCACACCCAGCGCATCGGCCTGATGGTCAGCCTGACCCGGTCAATGGAGCTGGTGGTCACGGACACCGAAACCGCCGCCCTGATCCTCGAGGCCGGCTATATCAAGCGGCTGAAGCCCCGCTTCAACGTCCTGCTCAAGGACGACAAGTCCTTCGCCGAACTGATGATCCGCCGCGACCACCGCGCGCCCCAGGTCCGCAAGCATCGCGGCGCCCACACGACGCCCGGCGACTATTTCGGCCCCTTCGCCTCGACCTGGGCGGTCAACCACACGCTGAACACCCTGCAAAAAGCCTTCCTGCTGCGCTCCTGCTCGGACAGCGTCTACGAGACCCGCACCCGGCCCTGCATGCTGCATCAGATCAAGCGCTGCTCGGCCCCCTGCACCGGCCTGATCAGCCTCGAGGACTACGGCGACCTGGTCACGGAGGCGGAACAGTTCCTGCGCGGCAAGTCGCGCGCCGTCATCGCCCGCCTGTCCGGCGAGATGCAGACGGCCTCCGACGAGATGGAGTTCGAGCAGGCCGCGCGCCTGCGCGACCGCATCCGCGCCCTGACCGCCATTTCGATGGAGCATTCGGTCTCGGCCGAGAGCGTGGGCGAGGCCGACGTCTTCGCCCTGCATTCCGAGGGGGGCCAGGCCTGCGTCCAGGTCTTCTTCTACCGCGCCGGTCAGAACTGGGGCGGGCGGGCCTATTTCCCGCGCGTGGACCGCAGCGACAGCGACCCCGTCATCCTGGGCGCCTTCCTGGCCCAGTTCTATGAGGACAAGCCGGTCCCGCGTCAGATCCTGACCAATGTCCGCCCGCACGAGTTCGAACTGCTGCAGGAGGCCTTCACCCTGAAGGCCGAACGCAAGGTCGAGATCCTGCAGCCCAGGCGCGGCGACAAGCAGACGGTTCTGGACCACGCCCTGACCAACGCCCGCGAGGCCCTGGGCCGCAAGCTGGCCGAGAACTCGGCCCAGTCCAAGATTCTGGACGAGGTCTGCGAGGTCCTCGGCCTGGACGCCCGGCCCGAGCGGATCGAGATCTACGACAACGCCCACATTCAAGGGACCAATGCGGTCGGCGGCATGGTGGTCGCCGGACCCGAGGGCTTCCGCAAGAACCAGTACCGCAAGTTCAACATCCGCGGCGAAGACCTGACCCCCGGCGACGACTACGGCATGATGCGCGAGGTCATGCGGCGTCGCTTCGGCAAGATGGTCAAGGACGAGGAGGCCGGCGAGACGGTCGAGCGCCCCGACCTGCTGCTGATCGACGGCGGCGCGGGGCAACTGGCCGAGGTGCTGGCGGTCCTGGCCGATCTGGGCGTCGACGACATCACCGCCGTCGGCGTGGCCAAGGGGCCGGACCGGGACGCGGGCAAGGAGCATTTCTTCATGCCCGGCAAGCCGCCCTTCATGCTGCCGCTGAAGTCGCCGGCCCTCTACTATATCCAGCGGCTGCGCGATGAGGCCCACCGCTTCGCCAACGGCGCCCACGCCAAACGCCGCTCGATGGACATCAAGAAGAACCCGCTGGACGAGATCGAGGGCGTCGGGCCGGGACGCAAGAAGGCCCTGCTGCACGCCTTCGGCTCGGCCAAGGGCGTGTCGCGCGCCGGGGTAGCGGATCTGGTCAAGGTCCCCGGCGTCAATCAGCCGCTGGCCGAGCGCATTTACGCCTACTTTCGCAAAGCCTGAAGCCAGACTAGGAAGCCGCCATGACCGATGAACGCGACGAACTGACCGACGGCTATCACCGCTTCCGCCAGAACCGCTGGCCGGACGAACGCGCGGAATACGAGGCCCTGGCCGTCAACGGCCAGAAGCCGCACACCCTGGTCGTGGCCTGTTCCGACAGCCGCGCCGACCCGGCCCTGATCTTCGACACGGCGCCGGGCGAACTGTTCGTGGTGCGCAACGTCGCCAACCTGGTCCCGCCCTATCAGCCGGACGGCAAGCTGCACGGCGTCTCGGCGGCGCTGGAGTTCGGCGTCAACGTGCTTCAGGTCAAGCGGATCGTGGTCATGGGCCACGCCTTCTGCGGCGGCGTGAACGCCATGCTGAACGGCTCGCCGTCCAACTGCCAGGACTTCGTCGCCCCCTGGGTCGAGCAGGCCGCCCCGACGGTGCGCCGCGTGGTCGAGGACTTCCCCGCCGACCAGACCGAGCGTGTGGCCGAGGAGACGGTGGTCCGCCTGTCGATCGACAACCTGCGCACCTTCCCCTGGATCGCCGCGCGCGAGGCGGCGGGCGACCTGGTGCTCAGCGGCCTGCACTTCGGCATCGCCGACGGCATCCTGTCCAAGCTGACCGGCGCCAAGCGGTTCGAACGGCTGGACTGAGCGGCTGAGGGGCCGCCCTCGCCTCTTGTGACGAACCGTGGCACCCTCAGGCGTTGCAATGGATGTGATGATGACTGCTCATAAAGCCAACCCGATCCCGAACATCCTAACCAGCGCGCGGCTGGCGGCGGGCGTGGTCATGTTCCTGCTGCTGGCGGGCGCGACCAGCGGCTTCCCCTTCCTCTCGGCCTGGCTCAGCCCCGACGACCAGTTCGCCATGTACCGGACCGGCTTCTGGATCTTCGTCATCGCCGCCTCGACGGACTGGGTCGACGGCTATCTGGCGCGGCGCTGGCACGCCGAGACGCGCTGGGGTGCCATCCTGGACCCCATCGCCGACAAGATCCTGGTCACGGGCGCCATCCTGGGCGTGCTAACCTCGGGGTCGGTGCAGCAGATCATCATTCCTTGCGGCCTGATCCTGTTCCGCGAGTTCGCGGTCTCGGCCCTGCGCGAGACCATGGCCGGGCGCATCAACCTGCCCGTCACCCTGGCCGCCAAGTGGAAGACGACGCTGCAGATGGTCGCCCTGGGCTGCCAGTTGTTCGCCCGCAACTGGGACGGCTGGGGCCTGCCGTTCGACTACCTGCCCCACTTCCAGCTGTTCGCCGACACCCTGATCTGGCTGGCCGCCCTTATCACCCTGTGGACCGGCTGGCAGTATTTCAACGCCGCCCAGAAGCAGATGCGGGATCTCTGATCCCCGTCGCGGACAAGCTGAAATGAAGAAGGCGCTGGGTTATCCCAGCGCCTTTTCCATGACCACGAACTCAAGCTCCTGCGTCTGCGGCAGGCCGAAGCGTTCGTCGTCCAGCGGGAAGGGCCGGGTTTCGCCGGTCAGGGCGTAGCCGCGCCGTTCGTACCAGGCGATCAGCTCCGAGCGCTGGCGGATGACGGTCATCTCCATGCGGGACGCGCCGAAGCGGGCGACCGCCTCGGCTTCGGCGGCCTCGATCAGCAAACGGCCAAGACCGCCCGCCTGACGGGTCGGATCGACGGTCAGCAGGCCGAGATAGGCCAGACCATCGCCCTGATCCGCGACCTGAACGCAGCCGGTCAGCGCGCCGTCGACCTCGGCCAGCAGGATGACCCGCGAGGCGTCGGCGAGGATGTCCAGAAGTTCGGCCGCGTCCGTGCGCTGGCCGCCCAGCAGGTCGGCTTCGTGGGTCCAGCCCGCCTTGGCGCTGTCGCCGCGATAGGCGCTTTCGATCAGGCGATGCAGCGCCGGAACATCGTCCGGCGCCGCAGGGCGGAAGGTCGGCGCGATCAACGGCGCGCCCGGCGAGCGGGCTTGGGCGCGGCGACGCCCAGTTCCTGCACCAGATGATCCATGCCGTAGACGTCGCGCAGGGCCGTGGTCACGGCCTGGGTGGTGACGATGACGCTGCGGTTGACGTTGCGGTCATAGCCGTAGGCGTTGCGCTGGGTCAGGACGGTGGAGTCGAAGTTGGCGCCGATGATCTCGCCCTTGGCGTTGACCGCGGGCGAACCCGACGAGCCGCCGATGGTGTCGGACGAGACGGCCATGTTCATCACCGCATTGGGGTCGATCCGGTCCCGGGCGGCGAGCAGTTTCGGCGCGACGTTGAAGGGCTCGGCGCCCGTCGCACGGTCCCACAGGCCGGCGAAGGTGGTGAAGGCGGCGATGCGCTGGCCCGGAACGTCGGTGCCTTCGACCCGGCCGTAGGTCAGGCGCAGGGTGCCGGTGGCGTCGGGATAGACGGCGTCGCCATAGGCATTGAAGCGGGCGGCGGCCAGTTGTTCCGAGGCGCGGTCGGTCGGGGCCTTGACCTTGTTGTCCCAGTCGGCGCGGACGGCGCGGGCGTCGGCGTCGATGGCTAGGACATACTGGATCAGCGGGTCGGTCGAGGCCTGAACGGCGGGCAGACCGCCTTCCCACAAGGCGCGGCGCACGGCGTGGTCGGCCAGCTTGGTGCCGGCGATCAGGCGCGCCGACAGGGCCTCGGGGCTTTCCTTGCCCAGCAGGGTGCGAACATAGGGGCTGTCGACGGTCAGCCATTCACGCGTCTTGGACAGCCACCATTCCAGACGGATCTGCTCCAGCGCCGCATAGGTCGGACGCTCGGCGAACAGGCTGGATTGCACGCCGGGCAGGCGGCTGTCGGCGTATTCGGCCAGACGCTGATCCGAGGGCTTGGCGCGTTCCTGGGCGCCGCGCACGATGGCCCGCGCCCACTGGAATAGGGGCGAACCGCCCGCGACCGAAGTGGTGCCCATGCCCGTGCCGCCTTCCAGCAGGGCCATCGGGGCGTAGAACTCGCGGGCCAGGGGCTGGACCGCATCCAGCGTCGCCCAGGGATCGGTCGCGCCGCCGGCGGCGCGGGCGCGGAAGTCAGCTTCGGCTTCCGCCTTGGTCGCCATGAAGGCGGGGTCGGTCAGGGCGCGCATCCGGCCCAGGCCGCGCTTGTAGGTGTTCTCGACGCCGACGATGGGGTCCATGGCGATGAAGGCCTGTTCCTCGCCTTCCTCGGAATAGCGGATCAGGCGGCCGCGCAGTTCGGAGGCGATCAGCTGGTCCATCGGCAGGACCACGTCGCGGATGGTCATCAGCTGGGACTGGGTCAGCAGACGCTGGGTCGCGCCGGGGTTGCCGGTGATGAAGACAGGCTCGCCCTCGGTCGGCTTGTTCGGGTTCCAGGCGAAGTGGGTCGGCGTCTCGACGGGCTTGCCGTCCTCGTAGAGGCGGATGAAGGCGGCGTCGATGGCGAAGCGCGGGAAGGAGAAGTTGTCGAGGTCGCCGCCGAAGGTCGCGGCGCGGTCTTCCGGCGCCCAGGCCAGGCGCACGTCCGAGTATTTGCGGTACTTGTAGAGCTTGAACTGGCCGCCGCGATACAGGCTGACGACCTGGCAGCGGATCTTGGGATCATTGCCGCAGGCTTCGGTCTCGATGCGGCCGGCCTCGGCCTCGCGGGCCTGGGTGAAGGCCTGGCCGTCCAGCCCCTCGCCCGCCTTGTGCAGGCGTTCGGTGACGTCGACGATCTCGGTCAGGATCTCGGCCGTGGCGCCGGGGCATTTCAGCTCTTCCTCGCGGCTGCGCGGGGTGAAGCCGGTCTCATTATACTGCTGCTGCGGCGTCGACAGGTTGGCGACGCAGGTGGCGACGCAGTGGTTGTTGGTCATCACCAGCCCCTGGCCGGAGATGAGGCCCGCCGAACAGCCGCCGAACTTCACCGACGACAGTCGCACCTTGTCTAGCCAGGCCTGATCAATGCTGGTGCCCAGCGTCTGGTTGGCGCGGGCGATGGGGAAGTTGTCGTAGGTCCACATGCCCTCTTCGGCCTGAGCCGAAGTGGCGGCGGCGAAGGCCAGAACCGCGGCGGAGGCGAAGAGCTTGAGGGCGGGGGCGGTGCGCATGGCGGAGATCCTGATCTTCTTGGCTCGCCGAGGCGAGGCGTCGGGTTCGGACCCTAGCGAAGAAAAAACAGGGTCTGAATAGTCTGAATGGTCTGAAATCGGCGGCGAGGACGAGAAGAGCCTAGCGGGCCGGTGCGTCAGAAGGGGGCGTCTCCTCCCCATGCAATGGGGAGGTGGATCGGCGCCGCTGGCGACGAGACGGAGGGGCCGCTCTGGGCGAGCAAGCCCCTCCACCGCTACGCGGTCCCCCTCCCCACGAGTGGGGAGGAGAAAGATGCTTCTTAGCGCGTCACGCCCAGTTCGCGCAGCAGGCGCGGCTGGTTGTAGACGTTGCGCAGGGCCTCGGTGACGGCGGCGGTCGAGACCGTCACCGTGCGGTTCAGTTCGCCGTCATAGCCGAACGAGCCGCCCAGCGAGTGGATGTTGCCGTCGAAGGCGGCGCCGATCACTTCACCCTTGGCGTTGATCACCGGCGAGCCGGAGTTGCCGCCGATGATGTCGTTGGTCGAGACGAAGTCATAGACGACGGTCTTGTTGACCCGGCTCTCGGCGTCGACGAAGCGCTGGGCTGCGTTGAACGGCTCGGCGCCGGTGGCGCGGTCATACAGGCCGCCGATCTGGGTGAAGGCCGGCACGCTTACGCCGCGATAGGTCCAGCCCTTCACCTGGCCATAGGACAGGCGCAAGGAGAAGGTCGCGTCGGGATAGAGGTTGTCGCCATAGACGGCGAAGCGGGCCTGGGCGACCTTTTCGGCGGCGCGGGCGGTCGGGCCGGTGACGCCCGCATCCCACTGGGTGCGGACCGCCTGGGCGGCGGCGTCATTAGCCAGGACGAAGGCGATCATCGGGTCGCCCGAGGCGGCCAGCTGTTCCGGCGTCATGGCCAGGGCTTCGGCGCGGAAGGCCGGGTCGATCAGCCTGGTCTCGACCAGACGGGCGGCGATGCCCTCGGGGTTTTCGCGGCCCAGCATCGACTTCACATTGGCGTTGTCGACCGTCAGGTATTCGCGGGTCTTGGACAGCCAGAAGGACAGCTGGATTTCCTCGATGCCCTTGGCGATCGGGGCTTCCGAGGCCAGGCGGCGGCCCAGAGCGGCGATGTCGCTGTCGGCGTAGCCGGCGCGGCGCTCGGCGACCGGCTTGGCGCGTTCCTTCGAGGCGCGGACGATGGCGCGGGCGTAGGAATAGAGGGTCGAACCGCCGCCGGCCGAGCCTTCCAGCTGGCGGTAGGGCAGGTAGAGGTCGCGGGCTGCGGCCTGCACCTTTTCCAGGTCCGACCAGGGATCGCCGATGCGTTGCAGCAGGGCCGGATCGGCGGCGACGCGCTGACGCAGCTCGGTTTCCTCGGCGCGCTTCTTGGCCATGAAGGCCGGGTCGGTCAGGGCGCCCTGCTGGCCGTAATTGACCTTGAAGCCGTTCTCGAGACCGAAGATCGGGTCGACCGAGACGCGCTTTTCTTCCTCGCCCGTGGTCGAATATTCGATCAGGCGGCCGCGCAGTTCCGAGCTCTGGATCAGGGTGGTCGGGATCTGCTGGTCGCGCAGACGCTCCAGTTGGCTCATGGTCAGCAGACGCGAGGTCGAGCCGGGGTTGCCGGCGACGAAGGTGACTTCGCCCTCGGTCGGGGCGTTGGCGTTCCACTTCAGGTGGTTCGGCGTGGCGACCGGCTTGCCGTCCTCATAGGCGCGCAGGAAGGCGGCATCGAGGGCGTAGCGCGGGAAGTTGAAATTGTCCGGGTCGCCGCCGAAGAAGGCCGCCTGGAATTCCGGCGCGAAGGCCAGACGCACGTCTTCATACTTGCGGAACTGGTAGAGGGCGTACTTGCCGCCGCGATAGAAGCTGATGACCTGGCAGGTCAGCTTGCGGTCGTCGCCGCAGGCTTCCTTCTGGATCTTGTCGATCTCGGCCGAACGAGCCTGGACGAAGGCCGCGCCTTCCAGGCCGGCGCCGGCGCCCAGGACGCGCTCGGTCACGTCGGTGATGTCGGTCAGGACCTCGGCGGTCTGGCCCGGGCACTTCTTCTCTTCTTCGCGCGTGGCCGGCATCCAGCCGTTCTTGACGTAGTCGTTCTGAGCCGTGGACAGGTCCTGGACGCAGGAGATGACGCAGTGGTGATTGGTCAGGATCAGGCCTTCGCCCGAGACGAACGAGGCCGAGCAGCCCTGCAGGCGCACGGCGGCGTTGCGCACGCGGTCCAGCCACGACTGGTCGATGCGCGTGCCGTACTTGTCGTTCACCGTCTGGATCGGGAAGTTGTCAAACGTCCACATGCCCTCGTCGGCGCGGGCCGGCGTGGCGGTCGCGCCGGTGACGGCGGCGGCGACGCCCAGGGCCGCGAGCGAGGCGGTGAAGGAAAAGGTGCGACGAAGCGACATATGGCTCTCCCGGCGCGCAAGGCACGGCGCCTCGCGTCTGTTATTGTGTAACTAGCGCCGTCGAAGGACGGGCCTCAAGCCCCCATAGTGCCGCAAGGCTTCGGGGGGAAGCCGCAGCCTTACCCCGATTTAACTTGGCCCCGGGCCGGGGCGCCGTCAGATAACACTGCAAGTCAGGGGTTTGAGACGCGTCATGTCACTCGCGCTATCCACGCTGCTCTTTGAGTGGCGACGTTATATGGCCGCCGTCATGGCGCTGGCCCTTTCGGGCCTGCTCGTGCTGGCGATGACCGGGGTCTTCATCGGCATCGGCAAGGGCTTCACCGCCCAGATCGAGCGCTCGGCCGCCGACATCATCATCATGCAGCCCGGCGCCAAGAGCCTGATGGGCGGACCGTCGGGCGTGCCGCGCCGCTTCATTCCGCTGGCCTACAACCATCCGGCCGTGGTCGAGGTTCAGCCGCTGGACGGCGCCGGCGGCAGCTTCCAGTCGGTCAAGGAGGTCGACCCGACCCGCAGCCAGGCCGACAACGCCCGCCAGGGCGCCCCGCGTCAGAAATTCGTCCAGTCCAGCATCATCGACACGACGCCCGGCTCCGTCACCATTCCGACCGACTATTCGCGCGAACTGGTCGACGCCCTGCGTCAGCCCTACACCGTGGCCATCGACGAGACGGCCCTGACGACCCTGGGCGTCAAGCTGGGCGACAAGGCCCTGTATAACGGCCAGACCGTCACCGTCGTCGGCGTCACGCGCGGCTATCCCAACATGATGCAGCCCGGCATCGTCATGTCGCGCGACACCCTGCGGATGCTGGGCCAGGCCGACACCGGCCCGCGCGTCGGCCCGCTGATGATCAAGCTGCGCGATCCGGCCCAGGCCACGATCGTCGCCGCCCAGCTGAACGAGACGGGCAACGGCCAGTGGAAGGCCTGGACCCGTCAGGAGCTGGCCGACGCCAATGCCGGCGCCATGTTCGAGGAAGGCATCCTGGTCATCATCATCGGCGGCTGCGTGGTGCTGGGCATCATCATCGGCGTGGCCATCACCTGGCAGACCCTGCGCGGGGCCATCATGGCCAACATCAAGGAGTTCGCCTCGCTGCGCGCCCTCGGCGTCGGCATGGGATCGCTGCGCCGCATCGTCATGGAGCTGAGCTTCTGGGTCGGCATCGTCGGCGTCGCCGCCGCCATCGGCCTGACCTGGCTGCTGTCGCTGTTCGCCATGTCCAAGGCCGTCATCATCGCCCTGCCCCTGCCGCTGCTGATCGTGGTGGGCGGCGGTCTGATCGCCATCGCCATGGTGTCGGGCCTGCTGTCGATGGGCATCCTGAAAAAGAGCCAACCTGCGGATCTGCTGCGATGAACATTCACACCAAGGTTCACGGCAAGCACGGCGAGTTCGCCATCGAGGCCAAGGGACTGGTCAAGCGCTTCAAGTCCGGCAAATCCTATGTCGAGGTGCTGAAGGGCGTGAACTTCGACGCCCGTCACGGCGACCTGACCATGGTCATGGGGCCGTCCGGCTCGGGCAAGTCGACGCTGATCGCCGCCCTGTCCGGCCTGCTGCGCCCCGAACAGGGCCGGGTCGACGCCCTGGACGTCGACGACATGTGGAAGCTGTCGTCGGGCCGGATCGACAAGTTCCGCCTGGATCACTGCGGCTTCATCTTCCAGGGCTTCAACCTGTTCCCGGCGCTCAGCGCCCTGCAGCAGGTGACGACGGTGCTGAAGTTCCAGGGCTTGACCCCGGATCAGGCCAAGAAGCGCGCCACCCTGGCGCTGGAAGAAGTCGGCCTGGGCCATCGCCTGCATCAGCGCCCGGCGGCCCTGTCCGGCGGCGAGAAGCAGCGCGTCGCCATCGCCCGCGCCCTGGCCAAGGACCCGCAGATCCTGTTCGCCGACGAACCGACCTCGGCTCTGGACGGCGAAAACGGCCAGATCGTCATCAAGCTGCTGCGCCGGGCCGCCACCGAGCACGGGGCGGCGGTCATCTGCGTGACCCACGACCCGCGCCTGGAAGCCTGGGCCGACCGGGTCATCCACATCGAAGACGGCGTGATCATCGACGATCAGCGCCGCATCCCCAATCCCGACGCCGTTCTGGCCTCGCACTAGACACCGATCCTCAAGGACGCCTCACATGCCCGCTTTCCTGAAAAACAAATGGCTCTGGATCGGCCTCGTGCTGCTGATCGTGCTCGTCGTCGGCTTCAGCATGGTCCAGAAGGCCAATGCCGCGAAGAAGGCCGATGAAGCCGCCCAGAAAGAGAAGAAGGTCGAAAGCCCCTATGCGGCCATCGCCAACGGCAAGGTCGACATCGAGGGCGGCATCATCCAGATCGCGGCCCGTCGCGGCGGCGTGGTGCGTGAAGTCCTGGTGCAGGAAGGCGACCGCGTCGTCGCCGGCCAGATCCTGGCCCGTCAGGAAGACGACGAGCCGCGCCTGTCGCTGCAAAGTGCCTCGGCCGACGTGGCCCAGGCCGAAAGCCAGCTGCGCCTGATCAACGTCGAGATCGCCACCGCCCAGCGCGAGTTCGACCGCCTGCAGAAGCTGGTCGCCACCAACTTCGTCGCCGCCCAGAAGATGGATCAGGCCCGCGACGCCATCGCCCAGGCCCAGGCCCGTCTCGCGGCCCAGCAGTCGGCCATCCAGACCGCCCGCGCCCGCCGCGACCAGGCCGCCTACAACGTCGAGCTGACCGTCATCCGCGCCCCGCAGGACGGCCGCATCGTGCGCCGCTACGCCAACCCCGGCGCCGGCGCCTCGACCCTGAACGTGTCCAACATGTTCGATCTGGAACCGGACGCCCCGCGCATCGCCCGCGCCGAAATCGTCGAGGCCGACATTCCGAACATCACCCCGGACCAGGCCGTCGAGATCACCCCGGAAGGCGACCCCAGCAAGGTCTATGTCGGCAAGGTCCTGCGCCGCGCCGCCGTCTTCGGCGCCCGCAAGCTGGCCTCGGACGACCCGTCGCAACGCACCGACGAGCGCGTGGTCGAGGTGGTCGTGGCCGTCAACGACGCCCCGCTGCTGATCGGCCAGCGCGTCCTGGTCAAGTTCATGAAGCCGGGCGAAACCGCCGGGGCCAAGCGCGACACCAGCGTCGCCGGCGTCCCCGCCAGCCGCTCGATGCAGACGCCGGCCCGCCGCTAAGGGTCAGCGAAACCGAAGACGGAAAGGGGCGCCGCGAGGCGCCCCTTTTTCTTGGCCGATCAGGCGCCGGTAAACTCCCCCGGCCGCTTCTCCAGCACCGCCGTCACGCCCTCGATGTGATCCTCGGTCAGATGGGCCAGGGCCTGCATGGCGGCGGACAGCTCCAGCATCTGATCGAAATTCATGTCGCGGCCCTGACGCAGCAGGCTCTTGGCCATGCGCAGGGCCTGGGGCGGCTGGGCGGCGATCTGGGCCGCCGTCGTCATGGCCTCGTCCATCAGGGTCTCGTGCGGGACCACGCGGTTGACCAGGCCCCACTTGTCGGCGGTCTCGGCGTCGATGGAGCGGGCGGTGAACAGCATCTCGGCGGCGCGGACATAGCCGACGTTGCGCGGCAACAGCCAGGAGCCGCCGTCGCCGGGAATGATGCCCAGCTTCATGAAGGGCACGCCGAAGCTGGCGCGGTCCGAGGCGATGCGGATGTCGCCCAGGCCGGCGATGTCGCAGCCCAGCCCCATGGCCGGGCCGTTGACGGCGGCGATCAGCGGCACCTCCAGCCCGTAGAGCGAGCGGACGATGCGGTGGACCACGCGGCGATAGCGTTCGCGGATGGCGGCGCCCGAACCCTCGAACAGGCCGGCGCGCGCCTTCATCGCCTTGAGGTCGCCGCCGGCGGAAAAGGCCCGGCCCGCGCCGGTCATGACGACGCAGCGGATCGAGGGGTCGGCATTGACCGCCTCGCAGGCATTCGCAAAGGCCTCGCCGTCCTCAAGATCCGGCAGGGCGTTCAGCCGGTCGGGCCGCGTCAGGGTCCAGACCATGACCGCGCCGTGGCGCTCCTCGACGATCAGACCCATGGCGACGCTCCTCTTGATGAAGGAGCCGGTTTCAGCGGGGCGACAGGCGAAGGCAAGCGGAATTGAAAAACCCCGGTCGTTCTGACCGGGGCTTACGGGTTGGATCGTTCGGTCTCGCGACTACGCGCGCGGCCGTTTGATCGTTATGGGCACGAAGTTCGAAGGATGACTGACCGCGCGGTTGTTCGCGCCGTTCATCTGCTTCGTGTTTACCAGCATCCCGCCCCACAGGGCGAAGGACATCATGGCGTGCTGGAGGTTGCGCTCCTTGTCGTTCATTTTGGCGTCTCCTTTCGCTGAACGATGAAAGAAGACGCGTCGTGCTTTTCGGGAATCTCACCGTCATAGTCGTTTCGCGTCAGGCTCCTACATAGCCCCGCTTGGTTAAAAAGTCAAGATTTTGGTCCGAACTCGGACTTCTTGTAGCGTCATAGTCATAAAACCATGAGCCAGCCGCCCGCCTCATCTCCCGCCCGACCGCCGCGCGCCGTCGCCACCCCGTGCGTCATGGTCTGCACTGTCGACGGGGCCTCGGGGTTGTGCCTGGGCTGCTTTCGCACCCTGCCCGAGATCGCGACCTGGAGCCGGATGAGCGACGAGGAACGGGCGGCGATCATGGGCGAACTGAACGGGCGGCGCGGCCAGATCGACCCGGCCCTGCTGGGCGAGTAACGCGGTTCGGCCGTCAACCTTTCGTTCGCCGTATCGCTTCACGCGACGCCAAGACCCTTGCGGCAGATTAGGGTCATGATCCGTATCGACCCGCGCTCTGCTGTCGTTTTCGCCGCCGCCCTGGCCACGTCGCTGGCCTGCGCCGGCGCCCTGCGCTGGATCGACGGCGCGGGCGAGGCCCAGGCCGCGATCGCCGCCCCCTCGGTCGTGCGCTCGGCCGACGGCCACTACTGGGCCGAGGCCGTGGTCGATGGAAAGCCGATGCGGATGCTGGTCGACACCGGCGCCAGCGTCGTGACCCTGAGCCGCGCCGACGCGGAACGGGCCGGCGTCAGCGTCGTCGCCAAGGATTTCACGCGCACGCTCAACACCGCCGCCGGCCCGGTGAAGGCGGCGCCCGTCGTGCTGCCGTCGCTGGCGGTGGCGGGGGTGCGGCTGACCTCGGTCGAGGCCCTGGTGGTGGACGCCGACATGCCCGCCTCGCTGCTGGGCATGAGCTATCTGGGCCGGCTGTCGGGCTTCGAAGCGCGGCCCGAAGGCCTGACCTTCAAGGGCTGAGGCGCGCCCATCCTCCCCCGTTCACGGGGGAGGGGGACCGCGTAGCGGTGGAGGGGGCGGATACGCGCACACCCTCGAGACCACGTCACACTGTCCCACGCCGCTCTAGCCGAAGCACCTCGTGCTCGCCCCCTCCACCATGCTGCGCATGGTCCCCCTCCCCCGCTGCGCAAGGGAGGATCGCCGAGTCACCGTTTCGCCCCGAACGGCACCACCTTGTTGTCCGGGTCGTGGCCGATGTCGGCGGCGCCCAGATAGGGAATGCCGGAGCGTTCGCACCAGTAGCGAACGATCTCCTCCGGCGTCAGGCCAAAGTCGGGGTCGTTGGGCGTGACGTCCGAAACCCGGCCCAAGCGGATGCCCGCGGCGCGGCGGATCGAGGCCTGCCCCGTCAGGTGGAACATCATCCGGTCGACGCGATAGAGGGCCTCGGACACCTCTTCCAGCATGATGACGTGGCCGGTCAGGTCCGGCTCCAGCGCCGTGCCGACCAGTTCGTTGAGGATGGTCAGATTGAAGGCGACGGCCGGGCGCGGGTCGTCCAGCAGCGACGGCTCAAGCGCGGCGCGGTCGCCGCTGACCAGCCAGTCCACCGCGCGGCGTCCCGTCTCGTCATGGCGCGCCCCGTCCGAGGCCATCGGCCCGTGGGCCAGATGGGGAAAGCCGGCCTTGTAGAGCAGGGCCAGCAGGCTGCCGGCGTCGGAATAGCCGAGGTAGCGCTTCTTCCTCGCCACCTCCGTCAGCTGCGGCAGGACCGCCTCGGCGATGCGGCACGAGCCGTAGCCGCCGCGCGCGAACCAGATGGCGCTAAGGCGCGGATCATTGGCGAACTCGACGAAGGCGGCGGCGCGGACGGCGTCGTCGCCGCCGAAATGGCCGTGCGTGTCGAAAGCGTTCGGCTGGAAGACCAGCTGGACCTCGCCGCCCGGATAGGCCTGATCCATCCAGGCCTGGATCGCCGCGCCGCGTTCAGGGTCCAGACGCGAGCTGGCGTTGACGACGCCAATCTTAAAAGGGCCTGGCTTGAAGGGGCCGGTCTTGGAAGATTCAGGCATGGGGATGGGGCTGGCCTCCGGCGTCGCCCGTGCTAGTCAGGCCGCCGGACATTCCCCGGTTTCGCGCGTCAAAATCAAGCCGATGAACAAAGACTATTTCTTCTGCGGCGTCGGCGGGTCCGGCATGCTGCCCCTGGCCATGATCGTTCAGGCGCAGGGGAACCGCATCGCGGGTTCCGACCGGGCGCTGGATCAGGGGCGCACGCCGGACAAGTTCGACTGGCTGCGCGCCCACGGCGTCAGCCTGCACCCGCAGGACGGATCGGGCGTGACCAGCCCCGATCAGATCGTCGTCGCCACCGGCGCGGTCGAGGACACGGTGCCCGACATCGGCGCGGCGAAACGCGTCGGCGCGACGATCAAGACCCGGCCCCAGCTGCTCAGCGAACTGTTCAACGCCGCCCCGACCTCGATCGGCGTGGCGGGCACCAGCGGCAAGTCGACCATCACCGGCATGATCGCCTGGATCCTGGATCAGGCGGGCCGCAAGCCGACCGTGGTCAACGGCGCGGTGATGAAGAATTTCGCCGACGCCGACCATCCCTTCGCCAGCGCCCTGGTCGGGGGAGCGGACCTGTTCGTAGCCGAGGTGGACGAGTCGGACGGCTCCATCGCCCGCTATGACCCGACGGTGGCGGTCGTCTCCAACATCTCGCTGGACCACAAGTCGATGGAGGAGCTGCGCGACCTGTTCGGCGGCTTCGTCGGCCGGGCGACGACGGCGGTGCTGAACCTCGACAATCCCGAGACGGCGGCGCTGGCGCAGGAGTTGGCGCCGGGCAAGGCGATCACCTTTGCCCTGGGCGAGGAAGACGCGGACCTGTCGGCGCATGACCTGGCGCCCCTGCCCACCGGCATGAGCTTCGAGCTGCGGGTGCGCGGCGAGGCTCCCCGTCCCGTCGTGCTGAACGTGCCCGGCGCGCACAATGTCGCCAACGCCCTGGCGGCGCTCAGCGCGGTCAAGGCGCTGGGCGTGTCGGTCGATCAGGCCGTCGCGGCGCTCACGACCTTCGCCGGCATCCGGCGGCGGCTGGAGGTGGTGGGAACCCAGAACGGCGTCACCGTCATCGACGACTTCGCCCACAACCCCGACAAGATCGCCGCCACGTTGAAGACCCTGCACGCCTTCGACGGACGGCTGCTGATCCTGTTCCAGCCGCACGGCTTCGGCCCGCTGAAGCTGATGAAGCGGGAGTTCATCGAGGGCTTCGCCGGCTTGATGCGCGAACACGACGTCCTGCTGATGCCCGAGCCGGTCTATTACGGCGGCACCACCGACCGCAGCGTCGGGTCCGAGGACATCGCCAAGGGCGTGCGCGCCGAGGGGCGTCAGGCCGAGGCCCTGGCGACGCGCGCCGACTGCGGCGACCGGATCGTGGAACTGGCCCGACCCGGCGACCGGGTGGTGGTCATGGGCGCGCGCGACGACAGCCTGTCGAGCTTCGCGGCGGAGCTGCTGGCCCGACTTTAAGCTCCGCGCCCGGAGCAAACGTCAAATTGTTCTTGTAAAACATTCACTTTCGGCAAATCGGCTGTTAAGCGCCGCCGGCCTAACTGCGCTCTCGCAAAACGCGAGAGGGGCGACGACATGGCCAGGATCGGAGACTTCGTCGAGGCGGCGCCGCCCATGGCGCCCGACGCCTTCGGCGCCGAGGCCTTCGACCGCTTTCAGGCCGAGCCGGCCACCCTGGTCATCGCCGTGGTGGACGCGGACGGACGGCCCGTCGGCCTGATCGAGCGCAACGCCTTCACCCTGAAGATGGCCGCCGAGTTCGGCCGCGCCCTCTATGCGCGGCGCCCGGTCTCGGCCCTGATGGACCCGTCGCCGCTGCTGGTCGAGGCCGACGCCTCGGCTGACGTCCTGTTCCAGACCATGGACGCGGCGGGGCTGGGCGCCCTGCTGAAAGGCTTCATCGTCGTCTCGCGCGGCCGCTATGTCGGGGTCGGCGCGGGGCTGCACGTGCTGCAGGCGGGGGTGGCCATCCACAAGCGCCGCGCCGAGGCCATGGGCGAACTGGCCCAGAACCTGGTGCGCGCCGAGGCCGAGGCCCGCGCCTCCAGCCGCGCCAAGTCCGAGTTCCTGGCGGTGATGAGCCACGAGATCCGCACGCCGCTGAACGGGGTGCTGGGGGTGGCCGCCCTGATGGAGCGCGAACTGACGCAAGCCTCGCTTCGCCCCTATGTCCGCACCATTCTGGACTCGGGCAACAGCCTGCTGCGGCTGCTGACCGACGCCCTGGACATGTCGCGCGCCGAGGCGGGGATGCTGACGCTGGAGCCGGCGCCGCTGGACCTCGACGCCGTGGCCGCCGACCTGTCGGCCCTGTGGCGGCCCCGCGCGGAGGAGAAGGCGCTCGCCCTGACGGTGACGAGCGCGACCGGCGCCGCGCGCTGGGTGGTCGGCGACGAGATGCGGCTGAAGCAACTGCTGAACAACCTGATCGGCAATGCGCTGAAATTCACCCATCAGGGCGCGGTCGAGGTCAGCCTGACCACCCGGCTGGACGACGGGCGGGTGCGGCTGGACGCCGTGGTCGACGACAGCGGCCCCGGCGTCAGCGACGAGGCGGCCGCCGCCATCTTCGAGCCCTTCAACACCGGCGAGGCGGGACGACAGGGCGCGGGCGCGGGCCTCGGCCTGGCCATCTGCCGCCAGATCGTCGAACGGATGGACGGCGCCCTGTCGGTCGAGCGCTCGCCTCAGGGCGGGGCGCGCTTCCGCTTTCATCTGCGCCTGCCGCTGGCCGAGGCCGACGCGCGGCGCGACGAGGATCATGCCGTCGCGCCCACCGCGCACGAGACCCTGCATGTGCTGGTCGTGGACGACAACGCCACCAACCGCTTCGTCGCCGGCAAGGTGCTGGAGCTGTTCGGCTGCACCCATGAGACCGCCGAGGACGGGCGTCAGGCGGTGGAGCGGGCGAGCGTCGCTCCCTTCGACCTGATCCTGATGGACGTGAAGATGCCGGTGATGGACGGGGTGACGGCGACGCGGGCCATCCGCGCCCTGTCCGGCGCCGCGTCAGCCGTGCCCATCCTGGCCCTGACCGCCAACGCCGACCCGCGCGACGAGGCCGAGTATCTGGCCGCGGGCATGGACGGGGTGGCGCAGAAGCCGATCCAGCCCGACGCCCTGTTGAACGCCATCCGACTGGCCCTGTCGCGTCACGCCGTGGCCGCAGCGGCTTAAGGGCGCGCAACCGGGCGGGCCCTGGGGTATGGTCCCGCTTGATGCTTCAGGACACGCCCCCCGCCCCGCCGACCACCACCGTTGACGAGGTGATCGTCACCGCCGCCCGTCTGCCCCCGGCGGCGGGCGAGGCGGCCTTTTCCGTGATCCGCCTGGGCGAGAAGACCCTGTCCACGGCTGTGCGGCTGGACGAGGCGTTGGCGACGGTGCCCGCGGTGTCCCTGTTCCGGCGCACCTCCAGTCTGGCGGCCAATCCGACGACGCAGGGCATCAGCCTGCGCGCCATCGCGCCGTCGGGGGCGGGGCGGACTCTGGTGACGCTGGACGGGGCGCCGCTGAACGATCCCTTCGGCGGCTGGGTGATCTGGTCCCAGGCGCCGACCGAGAGCATCGAAAGTCTCGACATCGTGCGCGGCGCCGGGGCAGGTCCCTATGGGGCGGGGGCGCTGACGGGCGTGATCCAGCTGAGGGAGCGCGAGCGCGGCGGGGTGCTGGACGCCTCGGTCGGCGAACGCGGCGGGGCGCGGCTGGCGGGCTCGGGCGGGATCGACGCAGGTTCGACGCGGCTGACCGGCTCGGTGCTGTATGAGACCAGCGACGGCTATGTCCCCGTGCGGGGCGCGGCGGCGGGGGCGGCGGATGCGCCGCTGGATCTGGAGGCCAAGAGCGCGGCGCTGCGCGCGGATCTGCCGATCGGCGAGGCTGCGTTGTCGCTGCGGGCCGCCGCCTATGAGGAGGATCGCGGCTCGGGGCTGGCGGGGGCGCAGGCGACGGCCAGCGGCCATGTGCTGTCGGCGACCGCCGCGCGGCGACCGTCCGAAGGCGACTATGGCTGGCGGCTGCAGGCCTGGCGGCGCGAGAGCGATCTGGCCAACACCTCGGTGGCCGTGGCCGCCGACCGGGCGACGACCACGCCCGCCAACGACCAGTATGAGACCCCCGCGACCGGCTGGGGCCTCAACGCCGCCCTGCGCCGGGCCGAGCGCCAGGTCGGCGGCGGGCGGCTGGAGTGGGAGGTCGGCGCCGACGCCCGCTTCAACGAGGGCGAGACGCACGAGCGGTTCCGCTACATGGCCGGGGCCTTCACCCGAAACCGCGTCGCCGGGGGCGAGACCTCGACAGCGGGGATCTACGGCGAAGGCTCGCTGGAAAACGGGCCGTGGCTGCTGGCCGGCGGCCTGCGGCTGGACGGCTGGAAGAACGAAAATGGACGGCGGCTGGAGCGCGACCTCGCCACCGGGGCGGCGACGCTGGACGAGACCGATCCCCAACGCTCGGGCGAGGTGGTCAGCGCGCGACTGGCGGCGCGGCGCATGATCGGCGGCGGCTGGGCGGCGCGGGCGGCGGCCTATTCCGGCTTCCGGCCCGCCACGCTGAACGAACTGCACCGGCCCTTCCGCGTCGGCAACGACCTGACCGAGGCCAATGCCGGCCTAGTCCCCGAGACCCTGCAAGGCGTCGAGGCCGGGCTGGCCTTCGAGGGGCCGATCTCGGCCCTGAGCGCCACCCTGTTCTGGAACCGGATCGAGGACGCCGTCGTCAACGTCACCATCGGCCAGGGGCCGGGCATCTTCCCTCGCGCCGGCTTCGTCCCCGCCGGCGGCGTGCTGCGCCAGCGCCGGAACGCCGGGACCATCGAGGCGACGGGGGTCGAGATCAGCGCCCGCCAAACCCTGCGCGCCGGGCTGGACCTGAGCGGCGCCGTGTCGATCACCGACGCGCGGATGGATGGCGGATCGGCCGCGCCGCAGCTGACCGGCCTGCGCCCGGCCCAGGCCCCGATCTGGAGCGCCACGGCGGGGATCGACTGGCGGGCCAGCGACCGCCTGAGCCTGGCTGCCCGCGCCCGCTATGAAAGCCAGCGGTTCGAGGACGATCTGAACAGCCGGGTGCTGGGCGCCGCCGTGACGGCGGACCTGCGGGCCAACTGGCGGGTCAACGACACGGCGTCGCTGTGGCTGGCCGCCGACAATCTGTTCGACGTCGAGGTCGAGGTTTCTGAGACCGGAACCGGGGTCGAAGGCTTCGGCCCGCCGCGCACCCTCAGCGCCGGCGTGCGGCTGACTTACTGATGTCGCCACCACTCAAGACTGACGAACAAAGCCATTGTTTTTGAATGGCCGCGCCAGGAGCACCCGCTGTGACACCAGCGAAGACTGTCATTATCGCCGTGAAACAATTCTGACGCAGGTCTGCAAAGCGCCAGCAGCGGACATTGGTGCCGCGCCCGGAAGCGGACGCTCAACGGGTTGGTCTGCGAAGGTCCGCTTCCGACCCTGTGCGGATGTTCGGGGCGTCCGGCTCTATCCCTTTGCCTTCCCACCAAGAAGGCAGCTGACAAGCGCCACCATACGGCGACAGCTCGACACATCTCAGCCAGACTGAGGCCGTAGTCGATGGAAGACCGGGATGAAATGACATGACGAAAGCCGCACAAGCTTACGGCCCTGCGGAGACCCGCGAGGACGTCGGCAACCTGCAGACCTTGGTGGAGCTGGCTGGTGGCGCAGCCGAAGCGGCGAGTATCGCCGGCATGCAGCCCAAGCGCTTGGAGGCCGCTCTGGGCGGGGACCTTTCGAAGATCAACGCCTTGCACCTCTCACGGCTCGAAGCCCACGTTACAGAGGCCGTCGTCTCCGGCCCCGCAGCGCGGAGGATTCGGTCGAGAAAGCGGGAGGCCATGGCCACGCCCACGCTTCGGGAGGTGCGGATCGGCACCTCGGCCGCACACCTGGCGGCTGCGAAATGGCAGCACGCGGCGACTTGCCTACCTGAAACGCCATCACAGAGGCAGTTAAGCGAGGTGATGGCCGTTCAGATCGAGGCGCAGGCCGCCATCATGGACGCTGAGGACCTTCGCGCCGTTTTTGAAGAGCGGCGCCGCGACGAGCCTGGCTGATGGGCGGTCGGACCGAACCTGCCTCGGCCCGTGCCCTTATCCCGCTTCGTCTGGAAGGAACTGCGACGTGAAGGACAGGACCATCGGGCCCTTCGCCACCGCAGCGGACAGTTCAGGCACCGGCCATTCACGGCGAAGGTGTGCGAGAACGGCCTCAAGGTGATCGGCGGCCTCCGCTTCATAGGCATCGATCATCGTCCCGAGGTCGACCCTCGGGTGGCTCACCTTCTGAGCCCCGCCGTCCCAGAGTTCGAACGTCAGTGCGCTGTAGGACTTCTCCTGTCGCCCCATGAAGCTGCGCATGGGCCCTTTGGCACCATGGATCTTCGAGCCGGATGTTTTGTTGGCGGGATGGCCGACCAGAAGGTTTCGGAAGTCGCGGATGTCTTTCCAGGCCGCGCCGCCGGACACTGCGGGGGCGCCAACCGACGTCGGTGAGGGCGTCCTGTTGGATGATCACCGCCTGCACGACGCCCCAGAACTCGATGTAGGCCATCATGGCTGATGGGGAGAACTCGCGACGCCGATGCGTCAATAACGCTTCGCCGGTATCCTGCAGCAGGAGCATCGCCGTTTCGTACTGGGCGAAACGATCCCGGTGCCCCGCCTGCAGAAAATAATCCTCTCGGATGCCGGAGGCATGGAAGTGGTCATAGATCGCGCTCCGGACCCGTAGCAGCCGATCCATCAGCTTTCGGCCTCCGGCTCGAGCGCGCTTTCGTCGGCGTCACGCGTCCAGGTCTCAATCTCCTCCTCGGTTACCCAGGTGGCGTCCCGCATGGCTTGTCCCCCGCGCGAAAACGCCTTGGTGGCCGCGTCGCGAAGGCGGATGAGGACCTTCATCCCGGCGAGCTTGTCGACGGACCAGTTGGGCCCGAGGAGCGGGCCGGTCAGACGGGCAAGGCTGTAGGCGGTCTCAGCGCCGGCCTCATGAAGCCCCGCGATGCTGGCGGCCCCGGGCGGCCCTTCGCCGAAGATATCCGCGACAGACACCGTAAGTCCCTTGGTTCCAGCGTGCACGCCGTAGCTGGCGGCCTTATACTGAAGCCGCATCTGCGCCTGGTCCGCGGCCTCCTCCAGATGCTGGAAGGTAGGCTTCTCCTTGCCTAGGGCCTCAGCCGCCCAGCCGTACGGCGATTTGAACGCCGCGCCATATCGGGCGACGACCGCATTGTAGTCCGCCAGGGTCTGCTTTAGCGCTGCGGCGTTCGCCCGCCTCGCCGCGTCTTTCGGATGGCACCGCTGATAGACCTCGGCGCCGCGCTGGGCCTCCACCAGATCATGGTCGAGGTAGCGGATCGCCAGTTCTTCTCCGTGGTCGCCCAGAACGATCGCGACGACAGAGATCTCGTGGAGCGTCCGCCATCTGGAGAATGCGGCGTCGGCGAAGCCTTCGCGTAGCAGGGCGAGGATTTCGTTTGCGACCTGAATGCCGCGGATATGCAGGCGCTCAAGCGCCGCGGTCACCGCGAGACGCTTCTTAGAGCGGGACGCCTGCGCCACGGCGATGGCCTGCCCGCCGACGCTTTCGGCGGTCGCGATGAGCATGTCGAGTTTGTCGAGTGCGTCGCCCCACAGGAGCTGGATGGTCTCAAGGAAGGCTGCGCGATCCTGGTCGTGTTCGGCCTTGATGGCCGGCCATTGCTTCCGGATCGATCTCAGCAGGATGTCCGCCGACGTCTTGACGACCTCCTCCACCGCCCCCGCCATGGAGGCCTGGATGCGATCGGACAGTGCGCGGATTTCAGTGGCGTCTTCCTCAGTAAGGGTGAGCGTGGCCCCGGTGAGGCCGGGGCGTTCGTCGAGCGCAATCGGTCCCCTGCCGCCGCCGAGCAGGTGTTTCGCCAAGGCCTCAGTCTCGTGCGGATGCAACTCGATCCCGGAGGCTTCGGCCCGCCGCGCGATGATCTTCTGGAGATGCAGCTCGGGTAACCGCTGCGCGCTTGCTTCGAGCGCAGCCTGCATCGGCTCCAGAGGCTTCGGCGGGGTTCTCGCTCGGGATCTTGTTGCCACGGCCGCCTCTCCTCTCCTCTCCCGCCCGCACTCCACTCAGCCCGGTTTGACCGACCAGAGCCGTCAACGCCCTAGTAGAGGGTCAGAAGCTCATGAACTCATAAGGACATAATCTAGGCTGCCGAGCCGTCTTCGAAGTGCGCGTTTGCGCCTTCGCTTAAAGCGACGCGCTCGATCTCGTTCGGGCCGATGGTCTTGGCGGACTTCACTGCAAGGTTCCGCTTCAAAATCATCAGATCAAACAATGGCTCAGGTTCGTCTCCCTTGAGGATGGCAGGCATGAGGAGGTAAACGCCCATACGGTCGTAGTCGGCGAGGAAGCGCCTGACATGCGCGTCGGTAGCAGCCTTCATCCTGTGCATGCGCGTCATCACCATCGCGCTGCCGCTCTTGATCTTGGCGGGGTTGGACGAGATGAGCATCGTGTAGTGGAGCGGGTGCGCCGCCGAGACGTCTTTGAGGATGGAGAGATAGATCTCGTCCTCGCGGTCGATCTGTCCGAAGCGTTCGCGCCAGCGCCCGAAGATGGCACGCGCCGCCTCTTCGTTGGTGAACATCAGGCCGATGATCGGGGGCGCTTTCGGGTCATTGCTCATGTAGAGCGCGCCGCGCCAGCCCGCCTGGTTCCAAAGATGATAGTCGATCACCGACCGCATCTGGACGTCACGGTGGCTGGCGTCCTTGACCCACGCTTTCTTCCGCTCTTCGGTCGCTTCTTCCGGCGCCGGATCAACGTCGTCTTCCTGCTCTGGCAGCTTGAGGCGTTCGATCTTGGGACGCTCGCTCTGGAGTGGATAGGTCTGCTGCACGACCTCCTGCCAGTCCGTGATGCTCGCCAGGCTCTGCGAGAACATGCGATGATAGCTGTTGCCTGTGACTGCGATCATAGAGATCCGGTCGAACACCGCCTCATCGTCCGCCAGCTTCGTGACGACATCCTTGCTGTGCATAACGCACGTCGCTGCCATCGCCATGAGCGCAACATGGGTGAAGAAGCGAATCGCCACCGCCGAGCCGTCGTAGTCGAGGTGCGACATCCCGCGCGGCCACTTCACGGTCGCGGTCAAGCGGGCTTCATCAATGCGCAGGGACGGTTTCTTGATCCGGTCGGCCTCGGCGATGGAGATTTCAAAGCGCTCTGTGTGGGGATGCACTTCGAGCTCAAAGCCTGTCGCGAAACAGGCTTCGATCGCGGCGACAACCGCCTCGGCAATGAGCGTCATGGCCGCCGAGCCATCGAACGCCACATCGACGACCATGCCCATGACGGTCGCCTGAAGGTTTCTCCGGCTACCCGTGTTCGTGATCAGCGGACCGCGGATGTCATTGGAAACCGGCTGGCTGGCGAGCATCGTGAGGGTCGCCGCCGCCCCCTTGTCGGTCTCGTCGGGTGGCAGCGATCCGTCTGCCCGTAGGACGCTCTCGTAGCCCGTGATGTAGAGCAGCGACGTGCGGGCCATGATGAGGCCGAGCGCTTCAAGGACGTCGGGGAGGCTTTCGAGCTTTGCAAGGTCCGCGGGCTCGGTATTCAGGAAATGACTGCCGAGTGCGAGGTCGAGCGTCGACAAGGCTTCTTTGAGCCGCGTCTTGGACTCCTCGTCGAGTGGAAGCGTCGCCAGGCAGCCATTCAACATCTGCACGGCGTGGAGGAAGTCGGGGATGTAGCGCAGCTCGAGGCTGATCCACGCGAGGAGTTCAAGCGCCGGAACGATCCGAACGTCGAGCTCGCTGTCGGCCTCACCCTCGATGACAATCGACGCGGTCGCGAAGATGCAGGTGGCCCGCGCCGCCCACAGAAGCCCGGCACTGCGATAGGCCCGCGTGAGTAGAAAGAGCGCAGCAATCAGCGGGCCGGCGTATTCCTTCTTCGTCAATTGGCGCGCGGCCTTGCCGAGGAGCCTGATCATCTCGAACTTATCGTCGAGGCTCAGCTTCTGCGCGCGGCGGAGAAGAAGCAGCGCGCCTTCGGCCGAGCCCGTGCGCTCGCTGATGAACGCCGCGGCCTCTTCGATTAAGGCCGTGTAGGCTGGGTCATTGCCTGCGGGGATCGCCATGACCTCGATCAGCCGGACGAACCCGCGGGCGTCGAACTCGCCGAGGGTTCGGGCACGCGCGAGAATATCGGAGTATTGCGGCCAGAGGAGGGAGAACGCATCCGGGTCGCGGGCAAGGAGCGCGGCGTTGAAGTGGCCGTGGAGTCGCAGTGACTCGCACTCGAGGGCGTTGTTCGGCCGCACCTTGTCGCCGATCAGCTCGTCGAGACGGGTGTAGAGGCGCGACAGGCGCTCATCGAGCTTGCATTCCTCCTTGGTGAAATCTTCGTGGAGGACGGCGTTGATCAGCATCTGGACGAGGTTCGACAGGAACTCCAGGTTCGCGGCGTTGTCGTCGGTGATGATCAGCGCCTCAATGGCGTCGTAGTGGGAGTTCAGGTGCGCGATGTCGTCGAACCACCAGACGGCGGTCCATAGCGCCTCGTAGCGCGCCTCCATCTTCTGCCGCGTGGTCCCGTGTGCATCCGCGAGCCTGACCGCGCGGGCGAAGCGGCCCTCGGTCTCGAACCGGGGCTTCTCCAGCGAACGGGAGAGCTTCGCTGCGACCAGCGCTTCGGCCACTTCCTGGATGCGCATACCCGCGAACGACGCCGGATCCGCGAGGGACTTCTCGATGTCTTCGAGCTGGCGGCTGCGGGAATAGTCGTTGGGGCCGAGCGGCGCGCCCGCCAAGACCTCTTGGCCGACATGGAGGTAGTTGAACGCTAGGTCCTTGCGGTCGTACTCGATGACCTGCTGCATGATCCACGACCGATCGTGGATGATGACCTCGAAGCCGTGCTCGGCAGACAAGTCCTGTTCGATCTTGGCGCGGGTCTTCGCCTTCGCGAAGCGGCTGGTGACGAAGAACACGCGCTTGTAGCCGCGCTTGGTGCCCGCGATGCCCGCGACGTCGCTCTTCACCTTCGCGGCCCAGTCAGCCTTCGCGCTGAACGCGAACGCCCATTTCTCCCGGCCCGCGTTCGGCTCGCCGACAAAGCTGCGGATCGCGATCTCGTCCGCCACGGGCAGCGTCTCGCTGTCGGCCTTGCTGTCGCCACCGCCATCCGGGCCCGTCTGAGGGCGGAGGTTGGGACAGATCGCGCGTTCGCAGAGCTTCCGGCAGAAAATCTCGAAGTCGTGGGTCTGGTTGCGGGCGGTGATGGTTTCGAGGTGATGGTCCAACACGGGGCCGTCGAGGACATAGGAGATCCGTCCAACCGTGTCGGAGTAGTTTTCCGGCCGAGCGCCGCGCATATAGGTCGACGGCGACATCTTCGGTTTTTTCATCCCGCGCCTCCCCTCCTAATGCTTCAGGCAGCTGGAACAACAGTGGAACATCCACGAGTGCCGTTTCGCAAGTCCCGGCGACATTTTGCCTGTGGACCATCCGCGCGACCTAGAGCAGGGACACCAACTTCTCGCGACACGTAGCGGGCATTCCGAACCGCCGCTTTGAGTCAGAAGCGGACGCTCCGCGCCCATTTGCAGGCGCCCCGCTGTTTCACAGGTTAAGGCTGTCGCAGAGGTATTGAGGCAACAGATCGCGGTACGACGTTGAATAAACGGCCAACCGTCGGCCCTCGTCGGCTCGGCCCCGTCCGTTTCGACAGCCTTAGCTGGAAAACATGACAGTCTTAACTTGCGGCGACATACTGAACCGCGACATTCCGACGCCCAAACGGTATTGCAAATCGTTCGCAGAATATGGCACAGCCATATTGTGACCGAAGCCGCCGCCCCCTCTCCCCGGACCGCCAAGCCTGCAAAGGCCAAGGCCGCGCTGAACGCCAAGCGGTCGTTCTGGCTGAAGCAATTGCACAGCTGGCACTGGATCTCGGCGGCGCTCAGCCTGGTCGGCATGATCCTGTTCGCCGCGACCGGCATCACCCTGAACCACGCGGCGCAGATCCCAGCCGAGCCGGTCGTGAAGGAAGCGACGGCGACCCTGCCCGCGCCGCTGCTGGCGCGTCTGGCCGACTTCCCCGCCGAGACCACCGATCCCGTCCCCGCCCCCGTCGCGCGATGGGCCGCCGAGGCCTTCAAGGTGCAGGTGGACGGCAAGCCGACCGAGACCACGGCGGACGAAATCTATGTCGCCCTGGCGACGCCCGGCGGCGACGGATGGCTGACCATCGACCGTTCAACCGGCGAGGCCGTGCACGAGAAGACCACGCGCGGCTGGGTCGCCTACCTCAATGACCTGCACAAGGGTCGGAACGCCGGAAAGGTCTGGTACTGGTTCATCGACGTCTTCGCCGCAGCCTGCGTGATCTTTTCCGTCACCGGTCTGGCCCTGCTGTGGCTGCACGCCCGCGGCCGTCCCTCGACCTGGCCCATCGTGGCCCTGGGTCTGCTCATTCCTGTCGTCATCGCCCTTCTGTTCATCCACTGACCCTTCACTGACGAGCCTCCCCAAATGCGTAAGCTTCCCCTCGTCCTGACCGCTGCCGGCCTCGCCGCCGCACCCGCCGTGGCCAGCGCCGCCGACCTGACCGTCAGCGTCGAGCTGCCGCGCATCGCCAGCGCCTCCTATCACCGCCCCTATGTGGCCGTGTGGATCGAGAAGCCGGACCAGACGACGGCGCAGACGCTGGCCGTCTGGTACCAGCAGACCCGCAACAACGAGGGCGACGGCAAGGACTGGCTGAAGGACCTGCGCACCTGGTGGCGCAAGGGCGGCCGCGCCATGACCATGCCCGCCGACGGCGTGTCCGGCCCGACCAAGGCCCCCGGCCGTCACGCGGTGACCGTGCCCGCCGCCCGCCTGCGCAACCTGCCCGCCGGCCAGTACAACATCGTCGTCGAGGCGGCCCGCGAACTGGGCGGCCGCGAGGTCGTCCGCGTGCCCTTCCGCTGGGGTGCAGCCAACACCGCCGCCGGAACCGGCTCCACCGAACTGGGCGCCGTTCGCGTCGCCGTGACCCGCTAGGACCTGAGATCATGAAAAAGACCCTCGCCTTCCTGTCGCTCGCCGCCGTCCTGGCCGCGCCGCTGTCGGCCCAGGCGCACCGCGCCTGGCTGGCTCCGACCTCGACCGTGCTGTCGGGCAATGACGCCTGGGTCGGCTTCGACGCCGGCATGTCGAACGGGGTCTTCATCCCCGACCACGCCGCCATGCGTCTGGCCGGACTGACCATCACCGCCCCGGACGGCCAGGCGGCTCAGGCCGAGAACGTCACTCAGGCCAAGTACCGCTCCAGCTTCGACCTGCACCTGTCGCAGCCTGGCACCTATCGCGTCGCCAACGTCGGCTCGGGCTTCATGGCCAGCTACAAGCAGGGCGGCGAGGCCAAGCGCTGGCGCGGCGCCGAGGCCGACTTTGCGACGGCCATTCCGGCCGACGCCACCGAGGTCGAGGCCGTCCGCACCGACAGCCGCACCGAGACCTTCGTGACGCTGGGCCAGCCCACCGACCTGAAGACGGTCGGCAAGGGTCTGGAACTGGCCCCCGTCACCCACCCGAACGACCTGGCCGCCGGCGAGGCCGCCACCTTCAAGCTGCTGAAGGACGGCCAGCCCGCCGCCAATGTCGAAGTGACCATCGCCCGCGGCGGCACCCGCTACCGCGACAACCCGGAAGAGATCACGGTCAAGACGGGCGCTGACGGCGCCTTCACCGTGACCTGGCCGGAAGCCGGTCTCTACTGGCTGGGCGCCTCGGTGCGCACGGCGGGCGTGAACGGCCAGCCCGGCTCGAACGCCTCGTGGAACGGCGCGCTGGAAGTCCTGCCCTGACCACGACACGCTCCAGCTCGACCCCGCCGCCGCTCCAGATCGGAGCGGCGGTTGAAGGCCGTCAGGACAACCGCGTCCTGATCCCGCCGACCGCGCGCGCGCCGGAACGGCCGCCCAGCGACCTGATCTGGTCGCTGGCGGGTACGAGCATGGGCACCACCTGGTCTGTGCGTCTGGTCCCGCCGCCGGGCGTTTCTCAAGAGACGTTTCAGGCGGCGATCGAGGCGGAGCTGGCGCGCGTCATCGCCCTGTTCAGCCCGTGGACGCCGAACAGCGAGATCAGCCGCTTCAACAACGCCCCGGCGGGAACGTGGGAGCTGTCGCCGGACTTCTGGTCGCTACTGAACGCGGCGCTGGATCTGGCCGACGACGTCAACGGCGCGGTCGATCCGACGCTGGGGGCGCTGGTCGATCTGTGGGGCTTTGGTCCGCCGGGACCGCGCGATCCGCTCAATCCCCTGCCCGCCGACGACGAGATCGAGGCGGCGCTGGCCGTGTCGGGCTGGCAGAGGCTGCGGCTGAACCGCGACGCGCGGGCGGCGGTGCAGGCCGGCGGGATGAAGCTGGACTTCTCGGGCATCGCCAAGGGTCACGCGGTGGACCGGGTCTCGGCCCGCCTGACCGAAATGGGCGCGACCTCGCATCTGGTCGAGATCGGCGGCGAACTTCTGGGGCGCGGCGTCAAGCCGGACGCCCAGCCCTGGTGGGTCGAGATCGAGGCCGCGCCCGGCTCGCCCGCGCCGCACACGGTCGCCGCCCTGTTCGACATCGCGGTCGCCACCTCGGGCGACTGGCGCCGCGCCTTCGTGCATGAAGAACGCCTCTATCCGCACACCCTGGACGGCTCGACCGGGCGGCCGGTGGACAATGGACTGGCGCAGGTCACGGTGTTTGACGCCTCGGCCATGCGCGCCGACGCCTTCGCCACAGCCCTGATGGTGCTGGGGCCGTTCGACGGGCCGGAGTTCGCCGAGGCCATAAAGATCGCGGCGCACTTCGTCGAACGGACCCCGCGCGGTCTGGTCGAGCGGATGAGCCCCGCCTTCGCCGCCATGATGGACGAAGAAGAAGCCTGATCGTGACTGCTGACGGAACCCGCTGGCTGTGGACGGCGCTCGCCGTCGCCCTGTGGCTGGGCCTGATCGGCCTGACGGTCTGGCGCGTGCGGGCTGCTGCACGCAAGGCCGCCGAACAGGCGCGCGCGCTGGCCGAGGCGGCGGGCGACGACGCCGTGCTGATCGCCTTCGCCAGCCAGACGGGGTTCGGCGAGGAACTGGCCTGGATGACCGCGCGGGCGCTCGGCGACGGCGGCGTCGGGGCGCGGATCACGGCCTTCAATGATCTGGATGTGGAGACGCTGAAGGGCGCGCGGCGCCTGCTGGTCGTGGCCTCGACCACCGGCGAGGGCGACGCGCCGGACGGCGCCGCCCGCTTCGTGCGGCAGGTGATGAAGGCCGAGGCCGACCTGTCGCATCTGTCCTATGGATTGCTGGCGCTGGGCGACCGGTCCTATGACGCCTATTGCAGCTTCGGCCACGCGGTCGGCGACTGGCTGGAGCGCAGCGGCGCCGAGACCCTGTTCGACCGGGTCGAGGTCGATAACGGCGACGCGGGCGCGATCCGTCACTGGCAGCATCAGTTGAACCAGCTGACCGGCTCGACCGCCGCCCCCGACTGGACCCCGCCCGCCTATGATCGCTGGCGTCTGGTCGAGCGAGCCTTGCTGAACGCGGGCAGCCCCGGCGGCGAGGCCTGGCATCTGGCCTTCGAACCCATCGACCATGCGCCCGACTGGGCCGCCGGCGACATCGCCGAGGTCGGCCTGCCCGCGCGCGACGGCGAACAGCCGGCCAGCCGTGAATACTCGGTCGCCTCCCTGCCCTCGGACGGGCGGGTCGAGTTCTGCATCCGCCTGATGACGCAGCCGGACGGCACGCCAGGTCTGGCCTCAGGCTGGCTGACGCAGGGCGCGCAGATCGGCGACGAGGTGGCCATGCGGGTGCGCGCCAACCGCGGCTTCCACGCCCCGCCGTCGGAAGCCCCCGTCATCCTGATCGGCAACGGCACGGGGATCGCGGGCCTGCGCGGGCATCTGAAGGCGCGGGCGCAGCACGCCGAGACGGGCGGGGCCTGGCTGCTGTTCGGCGAGCGGACGCGGGCGCACGACGCCCTCTACGACGCTGACCTGCAAGCCTGGCTGGCGTCGGGCGTCCTGACCCGGCTGGACCGCGCCTTCTCACGCGACGGGGATCAGAACCGCTACGTTCAGTCGCTGGTGGCCGAACACGCGCGGGAGGTGGCCGACTGGGTTGATCGCGGGGCCTATGTCTATGTCTGCGGCAGTCTGGAAGGGATGTCCAAGGGCGTTCACGCGGCGCTGGAGGCGGCCCTGGGCGAAGAACGCCTCACGCGGCTGACCGACAGCGGGCGCTATCGCCGGGACGTTTACTGAAGGAACGGCCCCTCTCCCGCCGGGAGAGGGTTGCTATACCTCAGACCAACGGCGCAGCAGGTTGTGATAGAGGCCGGTCAGTTCGATGACGGCCTGATCCTTCGGCCCCTTGTCCAGGTTCACCCGCTGGGTGGCGACGTCGAGGCGGAACAGGCTTTCGCGGTCGGCGTCGTCGCGCACCAGGCTTTGCAGCCACATGAAGCTGGAGACGCGCGCGCCGCGGGTGACGGGCGTGACCCGATGCAGGCTCTTGGACGGATAGAGGACCAGGTCGCCGGCCGGCAGCTTGACCGACTGGCTGCCGTACATCTCCTCGACGATCAGTTCGCCGCCGTCATAGTCCTCGGGTTCGGACAGGAAGAGGGTGGCCGACAGGTCGCTGCGGATGCGGACATCCCCACGCTGGCGAATGGCGTTGTCGACATGGACGCCGAACTCGCCGCCGCCCTCGTAGCGGTTGAACAGGGGCGGAAAGATCGTGTGCGGCAGGGCGGCCGAGACGAACATGGGATTGGCGTTCAGGGCCTGGACGATCAGGGCCGAGACTTCCCGAGCCGCCGCGCTGTCCTCGGGCAGTTGCAGGTTCTTCTTGGCGGCAGCCGACTGATGGCCCGAGGTCATGTTGCCGTCGGCCCAGGGACCGGCGTCGAGGGTCCGGCGCAGGGCCGCGACTTCGGCCTTGGTGAAGACGTCGGGGATGTGCAGCAGCATGGCTCTCTCACCGTAGAACGCATCGGCCCCGCCGCTCAGGAGAACGACGGGGCCGACATGATGGCGCGAAACGCGGTCGCCCAGTAGGGGCTTAGTAGCGGACGTTCAGCGTCAGGATGGCCGAACGGCCCGGCGCCGGGTCGGCGTGGTGAACGCCGTTGGTGCGCATGATGTATTCCTCGTCGCCCGCGTTCTGGACGTTCAGCTGCAGCGAGGCGCGGTCATTGATCTCATACGAGGCGAACAGGTCCACGCGGGTGTAGGCCGGCGCGTAAACGCGGTTGACGCCGCCGCCGGCCCCGCCCTGGTTGCCGCCCCAGGAATCGGAAACGTAGTAGACGCCGCCGCCCAGGCTCAGCTTAGGCAGGAGGCGGTAGGTGGTGAACAGGCTGGCGCTGTGCTCCGGCGTATTGGCCAGTTGCAGCCCCTCGTTGACGGCGCCGTTGACCAGTTCGGAATCCATCCAGGTGTAGCCGCCGAAGACCTGCCACTTGTCGGTGACATTGCCCGAGACGCCCAGCTCCAGGCCCTGAACCTCGACCTCGCCAGCCTGCTCGTACTGACCCACATCGACCAGAATCGCCGCATTCTTGCGGGTCAGGTGGAACAGGGCGCCGCTGAGGGCCAGACGGTCGTTGAACAGGTTGGTCTTAGCGCCGATCTCGAAGCTCTGGGTCTCTTCGGGGTCCAGCAGTTCAGTCGCCAGATTGCCCTGGCCCAGGCCGTTGCCGGCGTTCTGATCCCCGGCCGAGATGGTCGGCGGCGTCGAGGAGGTGGCGTAGGAGGCGTAGAGGCTGCTGCTCGCCGTCGGCTTGTAGACCAGGCCGACCTGATAGTTGACGAAGTCCCAGTCGCCGCTGCGCGGGGTCAGGGTCGGAACGGCGGGCGTGCCCACGTTCACCCAGTCGGCGCCCTCGACCGAATAGTCGTCCCAGCGCAGGCCGAGGTTGAGGATCCACTTCTCGCCGAACGCCATCGAGTCGAAGGCGTAGACGCCCAGGGTGTCGGTGGTGTTGTGGCTGACGTTGCCGCGCGTGATCGTGCCCGTCCAGGGATCGTTCGGGTTGGGGTTATAGACCGGGGTGCAGTCGAAGCCGGTCAGCGGCGCCGGGCAGGCCGTGCCGGTCAGGGTCATGACAATATAGGAGGCGTTGCGGTTCTTTTCGCGCGACAGCTCCAGGCCCATGTCGAAATTGTGCTTGATCGCGCCGGTCGTGAACGAACCGTGCAGATCGGTGACGTTGGCCAGGGTCTCGGCCGGGTTCCAGCGCGACTTGGTGCCCCGCTTCATCCACCAGACGCCGTTGACCAGCGCCGCGCCGGGGGTGGGCTTCGAATCGAACCGGCCGCCGTCGCCGGGATTGGTGACGACATAGTCGTTCAGCGTCTGCGACCAGCGGGTGACGTTGCGGATCGCCAGCGCATCGCTGAAGCGGTGATCGACGGCCAGGGTCAGGGTGTCGACCGTGTTGGTCAGATAGTCGCGCGCCTTCAGCCCGTAGAAGCTGTCGTAGGGCACGTCCAGGATGCCGCTGTCGGTCGGCCGATTGGCGGGGGCGAAGATCTTGTTGAACAGCGGGATGCCGTAGTCGGGCATCTGGTCGCTGTCGAGGTGGTAGTAGCTGGCGGTCACGGTGGTCGGCGTGCCGAGACCCGCGGCGATCGAAGCCCCCACGCCCCACTTGTCGAACTCGACCGAGTCGCGGCCGGCGACGTCGCCCTGCGAGGCCATGAGGTTCAGGCGCATGGCGGCGGTCGGGCTGACCTGCCAGTTGGCGTCCACCGTGCCGCGCGCATAGTCATCCGTGCCGGCGCCGGCCGAGCCGTGAACGAAGTTGGTCAGGCGCGGGGCCTTGGAGCCCAGGTTGATGCTGCCGCCGCCCGAGCCGCGGCCCGAGTAGACCGAATCCGGGCCCTTGATGACTTCGATCTGTTCCAGGTTGAAGACTTCGCGCTGCTGGCCGCCGCTGTCGCGGATGCCGTCGACGAAGATGTTGTTGCCCGAGGCCTGGCCGCGGATGAAGGGACGATCGGCCAGGGGCTGGCCGCCTTCGCCGGCGCCGAAGGTGATGCCCGGCGAGGTGCGCAAAATGTCCTGCAGCGAGGTGGCGGCGGTCTGTTCGATGATCTGCTGCGGGATCACGGTGACGGCGCGCGGCGTGTCGACCAGGGGGGCGACGAAGGTCGGGTCCTTGGGCTCGCGCTTCACGCGGTGGCCGTTCACGTCGATGGCGCCCAGGTTGGTGGCGTCCTGGGTCACATCCGCCGTCGCGATCGGCGCCTCGTCGGCGGCCAGAACGGGCGAGGCGCACAGCATGCCGGCGGCGCTGGAGGCGAACAGAAGCGCCTTGAGGGCGGAAGAACGAGCGTCGGACATGGGGGGAGGAACCAGTCGGTAATGTTGCGAGGCGGTCGCAATATCACCTTATTCCCACACCGCAAGTGACTCTGCGAATAAATCGCAATTGAGGCGCCAAAGTCACGCCGACCGGCCGTCCCCGGACGAAAACGTCCTCAGCTCGCCAGGGCCACGCCCTTCATCGACACGGCGGGATCGGCCAGCAGGGCGGCGTCCACCGGCGTCGCCTTGCCGATCAGCAGGCGCCCGCCCATGAATTCGGCCGGCGCATTGACCGCCTCGACGCAGACGATGCGGTCGCCGTTCAGATGGAAGACGGCGAAGGCGCCCGTCGCCGGGTCGCCGCGCACCACCTGTCGATCGGCGTCGAAGGGCAGGCCGGCGATCTGAAGTTTCACATCGTACTGGTCCGACCAGAACCACGGCACTTCCGCCGCCGGGGCCGGGCGGCCGACGATGGCGGCGGCGGCCTGCTTGGCCTGTTCCAGGGCGTTGGGCACGCTTTCCAGCCGGTGCATCCGCCCGCCGTGGGCCGGGAGGGGCCGGTGGGTCACGTCGCCGATGGCGTAGATGGCGGGGTCGCTGGTGCGGGCGGTCTCGTCGACCACCACGCCGTTCTCGCAGATCAGACCGGCGGTCCGCGCCAGGGCTTCGCGCGCCAGGGCGCCGACGCCGACGAGGATGGCGTCGGCCGCGATCAGGCTTCCGTCGGCCAGCCGGACGCCGCCGTCCTCGAATCCCGAGACCTCGGCGCCGGTCAGGATCTCGACGCCGTGCCGGCGGTGGAAGTCGGTGAAGAAGGTCGACAGGGTTTCCGACGCCACGCGCGCCAGCACCCGGTCCATGCGCTCGATCACCACCGCCTCGGCGCCCAGGGCGCGGGCCGAGGCTGCGGCTTCGAGGCCGACATAGCCGCCGCCGACCACGGCCAGCCGCTTGCCAGGGGCCAGCACGGCCTTCAGCCGTTCGGCGTCCTGGAGCGTACGCAGCTCCAACAGGTCGGGCCGGTCGGCGCCCGGGATGGCCAGTTTCCGCGCCATCGAGCCTGTGGCCAGGATCAGCACGTCGTAAGGCTCGACCGTCCCGTCGGCGAAGGCGACCGTCTTGGCCGACGCGTCGATGGCGGTCGCCGTGACGCCGGTGCGCAGGTCGATGGTCTGCTCGGCGTAGAAGCTCTCGGGGCGCAGCAGCAGGTCCTCCAGACCCGCCTCCCCCTTCAGCCAGGCCTTGGACAGCGGCGGCCGCTGATAGGGCGCCGCCGCCTCCTCGCCCGCTAGGACGATCTCGCCCTCATAGCCATACTGCCTCAGCAGCGCCGCCGCCGAGCCCCCCGCGTGTCCCGCGCCGATGATCAGAACCTTGGTCATAGCCAGACAGATAGAGCGGAGAGCAGTCAGTGGCGAGTGGCGAGATGCGCGCTTTTTCCTCCCCACTCGTGGGGAGGGGGACCGCGTAGCGGTGGAGGGGCGTTACCGCCCCGTCGCGTGCTGGATGATCACCGCCAGAACCCCGCCCAGATGATCTCGCACATCCGTCGCTCGCACGCGCATGACCTCCACGCCTTGCGTCGCCAGCCATCGCGTCCGCTGCTCGTCATGTGCGATCTGGCTTGGTTCATCGTGACTCGCTCCATCGACTTCAACCGCCAGACGCGCGGCATGACAGTAGAAGTCGACGAAACTTCAACCCTTCGAGGCCGCCCGCCTTGAGCTGCGACCACAGCCTCGCCTCCGGCGGGGTCAGGGCCCGACGCATTCCAGCAGCGCGTCGATAGGTTTCAATGCTCGGCGCCATAGCCCCTCCACCACTTCGTGGTCCCCCTCCCCACAGGTGGGGAGGAAAAGGAACCGGCTCGGACGGGTTGACCGTTCCATTGTTACAGCATAATGGAACACGCCATGAGCACCGACCCTGCCAAGATCGCCCTGCTAGACGCCCTGCTTTCGCTGCAGACGCGGGCGGAGGCTGACGCCTTTCTGGCGGACCTGTGCACCCCCGCCGAACTGCGCGCCTTTGCCGAGCGGTGGCAGGTGGCGCGGCTGCTGGACGGCGGGGACAAGACCTATCGCGAGATCGCGGTCGAGGCCTCGGCCAGCCCGACAACCGTGGTGCGCGTCGCGCGTTCCCTGAAGGACATGCCGCACCAGGGCTATCGCCTGGTGCTGGACCGCCAAAAAACGCCTTCTGGCCAAGCCTGAGTTGAGATCATGAGCACCGTGCAGGGGCGGCTACGCATCGCCGTCCAGAAATCCGGCCGTCTGGCCGAACGCAGCCTGGACCTGGTCCGCGACGCAGGGCTTCGCGTCATCAAGGGCAACAACGAACTGCTGTATCGGATCGAAAACTATCCGATCGACCTCTTGCGGGTACGCGACGACGACATCCCGACCTTCGTGGCGGACGGGGTCTGCGACCTCGGCATCGTCGGCGAGAACGTGCTGGAGGAAGGCCGCAACGGCGGGCCGAACGCCGAGGTGGTCATGCCGCTGGGCTTTGGCCGCTGCACGCTGAAGATCGCCGTGCCGCCGAGCCTGGACTACGCCGGACCGCAGTCGCTGGACGGCCTGCGCATCGCCACGTCCTATCCGAAGATCCTGCGTCGCTTCCTGAACGACCGCGACGTGCGCGCCGACATCGTCACCATGCGCGGCGCGGTCGAGGTCGCCCCCCGGCTGAAGCTGGCCTCGGCCATCTGCGATCTGGTGTCGACCGGGGCCACGCTGGAGGCCAACGGCCTGACGGCCAAGGAGACGGTGCTGGACAGCCAGGCCGTGCTGATCAAGGCGCCGGCCGCGCCCGAGGCCGGGCTGCAACACCTGCTGGACAGCATCATCGAGCGGATGGCGGGCGTGGTGTCCTCGCAGGGGGCCAAGTACGTCATGCTGAACGCGCCGCGCTCGGCGCTGGATCAGATCACCGCCATCCTGCCCGGTGCCGGGTCGCCCACCGTCATGCCCCTGTCGGGCCGAGACGACGCCGTGGCCGTCCACGCCGTCTGCCAAGAAGCCGTCTTCTGGGAGACGTTGGAGAAGCTGAAGGCGGCGGGGGCTTCGGCCATCCTGGTCCTGCCGATCGAGAAGATGATGTGATGAAGCGTATCGACTGGAACAAACTGGATGCCGCCGAGCGCAAGGCCGCGCTGGCCCGCCCGCAACGCCGCACCGAGGGCTTCGTCACCAGCGTGGTGCGCGAGATCTTCGACGACGTGCAGGCGCGCGGCGGTCAGGCCGTGACCGACTGGGCGATCAAGCTGGACGGGGCGGCCCCGCGCCGCGTGGCGATCACCGAAAAGGCCGCCGCCGAGGCCCGCGCCGACCTGCCGCCCGCCGCCGCGCGCGCCCTGCGGGTCGCCGCCGACAACGTCCGCGTCTTCCACGAGGCGACCCGGCCCGAGGACACCGCCTTCATCGAGACCACCCCCGGCGTGCGCTCCAAGCTGGTCTGGCGGGCCATCGGCTCGGCGGGCCTCTATGTGCCCGGCGGCACCGCGCCCCTGTTTTCGTCCCTGCTGATGCTGGCTGTTCCGGCGGGCGTGGCCGGGGTCCGGCGGCGCGTCGCCGTCACGCCCCCCTCGAAAGATGGGTCGGTCCACCCGGCCATGATCGTCGCCGCCGCCGAGGCCGGTCTGGACGAGCTTTGGCTGCTTGGCGGGGCCCAGGCCATCGCCGCCCTGACGTTCGGCGTCGACCTGGATGAAGGCGTCATCGAACCGGTCGACAAGCTGTTCGGACCCGGCAACGCCTATGTGGCTGAGGCCAAGCGCTATGCGTCAAGCCTGCCCGGCGGTCCGGCGCAGGACATGCCGGCGGGGCCGTCCGAGTTGCTGATCATCGCCGACCGCGACGCCGACTTCGAGATCGTCGCCGCCGACCTGCTGAGCCAGGCCGAACACGACGCCGACGCCCAGGTCATCCTGGTGTCCGACAGCGGCACGGCCCTGAACGAGATCGTCGCCGAGGTGGAGCGTCAGGTGGAGACCCTGCCCCGCGCCGCCGTGGCCCGCGCCTCGCTGGCCGAGGCCCGCGCCATCCGCGTGGCCGACATGGCCGAGGCCTGCGCCGTTGCCAACCTCTACGGCCCCGAGCACCTGTCCATCCAGGCCGAGGACGCCGAACTGCTGGTCGAGAAGATCACCGCCGCCGGGGCCGTCTTCGTCGGTCAGTGGGCAGCCGAGACGCTGGGCGACTACGCCGCCGGCCCCAGCCACGTCCTGCCGACCGACGGCGGGGCGCGGACGCTCGGAGGCATCACCACCGCCAGCTTCATGACCACCATGTCGGTGCAGACGGTGACCCAGGCCGGCGCCGCCGCCCTGGCCCCCGTCGCCGCCCGTCTGGCGCGGATGGAGGGGCTGGAAGGCCACGCCCGGGCGGCTGATCTGAGGACCGAAGCGTGACCCTGCCCGCCCCCTATCCGCCGCTGGTGTCGGGCGGCGAAGGTCTGGACCGCTATCCGGCCGATCCGACGGCGCTGGCCGCCCGATTGGCCGAGCTCTACAGCGTCGCCGCCGATCAGGTGCTGCCGCTGCGCGGCCTGACGCACGGGCTGGAACTGGTCTGGCGTCTGGCCGCCCGCGACGGACTGAAGGTGCAGGCGCCGGACGCCGAGCCCTATCAGGGGCTGGCGGCGCTCTACGCCCGTCCGACCGAAGGGGCGGACGTCGCCGCCGTGGTCATCCGCGCCCTGGGCTCGCCTGAAGCCGTGGCCGAGATGGCCGAGCGCGTCGCCCCTGCCCTGCTGGTCGTGGACGAAGGTCTGGTGGAGTTCGCCGAGGCGGCGTCCGCCGCAAGCGTGGTCAAGGACCACGCCAACCTGATCGTTCTGCGCAGCCTGTCGCTGGCCTATGGGCTGGCCGGGGCGCGGGTCGGGGCCGCCGCAGCCCAGGCCCAGACTCTGCTGCGGCTGGCGAGCGTGCTCGAACCCTACGCCCTGCCCGAGGTCTCGGTGCGGCTGGCGCTGCAGGCGCTGGACCCGTCGCGGATGATCGAGACCGCCGAGCGCATCGACGGCGTGCGCCGCGAGCGCGCCCGCGTCGTTGAGGCCCTGTCGCGGCTGATGCCGCTGGAGGCCGGGGTCGGGCCGGTGATCATCGCCCGGCCCTCCGATCCCGCAGCCGTCATCGCCGACCTGCGCCGCTTCGGCCTGAGCGCCGACGCGGCGGGCGAGCGCGTGCGCCTGCCGGTGTCGCTGAAGCCCGAGGTCAACGACCGGCTGCTGACAGCCCTGGGCGCCGTCGCGCCCAAGGTTCGCCGCACCCGCGTCGGCCAGGCCGTGCGCGATACGAAAGAGACGCGCATCGTCTGCGCCGTCGATCTGGACAGCGCCGGGCCGGTGACCATCCACACCGGCGTCGGCTTCTTCGACCACATGATCGAACAGGTGGCGGCGCACGGCGGATTTTCCATCCGTCTGTCGTGCGAGGGCGACCTGCACACCGATCCGCACCACACCATCGAGGACAGCGCCATCGCCCTGGGTCAGGCGCTGAAACAGGCGCTGGGCGAAAGGAAGGGCATCGCCCGCTACGGCTTCGTCCTGCCGATGGACGAGGCCAATGCGGCGGTCTCCATCGACCTGTCGGGCCGGCCCTATCCGGTGTTCGAGGGGACCTTCGCCACCCCCTTCATCGGCGACTACCGCACCGACCTGACGACCCACGTCATCCGCTCGCTGGCCGAGAACCTGGGCGCGGCGATCCACGTCACGGTCACCGGCGACGACGACCACCACAAGACCGAGGCCGTGTTCAAGGCCCTGGGGCGCGCGCTGAGGCAGGCCATCCGCGTCGAGGGCGACGTGGTGCCGTCGACCAAGGGGGTGCTGTGATGAGCGCCGCCTTTTCGATCCTCCCCTGCGGAGCGGGGGAGGGGGACCGCGCAGCGGTGGAGGGGGCAGGCCCCACACGCTGCGACCAGATTTCGCCCCCTCCACCATGCTGCGCATGGTCCCCCTCCCCCGTCGCTATGCGACAGGGGAGGATCGGAACCGGCTCATGAAGGAGGTCACCCTGATCGGTTACGGCTCGGGCAATGTCGCCTCGGTGCGGTTTGCGCTGGAACGGCTGGGCGCGCGGGTGCGGATCAGCGCCGACCCCGCCGACCTCGACGAGGCCGAGCGGATCATCCTGCCCGGCGTCGGCGCTGCGGGCTATGCCATGCAGCGGCTGAACGCGCTCGGTCTGGTCGAGCCTCTGCGTCAGTTCCAACGGCCGCTGCTCGGCGTCTGCCTAGGCCAGCAGCTGCTGTTCGAGACCAGCGCCGAGGACGAGGACACTGAGAACGGGGGCGCCGACCTGCTGGGCCTGATCCCCGGCCGGGTCGAGGCCATCCTTCCCGCCCCATCGCGGCCGTCGCCGCACATGGGCTGGAGCCGTCTGAGCCTCCGTCGCCCCGATCCCCTGCTGGAGGGGATCAAGGACGGCGACTGGGCCTATTTCGTGCACGGCTTCGTCTGCCCCGACGGTCCGGCGACGATCGCCGCCGCCGACTACGGCGTGCCGGTGCCCGCCGTGGTCAACAGCGCCAACCGCTGGGGCTGCCAGTTCCACCCGGAGCGGTCGGCGGCTGCGGGGGCGCGTATCCTGAAGAACTTCCTCGAGTTGCCCGCATGATCGTCTATCCCGCCATCGACCTGAAGGACGGCGTCTGCGTGCGGTTGATGCACGGGCGGTTCGATCAGGTGACCCGCTATGACGAGGTCCCGGCCGCGCGTCTGGCCGCCTTCGCCGCCGAGGGCGCCGCCTGGGTCCACATTGTCGATCTGGACGGCGCCGAGGCCGGTCGCGCCATGCAGCACGGCCTGATCGGCGAACTGGCGGCATCAAGCGCGGTCAAGATCCAGTCGGGCGGCGGCGTGCGGTCCGAGGCCGATGTCGAACGGCTGCTGGCAGCCGGCGTCAGCCGCGTCGTCGTCGGCTCGCTGGCCGTGACCCAATCCGACGCGGTGCTGGCCTGGCTGGACCGCTTCGGGTCCGAACGCATCACCCTGGCGCTGGACGTCAAGTATGAGGACGGGGTTCCGGTGCCGGCGCTGAAGGGCTGGACCCAGTCGGCGGGGGTCGATCTGTGGACCGTGCTGGAGCGCTATCCGTCCGACCTGCTGACCCATGTGCTGATGACCGACGTGGGCCGCGACGGCGCCCTGAGCGGGCCTAACCTCGACCTGCTGGGCGAGGCCCTGGCGCGTCGGCCGGAGCTGAAGATCCAGGCCTCGGGCGGGGTGGCGTCGCTGGACGACCTGACCGCCGCGCGCGATCTGGGCTGCGACGGCGCCATCGTCGGGCGGGCCATCTATGAGGGCCGCTTCACCGTGGCCGAAGCGCTGAAGGCGGTCGCCCAATGACGGCGAGACGCATCATCCCCTGCCTGGACGTCAAGGACGGGCGGGTGGTCAAGGGCGTGCGCTTCGAGGGCCACGTCGACATGGGCGACGCCGCCGAACTGGCCGCGCGCTATCGCGATCAGGGCGCCGACGAACTGGTCTTCTACGACATCACCGCCAGCCCCGAGGGGCGGACGCTGGACTATGGCTGGGTGCAGGACATCGCCCGGCTGCTGGACATCCCCTTCTGCGTCGCCGGCGGCATCCGCACGGTGGAGCAGGCGGCGCGCTGTCTCGACCACGGGGCCGACAAGGTGTCGATCAACTCCCCCGCGCTGGAGCGCCCCGAACTGATCGGCGAGATGGCCGCTCGGCTGGGTCGGCAATGCGTCGTCGTCGGCGTCGACAGCGCCTTTCAGGACGGCGAGTGGCGGGTGCACAAATACACCGGCGATCCGAACGCCCGGCGCGGCGCAGGCAAGCTGACCATGGACTGGATCGTCGAGGCGCAAGAACTGGGCGCTGGCGAGATCGTGCTGAACTGCATCGATCAGGACGGGGTGCGGCGCGGCTATGACGTGGCCCAACTGGCCGAGGCGCGGCGGCGGCTGACCATTCCGCTGGTGGCCTCGGGCGGGGCGGGCGCGGTCGAGCATTTCCGCGATGTCTTCCTTGAAGCGGACGTGTCGGGCGCCTTGGCCGCCAGCGTCTTCCACTCGGGCGCGATCGCGATTCCCGATCTCAAACGTTACCTCGATCAGGTCGGGGTGGAGGTGAGGCTATGACCGCCCTCCTCCCGCTCATCCCCGCGGAGGCGGGGACCCAGGGCTTTGGCGACAAACGCCGCCTGCTGGGTTTCGCAGACAAGGCCGCCGTCCGTCAGATGGCTCAAACCTGGGTCCCCGCCTCCGCGGGGATGAGCGGATCAAATTCATGAGCCTCGACATCAGCAAGATCGACTTCGCCCAACTGGACTTCGCCAAGGGGAACGGCCTGATCCCCGCCGTGGTGCAGGACGCCGACACCCTGCAGGTGCTGACGCTGGCCTATATGGACGAGGCGGCGCTGCGCGAGACGCTGGACAGCGGCCAGGCCACCTTCTTCTCGCGCTCGCGCGGCGGGCGGTGGAGGAAGGGCGAAACGTCCGGCGATTTCCTCAATGTGGTCTCGGTGACGCCCGACTGCGACGGCGACGCCGTGGTGGTGAAGGTGCGCCCGGTCGGCGCCGCCTGCCACCTGAACCGCGTCAGCTGTTTCGGCGACGAGGACGCGCCGGGGCTGGGCCGCATCGGTCGTCTGGAGCGCACCATCCACGTCCGCGCCCAGGCCGACCCCAACGACAGCTGGACCGCGCGCCTGATCGCCCAGGGGCCGAAGCGCGCGGCGCAGAAGGTCGGCGAAGAGGGCGTCGAGACGGCCCTGGCGGGCGCCGCGGGCGACGAGGCGGAACTCGCCAGCGAGTCGGCGGATTTGATCTATCACCTGCTGGTCCTTCTCCATGCGCGTAACATGGTGTTTCAGGAAGTGCTGGACGTCTTGGCGCGCCGCGCGCAACCGGCCAAGGACGATAGCTAGGCCGTAAGGCGAAACCCCGCGCGTCGGGGGCACGGAGGAAGCGCGAATGGCGGCTCTCATTCTGTTCGGCGGAGGCGGCGACCTCGCCATGCGGATGCTGCTGCCGTCGCTCTACTTCCTCGACCACGACGGCCTGCTGCCCGAGGGGCTGAAGATCATCGGCGCAGCGCGGTCCGAGGAAAGCGCCGAGGACTATGTCGCCAAGGTCCATGAGGCGGTGAAGGCCCGCGCCGAGGCCGACGGCGGCTGGAACGAAGCCAGCTGGGCGCGCATGGCCGCCCGCCTCGACTATCTGGCCGTGGACGCCACCAATCCCGACAGCCTGGCCCCGTTGAAGGCGAAGTGCGGCGACGAGGAGGTGACGTCGTTTCTGGCGGTCTCGCCCTCGCTCTATGGTCGCATCGTCACGGCGATGAAGGCGGCGGGCCTGGCCGAGAAGAACTGCCGCATCGTGCTGGAGAAGCCGGTCGGGCGGGACCTGGCCAGCTTCCGCGAAATCGACGACGCCGTGGCCCACGCCTTTGACGAGCGTCAGGTGTTCCGCATCGACCACTATCTGGGCAAGGAGACGGTTCAGAACCTGATCGCCCTGCGTTTCGGCAACACCATCTTCGAGCCTTTGTGGAACAACCTGACGGTCGACCACGTCCAGATCACGGTCGGCGAGACCGTCGGGGTCGGCGACCGCTGGCCCTATTACGACGAATACGGCGCCCTGCGGGACATGCTGCAGAACCACATGCTGCAGCTGTTGTGTCTGGTGGCGATGGAGCCGCCCAGCGACCTCGACCCGGACTCGGTCCGCAACGAGAAGGTCAAGGTGTTGCGCAGCCTTCGCCCCGTCACGCCGGAGGAGGTCGAACGCGTCACCGTGCGCGGCCAGTATGTCGCGGGCGAGGTCGAGGGCCGGCCAGCGAAGGCCTATCAGGACGAACGCGGCCAGCCGTCCGACACCGAGACCTTCGTCGCCGTCCGCGCCGACATCGACAACTGGCGCTGGGCGGGCGTGCCCTTCTTCATGCGCACCGGCAAGCGGCTGCGGGAGAAGCGCACCGAGATCGTCATCCAGTTCAAGCCGGTGCCGCACTCCATCTTCGGACACGGCGAGGTCAGCGCCAACCGCCTGATCATCGAACTCCAGCCCGAGGAAGACATTTCCCTGTCGGTGATGAACAAGAAGCCGGGGCTGGATCAGCGCATGCAGTTGCAGCCGATCAAGATGAGCCTGTCCTGGGGGCAGGACGGCAGGGACGCCGCCCCGCCGCGCCGCCGCATCGCCTATGAGCGGCTGCTGCTGGACGCGCTCAAGGGCGACTCCACCCTGTTCGTGCGCCGCGACGAGGCCGAACAGGCGTGGAAATGGGTCGATGAGGTGTCGGAGGCCTGGGACGGCGCCCGCTTCAAGCCGCTGGGCTATGTCGCCGGAACCTGGGGGCCGGAGACGGCGGACCTGCTGCTGTCGCGGACCGGCCGGAAGTGGAACACGCGCGATGAGTAGAATGGCACATAAGCCCTCCCCTCGAGGGGGAGGGTTGGGAGGGGTGAAGGCACGTCGCTTCCCGCTTCACGCCGGAGGGCTCTGCGGGTCGTTCAGCGCCGCCTCGCGCGCCTCTTTCTTCGCCGCCCTGCCGACACCCCGTCCCCCGACCCCTTCCCCCTCGAGGGAAAGGGGAGGCATGTCATGACCCAAACCCTCATCGAAACCTTCCCCGACAAGGCCGCCTGGGCCGAAGCCGCCGCCGCGCGCCTGGCCGAAACCCTGGGCGCGGCCGTGCTGGACAACGGCAAGGCCGTGTTCGCGGGCGCGGGCGGCTCGACCCCGACGCCGATCTACGCCGACCTGGCCTGCATCGACCTCGACTGGTCCAAGGTCGTCGCCACCCTGGTGGACGAACGCTACGTGGCCGAGACCTCGCCCGACTCGAACGCGGCCTTGATGAAGCGGACCCTGCTGACCGGCCGGGCCTCGGCCGCGCGCTTCCTGCCCCTCTATTCCCCCGCCGTGACCGTGGACCGCGCCGCCGCCGAGGCGTCGAAGGCGCTTGCATCCTCGATTGGGGCCGCAGAAGGCGGGCGCCTCGACGCCGTCCTGCTGGGTATGGGCGAGGACGGCCATATCTGCTCGATGTTCGCCGACAGCCCGACGCTGAAGACCCTGCTGTCGCCGGATCTGAAGCCCGCCGTCTATGGCGTGCCGCCGGGCCGCGACGGTCTGGCGCCGGCGCAGGAACGTTTGTCGATCAACCTGCCCTATCTGGCCTCGGCGGAGCGGGTGGTGCTGGCCCTGACCGGCGCCGCCAAGCGCGCCGTGTTCGAGCGCGAGGCGCAGGGCGATCCGAAGACCCATCCCATCGCCGCCCTGATCGCGGCGAAGGCTCCTCTTGAAGTGCTTTGGACGGAGGCCGCCTGATGGCTCCCCCCCTGAACCCGGTGGTGGCCGAAGTCACCGCCCGCATCGTCGAACGCAGCCGCGCGACCCGCGCCGACTACATCCGCCGCATGGACGCCGCCCGCGACAGCGGCGCCGGGCGGGCCAAGCTGTCCTGCGCCAACTGGGCCCACGCCTTCGCCGGCCAGACCGTGGCCGACAAGCTGACGGCCATGACCGGCGCCCAGCCCAATGTCGGGATCGTCACCGCCTACAACGACATGCTGTCGGCGCATCAGCCGTTCGAGCGCTTCCCCGGCGTCATCCGCACGGCCGTCCGCGAGGTCGGCGCCACGGCCCAGGTGGCGGGCGGAACCCCGGCGATGTGCGACGGCGTCACCCAGGGGCGCCCCGGCATGGAGCTGTCCCTGTTCAGCCGCGACGTCATCGCCATGGCGACCGGCGTGGCCCTGACCCACGACGCCTTTGACGCCGCCATGATGCTGGGCGTCTGCGACAAGATCGTGCCGGGCCTGTTCATGGGGGCGCTGGCGTTCGGCCATCTGCCGGTCGTCTTCGCGCCCGCAGGACCCATGCCGTCGGGCATTCCCAACGCCGAGAAGGCCCGCGTCCGCGCCCTCTACGCTCAGAACAAGGTGGACCGCGCCACCCTGCTGGCCAGCGAGATCGGCTCCTATCACTCGCCCGGAACCTGCACCTTCTACGGCACGGCCAACTCCAACCAGATGATGATGGAGATCGCCGGCCTGCATATGCCCTCGACCGCCTTCGTCCACCCGGACACCGGCCTGCGCGACGCCCTGACCGCGGCGGCCGCCAAGCGCGCCGTCGAACTGGCTCGGTCGGGCCAAGGCCGCATGGCCGACGTCGTGTCGGAAAAGACCATCGTCAACATGATCGTCGCCCTGCTGGCCACTGGCGGCTCGACCAACCACGCCATCCATCTGGTGGCCATGGCGCGGGCGGCGGGGGTGCTGATCGACTGGACCGACATGGACCAGCTGTCGTCGGCGACGCCGCTGCTGGCGCGGATCTATCCCAACGGCTCGGCCGATGTGAACGCCTTCCAGGCGGCGGGCGGCACGGCCTTCGTGACGCGCGAACTGATCCAGGCGGGCGTCCTGCACAACGACGTGACCACCATCATGGGTCGGGGCATGGAGCCCTATTTCCAGGAGCCCTGCCTGATCGACGGCGAATTGGTCTGGCGCGACACGGTGGCTGAAAGCCTCGACCTCGACATCCTGCGCCCCGCCTCCGACCCGTTCCAGAAGGACGGCGGCCTGCGGCTGGTGCAGGGCGACCTGGGCCGGGCTGTGATCAAGGTCTCGGCGGTCAAACCCGAGCACCGCATCGTCGAGGCCCCCGCCGCCGTGTTCGAGACCCAGGAAGACGCCTTGGCCGCCTTCAAGGCCGGAGCGCTGGATCGCGACGTGGTCGTGGTCCTGCGCTTTCAGGGGCCGCGCGCCAATGGGATGCCGGAACTGCATTCCCTGTCGCCCGCACTAGGCGTGCTGCAGGACAAGGGGTTCAAGGTCGCCTTCGTCACCGACGGCCGCATGTCGGGCGCCAGCGGCAAGACCCCCGCCGCCATCCATGTCAGCCCCGAGGCGCTGGCGGGGGGCCCTCTGGCCCATGTGAAGGACGGCGACGTCATCCGCCTGGACCCCGAAGCCGGGGTGCTGACCACCGTCGGCGGGATCGACCTGAGCGCCCGTCCGGCGGTCCAGCGCAGCCCGGCCCACGCCGACGCCAGCCGCTGGGGCTATGGCCGCGAACTGTTCGGCGCCTTCCGCCACATCGTGACCGCCGCCGAACAGGGCGCCACGGTCTGCTACGCCCGGCGCGACGTGTGATGGCCGGCCTGACCCTTCTGGTCGGGGATGTCGGCGGCACCAACGCCCGCTTCGCCCTGGCCCGGAGGGTCAATGGCCAGATCGTGCTGGACCACCACCAGAGCTTCCCCGCCCACGAACACCCGACCTTCCTTGGCGGGGTGAAGGCCTATCTCGACGGCTGCGCGGTCAAGCCGTCGGGCGGGGTGCTGGCGGTGGCCGGGCCGGTGACGGAGGGGGCTATCGACCTGACCAATTCGCCGTGGGCGGTGTCGGAGGGCGAACTGCAGACCCTCGGCCTGAACCCGGTCAGGCTGATCAACGACTTCGAGGCCCTGGCCTGGGGCGCGCCCGTCGTGCCGGAGGATCAGTTGGCCTCGCTGGGCGGGCCGATGAGCGGCGATCCGCACGCCGCCCTCGCGGTGCTCGGTCCCGGCACCGGCTTCGGCGTCTCGGCCCTGGCGCGCGACCGCCACGGGCGCGAGATCGCCCTGCCCAGCGAAGGCGGCCATGCATGCTTCGCCCCCGACGACGCGGTCGAGGACGAGATCCTGCGCATCCTGCGCCGCCGCTACGGCCGGGTGTCGATCGAGCGGCTGATCTGCGGGCCGGGCCTGCTGAACATGCACCGGGCCCTGGCCGAGATCGACGGGCGCGAAAGCCGTATCGACGACCCGGCAGAGATCACGGAAGCGGCGCTAAAGGACCCGAATACGCCCTGCGGCGCGACGCTCGCGCGGTTTTGCGCCATCCTCGGCGCCGTGGCCGGAGACGTGGCCCTGACCCTGGGGGCACGCGGCGGCGTCTATATCGCCGGCGGCATCGCCCCGCGCATCCTGCCCTTCCTCAAGGCCAGCCCCTTCCGCGAACGGTTCGAGCGCAAGGGCCGGCTCCAGCCCTATATGCAGGCCATCCCGACCAAGGTGATCCTGCACAAGCAGGCCGCGCTTCTGGGCGCCGCGCGGGTGGCCTTCAATGAGGCGGGGTGAGCTTTCGATCCTCCCCTGCGCAGCGGGGGAGGATCAGGTCAGTCGATGCAGAGCGTCGGCTCGGCCTTGCCGTCCTTGACCGTGGTGCGGCAGCCGAAGCGGTTGCTGTCGGCCTGACAGGCGCCGACCGCGCGGGCGCCGGGGGCTATGCCGCTGTTGCCCGCGATCTCGCAGTCACCCTCGCATTGCGAGGCGTCGGTGCAGCGCTTGCCCGCGTCGGCGTATTTGACCACGCACTGCCAGGACTGCATCCGCCCGACCTGCTGCATCTCGCCGCCGCGCGCCGTGCAGGACGAGGTCGTGACCGTCATCTTCGGCGGCTCGGGCTCATCAACGGTCGGGACTGCGGGCTCGGGCGCGGGCGTCGGCGAGCAGGCCGCCAGAGCCACACCGGCGGCGAACAGCAGGGCTTTCAGCTTCATCCGACCTGTCCCTTCTCGAACCCGGTCCAGCAGTCGTCGTAGTCGAGCTGCATCAGCGGCGTCTTCTCGGCCCAGGCCGTGGTGCGGATGGGCATCCGCGTCTCGAACATGAAGGCCAGGGTGTTCTCGATCTTGTGCGGCTTCAGCTCGGCCTGGGTCGCGCCGTTCCAGCTGGCTTGATCGGGACCGTGGCCGCTCATGCGGTTGTGCAGGGAGGCGCCGCCGGGGGCGAAGCCGCCCGCCTTGGCGTCGTATTCGCCGAACACCAGCCCCATGAACTCGCTCATGACGTTGCGGTGGAACCACGGCGGCCGGAAGGTGTCCTCGGCCACCATCCAGCGCGGCGGGAAGATGACGAAGTCGCAGTTGGCCGTGCCGGGCGTGTCGCTGGGCGAGGTCAGGACGGTGAAGATCGACGGGTCCGGGTGGTCGTAGCTGACCGTGCCGATGGTGTTGAACCGCGCCGTGTCATAGCGATAGGGGGCGTAGTTGCCGTGCCAGCCGACCACGTCCAGCGGACTGTGGCCAAAGGTGGTGGCCCACAGCAGGCCGCCGTATTTCTGCACGCACTGGGTCGGGCGGTCCACGTCCTCGAACCAGGCGACCGGCGTCTCGAAATCGCGCGGATTGGCCAGGCCGTTGGAGCCGATGGGACCAAGGTCCGGCAGGCGGAAGGGCGAGCCGTAGTTCTCGCAGACATAGCCGCGGATCTCGGCACCGCTGGGGCCATCCACCTCGACGCGGAAGCGGACGCCGCGCGGAATGACGACGACATGGCCGGGCGCGGCCTCGATCACGCCCATCTCGGTGACGAAGCGCTGCGCCCCCTCCTGCGGCACGATCAGCAGCTCGCCGTCGGCCGAGTAGAAGACCCGGTCGGTCATCGACCGGTTGGCGACATAGAGGTGGATGCCCACGCCCACGCCGGAATCGGCGTCGCCGTTGCCGCCATAGGTGGTCAGGCCCTCGACCCAGTCGGTCGGCTGGTCCGGCATGGACAGGGGATCCCAGCGCATCCGGTTGGGGTTGGGCGGGGTCTCGGTGAAGGGACCTGAGCGCACCCGTCCCTGAGCGAAGGGCTGATACGGCCCGTGCTGGGCCGAGGGCCGCAGACGGTAGAGCCAGCTGCGCAGATTGTGATCGCGCGGCGCGGTGAAGGCCGCGCCCGACAGCTGCTCGGCATAAAGGCCCAGGGCCGGGCGCTGCGGCGAATTCCGCCCGACCGGCAGGGCGCCTTCGACGGCCTCGGTGGCGAAATGATTGGCGAAGCCGGTCTGATAGGCGGGCGCGTTGGATCGCGTCATGTGGTTTCTCCCTTGCAGGAGGTTTAGCGGGCGAACCGCACGCCGTCATCCCGGCCAAGCTCAGCTTTGCCCTGGATCAAACAAGCGTCAGAACCCCTGGCTGCGCGCCAACCGCTCGGCGTGGAAGCCTGCGTCGCCGAGCAGTTCGTTCAGGACGCGCACCCGCTTCATGAACAGGCCCACGTCGAACTCGTCGGTCATGCCGACGCCGCCGTGCATCTGGACCGCCTCCTGCACCGCCAGTTCGGCGACGCGGCCGGCCTTGGCCTTGGCGATCCCGGCGGCGGCTTCCGCGTCGGGGCGGCCCGCGTCGATGGCCTGAAGCGCGGCCAGGCTTGCAGCCTTGGCCAGCTCCAGCTCGGTGAACAGGTGGGCGGCGCGGTGCTGCAGCGCCTGAAACTCGCCGATCAGCTTGCCGAACTGTTTGCGGGTGCGCAGGTATTCGAGCGTCACCTTGAAGGCCTGATCCCCCGCCCCGACCAGAGAGGCGGCGGCGCAGGCCCGGCCCAGGGTCAGGGCGGCGTCCAGCGGCCCCTGCCCCTCGCCCACGGCGCCGATCACGGCGTCGGCGTCCACCACCACGTCGGTCAGGGTGACGCGCGCAGCGTTATGAGCGTCGACCATCACGGTGCGTTCGACCGCGACGCCCGGCGTCTGGGGGTCGATCAGGAAGAGGGTCAGGCCGTCGTCTGCCCCATCTTCCTGAATTCGGGCCGCGACGATCAGGACGTCGGCGACGTGGCCGTCCAGCACGAAGCCCTTGGCGCCGTTCAGTTTGAAGCCGTTGCCGGCGCGTTCGGCCCGCGTGGTGATCTTGGCCGGGGCGTGCTTGGGGCCTTCATCGACGGCGAGGCTGAGGATGGCCTCGCCCGCCGCGATCCGGCCCAGCCAGGTCTTCTGCGCCGCCGAACCCGCCGCCTTCAGCACGCTTGCGGCCAGCACCGACGAGCCCATGAAGGGCGAGGGCGTCAGGGTGCGGCCCAGGCTCTCGGCGATGACGCCCGCCTCGACGGCGCCGAGGCCCGATCCGCCGTTGTCCTCGGGAATGACGACGCCCGCGAAACCCATCTCGCCAAAGGCCCGCCACAGGTCGCGCGAGACGCCGTCGGGGTCGCGGCTGTCGCGCAGTTTCCTTAGGTGCGCGATAGGTGCGTGTTCGTTCAGGAAGCCGTCGGCGGCGTCCTGCAGCATGGTCTGCTCTTCGGTCAGGATCAGGGGCATGGGCTCAGGCTCCCGGCAGCAGCAGCAGGTGTTTGGCGATGATGTTCAGCTGGATTTCGCTGGTGCCGCCTTCGATGGAGTTGGCCTTGGTGCGCAGCCAGTCGCGCGCGGCGGCGCCGTCCTTGGAGCGTTCGCCCTCCCATTCCAGCGCGTCCGAGCCGCCCGCCGCCATGACCAGTTCGTGGCGGCGCTTGTTCAGTTCCGAGCCATAGTATTTCAGCATGGAGGCGATCGCCGGATGGGCCTGCTTGGCCTTCACCTGATCCCCCACCCGCTCCATCGCCAGACGGAAGGCGGCGGCGTCGATGTCGTAGTCGGCGATGCGGGCGCGCAAGGACGGCTCGTCCAGCCGCCCGGCCTCGTCCACGCCGAGCGTATCGACCGCGACCTGCCCCAGGGGGCGGCCGACGCCCGTGTCGCCCATGGCGCCGATCATGGTCCGCTCGTGCGCCAGCAGGGCCTTGGCCACGTCCCAGCCGCGGTTCAGCGTCCCGACCAGGTTCTCCTTTTCCACGCGCACGTCGTCGAAGAAGGTCTCGCAGAAGGGCGACTTGCCGCTGATCAGCGTGATGGGGCGGGTGCTGACGCCCGGCGTCGCCATGTCGAACAGGACGAAGCTGATGCCCAGGTGCTTGGGCGCCTCGGGGTCGGTGCGCACCAGGCAGAAGATCCAGTCGGCCTGGTCGGCGTAGGAGGTCCAGACCTTCTGGCCGTTGACGATCCAGTGGTCGCCGCGATCTTCGGCGCGGGTCTGGATCGAGGCGAGGTCGGAGCCGGAGCCGGGCTCGGAATAGCCCTGACACCAGCGGATCTCGCCGCGCACGATGGGCGGCAGGAAGCGCTGCTTCTGTTCCTCTGAGCCAAAGGCCAGCAGCGCCGGGCCGAGCATCCAGATGCCGAAGCTGGCCAGCGGCGCCTGCGCCTTGAGGCGGCGCATTTCGGAGGCCAGCACCTTGGCCTCCTCGCGGTTCAGGCCGCCGCCGCCGTAGGCGCTGGGCCATTCCGGGGCGGTCCAGCCGCGCTCGGCCATGCGCTCCAGCCAGAGCTTGTGCGCCGGGGTCTTGAACACGGGGTTGCGGCCGCCCCAGACATAGTCCTCGTCGCCGTCGCGCGGCCCGCGCACCTCGGCCGGGCAGTTGGCCTCCAGCCAGGCGCGCGTCTCGGCGCGGAACGTCTCCAGATCGGCCATGCCGCCCTCCCCTGCGTTCGTCGTGGCAGGGAGGCTAGCCGGTCTTTTTTGGAAACGGAACCTACTTCTGGCTGGGCAGGAAGGGCGAGAAGGTGATGACGGTGAAGGTGTCGCGGATGTGGGGGCGGGTCTGCACCTGCTTGGTCACAAAGGTGCCGATGTCGGCGTCCTTGGGCAGTTGGAACTTGGCGAGCAGGTCATGCTGGCCCGAGGTCGAGTAAACTTCCGACACGTTTTCAACATTGTCGACCAGATCGGCGGCGACATCGTTGGCGTAGCCCAACTCGCATTTGATGAAGACGAAAATGGCGGTCATCATGGTCGGAACCTCCCGTTCAAGCGGAGGTGCATAGCGGATGGAAACGGCATGGGTAAGGCTCCGGCGACACTGACGGCCCCTCCAGTCGATTACGAGGCGGCCTACAACAATCGGGAACGGGTGCCGGGACACCCGGCGATCCTGAAACGATGGCGAGAAGATTCGGCCCGCGTCATCGACGCCCTGAGGCCGGAAACCGTCGAATATGGTCCCGGCGAGCGGCAAAGGATGGAGTGGTTCGACGCCGGTTCCGGCGCGCCGACCGCCATCTTCATCCACGGCGGATACTGGCAGGCGCTGGACCGGGCCTGGTTCGCCTGGGTGGCGCCAGCCCTGCTGGATCACGGAATCAGCGTGGTCATCCCCGGCTATGACCTAGCCCCGGCGGTCAAGGTCGGCGCCATCATCAGCCAGATGCGCCGGGCCACCGAACTGGTGCGCGACCGCACCGGCAAGCGGCCTCTGGTCTTCGGCCATTCGGTCGGCGGGCATATGGCGGCCTGCATGTTGTCCGAGGGCCGGGCGCGCGCGGCCCTGGCGATCTCGGGCGTGTTCGACGTCGAGCCGCTGATCCACACCACGCTGAACGCGGCCCTGGGTCTGGACGCGGCCACGGCGCGGGCGCTGTCGCCGATCCACTGGCCCGCGCCCAACGGCGGGGCGCCGGGCGGGCGGGCGCTGGACTGCTGGGTCGGCGGGGCGGAAAGCAACGAGTTCATCCGCCAGAGCCGCCACATGGCCGCCGAGTGGGGCGGCAAGGGCGCCGACACCCATGTCGAGGTGCTGGACGGGCTGGACCACTTCACCATGCTGGACCCGCTGGCCGACAAGGACAGCGGCATGGTCAAGCGGCTCGTGACCCTGGCGACCGCCGAATAGCTTACCAGGCGTGATCCCGGCGTCCCTTGACGCCGGGCGCGCCGAGCGCCGATCTGCGGGTCTGAACGCCCCGAAGGAGACCCCATGCGCCCCACTCAGCGTCACGACCGCCTCAGCGTCCTGACCGCCCTGCAGACGCAAGGGGTGGTGCCGGTCTTCTATCACCCCGACCCGGAGGTCTGCGCCGAGGTGATCCGCGCCTGCGCCCGCGGCGGGGCCAGGGCCGTCGAGTTCACCAACCGCGGCGACTTCGCCTGGGAGACCTTCACCGCCCTGTCGAAGCAGTTCGCCCGGACCGATCCCGACATCATCATGGGCGTCGGCTCGATCCTGGATGCGCCGACGGCGGCCCTCTACCTGGCCTCGGGCGCGCGCTTCGTCATCAGCCCCTGCCTGGTTCCCGAGGTGGCGCAGGTCTGCAACCGCCATCAGGTGGCCTATGCGCCGGGCTGCGGCTCGGTGCGCGACATCTCGGAGGCGCAAGGACTGGGCTGCGAGATCGTCAAGCTCTTCCCCGGCGCCGCCGTCGGCGGGCCGGACTTCGTCAAGGCGGTGCTGGGGCCGATGCCCTGGACCAAGATCATGCCGACGGGCGGGGTCGATCCCGACGAGGCGTCGATCGCCCAATGGTTCGGCGCCGGCATCGTGGCGGCGGGCATGGGGTCCAAGCTGATCACTGAGGCGGCGATCCAGGCCAGGGACTGGGCCGGCATCGAGGCCAAGGTGCGCCAGACGGTCGAGGCCATCGCGGCGTTCCGGGCTAGCTAATTGCCGTCATCCCGGACGCCTCGCAGAGGCGATCCGGGACCCAGACCTCTGCTTTGACCACCGCAGGCGGCCGCATGAGCCGCCGCCTGGGTCCCGGGTTCCGCTGCGCGGCCCCGGGATGACAGCAAAATGCGGAGACAAAGAAAAAGGCCCCGCCGGTTGATCCAGCGGGGCCTTCTCTATTCAGAATCGGAAGCGCCTCAGGCGGCTTCGGCGGCGGCCTTGGCCAGCTTGGCCTGGTGGGCGGCCATGCCGGCGGCGATCAGCTCGGCGGCTTCGCCGGCGTCGCCCCAGCCGTTGACCGTGACCGACTTGCCCTTCTCCAGATCCTTGTAGCGGGTGAAGAAGTGCTCGATCTGCTCGATCAGGATGGCGGGCAGCTGACGATAGCTGGAGACCTCGGTGTAGTAGGGGTTCAGCTTGTCGACCGGCACGGCCAGGATCTTTTCGTCGCCGCCGGCTTCATCGACCATCTTCAGCACGCCGATGGGGCGCGAGCGGATGACGCAGCCCGGCACGACCGGGGTCGGGTTCAGCACGATCACGTCGCAGGGATCGCCGTCATCCGACAGGGTGTGCGGGATGAAGCCGTAGTTGCCCGGATAGTACATGGCGGTGTGCAGGAAGCGGTCGACGAACAGGGCGCCCGAGGCCTTGTCCATCTCGTATTTGACCGGCAGGCCGCCTTGCGGGATTTCGATGACCACGTTGACGTCCCAGGGGGCGTTGGGGCCGACCGGAATGGCTTCGATGTTCATGATACGCTCTTATTGCAGGTGCGAACGGGGAGTTGGGGCGCGTGATAAGCTTTGCGTCGCCGAACAGCAAGCTTCAGGGCGGGCTTTCTGCGGCGTTCGCCCTTGCTCCATAGGCCCGACTGAAGGCATCAACAGGGCATGACCCTGCTCGACTGGATCGCCCTCGCCCTCTTCTTCACGGCCTGGCTGGGCTATGGGCCGCTGCTCAAGCTGATCGCGCGGCGCAGCGGATCGCTGAACGACGACATGCTGATCGTCCGCGACAGCTGGATGACGGCCATGACCCACCGCGAGATGCGGCTGATCGACAGCCAGTTGATGGGGCATTCGATCAACTCGGCCTCCTTCTTCGCCTCGACCAACCTGCTGCTGATCGCGGCGGTGGCCGGCATCCTGTTCGGCGGCGAGAACGCGCTGCGCGGCTTCGCCGCGGTCGGGGCCGAGGCGGTGCCGACCAAGATCCTAGAAGCGAAGCTGGCCCTGGTCCTGGTCTGCCTAGCGCGCGGCTTCCTCGATTTCATCTGGTCGCTGCGGCAGATGAACTACGCCCTGGCCCTGATCGGCGCGGCGCCCGAGATCCATTCCGAGACCGACAAGGTCGCCTATGGCCACGCCGTGGCGCGGGTGCTGAACCCGGCCCTGGGCGGTTTCAGCCAGGGGGTGCGGGGCTACTACTTCGCCCTGGCGGCGGCGGCCTGGCTGTTCGGCCCGCTGTGGCTGGGCCTGGGCGTGATCTCGGCCTTCAGCCTGCTGGTCTGGCGCCAGGCCGGGTCGCCGGCGGCGAGGGCCGTGCGGGCGGCGCGACGGCTGCTGGAACGCGGCTAGAGCGAAATCGGTTTTGACGCCGTCGCGTCCAAACTCGGACATTCGCGCCAGCACCAGACTCTGGCCCGATCCTGGTCATATTGCAGCCGCGAACGATTCGTGCCCGCTCACAGGTTTCCGTCGCGGAACAACGAAACGGATTTCCGTAACAGCCTGTGATCGCAGGAGGATAGTCAGCGCTTGAAATTTTGTGCGCTGCAACCTAACTTGGCTTTCGACGCCTCCGGGCGTCATGCCCTTCCTGGGCGTTTCCTCCCTATAGACTTTATATGCCGCGCCTCCGGGCGCGGCTTTTTTTTGGTCCGCAGAGAGGCTTAGACGGCGAAGTCTTCGCCCAGGGCCGCGATCACCCGTTTCAGCCCCGACCGGCAACGCCCCCAGCCGACCGAGGGCGCGCTCGCCGCCTCGTCCCAGTAGAGCCGCCGGTTCAGTTCGATCTGGATGGCCTCGAAGCCCTCGTCGGGCCGCCCCCAGATTTGAGTGGCGTATCCGCCCGCATAGGGCCGGTTCAGCGCCACACGCCAGCCCATCGCCTCGAACAAGGCCCGCAGACGCCGCGTCAGCTCGGCCGCGCAACTGGTCCCGTGCCGGTCGCCCAGCACCACGTCCGGCCCGTTCGGACCCGTGGCCCGCGACGGCATGGAATGCCAGTCGATCAGGACCGCCCGCCCGCAGCCATCGCGCGCCGCCTGCATCAGCTCGCCCAGGGCCGCATGATAGGGGGCGTGCGCCCGCTTGATGCGCCCCCTCGCCTCCTCCAGCGTCAGGCGGCGGTCGTAGAGCGGCGTCCGGTCCCCGGCCAGACGCGGAATGACGCCATAGCCGGCCAGGGTCTTCAGCCCCGGCGGCGGTCCTTCCGGGCAGTCGGCGATCAGGGCCGGGTCCAGTTCGTCCGGCGCCCGGTTCAGGTCGACGTAGGCCCGCCCGATCCATCCGGCGATCAGCGCCGCCCCCGCCGCCGCGGCCCCGTCTAGGAGCCGGTCCACCGCCGCGTCCTCGGCGCTGCGCAGCGAGGCTTCCGACAAGCCCTCGGCCGCCCCCATGTCCTCGGGATAGACCGCGCCCGAGTGGGGCGAGGCGAACACCAGCGGCGTCGTCCGTCCAGGCTGGGCGGGCGTCAGGCTGAAGGTCGCGTCGGTCGGCGCAGGGTTCATGGCTTGGCCATAGACTGATTTATCCTCGACCGCCCCCTCTACGCGCTCGCCCCAAGGGGGATTTTCACTGCGAGTTTACAGATGCCGGCCTAGGCTCCGATCCGGTATTCAAGGACTTGACCCCGCATGGCGCGTATTCTGCTGGCCGAAGACGACGGCTCGCTTCGAGGCTTCCTGACCCGCGCGCTGGAACGCGCCGGCCACGCCGTGGTGGATTGCGAGAACGGCGACGACGCAATCGACGCTCTGGAGCAGGGTCCCTACGACCTGCTGCTGACCGACATCGTCATGCCCGGCGCCGACGGGATCGAGGTCGCCCGCGTCGCCGCCGTGCGCCAGCCCGGCATCCGCATCATGTTCATCACCGGCTTCGCCGCCGTGGCCCTGTCGGCCGCCCAGGCCACGCCCCAGGCCAAGGTCCTGTCCAAACCCGTCCACCTGCGCGACCTGGTGAACGAGGTCGAACGCATGATCGCCGCCTAACGAAAAAATACGAAAAAAGAAGACACAAGCCTCTTGCGGCCCCCGCGAACTGCGGGTTATAGACGCCGCCTTCCCGCCCACCGACACACCAGTCGGACGGGCCGCAGAACAGGCGGACGCGTAGCTCAGCGGGAGAGCACTACGTTGACATCGTAGGGGTCACAGGTTCAATCCCTGTCGCGTCCACCATTCTTTTCAAGCAGTTATAGCCTACCGGCCACCCCAAGCGGTGCTGACTGCCCGTGTTTCGCCCAAGAAACGCTCACTTGCGCCTCCCCACGACATGAAGCCGCCTGACCGTTGAGGCTCCCCTCACGGTTTAGCGTCAGCGCCGCATCGGCGCCGCGCCCTATTCCAGATCGAACAAACGCCCCGGCTGCACACCGAGCGCGTCCGACAGCTTCACCAAGAACGCCAAGCTGGGGTTTTCCTCGCCGCGCTCGATCCCGGCGAGATAGCGCATAGCCATGCCGGCCTCGTGGGCGAGCGCCTCCTGGCTCAGCCCCTTGGCCTTCCGCAATCGCCTGATATTCGCGCCGACTCGATCTTCCCACCGCATGGGTGCATGGGCGCCGACAGCCGCGTTCGGCTCTAGGAACTATCTTGCCTAACTTTCTGGCAACGCTTGGTAGGCAAGATAGACCCCATTCAGAAGGAGTCGGGCATGTCCGAGCGGTATCGTATTCGTATGGTTCAAATCGCGATGGCAGGGGCCATCGCCGCGGCCTCCATCGGCATTGCCTCACCCAGCAGCGCCAGAGGGAATCCGGAAACCTGCGCCTATAGAGAGGCGCGGTTGGCGCAGGCCTGCCGCACCGATCCAGACATCCGCCAATTCCTGCGCGATCCTGCAAACGCTGGCGTGGAGACCTACATGGCGATCCCGCCTGTCGTTCGTGGCTGGGAACCCGGCGAAGAGGAAATGGTGCTCGGGATGCTGCGAGGACAACCGCAACGCCAGCCTGCGTCTTCCACCGCCTTGCAGAACGCCCCGGTCGGCGGGCCGATGGCCCGGATCGATCGCCTGGCATCCGGTGAGTATGACCGTCAGATCGCGGCTGAGCGCGCCCGAACGCCCAGAGTGAACTGGTCTACGGCTCAAATCCGCACCGCAGCCCGCAGCGCCGTCACAGATCAACTGCGCGACCCTGGCTCGGCACAATTCCGAAACGTCCGGAGGCATGTGAACAGCCTCGGAACGACAACCTTCTGTGGCGAAGTGAACAGTCGCAATGTTTACGGCGGAATGACCGGCTTCAGACGCTTCCACTCCGGCGTCACTGATCGCGGAGAAGCGTCCGCCCGCATCAATGACGAAGGCGGTCTTATCGGGACGGTGTTTGAAGCAACGTGGGAGCGGAGTTGTGACGGCGTTACGGGGACGTCGACGCCGTTCTGATAGCCTCCAGAGCCACCGGCGCCGTTGACCGCAATCAGCGGCGCCGACTGAAAGCGTTCCGCACCCCCTCCATGTGATCAGGGCAGTGGTGACCATAGACACGGCGGATCAGGGCCTCGCTGGTGAACGTAAACCCCGCCACGCCCCAGGTGGACACCCCTTCGCGCAACAGCCAGGTGATGCAGGTGTGCTTGAGCGTGTGCGGCGTGACGTCATCATCCAGTTGGGCAAGCCGACGAGCGGACCGAAGCCCGTCTTTTGACGCTGAATGATCTCACCGGCGTATTCGCAAGGGCCGTGGATCGTCAGACGACGCCAGCGCAGCAGGTGCGGCAGCAAACGCTTGGGAATGGCGCAAGGACGGCGCCGCTTGCGCGTCTCGCGCTCCGACTTGCCCCGTCGATAGATGCGGTTGTCCTGAAGATCGACGGAACCGGCGTCCGCGTTCCGCGCCCAGCGCAGGCCCAGAACCGCCGCATGGCGCGTGCCCGTGTACAGGGCGATCAGGATAAAGCGAGCGACGTGATAATTCGGCGCCCCCACGCGCTTCCAGCCAGTCACACGCCCACTGCGATCAAAGCCTTCAGGCGCGAACCCCAGTGCGCCCCGGACCAGACGCGCCGCCTCGTCACGCTTCAGCCAGCGCGCCTCCTGGAGTTCTATGGTGGGCTTCAGCACAGGGATCGGCCGGTCCATCCGACCGGCCTTCCAAGCGTAATTCAGAGCAGCCGACAGAGTGTCCAGTTCCCGCTTGGCGGTCGCCTCCGTCACAGGGCGCTTGCCGATAGCGCCTCGGGTGCGCGCACGCACATAGGCCTTGCAGCTTTCAGCGTTGACCCCGTCGCAGGTCAGGTCGGGAAGGCCGCCACCTTGGCCCATTCCGCGCCGACGCGGCCTTCCTGCGCCGCCTTGCGTCGAACCTCGGCCAACAGAAGTTCCCGCTCGAGGTAGGCCGCCAACCGGACGTAGTCCTCACGGCGCTGGTCCACGGACCGGACCGCGCGCTGAATCAGCCCTTCGACATCCAGCACCCCTTTGAGCCGGTTCGCCTTGTCGGAGATGACGCGCGTATTGCCTCGCACATAGCCGAGGCCGGGCCGGATGCGATCCAGCGACGGCGAATACGCCGAGCGCATCTCGCCGATGACGATCGGCACGCCCAAGGCAGGACAAACCGTCGGCACGACGACGTCGCTCACACGCAAATTGAACGGCAGGCCCCGCCGAACAGCGCGTCGGCGCGCGCGACTGTGCAGAGCGACGGCTGGCTTCAGTCTTCGCTGGGTCTTGAGGTAGTCGCGCATATAGGCGGCGTTGCAGGACGGGCAGGTCGCACGTTGAAGACGCTCGCCATGAAGTGGGCAGACAGAGTTAGGCGGATCATAAACCGACATGTAAGACTCCTTCTTCAGAATGAGTCCACGAATTCAAAATTGGGCTAAAGAGTCAAATTGAATCCATGAGCATTCCCCGAACAAAACCGGCTGATCACCCCACCGGGGCGCAACTGCGCGCCGCCCGAGGCCTGGTGAACATGTCCGTTCTGGACCTCGCCGAGCGCACCGGGTTGGCGCCGAACACGATCAAGCGCGCCGAGGGGGACAACGGGCCTGCGCCCGTCAACTCCGCGAACGCCAAGCTGATGGTGGCGACGCTTCAGGCCGCCGGGGCGGCCTTCCTGCCGGCCGAAGGCGACATGGGCGCCGGCGTGCGACTGGCGACGCCCTCGCAGCCGGCCCTGACGCGGCGCCGGACCCGCGCAAATCCGGCTGACGTGACTCCCTGAAAGGAGTCACGAAATTCATCCGCGTCGCTCTAACCCAGACACCGCCTGAAATTCAGAGTCACTTTAGTAATCAACAGTGACTCTAGCCGCCTCGGTTAACAGAGGAGCGTGTCGAAATGGATTATGAAAGGACCGCGCAGGGCATCACCTACCGAGGGATACGCCGTGCTTTTAAGGACGAAGCAAACGCCAACCCGGATTTCGTGGCGCGCATCGACAAGGCGTTGGGCGGCAGTTTCATCGGCCTGTCCCAGGGTGCCTTCATGAAGAACCAAGGGACCGATCTGCATCTGATCGTCCAGCGCCCCGACGAAAGCGAAGGCCAGGTCTGGCTTCGTGTCGAGATCGACAAGATCATCGCCAAAGGGGTGATGGACATGGAAAGGAAGCCAAAGGTGAAAAGCACCGTGAAGGCCCCGACCGCCAAGTGACCATCGCGCCCAAAATCTGGTTTCATCACACCGGCAACGCTGAAGAAGTCGAAAACCGTCTAACCTTCGAAAAGCTGATGAAAATCGCTTCACCGACGTTTGACGAGGCTCTTGAGGCTGGCATCGATCGCGCGGACCGGTCTTTCGCCGAACTGATGAGGCCGAAATTGAATCTGCCATGGTGGGCGGTCGCCAAGTAGGTGGGGGCGTTTAGGCGTCGGCCCTATCAGCCGTTACCGGTCGGCATAACGCTAGGGAGCTGATATTGGTCCCTGCCACGAAGCAGACCTTGTGGCGACGCTGGCTGCGATGACTAGCTTGGAATCCAGAGCGCAGTTAAACATGGCAAGGTCCCGGACTCTCCTCGCTACCTTGAGCTGCTGCCTAATCGCCCAGATGTGTTTCGGCTTGAGCGGAGCCTTGGGGCCGATCAGTCGACCGGCGTTCCATGGGCGTTTCGGTGGGATGAAAAGGTCAGACTGGCGCATGGCCTACCTCGGTTGAGGCACCGCCCCAGCCAGTCATTCAACTCCAATCCTGGCTACTCGACACGGTCCGCGATCGCCTGAGCGTAAGGCACGACATAGAGCCTAACACCCAGATAACGTGACATCCTGCTCATGGAACAAAGGCCCACTCGCCCCCTCGGGCAAAAGCTCAACGGCACGCTTCAAAAGAGCTGACAAGATCAGACCCAGGTCACGATCCGCCGCGAGGTTGGCATTGTAGACAATATCCTGCACCGCCCGGAACGTCTGAGGAAGGCTCGCACCTGCCACCGGCTCAGGACACTCGGACCAGTCGCGATCGAACGGCGCCTGAGGATAGCGCTCCCGAAACGTCCGTTCATTCAATGTACGCAGACATCGCGATAGTCCATGAACGGTCCAGCCAGACGGCAGGACATCCGGCTGACTTGCAGCGAACCCGGCGACAAGACCGACAGTCCGGTCCGAGACAACGCACACCGACATCTTTTACCCTCGTGGATTAATGTAGCCGGATCAGGCCCAGTTGCCTGAAGGAGGCGTACTCGCCTGTAGCGCCGATGATCACGTGGTCATGTAAGGCGATGCCCATCACCCTGCAGGCCTCTGCAATCTCCTTCGTCAGACTCTTGTCCGCCTGCGAAGGCTTTACGTTGCCTGACGGATGGTTGTGGGCCAGCACGATGGCGGACGCTCCGACATCCAGCGCCCGATGAATCACCTCTCGGACGTACATCGGCGCGTGATCCACTGTCCCCCTGCCTGCCACTTCATCCTTGATGAGGGCGTTCCTCTTGTCGAGAAATAGGATCCGCGTCTGTTCCTTGATCTCGTACTGAAGACTCGCCCTCAGATATGAGATCAGAGCCGGCCAGGACGACAGGAGCCTTCTGCCGTCCACACGCTGTTGCAGCGATCGGGCAGCTATCGCCGAGCATATGCTGACGTGCCGGACAAGGCCCTGACCATCCTGACCTTCGACCGCGGCACGGTACAGCCTCCCCGGCGAGGCCGAGAAAAGGGCGCCGAGCGTGTCGAACTCACCGACCAGCTTCGCCGCCAGCCTCTCTGCCCTGAATGGCTCAACCGCTGTGATGAAGGCCTGCAAAAGCGACAGGTCTCCTTCAGTCCAGACCGTATTCAGATCCGACGCGATGACTTGCGTCATGATTTCCCCGTCCATCAGCCATCTCCCTGAAGCGACGGTCGGCCATGGCTTCCCAAACCCCTCCGAAGATTGTGAGGCTGATGAGCGTCCACAGCGTCAGTCGTACCGCCACGCCCGTCCATATGGTCAGGTCCGGGGACAGGAAGGGTAGAAGATGAGTGCAGACGATCAGGAGTTGAAGCGCCGCCGCGAGAACCAGCCACCAGCGCGTCGATCGCGCGCTGAGTCTCCACAGCCCGACAAACAGCGCGAGATTGAGACCAGCCAGGCCCACCCTCCAGCTCGAGAGCTGGAGGGGCTGAAGCCATGGCTCCAGAAGCATGTAGGCGGCGATCATGGCTGCGGCGTACCGCTCGACGCGGGCGCCTTTCCAGACCAGCAGGGCAAGGCCTGCAATATTGAGTGACCATAGAAGGTATCCGATCAAACCATCGCCTCTCTCTCCGGCTCCCCCTGCAGAACTTTCCGGATCGGGGTTTCCGGACCATTCTCGGCCGGTTTGGTTTCGGACGGACCCAGGCGCGTCAGCGCAAGTCCGAGGCCCTCGGCCGCCTTGTGCAACCGGTCATGCGTCCGGATCGCCTGCCCCCTGGCGTCCAGAACGGCCCCCATCGCGCCATGCAGGCTCAACAAGGCTGTATGGCCGTACCCAGCGGAAAGCGCCGCCACGCGACGACCCTCGATCATGCTGATCGAAAGCTGATTGGCCTTCAGGAAGGCCTGATCAAGAGCATGTTCGAAGTCGATGAGATCGTGAGCGACGATGGTTCCGATCGTCGTGACCTTGTCGGTGTGTTTACGCATGGCGAGAGCCCCTTCTTCATCGCCAGCTCAAAAGCGTCTCGACAACCCCGAACACCATCAGACCTATGGCGAGGATGGCGCCAACAGCGATCGCCATCCCCAGGGCCAGGAGAACGATGAGGACCAGTTTTGGTCCTCGCCACCCGGCCGTCGTACGCCATTGCCCCAGCCCCGAATACACGCCGAACGGCGTTTTGGGATCAAGAGCGCTAATGCTGTAATCGAAGGCGACAGACGCCTCGCTGACACCCGGAGCAGGACCGTTTTCGTCAGGCCCCGCCATGCCGCCAAATCCGTCTGACGGAAACTCCGTCAGCAACTCCAGAGCCTTTTTGCGGCTGGATACGCCGAGCTTGCGCTTGGCTTCCCTGATATGATTTTCAACGGTGTGCGGCGACAGGCCGAGCTTTCGGCCGATCTCCTTGTCGCTCATGAAGGCGGAGAGCTTCAGGCACTCCACCTGCCTATGAGACAGCCTTTCAGGCATCGACCGCTCCCCTGTACCTGCAGGAAGTAATGCGTCGATGCCCCGAGTCGTCTAGCGAACTCGCCCCACAGGCGGCCTATTGTTGTTTACAATTATGAACCACGCCCAGCGGCGTCACCCAAGAGCCGTCGAGGATCTAGAGGCGGGCGGGCGTCTGCGGAACCTTTAGGCCAAAAATGCGCCAGCAGCGGACATGGGCACACCGCCCAAAAGCAGACCTTTGGCGCTCGATGGCAAGGTGCGCTGTCGTCCCTTCGGCAATGTTCGTCGGGCCCGTTTCGGGCCCGACGAACACGTCACAGATCGATCTGCTCTGACATCTCCAAAGCGTCATCGACCTCGATGCCGAGATAGCGCACTGTACTCTCGAGCTTCCGGTGACCCAGGAGAAGCTGACAAGCCCGAAGGTTTCCGGTCTTCTTGTACACGAGGGAGACCTTCGTGCGTCGCAGGCTATGGGTCCCATACCCATGCGGTTCGAGATCGATCATCCGAACCCATTTATCAACAAGCCGCGCGTATTGTCTGGTGCCGATATGTTGCCCTGGCCGACTCCTGCTCGGAAACAACCAGTCATCTTCACGCTGCGCACGAAGACTCAACCACGCTGCGATCGCATCGCGCGCTGGCTCCGTGATCTCGAAGGGCACAGGCCTCCCTGTCTTCTGCTGGATGACGATTGAACGCTGGCGAAGCGCGCCGGCCGGCGCCACGTCACTGACACGGAGCCTGACAAGATCACAGGCGCGCAGCTTGGAATCCAGGGCGCAGTTGAACATGGCAAGGTCCCGGACTCTCTTCGCGACCTTTAGCTGCTGTCGAATAGCCCAGATGTGCTTTGGCTTGAGCGGCGCCTTGGGGCCGATCAGTCGGCCGACGTTCCATGGGCGTTTCGGTGGGATGAAAAGGTCAGACTGGCGCATGGCCAACCTCCGTTGAGGCACCGCCCCAGCCAGTCATTCAACTCCAATCTTGGCTACTCGACACGGTCGGCGATCAGCTGAGCGTAAGGCGCGACATGGAGCCTAATTTCCCGATGCCGTGACATCCTGCTCATGAAACAAGGACCCACTCGCACCCTCGGGCAAAAGCTCAACCGCCCGCTTCAAGAGAGCTGACAAGATCAGACCCAGGTCACGATCCGCCGTAAGGTCCGCATTGTAAACAATATCCTGCTTGGCTTTCTGGACAAGCCAGTTGTAGCGGTAGTGGAAAGGCCCAGTCTCAACGATCCACTGGCGCGTCAGGTCATAGGTGACGGTCGAGGCGTAGAAGTCTTGAAAGGTCTCTTGGACTGCCGCTGGGTCCTTATCGGGGTAGGTGCGAGGGAACACCCCGTCGTCGTCGGCCTTGTCGATGAAGGCCGCACGATGACGGCAGCCGTTCCGGCGACGAGAACGCGCCATGCTGAGGTTCAGACGGATGAAGACGCTGCAGAAATTCAGCTCCGTCCACGCCGCCTTCCACAACCACTTCAACCAGGACCGCCACCTCATCAGGCGATGACGACTACAAAGGCCCGACGCTCGGCCGCCCTGGCCGAATGGACGTCCCTCGCAGCTTGAACCCTGGCGTCCCCTTCCCTGTCCACGCCAACTGGACCAGTTGTCGTTGGACTGACACCACCGCCAGGGTCTGGCGGGCACACTGCTTCCCTCTGAAGAACGTGGCCGCACCGGCGGAAATCCCCCGACCAATTCCGGCCGTCGAGGCGTCAGTACCCTGACACCACCTATTCGACCTCCCAATCGATCTCGCCGTGTACATCGAGAGGCGCCTCTGAAAGCGCGGCATGAACGCTGTCGCGCGTGCCGCTGCGCGGTAGGCGAAAAACGAACTCGACCCGGCCCTTGAGGGCGGCCTTGTGCTCGGCGATCAGCTTGCAGCCCTGCCCCAGCAGCACGCCGCGATAGACGTCGGCGAGTTCGATGACCCGTTCCGGCGGCAATTGCTCGATCTTGATTCGGCAGGCGGGTCGGCTGTCGAACACGTAAATCAGCACGAACGCGAAGAGGGTCGTGATCATCGCGAAGTACGTAAGGCCGAGGCCGGTGATGAGGCCCACCAGCGTGACGACGATCAGGCGGCCGGTGTCGCGGGTGGAGTCGGTGGCGGTGCGAAAGCGCATCAGGCCGCCGATGCCGAAGACGACCAAGCCGACGACCATGCCGAACTCGCGCACGGTTACCCCGATCACCGCGCCGATGAAGGCGTACATGATGCACACCTTCGGCATGTCCGCTTCATGCAGCCGATCAACCGTGCGTGGGGTCCTCGGATGGTAGCCGATCACCGCTCCAAGGACGATCGCCAGGAGCAGCGCGCCGAACGAGTTGGCGAGGAAGTGCAGGTCGAGGATACCGGCCAAGCCGACCGGGCCGGCCCGGCCGACCGGACCCTGCGGCGCGGCGAATAGCTCCTGCGACTGCGCCGACGCAGCGCTAGACGTCAACAGCAGTGACAGAAAGAGCCCCAGCATCTTCATTCTATCGTGCTGTCTCACATCGCTACCCAACGCAGGTCTGCAGCAGCTTGGCGACCTCATCTCGGCTGTCGATCTGCCCGAAGAAGCCGCCGAGATAGGTGGCGGCTTTCCGGCGCGTCTCCTCATCAAGCTGCGGCGCCTCGTCGAGGACGGCGAGCAGCGACGCGCGCCGCGTCTGCAGGTCCGCGACGAACGTCTGCGCCTCCGCATTGTGCCGGCAATAACCGCGATAGCGGCGCACGCGGACGTTGGCGACCGGGATCGCTTCCGGAGGAGTGGCATAGGGCGCGTCGACCATGCCGGCATGGTCAAAGTCGAACGGAACTGGAATGAAGTCGCCGGAGGCGCCCTCCGCGCCAATCAGGCGTGAGTTATGGCAGCACTCGGAGCCGCGCGGCCCCGACCTCATCGACCAGTCGAGGTTGCCGATCAGGGCCTGGAAGACCGCGAAGCGCGCCGCATCGACCGGTCTGAGCTGGGCAGGCGACACCGGGGTCTCGAGCCTGCGCAGGCCGTTGCGGCGCGCCATGTCGTCGACGTCTTCAATGAAGAACCCCAGCCGAGACGTGATCGGACGCCCCTGGAGGTCAATGTAGTCAATGGTGACAAGCCGCACCCTGAAGCTCATGGGCGTCAGCTGGTTGTAGAGGCGGTAGGCTGCGTGCTCGAGCAGGATGTATTGCTGGAAACCCGCCTGTGCCCGACAGTGGGTGACGAGCTTGAGGCGCCGTTGCCCCCGAAAGAGCGAGGTGGCGGCGGGCCTTTCCGTGAACTCGACGCGCAAGGGCGGGAACGAACAGACATCTTTCCGGCGCCGTGTGATGCCGCGAGCCGACAGGGCGATCCGGTGCGTCTCGGGCGTAGCTCCCTGCACGCTGAGCGATGCCTCGACGACCCGGTCCGACTCGGGCGGGTCACGCACCACCGACATCACCGGCCCGGTTATGGCCAGGCGGATCGGGTCGTTGCTCGTGAACAGCGGGGTCGGAGGCGCCGCCGCGTAGGCCGGCGCTCCGACGAGCAGCAGGGCCAAGGCCGCCCTGAAAAGTCCCATCAGCAGCGGCGCGCGCATCGGGCTCTTCCCTATTGTCCAGGAGGCGGACGGTCGACGACGTGTGGGACCAGGTTTCCGTCGAGTATTTCGAGATAGGTGAGCTTGCCGCCGTAGACGGCGGAGATGCCGGTATCGATCCGCACTAGTCGCCCGCCGTGAAGCACCGCGATGCCGGATACGATCGGCGTGTGGCCGATGACGATCCGCTGCGCGCCCTGAAGCGCGAGAAGCTGGTCCAGCTGCTCCGCGACGGACAGCGGCGGCGCTGGCTGTGCGCTAGCTGTAGAAGGGGGCGCTTCGCTTGCGCCTGCTTGGGCGGCCGGCGCCTCGCTTTGGTCGATTTGGTAGCCGGGCCCTGCACCTCCCTCCGTCGCTGCGAGATGACGGCACCAGAGCGGACCTGTCTCATCATTGATGATAGACTCAGGCAAGGTCGCGCGCACAGCGAGCGCGGCGGCGACCTCCCTGTTGATCTCGGCGACCGGCATGCTCGCGTAGCGCCCGCACAGCCCGCCATGCACGAACAGCGTGCCGTCGAGCAGCACGACCGCGGGATTGCCGACGACCCAGCGGCCGATGGCGCCGTTCGGGGCCCAGGCCGCCTGGCGCTCGATCATGCCAAGCGGCGTGGCGCCGATCACAGCCGCCTTGATCGCCTCCGGCGTCGCGTCGGGGTTCTGCGCCCGGTACTCGACCTCGAGCGCGGCCCTGTTCCGCTCGTAGGCCTCTTCGCGCCGCCTGGCCGACTTGTTGTCGACGAAGGCTGCATAGTCGCTGGCTGGCACGTAACGTAGGTCACCGGTGAGGTTCATCGCCTCGTGATTGCCGACGAGCGCGATGACGCGGCCGCGGCGACGCAACGCTTCGCGCTGCAGCCGCATCAGGTCCTGGATGATCCTCCGCGAATCCGGGCCGCGATCGACGACATCACCTACCTGGACTAGCACCGTGTCGCCGCCCGCCCAGCGGCCGCGCCGGTCGATCAATCCGGCCGCTGCGGCGACGGTGCGCCATGCGGCGAAGTCGCCGTGCAGGTCGCCGATCGCGACGATGCGGTGCAGCCTCCCAGGTTGTCCTACAGCGAGCGGCGCGGAGAACGCCAGCGCCAGCGCCAGCGCCAGCGCCAGAATCCAAAGCCGCGTCCACGCCCGGGCAGGCATGCAAATCTCCTGGCCGCCCGCCGATCGCGGACCATCTCCGCCGCCCCTCACGAGGACAAACGCATCGCACTCGTTCACATTAACGGGCATCCGGCTCATAAGTTTCGGGGGACTGGCAGGAAATCGCAATGTTCATGGCGCAGTTCCGTCAGTTTGCCGCAGATACGCCCACCAGGCCTTGATGGATCGATCCCGGGGCTTGAACGACGCAACCGTGCCCAAAGCGGGCGTTGGCTTCCAGTTCAGTCCGCTGGAACAGCCTGAGCCAGTTCGACCTGCGGTTCACGGCGTTCCGGCCATCGCACGACAGGGGGAGCAGACGTGAAAAGCCCCGCGGCTTTTGGCGGCGGGGCTTTTGGTATTTGGGTGCGGGAGCAGGATTTGGACGATACCTCACACCTGCGATCCGCTCCATGGCGTAACTACGCTGGCGGCGCTCAAAACCCCCATCGCGCCATCAGCGGACATTGCCTGACCGGCCGCAAGCGGACATCCTGCTTGTCGATCCTCAGGCTGGATCAAGGCGGTAACAGTCAATTTCCGTCGGCTTGGTCAAATCTCCGCTTCACACCAGAAGGAGACACAAGCCTCGCTCGAAGGCCCTTTTTCGCGAAAGTCGATCCCGCCAATTTCCCACCGATCATGACCCCGGACCCGCCGGCTGTGCGCTGTTGACTTCAGGAGCGGATGTAGCGTCGGTCCGCGTGCCTTGGCAGATACGTCCAGTCCTCGGTGTCGAGGAGGTCCGCAACGAGGTCGGCGATCTCCTGACTGTCGAGGACGGTCATGTGATCGCAATCGTGCGCCTGATGATGCCGCGCATGCAGTCGCGTAGGGTCAAGCCTGTGGCCGTCGGCGTGATCGATCTCGCTGAAGGGGGCGTTCTGAGGATCGGCAATGTTGCAGCTCTTCTCAGTGACGATGCCGTCGTGCGGTCGGTGCATACGAGAGATCAGAGGCACGAGATTCGCGATTCCGATCGCGCCAGCCGCGGCGCCCATGAGACGCGATCCGGTCCTCCAAGCCTCGCGGTGCTCGTGAAAATAAAGCGCAGGGACGCTGGCGTAGCGCTTTCCGGCGATCCGCCGGGCCACGCCGTTACGATCCCGAAGCTCCATCATCAACCGATCCGCTCGGGTCAGATCGAGCAATCCCTGGCGGGGGGAGAAGGCCGTGATGAGGCGGCTAGCCGCCATGATCGCTTGGCCCGCGACGGCGAGCTGCGCCGTGCCGATCGCGCCCGCGTTGGGGGTCGCCAAGGTGACGATGGTGCCCAGCCCCCCATGCACGCACCGCGCAGCGGCGAATCGACTGACCAAGCCGCCCATGCTGTAGCCGACCAAGCTGACTTTCTCGTAGCTGGTCAGCCTTTCGACCTCCCGTGCGAGCGCAGTTCCGTTCGAGGAGATGGACTGCGTCCAGTCATAGTCGAACAGATGAAGGTCCAAATGACCTGCCGCGCCAAACAACAGGTCGGCAAAGGGCTTCAGGGCCGCCGCTGACTGGGTGATGCCGTGGCTCAGCACCACGGCATGATCACCGGAGGAGCCGCGATAATGTCGAAGGCGAGGGGTCTTCGGCATCAGTTTTCATCCTCGCCAATGCGCACCCTTCGGGGCGACGGCAGAGCCGGCGTCCCAGACAGATCACCCCAGAACTCCACGTTCGTCTCGCGTCCAAGCAGCCGTTCGGTCGCGGCCGAATATTGCGGCGTGAATTCATATTCGACCGGGAGCTCGACGCGATCGTCGGTGGGGCTCAGACCGAGAATCGGCCAGGGATCTGGCATAGGCCCGGGCTCTGGTTTCGCCCGACCGAGGAGACCGATCCGGATCGTCTCCACGCCCGAGCGCAGCGCGGGCGCGATATCCACCCGCGCCCAATTCGTTCCGTTCCTGAACTGGCCGGCGTCGCTGATCGATGAGGTCACCGGATCGTCTCCCGCGCCGGGCAGGACGGCTCCGCCGTCGATGGCGTTTGGTCCGATCCAAGCGAGATGCACGAACTCGGGCTTGGCGTATCCCCGCGCCTCCCGCCAAGGCGAGCGCGGCAGACGCCAAGGCACACTGATCGCCTCGACGAGGAAGGCGTCGTCCAGAGCGCAGCCCAGACCCGACAACACCTCGTCCGGCCGTGGATCCAGGGTCAGCAGCTCGGGACCCCGGACACCCGAGCTTCTCAGTTCGGGGATCAGAATGGTGGTCCCGGCCGAGAGGCCGGACCCCGATGTGAGGCTGGCGATGCCGGCCGCGTCTGCGACCGCGTTCACCAGCGGCAAAATCTTGGCCCCGCAGCGGATCTCCAGGCTGGCCAGGGCGAAGCGGAGCTGGTGCCGGACTTCAGTCCGTATCGACTGGTCCGTCTCCTGGAAGCGCAGCAGGGCTTCTTCGAACGCCCGCAGGTCGATCTCGCACTCCAGCCCCCGCGCCTCGAAGTCCGCAGCTATCTCGAGCGCCTCGACGGCCCGCCAGAGATTATGCGCCAAGTCGCCACTATACGCAGCCTCTTCGCGGGGCTGGGCAAGGCGAATCCGGCCCGACTGCAGGTCCGACAGGGCACTCGCGCTCGCCCGCACCGGCTCGTTCAGACCGAACCTGAAGCTGCGAAGCGGCGCGGGGCTCGTCTGCCCCCGCTGCCGACGCAGTCCGCGCGCCCGGCTTTCCGATCTGACGATCCAGCGGCACCAATCGCCAAACGGAACCGCGGTCCGCACGGCGGCCTCCAAGCTTCCGGACAGACTATCCGGGCCGGAATGTTCAAGGGTGACTGCATCGGTGAAGGCACAATAGGCGGGCAGGATGCGCAAGGGCGCGCCGCGCATGAGGTCGATCGCCAAGCGCGTGGCCGCCCCGCCCGTCAGGATCAGGCGAACGCCGAAGCGCGCGGCGACCTCTCCCAAGCCGTCAAACGGCGAACCGTCCTCGAGCGGATCGTCTTCGAACGGTTCAGCCATTAGCGATCGCCCTGCTCCACTGCGACGCGGCTACCACTTGGCTTTAAGGCAGGCTCCGCCGTCCACCCTATTCCATAGCCAGCCCGCCGAGGTCTTCAAGCAATGAATATTTGATTTGCGGGGGGGGGCGTCGACGACACAGTTGATGAGACGTGCGAAGGATGGCCGCACCGGGTCTAGCTTCCTCTGTGATGGCTGAAGCCGCCACTTGGCGGGCGCTCTTGGCTCATCAGCGTCTTTGCGCCAATATCGGACATTAAGACCACGCCCCAAAAAGGACGTTTGACCACAACTACGACCGCGAAAAATGGGGCGGAGCGACTCCACGACACACCGACCTGTTGCTCAATATCGGGGGGCGGCCCGGAACGCGACCATAGCTTGACCGATCACTGAATTCGTGGCGAAGCGGGTCAAAGGCAAGGGTGCATCGCGCGACGGTTCGCCGCTGGCCGCGTTGCCCATGGGAGATTGCCCAGTGAAACAAATTCCGCTGATCGTCTTGGCGACCCTGGCCGTGACGGCGTGCGCTACTGCGTCTGCACCCGCACCCGCGCCCGCAGTAGCGCCGAAGCCGGAGGCACGCTCCTATCACGTGAGCGACAACGCCTCCGCCGACTTGGACGCTGCGTTGGCGCGCGCCAGACAGTCGGGCAAGCGCGTTCTGCTGGTGATGGGAGCCAACTGGTGTAGCGACAGCCGCGCCCTCGCGGGTTGGCTGGCGACCGATCGCTTCGCTGAACTCATCGAACGCAAATACGAGCTGGTCTTCGTGAACATTGGGATGCCCAAAAGCGGTGACGGACACAATCTGGGCATCGCCCGTCGCTTCGGCCTTCCGGAGTTACCTGGCCTGCCGAACGTACTGGTGCTTACGAGTGAAGGGGTTCTGGTGAACCCGACGACCGCAACCAGCTGGCGAAATGCCGAGAGCCGTACGGGTGATGCGATCTACGAGGAGTTGGCGACCCTGGCCGATCTGAGAACCTGACCCGGCAAGAGGGTTCGGTCCCCTAAGTTCGCTGGCGAACCCGGTGGCGAAGACCGCCGCTGCAGGCGTCGCGCGCCTGTCGTTGAGCAGGTCATTGGGTCATTGCCCGAAACCGAACCTTAAAACGGCGCCGGCTGCGATGGCCACTTCAGGCTGCGCCCGAGGCATGCCCCTAAACCGTGAAGCCGTTCTCGTCGAACGGACGGGACAAATCGCGTCGCACATCCGCAATTGCGATCTTAACCGCCGTAGCCGCGTCCGCCGCCGCCGAAGCCGCCCCGCGAAACGACCGTGGTGCGGCTCTGCACCCGGCTCGGGGCCTGACGCGCGACGTCGCCGTGCTCGCGGGCGTTGGTCAGGGTCTTGCCGGTGCGATAGTCGCGGTAGGCGTAGCCGCCGCCGTAGCCGTTGGAATACTGGTTGTCGCGATCGCGATACATCGGCCCGCCGCCGCGATAGCGGCCGCCGTCCAGCATCTGGCCGATGACGAAACCGGCCAGCAGCGGCGTGAAGAAGGAACCGCCGCCGCTGTGGTTCGGCTGGCACTGTGACGGGCCCCACTGGCCCTCGCATTCGGATTGGGTCGCATAACGCGGCGCGGTCTCGGCGGCGGCCTTCTGGGCTGCGGCCTGAGCGGCGTCGCACTCGGCGTCCGAGATGTCGTTGGCGGCGCGGCACTCGTCCAGCGAGGTATAGACCTGAGCCGGTTCGGGCTCGGGCGCCGCGACCTGGGGCGAGCCGCAGGCGGCCAGCGAGAAGCTGGCGGTGGCCATCAGGCTGCTGACGTGCAGGACGCGCGAACGCTTCATCCGGCGCATCGTCGAAGTCTGCGGCAGATCTTTCGGATCGGTCATCGCGGTCACGCCGTCATGCAGGCGGCGTTCAGCAGCCCGACGCCGATGGAGATGGAGGCCAGATAGATGGCCGCCGCGATCTCGCCCGCCTCGATACGGACCACCAGATTGCGGAAGGCCAGGCGGCTGATGACGACGAAGGCTGCGATCTGGATCACGCCGGCCAGCAGGGCCCATGCGGCGAACTCGGCCAGGCTGACCGTGTGCGACAGGGCCGAAGCCAGCGGCAGGATATAGCCGATCAGCGCCCCGCCCAGGGCGATGGCGGCGGCCGGGTTGCCCTCCCGGATCAGGGTGCGCTCATGATAGGGCGTGACCCACTGGTAGATCAGCTTGAACGCCAGGGTGAAGGCGCCCGCCGCCGCGAAGGCGATCAGGAAGGCGATCGCCCCCTGCTGAAACGTGAACCAGTCGAACATCTTGCATCTCCCCAAGCGCCGTCAGGCGCGGAACTCGGCCATTTCCAGCGGAATGCCGATCATGATTTCGTGCGTCGTCTCGCCGCCCTCGGGCTGCTGCTCCAGGGCGATCATCAGTTCGCGTCCGCCCGCCAGATCGCGTCCGTACAGCATACAGGTCTGGAAGATCTTCGCGTAGGGCGTCGTCGCCGCGCGGTCGTCCCAGATCGTCTCCCACAGGGTCACCGGCGGCTGTATGGCGTCGCTTTCGGCGAACCAGAAGCGCGGATAGTCGGGCAGGTCCTCGGCCGCGCCGTGAAACACCGGCGCCGACAGCCGGTCGCGCCAGATGCGGCGCTCGCGCTCGCCCGGCGGATAGGCCGAGGTCCAGGGTATGAACAGGCTGAAGTCGTAGCTTTCCGCCCCCGCCTCGTCGTCGCTCATGGCCTGAAGCATGACGTGGTCGTCGGTATAGAAGCGGTGGACGAACTGCCCGCCGTCCAGGCTGACTAAGCCCTGAGCCGTGATGTCCAGCACGTCGCGGTCGAGGGTGAAATGGGTCTCGTCGCCCAACCGACGCCAGGCCAGCGGGTCCAGCGCCACGGTGCGGCCCACGGTGATGTTGCGCACGGTCGCCAGACGCGACGCGGGCTCGACCTTGTCCGATTTTCCGAAAAGCTTCTTGAACATGGGCGACTATCTAGGCCTGCTGCGGACGGACTGCGAGCGAACTGAGACGATGCGACCGAATGATGCGGATCATGGATTGAAATTCCGTCCTGCATTGCCCGATGTCAAGCGTTCATGTTACGCATTACATGAAACATGACCAAGCCCCCATCGCCCTCCTCCGCCGCGACCGACCGCATCCGTGCGTGGCGTCAGGCGCGCCGCGAGGCCGGGCTGGTCAAGCTGGAGCTCTGGGTGCCCGAGGCCGCGCGCGACGACGTGAAAGCCGCCGTCCGCGCCATCGTCACCGATTCCACGCGCGGCCCTCCCCTTGCCGGTCTTGGTCTTGCCGGCCGACCGCGCCGCCCCACTTCTGATCCCATCACTTCTGGAGACGACCACCACATGGACGCCGTGATCGAAACCCCCTGGACCGTGCCCGCCATCAAGGCGGCGCTGGACGCCTCGGCCCTGCTGCGCGAGGGCGAGATGACCCTGCGCGTGCTGGAAGGCGCGGACGCCGTGCTGCTGGCCACCATGCATGAGTACGGCGACCTGCCGGTCTATCTCAGCGTCGGCGGCGCCCAGATCGTCTGTTCGGTGCTGCTGTGGCCGGTCGCCGAACAGGCCGACCGCCATGCCTTCAACGAGTTCCTGCTGAAGGCCCAGCGCGTGGTGCCGCTGTCGAACTTCGCCATCACCAACGTCGGCGGCGAAGACGTCTATGAGCTGATGGGCGAGCTGTCGTGCAAGACGACGCTGCAGACCATTCTGATCGAGTTGCGCACCCTGGCGGAAAACGCCATCGACGCCACCGAACTGCGTGAAACCTTCGGCGCCGACGCCGCCTGATCCCGGAGACCAGCCCATGTCCATGCTCAGAAAACTCTCCGCCCTGTTCCGCGGCACCGCCCATGACGCAGCCCAGGGCGTCGTCGACGCCAACGCCCTGAAGATCCTCGACCAGGAAATCCGCGACGCCGACAACGCCCAGGGCAAGGCCCGCGACGACCTGGCCGGCCTGGTGGCCCGCCGCCGGATGGCCGAGAACGAAATGGCCAGCTTCCACGACCAGATCGGCAAGTACGAAAACTCGGCGCGCTCGGCCCTGGGTCAGGGCAAGACCGATCTGGCGCGCGAAGTCGCCGTCCGCATCGCCGAACTGGAAGTCGAAATCACCAGCCGCGGCCCGCTGATCGAGGACATGAAGACGGCCGAGGCGCGCCTGCGCACCGCCATCGCCTCGACCGACCAGAAGATCGAGACGCTTCGTCGCGAGATCGACATCGTCAAGGTCAACGAGTCCGTCCAGCGCGCCCAGACCTCGGTCGCGCTGAACTCGGCCGGCGCCCAGTCGCGCATCGGCTCGGCCGCCGACAGCCTGCAACGCATCAAGCAGCGCCAGGCCGTTCAGGAAGAAAAGCTGCGCGAGAACCAGGCGCTGGAAGACCGCCGCACCGGCGCCGATCTGGACGCCAAGCTGCGCGACGCCGGCATCCTGCCCGGCCATTCCTCGGCCGACGACGTCCTGGCCCGCCTGACCCAGAAGGATGTCACCATCGTCACCCCGCGCATCGGCCAATCGTCGCCCGTCGCGGACAAGGACCCGGCCTGATCCATGCAGCGTCTGCGCTTTGATCCCCGCCCCGACTGGGACACTCAGGCGGAAAGCCTCGGCTTCACCTGGCGTCACACCGGCGGCGAACTCTACTGGGACGAGACCGCCGCCTACGCCTTCTCGATGGCCGAGGTCGAGGACGGGATCGAAGCGCCGACCGAGGAACTGCACGGCTTCTGCCTCGACCTGGTCGCCGAGGCGGTCCAGTCCGAGCGGCTGATGGAGCAGCTCGACATCCCCGAGCCCATGCGGGACTACGTCGCCGACAGCTGGAAACGGGACGATCCGTCGCTCTATGGCCGCTTCGACTTCGCCTACGACGGAACCGGCCCGGCCAAGCTCTACGAGTACAACGCCGACACCCCGACCAGCATCTATGAGACGGCGGTCTTCCAGTGGCTGTGGCTGGAGGATCAGATCAAGGCGGGCGTCCTGCCCGCCGACGCTGACCAGTTCAACAGCCTGCACGAGAAGCTGGTCGACCGGTTCCGCGCCATCTTTCCCGACGGCGGCTTCGTGCATTTCAGCTCGGACGCCGACTTCGTCGAGGACCGCCAGACCGTGCGCTTCCTCGAAGACCTGGCGCGTCAGGCCGGGCTGGACCCGCAGTTCGTCGCTCTGGAGCAGATCGGCCTGAACGCGGACGGTCAGTTCGTGGATCATGAGAACTGGATCATCCAGGCCCTGTTCAAGCTCTATCCGTGGGAGCAGATGCTCCGCGACGACTACGCCGCGCCGCTGCCGACGGCGGGCGTGACGGTGCTGGAACCGGCCTGGAAAAGCCTGCTGTCCAACAAGGGCATCCTGCCCCTGCTGTGGGAACGCCACGCGGGCCACCCCAACCTGCTGGAAGCCTATTTCGAGGACGACCCGGCCCATGCGGCCCTCGGCTCGTCCTACGTCCGCAAGCCCCTGTTCTCGCGCGAAGGCGCCAATGTCGAACTGATCGAACAGGGCCGCAGTGCAGCCGAGATCATCGACGGCGGCTATGGCGGCGGCCGCTGGATCCGTCAGGCCCTTTGCAACCCGCCCAGTTTCGACGGCAATCACGTCATCGTCGGCTCCTGGGTCGTGGGCAATGAGGCCGCCGGCATGAGCCTGCGCGAAGACACCAGCCTCATCACCCGCAACACCTCGCGCTTCCTGCCGCATTTCATCAGGGGTTAGCCCGCCACCTTGAACACCGAATTTCAATAAGGTCTGGGCAGCGCCAGAATCGGTCGTTGCAGCTCCACCCGATAGGCGACATTCCGATCTTCGCACCTACGTCCGTTTCGTGCGAGGAGCCTGGGCGCCTACGCTAGTCTCTGACACGACGCTACTCAGCAGCTACAGCCTGTCGCACGCCGTCAACTTCGTGAGGCCGGCCTACCTGGTCGTCAGCCTCGGGTGGACCCAGCTTCTACCGCAGCCGAGTTTTCTGCCGTGATGGCAAGCTGGTCGCCAGCGTCGCCAAAGAAGGCCTGATCCGCAAACCCGCGCCCAGGGAAGAGAAAACCCTATTCCCTGCCCTGCCGGTCTGCTACGCAGATTGCAGCGATACGCGAGCGGGATAAATCGTGTTGAAAAACAAGCTGATACTAGCCGCTTTGGCCTGGTTGCTAAGCACTTCCGCCATGGCAGGCGAAACGATCTTGCGCGGTCCCGCGCCCGACTGGATTCCGGTAGTTGCGCCGCATCTGTCCAACAGGCCGGACACCTCATCTCAGCACGTCCGCTATGAAGTGGTCGAAAGCCATGTGCGCGCCTTCGGCGCCCATACCGAAACCTATGTCCGTATGCGGCTGCGAGTGCTGTCACCCTTGGGTCTGCAACAGGCTTCGCAACTGGGACTGGAATGGAACCCGGCCTTGCAGACGCCTACTGTTCACCACGCCCGCATCATCCGCGCGGGTGAAACCTCCGACATTCTCGACAAGGCCGACTTCACCATCCTCCGTCGCGAGGCAGCACTGGAGCAGTCGCTGCAGATCAATGGCGTTCTGACGGGCGTTCTGGTGAATCCCGACATCCGCGTCGGCGACACCATCGACTTTGCCTATTCCGTCCGCACGCAGTTTGACGTCTTCAACAACCCGCTCGAAGCGCTGGCCTTTTCCTACTCCCCGCTCCCTGTAGATCTGGGCGCGACGACTATCAGCTGGCCCGCATCGATGAGAGTGCAAACCCGCGCCGGACGCCATGCCACCGTTCCCCCGATCACCCAGCAGGGCGACTTCAAAGTCCTGGTCAATCGCATGACCGACGCCGAAGGGGAAACCTATCCAGACACCATCGCCACCCGCTCTCTTCCCGACTATGGCTGGCAGATCAGCAGCATCCCGCAATGGGCCACTATCGCGGACCACATCCGCCCCGCCTATGATCAAGCCAGCGCCCTGCCCGACGCCGCCGATCTGGCCGCGCACGTGGCGCGGATAAAGTCCGAGCACGCGACCCCCGAAGCCCGCGCCCTGGCGGCGCTGCGACTGGTTCAGGACGAGGTGCGCTATATGGCCCTGACGCTCGGCGAGGGCGGCTGGCTGCCAACCTCGGCCAGTGAAGTCTGGGCAAGGCGTCAAGGCGACTGCAAGGGCAAGACCGTGCTTCTGGTCGCCCTGCTGAGAGAACTGGGTATCGACGCGGTTCCCGTGCTGGTGTCCTCGAAGAACCTGCCGCTCGACAAATATCTGCCGATGGTCGGCGCGTTCGACCATGTGATCGTGAAGGCGCGCATCAATGGCCAGACCTATCTGATGGACGGAGCGCGTATTGGCGATCGCAGCCTGACGCCGGACGTTCCACTGGTTCACGAATACGTTCTGCCCATCGTGGAGCGTGCCCGTTTGGAGCAAATCCCGCTCAGACTCCCGCCGCGCCCGACGGGTACGATGCATGTCGAGATCGACTTTTCCGACGGCATCTACAGCCCTGCGCGCGTTACGTTGACCGATATCGACCGGGGCGCCAGCGCCACTGAAATGCACGCCGGCGTGGCACAGGTCCCTGCCGCTGAACTGACCCGCTTGTATGACGAACGCTGGAACCAATTCCTGAAGGATTACGGTCAGATTTCGGACCTGAAGAGCCAGTGGGAATACCGCGAAGACACCCACGAGTTTGTCGCCAGCGCGACGGCTCGCGTCGTCTTCGACTGGAGCGACGGACCGGTCGATATCCCCCTGGCCCACGTCACGTGGAAGGGCTTTGAACCGCACAAGGACGAGAGGTTCAAGGACGCCGATTATGGCAAGAGCTTCCCCAGTTCGTCTTCATTCCGCACCACCGTCATCCTGCCCGAAGGCGAGGACGTCGTTGACCTGTCGGTCCAGCCTTATGAGGTCGAGGCTGGCGCCACCCGCTATTTCCGCACCATCCAGCGCAACGGCAACCGGCTGGAGACGGATCGTGGCTCGATTACTCTGCGCCCCTATGCCACTGCGGTGGAAGTCCAGACCGAGCAGGCGGGCATGGACAGCTTCAAGGACCTGAAGGCCACCATGCAGGTGAAGCGAGGCTACACCCTGACTGCGGCGGACCATCAAACCCTGACAACGGCCCCCGAGGGCAATCCGGAGGCCGCCCTGCGTCGCGGTTATGCCCTTCACAACGAAGGCGACTATGCCGGAGCCATCGCCCAGTTCGACGCCGCCATTGCGGGCTTTACATCGCCCCATGCCAACGCCTTGGCCAATCGCGCACTGGCCCATCTGGCGCTGAACGATCTGGAAAAGGCCCGCGCCGACATCGCTGCGGGCGATGCAGCCGATCCGGACGACAGGATCCTGTTCCACGCGAAGGGGCGTCTGGCCGAAATCGAAGAAGATGATCTGGAGGCCGTTCTGGCCTTCACCGGCGCCCTCCGCTCGTGGCCCGAGAACACCCACGCCCTTTACCGCCGCGCCGCCGCCTATGAGCGAATGGGCCAGGCCGCCCGCGCCCTCGCTGATCTGGAGCGGATCACCACCCTGCAGCCGCAGGACAATGGCGCCAAGACCGCGCTGGCGACCCAGTTGCTCCGAATGGGCCGCGCCAGACAGGCCTACGAGCAGTTGGATCTGGTGGCGCAGTCCATCGGCTACGCCGACGCCAAGGTCCCGATGTTCGTCGGCATGGCGCAGTCTTTGGCGTCCAGCCTCAAGGGCTCGGATCCTGCCAAGGCCGAGGCGGCGCTGACCGACGCCCTGTCGGTCGAAACCGACTTCCCCGCCCTGCTGGTCGATCGCGCGGGCATCCGCGAGATGCAGGGCGACAGCCGGGGCGCCGCCGCCGATATGGCGCGCTTCAAGCAGTTGACCCGCATCAACCTTGATGATCCCGCGCAGGCTTGCGTCTCGCAGGCCCTTTTTCGGCACAGCCGCGATGTCGCACTGACCATGTGCGACAAGGCCATTGAGCGGAAAGGGAACGACGCCGCACTCCACATGCGGCGCGGGTATCTGCTGTACGTCCTGAACCGCGAAAGTGAGGCCGTCGCCGCCTATCTCACAGCGACGGAACTGGATCCGTCCAACCAGCAGGCCAAATACGGTCTAGGCAAAATGCTCAAGGACACCGGGCGAGCTGCCGAGGGCGATGCCCTCATGGCCGCGGCATTGAGCTCCGATCCGAACGCCAACGAAGACTATGACACCCCTCTGCTCGAGGTCCGCGTCAGCGATTAAGCCAGAAAGTGAGTGCGGCCCGCGGATGATATAGTCCGGCGACGCAGCTTTCTGACGCGTGATCGAGGCCGAAGAATAGACATTCGTTGAATAGTTCGTCGCATCCCCTCGTGGGAGTATTCCACAATGCCGTTCCAGGTCGGCTTGCCCGGCGACGGAATGCCCGTCGACGCCTTGATCCTGCACCAGTCCGGGAGGGCTGTGGACGTGAACTCCGTACCGTTGTCGCCTAGATCATAGCAGGACGGTCTCGCCGAGCGATCAGCGCTGTCATCGCAGGCGCGACATGACGTCCCGAGATCGAGAGGTCAGGGCAGGTTCAACGAGGACCACCGTCCACACAGATCGATCGCGCGTCACCGAAGCGGCGCACTGGGCGCGTCTGACGCTTGAACCGGCCAGGCGGCCAGAGCGGTCGCGACCGCCAGGACGACAGTTGCCTGACGCATCAATTCGCGTAGCTCGCCACCGCCCCGTAGTCGTTCGGCTGAAGATCGCCAGGCTTTGCGGCGACCCAGATCAGAAAGCCAAGGGAGATAAGCAGGGCAATGAAGGACAGCCCTAGCGTCAGGCCCGCGCTGGCGAAGGCCACGCCCATGGTGGCGACGTTCGAGGCGGCGATCGCCGTGAACAGGGACAGGGCGGTCGAGCCGGCGGCGGGAAGGATGGCGATGAGCGCCAGCAAGCCCGGACGACCGAAATCGTGCAACCGCTTCACCAGCAGGCTGGTCCACGGCACGATCAGCCCCAGGGACACGCACAGGCCGATGAGCGGCAGCAGGCTCGCCAACAGGCTGACGCCTATCAGCACGGCCGCGCCGATGCAGAAATCCTTGCGGCCGATGCGGCCGTCGACGGAGAGAAAGAGGGGCAACCAGTTCATGGGTGTTTTCTCCAGTGAGCGGCTCAGCGGCCGGCGGTGAAGACCTGTTCGATCGAGCCGTCGCTGATGGTCATCGGACCGGAGACCGGCGCCTCGAACAGATAGCGCAGGCGGGCCTCGCTGCCGGGCTCGATATAGACAAGCAGGGGAAGCTCCGCGGCCCGGGGACCCCGGATCGGATAGAGGGCGGAGCGGGTCGTGATCCTGCCGCCCTCAGGGCCCTGAGCGCTGATCTTGATCCAGCCCTTGGAGGTGGTCCGCACCCGGTCGCCCGGATTGCGAAGGGTCAGGAACACCTCCATGCGGCCGTCTCGCCCACGGGCGACGCCGTCGATGCGGACATCCAGTTCGCTCAGCGCCTTGAACCCGCCCGAACCGGCCCCCGCCGCCGGGGAAGCGGCCTGACCGACCGTTACGCCGGAAACGTCGAACACGATCGACTTGGCGTCGCTCTCTCGAATGGCCACCGCGCTCAACGGCGAGACCGGCGACGCGGGGTCCATCACGAAGCGGAAGCTGAACTCGTCGCCCGGCGCGACCACCGGCGTCGCGCTGAACGACTCCGGCGCGTTGGACGTCGCGCGCCAGATCTGGCTCTCGCTGACGCCGACGCCGTCGATGTCGGTCATCACCGCCTTGAACACGCCCGCGCCGATCGAACGATTGGACTGGGTCGTATTCTTGACCGTGAGGAAGACGTGCACCGAGCCGTTGCGGGCGGCGACGGCGCGGTCGAAGCGGACGTCGAAATCCTCCAGCTCATGGAAGACCCCGGCCTGGGCCACAGGCCGTCCAGGCGACGCCGGCTGCGGCGCCGGAGTCTGGGCAGGCGTCTGGGCGGGCGGCGAGGCGGGCGAAGGCGCGGGTTGGGGCTGCGGCGCCTGGGCCGCGACGCGCTGTCCGTTCCAGTTGGATTTGCTCGTCATGCCTTGCCCCTGCGAGACGCCGGTGAAGGTCTGGCGCTCGGGATCGAAGGTCAGCACGACATCCGAACGATGTGCGGCATAGAGGGACACGCCGGTCAGGACGCCGGCCTGGCCGCCGTCACGCAGCTCCAGCCGGTCGCCTTCGCGTTCGGAACCCTCGCTGTCCCGAACCATCAGACGGCCGCGCAGCACGCCGTCCTGATCGACCTTCAGCGTCACCCGCCCATAGGTCGTCACCCAGTCGCCGGCGAACGGGGCGAGATCCTGCGGCGGGGCCGTGGGCGCGGGCGCGCCTTGCCCCTGATCCTGCCCCGCGATCCAGGGCTTCTCGCCGACCTGATTGAGGAAAAGAATGCGATAGGCCGAACCGCCCTGGGCGGCGAAGGCCGGTTGCGGCGCGCCCCCGCCCTGCCACTGGTTGCCCGCATCAAGCGACCGAATCCAGCCGAGCATCAGATTGCGGAACTGCCCGGGGTTCTCGCCCATGACGGCCCCCTTGGTCCCCAGTTCGCGCTTGAGCTGCGCCAGGCCCTCGTCGCCCAGAAGCATCAGCTTGGTCAGTTGGACCGTGTTGAAGGCCGGGGGCAGATCCTCGATCTTCCACTTCTGCGACGGGTTCTGATAGGCCGTGTCGTCGATCTTCAGATAGTCGCGGTTGAAGGTCGCCAGGTCGATCTGATGATCGCTCTCGCCGCCGTGGCCGCCGCCGGGCCGGGTCATGACCTCGTCGAAATGGGTCTCCGGATTCTTGAGATAGTCCGCCCATTCGTCGGCAGTCCGCCCGCTGACGCCCTTGATCAGAAGATCCATCGGCGCCTGCATCATGGCGCGCAGCGCCTCGCGCGCCGGCGGCGGCAGGATGGCGTCGATGACCCCGGAGATGAAGGCGGCCGTAGCCACCACGGCGTCCGGCGTGCCCGCCATCGAGGCCAGGTGGTCGACCACATACTGGTCCATCACCGCCTTGGCGCGCGCCATGTCGGACCCGCCTTCATTGTAGACGATGGCCTTGGCGATCTCGTGGCTGACCGCCGGGAAGGCCGCCAGACCGTCGTCGATATCCTTGATCCAGGCGCGTTTGTATTCGGCGACCGGACCGTGCAGCGTGGCGTAGGCGATCCGCTCGGGGCCGCCTCTGGCCATGCGCTGACGGTCATAGGTCTCGACCTGGGTCTGAAGGCCGTTGCGCAGGGTCGAGAAGACGAAGGGGATCGACCGGGTCGTCCCCTGCCCCTTCATCAGCTTCTGCTCCAGAACGCTGCCGGGCCGCGCGTAGGTCAGCTCCTGATAGATGAAGCTCTCCACGCCGGCGATGCTGGTCTGGTCCTGGGTGATGGTTCCACGATAGGTAGACCGGGTGGTGACGCGCTCGTCCAGCCCGAGATCGTCGCGCTTGCGCTGGTTCGCCGGCGCGCCGCTGGTCACGGTCGAGGACACGGCGCTGACGGTCGAGGGTGTGCGCTTGCCGATATAGCCTTCCAGAACCAGGTGCTTGACGGCGTTGGTCGGGTCCGGCGTCAGGGCGAATTCGCCGCCCGCGAAATGGTTGACGAAGGTGTGGGCGAAGACGTCGCCGGCGGCGTGGGTCAGGTAGCCGAGCGTGAAGGCGCGCACCTGAGGGCTGCTGGAATCGACGAACCCGCGCTGCCAGAGGTGGCTGAGCCAGGCGTTGGAGCCGCCCGCGCCGTGATCAACGGCGTCAGCCGCTTCCGGGTGGATGACCTGCTGGCCGGTCAGGATGTCGGGATAGGCGTCGGGGCCCAACACGCCGGCGCGGAATTGCTGCGGGGCCGCGCGCAAGGCCGCGAGGATGGCGGGATCGACCGGAAACTCGCCCAGGACGCCCACGATCCGGCCCGTCTGATAGTCGGTCTGATAGATCGTCACCTTGTCGTTATCGAGCGCGTCGCGCAGGACTTCTTCGGCCAGGTAGATGTGGGTCTTGGGCTTCCAGGCATAGGCGGGCGCCGCCGGAAGCGAGGCCAGGACGGCGATGCCGCAGATGCCGCTGATCAGGGCGCGTCGGGCGCGCGAGGGTCGGAACAGAGCCATGAAATTCTAGTTCCAGGCTTCCGCTTCCGCCGGCGGCGGCGCTTCGGTCGCGGCAGCGGCGGCGCAGGCCTCGGACCGTGCATCTCGCGCCGATCGCGCCATGTTCATCGCCACGCCGGCGACGGCCGCGGTCGCCCTGGCGGTGCGTGCGTCGCGTCGTGCGCCCGGAATGGCGGCGACGGCGCTTGCGGGATCGCCGGACAGAAGGGCCGCAGCCGCCTGTCCCTCGGCCGAGGGGCCGAGTTGAGCGACCAGGGCCTGGCCGAGGCCGGCATCCCTCGCCGCCGCAAGCAGGCCGCCGAAGGGGTTGCGCCGAGGCGGCGGCGCCTCGCTGGGGCAGCCGTCGGGCTGGCGGACTTGCCTCTCGGCCGACGATTGGGCCTGGGCCGGCACGGACGAGACGAGGAAGGCGGCGAGCATCGCCGCCGCACGGACTGCGGTCATGATTTCGATCCTTGCTGGAGGGAGGGTCAGCGCGCGCTGGCCGGGCAGGCGGCGGCGATGCGGCGGCTGCTGGTCGTCACGACGACGTCGATCGGCGTCCCGCCGACCATGCTCCTCGAGTTCAGGCTCAGGCTGAACGAGGTGGGGGTGTAGGTTCCCGTGTTGCGGAACGTGGTCCGCACCCCCTCGTTGACGCAGGCGCCGACGAAGGCGAACCGTCCGCCGCCGATCTGCCTTTGGCTGAAGGTGCAGCGCCCCTCGGTCATCTCGGCCAGAACGCGTTCAAGCGGGCGGGCCCTCGTCTCGGCGGGGGTCAGGCAGTCGCGCTTCTTCTCCACCTCGGGATCGCCCGCAAATCGCGTGACGGTCTCGTAGTAGCCGGGCGTCATCACCGTCTCCCCGGCGGCGCTGGCGGCCAGAGGGGCGGCGAGCAGGGTCGCAAGCGCGATCAGGGCGAGTTTGGTCGTCTTCATGGTTTTTCTCTGGATCAGGGGACAGGCGGACGTCGGGCGAGCCCGCGCGCCGCAGGCAAGGCGTCGCCGCAGGCTCAGGCCGCGAGGTCGAGCCGCCGCAGTTCGGCGAAGGCGTCGTCGGAAAGAGCGGGACGCGCGGCCAGTTCGATGACCGCGGCATAGGCCTCGGGCGGTGCCCCGGCCTTCATGCCGCTCAGCAGTCCGATGCGCTCGGCCGGGTTCATGGCCGGAAGCATCACCCGCATCATGGCGATGTTGTCCTCGGGCGTGAGCGTGGCGATGATCTGCATCTCGAGATCAGCGAGTTGTTCGTCGGTGAACAGGGCGCACAACAGGGGCCAGATCTCGGTCTCCTCATGCGCCATGTGCTCGAGGTCCTCGGCCACGAAGGTCGAGAAGGCGAGGTAGAGCATGCGGCCCTGCGTCGGGCGCTGGTCCGGCGTGGCGGCCTCGAGGCGCTCGATCGCGGCGATCAACCCGGCCAGACGGCTGCGGTGCTGCTCGTGCTGGTCGTTCAGGGCCAGGAGGTAGGCGGGCGCCGAGGCCAGAACGGCGTGAATGAACACCTCCTCGTGGCGAAGGTGTTTCGCCGCGATCGCGAGATGGGCGCGAAGATCGCCGAGCAACTGGCGCGGGCTGTCGGCGTAGTCCGCCTGGCCCAGACGAATGAGCATCTGGGAATGGGCGAGGCGCAGCCCCTTGTGAACCGGGCCATAGATGTCCCATCGGCGCGTCGCCGTGGATGTTTGGAAATCCTTGCTGAACATGATGTCTTTCCGCGGAGCAACCAGTGGGGGCTTGGTGTTGGCGCTCACCTAGAGACCGGGGGCGGACGGCTCATCCTAAATGCTTCCTAACGGCGAACGACGTTCCTAAAAGAACCCTATGGCTGGCGGATCTCAGGCGGAGGCGACGAGTGATTGATGCTGAATTGGCCGCCTTCATCGAGGGGCCTGTCATGATCGTGTTCAGCGCCGCCGACGCTGCGGGACGGCCCATGATCGGACGCGCGACAGGCGCGCGCTGCGCCGACAGCGGCGAGGTGGACCTCTTTGTGTCGCGCGCGCGGTGGCGCGAGGTGACGGACGATCTGAGGGTCGGCGCCCAGGTCGCCGTGACCTTTTCACGCCCCGCCGACTATCGAACCTTCCAGATCAAGGGCGTCCTAACCGCCCTCACGCCCACGGAGCCCGCGGACGTCGCGGCTGCGGCGCGATATATCGAAGCCGTCACAGGGTCGCTTCTGGAGCTCGGAGTGCTCCAGCCTCAAGTGGACCAGTGGCTGGCGTGCGACGACCCGATCACCCTGAGGCTCCGCCCCGGCGCGGTCTTCGCCCAGACGCCCGGGCCGGGCGCCGGCGCGCAGTTGTCGAGCGCCCTGCTATGATGGCGCTGACCAGAATCCGCGACTGCTTCGAGGGCGTCATCCCCTCGATCGTGGCGACCCTGGACGCCGAGGGCGTGCCGAACGTGTCCTACCTGTCGCAGGTCCACCTGGTCGACGACGCCCACGTCGCCCTGTCCAACCAGTTCTTCTCCAAGACAGCCGACAATGTCAGGGCCACCGGCCGCGCCACGATCATCGTGGTGAGCGGCCGATCAGGCGCCCAGTACAGGCTGGACCTCGCCTTTGAGGCCTCGCTCACCACCGGCGACGTCTTCGACCGCATGGCCGCCCAACTGAGCGCCATCAGCACCCAGCAGGGCGCGGGCGAGATCATGAAACTCAGGAGCGCCGAGCTCTATCGCGTCGAGGCTTGTCGCCCGCTCAAGGGGCCGACGTCTGCGCCCCTCGTCGCACAGGCCGCGTCCCATCCGAAAGCCGACGAACGGCTGGCCCAGGCCGCGCGCCTGAGCGCCGCCCTCGGCGCCGAGAGCGACGCCGACGCCATGGTGGATCGCGTGCTGGAGGGCCTGGTCTCCGATTTCGGCTTTTCCAATGCGATGGTCCTGGCCGTGGATCCGGCCGAAGGGCGCCTGACCACCCTGGCCAGTCGGGGATACCCGATCGGCGGGGCGGGATCGGAAGTGGCGCTGGGCGAAGGCGTGATCGGCATCGCCGCGATCAGCCGACACCCGGTGCGGCTGAGCGACATGAGCAGGGGACGCCGCATGGCGGCGGCGGTTCGGGCTTCGGCCCATATGGACGCGGATCGCTACATCCCCCTGCCGGGTCTGGCCGAACCTCAAAGCCAGTTGGCCGCCCCCATGATCAGCCGGGGAAAGACCTATGGGGTGATCTTCACGGAATCCCCCGACCGGTTCCGATTCGGACCCGACGACGAAGCGGCGCTCACCCTGATCGGCGGGCAACTGGCGGCTTGCCTCCGGCTGGCCGACAGGGAAGCCGGCGATCTGCCCCCCGAACGCCCCGGCCTCCAGCAGCCTCGCTCGGGCGCGCCGTTCAGGGTCAAGCTTTTCGCCTACGACGACAGCCTGTTCATCGACGACGCCTATGTCATCAAGGGCGTGCCTGGTCGGCTGCTCTTTCATTTCCTGCGCCTCTACGCCGAGAGCGGGCGCTGCGACTTCACGAACCGCGAGGTCCGACTGGAGTCCGCGTTGCGGCTTCCCGATCTCAAGGACAACCTCGAGACCCGCCTCATTCTCCTGCGCCGGCGCCTTGAGGAGCGGCAAACGCCCGTGCGCCTGTCGCGTCCGGGGCGCGGTCAGATCCGGCTGGAGGTGGAGGGAAGCCCGCATCTGGAGTTCATCGCCGACAACTAGCCGCCCGACATTTCAGGTTGACCGCCTCCCCTCGCCCGGTGTCTAGCCGACGAACATCGGTCGTGCGACGAACCGGCCTGGGGGTGAGCGAATGACGCAAGAGCCGAAACGCTGGGCGGTCAGAACCGGGCTCGTCGCGGCCATCGGCGTCGCCCTCGGCTTTCTTGGACCGTTCGGCACCTATGCCGACCTGACGCCGGTCGAACGCTATGCCTACTGGATCGGACTGACGCTTCTGATGTGGCTGCAGGATCTGGCGGCCTTCTGGGCGCTGCGGCGCGCCGATCGCGTGCGCGCCCTGCCGATCTGGCTCCAGGCCGCCCTCGCGGCCCTCGTCGGGGCGATCCCGACCACCTTTGAAGTGGCCTACGTCGAAGGCCTGCTTCGCGTGGGCGGCGTGCTGACGCCGATCTCCCTGCTCGAGACCTTCTGGAGCGTCGCCGTCGTTTCGCTGGCCGTCTTCGTCCCGCTGGTCGTTCTGGGAGACGCCCGGCGGTCGGGCGCGGCGACCGCCCCCGAGTTGACACGTCGCCTCCCGCCTGAACTCGGCGCCGCCGTCATCGCCCTCTCGGCCGAGGACCACTATCTGCGGGTCTATACCGAGCGCGGCGACACCCTGATCCACTATCGCTTCTCGGACGCGGTCCGCGCCCTGGGCGCCGCCGGGGTGCAGGTCCATCGTTCCTGGTGGGTTGCGAAGAATGCAGTCGAACGCATTGAACGAGAAGCCAGCCGCCACGTGCTGGTTCTGATCGGCGGCTTTCGCGTCCCCGTCAGCCGCACCTACGGGCTGGCGGCCCGACAGGCCGGACTGCTACCCGAACGCGAGTGACACTCGCGAAAACGCTCCGGATTCCGCGAAAGTCGAGTTGTCGGCGACGGGCTGGCGGCGGCATTGGCCCGCACCCCGATTGCCCACACCCGATTGAAGGAGAATTTCGATGAAGATGATCGTTGCAGCGACCTGCGCCTGGGCCCTGACCGCCGCCGCAGCCCAGGCCGCGCCCGCCGGCCCGGAAGACGAGAGCGCGCTTCGGGCCCTGGCCGCCTCGGTCGATGGAGCCTGGGACCGCAAGGATGTCGACCTGATGGCCAGCTACTATTCGGATGAAGCCACGCTGCTCGTGGGGGGCGCGAGCCAACTGCAGCAGGGGCGGCCCGCCGTGCAGGCCTATTTCCGGCAGGCGTTCGCCCAGAGGCCTGGCGTCATGCGTCACGTGAGCGAGTTCCGCAGCATCGACATGCTGGGGGCGGACGTGGCGATCACCGATATCCAGGTCCGCGTCGAAGCCCAGCAGCCGGACGGCGGCTGGAAGGAACTGCGCCGCTTTGACAATCTCTCGCTGGCTGTCCGCGAGGGCGGCGCCTGGAAGCTGCGCGTGGTGCGTGCCTATCCCGTGAACTGATCATCCAGGGCGGCGCTCGGGTCCTGCCCGGACGCCCTCTCCTCAAAGCGGACATCCCCAACCGCCGCAGCGAGTCAAAAACGGCCTCTCGGACAGGTTCCAATCTCGCGAACTGGTAGGCCCGCGATTGGCCCAAGATAAAGTGACAATCCCTGCTTGTAGGAAGTCTTTCAGAGGCTAATGAAACCGGCAAGCTACTGAAAATGCATAAAATGTCCACGTTGACATCGTAGGGGTCACAGATTCAATCCCTGTCGCGTCCACCATTCTTTTCAATCACTTAGGTGATTGAGGCACTCCTCCCCCAAAGCGCCCCCGGAAATGCACGAGCATTGAGCGTTCAAGCTCGGCTTGCTGGGGCGACGTCAGACCGTGTGAAGGGCCGCTCAGCGCCGATCTGCCGGCCCCAGCGCCTCGATGATCAGGCAGTCAGAGATCGTGCCCTGGCGGCACTGGGACAGCAGGGCGCCGAGTTCGCGGCGCAGGGCCTCCAGATCGGCGATCTTGCGCTCGACCTCGGCCAGGTGCGCGCGGGTCAGTTCATCGACCGTGGCGCAGGACTGGTCGCGCCGATCCGACAGACTCAGCAGGTCGCGCACCTGTTCGATGGAGAAGCCCAGGTCGCGGGCGCGGCGGATGAAGGAGAGGCGGTTCAGCTCCGCCTCGCCATAGACGCGGTAGTTGCCCGCCGTGCGCGGCGGGGCCGCCAGCAGACCGATCCGCTCGTAGTAGCGGATCGTCTCGACCTTGGTGTCGGTCCGCCGCCCCAGTTCGCCGATGCTCAGCGCCATTACGGCCTCTCCGTTTCCCGCCTCAGTGTCCGCCGCCGAACCGCAGACGCATCCCGCCGTTGACGGTAAAGCCGTCGGTCGGCCCCCAGGCCTCGGTCGTCCAGCGGCCGTCGGCGGCGCGTTGCGGCAGCAGCAGGGGATCATGCCGCGTCTGGCGCACGTTCAACAGGTTCTCGGCGTTGAGGAACAGGCTGACGCGCCCGAAGATGATCTCGCCCAGCAGGCCGACCTCGACATAGGACGGGCTTTCGCTGCGATAGGGATTGTCCTCCAGCGACTGCTTGCCTGTGTAGTAGATTTCCAGACCCAGGCGGCCCCGGTCGTGCTCCTCCCACATGGCGACGAAGCCCGCCGTGTGGCGCGGCGTCACGGGGGTGTCGCGGCGAGCGAAGCCGTCGTCGTCCGGCTCGGTCGCATCGACGAAGACGTAGCTGCCGGTCAGGGTGAAGGGCGCCTGGCGATAACGCAGCATCGCCTCGGCCCCGCGCGTCCGGGTCACGCCGTCGACATTGATCAGGCGGACCCGATCCACGCCGTCGTCCACCGCCCGGACGGCGTCGTCCAGATCGGAGCCGAACAGGGTCAGGTTGGCCTCGATCCGCCCCCGGCGATAGCCGACGTCCAGCGAGGCGGTGCGGGCCACCTCCTCCTTCAGCCCGTCCAGCGGCTCCAGCCGCGACAGGCCCGTCGCCTCGGTCACGTCGACGAAGGGCGTGGGCGCGAAGAAGCCCTGGCCCACCGAGGCGCGCACGGTCCAGGGGCCGGGCCGATACAGCATCGACAGGCGCGGACTGAACTGGCCGCCGTATTGGCTGTGATGGTCCCAGCGCGCGCTGCCCGCCAGGGTCAGGTCGTCGCTCAGCTCATGCTCGACTTGAGCGAACAGGCCGGGGACCGTGTAGGTGTAGTCGAAGCTGGCGAAGGTGTCGGAGCGATAGGCGTCGACCTGAACCGCCGCGCCGGCCAGCCAGGTCGTGGCGCCGGCCTCGGACCCCAGCGCCGCTTCCAGGAAGCCGGTGTCATGGCGGTCCTGCTCGAACACGTCGCCGAACTGGTGGTCGTGGGCCTGGGTCATGGCCGAGGCGCGGACGTGGGCCGAGCCCCCATTGAGCGCTGAATGGGCGATCGGCAGGCGGGCGACCAGACCCGCGTCGAAGCGGTCGGTGTCCTGGGCCTGGACGAAGGGGCGGCCGTCGGGCGCGGTGCGGCCCGGCTCGGTCCCGCCGCTGCGGCTCTCGGTCATGGCGCCGACCGTGACGAAGGCCTCGCCGCCGTTCTCGCCTTCCCAGAACAGGCGGGGGCGCAGCGACCAGCGCTCATAGGCGGCGATGTCGCTCCAGCCGTCGCCGTCCAGATCCTGGCGGCTCTGGCGGTGATAGCCGCCGACGATCGACCGCCCCCACGCCCCCTTGAACGGGGCCGAGGCGTAGGCGGTCAGGTCCTGTCCGTCGCGGCTGGTGATGTTGGCCAGAAGCTCGGCCTCGACCGCATCGCCGGGACGACGCGACACCAGGTTGATGACGCCGCCCAGAGCCGACGGACCATACAGCGCCGAGGCCGCGCCCTTGATCACCTCGACCTGGCCCAGGTCGGTCGGCGGAATCTGCAGCACGCCCAGCGACGACGCCTGACCGCCATACAGGGGCAGGCCGTCGGCCAGAAGCTGGGTGTAGCGGCCGCTCATCCCCTGCATGCGGATGTTGGCGGCGCCCAGGGCCGGCGATGTGACCTGCACCCGCACCCCGCCGGTCTCGTTGACCAGCATGGCGATGTTGCCGGGCGTCATCAGCAGCTTTTCTTCGATCTCCTCGCGGCCGATGACCTCGACGCGGATCGGCTCGTCCTGAATGCGGCGGCCCGAGCGGGTGGCCTGGACGATGACGTCCTCGACCTCGGTCGCCTCGTCGTGCCCATGCTCATGCTCCTGCTCGTCCTGGTGTTCAGCGTCCTGAGCCAGGGACGAAGGCGCGGACAGGCCGACAGCCAGGGTCGCGGCGACCGCGGCCAGAACCGCGCGGCGGCCGTTGCGTAGCGAAACGAAGGAAGAGGACACGAAGGCTCCAGAGGTCTTGAAAACAGGACAGCCGTCCGGTCAGGCGACCGGCTTGTGACGGGATCCGTCTTTGAACAGGCGCGGCGCGGGGGTCGCCTTGGCGGTCTTCAATTCGGCGCGGGCGTGGCGAATCACCAGCCAGCCGCCCTGCAGCGCCAGCCCGGCCATGACGGCGGCGACCAGCAGATCGGGCCAGCGCGTGCCCGTGCCGAACACGCCCAGCGCCGCCAGCATGACCGCCAGATTGCCGATCGCGTCGTTGCGCGAGCAGATCCAGACCGACCGCATATTGGCGTCGCCCTTGCGGAAGCCGAACAGCATGGCGGCCGTCGCGAGGTTGGCGATCAGCGCCGCCAGCCCGATCACGCCCATCACCTGCGCCTCGGGCGTCTCGCCGCGCCAGACGCCCCACAGCGTCATGGCCGCCACCCAGCCGCCGAAGGCCAGCATGGTCGCGCCCTTCAACAGCGCCGCCCGCGCCCGCCAGGCCAGGGCCAGACCCACGACGCCCAGGCTGATGCCGTAGTTGGCGGCGTCGCCCAGGAAATCGAGCGAATCCGCCTGCAGCGACGCCGATCCCGACAGCAGCCCGGCGACGCCTTCGACCGCGAACATGCCGGCGTTGATCGCCAGCGCCAGCCACAGCGCCCGTCGCCAGCGCCCCGCCGGGGGCCGGTCGTCGTCACACAGGTCGTCGCCGCAACAGTTCGCCATAGTGAGGCCATGCACCCTGAAGCCGCTACAGGGTCAAGCGTGACGTCGTCCGTGCCGTGCAGAGCGAAGGCGCGATCAGGCGTAGCCCAGCAGCTGACGCAGCCCGGGCGCATGGAAATCGACCAGCCGCTTCTGCTGTTCGGGCAGTTCCGAGGGGAAGGCGACCCCCTCTGGCAGCATGAGATTCTCCCGCGCCGTGCGGCTCAGCTTTCGATCCGAACCGACGCGAACCCGCGCCCGCCAATCGGTCGGCAGGTCGATGCCGCAGGCGGCCAGCAACGCACGGAAATAGGCCTCGGACGACGGAGCCTCAAGGTCCGCCAGCGCGGCGAGAATGTCCTCGTAGCGGACCAGATGCACCCCCGTCCCCAGCCAGGCGGCGGCGTTGTGCGTATAGACGTCGGCCAGGGCCGGGGTCTTGCCGTGAAGACCGAAGATCATGAAGTTCAACAACATATCCGCGTTGAACACGCCCGACTTCAGATGCTCGAGGTTGTCCTGATGGAAGGCGTCGGACACGAAGAACCGCGCCCGGGCCAGAACCCAGTCGTAGGGATCCCGCACCAGCAGCACGTGCCGCGCGGTGCGCACATTGGCGACAGCCTGGTCGCTGAACAGCAGATGCGCCGCGCAAAGTCGGGGGGCGTGCGGATTAAAGGCCTCCAGATGGAGGTGCATGTTCGGGATCTGCACGAAGTCCCGATCATAGTGCTGCTCGACCGGCACGAACATCCGGACGATGTTGCGCAGCAGGTGCGTCCCGCCCTTCGGCACGCTGTTGAGAAGCACCGGCTGGGCCAGGGGCGTTTGCGGGAAACGCGCCACCTCCGCGTCCAGCGTGTCCTTGATGCCCGTGATGATCGCCATGCTTCCCCCGTGCCCCGCACGCTGTTGGTCACGCAGAATGCCGCCTGCGGAACAGTCTGAAAATTAGAAAGAGGGCGGCGAGGAACCCCGCCGCCCTCCTCTGGTCCGGCCTTAGCGCGGGATCAGAACGACTTGCTGACCCGCACGAAGACGCGGCGGCCGTAGTAGGCCTCGGTGTATTGCGACGCCAGGACCGAGTTCCCGATGGTCGAATATTCGCCGATGATGGTCGACGCCGCCGGCGGCTTTTCATCGAACAGGTTGGCGACGCCGCCGATCAGCTTCCAGTCGTCGAACTGGTAGCTCAGCGAGGCGCTGTGGAAGCCGGTGAACTCAGCCTCAGCCTTCACCTCGACGCGGCGGCCGTCGATGGTGGTGAAGGGCGAGCCGTTGCTCTCGAGATATTCGCCCAGGCTGGACTGGTTGCCGATCCAGTCGAAGCCCCAGAAGGCCGTCCACGGACCGCGCGAGAAGCTGGCGTTGATGTTGCCGACCAGTTCCGGATAGCCGACCTCGCCCAGCGGATCGTCGAAGTTGTCGGCGAAGGTCGCGGTGAAGTTCTCCAGCGTCCAGGTGGTCTGGCTGTCGAGCGTCAGTTCGCCCCACGGCGTGTCGGCGACATAGCGGGCCGTGAAGTCCAGGCCGCGGTTCTGCTGCTCCGCGATGTTGATGAAGCTGTCGCGCACCTGGGTGATGCCCAGGGTGCGGTCACGATCGAACTGGTTGCAGATCGGATCGGTCGGGAAGTTGTCCGACAGATAGCAGGCCGACAGGATGCCGGCGGCGCCCAGGTTCGTGACCTGGTTGCTGATCTTGATGTCGAAATAGTCGACCGCCAGGCTGAGCCCGGTTTCGGGCGGGGTGATGACCAGGCCCACGACCGTGGCCTTGGAGGTTTCCGGCGTCAGCACGCCCAGGCCGCCGCCCGTGACCACCTCGGCCGAAGCGTTGCCGCCGGTGAAGTCGCCGGCCACGCCGCCGCCCGGACCGGCCGGATTGGTGCAGTTGTCGTACACCTTCTTCGTGACGGAGCCTTCGGCCAGACGCAGGTCTAGGTTCAGGCAGGGATCGATGTTCCGCTGACCGGCGAAGCTGGTCTGATCGGCGAGGTAGAGCTCGAACAGCGCCGGCGCCCGGAACGAGGTGCCGTGCGTCGCGCGGAAGCGGACGGCGTCGTTCACAGCCCAGTTCAGCCCGACCTTGTAGGTCGAGGCGTCGCCCGACGTCTTGGTGTCGGTGTAGCGACCCGACAGCGACAGATCGAGAGTCTGGATGAAGGGCAGGTCCTTCAGGACCGGCACGCCCAGTTCGACATAGGCTTCGCGCGTGTCTTCCGAGCCCGCGGTGATGCCGGCGCCCGTCAGGCCCCAGCTGTTGTCGGCCAGGGTCACTTCGCCGGGCGTGTCGTTGATCTCGTCACGACGGACATGGAAGCCCAGCGCCAGCCCCAGCGGACCGGCCGGCAGTTCGAACAGATTGCCGCCGATCGAGCCTTCCAGATAGGTCTGCTCGTACAGGGTGTTGCCGGTTTCCGTATCGAACAGGAAGGCGCGTTCTTCCGCCGTCATCGCGCCGCGCAGGACGCGGGGATCGGCGAAATTCATGTCGATGCACTTGCGGCCGCTGACGGGCAGGTTGGTGCCGACGCAGCTGGCCGTCTTCCAACTCGTCGACGACACCGCGTCCTTCAGGATCACGTCCGAGGAGTAGTCGCCGTCCCAGCCGATGGCCTAGGGCCGCACCTCCAGCCCCAGGGCGTCGGCGATCGACTTCCACGGCACGTATTTGAAGTTCTGGTTCTCGCCGGGCAGGACGTTGCGGCCGTCCTGGGCGATCAGGGCGCCGTGTTCGAAGCCGGGGCCGAGGTTGCGGCTGGTGACGTCCAGGCCGTCGGTCTCGGACACGCCGTCGATGCCGCGCGCGCCGTCGGCGACGACGATGAAGGAGCCGAGATAGGCCTGATCGCCCTCGCGGCGGAAGACGGCGTAGCTGTCGTTGCCCTGGCTGGAGGCGACCAGATAGCCGCGCCCGTCGCCCAGGTCATACAGGCCGACGCCTTCCATATCGTCCTTCAGCGCCGGGTTGTCGGTGATGCGGGCGATCATGGTCATGGCCGAGCCGCCGTCCGGTTCGGCCGACAGACGCCACAGGCCGACGTCTTCCTCGGCGACGTAGAGCTGACCCGTCGCGTCGTCGGCGACGCAGCCCTCGACCTGGCTGGAGAAGACGAAATCGCGTACGCGAACCGCGCGGACCTTGCCGTTGCCGGCGTCGACCAGTTCCCACTGGCGCTTCTCGCCGTTGGAATCATTGATGAAGACATAGGTCCGGCCGCTGCGGGCCGAGCGATACATGCACTGGCCGTAGGGGTCGCCCTGCCCCGTCGGCTGGACGCCGTCGGCGATGTTGATCAGCCGCCGGGCCTGAGTGTCGAGGCGATAGATGGCGACGGCCTTGTGGGTCCGGTCGCTGGCCGTGACCAGGATCACCGGCTGGCCGCCCAGCATGAAGCCTTCGCGCAGGTCGACGTTGTTCATCTTGCCGTCGGGCAGGTGCTGAAGAACGCGCCCCTGCATGTCGTAGAGGTTCAGCCCGGCCTTCTTGTCCGTGCCGATGATCAGGCTGTTCGCCGGATTGTTCGGATCGGCCCAGATGGCCAGATCGTCTGCGGCGTCGCCGGGACTGCCCACGGGGATGGTCTCGGCCACGGCGACGACGGCGGGGAAGCGCGGCGCGGCGACCGCGCGCGGGTCCTGCGGCGCACCCGCCGACAGGTTCAACGCCCCGGTCAGGGCGGCGATCGACGCCAGCTTGTAGTTGGCGCCTTCGGGCGCGTCTTCGTCCGTCACCAGCAGAGCGCCTGAGGGCAGACCAGCCAGAGGCGCGCCGACAGCCTGCAAGGCGCCCGGCTCCTTGACCGCCGCGCCGCCGCGTCCCGTCAGGCTGGCGGCGCCGAGGAAGGCGTCGTCGGCGCCGTGGTCATAGACGAACAGCCGCCCGCTGGAGGCGTCGGTCGCGATCAGATAGCGCGCGCCCGGCCCGCCGTCATAGAGGGCCAGCGAGCCGCTCTCTTCGCTGATCCGGCCCAGACGCGCCGCGTCGATCAGGGTCGGGGCGGCGTCGGCTTCCGGGTCGCCGTTGAAGCGCCAGACGCCGACCGCCTGCTGCGAGGCGTAGAGCTGGCCCGTGGCGTCGTCGGCGACGCAGTACTTGATCTTGGACGGCAGGTTGATGCGGCGCGCCGAGCGGGCGTCCACCCGGCCCTCGGCGTCGGCGTAGAGCAGCAGTTGTTCGATCTCGCCGCCGTCGCCCACGGCCACGGCGTAGAGGCCGCCGTCGCTGGCGTTGCGCAGCAGGCAGACATCCTCGACCGCAAAGCCCAACGGCACCGACCGCGCCCCCACCTCGACCGGCGCGCCGTCGCGCATGGCGAAGAAGCGCAAGGCGTTGTCGGTCCTGTCGGTCGCGACCAGCAGGGTCTCAAGCCGGCCCCTGATCGGGAAGCCGTAACGGACATCCAGCCCGCCGGCCTCGCCCGCCGGAACCTGACCGAGCCGCCTGCCCGTCAGATCAAGGACTTCCAGGCCGTTCAAGCCCGCCGCCGACACCAGGCGATTGTTGCGGGCGTCGGCGTCCAGCACGATCACCCCGCCGCCGGCCGCGCCGTGCGAGGCCGTGTCGACGGCGGCGGCCACGACCGGAGCCGCGGCGTCCTGGGCCGCAGCGGCCCCGCTGATCGCCAGCGCCAGCACGATTGCGCTGCCCGCCAGAAGACAGCCCGTCAGTCTGTTCGTCATGGTCGCCGTCCCCACAGCCGTCGGCGCCGCTTGCGCCCCGCGCGGGCAGTAGGGATGTTGTGCGAAGAATACGCGACGATCGCCCGACGTCTTCAGGCGATCAGGCGGTAGCCCACGCCCGGCTCGGTGGCGATCAGCCGAGGCTGGGCCGGGTCGGCCTCCAGCTTCTGGCGCAGTTGGCCGATGACGACGCGCAGATACTGGGTGTCGTCGGCGTGGGCCTTGCCCCAGACGGCGGTCAGCAGATCGCGGTGGCCGACCACCTTGCCGGCGTTGCGCGCCAGATGGGCCAGGACGTCGTATTCCTTGGGCGTGACGCGCACGGCGTCGCCCGCGCGGGTGATCAGGCGGCGCTCCAGGTCGATGACCACCTCCCCCGCGGTCAGCGGCCCGGTCGCCTCGACGCGCGGCGCAGCTTGCCGCAGGTTGGCGCGGACGCGGGCCAGCAGTTCGCCGACGCCGAAGGGCTTTTCGACATAGTCGTTGGCGCCCAGGTCCAGGGCCGCGATCTTCTCGGCCTCCTTGTCGCGCGCCGACAGGATGATGATGGGGCCGGCATAGAACTCACGGGCGCGGGCCAGCACGTCCTTGCCGTCCATGTCAGGCAGGCCGAGGTCCAGAACCACGGCGTCGGGGCTCCACAGGGCGATGCCGCGCAGACCCTCCTGGCCGCTGTCGGCGCGGCGCGGCTCATAGCCGGCGGCGTCCAGCGCCGGGGACAGAAAGCGATGGATCTGGGGCTCGTCGTCGATGACGAGAATCTGGGGTCGGACGGCGGCCATGCGGCGGACCTTAGAGCAGGCTCGGGTGGGTGACGACGGCCTTGGGCAGGCTGATCAGGATGCGGGTGCCTTTTCCGTCCTGGATCGGGCTGGCGGCGGCGATCCGGCCGTTCATGGCCTCGACGAAGCCCTTGGCGATGGCCAGGCCGAGGCCCGCGCCCTTGGTGCGGTCCGACGGCTCCTCCATGCGGCGGAACTTGTCGAACACCCGCTCCAGCTCGGCGGTCGGTATGCCCTTGCCCTCGTCCTCGATGGAGATGACCACCGAGCCCCGGTCCTCGTAGGCGGCCAGTTCGACGGTCGAGCCGTCAGGACTGTAGGCCACGGCGTTTTCCAGGATGTTGACCAGGGCCTGTTCCAGCAGCCCCTGATCGACCATGACCAGGCTGAGCTGGGCCGGGAAGTCGCGGGTCATTTTCCGCTGACCCAGACGCCGCGCCACCCGCTTGCCCGCCGCGTTCAGCACGTCGCGCACATCGACCCAGTCGGCGCGGATGTTCAGGCCGCCGCCCTCCAGCCGGGTCATGTCCAACAGATCGCCGACATAGCGGCTGAGGCGCTCGGCCTCCTCGCGGACCGACAGCAGCAGATCGGCGCGCACCTCGGGCGTCAGCTTGTCGCCCAGATCGATCAGGGTGGTCGAGGCGCCCAGCACCGTTGACAGGGGCGTCCGAAGGTCATGGCTGACCGAGTTCATCAGCGCGCCCCGGAAGCGATCCGTGCGGCGCAGGGTCTCGGTCTCGACCGCCTGGCTGGCCAGATCGGCGCGCTCGACGGCGACGGCGCCCTGATCCAGCAGGGCCAGGGCCAGCTTCTCCTCGTCCGAACCGGGCGCCAGGGCCGCAGCCTCGATGCCCGCCACGCCCGCGCGGTCGCGCACGCCCTGCAGGGGCCGGAAGGTCCAGCGCGCCTGCGGCAGGGTGCCGGTGCCGTGGCCGGCCGGTTCACCCTTCTCCCAGGCCCAGCGGGCGGCGGCCATGGCCTCGGCGTCCAACGGCGCCTTGGTCGGCGCCCCCGCGATCAGGGTCAGTTCTTCGTCCACGGGCAGCAGGACCACGGCCCCGGCCCCGGCTGCGGCGGCGGTCTGTTCCGCCAGGATGCGGGCGGCGGTCGCGCGGTCGCCCACGCCGGTCAGGCGCTGGCTGGCGGCCAGCAGGGCCGAGACCGCCGAGGCCCGGCGCTGGGCCGCCTTCGCCTGTTCGCGCACCCGCCCGGCCAGAACCCCTGTCGTCAGGGCCACGGCCCAGAAGACGATCAGGGTCAGGACGTCGGTCGGCGAGCCGATGGCGAAGCTGTAGCGCGGCTGCAGGAAAAGAAAGTTGTAGGTCAGGAAGGCGACCGTCGCCGCCGCCAGCGCGGGACGCAGCCCATAGAGCACCCCCGCCGCCAGCACCGCCGACAGGTAGATGACGCCCAGATCGACCCGCTCGAACGTGCGGTCCAGCAGCAGGGCCAGAGCCGTCGCCGCGACGACGCAGGCCGCGCCGACGGCGTAGCCCCGCCAGCCTCCGGTCAGGCGGACGCGCGGCTCGCGCGGCGTCTTGTGCTCCGGCTCGACCCCGTCGGTGACGACATGGACGGCGACGCCCCGCGCCTGACGCAGCAATTCCGCCGCCAGCGATCGGCCCAGCCATTCGGACAGGCGGCTGTCGCGGCCCTTGGCCAGGACGATCTGGGTGACGTTGTTCTGATGAGCGTAATCCATGACGGCGCGCACCACGTCGTCGCCGCTGAGGACCACGGTGCGCCCGCCCAGTTGTTCCGCCAGTTTCAGCGCGTCCGACAGCTTGCCCGCCGAACCGACGCCGTGCCGCGCGCCCGAGGGCCGGTCGACGTGGGCCACGGTCCAGGGCGCGTCCATCATCATGTCCGACAGCCGCCGCCCGGCGCGGACCAGGGGCGCGGCCATGGCGTCGCCGGCGATCAGCACCAGGATCCGCTCGCCCGCCGCCCACGGTCCCTGCACGCCCTGCTCACGCAAGCGGGCCACCAGTTGATCGTCCACCGTCTGGGCCGCGCGGCGCAGGGCCAGTTCGCGCAGGGCCGTCAGGTTCTCGACCTTGAAGAAGTTGTCCGAGGCCAGCCGCGCCGTCTCGGGCACATAGACCTTGCCCTCGGCCAGGCGCTTGCGCAGCTCCTCGGGGGTGATGTCCACCACCTCGATGTCGTCGGCGCGCGACAGGGCGCTGTCGGGCACGCTCTCGCGCTGGCGCACCTTGGTGATGCGCAGCACCACGTCCGACAGGCTCTCCAGATGCTGGACGTTCAGGGTGGTCCAGACGTCGATCCCGGCGTCCAGGATCTCCTCCACGTCCTGCCAGCGCTTCGGATGGCGCGAGCCGGGGACGTTGGAGTGGGCGTATTCATCGACCAGCAGCAGGCCCGGGCGGCGCGCCACGGCGCCGTCGATGTCGAACTCCAGCAGGGTGCGGTCGCGATAGGCGATGGGGCGCCGCGCCATGACCTCCAGCCCGCGCAGCAGGCTCATGGTCTCCTTGCGGCCGTGGGTCTCGACCACGCCGACGACGACGTCGTCGCCTTCCGCTTTCCGACGACGGGCGGCGCGCAGCATCTCATAGGTCTTGCCGACCCCGGGCGACATGCCCAGAAAAACCTTCAGCCGCCCACGCTTGCGCGGGGCGGCCGGGGTCTTGGTCGTCGGCGCGATAGGCGGCGCCATCAGCCCTCCGCGGCGGGACGCGCGAAGCGAGCGTCCAGCGCCATATTGGTCAGCAGCACATTGACGCGCGGCTGGCCCAGCACGCCGAACGTTCGGCCTTCGACATGCTGCTCGATCACCTTGCTCACCTCTTCCACCGCCACGCCGCGCGCCTGGGCGATGCGGGCAGCCTGAAGCTTAGCGTAGGCCGGAGAGATATGCGGGTCGAGACCCGAGGCCGAGGTCGTCACGGCGTCGGCGGGAACCGCCGTCGTGCCGGCCTCGGCCCGCAGCGCGTCCGCATCCGTCTTGACCCGCTCGATCAGGTCCGGGTTCAGCGGGCCGAGGTTCGACCCTGACGAGGCCGAGGCGTCATAGCCGTCGCCCGCCGCCGAGGGACGCGGATGCAGATAGACCGGCGCGGCGAAGCCCTGGCCGACCAGGGCCGAGCCGACGACCTTGCCGGCCTTGTCCCGGACCAGGCTGCCGTCAGCCTGCTCCGAGAAGGCGACCTGAGCCACGCCCGTTACCGCGAACGGATAGGCCACGCCCAGAACGCCGGTGAACAGGGCGATCATCACGATCGCCGGACGGATGTGGTTCAGCATCAGAAGGTCGCCTTCAAGCTGGCTGCGACGCGGCTGTCATAGACGGCGCCGAAGTCGTGTTCGTCGGTGTCGAAATAGCGGACGTCCAGCGCCAGATGGTCGGTCAGCTGATAGGCCGCGCCCAGGTTCCAGGTGGTGTAGTCGAAGTCGGACGACACCCACTGACGCCCCACCGCCGCCGAGATGGTCCATTTGTCGGCGGGGCTGATCGCGCCGTTGATCTCGGCATAGGTCGCCTCGTCCTCGGACGCGCCGAAGAAGTCCGGCGAGTAGTAGATCGCCGCGCCCAGGGTCGCCGGGCCGACGGCGCGCGAGGTCGCGGCCTTCAGCTCGACATAGTCGTAGTCGGCGCCGTCCGGCTGGCCGGCGTAGAAATAGCTGACCACGCCGAAGTCCCAGTTGAAGCCGCCGAACTCGGGCCGGATCCCGGCGTAGAGGTCGATCTCGGCGTCGGTGTCGGCGTCGCCGGCGAAGGAGACGTTGCCGGCCCAGGCCCCGGCGTAGAAGGCTCCTTGCGTCACATCGACCCCGGCCGAGACAGCCGGATCGCTCTCGGTCTGGCTGACGCCGCGGAAGACGTAGTCAGAGGCCACGGCGGCGTTGAAGGCGAAGACAGGGCCGGTCTTTTCAGCCGCCGCATCCGGGGCCGCGTCCTGGGCCTTGGCCGGGGTGCTGCACAGGCCCAGGGCGATGATGGCCGCCAGACAGGCGCCGCCGAACAGGGCGTCGTTGGAGCCGGACGCTTTGGAGAGGTTACGTTTACGCATGAGAGTTTCCTTGGTCGCGCTCAGGTCTGGCTTCAGGCCAGGCCGAGGGCGGAGATGACGATGTCGATGAGCTTGATGCCGACGAAGGGCGCGATCAGACCGCCCAGGCCGTAGATCAGCAGGTTGCGGCCCAGCAGTTTTCCGGCCCCCACGGCGCGGTATTTCACCCCGCGCAGCGCCAGCGGGATCAGGGCGATGATGACCAGGGCGTTGAAGATGACCGCCGACAGGATGGCGCTCTCCGGGCTGGACAGCTTCATCACGTTCAGCGCCGCCAGCGACGGCAGGCCGACCACGAACATCGCCGGGATGATGGCGAAATACTTGGCCACGTCGTTGGCGATGGAGAAGGTGGTCAGGGCGCCGCGCGTGATCAGCAGTTGCTTGCCGACCTCGACGATCTCGATGACCTTGGTGGGGTCGCTGTCGAGATCGACCATGTTGCCGGCCTCGCGGGCGGCCTGGGCGCCGGTCTGCATGGCCACGCCGACGTCGGCCTGGGCCAGGGCCGGGGCGTCGTTGGCGCCGTCGCCGCACATGGCGACCAGACGGCCCTTGGCCTGTTCGGCCTTGATCAGGCGCATCTTGTCCTCGGGCGTCGCCTCGGCCAGGAAGTCGTCGACCCCGGCCTCGGAGGCGATGGCCGCCGCCGTCACCGGGTTGTCGCCGGTGATCATGACGGTGCGCAGACCCATGCGGCGCAGGTCGGCGAAGCGCGCCTTGACCCCCGGCTTGACCACGTCCTTCAGGTGGATGACGCCGACCAGGACGTCGTTCTCGGTCACGGCCAGAGGCGTGCCGCCCGAACGGGCGATCCGGTCCACAGCGGCGCGGAACTCGGCGGGCGCGGCGCTTTCGGCCATGCCCAGCGACTTCAGCACGGCGTCGACCGCGCCCTTGCGCCACGAATGGCCGTCCGCCTCCAGACCCGACTGGCGGGTCATGGCGCTGAACGGGATGGTCTTGGCCCCGAAGGGCATGTCGCCCGTCACCCCGGCGTTGCGGCCCAGTTCGACGATGGAGCGGCCTTCCGGCGTCTCGTCAGCCAGCGAGGCCATGACCGCCGCCCGCATCGCCGCCTCGGGACGAACGCCCGGAACGGTGATGACCTCGGTGGCCATGCGGTTGCCGAAGGTGATGGTGCCGGTCTTGTCGAGCAGCAGGGTGTCGACGTCGCCTGCCGCCTCCACAGCGCGGCCCGAGGTGGCCAGCACGTTCACCTTCAGCAGCCGGTCCATGCCGGCGATGCCGACCGCGGACAGCAGCCCCCCGATCGTCGTCGGGATCAGGGTGATGAACAGGGCGCCCAGGACGATGGGGTCCAGCTTGATCCCCGAATAGGCGCCGAGGCCCAGCAGGGTGGCCACCGCGATCAGGAAGACCAGGGTCAGCCCGGCCAGCAGCACCGACAGCGCCAGTTCGTTCGGCGTCTTGCGACGATCCGCGCCCTCGACCATGGCGATCATGCGGTCGAGGAAGGTCGCGCCGGGAGCCGAGGTGATGCGCACCTTGATCCAGTCCGACACCACCGTGGTGCCGCCGGTGACGGCCGAACGGTCGCCGCCGCTTTCACGGATCACCGGGGCGCTTTCGCCGGTGATGGCGGCCTCGTTGACCGAGGCGACGCCTTCGATGATCTCGCCGTCCGACGGGATGACGTCGCCGGCCTCGACCAGGACGATCGAGCCGATCTCAAGCTCCCCAGCCGGGGTCGGCACCACCGTGCCGGTCTTCGGATCGACGATCAGCTTGGCCTTGGTGGTGACGCGGGTGGCGCGCAAGGAGTCGGCCGCCGCCTTGCCGCGCCCTTCGGCGATGCTTTCGGCGACGTTGGCGAACAGGACCGTGGCCCACAGCCACAGCGCCAGTTGGATGGCGAAGCCCGCCGCCTGGCCGCTGGCCACCGCCACGACCGCCGAAGCGGTCGCCAGCAGGGCGACGATCCAGGTGGCGAAGATCACCGGGTTCTTGAGCAGTTTGGTCGGGTTCAGCTTGACGACAGCGTCGCCGAGCGCCCGGCCGAGCATGGCCCCGTTCAGGCCGCCCGCGATGGACGGAGACCGAGGGCTCGACTGATCGAGCGTGACTTGGGTCATTAGATTATCCGATCAGAACCGGGCCACGACCTGGAGCATGTCGAAATGCTCCACGATCGGACCCAGCGAGAGGGCGGGGAAGAACTGCAGGCCGCCGAGGATCAGGATCACCCCGATCAGCAGGCCGATGAACAGCGGGCCATGGGTCGGCAGGGTCCCGGTCGAGGGCGCCAGCTTGGGCTTGACGACCAGGGCGCCGGCGACCGCCAGAACCGCGATGGCGGGAACGAACCGGCCCAGCAGCATGGCCAGACCCAGGGTCGTGTTCCACCAGGGGGCGTTGGCGGTCAGACCCGCGAAGGCCGAACCGTTGTTGCCGGTCGCCGAGGTATAGGCATAGAGGACCTCGGACAGGCCGTGCGGCCCCTTGTTCAGCAGACCGGCCAGGGCTTCGGGCAGGACCGCCGCCACGGCAGAGAAGCCCAGCACCGACAGAGGCACGACCAGCACCGCCAGCATGGCGAACTGGATCTCGCGCGCCTCGATCTTCTTGCCCAGGTATTCAGGCGTGCGGCCGACCATCAGACCCGCCACGAAGACCGCCAGCATGGCCATCAGCACCATGACGGCGATGCCCGAACCGATCCCGCCGGGCAGGATCTCGCCCAGTTGCATCAGGAACATCGTCACCGCGCCGCCCAGCGGCATATAGCTTGCGTGCATGGAGTTGACCGAGCCGTTCGAGGCGCCGGTCGTCTGGGCCGCCCAGGCGACGGAAGACGGGACGCCGAAGCGGACCTCCTTGCCCTCCATATTGCCGGCCGAGGCATCGACGCCAGCGGCGACAACGGCCGGGGCCGGCTGCATTTCGATGGCGTAGAGGGCCGAACCGGCGGCGCCCAGCAGGATGACGGCGGCGACGGCCAGGGCGCGAACGTCGCGCTTGGCCAGGACGCTGCGGCCGAAGGCGAAGAAGGCCGCCCAGCCCAGGACGTTGATGCTGATCGCCGTGATCAGATTGGTCAGCGGCGTCGGGTTCTCCAGCGGGTGGGCCGAGTTGGCGTTGAACACGCCGCCGCCGTTGATGCCCAGTTGCTTGATGGCCAACTGGCTGGCGGTCGGGAACAGGCTGATCGTCTGCGATCCGCCTTCCAGGGTCGTCGCATCGGCCGAGGCCGCCAGCGACTGAACCACGCCGAGACCGGCCAGAACCACCGCGACGATGAAGGCGATGGGCAGCAGGACATAGAGGCTGGTGCGCGTCAGATCGGCCCAGAAGTTGCCCAGCCCCTCGCCGCGATTGGCGATGAAGGCGCGGGCGAGCGCGGCCGCGATGGTCGCGCCGGTGGCCGCCGAGACGAAGTTCTGCACCGTCAGGCCGACCATCTGGCTGAAGGTCGAGACGGTGGTTTCGCCGCCATAGCTCTGCCAGTTGGTGTTGGTCACGAAGCTGACGGCGGTGTTGAAGGCCAGGTGCGGGCTGAGGCCGTCAAACCCCTGAGGGTTCATCGGCAGGACGCTCTGCAGACGCAGCATGGCGTACAGCAGGATAAAGCCCGCCAGGTTGAAGGCCAGCAGGGCGCCGGCATAGCCCAGCCAGCCCTGGCTGCGCGTCGGATCCACCCCGGCGGCGCGATAGAAGAGGCCTTCGACCGGCTTCAGCACCGGGTCCAGCCAGGTGCGTTCGCCGTTCCAGACGCGCGACATATAGATGCCGATTGGCCAGCCGAGCATGACGGCGAGGCCGATCGTCAGGGCGATTTCCGCCCAACCTTGAATATTCATCTTGAGGCGGCTCCGCTCAGAACCGCTCAGGGCGCAGCAGGGCCGCGACCATGTAGCCGGCGATAACGAGGGCGCCGGCGCCCCACAGGACGTTCAGCAACATCGTCACAACCTCTTCAACGCAACAGCGAGGGCGGCGAAGGCCAGGAAAGCCCCGCCGCCAATCGCCAGAAAGATCACATCGGCCATGCCGAAAGCCTCCAGCTCAGTTAGGGCCGGAAAAGACGCCTTCGGGGCGTAAGCAAGCCATGCGGAAAGCGGAGCCGCGCATAAGGCGCGCATAAGGAGACGCTGGCGCGCCCCCTCGCCGGTCGCCCTAGATGGCGTTCAGCGGCGTCTTCAGGAAACGTCGGCCCGACGGCTCGGGCGGCGGCAGGGCGCCCGCGCGGATATTGATCTGCAGCGCCGATAGGATCAGCTGCGGCGGGCTGAGGCTCGCGTCGCGCGCCTCGCGCATGGCGACGAAATCGTCCTCGGAGCGGCCGTCGCCGACATGGATGTTGCCGGCCCTTTGCGCGCCCACCGTCGTCTCCCAGACGAAGGCCTCGCGCCCCTGGGGCAGGTAGTCGTGGCCGACGAAGACGCGCGTTGCGTCCGGCAGGGTCAGCAGCCGCTGAATCGAGCGATACAGGGTCCGCGCGTCGCCGCCGGGGAAGTCGCAGCGCGCCGTGCCGTAGTCGGGCATGAACAGGGTGTCGCCGACAAACAGGGCGTCGCCGATCCGATAGCTGACGCAGGCCGGAGTATGGCCGGGCGTATGCAGGACCTCGACCTCCAGCTCGCCCAGCCGGAAGCGGTCGCCGTCGGCGTAGGTCTCGTCGAAGACGCTGGCGTCCGGCGTCACGTCGGCGGCCTCGAACAGGTCGCCGAAGGTCTTCTGCACCTGCTTGATCTTCTCGCCGATGCCGATGGGGACGCCGGCGCGGACGCGGATAACGTCGGCGCCCGTCAGGTGGTCGGCGTGGGCGTGGGTCTCCAGCACCCGCTCCAGCCGCAAGCCCTGTTCAGCCACCAGCGCCAGAAGACGATCCACCGATCCGGTCGTGGTGCGCGCCGCCACCGGATCGAAATCCAGCACGGGGTCGATAATGGCCGCCGCCCCGGTTGCGGGATCGGCCACCACATAGCTGACGGTGTGGGTCGCCGGGTCGAAGACGCCGACGACGTGTGGAACGGACGATGCGGTCTGGGCCATGTGACGAGCTCCTTGCAGCGCCCTGTATATTAGATATTGCTAATTTAGCAATGACGCATATATTGCCCGCCATGATCACACATAAGCCCATCGGACTGGAGCAGTTCCAGCAGAGCGCCGGAGAGGCGACGCGCCTGCTCCGGTCGCTGTCGAACGAGCATCGGCTGATGATCCTGTGCCGGCTCGGCGACGGCGAGATGCAGGTGTCGCAGCTTCAGGCCTGCGTCGGCCTGTCCCAGTCCGCCCTGTCCCAGCATCTGGCCCGCCTGCGCGAGGACGGGCTGGTCGAGACCCGCCGGGACGGCACCGCCGTCTTCTACCGCATCAATGATCCGGCGGTCCTGAAGGTGATCGCCGTCCTGGCCGACATCTACTGCCCGGCGCAGCCCTGAAGGACCCAAGCATGACCACCCTCATCCCCCTGTCGCCCGCCGAGGTCGCCGCTCGCCTGAAGTCCGGCGCCGCGCGCCTGATCGACATCCGCGAAGCCGACGAATACGCCCGCGACCACGTCGTCGGCGCCCTGCCCGCGCCCCTGTCGACCTTTGAGACCGCCCGCCTGACCCTCGCAGCGGATCAGGACGTCGTCTTCATGTGCCGCAGCGGCGCCCGGACCGGGGCGAACCGCCAGCGCCTGGCCGACCGCGTCGCCAGCCCCGTCTATGTCCTGGACGGCGGCCTGGACGCCTGGAAGAAGGCCGGCCTGCCGACCCGCGTCGACGCCAAGGCGCCGCTGGAGCTGATGCGCCAGGTGCAGATGGCGGCGGGCGGCCTGATCCTGCTCGGCGGTCTGCTGGGCGTGACGGTTCACCCGGCCTTCTGGGGGCTGAGCGCCTTCGTCGGCGCGGGCCTGTTCGTCGCCGGGGCCACCGGCTTCTGCGGCATGGCCCGCCTGCTGGCGCTCGCGCCCTGGAACCGCGCCCTGAAGAGGCGCTGAACATGGAAGCGGCTCAGCTGGCGCTCGCCGTTCTCAGCGGCGGCGTGGTCGCCCTGTTCCTGACTATCTTCGGCGGCGGCGGATCGGTGCTGGCTGTGCCCCTGCTGCTCTATGTCGTCGGGGTGCGCGATCCGCACGTCGCCATCGGCGTCTCGGCGGCCGGGGTGTCGCTGAACGCCCTGACGGCCCTGGCGGGTCAGGCGCGGGCCGGTCGCGTGCGCTGGCCTTGCGCCCTGACCTTCGCCCTGTTCGGCGCGAGCGGCGCCTGGTTCGGGTCCTCGATCGCCAAGGCGATCGACGGCGAACGCCTGTTGCTGTTCTTCGCCGTCGCCATGGCCGTCGTCGGCCTGGCCATGCTGCGCCCCGCCCAAAGCGAGGGCTCGTCGGCGGTGCGCCTGTCGCCGCGCCTCGCCCCGCGCGTCGCCCTGTCGGGCGCCGGGGTCGGGGCCGTCGCCGGCTTCTTCGGCATCGGCGGCGGCTTTCTGATCGTGCCGGGTCTGATGAGCGCGACTGGCATGACCCTGGCTCTGGCCCAGGCCGCCTCGCTGGTCAGCGTCGCCGCCTTCGGCGCCACGACGGCGGTCAACTACAGCCTGTCGGGCCTGATGTCCTGGCCCCTGGTCGCGGCCATGACGGTAGGCGGCGTGGCCGGAACCGCGCTCGGACTGCCCGTCGCGAAACGACTCGGCGCGAACGCGGCTCTGGGCCGCCGCCTCTTCGCCGGCCTGATTATCGTCGTCGCCGTCTACGTCGCGGCCAAGGCCGTCTTCTAGGGCTGCGACGCGCGCCGCCACGGCGCCCGAACCACACCATCTCACGGAAATATATGTTTCTTCCGCCCTCGCGGAACAGCGGCGCTTGACGACCGTTTGCCCCCCCGGAGGAGCGCCGGATATGTATTTGGCGAGGGAGAGGCGATGTGCGGCCGGAGGGTGGCCGCCACGCCAGACAGGTTGCACGGCATGACGTCGCGGACCATCAGCGTACGACGCAGCTTGGCCGTGCCCGCGGACCTGGCCACCCTCCGGATTCTCAACACCGCCGCGCGCCTGTCCGAAGAGGAGCGCGCCCTGGTGCGCCGGCTGTGCGTGTTCCAGGAGGTGATCGCAGCCGGCGAGGCCTTCACCTCGGAAGGGCGCACGGTGACGCCGCGGCTGATCATCAGCGGCTGGGCCTGCCGTCAGCGCACCCTGGCCGACGGGCAACGGCAGATCTTCGGCTTCCTGCTGCCCGGCGACGGCCTGGGCCTGAGCGCGGACCCGCGTCCGCTGGACGAGACGACGACCGTGGCCCTGACCCGGGTGGAGTGCGTCGACGCCGTCATGCTGCGAGAAATCCTGGCGCTGCAGGACCCCCGGCACGACCGACTGCGGCGGGCGCTGGCCACGGCCCGTCGCTACGAGGACGCCTGCCTGCTGAACCACGTGGTGCGGCTGGGGCGTCAGTCGGCCCTAGCCCGGATCGCCCACCTGCTGCTGGAGCTGCGCGACCGCCTGCAGCGGGCCGGCCTGTGCAACGGCGACCGGATGCACCTGCCGCTGACCCAGGAAATGCTGGCGGACGCGCTGGGCCTCAGCCTGGTGCACGTCAGCCGAACCCTGAGCCAGATGAAGCGCAACCAGCTGATCACCATGCAGAACGGCTGGCTGACCCTTCTGGACGAAACCTACCTCCGGACCGCCTGCGACTACGGCGCCGACTACCCCGTCCTTCATTGATCCCTGCAAGCATAGAGAGAGAGCGTCATGATTCAGCATCGTCCTTCGCCTCAGCAGCGCGACAAACGCCGCTCTCGCCCAAAGGGAACGCGCGCCGGCCTGCTTCTGGCGTCGGTCGCCGCCGCGGCCCTGATCACCCCCGGCGCCGCCCTGGCCCAGGACGCCGATCTGGCCGCACGGGTGGCCCGGCTGGAGGCCTTGGTTCTCGACCAACAAAAACGCATCGAGGCGCAGGATGCGCTTCTGGCTGAACGCGCGGCCGGCGTCGCGCCGCCGGCCGGGATCCCTGAGTCCGATGTCGATCCGCGCTGGCGCGTCCAGACCGACCCTTCGGGCCGCGCGGTGTTCGGCGATCGCGACATGGCCGCCCTGAGAGCCGGCCAGGCGGCCGGCCAGATGGCGGCCAACGGGCAGCCCCAGACCGCCCCCGCGCCGGCAGGCGCCCCGCCGGTGGAGCCGCCGTTGCTGCAAGCGCGTCGCGAACAACTGGCGGCCATCCCCGAAGGCATCGCCGTGCTGAGCCGCCCCGGCAAGCTGTCGGTCGATCTGGCGACCGAATACACCCGCTCCAGCTCCAACCGCCTGGTCTTCCGCGGCATCGAGATCGTGCCCGGCGTCCAGATCGGGGTGATCGAGGCCAATGAAGCCGACCGCGACGCGGGCGTGGCGAACTTCGCCGCCAAGTACGGCCTGACCTCGCGCATGGAGGTCGAGATGCGCGGCTCCTATGTCTGGCGCAACGACACCATCACCACCGTCCAGCAGCGCGACGAGGCCGTGACCCGCACCATCGACCTGAGCGGTGACGGGATCGGCGACATCGAGGGGGCCGTCCGTTATCAGATCAACGGCGGCGAACGCGGCCGGCCGATCTTCATCGCCGGCCTGCGGGTCAAGAGCGACACGGGCGAGGGCCCCTTCGACATTCCGCGCGACGAGTTCGGCGTGGCGACCCGGCTAGCCACCGGCTCGGGCTTCTGGGGCGTCGAACCCAGCGTCAGCTTCCTCTTCCCCAGCGACCCGGCGGTGATTTACGGCAGCCTCAGCTACTTCGCCCACCTGCCGCGCGACATCAACAAGGTCGAGAACGAGATCCACATCGGCGAGGTCGATCCGGGCGACGCCATCGGCATGGCGATCGGCTTCGGCTTCTCGCTCAATCCCAAGTTCTCGTTCTCGCTGGGCTACAAGCACAGCTACATCCGCCCGACCTCAAGCGAGTTGAACGACACCGTCGAGAAGTCCGATCCCCTGCAGGTCGGCGCCCTGCAGTTCGGCATGTCCTACCTGCTGACCGAGCGCTTCAGCCTGAACGGCAACTTCGAGTTCGGGGTGACGGAAGACGCGCCCGACATGCGCTTCGTCCTGCGCGTGCCGATCATCTTCTAAGGCCGCGACCGGCCTCCGCTCCCCCCGGGGGGAGCGGAGGCCGTCAGCGACCCAGAGCGCCGACCAAGGACGTATTGAGGTCGTAGGTGATCTGCGCCGCGCGCTGTTGGGCGCTGCTGGCGCTCTGCATCGCCGCCAGGTCCGGCAGGTACAGGTTCAGCTCCATGTCCTGCCGCAGGTTGCGGTTGTTGGCGCTGTTGACGATCAGATTCTGCAACTGGCCGCTCGTCACATTGTGGATCAGAGCCGTCGCGCCATTGCCGTCGACGAGCGCGACGCCGCCACTGGTTCCGGTGATTCCGCGCAGATCGATACCGTTATTCAACAATGACGTCATCGCTGAAGCCAGATCCGTCACCCCCGGCACGTCGCCGCGAATCTGTTCGGTGACCGCCCCCTTCGGGGTCCAGGTCAGCTGGGTCTGCAGCGCCAGCTTGTTGTCGATGTAGGAGCGGATCACCACGCCGAAGCCGAAGGTGAAGCCGTTGGTGGTGATGAAGCCGCCGCGCAGGCCCGACAACTCCTCATCGGAAAGCGGCTGCGGCTCCGCCATCGAGGCCGTCGCCATGAAGGCAGGCGCCAGAACGGCCAGGACAAGCAACAAAAGGGAACGGGCGCGTCGCATGATCGTCACCTCAAATACGGATCGAGAGGGAAGCGCGTCACGACTTGATAGAGCGGCGGCAGTTCCCGCGTCAGTTCCGCCAGGGAATTGTTCGGCAGGGCCTGGCCAAGACGCGGTCGGTTCCACGGAATCCATTCGGCCGCCTGGTTGAACCGATCGGCCGGCTCGCGGACCACGAAGGCGACGCCGTTCCACATCGCGGTGAACTGATCGCGGCTGTAGATCTTCAGCCCGAGCGCGGGATCGCCGATCAGCACGCGACCGTCGTCGTCGCCCTTGAACACCACGAAATGCTTGTAGCCCTCGGTGTCGACCATGACGATCGCGGGCTTTTTCATACCCGCCAGATCGTCCAGCGAGAGCCTGAAACCGTCCGCCTGATAGCCGCTGTTTTCAAGAAACCGCTTCATGTCGAGCAGGGAGAAGCCGACGCTCCGGATCTGCTCCTGGTCGCCGGCGGCGTACATGGTGCGGAACACCTGCTCCTCGCCGATGTCGCGGTCGTAGTGATAGCGCAGCAGGGTGGCCAGGGCGGCCGAGCCGCAGCTGAAGTCGTAACGTTGACGGACCACCGTGCGGAACGGGATGTCGCGGTAGCTGACGACACTGATCCGGGACGGAGCCGGCCCGTTGCTGAGAAGCACATCGGCGCCCGCAGGCGCCGCACACAACCAGGCCGCACACAAGGCCGCGAGCGGCAGGCCCAGGCCGCCGCGGGAACTGGAACTTCTGCGTTTCACGGCGTCGGCCCCGTCGTCACGATGTTGATGGTGATCGCACCTTGAAGATTGTTGTTGTGGCCGGTGTTCATGACGAAGTTGCCCACGCCGTTGTAGCCGGCGAAGGCGCCGGCGCCGATCGTGATCGCGCCGGAGCCGACCGTGTTGGCGTTGACGCTGTTGCCGCTGTTCGTGGCCTTCAGAAGCTGGTCGCTGGCCACGATGACGCTGACGCCCTGTCGGCCGCTCAGGTCATGAAGTTGCGACAGGTCCAGGGGCTGGGCCGCCGAAGGCGCCGCAACCGCCGGAACTTGAGGCGCAGGCGGCGAAACAACCGAAGGCGGGGGAGCGGGATCCGCGCCGGCGAACAAGAACGCGGCTGTTAGAAGAACAAGCATGGCTTCCTCCCAAAAGAACATCGGCGGCCGGTGAACCCGGCCGCCGACATTGGACGCTTAGTTGCCGCCGCCGTTGCCGAAGGTGACGTTGGCGTTGGCGGCGACCGCCGTCGCCGCCTGACTGATCGAGGCCATGCCGGTGTTGTTGCTCGCGGTCTGAATGCCCGCGAAGCCGGCGAAGGCGCCGTTGTCCTGAGTGATGTTGCCACTCCGGATCCGGGCGTTCTGATCGCCCTTGTTGTCTTCATCCATGTCGAACTTGACGTTGCTCACGGAGGCGCCGAGATCCTGGTTCGTCAGCGCAACCTTGACGTGCCAGTTGGTGGTGTTGAACGAATCGTCGATCGAGTTGTCGGTCTTGGTGTTGAACGAATCGTCGATCGAGTGGTCGTCCTTGCTGTTGTAGGAATCCTTGGTGTTGTAGGAATCGTCGTTCTTGGTGTTGTAGGAATCGTCGGTCTTGGTGTTGTAGGAATCCTTGGTGTTGTAGGAATCGTCGTTCTTCGTATTGTAAGAATCGTCGATCTTGGTGTGTTCCGAATTGTCGGTGTTCTTCGAATTGTCGTTGAACGAGTCATCGACCTTGATGTCGGTGTTCTTCGAATTGTCGTTGTTGGAATCTTTGGTGTTGAAGGAATCGTCGATCTTCACATTGTCCGAATTGTCGGTGTTCTTCGAATTGTCGTTGAACGAGTCATCGACCTTGACATCGAGATTCTTGGAATTGTCGTTGTTGGAATCGTCGGTCTTGGTGTTGAAGGAATCGTCAACATCAACCTTGGTGTCATTCTTCGAATTATCGTTGAACGAATCGTCGATCTTGGACGGACCGTCGTCGCCGCCGTTGAAGGACTTAGCCTCGGTCATCGTCGCAAACGTCAGCACCCCCAAGAGAATTGCTGCCGAACTCATCAATTTGGCACGCATAGCATTAGCCTCCAGATCAAAATGGATACGGAGGTTCCTCCACCTCCGGACAATCCAATCGCTCTGAACAGCCGTCGTTCCGCATTTTCGCGGCAGGGAAAACGGCCTGAAAACGGACATTCTTCGGCCGCTCCCCCGACATTGAACGTCAATTGTTATGGCGGTTGCCGGCCGACGGGCTTCGGATCAGATCATTTGATCGGGCGATCACCCGGAATAAACTTCAGCGACCGCCGCACTTCGTCACAAGCACCCCCGTTCGCCCTGTGCATGGCGTTCGGACGCTGCGGATGCTAAGCGCGCCGGACCATGACGACGCCCCCTATCGAACGCATCCGCAATTTCTCGGTGGTCGCCCACATCGACCACGGCAAGTCCACGCTGTCGGACCGGCTGATTCAGCACACCGGCGGCCTGACCGCGCGCGAAATGTCGGCGCAAGTCCTTGATAACATGGACATCGAGAAGGAACGCGGCATTACCATCAAGGCGCAGACCGTGCGCCTGCACTACAAGGCCCAGGACGGGCTGGACTATGTGCTGAACCTGATGGACACGCCGGGCCACGTCGACTTCGCCTATGAGGTGTCGCGCTCGCTGGCCGCCTGCGAGGGCTCGCTGCTGGTGGTGGACGCCTCGCAGGGCGTCGAGGCCCAGACCCTGGCCAATGTCTATCAGGCGATCGACAACAACCACGAGATCGTCCCGGTCCTGAACAAGATCGACCTGCCCGCCGCCGAGCCCGAGCGCGTGCGCACCCAGATCGAGGACGTCATCGGCATCGACGCCTCGGACGCCGTCATGGCCAGCGCCAAGTCGGGCATCGGCATCGAGGACGTGCTGGAGGCCATCGTCACCCGCCTGCCGGCGCCCAAGGGCGACATCAACGCGCCGCTGAAGGCCATGCTGGTCGACGCCTGGTACGACCCCTACCTGGGCGTGGTGCTGCTGGTGCGCGTCTTCGACGGCGTGCTGAAGGCCGGCCAGCGGGTGCAGATGATGCAGTCCGGCTCGACCCACCTGGTCGACCGCGTCGGCGTCTTCCTGCCCAAGAACACGCCCGTGGACCAGCTTGGCCCCGGCGAGGTCGGCTTCATCACCGCCCAGATCAAGGAAGTGGCCCACGCCGCCGTCGGCGACACCATCACCGACGAGAAGAAGCCGACCGCCGAACCGCTGAAGGGCTTCAAGGAAGTCCAGTCGGTGGTCTTCTGCGGCCTGTTCCCGGTCGACGCCGCCGACTTCGAGGACCTGCGCGCCGCCATCGGCAAGCTGCGCCTGAACGACGCCAGCTTCACCTTCGAGATGGAATCCAGCGCCGCCCTTGGCTTCGGCTTCCGCTGCGGCTTCCTGGGTCTGCTGCACCTGGAGATCATTCAGGAGCGCCTGAGCCGCGAGTTCAACCTGGACCTGATCGCGACGGCCCCCTCGGTCGTCTACAAGATCCAGAAGCGCGACGGGACCGAGATCGACCTGCACAACCCGGCCGACCTGCCCGACGTGATGCAGATCGAAAGCATCGCCGAGCCGTGGATCAAGGCCACCATCCTGACCCCCGACGAATACCTGGGCGGCGTCATCAAGCTGTGTCAGGACCGCCGCGGCACCCAGATCGAGCTGTCCTACGTCGGCAGCCGGGCGCTCGTGGTCTATGAGCTGCCGCTGAACGAAGTGGTGTTCGACTTCTACGACCGCCTGAAGTCGATCTCGAAGGGCTACGCCTCGTTCGACTATGAGCTGACGGACTACAAGGTCGGCGATCTGGTCAAGATGAGCATCCTGGTCAACGCCGAGCCGGTCGACGCCCTGTCGATGCTGGTCCACCGCGGCCGCGCCGAGACGCGCGGACGCGGCATGGTCGAGAAGATGAAGGAGCTGATCCCGCCCCACATGTTCGTCATCCCGATCCAGGCGGCCATCGGCGGCAAGATCATCGCCCGCGAAACCGTCCGCGCCCTGCGCAAGGACGTGACCTCCAAGTGCTACGGCGGCGACGCCACCCGCAAGAAGAAGCTGCTGGAGAAGCAGAAGGCCGGCAAGAAGCGCATGCGCCAGTTCGGCAAGGTCGAGATCCCGCAGGAAGCCTTCATCGCGGCCCTGAAGATGGACGAAGATTGATCCTCCTCTGAGGCATTCAGAAAACCTGGAAGGGCGGAAGGCGATGCTTTCCGCCCTTCTTCATGTCGCCAGGCTGCAAGGTCGCAGCGCTGTTCGAGAACCGCCGCCCAACATGAACAATTGTTCACATATCATTGCGCCGCGTTGCCGTGCGGGCAAGCGCGGCTAAGGTCCGGCCCAACATCATCTGTTGGGGACTGAAACTCATGCGCCTTGCCGCCTCATCCGTCGCCCTGGCCGCCCTTGTGGCCGTCGCCTCGCCCGTTCTGGCCCATGCGCCCGCCGCCGCACCGGCCGCGGCCGCACCCTCGGCCGCGCCTCTACGCGGGGCGCCGGTGTCGGAGCTGGTGGCCCGCGTCGATATTCCATGGAAGCGCTTCCAGCTGGACAACGGCCTGACCGTGCTGGTGCACGAGGACCGCAAGGCGCCGGTGGTGGCGGTGTCGGTCTGGTACAATGTTGGGTCCAAGGATGAACCCAAGGGGTCGACCGGGTTCGCCCACCTGTTCGAGCATTTGATGTTCGGCGGGTCGGAGAACTCGCCCTCCAGCCACATCCAGACAATGAATGCGGCCGGGGCCACGGGCCTGAACGGCACGACCTGGTTCGACCGCACCAACTATTTCCAGACGGTGCCGACCCCGGCGCTGGACTACACCCTGTATCTGGAATCCGACCGCATGGGCTATCTGCTGGGGCAGGTCAGCCAGGAGGTCCTCGACCTGCAGCGCGGCGTCGTCCAGAACGAGAAGCGCCAGGGCGACAACCAGCCCTATGGCCTGACCTACTACGCCACGTTGGCGGCCCTGTTCCCCGAGGGGCACCCCTATCGCCACTCGACCATCGGCTCGATGGCCGACCTGGACTCCGCCAGCATGGAGACCGTGCGCGACTGGTTCCGTGAGAACTACGGCCCGAACAACGCCATCCTGGTCCTGTCGGGCGACATCGACGAGACCAAGGCCCGCGAGCTGAGCCAGAAATACTTCGGCGCCATCGCGCGCGGCCCGGTCAACACCCCCGCAGCGGCGCCCATCCCGACCCTGGCGGCGCCGGTCGAACAGGTGCTGCACGACCGTGTGGCGCAGACCCGCATCAGCCGCACCTGGACGGTGCCGGGACTGGGCGACCCGGACTCGGTGCCGCTGAGCGTCGGCGCCTCGGTGCTGGGCGGCCTGGCCAGCTCGCGTCTGGACAATGTTCTGGTGCGTGACGAACAGATCGCCTCCAGCGTCTCGGCCGGCAACCAGATGTTCCAGCGCGTCAGCATGTTCAGCTATTCGGCCATGGTGAAGCCAGGCGCAGACGCTGACGCCGTGGCGCGCCGTATGGACGCCGTGCTGGCCGATCTGATCGCCAACGGTCCGACCCAGGACGAGATCGACCGCGTGGTGACGCGCTTCGCCTCGCAGCGCATCCAGGGCTTGGAAATGGCCAACGGCAAGGCCTCGGTTCTGGCCGAGGGCCAGCTGTATGCGAACGATCCCGACTTCTACAAAAAGGAGCTGGCGGCCTACGCCGCCGTGACCCCGGCCCAGGTTCAGGCCGCGATGAAGAAGTGGCTGAGCCGCCCCGTCTATAGCCAGATCGTCAACCCGGGCGAGCGCGAGGCCTATGTCGACGCCGCCGCCGCGCCGTCGGGCGCCACCCCAACCCCGGCCGCGCCGATCCAGCGCGTGGCCCGCGAGGCGACCCCGGCCATCGGCCAGGTGTCCAACGTCGACTTCCCGGCGGTGGAGCGCGCCGCCCTATCGAACGGGATCGAGGTGGTCTACGCCCGCTCGACCACCGTGCCGGTGACCCGCGTGGCGCTGGAGTTCGACGCCGGCGTCGCCGCCGACCGCGCCGACCGCCTGGGCGCCCACACCCTGATGCTGAACGTCATGCAGGAAGGCACGACGACGCGCGACTCCAAGGCTCTGGCCGAGGCGCAGGAACGTCTGGGCGCCAGCGTCTCAGTCGGCTCGTCGATGGACCGCACCACCGCCAACCTGTCGACCGTGACCACCAACCTGCAGCCGTCGCTGACCCTGTTGTCGGACGTGGTGCGCAATCCTGCCTTCGCTCCGACCGAGGTCGAGCGCCTGCGCGCCCAGCGCCTGGCCGGTCTGGCCAACGAAAAGACCCAGCCGGCCGCTCTCGCCGGCCGCGCCCTGCCGCCGCTGATCTATGGCGAAGGCCACCCCTACGGCCGTTCGGCCAGCGGCACGGGCGACGAAGCCGTGGTCCGCAGCCTGACGCGCGCCGATCTGGTCGCCGACCACGCCGCTTGGATTCGCCCGGACAACGCCAAACTGTTCGTGGTGTCGGATCTCCCGCTCAGCGAACTGAAGCCGCAGTTGGAGGCCGTCTTCGGCGACTGGCGCGCACCGGCGACGCCCAAGGGCGCCAAGACGTTCGGCGCCGCCCTGCCCCAGACCACGGCCCGCATCGTCCTGATCGACCGGCCGCAGTCGCCGCAGTCGCTGATCTACGGCGGCCAGGTGCTGCCGGTGTCGGGCACCGATGATCTGCTGACCCTGACCACGGCCAACACCGTGCTGGGCGCCGACTTCCTGTCGCGGATCAACGCCGACCTGCGCGAGACCAAGGGCTGGTCCTATGGCGTGCGCGGCAATGTCAGCACGCTGCAGAACCGCTCGCCCTACATCGTCAACGCCCCGGTCCAGGCCAACCGCACGGGCGAGTCGATCGCGGCCCTGATCGGTCAGTACGAGCGCTTCCTCGGCGCCGACGGCGTGACCAAGGCCGAGCGCGACCGCACGGTGCTGGGCGACACGCGCGGCCTGTCGGGCAGCTATGAGACCTCGGCCCAGGTGCTGGGCGCCCTGCGCTCCAACGCCCTCTATGGTCGTCCGGACGGCTATCAGGAGACGCTGGCCGGCCGCATCAACGCCCTGACGGCGGAACAGATGGACGCTGCCGCCCGCGCCGCCATCAAGCCGGCCGACTTCGTCTGGGTGGTGGTCGGCGACGCCTCGGTGGTCAAACCGCAACTGGACGCGCTCGGCCTGCCGGTCGAGGTGCGTTCGGCCACGGCCCCGACAACGGCCCAGTAAGGCCAATCAGCCGAGAAGAACGGAAAGGCCGGCGGGGCGACCCGCCGGCCTTTTTCGTCGCCTATCGCTTTTTGAAGCGCGCCGCGTCGGCGGCGAGGCCCGCGCCCCAGTCGGTCGTGGGATGATCCGGCTCGGCGACGAAGGGCAGTTCGCCGGCGACGCCGCGCACGGCGAGCGCCAGAGGCAGGGCGTAGTGGGGCATGAGACGCAGGGCCTTCCTGCGCTTGTCCGTCACGTCCCAGCCCAGACCTTCGAAGGCCTCGGCCAGATCGGCGCCGGTCAGGCGGTGGATGTCGTCCCAGTCGTCGGGAAGAGAGACGGCCTCGGCCGCGTCGCCGGTCAGGCCGAACAGGGTGCTGGTCAGGGCGTCGATCTCGAGGAATTCGTCGCGGGCGTCGGGATCGGCGTAGCGCGGCTTCATCAACGCCTTCAGTTCCAGATCATCGACGCCGGGCAGGTCGATCAGGCGGCGCAAGGGAGCATTGGTCATGGCGCCCTGTAGCACGACCGACGACGATTGGCCGCTTACGCCTGCGGGTCGAGGCCGCGCTGACAAGCGGGGCCATTCGGATAACGGTGTTGCCACAAATGGAAACGACGGGCAGGATGATCGCCCGTTCTCTGCGTGCTGGAGCTCGCCATGCTGATGATCACCGTCGCCGCCCTGGCCCTGCTGGGCGCCCCCGCCGTCCAGGATGAGGACGGCGCTCGCCCGCGCGTCGCCTCCAGCACCCCGTCGCGCGCCATCTCGGCCCGCGCCCCGAGCGTGCCGGACGGCCCGACGCGCACCGTCTGCCGACGCGAGCGGGCGATGGACAGCAACATCATGCGCCGCGTCTGCCGCCAGGTGCCGGTCAACAGCGCAGGCCGCGAACTGATGTCAGGCGATTATATGCGGCAGATGCAAAGCATCGGGCTGAATTCTTCTGATGGCCCTCGTCCGCGACAGCCCGGCGGCCGCCCGGTCAACTGACATGCTGATCACCCTTTTCGCCCTCACGCTCCTGTCCCAGTCCTCCGAAGTGACGGAGGTCGCGCCGGTGCGCCCCGTGCCTGCGCCCCGCGCGCCGGCGCGCGTGATCACGGCCCGCGCCCCGACCCTGCCCGACGGCCCGACGCGGGTGGTCTGTTCTCGTGAACGGGCGATGGACACCAACATCCAGCGCCGCGTCTGTCGGCGCGTGCCCGTGAACAGCAGCGAACGCGAACGCATGGCCAGCGACATGATGAAGGACATGCAGCGCCTGGGGACCCTTCCCAACGACTGACGTCCCGGCCCTGATCGCCCCCCGTAAGAAAGACAGAAACCTCTCAGATGTTCATGATCCTTGTTGCGTCGCTTGCCGTCCTCTCCCTTGATCCGGCCGCCGCGCCGGCAGGCCGTCCCGCCAGCCCGCCCGTCGCCGCCGCCCCGACCGTTCCGCCCAGCGCACAGACGCGCGAAGTCTGCCGTCGGGAGCGTGAGCCGGGGTCCAATCTGTCGCAGCGCGTCTGCCGTCAGGTCCCGGTGAACAGCGCCGCCCGCGACCGCTCGGCAGGCGATCGCCTGCGCGAATCCCAGGGCTCACGGACGCCGCAGAACTTCTAGAACAGCGGGCTTTTCGCGCCCCGAGGCCGGCCGCCCCCTTTCCCCGCGCGCGGGGTGGTCTATGTGTGGGCCATGGCCGCCGCAGAGACCCCCGTCGAGACCTTCAAACGCGCTTTGGCGAACGCCGCGCGAGCCTTGGCCGAGCAGGCCGAGCTGGAGGTCAACTTCGGCTCGGACGGCCCGCGCCTGTCCAACGGCGTCCTGACCCTGCCCCATCCGCCGCGTGATCCGGGCGCGCCCGAGAGCGCCGCCCTGCGCGGGCAGGCCGACCGGCTGGCGCTTCGGCTGGCCAATCACGACGAGGGGCTGAACGCCCGGCTGCGTCCCGTCGACCAGACGGCGGCCGAGGTCTTCGACGCGGTCGAGCAGGCAAGGGTCGAGGCGATCGGCGCGCGCGAGCTGAAGGGCGTCCGCAACAATCTGAACGCGGCGCTTCTGACCCGGCTGGAGAAGTCGGGCGCGCTGCGGGCCGAGGCTGAACGGGTGCCGGTGGCCGAGGCCGCCGCGCTTCTGGTGCGCGAGCGGCTGACGGGCGAGCCCGCGCCGGACGGGGCCAAGACCATGCTGGATCTGGTCCGGTCCAATCTGGAGCTGAAGGCGGGGGCCGAGCTGGACGCCCTGGCCGCCGTCGCCGACGACCAGACGGCGTTTGCGGCCAAGCTGAAGGACGTGCTGCGGGCGCTGGACCTCGATCCCGGCGACGGCCAGGCCGAGGACGCTGACGACGAGGAGGGCGAGGACGAGCCCGACCAGTCGCAGCAGGACACGCCCGACGAGCAGGAACAGGAAGAAGAGGACGGCGGCGAAGGCGGCCAGTCGCTGGAAGGCACGGCCGACGACCAGTCCGCCGAGGACGAGCGCCAGACCCGCCCCGACGGCGCCCCGGCCGATCCCGACGGCGAAGCGAGCGACGACGGCCCCGAACTGAACGAGGGCGCCCTGCCCAACCGTCAGGACAGCGTCGACGACGGCCGCGCCATCAACGCCTACCACGTCTTCACCAGCGCCTATGACGAGACCATCGGCGCCGAGGAGTTGTGCGATCCGATGGAACTGGACCGGCTGCGGTCCTTGCTGGACGCCCAACTGGCGACCCTGTCCAGCGTGGTGTCGCGCCTGGCCAACAAGCTGCAGCGCCGCCTGATGGCGCAGCAGAGCCGCAGTTGGTCGTTCGATCTGGAAGAAGGCGTGCTGGACACGGCGCGCCTGACCCGCGTCATCACCGATCCGACCAGCCCCCTGTCGTTCAAGATGGAGAGCGAGAGCCCGTTCCGGGATACGGTCGTGACCCTGCTAATCGACAACTCCGGCTCGATGCGCGGGCGGCCGATCATGGTGGCGGCGGTCTGCGCCGACATTCTGGCGCGGACGCTGGAGCGGTGCGGGGTCAAGGTCGAGATCCTGGGCTTCACCACCCGCGCGTGGAAGGGCGGGCAGTCACGCGAGGCCTGGATCAGCGCTGGCAAGCCCGCCAACCCGGGCCGCCTGAACGACCTGCGCCACATCATCTACAAATCGGCGGATGCTCCGTGGCGCCGGGCCAAGAAGAACCTGGGCCTGATGATGCGCGAGGGCCTGCTGAAGGAAAACATCGACGGCGAGGCCCTGACCTGGGCGCACGAGCGGCTGCTGGGCCGCACCGAGTCGCGCCAGATCCTGATGGTGATTTCGGACGGCTCGCCGGTCGACGATTCCACCCAGTCGGCTAATGCGGCTCTCTATCTGGACAAGCATCTGCGTCAGGTCATCGAGCAGATCGAGACGAAATCGCCGGTCGAGCTGATCGCCATCGGCATCGGCCACGACGTCACCCGCTGGTACCGCCGCGCCGTGACCATCGTCGACGTCGAGCAACTGGCCGGCGTCATGACCGAGAAGCTGGCCGAACTGTTCGAGGCCAAGCCCAAGGCTGTGGCGAAGACGCCCCCCAGGACCTTGGGGAAACGCGCGGCGTGAACCGGCGGATCTATGTCGCGGCTCTGGCGGCGCTGACGCTGGCGGCCTGCGCCAGCGCTGTCGTGACCTCGCAACCGTGGACGCCGACGCCCGAGGCGGACGGCTGGAGCCCGGTCAGCGCCTCGACCCGCGCGGTCGGGCTGGGCCTGCCTGGGGCGGCGGTGCTGGGCAAGGGCGTGCGCTATGCCGGGGGCGTGACCGTTCTGGCCGGGATGGACTCGCCGCTGCACAGCCTGTCGGACCTGAAGCTGACCGGCGACGGCGGCTTCATCGCCGTGTCCGATGTCGGCGATCTGGCGCGCGGGACGCTGGCGCTGGACCGGAACGGGCGACTGATCGGGCTGGAAGGCCTGCGCGTGCGCCGCCTGACCCTGACCGACGGGACGCCGATCAGCCAGAAGGCCGAGGGCGACGCCGAGGGGTTGGCGATCACCACGGGCGGCGACCTGCTGGTCAGCTTCGAGCGCGACCACCGCATCTGGAACTATGGCCCCCTGGCCGCGCTCCGGGCGCCCGAGGCGGTGCGGCGGCCCGACTTCCCCTTCGCCGAGAACGACGGGATGGAGGGGCTGGCGGCCTCGCATGAGGGATGGCGGGCGGCTGGCGAATCCGGCGGTGTCTGGGACTGTTCCGCCGCGCGCTGCGTCGTCGCAGCCGCGCCGCCCGGGACGCCCATCCCCGACGGCGACTATCGCATCACCGGCATGGACCGCGACCCGGCGGGCGGCTGGTTCGTGGTGCAGCGCTCCTATCGCGCCCCCGTCGACGTGCGGGCGCGGGTGCGGCGCATGGCGGCGGACGGGACGCTGGGTCCGGTGCTGGTTGAGCTGAAGCTGCCCGGCACGACGGATAATTTCGAGGGGATCGCGGTGGAACGGCGGGGCGCGGGGACGCGGCTCTACATCCTGTCCGACGACAATTTCAACGCCGTGCAGCGGACGATGATGCTGGCGTTTGATGTGAGGTGAACCTTCTCCCCTTGGGGGAGAAGGAAGCTCGCATCGCGAGCTGACGACGGGTGGGGAGTAAGGGAACTCGCTACCCCAGAATCCGCTCATCCCGGCGAAGGCCGGGATCCAGATTGTAAGGCGCGCGGCTGACAGCAGATGACGCAATAGCGCCGTTTGAAGCCGGCACCTCAGTCATATGATCTGGATCCCGGCCTTCGCCGGGATGAGTGGGGTAAAGCGTGGTGCGCGTAACGGAAGATCAGATCCGTTCGCTGATCTTGATCGCCGCCTTGCAGCCGACCTTGATGACGCTGCTGAGCAGGCGGTAGGCCGGGGCTTCGCGGCTGCCGTGGGCGATGGCGTGGTCGTGGTGGGCCAGTTCCTCTTCGCGGAACTTGGTCAGTTCGGCGGCCAGTTCGGGGTCGCGTTCGCGGATTTCCTCGATCTGGTCGGCGTAGTGCTGCTCGATGACGCTCTCGACCGCCTCGGTGCAGGCGTGGGCGGCCTTTTCCGAGATCAGGGCGGTGCCGGCGCCGAGCGCCGTGGCGGCCAGTTTCCACAGCGGGATCATGGCCGTGGGGCGGACGCGGTTCTCAGTCAACAGGGCCTCGAAGCGGGCCAGGTGAACGGCCTCGTGGCCCTCCATCTCGGTCAGGTCGGCGGCGATGGCGGCCTTGCCCTTGCGGCCTTCCAGCACGGCGCGCTGGGCGCGGTAAATGTGGACGGCGGCGAACTCGCCCGCGTGATCGACGCGCAGGATTTCCGCCATCCGGGCCTTGCTCTGGCCCACGCCGGGGCGCGCCAGGGGGATGCGGCGGGCGGCGGCGACGGTGTCGGATGCTTCGGTCATGATCGCCTCTTTGCGCCCCTCTTTACCCTCTGGGGGCGCGTGCGTCCTTGGGACGTTTCGCCGCCAGCAGGCTGAAGATCGCCAGGGCCAGCGAGATGAGGAAGTTCCAGCCGGCCATCGAGATCCCGAACAGGCTCCACGGCACGGCGTCGCAGCCGACGATGGGTTTGATCTCGGCCGTGCCGTCGGCCAGGGCGGCGAGGCCGCCGAGGTCGATGGCGGTCGTCGGCGCGGCCATGCAGGTCGCCGGCAGCGCCCACCACTTCAGTTCGCCGCCCGCGTGGAAGCCGGCCGTGATCGCGCCGGTCAGGAAGACGGCGGCCAGCAGGAAGGAGGCGATGCGCGGCGTGCCCCGGCTGGCGCGGCTGAGCACGGCCCAGAAGGTGGCGGCGCCGGCGATGGCCACAGCGGCCCAGTAGACCTCGCGCTGCTTGAGGCAGAGGTTGCACGGCGCCAGGCCCCCGAACCGCTCGAAAGCGTGGGCCGCGGCCAGCATGGCCAGAGAGGCCGCCAGCGCAAAGGCGGTCCACCAGCGGGTCAGGAGGAGGTAAAGGCGCGACATGGCGCCTTTCTTAGACGCAGCCGAGGCCGGCGTCGATCAGTGTCCGATCAGCTTGACCGCAAAGAAGGCGCCGACCAGCAGGACGATGAAAAGGACGGTGAACAGCGCCAGCCGCTTCTCGATGATCGCCAGCATCGGCTCGCCCCAGCGTTTCAGCACGACGGCCACCAGGAAGAAGCGGGCGCCGCGCGTGACGACGCACAGGGCGACGAACAGGGCCAGATTGAACTGGAAGATGCCCGAGGCGATGGTGATCAGCTTGAACGGAATCGGCGTCAGACCCTTGATCAGGATGACCCAGGCGCCGTGCTGCTGGAACAGGGCCTTGGAGGCTTCAAAGGTGTCGGCCTTGCCCAGCAGGGCCAGCATCCACATGCCGACCGGCTCGAGGAAATAGCCGATGGCGTAGCCCAGCAGACCGCCCAGCACCGAGGCCAGGGTGCACACCGTGGCGTAGAAATAGGCGCGCTCGGGCTTGGCCAGCACCATGGGCGCCAGCATGACGTCGGGCGGAATGGGGAAGAAGGAGCTTTCCGCGAAAGACACGATCGCCAGCGACCGGGTCGCGTGACGGTGGCGGGCCAGGGAGAAGACCCAGTCATAGAGCTTGCGAAGCATACAGGCGTCCCGGTTGAGCCTGCGGCTCTAGCAGGCCGAAACGCCGCGCGCATCCGTTGATCGGCGGCTGCGACACCGCAACGTGTGCCGTTTCAGTTCAACCCCGCCTTGCGCGCTACGGGGGGCCGCCATTAGGTTCCGCCCCAATCGGCGGCTGAAGTCGCCCCCAAAGACAGTGAGAGGAGACGCGCCATGCAGGACGCCGCCGCCAAACTCGACCAGGAAAACCCGCTGGGCGTGGACGGATTCGAATTCGTCGAATTCACCGGCCCCGAACCGGAAGCCATGATCGCCCGGCTGGAGCTGATGGGCTTCACCCAGACCCATGTGAACCCGACCACCGACGCGGTGCGCCTGAAGCAGGGCGACATCACCATGCTGGTCAACCGCACGCCCAAGGGTCAGGCGGCTGACTTCGCCCGCGACCACGGCCCTTCGGCCAACGGCATGGCCTTCCGCGTCGCCGACGCCAAGGCCGCCTATGAGGGCGCGCTGGAACGCGGCGCCCGCAAGGCCGAGGGCGTGCACGGCGGGGCGCTGGGGAACGACTACCCCTACATCCTGCAGGGCATCGGCGGCAGCTTGCTGTATGTCATCGACCAGTATGGCGAGCACGGCTCGCTCTATGACGCCTGGGACGAGATCGAGGGCTGGGAAGAGGCCGAGCGCAAGAACTCGATGGGCCTCGAGATCCTGGACCACCTGACCCACAATGTCCGTCGCGGCGAGATGCGCACCTGGTCGGGCTTCTATGGTTCGGTCTTCAACTTCGAAGAGCAGAAGTATTTCGACATCAAGGGCAAGGCGACCGGCCTGTTCTCGCAGGCCATGATCGCGCCGGACCGCGCCATCCGTATCCCGCTGAACGAGAGCCAGGACGACAACTCGCAGATCGAGGAGTTCCTGCGTCGCTACAACGGCGAGGGCATCCAGCACATCGCCCTGACCACCGAGAACATCTACGAGACGGTCGAGGCCATGAAGGCGCGCGGCGTGGCCTTCCAGGACACGATCGAGACCTATTTCGAACTGATCGACAAGCGTCTGCCCAACCACGGCGAGGACGTGGAGCGGATGCGCAAGAACCGCATCCTGATCGACGGATCGGACGAGGAAGGCCTGCTGCTGCAGATCTTCACCCAGGACACCTTCGGCCCGATCTTCTTCGAGATCATCCAGCGCAAGGGCAACGAGGGCTTCGGCAACGGCAATTTCCAGGCCCTGTTCGACTCGATCGAGCTGGACCAGATCCGTCGCGGCGTCATCAAGGTCGACGCCTGAATGAAGGTGCGGCCGCCACATTGGCTGCCCTGGCTCGGCCCGCTTCTGGCGGCCGGGGCCGGGGCGCTGGCCGGGGAATACTGGCTGGGGGGAGGCTTCTGGGTGGTGCTGCTGGCGGCGCTGGTCTGCGGCTTCGCCCCCATCCTGGCCTACCGCGTCTGGAAACGCCTGCACCATAGACGTTAGGCTTTTTCCTCCCCACTCTGTGGGGAGGGGGACCACGAAGTGGTGGAGGGGCTTGCCCGCTCAAAGCGGCCCCTCCGTCTCGTCGGCTGCGCCGCCGATCCACCTCCCCACGCAGTGAGGAGGAGAAACACTAGGGGAGAGCTTGAGATGAAATCCATCCTGACCGCCGCCGCCGCCCTGGCCCTTCTGGCGTCGCCCGCGCTCGCGCAAGACGCCCCGAAGTGGTCGCTGGCCATCCACGGCGGCGCGGGCGTCATCGAGCGCGCCGAACTGTCGCCGGAACGCGACGCCGCCTATCGCGCCGCGCTTCAGACGGCGCTGGACGCCGGCTCGGCGGTTCTGGCCAACGGCGGCTCGGCGCTGGACGCGGTCCAGGCCGCGGTTCAGTCGATGGAGGACAACCCCCTGTTCAACGCCGGGCGCGGCGCGGTCTTCACCGCCGCCGGCAAGAACGAACTGGACGCCGCCGTGATGAGCGGCGTCGACCGGACCGCCGGGGCCGTGGCCGGCCTGACCCGCACCCGCCACCCGATCGCGGCGGCCCGCGCGGTGATGGAGCAGTCCCCCCATGTCATGCTGATCGGCGAAGGCGCCGAGAGCTTCGCCGCCTCGGTCGGGCTGGAACAGGTCGATCCCAGCTTCTTCTTCACCGAGAGCCGCTGGCAGGCCCTGCTGAAATCCCTGCGCGCGTCGGGTCAGCCCCTGCCGCCGCGCCCCGCCGGCGCCCCGCCTGAGCCGTCGACGCTGGCCCGGCCGGTTCCGCTGGCCTCGCTCAACGAAGCGCCGCTGGACGAGCGCAAGTTCGGCACCGTCGGCGCCGTGGCCCTGGACAGCCAGGGACGCCTGGCCGCCGGCACCTCGACCGGCGGCATGACCGCCAAGCGCTGGGGTCGGGTCGGCGACGTGCCGGTCATCGGCGCCGGGACCTACGCCTCCAACGCCGACGGCTGCGCCGTCTCGGCCACCGGCTCGGGGGAGTATTTCATCCGCGCCACCGTGGCCCGAGACATCTGCCAGCGCACCTCCGTCGGCATGACGGTTCAGGCCGCCGCCGACGCCGAGATCGCGGACGTCGGCTCAATCGGCGGCGACGGCGGCGTCATCGTCATGGGCAAGGACGGCGCCGTCGCCTTCTCGATGAACACCTCGGGCATGTATCGCGGCGAGGCCGGTTCGGGCCGCACGTCGCGCGTCGCCATCTACGCCGACGAAGAAGCCCCGCGATGACCGGAGCGGTCGTCGATCTGGAGCAGAAGTTCGGCGGCTTTTCCGACCACTGGCGGCCGCGCGTCGCCGCCCAGTTGAACGGTCAGGACGTGCGGCTGGTCAAGGTCCAGGGGGTCTTCCCCTGGCATAGCCACACGGACGCCGAGGAAATGTTCCTGGTCTGGAAAGGCCGCTTCCGGGTCGAGTTCCGCGACCGGATCGAAACGCTGGCGCCGGGCCAGTTCATCGTCGTGCCGCGCGGCGTTGAGCACCGCACCGCCGCCGACGAGGAGGCCGAGGTGATGATCTTCGAACCCTCCGAGGTCATCAACACCGGCGACGCCCCGCCCTCTGAATTCACCGCGCCGACGGGCCAGACGATATGATCCAGACCCTATGAGCCACCGCGACCATCCGGGCGTCATCGCCCCGCCGCCGCTGATCTATCTCGGCTTCCTGCTGGCCGGGTTCGGCATCGGACAGCTGGTCAGCGAGCCGTCGCTGGGCCTGGCGGTCGAGGTGCGGCGCGGCCTGGCCTTTGTTCTGGTGGTCGGCGGCCTGTGCCTGGACGGGATCGCGGCGGGGACCTTCCGCCGTCTCGGCACCCCGCCCGAGCCGTGGAAGCCGACGACGGCCCTGGCGACCGGCGGCCTCTATCGCTACAGCCGCAACCCCATCTATGTCGGCTTCGCCATCACCTACGCCGGCTTCGCCGTGGCGATGGACAGCCCGGTCGCGCTGGCCCTGCTGGCGCCCTGCCTGATCGTCGTCGACCGCTTCGTCATCGCCCGCGAGGAGCGTTATCTGACGGACAAGTTCGGCGCCGAATACCAGGCCTACAAAGGAAAGGTCCGCCGATGGCTGTGACTCCGAATCGCCCCGCCCCGCACGCCGACGAGCTGTCGGAAATGGCCATCGAAGAGCTGGACGCCGCCTGCGGTCTGCTGTGGGTCGAGATGAAGGCCATCACCCCCTGGGGCGACGTCTATGAGGGCATGGCCCCGTCAGGCCGCGCGGTCGAGATCGAGCGCCGCTACCTGTGGGCGCATGAGCCCGCCGGGGCCATCGCCGTCGAGGTCGAGGTGCGCGACCCGGCCCTGCGCACCGGGGCCGAGGCCCGCGCCGTCATCTCGCCCCCGAACAGTTGATCGACCAGCGGCTTCACGGCCGCCGACGCCGCTTCCCAACCGCCTCGCCCCGGACTAGCTTCGCCCTATGAAACTCGCCTCGCTCAAGCACGGCCGTGACGGCCGCCTCGTCGTCGTCTCCAATGACCTGAACTGGTTCACGGACGCCTTTCTGATCGCCCCGACGCTGCAGGCGGCGCTGGATGACTGGGCGCGTTGCGAGCCCCTGTTGCGAGCCCTGGCCGAGAGCCTGGAGCACGAAGCCGTGCCGCGCGGCCGCTTCCACGAGCGCGACGCCGCCGCCCCCCTGCCCCGCGCCTATCAGTGGGCTGACGGCTCGGCCTATGTGAATCACGTCGAACTGGTGCGCAAAGCGCGCAACGCCGAAATGCCGGCGACCTTCTGGACCGACCCGCTGATGTATCAGGGCGGCTCCGACCACTTCATGGGGCCGCGCGACGCCATCCCGCTGAAGGACGAAGCCTGGGGCTGCGACCTGGAGGCCGAGATCGTGGTCGTGACCGGCGACGTGCCCTTGGGCGCCACGCGCGAAGAGGCTCTGGCCTCGATCCGTCTGGTCGGTCTGGTCAACGACGTGTCCTTGCGCAACCTCATCCCCGGCGAACTGGCCAAGGGTTTCGGCTTCGTCCAGTCCAAGCCGGCCAGCGCCCTGTCGCCCGTCTTCGTCACCCCGGACGTGCTGGGCGACCGCTGGAAGGACGGCAAGCTGTCGGGCGCCCTGGCGGTGCAGCTGAACGGCAAGGACTTCGGTCAGGCCGACGCGGGCGTCGACATGACCTTCGACTTCGGCGTGCTGATCGCCCATCTGGCCAAGACCCGCGCCCTGATCGCCGGATCGATCATCGGCTCGGGCACGGTGTCGAACAAGGGCGCCGACGGCGGTCCCGGCAAGCCGGTGGCCGACGGCGGCCTAGGCTATTCCTGCATCGCCGAGGTCCGCACCGTCGAGACCATCCTGACCGGCGAGGCCAAGACGCCCTTCCTCAAGCACGGCGACACCGTCCGCATCGAGATGCTGGACGACAAGCACCACACCATCTTCGGCGCCATAGAACAGACGGTCCAGCCGGCCTGATCCCGCCGCCCCGAGCGTTGTCCGCCGCAAGGGCGGGCGACGCTTCGGACGGCGCTCCGGGTTTTTTCCTGAACCCGGAATCCGTCGATTGACCCGGCGAATTCCGCCGCTAGATTGCGCGGCCTCCCAGACCTGTGCGGGTGTGGTGGAATTGGTAGACGCGCTGGATTCAAAATCCTGTTCCGAGAGGAGTGCCGGTTCGAGCCCGGCCACCCGCACCACGTCTGGATGAACGCCTGTCGGCGCCATCCCCTTACCCTCCGACATCGCCATCGACCGGAACGCAGCCTTAGCCGTTCTGGCGCATTCCGCTTGGCGAGGAGGAGGATGCTGCACGCCTGGCACACAGCGAAACAAAGAATGAGTTCGGTCACTCTTGATTAAGCGGACACAAGTGTCCACTTGGCGATCTCCATGACCCGTCCCCTGAGAAAAGACGCCGCCGAACGACGCGAGGCCCTGCTGAAGGCCGCCGCCGAAGCCTTTGCGCGCGACGGGCTGGACACGCCCCTGCACGTCATCGCCGAGCAGGCGGGGGTGGGACGGGCGACGCTTTATCGCAACTTCGCCGACCGGTCCGAGCTGGCCCTGGCGGTGTTCGTGGGACAGATCGACGATCTGCATGAACGCACCCAGGCGCGGCTGGACGATCCCGAGGTCTTCCTGTGGTTCCTCGGTCAGATGGTCGAGCTGATGATCCAGAGCGCGGGTCTGTCCAGCGCCATCCGCGACCTGAGGGACGAGGCCCTGACCCCGATCCGCACCGGACTGAAGCGCGCGGGGGCCGAAGCGCTGAAGGTGTCGCAAGCTGCGGGCCGGGTGCGGCCCGACCTGAGCGTCGAGGACACCCGCGTCCTGGCCTTGATGCTGGGCGCGCCGTCGCGCACGGTCGGGGCCGCTGACCGGGATCAATTGAGCCGCCGGGCGCTGGAGCTGGTGCTGGACGCCGTCCGGCCGCAGGGGGGCGTCAAGACATGAGCCGCCGCGACTGGCACCTGCCCTGGGACGAGTATCTGGCGACGCTGAAGCCGCACGAGCGGCCGGTCCTGCCCGGATCGCCCGCCACGCCGGACCATTCGACGCCCATGCGCTGGGCCTATGCCGCCGTCGGCATCCTGGTCGCCCTGACCGGCAGTCTGGGCAATGCGGCGGTGACGGCCAACATTCCCCAACTGGCCGGATCGCTGGGCGTGACCACGACCGAGGCGGCCTGGCTGCCGGTCGTCTTCGTCATGACCAACGCCTGCATGAACCTGCTGCTGGTCAAGTTCCGCATGCAGTACGGCTTGCGGCTGTTCACCGAGATCGTGCTGATGGTCTTTCTGGCGACGGCGGCGGCGCACCTGTTCCTTGAGGACTTCGGCTCGACCCTGGTGGTGCGCGGCGTCGCCGGGATCGCGGCCGCCGGCATGTCGACCCTGGGCATCCTCTACATCATCCAGGCCTTCCCGGCGCAGCACCGGCTGAAGGGCATCATCATCGGCGTCGGCCTGTCCAGCCTGGCCATTCCCCTAGCGCGGCTGGGGGTCGGGCAGTTGCTGGATCACGATCTGTGGCGGGCGGTCTATATGTTCGACCTGGGACTGGTGCTGGTCGCCCTGCCCGCCGTCTTCGCGCTGAAGATGCCGCCGTCGCAGCGGGTCAAGACCTTCGAGAAGCTGGACTTCGTCACCTTCGCCCTGTTCGCGCCGGGGGTGGCCCTGCTGACCGCCGTCCTGGGGCTGGGGCGGATCGTCTGGTGGACGGAAGCCGCCTGGATCGGCTGGGCCCTGATCGGCGCCCTGATCCTGCTGACCGCCGCCGTGGTCATCGAATACAACCGGACCAATCCGCTGATCGACCTGAGGTGGCTGGCGGGCGGCGACATCGTGCGGCTGTTGCTGGCCATCCTGCTGGTGCGGATCGTCCTGTCGGAACAGACGACCGGCGCGGTCGGCTTCCTGCAGCAGATGGGTCTGGTCAATGACCAGATGCACGGCCTGTTCTGGGTCATGCTGTTCGCCACGGCGGCGGGGACGGCGGTCAGCGCCCTGACGCTGAACCCGATGAAGCTGTGGAAGCCCATCTCCATCGCTCTGGCTTTGATCGCGGTCGGCGCCTTCATGGACAGCGACGCCACGGTCCTGACCCGGCCGGTGAACCTCTATCTCAGCCAGGCCCTGCTGGCCTTCGCCGCCGCCTTCTTCATCGGTCCGACCATGATCATCGGCTTCGGCAAGGTGCTGCAGGGCGGAGGCAAGAACCTGATCAGCTTTATCGTCGTCTTCTCGATCGGCCAGAACATTGGCGGCCTGATGGGCTCGGCCCTGGTCGGCACGATCCAGACGATCCGCGAGAAATACCATTCCAACCAGTTGAGTGAGAGCATCAACCTGGGCGATCCCGACGTCGTCCTGCGGCTGCAACAACTGTCGGGCGCCTATGCCCACGTCATCGGCGATGCGGCCCAGAGACAGGCCCAGGGGCTGAAACTGCTGCAGCAGCAAGTCAGCCAGCAGGCCCAGGTGCTGGCCTACAACGACGTCTTCCTGCTGATCTCGGGGGCCGCCGCCGTCGGCGCCGTCTGGGTCGCCGTGAACCACTATCGCCCCCGTATCGAGGCGCGCCGCGCCGCCCACCGCCAGGCGGCCGAAGCCGCCGCCGCAGCCGCCGCTGTCGAATGACCCGGACCCGACCATGACCGACGCTACCCCCGCCCCCGCTCCAGCCCCCGCCGCTCCGGCCGCCCCGCCGCCCGCGCCCCAGCCGTCGATGGGCCGCCGCGCGATGTGGAGCGTGATCCTCGGCCTGATCGCCCTGGTCGGGGTCGGGCTGATCCTGCACGCCTGGCGCCTGCCCCCGTTCGACGGCGGACCGCAGACGACCGACAACGCCTATGTGCGCGGTCAGGTGACGATCATCAGCCCACAGGTCAGCGGCTATGCAGCCTCGGTCGAGGTGCAGGACTTCCAGACTGTGCAGCAGGGCCAACTTCTGGCGACCATCGACGACCGCATCTATCGCCAGCGGCTGGAGCAGGCGAAGGCGGCCCTGCATTCGGCCGAGGCGGCCCTGGCCAACTCGACCCAGAGCCAGGCCTCGGCGCGCGGCTCGGTCGCCCAGACCCGCGCCTCCATCGCCGGGGCCGAGTCCGCCGTGACCAAGGCCCGCGCCGACGCCCGGCGCGTGCGCACCCTGTTCGCCGGCGGCTGGGTGGCCCAGGCCCAGGTCGACACGGCCCAGAACGCCCTGCGCGCCGCCGAGGCCCAGTTGGCCGCCGCCCGCGCCGCCGAGGGCGTGGCCCAGACCGGCGTCACCTCGGCCGTGGTCGGGCGCGGCTCGCTGGAAGCCGCCGTGGAAAACGCCCGCGCCCAGGTGCGTCTGGCCCAGATCGATCTGGACAACACCCGCATCACCGCCCCGCGCGCCGGCCGGCTCGGCGAGGTCTCAGTGCGGCAAGGCCAGCAGGTCGCGGTGGGCACACAGCTTATGGCCCTGGTCCCCGACACGATCTGGGTCACGGCCAATATGAAGGAGACCCAGATGCGCGACATCCGCGTCGGCCAGCCGGTCGAGATCGCGGTCGACGCCCTGGGCGGCGCCAAGCTGAAGGGCAGGGTCGAGCGCATCTCGCCCGCCACGGGCTCCGAGTTCAGCGTCATCCGCCCCGACAACGCCACCGGCAACTTCACCAAGGTGGCCCAGCGCGTGCCGGTCCGCATCGCCATCGACCCCAGTCAGGAGGCCGCCGCCCGGCTGGCCCCCGGCATGTCGGTGACGGCGCGGATCGACGTCAGCGGAGGCCGCGACACCTCACGGTGACGTTATGTTGCAGCGCAAAATAGATAAGCTTTCGGGGTTGCGTCAGCCTGTCGCAGCCCGCATCTGGTCCCGATGACCAGCGCCCCGACCACAACAGCCGCGACGCCCAAGGGGCCGGGGTTCGCCGAATTCGTCTGCCTGGTCGCCATCATGATGGCGCTGAACGCCCTGGCCATCGACGCCATGCTGCCGGCCCTGCCGCACATCGGCGAGGATCTGGGCGTCGCCAACGAGAACACCCGCCAGTGGGTCATCACCGCCTATCTGCTGGGCTTTGGCGGGGCGCAGCTCTTCTATGGGCCGCTGGCGGACCGGTTCGGGCGCCGCCCCATCCTGTTCATCGGCATCGGCCTCTATGTCGGCTTCAGCATTCTGGCCGCCTTCGCCCATTCGTTCGAATGGCTGATCCTGTCGCGCATCGGCATGGGTCTGGGCTCGGCGGCGACGCGGGTGCTGGCCGTGTCGATCGTGCGCGACCGCTACGCCGGGCGGACCATGGCGCGGGTCATGTCGCTGAGCTTCCTCGTCTTCCTCGGCGTGCCGATCCTGGCCCCGACCGTGGGCCAGTTGATCATGCTGGTGGCGCCCTGGCGCTGGATCTTCGGCTTCTTCGCCCTGTTCGGCGGCGCCTTCCTGCTGTGGGCGGCCCTGCGCCTGCCCGAGACCCTGCACGCCGACGACCGGATGCCGATCAATGTGAAGCGGATCGCGGGCGCCTTCGGTCAGGCGCTGAGCAGCCGCATCGGCATGGGCTACACCCTGGCCATGACGGCGATCAGCGGCGCCCTGTTCGCCTTCATCAACTCGTCGCAGCAGATCTTCTTCGACGTGTTCAAGTCGCCCGGCCTGTTCACCACCGTCTTCGCCCTGGTGGCCGGCGGCATCGCCCTGGCCTCGGTGCTGAACGCGCGGCTGGTCGAGAAGCTGGGCTCGCGCCTGATCGCCCATACGGCCCTGTTCGGCTTCATCGGCTTCAGTCTGCTGCACGCCGCCATCGCCTATGCGGGGCACGACAGCCTGTGGGTCTTTGCAGCGCTGCAGGCCTGCAAGATGTTCTGCTTCGGCTTCATCGCCGGCAATTTCGGGGCCATGGCCATGGAGCCGATGGGCCATATCGCCGGCACGGCCTCGTCGGCCCAGGGCTTCATCTCGACCATAGGCGGGGCCCTGCTGGGCTTCTGGATCGGCCAGCATTTCGACGGCTCGACCGTGCCGATGACGGTGGGCTTCGCCGCTCTGGGCGTCCTCGCGCTGCTGCTGGTGCTGGCCGCCGAGAAGGGGCGGCTGTTCAAGGCGCAGCACCTGCCGCCGGTCGCGGCAAGCTAAGCCAAGGCTTGATCTTTCGCGGCCGAGGGGGCCATTTCGCACGCATCTGAATACGGAGCGTTCGATGACCCTGAAGCTGGTTGGGCGGGTTTCCGCCCTCGCCCTCGCCGCCGCCCTCGCCACGTCCCTGGGCGCGTGCGCCACGGCCCCCGGAGGCGAACCGATGACGACGCCCGTCGCCGCGGCCCCCGTTCCGGCGTTCACCTACGCTGACGACATCCACTCCAACGCCCGTCCGGCCGAGGCGCGGGTCGGCCACGTGGCTCTGGACCTGACCGCCGACTTCGCGGCCAAGACCCTGTCGGGCTCGGCGACGCTGGACGTCACCGGCCGCGTCGGCGCGACCGAGGTGGTGCTGGACACCAAGAACCTGAACATCCGCGGCGTGCGCGACGCGCAGGGCCGCGCGCTGCGCTTTGAACTGGGCGCCGTGGACGCCATCAAGGGTCAGGCCCTGACCGTCCACCTGCCCGCCTTCACCGGGACCGAAGTCCAGAAGGTCGTCGTCGACTATTCCACCCGCCCCGACGCCGCGGCCCTGCAGTGGCTCAGCCCGCAGCAGACGGCCGGCGGCCAGAAGCCCTATCTGTTCAGCCAGGGCCAGGCCATCCTGACCCGCACCTGGGTTCCGACCCAGGACAGCCCCGGCATCCGCCAGACCTATTCCGCCCGCATCAATGCCCCCGCCGACCTGACCGTGGTCATGTCCGCCGCGCACCTGACGCCGACCGGCGAGGCCGCCGCCGCTGGCCAGAAGGCCTGGCGCTTCGACATGGACCGGCCGATCCCGCCCTATCTGATCGCCGTGGCCATCGGCGACATCGCCTTCGCCGCCTTCGACGAACGCACCGGCGTCTGGACCGAGCCGAGCCGGCTGGAAGCCGCGCGCGCCGAACTGCCGTCGACCCCGCGGATGGTCGATGCGGCCGAAGCCCTGTTCGGTTCCTATCGCTGGGGCCGCTTCGACCTGCTGGTCCTGCCGCCCAGCTTCCCCTTCGGCGGGATGGAGAACCCGCGCCTGACCTTCGCCACCCCGACCATCATCGCCGGGGACCAGTCTCTGGTCTCGCTGGTGGCGCACGAACTGGCCCACTCCTGGTCGGGCAATCTGGTGACCAACGCCACCTGGTCGGACATCTGGCTGAACGAAGGCACCACGGTCTATTTCGAGAACCGGATCATGGAGGCCCTCTACGGCCGCGACCGCGCGCTGCAGGAGCAGGTTCTGGGCTGGGGCGAGCTGTCGGCCGAACTAGCGACCACCGCGCCGGACGACACCAAGCTGCACATCGACCTGACCGGGCGCGACCCGGACGACGGCCTGTCGGGCGTCCCCTATGAGAAGGGCGCGGCCATGCTGCGCACCATCGAGCGCATCGTCGGGCGTGAGACCTTCGACGCCTGGCTGCGCGGCTATTTCGACCGCCACGCCTTCCAGCCCATGACCGACGTCGGCTTCCTGGCCGACATCCGCGAGCACCTGATCAAGGGCGACGCAGGCCTGGAGGCCCAGTTGCAGCTGGAGAACTGGATCTACCAGCCGGGCATGCCGTCGAACTGGGTCCCGCCGGTGTCGGACGCCTTCGTGGCCGTTGATCGCGCAGTCTGGGCCTTCGCGGCGAACGGCGGCAAGGCCTCGGACATTCCGTGGGCCGAATGGAACACCCAGCAGCGCCAGCGCTTCCTGGCCTGGCGTCCGCCGGTCGTCGATGGTTCGGGCCGCTGGTTGACGACGGCGCAACTGGCCGATCTGGAGAAGACGCTGAACCTGGCTGACGAGGGCAACGCCGAGCTGACCTTCGCCTGGCTGCAGATCGCGCTGAAGCATCGCTATGAGCCGGCCGTGGCCACCGCCGACCGCTTCCTGACCAGCCAGGGCCGTCGCAAATTCGTCCTGCCCCTGTTCCAGACCCTTTGGAACGAAGGCGACTGGGGCCGATCGAACGCCACGCGCATCTACGCCAAGGCCCGGCCGCTCTATCACCCGGTCACCTCGGGTTCGGTGGATCAGTTGGTGGGACGTCCGTAAGGCCTAGAGGTTCACCACCTCGACGCCGTCCTCGCGGGCCAGCCGGTCAGCGAGGACGGCGCGGTGGCAGCCACAGGCGTCGGCCTCGAAGCACAGCAGGGCGACGCGCTTTTCGCCTGCGACATGGCGAAGTTGCTGGAAGGCGGCCTCGGCGTCCGGCTCCTGCATATGGGCGTTGAAGACGGCGTGCATGGTCGCCACATCGCCCTTCCGCGCCGCGTCGCGCCCGGCCTTGGGCGTGCCCAGCGCGCGAAGCTGCAGATAATCGACGCCCTCCGCCTTCAGGCTCTCGCCCAGCAGCGTCTTGGAAAAGCCCGCGATGCGCGATGAGGCCACGGCGCGCACGTCGGCCACGACCTCGACCCCGGCGGTCTTCAGCCGGTCGATGACCTGAGCCTGGGTCGAGCCTTCATAGCCGATGGTGAACAGCTTCATCCGGCCAGCATCGGACGAAAGCGGCTTGACGCCAAGCCTTGCGGCACGACAGGCCCGCAGGCCGCAGCAGACCTTCATGCGGAAATGAAAACGGCCCCGCCTTTCACAGGTCAGGGCCGTTCTGCACTAGAGCTGATCAGGTGATCAGGCGGCCAGACGCCTGCGCTGAACCATCGCCGCGGCCCCGCCCGCCAGGACCAGGCCGAACAGGATCATCGCCCATTCCGACAGCGTCGGCACCGGGGCAGGGGCGGCATTAAAGTTGGCGACGAAACCAAAATCTTGGCCTGTTATGACGGGCCAGTTCGTGGACGCCCAAGCAGCAGTATTGGTGCCGTTATTGATGAAAACCAAATCGCCGCCTGCATACGGGTTGCTGGACGACGATTTCCAATTGCCTTGGCCGGATGCGCCGGCTTGATCCCGCGACGTCGTCGCGAAGATCACGTATTTCTGGCCCGGGGTCACTGTCACTCCCCCGGGCGGACTGAAGGTGATCAGTTGGGGAGTCGCACCAGTCGTCGACCTGGGCGCGCTTTCATACAGCGCCGGTCCGGTGGCGCGATTGTTGGCGTCGTCCCACAGATAGACCTCGCCCCGGAAGACGACCGTTGACGGGACGCTCTGCATCTCGAAGCCGAAGCTGGTCAATTGGGTCGAGCCAGCCGGGATGGTGATGGTCTGGCCGTAGGTCGCCGTGTTGGGCACGCCAAAGATCCCGAAAGACCCACTGGCCGCAGCCGTGGTGTCAATGTTCTGAGCGGCGGCCTGGCCTGCGAAGAGGGCTGTGGCGAGCGCAAGGGCGGCGGCAATCGTCTTCAATATGGTTTCCCCAATATCATCGCTACGTGAAAGCTTTGCTATTCGTGCAGCCCCATGCCGAAGTCAACCGCGTCAGGTGAAATCACCAAAACTTCGGCGACGCCTGGCAAAGAACGCCTATCCGGACCGCTCCGCCGTCACAATCCGGCGCCCCAAGCCCGGTGATTTCCGGGGTTTGCGTCCGCGCGACGCCCTATCGCGGGCGCCGTCGCCAAGCGTGCGATGATGGCTTCGGGCCATTGACATCGGCAACCGCCGCGTGACCGCCCAGGTCGTCCGGCCAGCCGCTGCGGCGCCTCGCCAGCGCGGCCCTCCCCAGCCCCTCGCCATTGCACCAATTGCGCTGTTTTTTCGTCGCACCATGCAATGCGCCTCCGCCCCGGACTTGACGCCGGGCCTTGCGACACGCTCCCTGCGCTGCAGTTGGAGGATGCCCCATGATCCGTTACGCCCTGATGGCCCTGCCGCTGGCCGTCGCCCTGATGGGGGCCGCAGCCCCCGCCGCCTTCGCCCAGAACCTGCTGATCCGGGGCGGGACCATCCACACCGGCAATGAGGCCCAGCCGACCGCCGAGCAGGTGATCGTCCGCGACGGACGGATCATGTCGGTGGGCGCCGAAACGGCGGTGGCGGGCCCCGCCGACATGCAGGTGATCGACCTGAAGGGGGCGACGCTCTTCCCCGGCTTCACCGACGGTCACGCCCATCTGGACGGCATCGGCTGGCGCGAGATGACGCTGAACCTGGAAGGCTCGACCTCGGTCGTCGAGGCCATGGCGCGGCTCAGCGACTGGGCCAAGGCCCACCCCGAGGGGGTCATCGTCGGGCGCGGCTGGATCGAGACCCACTGGCCCGAGAAACGCTTCCTCACCGCCGCCGACCTGGACGCCGCCGCGCCGGGCCGGATCGTGCTGCTGACCCGCGCCGACGGCCATGCGGTGGCCGTGTCGAGCGCCGCCATGACCGCTGCCGGGATCGACGCGAGCACCCCGTCGCCCTCGGGCGGCGACATCCTCAAGGGCGCGGACGGACAGCCGACCGGCCTGCTGGTCGACGCCTCGGGCGATCTGATCGCGGGTCTGGCGCCCCAGGCGGACGCGGCGGCGACGCGCGCGGCCTATCGCGCGGGCTTCGGCGTCTACGCCCGCTACGGCTGGACCGGCATCCACTTCATGAGCGCGCCGTGGAAGGACGTGCCCCTGCTGGAGCAGATGGCGCGCGAGGGCGAGGCGCCGGTCCGGGTCTACAACAGCATCGACATGGGCGACGCCCGCGCCCTGATGGCGGGCGGCCCGCGCGCCGCCGCCGACGGGCGGATCATCACCCGGGCGATCAAATTCTACGCCGACGGGGCCCTGGGCTCGCGCGGGGCCATGCTGTTCGAGCCCTATTCCGACCGCCCGGACACGCACGGCCTGATGCGCACCTCGCGCGAGGAGGTCATGCCCCTGTATCAGGAGGCCCTGCGCACGGGCATCCAGCTGGCCACTCACGCCATCGGCGACAAGGGCAATCACGAGGTCGCGGCTTGGTACGAAGAAGCCCTGCGATCCGTGCCGAAATCGGAATGGAAGCTGGCCGATCCGCGCTGGCGCATCGAGCACGCCCAGATCATCCGGCCCAGCGACTATCACTACTTCGACGAGCTGCCGATCATCGCCTCGATGCAGCCCAGCCACGCCATCGGCGACCTGCATTTCGCCGCCGACCGTCTGGGCGACGCCCGGCTGGACGGGGCCTACGCCTGGCACACCCTGACAGACCGGGGCGTGATCGTGGTCGGCGGATCCGATGCGCCGGTCGAGCGCGGCGATCCCCTGATCGAGTTCTACGCCGCCGTGGCGCGGCGTGACCTGAACGGCTTCCAGGGTCCCGACTGGCGCCCGAACGAGGCCGTGGACCGGGCGACGGCGCTGAAGATGTTCACCCTGTGGCCCGCCTACGCCTCCTTCCGCGAGGACGAGCTGGGCACCATCGAGGTCGGCAAGCGCGCCGACTTCACCGCCTTCAACATCGACCTGATGACCGTCCCCGCCGCCGACATCCCCAAGGGCCACGCCGTCCTGACCGTGGTCGACGGACAGGTGGTCTATCGGGCCGACTAATGCCCGCCTGCTCGCCCCTCTGTGCGTTGCGGCGGGACGGCGCATCGGTTAAGCCCCGGCCGTGGAATTCTTCTCCGGCCGCCCGTTGCGGTCGGGGTTTGGCGTTGGAGCGTACAGATGGCTGATTTCGCCCCCGGACTGGTCACCGTTTTCGGCGGCTCGGGCTTTATCGGAACCCAGGTGGTGCGAGCCCTGGCCAAGCGCGGCTGGCGCGTGCGCGTCGCGGTGCGCAAGCCCGCCCTGGCCTATGAACTGCGCATGGCCGGCGACGTCGGCCAGGTCCAGACGGTCCGTTGCGACATCACCGACAAGGCCGCCGTGGCCGAGGCGATCAAGGGCGCCGACGCCGTGATCAATCTGGTCGGCATCCTGTTCGAGACCGGCGGCCGCAAGTTCGAGGCCCTGCACGTCGCGGGCGCCGTCAACGTCGCCGAGGCCGCCAAGGCCGCGGGCGTCAAGCGCCTGACCCATATGTCGGCCCTGGGCGCCGACGTGAACGGCAAGGCCGAATACGCCCGCACCAAGGGCCGCGCCGAGGCCGCCGTGCGCGCCGCCTTCCCCGGCGCCGTGGTGATCCGTCCGTCGATCGTCTTCGGCGCGGGCGACGCCTTCCTGAACAAGTTCGCCGCCATGGCCGTCGTCTCGCCGGCCCTGCCGCTGATCGGCGGCGGCGTGACCAAGTTCCAGCCCGTCTATGTCGGCGACGTGGCCGAGGCCATCGCCCGCGCCACCGTCTCGCCCGAAGCCGAGGGCAGGACGTTTGAACTGGGCGGCCCGGCGGTCTGGACCTTCAAGGACATCCTGAAGTTCATCCTGCGCGAGACCAACCGCAACCGCTTCCTCATTCCCCTGCCCTTCCCCATCGCCCGCCTGATCGGTTCCCTGGCGCAGATCCCGGCGGCGATCGGCCTGAAGCCGGAACTCACCAAGGATCAGGTGCTGCTGCTGGAGACCGACAACGTCGTCTCGGCCGGCGCCGAGGGGCTGGCCGAGCTGGGCGTCGACCCTACCGGGCTGGAAGCCATCGCACCGGGCTATCTGTTCCGCTACCGCGTCGGCGGCCAGTACGCCGAGAACCCGGCCGCCGCCTGATCGGCAAGGCTTACGAATAAACCCCTCGGGACGCGGTCCCGAGGGGTTTTTCTTTGGCTGATGACCGACCTCTCCTCCCCATGAATGGGGCGGAAAAGAAGTTTACAGCGCGCCCGTAACCGCCAGGCCGATGATGCCCGTCACGCCGACGACGATCCGCCACCAGGCGAAGGGGCCGAAGCCGTGCTTGGAGACGAAGTCGAGCAGGAAGCGCACCACCGCCAGCGCCGTCAGGAAGGCGGCGATGAAGCCGACCGCGATCAGGCCCAGATCGGTGAAGTCCAGCACGTCGCGGTTCTTGAACAGGTCATAGGCCACCGCCGCCCCCATGGTCGGCAGGGCCAGGAAGAAGCTGAACTCGGCCGCCGAGCGCTTGTCCGTGCCCAGCAGCAGGCCGCCGGCTATGGTGGCGCCCGAGCGCGACACGCCGGGGATCATGGCCAGGCACTGGAACAGGCCGATCAGGAAATAGACGCGGTAGGGATAGCGGTCGGCGTCCAGATAGGTCGGGATCTTCTTCATCCGGTCCAGCCACAGCAGCAGCAGTCCGCCGACGATCAGGGCGACGCAGACCACCAGCGGCGTCTCGAACAGCACCGTCTTGATGAAGCCGTAGGCGAAGAAGCCGATCACCACGGCGGGCGCGAAGGCGGCCAGCAGGCCGATCAGAAAGCGCCGCGCCGCCGGATCAAAGGGCCAGCGCGTCGCAAGCTGCCACAGGCGCTTGAAATAGACGCTGATGATGGCCAGCAGGGCGCCCAGCTGAATGACGATCTCGAACGTCTTGCCGGTGCTTTCGAAGCCGAGGAAATGCCCCAGCAGCAGCAGGTGGCCGGTGGACGACACCGGAATGAATTCGGTCAATCCCTCGACCAGACCCAGAAGGATCGCCGTCAGCCAGTCCGCCATGGAAACTCCGCTTCAACCGGCCGCCAGCGCCGGGCACGGTCTTCCTTAGCGTCCCGGACAAGACGCCGCCATTGGCGGATGAACGGTTTTGCGCGACAAGGAGTGGGATGACCGCTCCCGCCTCCTCCCTCGACGACGCCCACGCGGCGACCCGCCGCATCACCACCCTGTCGGTGGGGACGGCCGTCGTCCTGATCGTGATGAAGGCATTCGCGCTGGGCGCCTCGGGTTCGGTGTCGATCCTGGCGACGCTGGCGGATTCGTCGCTGGACCTGATCGCCTCGCTGGCGACCTTCTTCGCCGTGCGCTGGGCCGCCGCCCCGCCGGACGAGGAGCATCGCTACGGGCATGGCAAGGCCGAGGCCCTGGCGGCGCTGGTGCAGGCGGGCCTGGTCTTCGCCTCCGCCGTCTTCATCGGCTGGGAGGCGGTGCAGCGCATCTTTGATCCGCGTCCGGTCACCGCAGGCGGCTGGGCCGTCGGCGTGGTCGTGGTCTCCATCGCCGTCACCCTGTGGCTGGTGTGGATGCAGACCCAGGCGATGAAGAAGACGGCGTCCCTGGCCGTGGCGGGCGACCGCGCCCACTACGCCGCCGACCTGGCCGCCAATGTCGTGGTGCTGATCGGCGTGATCTCCGGCGCCTTCCTCAACGCTCCCGGGCTGGACGCGGCGGCCGGTCTGGTCGTGGCGGTCTGGCTGTTCTGGGGGGCGACCTCCATCCTGCGCGACGCCGCCGATCACCTGCTGGACCACGCCGCCCCGGACGCCGATCGCGCCGCCGTGGTCGCCGCCGTCCTGGCCGACCCGCGCATTTCCGGCGTGCACCAGCTGCGCACCCGCATGGCCGGGCAGGTGCTGATGATCCAGATGCACGTCGATCTGGAGCCGAGCCTGACGCTGGAGGCGGCCCATGCCATCGTGGTCGAGGCCGAGCAGCGCGTGCTGGCCGCCTTCCCCCACGCCGACCTGCTGATCCACGCCGACCCGCGCGCGCGGGGCGAGAGCCACGGTCGCCGCGACGCGCCCGCCGCGGCGCCGGTCGCGGAAAGCGTCGATGAGCCGCTGGCGATCCGGTCCGGCCCCTGGTCATAAGCTGCGACCGAGCGTCGCGGTAAACGCCCCCTTAACGAGCGTGGGCGCATGGATCGGGCAATGTCCTCGCCCGCCGTCCTCTATCATTTCGCCTTCCACCCCGGCTCGCGCACGGCGCGACTGGCGCTGGGCGAGGCGCGCATCGATTTCGGCGAGGAACTGGTCAAGCCGTGGGAAGAGGACTGCCCCGTCTTCGATCTCAACCCCTCCGGGATGCCGCCGGTCCTGACCGTGGTTGAGAAGGGCAAGACCCTGACCCTGTGCGAGATCGACGCCATCCTCGGCTGGATCGAAGATCGCTCCAAGGGCGACGTCCTGATGCCCGCCGATATAGCCGAACGCGCCGAGGCGCGGCGTCTGGCCGCCTGGTTCAACCGCCGTTTCATCGACGAGGTCGACGCCGTCCTGCTGCATGAGCGGATGGAAAAGCCCCTGCTGCGGCTCGGCCCGCCCGAGGCGCGGATGCTGCGCGAGGGCCGCGACGCCCTGCGCACCCATCTGGCCATGTTCGAGGCCCTGGCCGCCGGTCGTGAATGGCTGGCCGGGCGTCGGCTCAGCCAGGCCGACCTGATCGCGGCGGGCCATCTGTCGGTGCTGGACTATTTCGGCGAGATCACCTGGGCGTCCTATCCGGCGCTGAAGACCTGGTATTCCAAGCTCAAGTCGCGGCCCTGTTTCCGGCCCCTGCTGACCGACCGTTTCCCCGGCGTCCATCCGGCCACCTGGTACGCCGACCTCGACTTCTGAGGCTAACGAGGGCTAAAGCGCCCTCATGGCGGCCGATCCCCGCATCTTCATCCGACAGCGCGCCGCCGAACTGGGCTTCGGCGTGTGCCGCTTCGCCTCGGCCAGCGAACCGTGGAGCGCGGGCGAGAAGCTGGCCCACTTCGTCGAGGCCGGGCGGCACGGCGACATGGGCTGGATGGAGACGACGCTGGAGCGCCGCGCCCACCCCACCGCCATGTGGGACGGAGCGAAGACCGCCATCGTCCTGGGCATGAACTACGGCCCCGAGGCCGATCCCCTGCCCGAGCTTGAAGACAGGTCGGCGGGCTATATCTCGGTCTATGCGCGCGGCGACGACTATCACGAGGTCATCAAGGGGCGGCTGAAGATCCTGGCGGGTCAGATCGGCGCGCGGTTGGGTCAGGAGGTCAAGGTCTTCGTCGACACCGCCCCCCTGATGGAGAAGCCGCTGGCCCAGCGCGCCGGACTGGGCTGGCAGGGCAAGCACACCAATCTGTTGAGCCGGACCCACGGCAACTGGCTCTTCCTCGGCGTCATCCTGACCGCCGCCGAGATCGAGCCGGACGAGGCCGAGACCGAGCATTGCGGCCGTTGCACCGCCTGTCTGGACGCCTGCCCGACCAAGGCCTTTCCCGCGCCGTTCCAGATCGATGCGCGGCGCTGCCTGTCCTACCTCACCATCGAGTTTGCCGAGCCCTGGCCGGTCGAGTTCCGGATTGCTGCGGGGCCGCGCATCTACGGCTGCGACGACTGCCTGGGCGCCTGTCCGTGGAACAAGTTCGCGCAAGGGGCGTCCGAGGCCCGTCTGCACGCCCGCGACAGCCTGAAGGGGCCGAGGCTGGCCGACCTGCTGGCGCTGGACGACCCGGCCTTCCGCGCCCTGTTCACCAAGAGCCCGGTCAAGCGCATCGGGCGGGACCGGTTCATCCGCAACGTCCTCTATGCGGCGGGGAACGCCGACGACCCGGCCCTGATCGCGCCGGTCGAGGCCCTGCTGGACGACCCGGCGTCCGTGGTGCGCGGGGCGGCGGCCTGGGCCCTGTCGCGACTGTCGCCGGAGCGGTTCGCCTTGCTGCGCGAGGCGCGGCTGGCGGATGAGCAGGACGAGACGGTCAGATCCGAATGGTCCCGACCGTCTGTCACTTCGCCAATCTAGACGTCAGCCGAGCCTACGCCCCTGCCGCCGCCGGGAACCGGCGCCACGTCCAGCAGCTTCAGCCGGAACACCAGGACCGCGTTGCCCGGGATCATCGGCGGACCGCCCGCCTCGCCGTAGCCCAGCGCGGGCGGGACGTAGAGCAGCCATTCGTCGCCGGGCTTCATCAGTTGCAGCGCCTCGGTCCAGCCCGGCACGACCTGCTCGGGCGAGAAGATGGCGGGCGAGCCGCGCTTGAACGAGCTGTCGAAGACCGTGCCGTCGGTCAGACTGCCCTCATAGTCGACGCGCGCCAGATCATTGCGATCCGGGCGGACGCCGGTCGCGGGGCCGCTGGCGACCACCTTGTACTGCAGGCCCGACGGCAGGGTCTTGACCCCCTCCGCCGAGGCGTTGGTCTTCATGAAGGCGGCGGCGGCCTCGGCGTTCTTGGCCAGATCGGCGCTGGATGCGGCGGGCTGGCGGTTGCAGGCGGCCGTGGCCAGCAGGGCGGCGGCGGAGACCGCGATCAGTGCGGGCCTAGCCCATGCGAAGTTCATAGCCACGTTCTTTCAATGCTTCGCCGATTTCCTCGGCATGTCTGGCGTCGCGGGTCTCGACCATGATGTCGAACTCCGCGCCCTTGGCCGGCACGTCCAGCGCCAGCCGGTTGTGCACGACGTCGATGATGTTGCCGCCCAGTCCGCCGATCACGGCGGCCATGGCCGACAGCATGCCCGGGCGGTCGTCGCCCAGGATGCGATAGACGATCAGCCGCTTCTCGCGGACCATTTCGCGATTCAGCACCACGGCCAGCATCCGGGCGTCGATGTTGCCGCCGGTCAGTTCGATGCCGACCTTCATGCCCTTGAACCGTTCCGGATTGGCCAGGATGGCGGCCAGACCGCCGGCCCCGGCGCCCTCGGCCACCGTCTTCTCCAGCGTCGCCAGCAGGGCCACGCCCTTTTCGAAATCGGCTTCCTCGCAGACGAAGACCTCGTCTATCAGGCTGTCGGCCAGGGCGAAGGGGATTTCGCCCACGGCCTTGATGGCGATGCCCTCGGCGATCGTTTGCCCGCTGCACTTGGCCGGCTCGCCGCGACGACGCGCGGTGAAGGAGGGATAGCGGGCGGCCTCGACGCCGAAGATCTTGATGTCGGGCTTGATCGCCTTGGCGGCGATGGCGCTGCCCGCGATCAGGCCTCCGCCGCCGATGGGGATGATGAGGGCGTCGAGATCCGGCGCGTCCTCGATGAACTCCAGGCCGCAGACGCCCTGGCCCGCGACGATGCCCTCGTCGTCAAAGGCCGAGACGAAGACGTAGCCGTGCTCGACCTGAAGCCGCTTGGCCTCTTCGGTCGAGGCCGAGAAGTCGAGGCCGTGGATGACGACATTGGCGCCGTGGGCGCGGGTGCCGTCCACCTTCACGAAGGGCGTGCCCTCGGGCATGACGATGGTCACGGGCACGCCGAGGCGGCCGCCGTGATAGGCCAGGGCCTGGGCGTGGTTGCCGGCCGAGGCGGCGACGACGCCGCGCTTGCGTTCCTCCGGCGTCAGCTGCAGCAGCCGGTTCAGAGCGCCGCGCTCCTTGAAGCTGCCGGTGAAGTGCAGGTTGTCGTACTTGATCCAGATCTCGGCGCCGGTCAGCTGCGACAGGCGGCGGGAATAGCGGACGGGCGTGCGGTCGACCTGGCCGGCGATGCGGGACTGCGCCGCGCGGATGTCGTCGATGGTGACGGTCATGAAGCCCCTGAAACGTTTCTCGGCCGGTCTCTGCGCCCGGTCTCCGGCGCTCTTGTGGCGCAGGCCGCGACGGCGGGCAACCTTGACTCGTCTCGGCTTCGGGCGTCATTCCCGTAGAGCTTGAAACGAGTTCCGGGAGCCCCCTCCATGTCAACCCGTCGCCCCTTGCCTTCCCTCGCCCTCGTCGCCGCCCTCGCGGCCGGACTGGCGCTCAGCGCCTGCGCCACCATGCCGATGGGCGGCGGGACCGGCTCGACCGAGTTCAGCGCCGACGCCTTCGCCTGGTCGACCCGCGCGGGCCAGGCCTCGATCGAGGGCCGCGTCGCCTTCGCCCAGGACGGCAAGACCTTCCACTGCATCGGCAATGTCGGCCTGATCCCCGACACCGGCTACACCCGCGCCCGGATGCAGCGCCTCTATGGCTCGACCGAAAGCGCCGCCGTGCCCGCCGCCGTGGTGCGCGCCCGCTCGGCCGGGGAACAGGCCGCCGACTATCGCGCCTTCGAACGCGCCCAGCCCTGCGCCAACGACGCCTTCCGCTTTTCCGGCCTGCCCGACGGCAGCTGGTTCCTGATCTCGCCGGTCAAGGCGGGCGACGACATCGTGGTGCTGATGAAGCGGGTCCAGACGCGCGGCGGGCGCCAGGTCGCCGTCACCCTCGGAAGTTGAACGACGCCGGGAACCGGCGTTCGCCATCCTTTGGCCTTATCGGACCGCTCTCTGAACTGATCCATTCCTGGACAGTCGGGGAGCGCGTTCTTGTCCCAACACAATATTATCGGCTCCGAAGCCTTCAGCCAGCGGCCGTTCGTGATCATTCGCGGCGTCAAGACGGGCGGGTTCCGTCGCCGCCGTTCCGGCTCGGCCGTCGCCTACGCCGTCGTCGCCGTTCTGGCCCTGTCGGCGGGCGCAGCCGTCGCCGCCTTCGCTCTCGGCCCGTTGCTGGTTCAGGCTGATCCCGCCAGCGCCGCCACGCCCGCGGCTGTCACGCCGACGCCCGCCGTCACCGGCGTTTCGATGTCCGCCGCCTCGACCTAAGGCCCGACGAAACTCAGGGCCTCGGCGAACAGCTCGCCGCGACTGCGCACGCCCAGCTTCTGATAGGCGTGCTTCAGGTGCGTGCGCAGGGTTTCGATCGAGATGTCCAGCGCCTGGGCGATGCGGCCGGTCTCGACGCCGGCCAGCAGCATCTCGATGATCCGGCCTTCGGACGGCGTCAGCAGGTGGTTCTCGATGAGCGCCTGAAAGCGGATTTCGCTGCGGGCCCGCTGCAGCGTCAGACCGATCAGGGCGTCGGGCGGCCCGCAGACCTCGCGCGCCCAGGCCACCCAGTGGCGCCCGCCCTCGCCCGGCACCACCGCGCAGCCCGCCTCTTCCGGCCGGGCCGCCGCCACCAGACTGCTGATGATGGGCGAACGCGGCGCCAGCCGTCCGTCGCAGACCTCGAACGCCTCGCCGTCGTCGCGCAAGGCGCGCGCCGCCTCGTTCAGCCACAGGACGTCCAGATCTCGCGTCACGATCAGTCGGGCGCGTCGTTCGCCGTCGATCCAATTGGCCAAGGCCCGGCTGCACGCCACGCCCGGCTCATCCTCATCGTCCGCAATCATGTCTGATCGACGTCGATCGCGGGACACCCGACGATCCGCCGAAAACCAGAACGGTTCATGCGTCAGCCCACGAGAGCTTCCGGTCTCCACAGACCCCTGTCCCACACCGAGCCTCCCAGCTCTGGCCGTCCCCGTTCGACCCGGTTACCCCCTCGTTTCACACGAAGCCACAATCCTGAACCGAGGCAACATACCTCAAAATATTCATCACTACATCCCACAGATTGGTGATACGCCAAGACACGGAAGAAATCTATTATTACAGCCGGACCACAAGCATCGATTTGCTTTCTACTTACAGCACAAAGCAACAAGCGCAGAAACTGCGCCAATCATAAAGAATAATTGAATGAAACACTGATTACTAATAAAGTGTTAACAGCTTAAGGTTTTGAAAAAGGATGGTTTTCTAAAAAACGCCCACAACCGACCCTCCGCAAGACGATGCTGCAGTCCGCGCCCTGGAGGCATTAGGCGAGGCATTACTTCGATTTCGCCGACTGACTCGTCAGACCGCCGGACCAGCCTAGCCCCCGCCGCGACGCGGCCGGGGCGCGGCGCGGAATTCAGACCCTGGCGCGCCGATCGCCACCACCGCGTTTGCGGGATCGACGCGACAAAGGGCGGGCCGGACGGGAGCGCGCTCGCGTTTTCGTTCAAACATGGGCGCTTCGGCGCGACGGCCTCGACGCGGAACAGCACGCCCCCCAGCGTTCCGCACGACCGGAGTCATCGCCGAAGCGCCAGGCCTGCCCGCCAAACGACAAATCGCCGCCCTGGAGACCCAGGGCGGCGATTGCAGAGCGGTTAGCCTGTGGGGCCTGAGACCTAGGCGAGCGCCTTGGCCTGCCCGTCCGAAGCATCGCCTTCCGGAATGTCGTCCAGTTCGCCTTCCCACTTGGCGACCACGGCGGCGGCGACGGAGTTGCCGACCACGTTGGTGGCCGAGCGGCCCATGTCGAGCAGGTGATCGACGCCCAGGACGATGGCGATCCAGGCTTCCGGCAGACCGAAGTAGGTCAGGGTCGCCATGATGACCACCAGCGAGGCGCGCGGGATGCCGGCGATGCCCTTGGACGTCACCATCAGCAGCAGCAGCATGAAGATCTGCTGCGAGACGCTGAGATGCACGCCGTGCGCCTGCATGATGAACATGGTGGCGAAGGTGCAGTAGAGCATCGAGCCGTCGAGGTTGAACGAATAGCCCAGCGGCAGGACGAAGCTGACGATGCGGCGACGCACGCCGACGGTGGGCAGGGCGTCCAGGATGCGCGGATAGGCGGCTTCCGAGCTGGCGGTCGAGAAGGCCAGCAGGGCCGGGGTGCGGATCACCTTGAACAGCGGCAGGACGCGACGGCCCAGCACCAGGGCGGCTGCCACGAACAGCAACCCCCACAGCAGGGCCATCGAGCCGTAGAAGCCCAGCACGAACTTGGCGTAGACGGCCAGCATCTCCACCCCCTGGGTGGCGATGGTCGAGGCCAGCGCCGCGAAGATGGCCAGCGGCGCCAGCTTCATCACGAACTCGGTCACCTTCAGCATGATGGAGGCGGCCTGCTCGACCAGGTTCAGCACCGCCGGCGCCTTGTCGTCCAGGGCGGCGACCGCCGTGCCGACGAACAGGGAGAAGACCACGATCTGCAGGATCTCGTTCTTGGCCATGGCGTCGAAGATCGACGTCGGCACCAGGTGGGTGACGAAGCCGTGCAGCGAGAAGGAGTCGGTCGAGGCCGCCGGCGCAGTCGCCAGCGCCGCCTGCGGCAGGTGCATGCCCGCCCCCGGCTGCAGCAGTTGCACCATCACCAGGCCCAGCACCAGCGACACCACCGAGGCGCCGATGAACCAGGTCATGGTCTTGACGCCGATGCGGCCGACCGAGGCGGCGTCTTCCATGTGGGCGATGCCCGCCACCAGGGTGGTGAAGACCAACGGCGCGATGATCATCTTGATCAGGCGCAGGAAGACGTCGGTGATGAGCCCCAGATTCTTGGCCGCGGCCTCGGCCTGGTCGGCGCCGAGATATTGGTTGATGCCCCATCCGACCAGCACGCCCAGGATCATGGCGCCGATGATGAGGTAGGCGAATGTTCGCTTCATTTTTTACGTTCCAACTTCACTCGGCCCACCCCGTCGGAATGCCTCCCCCGACCGCACGAGCCCCATCCGTTCCATACGAAAGCGGGGCCGCAGACGTTCGAAATGTCCACTGCCCCGCCTCGTTCATCTCTTTGCTAAAGCCAATCGGCCTTCGCGCCTAGATCAGAATGACTTTCGAATCGTCGCACGGCGCCATCCGCCCGAGCCAACAGCGATACCTCAACAGAGGTTGTGCCAGACGGCATAGCCCTTCATTCAGTCGGCGGGGCGCGGTGGAGGAAAACGTCGCCCTGCAGGTCCCGATCGGTCGGGACGCAGTTTTCGCGGTCGCCCCTCGAGGCGGCCGGCCTTGAGGGGGAGTTTCGCCATGACGACCGCAGATCGCACCATCCGAGCAACCGCGCCCTGGGCCGCTGGCCTGGCGGCCCTGCTGCTGTCGGCGACCAGCGCCCTGGCCTACGAGGGCGTTCTGACCCCGCCGGCCGACGCCGCATCGACGAGCGCCGCCGCGACCGCCTCGCGCATCACCTCGCCGCGCGAGGCCTTCGGCTTCGACGTCGGCGCCGACTACCACCTGATCAACTACACCCAGTGGGAAGCCTATCTGAAGACCCTGGCCGGCCAGTCGGACCGGATGAAGCTGGTCGAGATCGGCAAGTCGTCCGAGGGCCGCACCCAGTACATCGCCATCGTCTCGACGCCCGAGAACCTGGCCAACCTCGATCGCTATAAGGAGATCGCGCGCCGTCTGGCCAAGGCCGAAGGCGTCAGCGAGGAAGAGGCCCGCGCCATGTCCGCCGAGGGCAAGGCCGTGGTCTGGATCGACGGCGGCCTGCACTCGACCGAGACGGTCCCGCCGCAAGCCCTGATCGCCGCCGTCCACGAATGGCTGACGGCCGAGGACCCCGAGGCCCTGCGTGTCCTGAACGACACCGTCATCCTGTTCGCGCCGCTGAACCCGGACGGGATGGAGCTGGTCTCCAACTGGTACATGCGCAACGCGGACCCGTTGAAGCGCGAGTTCGCCTCGATCCCTGTGCTTTATCAAAAGTACGTCGGCCACGATAACAACCGCGACTACTACCTGTCGGCCATGGCCGAGACGACCAACGTCAACCGGCAGTTCTTCCGCGAGTGGTTCCCGCAGATCATCTACAACCACCATCAGACGGCGCCCGCCGGGACGGTGGTCTTCATGCCGCCCTTCCGCGACCCGTTTAACTACAACTACGACCCGCTGGTCATGGGGACCCTGTCGGAAGTCGGCGCGGCCATGCACAGCCGCCTGATCGAAGAGGGCAAGCCCGGCTCGACCATGCGCAGCGGTGCCAGCTATTCGACCTGGAACAACGGGATGGAGCGCTCCATCACCTATTTCCACAATGCGGTCGGCCTGCTGACCGAGATCACCGGCCACCCGACCCCCAGCCAGATCAGCCTGATCCCGCAGAACCAGCTGGCCCGCAACGACCTGCCCATGCCGGTCGCGCCCCAGACCTGGCATTTCGCCCAGTCGATCGAGTACTCGCAGTCGATCAACCGCGCCGTGCTGAACTACGCCTCGCGCAACAAGGACCGGCTGCTGTTCAACATCTGGCGCATGGGCCAGAACGCCATCGACAAGGGCAATACCGACACCTGGCGCATCACGCCGACCGGCGTCGAAGCCCTGGTCGAGGCTGCGGGCGAAAACGCCAACGGTCGTCGCGGCGTCGATCCGGCCCTCTATGACAAGGTGCTGCATGATCCGGCCCGTCGCGATCCGCGCGGCTATGTCATCCCGGCGGACCAGGCCGACCTGCCCACCGCCGTCGCCTTCCTCAACAGCCTGATCAAGACGGGCGTGGACGTGGACCGCGCCACGCGCGCCTTCACCATCGGCGGCAAGACCTATCCCGCCGGCTCCTATGTGGTGAAGACGGCCCAGGCCTATCGCCCGCACGTGCTGGACATGTTCGAGCCGCAGGATCACCCGCACGACCTGCAGTATCCGGGCGGTCCGCCCGCCCTGCCCTATGACGCGACCGGTTACACCCTCGCGCTGCAGATGGGGGTCGAGTTCGACCGCATCCTCGACGGCTTCGAGGCCCCGACCGAGCGCGTCGCCGACGTCATGGCTCCGCCGCCCGGCAAGATCGAAGGCTCGGGCCGCGCCGGCTGGCTGATCGACCACGCGCCGGTCAACGGCTACATCCTGACCAACCGTCTGCTGGCGGCGGGCGTGGCCGTCTATTGGCAGGAAGGCGAGACCCGTGCGGGCCGCGCCACCCTGGCCCCCGGCGCCCTGTGGATCCCGGCCGACGCCAAGGCCCGCCCCATCGTCGAGGCCGCCGTGCGCGACCTGGGCCTGAACGCCCACGCCGCCGCCCGCGCTCCCGGCGGCGACAAGATCGCGCTGAAGCCGGTGCGCGTCGGCCTGGTCGACCGCTACGGCGGCTCGATGGCCTCGGGCTGGACCCGCTTCATGCTGGAGCAGTTCGAGTATCCGTTCGAGGTGGTCTATCCGCAGCGTCTGGACGCCGGCGACCTGGCCAGGGATTTCGATGTCCTGGTCTTCGCCTCGGACATGATCCCGACCAACCTCTCGGCCGCCGCCCAGGAGGCCGACGACCGCCAGCCCGCCCCCGAAGCCATCCCGGCCGAGTATCGCGGCTGGCTGGGCAATATCACCGCCGAGAAGACCGTGCCGCAGATCGATGCCTTCGTGCGCGGCGGCGGCAGCGTGGTGACCATCGGCTCAGCCCACCGCCTGGCGACGGCCCTAGGCGCCCAGGTCGAGGATGTTCTGCGCGCCGAAGACGGCAAGGCCCTGGCCTCGACCGACTTCTTCATCCCCGGCGCCATCCTGCGCACCGAGGTCGACAACCGTCAGCCCCTGGCCTTCGGCGCCCCCGCGCAAATGGACGTCTTCTTCAACCGCAACGCCGGCTTCCGCCACGCAGGCGAAGGCGCGCCCATCGCCCGCTATCCGGAACAGGTTTCGGTCTCCAGCGGCTGGGCCATCGGCCCGCAGAAGCTGTCGGGTTCGGACGCGGTTCTGGACCTGCCGCACGGCGACGGCCGGGTGATCGTGCTGGGCCCTGACGTGGTCAACCGCGCCCAGGCCCGCGCCTCCAGCCGTCTGCTGTTCAACGCCCTCTTCTACGGACCGGCGACGACGGCGAAGGCCGACCGATAAACATGGGCAAAGCGGCGGGCCATGCGCTCGCCGCCTCGGCCTGCTCAGTCAAACATTCGGAAGAACACCCGTGCCGAAAGCCGGCGGAGCGATGGAGCGGCCGGCGGGAATCGAACCCGCGACATTCAGCTTGGGAAGCTGACGTTCTACCTCTGAACTACGACCGCATCGCCCAACAAAATCAGCGCTTTGACGACCATTCACCGAAGCCTAGACGCTTCAGTTTACAGGTCGGTTTACACCAACGTTCGACTCCCGTTCCTTATCCGGTCGCCCGCTCCGGCTCAAGCCGTGCGATCGCCCTACGTGCGATTCCAGCCGGATCCACATAGCGACGGATTATCTCCTCCACACGCGCCCGCTCCCAGCCAATGAAGGTAGCTACCTCCTGAGGAGTAAATCCGCCTTGGATAAATCTAGTAGCAGCGGTGCCTCGAAGGTCATGCAGGGTAACGCTCACTTTCGCCAGCTTCGCAGCTCGAATGAACGCCTGGGTCAAAGAAGGACCTTTCCACGGCGTGCCGAGTTCAGTTGTCAAAACGAATGCGGATGGAACCCGCCCATCCGCGATTATGCGGGCATGCTCTTCACGCAACTCGTCAATGACCTTGCGACCGTCACCCAACAAAGGGGAGATGACGAACGTCTTCCCGCGACTCTTGTTTGTCGTCAGTTCGATATGATCTTCGCGAACATGATCCCATTGCAGCCCCACTAGGTCGCCACGTCGCAGACCAAGCGCAGCCGCTAACCGAATGGCGAGCTGGGCGCGCGGCGTCGCATGAGCAAGGATCCTCGCCAGTTGGTCATCCGTCACAACGATCTCCGCGCGATTGACCTTGTAGATGGCGTCGATCCCTTTTGCGGGATTCACATCGATCAGTTCACGCTTCACCCCCAACTCCAAGACACGGCGCAGCACTTGGATTGCATAGTCAGCAGAACGGGGCGACGCGCTGAAGGAGTCTCGCCACTTGATGAAAGTCGCGCGAACTCCGCGCACCTTCAATAGTCGAAGCGGCATATCGCCAAAGTCCGCATCAATCTTATCCAGCCAGCGCGACCATTGCGCTCTAGTTGACGTCGATAGTGATTTCAGCCCTTCCGGCACCTCCTTGAACAATCGCACAAGGTCTCTGACCGTCTCGCCACCTGTTCGAACTACTTTTTGCGACGCATAGGCTTGGATCAGTTCCGAAGCGCCATCCAGTTCGGCTCGCTCCGCCTCGCGCTTCGAAGCGCCCGCGAACCGTTTCAGCAGGGGGCCTCCTCGGAAGGCATAGATGTAAATGCCAAATCGTCCACCAGCGAGTTGCTTGGTTACACGATGCGCATTGGGAAGGATTACTCGTTTACCAGCCATGACGCACCTTCCACGCCTGAAGCTCGGCGTCTACGTCTTCGATTTCGGCAATGTTGTCGTTGCTGTTTTCAGATATTGACGAGAGGCTATCCAGCCACAGATCAATAGCTTTCTTGTCCCATCGGGGCGCCCCTCGGACACCTCCCTCAATAATAGTTAGTGGGCGAACCGGAATGCGTTTCAGCGCATCAACAGATTTATAGCCGAGATATCTTGCCGCGTCTGAAGCCGATAGAAGACGCGGGATCACCGACGCAGCAGCGGAACGACCGTTGACACGGTCGGATTGGTTGGAACTTGATTGCAAGGAAGCAGTATCTCACGGAGCGCTTGGCTCGTGGGTTTTTAGCGCTCGCTGATGCGAGTTGATCCCCTAGAGCCAAGCTCCAGTTCGATGCTCAGACGCTATCCTGAGATGCGAACCGTATCGCAGATTTAGTCTTCCATTTCAATGCGTCACAGTCGTTTTTACACGACTGTCGCCGCCTCCCGCACGTCCACGAATACCCGCAAGTAGGTTCAATCCAGTCTCTTGGACCGCTCACGCTCGATAGCCTCGTCCAACGACTTAACGCGCTGCCCTTGCTTTGCCTTTTCCTTCTCCAGCGCGCGATGCTGATATCGCGCCACGGCGCAAATAAGTGCGAACAGAGCGAGGAAGCCCCCGATCCACCAAGCAGCTTCCGGAACCCAGGCCAGCCTACGCTTCAGCTCGAGGAGCAGCACGGCAGCAACAGCCAGCGCGCCGACCTGGATAGCGCAGCCTCGGATCTTCGCCGCTCCTACCAGGAGAATGGCGATGATGACTATGAGCAGGAAGACGACCACCTAAGGCCACACCATCCGGTCGATCCGGCTCTGGACATAGGCGCAGTCGCCACCACTCGACGCCTGGCTCTTCGCACCAAGCTCCATGACTTTTCCAAAATAGATCAGAACGGCACCCTTGCCTTCCGATCCGTTGGGGAACTTGCGGTCCGTCCAAGCAGCTACGCGGGAGGTTTCGCTGGATGTATCGATGCCGCACGCTACGGCAGCGCCCAAAGCCAGGCCGTAATCGCGAAACCGTTTCCACTCCTCCCCCGTCAGTCGCAGGGCAACGCTCCTAGGAGCGCCCTTGGGCGCTGCTGCGACGCTTTCCGCTTCCCCTACCGCAGGGTCGACGAAAACGGGCTCCTGGGGCTCCGGGGCGGACACAGGGGCTACCTTTGGCGGCGCTTCTGGAGGGGATAAAGCCTCCTCGTCACGCCCGCCGCACCCGACGAGCCCCGCTGAAACCAAAACCACGATCCCCCAACGCCACACGACGCGCACCCCTAACTTTCTGGTTCCAAAATGGAACCAAGCACCACCGCCCTTAGCGCACAGCTTCCTGAGGTGGAAGGCGCGCCGGATGCGGAAGTGGGTGTCATCGCCTGAATATCGGGCCGTCGTGGCGCAACTCGTTGCGGCCCGACATGCAAGCGGCCTGACCCAACGCGAGGTCGAGGCCCGCCTGGGCAAAGCCCATCATGGGTGGCTGGCAAAGATTGAAGCCAACGAGCGCCAGGCCAACGTCATCGACATGATCGCAATCCTGCGCGCGGTCGGAGCCGACGAGCGTGCCTTTTTCGACCGACTGCTTACGCAGCTTCCGGATCAGCTCGAGGTCTGATCAAGGGCGCGATAGCTTGCGCCTGCGTCCGTTGGACCTGATTGCTGCAGCATAGCGAGGTCTGCGCGCCTCAACTCGCTTGTGAACTCCTTCCGCGTGCCGTTTCGCGACCTCGTCTGACCTGTAGTGCCTCCACAACGCGGCAATGACAAAGGGGATCAAACTCCAAAGAGGGGTCAGCAGCACGAAGTAAACAATCAGAATATCTTGCAGGGTCGGCTTAGACATATGCGCCTCAGTGATTTTCGCGCAGCATGACCGGGCATCGAATAGTGGACAAACGCTGACTATTGCCTACAGGGATACGGCACGCGCCACCCGGGTCAGCACACTCGGGGTAAATACAGGATCCGCGTTCTTCACCGCGTTCCGGACCACGCGGATAAGCTCGGCTTCGTTTTCCGTCACTAGTCGGCGCTCTACCAGCTCGATGAGATCCGCCGGGATATTCGGCTCCCGCAAGCGCAACTGCTTCAGCCACAGGACGAACATCGCCACGAGGTCCACATTCAGCAGGATTGCGAGTTTCGGGAGGCGCGCCAGCGACACTGCGGCACGCCCCGTCCGCCACATACTGATCATCCCCGGCGCATCGAACCCGAAGTAGGCGGCAGCCTCGTCGTTTGTCAGACCCGTTTTGTGCCAGTTGGCGTCCAGATAGGCGGACAGAGGCGTTGCAATCGCGCTGCGTGAAGGCTTCCGGGGGCGACCCGCTTTGTTGCTCATCGGTGGTCCTGCTCGGTGGTTGATACACAACCTTACCGCACGCAACCAACGGGAATGTCGGCGTTTTCACTGCTGACAGGAGGCTTCCATCTGCGGCCCCAAGAACGTCTTGGGAGTAAGGGCAGCAGTTGTCGGCAACCGCTCACACCCATCCTAGAGGGAAGGCAGCGACTATTTCCTTCCCCACCCCTGAAAGCTTACCCCCGCCCGAAACGGACAGCCAACCAGACCTAGCGATTGCTACTCCGCAGGATCGCCCCAGCTACCATGCGTTCAGCGCGTCAATCGGGAACAGCAACAGTCGAGATGCGATCGAAATCACCCCCGCATGCTCGCTGACGCCAAAACATGACGCCAGTTAATGTCATGAAATGCACGACACCTCGGTCGATGAAGCCTTACAGGTAAGGGAAGATAAGAAACCCCAGTCGGCACAGAGCGGACCAGGGTCTCGAAGTGGACTTGGTTTTCTAGGACTTCGCGTTCCTACGAATCGCTCATGTTCGACACCAGCAACCGGGGGCGCTGACGTTCGATCAGGTCAACCGTTTGGGCGTTGCAGAGGCTCGGGGCATCGAGGCTGAACCACGTGCGATCCCGATCAAGGGCGAGATGGATCAACCCCCAAACGCCGTCCTTCACAAATCGCCGCTCCAACTCATCCTGAAGCCCGGCGCGCGTCCAAGGCACCACGTCGGGATCAGCCAGTCTTTGGCGCGTATTGTCACTGATCAGCGCATCGAGCGCTCTCGCTGCAAGGGCGCGCGCGCGGACAGCTTCATCCAGAGCAGCGCGTCGCGGGTAGATCTGATCGAACCTCCAATCAGACCGGAACTCCACATGGCGGCCCTCCCAGACGAGGTTCCAGTGCATACGGTGAAATACATATTTGATCGCCTTACGTGCCGCGTCAGCAGACACGACCTGATCCAGCCCCACGAAGGCCCGGAAACGCTCTCGTTCTAGAGAGTCGGAGAGGCTTGCGACATGCGCCCAGGCATCGCGCTCCCATTTCACTATCGACTGATCGAAATGCCTCAGAAGCTGAGAACGGACGAGGCAGCAGACACGCCACCGCAAACCATCAAGGAAATCCGACGAGGCCACGTCGTCTGGCACCTGAAGGCTCAGCTTACGGATACGCGTCTTGTTCAGCTCGCGGCGCACCAGCTCGACGAGACGGTTGGCAATCCAGGCACGAGCGACATCCGAGGATTTCCACGAGTCGCCGCCGGATAAGGCCAGCGCGAACGCGTCGTCATGTTCCACATCGAACTTCAGAGGTGCCCTTCCGGTTAGCACGATCCGCCAGTCGGTCTGTTCAGTGAGATATTCAAAGGCGCTCCACGTCGTGTGTGCGCTGATAGAGTCGGGCAGAGTTACGCCCGGCAGTGGGGTCATCATTGAGTTCATTCTCACTAGATGATTTGGGTCGTCCCGCAGCGACCTGGCTACGGTTGAGGAAGCGACTCCGGACCCTGCGGCTTTCAACAGCTGGGTCACTGTCCCTCGGACCTATCTGCGTCTTCAGGGAGGATCGTCACCCTTCCCTTCAGGCATGACTGGAACTGGCCTTGGGAACGTCTTCCCAAACCAGATCGAGCCGCATGAGCCGGAGATCGCGTAATGCGCGGCGTGCAGATTGATGCTTGTCCCGTTTTGACGGGCGCGGTCGCCCCGTCGAAGGCGATGGGCGCTTTTTATGCACCGTTATGGAAAATCCACTACCGAGTGCCCCCACCGGCCACCAGCCTTCGCACGCGAAGCGGTTCGATCATCGGGAGGAGTTCAGATCCGACTTTGAATCGCCGGACTGCGCTTAGTTTTCTATGTGAGAATGTTGGCCGAGAGCCGTGTCAGGCAAGAAAATCGCGAGTTGAGGAGAACTCGACATCGTCGTTGATTGCCTGCTTGTTAGCGTAGCGAATATATTTCGGCGCCGTTGCTAGTGCTGCAAAATGGAAGGTCGGCTTTGCATTTGGAAATACGATTAGTGGCCTGGTAGTCCGAGAAGGCTCCAGCGGAGACAGAGGCGCATCGCCATCCGGACCGATACACTCCCAAAGGAGCTTACGGAACGCGACTTCCTCGCCTGGGCGCAGGCAGACGCCGCCATGCCAATGCGGAAAGAGTTCGCCGGCTCGATTCCTGGCCTCATAGAATCCCGCAGCGAACAGCACGTCGGGATGGTCGGCGCTTAAGCCCAGCATCTGGCGCTTTGGAACGCCACGCAGCTGATGGGTAACTTCCCGGACGAACCGCTTCATCACCTTGTTCATCTCGATAGGGTCAAACTTTTTAGGATGGACCCCCAGAGCGATCGTCAGTTCGTAGTTGATGCCGTTGTCGCGCCAGAGATCCGCGTAGGCTTCAGCAAGCCTCTGCGAAATGCCGCGCGAATAACCGACGCCAATGCGGCGCGGCGCGTGAGTGCTCATAACAATGTAGGGGAAGGAGGTTTGGTCTAGACCTGCCGAAGCAGGGTGAGGTGCATTTCTGCTTTGAAAAGCATAGCAAATCTGAACCTTAAAATCCAGATCATTCTTCGCCTAAAGTGCGGTAGACACTTGCTCGCCCGATCCCCAGCTGCCTTGCTATTGCCGTCGCCCCCACCCCACTGGCGCTGAGCCGCCGGACCTCTGCGGGATCGATACTCTTGGGGCGCCCGCGATAGCGCCCCTGCACCTTGGCCTTCTCGATACCCTCGCGTTGACGCTCTTTGCGGATCGCCGTTTCGAACTCGGCAAAGCTCCCGAGCAACTGCAACATGAGCCGGCCCTCCGGCTTGGTGGTATCGACCCCGCCCTGCTGAAGGCAACGAAAGCCAACCTGCTTAGCCCCGAGCTGGTCGATGATCTTGCTCAGGTCGGAGATGGAGCGCGCCAAGCGGTCAAGCCGCGTGACCACAAGGACATCACCCTTCCGAACGAAGCGGAGCGCCAGCTCAAGCTGCTCACGCCCGGAGGTCGAAGTTCCAGTGCGCTTCTCACTGAATATCTCTACGCAGCCCGCCTCCTGAAGCTGCTCCTCCTGGATCTCAAGCGACTGCCCGGCGCTCGACACCCGACAATACCCAACCAACGCCACACCGCTTCTCCGTCTCAGAAGGTCTAGACCACCAAGAGTCTAGCGTCCCAAAACTGGCAATCAACCCAAATGAGACGGCTATCTCGACCTGATGAGACGCCTCGCCGGGGTATACTTGTCAGAGACGCTACCGAAACGCTGCGAGTAATCGGTGCATCAGATGCCAGCAGCACGAAGCTGAAGCAGGAGATCCTCTGGCGTGACAGCATGAAGGATATGCTGCTGCATCGCATCCCGCAGCGCCCGGCGCCGTTTGCGATGAGCCTTGTCCCACGCGGATTTCGACATTGCGGTGTCAAACGTCCCAACAATATCGGCGTGCGAGAGGTTGCCTGGAGCGTCGGTGTCATACACCCTGAAGTAACGTTCCGGGGTACCTACGGCGCGCAACACCCGAGCCGATACCACAACAGCTCCGACCAGCCCCTCTGCATCCTCAGCCGCCAAGAGCGTTGCCACAGTCGACAAAATCTCGTCGTCTGTCGCTCCTGATCGGATGAGGCTGAGACCGCCAGCGTAGCAGTTGGTGAGCTTACCGGTCAGTATCTCTTGGATCGTCAGGTCGTAATCGCCAGGCGAAGTAAGTACCCTGGCGACCAACTCATCGTCCGCGACCGCTGCACGCTCTGGCATCGAAAGTGAGAAAACTTCGCACTCCCCCTTTGGGAAGGCGACGTCAATCGTCCGAGCAGCCTGCAAGCCGCCCGGTTCAATCCATGCAAGTCGACAGGCTTCAGCAGTCAAGCAGCGACAGCGAGGTCGCGCTTGGGCAACGCATCGCGCAACGTGCTCGGGAGATGATTTCCGTCGAAGATCACGTCTATGTCTCCCTGATCTTCGAGACCGCCAAACCAAGCGAAGTTAAAGGTCGTGGGTGAAGTCATAACGACCTCCCCCTCCTCCTCGCCTTGCGATAGCAGCAACAGCGGACGCCCCTCTGCATCAAGAGATGCTCGCATCCGAAGCCCCTCGGGCGACAAAAAACCAACCAGGGTAATCGCAGCCTCTACAACCGCAGCATCAGGTGCAGGGGCACCTTCACCGTCCCAGTTGTCTCCGTACTTTGACATGGCCCTCAAGCGTTTCATCGCCGACAACATGTCAGAGGGACGAGCCACGCTAGCCGGAGCCTCGCGGACACTCAGGGCCGACGCCGCGAACGTTGGCGACGAAGCCCCCTCGATGGGCAACCCCGTTCCGCTTTGGTGGTGGCGCTTCGCGTGTTCGATCACGACCTGGCGCAGTTGCTCTCGAGTGAGCAACTTGGTGCTGTCCCACGGCGATGCATAAGCTGCCGCCGTCGGTGCCGTTTGCGCGAGGAGAGCGAGAATGTCGAACATGGCTACGCCAAAGAGATGGCTTGCGCCGCAGCTGGCGTCAACACCTGTGCGAGCAAACCTTTCAGTCTCTGGTGTTGCTCATCCGCGTGATTGACGATGAAGGCCCAATCCACCTGCTCCGGATCGAGCGGTGCTGACTCGGCCTGGCCGAACTGATCAACTACCTGCGTAACGATCTTTATCATGTGCGGTTTGCCGGATGGATCTCCGGGCAGAACATCGATGTTCACCTGAATGAGTCGCCGCGTCGCCGGGTCAGGGTACTCGAAGAATCCCGAATAGGTGTGCCAGAGCACCGACGACCGATGGCTACCACCAGCGACAAACGGGCTATCTGCACTGATGACCTCGGAAACATCAGGTTCTTCAGACCCAGAAAACTCGAACACATCGACGTAGCCGGACGTGATCGTCGCGAGCGAAGACACTCCCGCGAACTGCTCGACGCCCGAACTCATTAGCAGCGCCGCTCGTTCACGGAACGGAGCCCACCTGCTGTAGAGAAACTGCTCGTACTTGAAGCCATCGCGAGCAAGGGTGAACTGCTCAGCGATACCGCCGCTCTCTTCGCGTCGTCCGTAAACATAGCCTTGTTCAGCTTGCTCGACGATCGCGCCTGGAGGCAGCACAAATGGAAACGGGAACGGGCCAGCGTTCAGGGGTTGTCGTTCCATGAAGCCAGCGGGGTGCGCCTGCTTCGACACAGCAGCATCAGCACGTCGGAACAGGACATCGCCCGCCGGCTGCCCGAACTGCACACCCAGTTGCGCTGATTGAATGGCATGCGTGTCCCTAACGGGACGCCAGTGCGCCAGTGCTGCCATTGCCCCTCTCGTCATCCGCTGCGCTGCCCTATCGGCGTAACCCAGCGCAGTCAAGGTACCGTACCACCATAGGCATTCGAACCTCATTATGGGGCGTTAATGAAATACCGATTGCCTGTCACCAAGGCATCGCCCCGCCAATGAAACCGAGAGGACTCTCACGGTTTACAGTGCGCCTGATCCCGTGCGTGCTCGCTGGGCAAAAACCGAAGCGGTTTACATCCAACAGATTGTTTTTACAGAGGTTAAGTCAGCTTGGGAAGCTGACGTTCTACCTCTGAACTACGGCCGCGCTGGGGGCGGACCATAGAGGGCGGGGCTGAAAAGAAAAGGCCCGGCGCGGGGCCGGGCCTGAGGAAATTCGATCGAACCAGAGCCTCAGTCGGCGACCTGTTCGACATGGACGCCGCGCTGTTCGAGCTGGGCCTGAAGGCTGTCGGGGCCGGCCAGATGGCCCGCCCCGACCGAGATGAAGGCCGTGCCCGATCCGGCCAGCAGGGACTGGATCTGATCGGCCCAGGCCTGGTTCCGGCGGGTCAGCATGACGGCGTACATCTCGGCCGATTCATCACGCATCTCCTGGCCGATCAGGGCGTCCAGTTCATCGACGTCGCCGGTGGACCAGGCCGTCACCATCCGTCCGAGGAAGGCGTCGGCCTGATCGAATTCCTTGAGGCCGGAGCGCAGCATGGCCAGTTGGGCGGCCTCCGACATGTCGGCGACGAAGCCGATCTGCTGGGGCGCGGTCTCGAAGCCCCTGATCGGCTTGCCGGTGGCGGCGGCGCGGGCGTGAAGGATCTGGTCGCCGCCGTTGGCCGCGACGTAGCCGGCCTTCTGGATAGAGGCCAAGGCCAGTTGCAGGCTGGCCAGCCAGGGCCGCAGCGGGTTGAGTTGCGCCGCGCTGGCGCCGACGGTGCGCGCAGCGGCGTCGAGAGCGGCCATTTCGTCCGGCGTCAGCAGGCTGGACAGAGGCCGGTCGGGCGAAACCCCCTTGGCCTGGATCAGCGGCATGACGCCGGACTGGTCGTTCAGGTCGGCGATCTCGAACCAGTATTCATCGGCGCTGGCGAAGGCCTTGTCCATGCGCGCCGTGCCCCAGGGCGTGTCCGGCTTCAGCACATGGACCGTGCCGAACAGATAGAGGGTGGAATCCGCGTCGCGCACCACCCACAAGCCTGGGCCGGAGCCCTTGGGGGCGGCCGTCACGGCGACCGGCTTGGCGGCGGCGGGCGTCTGGGCCAAGGCGGACGGCGCCAGCCACAAGGCCGACGCGGCGACGCCCGCAGCGAGCATGGCGATCGATCGGGTCCAGATAGGGGCGAAGGTCATGGCGAGCTCCTTGTCAGGACGGCGGGACGAGAATCAGGCGGCCGCGAGGGCCGACCTCAGCCCTCGTCGTCGGAGAAGATGGATTCGATCGGCAGTTGGAACAGGCGCGCGATCTTGAAAGCCAGCGGCAAGGAGGGGTCGTAGCGGCCCGTCTCCAGCGCATTGACCGTCTGGCGCGAGACGCCGAGTTCGGTCGCCAGGTGGGCCTGGCTCCAGTCGCGCTCGGCACGCAGGACCTTGAGGCGGTTGTTCATGCCCCGCCCCTCAACGCCGCGCCAACCACCACCAGCCCCAGGCGATGGCGTAGCCGATGATCATCAGGGTCAACATGCCAAAGGCGCCGGTGGCGGCATAGGCTGCGGGATCGGCCCGTTCAATGAACCAAGTGGGAATGCTCACCTGCGCCGCCTGCGGCAAGGCGGCCAACATGACCAGGACGCCGCCGACAGCCATGCCGCTGGAGCCGCCCCAGTACCAGGCCCATTTATGCGCCTCGCGCGCCGCCTCGTCGATCGAGCGCATCCACAGGAAGCCGAACCACAGGGCCGCGACCATGGCGGCGACGGCGATGGCGACGATGATCCAGAAGGTGGCGGTGTTCACCGTCAAGTCCGCCCCGGACGACGACAGATACGCAATCGCCACGCCGGCGATCAATCCGGTGGCCAGCAGCCCCCCGCCCACGACGGCGGATGTCTTCATCAGTTTGCGTTTGGCGCTCATTTCGGTCCCCTGCCGATTGACAAGGAAGTTTTACAACTACGCCCCACCGCGTCAAGCGTCATTGTCACCGTAGTGAAGCGGTCACTCCGCCGCCGGAGCGTTCAGCAGTTCGGGGCGGCTGAGGGTGCGCGGCGACTGCTCGACGGCGGGCAGTTCGGGCAGGTCCTTGCCCTCGTGGTCGACCTGCAGGTCCTCGAAGCGGCGGGCCGAGACCATGACCTGGCTCTCCAGCGAGCCGACGAACTGGTTGTACTTGCCCACCGCCGTCTCCAGCGCCCGGCCGACCGAGGCGGCGTGGCCGCCCATGACCGACAGGCGTTTGTAGAGCTCCTTGCCCAGCTTGGCGACGTCCTCGGCGTTGCGCGCCTGCTCCTCGGCGCGCCAGCCGTAAGCCACCGCCTTGCACAGGGCGAACAGGGTGGTCGGCGTAACGATGACGACGCGCGAGGCCATGGCCTGGGTCATCAGGTCCGGCTCATGATCCAGGGCGGCGGCGAGGAAGGCGTCGCCGGGCACGAACATGGCGACGAAGTCGGGGCTGGGCTTGAACTGGTCCTGATAGGCCTTGGACGACAGCTGGCGGACGTGGGTCTTCATGCTGGCGGCGGTGCGGGCCGACATGGCCTTGCCCTGGGCCTCCTCGTCGCCGTCGGCCTCGTCGGCGAAGGCCAGCGACACCTTGGCGTCGATGACGAACATGCCGCCGCCGGGCAATTTGACGATAAAGTCCGGGCGCTGCTGTCGGCCCTCGTCATTGGCCGAGGAGTTCTGCTCCTCGAAGTCGAAGCGGCCCGCCATGCCGGCGGCCTCCAGCACATTGCGACAGGTCTGCTCGCCCCAGCGGCCGCGACGGCCGGTGTTGCCCTTCAGCGCTTCGGTCAGACGGCGCGCCTCGTCGCGGGTGGCGGTCGAGGCGGTCATCAGGGCGGCCAGTTGCTCCTTCAGCCCACCGGTGTCCTCGGCGCGGGTCTTCTCCAGGGCGGCGACGTGTTCCTGGAACTTGGCCAGGGTCTCGGAGACGGGCTTGAGCTGGGCCTCCATCCGCTCGCGGGCGAAGCGGTCCTGGGCCTGGAAGGTCTCGGTGGCGCGAGCCACCAGCTTGGTCGCCACGGCCTCGGCCGACTGCGAGGCCTGAGCCTTGAGAAACTCCGCCATGGAATCGCGGCTCTCCTCCATCAGTTCCAGCCGGGCGTCGGCGGCGTCGAGCGCGCCCTTGGTCTTCTGCCAGCCCATGAAGGCCCAGAAGAAGCCGGCGACAGCGGCCACGGCGACGACCAGCAGAATGAGTTCGAGCGTGTTCATGCTCCGTTCCTAGCCGGAGTCGCAGGCCGTTGAAAGCTGAGCCGCGTCGGCTTCGGACGTGGGGGGGTCAGGCGGGGCGTCGCGCCCGCAGGGCCTGGATGATGGTGCCGTCGTCCAACCAGTCCAGTTCGCCGCCGACGGGGACGCCGCGCGCCAGAGAGGTGACTTCCACCCCAGCCGCCGACAGGCGTTCGGCCAGGTAGTGGGCCGTCGTCTGGCCGTCGACGGTGGCGGGCAGGGCCAGGACGACCTCCCTCGCCTCGCCGCCTTTCGCCCGGCCGATCAGCTCGGCGATGCGCAGTTGTTCAGGGCCGACGCCGTCCAGGGCGGACAGCAGGCCCCCCAGCACATGATACTTGCCGCGAAAGGCGCCCGACCGCTCCATGGCCCACAGGGCGCCGGCCTCCTCGACCACGCAGATCAGGGCGTTGTCGCGGCTGTCGTCGGAACAGATGGAGCAGGGATCGCGGGTGTCGGGCGCGGCGCAGACCGAGCAGTTGACGACCTTCTCCGCCGTCTCGGCCAAGGACGCCGCCAGCGGCACCAGCAGTTGCTCGCGGCGCTTCAACAGGGCCAGGGCCGCACGCCGGGCCGAACGCGGCCCCATGCCCGGCAGCTTGGCCAGCAGGCTGATGAGCCGTTCGATTTCCGGCCCGGCGGAGGCGGCCATCAGAAGAGTTTCGGCATTCCCGGGATGTTCATCCCGGCCATGGGGCCGGCGGCCTCGCGCATCAAGGCGTTGTTGACCTCGTCCAGCTTGCGCTTGGCGTCGGCGTGGGCGGCGACGATCAGGTCGGCCAGGATCTCGCCTTCGCCGGGGGCCATCAGGCTGTCGTCGATCTTCACCGAGGTGATCTCGCCGGGGCCTTTCAGGGCGATGGAGACAAGGCCGCCGCCCGAGGTGCCCTCGGCGGTGGTTTCGGCCATCTTGGCCTGGGCGTCCTGCAGCTTTTGCTGCATGGCCTGGGCCTGTTGCATCAGGGCGTTGAGGTCTTTCATCCCCCCTAGATAGGGCGATCCGCCGCGCGGCTCCAGACCCTCCTGCAGAACATGGATCTGCATCAGCAACAGATTTTGTAGCGAATCCTCTTGACGGTGGCGCGCGTCGAGCCATATTAGCCACAACTGAAGTTGCTAATCCTGTTCAGGAGCTTTCCCGATGGCCTTCGACGCCCTTTCCGCCCGCGACGTTCCGGTTTCCGACACCGTTCTGGCCCAGCTGTTCACCGAGGCGCGCACACGCAACGGCTGGAGCGACCGGCCGGTGTCCGACGACCTGATCCGCCAGCTCTATGACCTGACCAAGTTCGGCCCGACGGCGGTCAACGCCACGCCCGCTCGCTTCGTCTTCATCACCTCGCCCGAGGCCAAGGCCCGTCTGTCCGTGCACATGAGCGAGGGCAACCGCGCCAAGACCCTGGCCGCGCCGGTCAACCTGATCATCGCCCAGGACATCGACTTCCACGACCATCTGCCGAAACTGTTCCCGCACGCCCCGGGCGCCCGTGACTGGTTCCTGGACGAAGCCGGTCGTCGTGAAGCCGCCTTCCGCAACGCCTCGCTGCAGGGCGGCTATCTGACCATCGCGGCGCGGGCCCTGGGTCTGGACGTGGGTCCGATGTCGGGCTTTGACGCGGCAGGCGTGAAGGCCGAGTTCTTCCCCGACAGCAACGTCGAGCCGAACTTCATCATGAACCTGGGCTACGGCACGGACGAGAACCTGTTCCCGCGCTCGCCCCGCCTCGACTTCGAGGAAGCCGCGCAGATTCTGTAAGCCAGAGACCGTCATCCCGGACGGCGCGCATCTTGCGGTCCCGGATAGCCCTGCGGGCTTCCGGGATGACGATCAGTCCTCTTCGCCGGCCTCGTCGTCTTCCGGGATGGCGGGCATTTCGACCGCCGGGGCCAGGGTCTTGATCTCCTTGATCTCGGCGCCGGGGAAGGCCTGCATGATGGAGACGATGAAGGGGTCCGCCTCGACCGCCGCACGGCGGGCGGAGCGGGCCTTTTTCTCGACCTCGATCAGGGTCTCGCCGCCGCCCTGACCATTGGCGGCGATCAGCCAGGTGCGGCCGGTCCATTCCTTGAGCCGCGAGGCCAGGCGCCGCGCCAGATCGACGGGCGAACCCGCCGCCGGTTCATAGACGATGGCCCCGGGCTTGAACGACACCGGCTTCACATAGCGCTCGACGTCCATCTGCAGCGTGATTTCACGCTTGTCGCCGATCAAGGCGACCACGGCCTCGAAGGTCTGGGGATCGGGAAGGGCCGGCTGGGCCATGGGCCGCGCCGCCAGCATGGCCGAGGCGCCGCCGCCTCCACCGCCGCCGCCGCGCGGACCGCCGGAGCCGCCCGGCAGGGTGCCGCCCGACTGGATGGCCTTCAGCGCCTCTTCCGGTCCCGGCAGGTCGGCGGCGTAGGCCAGGCGGACGATGGCCATTTCCACGGCGTCGGCCGGGTTCGGCGCGCGCCGCACCTCGTCCAGCGCCTTGAGCAGCATCTGCCAGGTGCGCGACAGGGTGCCAGCGGAAATCGCCGCGCCCAGAGCCGTCAGCTTCTGCGCCTGATCATTGGGCAGACGGGTGGCGTTCGGGCCCAGCATCTTGGCGACCGAGGCCGCGTGGCAATGCTCCAGCAGGTCGGTGGTCACCTGCACCGGATCAGCGCCATAGCCGTAGAGGGTGCGGAAATTCTCCAGCGCCTCGGCCGTGCGTCCGGCCATGATCGATTCGAACAGGGCTATGGTCTGGGTGCGGTCGGCCAGACCCAGCATGTCGCGCACGGTCGCCGTCTGCACCGTCTCGCCGTGCTCGGCCTGAACCAGGGCCTGATCCAGCAAGGACAGGCCGTCGCGCACCGAGCCCTCGGCGGCGCGCGAGATCAGGGCCAGGGCCTCCTGCTCGATCTTCATGCCTTCGCGGTCGGCGATACGCGACAGGTGCCCGACCAGTACCTCCGGCTCGACGCGGCGCAGGTCGAAGCGCTGGCAGCGCGACAGGATCGTCACCGGCACCTTGCGGATCTCGGTGGTGGCGAAGATGAATTTGGCGTGGGGCGGCGGTTCCTCCAGCGTCTTCAGCAGGGCGTTGAACGCCTGCGTCGACAGCATGTGGACCTCGTCGAGGACATAGACCTTGTAGCGGGCCTCGACCGGCGCGTAGCGGACGCTTTCCAGAATGTCGCGGATGTCGTTGACGCCGGTGTGCGAGGCCGCGTCCATCTCCATGACGTCCATGTGCTGGCCGGCCATGATGGAGGCGTCGTGGCGGCCGTGCGCCGTCAGGCTCAGCGACGGCTTGTCGATGACGTCAGTTTCGTTGTTCAGCGCGCGGGCCAGCAGGCGGGCGGTCGTCGTCTTGCCGACGCCCCGCACCCCGGTCAGCATGAAGGCGTGGGCGATGCGGCCGGTGGCGAAGGCGTTGGTCAGGGTCCTGACCATGGCCTCCTGACCGATCAGGTCCTCGAAGGTGCGCGGCCGGTATTTGCGCGCCAGAACCTTGTAGGCGCCGTCGTCGGCGGGCTCGTCCTCGACGGGCGCAGCTTTCGCAGGCGCAGGCGTCGCTGCAGGAGCCGGCGCCGCTACAGGCTCGGGCGCAGCGGCGGGCGCGCCGAACATGTCGTCGGTGTTCTCGTCCCGCTCGGGAACGTCCTCCTCCCAGGGAGGGCCATCAAGACTCGGATCGACGTCGCTCATGATCCTGTCTTAGCGCGAGAGGGCGCGGTCGCGCACCCCCTCGCGAGAGACGGGGCTCAGAGATCGGTGGGCAGACGGCCGCCGTTGTCCTTGATCTTCTGAATCACCTGGGCGTGCAGCCAGATGTTCATCGAGGCGCTGTCGGACTTGTCGCCGGCATAGCCCAGTTCGTCGGCCAGTTCCTTGCGCTCGGACAGGGAGGATTCCAGCCCGACCAGCTTCATCAGGTCGACGATGGAGGTCCGCCAGTTCAGCTTCTGCGCCTTCTGGTCGTTCATGAAGTCGAGGATGCCGGCGACATCGACCTCGGGCGCCTCGGCCACGGCTGCGGCCGCGGGGGCCGGGGTGAACTGCGTCTGGGCCGTCGGCGCGACCGTGGGCGCGGGGCCCGACGTCGGCGTGACGACCTCAGGCTTCTTCTTCTTGAAGATGCCGCCGAGGATAGACCCGAGAATGCTCATCCGCTCGCTCCTGAAAGGGTGAAGCCTTTCAGCGAACGAACCGCGTTCCGGTTCCGTGAAGCTTGCGCGAAGGGGGGCAGCGATGAAACGCCAGGACCGAAATGGCGATCATTGTTCTTCGATTTTGACCTGATACGATCATCGGGCCACAAGCGGGGGAATGATAATGAAAAACAGAGCCGTCATGGGCCTTGTCGGCTCTGCCGCCTGGCTGATCGCTAGCGCGGCGACAGCCGAGCCTGTCCAATCGTTCGTCGACATCTGCCTGACCACTAACGCCGACGCCCGCGCCATCGACGAGATCGTGCGCGATCGTGACTGGGTTGAAATGCCCTCCGAGACTCTGGGCGACCTGGGCAGTGAGTTTCAGGACCCGGCCGTTCGCCTCAGCTTCGACCCGACAAAACTCGACGAAGCAGAGCTTGCCGAAGCCGCCAGTTCCCTGGAAGTCGTGATGACCGGCTGGAGCGACGGCAACTCCGCCTTCGACATCGACGGCCTCAGGCTCGACGCCTGCATGCTGTTCTCGTTCAAGACCGACGACCCCACGCTCAATGAACGTATGACCGCGCATCTCGGCTTTCCGCCCGAAACGGCAGGAGAGATGACGCTATGGGCCTATTCTAAAAAGGACGGCGGGTTCGTACCGGAGACGGGACTGGATAGCCTCGACGCCGAGGCCCTCATCGCGGAAATGCGGAAGCGCCAAATCTACGTCATCTACACCTTGAACATAGACGACATGACCGGCTTTGCGTTGGGCGCACTTCGACCGGCCTCATAGACCTCGGCTGCATCGACTAATGTGAGGAAAGTAGAGACCGCGACCCGAAGGTGAATTCGTTGTGGCTGCTGCCTTCCGGCCCTGACCAGATTGGCGAAGCCTTCGCCCGCGATCTCCGAGAGGGGATATGACGGGTGGCGACGCGGGAATCAAGACCCCTCCCCGCGTCGTCTTGTCAGGAGTATGAAGCGCCATGCCCCATCGCAACGCCTTCTCCGGCAATCCGCTCGACCGCTCCGGCGATCTTCGCAACGACCTTGCCTGGCTGGGCGAGCAGGAAGCCAATCCCGAAGCCCTGGCCATGGTCCTGTGGGAGGGACGGCCTCTGGTCGAAGACCATGAGGGCGGACAGAGGCTGGTCTGGCTGGCGCTGGGCCACGGGCGCGATCTGGTCCCGGACCGCGACGTCTTCCTGGGTCTGTGGAAAGGCGCGCCGGTCTTCGCCGTCGAGTTCGAAGGCTCGATCGACCCGACTTCGGGTCCAGCGGGGGGCCTCGGCCAATTCATCGAGATGCGCGCGGCGGCGGCGGCCCTGTCGGAAACCGACGTCGCCATCGCCGGGACGGCCAAGAGCCTGTTCGACTGGCGCCGCCGCCACGGCTTCTGCGCCGCCTGCGGCAAGGCGACGGATCAGGCCTCGGGCGGCTGGCGGCGCGTCTGCCCGGCCTGCGGGGTCGAGCATTTCCCGCGCGTCGATCCCGTCGTCATCATGCTGCCGGTCTACAAGGGCGGAGCCGAACCACGCTGCCTGCTGGGGCGCCAGGCCGTCTGGCCCGAAGGCCGGATGTCGGCCCTGGCCGGCTTCATGGAGCCGGGCGAATCCATCGAGGAGGCCTGCGCCCGCGAGGTGATGGAGGAGGCGGGGCTGACTGTCTCGGATGTCGTCTATCACTCCAGCCAGCCCTGGCCCTTCCCGGCCCAGCTGATGATCGGCCTGATCGCCGAGGTGACGACGGACGAGGCCGCACCGGACCAGACAGAACTGGAGGCCGTGGCCTGGCTGACCCGGACCGAGGCGCGAGCGGTGCTGGCGGGAACGCACGGCGCCATCCACGCCCCGCCGCCCTTCGCCATCGCGCGGCGGCTGCTGGAGACCTGGGCGCTGGCTCAGGACTGACAGCCATCACATCGCTCATCCCGGCGAAGGCCGGGATCCAGATGCAAGCACCACGAGCAGCCTGTCGGAGCGCAGGACAGCTCCACAAGATCCTGAAGGTCGGAGCCTTTTGATCTGGATCCCGGCCTTCGCCGGGATGAGCGGCAGAGGTTGGTCTAGCGGCCTATTCCTCAAGCCAGCTTTCTGGCCGCCTCCAGATCCGCCGGATTGTCGACCGACAGCGGCGCTTCGTCGATGACCGAGGCCCATATCTGCAGGCCCATTTCCAGCGCCCGCAGCTGCTCCAGCTTTTCGCGCTTCTCCAGCGGCGACGGCGGGGCGGCGCAGAAGCGCATCAGGGCCTCGCGGCGATAGCCGTAGATGCCGACGTGGCGCCAGATCGGACCGTCGCCGTACAGGGTCGAGCGGGTGAAGTAGAGGGCGCGGCCGCTGGTCTCGCCGTCAGCCAGGGCCAGGACCGCCTTGACCACGTCGGGATTGGTCCGGTCCGAGATCTCGGCCTCGGCGGCGACCAGGGTGGCGATGTCGCAGGCCGATTCGCGCGCCAGCAGGTCGGCGCAGGCCCGCGCCAGATCGGGCGAGGCGAAGGGCATGTCGCCCTGGATGTTGATGACCAGATCATGCTCGCCGTCGGGATCGACGGCCTCGACCGCCGCGCGGATGCGGTCGGAACCGCTGGGCAGGGCGGGATCGGTCAGGACGGCGAGACCGCCCGCCGCCTCGACGACCTCGACGATCTCGGGATCGCCCGCCGCCACGGCGACGCGGAAACCGGACAGGGCCGCCTGCTCCCAGGCCCGCACGATCATGGGCTTGCCGCCGATATCGGCCAGCGGCTTGCCCGGCAAACGGGTCGCCGCCATGCGAGCGGGTATCATTATCAGCGGATTCATCGACTTGACGACGTCCAGAGGCGCCCGGAAGCGCCCGGGCCGGTTGCGAAGGTCGCGCTAGCGTGTAAGAGACGCCGACGCAAGAATACGCCTGACGCCGCTTCGCGGTGGGGGGGCTCATTAGAGACGGGAAGCGACGACGCGCATGAGCGGCGATCTGAAGTGGAACAAGATTATGGGCGCGTGCCTGGGCACCGCCTTTGTGATCCTGGTGGTCCAGCAGGTTTCGGGCATGGTGTATCACACCAAGCAGCCCGAAAAGATGGGCTACTTCGTGGATGCACCGGAAGAATCCGCAGGCGCCGAAGCGGCCGCCCTGCCGATCGACTGGGGCACGGTCCTGCCGACCGCCGACCTGGCCGCCGGTGAAGCCGCCTTCGCGCGCTGCCAGGCCTGCCACACCGCCAATGCCGGCGGCGCGGACGGCATCGGTCCGAACCTGAACGCCGTCCTCGGCGGCCCGGTCATGCACCGTGCCGGCTTCGCCTATTCGGACGCCATGACCAAGCACAAGGCCGAGGCTCCGACCTGGGGCTATGACCAGATCGACGCCTTCCTGACCGCGCCGGGCCGCTACGTCCCGGGCACCAAGATGTCCTTCGCCGGCATCCGCGACGAGAAGACCCGCATCAACCTGATCGCCTGGCTGCGCACGCAAGGCTCGGGCGGCTTCGCCATCCCGGCTGCGGACCCGGCTCGCCAGCCGGGCGCGGCTGCGGCTCCGGCGGCTGACGCGGCTGCGGCTCCGGCCGACGCCGCTGCGGCTCCGGCGGCTGAAGGCGCGGCTCCGGCCGCTCCGGCTGCGGCCCCGGCGGCAGCGCCCGCCGCCTAAGGGCAGCGACAGTCGAACGACTTGGGAAAGGCGGCCTTCGGGTCGCCTTTTCTTCGTTTCGGCAGAAGCGATCGCAAGCACCGTCATCCCGGAAGCCCGCAGGGCTATCCGGGACCGCAAGACACTCCGCCGTCAGCGTTCTGGGCGGTCCCGGCTCTACGCCTCGCGATGCGAGGCTGCGGCCGGGATGACGGAAGGAAGGGGCTGACTACAGCCGGCGGAACACAGCCGAAGCGAAGCCTTCGCCGGTCAGCCGCGCTTCGACCTCGGCCAGAGGCTCGATGACCACGCCGCCGCGCGCGCCGGTGGAGTGGATGACCTGATCGGCGTCGACCATGATGGCCGAATGGCCGGTCCAGTCGTCGCCCGCCGGGGCCATCCAGACGACGAGATCGCCGCGCTGCGCGGCTTCGCGCGCGATGGGACGGCCCAGATCAGCCTGGGCGTCGGAGCGGCGCGGGCCGGGCAGGCCGCAGGCCAGCAGCGCTTGCTGCACCAGACCCGAACAATCGGTCTCGAACGAGGAACGGGCCCCCAGGGCGTGCGGGCGGCCCAGCAAGCGCTCGGCCACGGCGACCGGCTCGCGCTCGAAGTCGCCGACGGGTTGAAGGTCAGCGTCGCTCAGCCCCTCGGCGGCGTCGCCGACCAGGGCGTTCAGCGGCAGGGCGGCGGAGACGGAGGAAACGCGACGGCTGGCCAGGGGCGCGCCGGGCGACAGAACATCAAGCGCGACCCAGCCGACGACGCCGTCGCGGCGCGCCCGGCCCCAAGCTCGCATCTGGCCTCGGTCGTTCTGACGGTGAAGCACGTCAAAGGCCTCGCCGTGCAGCAGCTGGTCGATGCGTTGGTCCGCGTCGGACAGAATGTCCGCGACCGGAACCCGGCAATGCATGGGCTCGGTCCGGCGATAGGCCTCGGCCCGCATCAGGCCTTCCAGCGCCTGTTCGGCCAGCACGGTCCGCTCTCCGTCCCGAAGGATCAGAGGCGGGCCGGGCGGAATAAGGGCCAGAAGGTCGGACAATCGAGGACTCGGCGGCGCTTCACGCGGGTGAGCCGCTGTTTGTAAACGCCGAAGCCAAATCGGGCGTTAACAGCCTTGGCTATTTGGCGAATCGCTCGCGCAGATAGCGGTAGCAGGCGCGCAGAGCCTGGGCTTCGCCGCCTTCCGGGTGCCCCGGACGGGCGCGCGGGTTCCAGGCGAAGATGTCCATGTGGGCCCACGACCCCGTCGTCGGCGCGAACTTCTGCAGGAACAGGGCCGCCGTCACCGATCCGGCCTGGGCCCAGGCGGCGGAATCATTGCGCAGATCGGCGATCTCGCTGTCCAGCGAGGCGCGATAGCCGGCCCACAGCGGCATCCGCCACAGGGGATCGCCCACCGCCCGTCCGGCGCTGAGGATGCCCTCGGCCAGGGCCTCGTCGTCGGTGTAGAGGGGCGGCAGTTCGGGACCGAGCGCCATGCGCGCCGCCCCGGTCAGGGTGGCGAAATCCAGCGTCAGGTCGGGGTCATGCTCGCCCGCCCGCGTCAGGACGTCGGCCAGGATCAGGCGGCCTTCGGCGTCGGTGTTGCCGATCTCGATGGTCAGACCCTTGCGGCTGTTCAGGATGTCGCCGGGGCGGAAGGCGTCGGCGGACACCGCGTTCTCGACAGCGGCGACCAGCACCACCAGGCGCACCGGCAGGTCGGCCTGCATGATCAGGCGACCGAGCGCCAGGGCGTGGGCCGAACCGCCCATGTCCTTCTTCATATTGCGCATCCCGGCGGCGGGCTTGAGGTCCAGACCGCCGGTGTCGAACACCACCCCCTTGCCGACCAGGGCCACCAGCGGCAGATCGATCTGGTCCAGCTTCCAGCCGATTTCCAGCACCCGCGGCGCGCGGTGCGGGGCGGCGGCGCGGCCGACGGCGTGGACGGCCGGGTAGTTGTCTTCCAGCAGGGCGTCGCCGGTGGTGACGGTCAGGGTGGCGCCGGCGCTTAGAGAAATCTCGCGGGCGATGGTTTCGATCTGCAGCGGCCCCATGTCGGCGGCGGGGGTGTCGACCATCTCGCGGGCCAGGGCGGCGGCGGCGGCGATGTTCAGCGTCTCGGCCAGATCGAGGCCGGCGGGGGCGACCAGACGGGCGCGACCGCGCTCGGGCCGGGCCTTGTAGCGGTCGAACAGATAGCCGCCGAGAGCGAAGGCCAGGGCGGCTTGTTGCGCCGCCTCGCCCTCGACGCCCTCCAGACGCCAGTCGCCGGCGGGCAGGCGCGTCGGCAAGGAGCGGACGCTCATCGGCTCGAAGGCTTCGCCCGCGCCGAACAGGGCCTCGGCCGCCGCGCCGTCGTCGCCGGGGACGATCAGCAGTTGCCCCGTCTTGCCGGTGAAGCCGTTGGCCTCGGCCCAGGCGGCCTGCTTGCCCGTCAGCCCCTGCCGCAGTCCTTGGCCCTGCGCGACCACGCGCACCGGGCTCGCGGCGTCGGAAGAAGCGATCAGCAGGTCGAGGTGGACCACGGACATGGGGCGAGCCTTTCCGGCCCTTAAAGGCCGATTAACCAAACCTTGACCCGGAGGCGCGACGCTGACGTCGCAGGAAACCGTCCGGACCCTCTCCATGTCGCGCACCGCCGCCGCCGCCGCAACCATGACGCTGGCTCTTCTGGGCCTGACGGGCGCCGCTGTCGCCCAAACCCCTGCCCCGGCAGCGGCCGCGGCGCCTGTCGCGCGCCAGCCCGCCGACGCCGCGACCCGCGCCAGCTACGACCGCGCCGACGCCCTCAGCCGTTCGGTCTTCTGGTCGCAGGAACAGCAGGTCAATCCGATGGACCCGGTCGCCGGGGTCAAGCTGGCCCAGGCGCTGCGCGAAATGGGCCAGTTCGATCAGGCCGCCGAGACGGCGCAGAACGTCCTGACCGTCCAGCCCGCCAATGTGGACGCCATGCTGGAGGTCGGCCGCGCCCACATCGCGCGCGGTCAGGCCTTCTACGGCATCGCCGCGCTGGAGCAGGCGCGCGCCGCAGCCCCGCGCGACTGGCGCCCCCTGTCGTTGCTGGGCGTGGCCTATCAGCAGGTGCGCCGAGGCGACGACGCCAAGGCGGCCTGGACCGAGGCCCTGCGCCTGTCGCCCGACAACCCGGATGTCCTGACCAACGCCGCCATCGCCCGCATGGGCGAGGGCGACGCGCAATCCGCTGAAATCCTGCTGCGCCGCGCCGCCGCCCAGCCGACGGCGACGCTGAAGGTGCGTCAGAACCTGGCCCTGTCGCTGGGTCTGCAGGGCAAGACCGCCGAGGCCGAGGCCATCCTGCGCCGCGACCTGCCGCCCGACGCCGCCGACGCCAACCTGCTCTGGCTGGCGGAGCGGACGGCGGCGACGAGGGGCGCGCCCGTTGCAGCGACCGAAACCGTCAGCCCGACGCGCACCTGGTCCTCGGTCCAGGGCGGCTGACTTCAATCCTCCCCTGCGCAGCGGGGGAGGATCGCATCTTCATTCTTCTGCCCATCGCGCCTATCTTTCCCCCATGATCGACGACCTCTACAGCGCGCGCATCCTGTCGCTGGCGGCCAACCTGCCGCACAGCGGGCGTCTGGCCGCGCCGCAAGGCAGCGCCGAGCGCGTCGCCAAGCTTTGCGGATCCAAGGCTGTGATCGACGTGGTGCTGGACGCCGACGGCCGCATCATCGAGTTCGCCCAGGCGGTGAAGGCCTGCGCCCTGGGTCAGGCGGCGGCGGGCGTGGTGGGCGAGAGCATCCTCGGCGCCTCGGCGTCGGAGATCGCCGAGGCCCGCGACGCCATGCTGGCCATGCTGAAATCCGGCGGCGACGGCCCCGAAGGCCGCTTCGAGGGCCTGCGGGTGCTGAAACAGGTCGCCGACTATCCGGCGCGTCACGCCTCGACCATGGTGGCGCTGGAAGCGACGCTCGACGCCGTGAGCCAGGCGTTGGCGAAACACCACAGCGATACGCGAACTCGCCTCGCCGGCGCGGCCTGAAGGCTTCGTCCGGTTGATCCCCCTGCGATGAAGAGGGATAAGCGGCGCGAACCCGAAACAGAGCCCCCGGCGAAGGGACAGATGTCTCTCTACGAACGCAGCGTCCGCGCGGCCCATCGGGGCTATAAGGTGACGCTGTCCCCCTTCTTCGGCCAGTCGTGCCGGTTTCTGCCGACCTGTTCGGACTATGGGCGCGACGCCCTGCTCCAGCACGGTCCGGTTCGGGGGGGATGGCTCACCATGCGCCGTCTCTGTAAATGCCATCCCTTCGGCGGTTCGGGCTATGATCCCGTGCCGCCCGCCAAGATCGAAAAAGAACGACCGTCATGATCGAACTGAAATTCCCCGACGGCGCCGTGCGTCAGTATCCGGCCGGCTCGACGGGCCGCGACGTGGCCGCCGCCATCTCGCCCTCGCTGGCCAAGAAGGCGGCCCTGGTCGTCTGGAACGGCGAGCAGCGCGACCTGGACCGCGTCATCGACGGCAACGGCGACTTCCGCCTGCTGATGCGCGACGATCCCGAGGCGCTGGAGACCATCCGCCACGACGCCGCCCACGTGCTGGCCCAGGCGGTGCAGGAACTGTTCCCCGGCACGCAAGTGACCATCGGCCCGGCCATCGAGGACGGCTTCTATTACGACTTCGCCCGCGACGAGCCCTTCTCGACCGACGACTTCGCCAAGATCGAAAAGAAGATGGGCGAGATCATCGACCGGGGCGCCCCGCTGGAGCGTCAGGTATGGGACCGCGACACGGCCATCGCCCACTTCGAGAAGATCGGCGAGACCTACAAGGCCGAGCTGATCCGCGACCTGCCGGGCACGGAGACCATCACCGTCTACAAGCAGGGCGAATGGGCCGACCTGTGCCGGGGGCCGCACTTCCCGACCACCAAGTTCGTCGGCAAGGCCTTCAAGCTGACCAAGCTGGCTGGCGCCTACTGGCGCGGCGATTCCAGCCGCGCCCAGTTGCAGCGCATCTACGGCACCGCCTGGGCGACCAAGGAGGACCTGGACGCCTATCTGCTGCGCATCGAAGAGGCCGAGAAGCGCGACCACCGCAAGCTGGGCCGCGCCATGGAGCTCTTCCACATGCAGGAAGAGGGCCGCGGCATGGTCTTCTGGCACCCCAAGGGTTGGGTCCTGTGGCGCGTGCTGGAGGCCTATATGCGCCGCCGTCTGGACGCCTCGGGCTATGTCGAAGTCAAGACGCCGCAGGTTCTGGACCGCAAGTTTTGGGAGGCCTCGGGCCACTGGGAGAAGTATCGCCCCAACATGTTCGTCTGCGAGACGGTGGAGGGCGAAACCCTCAGCCTCAAGCCGATGAACTGCCCCGGCCACGTCCAGATTTTCGATCAGGGCCAGCGCTCCTATCGCGAACTGCCGCTGCGCATGGCTGAGTTCGGCGCCTGCCACCGCTATGAGCCCTCGGGGTCGCTGCACGGCCTGATGCGCGTGCGCGGCTTCACCCAGGACGACGCCCACATCTTCTGCCGCGAAGACCAGATCGTCGACGAGACGGCCGAGTTCATCAAGCTGGCCCAGTCGGTCCACGCCGACCTCGGCATGGAGACGGCCTACATCAACCTGGCCACCCGTCCCGACGTGCGTGCCGGCTCTGACGAGTTCTGGGACAAGGCCGAGGCCCAGATGGCCGAAGCCGCCCGCGCCGCCGGGGTCGAGCCGGTCATCGCCGAGGGCGACGGCGCCTTCTACGCGCCCAAGCTGGACTTCATCGTCAAGGACGCCATCGGCCGCGAATGGACCTGCGGCACGATCCAGCTGGACTATGTCCTGCCGGACCGTCTGGACGCGACCTACATCGCCGAGGACGGCCAGAAGCACCGTCCGGTCATGCTGCACCGCGCGATCCTGGGCTCGTTCGAGCGCTTCATCGGCATCATGATCGAGAACTACGCCGGGGCCTTCCCGCTGTGGCTGGCGCCGACCCAGGCCGTGGTGGCCACCATCACCTCGGACGCCGACGGCTATGCCGAGGAAGTGGCGGCCAAGTTCCGCGCCGCGGGCCTGCGCGTCGAGACCGACCTGCGCAACGAGAAGATCAACTACAAGATCCGCGAACACTCGGTCGGCAAGGTGCCCGCCATCGCCGTCGTCGGCCGCAAGGAGGCCGAGGAAGGCAAGGTCGCCATCCGCCGCCTGGGCTCGCAGGCCCAGACCGTGGTCACCATCGAGGAAGCCATCGCCCTGCTGACGGACGAGGCCCTGGCGCCGGACCTGAAGCGCCTCCGCGACGGCGAGGCCTGAACATGAGAACGCCCCGGTCGAAATGCCGGGGCGTTTTTCTTTGAGGCCGCTTCACCTTCGTCATCCCGGAAGCCCGCAGGGCTATCCGGGACCGCCAAGAAACCCACCGACAGCGTCTTGGGCGGTCCCGGCTCTGCGCCTCGCGGAGCGAGGCTCCGGCCGGGATGACGGATAAGGTCACTGGGCCGTCATGCCGCCGTCGATCTTGAACTCGGCGCCGGTGACGAATTTGGACTCGTCAGAGGCCAGGTAGAGGACGCAGTAGGCCACGTCGTCCGGCTCGCCGAGCCGCTTCAGGGGGATGCCGCGCGCCAGCTTTTCGTGGGCCGTCGTCTCGTCGCCGCCGGCCATGGCGATGAAGGGGTCGAGGATCGGCGTCTTGATGAAGACCGGGTGGACCGAGTTGGCGCGGACGTTCCAACCCGCCTTGGCCGCCTCCAGCGCCACCGTCTTGGTGTAGAGCCAGACCGCCGCCTTGGTGGCGTTGTAGGCCCCCATGCCCGGCGCCGCCGCCAGTCCCGCGATCGACGAGATGTTGACGATCGAACCCGCGCCCGAGGCCCGCAGATGGGGCATGGCGTGCTTGCAGCCCAGCATGACGGATTCCAGGTTCACCGCCTGAACCAGCCGCCAGTTCTCCAGCGTGTCCTGCTCGGCCCACAAAAGCTGACCGCCGATGCCGGCGTTGTTCACCAGAATGGACAGGCCGCCCATGTCCTCGGCGGCGGCGGCGACCACACGGACCCAGTCGTCCTCGCGCGTCACGTCATGCTCATAGGCATGGGCGGGGGCGAAGGCCGCGCTCGGATGCTCGGCGTTGATGGCCTCGGCCAGCGCCCGCGCGCCGTCCAGGTCGCGGTCGGAGACGGCGACCTTGGCCCCCTCTCTGACCAGCATCCGCGCCATGGCCTGGCCCAGACCGCCCGCCGCCCCGGTGATGAGGGCGGCCTTGCCGGCGACGCGGCCGCTCACTCGACCTGGCCTTTGACGGCCTCGTCGATGAAGCGGGCCATCGCCACGTCCCGCTCGGTCACGCCGCCCGCGTCGTGGGTGGTCAGCAGCACCTCGACCCGGTTGTAGACGTTCGACCATTCGGGGTGGTGGTCCGCCTTGTCGGCCAGCAGGGCGACGCGGGTCATGAAGCCGAAGGCGGCGTTGAAGTCCTTGAAGCGCAGCGAGCGCGCGATGGCCGGGCGCGGGTCGTCGGCGCGGCGCCAGTCGGGCAGGCCCTTCAGAACCTCGGTCACTTCCAGGGCGGCGGCGGTCATGGGGCGTCTCCTCAGCGTTTCTTCAGGCGTATCGCGCGCCCCGACTGGCGGCAAGCAGCGAGGGCACAAGCAGGCCTGACTTATCCTCCCTTCCCCTCGAGGGGGAAGGGTCGGGGATGGGGTGTAGGAGCCGAGGTCGACGGTGTGGCGCGGGAGACTGAACGGTTCATGTCTCAGGTGCTTGATCGGTTGAGGTTGCGGCTCCACCCCCACCCAACCCTCCCCCCTCGAGGGGGAGGGCTTTCAAAGGCTGCGACGCTTCCCCGGATGACGCCGCGCGCGCGAGGCGTTACACCCGCATCCATGACCCAGGCCGATCCCTCCCCCGCCTCCGGCAAGACCTCCTCCTTCGGCTTCCGCGACGTGGACGCCAAGGAAAAGGTCCGCATGGTGCGCGGCGTCTTCGATTCCGTCGCGTCCAACTACGACCTGATGAACGACCTGATGAGCGCGGGCGTGCACCGTCTGTGGAAGGATGCTGCGGCGGCCAAGCTGAACGCCCGTCCGGGCGAGGTCATCCTCGACATGGCCGGCGGCACCGGCGACATGGCCCGGCGCTATTCGAAGATGGCGCATGCGGCGCAAGCGCGCCGCGGCGGCGAGGACGCCACCGTCATCGTCATGGACTACAACGCCGAGATGATCCTGAACGGCGTGGCCAAGGGCGGCGAGCCCGAGATGGCCTGGGGCGTCGGCGACGCCATGAACCTGCCCTTTCCCGACGCCTGCCTGGACGCCTATTCGATCAGCTTCGGCATCCGCAACGTGTCCGACGTGTCGGGAGCGCTGAAGGAGGCGCGGCGCGCGCTGAAGCCGGGCGGGCGCTTCATCTGCCTGGAGTTCTCGCGCCCCACGACCGAAGCCCTGCGCAAAGCCTATGACGCCTGGTCCTTCCACGCCATTCCGCGGATCGGCGAATGGGTCGCCAAGGATCGCGACAGCTACCAGTATCTGGTCGAGAGCATCCGTCGCTTCCCCGACCAAGCCACCTTCAAGCGCATGATCGAGGACGCCGGGTTCAGCCGCGTCAGCGTCACCAACCTGTCGGGCGGGATCGCGGCCATCCACCACGGGTGGGCGATCTGAGCCGGCTGTCCGTCAAGACCCCGCCGCCCGCGCCGCCGCCGGAACCCGTCCGCGATCCGCTGGGCGCGACGTTGCGCCTGATCGGCTGGGGCTGGGTGCTGGCGCGTCATGACGCCCTGATCCCGCGCGAGGTCAATCCTCTGCTGCCCGCCTGGACCCGGCCCTTCGCGCGTCTGGTGCAGATGACGGCCAGCCGCAAGCACCGCGCCGGTCGCCCCGGCCAGCGCGTGGGTCAGGCCTTCGAGCACCTGGGTCCCGTGGCCATCAAGCTGGGTCAGGTGCTGGCCACCCGCGCCGACATCTTCGGCATCCAGTTCGCCCAGGACCTGGGCCGACTGAAGGACAAGCTGCCGCCCTTCCCGCTGGACGAGGCCCGCGCCGAGATCGAGCGCTCGCTGGGCCGGCCGGTCGAGAGCCTGTTCCGCGATCTGGGCGCGCCCGTCGCCGCCGCTTCATTGGCGCAGGCGCACCCCGCTTATCTGGCCGACGGCCGCAAGGTGGCGGTCAAGGTGCTGCGCCCCGGCGTCGAGCGCCGCGTGGCCCACGGCCTGGATTCCATGCGCCTGGGCGCCAAGCTGGTGCAGAAATTCGTCGAACCCGCCCGGCGGCTGGAGCCGCAGGCCTTTGTCGAGATCATCGCCCGCGCCCTGTCGCTGGAGCTGGACATGCGGCTGGAGGCCGCCGCCGCCTCGGAACTGGCCGAGGTCATGGCCAAGGACGGCTACATGTCCGCCCCCGCCATCATCTGGGACGGGGTGGGCAAGCGGGTGCTGACGCTGGAATGGGCCCCCGGCCTGCCCATGACCGATCCGGCGCTGGACGCCCTGCCCGGCCTCGACAAGGATGCCCTGGCCGACAAGGTGGTGCGCGCCTTCCTGATCCAGGCGCTGGACCACGGCGTCTTCCACGCCGACCTGCACGAGGGCAATCTGTTCGCCCGCGCCCCGGCCGAGCTGACGGCGGTCGATTTCGGCATTGTCGGCCGTCTGGGTCCGGCCGAGCGCCGCTACCTGGCCGAGATCCTGTGGGGCTTCATCAGCCGCGACTATGACCGCATCAGCCGCGTCCACTTCGAGGCCGGCTATGTGCCGCCGCACCACTCGGTCGACACCTTCGCCCAGGCCCTGCGCGCGGTCGGCGAACCGGTCATCGGCCGCCAGGCCAGCCAGGTGTCGATGGGCCGTCTGCTGGGCCAGTTGTTCGAGATCACCGCCCTGTTCGACATGCATATGCGGCCCGAACTGGTGCTGCTGCAAAAGACCATGGTCTCGGTCGAGGGCGTCGCCCGCCGCCTCAACCCCGACCACGACCTGTGGGAGGCGGCCAAGCCCGTGGTCGAGCGCTGGATCAAGCGCGAACTGGGTCCGCAGGCCCAGGTGAAGGAAACCATCGAAGAAGCGGTCGCCGCCCTGAAAGCCTTGTCGCGTCTGGTGCAGAACCCGCCGCCATCTCAGACGTTGGTGGTCGAGAAGGCCGGAACCCGGGCCTGGGTGGTCGCCGCCGTCACCGTCGCCGTCTGTGCGTCGACGGCCGCCTTGGTCCTGACACTCTGGCCGATGATCGTCGCCTGACGTTTCTTCGGAGCCTGCGCGTATGAAGACCCCGATCCTCGCCGCCGCTGTCTTGGGCGCTGTTATGGGCTCCCTGTTCGCCCTGCCCGTTGCGGCGCAAACGGCGGCGGCCACGCTTCCGAACAGTTTTGGCGAGCCGGACGCGGTGAAGACGCGGACCGCGCCGCCGCCGCCCGCGACGTCCGCCCCCGATATCGCCCGCGCGGAAGAGGCGCTGCGCGCCGTGATCGCGTCGCTGCAGTCGAGCGAGATCGACTATTCGGTCTTCAGCCCCGGCCTGGCCGGGCAGATTCGCGAACGCGCCGCCGAGTTCGCGCCGCGCGTGCGGCAACTGGGGCCGGTCCAGGCTGTCGAATATCGCGGCCACACGGACGGCGCCGACCTGTTCCGCGTGGTGTTCGAGAAACAGGCCACCGACTGGGTCATCGCCTTCGACGCCGAGGATCAGATCGCGGCCCTGCTCTATCGCCCGGCGCAAGGCGACTGAGGGGCGACCGAGGGGTCGTCTAACGCCTAGTCCAACGACGGCTTGCCGCGTCCGCTCTTGATCGTCGAGCGGGTGGACTTGGTCTTCAGCCGCCGCTCCTTGGACGCCCGCGTCGGCCGGGTCGCCACGCGATAGACCGGCTTGATAGAGGCCTCGGCCACCATCTCGTCCAATCGCTCGACGGCGTCGGCCTTGTTGCGTTCCTGGGTGCGAAAGCGGACGGCGGTGATCAGGATGACCCCCTCCAGGGTCAGCCGGCTGCCCGCCAGCTTCATCAGCCGCGCCTTGACCGGGTCGGTCAGGCTGGGCGAGTTCTTGACGTCGAACCGCATCTGCACGGCGGTCGAGACCTTGTTGACGTTCTGCCCGCCCGGCCCGCCCGAGCGGAAGAAGCGAAACTCCAGCTCGTCCTCGGGAATCCGGCTCACGGAGAAACTTTCCGTGCACGGACGACCGCCGTGTCCAGGGCCTGCAGGAAGCGCGAGCGGTCGGCGGCGGCAAAAGGCGGCGGGCCGCTGGTGGCCACGCCGATGGAGCGAAGATGCTCGCCCACCATGCGCCCGGCCAGGGCCGAGCCGATGGAGTCGGGGGTGAAGGGCTGGCCGTTCGACTTCAGCGCCTGCGCCCCTGATTTCAGGCAGCGGTCAGCCAGAGGGATGTCGGCGGTGATGACGATGTCGCCCGTCACGGCCCGCTCGGCGATCCAGTCGTCGGCCACGTCGGGGCCGGCGTCGACCACCACCTGTTCGATCAGCGGCTCGCGCGGGACGTTGATCCAGGCGTTCGACACCACGAAGACCTTCAGCCCATAGCGGCGGCCTACGCGATAGACCTCCTCCTTCACGGGGCAGGCGTCGGCGTCGATGTAGAGGGTGGTGGGCATGAGCGTCTTATGACGCGTCGCGCTGACGGGGAGAAGAGCGCGCGATCTGGTCCCTTCTCCCGATGGGAGAAGGTGGCCCGAAGGCCCGGATGAGGGTCGCTCATCGGCCTTCGGCGTGAGCCGCCGCGCGACGGCGTCCGCCGACTGTAACCGTGAACCCTCACCCTTTGGCTGCTACGCGCCGCCCTTCGGGTCGCCTGACCAATCGCTTCGCTCTTGGAGGCTCAAGCCCTCTCCCGCCGGGAGAGGGCAAGGCAAGCGTCTCCTACTGCGGATAGGCGACCGGCATGGCTCCTTCGCCGCCGGTGCGGTAGCGGTCGCGCAGCAGCAGGTTGCGGGCCTGCAGCGGCTGCTCCACGCCGTCGATGAAGACGGCCGAGGGCTGGCTCAGCGGCTCCAGCGGATCGCCGGACCAGACCACCACGTCGCCGGCCGCGCCGGGCTTCAGCTCGCCGAACTGGCCGTCGAAGCCGAAGATACGGGCCGGGTTGACCGTGATCGCCTGGATCGCCGCCGCGAACGGCAGACCGTGCGAGACGGCGTTGCCAGCGTTGTAGCGGATGTCGCGGGCGCGGTGGGTCGAACCCTCATTGCCCTTGATGGCGATGACCACGCCCGCCGCGTTCAGCGCCGCCGCGTTCTGCATCCGCGCCGCCCGCATCTCGAAATTGCCGGGCAGGTTGGTGATCGGGTGCAGCAGGACCGGGACCTTGGCGGCCGCGATCTCATTGGCGACCAGCCAGCCCTCGGCGGCGCCGTCGAGGATGACCTTGACGCCTTCTTCGCGGGCCAGACGCAGGACCTGCTGGATGTCCGAGGCGCGGTTGACGCTGACGATCAGCGGCATCGTGCCATTGGCCACCGGGATCAGGGCTTCCAGGTCGGCGCGCGACAGCGACAGGTCGCGAAGCGCCGCCCGGTCATAGGCGGCCTTGTTGCGGGCGTAGAGGCGGACCTCGGCCAGGGTCTCCTTGAACAGGACGAACTCGGCCCCGCGGGCGCCGCCGGCGACGCCCTTTCCGGCCTCGCCGAAGGGGGCGACCATGGCCACGCGCGGCTTCACCAGAATGTCGGCGCCGCCCAGCTTGATGACCGCCGCCTGACCCGCGAACAGGCCCGGCGTCTGATAGCCGCCCGCGCCGGCCCCGGCGAAGTCGGAGTCGTCATGGCTGTGGCCGCCGCCCGAACCCGCGTGCTGGGGCGTGACCACGGCGCGGGTCACGCCGCCGAGGCGGGCGACCGGCAGGGTGAAGGACCAGGGGTCCAGACCATAGGACAGGTCGAAGGCGGCGCTCAGGGTGTTGGCGCTGTTCGACAGGTCGTTGGAGCCGCGCACCGAGCCGACTTCCGAACCGCCGAGGCCCGAGTCCACGGCGACGAAGCCCGGCGTTACGACCTTGCCGCGCGCGTCGACGACCCGCAGCCCGGCCGGAGCCGCTCCGGTTCCGACCGAGACGACCCGGCCGTTACGCACGACCACGGTGCCGTTCTCGATCACCGAGGTGCCGGTCAGGACGCGACCGCCGGTGATGGCGACGTCCTGCGCCGCTACGGGACCGACGAGGGCGAGCGCTGCGACAGCGCCCGCGAGAAGGGTTTGGATACGCATGGTTCAGCGAGCTCCCTGGGCGACGCCGGCGGCGGACTGGCCGAAGCCGGGCTGACCCAGTTCGAAATCGGATACGGGCTGGTAGGCGGGGTTGGACCGGTCAAACGCCAGACCGCCGTCGATGAAGACCTGATCGGCGCGGGCGTAGATCGAGAAGGGATCGGCGCTCCAGATCACCACGTCGGCGCGCTTGCCGGCTTCCAGCGAACCCGTCTCCTTGTCGATGCCGATCGACTTGGCGGCGTTCAGGGTGATCCAGCTGATGGCGTGCTCTTCCGAGACGGTCATCCCGGCGCGGCGACCGGCCGACAGGGCGGCGGCGACTTCCTGGTTCAGACGCTGGGTCAGCTCGGCGTCGTCGGAGTGGATGACGGCGCACGAGCCCTCGGGCGCGTCGGTCAGGGCGGCGTTCTCTTCGATGCCGTCCAGGGCCTCCATCTTGAAGCCCCACCAGCCGGTCCACATGGCGGCGCAGACGCCCTCACGAGCCAGCAGCGGCGCGATCTTGTAGGCCTCGACCGCGTGATGGAAGGTGGTGATCTTGTAGCCGAACTCCTTGGCGACATCGAGCATGACCGCCATTTCGTCGGCGCGGTAGCAGTGGTTCTGGATCAGGATCGAGCCGTCCAGAACGCCCGCCAGGGTGTCGAGCTGCAGGTTGCGGGTCGGGGGCGTGCCCTCCCCCGTCTCGCGCCACTTGTCCCACTTGGCCTTGTATTCGCGGGCGGCGATGAAGGCGGCGCGATAGCCGGCGACATTGCCCATGCCCGTGGCGGGCGAGGTGTTACGGCCGCCATAGACGCGGCTCGGGTTCTCGCCGCAGGCCATCTTCAGGCCATAGGGGGCGTTGGGAAACTTCATCCCCTGCATGGTCACGGACGGGACGTTGCGCACCGTCACGCCGCGACCGCCGAACAGGTTGGCCGAGCCGGGCAGGATCTGGAGCGTGGTCACGCCGCCGGCGCGGGCGGTGTTGAAGCCCGGGTCCTGCGGCCAGATCGAATGTTCGGCCCAGACCTGGGCCGTGTTCGGATTGGTGGCCTCGTTGCCGTCGCTCATGCCCATGACGCCGGGCGAGGGATAGACGCCGAGGTGGCTGTGAATGTCGATGACGCCGGGCGTGACGTAGCGGCCGCGGGCGTCAACCACCTTGTGGCCCGCCGGGACCGGGGTGTCGGCGCCGCCGACGGCGGCGATGCGGCCGTCGGTGATCACCACCACGCCGCCTTCGATCTTCTGACCCGTGCCGGTCAGGACCACAGCGCCGACCAGGGCCAGGTTCTCACGCGGCAGGCCGCGATAGGTCGAGGGATAGGGGTCGGTGTTGGCCCAACCGTCCAGGCCGGGGGCCATGGTGCGGTCGGCGGACTTGGCCGGCGCCGTTTCGGGCGCCGGCTTGGCGTCTCCAGTCGTGGCGCAAGCGCTCAAGCTAAGCGCACCCAGGGCGCAGGCGATGACCGCGAGGCTGGAGCCCCGCAAGCGGTTGGATGACATGAACGAGACCCCCTCGCGCCCGCGTACGGCGGGCCTACAATGGGGCCGCATAGAAACGACACTTTCCCCTAGCGTAAAGCGGTAATGTCAGGGGGCGGACAAGCGGTCGCGCACCTCGGCCTCGTCCAGACCCTCGACCTCGATCATCTTCAGTCGCGACTGGCCGCCGCGCGCCAGGGACACGGAGCGCTTGGGCACGTTCAGCGCCTTGGCCAGAAAGGCGATCAGGGCGGCGTTGGCCTCGCCCTCGACCGGCTGGGCGCGAACGCGGACCTTGAGCACAGGACGCCCGTCGGGATCGACGTCCCAGCCGTCGATGCGGTCGGCGGCGGCGCGGGGCGTCAGCTTGATGGCGAGGCGGGCGGTCATGCCCCTATGTCCGCTATCCCGGCCAAAAAGAAAACGCGCCGGACGATCCCTCGTCCGGCGCGCTTCATGTTCAGTCTGTGGAAGCCCTTAGCCCAGGGCGGCCATCAGGTCCGGCACGGCGGTCTTGTAGTCGGCGACCAGGCCGTAGTCGGCGACCTGGAAGATCGGGGCGTCGGCGTCCTTGTTGATGGCGACGATGACCTTGGAGTCCTTCATCCCGGCCAGGTGCTGGATGGCGCCCGAGATGCCGATGGCGATGTAGAGGGCCGGGGCCACGACCTTGCCGGTCTGGCCGACCTGATAGTCGTTGGGGGCGTAGCCCGCGTCGACGGCGGCGCGCGAGGCGCCGATGGCGGCGCCCAGCTTGTCGGCCAGCGGCTCCATCACGGCGTGGAACTCGTCGGCCGAACCGAGGGCGCGGCCGCCCGAAACGATGATCTTGGCGGCACCCAGTTCGGGGCGGTCCGACTTGACCATTTCCTCGGAGACGAAGGCGGTCCGGGGCGCTTCGCCCGCGGCGACGGTCTCGACCGAGGCCGAGCCGCCTTCACCGGCGGCGACGAAGGCCGTCGGGCGCACGGTGATGACCTTCTTGGCGTCGGCCGACTGGACGGTTTCCAGCGCGTTGCCGGCGTAGATCGGGCGCACGAAGGTGTCGGCCGAGACGACCTCGACGATGTCCGAGATCGGCGCCGTGTCCAGCTTGGCGGCGATGCGCGGGGCGAAATTCTTGCCGTCGGTGTTGGCCGGGGTCAGGATGGCGTCGTAGGCGCCGGCCAGCGGCAGGACGGTGGCTTCCACCGCCTCGGCCAGGCCGCGAGCGACGGCGTCGCCCTCGGCCAGCAGCACCTTGCGAACGCCGGCGATCTTGGCGACGGCCTCAGCCGCACCCTTGGCGTCCTTGCCGAGAACCAGAACGTCCACGTCCGACGACAGGGCCAGGGCCGCCGTCACGGTCTTGTGGGTGGTGTCGCGAACAACCGAACCGTCGTGGTCGGCGATGACGAGAACGGCCATTTACAGGACCCCCGCGGACTTGAGCTTGGAAACCAGTTCGGCCGCGTCGGCCACCTTGACGCCCGCCGAACGCTTCGGCGGCTCCGTCACCTTCAGCACCTTGAGGCGATCAGCGACATCGACGCCGTAGTCGGCGACCGCCTTGACCGCGATCTCCTTCTTCTTGGCCTTCATGATGTTGGGCAGGCTGGCGTAGCGCGGCGTGTTCAGACGCAGGTCCACCGAGACCACGGCCGGCAGCGTCGCCGACAGGGTCTGCAGGCCGCCATCGACTTCACGGGTGACGACAGCCTTGCCGCCCTCGATCGCCAGCTTGCCGGCGAAGGTGGCTTGCGGCCAGTCCAGCAGGGCGGCCAGCATCTGGCCCACGGCGTTGTTGTCGCCGTCGATCGACTGCTTGCCCAGCAGGACCAGGTCCGGCTTCTCTTCGTCGACCACCGCCTTCAGCAGCTTGGCGACGGCCAGGGGCTCCAGATCCGTGTCGGACTGGATCAGGACGCCGCGATCGGCGCCCATGGCCAGGGCCGTGCGGATGGTTTCCTGAGCCTGGGTCACGCCGATGGAGACGACGACGATTTCCGTCGCCGTGCCCGCGGCATGGTGTTCCTTGCCTTCCTTGAGACGCACGGCCTCTTCGACGGCGATCTCGTCGAAGGGGTTCATGCTCATCTTGACGTTGGCCAGGTCGACGCCGGTCTGGTCCGCCTTCACGCGAGCCTTGACGTTGGAGTCGATCACCCGTTTCACCGGGACGAGTACCTTCATGAGCCTATCCACTTGGTCATCGAAATGTCGGTCGAGGGATTGGACCGGCGAAACCGGCCTGTCAACGTAACGCTACGTGAACTGCGGTCGTGTCGCCGGCGCATTTTTCATCTATGAGACCCGTATGAAACGCTTTCTGACGATCCGCCGCCTCAGCGTCCTGTTCTTCAGCATCTTCGGCCTGATGGTCGCGGGCATCTTCGTGTTCCAGCGCTACTGGATGGAGCCGGGCGAGCGCTGCGAGGCCGCGGGCAAGTGGTACGACATCGAAAGCCGCATCTGCGCCCAGCCGATCTCGATCGCTGAAATCACCGGCCGCCCCATCGGCGTCACCCGCGCCCAGGCCTCGGCTGAGAAGAACCAGGAGCTGGTCGAGATCGAGACCCAGCTGACCGCCGAGAAGCGCGCCCGCGCGGCCGCCACCGAAGCCGAACGCGCCCGCGTCGCGGCCCTGCAGCAGCAGTAAAAAGCGTCATCCCAGCCGGAGGCTCGTTTACGAGCCGGAGAGCCGGGACCGCCCAAAACGCAGCGCTTCCTGCGGTCCCGGATCGGCCTGACGGCCGTCCGGGATGACGGACAAGGCGTGATGTTTCAGCGCGTCGCGCCGGGCTTCCACAGGATGTCGGCGGCGCCGTTGGCGTTGGCGCGGCGGGCGGCGACGAACAGGTGGTCGGACAGCCGGTTCAGATAGCGGACCGCCTCGGGGTTCACCTGCTCGCCCGATTCCATCAGACGAATGGCGTCGCGCTCGGCCCGGCGGCAGACGGTGCGCGCCAGATGCAGGTGCGCCGACAGGGGCGAACCGCCCGACAGGATGAAGCTGTCCAGCGGCTTCAGGCTCTCGTTCATCCAGTCGATTTCGCTTTCGATGCGCGCGACCTGAGAGGCTAGGATGCGCAGCGCCTCCCATTTCGGGGCCGGGTCCAGCGGCGTGGCCAGGTCGGCGCCAAGGTCGAACAGCTCGTTCTGGATGCGGCCCAGCATGGCGTCGATGCGGTCGTTCTGGCCGCTGTTCAGGCGGGCCAGGCCGATGACGGCGTTCAGTTCGTCCACCGCGCCGTAGGCCTCGACCCGCAGATCAGTCTTGGACACGGGCGCGCCCGAGGCCAGGCGGGTCTGACCGCCGTCGCCGGTGCGGGTGTAGATCTTGTTCAGCGTGACCATGTCGTCAGCCCCCTCGTGAATTCAGCCGCCGTGCGTGGCTTTCCACCACATCCCGCCGATCAGCAGCAGCACCGCCGTCGCCTGCAGGATGATGCGCAGCCGCATCAGCTTGTTCGAGTTCGAGCGAGCGAAGTCGCCGCCGCGATACAGGGTGTAGACCCCAAAGCCGAGCGTAATGGTCACGGCGGCGATAGCGATCAGGATCAGGATGTCGAAGATTTCCATGACCGCCTTCTAGGCCCGCCGAACGGGCCGCGCCAGCGCCCGCGACGTCGCGCCCGGTCGGCGACCGCAGTTGCGACCTATTCGCACACCCCGGTTGTCACGCCGCCGCCCTTGCTGTTGAGAAGCGCTCGCAAATCAACCGGGGCCGTTCATGTCTTCCTTCGCCGTCTCTCGCCGCTCGACCCTTCTGGCCGCTTCTGCGCTGGCCACGCTCACTATGGGTCAGGCCGCGATGGCGGAAGAAACCGTCATCGACCAGCGCCAGACGACGACCAAGGTCGCCGACGTGGTCGTCACCGCTTCGGGCTTCGAGCAGCGCATCACCCAGGCCCCGGCCTCGATCAGCGTCGTCCCGCGCGCCCAGATCGAAGAAATGCGCGCGGTCTCGATCGCCGAGATCCTGACCAATATCGAAGGCGTCGATGTGGGCGCGGCGGTCGGCAAGACCGGCGGCCAGACCATCAACATCCGCGGCATGGGCTCGGACTACACCCTGATCCTGATCGACGGCCGCCGTCAGAACACGGCCGGCAGCGTGACGCCGAACGGCTTTGGCGAGACCTCCAGCAGCTTCATGCCGCCGGTCTCGGCCATCGAGCGCATCGAGGTCGTGCGCGGCCCGGTCTCGACCCTGTACGGGTCCGACGCCATGGGCGGGGTGGTCAACATCATCACCCGCAAGGTCGGCGACGTCTGGGGCGGATCGGCCTCGGCCAACTACACCCTGCAGGGCGACGACGATTTCGGCGCCATCTGGGGCGGCGACTTCTACGCCAACGGCCCGCTGGTGAAGGACCTGCTGGGTCTGGCGGTGCGCGGCTCCTATCTGACGCGCGAGCAGTCCAGCCTGACGTTCGAGAACGTCGGCGGCGTCGAGACGCCCGTGACCGGCTTCGGCCGCAGCTCGACCGAGAACGAGATCTGGACCCTGGGCGGCCGTCTGAGCCTGACGCCCCACGCCGACCACGACCTGTGGCTGGACGTCGACGTGTCGCGTCAATGGTACGACAACGCCAAGGGCCAGATGGGCACCAACACCACCGCCGGCGGCTATGCCAACGCGCTGGAGTTCAACCGCGACCAGGTCGCCCTGGCCCACAACTGGCGCCTGCCGTTCGGCGTGCTGGAATCCAACCTGTCCTACGGCAAGACCGAGACGGTGGGGCGCATCATCCCCAACGGCGTGGCCGGGGCCGGCGGCGCGCGCACCCTGGAGTCGGAAAACACCATCTTCGACACCAAGCTGTTCTCGCAGTGGCGCAACCACAGCTTCACCGTCGGCGGCCAGTACTGGGACGCCCAGATGGTCGACGGCGTGGCCCCCAAGACCTTCGAGCACACCCAGTGGGCCCTGTTCGCCGAGGACGAATGGCGCTTCACCGATACGCTGGCCCTGACCCTGGGCGCGCGCCACGACGACCACTCCAAGTTCGGCGCCCACTTCAGCCCGCGCGCCTATCTGGTGTGGAACGCCAACGACCAGTGGACCCTCAAGGGCGGCGTCAGCCAGGGCTTCAAGACCCCGCGCCTGGAACAGCTGGCCGAGGGCATCAACGGCTTCGGCGCGCAAGGCCGCCTGCCCCTGCTCGGCTCGCCGGGCCTGAAACCCGAGACCTCGACCTCCAGCGAGGTCGCCGTCTTCTATGACAACGGCTCGACCTTCCGCGCCAACCTGACCGTCTTCAACAACGCGTTCCAGGACAAGATCGCCGCCGGCACGCCGCTGACGAACTGCACCTTCGGCCTGACGCGGGCGCAATACGACGCCGGGAGCTACAACAAGACCGGCTGCACCGACGTCGGCTATTGGGCTGCCTACGCCACCTTCAGCCAGCAGGTGAACGTCGATGAGGCCGTCACCCGCGGCGTCGAGACGGCGGCGCGCTGGCGCTTCGCCCCCGACTGGACCCTGTCGGGCAACTACACCTACACCGACAGCGAGCAGAAGTCGGGCGCGGCCAAGGGCCTGCCCCTGACCGACACGCCCGAGCACATGGTCAACGCCAGTCTGCGCTGGAACGCCACGGACAGGATGAACCTGTGGCTGCGCGGCGAGTATCGCTCGGAGCGTTTCCGCGGTCTGGGCGCGGCCCGCGACGCCTGGGGCGACTACAAGGCCTATGAGCTGTTCCACCTCGGCGGATCGTACGACGTGACAGAGCGGGTCACGATCAACGCCGCCGTCTACAACCTGTTCAACAAGGACTTCGTCACGCTGAAGCCCTACGGCGCGCCGGTCGCCTATGCGCCGGAATACGCCAACAACCAGGAGCCGCGCCGCCTGTGGGTGTCGGTGACGACGACCTTCTGATCCTTCCGTTTCCTCCCCAAACTCCAAGGGCCGCCTCTTGCCGGGCGGCCCTCTTTCTTTGTCCCAGCTAAGCCGTTGGTCATTTTTGGCTGGCACGGTCCTCGGCCATGACTGATCGCGCCATCCGCAATCTTGAGCATCTGCGCCGCACCGCCTCGACGGCGCGGGTGCTGAACCTGCTCAAGGTCTATGACGAGCACGGCGAGACGGACGACTGGGCCGAACGCCCCATGTTCCGCACCCCGGCGCTGAACACCGCCCTGATCATCAAGCACCGCCTGCGCCGCAACGAGACCGACGCCTTTCCCGGCCGACGCCAGGTGGCGACCAAGGTCGTGGTGCCCATCGACAGCAGCGACCTGAAGACCGGCGGCCGCTTCGTCTTCGTCAACCAGATCGGTTTCGAGCGCGCCATGCAGGGAGCGTTCGGCATCGCCGCCGACCATCCTGACCTGAAGACCCTGCGGCTGATGGACCAGCTGCCGTCGCTGGACCCCTTCCTGCTGCGCGAGCAGCTTAGGCGGGGCGAGGTCGATGCGGCCCCTTGCTATTTCGCGCTCAGCGAGGCCGACATGGAGCGGATGCTGGCCTTCGTCCAGCAGGAGATCGAGCCCCTGGTGACGCTCAGCATGGGCAGCGGGGTGGCGGCGGTCGGCTCGACCGCGCGCATGGCGACCAAGATCCTGTCCAATGCGCCGGGCGACCGGCTGGAGGCGCTGCGCGCCACCCTGCGGCTGGAGCCGGAGCAGTATCAGGAAGGCGTCTTCTGCTGGAAGGGCTTCCTCTATTACAAATGGACCCTGGCCAGCCTGATGGGCGACATCGTCAACGTCGCCGACGAAGTGGGCGCCGTGCAGCCCGTCGGCCCCAGCGATCGCGCCGCCAAGGAATATATCGACCGCGGCCGCTCGGTCCTGCGCGGCCGGATCATGAAGACCTGCGAGGACGTCAGCCGCACCCTGCGTTACTACGACGACGCCTATGCGGGCCTGACCCGCGAGGGCAATCCCATCGCCTTCCGCGACTTCCTGCTGGAGGCGCCGACCCTGTTCGCGCGACTGGGCGACCAGTTGGGCGCGGTGCAGCACATCGTCAGCTTCTGGCGCTTCCGCTTCGGGCCCAAGGCGCCGCCGGTCGGGGTCGACGAGCTGATCGACATCTTCATGGATTTCGAGACCGGCCTGATGGGCCGCGAGACCGACGCCTACGACCCGCGCGACGCGGCCTAGCCCCCTCCGCCGTCATCCCGGCCGTAGCCGCAGGCGGAGAGCCGGGACCGCCCAGGCCACCACCGGCAGCGCTTCTTGCGGTCCCGGATAGCGGCTGCGCCGCTTCCGGGATGACGGACGGGGAGCGCCAAAAGAAAACCCCGCGCCGACGACGGCGCGGGGTTCTGTCGTTCGGACCTGCGACGGGTCCTAGTAGCGGTAGTGTTCCGGCTTGAACGGACCCTCGGTCGGGACCGAGATGTAGTCGGCCTGGGCCTGGGTCAGCTTGGTCAGCTTGGCGCCCAGCTTGGCCAGGTGGAGGAAGGCGACCTTCTCGTCCAGGTGCTTGGGCAGGGTGTAGACCTTGTTCTCGTAGGCCGAGACGTTGGTCCACAGCTCGATCTGGGCCAGGGTCTGGTTGGTGAAGGAGGCCGACATGACGAAGGACGGGTGGCCCGTGGCGTTGCCCAGGTTCACCAGACGGCCTTCCGACAGCAGGATGATCTTCTTGCCGTCCGGGAACTCGACGTGGTGGACCTGATCCTTGATCTTGTCCCACTTGAAGTTCTTCAGGCCGGCGACCTGAATTTCCGAGTCGAAGTGGCCGATGTTGCAGACGATGGCGTTGTTCTTCATCCGGCGCATGTGATCGACGGTGATGACGTCCTTGTTGCCGGTCGTCGTGACATAGATGTCGGCGCGGTCGGCGACGTCGTCCAGGGTCTGGACCTCATAGCCTTCCATCGCCGCCTGCAGGGCGCAGATCGGGTCGATCTCGGTGACGATGACGCGGGCGCCGCCGTTGCGCAGCGAAGCCGCCGAGCCCTTGCCCACGTCGCCGTAGCCGCAGACCACGGCGACCTTGCCCGACAGCATGACGTCGGTGCCGCGACGGATGGCGTCGACCAGGCTCTCACGGCAGCCGTACAGGTTGTCGAACTTGGACTTGGTGACGCTGTCGTTGACGTTGATGGCGGGGAAGGGCAGCTCGCCGCGCTCGGCCATCTGATACAGGCGGTGCACGCCCGTGGTCGTCTCTTCCGACACGCCGCCGATGGCGTCGCGGATAGCCGAGTAGAAGCCGGGCTTCTCGGCGATGTAGCGCTTCATCACCGCGAACAGGGCTTCTTCTTCCTCGTTCTGCGGGTTCGACAGGACCGAGATGTCCTTTTCGGCCTTCGGGCCAAGCACGCACAGCAGGGTGGCGTCGCCGCCGTCATCGAGGATCAGGTTCGGATAGCCGCCGTCGGCCCATTCGAAGATCTTGTGGGCGTAGTCCCAGTATTCCACCAGGGTCTCGCCCTTGGTGGCGAAGACCGGCGTGCCGGCGGCGGCGATGGCGGCGGCGGCGTGGTCCTGGGTCGAGAAGATGTTGCACGAGGCCCAGCGCACTTCGGCGCCCAGGGCTTCCAGGGTCTGGATCAGAACCGCCGTCTGGATGGTCATGTGCAGGGAGCCGGCGATGCGGGCGCCCTTCAGCGGCTGGGCCGCGCCGTATTCCTCGCGCAGCGCCATCAGGCCCGGCATTTCGGTTTCGGCGATGGCGATTTCCTTGTTGCCGAAATCGGCCAGGGAAATGTCGCGAACGATGTAGTCGGTCATGAAGGAGTTCTCGCGGCGAGGATTTTCAAGGCGCCGCTATAGCGCGCCCGGCCCGGCGGGGCAATCAACCCATAAGGATAGCTTTATATGACAGGCCGCCAGCGCCGCGCCCCAGCCCTACGGACTAGTACGTAGCCCCGCCTTAAGAGCCGCAATACCCATAAGGTTCAAAGGGATATCCAGGCGCGCTCCCTTGCGCCGCATTGCTTAGAAAGACGACGACGATGGCCGGTGAAGACATCCAACACCGCATGGGTTTCATGGGTCTGGGTCAGGCGTCGCCCGGCTATCGCGCCATGAGTCCGCTGCTGCGGCAAGAAGCGCCGGTGGCCCTGGCCGCCTTCTACGACCGGGTGCGCGCCGAGCCGACCACGCGCCGTTTCTTCCGCGACGAAGGCCACATCAGCGCCGCCAGCAACGCCCAGCAGCGTCACTGGGACGCCATCATCGACGGCCGCGCCGACGCCGACTACGCCCAGTCGGTGCGCACCATCGGCCATGTCCACGCCCGCATCGGGCTGGAGCCGCGCTGGTATATCGGCGGCTACAGCGTCATCCTGGCCCACCTGACCCGCGCCATCGCCCAGCGCCCCCGGAAGTTCTGGGCCAGCAAGCGCGAGCACGACCGCGTCACCGCCGAGGCCGTCGCCGAACTGACCCAGCGGGTCATGCTGGACATGGACCTGGCCATCTCCATCTACCTCGACGTGCTGCAGGAGCAGCGCGACAAGGTCCAGGCCGCCCACGCCGAGGCCGAGGCCCGCCAGACCGAGGTGGTCCGCGCCCTGGGCGCCGCCCTGCACGACCTGGCCGAGAACGACCTGTCGACCACCATTCCGGGCGTCTTCCCCGAGCAATACCGCAGCCTGCAAAACGACTTCCACGCCGCCACCCGCGCCCTGCGCACCGCCGTCCGCGCCGTGGCCGACAGCGTCGAGAGCCTGAGCGCCGGCTCGAACCAGTTGGCGACCGCCTCCGAGGACCTGGCCAGCCGCACCGAGCGCCAGGCCGCCAACCTGGAACGCACCGTCAACGAGGCCGACGCCATCGCCCGCGCCGTGGCCTCGACCGCCGACAACGCCCGCCAGACCGCCGAGGCCCTGGCCGCCGCCCGCGTCGATGTCGAGGAAAGCAGCCAGGTGGTCGGCGAAGCCGTCGCCGCCATCCACGCCATCGCCGAGTCCTCGACCGGCATCGCCCGCTTCACCAGCCTGATCGACGAGATCGCCTTCCAGACCAACCTTCTGGCCCTGAACGCCGGGGTCGAGGCGGCGCGCGCCGGCGACGCCGGTCGCGGCTTCGCCGTCGTGGCCCAGGAAGTCCGTGCCCTGGCGCAGCGCTCGTCCGAGGCCTCGGGCGAGATCCGCACCCTGATCTCCACCTCCTCGGCCCAGGTGGCGCGCGGCGTCGATCTGGTCGAACGCACCGGCGAGGCGCTGGAGCGCATCGGCGGCCGGGTGGTGGCCATCGACGGCCTGGCGAGCGGCATCGCCGGCTCGGCCCAGGACCAGGCCGAGGGTCTGGCCCGCGTCCGCCGCACCATGGGCGAGATGGACGACATCACCCAGCAGAACGCCGCCATGACCGAGGAAGCCACCGCCGCCGCCCGCCAACTGGCCAACGAGGCCGTCAGCCTGAACCAGCAGGTCGGTCGTTTCCGTCTGGATCGCGGGTCGTCCGGCGCCCCGCATCTGCGCGCGGTCAGCTGATTGCGTTTACGGACTGGCGCATGACGCGGCGCACGGCTTAACTCCCCCGAAAGTTCAAGGGGGAGTTTCGACCATGAAGACCATTCTGACGGGCGCCGTCTGCGCCATCGCGCTGACGGGGGCCCTCACCACAGCCCTGCCCGCCGCCGCCCAGACCGCTTCGGCGCCCGCGCCCGGCGCCGTGACCCTGATCCAGGCCGGGCGGCTGCTGGATCATCCCGGCCGGGCGCCGCGCGGGCCTTCGACCCTGGTGGTGCGCGACGGCAAGGTGGTCGAGATCCGCGACGGCTTCGTCGACGCCTCAAGCTTCCCCGGCGCGACCGTGGTCGACCAGCGCAACCGTTTCGTCCTGCCCGGCCTGATCGACAGCCATGTGCATCTGGTCTCGGACGTCGCGGGCCAGGCCGGCTTCCTGGCCGGGATCACCGACAATCTGCCGGTTCGCGCCTACAGCGCCGCCATGAACGCGCGAAAGACGCTGATGGCGGGCTTCACCACCGTTCGTAATCTGGGCGACACGGGCGGCGTCACCCTGGCCCTGCGCGGCGAGACGGCGGCCCACCGCCTGCCGGGGCCGCGCATCATCGACGCCGGCAACAGCATCTCGACCACCTCGGGCCACATGGACGGCCGCCTCGGCTTCAACGACGACCTACGCGAGCACGTGGCCCACGACAACGTCTGCGACGGCGCGGACAACTGCCGCGAGGCTGTGCGCCTGCAGGTCGGCCGCGGCGTCGACGTCATCAAGATCGCCACCACCGGCGGGGTCAACAGCCGCATCGGCGCCGGCCTGGGCGCCCAGATGTTCGAGGACGAGGCCAAGGCCCTGATCGACACGGCCCACCTGTACGGCAAGAAGGTCGCGGTCCACGCCCACGGCGTCGACGGCATCAACCTGGCCCTGCGCATGGGCGCCGACTCGATCGAGCACGGCACCATCTTCGACGACGAAACCCTGCAGCTGCTGCGCCGCACCCGCGCCTATTACGTGCCGACCCTGTCGGTGGTGAACGGCTACACCGAGCGGCTGGCCGCCGACCCCGAGGCCTATCCGCCCGAGGTCCTGCCCAAGATCCGCTGGCGCATCCAGATCACCGGCCAGTCGCTGCAACGCGCCGTGCCCGCCGGCGTCCGCATCGCCTTCGGCACCGACGCGGGCGTGTCCAAGCACGGCCGCAACGCCGACGAGTTCGAGCTGATGGTCAAGAACGGCATGACGCCGATGACCGCCATCGAGGCCGCCACCGTCAACGCCGCCGACCTGCTGGGCCTGTCCGACGAGGTGGGCGTTCTGGCGCCGGGCAAGCGGGCCGACGTCATCGCCGTGGCGGGCGATCCGCTGACCGACGTGACGACGCTCAAGACCGTCGCCTTCGTCATGCGCGACGGCCGCATCTACAAGGATGAACGCTAGAGCGTCTTCCGACTTGGCCTCGGGGCGAGGCGCGGCTAAGGCTTCGCCCCATGGCTGACGACGCTTCGATCCGACCCGCCCGCGATCTCTCGATCCCCCGTCACGACTGGACGCTGGAGGAGGTCGAGGCCCTGTTCGCCCGCCCCTTCATGGAGCTGGTGTTCGAGGCCGCAAGCGTGCACCGCGCCACCTTCGACCCCAGCGAGGTGCAGAAGTCCCAGCTGCTGTCGGTCAAGACCGGCGGCTGCGCCGAGAACTGCGGCTACTGCTCGCAGTCGGCCAGCTTCAAGACCGGGCTCAAGGCCGAGAAGCTGATGGAGCCCACCGCCGTCATCGCCGAGGCCATGGCGGCCAAGGCAGGCGGGGCCAGCCGCTTCTGCATGGGCGCCGCCTGGCGCGAGCTGAAGGACCGCGACACGCCCAAGCTGGCGGCCATGATCTCGGGCGTGAAGGCCCTCGGTCTGGAGACCTGCGCCACCCTGGGCATGCTGAACGCCGACCAGGCCAAGCAGCTGAAGGACGCGGGCCTCGACTACTACAATCACAACCTCGACACCGGGCCGGAATACTACGCCGAGGTGGTGACGACCCGCTCCTATCAGGACCGGCTGGAGACCCTGCAACACGTCCGCGACGCGGGCATGAGCACCTGCTGCGGCGGCATCGTCGGCATGGGCGAAAAGCGCCGCGACCGCGCCGGCCTGCTGCACACCCTGGCCACCCTGCCCGCCCATCCCGACAGCCTGCCGGTCAACGCCCTGGTCCCCGTCGGCGGCACGCCGCTGGGCGAGCGGGTGCTGAAGGAAGGCGAGATCGACCCGATCGAGTTCGTCCGCACCGTCGCCGTCGCCCGCCTGGTCTGCCCGCAGTCGATGGTCCGCCTGTCGGCCGGTCGCGAGGGCATGACGCCGGAAATGCAGGCCCTGTGCTTCCTGGCCGGCGCCAACTCCATCTTCGTCGGCGGCAAGCTGTTGACCACGCCCAACCCGGAAGAGGACGACGACGCCAAGCTGTTCGCCCTGCTGGACCTCAAGCCCATGCCGCTGCGGGTAGAGGCGCGGAGCTAGGGCTCCGCGCCGCCCTCGTCGGGTTAACGCGATTTCATTGGCGCGCAGCCTTGCCCAACGGCAAAGCTTGGGCATGAGTTCGAACCTCGCCCCACCCGCGGCGGACTTCCGGCGGCCCTTTCGCGGCTGGCTGGCGTTCGACGTCAGGACCGGGTTGATCCTTCTCGCCCTGTTCAGCGTCGCCCGCTTCGGCCTCGTCATGCTGGCGAACGTCACCCGCGACTACGGTCTGGTGTCCGCCTTCTTCATCGTCATGGCGCTGACGCCGCTGGTCCTGCTGACCCGGTCGGGACGGGCGCGGATCGGGCTGAACTGGCGCCCGAGTCTCGCGGGACTGGGGCTGGGCGCCCTTCTGGGCGCGGGGTGTTGCGTCGTCCTGATCGCCACCGCCAGCCTGCTCTTCGCCGCCCCCGGCGACAACGCCTTCGTCTATGTGGCGGGCACCTATTCCGCCCTGCCGGACCAGATGGACGACACGCTGCGGCTGATCATGTTCGCCGTCTTCGCCGTGATCGGCATGAGCTTCAGTCCGATCGGCGAAGAGTTGTTCTACCGCGGCCTGGTCCATGAATCGTTTGTCGTCCGCCTAGGCGAAAATCGCGCCGCCTGCGTCGACGCCGCCGCCTTCGCGGTCGTCCATCTGGCCCATTTCGGGCTGGTGTGGCGCGGCGCCGGCTGGGTGCTTCTGCCAGCGCCGGCCCTGTGGTGGCTGTGCGGCATGTTTGCGACCGCCCTGGCCTTCACTTGGGCGAGACGCGCGAGCGGCTCGGTTCTGGGGGCCGTCGCCGGGCACGCCGCGTTCAACCTCGCGATGACCGCGTGGATCTTCTACGGGCTTCGAGTCTAGTCCAACCCGAACAAGGGGCGCTACCGCCCCGGACGCCGCGTCATGGCCGAGGCTGGCGCCAACTGCAGGCCGCGCGCCTCAAGCCCCGCCGTCCAGCGGGCGGCGGCTTCGACGGTGACGGGGTAGCTGAAGCCGGTTCCCAGGGCCGCGCCGCGGGTCTTGGCGGCGGCTTCCAGGGCGTTGAGCTGGCCCATGATGGCGGCGGGGGTCTGGCTTTCGTCGATGATGCGGTCGGCGCTGGCGCGGGCGAAGGCGCCGGGCTTCCTGCGCATGGAGCCGTCGTCGAGGAAGGCCAGACCGCGCTGACGCAGCACGCCCAGCATGGCGCCCATGCCCTCGTCCGAGGTCGCGAAGCGGTCGCCCAGATAGTTGGTCACGCCGAAATAGCCGACAGCGCGGCCCAGCAGCCAGTCCAGCTTGGCCTCGACGTCGTCGGCCCCGCCGCTGGACAGCAGGGTGTAGGGGCCGGGATCGTTGTCGGGATAGCCGGTCGGCTCCATCGGCAGTTCGATCATCACCTCGTGGCCCTGGGCGCGGGCCATGTCGATCCAGGCCTGCAGCCCCTCGGCGTAGGGGACGAAGCTGAGCGTCACCTCGGCGGGCAGGCGCTCGATGGCCGCGCGGGTGGTGACGGCGTTCAGGCCCAGTCCGCCGACGACCAGCGACACCATGGGCTTGCCGTTCGAGCGGAACGGCCGGGCGTAGGCCTGGGCCGGGACGCGGCCGTCCGGCGCGATGCGCGGCAGGGGGCCGTTCGGACCGGGCGAGAACAGGCCGGCGATAGGGGCCTTGGCCAGGGGATTCGACGGCGCGCGAACGGGCGCGCCGATGGCCGAGCCGCCCGCCACGCTGGCGCCGTCCGGCAAGGTGATCAGGGCCTCGGTCCCGGCCGCGCCGTTCGGATCCAGCAGGGCCGGATCGCCGCCGGCCAAGTCCTGATAGACGTCCAGCCCGCTCATGGAAAAGGCGTCGGCGCCCGTGGGGGCCGGATCGGCGGCGGCGGCCGGGCGTTGCAGGGCCACCCGGGCCGAGGGCGCGCCCGCGCGCGGGTCGCCCAGAACGGCGACGAACAGAGCCCCGGCGGCCAGGACGAAGACGCCCGCCGCGCCCACGGCGACCGGCGGCTTCTTCAGCGTCGCCACGACGGCGTCAAGGCTCAGGCGCGAACGGGCCTCCGGCGGCAGGCCGGCGGTGGCGGCGAGAGCGGACTGGCGCTTGGCGAACATGGACAGGGCGGCGCTCGAACGACAGGGGCGGGACTGGAGAACCGCACGGCGCGGCTCCCCTCGATCCTCACTTATCCCCAGCGCCGGTTAAGAAACCCTAACGCCCCGTTCACCACGTCTGTCGGAGGGATCAGTCCCTTTTCGGTTCATTGCCGGGGGTGACTTCCGGCCCGCGCGCCGGGCGGTCAGGCGACTGCCCCGGCATGACCGCCTCGGCCGTCTCGATCGGCTTGGCGCCCGGCTCCGTGACCACGACGTTCGTCGGCGCGGCGGCCAGCCTGGCTAGGTCGCCGCCGGCGCGCAGCACGTCCAGGGCGCGTTGCAGCTGATAGTCCTTGGCCTTGTCGAAGTCCGGCCCCGGCGCTTCGTGCGGCGTGTGCGGCCCCTTGCGCTCGGCGCCGATGGAGGAGTCCAGCGCCGTGGCGTAGGCGGCCTCGGAATAGATGAAGCTGGAGCGCGAGACGATGCGCGCCTCGGCCTCGGAGCGCGCCACCTCCAGGTCCGGCTCGATGCCGATCTTCTGGATCGAGCGGCCCGACGGCGTGTAGTAGCGCGCCGTGGTGATCGACAGGGCGCCGTCAGCGCCGCCGCGCAGCGGGATCACCGTCTGCACCGACCCCTTGCCGAAGCTGGTCAGGCCGACGACCGTCGCCCGCTCCTGATCCTTCAGGGCGCCGGCCACGATTTCCGAGGCCGAGGCCGAGCCGTAGTTGATCAGGACCACGACCGGTAGGCCGCCGGTCAGGTCGCCCGGCCGGGCGGCGTAGCGTTCGATCTGATCCGGCTTGCGACCGCGCTGGCTGACGACCTCGCCGCGTTCCAGGAAGGCGTCCGACACGTCGATGGCGGCGGTCAGCAGACCCCCGCCGTTGTTGCGCAAGTCCAGGACAAAGCCCTTGATGCCGGGTTTCTCGGCCTTGAGACGGTTGATCGTCTCGGTCAGTTCGCGGCCGGTGTTTTCGTTGAAGGTCGAGATGCGCAGATAGCCGAAGTCGCCTTCCAGTCGGCCGGTGACGGATTCGACCTTGATGACCTCGCGGGTCAGGACCACTTCGCGCGGCTCCTCGCCGTCGCGCAGGAAGGTGACGGTGACGCTGGCGCCGATCGGGCCGCGCAGCTTTTCGGAGACCTCGGATACGGTCAGGCCGGCGGCGTTCTGGCCGTCGATGGCGCTGATGACGTCGCCCGCCTGAACGCCCGCGCGCCCTGCCGGACTGTCGTCCATCGGCGAGATGACCTTCACCAGACCGCCCTCGGAGGTGATGGTCAGGCCGACGCCGGAATACTCGCCTGTCGTCCGCTCGCGCAGGTCGCCGTAGGACTTGGCCGGCAGATAGTTGGAGTGCGGATCCAGCGCCGTCATCATGCCCTGCAGGGCGGCCTCGATCAGCTTCTTGTTGTCGACCGGCACCACATAGGCCTGTTCGACGATGCCCAGCACGTCGCCGAACATCTGAAGCATCCGGAAGGTCTCGTTGCGCGGGGTCTGGCTGGCGACCGCCGCCGCCGATCCGCCCAGGGCCAGGGCGGCGCAACCGATGAGAAGCAGTTTACGCATTCGGTGTCTTTCCATCGGACCCGCGCGGGCTCCGGTCGTCCAGGGAGGCGCAGGCGCGTTCGGACGCCGACGTCAGATGTGACGATACAATCAGCCTCGGCGCGGATTTGAAAGGACTTTCGCGCTGTCCGGGGCCTATTGCAGCCCCCTACTGAAGCCAGGGCGCGGGGTCGATGGGGCGTTCGTCGCGGCGCAGCTCGAAATAGGCCTCGCCCTCCTCGCCGGTGCGGCCCAGGGCCTGGCCGTCGCCGACCCTCTGCCCGGTCTCAACCGACAACTGGTCCAGCCCGGCCACGACGACCCGCCAGCCGGGTCCGAGGTCCAGGATCACCACCTCGCCCCACTCCTTCAGCGGCCCGGCGTAGGCGACGCGGGCGGGGGCCGGGGCGGCGATGACCTCATGGCTGGAACGCCAGCGCCAGCCGCTGGAGCCGCCGCCGAAACGCTGCGACGGCGCGCCCTGCACCGGGGCGGTCAGGCGGCTGCGTCCGGCGGGCAGACGGGCGGCGGGGGCCTCGACGGCGGCCTCGGCGACCATCGGCGTCTGGCCGCCCAGTTCGCGAATACGGGCCTCCAGCGCGCGGGTGGCGCGCTCGGCGCGCGCAGCCTCGGCGCGCAGGACGGCGCGCAAGGCGACCTTTCGGGCCGACAGGCTTTCGATCTCGGCCCGGCGGTCGCCCTGGGCGCTCTCGACGGTGAACAGGCGCTCGCTGGACAGGGCGGCCAGGCGGCGGATGCGGATCACCTCGGCCTGACGATCGACCAGGGTCTTGGCGCGCGCCTGAAGCTCGGGCGTCATGGCGCGGATCAGGATGGAGGCGCGCACTGTGTCCACCGCCTTGTCGGCCGGGATCAGCAGCGGCGGCGGCGGCTTGCGGCTCATCATCTGCAGGGCCGACAGCAGCCGTCCCTGCCCGGCCCGCTCACGCGACAGGGCGGCGACCAGGGCGGCCTCGCGGTCGCCCAGTTCCTTCAGACGGGCGCGCTGGGATTCCAGTTGCACGTCGTCCGCGGCCTCGGCCTGACGCAACTGCGCCAGTTGGCGATCCAGATCGACCACCTCGTCGCCGGCGGCGGCGGCCTCGGCGCGCAGGCGCCGGGCGCGCGCGGTCTCGTCGCGATATTCGGCCTGCAGCCGGGTCAGTTCAGGGTTGGGCGCAGCCGCGCGCTGGCTGGACGCCGGACCGGCGAGGGTCAGCGCCAACCCCGACGTCAGCAGAAGAAACCCCGCCCCCCGGCGCATCAGTCGCGATGATAGGGCGAGCCGGACAGGATGGTCACGGCGCGATAGAGCTGTTCGGCCAGCATGGCGCGGGCCAGGGCGTGGGGCCAGGTCTGCGGCCCGAAGGCCAGGGTCGAGCGGGCGGCGCGGCGCACGCTCTCGTCCAGCCCGTCGGCCCCGCCGATGGCGAAGACCAGGCGACGCTCGCCCTGATCGCGCAAGGTCGCAATGTGGTCGGCGAAGGCGCGCGACGAATAGGTCTTGCCCCGCTCGTCGCAGGCGATCAGGTGCGCGCCCTCGGCGGCGGCCAGGATCAGCTCGGCCTCGGGGGCCTTGCCCGATTTGCGGGGTTCGAGATCCACAAGCTCCAGCGGCCCCAGCCCCAGCGGACGACCCGCCAGGGTCGCCCGTCGGGCGTAGTCGTCGGCCAGGGCGGCCTCGGGACCGCGGCCCGGCTTGCCGATGGCCGCGATCGCCAGCTTCATGGGGTCAGCTCAGTCCGAGGATCAGGCGGCGCCGGCGCCGCGGTGGGCGCTGTCGATCGCCCAGATCTTCTCGATATTGTAGAAGGTGCGCACTTCGGGGCGGAACAGGTGGACGATCACGTCGCCCGCATCCAGCAGCACCCAGTCGCAGTGCGGCAGACCCTCGACCTTGACCTTGCCCAGACCCATGTCCTTGAACAGGCGCAGCAGGTGGTCGGCCAGGGCGCCGACGTGGCGGTGCGACCGGCCCGAGGCCACGATCATGGCGTCGGACATCGGGCTTTTGCCGCGCAGGTCGATCAGGACCATGTCCTGAGCCTTGTCGTCGTCGAGTTTGGCGATGATGGCGCGTTCCAGATCGGTCAGGCCGACCGGAAGCGGGGCTTGATCGCCGGTACTGGGACCGCCTTCGGCCTGACCGTCTTCGGAATGGACGGACTCGATCGGGTCCATCTCGTGCGCCGAGTTGGAAACGGCGGCGTCTTGCGCATCGTGCGCGGGCGAGGGGGTCAGCGGAGGGCTCCGGGGGAGATTACTAAAGGTCCAACCTAGCACGTCCCGGCCGAAAGGTCACCCATCGCCGCGAATCAGGACCTCGCCCCGACGAATCGCCGTCGAGGAGCGCGGATTCAGCGGCGCCGCCAGATAGGTCCAGGCGGGCGCGGCCAGGCTGGCCAGCAGCCCCGCCTGGGCCGCCGGGATGCGGAAGCGAGCGTAGCGCGAGGCCGCGGGGGCCGTGCGGCTGTCCAGCTGACTGCCGGGCCGAGCAATGACCGCCACCGGCATCAGATGCATGATGTCGGTCCAGCCCCGCCACCTGTGGAAGCTGGCCAGATTGTCCGACCCCATCAGCCAGACGAACCGAACGCCGGGATAGCGGGCCTTCAGCGCGCGCAGGGTGTCGACGGTCCATTGCGTCCCGGCGCGCGTCTCGAAATCCGAAACGATCATGGCCGGGCCGACCGTGTCGGCGACCGAACGGGCCGAGGCCATGCGCTCGACCAGGGGCGCGGTCTCATGGTTCGATTTCAAGGGGTTCTGCGGCGAGACCAGCCAGACCACCCGGTCCAGGCCCAGGCGCCGCATCGCCGTCTCGGCCACATGGGCGTGGCCGTCGTGGGCCGGATTGAAGGAGCCGCCGAACAGGCCGACCTTCATCCCGGGCTGCAACCCCAGCCCGTCACGCAGGGCGCCGGGTCGAGGGCCGAGGCCTTTCGGCGCGGGACCGGCGTGGAAGAAGGACAAGGGCGGCTCTTTGGCGGCGGCGACGAGAGGGCGGACTTATGCTCACCCGCGCCCTAACACGGCCCGTCGCCCCTGTCTCGCATCAGCAGGCGGACGAAAGCCTCAGAACTCTTTCCAGCTCGACCCCGGATCGCGCTCGCCCGGCTGGGCCAGCTGCTGGCCCCAGGTCACGACCATGAAGGCCTTGTGGCTGCGGATCTTGTACTGGCCGATCATCGGCGTGACGGCGCCCAGCGGCAGGCCGGTGCGACCGTCGTAGAGGAAGCCCGAGAACTCGGCCACGCCCATGCGGTCGCGGTTGGAATAGATCGACAGTTCGGGGATGGAGACGACGTTCAGGGTCTCGTTGATCGGCACCCGCATGTCGGGAATGCCGAACACCCGGCGCATCTGCTCCAGCGACAGGGCGCCGGCACGGACCTCGAAGATGGCGTCGGCGCTGTCGCGGTCGCGGCTGATCGCATAGCCGGCGTCCGACAGGGCGGCGCGGATGGCGCTCAGCGCATAGCGGGCGTTCTCGGCCTGGAAATAGGTCTCGTCGACGAAGACGCGCGCGCCCTGGGGGATCGGCAGGGTCAGCCCCTCGACCGCACGATCGGCGGCGCGGTTGACCAGCAGCATGTCGGTGGCCGTCCGCGCCGGATTGGTCTCGGTCACGGAGGCGCAGCCGGCCAGTACGGCGGTGGCTGCAAGAAGGACGGTCAGGCGCGCGGTCGTCAAATCACCAGGCTCCGGTGTTCGGCATGGAGGCCCACGGCTCGGCCGGGGCCAGACGCGCGCCGGCCTGCAGCAGTTCGACCGAGACGCCGTCGGGCGAGCGGATGAAGGCCATATGGCCGTCGCGCGGCGGACGATTGATCACTACGCCGCCGTCGGCCAGACGCTGGCAGGCGGCGTAGATGTCCTCGACCTCGAAGGCCAGGTGGCCGAAGTTGCGGCCGCCCTGATAGTCCTCGGGATCCCAGTTGAAGGTCAGCTCGACCTCGGGCGACTTCTCCGCCTCGGCGCGTGCGGTGTCTTGCGGCGCAGCCAGATAGATCAGGCTGAAACGCCCGGCCTCGCTGTCCATCCGGCGCGTCTGCACCAGACCCAGCAGGTCACGATAGAAATGCAGCGACGCCTCCAGGTCCTTCACGCGGACCATGGTGTGCAGATAGCGCATCGCTCAGTGGGCCTCGGGCGGGCGGGCCGCCGGGTCGAGGTATTCGCTCTCGGGGTGGGGATGGTCCGACAGGACGAAGCGGCGGTCGCAATAGCCGCACTCGACGAAGTCCTCCTCGCCCATCTCCAGATAGACCAGCGGGTGGCCGAGGACGCCGCCGCCGTCGCAGGCGACGCGCTTCGTCGGCACGACGATCTCTTCGGGGGCGGGGATGACAGCGTCGGTATGGCGGGGAGGCATGGTCCGGTCCGGGTCTGGAAGGCTCGCGCCGTTCCTAGAAGGACCGGACCTTTAGGTCAAACTTCCGAAGGGCGCGGTTGGCGACGGAACAGCTTGTCCAGCATGGCCTTGCGCTTCTTGAACAGGGTCAGGCCCAGGCAGCCGGCGCCGACCCACAGGCCGATCTCGCCGATCAGGGCCGCGACGGCGGCGAGCAGGGCCGCATGGGTCATGTCCAGATAGTCCAGCTTGCCCGCCAGCAAGGCGACGCCCATGCCGGTGTAGCCGACAGCACAGACGCCCATGGCGGCGAAACCGATCAGGCGGGTCTTGGTCAGGGGCTTTTTCATCTGGACTTGCAGGGCGGTCATGAGCGTCTCTCCATCAAGGCAGGTTGTCTTTATGACAAGGACCCTAGACATACCCCGCATTGACGTCAAGCACCATTTACACAAAGACGCGCAAACTTGTCTGAACGAGGTATCGCAGCGCCTTGGCGAACGCGCCCTCGCCTCCTACCTATGCCGCACGCTTCCGCCGTCCGAGTGAACGCCCGCATGACCGAGACCCCCGCCCTGCCCGTCAACGCCATCGAGGTGCGGGGGCTGAAGAAGACCTATGCGGGCAGCAAGAAGTCGCCGCCCAAGACCGCCCTGCGCGGGGTCGATCTGACGGTGCCGCGCGGCTCGATGTTCGGGCTTCTGGGTCCCAACGGCGCGGGCAAGTCGACCCTGATCAACATCATCGCCGGGGTCGTGAACAAGTCCGAAGGCAGCGTCCGCATCTGGGATCGCGACATCGACCACGAGGCGCGCGACGCGCGGGCGGCGCTGGGCGTCGTGCCGCAGGAGATCGTCGCCGACGTCTTCTTCACCCCGCGCGAGGCGCTGGAGGTCCAGGCCGGCTTCTACGGCGTGCCCGCCCATGAGCGCCGCTCGGACGAACTGCTGGCCGCGCTGGGCCTGTCGGACAAGGCCAACGCCTATGTCCGCGCCCTGTCCGGCGGCATGAAACGCCGTCTGATGGTGGCCAAGGCTTTGGTGCACAACCCGCCGGTCCTGATCCTGGACGAGCCGACGGCGGGGGTGGACGTCGAGCTGCGCCGCCAGCTGTGGGACTATGTGCGCAAGATCAACGAGGAGGGCGTCACCGTCATCCTGACCACCCACTATCTCGAAGAAGCCCAGGAGCTGTGCGACACCATCGCCATCATCAACCGGGGCGAGGTCGTGGCCTGCGAGCCGACGCATCAGCTGCTGAAGCGTCTGGACACCCGCAACGTGGTGGTGACGCCGGAGACGCCGCAGGCGGTCCTGCCCGATCTGCACGGCTTCCACGTCGCGCCGCGCCCGCATGGCGCCTTCGTCGTCACCTATCGCACCGGCGAGTCCAGCGTCGAGCAGGTGTTGGCCGCCGTCCGCGCCGCGGGCGTGACCATCAAGGACATCGCCACCGAGGACCCCAGTCTGGAAGACGTCTTCCTGGCCATGACCTACGGCGACGCCAGCCGCCCCAGCCCGACGCAGGACTGAGGCCCTTCGTCATCCCGGAAGCGGCGCAGCCGCTATCCGGGACCGCAGGAAGCGCGGCGATTGGAGCATGTGCTTGGGGCGGTCCCGGCTCTTCGCCTTCGGCTTCGGCCGGGATGACGGTTGGGGGCGGCGCTAGACCACCATCACCGTCCCGAGCAGCAGCTTGCCCCCCGGCTTGCCCAGCACCCGGTCGGTGGCGGCCTGCAAGGCGCGGCTCAGCCACTCCACGTCGGGCGGGGCGCCGGGCAGCATCCGTTCGCCGGCCAGCCGCACCACTTCGTTGTAGGCGGCGCTGAGGCGGGGCTTGGACTGGTCGGCGCGGGCGCGCAGGGCGGTATCGGCCACATCCACCCCGACCTCGACCGTCATCACTCCCCGGCGCCCGTCGCGGCGCAGGATGGTGGCGGTGGCGGTCGGCAAGGGGATGTAGGCGTTGGCGGGGGCGCCGCCGCCTCCGCTCTTGCCCGAGGCTTCAGCCTCGGCGGCGACGAGTGCGGTACCCAGGGCGGCGAGGCCGATCAGTGCGCGACGATCCATGCCCCATCCTGCCCCGCCGCCGCTTAAGGCCCGGTTACGGCTGGCGGGCCGCCGCGCCCCGGCGTAATCGAAAGGGATGAGCCAGACCGATCTTTCCGCCTATCGCCCCAATGTCGGGGTGGTGCTGTTCAACAAGACCGGACAGGTCTGGCTGGGCCGCCGCGCCAAGACGCCCGAGCCGTGGAACTGGCAGTTCCCGCAGGGCGGCGTCGACGAGGGCGAGAACCTGGAGGCGGCGGCGCTTCGCGAACTGCAGGAGGAGACCGGGGTCCGCTCGGTCGAGCTGCTGGGCCGCACCGGGGGCTGGATCGTCTATGACTTCCCCGAAGGCATGGGCGGCCCCAAGGCGTGGAAGGGCTTCAAGGGCCAGAAGCAGGTCTGGTTCGCCTTCCGCTTCACCGGCGAGGACAGCGAGTTCGACCTGGCCGCCCACGGCGAGCCGGAGTTCGACGCCTGGCGCTGGGGCGCGCTGGAGGAGGCGCCGGCGCTGATCGTGCCGTTCAAGCGCGAGGTCTATGAGCAGGTGGTGGCGGCCTTCGAGGACCTGCCGCAGAGCTGACGCCGCAAAGCTTCACCCCGCCGTCATTTCGACCGTCATCCTCGGGTCAAGCCCGAGGATGACGGTGAGTCAAAGGGCGCTGCACCGCTTGCCCAAAGAAAAAGGCCCCTCGCCGAAGCGAGGGGCCCTGATCTGTTTCGATGTCGCCGCGATCAGTTCGCGGTGATCTCCGAGGCTTCCTCGGCCAGGATGCTGAGACCCTCGCCGTTGACGTCGGCGAAGCCGCCCTTGACCTCGAAACGACGACGCTGGGCGCCGTCATAGACCGTCACCACGCCTTCGCGCAGGGTGGTCATGAAGGGGGCGTGGCCCGGCAGGACGCCGAAATCGCCTTCGATGCCCGGAGCATCGACCTGATCGACCGAGCCCGCGAAGATTTCGCGTTCCGGGGCGACCAGGGAGAAGTTCAGCTTGCCGGCCATGGCTTAGGCTTCCGCAGCCATCTTGGCCGCCTTTTCGACAGCCTCTTCGATGGCGCCGACCATGTAGAAGGCGGCTTCCGGCAGGTGGTCGTATTCGCCGTCCACGATGCCCTTGAACGAGCGGATGGTGTCCTTCAGCTCGACGAACTTGCCCGGCGAGTTGGTGAACTGCTCGGCCACGAAGAAGGGCTGCGACAGGAAGCGGCTGATCTTGCGGGCGCGCGACACGACCAGCTTGTCGTCTTCCGACAGCTCGTCCATGCCCAGGATGGCGATGATGTCCTTCAGCGCCTTGTACTGCTGCAGGATTTCCTGAACGCGGCGGGCGACGGCGTAGTGCTCTTCACCGATGACCAGCGGGTCCATGATGCGCGAGGTCGAGTCCAGCGGGTCCACGGCCGGGAAGATGGCCTGGGCCGCGATGTCGCGGTTCAGAACGGTCGTCGCGTCCAAGTGGGCGAACGAGGCGGCGGGCGCCGGGTCGGTCAGGTCGTCGGCGGGGACGTAGATGGCCTGGACCGAGGTGATCGAGCCCTTCTTGGTCGAGGTGATGCGCTCTTGCAGGTTGCCCATCTCGGTGGCCAGCGTCGGCTGATAGCCCACGGCCGAGGGGATGCGGCCCAGCAGAGCCGACACTTCCGAACCGGCCTGAGTGAAGCGGAAGATGTTGTCGACGAACAGCAGCACGTCCTTGCCTTCTTCGTCGCGGAAGTACTCGGCGATCGACAGGCCGGTCAGGGCGACGCGGGCGCGGGCGCCGGGGGGCTCGTTCATCTGGCCGTAAACCAGGGCGCACTTGGAGCCTTCGGTCGAGCCGTTGTTCTTGGACGGGTCCACGTTGACGTTGGACTCGATCATCTCGTGATACAGGTCGTTGCCTTCGCGGGTGCGTTCACCCACGCCGGCCAGAACCGAGTAACCGCCGTAAGCCTTGGCGATGTTGTTGATCAGTTCCTGCATGGTCACGGTCTTGCCGACGCCGGCGCCGCCGAACAGGCCGGTCTTGCCGCCCTTGGTGTAGGGGCAGATCAGGTCGATGACCTTGATGCCCGTGACCAGGATTTCCGACGAGGTCGACTGCTCTTCGAAGGTCGGGGCCTCGCGGTGGATCGGACGGTATTCCGTGGTCAGGATCGGACCGGCTTCGTCGATCGGCTGGCCGACGACGTTCATGATGCGGCCGAGCGTGCCCGGACCGACCGGAGCCATGATCGACTTGCCGGTGTCGACGACGGGCTGACCGCGGGTCAGGCCTTCGGTCGTGTCCATCGAGATGGCGCGGACCATGTTCTCACCCAGGTGCTGGGCGACTTCGAGGACCAGGGTGAAGGGCTGGCCCGTCTTCTGGTCGACGTTCTGGGTTTCCAGCGCGTTCAGGATGGCCGGCAGGTGGCCTTCGAACTCGATGTCGACGACGGCGCCGATGACCTGGGCGATCTTGCCCGAGCCGGCGACGGCGGCGGCGGCCTTGGGAGCGGCGGCCTTCTTGGGAGCGGCCGGCTTCTTGGCGGCGGGTTTCTTGGCGGTGGCGTCGGTCATGGGGTGCGTCCGGTTCGGATTGTCTTGTCGGTCGGGATCAGAGCGCTTCAGCGCCGGCGATGATCTCGATCAGCTCGGTGGTGATCTGGGCCTGGCGTTTGCGGTTGTACTGCAGGGTCAGGCTGTTGATGAGGTCGCCCGCGTTGCGCGTGGCGTTGTCCATCGCGGCCATCTGCGCGCCGAAGAAGCCGGCCTGGTTCTCGTAGAGAGCGGCCAGGATCTGCGTCGTCAGGTTGCGCGGCAGCAGGGTCTCGAGGATTTCCTCTTCCGAGGGCTCATACTCGTAGATGGCGCCGTTCAGGTTGATCGGTTCGGCGTCGCCTTCGACGACCGAGGGGACCAGCTGCTTGGCGGTCGGGACCTGCGAGATGACCGACTTGAACTGGCTGTAGAACAGCGTGACCACGTCGGCCTGCCCGCCCTCGAAGCTCTCGGCGATCAGTTCGGCGATGGGCTGGGCCGAGTGCAGACCGACGGTCTTGTGCTCGCTCAGTTCGAAGGTCTTGACGACCTTGTCGCCGAACAGGCGCGTCAGCTGGTCGCGCGACTTGCGGCCCACGGCGATGACGCGGACGTCCTTGCCATTGGCCAGCAGGCTGTTGATCCGGTCGCGGGCGGCGCGGATCACATTGGTCGAGAAGCCGCCGGCCAGACCCTTGTCCGCCGTAGCCACCACGACCAGGTGACGCTGGTCCGAACCCGTGCCGGCCAGCATCTTGGGCGCGTCCCCGCCCGAGACGGCCGAGGACAGGTTGGCGATGACCGAAGCCATCCGCGTCGCATAGGGGCGGGCGTTCTCCGCCTGCTCCTGGGCGCGCTTCAGCTTGGCCGCCGCGACCATCTGCATGGCTTTCGTGATCTTCTGCGTCGCTTTGACGCTTCCGATCCGATTGCGCATTTCCTTGAGGCTGGCCATCCGGCGCTACTCTCGCTCTCTGGTCAGTTCTTAGGCGAAGGTCTTGGCGAAGGCGGCCAGGACGTCCTTGAGTTCAGCTTCCAGTTCCGGCGTCAGGGCCTTCTTGGTGCGGATGCCTTCCAGCAGCGACGCGTGGTTCGAGTGGACGCGGGCCAGCAGCTCGCTCTCGAAGCGGCCGATGTCGGCCACGGCGACGTTGTCCAGATAGCCGCGCGTGCCGGCGTAGATCGACACGACCTGCTCCTCGACGGCCAGCGGCGAGTACTGCGGCTGCTTCAGCAGCTCGGTCAGGCGGGCGCCGCGCGCCAGCAGCTTCTGGGTCGAGACGTCCAGGTCCGAGCCGAACTTCGCGAAGGCGGCCATTTCACGATACTGGGCCAGCTCGCCCTTAATCGAACCGGCGACCTGCTTCATGGCCTTGATCTGGGCCGAGGAGCCGACGCGCGACACCGAGATGCCGACGTTCACGGCCGGACGGATGCCCTGATAGAAGAGGTCCGATTCCAGGAAGATCTGGCCGTCGGTGATCGAGATCACGTTGGTCGGGATGTAGGCCGAGACGTCGTTGGCCTGGGTCTCGATGATCGGCAGGGCGGTCAGCGAGCCCGAACCGTTGTCTTCGTTCAGCTTGGCCGAACGCTCCAGCAGGCGGCTGTGCAGGTAGAAGACGTCGCCCGGGTAGGCTTCACGGCCCGGCGGACGGCGCAGCAGCAGCGACATCTGACGATAGGCCACAGCCTGCTTCGACAGGTCGTCATAGACGATCAGGCCGTGCATGCCGTTGTCGCGGAAGAACTCGCCCATGGCGGTGCCGGCGAACGGGGCCAGGAACTGCAGCGGGGCCGGTTCCGAAGCCGTGGCGGCGACGACGATGGTGTATTCCAGGGCGCCGGACTCTTCGAGCGTCTTGACGATCTGGGCCACCGTCGAGCGCTTCTGGCCGATGGCGACGTAGATGCAGTACAGCTTCGCCGACTCGTCTTCCGACTTGTTGACGTTCTTCTGGTTCAGGATGGTGTCGATGGCGATGGCGGTCTTGCCGACCTGACGGTCGCCGATGATCAGCTCGCGCTGGCCGCGGCCGACGGGGATCAGGGTGTCGATCGACTTCTGGCCGGTCTGCATCGGCTCGTGCACCGACTTGCGGGGGATGATGCCCGGAGCCTTGACGTCGACGCGGCGGCGCTCGGTGAACTGGATCGGGCCCTTGCCGTCGATCGGCTCGCCCAGCGGGTTGACGACGCGGCCCAGCAGGCCCTTGCCGACCGGCACGTCCACGATTTCGCCCAGGCGGCGGACTTCATCGCCCTCGGCGATGGCGGCGTCCGCGCCGAAGATCACGGCGCCGACGTTGTCGCGCTCGAGGTTCAGGGCCATGCCCTTCACGCCGGCCTTGGTGAACTCGACCATTTCACCGGCCTGGACATTGTCCAGACCGTGGATGCGCGCAATGCCGTCGCCGACCGACAGCACCTGACCGACGTCCGAGACGTCGGCCTCGACGCCGAAGGAGGCGATCTGCGACTTGAGGATGGCCGAGATTTCGGCGGCGCGGATATCCATGATGGGCTCTCTGGCTTTCGTCTTCGGTGCGGGCCAGCCGGCCCGGCTTGAACTTGAATTCGGGGCTTAGGCGCGCTTCAGCGCGAAGGTCATCTGGTCGAGCTTGGTCTTCAGCGAGGCGTCGAACAGCTTCGAGCCCACCTTGACCTTCAGGCCGCCCAGGATCGACGGATCGACGCGGGCGGTCAGTTCGGGATCGCGGCCCAGCGCCGTGCGCAGGGCGGCTTGAATGCTCTTGGTCTGGGCCGCCGACAGCGGCAGGGCCGAAACCACCTCGGCGGCGACCAGACCGGCCTTCTTGGCGTAGAGCGCCTCGAAGCCGGCGATCACGCCCGGCAGGTCGCGAGCGCGGCCGTTCTGGGCCAGCAGGCCGACGAACTTCTTGGTCGTCGCATTGAACTTGGCCTTGTCGGCGATGGCCGACAGGCCCTTGCCCTGGTCCTCGGCCGAGATGACCGGCGACTGGGCCAGGCGGCGCAGGTCCGCGCTGTCCAGCCAGGCGGCCTTCAGCGAGGCGAGATCGCCGCGCACGGCGTCCAGCGCCCCCGTCTCGTCAGCGAGGTCGAACAGCGCCTGTGCATAGCGCCCACCGACTTCCGTCGTTCTGAAATCGTCCGCCACGTAATAAAGGTCCGCGATTTGAAGCGTTTGGGTCAAAACCGGCCGCGATGTCTCGCGCCAGCCAAGAGCTTGAAATGCTTATAGAAAGCACGCTGGGGACACATCTTTCGATGCATCCTTCGCTAAAGCCGCGCGGCTGATAGCATGCAAGGTCCCCGGTCGCAACCGACGGGGACGGAACGATAAGGTCGCACCCGCGCTCTTTTTCGCGATGCGAGGGGCTTTAAAGGCCGGCGACACCTTTAAGGAGGCCTTTCCCGCATGCGGGGGTGCGACGACAAAGCCGCGCGCAAACGCTTGATGCAACCTCACGGTCCCGTTACCGCTTATGGCTATCATCACATTCTGGAACCCCGATGCTTGAAAGCATAACTCCCCTGCTGAGCGATCCGGCCGCCTGGGCGGCCCTTGTGACCCTGGTGGTCATGGAAGTCGTTCTCGGCATCGACAACCTGATCTTCATCTCGATCCTGTCGAACAAGCTGCCGCCCGAGCATCGCCAGCGCACCCGCCGCATCGGCATCGGCCTGGCCCTGATCATGCGCCTGGCCCTGCTGGCCGCCATCGGCTGGATCGTCGGCCTGACGGCCCCGGTTTTCGACCTCGGCTTCCACGGCGAGACCTATGACACCGCCTTCAGCTGGCGCGACCTGATCCTGATCGCCGGCGGTCTGTTCCTGGTGTGGAAAGCGACGAAGGAAATCCACCACGCCGTCGACGCCACCCCGTCAAACGACATGCTGGAGAAGGACAAGAAGGACGTCGTCATCAACAACGTCGGCTCGGCCATCGTCCAGATCATCCTGCTGGACCTGGTCTTCTCGGTCGACTCCATCCTGACCGCCGTCGGCATGACCGATCACGTGCCGATCATGATGGTCGCCGTGGTCTTCGCCGTCCTGGTCATGCTGCTGGCCTCGGACCCGCTGGCTGACTTCATCGACAAGAACCCGACCGTGGTCATGCTGGCCCTGGGCTTCCTGCTGATGATCGGCGCGGTGCTGATCGCCGACGGCTTCGGCGTCCACGTGCCCAAGGCCTATATCTACGCCGCCATGGCCTTCTCGGCCCTGGTCGAAGGCCTGAACATGTGGTCCCGCACCGCCCAGATCAAAAAGGATCAGGCCGCGGAAGCCGCGCAAGCGGCCCTGAACAAGGCCGAGACCGCCGAACCCGGCGTTTGATCCTCGCGACGGACTGAAACGACGAAGCGCCGCGGTTTCCACCGCGGCGCTTTTTCTTTGAGCTGCCTCTATGCGCGAGCGCTCAAGCAGCGAGCCGCCGCGCGGCGAGCGTTAGCGCCCCTTCGTTCAAAGGAAACTATAGGGGTCCACGTCCACGGTCAGCCGCACCGAGGCCGGGACCTTCACCCGCGCCAGCCAGGCGCGCAGGAAGGCCTGCAGGTTCACGTCGCGGTCGGCCCGGACCAGCAGGCGCTTGCGGCGGCGCCCCCTCACCAGGGCCAGGGGAGCGTCGGCGGGGCCATAGACCTCCAGCCGCTCGGCGTTGGGGATGGCCTCGGCCAGGTCGCGGGCGACCTTGTCGACCGCCATGGCGTTCTCGCTGGACAGGATGATCGCCGCCAGACGGCCGTGCGGCGGCAGCGACGCCGCCTCGCGCTCGCCCATCTCGGCCTCGACGAAGGCGTCGCGGTCGCCCGCCGCCAAAGCCATCAGCACCGGGTGTTCCGGCGTCCAGGTCTGCAACAGCGCGCGGCCCGGCTTGTCCGCCCGCCCCGCCCGGCCCGTGGCCTGGGCCAGCAGCTGATAGGTCCGCTCGGCCGCGCGCAGGTCGCCGCCGCGCAGGCCCAGATCGGCGTCCACCACCCCGACCAGGGTCAGACGCGGGAAGTTGTGGCCCTTGGCCGCCGCTTGGGTCGCCACCAGAATGTCGATCTCGCCCTCGGCCATCGACTGGATCAGGGCGCGGGCCGACTGACCGTCCGGCACGGTGTCGGAGCTGAAGATGGCGGTGCGGGCCTCGGGGAAGAGGCGGCGCACCTCCTCCTCGACCCGCTCGACGCCCGGCCCGACCGGCACCAGCGAGTCCTCGGCCCCGCAGGACGGACAGAGCTTGGGCTTCATCATCGAAAAGCCGGTCAGGTGGCAGACCAGCCGCCCGGTGTAGCGATGCTCGACCAGCCAGCTGTCGGTGTCCGGCGCCGTCAGGCGATGGCCGCAGGCCCGGCACAGGACGACGGGGGCATAGCCGCGCCGGTTGAGGAAGAGCAGGCTCTGCTCCCCCTTGGCGAAGGTCTCGCCGATGGCCTCACGCAAGGGCTGCGACAGCCAGGTCTGCGGGTCGGGCGGACAGGTCCGCAGGTCCACCAGCTCAATGTCGGGCAGGACCGCCGCCCCGTGCCGCGCCGCCAGTTTCAGCCAGCCGTAGCGGCCTTGCCGCGCATTCCACAGGGTCTCCAGCGACGGGGTGGCCGAGGCTAGAACCACGGTCGCGCCCTCGATCCGGCTGCGCGCCACGGCCAGGTCGCGACCGTGATAGACCAGACCCTCCTCCTGCTTGAACGAGCCGTCGTGCTCCTCGTCCACCACCACCAGCTTCAGGTTGGCGTAGGGCAGGAACAGGGCCGAGCGGGCGCCGACCACGATGTTGCAGCGCCCGGCGACCACCGCCTCCCACACCTGACGGCGTTTCGGCGGGGTCACGCCCGAATGCCATTCCGCCGGGGCGGCGCCGAAGCGGGCGGTGATCCGTTCGATCAGGGCCTGGGTCAGAGCGATTTCCGGCAGCAGGATCAGCACCTGCGCCGACGGATCGGCCCGCAGCGCACGCGCCGCCGCCTCCAGATAGGCCTCAGTCTTGCCCGAGCCCGTCACGCCGTCCAGCAGGAAGGGGGCGAAGCCGCCCTTGGCCACGGCGTCCGCGATAGCCGCCGCCGTGGCCGCCTGATCCGGGTTCAGGGTGGCGGGAGCATGATTGGGATCGGGGGCGTCGAAGGCAGCGACCGCCTCGATCTCGACCACCGTCAGCACGCCCTCGTCGACCAGTCCCTTGACCACGCCGGTCGAGACGCCCGCCGCGCGGGCCAGATCGGGGCCGGTCATCGACCGTTGGCCCAGGGCCTCCAGCACCGCCGTTCGCGTCGCCGTAGGCCGGGAGGGGCTGCGGCCCTCGACCCGCTTGACCCGTCGCTCGGGTCGGGGGCGCGGCGCGCGCAGGCCCTTCAAGGCCGTCGCCGCCATCTCGCCCGGCGGGCTCAGGGTCCAGCGCGCCGCCCATTCGACGAAGGTCAGGGTCCGTTCCGGCAGGCGATGCTCGCTCAGCACCTGGTCGATGGCCTTCAGCCGCCGGTTCGAGCCGGTGGTCTCGAACACTTCGGCCGCCACGCCCCGGATCAGGCGCGGCCCTAGGGGCACGGTCACTTGATCGCCGCGCACAAGCGTCACCCCCTCCGGGACCTCGTAGTCGAAGGCCTCGGGCACCGGCAGGGGAATGAGGACGGAGGCGACTTTCACCGCGCGTCCCAAAGGACTAGCATCCCGGTCATGAAACTCTTTCTCGACACCGCCGACGTCGCCGTCATCAAGGATCTGCTGCCCACCGGGATGGTGGACGGCGTCACCACCAATCCGTCGCTGATCGCCAAGTCGGGTCGGAACATCGCCGAGGTCATCGCTGAGATTTGCGCCCTCGTCGAGGGGCCGATTTCCGCCGAGGCCGTGGCGACCGATTTCGAGACCATGGTCAAGGAGGGCGACAAGCTGGCCGCCATCGCCCCCAACGTGGTCGTCAAGCTGCCCCTGACCTGGGACGGGCTGCGCGCCACGCGCGTCTTCGCCGACAAGGGCATCAAGACCAACGTCACCCTGTGTTTCTCGGCCGCCCAGGCCATGCTGGCCGCCAAGGCGGGCGCCACCTTCATCTCGCCCTTCGTCGGGCGCCTGGAAGACGTCGGTGCCGACGGCATCGGCCTGCTGGATGAAGTCCGCGCCCTCTACGACATCCATGATTTCGATACCGAGATCCTGGCCGCCAGCTTGCGCAACCCCGGCCATGTCTCGGCCGCCGCCATCGCCGGCGCCGACGCCGCCACCCTGCCGACCGACGTTTTCAAGGGTTTGGTCAAGCACCCGTTAACCGACAAGGGGCTTGATGCGTTTTTGGCCGACTGGGGCAAGTCCGGTCAGTCCATTCTGTAAATCTCGACCCGGAAAGAGGTCCGCTTGAGCACTTCCCTGGACCTCTCTCCTGACGCCGCCGAGGGCCTTCACTGGCCCGAGGTGCGGGCCTGGCTGAACGCCCACCCCGATCGCCTGCTGGACGACCGCACCCTGCTGGAAGAACTGGGCCTGCGCGCCACGGGCCGCAACGTGGTCGATTTCGGCCGCGCGGCCCTGACCCGGCTGGAGGCCGTGGTCCAGCGCGAGGCCGGCGCGAGGAAACAGATCGAAGAGATCGCCCGCGCCAACTTCGCCGCCCAGACCCAGACCCACGTCTCGGCCCTGGACCTGATGGAGGCGACCAGCCATGCCGAACTGGCGCGCCAGCTGGACGCCACCTCGCAAGCCCGCTTCGGCCTGGCCGGCGGCGCCATCGCCATGGAAAAGCCCGGCGCCGTGCCCTTCGGCTGGAAGTCGCTGGAGCCGGGCCGCGTCGACGCCCTGCTGGGCGACGACGGTCTGGAATGGCTCGGCCCCAACTTCACCGGCCTGGACCTGTTCGGTCCCGCCGAGGGCGAGGTGAAGTCCGTCGCCCTGGTGCGGATGAGCCTGCATCTGCCCGGCGCCGACGGCGCCCGTCCGGCCCTGTGCGCCTTCGGCTCGTTTGAGGACGACGGCTTCACCCCGGCCATGGGCTGCGAACTGGTGGCCTTCATCACCCGCGTGGTGGAACGCATGGCCGAGCGATGGCCGACGCAGGGCTGACCCCCTCAGGTTTGGCCGCAGACCAGGCCCTCCTCGCCTGGCTTGAGCATCTGGCGCATGAGCGTCGCCTGTCGCCGCGCACGCTGGAGGCCTATGGCCACATCGGCCGCTTGTATGTCGCCTTCCTCGAACGCCATCGCGGCGGGCCTCAGACCCTGGCCGATCTCGGCGCCGTCACCGCCGCCGAGGTCCGCGCCCATCTGGCCGAACGCCGCAGCGGCGACCGCCCCCTGAACGCCCGTTCGCTCAGCCAGACGCTGGCCGCAATCCGGGGCTTTCACGCCTTCCTCGACCGGCGCTGCTGCACGCCCGCGCCGCAGCTGGCCCTGGTGCGCGGCCCGCGCGTCAAGCCGTCCCTGCCCCGCCCGGTCAGCGAGGATCAGGCCAGAGGCCTGCTGCACGAACCCGAGGCCGACCCCGACGCCGAACCGTGGGAGGCCGCGCGCGACCGCGCCGTCCTGACCCTGCTCTACGGCTGCGGGCTGCGCATTTCCGAGGCCCTGTCGCTGAAACGCTCCGACGCCCCCCTGCCGGACGCCCTGCGCATCACCGGCAAGGGCGGCAAGATGCGGCTGGCCCCGGTCCTCCCCCAGGTGCGCGAGGCGGTGGACGCCTATCTGGCGCTCCAGCCCTTCATCCTCGAGGCGGACCAGCCCCTGTTCCGGGCCAGGCGCGGCGGGCCGCTCAGCCCGCGCCACGTCCAGGCCACGGTCCAGCGCCTGCGCGGCCGCCTCGGCCTGCCCGCCTCGACCACGCCCCACGCCCTGCGCCACAGCTTCGCCACCCACCTGCTGGGCGCCGGGGCCGACCTGCGCTCGATCCAGGAACTGCTGGGCCACGCCAGCCTGTCGACCACCCAGAAATACACCCAGGTCGACGCCGCCCGTCTGCTGGCCGCCTATGCGGGCGCGCACCCGCGCGCCTGACTATCCAGCGGCCGCAAATGGCGCCTATTCTCCGCATGGGGATGAGTGCGGCGTGGAGGCCAGCCGTTGCGTGGACCAGAGTCCGTCAGCCATCCCTCACGCCGGTCGGCGCTTGTCCTGACCGCAGGCGGCGCCCTGGCGCTCGCTCTTCCCGGCCAGGTCGGCGCCCAGGACCCGCCGCCTCCGGCGCCGCCCGAACCCGACGAAACCGCCCGCCTGCTGGAAAACCTGCTGACGCGCATGGGCGTCAAGGTGAACGTCGGCGGCCCGCGCGACCCCCTGTTCGTCATCGACACAGGTGCGGAACGCACCGCCATCTCCGACCGCCTGGCGGCCGCGTTGAACCTGCAACCCGGCCCGCCGGTCCTGGTCCACGGCATCACGGCGGCGGAGATGGTGCGGACGGTTCATCTGCCCCGGCTCGACTTCTCGGGGCGGCGCTTCACCAACCTGACGCCGCCGGTCTTTCCCTATGAGATGCTGGGCGCCGACGGGCTTCTGGGCCTGGACGTCCTGTCTCGCTTTCGCCTGACGCTGGAGTTGCGCCAACGCCGGGTCATGATGGCGCCCTCCGGGTCCGACGTAGTCGAGCGCGGCTTTTCCTTCGGCGGCGTGGCCAGTCGGATGCGGCCCAACGTCACCAGCACGCGCAGCGGCCGCTTCGGGCAGTTGATCCTGACCAATGTCCAGGTCGACGGCGTGCCCGCCGTGGCCTTCGTCGACAGCGGGGCCCAGTATTCGATCGCCAATCTGGCGCTGATGCGGGCCGTCGACGCGCGCATCGGTCCCGCCGCGCGCCAGTCGATCCGGGTCTACGGCGTCATCGGCCAGTCGCTGATGGTGGACTCCGGCGAGGTCTCCAGCCTGAGGCTGGCGCGGCGCGAGATGGGCGCCACGCCCCTGCTGTTCGGCGACCTGCACGCCTTTCGGGTGCTGGGCCTGATCGAGCAGCCGGCCCTGCTGCTGGGGGCCGACATCCTGACCCGGTTCAGCCGCATCACCCTGGACTACGGCCAGTCGCGCATCGCCTTCGGCGGCCTGCTGAGGCGCCCGCCGCCGCCCGCCGTCAGATCGCCCTGACCGCCCCGCCGTCCACGCGGATCAGCGAGCCGGTGACATAGCCGGCCAGGGGGCTGGCCAGGAAGGCGGCGACGGCGCCGAACTCCTCGGTCGTGCCGATGCGGCCGGCGGGGATGGACTTGACCGATTCGGCGCGCGCCTCGGCGGGCTCGACGCCGGTGGCGGCGGCGCGGGCGGCGTCCAGGCGCTCGATGCGCGGCGTGTCGATGCGGCCCGGCAGCAGGGTGTTGACCGTCACGCCATTGGCCGCGACCTCGCCCGCCAGGGTCTTGGCCCAGGCCGCGACCGAGGCGCGCAGGGTGTTGGATACGCCCAGGGTCCCGACCGGCTCGATCACGGTGATGGAGGCGACGTTGAGGATGCGCCCCCAGCCCATGGCCCGCATCCCCGGCAGCACCCGGTCGGTCAGGCGGAAGACCGACAGCACCATGGACTCGAAATGATCGCGCCAGACCGACGGGTCCAGCCCGTTGACGCCAGACGGCGGCGGCCCGCCGGTGTTGTTCAGCAGAATCTCGATCGGGCCGCCCAGCGCCGCCTCGGCCACGTCGACCGCCTTCAGCAGGGCCTCATGATCGGCCAGATCGGCGGGGGCGATCACCGCCCGCCCCGGCCCCATGGCGTTCAGCTCGTCGGCCACGGCCTGAAGCTTGGCCGCATCGCGCGACAGCAGGGCCACGTGCGCCCCCTCGGCCACCAGGGCCGTCGCCACGGCCCGCCCCAGGCCGCTGGAGCCGCCGCAGACGAGGGCGCGCTTGCCGGTGAGTTTCAGGTCCATAGGGGTTCATCCGGTGCGGTGGAGAAGGAAGGCTATATGGTCACGGCGACCGCATAATGCGATGCGGCAGTGCGCTTCGTCTCTTCAGTTCTATCGTTACGCAGCTTCGGGGGATCATCATGAAGATCATAATTGTCACCGCGGCGGCCATGCTGATCGCAAATGAAGCCAGGGCCCAGGATTTCAAGCCGCCGGTATGGGCGGCGCCCCCGGATGGAGAACTGGCGAGTGATCTCTTTCCTGGCTTTGCGGGCTTTCTCGGCGTGAACGGTCGCGCGACCCTGACCTGCAGTATTTCCGAGGACGGCCCACCGTTCCGCTGCCGCGTAGACGAAGAAGCCCCTACCGGCCTGGGTTTCGGTGCAGCCGCGCGTCTGGTCGCCGCCAGCGGCCAGATACGCGCCGCCCGCCGAAATGGAGAGACTGTGCCCGCAGCAATCCAGACCACCGTGCGTTTCTTCCATCCCGAGGAGTCCGCTTTCGGCGGATGGACAGGACCGGAGCCCTCCTCTCAGGGGCTGGCCCTGGCGAAAGCACTGCTTTCCAGCGGCATAAAGGACGCCAAGCAGTTGCCGTCCTATCGCGAAATGATCCTGGATGGCCTCGACGCAGACCGAAAGAGCGTGGTGCGTGCCTGGCTCAATGAGCTGATGCCCTATGATCGGGCGCAGGACCTCTCGACAGCAGCGACACAACTCGCGCGTCTGTTCAGTGAAGACGAGTTGCGCAGCATGCTTGCCGGCGAGGAAGTCGCATCACCGTCCGAAGAGGCGTTCATGGCGGCTTGCCCGGATCCGACTCCAGAACAACGCGCGGCGCTGGACGAGCTGAAAGGCCGCTATTGCAGCCGCTACAGTTGCGACACCTGATGGATCGGGACGCCAAGTCGCGTCCGTTTTCGGCAAGCCCCCAACGAAAACGGCGCGCCCCTTGCGGAGCGCGCCGTGATGCGTTCGGGCCGGGGGCCTGGCCTTAGGCCTGCATGGCCCAGCCTTCGACGGCCATGGCCGCCTGGCGGACCGCTTCCGAGCGGGTCGGGTGCGAGTGGCAGGTGCGGGCGATGTCTTCCGACGAGCCGCCGAAGGCCATGGTCATGCAGGCCTCGCCGATCAGTTCGCCGGCCTGCGGGCCGTAGATGTGGACGCCCAGGACCTTGTCGGTCGAGGCGTCGGCCAGGACCTTCACGAAGCCCTCGGTCTCGTGGTTGATCTTGGCGCGGCTGTTGGCGGCGAAGGGGAACTTGCCCTTCTTGAAGGCGACGCCCGCAGCCTTGAGCTGCTCCTCGGTCTTGCCGACCCAGGCCACTTCCGGGCCGGTGTAGATGACGCTGGGGACCAGGTCGTAGTCGACGTGGCCCGGCTTGCCCGCGATCAGTTCGATCACCGCCACGGCGTCTTCCTCGGCCTTGTGCGCCAGCATCGGGCCATAGGTGACGTCGCCGATGACCCAGACGCCCGGCGCCGTGGTCTTGAAGTGGTCATTCGGGATGACGCCGCGCTTGTCGGTCTCGATGCCGACCGTCTCCAGACCCAGGCCGGCGGTGTAGGGACGGCGGCCGATGGCCACCAGAACCACGTCGCCCTTGAGGGTTTCGGCCGCGCCGCCGGCCGAAGGCTCCAGCGTCAGCTCGACGCCGTCCTTGACCGAGGCCGCGCCGGTCACTTTCGTGCCCATGCGGAAGGTCATGCCCTGCTTGGTCAGGCCGCGCTGGAAGGCGGTGGCGACCTCGGCGTCCATGCCGGCGCCGACCTTGTCGAGGAACTCGACCACGGTCACCTGGGCGCCCAGACGACGCCAGACCGAACCCAGCTCCAGGCCGATGACGCCCGCGCCGATGACGATCAGGTGTTTCGGAACCTTGGGCAGGAACAGGGCGCCGGTCGAGTCGATGACCTTGCCGTCCTCGAAGGCGACGCCCGGCAGCGGGGTCGGCTCGGAGCCGGTGGCGATGACGATGTTCTTGGCCTCATAGGTCGTCTTGGCGCCGTCGGCGGCCTCGACCTCGACCTTGTTCGGGCCGGCGATGCGGCCGCGGCCCTTCAGCCAGACGACCTTGTTCTTCTTCATCAGGAACTCGATGCCCTTGGTCAGGGCCTCGACGCTGTCGTCCTTGGCCTTGTGCATCTGGGGCAGGTTCAGCTTGGGCTTCACCTCGATGCCGATGCCGGCGAATTCGGTATTGGCGGCCTCATACAGCTCCGAGGCGTGCAGCAGGGCCTTGGACGGCATGCAGCCGACGTTCAGGCAGGTGCCGCCGAGCGTGGCGCGCATCTCGATGATGGCGACCTTCATGCCCAGCTGGCCGGCGCGAATGGCGGCGTTGTAGCCGCCCGGCCCGCCGCCGATGATCACCACGTCGTAGGTCTGGGAAGCGGCGTCGGCCATGGAAGTCCTCTGATCGGTCTGGCGCTGGGAAGGAGCGGCGCGGACACTAGCGCCGACCCCGGCGGGGTCAACCGCCACGGTCCATATAGGCCGTGATCCTCGCCGGGGCCATGCCGACGAAAGCCAAAGGCGAAACGACGAAGGGCCGGGCGTCGCCGCCCGGCCCTCCGTCGATCGTGTTCAGCCGCCTCAGAAGGCCATGCGGGCGACCAGTTGATAGACGGGACCGCCCTTTTCGGTTTCCAGCTCATACTCGTCATAGGAACGGTCGATCTGGTCCTGGACGCTGCCGAACTTGTCGAACACCTCGTCCTTGGAGGCGTTCAGCAGGTTGGAGCCGGTCAGGCGCACCACGACGTTCTCGGCCACGCGCTTCTCGAGAAAGACCTCCAGGTCGGCGCCGTAGGAGGTGCGGACTTCCTCGGCCAGGACGCGGCTGAGGGCCTCGCCCTGCTTGCGATAGGTGGCGCCGAAGGCCGCGCCCCAGGTCGGGATGTCGTGGGTGAAGCCGAAGTTCAGCACATAGTCCGACTGGCTGTTGAAGCGGCGCGCGCCCATGAAGTCCTCGACCTCGCTGTCCAGCCACGAGTAGTTGAGGAAGACGCCGGTCGTCTCCATGCCGATGAAGTCCAGCGGCGTCGACAGGTCGAACTCGACGCCCCAGACCTTGCCGTCGCCGACGTTGTCGACGGTGTAGATGAAGGTCCCGGCCCCGGCGCTGCCTTCCGCGCCGGTGTTGACCTCTTCCACCAGGTCCGAGATCGAACGGTAGAAGGCGTTGATCCCGACCACGCCGCGACGGCCCAGCTGGCGCTCGAAGCCGACGTCCACGCCCCAGGCCGATTCCGGCTTCAGGTTGGGATTGCCGACGAAGTCGCTGTCGCCGAACTCTTCTTCCAGGGTCGCGGGCGACAGGCGGTCGAAGCTGGGACGGCGCACCGTGCGGGCCGCCGAGACGATCAGCCGGTCGGTGTCGTTCAGACGATAGCGCAGGCTGGCCGAGGGCAGCAGGAAGCCGTAGTCGGTCTCGGTCACGCGGTCGGCGGCGGGGGCCGTCTCGTCGGTGATGGTCGTGTCCGTGGCCTCATAGCGCAGGCCCGCTTCCCATTTCAGCGCGCCGCGGTCGCCCGACAGCATGACATAGGGGTCGATGCGGGTTTCCTCGATCAGGCTGTCGCCGCCGGGAACCGCCTCGAAGGCGCCGAAGGGCGGGACGGTCGGACGCACGCCCGGCGCGTTCGGCACGTTGAAGCGGATGCGCGGGGCCTCAAGGATCAGGCTGTCGCGCTCCTTCATCGCCCACTGGACGCCGAAGTCCAGGGTCAGGCCGTTCAGGTCGCGCTTGTGCTCCAGGGCGCCCGACCATTCCTCGTCCTTGATCTGGACGTCGGTGGCGTCGGCGGTGAAACGGTCCTCGTCCGGGAAGGGCGTGCCGTCGCGCAGGTATTCCGACTCGTTCTCGAACTCGTACTGATCGTCGTCGATCATGGCGTAGCCGAGCTTGAACTTGGTCTTGCCGCCAAACATGTCGCGGCTGTAGCGGGCGTCCAGCGACAGGTTGTCGGTCAGGATGTCCAGGTCGTTGTCATTGATCGACAGCAGGTTGGCGTCGTTCTGGACGCCGTTGCGGTACTCCCACGAGTCCTCGTCCTGGAAACGGTCGGTGCGCACGAACAGACCCGACAGGGCCAGCTCGCCGCCCGCGACGTCGACCTGATAGGCGGCGTTGAACGAATAGTCGGTGCCGTCACGGATGTCGGTCTGGGCCTCGACGTTCTGGAGCGCGCCGTTCGGCTCGTCGAAACGTTGGCTGAATTTGTTCTTGGGGTTGCGGCGGTCCTGGACGTTGGCGCCGACCAGCAGGCGGCCCGGCCCGACCTGGCCGCCCCAGACGGCGCCGAAGGTCCCGCCCCATTGGCCGTACTCGCTGTCGTCGAACATCAGGGCGCCGGCGCGGACATAGCCGCCGTCCAGCGACAGGGCGTCGCGCAGCACGATGTTGACGGCGCCCGCCACCGCGTCGCCCGAGCGGTTGGCCGAGCTGGAGCGCACCACCTCGACCCGCTCGATCAGTTCGGCGGGGATGCGGTCGACGAAGAAGGAGCGGTCGACGCCGGCGCCCGGCACGCGGTCGCCGTTGATCAGGATCTGGGTGTAGCCCGAGTCCAGGCCGCGCAGACGCACGCCGTCGTATTCCAGCACGTCCGACAGGAAGGCGACCGAGGGCACGCGCTTCAGGGCGTCGCCGGCGGTCAGCGGCTCGAAGCGCTGGAAATACTCCAGGTCGTAGGACAGGGTCGGCACGACGTCGTCGGCGCGGTTGCGCAGCACGGGACGTCCCGTGACGATGACCTCGGCCACGGCCGTCGCCGGACCCTCGTTGCTGTAGTCCGGCGCGCGGACGGCGTCCTCGGCGCTCGCCGCGCCCGCGATGGCGAGAGGGGCGACGGCGGCGCCCAGCAGAAGACCCAGTTTCATGATGTCGATCCCCGAAGATGCGAACGGGCTCAAGCGCGACCGTTGGCTGTCAGGGGCGCTCGCTAGCCGGATGCGGCGACGCGGCCGCGACGGTTTCGCGAAGAGGATTCGCCGGTTTGCCGACCGTCGGACGACAGATCGTCCCGAGACTGAGGATTTTCGTGAGGAGGGCCTGAAATGCGAAACGGGGCCCGATCTTGCGATCGGACCCCGTTTTCCCAGTCTCGACTGGAGCGGGCGAAGAGATTCGAACTCTCGACCCCAACCTTGGCAAGGTTGTGCTCTACCACTGAGCTACGCCCGCATTCCCGTGGGAGCGGTGTGCTGCTCCCCGTCGAGGAGGGGCTTTTAGCCGACCCTTCTCAGACCGCGCAACCCCCTTTTTGGATTTTCCTTCAATCCGCTGATTTTTTTCGAATAGTTCTGAAATTTCAAACGAAAACGGCCCCCGCAACACCCCCGAAAGGAAGGCTGCGAGGGCCGCTCGAAACGACCGCTACGGACGATGCCGCCGCACTTGCCCGCTCAAGCAGCGAGCCGCCGCGCGGCGAGCGTAGCGGCCCCAGCCGCGCTGAGTATCAGCGCGGCGCCAGGCGAATAGCCCCGTCCAGACGGATGCACTCGCCGTTGATGTAGACGTTCTCGGCCAGGTGCAGCGCCAGGGCGGCGTAGTCGGCCGGGGTGCCCAGGCGGCTGGGGAAGGGAATGGCGGCGGCCAGGCTGTCCTGAACCTTCTGGTCCATGCCGGCCATCATCGGCGTCCACATGATGCCGGGCAGGATGGTGTTCACCCGCACCCCGTCCTGGGCCAGATCGCGCGCGACCGGCAGGGTCATGGCGTAGACGCCGCCCTTGGAGGCCGAATAGGCGGCCTGGCCGATCTGGCCGTCCTGGGCCGCCACCGAGGCGGTGTTGACGATCAGGCCGCGCTCGCCGTCGGCCATCGGCTCGGCCTGGACCATGCCCAGGGCCGACTGCGACAGGACGCGGAAGCTGCCGAACAGGTTGATCGAGACGGTGCGCTCGAAGGAGGCCATGTCGTGCGAGCGGATCTCGCCGGTGTCGCGCTTGCGGCTGACGGTCTTCTGACCCGTGGCGATGCCGGCGCAGTTGACGGTCAGGCGCTCCTGGCCGTGGGCGGCGCGGGCCTTGACGAAGCCGGCGGCGACGCTCTCGTCCGAGGTCACGTCCACCTTGCAGAAGACGCCGCCGATCTCCTTGGCGATCTCCTCGCCGCGTTCCTCATTCAGATCGAACAGGGCGACCTTGACGCCCTTGGCCGCCAGCGCCCGCGCCGTGCCCTCGCCCAGGCCCGAAGCCCCGCCCGTCACCACCGCCGCAATCGAACCGTCGAGTTTCATGAAGATCGTCCCTATATTCTGGTGAACCGAGTATCTGCGCGAGGATTTAGCGGCCATGACCGCCAAAGCCAAACCTGCTTCCCCAACTGACGCCATCGACCCCGAAAAGGCCCTGGTTCCGACGGTTCAGCGGGTCAATGAGATGCGCGTCAGAAAGGGCTTCTGGCCCAAGCTCCGCAGCACCGCGTCGCGCATTCCCTTCGCCGGGCAAGCCCTGGCCGCCTGGTACGCCACCCAGGACCCGCAGACGCCGATGGCGGCCAAGGGGATCATGCTGGGGGCGCTGGCCTATTTCGTCATGCCGGTGGACGCCATTCCCGACCTCTTCGCCGGGATCGGCTTCACCGACGACGCGGCGGTGATCGCCGCCGTCCTGGCCACCCTCGGCGCCCATGTGAAGCGCCGACATCATGAGCAGGCCGAGGCCGCGCTGAAGAAGGTCCGAGACGACGCCGAGACTTAGCTCCGGTTCAGCGGCTTGGCCCGCCACCAGCCCGTCACCGAATAACGCGGCCCGCCGGCGAAGGGCGCGACGGTCGAGACGGCGTGCATCTGCGGCACGGTGAAGACGTTCAGGGCGCCGAAGCTGGGCGTGAAGGTCTCGGTGATCTCGCCGCCCTCGTCGAGGAACTGCAGCAGGCCGCCCCACTCCGCGCGCCAGCCCGGCGACAGGTTCAGCACATAGGCGTAGAGCCGCTCGGTCTTGGCGTTGGCGTCGCTGTGCCGGTTGAGGAAATGCCCCGGCAGATAGCGCGTCACCTGGCCGTCCGAGAAGGCGATGCGGTCATCGCCGGTCAGGCGCCGCGCGAAGGCCAGGAAGGCGTCGGTGTTGAACAGGTCCAGCAGGTCGAACAGGATCTGAGGCGTGGCCATGCCCGCCTCGCGCGCCGGACCCAGGCGCAGCCGGTCGAACAGGAACTGCAGCCCCTCGGTCGCCCCGGCGTAGGCCTGCTGCGTCACCTGAGCCTGGTCTTCCGGCGAGGAGGCCTCCAGCGTCGCCACCGGGATGTCGGCCCCCAGCGGATTGAGGAAGGTGCGGACCCAGGCCTGCTCCGGCGTCGTCACGGCGGCGTGCAGGGCCCCGGCTCCATCGCCGAACAGGCCGGGGACGCGGGTGCGGCCGGTGCGGGCCAGCCGCTCGGCGGCGGCGGCGAAGTCGCCCTCGCCGACCGCCAGTTTCAGTTGCTCGCTCATGCGTCGGTCGTCACGACGATCTTGCCCAGGGCCTGACGGTCGCCGAGGGCCTTGATCGCCTCATGGGCGTCTTCCAGCGGATAGGTGCGGCTGACGCGCGGCCTGATCTTGCCGTCCTTCCACATCTGCATCAGCTCGGCCATGTTGGCCGCGTGGCCCTTGGGATCGCGCGCGACGGCCGCGCCCCAGAAGACGCCGATCACCGACACCGACTTCAGCAGGGTCAGGTTCAGCGGCAGGGACGGGATCCCCGCCGGGAAGCCGATCACCAGATAGCGACCGTTCCAGTCCATCGCGCGCAGGGCCGGCTCGGCGTAGTCGCCGCCCACCCCGTCGAACACCACGTCGGCACCGTCGCGGCCGGTGGCCAGCTTCAGCTCGCCCGACAGGGATTTCTGCGCCGCCTTGTCCATCGGGCCGGACGGATAGATCAGGCCGTTATCGGCCCCCAGCTCCAGCGCGAACTCGACCTTGTCGTTGGTCGAGGCGGCGGCGACCACGCGCGCGCCCATGGCCTTGCCCAATTCGACGGCGGCGGCGCCCACGCCCCCTGCCGCGCCCAGCACCAGCAGGGTCTCGCCCGGCTGCAGCTTGGCCCGGTCCTTCAGCGCGTAATAGGCCGTGCCGTAGGTCAGGACCAGGGCCGCCGCTGTCTCGAAATCCATGCCGTCAGGAATGGGAATCAGGCTGTCGGCCGGGACCGCCAGACGCTCGACCAGACCGCCCCAGCCGGGCACGGCGATGACCCGGTCGCCCCGGAACACGCCCTTGACCCCCTCGCCCACGGCGTCGACCAGACCCGCCACCTCGCCGCCCGGCGAGAAGGGGCGTTCGGGCCTGAACTGGTACTTGTCCTCGATGATCAGGGTGTCGGGGTAGTTGATCCCCACGGCCTTGACCTCGATCACCACCTCGCCCGGCTTGGGCGCGGGGTCCATGACCTCCTCGACGACCAGGGCTTCAGGGCCGCCGACGGCCTTGGACAGGACTGCGCGCATACTGGTTTCTTCCGTCATCCCCCGTCGGACATGGCGCCGACACGTTTCAGACGCTAATCAGCGCGCGGCCCGATGCAAAGAGGGCGATCCGAGTTTCAGGAGACGACGACCATGGCGCGAACCGCCCTCATCCTCCACGGCGGCGCCGGCGCCCGGCGCGAGCGCAACTACGACGCCGAGGTCGTGCATATGCGCGAGGTCGTCGAGGCGATGAAGGCGCGGCTGGACGCCGGTGCCTCCGCCGTGGACGTGGCGGTCGAGGCCGTGATCATGCTCGAGGACTCGGGCCTCTATGTCGCCGGGCGCGGCGCCTCGCCCAATCTGGCAGGCGCCTATGAACTGGACGCCAGCCTGATGGACGGCGTGACCGGCAAGGCCGGGGCCGTGGCCGCGCTGCAGGGCTTCCGCAACCCGGTCGTCGCCGCCCGCGCCGTGATGGACCGCACCCCCCACGTCATGCTGGCGGGCGAAGGCGCCGCCCTGTTCGCCCATGATCAGGGGCTGGAGCCGATCGGCGACGAGGAAGCCTGGTTCACCCGCGCCGGGCAGGGCGAGGACAACCACCCGCCCAGCGGCCTCAGCCACGGCACTGTCGGCTGCTGCGTGCTGGATTCGGAAGGCCGCCTCGCCGCCGCCACCTCGACGGCGGGCGTGTTCGGCAAGATGCCGGGCCGCGTCGGCGACACCCCCATTCCCGCCGCCGGCACCTGGGCCGACGAGCACGCCGCCGTCTCCTGCACCGGCCAGGGCGAGTATTTCATCCGCGTCGCCGCCGCCGCCCGCACCGCCTTCGGCGTGGCCGCCGGCCAGTCGCTGGCGGACTCGGCTCAAGCAACCATCGACCGCATCGGCGGCCTGGGCGGCGACGGCGGCCTGATCGCCCTGGACCGCGCGGGCAACATCGTCGCCCCCTTCAACAGCCAGGGCATGAAGCGCGCCTGGCTGACCACGGACGGCGAGGTCGGGGTCGAGGTGTTCGGGCGGTAAACGCCTCAACTTCCGCTCATCCCCGCGGAGGCGGGGACCCAGTGCTTTGGCTTCAAATGCAGCCGCCTGATGGATCGCAGTTTCACCCACGTTCGGCGTGTGAAGCTCTTACTGGGTCCCCGCCTCCGCGGGGATGAGCGGGATATGGCCGCGCTTCATTACAGCACCGTAAGGTGCGCGGCGGGTTTCGGCCCTGATAGGGTCCGGCGACCTGCCCCCGGCGCAGCTTGCGGGGCGACCGGAACCTGACGCCCATGAAGACCCGCCTGATCCTGACCGCCTGCGCCTCGGCGCTGCTGCTGGGCCTGCCCGCCGCCGCCTTCGCGGAGGGCTCGCCGCCGGCCGCCGCCATCGCCGCACAGGGCGGCGTCGAAGTGCCGCCGCTGGGCTTCACCAAGCGCGTGCTGGCCAACGGCATGGAGGTCTATTCCGCCCGCGACGCCTCGACCTCGAACGTCACGGTCCAGGTCTGGTATCGCGTCGGCTCCAAGGACGATCCGGCCAACCGCTCGGGCTTTGCTCACCTGTTCGAACACCTGATGTTCAAGGCGACCAAGAACTTCCCCGACGAGACCTTCGACCGGCTGACCGAGGACGTGGGCGGGAACAACAACGCCTTCACCTCGGACGACGTCACCGCCTATCACGAGACCGTCCCGGCCAATCACCTGCAGCGCCTGCTGTTCGCCGAGGCCGACCGCCTCGGCTCGCTGGTGGTCAACGAGGACGTGTTCAAGAGCGAACGCGACGTGGTGAAGGAGGAATACCGCCAGGGCGTCCTGGCCAGCCCCTACGGCCGGCTGTTCAGCGTCTTCATGCCCGAGACCATCTATCAGGCCCACCCCTATCGCCGCACCACCATCGGCTCGATCGAGGACCTGGACGCGGCGACCATCGAGGACGTGCGCCGCTTCCACGCCACCTACTACCGGCCGGACAACGCCATCCTGATCGTGGCGGGCAATTTCGACGAGACGAAGCTGAACGGCTGGGTCGACCAGTATTTCGCGCCGCTCAAGAACCCCGCCCGTCCGCTGCCGGTCAATGACGTCAAGGAGCCGGAGCCGACCGGCCCGCGCGAGGCGACCTTCTACGCCCCCAATGTGCCGCTGCCGGCCGTGGTCATCGCCTATCCGGCCATCGCCTATGGCGACCCCGATCGCGCGGCGCTGACGGTGCTGGACGGCATTCTGTCGACCGGCGAGTCGAGCCGCCTGTATCGTTCGCTGGTCTATGATCAGCAGATCGCCGCCCAGATCGGGTCCAGCCCCGACTTCTCGCAGCAGGCGGGCAATCTCAACGTCTACGCCATCATGGCCGACGGCCAGTCGCCCGACGCCGGGATCGCCGCGCTGAAGGCCGAGGTCGCCCGCTTCCGCGATGCGCCCGTCACCGCCGCCGAACTGTCCGAGGCCAAGAACGAACTGGTCGCCAACGCCCTACGCGAGCGCGAAACCATCGAGGACCGCGCCCGCACCCTGGGCTTCGCCCTGATCATGACCCGCGACGCCGCCGTCGCCGACCGCGAGATCGCCGAGATCCAGGCCGTCACCGCCGCCGACGTGCAGCGCGTTGCCCGCCGCTATCTGACCGATCAGCGCGGCGTCACCGTCCGCTATCTGAACGCCGACGCCGAGCACCCGACTTCGCAGCAGAAGCTGAACGTCGACGCGCCGGTGAAGATCGCCGACCTGGCCCCGGTGGGTCAGGTCTTCGCCCTGCTGCCGCCGGAACAGCGCGCCGCCATGCCCGAACCGGGCGCGGCGGTGGCCCCGGCCACGCCGACCGTGGCCGACTTCCGCCTGGACAACGGGCTGCGCGTCCTGGTCGCGCCCAAGGCCGGCCTGCCGCTGGTCTCGGCGCGGCTGTCCTTTGACGCGGGCACGGCCGATGAGGTCGCGGGCAAAACGGGCGTCGCCGCCCTGACCGCCGCCCTGCTGAGCCAGGGCACGACCACCCGCACCGCGCCCCAGATCGCCACCGAGATCGAACAGCTGGGCGCCAGCGTCGGCGCCGGTTCGGGCCCCGACTTCACCAACCTCTACGCCAACGCCCCGAGCGACGTCTTCCCGCGCACCGTCGCCCTGATGGCCGATCTGGTGCGCAACCCGGCCTTCGCCCAGGAAGAGCTGGACCGCCAGCGCGACCAGACGCTGGACGGCCTCAAGGTCCAGCTCAGCAGCCCTGGCCCGGTCGCCAGCCAGGCCGCCGGCCGCGTCATCTATGGCCAGGCCGCCTATGGCGCGCCCGGCGCCGGCACCCTGACCAGCCTGCCCGCCGTCACGCGTGACGACATCGCCGCCTTCCACGCCGCCCGCTACCGTCCGGCCGACGCCACCCTGGTCTTCTCCGGCGACATCACGGCCGAGGCCGCGCGCGCCCTGGCGCAACAGGCGTTCGGCGACTGGCGTCCGGCCGGCGCCGTCCCCACCCCGGCCGCCGCTCCGGCGGGTCAGGTCCTGGCCCCGCGCGTCGTCGTCATCGACCAGCCCGGCGCCGGTCAGGCCGCCGTCGTCGCCGCCCTGCGCAGCGTGTCGCGCGCCGACGACGCCTATTTCCCGCTGACGGTCGGCAACACCCTGCTGGGCGGCAGCTTCACCTCGCGCCTGAACCAGGAAATCCGCATCAAGCGCGGCCTCAGCTACGGCACCCGCTCGTCGCTGGGCGTTCGCCGCGAGACGGGCCTGTTCACCGCCTCGGCCCAGACCCGAAACGACGCAGCGGTCGAGGTGTCGGACCTGATCCTGGCCGAGATCACGCGCCTGGGCTCGACCCAGCCGACGGCGTCGGAAATGACCACCCGCAAGGCCATCCTGACCGGCGCCTTCGGCCAGGCGCTGGAGACGGTGGACGGCCTGGGGACGCTCGTCGCCAACCTGGCCCTCTACGACCTGCCGATGAGCGACCTGGCCGACTATGTCGGAGACGTCGAAGCCGTGGACGCCGCCGCCATCCAGGCCGCCTTCGCCGCACGCCTGCCGGCCGACCGGGCCAGCCTGGTGATCGTCGGCGACGCGTCGAAATTCATCGACGCCCTGCGGGCCAAGCATCCGAACGTCGAGGTCATTCCCCTGACCGCGCTGAACCTGGACAGCGCTGCGCTGAAGTAAGAAGGCTCGCTCAAGAGCGTCATCCCGGCCGAAGCCCCCGCGCAAGCGGGGGCGCAGAGCCGGGACCGCCCAGGACGCCGCGTCTCCCTCCTGCGGTCCCGGATGGCGGCTGCGCCGCTTCCGGGAGGACGGGCTGGGTCAGGCCGTCAGACAGACCACCTGGGCCACCCGCAGGTCGCGGCGCAGCCGATCGGCGACCTTGCCGTAGTTGTCGGTGTTCACCGCCTCGCCCAGCGCCTTTTCGTCGGCGCGCTGCTCGCCCCGGATGGCGGGGGCGAAGGTGTCGGGCGCCGTGGTGTAGATCAGGCCCCGGCGCGGCGCCTCGGCGATGGTCACGCCCAGAACCCGGCCGCGACGGTCCAGCGCCGGCGCGCCGGACAGACCCGACAGCGTGCCTTTCAGCCCCTTGGTGCGCCCGGCCTCGGCCCAGGCCAGCACCGGCTCGTCGCGCTCGCCGCGCCCCCGGATCTTCAGCGTCTCGCGCCCCAGCAGGCGCGAGGCCACCTCGCCCGGCTCGCCCTGGGGGAAGCCGGGATGGAAGGCGCGCTGGCCCTTGCGCAGCGGCGTCTGGGTCGCGACCGGCAAGGCCGGCGGCCCGCCCTCGGTCAGCAACAGGGCCACGTCCGCCCGCGCGGCCAGCCGCACGTCGGCGGCCAAGGCGCGCCCGCCGCCAATCACCAAAGCCGGTCGGCGGCAGCCCTCGACCACGTGCCGGGCCGTGACCCAGCGACCGTCCCCGGCGATGGAGAAGGCGGTGCCGGACGAGGGCTGAAAAGGAATGTCAGGGGCGATGACCGTGACCGACGGGTCAAACGGCGTCACCGGCCCCAGCAGGGGACCGTGCGCCTCTTCGTCCTCGGGCAGATGGGGCGCATCGGCCTTTTCGCGTCGCCCCAGGGACACGATCAGGATGGCGCCGACAACCGCCGCATAGATGGTCCAGTCGGGAAGATGGGGAAAGCGCATCGGGGCGCCGCCTCAGCCCGTCAGGGCGGCGGCCAGGATCAGGGCCGTGGCCAGCTTGGCGCCCGCCAGCACCACGGCGGCGGCCATCTCGCCCTTTTCGATCCGCTGCGGCAGGCCGGTCAGCAGCAGATCGACGACGCGGAAGGCCAGCAGTTGCAGCACCACCGTCGCCACGCCCCAGATGGCGATGTCGCGGATCGAGGTCGAGGTCGACAAAGAGGTCGCCAGCGGAATCGCCAGCCCGACCAGCACCCCGGAGAAGGCCACGGCGGCGGCGGGATTGCCCTGACGGATCAGCGCCACCTCGCGCCACGGCGTCAGCAGGGCATAGACGGTCGCCCCCATGGCCAGGAGGCCGAAGGTCACGATCAGATGCAGGACCAGGATCGGAAAGCCGGTGGCGAAGGCCTGGACCTCGGGACTCGACAGCACGCTGGGCAGAGACGACGAGTCCATGATGTGCGAGCCCGCAGCCCCCTGCTGAAAACGGAACGAAAGCAAAACAGCCATGCCCAAGCGCGTCCGGCTCCGCTAGGGCAGAGGCGCCACACCCGCCAAGGAAAACGGCGTTATCCGCACAAAACCGATCAAGCCGCCGCGCTGTCGTCTGCGGCGACCTCGGCCCGCTCGGCCTTGATCCGGGCCGACGCCCGCTGCTTCTCGCTCTCGGACTTCAGCTGGCCGCAGGCGGCCAGGATGTCGCGGCCGCGCGGGGTGCGGATGGGCGAGGCATAACCGGCCTTGTTCAGAATGGCGGCGAAGCGTTCGATGGTTTTCCAGTCCGAGCACTCGTAGTCCGTGCCGGGCCAGGGGTTGAACGGGATCAGGTTGACCTTGGAGGGGATGCCCTCGATCAGCTTGACCAGGGCGCGGGCCTCGTCCGGGCTGTCGTTGACGCCCTTCAGCATTACGTATTCGAACGTCACCCGGCGCGTGTTGGCCAGACCCGGATAGGCGCGGATGCCGGCCATCAGCTGTTCCAGCGGATACTTCTTGTTCAGCGGCACCAGGACGTCGCGCAGGGCGTCGTTGGTGGCGTGCAGGCTGATGGCCAGCATGGCGGCGGTGCGCTCGCCCAGAGCGTGCAGCTGCGGCACCACGCCCGAGGTCGAGACGGTGATGCGGCGCCGCGACAGGGCGATGCCCTCGTTGTCCGAAATGATGTCGATGGCGTCGGCGACATTGTCCAGATTGTAGAGCGGCTCGCCCATGCCCATGAAGACAATGTTGGACAGGCGGCGGTCTTCCTTGGGCGACGGCCATTCGTCCAGGTCGTCGCGCGCCACCTGGACCTGGGCCACGATCTCGGCCGTGGTCAGGTTGCGGACCAGCTTCTGCGTGCCGGTGTGGCAGAAGGTGCAGTTCAGGGTGCAGCCGACCTGGGACGAGACGCACAGGGCGCCGGCCCGGCCCACGTCGGGAATATAGACGGCCTCGACCTCGATGCCCGGCGCGGTGCGGATCAGGTACTTGCGCGTGCCGTCCTTGGACACCTGACGCTCGACGATCTCGGGGCGGGCCAGGGTGAAGGCCTCGGCCAGGGCCGCGCGGGTCTCCTTGCCGATGTCGCTCATCAGGGCGAAGTCGGTGACGCCGTAGTGGTGGATCCAGCGCCACACCTGCGAGGCGCGCATCTTGGCCTTTTCGGGCGGGCAGATGTTCGCGTCGATCAACGCCTGGCGCAGACCCTCGCGCGTCAGACCGGACAGGTTGACGGGGGCTTTAACCGGGGCGGAAGCACGCGAAAGGTCGAGCGTGATGCTCAAGGCTGGATATCCTGCGGCGATGGGGAGGAAGACGCGTCTAGCACAGATGGGGCGTCTTGTCGCCTCCGGCCAGCCCGGCGGGGTTGAACCTCGCGGTCTCAGCCGCTAGAGGGGCCGCGTTGGGGAGTAGCTTCCGGCGTCTGTCAGCCGGGATCGCGTCAACACACTTGCCTCCGCACGGAGGCATGGCGCGATCAGCGGATCCGTTCCGCCTAGCGAGACCAGCACGATCCGGGGGCCGAGCCGGCCTGCGCCCGGACGTGCTGTCACGCGCCCGGCTGAGTATCGTCTTGACCCCCATCGCCATCGCCGTCCTGTCGCTCAGCATGTCCGCCGACGCCTTCGCCGCCGCCATCGGCCGGGGGGCGCAGCACCGCCCCACCCTGCCGCAAGCCCTGCGCTCAGGCCTGGTGTTCGGCGTGATCGAGGCCATCACTCCCCTGATCGGCTTCGCCCTGGGCGTCGCCGCCGCCAGCTTCGTCGAAGCCGTCGATCACTGGATCGCCTTCGGTCTGCTGGGCGCGGTCGGCGGCAAGATGATCTGGGAGGCGCTGAAGCCCGAAGACGAGGCCGAAGAGGAAGCCGAGGCCAAGAAAGCCCTGTCGCGCGGCCTGGTCGCCCTGGTCGCCACCGCTGTCGGCACCAGCATCGACGCCGGCGCGGTCGGCGTCGGCCTGGCGCTTCTGGGCTCCAACATCTGGCTGATCGCCGCCTGTATCGGCTTCACCACCTTCAGCCTGGCCACCCTGGGCCTGCTGATCGGCAAGGCGGCGGGAACGCGGCTGGGCAAGATCGTCGAGCTGGTGGGCGGCGTCGCCCTGATCGCCCTGGGCCTCAAGATCCTGCTGGAGCACCTGGGCGTGCTGACGCTCTGAAACGGGTCTTGCGTCGGGGGCGCGGCTGGCGGAACGTCCGCCTCCGGCCAATCGTTAAGCCGACAACTGCAAGGAGTCTCGTCATGCGCGCCGCCCTCGTCCTCGTCGCCCTCGTCGCCCCCCTGGCTCTCGGCGCCTGCGCCACGGGCAAGACCTTCCCCACCTATCAGGAAGAAATGGACAAGCTGAGCGCAGAGTGCACCGCGCGCGGCGGCATCCTGGCCCCCTCCGGCGCCCAGACCGGCCGCCCGCAGACTGACTATGTGTGCAAGATCACCGGCGCCGCCACGCGCATTCCGCAGGGCTAGAATGCGACCCTGACCGGGAAATCCGTGGTGGTTGGAGGCGGGATCGAACCGCCGACCTGTGGGTTATGAATCCACCGCTCTAACCATCTGAGCTACCCAACCCCTTACGGGACCTCGCACAAGGTCGGTGACGACCGGGAGGCGCGAGAGGCGTGCGTATATCGCCGCCTTCGGTCGGGTTCAAGCCGCTTCGACAGGGAAATCGCGCGGGACGGCGCGTCGCGGACGGATTCGGCTCGCGCACGGAACGGCGAGGCTCCATTCTGGATTGCAACATCTGCTGTTCAGGAGAGCCTCATGCGCCCGATCGCCCTCGCCGCTTCCGCCTCGCTCCTCGTTCTCGCCGCCGCCTGCGGGGCCAATGGGCAGGATGCGCCCGCCGCATCCGGCGCGCCGGTCGAGACCCGCCCTGCCAACAACCCGGACCAGAAGCCGGCCTTCGAGGGTCAGACCCGCGCACCGGGTGTGCGCACCGAGGCGGCGCTGAGCCACAGCACCGTGGCCTCGGGCCTGGTCCACCCCTGGGGTCTGGCCCTGCTGCCGGACGGTCAATGGCTGGTGACGGAGAAGCCCGGCCGGATGCGGGTGGTCAGCGCCCAGGGCCGGATCGGCGACCCCATCGCCGGCCTGCCCGCCGTCGCCGCGCGCGGTCAGGGCGGGCTGCTGGACGTCATCATCAGCCCGACCTTCACTCAGGACCGAATGATCTATTGGTCCTATGCGGAGCCTCGGGAGGGCGGCAACGGCACCGCCGTGGCGCGCGGCCGCCTGTCCGACGACCTGACCCGGGTCGAGAACGTCCAGGTCCTCTTCCACGCCCAGCCCACCTATGACGGCGACAAGCATTTCGGCTCGTCGCTGGCCTTTGCGCCCGACGGCAAGCTGTTCATCACCCTGGGCGAGCGCTCCGACAAGCCGATGCGGCCCCAGGCGCAGGACCTGGGCTCGCACATGGGCAAGACCATCCGCATCAACGCCGACGGCAGCGTGCCGTCCGACAACCCCTTCGTCGGGCGCGAAGGCGCGCGGCCGGAAATCTGGTCGCTGGGCCACCGCAACATGCAGGGCGTCGCCGTCCAGCCGGGCACGGGCGCCATCTGGACCGTCGAGCACGGCACGCGCGGCGGCGACGAGATCAATCTGGACCAGGCCGGCAAGAACTACGGCTGGCCCGGCGTCGCCTACGGCATCGAATACAGCGGCCAGGCCATTCCCGACGCCGTTACGGTCCGGGAGGGCACCGAGCAGCCGGTCTATTACTGGGACCCGGTCATCGCGCCGGGCGGCATGACCTTCTACAGCGGGGCCATGTTCCCCGGCTGGCGCGGCAACCTGCTGGTCACGGGCCTGGGCGGCAAGCAGCTGGCGCGGCTGGTGCTGGAGAACGACCGCGTCGTCGGCGAGGAGCGGCTGCTGACCGACCTGAACGCCCGCATCCGCGACGTGGCCGTCGCCGCCGACGGCGCCGTCTGGATCATCACCGACGAGGAAGACGGCAAGCTGGTGCGGCTTTCGAAGCAATAGGCGCCGCCTTCATAAATCCGTTCATCCCCGCAGAGGCGGGGATGAACGGGTCGGGGTGTTTCGTCCGACAGCGGGGCGGCCGACAGCCTCACGCGCCTTGTTACTTGACGTTGACGTAAACGTCGGGTTTCTACGCACCAAGTTTCAATTCCAGACCCGTCCCTCAAGCAGCGAGGCGCCGCGCGCCAAGCGACAGGGACCCTAGAAGCAAGAGAGACATTCATGGCCGACGCCTACATCTACGACGCCGTGCGCACCCCGCGCGGCAAGGGCAAGAAGGACGGCTCGCTTCACGAGATCACCGCCCTGTCGCTGGCGACGCAGGTGCTGGAGGCGATCCGCGACCGCAACGGCCTGGACACCTCCAAGGTGGACGACGTCATCCTCGGCTGTGTCTCGCCGGTGGGCGAGCAGGGCGCCGACATCGCCCGCACCGCCGTGCTGAACGCCGGCTGGTCCCAGGCCACGGCGGGCGTGCAGATCAACCGCTTCTGCGCCTCGGGCCTGGAAGCCGTGAACATGGCGGCCGCCAAGGTGAAGTCCGGCGAGGCCGATTTCGCCGTCGGCGGCGGCGTCGAGGCCATGAGCCGCGTGCCGATGGGCTCGGACGGCGGCGCCTGGCCGGTCGATCCGTCCTCGGCCTTCGCCACCTATTTCGTGCCGCAGGGCGTCTCGGCCGACATGATCGCCTCCAAGTGGGGCTTCAGCCGCGCCGACGTGGACGCCTATTCGGTCGAGAGCCACAAGCGCGCCGCCCAGTCCTGGGCCGAGGGCCGCTTCAAGAAGTCGGTCGTGCCGGTCAAGGACCAGCTGGGTCTGGTCCGCCTGGACCATGACGAGACCATTCGTCCGAACACGGACATGCAGACGCTCGGCGCGCTGAACGCCTCCTTCGCCATGATGGGCGAGATGGCCTTCGACAGCGTGATCAACCAGCGCTACCCCGAGGTCGAGCGCGTCAACCACGTCCACACCCCCGGCAACTCTTCGGGCATCGTCGACGGTTCGGCGGGCGTCCTGATCGGTTCGCTGGAAGCCGGCAAGGCCCTGGGCCTGAAACCGCGCGCCAAGATCCGCGGCGCCGCCTCGATCGGCTCGGAGCCGTCGATCATGCTGACCGGCCCCGAGTTCGTGACCCACAAGCTGCTGGGCCGCCTGGGCATGAAGTCGACCGACATCGACCTCTATGAACTGAACGAGGCCTTCGCCGCCGTCGTCCTGCGCTACATGCAGGCGCTCGACATCCCGCACGACAAGATCAACGTCTGCGGCGGCGCCATCGCCATGGGCCACCCGCTCGGCGCCACCGGCGCCATGATCACCGGCGTGGTGCTGGACGAGCTGGAACGCTCGGACAAGGAAACCGCCCTCATCACCCTGTGCATCGGCGGCGGCATGGGCACCGCCACCGTCATCGAACGCGTCTGATCGGGAGCGACTGACCATGGAAAACTTCAAGATCGACGTGGACGCCGACGGCGTCGCCCTGATCACCTTCGACGTCCCCAGGCGCTCGATGAACACCCTGACCTCGTCCGTCATGGCCGAGATTCCGCAGCTGGTGGAACGCATCAAGACCGACGACGCCATCAAGGGCGCGGTCATCACCTCGGGCAAGACCTCGGGCTTCTGCGCCGGAGCCGACCTGGGCGACATCGCCGGGGGCATGATCGGCGGCGCCAGCCTGCAGGACGCCTATGACGCCGGCTGGAAGATGAACGGCGCCCTGCGCGCGCTGGAAACCTGCGGCAAGCCGGTGGCGGCGGCCATCAACGGCCTGGCGCTGGGCGGCGGCCTGGAGCTGACGCTGGCCTGCCACTATCGCGTGGTCGAGAACGACAACAAGATCCAGTTGGGCCTGCCCGAGATCAAGGTCGGCCTCTTCCCCGGCGGCGGCGGCACCCAGCGCCTGACGCGCCTGATCGGCGTGCAGCCGGCGATGATGGCCATGACGGAGGGCAAGTCCTTCCGTCCGAACGACGCCAAGGGCGCGGGCATCGTCCACGAGATCGTCGAAAAGGGTCAGTCGGTCGAGGCCGCCAAGACCTGGATCAAGAACGGCGGCAAGGCCGTCCAGCCGTGGGACGACAAGTCCTTCAAACTGCCCGGCGGCGGCCCCTATCACCCGGCCGGCATCCAGAACTTCCTGGTCGGCAATGCGATGATCCGCAAGCAGACCTACGGCAACTATCCCGCCGCGACCAACCTGATGAAGGCCGTCTATGAAGGCGTTCAAGTGCCGATGGATGCGGCCCTGCGCATCGAGACCCGCTACTTCATCAAGACCCTGATGACGCCGCAGGCCCAGGCCATGATCCGCAGCCTCTTCCTGTCCAAGCAGGAACTGGACAAGGGCGCCGTGCGTCCGGCGGGCGTGCCCAAGTCTGACGCCAAGAAGGTGACGGTGCTGGGCGCCGGCATGATGGGCGCGGGCGTGGCCTATGTTCAGGTCATGGCCGGCATCGAGACCGTCCTGATCGACCAGACCCAGGAAGCCGCCGACAAGGGCAAGGCCCATGTCGAGGAACTGCTGAAGAAGCGCCTGTCGCGCGGCCAGATGACCCAGGAGAAGTTCGACGCCACCCTGGCTCTCGTCACCGCCACCACCGACTACGACCACATCAAGGGCTCGGACCTGGTCATCGAGGCCGTGTTCGAAAACCGCGAGATCAAGGCCGATGTGACCAAGCGCGCCGAGGCGCAACTGGTTGAAGGCGCGATCTTCGGCTCCAACACCTCGACCCTGCCGATCACCGGCCTGGCCGAGGCCTCGGTTCGCCCCGAGGACTTCATCGGCATCCACTTCTTCTCGCCCGTCGACAAGATGATGCTGGTCGAGATCATCCTGGGCGAGAAGACCGGCCCGGCCGCCATCGCCAAGGCCATCGACTACGTCCTGAAGATCAAGAAGACGCCGATCGTCGTCAACGACAGCCGCGGCTTCTACACCTCGCGCTGCTTCTCGACCTTCCTGATGGAGGGCATGGCCATGCTCGAGGAAGGATATGCCCCGGCCCTGATCGACAACGTCGGCCGCATGACCGGCATGCCGCGCGGCCCGCTGGAAATGCACGACGACGTTGCTCTGGACCTGTCCTACAAGATCGCCAAGCAGACGGCGATCGACCTGGGCGACGCCTATGTCCCGGCCGAGGGCGCCGACATCGTCGCCAGGATGGTCGAGGGCGGTCGCTATGGCCGTAAGAACGGCAAGGGCTTCTACGACTACGCTGCCAAGCCCAAGACCCTGTGGGCGGGCCTGTCGGAACTTGCCCCGGTCAAGTTCGACGACTCGACCCCGGAACTGGTCGAGGAGCTGAAGACGCGCCTGCTCTATCGTCAGGCCGTCGAGGTCGCCCGCTGCTGGGCCGAGGGCGTCATCGACGACCCGCGTGAAGCCGACCTGGGCGCCATCCTGGGCTGGGGCTTCGCGCCCTGGTCGGGCGGCCCGATCACCCTGATCGACCAGACCGGCCTCAAGGCCTTCGTCGAGACCGCCGACCGTCTGGCGGCGACCTACGGCGACCGCTTCAAGGTCCCCGAACTGCTGCGCGAGATGGCCGCCAAGGGCGAGACCTTCTACGGCCGCTTCGCCCCGGAGAAGAAGGCGGCCTGATCTTCACGATCGGCTGAAAACGGAAAGGGCGGCTCCTTCGAGCCGCCCTTTCTTTTTGGGCTATCGCTCGCGACGCGGTCGCTTGCTGCGTGAGCGCACCCCTTGCCCGTCATCCCGGAAAGCGCGCAGCGCTTATCCGGGACCGCAAGAAGCGGCGGCGCCTTGGGCGGTCCCGGCTCTGCGCGGCTTCGCCGCTTGGCCGGGATGACGGATCAAGGCGGATCAACGGCTCCTGAACACCCGCGACGCGGCATAGCCCGTCAGCGCCGCCAGGATCACGCACAGCACGCCGTAGGACCACGGCCTACGGTGGGCGAACTCATAGATGTCGCGCTCCAGCCCGACCTTCTCGACGCTCAGGGTCAGGTTGGACACCGAGACCGGCGCCCCCTCCTGGAACAGCCAGACCTCGGCGTAGTATTTGCCGGTCGGGGCCACAGTCGGCAGCTCGACCTCGGCGCGGAACAGGCCCTTGTCGACGAACTCGACCCCGGCGGGATCGGTGTCATAGAGGGCCGCCGCCTCCTTCAGCCGGATCACGGCGCGGCGCCAGTCTAGGTAATTCTCGCCCAGACGGCTGACCACCACGTCGCGCACGCCGTAGCGGGTGACGGTGCGGCTTTCCTGCGGCGCGTCGATGCGCAGGTGATCGACGCCGACGCCGAGCCGCCGCAGCTGGCCGAAATCGGCCACGTCCGACAGCGGCCGGGTCGAGGCGGTCATGTAGAAGCCGGGCGCGCCCTCGAACAGGACCGGCCGGCTGTTCAGCCAGACGCCCATGTTGCGGGTCTTCTTGACCAGACGCACCGGGGCGTCCGGCCCGCGTACCACCACCACCACGTCGGCGGGCACGTCGGTCGGATTGAACACCGCGCCATACAGGACGATGGAGGCGCCGCGGAAGCTGGAGTCGACCTTGACCTGGGCGTCGGTCAGGGCGGCGGCGACGCGCACCTCGCCCTCGGTGGCGACCGAGCGCTCAACCGCGCCGACTTCAGCCGGAACGACGACGGGCGCGGGTTCGGGCGGCAGGACCTGGAACATCAGTCCCCCACCCCCGGCGCCAGCAGGAAGAGGTCGCTGGGCCGCACGAACAGCTCCAGCCCCATCTGGATGCCGACCAGCAGCACGATCAGGCCGAGCGCCGCGCGCATCTCCTCGGCGCGGAACCGTCCCGACAGCCTGGCCCCGAACTGGGCTCCCACGACCCCGCCCAGCAGCAGGATGGTCGACAGGACGATGTCCACCGTCTGGTTGCGCCCGGCCTGCAGGATGGTGGTGACAGCCGTGGTGATGATGATCTGGAACAGGCTGGTCCCGACCACGACGCCGGCCCGCATCCGCAGCACATAGAGCATGGCCGGGACCAGGATGAAGCCGCCGCCCACCCCCATGATGGCCGACAGGATCCCGGCGAAGACGCCCAGGCCGAAGGGCGGAATGGCGCTGATATAGAGGCCCGAGCGCGGGAAGCGCATGCGGAACGGCAGGCCGTACAGCCACATGGGGCGGCGGCGTTCCTTGCGCGGCGGGGTCTCGCCCCGGACGCGATAGAGGATCTGCGTCAGACTTTCGTACAGCATCATGCTGCCGATGGCGCCGAGGAAGATCAGATAGGACAGGGCCACCACCAGATCGGCCTGCCCCAGCAGCCGCAGGTAGCGGAACAGCTCGACGCCCGCGAGCGCGCCCAGGGCCCCGCCGACGGCCATGATGCCGCCGATGCGGTAGTCGACCGCCTTCATGCCCGAATAGCGGATGACGCCCGAGGTCGAGGAGGCGACGACGTGGCTGGCCTGGCTGGCGACGGCCACGGTCGGGGGGATGCCCATGAAGACAAGGACAGGCGCCATCAGGAAGCCGCCGCCGATGCCGAACAGGCCCGAGACAAAGCCGACCAGCGCGCCCAGCAGAACCAGGAACGGCCAGTTCACCGAAACCTCGGCGATCGGCAGGTAAATATCCACGGCACGCGCCTTCGGCTGGAAGGGAACGCAGAACAGCGCCGGAAAGGCGACTAGGCTTCTGGTCTTAGCGAGGGCTGCGACGAACCGCCACCCCCGCCCTGCGTGTTCGCCTCAGCCCGTTACGCGACCGGCTCGACCGTGAAGGCGTCGGCGGCTTCGCGTGCGACGCGGCGCGTCTCGGCCGAGGTCGCCGGCGTCAGCCGCTGCACCGCCGCCAGCGCCTGCTGGTCGCCGCGTCGGGCCGCGATCATGTACCATTTGAAGGCTTCGGTCGCGTTGGGGGCCACGCCCTCGTCGCCTTGCTCATAGAGGCGAGCGACGTTGTACTGGCTGTCGACGCGGCCGGCCTCGGCGGCCTTCTTGAGCCAGGTCAGGGCCTCGACGCGGTTCCGTGCGCCGCCTTCGCCGTCGTACAGTTGCATGGCGTAGTAGTGCATGGCCCGTGGCTCGCCGCCCTCGGCCGCGCGTCGCGCCCAGGTGCGCGCCTCGACCGGATCGGGCGCCAGGCCGGCGCCGCCCTCCTGATAGAGACCGGCCAGCCGCAGTTGCGCGCCCGCATGACCCAGGTCCGCCGCGCGCTTCAGCGTCTCCAGACCGCTGTCGTCGCCGTTGTCGAGCAGTTGAGCCGCGCGGGCGAACAGGGCCGCCCCCTCGGTCGCCGCCACGTCGGGCGACGGCACCGCGTCGGTCGGCGCGGCGTCCAGAGCCACCGCCGCCAGCGGCGTCGCGGCCGGCGTCGCCGCGGCGGGCGCGCCGCCCGTCAGGGCCGCCATGTCCGGCAGGATCAGGCCCGAGCCTTCGGCCAGTTGCAGCGAGGCGTAGCCCCCGCCCATGACCAAAGCCGCCACGGCCGAGGCGCCCAGGGTCTTGCGAAGGGTCGAGCTTTCGCGCGACGCCTGCTTGTCCAGACGCTCCTGCAGCTTGGACTTGCCGCCGCGCTTCATCTTCAGGCCGAAGGCCTGGCGCGGTTCGTCGGCGGCCGGCGTCAGGGCGGCGCGGGCGGCGTCCAGGGTGTCGCGGGTCGAGGCCGCGCGGCCCGCCGCCGCCCCCGCCTGCAAGGCCGCGGGGTCGATGAAGTCGTTCTCGGCGGAGAAGCCGCCGTCGTCCGCCGGACTATCGACCAGCGGCGGCAGGCCGCCGACCGGCGGCTCGTCCAGAACATCGCTGACGTCGGCGCCGCCGAAGTCGTCGAAGGCCGGCTCGGCCTCAAGCGCGAGATCGGTCGAGATCGAGCCGAAGCGCGCCGGTTCCGGGCTGGAGCCGAACGGCGCGGGCGCGACGGACTCGATCTCGAGCGGGTCGGCGAAGGCCGGCTCGGGGTCGGACGTCAGCGGCGCGGGGAAGGGCGCGGCGTCCAGAGCCCCGCCCAGGGTGTCGTCGGACCAGTCATCGACCGAATCGGCGAAGGCGGCGGCGCGCCAGTCGCCGCTCGCGCTCTCGGCCGGACTCCACGGGGTCGGCTCGGGGCTTTCCAGCGGAGTCTCGCGGCGACCGGCGCGGGTCCCACGCTGCTCCATGCTTTCGCGGGCCTCGGCCAGCAGGCGCGCGGTGCGATCCTCGCTCTGACGCATCCGCTCGGCCAGGTCGCCCGAGGCGCGGTCGTAGCGCTGCTCGATCTTGTCGGTGTTCTCGGCCAGACGACGGCCGATGTCGTCCAGGGCCTGGGCCGAACGGCGCTCCGACTGGGCGATGCGTTCGCTGAGGCGGTCCGAGATGCGGGTGATTTCACCGCCCAGCCGTTCCAGCGCCAGGGCGTGCTGGTCGTCGGACCGGGTGATGCGCTGGTCCATCGCCTGGACGTAGCGGCCCATGTCGCGGTCCAGCTTCTCGTTCAGGGCCTTGCCGAGCACTTCGATCTGCTCGCCGGCGGCGCCGCCGGTCTCGACCTTCTCGACCCGCGCGTTCAGGTTCTGGGCGATGCGCAGGACCTCGCGGCCCATGGCCTCGACGGCGTCGGCCGAGCGCTGCTCGGCGGCGCGGGTCTGATCGCCGACGGCGGCCAGGGCGCGCTCGACGCGCTCCACCCGCCCCTCGGTCTCGGCCACGTCGAGACGGCGCATCATCTCGCCGCGGCTGCTCTCGACCTGACGAGTCAGGGTCTCGGCCAGCTTCTCGAAGCGGGCGGCCTCGCGGGCGTGCTCGGGCTCGATCCGGCTCTCGGCGTCGCGCAGACGCAGGTCCAGGGCCGCGAACGACCGCTCCAACCCCTTCAGGGCCTCCGACGTGCGATCCTGCGCCTCGTCCAGACGCAACCCCACCTGGGCCAGGACGTCCGTGCCAGGCCCCGGTCCGGCGGCCTTCTCGATGGCCTCCATCCGTCCGCGCAGGTCGCCGATGGTGGTGCGCTGACGCTCGTCCAGGTCGAACAGACGGCTGGAGACGGCGCCGAGGGCGGCGTCCAGCTTGGCGAAGCCTTCCTCGGTCTTCGGGCCGGTTTCCTGCTCGAAACGGCGCAGACGCTTGTGGCCCTCGCGCAGTTCGTCGGCGATGTCGTCGATGCGGCGGGCGTAGCCCAGGCCGATCTCGTCCTGCTTCTCCAGGCGACGCACCAGGCCGACCACGGCCTGATCGACGCCCTGGATGGCGATGGTCGAGCGGCGCTCGGCGGCTTCCAGGCGTCCGGCGATGACCTCGATGGACGCTCCGAGACGGCCCGCCCCCTCGTCCTCGACGCCGTAGACGTCGTCCAGGCGGCGCGAGCGGCTGCGGCGGTCATAGGGATCGGGAATGGGCGTGCGGCGCGGCAAGGGCGTGACGTCCTCGTCCTCGTCCGGCTCATCCATGATCATGGAATTCAGCCACTCGCCGAGCGTCATGCCCGAACGGCGCGCAAGGTCCTTGGCGATCTCGCGAGCCTTGGGGTCGATCCCCTTCACGCTCCACGGCGCTGCTGCGCTCACTGATTCGCCTCCCGAGCCTTTGTGGGACGCTACCGCTCCAGATCAAGCGTGTAAACGTGTCGTTAACCGCAATATATGGCGCCTGGGCGAAGGAATCACCGGCAGCGCTTGTTCGCGGTCAGGCGCTTTTCACGCCGACATGGTTAACGTCGCGTTTAGATTCATCTTCTCGCAAGATTTCAGCTTGCGAAGCGGCGCCTCAGACGCCACCTGCCCTCGCCATGAGCCCTTCGCTGACCTTGATCCTGCTGGCCGCCTCGAGCGCCGTCGCCGTCTTTTCCGGCTGGCGCGGCGCGCGTCCGCCGGACCTGACCAGGGGGCCGCGCATGATGCCGTGGCGTTTCATCATGCTGGTCGCGGGGGCGCTGAACTTCCTGCTGCTGATCCACCTGGTCTCGACGCTGAGCGGCCGGACCTTCCCCTCGCCCTACTGAGGGCGCGACGGCCTCCCCATTGCATGGGTGGGGGTTGCGCGGCGCCTGAGATGACATGACAGAGGAGGCGACTCGACGGCTGACGCCTGCGCCGCCCCCTCCACCGCTACGCGGTCCCCCTCCCCACAAAGTGGGGAGGAAAGCAGGAAGCGGCCCTCAAGCAGCGCGAAGCGCGGTAGGGCCGCTCAAAACGGCGACTTCAGTCGCCTGCGAAACACCAAGCAAGAACCGCCTTCTGGGCGTGGATGCGGTTCTCGGCCTCGTCCCAGATCAGCGACTGCGGCCCGTCGATGACGGCGTCGGTGACTTCCTCGCCTCGGTGAGCCGGCAGGCAGTGCAGGAAGACGGCGTCGGGCGCCGCCAGACCCATCAGGGCCTCGTCGACGGTATAGGGCTCGAAGGCGGCCAGGCGCGCCTCGTAGTCCTGATCCCCCATCGACACCCAGGTGTCGGTGACGACCACGTCGGCGCCGACCACGGCCTCGCGCGGGTCCGAGGTCAGGTGGACGTGAGCGCCGCCCTTCTCCAGATCGCGCAGGTCGGGGTGGTATTCCGCCGGGCAGGCGACGTTCAGGCGGAAGCCGAACTTGGCCGCCGCGTGCATGAAGCTGTGGCAGACGTTGTTGCCGTCGCCGACCCAGGCGATGGTCTTGCCCGCGACCGGGCCCATGTGCTCCTCGATCGTCAGCAGGTCGGCCAGGATCTGGCACGGGTGGCTGCGGTCGGTCAGACCGTTGACCACCGGCACGCTTGAGACGCGGGCGAAGCGTTCGACGTCCTCATGGTCGTTGGCACGGATCATCACCGCGTCGACCATGCGCGACAGGACCTTGGCCGTGTCCTCGACCGGCTCCCCGCGGCCCAGTTGCATGTCGGAGGCCGTGGCGATGATGGCCGAGCCGCCCAGCTGACGAATGGCGGCGTCGAAGCTGAAGCGGGTGCGCGTCGAATTCTTCTCGAAGATCATGGCCAGGACGCGGTCCTTGCCCGGCGCATCGGCGTCGGGACGCCCCTGGGGCCAGCCCTTGCGCGCCTGCTTGCGGGCGTGAGCGTCGTCCAGAATGGCGCGCAGATCGGCCGCGTCCAGCCGATGGATGTCGAGGAAGTGACGGACCATATCTAACTCCGCTCATCCCCGCGAAGCGGGGACCCAGTCCTTTGGACGCAGAACGTCCGAGTAATGTCATCCGCCGCTCGCCCAGTCCCGCCGTCATTGGGAAACAGAACTGGGTCCCCGCTTTCGCGGGGATGAGCGGTAGAATGATTAGGCCGCCAGCTTGGCGCGGGCGAACTCGCAGGCCGTTTCGAACTTCTCGACGGCCTCGCGGGCCTCTTCGAGGGTAATGTTCAGCGGCGGCAGGATGCGGACCAGGTTGTCGCCGCCGCCGGCGACCAGCAGCTTGGCCTCGTCGCGGGCCCAGCCCATGAATTCGCGGTTGTTGGGGACCAGCTTGACGCCGACCAGCAGACCCTTGCCGCGCACCTCGACGATCACGTCGGGGAAGCGTTCCGCCAAGCCGTGAAGCTGCTGCTTCAGATAGCCGGCGACCTCGTTGACGTTGGCGATGACGGCGTCCGACGACACCTCGTCAAAGGCGGCCTGACCGACCGCCATGGCCAGGGGGTTGCCGCCGAAGGTCGAGCCGTGGGCGCCGACCGTCATGCCCTTGGCCGCTTCGGCCGTCGACAGGCAGGCGCCGATGGGGAAGCCGCCGCCCAGGGCCTTGGCGACCGCCATGATGTCCGGCGTCATGCCGGCCCATTCGTGGGCCCACAGCTTGCCGGTCCGGCCCATGCCGCACTGGACCTCGTCGAAGATGATCAGCACGCCGTACTGGTCGGCCATGTCGCGCATCCAGCGCAGGTCTTCTTCCGGGGTCGAGCGGCAGCCGCCCTCGCCCTGCACCGGCTCCAGGATGATCGCCGCCGTGGTCGCATTCTCGAAGGCGGCGGTCAGGGCTTCCTTGTCGCCCCACACCAGCTGATGGAAGCCTTCCATCTTGGGCCCGAAGCCCTCGGTGTAGCTGGGGTTGGCGGCGGCGTTGATCGCGCCATAGGTGCGGCCGTGGAACGAGCCGTCGAAGCCGTAGATGTCGATGCGTTCCGGCTGGCCGTTGGCCGAGTGGAACTTACGCGCCGTCTTCAGGGCGCACTCGACCGCCTCGGTGCCCGAGTTGGTGAAGAAGACCACGTCGGCGAACGACTTGGCGCACAGGGCGTCAGCCAGGGCGTCCTGGCCCGGAATCTTGAAGATGTTGGAGACGTGCCACAGCTTCTCGGCCTGATCCTTGACCGCCTGCACCAGCTTGGGGTGGGCGTGGCCGAGGGCGTTGGTCGAGATGCCCGAGACGCAGTCCAGATATTCCGTGCCGTCGGTCGCCCAAAGGCGGACGCCCTGGCCGCGCTCCACTTCCAGCGGCGCACGATTATAGACACCCATCAGATGACCGGACACAGGCAGACTCCATAAAGCGAGACGGTCCCGACGCATCTGCGACGGGACCGCTTCAAAAAGGGTGAGGGACTTGTCGGGCGCTATTCCCGCTTAGTCAACACCATGCCTGCGCGCCGTCAGTGCAGTTGCGCGTCCAGCTTCTGGATCAGAGCCGCGTAGGTGGCGCCGGCCGCAGCGATGGTCGCGCCCTCGACGGCCTCGATGGCGTCGTCCTTGGAGTGGATCACACGGAAGACTTGCGGGACAAAGCCCTCGGCCAGGCCGTTGGTCTCGCCGCCGTTGAAGGCCAGCCACATCTGGTGGGCGCCGACCTGATCCTGGAAGCCCAGCGACACCACCGGCGCGCCCGCCGCCGAGAAGGCGCGGTCGTCGGACGGCGGATACGCGGGGAAGCCGACGCATTGCAGGGCGCGCTCGGCACACAGTTCCTGCACCGCGCGGGTGACGAAGGCCGACTGCGCCCCGTTGTTCTGGCCGTACATCAGGGTGTCGCCATAGGCGGCGACGTCAGAGTTCACCACGGCGGCGACATTGGCGATCCCGTGCGCCTCGATCCACTTCTTGGCGCCGATCAGGCCCAGTTCTTCCTGGTCGAAGAAGATGACGCGGACGCGGTGCGCCAGAGGCTTGTCGCGCAGGATCTTGGCCGCCTCGATCAGGGCGACCACCGAGCCGGCGTTGTCGATCACGCCCTGGGACATGGTCCCGTCGCGCAGCTTCACCGCGTCATAGTGGGCGGTCAGCAAAATCTCTTTCGGGCCGTCGCCGATGGTGACGACGACGTTGGAGCCCTGCATCGGACCGGCGCGGCCGCCGCCCTCGAAGGTCTCGACCGTCGGCGCGAAGCCGGCGGCGCGCAACTGGCCCAACAGGACATTCATCCGCTCGGCGTTGGACGGCTGGACGTAGGCGCCGACCTGGGCCTTCAGCGCTTCCGCGTCCTGCGCGAGCGCAGGCGTGGACAGAAGCGCGGCGGCGGCGACGGCGGACGCGAGAACGGATCGAAACAGCATGAAGGACCTCCCATGCCCCTCCCCAGGGGCGTTCGGTCCTGCCTAACGGCTCAGCTCTTGAGACGCCAGCCCGAGCGGAACACCAGCCAGCAGGCCGCGCCCATCAGCACCGTCAGCACGGCGCTCATGACGATCCCGATCATCAGGCTGCCCTCGGCATGGCCGATGAAACCGGCCCGGAAGCCGTCGATCAGGTAGAAGAAGGGGTTGAAGCGGCTGATGCTCGCAAACGGCTCCGGCAGGCTGTCGATCAGGTAGAAGGTGCCCGACAGGAAGGTCATCGGCATGACCACGAAGTTCTGCACCGCCGACAGGTGGTCGAACTTCTCGGACCACAGCCCGGCCAGCACGCCCATCATCCCCATCAGCAGCGAGGCGATCAGGCCGAACCAGACGATCAGGGCGATATTGGCCAGACCCAGATTCGCAAACGGCAGGACGCACAGCGCCGTCACCAGGCCGACCGCCACCCCGCGCGTCGCGGCGCCCAGGGTGAAGCCGATGGTCAGCTCCAGCGGGCTGAGCGGCGGGGTCAGGAAGTCGGTCGCCGTGCCCATGATCTTGGCCTGGATCAGGCTGGACGAGGCGTTGGCGAAGGCGTTCTGCAGGATGGCCATCATGATCAGGCCGGGGGCCACGAACTCGGCGAAAGGGGTGCCGTGCAGCGGCGGCCGCGCGCCCTTCAGCGCCACCACGAAGACCAGCATGTAGAGCAGGGTCGTCACCACCGGCGCCGCCACCGTCTGGGCGCCCACCTTCCAGAAACGGCGCACCTCGCGCAGGTAGAGGGTGCGCAGCCCCACCCAGTTGATCCCGTCGTAACGACGCGGCTGGGGCAGGCCAGTTGGGCGCTCTGGGGGGCGAGTGGAGGCGAGATCAGTCGTCATGGCCGCCCAGATGCGCCCGCAAAGCTGGTTTCGCAAGGCGTCCGACGTTCGATCAGCGGACCTAAAACTGAGTCAAAACGGGACATTAACCACACTACATCTGGTTTCTGTGGACAGCCGAATTGCCACATCTTGCGTGTTTTAAGCCCTGCTTTACGATTAGTAGCAGGTCGAGGCGGGGAAATTCGTCGGCGACCCAAGATATTGAATCCGATCCCCGGGAGGGTGGCCATGACCGCAGCAAGCTGGACTGAAGACCGCGTCGGCGCGTTGAAGAAGCTCTGGCTGGAAGGCCAGTCGGCCAGCCAGATCGCCAAGACCCTGGGCGGCGGCGTGACCCGCAACGCCGTGATCGGCAAGGTGCACCGCCTGGGCCTGTCGGGCCGCGCCGCGCCGTCGCAACCGGCCCGCACCACCTTCCGCGCCGCCACCCGTCCGCGTCCGGCCGCGCCCGCCGCTCCGGTTCAGGCCCCGTCGGCCCCGCGCCGCATCGAGGCTGCCGCGCCCCGCCCGGTCATGACGGCCCAGCCCGTCGCTCCCGCCCCCGCCCCGGAACTGCCCGGCACGGCCACGGTGATGACCCTGGGCGCCCACATGTGCAAATGGCCGATCGGCGACCCGTCGTCGCGCGAGTTCAGCTTCTGCGGTCGCCGCGCCACGGAAAACGTCTATTGCGGCGAGCACGCCCGCGTCGCCTACCAGCCGCAGGTCCGCAAGGGCGCCAAGGACGGCGCCAGCGAACTGGCCCGTTCGCTTCGCCGTTATATCTAAGAGCGCTATCGCTCGCGACGCGGTCGTTCGCTGCTTGAGCGCACGCGCATCCTACCTTCCCCGTCCAGTGCGCTGGATGGGATCAAGGCTGGGGCTGCGGTTCATCCGGGTTGACGCAGCCCCTTCGCCCTCGCCTTGCAGGCGAGGGTTTTTTGTTGCCCCCAACCGCCGTCATTCCGGGGCCGCGCAGCGGAACCCGGAACCCAGGCGCTTGATACGCACACCGTCGCTTCCGGTCTGACCGCCTGGGTCCCGGATCGGCCCTGCGGACCGTCCGGGATGACGGCAGCTGTTGGCGTGAACCCTAGTTCAACACCCTTCGCGGGTCCGGAACGTCCAGGCTGAAGGCCGGAATGGCCGCCTCGAACATCCGCCCCTCGACATCGGTCATGTAATAGGCCCCCACCATCGAGCCGGACGGCGCGCCCAGCGGACAGCCCGAGGCGTAGGAATAGCTGTCGCCCGCTTCGATCACCGGCTGCTCGCCGACCACGCCCTGGCCGCGCACTTCCTCCACATGGCCGTAGGCGTCGGTGATGGTCCAGCGCCGCGCCACCAGTTGCACCGGCGCGCCGGTCAGGTTGACGATCTCGATCTGATAGGCCCAGACCCAGCGCCCGCCGTCAGGGTCCGACTGGCTCGCCAGATAGGAGGGGCGGACGCGGACGACGACGCCTTCGGTTTCGGCGGTGTAGGCAGGAGGGGCGTGCATACGCTATATGCCTTCCGCCGACCCCGGGGTTCAACCCGCCTGTTGTCGCAACCGTTGCAATCCGACGGAAGACAGGCAGAAAAATCCGTGTGAGACAGGACGGCATGAGCATCTTCGAGATTCCCGCCCAGCCCGGCATTCTGCCCTTCCAGAGCATCGAGACCCTGATCGCCGTCGGCGCGATCAAGTCCGACACCCCTTTCGATCACGATCAGGTGCAGCCGGCGAGCCTGGACCTGCGCCTGTCGAACCAGGCCTGGCGGGTGCGCGCCTCCTTCCTGCCCGGCCAGCGCAAGGTCGAGGACCGCATCAAGGACGTGGAGATGCACGCGGTCGACCTGTCGGGCGGCGTGGTGCTGGAAAAGGGCTGCGTCTATATCGCCCGGCTGCAGGAACGCCTGACCCTGCCGCGCGGCCTCAACGCCCGCGCCAATCCGAAAAGCTCGACCGGACGCGTCGACGTCTTCGTCCGTCTGCTGACCGATCAGGGCGGCAGCTTCGACGATGTGGACGAGGGCTATGACGGCCCCCTCTATCTCGAGATCGCGCCCCAGACCTTCTCCATCCTGGTCAAGCCGGGCACCCGCCTGAACCAGCTGCGCCTCAAGGCCGGCGAGCCGCCGAAGCTGGAGACCCGCAGCGTCGGCGTCGACCTGCGCGCGGGCGACCACGGCATCGTCGGCTTCCGCGGCCGTCGCCACGCCGGGGTGGTCAACATGGACCACATCGACGGCCACGACCCGCGCGACTTCTGGGAACCGCTGACCCTGCGTCGCGGCGAACTGCTGCTCGATCCGGGCGAGTTCTACATCCTGGCCTCGTCCGACGACGTGGAGATCCCGGTCGATCAGGCCGCCGAGATGACCCCGATCGACCCCTCGGTCGGCGAGTTCCGCGTCCACTACGCCGGCTTCTTCGACCCCGGCTTCGGCACGGACGAGGCCCACGGCGCCGGCTCCAAGGGCGTGCTGGAGGTTCGCACCCACGACACCCCCTTCCTGCTGGAACACGGCCAGATCGTCGCCCGCCTGGTCTATGAACCGCTGACGGAACGCCCGTCGCGCCTCTACGGCGAAGGCGGCAGCCACTACCAGAGCCAGGGCCTCAAGCTGTCGAAACACTTCCAGCCCTGGGGGTAAGCCTCTTTGCTGGCCGAGTCTCAGCTAGGCTCGGCCAGCAGAGCGTCCACCAAGGCCTTCGCCTCGGCGCTGGCCCAGTCCGCCTCGCCGGTCAGGACGGCGCGAACCCTGCCCCGCCTGTCCAGCAGGATCGTCTGCGGCATGGCCCCCTTGCCGGGGAACTCGAACGGCAGCTGGAATTTCGGATCGGCGTAATAGGTCAGCGGCGGGTGGTCGGCGATGAAGGCGCGGGCATCAAGCACGGCCTTGTCCACGTCCATGCTGATCGTCACCACGGCGAAGTCGTCGCGGTCCTTGTAGTGTTCGGCCAGGGCCGCCAGGGTCGGCATCTCGATCTTGCAGGGCGCGCACCAGGTGGCCCACAGGTTGACCACCGCCACCTTGCCCTTGAAGTCGTTGAAGCGAACATCACGCCCCTCGGCGTCCTTGAAGACATAGTCGGGGGCGGCTTCGGGCGCGGGCGTCAGCAGCTTCGACAGCGAACCCTTGGCGTAAACCGCCAGCGAGGATGACGCGGACTCTTTGCCCCCGCCGTCGCGATTGGCGTATAGCATCGCCGCGCCGCCGATCGCGCCGATCAGCAGCACCGCCGTCGCCACGCCCGCCAAAGTCCGTTTAGAGCCGCTCATGTCCGACACGCCTTCCGCCGCCAACCAAGGCCAGTCTCTATGGGGCGGGCGCTTCAGCGCCAAGCCCGCAGACATCATGCAGGCCATCAACGTCTCCATCGGCGTCGACAAACGCCTGTGGGCGCAGGACCTGGCGGGTTCGCGGGCGCATTGCCGCATGCTGGCCCAGCAGGGCATCATCGCCGCCGCCGACGCCGAGGCCATCCTGGGCGGGCTGGACGTCATCGAGGGCGAGATCCGGGACGGGTCCTTCCCCTTCCGCGACGCCTATGAAGACATCCACATGAACGTCGAGGCGCGGCTGGCGGAGCTGATCGGCGAGCCGTCGGGACGTCTGCACACGGCGCGCAGCCGCAACGACCAGGTGGCGACCGACTTCCGCCTCTGGGTCCGTGACGCCTGCGACCGCACCGTCGAACAGCTGAAGACGCTGCAGGCCGCCCTGCTGGACCGGGCGGAACAGCACGCGGGCGACCTGATGCCCGGCTTCACCCATCTGCAGACGGCCCAGCCGGTGACCTTCGGCCACCACCTGATGGCCTATGTCGAGATGTTCGGCCGCGACGCGAGCCGCTTCAATGACGCCCGCACCCGGATGAACGAGAACCCCCTGGGCGCCGCGGCCCTGGCCGGTTCGCCCTTCCCCATCGACCGTCACATGACGGCGCAGACTCTCGGTTTCGACCGCCCGATGGCCAACTCGCTGGACGCCGTGTCCGACCGCGACTTCGCCCTGGAAAGCCTGGCCGCCGCCTCGATCGCGGCGGGCCACCTGTCGCGTCTGGCCGAGGAGATCGTGGTGTGGATGACGCCGATGTTCGGCTTCGCCTCCCTGCCCGACGACCTGACCACCGGCTCGTCCATCATGCCGCAGAAGCGCAACCCCGACGCCGCCGAGCTGGTGCGCGCCAAGACGGGCCGGATCATGGGCTCGCTGGTCGCCCTGTCGACGGTGATGAAGGGCCTGCCGCTGGCCTATTCCAAGGACATGCAGGAGGACAAGCCGCCGGTGTTCGAGGCCTTCGACGCGCTCGATCTGGCGCTGACCGCCATGACCGCCATGGTCGCCGCCATCATCCCCAACACCCCGCGCATGGCCGCCGCCGCGGGCGCCGGCTTCTCGACCGCCACCGACCTGGCCGACTGGCTGGTGCGCGAGCTGAACCTGCCCTTCCGCAAGGCGCACCACGTCACCGGCGCCGCCGTCAAGCGGGCCGAGGCGCTGGGCGTCGGCCTGGGCGATCTGCCGCTGGAAGAATTGCAGGCTCTGGATTCCGGCATCACCAAAGCCGTGTATGAAGTCCTGACGCCCGAAGCCTCCTGCGCCAGCCGCCAGAGCTTCGGCGGCACGGCGCCGGAACAGGTCCGCGCGCGCATCGCCGACTGGAGAAGCCGCCTGTGAAAAAGACCCTGATCCTGATCAGCGCCGCCGCCCTGCTGCTGTCGGCTTGCGGCCGCATGGCCGACCTGGAAGCGCCCGGCGCCGTCCAGACCGAGCGCGCCCCGCGCGACAAGAACGCCAAGACCCTGCCCGAACCGGCGACGATCAACACGGCGCCTCGCCAGAACCCCATCGACAGCGGTGCCTCCGACCCGTTCGGCCGCCCGCCGATGGCCTGATCGGCCTCTCCCCCTCCAGACTGGACTCCCCGCCGGTGCATTATTTCGACCTGAAGGACGGCGTTCTGCACGCCGAGGGCGTCTCGCTGGAGGCGCTGGCGGCGGAGGTCGGCACCCCGACCTATGTCTATTCCTCGGCCACGCTGCGCCGTCACTACGGCCTGCTGCGCGACGCCTGCGACGCGCACAAGGACGCGCTCGGCGAGGCCCTGATCGCCTTTGCGGTCAAGGCCAACTCCAACCTGTCGGTGCTGGCGACGCTGGCGCAGCTCGGCTGCGGCGCCGACACCGTGTCCGAGGGCGAGATCCGGCGCGCGCTCAAGGCCGGCGTTCCGGGCGAACGCATCATCTTCTCCGGCGTGGGCAAGACCGACGCCGAACTGGCCTTCGCCATCGACGTCGGCGTGCGCCAGATCAACGTCGAGTCCTCGGCCGAACTGGACCGGCTGATCGCGGTGGCCGCTGAGAAGTCGGCCTCGCCGGCCATCGCCATTCGGGTGAACCCGAAGATCGGCGCCGGCGGCCACGCCAAGATCACCACCGGCGGCGCGGGCGACAAGTTCGGCGTGCCGGTCGAGGAGGCGCTGACCCTCTACGCCCGCGCATCCCACTCGCCCCACGTCACGCCCGTCGGCCTGGCCTGCCACATCGGCAGCCAGATCACCGACCTGACGCCGCTGGAAAACGCCTTCCGCGTGCTGCGCCAGATGACCGAGACCCTGCGCGCCGACGGCTACAGCGTCGCCCGTCTGGACCTCGGCGGCGGCCTGGGCGTGCCCTACTACGGCGACGCCGAAACCGCCTCGCCCGCCGACTATGTGGCCATGGCCGCGCGGGTGCTGGACGGCCTGAACGTCGAGGCGGCGTTCGAGCCGGGCCGGCTGATGGCCGCCAACGCCGGCGTGCTGCTGAGCCGGGTCATCCAGGTCAACGAGCGCACCGACGGGCGGCGCTTCCTGGTGCTGGACGCAGCGATGAACGACCTGATGCGCCCCGCCCTCTACGACGCCTTCCACGACCTGAAGCCGGTGCGCCCGCGCGAGGGCGAAGCCCTGCCCTACGACGTGGTCGGCCCCGTCTGCGAGACCGGCGACACCTTCGCCCGCGACCGCGACCTGCCGCCGCTCGAAGCCGGCGATCTGGTCGTCTTCATGAGCGCAGGGGCTTACGGCGCGGTGATGAGCGGCGAATACAACACCCGCCCCCTGGCCGCCGAGGTTCTGGTCGACGGCGAACGCCAGGCGGTCATCCGCCCGCGCCCGACCTATGAGAACATGCTGGCGCGGGAACCGATGGCCGACTGGCTGCGAGCGTAGCCAACACTTGTCCCTTCTCCCGATGGGAGAAGGTGGCCCGAAGGGCCGGATGAGGGTCGTCCTTGGCTGTCGGCGCAAGCCGCCGCTTCACGGCTGACGCCGACTGAAGCCGCAGCCCCTCACCCTTTCGCCTTCGCCATTCGCTACGCTCTTGGAGGCTCAAGCCCTCTCCCGTCGGGAGAGGGTGACGAGGGTTTCTAATCCAGCGCGCAGATGTCGGGCAGGCCGCGCAGGCCGCCCTTGTGGTCCAGGCCATAGCCGACGAGGAAGCGGTTGGGCGCTTCCCAGCCGACGAAGTCGGGTTCGGGCGCGCGCGCCTCGGGCCAGGGCTTGCGGGCGAAGACGCAGGTCAGGACGTCCGCAGCGCCCGCATCCCGGGTGATGCGAACCGCTTCGGCCAGCGACAGGCCTGTGTCGAAGACGTCGTCGAGGATCAGCACCCGCTTGCCCGCGATCGGGCGCTGGAACGGGGCGTAGACGTCGATCTTGCCTCGGCTGGTCGTCTCGTCGCCGTAGGAGGCCAGCCACAGGGCGTCGAAGCGGACGTGGCGGCCCTGGCGCGACAGGGCGCGGGTCAGGTCGGCGGCGAACCACAGCCCCCCGGTCAGCAGGACGGCGGCCACCGTCTCGTCGTCGATGACGGGGGCGATGCGCCGCGCGAGATCGGAGACGATCGCCTCGATCTCGGATTGCGGCAGGAGAACCGTGGGGGCGGGCGCCGGGTCGTGATCAGCCATGCCCGGCGGATACCCCCTAGGCGGGCCTGCTGTCGAGAGGCTGTGCGTCCACCGGGGTCAGATCATAGGCGGTGGCGCGACGCAGGCCCTGTTCCGGCGCGGGCGGCGGGGCGCGGCGAGCCGGGCGGGCGGCGGCCTGTTCGATGCGCGGCGCCGACGGCGGCGCGGCGGCCTGCTTCTTCGTCGGCTCCAGCACGAAATCGACGCCGACGCCGGCGGCCTTGCGCTCGGGGTCGGGGATGACGACGGCGAAGCCCTGGACCTTGCCCGGCAGGACCGGCGCGGTTTCCAGCCGCACGATGCGATGCGCCACCTCGGCGCCCGCCGCGTTCAGCAGGGCCACGCGCACCGGCGGGGCCACGACCTCGTTGTCGCGGATGTTGCGCAGGGCGCCCGAGACGACGACCTTGCCCGGATCATGGGAGGCGGTCTTGGCGCCCACGGCCTCGAACTCCAGCCCGGCCAGGTTCACCGGCGCGCCGACCAGCTTGTAGGCGGCCGCGGCCTGGGGCCAGGCCTGGACGATGGGCAGACGGAACATGAAGGCGGCGGCGATCAGGGCCAGCAAGATGACGCCCAGGGCGGCCCAGGCGGCGCCCTGGGCTGCGGCGCGCTGCATCCGACGCTTCTGCTCGGCCTTGGCGCGGAAGGCGCGCGGCAGTTCGGGCGCGGGGGTCTCGGCCAGGCTTTCGGGCGCGTCCTCGCGCTTGCCGAAGCCGCCTTCGGCCGCGGGTTCCTCGGCGGCGGACAGCTCCAGAGGCTCGTCCTCGAGCGTCGCGCGCCAGTCGTGACCGCAGGATTTGCAGCGCACGCGGCGGCCGTTCGGGCCGATCGCTTCATCGGGCACAAAATAGCTGGTGGCGCAGGCGGGGCAGGTCAGTATCATGTCGGCTGACTGCGAGGCTCGACGCCCCCTCCTGTCGAGGCGCCCGCAACGCCCCGGTCCAATACGAAACCTGAATGCCAAACTCGACCCGACGCGCCGCCGACCCCGATTCCGCGCCCGACACCGTCCGCCTGCGGGGCGTGGGTTTCGGCTATGCGGACAGGCCCGGCGTCCTGCGCGACGTTAACCTAAGTTTGCCGCAGGGCTCTTTCCACTTCCTTACCGGACCGTCGGGCGCGGGCAAGTCTTCGCTTTTGAGGCTGCTGACCCTGGCCGAACGGCCCCAGGCGGGGCGAATCAGCCTGTTCGGGCGCAACGTCACCGACCTGCCGCGCGGCGGCGTCCCCGCCTTCCGGCGGCGCATGGGGGTGGTGTTTCAGGATTTCCGCCTGCTGGACCACCTGTCGGCCTTCGACAACGCCGCCCTGCCCCTGACCCTGGCGGGGGGCAAGACCGCCGACCACGCCGCCGACGTGGCCGAGATGCTGCGCTGGGTCGGCCTGGGCGAGCGGATGGACGCCCTGCCGCCCGCCCTGTCCGGCGGCGAGAAGCAGCGTCTGGCCATCGCCCGCGCCGTCATCACCCGCCCGCGCCTGATCCTGGCCGACGAACCGACCGGCAGCGTCGACCGGGCGATGGGCGAGAAGCTGATGCGGCTGTTCCAGTCGCTGAACAAGCTGGGCGCCACCGTGCTGATCGCCAGCCATGACGAGGCCCTGGCAGAGCGCGTCGGCGCAACCGTGCTGCGGCTGGAGAACGGGCAGCTGACCCAGATGGCCACGGCGGGAGAGGCCGCATGATCCGCACCCTGTTCCGACGCGGTCCCGGCCTGCTGTCGCGCGAGGCGGGCGGCGAGCGCTGGCTGATCGTGGTCATCGCCGTGCTGTGTTTCCTGGCCTCGATCACCGCCGTCGGGACCCTGGCCGCCGATCGGGCGGCTCACGGCTGGGCGCGTCAGCTGCGGGCCGAGGCCACGGTCCAGGTGCGCCCGCGCGTGGACGAGACCGGCCCCACCGCCGCCGCCCGCGCCGCCGAGACCCTGGCCGGGGTCAAGGGCGTGGCCGAGGCCGAGGCCATGGACCGCAAGGCCGCCGAGCGACTGCTGCGCCCCTGGGTCGGCGAGGCGGCCCTGCCCGACCTGCCCCTGCCCTATCTGGTCACCGTCCGTCTGGACCCCCAGGCCCCGGCCAGCGCGCCCACGCTGAGCCGCGCCCTGGCCGAGGCCGGGCTGGACGCCACCGTCGACGACCACAGCCTGTGGCGCGGCGAGGTCGAGCGTTCGGCCGGCGTCATCACCGCCCTGGCCGGCGCGGCTTTCCTGCTGATCGCGGCGGCCACGGCGGCGGTCATCGCCTACGCCACCCGCGCCGGCATGGCGGCGCAGGCCGTCGTGATCGAGACCCTGAGCCTGAACGGGGCCTCGGACAGCTATGTGGCCGGCCTGTTCCAGCGCCGCTTCGGCGGGCTGGCGGCGCAGGCGGGGGCCATGGGGGCGGGGGTCGCCGCGCTGTTGTTGGCCCTGCTGCGGCTGGTCGGGGGCGAGGGCGGGCTGACCCCAGCCCTGCCCCTGGCGTTTTCCGACCTGCTGATCCTGATCGCCTGTCCGCTGCTGGCCTTTGGCGTCGCCCTGCTCGCCGCCCGCTTCACGGCGCTGGCGAAGCTGGGCGGTCGTGGCTAGTTAAGCGTGATGAAGTTCATGACGCTGATCGCCGTGGTGGCGCTGATGTGGCTGGTGGGGCTGTTCGCCTTCGCCGAGCGTGTGCGCGGCCTGACGCCGGCGCCCGAGCCCGCGCGCGCCGACGCCATCGTCGCCCTGACCGGTCCCTCGGCCGAGCGCGTCAACGCCGCCATCCGCCTGCTGGAGCAGGACAAGGGCCGCCGGGTGCTGATCTCGGGGGTCAATCGCGACGTGCGCCGCAAGGAGCTGCGCGCCCTGACGCCGGGGTCGAACAAGCTGTTCAACTGCTGCGTCGACCTGGGCTTCGAGGCCGAGAACACCGTCGGCAACGCCCAGGAGATCGCCGCCTGGGCGCGTTCCAAGGACTATGACAGCCTGATCGTCGTCACCTCGGACTATCATATGCCGCGCAGCCTGCTGGAGATCCGCGGCGCCGCGCCGGGCGTGACCCTGATCCCCTACGCCGTCTCGACGCCGTCGCTGGACAACTCCGGGTGGTGGCGCGCCGCCGTCACCGCGCGACGGATGACGCTGGAATACATGAAATACCTGGCCGTGCTGGGCCGCGAGGGGATGCACCGGCTGAGGGGCAATCACCCGGAACGATCGGCGCCGCAGACCCAGCACGAGGCCGCCTGAATGACCGCTGTCCGCTCCCTGATCTTCATCCTGTGGCTCTATCTGTCGATGGTGATCTTCGCCGTCGGCCTTTCGCCGGCCTTGCTGATGTCGCACGGCGCAGCCGTATGGGTCATCAAGTCCTGGTCGAAATTCGTCCTGTTCGGCCTGCGCTGGATCGCCGGGGTCAAGGTCGAGGTGCGCGGGCTGGAGCATCGCCCCCACGGCGCCGCCCTGCTGGCCTGCAAGCACCAGGGGATGCTGGACGTCATCGCCCCCTTCGCCTTCCTCGACGACGCCTGTTTCATCATGAAGAAGGAGCTGATGCCCCTGCCCTTCTTCGGCTGGTTCGCCTGGAAGACCAAGATGATCGCCGTGGACCGTTCGGCCCATTCCAAGGCGCTGAAGGACATGGTGCGTCAGGCCCGCGCCCGTCACGCCGAGGGGCGCCAGATCCTGATCTTCCCCGAGGGCACGCGCGGCGAGATCGGCGCCGCCCCCGACTACAAGCCCGGCATCGCCGCCCTGTATCGCGACCTCGACAGCCCCTGCTGGCCCATCGCCACCAACTCGGGCGTCTATTGGCCCGCCCACGGCTTCCGTCGCTATCCCGGCACCATCGTCTTCGAATTCCTGCCGCCCATCCCGGCGGGTCTGAAGCGCGCCGAGTTCATGGCCGAGTTGGAGAACCGGATCGAAACCGCCTCCACCGCCTTGCTGACGCCCAAAACCTAGGCTGTTGCATCCGGCCGCCGGGCCTCCCCGCTCGGCTGCTGTTCTGGATGCCCCATGTCGTTTCGCGCCCTTGTTCTGACCGCCGCCGTTTCTCTCAGCGCCGGTTCCGCCTTGGCCCAGGCCCAGCCCTATGCGCAGGTCGAGACGCCGAAGACGTGGAAGATCGACATCGGCGGCGGCCTGGTGCGCGGCTTCAGTGCAACCGGCAACACCAGCGACAGCTTCACCGCCACCGCCTGGGGCTCGGCCTCCTATCGCGACGTGGTCTACGCCAACGGCCTGGACGGCCTAGGCTGGAACGCGATCAAGCGCGACGACTTCCGCGCCGGGATCCAACTGCGCCCGCGCTTTGCGGCGGGCGAGATCGAAGGTCTGGACCGGCCCGGCCTGGGCGCCGACGCCGCCCTCTACGCCTACAAGCGGTTGCCGGGGAATATCGTGGTCGGCGGGCGCGTGCAGCACGACGCGACCGGCGACGACGCGGGGCTGGAAGTCATGGCCTCGGTCGGCCATCAGCGCGTGACGCGGGTCGGCCTGTTGCAGGTCATGGCCTATGGGCGCGGCTTCGACGACGCGCGGGCGCGGCGCTATTTCGGCGTCGCCCCGTCCGTCGCGCCGGGCAACGGCCTTTCCGCCTTTGAGCCGTCAGGCGGCCTGTCGGGCGCGGGCGCGGCGGCCCTGCTGGCCGTGCCGATCGGCGACCGCTTCGGCATGGGGGCCTTCGTCAACTACGAACAGCGCCTGGGCGACATCAAGGACAGCCCGCTGCTGAAGGACGACCACGTCTGGCGCGCGGGCCTGATCGGGGTCGTCCGCTTCAGCAGCCCTGACTAATCAGCTGGCGGCGAACTCGCTGAGGGCGTCGATCACGGCTCGGTTCTGGTCTTCCGTGCCGATGGTGATGCGCAGGCAGTCGGGCAGGCCGTAACCGCCGACCGGGCGCACGATGATGCCCTTGGCGTTCAGATAGTCGCTGGCGGCGGCGGCGTTGCGCTTGTCGTCCGGGAAGCGGACCAGGACGAAGTTGCCCGCCGAGGGGAAGACCTCGAAGCCGAAGCCGCGGATGGCCTGGGTCAGGCGCGGGCGCCAGTCCAGCACCAGGTCGCGCGAGGCCTTCTGGTGCGCCTCGTCCGACAGGGCGGCGGCAGCGGCGTCCAGGCCCGGCACCGAGACGTTGAACGGCAGGCGGATGCGGTCCACCGCCTGCTCGACCGCCAGCGGGGCGTAGCCGAAGCCGATGCGCAGGCCGCCCAGGCCGTGGATCTTGGAGAAGGTGCGGGTGACGACGATGTTGGACGCGTCGCGGGCCAGACCGAAGCTCGATTCCCAGTCCGGCTCGACCACGAACTCGGCATAGGCCTCGTCCACCACCAGGATGACGTGCGACGGCAGGGCGGCGTGCAGGCGGCGGATCTCCTCGCCCGAGTTCCAGCTGCCGGTCGGGTTCGACGGATTGGAGACGTAGACGATGCGGGTCCGCTCATCGACCTGTTCGAGAAGGGCCTCGACCTCGGTCTTCATGTTCGGCTCGGGCGCCAGCTTGACCTCGGCGCTGCAGGCCTTGGCCGAGATGCGGTAGGCGAGGAAGCCGTACTGGCCGGCGACGATGTTGTCCCCGGGCTGCAGATAGGTCTGGTTCAGCAGGGCGAAAACCTCGTCCGAACCGTTGCCGAAGATCAGGCGCTCGGGCTCCAGGCCGTGATGGGCGGCCACGGCCTCGCGCAGCCTGGTCGCGCGGCCGTCGGGATAGACGTGGATGTTCTTCATCGCGGCGGCGTAGGCCTCGCGCGCCTTTTCGCCGGCGCCGAGGGCGTTCTCGTTCGACGACAGCTTCATCGGCTCGGCGAAGCCGGCGATAGAGCCCTTGCCGCCCACATAGGGGGCGATGTCGAGGATGCCCGGCTTGGGGGCGGGCGCGGCCTTGTTCGCAGCGGCGGGGGTCGCGTCGGTCATGGGCGTCATCCTCGAAGAAGGGTCAGTAAACGGGGGCGGCGCCGATGACGCCGCTCATCTGGCCGGGGGCGTAGCTCAGCCGCCCGTCCTCGGCCTGCACATAGCCTGCCAGGACGAACAGCTTCAAGCCGCCGCCCGCCGCCAGGGAGCCGGCGATCAGGCCCGCCTCGCCCAGGGCCGCAAGGATGCGGGCGTCGGACAGGGGGCTGTCCGTGACCCAGAAGGTGCGGTCGTCGCCGGTCGGGCCGGGAGCCTCGGTCGAGACCAGCAGGGCGCGCGGCGATCCGGCCGCGTCGTCCGGCAGGGCGGCGACGACCTTGAGCATGGGCAGGGCCAGCAGTTTGCCCCACCAGGGCCGGGCGCCGAGGTCGATCAGGGCGCGTCCCCCTTGGCGCGCCGTCGCCAGCGCCTGATCCGGCTCGGCGACCGGGCGGCCGATCAGACCCCAGCGGTCGGCGGCCAGCGCCTGGGACAGCGGCCCGCAGGTGGACAGGGCCGGGCCGGTCGCGGCCTCGATCCGGCCAAGCACGGCGCGCAGGGCCGGGCGTTCAGTCGCCGGAACGTCGCGCAGGAGTTCCCGCAGGGCGATGGCGTCGGCGTCGGCGGAACCGCGCGGCCCGGCGGCGACCCGCGCCCGCGCCGCCGCGATCAGGGCGCGGTCCAGCGCCAGACGTTCAGCGTCTTCGGGCGGCTCGACCAGCATCAGAACAGCTGCGGCGCCGGGGCCAGGGCGAAGGGGCCGAGATAGGTGCGCCCGCCCTTGAAGTTCAGCACCAGATCGACGGCCTGCCCCTCCGCGCCCGTCCCGCCCTGCGGCGCAGCGGCGGCGGCGCGGGCGGCGGCGGCGCGGTCCACCGATCCGCCCTGCTGGGCGCCGGCCAGACCGACGATGGCGGCCAGGGGCTTCTCGGCGCGCAGGAAGACTTCGCCTTCCAGACGCCCCTTGTCGTCGGCCGACAGGGCCGGGCTGGACAGGAAGGTCTTGCTCTCGCCCGCGCCCAGTTCGCCCTTCATGTCGACGAAGCGGCCGCCGGCGGCGGTCCAGGCCGACAGCAGGCCCTTGGCGTCGGCGCCCTTCAGCACGCTGGCCTTCTCGATCACGGCCTCGACCTGGGCGTTCAGCTTGCCCGACTGGGTCAGGCCCTCGACCGGGCCGTTGGGACGACCCTCGCCGTCCACCAGACGGAACAGGACATCCACATCGTCGCTCGCCGCGTTCGAGCCCGCCAAGTGCGGCCGCATGTAGAACTGGACCAGCCCCGCCTTCGACAGCGGGAAGGGTTCAGCGGTCGGAAGGGCGGTGAAGACCGGCTTGACCAGTTCGAACGCCACATTGGGCCAGCGCTGGGTCAGGCCGTGCAGGCTCATGCGGATGACCTCGGCCCGCACCGCCGTCTTGCCCTTGGCGCCGCGCGTCACGACCATGCCGTCGGGCGCGATCACCACCCACTTGGTCGGGTTGTAGGCGTTGGCCTCGGCCACGATCTCGGGCGCGGCGACCGCGTGGCCCGAGGGGGCGACGACGTCGACGTGCTTCAGCGCAACCCGCGCCCGCAGCGGCCAGCCGGTCGTGGTGACGCCCGCGTGACGCACCGTCCAGCCCGACTGCTCCAGGCGGGCGATCCGGCCCTGCAGCTTGGTCTCGATCTGCTGCGTCAGGAAGAACCACCAGCCGGTCCACAGCGCCAGGCCGACGATGACAATGGCGAAGGGGACGATCAGCCCCTTGCGGCTGTGGCGAACGGGTGCGGCGGGAGCGTCGGTCATGGGCGCGGTTTAGCAGGACGCGCGGCTGCTGACACGCCCTGGCAGCAGGAACACGCCAATCTGCCGTCCGTTCGTATCGCAACCTGACAGGAGACGAGGACCATGGAGACGCAACAGCTTCATCGCGGCCGGCTGATCGACCATCTGCAACTGGTGACGCCCGACCTCGAGGCCAGCCGCCGCTTCTACGGCGCGGTGCTGGAGGCTCTGGGCGTGCCGATCGGCGGCGAGGCCGAACGCTTCTTCTGGGCCGACGAACTGTTCGTCTCGGCGGTGGACAGCGTGGCGGCGCAGGGCCGACCGACCGGACGCTGCCATCTCGCCTTCCAGGCGAGGGACAGGGCCATGGTCGAGGCCTTCCACAAGGCGGGTCTGGCGGCGGGCGGGACCGACAACGGGGTGCCGGGCGAGCGACCCTACCACCCCGGCTACTACGCCGCCTTCCTGCTGGACCCGGACGGCAACAATATCGAGGCCGTGTTCCACGGCGAGGCCGAGCGCTCGGCCGACAGCGTGGTGGTGACCTTTGAGGGCTAGGCTCGGGGTGAGGCTCAGGCCGTCAGATCGGCCATCTTCGCGTCCGCCGCTCGCGCCGCCTCGTCGGGCGTCAGGCCCAGCAGCAGGCCGCGCTGGCCGCCGTTGATCAGGATGCGGTCGAACAGGATGGCCGTCTCGTCCATCACGGTCGGCACGGCCTTGCGCTGCCCAAAGGGGCTGACGCCGCCGACCTTGTAGCCGGTCAGGCGTTCAGCGTCGGCGGGCTTCATCATCTGGGCCGACTTGCCGCCGATCGCGGCCGCCAGCTTCTTCATGCTGACCTCGCAGTCGGAGGGGACGATGACGCAGGCGGGCTTTGCGTCCACCAGGGTCATCAGGGTCTTGAACACCTGTTCGGGTGCCCAACCCAGAGCCTCGGCCGCCTGCAAGCCCACGCGCGGCGCGTCGGGGTCGTAGTCGTAGGGAAAGAGTTCAAAGGCGACGCCGGCCTTGGTCAGAGCCACGGTCGCGGGGGTGGTCTTCGACATCAGGTCGTCTCGGGATTGAGGAAGGCCTTGGTCAGTTCGACCGCCTCGGCCAGACCCATGCGCTGCACCTCGGTTCCGGGCGGCAGGCCGGCGAACAGGCGGGTCGGACAGGCGGCGTCCAGCATCAGGAAGACCCCCTTGTCGTCGGCGCGACGTATCAGGCGGCCGAACGCCTGGGCGATGCGGCCGCGCGCCAGGGCGTCGTCGTAGGTCTTGCCGCCGAAGCGCTCGCGCCGCGCCTTGTGCAGCAGGTCGGGACGCGGCCAGGGCACGCGGTCGAAGGCGAGGACGCGCAGGGAGCGGCCCGGCACATCCACCCCGTCGCGCACCGCGTCGGTGCCGAGCAGGCAGCTGTCCTGTTCGGCGCGGAAGACATCCACCAAGGCGCCGACCTCCAACGGATCGACGTGCTGGGCGTAGAGGGGGACGCCTGCCTTGGCCAGATCCGGCCCCAGCCGCTCATAGACGGTCTTCAGCCGGCGGATGGCGGTGAACAGGCCCAGGCCGCCGCCGCCCGCCGCCAGGAACAGCTCGCGCATGGCCGCCGCGATCTGGCGCGGGTCGTCCTTCATCAGGTCGTTGACGACGATGATGCGGCTGTTGGCGGCGTAGTCGAAGGGGCTGTCGACCTTCAGCGTCCGCGCCGGTTCGATCAGGCGGGCCGCGCCGGTCCGCATCCGGGCCAGGGAAAACGGGTCCTCGGCCGCCGGGTCCGACAGGGTGGCGCTGGTCACCAGCACGCCATGAGCGGGCATGATGACGGCGGCTTCCAGCGGCACGGTCGGGTCGATCCAGTGGCGGCGCAGGGCCACGTCGTGGATGCGGCCGAAGGCGGCCTCGGCGCTCAGCCAGTCGACGAAGTCGGGGTCGGGTTCGTCGCCGCCCTCCTCCAGCGCCGCCAGCATGGAGCGCCAGCCCGGCAGGGTCATGCGCGCCCGCCGGTCCATGCCGCGCAAGGCCCCCTCGATGCGGGCGCGGGCGGCGCCGTCCAGCTCGGCGGCCTCCTCATCGAGGATGTCCTCGAGGTGGCGCGACAGGGCCAGCAGCGGCGCCTCGACGGCGGCGATAGCGCGGGCGGCGGCGCGGGCGGCCTCCAGCACCGGCTCGGTCGCCGGACGCAGGGCGCACTCCAGCCCGAACTCGGTCCCGCCGGTTTCCTGACTGCGGGCGCGCAGCTGTTCCAGGGCGGCGACAAGGAAGGCCTCGATCGGGCCGATGGGATTGATCTCGCCGGACGCCGGGGCGATGCGGCCCGAGACGCCCTCGCCCGGCAGGGCGGCGGCGGCGCGCATGGCGTCCGTCAGGGCCTTGGCGGCGGCCTCGTTGTCGGCGCACAGGTCGCCCAGCCGCTGCTCCAGCCCGCGCCCGCGACGGCCGCGTCCCTCGGGGCCTCTGATCCAGCGACGCAGCTCGGCGGCTTCCTGACCCGACAGGGCGGCGGAGAAGGCGCTGTCGGCGGCGTCGAACAGGTGGTGGCCCTCGTCGAAGACGATGCGTTTCAGCGCCGCCGTCTCGCCGTCCTGCTTCTGGCCGCGCGCCGACCGGGCGCCGTCGAAGGCGGCCTGGGTCATGACCAGGGCGTGATTGGCCACGACCAGATCGGCGCGGCGGCTGGCGCGGATAGTCTTCTCGACGAAGCAGAGGCGGTAGTGGGGACAGGCGGCGTGGACGCATTCGCCGCGCCGGTCGACCAGATTGGCCGGACTGGCCTGATGGCTGGGGGCCGCAGCGAACAGGCCGGGCAGCCAGCCGGGATAGTCGCCGCCGGTCATGTCGCCGTCGCGGCTGTGCGCGGCCCAGCGGGCGGCCAGCCCCATGCCGATCAGGTCCCCAGCGCCCAGCTGGGCCGCCTGCATCATGTCCTGCAGGTTCAGCAGGCAGAGGTAGTTTTCGCGGCCCTTGCGCACCACCGTCTTCTTGCGGCGCTCGGCCTCGTCGGGCCACAGGGCGCGGCTTTCGCGGTCGATCTGGCGTTGCAGGGCGCGGGTGTAGGTCGAGACCCAGGCCGCCCCCGAATTGCGCTCGGCCCACAGGCTGGCGGGGGCCAGATAGCCCAGGGTCTTGCCGGTGCCGGTGCCCGCCTCGGCCAGCAGGACGCGCGGACGGCCCTCCTCGTTGCGCGGCGAAAAGGCGTAGGCGGCCTCGGCGGCGTAGTCGGACTGGGCCGGGCGGGTCTCGTCCAGACCCGAGGCCTGCAGCAGCTTGTCGAGACGGATGCGGGCGCTCTCGCTGTCGACGGGGGCCGAGCCGGCCTCGCCGCGCGGGGCCTCGTCCTCCCACTCGGCGAGGCGGGACCAGACGTCCAGACCCGTGCCGCGCTCGCGCCGGTCGCGCAGGGGTCCGGCCTGAAGCGCGGCCAGCACGCGCGAGCCCCAGGACCAGCCCGCCCTGTCCAGCGTCCCGGCCAGCGCATAGGCGTCCTCGCGCCCCGGATAGGCGGGGTCGGTCAGTGCGTTCAGCAGGTCGGCGGCGGCGTCGCGCAGGGCTTGCGCCTGAGCCTCGGCCCCCTTGGGTTCGGACCGCCCCAGGGCGAGCGCCAGCCCCGACGGCGAGGGGGCGCAGAACCTGGCGGGCCGCACGAAGGCGTAGAGTTCCAGCACGTCCAGCATGTCGGTCGAACGCGGCGGTGGGCTGAGGCCCAGACGGCGCGCGGTCAGGCTGGCGTGGGCGACCATGACGGGGCCGCCGGTGAAGACCCCCTCGGCCGCGCCGCGACCGATCTTCTTCGCCCCCGCCGCGTCGCACACCGCGCCCGCGCCCGGCGGGGTGGCCAGCGCAGGCGGCAGCTCGGCCCAGACCTGGGTCGCGGGCTGGACTGCGGAAGGGGCGGAGACGTCGGTCACGCCCGATCCATAGCGCCCCGCGCCGCGAAACGGAACGAGAACGTGCGCCCCTCTCGCCAGAGACCGAAAAGCGGGTCAGGCTGGCGGCGACTGGAGGACCGCCCATGCAGACCCGCCGCATCGCCACCGACGGCCTGACGCAACAGGTGCTGGAGGCCGGAGAAGGCCCGCTGGTCCTGCTGATCCACGGCTTTCCCGAACTGGGGATCAGCTGGCGGGCTCAGGTTCAGGCCCTGGCCGAGGCGGGCTATCGCGCCGTCGCCCCCGACATGCGTGGCTATGGCGGCACCGACAAACCCGCCGATGTGGAGGATCACACCATCCTGCATCTGGTCGGGGACATGGTCGATCTGGTCCGGGCGCTGGGCGCGGATCAGGCCGTGGTCGTCGGTCACGACTGGGGCTCGGCCGTCGCCTGGCACTGCGCCCTGATGCGGCCGGATGTGTTCCGCGCCGTGGCCGGCCTGTCGGTGCCGTTCCAGCCGCGCCGGGCCAAGGGACCGCCGACCGCTGCGATGGCGGCGATCACCAAGCGGGCAGGGCTGGGCGACCTCTACATCAACCGCTTCCAGTCGCCGGAGGCCCATGTCGCGCTGGACGCCGACCCGGCGACCGCCCTGAAGAAGATGTTCTGGGCCTACGACGGCGCCACCGCCGACGCGGACCAGTCGACCGGCTTCATGCCCGAGGGCGTCAGTCTGCTGGACAGCATCTCGGACGACGCCGCCCTGCCGCCGTGGATGAGCGAGGCGCATTTCGCCGAATACGTCGCCGCCTTTGCCGCCTCTGGTTTCCGGGGGCCGCTGGACTGGTACCGCTGCCTGGACCGCAACTGGGCCCTGACCGGCTTCCTGCAAGGCCAGAAGATCGCTCAGCCCGCCCTCTTTCTCGTCGGCGAACGCGACCCCGTCCGCCACTACGCCGGCCCGCACGAGGCGGCGCAGAAGGACTGGCTGACCGATCTGCGCGGACAGGTGGTCCTGCCGGGGGCGGGCCATTGGTTGCAACAGGAACGGGCGGAGCAAGTAAACGCGGCGCTGGCGGCGTTTCTGCGGGGACTGTGAGCCTCCCCAAAGGCGCGGCGATCGGCTTCCTCCCCACTGGGTGGGGAGGAAAGAGATCGGCTCTTAGCTGACGTGGGGCGTGATGATGCCCAGCGGCAGGGTGGTGACGTTCTTGACGCCGCGCGTGACGATGTGGCTGGCGCAGTCGGAGACGATGCCCAGGGTCAGCAGCTTGTCGCGCAGGAACTGATCGAAGGCGTGCATGTCCGAGGTGATGATGCGCAGGACATAGTCCTCGCGGCCCGTGATGGTGGCGCACTGCACCACTTCCGGCCACTGGGAGACAGCGGCTTCGAAGATGTCGAGGTTCTCGCGCGAGGGCAGGCTCAGCTTGACGATGGCGTAGACTTCGAAGTCCAGACCCAGCAGACCGGCGTCCAGAAGCGTGACCCGCTTGCGTATCAGGCCAGAGTCCTCCAGTCTCTTGATCCGGCGCCAGCAGGGCGAGGCCGAAAGGCCGACGCGATCGGCGACCTCGGCGACCGACAATCCGGCGTCCTGTTGCAGGATGTCGAGGATGCGGGCGTCGATAGGATCAAGTTCGTCGGCCAAAGGCGTTTCTCCAAATGGGGATTTGACGCAATAAAATACCCCAAATCAGCATTTGGCAAGGGTATTTTTAGGAAAGCCAACAGAGACGCGCCATGCTATGCCCTCTTCATAGAGGAAACGCGGACGGATCAACCGGACGGGACGCATGATGAAGAACACCCCCACCCTGTCGCTGCGCGTGCCGGAGCCCTCGGGGCGTCCGGGCGATGCGCCCGATTTCAGCCACTTGCAGTTCGACCCCGCCGGCGCCGTGAGCCGGCCCGAGGTGTCGACCGCCCCCTATGACATGCGCGACCACGCCTTCCGGCTGGTCCGCGTGCTGGACGACGAGGGCCAGGCCGTCGGGCCGTGGGATCCCAAGCTGGACCCCGAAGTTCTGCGTCGCGGCCTCAAGGCCATGATCCTGACGCGCGCCTTCGACGAGCGGATGCACCGCGCCCACCGCCAGGGCAAGACCAGCTTCTACATGAAGTGCACCGGCGAAGAGGCCATCGCGGTGGCGCAAGGCATGATCCTGAGCCGCGAGGACATGGGCTTCCCCACCTATCGCCAGCAGGGGCTTCTGATCGCACGCGGCTATCCGCTGGCGAGCATGATGAACCAGATCTATTCCAACGCCGAAGACCCGATCAAAGGCCGCCAGCTGCCGATCATGTATTCGGCCAAGGACTATGGCTTCTTCACCATCTCGGGCAACCTCGGCACCCAGGTGCCGCAGGCCGTGGGTTGGGCCATGGCCAGCGCCTACAAGGGCGACGACAAGATCGCCATCAGCTGGATCGGCGACGGCGCCACGGCAGAAGGCGACTTCCACAACGCCCTGACCTTCGCCGCCGTCTACCGCGCCCCGGTCATCCTGAACGTAGTCAACAACCAGTGGGCCATCTCGTCCTTCATGGGCATCGCCGGCGGCCTGGAGACCACCTTCGCCGCCAAGGCCATCGGCTACGGCCTGCCGGCCCTGCGCGTCGACGGCAACGACTTCCTGGCCGTCTGGGCCGCGACCCAATGGGCCGAGGAACGCGCGCGCACCAACCAGGGCGCGACGGTGATCGAGCTGTTCACCTATCGCGGCGCCCCGCACTCGACCTCGGACGACCCCAGCCGCTATCGCCCCGGCGACGAGCATGAGAAGTGGCCGCTGGGCGACCCCATCGAGCGCCTGAAGCAGCACCTGATCGCGCTGGGCGAATGGTCGGACGACCAGCAGGTCGAGGCCGAGAAGGACGCCGTCGAACAGGTCCGCGCCGCCGGCAAGGAGTCCGAAGCCATCGGCACGCTCGGCCAATCGCGCCCCAGCGTGAAGACCATGTTCGAGGAGGTCTATGCGACCGAGGACTGGCGCCTGATCGAACAGCGCCGCGAGGTCGGAGTCTGACCATGACCACTGTTCCCATGAACATGATCCAGGCCCTCAACTCGGCCATCGACGTCAAGATGACGGAAGACCCCAACGTCCTGTCGTTCGGCGAGGACGCGGGCTATTTCGGCGGCGTCTTCCGCGTCACCGACCAGCTGCAGCAGAAGCACGGCCTGACCCGCAGCTTCGACGCTCCGATCAGCGAGTGCGGCATCGTCGCCGCCGCCATCGGCATGGGCGCCTATGGCCTGCGCCCGGTCGTCGAGATCCAGTTCGCCGACTACATCTATCCGGCCTATGACCAGATCGTCTCGGAAGCGGCCAAGATGCGCTACCGCTCGGGCGGTCAGTTCACCTCGCCGATCACCATCCGCAGCCCCTACGGCGGCGGCATCTTCGGCGGCCAGACGCACAGCCAGTCGCCGGAAGCCCTGTTCACCCATATCGCCGGTCTGAAGGTCGTCATTCCGAGCAACCCCTATGACGCCAAGGGCCTGCTGACCGCGGCCATCGAGGACGACGATCCGGTCGTCTTCTTCGAGCCCAAGCGCCTCTACAACGGCCCCTTCGACGGCTGGCACGAAAAGCCCGTCTCGCCGTGGAAGACCCAGGAACTGGCCCAGGTCCCGACCGAGAAATACGCCCTGCCCATCGGCAAGGCCCGCGTCATGCGCGAAGGCAGCGACGTCACCATCCTGGCCTATGGCACCATGGTCTGGGTCGCCCTGGCCGGCGCCGAGCACGCGGGCGTGGACGCCGAGGTCATCGACTTGCGGACGCTCGTGCCGCTGGACATCGCAACCATCGAGGCCTCGGTCAAGAAGACCGGCCGCTGCGTCATCGTGCATGAGGCGCCGAAAACCTCGGGCTTCGGCGGCGAGCTGTCGGCCCTGGTGCAGGAGCGCTGCTTCTATCACCTAGAGGCGCCCATCGCGCGCGTGACCGGCTGGGACACCCCCTATCCGCACGCCTTCGAGTGGGAATACTTCCCCGGCCCGCAGCGCGTGGCCGACGCCCTGAAAGCCGTCATGTCAGGAGGCCGTTAAGATGGGTCGTTTCGTCTTCAAGCTGCCCGACGTGGGCGAAGGCACTGCCGAGGCCGAGCTGGTCGCCTGGCACGTCGCGGTCGGCGACATGGTCGAGGAAGACCAGATCGTCGCCGACATCATGACCGACAAGGCCACGGTGGAAATCACCGCCCCGGTCAGCGGCAAGGTCACCGCCATCCACGGCGAGCCGGGCCAGATGGTGCCGGTGCGCGGCCCCCTGGTCGAATTCGAGGTCGAGGGCGCGGGCAATGCGTCCGACGCCGAGCCGACCCCTGCCCCCGTCGCCGCCAAATCCGAGCCGGCCCCAGTCGTCGCTGAAGCGCCGAAGGCCGAGGCCGCCCCGGTCAGCGCCCCGGCCGCCGCCGGCGGAGCGAACTATGTGTTCAAGCTGCCCGACGTGGGCGAAGGCACGGCCGAAGCCGAACTGGTCGGCTGGCACGTCAAGGTCGGCGACGCGGTCGAGGAAGACCAGATCCTCGCCGACATCATGACCGACAAGGCCACGGTCGAGATCACCAGCCCGATCAACGGCGTGGTCGTGGCCCTGCACGGCGATGCGGGCCAGCAGGTCCCCGTCGGCGGGCCTCTTGTCAGCTTCAAGGTCGAGGGCAAGGGCAATGTCGCCGTGGCTCCGGCTGCTGCTCCCGTCGCCAAGGCCGAGAAGGCCGCGCCAGCTCCGGTCGCCAAGCCTGCTGCTGCCCCCGCGCCCAAGGCCGAGGCCAAGCCCGTCCCCGCCATGACCGGCCGCCAGCCCGGCGAGCGCGCCCTCGCCTCGCCCGCCGTGCGCAACCGCGCCCGCGATCTGGGCATCGACCTGGCCTTCGTGCCGGGCTCGGGTCCCGCCGGCCGCATCCAGCATGAAGACCTCGACGCCTTCGTCGCGCGCGGGGGCTCGCTGCCCGCCGCCACCGTTGGAGCGGCCTCCTCGACCTACGCCCGCGCGGAAGGGACCACCGAGGTCAAGATCATCGGCCTGCGCCGCAAGATCGCGGAGAAGATGGCCGAGAGCGTCCGTCGCATCCCGCACATCACCTATGTCGAGGAAATCGACATGACGGCGGTGGAAGAGCTGCGCGCCCACCTGAACGCGACGAAGTCGAAGGACCAGCCCAAGCTGAACGTCCTGCCCTTCATCGCCCGCGCCATCGTCGTGGCCCTGCGCGACCAGCCCAGCATCAACGCCACCTATGACGACGAGGCCGGCGTCCTGACCCGGCACGCCCCGGTCCATCTGGGCATCGCCGCCCAGACGCCGAACGGCCTGATGGTGCCGGTCGTCCGCCACGCCGAGGCGCTGGACCCCTACGCCACGGCGCTGGAGATCGCCCGCGTCTCGGGCGCCGCCAAGGACGGCTCGGCCAAGCGCGAGGAGCTGTCCGGCTCGACCATCACCATCACCTCGCTGGGGACGCTGGGCGGCGTGGTTCACACGCCCATCATCAACCACCCCGAGGTCGCCATCGTCGGTCCGAACAAGATCGCCGAACGCGTGGTGGTCAAGGACGGCCAGATGGTCGTGCGCAAGATGATGAACCTGTCCTCCAGCTTCGATCACCGCATCGTCGACGGGCATGATGCTGCGGTCTTCGTGCAGCGCATCAAGGGCCTGCTGGAGCACCCGGCCACGCTCTGGATGAACTGATCGAACCCAACCCCTTCCGCTCATCCCCGCGGAGGCGGGGACCCAGGCTTTAGCTTCGGACCCCGCCCTTGGCCTTTTTCACCTACATCATGGCCAGCCGACGGAATGGGACGCTCTATACGGGCTCGACGGACGACATCGGTCTGCGCGCCTGGCAGCACAAGGAAGGGGCGGCGTCGAAGTTCACCGCCGAGCACGACGTAGAAAGACTGGTCTGGTTCGAAAACGCACGAAACCCGCGAGGCGGCGTTTCGACGGGAGCGTCAGACCAAGAAGTGGAATAGGCAGTGGAAACTGCGGCTGATTGAAGAAATGAACCCCGGCTGGCGCGATCTCGTCGAGACGCTGAGCGCATAGCCAAAAACCTGGGTCCCCGCCTCCGCGGGGATGAGCGGAAGTTGTTCGGATCATGCAGACCCTCAAGACCAAAGTCCTGATCATCGGCGCCGGCACCGGCGGCTACGTGGCTGGTATCAGATGCGGCCAGCTCGGCCTGGACACCGTGCTGGTGGACGGCGGCGACGGCCTGGGCGGCACCTGCCTGAACGTCGGCTGCATTCCGTCCAAGGCCATCATCCACGCGGCGGGCAAGTATGAGACGGTGCTGAAGGCCGCCGGCGACGGCACGCTGGGCATCACGGCGTCGGCCCCGGCCATCGACCTGTCCAAGACGGTCGCGTGGAAGGACGGCATCGTCAGGAAGCTGAACGCCGGCGTCGCCGCCCTGCTGAAGAAGGCCAAGGTCAAGGTCATCAAGGGCTGGGCCGAGTTCTCGGACGCCAAGACCTGCCGCGTCGAGACCGCCGACGGCCCCATCCTCATCACCGCCGAACACGTCATCCTGGCCACGGGGTCCGAGCCGGTCGAGCTGCCCTTCCTGCCCTTCGGCGACGACGTCATTTCCTCGACCGAGGCCCTGAGCCTGCCGGAAGTGCCGAAGAAGCTGGTCGTCGTCGGCGGCGGCTATATCGGCCTGGAGCTGGGCATCGCCTTCCGCAAGCTGGGCGCCGAAGTGGCCATCGTCGAGATGGCCGACCGGCTGCTGCCGCTCTACGACAAGGCCCTGACCGACCCGGTGCAGAAGTGGCTCGAGAAGCACGGCGTCGAACTGTTCCTCGGCGCCCGTGCGGGCGGCTTCGGCGACGGCAAGCTGAACGTCACCGACAAGGACGGAAGCCCGATGCAGCTGGACGCCGACAAGGTGCTGGTCACCGTCGGCCGTCGTCCGCGCACCAAGGGCTGGGGTCTGGAGACCATGGGCGTGGCCATGGACGGCGCCTTCGTCAAGATCGACAAGCGCTGCGCCACCAGCATGAAGAACGTCTGGGCCGTCGGCGACCTGACCGGCGAACCCATGCTGGCGCACAAGGGCTCGGCCCAGGGCGAGGTGGTCGCGGAAATCATCGCGGGCCATGACCGCATCTTCGATCCCGTCACCATCGCCGCCGTCTGCTTCACCGAGCCGGAGATCGTCTCGGCGGGCCTGGGTCCGCAGGACGTCGAGGGCCGCGACGACGTGATCCAGTCCATCTTCCCCTTCGCCGCCATCGGCCGCGCCCTGGCCATCGAGGCCGGCGAGGACGGCGGCTTCGTCCGCGTCATAGCCTCCAAGACCGACCACCGCATCCTGGGCATCCAGGCCGTCGGCCAGCACGTGTCCGAGATGTCCAACAGCTTCGCCCAGATGCTGGAAATGGGCGCCGTGCTGGAAGACGTCGCGGGCGTGATCCACGTCCACCCGACCCTCGGCGAAGCCTTCCACGAGGCCAGCCTGCGGGCGCTCGGGCACGCCATTCACATCTGAGGGCGCTATCGTCCTGCTTGCACTGGAAAGGGGGCCGCGATTTCGCCGCCCCCTTTTTTACTGTCAGTGCACCCGCGCCTTCCCGATCTCCAGCCCGTCCGGGCCGGCTGACACGGCCACCACGGACCCGTCCTCGATCTCGCCGGCGAGGAGTTTCTTGGCCATGGGGTCGACCAGTTCCTTCTGGATGACGCGCTTCAGGGGGCGCGCGCCGTAGACGGGGTCGTAGCCCTTGTCGGCGAGCCAGTGGAGGGCGCTGTCGTCGAGGGCCAGCGTCAGGCGGCGGTCGGCCATCAGCTTTTCGAGGCGGGCCAGCTGGATGCGGACGATGCCGCCCATCTGTTCGCGGCCGAGGCGGTGGAACAGGATGATCTCGTCGATGCGGTTCAGGAACTCGGGGCGGAAGTGGGCGCGGACCTGTTCCATGACCAGGGGCCGGACGGCCTCGACATCCTCGCCTTCCGGCTGGTCGGCCAGATGCTGGCTGCCCAGGTTGGAGGTCATGATGATCAGGGTGTTCTTGAAGTCGATGGTGCGGCCCTGACCGTCGGTCAGGCGGCCGTCGTCCAGCACCTGCAGAAGCACGTTGAAGACGTCGGGGTGGGCCTTCTCGACCTCGTCGAACAGGATGACCTGATAGGGGCGACGACGCACGGCCTCGGTCAGGGCGCCGCCCTCGTCATAGCCGACATAGCCGGGAGGGGCGCCGATCAGGCGGCTGACGCTGTGCTTCTCCATGTACTCGCTCATGTCGATGCGGGTGATGGCGTTGTCGTCGTCGAACAGATAGCCGGCCAGGGCCTTGGTCAGCTCGGTCTTGCCCACGCCCGTCGGGCCGAGGAAGAGGAAGCTGCCCAGCGGCTTGTTGGGGTCGTTCAGCCCGGCGCGGGCGCGGCGCACGGCGTCGGACACGGCTTCCAGCGCCTCGTCCTGACCGACCACGCGGCGGCCCAGTTCGTCCTCCATCTTGAGCAGCTTCTCGCGCTCGCCTTCCAGCATCTTGTCGACGGGGACGCCGGTCCAGCGGCTGACGACGGCGGCGATCTGCTCGGCGTCGACGACCTCGGGCGTCAGGGGACCTTCCGCCGGTTTCTCGGCGGCTTCGGCCTCGGCCAGCTGGCGTTCCAGTTGCGGGATCTGGCCGTAGGCGATCTCCGAGGCGCGGCCCAGATCGCCCGCGCGCTGGGCGGCGGCCAGTTCGGCGCGCAGACGATCCAGGGTCTCGCGCAGTTGGGCGCCCTGCCCGACCTTGTCCTTTTCCGACTTCCAGCGGGCGGTCATGTCGTCCGACTGGCCTTCGAGGTCGATGATCTCGTCCTCCAGCTTCTCCAGGCGCTGCTGCGAGGCTTGGTCGCTCTCCTTCTTCAGGGCCTCGCGCTCGATCTTGAGCTGGACCAGGCGGCGGTCGATCTCGTCCAGAGCCTCGGGCTTGGAATCCACGGCCATGCGCACGCGCGACGCGGCCTCGTCGATCAGGTCGATGGCCTTGTCGGGCAGGAAGCGGTCGGTGATGTAGCGGTTCGACAGGGTCGCGGCCGCCACGATGGCGCTGTCGCTGATGCGCACCCCGTGGTGGACCTCGTACTTCTCTTTCAGTCCACGGAGGATCGACACCGTGTCCTCGACGGTGGGTTCGGCGACGAAGACCGGCTGGAACCGACGGGCCAGGGCCGCGTCCTTCTCGACGTGCTTGCGGTATTCATCGAGCGTGGTGGCTCCGACACAGTGCAGCTCGCCGCGCGCCAGAGCGGGCTTCAGCAGGTTGGAGGCGTCCATGGCCCCGTCGCCCTTGCCGGCGCCGACCAGGGTGTGCATCTCGTCGATGAACAGGACGATGCCGCCCTCGGCCTGCGCCACCTCGTTCAGCACGGCCTTCAGCCGCTCCTCGAACTCGCCGCGATATTTGGCGCCCGCGATCAGGGCGCCCATGTCCAGCGACAGGACCTTCTTGTCCTTCAGGCTTTCCGGCACGTCGCCGTTGACGATCCTCAATGCGAGTCCTTCGACGATGGCGGTCTTGCCGACGCCGGGTTCGCCGATCAGGACGGGATTGTTCTTGGTGCGGCGGGCCAGGACCTGAATGGTGCGGCGGATTTCCTCGTCGCGGCCGATGACGGGGTCGACCTTGCCGTCGCGCGCGGCCTCGGTCAGGTCGCGGGCGTAGCGTTTCAGGGCGTCGTAGCTGTCCTCGGCCGAGGCGTTGTCGGCGGTCTTGCCCTTGCGCATTTCGGCGACGGCTTCGTCCAGCTTCTTGGGCGTGACGCCGGCGGATTTCAGCGCCTCGGCGGCGGCCCCGCCCTCCTTGGCGATGGCGGCCAGCAGACGCTCGGTGGTGACGAAGGCGTCGCCGGCCTTCTTGGAGGCCTCCTCGGCGGCGCTGAAGACGCGGGCCGTGTCGCCGTCCAGATAGAGCTGGCCCGAGCCGCCCTCGACCTGGGCCCGCTTCTTCAGCAGGCCCTCGGTGACGATTTCCACGGCGGACGGATCGCCGCCCGCCTGATCGATCAGCTTGCGGGCGAGACCGTCGCGTTCCTCGAGCAGCACCTTCAGCAGGTGCTCGGGCGCGAACTGTTGGTGCCGCCGGGCGAGCGCCAGCGACTGGGCGGATTGGACGGCCTGTTTGGCGCGGTCGGAATAGAGGTCGAGATTCATTTCGATGCAGTCCCCTCGGAAGGCGGAAAACCATCAACGCGCCCTTCTGCGAAGCGGCGCCTTGAGTTGTGTCAAACGAGGTGGGCGTGACCTATCCGCCACGCAAGGGGCGATGGCATGGAACCCCAAGCGTCGCCGTGCGCTAGGTCCCCATGCTGACGACCAAGATGAACCCCCGCGTCTTCTGGGGGGCCAGCGCCATCACCGGCGGCCTGCTGCTGCTGGCCCTGATCGCGCCCTCCACCTCCGACCTGATTTTCGGCGCGGCCCAGGCCTGGGTGATCGAGACCTTCGGCTGGTTCTATGTGGCGGCGGTGGCGGGCTTCCTGCTGTTCGTCACCGTGCTGGCGCTGGGGCCGACCGGGCGGCTGAAGCTGGGGCCGGACGACTGCGAGCCGGACTTTCCCTATGTCTCATGGCTGGCCATGCTGTTCGCGGCGGGCATGGGCATCGGCCTTATGTATTTCGCTGTGGCCGAGCCGGTGCAGCACTATATCGCCCCGCCCGAGGCCGCGCCCGGCTCCCTCGACGCCGCGCGCGAGGCCATGGTCATCACCTATACCCACTGGGGCGTGCACGCCTGGGCCATCTACGCCGTGGTGGGGCTGAGCCTGGCCTATTTCGCTCACCGAAAAGGCCTGCCGCTGACCATGCGGTCGGGACTCTATCCCCTGCTGGGCAAGCGGATCAACGGGCCGATCGGCGATGCGGTCGACATCTTCGCCATCTGCGGCACCCTGTTCGGCATCGCCACTTCGTTGGGGCTGGGGGTGGCCCAGATCACCTCGGGCCTGAACTATTTGGCGGGCGCGCCCAATACGGTGACGGTGCAGGTCGGCCTGATCGTGGTGGTCATGGGGGCGGCGACGATCTCGGTCCTGACCGGGGTGGACAAGGGGGTGCGGCGGCTGTCCGAGCTGAACCTGGTCCTGGCCGTCTGCCTGATGCTGTTCGTCCTGGCGGCGGGGCCGACCCTGTTCCTGCTGCGGGCCTATGTGCAGAATTTCGGTCTGTATCTGGACCACTTCTTCGTGCGCACCTTCACCCTCTACGCCTATGAGCCGCGGGCGTGGATGGCGGACTGGACCCTGTTCTACTGGGCCTGGTGGATCGCCTGGTCGCCCTTCGTGGGCATGTTCATCGCCCGCATCTCGCGCGGGCGCACGGTGCGCGAGTTCGTCATCGGCGTGCTGCTGGTCCCGACCGCCTTCACCTTCCTTTGGATGACGGTCTTCGGCAACTCGGCCATGAGCCTGGATCTCGGCGCGGCGGGAGGGGCGATTTCGGACGCGGTTCAGGCGGACCTGTCGACCGCCCTGTTCCGCTTCCTGGAGTATCTGCCGGGCACGGCGATCACCTCGACCCTGGCGGTGGCTCTGGTGGCGGTCTTCTTCGTCACCTCAGCGGATTCCGGCTCGCTGGTCATCGACACCATTGCGTCCGGCGGCGCCGAGGAGACGCCGCGCTGGCAGAGGATCTACTGGTGCCTGCTGCTGGGGCTGACGGCGGCCCTGCTGTTGCTGGCCGGCGGTCTGGGCGCGCTGCAGGCCGCGACCCTGGTGGCGGCGCTGCCGTTCGCCGTCATCATGATCCTGCTGGCCTTCGGTCTGGCGCGACAGATGAACGCCGACCTGAAGGGCGAGGCGGTCGAGACCGAGGCCCCGCCCCTGCGCGAGCGCCTGAAGCGGATGCTCGCCCCCGCCCATCGCAAGGACATCGCCCGCCAGATGGAGCGGCAGGGCGCCCCGGCCCTGGTCGAGGTGCGCAACGCCCTGGTTGAGGGCGGGCTGGAGCACAGCCGGGTCGAGATGGACGAGAACGGGGTCTGGCTGGTGGTCGAACACGCCAACGGCCGCGACTTCCTCTATCGCATCGGCGCCCGGTCGCGGCCCCTGCCGGCCCTGACCGCGCTGGAGGCGCCCGAGGCGCGGCGCGCGCTGGAATGGCGGATGACGGCCCAGACCGGCGACGGAACGCGCGCCCGCGACATCACCGGCTTCGCCCGCGCCCAGATCGTCGCCGACGTGCTGGAGCATCTGCAACGGTGGCGGCTGGCGGCCTAGCCCCTTGGCCGGAGGGAGGCAGGGCGCTAGCGTCGCCGTTCTGTTTTCCGGAGCGTGCCCATGTCCATCCGCCTGTCGCGTCGCGCGGCGCTGATTTCCTCCGCCGTCGCCACGACCGGCGTCGCCCTGCCCGCGACCGGCTGGGCCCAGACCAGCGCCGACATGCGCACCGACGACGAGATCGCCGCCGCCGCCGACGCCTGGGTGCAGCGTTGCATGGCCGCCTGGCCGGACCAGCCGGCGGTGTCCCTGGCCCTGGTGCGCGACGGCAAGACGGTGCTGGCCAAGGGTTACGGCGTGCGCCGTCAGGGCAAGGCCGAGCCGGTCGACGAGCACACCCTGTTCGCCCTCGCCTCCAACTCCAAGAACGTCACCGCCGCCTGCCTGGCCATCCTGGTCGACGAAGGCAAGGTGAAGTGGGACGAGCCGATCAAGACCTATCTGCCCGGCTTCACCCTGTCGGACCCGGTGATCGGCGAGCGCATCACGGTTCGCGATACGCTGAGCCACCGCGCCGGGTTCGGCCTGGGCGCCGGGGACCTGCTGTTCTGGCCCAACAGCGACCGGACCCGCGCCGAGATTCTGGCCCAGGCCGCCTTCGTGCCGATCGAGGACGGCTTCCGCGAGGAGTACCACTACTGCAACCTGATGTTCGTGGTCGCGGGCGCCGTGATCGAGGCGGTCTCTGGCCTCTCGTGGGAAGACTTCGTCCAGACCCGCATCTTCGACCGCGTGGGCATGAGCGAGAGCGTGCCTCTGGCGCGTCTGGCCGACCCGAAGAAGAGCGCCCTGCCCCACGGCCGCGTCGGGCCGCCGCTGCGCTATCAGGGGGCGATGACGCAGATCGCGGACTCCATCGTCGAGGTGTGGAACTGGGATTCGGCGGCGGCGGCGGGCGGCATCTGCGCCAGCGCCAATGATTGGGCGAAATGGATCGCCGTGCGCCTGAACGACGGCAAGCTGGCCGACGGCACGCGCCTGTTCTCCGAAGCCGCCGCGCAGGAGATGTACAAGCCGAACATCATCGTCATCTCCTCGGCCGGGCCGACGGCGGAACTGCCCAACCAGGCCGTGGCCTCGACCTACGCCATGGGGTTGCAGGTTCAGGACTATCGCGGCGAACGGCTGGCCACCCACGGCGGCGGCTCGCCCGGCGGCATCTCGGCCACGGTGCTGATTCCCGGCCGCAAGATCGGTTTCAGCGTCTTCACCAACGCCGAGGAGAGCTTCCTGCTGCGCGCCCTGCGCGCGGGCCTGTCGGACATCGCCATGAACAAGGTCGACGTCGACTGGATCGCCGATTCCAAGAAGCGCGAGGCCGAAGGGACCGAGAAGTCGCTGAAGGCCGCCGTCGAGATCGACGCCAAGCAGGCGGCGGGCGCGGCGCCGTCGATGCCGCTGGAGGCCTATGTCGGGACCTGGCGCGACCCCTGGTACGGCGACATCACGATCGAACAGAAGACCGAGGGACGCGGCCGGAACAGGAAGACCGGCCTGTGGCTGGCCTTCACCCGCACCCCGGCGCTGCGGGGCTGGCTGGAGCCCTATGACGGCGAAACCTTCCGCACCCGCTTCCCCGACAAGCGCGAGGAAGACGCCTTCATCACCTTCAGCATCCTGACCGCCAAGCCGGCGACGGCGACGCTCAAGGGCGTCTCGCCCGACATCGACTTCAGCTACGACTATCAGGACCTGCGGCTGACGCGGGTCTGAGTCCAGCAAGAAGGGGCGGTCCCAAACGGGCCGCCCCTTCTTCGTTAGCCGTTGAATGCAGCCTCAGCGCGCCGCCGGGCGCTGGCCCGCCTCGAGGATCGGCATGCCCGCCTCGGTGGGGATGTAGATGGTCTGGCGGCCTTCCTTGCCGGCGGTTTCCTGCAGCATGTTGATGTAGGACCAGCGCAGATAGGCCTCGGGGCCGCCCAGGGCCTGGGCCATGATGCGGTTGGCCTCGTTGGCGCCCTTGGCGCGTTCGATCTCGGCGGCGGCGGTCAGCTTGGCGGAATCGAGGGCGGCCTGGGCCTCCAGCACGCGGATGCGGCGGTTCTGCACCGCCTCCTCATAGGCCGCCTTGCCCGCCATCTGCTTGGAATAGACGTTGTAGGTCGGGAAGCCGACCAGGACGACGGCGATCAAGACGCCGATGGCGATGACCGAGCCGACGGTGAAACCGATGCCGCGCATGAGCGCCTCCCCTGAATGGACGGCCGTCAGGGTGGACGCCCGCCACGTCCCCGGTCAAGGGTCGGCGGGCAAGCTCAGCGCCCGGCGGGGACCAGTTCGATCAGGTCGAGGTTGGACTCGTTCGCCGGCCAGGGGATGACCAGCCGCCAGCGATGCTCGCCGATGCGTTCGACCACAGCTGCCATGTCACGATCCGGCCTCAGGCCGTACGAGCGGGCGGCGGGTTCGGACGCCAGGGCCATCGAGCCGAGAAAGACCATGTGGCGGTCGTTCTCGGGGAACAGCAGGCCGCCAGGGCGCTGCGACCCCGTCAGCTTGGAGAACTTCAGCCCGGCGGGCGTCCGCTCGATGCGGCAGGCGAACCAGCCGTAGACGACATAGCCCAGGCCCTGCTCGCCGCCCTGCGACCCCAGCTTGACGGTGCGGCAGCGATAGTTTCCGACCGGCGGCGTCACCGACGAACGCCCGGCGCCGGGGTCGATCAGCACGCCCAACGCGGACAGATCGCCCGAACCCGGCTGACGGCGGGCCTGCTGCAGGGCCAGGGTCCAGGCGGCGTCGCGGCGCTGATAACGGTCGCGGTCAGCGGCGGTGATGACCGCGCGCCAGTCGCTGAGCACGGCCCCGCCGGACGCAGCGGCCAGGTTCGAAGGCGGCGGCGGCGGAGGCGGCGGCGTGATCGCGCAGGCCGCCAGCAGAGCGGACGCCGACAAGCTCGGAACCAGAAGCCGGGCGCGCCAGATCGCCTTGAAACGCGATATGCAGGCCGACGAACGTGACATGGGCGCTCCCTCGCACAGGGTCGAAAAGCCCCCGTTTCTTAGGAAGCCCTCCCCGCGCGCCGCGTCAACCCCGGGGCGAAAGCCCGCCCTATTCGGCGAACAGGGTCACGCGGCGTCGGCGGGCGGCGCCGCGCGCGTCGCCAGGGCCAGCGACAGCGCCTCGACCAGGGCCGGGATCTGCAGCGGCTTGGTCAGATATTCGGCGAAGCCCGCCGCGCGCCCGCGCCGAATGTCGGCCGGCGTGGCCCGCGCCGACAGGGCGAGCACCGGCAGATGGCGCGTCAGGGGATCCTCACCCAGCCGCGCCTTGACCTCGAACCCGTCCATGCCCGGCAGGTTGATGTCGAGCAGGATCACGTCGGGCCGCAGGTCGCGGGCCAGCATCAGCCCATCCGGCCCCGTCTCGGCCACGTGCAGCTGGATGCGGCCCAGGGCCATGACCACATGGCGCATCAGGGCGATGTTGGAGGGGTTGTCCTCGACATAGAGCAGCGTCGCCTCGGGCAGGCGGGCCTCTGGAACCGGCGAGGCGACGACTGTGCGGGCCTCGGCCACGGCGAGCGGCAGGCGAATGGTGAAGACCGCGCCCTCGCCTTCGCGGCTCTCCGCCTCCAGCCGGCCGTCCATGGCCTCGATCAGACGCCGCGCCACCGCCAGGCCGATCCCGGCCCCCGGCACGTCGGACGCTTCGCGTCCCAGACGGTTGAAGGGCTGGAACAACTCGTCCATTCGCGCGGCCGGAAGACCCTGGCCCGTGTCGCGGACGTCCAGGCTGACGCCGTCGTCCGACTGGCGCGCCTCGATCAGGACCACCCCGCCGGGACGATTGTATTTGACGGCGTTGGCGATCAGGGCCGTCAGCACCTGTCGCAGGCGTTCGCAGTCAGCCCGCGCGGCGAGGCCTGCCACGGGCGGCGGCTCGCGCAGTTCAACCTGGGCCGCCTCGGCCATAGGGCGCAGGCGCTCGCACACCTGTCGCGCGATCAGCAAGGGATCGACCCGCTCGACCGCCACCGCCAATCGGCCGCTCTCGATGTCGGCCAGGTTCAGAACCTCGTCCACCAGGGTCAGCAGCCGGGCGCCGGCCGCGCGGATCTGCTCGACGGCCTGATGCTGGCGATGGGTCAGCGGCTCCTGCCCCTCGTTCATCCGCATCAGGTCGGAAAAGCCGATGACGGCGTTGAGCGGCGTGCGCAGCTCATGGCTCATGCTGGCCAGGAACTCGGTCTTGGCCCTATGCGCCGCCTCGACCTGGGCGGCCTGCCCTTCGGCGGCGGCAAGCGCCGCCTGAAGCTCGCGGGCGCGCTGCTCGGCGCGGGCCTCGAGCGTGGTGTTGAGCCGCCGCAAGGTCTTCACCTCGCCGCCGGCCTTCATCGCGAGCCGCAATCCCGCCCAGCAGCCGGACAGAGCCAGGGCGAGCACCACCAGAACGAGTTCCATCGCACGTCCTCCCGATGCCTCGAGAATAACGCCCATAGATTGATGTTATGTAAAAATACGCGCTAAGGTTGCGCGCAGCCGATCAGCCCTCGTCGGCAGCGGGTTCGACCTTGCGACGCGGCGCACGACGCTTGGGCGCGGCGGCCTCGTCCGAGACTTCCGCTTCGTCCGAGGACGGGGCGGAGGGACGGGTCAGGAAGCCGGGCAGGCCCATGCCGTCGCTGACTTCGGCCTCGCCGGGCGCGTCGACCGGCGCGCGCTCGGCGCGCGGACGGCGCGGGGCGCGGGCGGGACGGGCGTCAGCCTCGGCTTCGACGGCAGGCGCGGCGGCCTCTTCCGAACCGGCTTCAGGAACATATTCGGCCTCGGCCAGGGCGCGGGCTTCGTCCTCGGGCGTGGCCTCGCCGGCCTCGAAGCGACGGTTGCGTTCCTCGCGGCGACGCTCCCAGCGCTCGCGGCGGGTCTCGCGACGGCCGCCTTCACGGGCCTCGCCCTCGGCGCGGGGTTCGCGGTCGTCAGCGCGGGGTTCGCGCGGCTCGCGCGGTTCCCGATCCCGGTCGCGGTTGTTGTCGCGATCCCGGTTGTTGTCGCGGTTGCTGTAGTCGCGGTCGCGGTTGGCTTCGCGCTCGGCGCGCTCGGCCTGGCGGCGGGCGTCGTCCTCGGCCTTCTGCTGCTCGGCCTGGGCGGCGGCGATGATGGCGGCGGCCTGAGCGCCCGACTCGTCTTCGAAGTCGATGTCGAAGCCCTGGCCGGCCAGTTCGCGCTGGGCGATCTCGCTGACCGGACGCTGGGGCTGCAGGGCGCGCAGGACGCGGAAATAGTGTTCGGCGTGCTGGGTGTAGTTCTCGGCCAGCACCCGGTCGCCGGCGGCCGAGGCGTCGCGCGCCAGCTGCATGTAGCGCTCGTAGACGGTCTGGGCGTTGCCGCGGACCTTGATGTTCTCAGGGCCTTGCGAGTCCCACGACCGGTTCGGATTGGTGGCGTTGGCGTTGTTGCCGCCGCCGCTGCCGGGCTTCCGGTTGCGTCCGCGCTGACGCTTCATGCCCTTGAAATCTCTCATCGGAGCTTACCGTGCTGGTGCGGGCCGCCGTCGGGTGAGGACGGGCAGGACCCAGTTCGTCGTTCCGTTCGGTCGGGGCCAATCCCCGTATCGATGTGCTCGGAAAACCGTTCGCCGCCCTGTGGTCCGCCGGACCGACCGGCCCGACCGTCACTGGCCCAGACGCGCTTGAGCGAGCAAACCTGCCCGAAAAGGATGCGTTTGAGTGGGAGACAAGAAACGACTTAGCGCGCGATGACGTCGTTTCCAAGGCTTTTGTTGCGCGGCCCTTCTGGCCCCGATCAGGCTTCCGGGATGGGATCGACGCGCGGGTCCGGGCCGTTGGTGACGACGCGGTCGCGCTCGCCCAGGTCCTTGACCACCTTGACCCCGGTGAAGCCGGCCGCCTCGAACAAGGCCTTGACCTGCGCCCCCTGGTCCCAGCCGATCTCGACGGCGAAGACGCCTTCGGGACGGAGGATGCGGGCGATCTCGGGGGCCAGGTCGCGATAGGGCTGAAGCCCGTCCGGGCCGCCGTCCAGCGCCAGATGCGGGTCGTGCTCACGCACTTCCGGGTCAAGGCCGGCGATGTCGCCGGTCGGAATATAGGGCGGGTTGGACACCACCAGATCGAAGCTGTCGTCGGCGAAGCCGGTGGCCCATTCGGTGCGGATGAAGGTGCAGCGCTCGTTCAGGTCCAGGTTGGCGGCGTTCTCGCGCGCCACGGCGATGGCCTCGGTCGAGATGTCGGTGCCGACGCCGCGCGCGCCCGGCCGCTCGACCAGGGTGGCCAGCAGGATGGCGCCCGAGCCGGTGCCCAGGTCGATGAAGTCGAAGGCGCGCTGCGGCGCAAAGGCGCGGACGATGACGTCCAGCAAGGTCTCGGTGTCCGGGCGCGGGCTAAGCACGTCGGGGGTGACGTTCAGCATGATCTTCCAGAAGCCCTTCTTGCCCAGGATGCGCGACACCGGCTCGCGCTTCAGGCGACGCGCGACCATGGCCTCCAGGGCGGCGAACTTGTCGGCCTCGATGACACGATAGGGATCGGTCAGGATGTCGACGCGGCCCGCGCCGGTCGCGGCCTCCAGCAGCAGGCGGGCGTCGATCGACGGGCTGTCGATGCCGGCGGCTTTCAACTGGGCTTGCGCGCCCTTCCAGGCGGTGAGCAGGGTCGGGGCGGCGGGGGCGTTTTCGGACATGATGGGTGATTGGCGCTTGCGGCGGGCGATTTCAAGACGGAACGCGATGTGGAACGCGGGGCCAGCGTGGCCGTTCAGGGGCGGATGGGGATGCAGAACCTTGTGAAACGGGCGCCGCAACGGCGATCAGGCGGCGCGATCTGGCGTTATGTCGGCGCGACGATGGGCGGGCTGGCGGCGGGGGCCACGGCGGCGCACCTGCTCTATACCCAGGGCCACAGGTTCGGCGTCGAACTGCGGCCCAAGCGCCCCCTGCCCCTGGAGCCGCGCGAGCCGACGCCCGAGGACTATGACGCAGACGAGCCCGGACGCGGCCGTCTGGCCCGACACCCGGTCCACATCCCGCGCAAGGGCTGGATCGACATCGCCTGGCGCACGACCATGGGTTATTTCGGCGACCGGGTCGGCTTCGTCGCCGGAGGCGTGACCTTCTTCATGCTGCTGGCCCTGTTCCCGACGCTGGGCGCCTTCGTCACCATCTACGGCCTGTTCGCCGATCCCGCCGACGCCTGGGGCCAGCTGAGCTTCCTCTATGAGGTGCTGCCGTCGAACGTGGCCCAGTTCCTCGGGGCCGAAATGCAGCGGCTGGCGAGCGGGTCGACCGGACAGCTGACCTTCACCCTGGTCTGGACCCTGGCCCTGTCGCTGATGGCGGCGAACGGCGGGGTGAAGACCCTCTTCTATGGCCTGAACCTCGCCTATCACGAGGTCGAACGGCGCAACATCATCACCTACAACCTGGTGTGCATGGGCTTCACCGTCTCGGGCCTGCTGGCGGTGCTGCTGAGTTCAGGTCTGGTGGTCGGCGTGCCCGTGGTGCTGAGCCTGCTCGGGCTGGAGGAGGAATGGGCGCATCTGGCGCCGCTGCGCTGGCCGCTGTTGTTCCTCGGCTATGTCGGCGCCCTGACCCTGATCTATCGCATGGCCCCCAGCCGGGCGCGGGCGCGCTGGCGCTGGCTGACGCCGGGGGCGGTGTTCGCGGCGACCTTAAGCCTGCTGGTGTCCTTCCTGTTCAGCTGGTTCCTGAGCAACTTCGTCCGCACCGACTCCTACGGCCCGCTGGCGGCGGCCATGGGCTTCCTGCTGTGGACCTGGTTTTCGGTGCAGGTCATCCTGATGGGGGCGCGGCTGAACGCCGAGATCGAGCATCAGACAGCGCTGGACACCACCATCGGCAAGCCCCGGCCGATCGGCGAGCGCGGAGCGGTGATGGCGGACTCCGTCGGGCCGCGCCGAGGCAACCCGGCAGCCCTGGCCTTCACGCTGAAATACGCCGAGGCGCTGGGCGATCGGGTGCTGAGGCGACGCTCACGCCGCCGTTAGGCGTCAGCCGAACTCGGCTTCCAGGTCGGCCAGGCGGGCGGCCTGATCCTCGGCGATCAGGGCGTTCAGCATCGGATCGATGTCGCCTTCCAGAATCTGCGGCAGACTGTGCAGGGTCAGGCCGATGCGGTGGTCGGTCACCCGGCCCTGGGGGAAGTTGTAGGTGCGGATGCGCTCCGATCGGTCGCCCGAGCCGACCTGCGACTTGCGCGCGTCGGAGCGGGCGGCGTCCTTGGCCTGACGCTGCATGTCGTAGAGGCGCACGCGCAGGTTCCGCATCGCCTTGTCGCGGTTGACGTGCTGCGACTTCTCCGACGAGGTCACCACGATGCCGGTGGGCAGGTGGGTGATGCGCACGGCGGAATCGGTCTTGTTGACGTGCTGACCACCCGAGCCGGAGGCGCGGAAGGTGTCGATGCGGATGTCCTTGTCGTGGATCTCGATCTCGACGTCCTCGATCTCGGGCAGGACGGCGACGGTGGCGGCCGAGGTGTGGATGCGGCCTTGCGCCTCCGTCGCCGGGACGCGCTGGACGCGGTGGACGCCCGACTCGAACTTCAGCCGGCCGAAGACGCCCTCGCCGGTGACGGTGGCGATGATTTCCTTGTAGCCGCCGGCCTCGCCTTCGGTGGTGCTGTCGATCTCGACCCGCCAGCCCCGCGTCGAAGCGTAGCGCGAGTACATGCGGAACAGGTCGCCGGCGAACAGGGCCGCCTCGTCCCCGCCGGTGCCGGCGCGCACTTCCAGCACGGCCGAGGCGTTCTCGTCGGCGTCGCGCGGGGCCAGCAGCAGGGCGACCTCGCGCTCCAGCTCAGGCAGGCGCGCGTTCAGGACGTCCAGCTCGTCGGCGACCATGGCGGCCATTTCGGGGTCGGCGGCCATGGATTGCAGGTCCTCGACCTCGGCGCGGGCGCGGGCCAGGGCCTGCACCGCGTCGGCCACCGGCTTCATCTCGGCGTGTTCTTTCGACAGGCGCACGATCTCGGCGCCGTCCGAAGCCGCGCCCATGCGCGCCTCCACCTGGTGGAAGCGGTCGAGCACCTGATCGAGCCGGGCCTGGGGCAGTCGCAAGGGAGCGTCCTTTGAAGGAAATTTCGAGGGCGGAGCCTTACCCGCCGGACCGGCCCCTGTCGATGAAAAGGCCCGAACACGCGCAGATGGAGCGATTGTGAACAGCCGTCACAAGCCCGTCAGGCCGGTTCCTTCGCAGGTGCAAACCGCCTAGCTCGACAGGGGCTGAAACCAGACAGGAGACAGGCATGTTCGATGGAAACGCACGTTCGACCGCCGGGGCGGACGCCAATGTGGCGCGGTTGTGCGCCCTCTATGACGGGCTGCTGGAGCACCCCGACGCGACGGTTTCCGCCGAAGCCGAGACCGAACTGAAGGCCCTGGCCAAGATCTTCGATCTGGACGCCGACCGCCCCGCCGCCGAGCTGTGGCCCTATGTCCGCGCCGTTCTGGTGCGCCAGGCGCCGCCCGCGACGTCGGCGCCGCCATCCGTCGCCGAACCGATGACCGTGCTTCTGGTCGAGGACGACGCCGAGGCCGCCGCCGCCCTGACCGAGGCCCTGGACGCGGCCGGCCACCGCATCGTCGGCCCCTTCCACAGCGCCGAGGCCGCCGAGGCGGCGACCGCGCTTCACCCCATCGACGCCGCCCTCTTGGACATCAACCTGTCGGGCGAGGCCACCGGCGTCGATCTGGCCCGCAGCCTGAAGGCGCGCTGGGGCGTCCCGGTCATCTTCCTGTCCGGCGACGTCAGCGCCGCCGCCGGGAACGCAGAGCTGGCCGCCGCCATGGTGATCAAGCCCTATACCGGCCGCGACGTGCTGGACGCCCTGGCGCGCATCGGCCCGCACGACGCGGCCGTCGCTCGCGGCCGATAGGCGCGCCCCCCCTAGACCTGAGCCCGCAAAAGGCTCCAGTTAAGGTTCGGCAACATAACCGGCGTCAGCGGCGTTGGGCTCTGAGCAAGTGTCGGGGCAGGATTCGGGGCGCCATTGGACAGTATTGAAACCTTCCTGCTCTTTCTGGTCGTCGGCCTGCTGGCTCAGGCGGTCGACGGCGCCCTGGGCATGGCCTACGGGGTGATCTCGTCCTCGGTGCTGCTGGCCTTCGGCGTGCCCCCGGCGGCGGCCTCTGCCAGCGTCCACGCCGCCGAGGTCTTCACCACCGCCGCCTCGGCCGGCAGCCATGTCCTGCACCGCAACGTCGAATGGCGGCTCTTCTTCCCCCTGGCGCTCGCCGGCGTCATCGGCGGGGTCCTGGGCGCCTATGTCCTGACCGGGATCGACGGCCGGGTCATCAAGCCCTTCATCATCGGCTACCTAGCCCTGATCGGGGTGTGGATTCTGTGGCGGGCGGGGCATGACATCAAGCTGCGACACGTCCCCACCTGGCTTGTCGCCCCGCTGGGCGTGGTCGGCGGCTTCCTCGACACCGTCGGCGGCGGCGGCTGGGGATCGACCGTCAGCTCGACCATGGTCGGGGCCGGCCATGATCCGCGCCGCGCCATCGGCACGGTCAATACGGCCGAATTCTTCCTGGCAGTGGCGGTGTCTGCTGCCTTCGTCTGGTCGCTGATGAGCGGCCACTGGGAAGAGGCTGGCGCCCTGGAAAGCCATTTCACGGCCGTGGCCGGTCTGGTGGCCGGCGGCCTGATCGCCGCCCCTTTCGCCGGACTGATCGTCAAGAAGATCCCGCGCAAGGTCCTGACCTATTCGGTCGGCTTCCTGCTGCTGTTCCTGGCCGGCTTCCAGGGCCTGCAACTGGCCGGACTGGTCGGTCGATAGAAAAAGGGCGGGACCGGCCTGCGCCCGTCCCGCCCTTCTTGCCCTCAATCGACCGGATCAGCGCTTGGTATGGGCGCGGAAGCGTTCGATGAAGGCCTTGATGTTCTCGCGGATGGCGTATTCGTTCGCCAGACGCAGGCGCTCAGTGCCGACGAAGGCCTCGCCCATCCTGGCCGTGCCGGTGGCCGCGACCGTGTCGTCGAACACGATCCGCCCCGAGGCGTCCGTCACCGAATAGCGGACCCGGCTGGTCACGGACATGTCCAGACCGGCCATCGGCTGTTTCAGCTCCAGCATGGCTGCGGTCAGCGACAGCGGCGCATCGGCCGTGGCGCCCAGATAGCCCGCCGCCTTGAGCGACCCCTCCAGCGCCTGACGGAAGTCGCCGCTGGCGACCTCGGACCACAGCAGAGGATTGGTGGCCGTGCCGCCCGAGACGTTGACGATCTTGACCGCCTGGTAGCCGACGTCCCCCGCCTTGGCGGCGGTGACGGTCGAAGGCAGGACCATCATGGCCTCGGGACGAGCCGCCGAGGCGCAGGCGCCCAGCGACAACAGACCCAGGGAGACGGCGACGACGGCGGCGCGGCGGATCATGACGGCGCGGCTCACGGCTGGGCCTGCGGGGCGCCGGCGGCGCGGGCCCGCTCCGCCTCGGCCGCAGCCGTCGCGGCGGCCTCATGTCGGGCCGGCGCCAGCGTCACGATCAGCGGGTTCGGCGTCAGATCGTTCATGGCGCCGGAGGTGGCGTCAACCACGCCCCCGACCACGCCGCCGAAGACCAGGTTGCCGGCCAGACCCACGGTGCCGCCGCTCGAGACGCCGCTGGTGATCCGGTGCTCCTGGGTGACATAGCCCTCGCGCGAGATGGTCACGGTGAAGGCGTCCTTGCGCGGCATGCGGAAGGTGCAGGGCGTGGCGTCGCACTGGAAGCCGTTCGACGTCGCGGCGCGGGCGCCGGGCGGGCTGCTCTCGACGGTGAACTGCTGGGTGGTGCCGCGCGTGATGGTGGCGCAGGCCGGCAGGCTGACGCTCAATCCGGCGAGCGCCAGCGCTTGCACGGCGAAGCGTGCATGACGTTTGGAAATCATGGTGATCCCTAGACAAAGGACACGGTTCCGCCCCCCCGGCGGACCTGCCCTCACCTCGCATCACAACGTTCCCTCGTCAATCACGCAGGCATGACGTTAAGCACGTTGCCGGAAATCAGACCGGGACAGTGGCCTGGAAGCTGGGGCGCTGTTCCAGCGCGGCCTGGAGCGCCACAAGATTGGGACGCCCCGTCTTCCAGTCGTAGTCGGGGTGGCGGAAGCCGATCCAGCTGACGGCGACCCCGGCGGTCAGCACCCCCATGTCGAGTTGGCCGGCGTCGGGCGCGGCGGCTTCCAGGGCGTCCAGGGCGCGGCCCATGTTGAGGGTCCAGCGCGACATCCAGGTCGGCGACCGCTCCTGCTCGGGGCGGCGCTTCTCCAGCACCAGTTTGACGCCCATCTCCAGCGCCGCATTGCCCAGGGTCTCCAGGCGGCGCACCCGCAGCCGCTCGGCGCCGTCGGCCGGCAGCAGGCGCGGCCCCTCGCCCAGCGTGTCCAGGTATTCGCAGATGACCGGGCTGTCGTTGATCGGCAGGCCGTCCTCGGCCACCAGGGTCGGCACCTGCACCACCGGATTGGTGGCCAGCAGTTCCGGCGCATTGGCGTAGGGATCGACCGCGATCTCCTCGATCCGCTCGGACAGGCCCTTCTCGCGGGCGACGATGCGGACCTTGCGCGCGAAGGGCGACGGGGTGGTGATGTAGAGTTTCATGAATTCTGCTGCTCGGCACTCATCTGAACAAGAAACAACGCCAACGAACCTGCCATATTCACCGCCAGTTCCGCCTGTCGGGCATCGACGATTGGCCGATCCGGTCCAGTGCCGTGAGCGTCACTGTAACCGCCACGAACACGGCCCAATTTCTCAACAAGATCTCGAAGATTTTCAAGAAACTGCCGAAACCCATCGGTCCATTCTGGCGAATCCGTCACCTCAAGAACTCGATCAAATAAGGTCGGCATATTGTCGAATTTTTTGAAGGTCGCTCCTCGACGATCAAGCACATGCTTGAGAGCCGTATCGAGCGTCGTGGCTGCCATCGTGACGGCGCCCGGCCAATCGGCCTCAAGCCTTGCTCGGGACTTGCTCCAATCCTCGCGAACGAAAGCTGGTGTAAGATGATGCGCTAACAAATCTGGCGCTGCGCCCCCCGCCTTCACCTCTTCTAGAACAGCGAAAATCTGCTCATCCTCATTGTCCGCCGCGACCTCGCGCGCGACCTCAAGGAGCTTCGACATTTGAAGCTTTCCTAAGCGCCTGCTGACGTAATTCGCCTTTCCATCAAAGGCTTCACCCTGCTCACCATCGTCCAGCCCATATCGAAGACATACCTGTGGAAGAGTATGCGCCTTGGTGATGATGAGGCGTTCGATAACAAGCTGCTCCAGCTTAGCTCGCTTTGGAAATCGTTCAGGCCGCTGTTCGGTCATCAGTTTCGTTCCCCCGACGTGCCGCCTCAAGTTCGGCGGCCTTGGCCTCGACCAGTTCGACGATATGGTCGATCATGCCGTCATTGGCCTGTTTGCCGGCGATCTTGCCGTTCAAATAGACCATGCCCGCGCCCTTGCCGCCACCGGTGAAGCCGACGTCGGTGTAGAGGGCCTCGCCCGGGCCGTTGACGACGCAGCCGATGATCGACAGCGACATGGCCGTCGAGACATGGGCCAGCTTCTCTTCCAGGATGGCCACCGTCTCGATGACGTTGAAGCCCTGACGCGCGCAGGACGGACAGGCGATGATGTTCACCCCCCGGTGACGCAGTCCCAGCGACTTGAGGATGTCGAAGCCGACCTTGATCTCTTCCACGGGGTCGGCGGCCAGAGAGACGCGGATGGTGTCGCCGATGCCCGCCCACAGCATGTTCCCCATGCCGATGGCCGACTTGATGGTGCCTGTGCGAAGCGGCCCCGCCTCCGTCACGCCGAGGTGCAGCGGGCAGTCGATGGCGTCCGCCAATTGTTGGTAGGCGGCGACCGTCAGGAAGGGGTCGGAGGCCTTCACCGAGATCTTGAACTCGTGGAAGTCCAGGTCCTGCAGGATGCGCGCGTGGTTCAGCGCGCTTTCCACCATGGCATCGGGGCAGGGCTCGCCGTACTTCTCCAGAAGCTCCTTCTCCAGCGACCCGGCGTTGACGCCGATGCGCATGGAGCAGCCGTGGTCGCGGGCGGCCTGGACGACCTCCTTGACCCGCTCGATCGAGCCGATGTTGCCGGGGTTGATGCGCAGGCAGGCGGCGCCCGCCTGGGCCGCCTCGATGCCGCGCTTGTAGTGGAAGTGGATGTCGGCCACGAGCGGCACGCGGGCTTCGCGCGCGATGGTGCGGAAGGCCGCCGTCGACTCCTCGTCCGGGCAGGAGACGCGGACGATGTCGGCCCCGGCCTCTTCCAGCTGGCGGATCTGCTCCAGCGTCGCCGCCGCATCGGTCGTCGGCGTATTGGTCATCGACTGGACGCTGATCGGGGCGTCGCCGCCGACAGCGACCGAGCCGACCATGATCTGGCGGCTCTTGCGGCGCTCGATGTGGCGCCAGGGACGGATGTGGCCGAGTTCGGTGCTGTGGTCGCTCATGTCGCGCGGAACATAGGCGAGGAACGACGGCAAAACCACGACATCAGCCGCGGTCCGCGACGATTCACCCCGCCGGGGGAGCTACCGTTGCGGCGGGGGCGACGGCCGCGGGAGGCGGAGCGGCCGCCAGAGCGGCGGCGGCCTCGGCCGCGCGGGCGCGGGCCTGGGCTTCGGCGGCGGCGGCGGCGCGGGCCTCGGACTGGCGGGCGGCGGTCTGGGCGCGGGCGTTCAACTGCCCCAGAGGCGTCTGGGGCGCGGGCAGGACGCCGCCGTGCTCGCCGTTCAGATAGACATCAAAGGCGGTGGGATCGGGGGTGTCCACCGTGGCCGAGACGTTCGGCGGCGCGCGCCAGGCCTCGCCCGCCGCCAGCTGACGCGCGAACAGGACCCGGCCGTCGCCCTGACGGATCACCAGGATGGCGGGCTTCTTGGCCTGCAGGATGACCTGGGAGGCGATGGCCGAGGCGCCGTAAACCGCGCCGCGCGGGTTGAAGGCGGCCTGCACCGGCGGCGCCGGCGGCGGGACCGCATTCGGATCGTCAGGGTCGATGCCCGTCAGCTGGGCCTCAAGGCCGGGCGTGATGTAGAGGGCCGGGGTCGTCTGGTCCGGCGGCGCGGCGCGCGGCGCGCCCAGATACAGCGCCCGCTCGACCTCGGCGTCGGCTTCCTTGGCCCAGTCCTTGGGCACGGCGACCAGATCGGACGGATGCGGCGGCTCGATGCGGACAATGCGCTGGAAGACGTTCCAGCCGACTACGGCCAGGATCAACACGCCCAGGGCGGCCAGGATCTTGGGCGAGGCGCGCCGCACCTGCTGCTCCTGGACCTCGGTGCCGGTCGGCGCCTGAAGCGGTACGGCGGCTTCGGGGAACTCGCGCTTGAAGCGCTCGACCGCCGTCAGTTCGTCCAGGCCGAGAGCGCCAGCATAGGCCCGCACATAGCCCATGGAAAAGATGCGCGACGGCAGGACGGCGTATTCCCCCTGCTCCAGCGCCGTCAGATAGCGCGGATGCACCCGCGTCATGGTCGACAGCTGGGCCATGGAGCGGCCGGAGGCGAGACGGGCCGCGCGCAGGGCTTCGCCCAGCGTCTCGGCGTCCTCGAGGGACGGCGCGTCGTGCCGATCCTGATCCATGCAGCCGGGGTTCCGTTCGTGCGGACGCAGAGGCGTCCCGTCCTTGGCTTAGACGAGGCCTGCCTTGCGGGCAACGCGGGAAAGCGGCCCCGCTTCAGACAGTCCTCAGACGATGACGTTCAGCTTGCGCGCCAGGGACTCGATCTCCCCGCGCACCGAACCGGCCGAGGAGCCAAGCAGGACATTCATGCCGCGACGGGCGGCGGGCAGATCCGCCGACAGGATCATCCGCTTGACCGGCCCCACCCCGCCGGCCGGCGCCGACAGACGGGTGTAACCCAGGGTGATCAGGGCGAAGGCTTCCAGCGGACGACCGGCCAGTTCGCCGCACACCGAGACCGGCGTGGCGCTGTCGGCGCACTTCTGCTGGATCTCGGCCAGGGCGCGCAGGGCCGGCGGCGACAGGGGATCATAGCGGTCCGACACCAGCGGATTGGTCCGGTCGGCGGCGAACATGTACTGCAGCAGGTCGTTGGTGCCGATCGAGACGAAGTCGGTCAGAGGCAGAAGCGCGTCCAGGTGCCACAGCAGGCTGGGGCATTCGACCATGGCCCCGACACGCAGCAGGGACGGCAGGGGCCGCCCGCGACGCCGCGCCCAGTCGCATTCGACATCGACCAGTTCGCGCGCGGCGCGGAACTCGTCCACCGTGGCGATCATGGGGAACATGACGCGCAGCTCGCGCCCGGCGGCGGCGGCCAGCAGGGCCCGCACCTGCATCCGCAGCAGGGCCGGACGGTCGAGACCCAGACGAATGGCGCGACGGCCCAGAGCCGGGTTCTCTTCCCGCTCGTTGTCGAGATAGGGCAGGACCTTGTCGCCGCCGATATCCAGGGTGCGGAAGGTGACGGGGCGGCTCCCGGCTGCGTCCAGCACCAGCTTGTAAAGCGCGGTCTGCGCGTCCAGACGCGGCAGTTCGTCCGAGACCATGAACTGGAACTCGGTGCGGAACAGGCCGATGCCCTCGGCTCCCGTCGCGTCCAGATTCTCCAGATCCACGGCCAGACCGGCGTTGGTCAGGACGGTGATCCGCGTGCCGTCCTTGGTGACGGCGGGGATGTCGCGCAGCAGGTCGAACTCGGCCCGGCGCTGCTCGCGCACGGCCATCCGCGTCTGGACCGCCGCCAGCATGTCGGGACGTGGGCGCAGATAGGCCTCGCCCGTCTCGCCGTCGACGATGACTTGGTCGCCTTCCGACAGGCGGTCGCGCAGGCCTTGCAGACGGCCGACGCAGGGAATCTGCAGCGCCCGCGCCACGATGGCGGCGTGGCTGGCGGCCGAGCCTTCCTCCAGCAGCAGGCCGCGCAGCTTGTGACGCGGATACTCCAGCAGGTCGGCGGGGCCGAGGTTTCTGGCCACCAGGATGGCGTCGTCGGGCAGGTCGCGATGGCCGGGATTGTCGCCCGCCAGCACCCGCAGCAGACGGTTGGCCAGATCTTCGAAGTCGTGCAGCCGCTCGCGGATATAGGGGTCGCGGGCGTTGGCGAAGCGGGCGCGGTGTTCGTTGCGCACCCGATCGACGGCGGCCTCGGCGGTCAGGCCCGAGCGCACCGCCTCCTCCAGCGATCGGTTCCAGCCCCGGTCGTCGGCGAACATCCGATAGGTCTCGAGCACCTCGAACGAGGCGCCGCCCAGCTTGCCCTGACCGCCTTCCAGCATCAGATCAATGCCGGCCTTCAGCGCCGCCAGGGCTTCGGACAGACGCCTTTCCTCGGCGACCGGATCGTCGGACAGCAGTTGTTCGGGGGCCAGCGGGGCCTCGTGCTGGACGACGACGCCATAGGCCAGACCTTCGGCGAACTTCTGTCCCTTCAGCCGTTCGGGCCGGTGGGGCGCCACCTCGACGTCGCGCAGTTCGTCCTGGGCCAGAAGTTCGCCCGAGGCGACCGTCTCGGCCAGGACCATGGCAATGGTCTGGATGTCCTCGACCTCTTCCTCGTCATAGCGACGGGCGGCGCGGTTCTGGACGACCAGAACGCCGATGGCCCGGCCGCCGCGCAGCAGGGGCGCGCCGAGGAAGGCGTGGAAGGGGTCTTCGCCGGTTTCCGGGCGATAGGAGAAGCTGGGGTGGGTCGGGGCGTCCGACAGGCTGATCGGCTGGGCCAGCCGAGCCACCTCGCCGACCAGACCCTCGCCGGGACGTAAGCGCGTCTTGTGCACGGCCTCGGGGTTCAGGCCCTGGGTGGCGAACAGCTCCAGCTCGCCCGAGGCGCGGCGCAGATAGATGGAGCAGACCTCAGCGACCATGGACTGGGCGATGGTGCGCACCACCATGTCCAGCCGGTCCTGCGCCGGGCCGCCGCCGGCCATGGCTTCGCGGATCTGGCGCAGGAGGTTGCGAGGCCCCCTCGTCGTCAATCCGCCCTTCACCATGGTCGCTCCCGCCTTGCCGCCCGCCGATCGTCAGATAGGGCGGCCCTCGTGTTCATCCTATAGCGCGTCGAGCCCGTAGGCCGCATGCAGCGCCCGCACCGCCAGCTCGGAATAGGCGTCCTCGATCAGCACGCTGATCTTGATCTCCGAGGTGGAGATGGCCTGGAACTTGACGCCCTTGTCGGCCAGGGCCCGGAACATGGTCTGGGCCACGCCGGCATGGCTACGCATCCCCACCCCGATGACCGAGATCTTGGCCACGTCGGCGTCGATACGCAGCTCTTCAAAGCCGAGCTCAGCCTTGGCGGCGGTCATCATCTCGGCGGCGCGCTGGGCGTCGCGGCGTCCAGTTGTGAACGTGAGATTGACCGCGCCCTCGGTGCGGGCCTGGCTCTGCACGATCATGTCCACGTTGACGTTGGCCTCGGCCAGACGCGTGAAGACGTCGGCGGGCGCGTCGGTGCGGTCCGCCAGACCCAGCAGCGTGATCCGGGCTTCGTCCCGGCTCATGGTCACGCCGGAAACGATGCGCTTTTCCACGATCTCATCCTCGTCACAAATCAGGGTGCCGGCGTTTTCCGGCAGATTTCCATTTTCATCCGGCTCGATGAAGCTGGACAGGACCCGAACCGGGACCTGCTTGGCCATGGCCAGTTCGACCGAGCGCGTCTGCAGCACCTTGGCCCCGAGCGAGGCCATTTCCAGCATCTCCTCGTAGGAGACCTTTTCCAGGCGCCGCGCGCGGCTCTCGATACGGGGGTCGGTCGTGTAGACGCCGTCCACGTCGGTGTAGATGTCGCAAGGGGCGTTCAGCGCCGCCGCCACCGCCACCGCCGAGGTGTCGGAGCCGCCACGGCCCAGGGTCGTGATGCGGCCGTCGCGAGTCACGCCCTGGAAGCCGGGGACGACGGCGATCTGGCCGGCGTCGACGGCGGCGCCCAGGATGTCGCCGGGCACGTCCTCGATACGGGCGCGGCCGTGGGCGTCGTCGGTCAGGATCGGAATCTGCCAGCCCATCCAGCTGCGCGCGTTCAGACCCATGTTGCGTAGGGTCAGGGCCAGCAGGCCCGACGTCACCTGCTCGCCCGAGGCGACCACCACGTCGTATTCGTCGTCCGACAGGGGCAGGCCCGCGGCGGCGGGACCCGCGCCGTCGGTCCAGGCCACCAGCTCATTGGTCTTGCCGGCCATGGCGGACACCACCACGGCGATCTGTTTGCCCTTGGCGGCCTCGGCGGCGATAATTCGCGCCGCACGACGAATACGCTCGAGGTCCCCCATGGAGGTCCCCCCGAACTTCATCACCAGTCGTGTCGTTTCGGGCCGCGTCATCGTGGCGTTTCGTCCCCTGCTTGCATGGGCGGCCAAGGCGGTTCATGCCTGCGGCCATGTCCGCTTCTAACGACAGCCTTGAGCCGCGCAAACCCCAAAGCGAAGAGGGTTTTTCACCCTTTGCTGCCGATCGTGCCGAGGGGCCGAGCATCGATCCCGCCGATGTCGCCCGTTTCTCGGCCCAGGCGGCCGAGTGGTGGGACCCGAAAGGGCCGTTCGCCCCCCTGCACCGCTTCAATCCGGCGCGGCTGAAATTCGTCCGCGACCGCGCCGCCGCGCATTTCGGCCGCGACGTTCGGACGCGCGCGCCGTTTGAGGGCCTCAGCCTGATCGACATCGGCTGCGGCGGCGGCCTGATCGCCGAGCCGATGCGGCGCATGGGCTTTGAGGTCACGGCCCTGGACGCCTCGTCCGAGAATATCGGAACGGCCCGCGCCCATGCCGAACAGATGGGTCTCGACATCGCCTATCGCGCCGCCACCGTCGAACAGATGGTGGAAGCGGGCGCCGGGCCGTTCGATGTGGTCCTGACCATGGAGGTGATCGAGCACGTCGCCGATCCCGAAGCCTTCGTCCGCGCCTGCTCCAAGCTGATCAAGCCGGGCGGCCTGATGATCGTCGCCACCCTGAACCGCACGCTGAAGGGCCTGCTGCTGGGCAAGGTCGCGGCGGAGTACGTGCTGCGCTGGGTCCCCGCCGGCACCCACGACTGGCGCCAGTTCCTCAAGCCCGAGGAACTGCGCGCCATGCTGGACGGCGAGCCGCTGACCGTCACCGGCCCGTTCGGCCTGGCCTACGACCCGCTGAACGACCGCTGGAGCGAGGGCGACGACGTGGACATCAACTACATGATGATGGCGACGCGGGACGCCTGACCGCTCAGAGCGTCCGGATCATGTAGCGGGCGTCGGCGCCGTAGCTGGCCAGCTTCTCGGCCATGCCGGGCGGGTTCTGGACGACGAAGCCGTTGCGCTCCCAGAAGGCCGTCGCCTCGTTGACCGCCACCAGGGCGATTTCCTTCCAGCCCGCCGCCTTCGCCTGTTCCGCCAGACGCTCGACGATGAGGCGGGTATGGCCGCCGCCGCGCGCAGCGGGATGCAGGGCCAGGTCGTGCAGATAGACGACCTCGGCGTCGGCGGGGACGGCGCCGATCAGGCTGTCCAGCGGCGGCGCGGCGTTCCGCCGCCAGGGATAGGCCATCAGATAGCCCACGACGGTTCCAGCCGGATCGGACAGGACGAAGCAGCCCTCGGGCGCCAGGGCCTGCCGCTCGGCGAAGCACTCGCGCGCCTCGAAATGATCGGGAAAGGACAGGCGGGCGACCGCCACGACGCCGTCGACGTCGCCCGGCGTCATCGGCCGCCAGTCTAGCTGGGGCAGCGGGCGTTCAGTTCCGCCTTGTTGAAGATCCACTCCACACTCCGGGTTTCGTCGTCATTCGCCCCTTCGATGCGGGCGGTCAGCACATCCCCAGAGGCGCTGACGGTGCGCTGATAGAGGATGCGGTGCGGAAAGTCGTTGGCGGGGTTGGCGAAGACCACCCGCTGCGGCCCGCTTTCGATCAGACGAAAGGGGGTGGGCGCGGCCCCGCCCGGCTGGGCCACATAGGCCAGGACGCCATCCTGCAAGGGGGCGATGCGCGCGAACTCGAAGCCGCTGCGGCCATTGCGCACGGTCATGGTATGACCAACCTGAAGGCCCGCACGCGGGTCGCTCCAGGTCTCCGACGCCTCGCGCCCTCGCGAGCAGTCCAGCCAGTAGCCGGCCAGCCACGACAGGTCGGGCGCGGGCGGCGTCGCCTGCAGCAGAGCGGCGGCCGAAAGCGCGGTCAGCAAAGCCATCGAAGTCTCCCTCCTCGGTTCGAAAAGGAGCCTAGATCAATCCGGCCTGTCACGCTTGTAGGATTGCGACGCCAGCCGCCGCGCCAGCTCCATCTGATCGCGCGCCCATTCGGTCGCGGTGCAGCCGAGGAAGCGGCGGAAGTCGCGGGCCATCTGCGGCTGGTCGAAATAGCCGGCGGCCAGACCGGCCTCCAGCCAGGAGGCGGCGTCGGCGTCCGGGCCCGTCGCATGGTCGAAGACGCGGCGAAAGCGGAAGACGGAGCGCAGGGTGCGCGGCGCCACGCCGACGCGGTCGCGGAAACGGCGTTGCAGGGCGCGGCGTTCGGCCGGATTGAGCAACGGCCCCTCGTCCTCGCGCTCGACGGCGGCGACCTGGGCGCGGACGGCGGGGTCGATGCGCCAACCGCCCGCCTGGCGCTGGCCTTCCAGCCAGTCGGTCAGGGCCGCCGCCTGCCCGGCCGGATCGCCGGGCGGCGCCGTGAAGCCGCGCAGCCGCGCTGTGAGGTCCCGCCGCAGATCCGTCGCCTCGATCAACGGACGTCCGAGAAAGTCCCGCGCCCCGTCCGGCTCGAACTTGGCGGCGACGATCTCCACCGGGCCGACGGGGCGGATGGCCATGGGCCGGGTCATCTGACCGGCGAAGATGACCGGCGTCTGGGGCCGAAAGACGCCGTCCTCGCCTGCCTCCTCGTAGGGGGCGGCCAGGTCGATCACCAGTTCGGGACAGCCGTCAGGGGCGATGCGCTGCACCCCGCCGGTCGGATGCGGCGCCGCATAGGTCCACAGGACACGCACGAAGGGGCGCAGGGATTCAGGCGGCGCGAATTCCTCGTAGCGCTCCCCCTCCCCCATGCCGTGTCAGTTCGCTTTCTTGGGGTCGGGCGGAAGGCTGGGCAGGGGGGCGCAGGGCACGCCGTCGTCCTTCAGCTTCTTGATGTCGGCGGGCGTGGCCTCGCCGTAGATCTCGCGCTTCTCCGAGCGGCCCTCGTGGATGTCGCGGGCTTCGCGAGCGAAGGCGTCGCCGACGTAGTCGAAATTCTGTTCGACGTGCTCGCGGACCTCGCGCGCCGCCTGCATCATCATGCTCTGCATCTGCTTCATCGCGTCGGGCGAAGGCGCGGCCTTCTTCGTGCCCGAGACGGCCGGCGCCATCACCTGCTTGCGCACGTTGCTGGAGCCGCAGAAGGGGCATTCGACCAGGCCGCGCGCCGCCTGATCGTCATAGTCGGACGAGGAGGCGAACCAGGCCTCGAAGCCGTGATCGTGGTCGCAGGACAGGGCGTAGCGGATCATGACGGCCCGATCATTGCGGCCAGTCGAAATCGCGATCGTGCAGCAGGGAAGGCACCGCCTGCCGCGCGCGCTGGACCGCGCTCAAATCGAGCGTCGCAGGGACGACGCAGGGCGCGTCATGCTCGGCCCTGGCGATGACCTCGCCCCAGGGTCCGACGACCAGCGACCGGCCCCAGGTCTGGCGGCCGTCCTCGTGGGCGCCGCCCTGGGCCGGGGCCAGGACGAAGGCGCCGGTCTCGATGGCGCGGGCGCGCAACAGGGTCTCCCAGTGAGCCTCGCCGGTCGGGCGGGTGAAGGCGGCGGGCACGGCGATCATCGACGCCCCCGTCTTGGCCAGGGCGCGATAGAGGTGCGGAAAGCGCACGTCGTAGCAGATGCTGAGGCCCAGTCGGCCCCAGGGGGTCTCGGCCGCCGTCGCGCCGACGCCGGGCCGAACCGAGGCGCTCTCGCGATAGGTCTCACCGCCCGGCAGATCGACGTCGAAGACGTGCAGCTTGTCATAGCGGGCGACCACCGCCCCCGTCGGATCGACCAGCAGGGAGCGGTTGGCGGCGCGCTCGTCGCCGGGCGCGTCCGAGCGCACGATGGCCGAGCCGATCAGCAGCCAGACGCCCAGTTCGTCCGCCAAACGGCGCAGGCCGAGGACGGCGGCGTCGGCGTCCTCGCCCGACAGGGCGGCGTCGCGCAGACCGCGGCGCTGCTCGAGGAAGTTCGTGCCCTCGGGCGTCAGGATCAGCCTGGCCCCGCCCGCCGCCGCCTCGCGGATCAGCGGCTCGACATGGGCCAGCCCCGCGTCCGCCGTCGCCGGCGTCCGCGTCTGGATCAGCGCGATGTCGAGCCGTTCAGTCATCAGGCCGCCAGCAGGGGGTCCAGGCCGCCGCGACGGTCCAGGGCGTGAATGTCGTCCGAGCCGCCGACGTGCTGGCCGTTGATGAAGATCTGCGGGAAGGTGGCCTTGCCGCCCGAACGCTCGACCATCTCGGCCTTCTTTTCCGGGTCGTTGGAGGCGACGATCTCGGTGAATTCCACGCCCTTGCGCGTCAGCAGGCCCATGGCGGTGACGCAATAGGGGCAACCGGGCTTGGTGTAGATGACGACTTCAGCCAACTCAGAGTCTCCTTACTCAAATTCACCCCCTACTTAGGCGGTTCGCGCGCGGTTCGCACCCTCGCGATGACGGCCAGGTCCACGGCGCGGGCGCCCGCCTCGACCAGCACCCGCGCGCAGGCCTCGGCGGTGGCCCCCGTGGTCAGAACATCGTCGATCAGCAGGATGCGCCGGCCCTTGATGCGGCGACGCCCCGCCTCGGTCACGGTGAAGGCGGATCTGACGTTCATGCGCCGCCCGCGCGCCGACTTGCCGCCCTGGCTGGCGGTCGACGCGGCCCGGATCAGGGCGTCGGGCAGGTAGTCCAGCCCGGCGGTGCGGGCCAATGGTCGCGCGATCTCGGCGGCCTGATTGAAGCGCCGCGCCAGGAGGCGGCTGCGATGCAGGGGCACCGGGACCACGGCGTCGGCCTCGGCCACCACGTCCGCGCCCGACCGCGCGATCCAGCGGGCGAACAGGGGGGCGAACTGCTGCTGGTCGCCGTGCTTGAACTTGAGGATCAGGCCGCGCGAGGCCTCGTCATAGACGCAGGCCGCCCGGGCGCGGGCGAAGGCGTAGGGCTGGACCTGACAGGCCAGGCAGCGGTCGGAAGCGAAGTCGCCGCCGTCGTATTCGAACGCCGCGCCGCAGCCGTCGCAGACCGGCGCCTCCAGAAACACGACCCGGCTCCAGGCGTCGGGCGACAGGCCGGCCGAGGCCGTGGCCTCGCGGCTGTCGTGGGCCATCGGCGGCAGCAGCAGGTCCAGCAGACCGCGCGCCATGCCGCGACCGCCCAGCGATATACGCGACGTCGCGTCTTTCAATCCGGCCCGCCAGCCCCCATCCTGAACGGACATGAGCGCCCCCTCCTCCGGTCCCCCGATCATCTTCGACGCCGCCCGCCGCGCCGCGCGCCTGAGCCGCGCCGCCCGCCGCTTCCCCGACGCCGACTTCCTGCACCTGCGCGCCGCCGAGAATGCGGTGAACAGTCTGGAGGTGATCCTGCGCGAGTTTCACACGCCCGTCGACCTGTCGCCCCACCCCGGCGTCTTCGCCCGCGCCCTGGCCGACAGCCCGGCGCAGGAACGCGTGGCCGAGGTCCGCGCCGTCGGATCGACGACCGAGCGCGCCGCGCCGGGGGCCGGGCCTCTGGGGCTGGAGGACGGCTCGGCCGACCTGATCGTCAACCTGCTGGGCCTGCACTGGGCCAACGACCTGCCGGGGGCGTTGGCCCAGATCCGCCGTGCGCTGAAGCCGGACGGCCTGTTCGTCGCCAGCCTGTTCGGCGCCGCGACCCTGAAAGAGCTGCGCGGGGTGCTGACCGAGGCCGAGTTGGAGGTAAGCGGCGGGGCGCAGGCGCGAATTTCACCCTTCGCCGACGGTTTCGACGGCGCAGCCCTGCTGCAACGGGCCGGGTTCGCCCTGCCGGTGACGGACGTGGACCGGGTGACGGTGCGCTATGCTGACCCCTTCGCCCTGATGCGCGACCTGCGGGCCATGGGCGAGACCAATGTTCTGGCTGGGCCGATCCGGCCGTTGAGCCGCGCTGTTCTGGCCCGCGCGGCGCAGCTTTACGCTGAACGCTACGCCGAGGCGGACGGGCGCATTCCGGCGACCTTCGAGATGGTGCATCTGGCCGGATGGGCCCCGCACGACAGCCAGCAGAAGCCGGCCCGGCGCGGCTCGGCCAAGACACGGCTGGCCGATGCTCTGGGCGTCAGGGAACAGGGCCGCGACTAGGCGGCGAACGCGGCGGCCCTAGCTGATCGCGGTGCTGATGATGTTGCCGAACCACTCGAACATGCCCACCGCCTTCGAGGTGAAGGCGCCCACGGCGGCGACGATGGCCAGGAAGACCAGGCCGGCGATCAGGCCGTATTCAATGGCGGTGGCGCCGCTGTCGTCGCGATAGAAACGGCCGATGAAACGTCGCATCCCGGCCCCTCCCTCGGCGCCTGATCAGAGCAGGTCGCGCAACCAGGCGACCAGGGGTTCGTCGGCCGGCGGCATGGGATAGTCCGACAACTTGTTCGGCTTCACCCAGGCCAGACCCGCGTGTTCACGGGCCGTGACCACGCCGGACCAGCGCCGGCACAGATACAGTGGCATCAAGAGGTGAAAGGAATCGTAAGCGTGACTGGTAAACACGAAGGGGGCCAGGCAGGCCTCGTTCACGTCGATGTCCAGCTCTTCCTTCAGCTCGCGGATCAGGGCCGCTTCCGGCCGCTCGCCCGGCTCGACCTTGCCGCCGGGAAACTCCCACAGTCCGGCCAATTGCTTGCCCTCAGGCCGCTTGGCGATCAGGACGCGGCCGTCGGGATCGACCAGGGCGACGGCGACGACGAGGACGGTGGGGACGGTGGGGACAGCGGGCGCCTCGCTCACGAGCGATAGTCCCCGTTGATCTCGATGTAGCGTTTGGTCAGATCGCAGGTCCAGACCGTGGCTGAGGCCCGGCCCGAACCGACGTGGACGGTGATGTCGATCTCGGCGTTCTTCATATAGGCGCTCATCTTCGCCTCGTCGTAGGTCGGCGAAGGCGCCCCGTCGACGGCGGCGACGTGGGGACCAAAATTGATCGCCAGACGGTCGCGGTCGACCGCTTCCTCGGTCTTGCCCACGGCCATGACGATGCGGCCCCAGTTGGCGTCCTCGCCGGCGATGGCGGTCTTGACCAGGGGGCTGTCGGCGATCGACTTGGCCAGTTTGCGGGCCGAGGCGGGGCTGGCGGCGCCGTCCACGGTGACGCGCACGAACTTGGTCGCGCCCTCGCCGTCCTTGACCAGCTGGTGGGCCAGGTCGAGCATGACCCGGTCCAGAGCGGCGGAGAAGTCCTTCAGGCGGCGGTCGCCGACCCGACCGATGCGCGGCGCGCCCGAGGCGCCGGTAGCGAACAGCAGGGCCGTGTCATTGGTCGAGGTGTCGCCGTCCACGGTCACACTGTTGAAGGTGGTGCGGACGTGCAGGTTCAGCAGGGCCTTCAGCACCGGCGGGGCGATGTTCGCGTCGGTGACGATGAAGCCCAGCATGGTCGCCATGTCGGGCGCGATCATGCCCGAGCCCTTGGCGATGCCGGCGATCCTGACCTTGACGCCCTCGATCTCACATTCCGCGTAAGAGCCCTTGGGGAAGGTGTCCGTGGTCATGATGCCGAGGCCCGCCTGGGCCCAGGCGTCGGCCTTCAGTCCGGCTTCGATGTCGGGCAGGCGGGCGGTGATCTTCTTCTCGTCCAGCACCACGCCGATGACCCCGGTCGAGGCCAGCATGACGTCGCGCTGGCGGCAGTCGAAGCGCTTGGCGACCTCTGAGGCCGTGCGGCGGGCGGCGTCGGCCCCGGCCTTGCCGGTGAAGGCGTTGGCGCAGCCGGCGTTGACGACCAGGGCCTTGACCCCCTCGCCGCCCTTGTCGGCGTCCAGCTGACGCTTGCACCAGTCGACGGGGGCCGAGCCGACCTTGTGGCGGGTGAAGACGCCGGCGCAGGAGGCCCCCTCAGGGAAGTGGAAGACCACCAGATCGTCGCGCTCGTGCTTGTAGAAGCCGGCGCGGGCGGTGGCGATCTCGACCCCGCCGATGGGCGGAATGGTCGGGAAGGGCACGGCCAGGGGCGAGATCATCAGGCCCGGCTTGCCGGGCTTGGCGGCGGCCGGCTGGGTGGCGCGCTTCAGGGCCGAGGCCAGGGGGTCCAGCGCCTTTTCGATGGCGGATTCGATCATCTGGCCGGTCGAACCGGACTTGGACACGGGCGGACGGTTCATGAGGCGGCGGTTCCGGCGGGAGTGACGGGAGCGGCTGGCGCCGCTGCAACGGGAGGAGCCGGCCTGGCGGCCGGTTTGGCGGGATTGAGGAAGACCTCGACCGCGGCCTTGCCGCGAAGTTGCTCCAGCAGTTGGCGCACGCCCTCGTAGGTCAGGTAGCGGACAATAAGAGGGCGGGCCTGATCCAGGGTCGGCGGGGTCTCCAGCCGGCGATCCTCGACGCGCAGCACGGCCCAGCCGCCTTCGCCCTGAACCGGACCAACCACGGCACCCGGTGCCTGACCCCGCACGGCGGCGGCGTAGGCGTCGGGCAGGACGTCGAGCGTCGAATAGCCCAGGTCTCCGCCGGAATAGCGGGTGGCGTCGTCGACCGAGCGCTGGGCGGCCACGGCCTCGAAGGCGGCGCCCTGGCCCAGGACGCCGACCACGGCGTCGGCCTGTTCCTTGGTGTGCGACAGGATCAGGCGGACCCGGACCTCCTCGGTTGTCTGCGCCCGGCGCTGCTGCTCCTGATAGAGGCGTTCGACCGCCTGATCGGACACGGCGCCGCTGACCACGGATTCCACAAGCATGTCGCCGAGGATGCGTTCGTGCACCGCTTCCAGCCGGCGCTGGGCGGCGGGGTTCTTGTCCAGACCGCGACGGCGGGCCTCGGCGGCCAGCAGCTTCTGATCGACCACCTCGTCCAGGACGCGGCGGAACAGCTCGGACTTGACGTCCAGCGGGTCGCCCTCGCCGACCAGGCCTTGCGCCACCGCTTCACGACGCACGTCCGAGGCCCAGACCGAACGGTCCAGCACCCGCGCCACGATCAGATCGTCTTTTTCCGGCGGGGTCTCCGCGTCGCCGCGCCCGCAGGCGGCCGTCAGCGTCAGGGCCAGCAAGGCCGACGCCAGCACGGGCCGCAGGGTTCGAAAGGAGGGACGCGAAAGACGCATCAGGCGCTCCGGGCAGGGGCGAAAACAGGGTCCTGAGGGCCTGTCTCGGCAGGCCCGTGAAAACCCCTCGCGTTGACAGGGGTTAGGGCGGTGCTTAAGTCCCGGCTGCGCCCAAGTCGAGGGGTTTTCGATCGTCTGCGCGGCCCCTGCGCACGCCTCGTATTTCGGGGGTCGTTGGGACCGGCGTCGATCCGGGCCTTCTAGATCACGACGCTTCCTGTTTCAGAGCCTTCAGCCGCTCGACCGCCTTTACCGGATCGCCCATGCTCGGCTTCGCCAAGAAAATCCTCGGCTCCTCCAACGACCGCAAGGTCAAGGCCTTCCAGGCCCAGGCGCAAAAGATCAACGCCCTGGAATCCAAGTTCGAGGCCTTCTCGGACGACGAACTGCGCATGATGACGCAGACCTTCAAGGACCGCATCGAGGCCGGCGAGAGCCTGGACAAGCTGCAGAACGAAGCCTTCGCCGTGGTGCGCGAGGCCTCCAAGCGGGTCATGGGCCAGCGTCAGTACGACGTGCAACTGGCCGGCGGCATGATCCTGCATGAAGGCGGCATCGCCGAAATGCGGACCGGCGAAGGCAAGACCCTGGTGGCCGTGGCCCCGGTCTATCTGAACGCCCTGGCGGGCAAGGGCGTCCACGTCATCACCGTCAACGACTATCTGGCGCGCCGCGACGCCGAGACCATGGGCAAGATCTACCGCTTCCTGGGCCTGGAAGTCGGCGTCATCGTCAATGGTCTGTCGCAGGGTCAGCGTCAGGCGGCCTACAACGCCGACATCACCTACGGCACCAACAACGAATTCGGCTTCGACTATCTGCGCGACAATCTGGTCTATGACCGTCGCGAGATGGTGCAGCGCAGCCACCACTTCGCCATCGTCGATGAAGTCGACTCCATTCTGATCGACGAGGCGCGCACCCCCCTGATCATCTCGGGCCCGACCGAGGACCGTTCGGACCTCTACAAGATCGTCGACGCGATCGTGAAAGAGCTGATCCAGGACAAGGCCACCTTCGACCTGGACGAAAAGCAGCGCCAGGCCCTGCTGACCGAGTTGGGCTCGGAACGCATCGAGCAGATGCTGGAGGCCGGCGGCCACTTCGCCGAGGACACCAACGACCTCTATGACCCGGCCAACGTCAGCCTGGTCCACCACACCAATCAGGCCCTGCGCGCCAACACCCTGTACCAGCGCGACAAGGACTACATCATCAAGGGCGGCGAGATCGTCCTGATCGACGAATACACCGGCCGCATGATGACGGGCCGTCGCCTGTCCGAAGGTCTTCACCAGGCCATCGAGGCCAAGGAAGACGTCAAGATCATGCCCGAGAACCAGACCCTGGCCTCGGTGACCATCCAGAACTACTTCCGCCTCTACGAGAAGCTGTCCGGCATGACCGGCACGGCCGCGACCGAGGCCCAGGAATTCCTCGACATCTACAAGATGGACGTCCTGGAAGTGCCGACCAACCGTCCGGTCCTGCGCAAGGACTATGACGACGAGGTCTATCGCACCTTCAAGGAAAAGAACGCGGCCATCGCCGCCCAGATCGCCGACTGCCATGTGCGCGGCCAGCCGATCCTGGTCGGCACCGTCTCGATCGAGAAGTCCGAGGAACTGTCCGAGGTCCTCAACACCTATGACTACAAGGTCGAGACTGGCCGCACCCTCAAGGCCGAATACGCCGGCCGCGAGAAGGAGGCCCAGAAGGTCGGCGACGACGCCTATGACATCACCTACGTCACCGGCCGCGGCATCCCGCACAACGTCCTGAACGCGCGTCAGCACGAACAGGAAGCCTATATCGTCGCCGACGCCGGTCTGCCGGGCGCAGTGACCATCGCCACCAACATGGCCGGCCGCGGCACCGACATCCAGCTGGGCGGCAACCTGGAAATGCGCATCCAGCGCTGGACCCAGGACCAGCGCAACCTGGCCATTGAGGTCACGCCCGAGATGCTGGCCGTCGTGGAGGCCGAGTACAAGTCCGAGATCGCCGTCCACCGCGAAACGGCCCTGGCCGCCGGCGGCCTGTTCGTCCTCGGCACCGAGCGCCACGAAAGCCGCCGCATCGACAACCAGCTGCGCGGCCGCACCGGCCGTCAGGGCGACCCCGGCACCTCGAAATTCTACCTGTCGTGCGAAGACGACCTGCTGCGCATCTTCGCCGGCGACCGTCTGGACTCGATCATGCGCAGCTTCGGCGTGGCCGAAGGCGAGGCCATCAGCCACCCCTGGCTGAACCGCGCCGTCGAAACCGCCCAGAAGCGGGTCGAAGCGCGCAACTACGACATGCGCAAGAACGTGCTGAAGTACGACGACGTCGTGAACGACCAGCGCAAGGCCGTGTTCGAACAGCGCCAGGAGTTCATGGACTCCGAGGACCTGTCGGAACTGGTCACGGACTTCCGTCTGGACGTCGTCTCCGACCTGGTCGAGCGCTACATGCCGCCCAAGGCCTATGCCGAGCAGTGGGACATGGAAGGGCTGGACGAGAAGGTCCGCTCGACCCTGGGTCTGGAGCTGCCGCTCAAGGACTGGGCCGCCGAGGAAGGCGTCTCGAACGAAGAGATCGAGGAGCGCATCAACGCCGCCGCCGACGCCCGCGCCGCCGAACGTCTGGAGATGATCGGCGCCGACCAGACCCGCGGTCTGGAAAAGCAGTTCATGCTGCAGATGATCGACATGCAGTGGCGCGAGCACCTGGTCCATCTGGACCACCTGCGCGGCGTCATCGGCCTGCGCGGCTACGGCCAGCGCGATCCGCTGAACGAATACAAGACCGAAGCCTTCAACCTGTTCGAGACGCTGCTGCACGACCTGCGCCACAACGTCACCCGCTGGCTGATGACGGTCGAGTTCCGCTTCGAGGCGCCGCCGGCCATGGAGATGCCCGAGTTCCAGGAAATCCACCTGAACCCCGGCACCGGCGAGAACGAAATGACCAATCCGTCGGCCCAGAACCCGGAAGGCATGCTGACCGGCGACGACCGCTCGAAGCTGCCGGTCGAGGCCCTGCCCGTCGGCTGGGAACGCACCAGCCGCAACGCCGACTGCCCTTGCCATTCGGGCCGCAAGTTCAAGCACTGCCACGGCAGTTTGATCTAGGCGCGCTGCCGCGCGGCGCTACGCTCGCGACGCGGTCGCTCGCTGCTTGAGCGCCAAACACCTGGGTTGAGAGAGGCGGGCTCGCATGGCGGGTCCGCCTCTTTTCTGTTGGGTGGATGCACGATCCGAGTAAGGTCGAGACATGAGCTACAAGCCCCTCTTCTCGCGCGCCCTGGGTCTGGATCCCGAGCGGCTGCATTTCGCCGCCCACAGCCATCACCTGTGGCCCGACGCCAGCTTCGACGCCCAGGTCCAGGCCTGGGCCGAGGCCAACCGCTTCGCCGACCGCAAGTGGGACCTGGTATTCGGCGAGGTCATTCCCGAGGCGCAAGGTCATGTGGCGAAAGAGCTGAACCTGCCGTCGCCCGACAGCCTGATCTTCACCTCCAACACCCATGACCTGCTGATCCGCCTGGTCTCGGGCGTCGAGAAGAAGCCGGTGCGCATCCTGTCCACCGACGGCGAGTTCCATTCCTTCCGCCGCCAGTCCGAGCGCTGGGAGGAAGCCGGCGAGGCCGTGGTCACGCGCGTGCCCCTGCATCCCTTCGCCACCTTCGCCGAGCGTTTCGTCGCGGCGGCGCGGGCGGGCGGGCATGACCTGATCCTGGTCAGCCAGGTCTTCTTCCGCACCGGCCAGGTGTTCGACGCGGTCGCCGAACTGGCGGCCCTGGCCGACCCGGCGGGGCCGTGGGTGGTGGTCGACGGCTATCACGGCTTCATGGCGACGCCGACCGACCTGTCGGCGACAGCGGATAAGGTCTTCTATCTGGCCGGCGGCTACAAATACGCCATGGCGGGCGAAGGCGCCTGCTTCCTGCATTCCCCGCCCGGCTTCTGCCCGCGCCCGGTCATCACCGGCTGGTTCGCCGAGTTCGGCCATCTGGAAGGCCCGCCCGGCGGGGTCCAGTACCGCACCGACGGCGGCCGTTTCTGGGGCGCCACCTTCGACGTCAGCGCGCTTTACCGCTTCAACGCCGTGCGCCGGATGCTGGACGAGCAGGGCCTGACCACCGCCGACGTCGCCGCCCATGCGCGGGGCTTGCAGGCCCGGTTCCAGGCGGCGGTCCGGGGCGGCGAGGCCGGCGCCCTGTCGCAGGCCGAGATCCTCAACCCGGTCGAGGGCGAGGCGCCGCGCGCCCGCTTCCTGGCCCTGCGCTCGGACGAGGCGTCGCGCTGGAAGGCCGACCTGCAGCACATGAACGTGGTCACCGACGTGCGCGACGACGTGATCCGCTTCGGCTTCAGCCTCTATCAGTCCGACGAGGACGTGGAACGACTGATCCACGCCTGCGCCCGCCTGGACTAAAGCCTCAGAAGAACAGGCTGTCGTCCTGACGCTGCGCCTCGGGCGGGCGTCGGGGGGCGGACGGTCGCGGCGCGGGCCGCGAAGGCGATGCGGGAGGGGCGGCGCGCGGCGGCGCAGTGTCAGCCTCGGCGACGGCCGCGCCCTGACCGTCCCCGTCGTCGAAGATCGAGCGCCAGATCGAGGTCGCGGCCTTTGGCGGCGCCTCGACCGGGGCCTGGGCCGGAGGAGGTTCTCCCGGCCCCACCGCCGGATAGGACACGGGCGAAACCGCTTTTGCCTCAGACCGGGCTGTCGCTGCAGGCGCGGGCGGCGCCAGCGCGACGTCCGCCGCCGCCGTCGATCCCCCTGGAGCGGCCGCCTTCCATAGAATGACTAGGCCCAGCGCCAGCAGGATCAGGCCGATCACAGCGCCGATCAGCGACCCCAGAAGGATACGCGGCAGAGCGGACGGGGCGGCGGGCGACGACATCGCCCTCAGGCCTAGCACCGAACGGCCCGACGACAACCCCCAGGGCGCGCATCCTGAAGTCGGCGACGAAGACCCTAGACCGCGAGGTCGAGCAGGGCGTCGCGCGCCACATCGGCATGGGTCATGGGAAACAGGTGCCCGCCGCCCGCGACCGTTTCCACCTGCAGCGGTCCGGACGTGGACGCGGCGCACAGGCTGCCGATTTCGGCCTTCAGGATACGCACTGCGCCGGGGTAGCGCTTCAACGCGCGCCACGGATTGTGCGCCTGGGCGGCGTAGTTCGAGGCCTCCCAGGCCGGGGCGCAGGTCAGTTCGAAACCCTGATCCGTCTCGTGCAGCCCATCGACCAGATAGTCGGCCAGCATCATGTCGGGCCAGCCCTTGAACGCGCCCCGCCCGCGATAGCCGGCCAGTGCCTGCTCGCGGCTGTCGAACAGGGCGCGGCGTCTGCGCGTGCCGGCCACGATGGGATTACGCTCGGCCAGCCGCCCGACCAGGGGCAGGTTCATCGCCAGCACCATCTCGCGGCGCCAGATCACCGGGTCCAGCAACAACAGGCGCGACACCCGCTCGGGCCGTTCCGCCGCCGCCATCAGGCCGCTGGTCCCGCCGATGGAATGACCGGCCAGGGCCACCGGCGGGCCGTCGACGGCGTCCAGCAGCGCGATCAGGTCGTCGCGGTGATCCTTCCAGCTGCGCCGCCCCTCGGGCCGGGCGGGCAGACGGGTCCGGCCATGCCCGCGCAGGTCGGGCGCCCATATGCGCAGGGCTCCCGACAAGGGCTGCAGCAGGGCGCGATAGGTCCAGGCGTTGAAGCCGTTGGCGTGGGCGAAGACCAGGTCGACCGGACGCTCCGGATCGCCGAAGTCGAGAACGGCCATGTCGCCCCCGCCCCAGCGGTTGTCGATGGGAACCGTCAGACGACGCGGCGCCGACAGGGCCAGGGCGTCCATCGGCGTCAGGCCGCCACGCGGCAGGCCGGGCAGCGGCCGTGGCCCTCGATCGTGGTGCGCTCGATGGCGTAGCCGGCCGAGGCGGCCGCCTCGGCGAAGGCGTCGCCCCCGGCCACGGCGACCTCCTCGGTCGCGCCGCAGCAGTCACAGATCAGGAAGGCGGCGGCATGGGTCCGGCTGTCGTCCGCGTTGGCGGTGCAGGCGACATAGGCGCTGATCGAGGCGATGCGGTGGACCACCCCCCGACGCTCCAGAAACTCCAGGGCGCGATAGACGGTGGGCGGCTTGGCGGCCTGGCCGTCCACGCCGAAACGGGCGATCAGGTCATAGGCCTTGACCGGCTCGCCCGCCGCCAGCAGCAACTCCAGCACACGACGGCGCGGCGCGGTCATGCGCTCGCCCTCGACCGCGCACTGGGCCTCTACGGACGCCAGCGCCCGTTCAACCTCGGCGGGGCCGGGTCGGCTGTCGGCATGATCGTGATCGCAAGCGGCGCCCATGCCTCACAGCTAAGGGGTCCGAGGCCGCGCCGCAACCGGCGCCGACGCCGCGCGGCCCATCCGCGTCCGGCGTTCACCGAACCGTCGCGTTTGCCGCGCGCTCGACCATAGGCTAGAAGGCCCGACCTTTCTGTTCAGAGCCGATCCGTACCAACATGACCGACACCACGTCCCAAGCGTCCGGCGCCCTGTCCGGCAACGTCCTGTTCTACACGCAGCCGGAGCCGATTTCGCTCGAAGCCCACGGCAAGCTGGGCGTGACGCCGGCCGACAAGCCCTACGCCTTCGTCGCCCAGACCAACATCGTGCCGCTGACCGTGACCGAGTTCGCGCCCGCCGCCCTGTCCTATCCGATCGTCTTCGTCGGCGATCTGAAGCAGCCGGTCGTGGCCATGGGTCTGCGCCAGAACGACAACCTGTTCATCCAGGACGGCGACTTCCGTCCCGACGCCTACATCCCCGCCTATGTGCGCCGCTATCCGTTCGTCTTCGCCAACGACGAAGGGCAGAACCGCATGATTCTGTGCATCGACCGCGGCGCGGCCTTCGTCGGCGAGAACGGCGAGGTTCCGCTGTTCGAGAACGGCCAGCCCAGCGACTACGTCAACAACGCGATGGAGTTCTGCAACAACTTCGAGCAGGAGCGCCTGCGCACGGAGTCCTTCGTCAAGCTGCTGATCGACCTGGACCTGTTCGAAACCCGCGAAGCCTCCTTCACCCCGCGCAACCCGGACGGCTCGGCCGGTCAGGTTCAGAAGCTGGCCGAATACTTCGCCGTCTCGGAAGACAAGCTGAAGGCCCTGCCGGCCGACAAGCTGGTCGAGCTGCGCGACAACGGCGCCCTGGGCCAGATCTACGCCCACCTGGTGTCGCTGCTGGGCTGGGACCGCCTGATCGCCATGGCCTTCACGCGCGCCGCCGCCGAAACCCCGGCCGCCGCCAACGCATAATTCTCAGGGGCCTACCGCGCATTCGCGCTGCTTGAGGCCGCTTTGAATGCAATGAAAACGCCCCGTCAGGAAACTGGCGGGGCGTTTTTCTGTATTCAGCGCCGGGCGATCAGGCCGCGGGTCAGGCAGGAGAAGACCAGCCGCCCCGCCTCGTCCAGCAGGTCGTGCTGGGCGATGACGAGGCCCTTCTCGTCGCCTACCGGGTCCTTGCCCATCACCGTCAGCCGCCCGCGCAGCAGTTCGCCCGGCGGCGGATTGCGCAGGAAGCGCAGGCCGTCGACCGCCAGCATCTTGGCTCCGGCCCAGCCGCCCGCCTTCTCGACCGACAGCCGGCTCCACAGGGCGTAGACCAGGGCGTCCGGCGCGCCGTAGGCGACGTCCCACCCCGGCGCGAAGCGTTCGGCGAAGACGTCCAGGGCCTCGGCGTCCACAGCGCAAGCGCCCAGGGGGATGACCTGGCCGACCTCGAGATCCTCGAAATGGACGTGCAGAGGTTCGGTCATCCGGCGGGCTTCCTGTCCTGACGCCTGGCCTCAGGCGGCGGGTTCTTCCGACACCCGCACCAGCAGCTTGCCGTCATGGTCGCCGGTGAACAAGCGGTTCAACGACGTGACCGCCCCTTCCAGGCCGTCATCGACGTGGACCTTCCACTGGATCTTCCCGTCCGCCAGCCACGGCCCCATCTCCGCGACCATCTCGCGGGCCCGGTGGGCGTAGTCGAGCACCAGGAAGCCCTGGACGTTCAGGCGGTGGGTGATGATGCGGCTGAAGTTCGGCGAGGGCGGCATCCGCGTGGCGTTGTAGGACGAGATCAGGCCGCAGACGGCCATGCGGGCATGGACGTTCAGCCGGTTCCACACCGCGATCATGATGTCGCCGCCGACGTTCTCGAAATTGAGGTCGACGCCGTTGGGTGCCAGACGGTCCAGCGCCGCGCCGACGTCCTCGTTCTTGTAGTCGACGGCGGCGTCGAAGCCGAGCTCCTCGGTCAGCCAGCGGCACTTGTCCGGCCCGCCGGCGATGCCGATGACGCGGGCGCCGCGCTGCTTGGCCACCTGGCCGGCGATGGAGCCGACCGCCCCCGCCGCCGCCGAGATCACCAGGGTCTCGCCGGCCTTGGCCTTCAGCACGTCAGTGACGCCGAAATAGGCGGTCAGGCCGGTCATCCCCAGCACCGACAGATTGGCCGTCAGCGGCATTCCCGGCGCGCGGTGCACCGGACGCAGCCCCTGCTCATGCACCACCGCATAGTCGGCCCAGCCGCCCGACAGGGGCGTGACCACGTCCCCGTCCTTGAAGCGTTCGGACTTCGACTGCTCGACCACGCCCAGCGTCAGGCCGCGCATGACCTCGCCCAGGCCCACCGGCGGCAGATAGCCCTCGGAATCGTTCATCCAGGTGCGGTTGGTCGGATCCAGCGACAGATAGACGGTGCGAACCAGCACCTCGCCGTCCTTCAGATCCGGCACGGGCGACTCGATCAGTTCCAGATCGCCGTCCTGAATCAGCCCCTTGGGGCGTTGGCGAAGAACCCACTGACGATTGCGAAGGGCCATGGCGCGTCTCCGATGCGTTTTCTTTAAGAACTCTATAGTGCGGCATGCCGCGCCTCTGTCGAGGCCTCCCAAGAAAAAAGCGGACCGTTTCGGGTCCGCTTGAGGTGGCATCATCGAGAATGAGGCGCGGAGCCGGCAGACTGGCGAGCCAGTCATAAGTCGGGGGGCTTCGCCGTCTCCGCTCTGGCATAACGACGGCTGGCATCGCGGGTTCCCCCGCGACGCGGGAATAAATCGCCCGTCCCTCTCGACCGGAACGGCAGCGCCGCGGCCCGCGTTTCCTAGGCAGACTTCTGACTCGGAGAGCGCGATGACCCATCAGGATCCCCACTCCCACTCCGCCGACGCCGTCGAACACCACGCGCCGATCGAAGCCCAGTATGTCCGTCAGGGCCGGGGCGGCGTGCGCATCCTGTGGCTGCTGATCCTGTCGGGCGGGGCGACCGCCGTCCTGCTCCTGGGGATGTGGCTGCTCAGCAACGGCGGCTTCCAGACCGTCAATCCCGACGCTGACCGACGCCCCGCCGAGACGGCCGCCGTCGACGGAAATCCGCCGCCCACGCCGGCGACCTGAATTGAAAACGGCCCCGACGGCGAACCATCGGGGCCGGGTCGGCGCGCCTGAGCTCAGGCGGCCTGTTTCTGGCGCGAAGGATGGAAGAACAGCGCCTGGCTGATGGCCGCCTTCACCGTTTCCGGCTGGAAGGGCTTGGTGATCAGGAAGGTCGGCTCGGGCCGTTCGCCGGTCAGCAGCCGCTCGGGGAAGGCGGTGATGAAGATGACCGGCACGTCGAACCGCTTGAGGATGTCCTTGACCGCGTCGATGCCCGACGAACCGTCGGCCAGCTGGATGTCGGCCAGGACCAGGCCGGGGCGGTGGCGGGTCACGGCGTCCACCGCTTCGTCGTGGGTGGTGGCGGTGCCGGTGACGCGGTGGCCCAACTCCTTGACCAGGCTTTCGATGTCGGCCGAGATGATGGCCTCGTCCTCGATGATCAGGACGTCGGTGGCCAGTTCGGCGTCGATGTCGGACTGGGCCTCAGAGATCAGGCGCTCCACGGTGCGCGGATCAACGCTGAGAATCTGCGCGGCCTCGGACGGGGTGAACCCCTCCAGCGCGGTCAGCAGAAAGGCCTGGCGCGAACGCGGCGAAATCCGCATCAGACGGCGCGAGGCGTCGTCGCCGCCTTCCAGGCCGCTGCCGTCCTCAAGCTGGGCCCCCGTCGACGACCAGATGGCGTGGAAGACGTGATAGAGGGCCACGCGCGGCGTCATGTCGGTCGGCAGCTGACGCTCGCCCGCGGCCAGCGCCTCCAGAGCGACACGAACATAGTTGTCGCCCGTGCTCTGGTCCCCGGTCAGGGCGCGCGCGTAGCGGCGGACGTAGGGCAGATGCGGCGCAAGCCTAGCCAGAAGACTCATACAATTTCCCCGACGGTTAGGGCCCTCGACCCGAGGGCGCAGCGACTCCAATCAACGTATCAAATCCGCAACGGTTCCCGTCGCCGCTTCAAGCTTGAGCATAAAAATGCACAGGACTAGGAACCGTTCGACCGAGGCGGCGTTTTCCGCTTCGATGAACGATGCCTCAAGGCTTGGGCGGCGGCCGGAACTCCATGATTGATTCGAAAGACACCAGCCCGCGTCCCGACGCGCCCGCGTCGAAGGACCAGGGACTGGAAGAAGTGCGCCTGCGCCAGCAGGCTATCGGCGTGAAGCTGCGCCATATGTTCGACCAGGTGGTCAACGAGCCGGTCCCGGACGAATTCCTGGACATCCTGCGGCGGGCCGACGAGCGGTCGTCGACCAAGGGGGGCCAGTGAGCACCTCCAACGCGCCGCCCAAGCCGCCGTCGGCCGACGACGCGGCCTTCAAGAAGGAATTGGTGACGCTGATCCCGCATCTGCGGGCCTTCGCACGCACCCTGACCGGCGACCCCACCTCGGCGGACGACCTGGCCCAGGAAGCGATGATGAAGGCCTGGGACGCCCGGGCCAGCTATCAGATGGGCACGAACATGAAGGCCTGGACCTTCATGATCCTGCGCAACCAGTTTTATTCGGAAAAGCGCCGCTCGTGGCGTCAGACCCAGCTGGATCAGGAAGCCGCCGAGCGGACCCTGGTGGCGGTCGACGACCCCGAGGCCCCCGTCGCCCTGGACGAACTGCGTCAGGCCCTGAAGACCCTGCCCGAGGAACAACGCGAAGCCCTGATCCTCGTTGGGGCCGGGGGCTTCGCCTACGAGGAAGCGGCCGAGATCTGCCAATGCGCCGTCGGCACGGTCAAAAGCCGGGTGTCGCGCGCGCGCAAGGCGCTGCAAGCGACGCTGGAGCGGGGCGGTTACGGTCGCGACGGCAAGGCTGCCGGCGACGCCATGCGCTCGATCCTGGCGGACGCCGACAGGCTGAGCGGCGCCAGGCAGGACTGACGCATGGTGCGGTTCGGCCGCGCATTGGGACGCAAGCTGGGCCGCCCCAGCGTCCAGGGCATCCGCTTTCGCCTGGGCCTGGCCATGGCGGTGGCCCTGTTGCCGATCCTGCTGCTCAGCGCGATCCAGACCCAGGTCGAGTTTCGTCGCCAGGCAGAAGACAGCCGCATCGACCTGCAGCTGGCGGCCGAACGCAGCGCCGCGGACGCCAAGGCCCGGATCGACAGCACCGTGGTCCTGCTGCAAGCCCTGGCGCCCGAAGCGGTCGGCTTCTACTGCGAGCCGCGCCTGACGGCCCTGGTCGCCCGGCTGGACGCCATTTCCGCCCTGCGTCGCTACGGCGCGACCGGCGAGGAGGTGTGCGCGTCTCGCAGCGACGCAGCCCCCGACGCGCGCGCCGAGGTCCGCAGCCAGGCCTGGTATCAGCGCCTCCGGCGCGGCGAGGACGTGGTCATGGAGCGGGCCCCGAACGATCCGAACGCCCTCATCGTCGCCGTCCGCTCGGAGCGCCCCCTGGGCGCCTTCCAGGGCGTCATTGCGGCCGTGATCCCTCTGACGTCGCTGCAGCCCGATATTCATGATCCGGCCCTGCCGCCGGGCGCCCAGTCGGCCCTGACCGACGCCGCGGGCCATATCCTGGTCTCGACCGACCCCGCCGTCTTCAACCTGACCGGCCGGGGCGGCGGCGCCGTGGCCGACTGGGTCGCCGAGGCGCGACGGGGACGATCCTCGCTGTTCGAGAGCCGCGACGCCGAAGGCCGATCCCACGTCTACGCCGGCACCGCCCTGGCCGGGCGCGATCTGTTCGTGCTGCTGTCGGCCCCGGCGCCGGGCATCCTGTCGTGGGCGCGGTTGAATCCGATCGGCACCTTCCTCTTGCCTCTCGGGGCCTGGGCCCTGGCCTTCGCCGCCGTCATGCTGCTGTCCGAGCGGATCGTGATCCGCTGGCTCGGCTATCTGGAGCGCGTCGCCGCCATCTACGCCCGCGGCCGCTTCTCGGTCCGCCCCATCCAGGCCGAGCACGCTCCGGCCGAAATCCGCGTCCTGGCCCGCACCCTGGGGACGCTGGGCGACACCATCACCCGCCGCGACAAGGCCCTGCTCGACTCGCTGGACGAGAAGGACGCGCTGATGCGCGAGATCCACCACCGGGTGAAGAACAATCTGCAGATCATATCGTCCCTGCTGTCGATGCAGCAGAGGGCGGTCGCCGACCCGGCGGCGCGGGCCGCCCTGGGCGACACCCGCCAGCGGATCACGGCCCTGGCCCTGATCTACCGCACCCTCTACCAGAGCGAGGACATCCGCGAGGCGGACTCGCGCGCCTTCCTGACCGAGCTGGTCGGACAGCTGGTGGCCGGCGAGGCCATGCGCGGCCCGCTGGTGACGAGCTCGGTCGAGGCCGACGCCCTGGTGATCGACCCCGACAAGCTGGCGCCGGTGGCCCTGTGGCTGGTCGAGGCCGTCTCCAACGCCCAGAAGCACGCCTTCGCCGGGCGCGGCGGCGATCTGCAGGTGCGCTTCCACGTCCACGGCGACACCAGCGTGCTGGAGGTTCAGGACGACGGCCCCGGCATGGGCGAGGCGACCGCTGCGGCAGGGGTCGGCCGGACCCTGATGAGCGCCTTCGCCAAGCAGCTGCGCGGCCATGCGGAAATGGTCGAGGCGCCCGGCGGCGGCTCCATCGCCCGCCTCACCTTTGCGACCCCCGAGGCGGTGACGCCCGCCGACGCCGCCAGCTTGGCAAGAACCGCCCCGCGCCCGCCGCGTTGATTTGGGACGGGGATCGCCGCCTTCACCCGGGAGCCGCCTATGCGAAAGCTGTTCATTCTCGCCGCCGCCGCCGCCCTTCTGACCACCGCCGCCTGCAACACCGTCGCCGGCGTCGGAAAGGACACCCAGGCCGCCGGCCGGGCCGTCGAAGACGCCGCCAAGGAGGTCAAATATTAGGGTCGTGACCTCCGCCTAGGCCCAAACCAGTTCCCCGTGTCCGGCGCGGCCTTCATCAACAGATCGCGCCGGTTTGCGTCGGCGCATGACGGGCCGCGGCGCCCGCGCCGCCAGACGCCGCCGGAGCGGCAAAACCGCCGCCTCGACGCGGCGTTGCAAACGCGCCCGGATCAGCGGCAGCCGTGCATGAGCGGCGATCAGGCTGACGGCGGCGAGCACCTCCATATAGGCCAGAACGTCGCCGGCCATCAGCAAGGCCAGTTCGAACGGCAGCACCTGGATCATCAGGATCGCCCCGGCCAGCAGGACCAGGGTGCGGGCCGCGGGTCCGCTGAAGACCGCCAGGGCCTTGTCCATGACCAGGCGACGGCTGGGGCCGTGCAGGCAGCAGGTCAGACCGACCCCGGCCAGGAACAGCGGCAGCAGCGGAAACCCGCCCGCCGCCAGCCCCGGCGCCGCAACCAAGGTCGCCGTCAGCGCCAGACCAAACCAGACGGCCGTCTGGCCGTGATCGTCATTCATTCCTGTCCCCCCAAAGCGTCGCCGTACGAAGTGGGCGCCGCCTCGCCGCTGCGCAAGTTCGAATTTCGACGTTACGGCTAGCCGTTCCGCGACGTCAGGTTTAGCCTTCGCCTCGCCCCGCACAGAGGGCGACGAACTCAGGGACGAAACCCATGCGTGTCGGCGTGCCCCGCGAGATCAAGACCAATGAGCACCGGGTCGGGCTGACGCCCACGGCGGTGCGCGAATACGTCGCCCACGGCCATGAGGTGCGGATCGAGACCGGCGCAGGCCTGGGCGCGGGCTTCACCGATGGCGACTATCAAAAGGCGGGCGCCAGCATCGTCGCCGACGCTGAGACGGTTTTCGCCGACAGCGAGATGATCGTGAAGGTCAAGGAGCCGCAACCCGTCGAATGGGCGCGGCTGCGGCCCGACCACATCCTGTTCACCTATCTGCATCTGGCGCCCGATCCGGAGCAGACGAAGGGGCTGCTGGCCTCGAAATGCGCCGCCATCGCCTATGAGACGGTGACCGACAAGAACGGGGGCCTGCCGCTGCTGGCGCCCATGTCCGAGGTGGCGGGGCGGATCGCCGTCTTTTCCGCCGCCGAGACCCTGTTGAAGCACAACGGCGGCATGGGCCTGCTGTTCTGCGGCGTGCCGGGCGTGGCGCCCGCCCGCGTTCTGGTGCTGGGCGGCGGGGTCGTGGGGCTGAACGCCGCGCGCATGGCCATGGGGCTGGGGGCGGAGGTCGTGGTGCTGGAACGGTCGATCCCCCGGATGCGCGAGATCGACGAATTGACCGGCGGGCGGGTCATCACCCGCTATTCCTCCATCGGCGCCATCGAAGAGGAACTGGTCAAGGCCGACGTGGTCATCGGGGCCGTGCTGGTCCCCGGCGCCGAGGCCCCGACCCTCGTCCGTCGCGACCAACTTAAATCCATGAAACCCGGCAGCGTCCTGATCGACGTCGCCATCGACCAGGGCGGCTGTTTCGAGACCTCCAGGCCGACCACCCACCAGGACCCGACCTATGTGGTCGATGGCGTCGTCCACTACTGCGTCGCCAACATGCCGGGCGCCGCGCCCCGCACCAGCTCCGAAGCCCTGAACAACGCCACCCTGCCCTTCGGCCTGGCCCTGGCCGACAAGGGGCTGGAGGCCCTGCGCAAGGACCCGCATCTGGCGCGCGGCCTCAACGTGCTGAAGGGCGAGATCACCTATCCCGCCGTGGCCGAGGCCCTGGACCTGCCGTGGAGCGACCCGTTCGGCGTCTGGGCGCGAGGGTAGGCCGCGCCTAACTCTCCCTCCCCTTCATGGGAAGGGAGAATTCGGCCTGGCCTGTAAATCGCCGCTCTCTTGGGTCATAAGGCCGCGATGAAGTTCCTCGACCAGGCCAAGATCTACATTCGCTCGGGCGCGGGCGGCGCCGGCGCCGTCTCGTTCCGACGCGAGAAATTCATCCCCAACGGCGGACCCGACGGCGGCGACGGCGGCAAGGGCGGCGACGTCTGGATCGAGGCGGCGGACGGGCTGAACACCCTGATCGACTTCCGCTACCAGCAGCATTTCAAGGCCCAGACCGGCCACCATGGCCAGGGCCGCCAGATGCACGGCGGCAAGGGCGAGGACGTGGTCCTGCGCGTCCCCGTCGGCACCCAGGTGCTGGACGAGGACAAGGAAACCGTCCTGGTCGATCTGGACAAGGCGGGCCAACGCGTGAAGCTGCTTTCGGGCGGCAACGGCGGATGGGGCAACACCCGGTTCAAGGGTCCGACCAACCAGGCCCCGACCTTCGCCAACCCCGGTCAGGAGTTCCAGGAGCGCTGGATCTGGCTGCGGCTGAAGCTGATCGCCGACATCGGTCTGGCGGGCCTGCCCAACGCCGGCAAGTCGACCTTCCTGGCGGCGGTCTCGGCGGCGCGGCCCAAGGTGGCGGACTATCCCTTCACCACCCTGACGCCCAACCTCGGCATGGTGGACCTCAGCCCGTCCGAGCGCTTCGTCATCGCCGACATTCCCGGCCTGATCGAAGGCGCGCACGAGGGCGCGGGTCTGGGCACCCGCTTCCTGGGTCACGTCGAACGGTCGGCCAGCCTGATCCACCTGATCGACGGCACGCAGGAAGACGTGGCCGAGGCCTATCGCATCATCCGCGGCGAACTGGACGCCTATGGCGAAGGCCTGGCCGACAAGGTCGAACTGCTGGCGCTGAACAAGATCGACGCCCTGTCCCCGGAAGAGCGCGAGGAGAAGGTCGCGGAGTTGAAGGCCGCCTCCGGCAAGACCCCCTATCTGGTGTCCGGCGTTTCCGGCGAAGGCGTGACCGAACTGCTGCGCGCCGCCTGGGCCGAGGTCCGCAAGACCCGCGGCGAGATCACCGTCGAGGGCGCGGATACGATCCCCGAGACGCCGGGCGGCTGGGCGCCGTAGGCGACTTGATCCTCCCCCGTTCACGGGGGAGGGGGACCGCCGCAGGCGGTGGAGGGGGCGGCTCCAGCCGCCGACCTCCCGCCCGGCTTCCGCTCCCCGCAGCCTGAAAACCAATCTGCGTCGCCTGACCTCGCCCCCTCCACCATGCTGCGCATGGTCCCCCTCCCCCGCTTCGCAGGGGAGGATCGCTTAAGCCGATGACGGCGCCGTCGCCGCCCCCTATGTTCGCGTCATGACCGACGCGACCGCCGACACCACCGCCCGCCCCCTGACCCAGGACGGACCGCCGCCCCGGCTGTGGCTGATCGACGCCTCGGCCTATATCTTCCGCGCCTATCACGCCCTGCCGCCGTTGACGCGCAAGTCGGACGGCCTGCCTGTCGGCGCGGTGCAGGGTTACTGCAACATGTTGTGGAAGCTGATCCGCGACATGAAGGGCGAGGACGGCCCGACCCATCTGGTCGCCGTCTTCGACCACTCGGAAAAGACCTTCCGCAACACCCTCTACGATCAGTACAAGGCCCACCGCCCGCCGGCGCCTGAGGATCTGGTGCCGCAGTTCCCCCTGGTGCGGGAAGCGACCGCCGCCTTCGGCGTCCACGGGATCGAACTGCCCGGCTATGAGGCCGACGACCTGATCGCCACCTATGCCTGCAAGGTCCGCGATCTGGGCGGCGAGGCGGTGATCGTCTCGTCCGACAAGGACCTGATGCAGCTGATCGGCGACGGCGTCGTCATGTACGACCCGATGAAGGACCGGCGGCTGGACGAAGAGGCCGTGTTCGAGAAGTTCGGCGTCGCGCCGGACAAGGTGGTCGAGGTCCAGGCCCTGATCGGCGACAGCGTCGACAACGTCCCCGGCGCCCCCGGCATCGGGCCGAAGACGGCGGCCCAGCTGATCCACGAATACGGCGACCTCGACACGCTTCTGGCCCGCGCGGGCGAGATCAAGCAGCCCAAGCGGCGCGAGACCCTGATCGAGTACGCCGACCAGATCCGCCTGTCGCGCGAACTGGTCAAGCTGACCTGCGACGCCCCGGCGCCCGAGCCGGTCGAGGACTTCCTGATCCGCGATCCCGACCCGGCGGTGCTGTCCGAGTTCCTGGAGCGGATGGAGTTCCGCTCGCTGCTGCGCCGCGTCGGCGACGGCAAGGCCCCGGCCAAGGAAGGCTCGGCCTTCGCCCGCCAGCCCTCGGCCCCGGTCGCCAGCCCGCGCTACGCCCCGGCCGAGGTCGCGACGCCCGACGAGGTCCACGACTTCGACCGCGACAAGTACGAGTGCGTGCAGACGCTGGAGGATCTGGATCGCTGGATCGCTCGCGCCCGCGCCGTCGGGGTCATCGGCTTCGACACCGAGACGGACGCCCTGTCGGCCACCCACGCCGGTCTGTGCGGCGTCTCCCTCGCCGTCGGGCCGAACGAGGCCTGCTACGTCCCCCTGACCCACGACCACGAGCCGAGCGGCGACGCGTCTCTGAGCGGCGGGTTCGACTTCGGACTGGACCTGGCCGGCGGCGAGGTCCGCGAGCCGCTGACGCAGATCCACAAGCCCACCGCTCTGGAGCGGCTGAAGACCCTGCTGGAAGACCCCTCGGTGCTGAAGGTCGGCCAGAACATCAAATACGACCTCGCCGTCATGGCCCGGCGCGGCATCCGCGTGGCCCCGATCGAGGACACCATGCTGCTCAGCTACGTCTTGGAAGGCGGGCTGCACGGCCACGGCATGGACGAACTGGCGCGGCTGCATCTCGGCCACGAACCCATCCCCTTCAAGAGCGTGGCGGGCACGGGCAAGAGCCAGAAGAGCTTCATGCACGTCGAACTGCAGCCGGCGACCTGCTACGCCGCCGAGGACGCGGACGTGACGCTGCGCCTCTACAAGCTGCTGAAGCCGCGCCTGGCGAGCGAGCGCCTGACCACCGTCTATGAGACGCTGGAGCGGGGCATGCCCGCCGTCCTGGCCGACATGGAGCTGAACGGGGTGCGGGTCGATCCCGACCGTCTGCGCTCGCTGTCCTCGACCTTCGGCCAGCGCATGGCCGAGTTGGAGGAGCAGGCGCACAAGCTGGCGGGCCGCCCCTTCAACATCGGCAGCCCGCGCCAGATCGGCGAGATCCTGTTTGGCGAAATGAGCCTGCCGGGCGGCAAGAAGACCGCCAGCGGCCAGTGGGGCACCGAGGCCAGCGTGCTGGAAGACCTGGCCCTGACGCATGACCTGCCGCGCGTCATTCTGGACTGGCGCCAGCTGTCCAAGCTGAAGGGCACCTATACCGACGCCCTGGTGGCGGCGGCTGATCCGACAACCCACCGGGTGCACACCTCCTATCAACTGGCGGCGGCGACGACGGGCCGCCTGGCCTCCTCCGATCCCAACCTGCAGAACATCCCGATCCGCACCGAGACCGGCCGCCTGATCCGCCAGGCCTTCATCGCCTCGCCGGGCCATGTGCTGATCAGCGCCGACTACAGCCAGATCGAGCTGCGCCTGCTGGCCCATATCGGCGACATCCCCGAGCTGAAGCGCGCCTTCAAGGCGGGCCTCGACATTCACGCCGCCACGGCGTCCGAAATGTTCGGCGTCCCGGTCCAGGGCATGCCGTCCGAGACGCGCCGCCGGGCCAAGGCCATCAATTTCGGCATCGTCTACGGCATCTCGGCCTTCGGTCTGGCGGCCCAGCTGGGCATCGATCAGGGCGAGGCCGGGGCCTATATCAAGACCTATTTCGAGCGCTTCCCCGGCATCCGCGCCTACATGGACAAGACCAAGGCCCGGGTGAAGGAAGACGGCTTCGTCACCACCGTCTTCGGCCGCCGCATCCACATCCCGGCCATCCATTCCAAGTCGGGCGCCGAGCGTCAGTTCGGCGAGCGCGCCGCCATCAACGCCCCGATCCAGGGCGCTGCCGCCGACATCATCCGTCGCGCCATGATCCGTATGCCGCAGGCCCTGATCGAGGCGGGTCTCAAGACGCGGATGCTGCTACAGGTCCACGATGAACTGATCTTCGAAGCCCCCGAGGCCGAGGTCGAACGCGCCCTGGTCGTGGTCCGCAAGATCATGGAAGGCGCCGCCGATCCCGCCGTCGCCCTGAGCGTGCCCCTGGTGGTCGAGGCCAAGGCCGCCAGCAATTGGGACGAGGCCCACTGATCGGCCGTTGAGGTTTTCTCTCTGATCGCCGCGAACTTCTAAAAGGAACAAGCGGCGATCCCGCCTTTTCGAGGCATAAATTTCGCCTAAACCTTGACCGCTTGGAACTCTCCTCCAAGAACAAGGTTCAATTGTGAAAAAGAGTCTGCTGCGACTGTCGGTCGCCGCCATCGCCCTGACGGCGGCGGCGCCCGCCTTCGCCCAAACCGCCCCCGCTCCGGCCCAACCTGAGACGCCCGAACCCGAAGCCGCCGCGACGGTGGACGAGGTCGTCGTCACCGGCTCGCGCATCCGCCGCGTCGATCTGGAGGGCGTGGCCCCGGTCTCGGTCATCACCGGCGAGGCCATCGACACGCGCGCCTTCCGCAGCGTCTTCGACGCCCTGAGCCAGGCGACCCAGAACACCGGCTCGGTTCAGGGCGAGGACTTCGGCGCCACCTTCACCCCGGCGGCCAACGTCATCTCCCTGCGCGGCCTGGGGCCCAACCACACCCTGGTCCTGCTGAACGGGCGGCGGGTGGCGGAATATCCGTCGGCCTACAACGGCTCGGTCAATGCGGTGAACCTGGCCAACCTGCCCAACGCCGTGGTCGATCGGATCGAGGTCCTGACCGGCGGCGCCGGCGCCATCTACGGCTCGGACGCCATCGCCGGGGTGGTCAACATCAAGCTGAAGCAGAAGACCGACGGCTTCGACGCCTCGCTGCGCTACGGCGGCACGGAACAGGGCGGCGGCGACAACTGGCGCGCCCAGTTGTCCGGCGGCCGCAGCTGGGACCGTCTGGATGTGGTCGGCAGCCTGGAATACAGCCAGCGCGACGCCATCTTCTGGGGCGACCGCGAGATCAGCCAATCCTACACCCGCTACGCCGCGCCGGGCACGGTCCCGCCGGCCATGTTCTCGAACCGCAACCCGATCACCCGCGCCTATTATGATCCGCCCGCCGGCCTGTGCGAGGGCCTGGCCTCGCTGCAGGGCGGGACCATCGAGCGCGTCGTCGCGGCCAGCGGCGGCTCCTACTGCGGCAGCGACGCCTACTACAACACCCGCACGATCCAGACGCAGAAGGAGTCGGGCAACGCCTATCTGGGCCTGACCTATCACCTGAACGACGCTGCGGAGGTGTTCGGCGAGTTCCTCTACGGCAAGACCCAGGTCGACAACGTCGTGCGCTCGCTGAGCTGGAACAAGACCTTCTGGAACGAGACGGCCGGACGGCTGGAGACCTGGAACCGGGTGCTGACGCCCGAGGAGACGGGCGGCGCCTTCGGCGTCGGCAACCGCTACGACGAGGAGAACTGGAACGCGGTTCTGGGCGTACGCGGCCACGTGGGCGACTGGCGCTATGAGGCCGCCTTCAACCGTTCGGAATACGTCAGCGACCAGAGCCGGGTGCGACTGCTGACCGGGATCGACGGCTTCTTCCTGGGCGCTCGGCAGGGATCGCGCCAGGTCTCGGGCACGACCCAGCCCGTCTATGCCCCCGCCGCCAACCGCCTCTACACGCCGCTGACCCCGGCCGAGTTCGGTACGCTGGCCGGTCGCTTCACCGACCACAACACCTCGTGGCTGCAGGACTTCACCCTCTCGGTGGACGGCGACCTGTGGCAGCTGCCCGCCGGGGCTTTGCAGGCCGCCGCCGTGGTCGAGATCGGCGAGCAGGGCTACAAGAACCAGCCCGACGCGCGCCTGAACGCCGGCCTCGCCTGGAACACCAGCGGCTCGCAACCGTCAGGCGGCGAGCGCAAGCGGCAGGCGGCGGGTCTGGAGCTGCGCGTGCCCATCCTGGAGCAGCTGACCGCCACCGTGGCCGGCCGCTACGACCGCTACGAATACCGCGGCGAGTCGGTGGACAGCCCGACCTACAGCCTGGGCCTGCAGTACCGCCCGATCCCCAGCCTGCTGCTGCGCTCCAGCTATTCGACCAGCTTCCGCGCGCCGGACATGAACTACATCTTCGCCACCGAGACGCGCGGCTACTACCCCGGCGTGACGGACTATTATCAGTGCCGTCTGGAGGGGCAGGACTATTCCAGCTGCGACAACCAGTACAACATGGACTTCACGCGCGGCGGCAACGCCCAGCTGCAGCCGGAGAAGGGCAAGTCCTTCACCGCCGGCTTCGTCTGGACGCCCAGCAAGGCCTTCGACATCCAGTTCGACTATTATGATCTGGAGATCAGCCAGCAGGTGACGTCGCTGAGCGAGGACATCATCCTGCGCACCGAGGCCGACTGCCGCATCGGCCGCACGCCCAGCGGCGGCGCGGTCGATCCGACCTCGGCCCTGTGCCTCGACTATGTCGGGCGGGTGGCGCGCAATCCGGCCAATGCGGCGATCAACCCGAACCAGGTCACGCGCATCACCGTCAACCCGATCAACGCGGCCAGCGAGACCACGCGCGGTTTCGACGCCACCGTCAACGCGCGTCACGTCTTCGACCACTACGGCCTGCTGAGCGGCAGCCTGACCTACACCAGGGTTCTGGAGCACCAATATCAGCAGTTCGAGGGCGACCCGACCTTCGACTATCTGCGCGACCTATCGCGTCAGTCGGACTGGCGCGACCGGATGTCGGGCAGCGTCACCTGGGACGTCGGGCCGTGGACGACGACCCTCTACGGCGTGCGTTACGGGACCATCCCGACCAACGACTATGCCTCCGAGCGCGATCCCTACGCCGTGTTCAACGCCAGCGTCCGCTATCGCGTCAACGACAAGGCCTCGGTCTCGGTGATCATGAACAACATCGCCGACCGCTATCCCGAGGACCGCACCGGCGGATGGCCGAACTATTCCATCGGCTGGTACGACATCTACGGCCGTCAGACCTGGGTCCAGCTGGACTACAGCTTCTGACGCGACGGGAGGGGGCGGCCACGCCCCCTCCCCTTTCTCCGGCGACCGGGCTAGGCTCTCTTCACCATCGCAGGAGCCGACCATGAGCCTCGATCCCGAGATCCACGACAACGCCGAGGCCAGGCGCTACGAGCTGTCCGTGGACGGCCAGACCGCCGTGGTGCTCTACAACCTCGTCGCGGGCGGCCTGCTGATCACCGAAACCATCGTGCCGGTCCCGCTGGAGGGGCGCGGCATCGCCAGCCGGATGGCCCGGCACGTCCTGACCGACCTGAAGCAGCGCGGCCTGGTCATCCTGCCGACCTGCCCCTTCTTCGCCGGCTATCTGAAGAAGCATCCCGAGTACGCCGACGTGGTGCATCCCAGCTATCGCATCGCGCTGGGCTTGTAAGGTCGCCTCCGACGCCCGCGCCTGCTAGGGCGGGGCGATGAAGTCTTCAGATCTCGACGTCCTGATCGTCGGCGCCGGCGCGGCCGGCATGATGTGCGCCATCGAGGCGGGCAAGCGCGGCCGCCGTGTGCGCATCATCGACCACGCCCGCGCGCCGGGCGAGAAGATCCGCATCTCGGGCGGCGGCCGCTGTAACTTCACCAACCTGGGGACCAGCGGCGCCAATTTCCTCAGCGAGAATCCGCGCTTCGCCCTGTCGGCGCTGAAGCGGTTCACCCAGCACGACTTCATCAAGATGGTCGAGCGCCACGGCATCGCCTGGCACGAAAAGACTCTGGGCCAGCTGTTCTGCGACGACAGCGCCAAACAGATCATCCGCATGCTGACGGACGAGATGAAGGCGGCGGGCGTGACCCTGTCGCTGGGCCTCGGCGTCACCTCGATCAGCCGCAGCGGCGGCCGCTTCGAGGTCGCCCTGGACGACGGAACCCGCGTCTCGGCGGCGTCGCTGGTGGTGGCGACCGGCGGCAAGTCGATCCCCAAGATGGGGGCGACCGGCTGGGGCTATGAGGTGGCGCGCCAGTTCGATCTGCGCGTGACCGAGACGCGGCCCGCCCTGGTGCCGCTGACCTTCGAACCCGGGCTGCTGGAGCAGCTGACGCCGCTGGCGGGCGTGGCGGTCGACGCGATTGTCAAAGCGGCCCCAAGCAGCCCGAAGGGTGACAGGCCCAAGGAAACAAGCTTCCAAGAAGCCATGCTGTTCACGCACCGCGGTCTGTCCGGCCCGTCGATCCTGCAGATCAGTTCCTACTGGCGCGAAGGCGAGGCCATCACGGTCAACATGGCCCCCGGCGAGGACGTCGCCGCCCGGATGCTGGCGGCCAAGACCGAGAACGGCAAGCAGGCGGTGCATACGGCGCTGGGCCACATCATCCCCCGCCGTCTGGCCGAGGTCATCTGCGCCCGCGAGGGCCTGGCCGGCAAGCTGGCCGAGGTCGGGGACAAGAAGCTGCGGGCGCTGGCTGAAGCAGTCAACGCCTGGACCGTCAAGCCGGTCGGCTCGGAAGGCTATCGCACCGCCGAAGTGACCCTGGGCGGGGTCGACACCGCCGCCCTGGACCAACAGACGATGGAGGCCAGGACGGTCCCCGGTCTGTTCTTCATCGGTGAGATCGTGGACGTGACCGGCTGGCTGGGCGGCTATAATTTCCAGTGGGCCTGGTCGTCGGGCTGGGCGGCGGGGCAATCCTGCTAAGGCGGGCCCGCCGACGGGCTCGCCCTGCGGCGTCAGCGCAACTTGTGACCGCTCGTCGGGGCGCCTAGCTTCATTCTTTGCGGGACGGGCCCCTCTGGCGGCGCTTCGGCGACGTGATGTCGGACCGCATCATTCGAGGACGAGGACGCCATGCCCCTGTTGATGTGCCCCAACGACAACGCCGCCATGCAGACGCTGGACCGCAACGGCGTACAGTTCGACATGTGCCCGACCTGCCGCGGCGTCTGGCTGGATCGCGGCGAGCTGGAAAAGCTGATGGCCAGCGCGACCGAGGAAGGCCGCGCCGCCGCCCCGCAGGCCGCGCCCCAGCCGACCTATCAGCAGCCCCCGCAGCAACCGTGGGGCGGCCAGCCGCAGGCTTACCGCGAGCCCCCGCGTTACAAGGACGATCGTCACCGCGACGACGACTACGCCTACCGCAAGAAGAAGAAGCGGATGGACATCTTCGACATCTTCGACTGACGGACCGCGCGGTCTAGGCGGCCAGGCCGACCGCCTTCATCAGGGGGCGCAGCGTCTGCACCGCCTCGGGCGCCGCGCCCAGGGCCGTGCGCACCTCGGGCGCACGGAACAGCTTGATCGCTTCGGCCTTGGCGCGTTCGGCCACGGGGCCGGTCGGGCCGGTTTCGCCCGCCGCCAGCCTCAACAGGGCGGCCAGCTTCTGCGGCGCCGGCGCCGGCGCGCGGACGATCTGAGTCGTCAGCTTGGCGTCCGCCTCGACCGCGCCGCCGACCACGCCCAGGGCGGCCTCGACCGCATCGCGATCCCGCTCGGACAGGGCGGCGTTGCGCACCGCCCGCTGCAGCGTCGCCAGCGCCAGCAGCTTCTGCCCCGGGGTCTGACCCGAGGCGCGCATCTCGGTCTCGAAGCGCAGGGAGGTGACGCAAGCGTCCAGCCAACGCGCCGCCGAGCGCTTGTTGCCCCCGCCGGTGACGTTCTCACACAACCGCGTCAGCCGCTCGACCTCGCACAGGACGTTGGGACAGCCCTTGACGTAGGCGGCAACGAAGTCGGCCGTGACCAGGCTCTTGGACCGCTCGACGAAGGCGGTCTGCACCTCCTCCAACGTCAGCAGGCGCCCGGCGGTGGCCGTCAGGGTCATGGCCAGGGCGCGCAGGATGTCGATTTCGCCCTCGGGGTCGCCGGGCCGCAGACGACGCTGGCTCATCAGTTCGCGCACCACCATGCGCGCCAGCGAGGCCGCCAGCAGCGGGAATTCGCCCGCCGCCAGCCGCTCGCCCAGACGCGCCGGACCGCCCTCGACCGGCGGCACCAGGACCGCCAGCTTGGGATCATGGGCGATCAGGGCGCCGATCTCGCGCGGGGCGACCATGCGCACCACCGCCGCCAGGCTGGAGCCCTGATCCAGGGCCGGACCGAGAATCTGGGTCAGGCCGGCGCGCGATCCCAGCAACTCGCACAGCAGTTGCTCGACTGGCACCAGCACCAGGGCGCGCGGCGGGCCGTCCATCGGCGCCCGGTCGCACAGGTCCATCAGCCGATCCAGACGTGCGCGCGCGCCCTTGACGCCCTTCAGCGCCCCGGCGACCACTCCGCCCACGACGAAGGCGCGGTCGTTCGACCCGTTCAACCGATGCGCCACGTCGGCGATCGACCGCTCGGCCAGGCTGGGAAACTGATCGCGGCGTCCGGCCTGAAGCAGGCGCTCGATCGCTTGTTCGCTGAGGCGCTGATAATGGCGCACCAGATCGTGGACGGCCTGACCGCTGTTCTGGCTCTCGGGCACGGCGACCTTCTGGATCGCGTGCTGCAGTTCGACGCCCGAGGCCTCCAGCCGCTCGGCCAGATCGGGCCGGTGCAGCAGTTCGAAAGCCGTGACGCCCTGTCGGTTCAGCCAGTCCTCCAGCACCCGCCCGATCAACTCGCGGGCGTGGGGCGCATAGAGGTCCTGCACGCCGCGGCAGTTGGGACCGGCCTGGTCCTCGGCCACGACCCGCTTGCGCTTCACCTCGGGCGCGCCGCGGTTCAGGACCACCACGCTGGCGAATTCCATCGTATCGGGGTCCAGCGTCTCCTTGGTGACGCGCACGGCGCAGGCGCGGCCGTCCTTGAGCAGGTCCTCGGCCGTTTCGACCGCCTGCTTGCGGTCCTCGGTCGCCATCTCCAGCGCCCACGAGGACGGGGGCGTCTTGCGGATGTAGATCTCGTAGTGAACCGGACCGGCCATGGCGTCTTTCAGGCGTAATGCCCCGACACCCTGCGCCGCGAGGATTTAAGGCGAGGTTTCGCCCTTTCACGGCCAAGGTTGAAAGACAAGCTCTGGCGAACCATTTGCTGTGGCCGTAATGTCACCGCGATAGAATAGAACGGTTACGCTTGTCGCGCGTTTCGCCATCGACCCGCGACGACTGATCGCACGACCGCCGCCCGCACTAAGGAGAAGCCCTTGGCCAACATCACTCTGGTCGACGACGACGAGAACATTGTCGCCTCCGTGTCCCTGGCCCTGGAAAGCCACGGCCACAAGGTGACGGCCTATCACGACGGCGCCACGGGTCTGGAAGCCTTGGAGACCACGCCGCCGGATCTGGCGATCCTGGACGTGAAGATGCCGCGCATGGACGGCATGGAAGTGCTGCGCCGCCTGCGTCAGACCTCGCAGATTCCGGTCATCATGCTGACGTCCAAGGACGAGGAGATCGACGAGATCCTCGGCTTCAACCTCGGCGCCGACGACTACATCCACAAGCCCTTCAGCCAGCGACTGCTGATCGAACGGGTCAAGGCCCTGCTGCGCCGCACCGGCGCTGACGGCGGCGAGGTCGAGACCGCGGCGGAAGCCGCCGGCAAGGCGATCAAGCGCGGCAAGCTGTCGATGGACCCGGCCCGGCACGAGAGCACCTGGGAAGGGCGTCCGGTCAAGCTGACCGTCACCGAGTTCCTGCTGCTGCAGGCCCTGGCCCAGCGCCCCGGCTTCGTGAAGAGCCGCGACAGCCTGATGGACGCCGCCTACGACGATCAGGTCTATGTCGACGACCGCACCATCGACAGCCACGTCAAACGGATGCGAAAGAAGTTCCGGGTGGTCGATCCCGAGTTCGACGCGATCGAGACCCTGTATGGCGTCGGCTACCGTTACCGCGAGAGCTGAGATCGAGGACGCCCCGGCGCGGCGCCGTTTCCGCTTCGGCGGATCGCGCCTGGGCGGCTTCATTCTCGCGCTCAATCTTCTCAGCCTGCTGATCCTGTTCGGCGGCGCCCTGTTGCTGAACGAATGGCAGCGCGGCCTGATCGAAGCGCGCCAGGAATCCCTGTCGGCCCAGGCCGAGCTTCTGGCCAACGTCCTGGGCGAACTGGGCATCACGCGGGGCGAGCCCTATCCCGTCCTGAATGAGGGGGCGGCGGGTCTCTGGCTGCGCGACAACTTCATTCCGGCCGGGCAGCGCGCCCGTCTTTTCGACCTCGACGGCATCGAGGTGTCGGACAGCTACAAGGTCAGCGACGTCATTCCTGGCGAGCCCCTGCCGCCGGCCAACCCGGCCGGGACCGCGCTCGCCTCTTCCGACGCCACATTCTCTCGCATGGAGACCCGGAAACAGCGCGCCAACGCCGAGCTGTCGGCAGAGGTCGAGCGCGCCCTGCAAGGCGCGCCCCAGGCCGGCGTGCGCCGCAACGAGGACGGCGACCGCGTCGTCTCCGTCTCCCTGCCCGTTCGCCATGTGCAGCAGGTGCTTGGGGTGCTGACGCTGGAAGCCGGCGACGTGGACGAAACCCTGTCCGCCCAGCGTCGCGCCCTGACCCCCTTCGCCCTGGTGGCCCTGGCGGTGAACCTGCTGGCCTCGCTGGTGCTGCACCTGTTCGTGGCGCGGCCGGTGATGCGCCTGTCGGCGGCGGCGGACCAGGTGCGCCTGCAGCGCGCCCGCGCCATCTCCCTGCCCGACCTCGAAGACCGCAAGGACGAGATCGGCGACCTGGCCCGCGCCCTGGAATCCATGACCGACACCCTGTCAACCCGCATGGACGCCATCGAACGCTTCGCCGCCGACGTCAGCCACGAGATCAAGAACCCCCTGACCTCGATCCGCTCGGCACTGGAGACCCTGCCCCTGGTCAAGACTGACGAGCAGAGGGGGCGGCTGACCAATCTGCTGCAACAGGACGTGCGGCGCCTGGACCGGCTGATCACCGACATCTCCAACGCCTCGCGTCTGGATGCCGAACTGTCGCGCGACCGGCCGCGTCTGATCGACCTCAATGAACTGCTGGGCGACATCGTCGCCGTCTATGAGGGCGGCCAGAAGGCCGGCGAGGCGACCGTGCGCTTCGCCTCGACCGCCGAAGCGGCGCGTGTCCTGGGTCGCGACATTCCCCTGGGCCAGGTCTTCCGCAACCTGATCGACAACGCCCGCTCGTTCAGCCCGACCGACGGCGAGGTCCGCGTGCGCCTGGAACGCGACGACAGCCATGCCGACCTGCCGCTTCGCATCCGGGTCGAGGACGACGGCCCCGGCATCCCGCCCGAAAACCTCGAGACGGTGTTCGAGCGCTTCTACACCTCGCGGCCCAAGGGCACGGCCTTCGGCGCCAACTCTGGCCTGGGCCTGTCGATCGTGCGCCAGATCATCGACGCCCACGGCGGCCAGGTCCGCGCCGAAAACCGTCTCGATGAGGCCGGCGCCGTCGTCGGCGCCCGTTTCGAAGTGCTTCTGCCTCTGGCCGGACGTCGCCCATGACCGAACCGATGCAACCCCTTCACGCCACCGCCGTGGCCCGCCATACGCCCCAGGGCTGGCGCGGCGTCCTGATCCAGGGCCCCTCCGGCGTCGGCAAGAGCGATCTGGCCCTGCGCCTGATCGGCCAGGGCTGGCGGCTGGTGGCCGACGACTGGACGCATCTCTGGTCCAGCGAAGACGCCCTCTACGGCTCGGCGCCCGTCGCAATCGCCGGTCGGATTGAAGTGCGCGGCCTGGGCATCGTCGCCGCCCCCGTCCAGCCCCTCGCCCGCATCGTCATGGCCGTGGCCTGCACCCACGCCCCCATCGAGCGCCTGCCCGAGCCCGCCGTCTGGACCTGGCAGGGCGTGACGATTCCGCAACTGCAGCTCGATCCTCGGCCGGCGTCGGCGGGTCAGGTCGTCGCAACCGCGCTCGCCGCTCTTTGAACCGGCGCGCGATTGGCCTATGAAGGCCGGCTTGCAGATCAGTCGGGACGCCTCATGGACGTCCGCTGAGAGCAGAAGCGCGGGGCGGATTGTCTTGGTGAAGCCTTCATGATCGGGCTGGTGATCGTCACCCACGGGGGCCTGGCCTCTGAATTCCTGGCGGCGATGGAGCACGTGGTCGGCCCTCAAAGGGGCGTGGCCGCGATCTGCATCGGCCCCGAAGACGACATGGAGCGGCGCCGCCGCGACATCGTCGATGCGGCCGCCGCCGTGAACGACGGCGACGGCGTGATCCTGTTGACCGACATGTTCGGCGGCACGCCCTCCAACCTGGCCATTTCCGTGATGGAGCAGACCCACGCCGAGGTCATCGCCGGGCTGAACCTGCCCATGCTGATCAAGCTGGCCAGCGTGCGCGGACGCGAAACTCTGGAAACCTGCGTCGCCCATGCGCAGGACGCCGGGCGCAAATACATCTCGGTGGCGTCCTGGGTTCTGGCGGGCGAGAAATGAGCGACGCTCCCATTCAGATCACCGTCGGCATCTGCAACCAGCGCGGCCTGCACGCCCGCGCCTCGGCCAAGTTCGTCAAGCTGGCGTCCAGCTTCGAGTCCGAGATCCGCGTCACGCGCGACGGCGTCACCGTGGACGCCCGCTCGATCATGGGCCTGCTGATGCTGGGCGCCGGCATCGGCTGCGGCGTCGACATCGAGGCCGAGGGCGCCGATGCGGCCGAAGCCCTCGAGGCGCTCAGCGACCTGGTCGCCCGCAAGTTCGACGAGGACCAGTAAGGCCCTCGTCCTTGAGCCGCCCCAAGGCGTGCTTCAGGGCGTCTCGGTGATCAGCAGGGTGGCGTTGGCCGTGCCGCCGCCGAAGGTGCCGATCCACACGTCGTAGGTGCCGCTGCGCGGCTTGTCGAAGCGCACCTGGGCGTCGCCGTCGCCATAGCTGTCGTCGTCGCAGGACCACTCGCCGTCCGGGCCGTTGATGATCAGGGTCGTATCCACCGACGACAGGGTGCGGAACACCAGCGGCAGGCGGCCCGCCTCATAGGTCACTTCGAAATCCGGCGCATCGGCGACATTGCCGACACAGGCCGACGGCAGGGGCGTGTCGGCATAGGCGTCGATCGCGCCCCCGGCCGTCACCGAGACGCGATAGGGATCCGGGGTGAATCCGGCGCGCAGGACGATCTCGCCATAGGTGGCGGTCTTGCTGGAATCCTGGGCCAGAGCGACCGAAGAGGCCGACATCAGGGTCAGGGCGACCGCGCCCGCGAACAGCACGTTTCTCATGGCTTTCTCCCGCCTGGCCCCACAGCCAGGCTCCACATCGCCAGTGGTGCGCCGCCCCTCGTTAACCGTCAAGGCGCCGCAAGCGAGACACAAAAAAGTCACATTCTGGCCTGGATTGACGCCCGCCCCCGAGCGCCCGCCGTCAGACGTCGACGGCGGCGTCCAGGGCGTTGTCCTGGATGAACTCGCGGCGGGGTTCGACCACGTCGCCCATCAGCTTGGCGAACAGGTCGTCGGCGTCGTCGCCGTGCTCGACCTTGACCTGCAGCAGGGTGCGGGCGTTGACGTCCAGCGTCGTCTCCCACAACTGCTCGGGGTTCATCTCGCCCAGACCCTTGTAGCGCTGGATGGCCATGCCCTTCTTGCCGGCGTCCAGCACGGCGTTCAGCAGGTCCAGAGGCCCGCGGATCGTCGTGGTCTTGTCCTTGCGGCGATAGACGGCGGGCTTGTCGAACAGACCTTCGAAGGTCGCGGCGCGTTCGGCCAGACGCCGCGCGTCCAGCGAGCGGCCCAGTTGTTCGTCTAGGACGATGGTCTCGCTGACGGCGCGGCGGACGCGGCTGAACACCACTCCGCCCTGCTCGGCGCGCGCGCCCGACCAGGGGCCGTCGCCTTCTTCGGCATAGAGGTTCAAGCGCTCGGCGGCGCTTGCGGCGCGCGCCTCCAGCTCGCCGCTCTCGGTGAACAGGCCGGCCAGGGCGCCCTGCTCGATGGCGAAGGCGGGCGCCCGCGCCGACAGACGATCGACCAGGGCCTTGAAGGCCTTGGCCTCGCGCACCAGGGCCTGCAGGTCCAGACCCATGCGGCGCTCGCCGCCGGCCAGATCCAGCTCGGCGTCGGCGCAGCCTTCCTCGATCAGGTAGGAGTCCATCTCCGCCTGGTCCTTGACGTAGCGGTGCTGCTTGCCCTTCGAGACCTTATAGAGCGGCGGCTGGGCGATATAGACGTGGCCGCGCTCGATCAGCTCCGGCATCTGACGATAGAAGAAGGTCAGCAGCAGGGTGCGGATGTGGGCGCCGTCGACGTCGGCGTCGGCCATCAGGATGATCTTGTGATAGCGCAGCTTGTCGGCGTTGAAGTCATCGCGGCCGATGCCGGTGCCCAGAGCCAGGATCAGCGTGCCGATCAGCTCCGACGACAGCATCCGGTCAAAGCGCGCGCGCTCGACGTTCAGGATCTTGCCGCGCAGGGGCAGGACGGCCTGGTTCTCGCGGTTGCGCGCCTGCTTGGCCGAGCCGCCTGCGGAATCGCCCTCGACGATGAACAGTTCGGACTTGGCCGGATCGCGTTCCTGACAATCGGCCAGCTTGCCGGGCAGGCTCGAGATCTCCAGCGCCGACTTGCGCCGCGTCAGGTCGCGCGCCTTGCGGGCGGCTTCCCGCGCCGAGGCGGCTTCGATGATCTTGGACACGATCATCTTGGCTTCGACGGGGTGTTCCTCGAACCATTCGGCCAGGCCTTCCGAGCACAGGTTCTCGACCGCCGGGCGCACCTCGGAGGAGACCAGCTTGTCCTTGGTCTGCGAGCTGAACTTGGGGTCCGGCACCTTGACCGACAGGACGCAGGTCAAGCCTTCGCGGGCGTCCTCGCCGGTCGGCGCGACCTTCTCCTTCTTGGCCAGGCCCGAGCTTTCGATATAGGCGCCCATGACGCGGGTCAGGCTGGCGCGGAAGGCCGACAGGTGGGTGCCCCCATCCCGCTGCGGGATGTTGTTGGTGAAGCACAGCATGGTCTCGTGGTAGCTGTCGTTCCACCACAGGGCCAGGTCCAGCTCAATGCCGTCCTTCTGGCCGCGAATGACGATGACGTCCTTCAGGATCGGGGTCTTGGACTTGTCGAGGTGGCGCACGAAGGCTTCGACGCCGCCCTCATAGTGCAGCATGATCTCGACCGGCTCGGCGCCGCGATGGTCCGACAGCTTGATGACCACGCCCGAGTTGAGGAAGGCCAGCTCGCGCAGGCGGTGCTCCAGCGTCTTCAGGTCGAAGTCGATGTGGCTGAAGGTGGTGACGGAGGGGTAGAAGGTGACTTCGGTGCCGCTCAGCGGCTGCCCGGCCTTTTCGCCGTCGGTGCGGATCGGGGCGTCGCCGACGACCTCCAGCGACTTGACCGTGTCGCCGCGCTCGAAGCGCATGTGGTGCTTCTTGCCCTCGCGATAGATGACCAGTTCCAGATAGTCCGACAGGGCGTTGACCACGGACACGCCCACGCCGTGCAGGCCGCCGGATACCTTGTAGGAGTTCTGGTCAAACTTACCGCCGGCGTGCAGCTGGGTCATGATGACCTCGGCCGCCGAGACGCCTTCGCCCTCGTGGATGCCGGTCGGAATGCCGCGCCCGTTGTCGGTGACGGTGACGCTGCCGTCCTCGTTCAGGATGACCTGGACCAGGTCGGCGTGACCGGCCAGGGCCTCGTCGATGGCGTTGTCGACCACCTCGTAGACCATGTGGTGCAGGCCGGAGCCGTCGTCGGTGTCGCCGATATACATGCCGGGGCGCTTGCGCACCGCGTCCAGGCCTTTGAGAACCTTGATGGAATCAGCGCCGTATTCCGGCGAGGCGTCAGTCTGGTCGGTCATGAAAACGTCGGCTCAGGGTCCGCGGACGGACAGGGAAAAGACGGCGCTTCCGCCGCCCGCGTCAGGTCGCAATTCAACGCGCCCCGACGTCGATAACATATAGGAAATTCGGAGAGAAAAGCGAGCCTTTAGGGTCAGGTCGACAGGCCGCCGCCCTCGACCGAAACGAACTGCGCCCGCCCCTCCAGCGCGGCGAACAGGCTGCGTTCCGTGCCGGTCATGAAGGCCTGCAGACCCAGGGCCTCGATCTCGTCGAACAGGGCGGCGCGACGGACCTCGTCGAGGTGGGCCGGGGCCTCGTCCAGCAGCAGGACGGGCTGGGCCCTCTGCCCCGCCAGACGCCCGACCTGGGCCAGGATCAGGTTCAGCACCAGGGCCTTCTGCTCGCCGGACGACCCTTCGGCGGCGGGCCGGTTTTTCTCGCGATGAAGCGCCGTCAGGTCGGAACGGTGCGGCCCGAACAGGGAGCGTCCGGCGGCGGCGTCACGCGCCCGCGCCCGCACGAACCCCTCGCCCAGCATCCCCACGATGTCCGCCTCGTCCGCGCCCGCCGCCGCCATTTCTTCCGCCGCTCCGGTCAGGCCCAGGTCGGCCTGGGGGAAGGGCCGGTCGTTGCGCGCGTCGATGCCCGCCTGCAGCGCGCTCAGCGCCCGCGTTCGCGCCGTCGCCGCCCGCGCCCCGGCCTCGGACAGCCGCGCTTCCAGGGCATCGAGCCACAGGGGATCGGCGGGCTTGCCTTCGGCCCCGTCGGTCAGCAGCTTCAGCCGCTCGCGCAGGGCTTTTTCATAGGTCGAGACCGTCGCCGCATGGTCAGGATCAGCGGCGAAGACCAGCCGGTCGAAGAAGCGTAAGCGCGCCGCCCGCGCGTCGGAAAACAGCCGGTCCTGCTCGGGCGTGGCCCAGACCGGACGCAGATGGTCCAGCAACCGCCCAGGCGGCGCCGTCTCGCCGTCGATCCGGACGATGCGCCGCGCGGCGCCCGGCGTCTGCACGCCCGTCCCTAGGCGGACTTCCTCACCCGCCTCGTCCAGGGTAACCATGACGGCCCAGGCCCGGCCTGTGGCCTCGCCCGGCTCGCGCCGCCCCATCTCCTGCGCCGTCGCCCCGCGCAGCCCCTTGCCGGGGGTCAAGAGGCTGATGGCCTCCAGCAGATTGGTCTTGCCCGCCCCGTTCGGCCCATGCAGCACCACGGCCCCGCCGGACACCGCCAGGCTGGCGCTCGCATAGGAACGGAAGTCGGTAAGGGCGAGGGAGCGGATCATGCGTCGATCAGCAGATACACCGATTTGGCGAGCAGAGGCCGAAGAAGAAACCGCTCACCCCGGCGGACGCCGGGGTCCAGTGAGAGCCCAAGCGCTCAATGCTTGAAGCCAAGGAACTGGATCCCGGCGTCCGCCGGGATGAACGGAGGGTAGGTTCAGCCCGCTTCATCAAAGCAATGTCGGAAGCAGATCATCCCAACCCGGGTTCATCCGTTCGATCAGGTCGAGCTTCCATTCGCGCCGCCATTCCTTGATCTGGCGCTCACGGCGAAAAGCCTCGTCGCGCGTTCCGTGGTGCTCATACCAGACCAGGCGGGAAACCCCGATGCTCGACGACCCGCTTCAACAGGTCGTCGGTCGAGCCGGTGTAGAGGACGCCGTTGCGGCGACCGGCCAGGATGTAGGTGTAGAAATACATCCAACCTCCCGGCGCGGCTCTCACTGGACCCCGGCGTCCGCCGGGGTGAGCGGTTCTTTCTGGCCCTACACCCGCAGCGGCATCAGCACGTACTGCACGCCCACGTCGGCCGGGTCGAGGACCAGGGTCGGGCTGGCCGGGTCGGCGAATTTGAAGTGGGCGGTCTCGCCGGTGATCTGGCCGGCGACGTCCAGCAGGTAGCGGGCGTTGAAGCCGATTTCGAAGGGTTCTTCGGAATAGCCGATCTCGACCTCTTCCTCGGCCTGGCCGGCTTCCATGTTGCGGACGGTCAGCTTCACCCGGTCGTTGTCGAAGGCCAGCTTCACCGAGCGGCTCTTTTCGGCCGAGATGGTGGCCACGCGGTCGACGGCCTTGGCGAACAGGGCGTTGTCGATGTCGGCCTGCTTGTCGTTGCCCTTGGGTATGACGCGAAGATAGTCGGGGAAGGCGCCGTCGATGACCTTGGAGGTCAGGCTGGCCTGGCCGAACTCGAAGCGGATCTTCTGGGCCGAGACCTGGACCTCGACCGGACCATTGCCGTCGTCCAGCAGGCGGCGGACCTGATCCACCGTCTTGCGCGGCACGATGACGCCGGGACCGCCGGCCGCGCCTTCCGGCGCCGGGGTCTCGGCCAGGGCCAGACGGTGGCCGTCGGTGGCCACGGCGCGCAGCAGCGGAATCCCACCGTCGGCCACGGTGTGCAGATAGAGGCCGTTCAGATAATAGCGCGTCTCTTCGGTCGAGACGGCGAAGCGGGTCTTGTCGATCAGCCGGGCCAGATCTTCCTTGGGCAGGCTGTAGCGCGCGCCCGTGGATTCCGTCGACATGACCGGGAAGTCGCCGGCCGGCAGGACCGGCAGGTTGAACTTGGACCGCCCCGCCGAGACCACCAGGCGCGGATCGTCGCCCGAATAGGTCAGCGAGACCTCGGCGCCGTCCGGCAGCTTCTTGACGATTTCATACAGGGTGTGGGCCGGGGCCGTGATCTGGCCCTCGACATTCACCTGGGCCTCGGCTTCGTCCACCATCTCCATGTCGAGATCGGTGGCGGCGAAGGACAGGCGGTCGCGCCCGGCGCTCAGCAGCACGTTCGACAGGATCGGAATGGTGTTGCGGCGCTCGACCACGCTCTGAACGTGCCCGAGGGCCTTCAGGAGCGCGGAACGTTCGATGGTCAGCTGCATGTGGTCTCGCCCGGGCCGCGACGCCTTTATCAGCGTCGCCGTAAGGATGGGCTGGAACACTAGCGCATTGAGCGGCGGGGGCAACGGGGGGCCGACATCCTGCGACGTCTGCCCCCGCTATCCACAGGCGCTCCGTGGATGAACCTTAGCCGCGCAGCTTGCGCGTCAGGGCCTCGACGTCGCGCGCGATCTGCTCTTCCTTCGGCATCAGCTCCTCGATCTTGCGCACGCCGTGCAGGACGGTCGTGTGATCGCGTCCGCCGAAGCGACGGCCGATGTCGGGATAGGAGCGGGTCGTGTGCTGCTTGCACAGGTACATGGCGATCTGGCGCGGGCGGGCGATGGCGCGGGTGCGACGCTCGCTCAGCAGATCAGCCTGCTTCAGGCTGAAGTGGTCGGCGACCGTCTTCTGGATCTCGTCCACCGTGATGCGGCGCTCGGGCCCGCCGCGCAGGGCGACGCCTAGCAGGCTCTGGGCCTCGTCCACGCTCAGGGCCGACAGGCGGGCGCCGGCGACGGCGGCCAGGGTGTTCACGGCGCCTTCCAGCTCCCGCATCGAGCCGGGAGTGCGGTCGACCAGATGCTCCAGCACGTCCGCACGGGCCTCGCCCGAGACGACGCCCAGCTTGGCCAGGGCGTTCAGACGCGACTGGGCCACGGCGATCTTCAGCGTGCGGTCGGCGGCTTCGACCGGGCAGGTCAGGCCGGCGGCCAGGTGGCTGCGCAGACGCGGCTCCACGTCGGTCAAGGCGGTCGGGGCGCGGTCGGCCGACAGAACGATGCGTTTGCCGTCCTCGATCAGCGAGGTCAGGGTGTTGAGCAGCTCTTCCTGGGTCGAGGTCTTGCCGCCGACGAACTGGACGTCGTCCAGCAGCAGCATATCGGCCGAGCGCAGGCTTTCCTTGAAGGCCGCGGTCGAGCGGTCCTGCATGGCGCGCACGAAGGTCGAGAGGAAGCGCTCGGCGGTCAGATAGACCACCTTGGCGTCGGGGCGCAGGCGCTGCGCCTCCCAGGCGATGGCGTTCAGCAGGTGGGTCTTGCCGTAGCCGTAGGGGCCGCAGAAGAAGACCGGGTTGAAATGGCCGTCGGCCCAGCTGGCCACCTGCTTGGCGATGGCGAGGGCGAAGGCGTTGCCCTGGCCTTCGACGAAGCTGTCGAAGGTCAGGCGTTCCTGCAGGCCGGCGGCGCGGACGGCGCGGGCGCCGTCGGTCGAGGGGGCGAAGGTCGAGGCGGCCATGGCCGAGGCCGGAGCCATAGCCGAAGAGGGGGCGACCACGCCGCCCACCGAGGCCAGGCGCGGGGCCTCGCCGGCGGGGAAGGCGGTGGCCGGGGCGGGCGAGCCCACCTCGGCGCGGCAACGCACGTCCAGGCGGCGCGACAGGCCGTCCAGGCCCAGCCACAGCTCGTTCATGCGACGCAGGGCGTTCTTGCGCACCCAGTCGCGGGCATAGGCGGTCGGCGTCACCAGGATCAGGTTGCCGTTCGCATCCAGACGCACGGCCGAGGGCGCGATATAGCTGCTGAAGGGCCCGTCGCCGATCTCGGTCTTCAGGCGGCCAGCCGCCTCGGTCCAGATACGGTCAGGATCCGTCATGCCCGTCATTAGTGCGCCCCCGATCAT